>CAVTGX010000001.1:0-917191 GCA_963734405.1 uncultured Actinomycetes bacterium
CTTCGCCCAGTACAAGGCGTCGAAGAACAGCGAGGTCTTCGACGCCAACGGCGAACCGCTGGGCACGCTGACGAGCGACCAGAACAAAATCCTGCTGCAGCTCGGCGCAGATCTCCCCCAACGTCAAGAACGCGGTGGTCTCGATCGAGGACTCGCGCTACTACGAACACAACGGCGTCGACTTCCAGGGGATCGGCCGCGCCCTGGTCAAGGACATCCTCAGCCAGAGCGCCGCCGAGGGCGCCTCGACGATCACCGAGCAGTTCGTCAAGAACGCCCTCGAAGCCGAAGGCAGCCGCACGATCCTCGAGAAGTTCCGCGAGGCCGCGCTCGCCTACAAACTCGAGCGCCACTGGAGCAAGGACAAAGTCCTCACCGAGTATCTGAACACGATCTACTTCGGCGAGGGCGCCTACGGGATCGAGGCGGCGGCCCGCACCTACTTCGGCGCCGCCCATCCGGGCTGCGGCACCCCCGCCGAGCCCTGCGCCTCGGTGCTGGAGCCATGGGAGGCGGCGACCCTCGCCGGGATCATCTCCTCCCCCTCCGCCTACGACCCCAAGGCCTTCCCCGAAAACACCCTGGGACGCCGCAACCCTGGGCTGGAAAAGATGTACCAGCAGGAATACATCTCCCACGAACAGTACGTCGAAGGGATCAGGCAGGCGCTGCCGTCCCCCCGAATGAGATCGCGCCGCCCAAGCTCGACTCCAAGGCTCCCTACTTCACCGCCTACCTGCGCCAGCAGCTGGTCGAACGCTACGGTGCCTCGAAGGCCTTCTTCGGCGGGCTCAAGGTCAAGTCGACGCTGGACCTGGGGCTTCAGGAAGCCGCCGAAGAATCCGTCCGCTCCTACCTCGGCTACCTGCCGGTGACCGCCTCCGTGGTCGTGATCGACAACCGCAACGCGGCGATCAAGGCGATGGTCGGCGGTCCCGACTTCGAAACCAAGCCCTTCAACCTGGCGACGCAGGGCCACCGCCAGCCCGGCTCCTCGATCAAGCCGTTCACCCTGCTCACCGCCCTCGAAGAGGGGATCTCGCCGGAAACCGTCTACGAATCGGCACCGCAGGAATTCCACTTCGGCAAGCACGGCCGCGAAACCTTCGTCGTCCATAACGACGAGGACTCCTACCTCGGCTCCTGCTCGATCATCTGCGCGACGACCTACTCGGACAACTCGATCTACGCCCAGCTGGGCCTCGAAGGCCTGGAGGGGAAGACGGTCGAGGACCGGACTCGCTCGATCGCTTCGACGATCCACAGGGCCGGCTACTCCGACCCGGTATCGACCAACCCCGCGATGGTCCTCGGCGGGCTCAGGGAGGGGGTGACGCCGCTCGGCTGGGCCTACGCCTACACGACGATCGGCAACAACGGCGACCGGGTCAGCGGCACGCTGGCGCCGCGCCCCGGCGACAGTCCCGTGTCCTACACCCAGGTGACCGACCGCGACGGTCACACGATCAAGGGGGGCGACAACGACTCCACCCACGACCAGATCTTCGACCAGGGGAACGCCGAAGAGGAGAAGAGCATCCTCGAAACCGTGGTCTCCAGCGGCACCGGCACCCACGCGCAGATCGGCGCCGAAGGCCAGTGGGGGAAGACCGGGACGACCGAGAACAACGGCGACGCCTGGTTCTGCGGCGGGGTCGGGGACGAAGTCACCGCCTGCGTCTGGGTCGGATACGCCGACTCGACCACGCCGATGACCACGCTCTACAACGGCGGGCCGGTGATGGGCGGGACCTTCCCGGCGCTGATCTGGGCCAGCGTGATCTCGGCCTGGGAGGAAATCAAGGCGGGCCGCGCGGCCGAAAAAGGCGAGCGCCCGCGCCGGATCGAGCGCCGGGGCCGAATACACGCCCCCCGAAGCCTCGACCGAAGCGCTTCCCGAAGAATCGGAAGCCGAACCGAGCGAACCGGAAGCCGCGCCCGAAGGCGAAGCGACGCCGGAAGCCGCACCGGGCCGCCCCCCCGGCGGGCGGCGCGGGTGGCGTCGGCGTTGCCCCGGGCTGAGGCAACGCCGAGCCGCCGATCCGGACTATCGGCTGATCACCAGCCCGCGCATCGCGCCGGCTTTGGTCTCGTTTGTGAATTTCTCCTGCCCGGTGTAGGTGCCGTTGTTTGTCGCCGCCCCAGGGTGGGTGCAGTTTTTGAGCACGCCCGCGTTGTCTTCGACGTATTCGATCCCGGTCACCCCGACTTCAGTCGAGGTTTCGGCTTTAACGCCCGTGCCTTCGTTGTGGTACAGAACTTTTTGCTTCCCGAATTGTTCGTGCACTGTGATCGTGCATCCGGGCAGTGTGAATTCGATTTGTTTAGTCGCCGGACAGATGATGTCTAGCTGACCTTCCCAGGACGTCCCGTTGAACCCGATGATTTTGTACTCGTTGTCGCAGCCATTCATGTCGATCGTGATTTTTTCGCCTTTGGGCCCCGTGCATTCGGTGAACGACAATTTGTCGAATGTGATTTCTTGGACCGGGAATATCACGGTGCCTTCACCCGCGGTTTTTTTGCATACGACTTTTCCGATGTCGAATTGAAAGGTGTCTTCGGCACCGCTGTTTTTGAGTGTGATCACCCCGCCTGGGTTTTCTTCTTCACCTTCGCCTATGCCACCGAAGTGGTTGGTGGCCAGGGCAGCCGAGGCAAAAAACGCGCTCAGGGCCACGACAGCGCCGAGCACCGTGCAGATGCGCTTCAGATACCGAGTCATCGTGTTTCCTTTCGTGCTTCCTTGGGCCGCGCCCGGCGAGAGCCGGACGCCGGATCCTCTAAGGATGACTCAAATATTCTTTAGCGGTAGGCCCGGCCTCGGCTCCGGGCGCGAGACGTGGGGGCCGCCCGCGAGGCAGAAGCGCCAGGGCCTCTCGACGGCCTTGGTGATGCCGATTCGGGGTCCGGTGAGGATCTGCGGCGCTGGACCCGAGCGCCCCAGCAGCACGAACGGGTCGCGGGAGAGGTCGGCCCCGTTGTGCTCCAGCCCGACGCCGAGCGCCTCGGTCAGCTTGCCGGGCCCCGAGCAGAGGTCGCGGTCGGCGCGCTCGCCGCGCCGGCGCCGCATCTCCTCCAACCCCTCGGTCGGCTCCAGCGCCCGGATCAGCACCGCGGCGGCCTCGCCCTCGGGCTCGGCGACGGCGTTGAGGAGGCTGTGGATGCCGTAGGAGAGGTACACGTAGGCGCGGCCCGGTGGGCCGAAGAGGACCTCGGTGCGTTCGGTCAGCCCCGCGTAGGCATGGCAGGCCGGGTCGTCGCGCTCGTAGCTCTCGGTCTCGACGATGGTTCCGCCGCGGCCCTCGAAGAAGAGGCGGCAGCCGAGCAGGTTGCGGGCCACCACGTGGACGGAGCGATCGAAGAAGGCCCGGGTCAGCCTCTCCCCTCTCGCCGCGACGGTCATCGCGCCGCGGTCCTCACTCGCGCTCTTCGGTGACCCGCGCCCTGACGGCGACGAGGGTCGTGCGGGCCTGCTCGACCTGGGCGGCGAGCGGCGCCGAGCCGGTGCCGCCGGCGATCCGCTTGGACTCCAGCCAGCTGGTCTGCCGCAGCACCTCGTAGTAGGCGTCGTCGAGGTGCTCGGAGTGCCGGCGCAGCTCCTCGGCGGAGAGCTCGGAGAGCGCACGTTCGCTCTGCACGGCCTCGCGGACGAGGCCGCCGACGATCCCGTGCGCCTCGCGGAAGGGGACCCCGCGCCGCACCAGCAGGTCGGCGACCTCGGTCGCCGCCAGCATCTCGTCCCCCGACGCCGCCTCCAGCCGCTCGCGGTCGAAGCCGATCCCGGCCAGCATCCCCCTCGGTCGCGTCCAGGCAGGACTCGATCGTGTCGATCGCGTCGAAGAGCGGCTCCTTGTCCTCCTGCATGTCCTTGCCGTAGGTCAGCGGCAGCGCGTGCATCACCCCGAGCAGGGTCGCGTAGTCGGCGGCGACGCGCGGCGCCTTGGCCCGCAGCAGCTCGGCCGAGTCGGGGTTGACCTTCTGCGGCATGATCGAGGAGCCCGAGGAGAAGGACTCGTCCAGCTGGCAGAAGCCGAACTCCGAGCTGGACCAGATCACGACCTCCGAGCCCAGGCGCGAGAGGTGCATCGCGCAGGCCGAGGCCGCGGCCAGGTAGTCGAGGACGAAGTCGCGGTTGGAGGCGCCGTCGATCGAGTTGTGGGTGACGTGCTCGAAGCCGAGGTCGGCGGCGACGGCCTCGCGGTCGATCTCCCAGTTGACCCCGGCCAGGGCGCCGGAGCCGAGCGGCATCACGCTGGCGCTGTCGAGCGCGAACTGGAACCGCAGGACGTCGCGGGCGAGCATCCAGAAGTAGGCGAGCAGGTGGTGGCCGAGGTAGACGGGCTGGGCGCGCTGGAGGTGGGTGTAGCCAGGCATCGGCCAGTCCAGGTGGGACTCGGCCAGCGCCAGCAGCCGCTCCATCGCCGCCCCGCACAGCTCGATCGCCCGCAGCGAGTGGGCCTGCACGACCATCGCCACGTCGGTCGCGACCTGGTCGTTGCGGGAGCGGCCGGTGTGGAGCTTGCCGGCGAGCGGGCCGATCTCCTCGCCGAGCAGCCGCTCGACCGCCATGTGGACGTCCTCGTCGGCGTCGGCGAATTCGAAGCCGTGCTCCGACATGCGGGCGCGGACCGCCTCCAGGCCGGCGTCGATCCGCTCCAGCTCCCCCTGGTCGAGGACGCCGATCCCCCGCAGCCCGCGGGCGTGGGCCTGGGACTGGTCGATGTCGTAGGGCGCCAGCCGCCAATCGAACTCGATCGAGCGGTTGAGCCGCCAGAAGCGCGGGTCGGGATCCTTGCGAAAGCGGGACATGGCGCCGGCGATTATCCCGTCCCCAGGGTCCGATCCAGGGCCGCGGCCAGCTCCTGACAGACACGTGCCACCTGCGCCTCGGTCATCGCGGGGAAGAAGGGGAGCGCCAGGGTGTGCGCGGCGGTCGCTTCGGCGACCGGGAACTGGCCCTCGCGATAGCCCAGCTCGCGCAGGTGCGGGAAGAGGTGGATGCACGGCAGGTAGGCCTTGCTGGCGATGCCGCGGGAGGCGAGGCGCTCGATAACGGCGTCGCGATCGAGGCCGTCGGCGAGGCGGACGGCGTAGACGAACCAGCCGCGGCGCTCCCGCCCCCGGCCGGCGGCCGGCGCCGTCACGCCGTCGACTCCGGCCAGCCCCCGCTCGTAGAGGTCGGCGACCCGGGCGCGCCGCGCCTGTAGCGAGTCGAGCCGCTCGAGCTGGGCCACGCCGAGCGCGGCGGCCACGTCGGAGAGCCGGTAGTTGAAGCCGAGGCCGCCGTGGTCGAGCCAGCCCATGTCGGCGGCGCGACCCTGGTTGCGCTCGCTGCGCAGGCGCGCCGCGGCCTCGGCGCCGTCGGGGACGATCATCCCGCCCTCCCCGGTGGTCATCTGCTTGTTCGCGTAGAAGGCGAAGGTGGCGAGGTTGCCGCGGGCGCCGACCGCCCGCCCCTCGGAGTCGACGGCGCCGAGCGCCTCGCAGGCGTCCTCGAGGATGCCGAGGCCGCGCCCGGACGCCAGCGCCTCCAGCTCGGCCATCGCCGCCGGGTAGCCGAAGATGTGGACCGGCAGGATGCCGGCGGTGCGCTCGCCGACGGCCGCCGCGGCCGCCGCCGGGTCGAGGTCGAGGGTGAACGGGTCGACGTCGCAGAAGACCGGCCGCGCCCCCTCGTACAACAGGCAGTTGGCCGAGGCGACGAAGCTGAACGGGCTGGTCAGGACCTCGTCCCCGGGCCCCCAGCCGAGCGCCCGCACCCCGAGGTGCAGGGCGGCGGTGCCGCTGGAGACCGCGACCGCGTCCTCGACGCCGAGCCAGGCGGCGAAGGCGCGTTCGAAGCGCTCCGCCATCGGCCCCAGCGAGAGCCGCCCGGAGCGCAGCACCTCCAGCACCAGCTCCTCCTCGCGCGGGCCGAGGTCGGGCCTCGCCAGCGGGATCTCCTCGGCGCTCATCGCTCGGCTCCGGGCCTCACTGGAACGCGTACTCCAGCGAGTCGACCAGGGCCTCCCAGGAGGCCTCGATGATGTTCTCCGAGACGCCGATCGTCCCCCACTCGCGCTCGCCGTCGGCGGAGTCGAGCAGGACGCGGGTGACGGCGCCGGTGCCGTGGGCTTCGTCGAGGATGCGGACCTTGTAGTTGGTCAGCTCGATCTCGGCCAGGTGCGGGTAGCGGTCGGCGATCGCCCCGCGCAGGGCGCGGTCGAGCGCGTTGACCGGCCCGTTGCCCTCGGCGACGCGGACGTAGCGCTCGCCGTCGACCTCGACCTTGATCGTCGCCTCGGTCTCGACCTCGCCGCCGGCGCGCTTCTCGGTCACCACGCGGAAGCTCTCCAGCTTGAACAGCGGCCTGTAGCTGCCGGCCTCGCGCCGCAGCAGCAGCTCGAAGGAGGCCGGCGCCGCCTCGTAGTGGTAGCCGCGGTGCTCGCGCTCCTTCAGCCGCCGCACCGCCCGCGCCGCCGCCTCCTCGTCGATCTCCAGGCCGGCCTGTTCGGCCTGGCTGCGGATCGTCGCCTTGCCCGACAGCTCCGAGGGCAGGACGTTTCGCCGGTTGCCGACCAGGGCCGGGTCGATGTGCTCGAAGGTGCGGGCGTCGGCCTTGACCCCGGCGACGTGCATCCCGCCCTTGTGGGCGAAGGCGTTGCGGCCGACGTAGGGGGCGTCGGGATTGGGGGTGACGTTGCAGAGCTCGTCGAGGAAGTGGGCTGTCTCGCTCAGCGAGGCGAGCTGCTCGGCGCTGATGACCTCGAAGCCCATCTTCAGCTGGAGGGCCGGCAGGATCGTGGTCAGGTTGGCGTTGCCGCAGCGCTCGCCGTAGCCGTTGATCGTGCCCTGGACCAGGCGCGCGCCCTCGCCCACCGCGGCGAGCGAGTTGGCGACGCCGACCCCGGCGTCGTCGTGGACGTGGATGCCGAGCTCCACCCCCTCCCCCAGTCCGGCAAGGACGGCGGCAGTCGCCTCGGCGACCTGGTCCGGCAGGCTGGAGCCGTTGGTGTCGCAGAGGGTGACGTTCTCGGCGCCCCCCTCGACCGCCGCCCGCAGGCATTCCAGCGCGTAGCCGGGGTCGTCGCGGTAGCCGTCGAAGAAGTGCTCGGCGTCGTAGAGCACCCGCTTTCCCTGCCCGCGGCAGAAGGCGACCGAGTCGGCGATCATCGTCAGGTTCTCCTCGCGGGAGACCCTGGTCACCTTCTCCAGGTGCAGGGCCCAGGTCTTGCCGACCAGGGTGAGGACCGGGGCGAAGCATTCGACCAGGGTCGCCAGCGCCGGGTCGTCCTCGGCGGCGGTGCCGCGGCGGCGCGTCATCCCGAAGGCGCAGATCGTCGCCTGGGAGAGGTCGAGTTCGGCGAGGCGCTCGAACAGCTCCGCTTCCTTCGGGTTGGAGCTGGGAAAGCCGGCCTCGATCATCTGCACGCCGAGCGAGTCCAGGGCGGTCACCACCCGCGCCTTCTCGGACGCCGAGAGCGACATCCCCTCGCCCTGCATGCCGTCACGCAAGGTGGTGTCGTAGAGCTTCACCTGTTCCATCTGATGCCTTTCGAGTCGGAAGATCGGGGAAGTGGGCACGGGGCCCGCCTGCACGGCAACGCCGTGCCAGCCGCTAGGCGGCTGCGGTAATTCGCCCGAATGCCTCGATAAGGCGTCGCATCAGGAACCGACCTTACTCGGCGAGTCAACCTCAGCCGGGAACTCGACGAAGTCCAGCCACTCCAGGTACTCCTCGGCGCGGCCGTTGAGCGCGTCCTGAAATTTCGCCTGGATGTGGCGGGTGACCTCGCCCGGCTCGCCGAGCGGGTGGTCGTCGATCTCGCGCACCGGCACCAGCTCGGCGGCGGTGCCGGTGAGGAAGACCTCCTCGGCGAGGTAGAGCTCGGCGCGGGCGATGTCGCGCTCGACCACCGTGTAGCCGAGGTCGCGGGCGATCTGGATCACCGATTTGCGGTTGATCCCGTCGAGGATCGCGGCGACGTGCGGCGGGGTGGCGATCTCCCCGTCGCGGACGACGAAGATGTTCTCGCCGGAACCCTCGCAGACGAAGCCGCGCTCGTCGAGCAGGATCGCCTCCTCGTAGCCTGCCTTCTGGGACTCGGTCTTGGCGAGGATCGAGTTGAGGTACTGGCCCGAGGCCTTGGCGTGGGGGATCAGGCCGGCGGGGCTGATCCGGCGCCAGCTGGAGACCTTGGCGCGAATGCCGTTCCTCTGCCCCTCCTCGCCGAGATAGGCGCCCCAGGGGAAGGCGGCGACGACGACCTCGACCGGCGCGTCGGTGGCGTAGAGGCCGAGATTGCCGTAGCCGCGGAAGGCGATCGGCCGGATGTAGCAGGAGCGCAGGCCGTTTCCGCGGAGCAGCTCGTGGGTGGCGAGGCGGATCTCCTCCGCCGTGTAGGGCAGCTCCAGGTAGTACAGCTCGGCCGACTTCTCCAGGCGGGCGAGGTGGTCGCGGTGGCGGAAGATCGCCGGGCCGCGCTCGGTCTCATAGCAGCGGATCCCCTCGAAGACCCCGCTGCCGTAGTGCAGGCCGTGCGTGAGCACGTGCACGCGGGCGTCCTCCCAGCGCACCAGCTCGCCGTTCTGCCAAATCAAATCGACCTGATCCATGTTGCAGCAGTATGCCCGATCAAACGCAGGTCTTCACCCCCGATGCCGCGAAAGACGGCTGAAATCGAGACAAGGAGCCCGACCCGATGAATTCACGTTTTCGCCCGAAGCTCAACTACTCCAACGCGATCGCGACGATCGCCCTCTTCGTCGCCCTGGGGGGCGCCGCGGTCGCCGCCGGGCTGCCCAAGGGCAGCGTCGGCCCGAAGCAGCTGAAGCGCGGCGCCGTCACCAGCGCCGCCCTGCGCAAGGCCGCCGTCACCAGCGGCAAGCTGGCGCCGAAGTCGGTCGTCGCCGGCAAGCTCGGCCCCAACGCGGTCCTGCCCGGCAACCTCGGCAACGGCGTCGTCACCAGCGCCAAGATCGGCGGCGGCGCGGTGATCGCCAGCTCGATCAAGAACGGCGTGGTGACGACGAACAAGCTCGCCAACGAAGCGGTGACCTCGGCCAAGCTCGGCAAAGGGTCGGTGACCAGCGGCAAGCTCGGCGACGAAGTCGCGCCGCTGCTGGGCACGCTGAAACCCGGCCAGACGCTGCGGGGGGTGTTCGACGTCGGATCGACTCTCGGCGCGGTGGAAGACCTCACCCGCGGCGCGGTCAGTTTCCAGTTCCCGCTGCTGAACGCGCCGAACCCGACGATTCTCGAACCGGGTCAGACGAGCCCCGGCTGCGCCGGCCTCGGAGGAGGCCAGACCCCCCAGGCCACCGGCGGCAATCTCTGCGTCTACATCACCGAAAAGGTGAATCTGGACCCGACCACGCCGCTCGCCGTCGAGAACAACACCCGACTCGGCTTCGGGCTCGTCGCGAAGACGAAAACGGCCGGGCCCTACTACGCCTACGGCCAGTGGGCCGTAACCGCCCCCTAGCTCCAAAGCCCGGCGCCGTCTCGGAGTTTGACCCACTGGAGTGGGGTCAAACTCCGACGCCGTGGCCTAGCTGCCGATCGCCTCCAGCACGGCGTCGGTCATCTCCGCCGTTCCGACCTCCACCTCGCGGGGGACGTCGGGCATCGGTGCCGCGGCCACCGTGCCGCCGGCGAGGTCCGGCGTGCGCAGGCCGCGTTCCAGCACGGCGTCCACCGCCGCCTCGATTTCGCCGGCCTGCTCGGGCCGGCCGAGGCCGTGGCGCAGCATCATCGCCACCGAGAGGAAGGTCGCGAGCGGATTGGCGATCCCCTTGCCGGCGATGTCCGGCGCCGAGCCGTGCACCGGCTCGAACAGGCCGGGGGCGCCGTCGGCGCCGAGGCTGGCGGAGGGAAGCATCCCCAGCGAGCCGGTCAGCATCGCCGACTCGTCGCTGAGGATGTCGCCGAAGAGGTTCTCGGTGAGGATCACGTCGAAGTCGGCCGGGCGGGAGACGAGCTGCATCGCCGCGTTGTCGACGAGCAGGTGCTCCAGCTCGACGTCGGGGTACTCGGGGGCGAGGAGCCCGACCACCTCGCGCCACAGCCGCGAGGTCTCCAGCACGTTGGCCTTGTCGACCGAGGTGACCTTCGCCCTGCGGTTGGAGCCCTCGCCGCGGCGCTGGGCCGCTTCGAAGGCGGTGCGAGCTATCCGCTCGACCTCGGCCGCCGAGTACTCGCAGGTGTCGTGGGCGCGGTCGCCGTCGCGGCCGCTGTCGCCGAAGTAGATGCCGCCGGTCAGCTCGCGGACGACGAGCAGGTCGGTTCCCGCGATGCGCTCCTCGCGCAGCGGGCTGGACCCCATCAGGGCCGGGCTGGGACGCACCGGGCGCAGGTTCGCGTAGAGGCCCATCCCCTTGCGCAGGCCGAGCAGTCCCTGCTCGGGGCGCGGCGCGCCGGGGTCGGTGGTGTCCCATTTGGGCCCGCCGACGGCGCCGAGCAGAACCGCGTCGGCCGCGCGGCAGGCCTCCAGCACCTCCTCGGTGAGCGCCGTCCCGTGGGCGTCGATCGAGGCCCCCCCGAGCAGCCGCTCCTCGAACTCGAACTCCCCCAGCGACTCCAGCAGCCGCCGCGCCGCCGCGACTATCTCCGGGCCGATCCCGTCGCCGGGGAGGACGACTATGCGCGCGGTATCGCTCACGGGGCCGCACTCTACGCCGCGGCGGCTACGGGTAGACGGAACGCAGCCGCGCCTCGATCTCTTCGGAGCGCACTTGAGGCTCATTCAGAGCGCCAGGGCGGCGCACTCGCCGAGCGAACGCCGGGCGCGTAGCTCGGGCTCAGGCGGGGACGTGGGCCTCGATGTTGAGCCGCACGTAGTCCAGCGTCAGCGGCTTGGGGGACCGCTCGAGGACCGCTTCGGCGAACGGCCGCCGCAGCTCCTCCGGCAGCTGCGCGAGCAGGGGGCCCATGGTCACCGTGGAGGTGAACTCGAGCGGGCGCTCCGGCCGCACCGGCTTCGGCTGAAGCCAGCAGCGCACCTCGGAGAAGCCGGCCTCGTGCAGCCGCCGCTCGGTCTCCTCGGCCGAGGCGAAGTTCCAGATCCCGGTCATCGCCTCCAGGTGGCTGGCGAACCGCGGAGCCGCCGCGACCGAGGCGATCGTCGCCGCGTGCTCGGCGACGTTGCCCTCGCCGCCGCACTGGGCGATCAGCCGCCCGCCCGGCGCCAGCGCCGCGCGCAGGCGCGAGAAGAGGCGACCGTGGTCGAGGATCCAGTGGAAGGTGGCGGTGGAGAAGACGAGGTCGACCGGTTCCTCCAGCTCCAGCTCGGCGAGATCGGCGTGGAGGTAGGTCACCCGGTCCGCCAGGCGCTCGCGCGCCTTGGCGAGCATGGCCTCGGAGCCGTCGACGGCGACCACGCGACAGCCCTCGGGCAGGCGCCCCAGCAGCTCGGCGGTGACCCGCCCCGAGCCGCAGCCCGCGTCCACCGCCGCCTCGATGCCGTCCGGCTCCAGGCGTTCGAGCACCTCCATCCCCCACTCGAACTGGGGGTCGGAGACGGCGTCGTAGGTCTCGGCGTCCCACTCGCGGGCGTCGGTGTTCATCGCCCGGCTCGCGTCACCGGCCGCGCCGCTCACAGCGCCGTCGTCACCGGCCCCAGCCCGGCGGCGCTGGAGCCCTCGAAGGCGTCGATAGCGGCCGCGTTCTCCAGGGTGATGCCGATGTCGTCGAGGCCGTTCAGCAGCCGGTGCTTGACGTCAGGCTCGACCTCGAACTCGAAGACGCCGGCGGCGCAGGTCACGGTCTCGTCGTCGACGTCGATCCGGGCCTCGCCGGCCTCGGCGACGGCGCGGCAGTGGGCCTCGTCGAGGATCGCCGGCAGCAGCCCGATCTTGGTGCAGTTGGAGTAGAAGATGTCGGCGAAGGAGGGAGCGACGATCGCCTGGAAGCCGAAGTCCTCCAGCGCCCAGGGAGCGTGCTCGCGTGAGGAGCCGCAGCCGAAGTTGCGCCCCGTGACCAGGATCGGGTTGGGCTCCAGCTCGATCTCGCCGTCGCGGATCCAGTCGTAGAAGAGGAACTCGCCGAAGCCGGTCCGCTGCACCCGCTTCAGGAACTGCTTGGGGATGATCTGGTCGGTGTCGACGTCGGCGCGGTCCAGCACCGACACCCCGCCCTCGATCACGTCGATCGGCCTCATGCTCATCAGCTCCAGTCTCGGATGTCGACGAAACGTCCCTCGATCGCCGCCGCCGCGGCCATCTTCGGGCTGACCAGGTGGGTGCGCCCGCCCTTGCCCTGGCGCCCCTCGAAGTTGCGGTTGGAGGTGGACGCGCAGCGCTCGCCCTCGGCGAGGATGTCGGGGTTCATCCCCAGGCACATCGAGCAGCCCGCCTCGCGCCATTCGAAGCCGGCGCCGCGGAAGACCTCGTGCAGGCCCTCCGCTTCGGCGGCGACCTTGACCTGGTGGGAGCCGGGGACGACCATCGCCCGCACCGAGTCGGCGACCCGGCGGCCGTCGACGATCTCCGCCGCCTCGCGCAGGTCCTCGATCCGCGAGTTGGTGCAGGAGCCGATGAAGACGCGTTCGGGGGCGACCTCGGTCATCGGCGTGCCCGGCCGCAGGCCCATGTAGGCGAGCGCGCGCTCGGCCGCTTCGCGGTCCGCCGGGGAGTCGATCGCGGCCGGGTCGGGGACGCTGTCGGTGACCTCGACGACCATCCCCGGGTTGGTGCCCCAGGTGACCATCGGCGAGATCGCCGCGGCGTCGATCTCGACCTCGGTGTCGAAGGTGGCGCCGGGATCGGTTGGCAGCTGTCGCCAGCGGGCAAGGGCGACGTCGAAGTCGGCCGGGGCGCCCTCGCGCCCGCGCACCCACTCGAAGGCGGTCTCGTCGGGGGCGATCGTGCCGGCCCGGCCGCCGCCCTCGATCGTCATGTTGCAGATCGTCATCCGGCCGGGCATCGAGAGCGCCTCGATCGCCGGCCCGGCGTACTCGACCGCGTGGCCGGTCATGCCGCCGGTGCCGAGGCGGCCGATCGTCGCCAGGATCAGGTCCTTCGGGGTGACGCCGGTGCCGAGGTCGCCGGAGTAGGAGATCCGCATCGTCTTCGGCCGCTTCTGGACCAGGCACTGGGTCGCCAGCACGTGCTCGACCTCCGAGGTGCCGATGCCGAAGGCGAGCGCGCCGAAGGCGCCGTGGGTGGAGGTGTGGCTGTCGCCGCAGACGATCGTCATCCCCGGCTGGGTCACCCCCAGCTCCGGCCCGATCACGTGGACGATGCCCTGGCGCTCGGAGCCCAGCGAGTAGAGCGGGATGCCGAACTCCTCGCAGTTGCGCTCCAGCGTTTCGACCTGCACGCGGGAGAGCTCGTCGGCGATCAGGCGGGCGGCCATGGTGCCGTCGGTGGGCACGTTGTGATCGGCGGTGGCCAGCGTCTTGTCGGGCCGCCGCAGCCCCCGCCCCGCCAGGCGCAGCCCGTCGAAAGCCTGCGGCGAGGTGACCTCGTGAACCAGGTGCAGGTCGATGTAGATCAGCCCCTCGGAGACCTCGTGGGCCTCCCAGATCTTGTCGAACATCGTCTTCGGCATTCTCCAACCTCCTAGCCGCGCCTGAGGCCGGCGGCGATCACGGCGACGAACCTGGTCGGCTTCTCGCCATCGTTCTCGAAATGATGCGGGAGGTCGGCGTCGAAGGTGACGCTGTCGCCCTCCTCCAGCTCGCAGCGGGTGCCGTCGACGACCAGCGCCAGGGTGCCGGCGAGGACGACCGCGGTCTCGCGGCTGCCCGGCTCGTGCATCGGCGGATCGGCACGGCCGCCGGTGCTGGCGCCCGGCTTCAGGGCGTGCAGCGAGACGTCGGCGCGCTGGCCGGGCAGCGGCGGCGTCAGCTCCTCGAAGCGATGCCCGCCCCGCACGTAGCGGCGGCGTCCGCTGGCGCGGCTGACGGCGACGTGGCTGCCCTCGTCGAGGCGCAGCAGCTGGGAGAGCGTCAGCTCCAGGCCGGAGGCGATCTTCGCCGCCGAGGCCAGAGTGGGGCTGGTCTCCCCGCGCTCGACCTGGGAGAGCAGCGGCGCGCTGACCCCGGAGCGCTCGCCGAGGTCGCGCAGCGAGAGCCCCATCGCCTCGCGCAGCGCCCTGATGCGCAGGCCGACGGCCGCGGACGGGTCGACCGTGCGGTCTGGGACGTCGGAGACGGTGTCGATCGCGGCGTTCACGGGTTCTGTACGTTATCACGGACGTTTGTATTTCGCCAACAGCGTGCGCAGATCCCGCGCCAGCTCCTCCGGTTCCCGCTCGAGCTGGGCCCAGGCGATCCGGGTGACCTCGTATCCCGCCACCCGCAGGAGCCTGTCGCGGGCGCGGTCCTCGCGGAAGGCCGCCTTCGTCCCATGCGCCCGGAAGCCGTCCAGCTCGACGATCTGGCGCCGCTCGGGCCAGAGGCAGTCGACCTGGACCGAGCGCCCTCCGAGGTTGATCCAGGCATTCAGCTGTGGGCGCGGGAGCCGGTGGCGGTCCAGAAACGAAAGGAAGCGCTCCTCCAGCGGGCTGCGGGTATGCCCCGTGCGTTCCGCCCGGCGCGCCAGGCAGACGCGGATGGCCCGGGCGCCGCGCCGGCGGGGATAGCGAGCCAGGAGGTCGGGCAGCGACAGTCGATCGTCGAGCCGCAGGTATTCGGCTCGCCGCATCGCGCTCTCGACCAGGTCCGCCGACTCCGTGGCGGCGAGGTCCAGGAGCGTTCTCGGCACGGTCGTGACCGGAATGCCGTGCCTGGTGGTCACCTCGTCCGCGGGCAGCTCCGCGAAATGGCGGCGGATCGCCCCTCGCGATCGGCTCTTGGACGTCACCGTGATCTCGATGGATCCGCTCGAAGTTTCGCGAATGCCCCATAGCGCGGCCGCCGCACGGTGGCTCAGCACGGCCCCCGGCCCGCCGGCGAGCACCGCGGCCGCCCATCGCGACCGCCTCGTCAGCGCCCGGTGGCCGACGGCGTAGACGCCATGGTGCAAGCGGTGCAGCCGCCCGAGCCGCAGGCGCCCCTCGATCGCCCGCCGTCCCGCCCCGAGCGCCACCAGCTGCCGCCGCGCCACCACCCCGTGCTGTCGCTCAGCCAGCTTGGCGATCTGGGCATCGAGCCCACGAGTCTGCTCCAGTGCACCCATAGGGTGTCTAAGAGCAGACTCGTGGAGGTTTCGCCCCCCTCGCGCGCTTCGCGCGCTTTAGGGGCCTGGGGTTCTTTCTATTGCTGCTTCGGCGGTTGCTGCCTCGGCCTCGCGGGTGGCGGCGCCTTCTAGGGCGTTGGAGAGGGCTCGGACGTAGGCGCGGGCGGAGGCCTCGAGGATGTCGGTGGCCACTCCCTGGCCGCTGGCCAGGCGGCCAGCGGTGCGCAGCATCACGGTCACCTCGCCGAGCGCGTCCTCCCCCCCGGTCACCGCCTCGACCGTGTACTGGCGCAGCTCGCACTCGGTCTCGGTCGCCTGCTGGATCGCGCGGAAGATCGCGTCGACCGGGCCGTCGCCGCTCGATTCCCCGACCGCCTCCTCGCCGGAGGGAAGCGCCACCGCGACCCGCGCCAGCGGCTCGCGCTTGGAACCGGCCTCGACCTCGAACCAGGCCAGCTCGTGGGCGTCGGCGCGCTCGCGCATCTCGTCGGAGACGATCGCCTCCAGGTCCAGGGCGGTCACCTGCTTCTTGCGGTCGGCGACCTCCTTGAAGGCCTTGAAGGCCGAGTTGAGTGCGTTGCCCTCGACCTTGAAGCCGAGCTGCTCCAGCGCGTCGCGCAGCGCGTGGCGCCCGGAGTGCTTGCCGAGCACGATCGAGTTCGACTCCAGGCCGACTTCGGTCGCGTCCATGATCTCGTAGGTGCTGCGCTCCTTCAGCACGCCGTCCTGGTGGATGCCGGACTCGTGCGCGAAGGCGTTGCGGCCGACGATCGCCTTGTTGGGCTGGACCGGGTAGCCGGTCAGGCGCGAGACCATGCGGCTGGTGCGGGCGATCTCGCGGCTCTCGATGCCCGTGGTCAGCCCGTGCGCGTCCTCGCGGACCTTGATCAGCATCGCGATCTCCTCCAGCGAACAGTTGCCCGCTCGCTCGCCGATCCCGTTGACCGCGCACTCGACCTGGCGCGCCCCCGCCAGGACGCCGGCGTAGGAGTTGGCGACGGCCAGCCCCAGGTCGTCGTGGCAGTGGACCGAGAGCTCGACCCCACGCAGGGCCGGGACCAGCTCGTAGAGGCGGCGGAAGTAGTCCGCGTACTCCTCCGGGGTGGCGTAGCCGACCGTGTCGGGGATGTTGACCACGCTGGCGCCCTCCTCGACCGCGATCGCGCAGACCTCGGCGGTGAACTCGATCTCGGCCCGGGTCGCGTCCATCGGCGAGAACTCGACGTCCTCGCAGTAGGACCTGGCCAGGGCGACCGCGGCGCGGGCCTGTCCCTTGACGTCCTCGCGGTCGGTCTGGAGCTGGTGCTCGATGTGGATGTCGGAGGTGGAGATGAAGGTGTGGATGCGCGGGCGCTGGGCGTCGCTGATCGCCCCCCAGGCGGCGTCGATGTCGGCCTTGTGGGTGCGGGCCAGGCCGCAGATCGTCGGGCCCTCGACCCGCCGCGAGATCTCCCGCACCGCCTCGAAGTCCCCGGGCGAGGTGATCGGGAACCCGGCCTCGATCACGTCGACGCCGAGCCGGGCCAGCTGTTGGGCGATCTCCACCTTCTCGGCGGTGTTGAGCGAGATCCCCGGCGACTGCTCGCCGTCTCTCAGGGTGGTGTCGAATATGTGGACGCGGTTGGCGTCGGTCTCAGGTCCCATCTGGAACCTCCTCCTTCTCTCTAAGTTCGAATGGCCTCTGTTTGTCTCGCGGCTATCGCGCCGCCCAGCGCTATTCCCCCCGAGGGGGGAGGAGAAGGAGAAGCGCCAGGCTGTCCGACCTGCGGGTCATTCGGTCCCGAGCTTAGCGTAGGCTCGCGCGATCGCAAAGTCGCAGGGAACCAGTTGGCTTGCGCTTCTCGCCATGGGGATCGCTGTGGTGGTGATCGCCAACGACTTCTCGGCGATCAATGTCGCCCTTCCCACCATGGAGAGGGACTTCGACACCAACGTCAACACGATCCAGTGGGTCGTCAACGCCTACGCGCTCACCTTCGGGGTGATGATCGTGACCGGCGGCCGTCTCGCCGACATGTTCGGGCGGCGCAACGCGTTCTTCCTCGGCGCAGCGATCTTCGCCAGCATGTCGGCGCTCGGCGGCGCCGCCCAGAGCGAGACCTGGCTGATCGTCAGCCGCACCGTGATGGGGATCGGCGGCGCCCTGATGTGGCCGGCGATCCTCGGCATGACCTACGCGCTGCTGCCCGAAGAGAAGGCCGGGCTGGCGGGCGGGATCATCATCGGCGCCGCCGGCCTCGGCAACGCGATCGGCCCGCTGATCGGCGGCGTCCTCACCGACGCGCTCAGCTGGCGCTGGATCTTCTTCCTCAACGTTCCGATCTCCGCCTTCGCGGTCCTCGTCACCTATCTGCTCGTCCACGTCAAGGAGCCCGAGTCCACCGAGCACCGGATCGACTATGCGGGGATCACGGCGCTCTCGGTCGGGCTCGTCTCGCTGCTGGTCGCCCTCGACCAGGTCGACGACTGGGGCTGGGGCGACCCGAAAACGATCGGCCTGCTGGCCGTGGCGGCGGCCCTGCTGCTGGCCTTCGTGCCGATCGAGCGTCGCGCCGGGCGGCACGCGCTGGTCCCGCGCGAGGTGATGCGCAACGAGAGCTTCACCGCCTCCTGCATCGCGATCCTCTTCATGTCGGCGACGTTCTTCGCGGCGCTGCTCTACCTGCCGCAGTTCATGCAGAAGCAGCTCGGCTACTCGCCGCTGGAAGCGGGCGTCGGGATGCTGCCCTTCCTCGCCACCTTCGCCCTCGTCTCCTTCGCCGCGGGGCCGCTGTACGAGCGCCTCGGGGCCAAGAAGCTGGCGGTGCTGGGCGCGGCCTGCATCACCGCGGCGCCGTTCGTCTTCTCCCAGGTCGGCAGCCGCTCCGACTACAGCTCGCTGATCGCCGGCATGCTCGTGCTCGGGGTCGGCATCGGCAGCTTCTACCCGACCGCGACCACCGCCGGCGTCACCTCGGTCGACGAATCGCAGACCAGCCTCGCGGGCGGGATCGTCTACATGTTCCAGATCGCCGGCGGCTCGATCGGCCTGGGCCTGACGACTACCGTCTTCTCGGCCGCGATCCCGCCCTTCGTCGACGGCATCGAGGCCGGCTTTCGCCTCGACGCGGCGCTCTCGCTGGTCGGGTTGATCGTCTCGCTGCTGTTCGTCGGCGGGCGGCTCTTCGCCCGCCCCGCGGCGGCGGCGGGCGAGGCCTGAACCGGCCCCTCAGCGCGGCACGCCGTTGACGGTGTCCCGGCCCGGGCCGCCGAAGAACGAGTCGCGCGCGGAGCCGATCAGCATGTCGTTGCCGGGGCCGCCGTAGAGCCCGTCCAGCCCGGGCCCCGCGTTCAGGATGTCGGTGCCGGGGCCGCCGTAGAGCAGGTCGGGACCGCCGCCGCCGAGCAGCCGGTCTCCTCCCCCGTCCCCGCGCAGGACGTCGTGACCGCCGGCGCCTTCGAGCACGTCGTCGCCGCCATTGCCGGCAAGCCGGTCGACCCCGACACCGCCGAGCAGCAGGTCGGCGGCGGCACCGCCGGCGAGGGTGTCGTCGCCGCCTTCGCCCCGCAGCGTCGCCGGCACCGTGACGTCGCCGCTCAACTGGACGGTGTCGTCGCCCTCCCCGGCGTTGACTTCGAAGCTGGAGATCGCCGCCGCTTCGCAGTTCAGCTGGTTTTCCCTGGCGGTCGGATGCCAGCACACGGTCCCCCCGACTTCCAGCGGCGCGACAGAGTCGATCACGTAGGTGCGGCCATCGGGGCTGAGCGAGATCGAGATCGTGTCCGCTTCGGCGCCGCCGACCAGGAGCAGGGTGATCGAGCCTGGGTCGGCATGGGCGGGGCTCGCCGCGAGGGCGCAGAGAACCACTGCTGCGGTGAGGATCGTCGACTTCATCGCGCGGACTCTTCGCCTCGGTGGCGCTCGGTCCTTGCTATGGAAACAGCACGACCTTGCCGACGTTGCGGCGCTGGGCGATGAATTCGTGCGCCTCGCCAGCCCGGTCGAAGGGGAAGGCCTCGGCGACCACGGGCTCCAGCCGACCGCCCCGCAGGTCGTCCATCAGCGGCTCGGTGACGCGGTCGAGGTTGCCCTCGCGGTCCCACCAGCTCAGCATGTTGAGCCCGAACACCCCTTTGTTCTCGTTCATCAGCGAGAGGCTCTTCCACCAGGGCATCGTCGCCAGCGGCATCTTCAGCAGGCTCTTGAGGGTGGCGGGGAGGTCGCGGGCGCCGGCGTTGGTGCTCTCCGAGAGCCCGTACATGACCATCCGTCCGCCCGCGCGCAGCAGCCGGTAGTCCTTGCGGAAGGAGGTCGGACCCAGCGCGTCGACGATCAGGTCGACCCCCTCGCCGCCGGTCAGCCGCATCGTCTCCGCCTCGAAGTCGTGGTTTCGGTAGTCGATCGGGTGGTCGACCCCCTGGGCGCGGATCGCCTCGTGCTTGGCCGGCGAGGCGGTGCCGAAGACCTCGGCGCCGGCGTTGCGGGCGAGCTGGGTGGCGGAGATGCCGACCCCGCCGCCGGCGGCGTGGATCAGCACCCGGTCCCCCTTCCGCATCCCGCCCATCACCACCAGGGCCGCGTAGGCGGTCCCGTAGTTGACCGGGAAGGCGGCGCCCTGCTCGAAGCTGAGGCGCTCGGGGAGCGGCAGGGCCTGCACGGCGGGGACGGTGACCAGCTCGGCCTGCCCGCCGAAGCGGGTCCCGGCGATCACCCGGTCGCCGACCCGGTGCTCGCTCACTCCCTCGCCGACCGACTCGACCTCGCCCGCGACCTCGTAGCCGAGCACGCAGGGCGGCTTCGGCGCGTCCGGGTACAGGCCGACCCGGGCCATCGTGTCGGCGAAGTTGATCCCGGCGGCGCGGACGGCGATCCGCACCTCACCGGCGCCCACGGCCGGGTCCGGGCGCTCCTGCACCTCGAGCACCTCGGGCCCCCCGGTCCGTGCCAGCACCACCGCCTTCACGAGGACAACCTTAGAGGTCGACCGAGCGACCGAGCGAGAAGCCGTCGAGGGAGACGATCTTGGCGATCGTCTCCGAGCGCACCGGCGCGTCGGTGGTCAGCGTCATCACCGCGTTGCCGCCGCCCCGTTCGGCGCCGACCGCGGCGGAGACGATGTTGACGCCCTCCTCGCCGAGCATGGTGCCGACCAGGCCGATCATCCCCGGCCGATCGGCGTAGCGGAAGACCGAGATGTGCTCGGCGAAGGGCAGGTAGAAGCCCTCGCCCCAGGCTGAGACCAGGTAGGGCTCGTTGCGGGGACCGACGCTGGTTCCGGCCACCTCGACCTCCTCCTCACCCGAGCGCAGGCGGACCGTGACCAGCTCGGTGAAGTCCTCGGCGCTGGCGTCGTTGGTCTCGATCAGCTCGATGCCACGGTCCTCGGCCATGTGCGGCGCGTTGACCAGGTTGACCGGCTCCTCGGTGTGGCCGGAGAGGATGCCGACGAGGACGGCGATGCCGAGCAGCCGGGTGTCGTGGGAGGCGATCCGGCCGCGGAACTCGGCGCTGACGCGGTCGACCGAGCCGTCGCCGAGTCCCTGGGCGAGGCGGCCGAGCTTTTCGCACAGCGGCACGAACGGCGACAGGGCCTCCATCGCCTCGGGCCGCACGGCGGCGATGTTCACCGCGTTGGTGACGACGCCGCCGTTGAGCGCGGCGGTCACCTGCTCGGCGGTGACGACGCCGGCCCGGTCCTGGGCCTCGGCCGTCGAAGCACCGAGGTGGGGCGTGACGACGACGTCCTCGCGGGCGAAGATCGGGTGCTCGGTGAAGGGCTCGGCGGGGAAGACGTCGAGCGCGGCGCCGGCCAGCTTCCCCGACTCCAGCCCGGCAAGCAGGGCGTCGAGGTCGACCAGCTCGCCGCGGGCGCAGTTGACGAGGCGGGCGCCGTCCCTCATCTGGGCGATCGCGGCGGCGTCGATCATCCCCTCCGTCTCCGGCGTCTTCGGGACGTGGAGGGTGAGCAGGTCGGCGCGGCCGAGCACGTCCTCGACGCTCTCGGCGCCCTCGACGCCGAGCTCGCGGAAGCGCTCCGCGGAGACGAACTTGTCGAAGGCGACGACCTCCATCTCGAAGCTCTGCGCCCGCTTGGCGACCAGCTGGCCGATGCGGCCGAAGCCGACCACGCCGAGCGTCTTGCCGTACAGCTCGGCGCCCTTGAACTTCGACCGGTCCCAGCGCCCCGCGACCAGCGAGCCGTGGGCCTGCGGCACGTTGCGGAACAGCGCCAGCGCCAGCGCCAGCGTGTGCTCGGCGGCGGCGACGGAGTTGGACTCCGGCGCGTTGGCGACGATGATGCCGCGGCGGGTCGCGGCCGGGATGTCGACGTTGTCGACGCCGGTGCCGGCGCGGCCGATCACCTTGAGGTTGGCGGCGCGCTCGATCAGCTCGGCGGTCAGCTTCGTCGCCGAGCGGATCAGGATCGCGTCGTAGCCGCCGATCTTCTCGACCAGCTCCTCGTCGGACATCTCCAGGCCGAGGTCGACGTCGAAGTTGGCGCGCAGCAGCTCGACCCCGGTGTCGGCGATCTTCTCCTTGACCAGGACCTTCACCGCAGCACCCCCTCGACGTTGGCGAGGACCCAGTCGACGCAGGCGGTGAGCGCCTCGACGTCGGCCGGCTCGACCGCCGGGAACATCCCCACCCGCAGCTGGTTGCGGCCCAGCTTGCGGTATGGCTCGACGTCGACGATGCCGTTGGCGCGCAGGGTCGCCGCCAGCGCCGCGGCGTCGACCGAGTCGGCGAAGTCGATCGTGCCGACCACCAGCGAGCGCTTGGCCGGGTCGGCGACGAAGGGGCTGGCCACCTCGCTGCGCTCGGCCCAGCCGTAGAGGCGGCTGGAGGAGTCGGCGGTGCGCTCCACGCACCAGTCCAGGCCGCCGCCGGCGAGCATCCACTCGACCTGGTCGGCGAGCAGCAGCAGGGTCGCCAGCGCCGGGGTGTTGTAGGTCTGCTCCTTGCGCGAGTTCTCCAGCGCCGTGCGCAGCGAGAGGAAGGCGGGCTGCCAGCGGCCCTCGGCCCCGTCGAGCTGCTCGATCCGGGCGATCGCCGCCGGGCTGAACAGGGCCAGCCAGAGGCCGCCGTCGGCGCCGAAGGCCTTCTGCGGGGCGAAGTAGTAGGCGTCGGCCTCGGCGACGTCGACCGGCAGGCCGCCGGCGCCGGAGGTGGCGTCGATCAGGACCAGGCTCTCGCCCGCGTCGGGCGGGCGGCGCACCTCGACCATCACCCCGGTCGAGGTCTCGTTGTGGGCCCAGGCGATGACGTCCGCGGCGGGATCGGCGCTCGGGGCCGGGGCGTCGCCGGGCTCGGCCTCGACCACGATCGGGTCGGCGAGGAAGGGCGCGCCGGCGGTCGCCTTGGCGAACTTCTGGGAGAACTCGCCGTAGCTGAGATGCAGGGCGCGGTCGCGGACCAGCCAGGCGGTTGCGGCGTCCCAGAACGCGGTCGCGCCGCCGTTGCCGAGGGCGACCTCGTAGCCGTCGGGGAGGTCGAAGAGCTCGCCGAGGCCCTCGCGAATGCCGCGCACGAGGTCGCGGACCGGCGCCTGGCGGTGCGAGGTCCCCATCAGCTCCGCCCGCTCGGCGAGGCGCGCCAGCGCCCGCGGCCGCACCTTCGAGGGGCCGCAGCCGAAGCGGCCGTCGGCCGGCTTCAGCTCGGCTGGAATTCGGGTGTCCGCGGTGGTCGGCGACATCGGGCCGACAGGTTATTGACAGGCGCGGGTGGACTCCCGCCGGGGCCGAGGTTAGGCTGGCGACGCCGTCTGCTCCGACTCGTCCAACCTGAGGAGGATCGATGTATCCGATCAGCTACGAAGCCGATTTCAACCCGACGCCGAACCGCTGGACGACCTTCTTCCGGATCATCCTGGCGATCCCGTGGCTGATCGTCGCCTACGTCTACGAGATCCTCCTCCTCTTCACCCTGATCTTCGCCTGGGTCGCGGTGATCATCCTCGGCCGCTACCCGCAGTGGCTCTACGACTTCAACGGCGGCGTCGTCCGCTACTTCGTCCGTGTCTACGCCTGGTTCTACCTACAGACGGACGTCTGGCCGCCCTTCGGCATCTCCGACGATCCGACGTATCCGATCCGGATCAACATCGCCCCGGCGGCGCAGCGGCAGAGCCGCCTCAAGGCCTTCTTCCGCCCGATCCTCGTGCTGCCGATGCTGATCGTCACCTACGCGATCCAGTTCATCCATCTGGGCGCCGCGCTCGTCGCCTGGCTGACGATCGTCTTCCGCGGCTACCAGCCGGAGGGCATCAACGCGGTCCTGACCTTCGTCAACAGCTTCTACGCCCGCCTCTACGGCTACGCCGCCCTGCTCACCGACGACTACCCGCCGATCGGGATCGAGGCAGCGCGCACCGCCAACGGCGCCGCGCCGCCGCCGGAGGCCCCGCCCCCACCGCCACCGGTCCCGGCGGCGTAGGCCCCGACCGTGACCGAGGCGGCGAAGGGAGGCGCGTCGGCGGGCGAGGGCTTTGCCGTCGCCCAGCTCGACGATCTCGGCGAGGGCCCCGGGTTCCGCAAGATCCGCAAGGAGCTTGGGGTCACGGCCTTCGGCGTCAACGCGATCGTCCTGCCGCCCTCCTACGAGACCGGCAGCCACTACCACGACGAGCAGGAGGAGCTCTACTTCGTCCACAGCGGCCGGGTCGAGTTCGAGTTCGGCGACGGCTCCAGGCGCGAGCTGGGCCCGGGCGGCCTCGCCTGGGTCGATGCCCCAACCCCCCGCAAGGTGCGCAACCTCAGCGACTCCGAGGAGGCGGTCTATCTGGTCGTGGGGGGCAAGGGTGGGTACGTGGGGCGGGACGGGAAGCTGGCTGAGGGCGAGAGTCACCGGTAGAGGGTGGTGCTGGGAGCCCGGTTGTGCTCTGGGCGAATTTCGTCGCACGCGCTTCGCGCTTAGCTCCGGATTTGGCGCGCGGCTTTCGCCGCGCAATAGACAGATTGCATTTCGCGGCCTATCGGCCACATTCGCCCAGAGCACAACCGGACTCCTTCCAGACCCGAATCTCAGCTGATGAGGCGAACGGCCCAACTCTGAAGGGGGAGGTGAACAGCCCCAACTCTGGAGCTGGAGAAGACGCCCCAAATCTCTGACCTGGGAGGAAACAGCCCCGCGACTCTTCGCTGGAGCAACCTGAGTGGCTGAGCCGCTTGAGAGGGGGCGGCGGTGGGCCTCTTCGGGAATGTGGCGCGAATGCGCCGCGAAATGCAATCTGTCTATTGCGCGCCGTCAGGCGCGCTCAAACATCGGAGCTAAGCGCGAAGCGCGTGCGACTTCAATTCCCGAAGAGGCCCACCGCCGCCGCCTCCCCACCCCCGCTAGAACCCCTGGTCTATCCAGGGCATCATGTCGCGGAGCTCGTGGCCGACCTCCTCGACTTCATGCCCCGCCGCCTCTTTACGCATCCGGTCGAAGCTCTCGCCGCCGGCGCGGTTCTCGGCGATCCACTCGCGGGCGAACTCGCCTGACTGGATCTCGCCGAGGATCTGCTTCATCGCCGCCCGCGACTCCTCGCCGATCACCCGTTTGCCGCGGGTCATGTCGCCGTACTCGGCCGTGTTGGAGATCGAGTAGCGCATCCCCTGGATCCCCTTCTCGTACATCAGGTCGGCGATCAGCTTCAGCTCGTGCAGGCACTCGAAGTAGGCCAGGCGCGGGTCGTAGCCGGCCTCGACCAGGGTCTCGAACCCGGCCCGGACCAGCTCCGAGGCGCCGCCGCAGAGGACCGCCTGCTCGCCGAAGAGGTCGGTCTCGCACTCGTCCTTGAAGGTCGTCTCGATGATCGCGGCGCGGCCGCCGCCGATCGCCGCGGCGTAGGCCAGCACGAGGTCGTGGGCGTCGCCGCTGGCGTCCTGGTGAACCGCCATCAGGCAGGGGACGCCGTTGCCTTCCTCGTACTGGCGACGGACCAGGTGGCCGGGGCCCTTGGGGGCCACCATGCCGACGTCGACGCCGGGGGGCGGCTCGATCTCGCCGAAGTGGATCGCGAAGCCGTGGGCGAACAGCAGCAGGTTGCCCGGGGCGATCCCGTCGGATATCTCCTCGCGCCAGAGCTCGGCCTGTTTCTCGTCGGGCAGCAGCACCATGACCACCTCGCCCCGGCTCGCCGCTTCGGCGATGTCGAGCACCTCGAGCCCGGCGCCCTCGGCCTTGGCCCGGCTGGAGGAGTCGGGCCGCAGCCCGACGACCACCTCGACGCCGGAGTCCTTGAGGTTGAGCGCGTGAGCGTGCCCCTGGGAGCCGTAGCCGAGGACGGCGACGGTCTTCCCGGCGAGCTTGCCGAGATCGGCGTCCTTGTCGTAGTAGATGTCGTCGGTGCGCATGGGCGGCAGGCTATCGGAGCGCCCTGCGCATCAGCTTGCCGGAGGGCGTGCGCGGCAGCGCCGCCGCCAGCTCGACCCGCTTCGGCACCTTGAAGCCCGCCAGGGAGTCGGCGCAGTGGCGGCGCAGGTCGTCGGGGGTGACGCCGGAGCCGTTCTCCAGGACCACCACCGCGGTCACCGCCTGCTGCCACTCGGGGTCCTCACGGCCGATCACCGCCGCGTCGGCGACCTCGGGGTGGCGCAGCAGCACCTCCTCGACCTCCGCCGGGACGACGTTCTCGCCGCCGCTGACGATCATGTCGTCGATCCGGTCCTTGACGTAGAGGAACCCCTCCTCGTCGATGTGACCGAGATCGCCGGTGTGCAGCCAGCCGTCGGCGTCGGCGCTGCCCGGGGCGACGGTCGGGCCCTGGACGAGGATCTCCCCCTCGTGGATGCGGAGGTGGGTGGTCAGCAGCGGCCGGCCGGCCGAGCCGAGCTTGCGGCGGGCGTCGGCGGGGGTCAGCGTCGTCACCTGGGAGCAGGCCTCGGTCAGGCCGTAGGTCTGCACGACCGTCGCGCCCTTGCCGACCGCCTCTTCCAGCGGCCCCTCCGGCACCGGCCCGCCGCCGACCAGGATCGCTCGCGGGCCGGAGAGGTCGGCACCGGCCTCCAGCAGACGCGAGAGCATCGTCGCGACGACCGAGATCACGGTGATGCCGTCCGCTTCAAGGGCGGTGCCGACGCGGTCGACGTCGAAGCCCTCGTGCACGACCGCGGCGGTGCCGTAGATGACCGAGCGCATCACGATCCCGAGGCCGGAGACGTGGCTGAGCGGGACGCAGCAGAGCCAGCGATCGGCCGGATCGACGCCGATGTTGAAGCCCGAGCCGACGGCGCTCCAGAGGAAGTTGCCGTAGGTGAGGGCGACCGGATGCGGCGCGCCGGAGCTGCCGCTGGTGAGGACCCGGCAGCAGACCGCGTCCATGTCGTGCTCGCCCAGCAGCGGCAGGTCGGCCTCGGTTTGGGTCAGCTCGCCCGGGTCGTCGAGGTCGACGGTCGGCTCCTCGGCGCCGACGATCGCGTCCCGCTCCGCCGCGCTCAGGTGCGGGCTCAGCGGCAGCAGCGCGGCGCCGACCTTCATCAGCGCGTGGGCGAGGACGACCTGCTCGCGGCGCGGGTGCATCGTCAGCGCCGCGGTCGAATCGCGGCGGACGCCGTGGGCGGCCAGGCGCCGCGCGACCCAGGTCGCCTCGGCCTCCAGCTCGGCGTAGGTCATCTCGGCGCCGTCGGCCACCAGCGCGGTGCGGTCGGGGCAGCTTTGGGACCTCTGGGCAAGCCAATTGTCGAGCTTCATCGGCGTCCGGTCCTCGTCATGCCGACCCAACGTTACGAGTTATCGTTGCCAGCCGCGCCCAACCCCGAACCGGAGGACCCCTTGCCGCAACGCCACAAGGCCGCCCCGCCCGAAGAGGATCTCTACGCGCCGATCGAGTGGCAAAGCGCCGCCGAGTACGGCGACATCCGCTACGAGAAGGCGGACGGGATCGCGAAGATCGCGATCGACCGCCCCGAGGTGCGCAACGCCTTCCGTCCCCAGACCCTGGCCGAGCTGCGCGACGCCTTCGGCCGCGCCCGCGACGACCTCGAGGTGGGCGCGATCGTCTTCACCGGCACCGGCACCGAGGCCTTCTGCTCCGGCGGGGACCAGCGAATCCGCGGCGACGACGGCTACATCGGCGACGACGACGTCGCCCAGCAGGGCGTCGGGCGGCTCGACGTCGGCGACCTCCACGTGCAGATCCGGCGACTGCCGAAGCCGGTGGTGGCGATGGTCGCCGGCTACGCGGTCGGCGGCGGCCACATCCTGCACCTGGTCTGCGACCTGACGATCGCCGCCGACAACGCCCGCTTCGGCCAGACCGGGCCGCGGGTCGGCAGCTTCGACGGCGGCTTCGGCGCCAGCCTCCTGGCCCGCAACGTCGGGGTCAAGAAGGCGAAGGAGGTCTGGTTCCTCTGCCGGCTCTACGAGGCACGCGAGGCGCTGGAGATGGGGCTCGTCAACGCGGTCGTCCCGCTGGCCGACCTCGAGCGCGAGACGGTCGCCTGGTGCCGGGAGATGCTGCACCTCTCCCCTCTCTCGCTGCGCCTGCTGAAGTCGAGCTTCAACGCCGAAGAGGACGGGCTCACCGGTCTCCAGCAGCTCTCCCACGACGCGACCCTGCTCTTCTACATGTCCGAGGAGGGCCAGGAGGGGCGAAACGCCTACCAGCAGGGCCGCGAACCCGACTTCGCAAAGTACCCCAGGCGACCATGAGGATCTGGCTGATGGCGGCGCGGCCGCGGACGCTGCCCGCGGCGATCGCGCCGGTGCTGGTCGGGACCGCGGCGGCGGTGCAGTGGGTCGGGCACCTGCCGCGGGTGGCGGCGTTCTTCGCCGCCCTCGTCGGCTCCGTCTTCATCCAGATCGGCACCAACCTCGCCAACGACTACTCCGACGCCAGGCGCGGCGCCGACACCGCCGACCGTCTGGGGCCGGTTCGGGTCACCTCGGCCGGACTGGTGACGCCGCGCCGCGTCCTCGGCGCCACCTGGGTCGCCTTCGCCGTCGCCGTCGCCTGCGGCATCTACCTGGCCACCGTCGCCGGCCTGGCGATCCTGCTGATCGGCGCCGTCTCGATCGCCGCCGGGGTCCTCTACACCGGCGGGCCGAGGCCCTACGGTTACGCCGGCCTCGGCGAGGTCTTCGTCTTCCTCTTCTTCGGCCTGGTCGCCGTCAACGGCTCCTACTACGTGCAGGTCGAGCAGCTCGACGCGCTGCCGCTGGGGCTCTCGATCGCAATCGGCTTCCTGGCCACGGCGATCCTCGTCGTCAACAACGTCCGCGACCTGGAGACCGACCGCCGCGCCGGCAAGATGACGCTGGCGGTGCGGATGGGACGCGCCAACGCGGTCGCGCTGTACCGGCTGCTGGTGCTCGGCGCCTTCGTCGTCCTGCCGATCTCCCTGCTCGGCGGGGAAGCGAGCGCCTGGCCGCTGATCGGGCTGGCCGCGGCGCCGCTGGCGATCCGCCCCGCCAGGGCGCTGGCGACCCACACCGACGGCCCGGCGCTGAACGGCGCCCTGGCGGCGACCGGGGCGCTGCTGGCGGCCTTCAGCCTGCTGGTCACCGCCGGCCTGCTGATCGCCAGCTGAGGCCACCGCTTCGGAGTTTTGCCCCAGCCCGGTGGGGCGAAACTCCGATGCGGCGAACGGTGGGTGGTGGGAAGCTGTGTGGGTGCGAATCGCTTCGGTCGAGGTTGTCCCCTACGCGCTTCCGTTTCGGGAGCCCTATGTGACCGCCCGGGGGCGGCTGGAGCGGCGCGAGATGGCGCTGCTGCGGCTGCGCTCCGACGACGGCCTGACGGGACTGGGCGAAGCGGTGCCGCTCTCGATGCGCAGCGGCGAGACGCTGGCGCAGGTGGTCGCCGAGCTGGAGGCGCTCGGGGCGCTCTCCGAGCTCTCGGAGACCTCCGTCGGCGCCGGCGCGCCGCGGCTATCGGCACCGGCCCGCTGCGCCGCGCTGACCGCGCTGATGGACCTCCGCGGCCGCCGCGCCGCGGCCGAGGGACACTCCTCCCCGGCGCCCTCGGAGCCGGTCCAGTGCAACGCCACCCTGGTGGCGGGAGAGCCGGCCGCGGTGGCCGAGGACGCGATGCGCTGGGCCCAGGAGGGCTTCTCCAGCTTCAAGCTGAAGCTCGGCGCCGGCGACGACGCCGGCCAGGTGCGGGCGGTGCGCGAGGCGGTCGGTCCCGCGGCGCGCCTTCGCGTCGACGCCAACGCGGCCTGGGAGGTGGAGACGGCCAAGCGCACCTTGGCCGCGCTGGAGGAATTCGACGTCGAGCTGGCCGAGCAGCCCGTGGCGAGCCTGGAGGAAGCGGTCGAGGTCGCTGCCTCGACCTCGATCCCGCTCGCCGGCGATGAGAGCGTCGCCAGCCGTGGCGACGCCGAGCGGGCGGCGGCGCTCGGCGCCTGCGCCCTGGCCGGGGTGAAGCTCTCCAAGGTCGGGGGCCCGGAGGAGGCGATCGAGATCGCCGAGGTCCTGCCGTCCTACCTCTCCAGCGCCCTCGACGGCCCGGTCGGGATCGCCGCCGCCGCGCAGGTGGCGCAGACCCTGCGCGAGTCCGCGCCCGCGGGCGGGCAGGCGCTGGCCCACGGCCTCGCCACGCAACGGCTCTTCGCCTCGACTGTGGCGGCGACGGAGTGCGAGCTGCGCGACGGGATGCTGCACCCGCCGCCCGGCCCCGGCCTCGGCGTGGAGATCGACGAGGCGGCGCTGGAGGCCCATCGCCTTTAGCCTGGCGCCTCGGTCGCATATCCCGACCAAGGCGCCGAAGCCCCGTGGACACGACCAACGCCAACACCGCCCTCGCCTCCGCCTTCGTCGAGGAGCTGGCCCGGAGCGGCCTGCGCCACGCCGTGATCTCGCCGGGCTCCCGCTCGACCCCGCTGGCGGTGGCGCTGTGGCGCCAGCCGGAGATCGAGGCGACGGTGATCCTCGACGAGCGCTCGGCCGGATTCTTCGCGCTCGGGGCGGCGCAGGCGAGCGGCATCCCGGTGGCGCTGCTCTGCACCTCGGGCACCGCGGCCGCCAACCTGCACCCGGCGGTCTGCGAGGCCGACGAGTCCGGGCTGCCGCTGGTGGTGCTGAGCGCCGACCGCCCGCCGGAGCTGCGCGGGATCGGCGCCGGGCAGACGATCAACCAGATCGAGCTGTTCGGCTCGGCGGTGCGCTGGTTCTGCGAAGTCGGGACCCACGAGGCCGACGACGCCGGCCTGCTGCACTACCGCTCGGTCGCCTGCCGGGCGCTGGCCGCGGCACGCGGGGAGACGCGGCCGGGGCCCGTCCACCTCAACCTTCCCTGGCGCGAGCCGCTGGCGCCGGTGGCGGTCGAGGGGGCGGTGAGCGCGACCGACCCGCTGGCGCTGGGTGGCCGCGAGCGGCGTCCGCTGACGGCGGTGACGAGCATCGACCTGGAGCCCTCGGCCTTCCTGCTCGACGAGGTCGCCGGCCACATCGGCGACGCCGACGCGGGCGTCATCGTCGCCGGCCGCCAGCTCGACCCCGAGCTGCGCGAGCCGCTCGCCCACCTGGCGCGCGCCTCGGGCTTCCCGATCCTCGCCGAGCCGACCTCGCAGCTGCGCTGCGGCCCCCACGACCGCTCGCGCGTGATCGCCACCTACGACCTGCTGCTGCGCGAGGAGCGCTTCGCCCGCGCCGTCGCCCCCGACCTCGTCCTGCGCTTCGGCGAGATGCCGACCAGCAAGCCGCTGCGCGGTTGGCTCGCGGCGAGCGGCGCCGAGGAGATCGCGATCGACCCCTTCGGCGGCTGGAACGAGCCGAGCAACCGGGCGGCGGCGCTGCTGCGCGCCGACCCGACCGAGCTGGCGGCGGGCTGGGCGACGCGCCTGGAGGGCGAGGAGCGGGGGGCGCCGGCGGCATGGGTCGAAGCGGAGAGGGTCGCGCGGGAGGCCCTGGTGGCGGCGCTCGCCGCGGACGGCCCGATCACCGAGCCGGCCCTGCACCTGGCGCTGGGGCGGGCCCACCGCGACGGCGAGCTCATCTACACCGCCTCCAGCATGCCGATCCGCGACCAGGAGGCGTTCCTGGGAGCCGAGGAGGCCGACGCCCTCTTCCTCTGCAACCGCGGCGCCAACGGCATCGACGGGCTGGTCTCCTCGGGGATCGGCGCGGCCCGCGCCAGCGGCCGGCCGACGACGATCGTCACCGGCGACCTCGGACTGCTGCACGACCTCGGCGGCCTCGCCGCGCTGCGCGACGCCGGCGCCCCGGTGCGGATCCTCGTCATCGACAACGACGGCGGCGGCATCTTCCACTTCCTGCCCCAGCTGGAGGCGCTGGAGCACGACGAGTTCGAGGCGCTGCTGGGCACCCCGCGCGGCCTCGACGTGGCCAGGGTCGCCGCCCTCTTTGACCTCCAGCACCACCGCCTCGACTCCCTCGACGAGCTGCCGGTCGCCCTCGCCGCCGGCACCGGCCTGATCGAGGTCAGGGTCGACCGCCAGGCCAACGTCGAAGTCCACCGCCAGCTCTACTCGCTGGTCGGGGAGGCGCTGGCGGCGCTCTCCTAGCGCCTACTCCAGCAGCGGCAGCAGCGCCTCGAGCTTGACCTCGGTCTCGGCCAGCTCGGCCGCCGGCTCCGAGCCGGCGACGACGCCGACGCCTGCGTAGAGGTGGGCCTCGCGGTCGCGGAGCAGGGCGCTGCGCAGGGCGACGCAGAATTCGCCGTCCTCGGTCGCGTCCATCCACCCCACCGGCCCCGCGTACCAGCCGCGGTCCATGCCCTCCAGCTCGGCGATCGCGGTCGCCGCGGCGGGCCAGGGCTCGCCGCCGACGGCGGGCGTCGGGTGCAGCATCCCGGCCAGCTCGACCGCCGAGTGCGGCTCGGCGAGCTGGGCGAGCACCGGCGTCGCCAGGTGCTGGATGTTCGCCACCTTGACGATCTCCGGCTCGGCGGCCGCCTGGACCCAGACCGCGTGGGGGCGCAGGGAGCGGACGATCCGCTCGGCGACGATCCGCTGCTCGCGGCGGTCCTTGTCGCTGCGCAGGAGCTGCTCGCCGAGATGGTCGTCGACGGCGGGGTCCGAGCTGCGCCGGGTCGAGCCGGCGAGAGCGACCGTGGAGACGCTCGCCCCGTGGCGCCTGACCAGCAGCTCCGGGCTGGCGCCGATGAAGGCGGCCTCCGGCGTGCCGCAGCAGAAGCAGAAGCAGGACGGGAATTGCTCGCGCAGGGCGCCGAACAGGGGCCCGGGCCGCTGCGCCGAGCCGGCGGCGACGATCACCTCGCGCGCCAACACCACCTTGCTCATCCCCCCCGCGTCGATCCGGTCGGTGGCGGCGGCGACGGCGTCCTCGAACTCCCGCGGCGGGTGGGCGCTGCGGATCTCCGGCTGGGAGGTGGGATGCGGGTCCAGCATCGGCAGCGGCTCCTCGCGCAGGGCGGCCAGCCTGGCGCCCAGGGCCTCGCTCAGCCGCTCGGCGTCCTCCCCGCTCCCGACGACCGCGTTGAGGGTGAGGAAGGCGCGCCCGCCGCCACGGCAGATCGACAGCTCGGGCAGCACCAGCGAGGCAGGCGGCAGCGAGGACCAGGGCGGCGAGGCCCCTCCGGCCGGGTCGAAGGCGAAGCCGCCGAGCCAGACCGGGCCGGCCCCCGCCGGCAGGCCCGCCGGGCCCTGGACGATCGCGCCCGCGCCCACCCGCTGGCACTCGCGGGCGACGTCGTCGAACCGATCGGGCCCGCGCGAGGCGGCCTCGTGCGCGACGCCGAGGCCGGCCAGGGCGAATCCGCGGTCCGGCTGCTCCCAGCAGAACCACCGCTCCGAGGCCAGCCGCGAGGCGAAGACCGCCGCGCACGGATCGGCCACGTCGGTCTCGACGGTGACGCTGACCAGCGTCCGCCGCCCCCGCGCGATCCCCTCGCGCAACGCGCTGAGCAGGGCGCTGGAGCTAGTCGCCGCCACGGGCTATGGCGATCTCACCCGTTCTGACCATCTCGACCAGACCGTGCGGGCGGATCATCCGCTCGAAGGCCTCGATCTTCTCGGCCGAGCCGGTCACCTCGATCGTCATCGTGCGGCGGGCGACGTCGACGATCTTGCCGCGGAAGATCTCCGCGAACTGGATGATCTCGGCCCGGTTCTCCACCGCCGAGGAGACCTTGAACAGCGCCATCTCCCGCGCCACCGTCTCCTCCGGCTCCATGTCGCGGATCTTCAGCACGTTGACCAGCTTGTGCAGCTGCTTGGTGACCTGGTCGATCGGGTGCACGGCGCCGTCGAGCGTCAGCGTGATCCGCGAGATGCTGGGATCGTCGGTCGGCCCGACCGAGAGCGTGTCGATGTTGAACCCGCGCCGCGAGAAGAGGCCGGCGACGCGCGCCAGCACGCCCGGCTTGTTCTCGACCATGATCGAGAGGATGTGCTTGCGGCCGCTCAGTTGCCCGGGGACCCGCAGGTCCTCGAGCCGCACCATCTCCGGGGTCCCGGCCTCCATCAGCGCACCGCCCCCGGCGCCTCGACCATGTCGCGGGCGGCCTGCCCGGGCGGGATCATCGGGTAGCAGTTCTCCTCCTGGGCGACGCGGACGTCGAGCAGGACCGGGCCGTCGGCCTCAAGCGCGGCGACCATCGTCTCCTCGAGGTCGGCGGAGCTCTCGCAGCGCATGCCGGTCGCGCCGAAGGCCTCGGCCAGCTTCACCCAGTCGGGGCTGGCGCCCATCTCGACCGAGCTGTAGCGGCGGTCCCAGAACAGCTCCTGCCACTGGCGGACCATGCCCATGTAGCCGTTGTTCATGAGGAAGACCTTGACCGGGATCTCGTTGGTGACGCAGGTGGCCAGCTCCTGCACGTTCATGATCAGGCTGCCGTCGCCGGCGAGGCAGACCACCGTCTCCTCGGGGCAGGCGACCTTGGCGCCGACCGCCGCCGGCAGTCCGAAGCCCATCGTGCCGAGGCCGCCGGAGTTGATCCAGCGCCGCGGCTTCTCGAAGCCGTAGTACTGCGCCGCCCACATCTGGTGCTGGCCGACGTCGGAGGTGACGATCGCGTCCCCCTGGGTCGCGCGGTGCATCGCCTCGACCATGAACTGCGGCTTGATCTCGCCGTCCTTGCCGGGCTCGTAGTAGAGCGGGTGCTCGCGCCGCCAGGTCTCGATCTGCGCCCACCAGGCGTCAAGCCGGGAGGAGTCGGTCTGAAGCGCGCGGTACTCGCGCGTCAGCTTCGGCAGCACCTGCTTGGCGTCGCCGACGATCGGGATGTGGGCGCCGACGTTCTTGGAGATCTCGGCCGGGTCGATGTCGATGTGGATCACCTTGGCGTGCGGGGCGAACTCGCTCAGCTTGCCGGTGATGCGGTCGTCGAAGCGGGAGCCGATGGCGACGATCAGGTCGGCGTTGTCCATCGCCGAGTTGGCGGTGAAGGTGCCGTGCATCCCGAGCATCCCGAGCCAGTGCTCCTCGGAGGCCGGGAAGGCGCCGAGGCCCATCAGGGTCGAGGTGACCGGGAAGCGGTCCGAACCGGCCAGCTCACGCAGCTCCTCGGAGGCGTTGGCGTTGACGACGCCGCCGCCGCTGTAGAAGATCGGCCGGCGCGCGTTGGCGAGCGCCTTGGCGGCGATCCGGATCTGTTTGATGTTCCCCTCGGTCGAGGGCCTGTAGCCGGGCAGCTCGACCGGCTCGGTGCGCGGCTGGTAGTCGATGTCGGCGCGCGAGAGGTCCTGGGGGATGTCGAGCAGCACCGGCCCCGGCCGGCCGGTCGAGGCGACGTGGAAGGCCTCGTGCACGTACTCGGGGATCTGGCGGGCGTCGGTGACCTGGAAGGAGTGCTTGACGAAGGGCAGGGTCGCGCCGAGGATGTCGGCCTCCTGGAAGCCGTCGGTGCCGATCAGCTCGGTGCGCACCTGGCCGGTGATGAAGACGGTCGGGACCGAGTCCATCATCGCGTCGGCGATCGCCGTGACCAGGTTGGTGGCGCCGGGGCCGGAGGTGGCGAAGGCGACCCCGACCCGCCCCGACGCCTTGGCGTAGCCCTCGGCGGCGTGTCCGCCGCCCTGCTCGTGGCGGACCTGGACGTGGCGGAAGTCGGCGTCGACGAGCGCGTCGTAGGTCGGCAGGTTGGCCCCGCCGGGGATCCCGAAGACGTCTTTGACGCCCTCGGCCTTGAGCGATTCCATCAGCGTGTCCGCGGCTCTCATCGGACTGGCGATGGTACCAGCGGGACTAGGCGTGGCCGGCCGGCGATCTGGCCGGATTCCAGCGCGTGCGCGGCTCGATCGCCGACTCGATCGCGTTGCCCTTGTGGCGCTCGATCGCGTGGATCATCGAGGCGACCAGCTCCTCGCCCAGGAGCGTCGGCTCCAGGCCGAGGTCGAGCAGCTTGGTGTGGACGGCGTTGTAGTAGTGCTCTTCCTTCTCCACCCGGGGGTTCTCCAGGTGGCGGATCTCGACCCGGTAGCCGAGGTGCTCGGCGGCGGCCTTGACCAGTTGCGCCAGTTGGGCCACCGAGAACTGCTCGGTGAACTGGTTGAAGACGCGGAAGTCGCCGGCCTCGGCGGGGTTCTCCACCGCCAGCTCCACGCAGGCCAGGGTGTCGCGGATGTTGAGGAAGCCGCGGGTCTGGTTGCCCGAGCCGTAGACGGTCAGCGGGTGGCCGATCACCGCCTGGAGGCAGAAGCGGTTGAGCACGGTGCCGAACAGCTCGTCGTAGTCGAAGCGGGTGATCAGGCGCTCGTCGCCGGCCGACTCCTCGGTCTGGATCCCGTAGACGACCCCCTGGTTGAGGTCGGTGGCGCGCAGGCCCCAGGTCCGGCAGGCGAAGTGGATGTTGGTCGAGTCGTGGACCTTGGAGCAGTGGTAGAGCGAGCCGGGCAGCTTCGGGAAGGGGAGGACGTCGGAGCGGCCCTTGTGCTCGATCTCGATGTAGCCCTCCTCGATGTCGATGTTGGGCTGGCCGTACTCGCCCATCGTGCCGAGCTTGACCAGGTGGCACTCGGGGACGTGGTCGCGGATGGCGAAGAGCAGGTTGAGGTTGCCGATCACGTTGGTGTGCTGGGTCTCCACCGCGCGCTCGCGGGAGAGCATCGAGTAGGGGGCGGAGGGCTGCTGGCCGTAGTGGACGACCGCCTCGGGACGGGTCTCGGCGATCACCTCTTCGAGGAACTCACCGTCCTGCACGGAGCCGACGTAGCTGCGGATCGTCCGTCCCGAAAGCTCCTGCCAGGCGGCGAGGCGCTCCGAGAGCTCGGCGATCGGGGTCAGCGAGGCGCTGCCGTGTTCGGTGTGCCAGCGACGGCGGGAGAAGTCGTCGAGGACGCAGACCTCGTGCCCGCGGGCCGAGAACCGCAGAGCCGTCGGCCAGCCCAGGTAGCCGTCGCCCCCGAGGATGAGGATTCGCATAGGCGCGGCAGAGTAGCTCACGGGGGCGACGGCGGGGGCTCGCGGGCGCCGTCCGCGGCCATAGCATCAGGTCGATGGCGACCAGGCTGGCGGCACGCAACGGGGGCCGGATGGGCCTTGCCGCGCTGGTCGCGGTCCTGCTGCTCGGGCTCGGGCTGCGGCTGGACTACGCCTGGGAGGGCCGCGCGCCGGTCTACGACGCGGCAGCCTACGCGCGGATCGCCGCCAACCTCGACCGCGGCGAGGGGTTCACCGCCGGGGCCGGGGCCAGCCAGCCCTCGAGCAACTACTCCCCCGGCCTGCCGCTCCTCGCGGCCGGCGTCTACAAGGCCACCGGCGGCGTCCACGAACGACTCGCCCGCCTGCTGCTGGCGGCGATCGGCTCCCTCTCGGTCCTCTTCGCCTACCTCATAGCCCGCCGGCTGCGGTCCCCGGTCGCGGGGATCCTCGCCGCGGCCGCCGTGGCGATCTATCCGGCGCTCCTGGAGTACCAGGGCATGCTGATGAGCGAGCCGCTGGCGGCGACGCTGCTCTCGGGGGCGGTCCTGGCGATGCTCTGGGCGGGAGACGCTAGGCAGGGGGATCTGGCGCGCGGGTCCTGTCGCGGGGGAGGGGGGCCTGCGGGCGAGGTATACGTCCTCGGCCCCCCTCCCCCACGCCACCCGCGCGAGAGGTGGCTGCTTCCGGGCGTTCTGCTCGGAGCGTTGGCTTTGGTCCGGCCGGAGTATCTGGGCGTTGCCCTGGTGCTTGGGCTGGTCGTGCTCTTGAGCGGGTGGAGGGACGGGTGGCGAGCCGGGTTCGTACCGGCCGCGGTGCTGCTCGCCGGCGTGGTCGCGGTGGTGGCGCCGTGGACGGTTCGCAACGCGGTGGCGCTGGACCGCGTCGTGCCGATCTCCACCGGCGGTGGGCAGGTGCTCTTCGCCGGGACCTACCTGCCTTCCGGCAGCGACCCGGAACGGGTCGGCGAGGAGGTCGTGGCGCGCCATCTGGGGCTCTTCGCGTCGCACGCCGCGGAACGGCTGCGGCTGGAGCAGATCCTCGCCCGGCTGGCGGCTCACCGCCACCCCGGGGTCGAAACCGACGCGGCGCTGGCGCGCATGGGCCGCGAACAGCTCTGGGACGACATCTCCGAAGAGCCGCTCGAATACGCCGGCTTCCTCGCCGCCAAGGTCGGCCGGATCTGGTCCCACGGCCCCCGCGACGTGATGCGGGAGCCGCTCTGGGAGGCGCTGCACTGGGCGCTGGTCGCGCTCGGCCTGATCGGCCTCGCGGTCCTCGCCTGGCGCCGCCGCTGGGAGGCGCTGGTCATCGGCACGGTGCTGCTGGCGATCACGGCGATCAGCGCCCTGCTCGTCGCCTCGCCCCGGCGCGTCCTGGTGGCGGTGCCGCTGGTGGCCGCGCTGGCGGGCTGCGGCGCGACGTTCCTGCTCGAAGCCATGCGCCAGGGTCGCCGCGCCGGACTTTTACCCCACCGGGGAGGGGTAAAAGTCGGACGCGGCGCGCGGGGATAGCCTGGGCCGCTTGACCGCCGCCGCCGATCGTCTTCGCGGGTTGCCCCAGCGCTATGGTCGCCGGACGCTGGTGGCGCTCGCGATCGTCGCCGCGGTCGGCCTCGGGCTGCGCGCCTACGCGGTCGCCTCGCCGGTCGCCGACCCCGCCGACGACTCCCACGCCTACTACGCCCTCTCCAAGGCCCTGTATGAGGAAGGGAGCTACGGCGGGCCGGGGTTCCGCGACTCCAGCGACTGGTCGCCCGGGGCGCCGTTCCTCTATGCGGCCAGCTTCTACGCCACCGGCGGCGCCCGCGAAGGGACCGCCCGGATCGTTGAGGCGCTGCTCGGCCTCGCCGCGATCCTCGTCGTCTTCGCCCTCGGCGAGCGCCTCGGCGGCCGCGGCGCCGGCCTGCTCGCCGCGCTCGGCGTCGCCGTCTACCCGCCCTTCATCCACTCCACCGGCGAGCTAATGAGCGAGCCGCCGGCGATCCTGACCCTGCCCGCGGCCGTGCTCGCCTTCCTCTGGGCGGCGGAGCGCGCCCGCGCCCGCGCCTGGCTCCTCCCGGGGCTGCTGTTCGGCCTGACCGCGATGTTCCGGCCCGAGTACCTGTTCGTCGGCGCCGCCTTCGCCGTGCTCGCCGCGGTCCGGGTCGGGCGCGAGCGCGGCTGGAGGCCGGGCCTCGCCGGCGCGGGGGCGCTGGTGCTGGCGCTGGCGATCCCGATCGTGCCCTGGGCGATCCGCAACCAGGTCGTCCTCGGCCGCACGGTGCCGATCTCCACCGGGGGCGGCAAGGCCCTTTACGTCGGCACCTACCTGCCGGCCGACGGCGAATACCAGAAGGTGAAGGCGCTCCTGGTGCGGCGCTACCGGCACCGCGAGCTCGCCCCGGGCTCCGCCGCGCTGGACGCCGTCGACCCCACCCCGCTGTTCGACCGCGTCGCCGCCCGCTACCCGGCCCTGCCGCGGGACTCGGCCCTGGGCAGGATCGGCAAGGAGGACTTCTCGAAGTACTTCGGCGAGGACCCGCTCGGCTACCTGGGGATGACCGCGCGCAAGGCCGGCCGGATCTGGGGCAGCGGCGTCGGCGCGGCGATGTCGAGCGGCCTCGGGCGGGCGGCGCAGATCCTCCTGGTGGCGCTCGGGCTGGCCGGCCTGACGCTGCTCGGACTGCGTCGCCGGTGGTGGGAGCTGGCCGCCCTGGCGACGCCAATCGCGCTGGTGACCGCGGTCGGCGCGATCTCCCTCGCCGCCCCTCGCCGCAACGAGGTGCTGATGACGCTTGTGTTTCCGCTCGCCGCCCTGGCCCTGTCATCGGGCTTCGCGGCCATATCCTCTGGCCGCGAATGGTCCCCGCAGCAGGCATCTTCCCCTCCGAGCTGACCGCGCTCCGCGCCGCCGGCGTCCTCGTCGGCGCCGCGATCCTCCTCTACGCGGTGCTGCGCCGGCGCTCCCTGCGAAACGTCGACGTGCTGATCCTGCTCGCCGCGGGCGCCGGGCTCGTGCTCGTCTCCGGCACCGAGATCACCGACAAGCTCCTCTCCGCCTTCTCCTTCGAAAAGGGCAACGGCGGCCGCATCCTCGGCCTCGCCGTCTTCGCCATCTTTGTCCTCTTCCTGCTGATCCTGCGAGCGCTGTCGCAGGCGGCGCGCAACTCGCGCCAGCTCTCGGCCGCGCTGGAGGGCCTGGCCTGGGAGGAGTTCCGCCAGGCCGGCCTGCCCGAGCGCTTCCGCGACAAGGTCGCGATCCTGATCCCCGCCTACAACGAGGCCCAGAACATCGGCCACGTCCTCGACCGCATCCCCTCGGAGGTGTGCGGCGTGGCGACCGAGACGCTGGTGGTCGACGACGGCTCGCGGGACGGCACCGGCGACGTCGCCGCCGAGCATGGCGCCCTCGTCGCCCGCCACGTCGCCAACCGCGGCGGCGGCGCTGCGCTGCGAACCGGCTACCGCCTGATGGTGGAATCCGGCGCCGAGGTGGTCGTCACCCTCGACGCCGACGGACAGCACCTGCCGGCGGAGATGGAGCGCCTGGTCAAACCGGTGCTCGACGGGGAGGTCGACGTCGCCCACGGCTCCCGCGTCCTCGGCCAGGCCGACCGCAACCACTTCGCCCGCGAGCTCGGCATCGTCTTCTTCAACCGCCTCGTCTCCCTGATCACCCGCACCCACGTCACCGACTGCTCCAACGGCTACCGGGCGGTGCGCACCACGGTGCTGCCGCAGCTGGTGCTGCGCCAGGAGCAGTTCCACACCTCCGAGTTCATGATCGAGGCGATCAAGCGCGGCATCCCCGCCCGCGAGATCCCGATCACGGTCGAACAGCGCCTGCACGGGCACTCCAAGAAGCCGGCGGTCGTCCGCTACGGGCTCGGCTTCGCCAACGCGATCGTGCGGACCTGGCTGCGGTAGCCCGAGTGGGCCGCCTTATCCCTCTCCTGGCCCAATAAGGCGGCCCACCTGGCTCGCTACTCGACGCCGGGGTGGCGGACGGCGGCCGGGTCGGGCAGGTAGAGGTCGGTGCCGCAGCGGGGGCAGACCTGCACGTAGAGCTTCAGCGGCTTGTGGCAGTTGGGGCACTGGCGTTCGGGTTCGTGCTTGTCGGAGCGGTAGAGGATCACCGCGACCAGGCCCAGGATCGGCACCACCGCGCCGACCAGGAACCAGATCCAGAACGAGCTTCCCTTGCCCTTGCCGACGATGCCGGTGGCGATGCCGAAGAAGAAGGCGATGACCGGATACTCGTAGCCCATCGCCCAATTCTGGCGCTTCGCCGGCTCAGGCGAGCGGCTTGCGGTGCCCGATCGAGCCGACCTCGGAGATGTCGCGGCGGAAGGGCAGGCCGGCGGTCCAGTCCAGCACCGCGCGCACCTTGCGAGCGGCGCCGGGAATCTGGCTCATGTGGTAGGTGCGGGCGAGCCACCAGGCGGGGAAGCCGCGGAAGGTCCGCTCCCCGATCCGGCCGACCGCCTTGTAGCGGCCGAGGTTGACGAAGGCGGCTTCGCCCCGGTACTCGAACCGCCGCGGCGAGCCGATCCCCAGCTCGGCGGCGATGTTGCGGGCGGCGACGGGGCCCTGGCGCACGGCGTGCTGGGCGGTCGGTGGACAAAGACCGCCGCGCGGGTCCGGCGCCGCGGCGCAGTCGCCGATCGCCCAGATCGAGTCCGCGCCCCGCACCCGCAGGTGCTCGTCGACGGGAACGCGGCCGCGCTCGTCGAGCGGCAGGTTCAGGTCCCTGAGGATCGGCTGCGGAGCGACGCCCGCGGTCCAGACCACGGTCCGCGTGGGCAGCGTCTCGCCGCTGGAGAGGCGTGCGCTCCGCGGGCCGACCTCCTCCAGCGTCGTCTCCAGGCGGATGTCGATCCCGCGCCCGCGCAGCTCCCGCAGCGCGTAGTCGGCCAGTTGCGGGTCGATCTCCGGCAGCACCCTGCCGGTCGCCTCGACCAGCACCCAGCGCATCCCGTGCAGGCGGGCCCGCGGGTAGCTCTCCATCGCGTCGGCGGCGAAGTCCTGAAGCTCGGCCAGCGCCTCCAGCCCAGCGTAGCCGCCGCCGACGAAGACGTAGGTGAGGAGCTGATCGCGCCGCGCCGGGTCCTCGGTCGCGTTGGCTTCCTCCAGGGTCTCGACCACGTGGTTGCGCAGGTAGATCGCGTCCGCCAGGGTCTTGAACCCGACCGCGTGCTCGGCCAGCCCCGGCACCGGCAGCACCCGCGAGACCGAGCCGAGCGCCAGCAGCAGCTGGTCGTAGGGCACCGTCTCGACCGCGCCGTACTTCGCCCGCAGCGCGACCGTCTTGGCCTCCGGGTCGTGGCCGACGATGGCGCCGAGCCGCAGGTAGGTGCGTTTGAGAATCTCCCGCAGCGGCGTCACCACGTGGCGCGGCTCGAGCGTCCCCGCCGCGGCCTCCGGCAGGAACGGCGTGTAGAGCATGAAGTTGGTCTCGTTGACGAGCGTCAGGCGCGCCGACTGCCGCGGCATCGTCCGCTCCAGCTCCCGCGCCGCCGCCGCCCCTCCGAAACCCCCACCGGCGATGACGACGTTCCAGGCCATGTGCTCAAACTAGCACTTTGTAACAACGTGTCACAAAGTGCTGCTGTTTGCGACGTGATTGGCGGCTAGATGCGCTCGCGGATCAGGCGGTTGACCTCGCCGCCGTCGGCCCGGCCCTGGGTCTCCCGCATGACGGCGCCGACTATCGCGCCGATCGCCTTCCCGTTGCCGGCGCGGATCTGCTCGACCGCCTCCGGGTTCGCCTCCATGGCTGCGGCGACTATCGCCTCCAGCTCGCCGCCGTCCGACATCTGGGCGAGACCCTCGCGCTCGACGATCTCGGCCGGGTCGCCCCCCTCGGCGACGAGTGCCGCCAGCACCGCCTTGCCGCTGCCGTGGGAGATCTTCTTCTCCTGCACCATCGCCACCAGGGCGGCGAGCGCGCCCGGCTCGACCCTGGAATCGGCGGCGGAGGTCGCCTCCTCGCCCTGGCGCAACGCGGCGGCCAGCTCGCCGGTGACCCAGTTGGCGACCGCCTTCGGCTCGACGCCCTCGGCGGCGACCGCAACCCGCTCGAAGAACTCCGCGGTGCCGGGATCGGCGGCCAGGGTCGCCGCGACGTCCCCGGCCAGGCCCATCTCCTCCCGGTAGCGCTCGATGCGGGCCGCAGGCAGCTCCGGCAGCGCCTCGCGCGCCTCGCGCAGCATCTCCTCGGTCGGCGCCAGCGGGACCAGGTCCGGCTCGGGGAAGTAGCGGTAGTCGTGCGCCTCCTCCTTGGAGCGCAGCGAGGTCAGCCCGCCGCCGCGGGGGTCGAAGTGAAGCGTCTCCTGCACCACCGTCCCCCCCGCCCCGAGCAGCTCGCGCTGGCGCGCCAGCTCGGCCTCGATCCCGCGCTGTAGGAAGCGGAAGCTGTTCATGTTCTTCAGCTCGGTCTTCGTCCCAAGCTCCTCGCTGCCGGCGGGCCGGACCGAGACGTTGGCGTCGACCCGCAGGCTCCCCTCCTCCATGTTCACGTCGGAGACGCCGAGCTGGCGCACGGTCTCGCGCAGCAGCCGCGCCCACTCGGCCGCCTCGGCGGCGCCGCGCAGGTCCGGCTCGGTGACGATCTCCACCAGGGGCGTGCCGCCGCGGTTGAAGTCGACCAGCGAGGCGCCGGAGCCGTGGATCCGCCCCGACTCGCCGACGTGGATCATCTTCGCCGCGTCCTCCTCCAGGTGGGCGCGGTGGATGCGCACCTCTCCGAGCCGGCCGTCGCTGGCAAGCGGGATGTCGTACTGGCTGATCTGGTAGGCCTTCGGGTTGTCGGGATAGAAGTAGTTCTTGCGGTGGAAGATCGAGCGCGGCGCCACCTCGCACTCCAGGGCGGCGGCGATCTGGAGCGCGTAGCGGATCGCCTGCTCGTTCGGCACCGGCAGCACCCCCGGGTGGGCGAGGCAGATCGGACAGGTGTGCAGGTTCGGCTCCTCGCCGAAGGACAGCTCGCAGCCGCAGAACATCTTCGTCCGGGTCGCCAGCTGGACGTGGATCTCCAGCCCGATCACCGCCTCCAGCTCAGCCATCGGAGCCCCCCGGGCGCGCGTCGAAGCCGATCGCCAGCTCGAGCGCGTGGGCGGCCTGGAGCAGGTCCTGCTCGCCGAAGGCCGGCGCGGCGATCTGGAATCCCACCGGCAGCCGCGGCCCACCGCCCTCGGGCTCGGCCAGCCCGGCGGGGATCGAGATCGCCGGGATGCCGGCGAGGCTCATCGGCACCGTGAAGAAGTCGTTGAGGTACATCGCCAGCGGATCAGCGGTCTTCTCCCCGAGCCCGAAGGCGACCGACGGCGAGGTCGGGGTGACGACGAAGTCGACCCGCCCGAAGGCGCCGGCGAAGTCTTCGGCGATCCGCGTGCGGACCTTCTGCGCCTGGCCGTAATAGGCGTCGTAGTAGCCGGAGGAGAGCGCGTAGGTGCCGAGCATGACCCGCCGCTTGACCTCCGCCCCGAAGCCCTCGGCCCGGGTCGCCTCATACATCTCGATCAGGTCCCCGCCGGCCTGCGCACGCATCCCGTAGCGGACGCCGTCGTAGCGGGCGAGGTTGGAGGAGGCCTCGGCGGGGGCGATCACGTAGTAGGCGGAGATGCCGTGCTCGGCGTTGGGCAGGGAGACCTCGGCGATCTCGCCGCCGAGGTCCTCGATCGTCGTCAGGGTCGCCTCGAACACCCGCCGCACCCCCGGGTCGACGTCGTCGCGCGAGAGCTCGGCGGGGACGCCGAACCGCAGGCCCTTGAGGTCCTCCCGGTGCGGCGGCGAGATGCCGCCCTCGATCCCGACCGAGGTCGAGTCGCAGGGGTCGTGCCCCTCCAGCCAGGCGAGCAGCAGGGCGGCGTCGGTGACGTCGCGGGTGAGCGGCCCGCACTGGTCCAGGGAGGAGGCGAAGGCGATCATGCCGAAGCGCGAGACGGCGCCGTAGGTCGGCTTCAGGCCGACGATGCCGCAGAGCGAGGCCGGCTGGCGGATCGAGCCGCCGGTGTCGGTGCCGATCGCGCAGGGCGCCAGGCCCCCGGCGACGACAGCGGCCGAGCCGCCGGAGGAGCCCCCGGGAACTCGGGTGCGGTCCCACGGGTTGAGCACCGGGCCGTAGGCCGAGTTCTCGTTCGAGGACCCCATCGCGAACTCGTCCATGTTGGTCTTGCCGAGCAGGCGGGCGCCGGCGTCGCCGAGCCGCCTCACCGCGGTCGCCGTGTAGGGCGGGCGGTAGCCCTCGAGGATTCGGGATCCGGCGGTGGTCGGCACGCCCTCGGTGCAGAAGATGTCCTTGACGGCGACGGGAACCCCGCCCAGGGGCCCGTGCACTGGCTCATCGGTCCCATGCTCGTCGGCCGCCCAGAGGTAGGCGTTGAGGCTGTCCGCGGCCGCCGCCTCGCGCCAGGCTTCGAAGCACTCCTCGGCGGAGACCTCGCGGGCGGCGATCCTGGTCGCCGTCTCGGCGACCCCGAGCTGGAGCAGTTCCGACATCAGGCGTCGGCCTGCGGCGAGGGCACCCTGAAGGCGCCGTCGACGGGGTCCGGTGCCGAGGCGAGCGCGACCTTCCGCGGCAGGCTCGGCCGCGGCTCGTCGCCGCGCAGCACGTTCTCCAGCGCGACCACGTGCGAGGTCGGCTCGACCCCCTCCAGGTCCAGCTTCCCGATCCGGTCCACGTGCTCGAGAATCCCCGACAGCTCCCCCGCCATCCGCTCCACTTCCTCCTCGGACAACCGAAGCCGAGCCAGCTTCGCCACATGAAGAACCTGCTCCCGGTCGATCACGGCCGTGATTCTAGGTATCGGGACAGCTTCGGCGTGCAGACGAGTTGGCAGGGGGTGGAGCGTCTTGTACTTTTTCGCCGTCTTCGATCTCGGACGGCGGCGGCCGCGCCACGAAAAAGTTAAGCGGAACCCCCTGCCAACTCGTCCGCTGCGCCGTACCCCTGGCTAGCGAGCCAGTTAAAGTGCTCGCCGATGCGAGGACCTGCCGCCGAGAGATTCGTCGTCTTCAACCTGCGCCTGCTGGCGGTCAGCTTCCTCGTCGTCGGGATCCTCTTCCTCGCCGTCCCCAGCGGCGTCCTCGACACGATCTCCGACGTCGGCGAATGGTTCGGCAACGACACCCGCGCCCCGCACACCCAGGAGTACCTCTGGCTGGCGCTCTCCTTCGCCTACATGGTGCTGATCGCGGCGATCTGCCTGGTGGCCCAGACCGACGTGGTCCGCTACCGGGCGCTGATCATGATCCTGGCGATCGGCAAGACCACCTCCTCGCTCACCGCCCTCGCCTTCTTCCTCGTCCAGGAACACGTCTTCATCTACCTGCTCAACTTCCTCGTCGACGGCTTCCTCGCCCTGCTGGCGCTCTGGCTGTGGTCGCTCGCCGGGCGGATCGGCCGCCCGCCCGAGCCAGGTTGACAGCGCGCGCCAGGGCTGTCGACCGCTGAGCAGCGCACCCTGAGCGCGATCTGCGCCGCGATGGCGCCCGGCATCGACGGGCTGCCCGCGGCGGAGCGCGACGTCGACGTCTCCGGCCCGGTGGCGGAGTTCCTGACCGCAGTCTCGCCGCGCGTCCTCAGCCGCCTCAGGCTGGGACTGCGCGCCTTCGAGTGGCTGCCCTTCCCCTGGCGCTTCAGCCGCCTCGACCCCGCCGCGCGCGAGGACTTCCTGGCCCGGCTGGAGCGATCGCGCTTCTCGCTCTTCCACGACCTGCTGCTGATGGCCAAGGTCCTCTCCACCCTCGGCTACGCGGTCACCCCCGAGGTGACCGAGCGGATCGGCTTCGAGGTTAGCTGCGGCCTCGCCGACGGCACCCTGCCCGAGCCGGCGGGATCGCTCGGCGATACCGAGCCCCAGGGCGAGGGCGAGGAATGCGACGTCGTCATCGTCGGCTCGGGCGCCGGCGGCGCGGTGGCGGCGGCGGCGCTCGCCGAAGCCGGCCTCGACGTGCTGGTGCTGGAGGCGGGGGAGCACTACAACCGCGAGAGCTACCCGAGCGATCCGCTGGACGCGATCGCCGGCCTCTACCGCGACGCCGGCCTGACCATCGCCGAAGGCAAACCGCCGATCCCCGTCCCCGTCGCCAAGGTCGTCGGCGGCACCACGGTGATCAACTCGGGCACCTGCTTCCGCGCCCCCGAGCCTGTTCTGGAGAACTGGAAGCAGAGCTTCGGGATCCCCTGGGCGAGCGAGATGGGAGAGGACTACGCGGAGGCGGAGGACTTCCTGCGCGTGACCCAGCTCGACCCGGAGCGGATGGGGCGAAACGGGCAGCTGGCGATGGAGGGGGCGGCGGCGCTCGGCGCCAGCGGCGCGCCGATCCACCGCAACGCCGGCAGCTGCGTGCAGTGCAGCTCCTGCCCCTTCGGCTGCGAGATCGACGCCAAGCGCGGGATGCACGTCAGCTACCTGCCGCGCGCGGTCGCCGCCGGGGCGCGCCTGCGGGCCGGTGTGGAGGCGAACCGGGTCCTGGTCGAGGACGGCCGCGCGGTCGGCGTCGCCTGCACGACCCGCGCCGGCGGCAACGGCCGTTCGCGCCGCTTCACCGTCCGCGCCCGGCGCGCGGTCCTGCTCGCCGGCGGCGCCTTCGGCACTCCCGAGCTATTGCTGCGCTCCGGCCTCGGCGGAGAGTGGGTCGGGCGCAACCTCCACATCCACCCCACCTGCTGGGTCGGCGCCCGCTACGAGGAGGAGGTGCGCGGCTGGGACGGGGTGATGCAGAGCTACTACATCGACCAGTGGGAGGACACCGGCGTCCTGCTCGAGGCGACCTTCACCCCGCTCGCCTTCGGCGGCGCCTGGCTGCTGGGCACCGGCCGCGGTCACCAGGAGGCGATGCTCGACTTCGGCCACATCGGCTCGATCGGGGTCCACTTCTCCGACCGCTCATCGGGCCGGGTCGGGCTCGGCGGGGACGGCTCGCTGCGCGCCACCTACGAGCTGACCGAGGAGGACGCCCGCGGCCTCCTCTACGGGATCGCCCGCTCGGCCGAAGTCCACTTCGCCGCCGGGGCGACCGAGGTCTACCCGAACATCCCCCGGGTCGGGGCCCTGCGCCCCGGGGACCTGCCGCAGTTCGAGGCGACCTCGTTCAAGCGCTCAGAGCTGCGGCTTGAGGCCTTCCACCCGATGGGCACCGCCCGCATCGCGGGCGACCCGAGCCAGGGCGCCTGCGGGGTCGACGGCTCCCTGCACGGCACCCGCGACCTCTACGTCGCCGACGGCTCCCTGCTGCCGACCTCGGTCGGCGTCAACCCGATGATGACGATCATCGCCTTCGCCAAGCAGGTTGCGCGGGGAGTCGCGGGTGGGGGTTCCGCTTAACTTTTTCGTGGATCGGCAGGGGCCGTCCGAGGTCGGAGGCGCCGAAAAAGTACAAGACGCTTCACCCCCACCCGCGACTCCCGTGCGGGTCGCTGGGATCAGCTCGCCGGAGGGGGAGGTGGTGGGGGTGGCGATGGCGGGTCGCTGCCGCCTAGGCGGTCGGCGGTGGCGCTGAACGAGGATCCCTCTTCCTGCATCCCGCGGTAGCCGCCGTAGGCGATGCCGGCGGCGGCGAGGAGGCCGAGGAAGATGCCGAATTCCACCGTTCCGTCGACCGAGACGCCGGCGAAGCTGCCGAAGCTGGGCGGGTCGATGATCCGGAAGAGGATCAGCAGGGCGGAGATCGCGCCGAGCACCGCGACCGCGGTGTTCATCGAGACGGGCGGCTCGTAGGCGGAGTCGCTGAGGCGCAGGAACGCGTTGACGAGGGCGACGACGATGGTGACCACGAGGACGATCGGGATGAAGTCGAGGGCATCCCAGGCGCTGCCTCCGGCTCCGGGCACCGAGCCCGAGAACCCGCCGTTCGAGACTTCCACGCCGAACCAGTCGAAGAACATGAAGATGAAGAGAAGGACCGCCGAGACCGCGGCGACTTTCTCACCGGTGTTCAGCTGCTCTACGTCCATCTGCGTATCGCCTCCGTGTGCCTAGTTGGACGGTTCGGCCGACCATACACCCGGCCCAGGCGGCAGGGCGCGATTTCCGGCGGCTGGGCTTAGGCGCGCGAGAGGGAGCGGGCGCGGGCCGCCCGCAGCGTGTTGACCAGCAGCATCGCGATCGTCATCGGCCCGACCCCGCCGGGCACCGGGGTGATCGCGCCGGCGACCTCGGCCACCGCCTCGAAGTCGACGTCGCCCACGAGCCCGTCCTCGAGCCGGTTGACGCCGACGTCGATCACGACCGCGCCCGGCTTGACCGCGTCCGCCCCGAGCAGCCTGGGGACGCCGACCGCCGCCACCAGGACGTCGGCGCGGCGGCAGATCGCCGCCAGGTCGCGACTGCGAGAGTGGCAGACGGTCACGGTGGCGTTGGCGGCGAGCAGCAGCCGGGCCACCGGCACGCCGACCAGTTTGGAGCGGCCGACCACGACCGCCTCGGCGCCCTCCAGCTCGACCCCCTCCTCGCTCAAGAGCTCCATCACCCCGACCGGGGTGCAGGGCACCAGGCCCGGCACCCCGTGGGCGAGCAGGCCGGCGTTGAGCGGGGTCAGCCCGTCGACGTCCTTGGCCGGGTCGAGCGCCGCCACCACCGCGTCTGGGTCGATCTGGTCGGGAACCGGCAGCTGCACCAGGATGCCGTCGACCTCGTCGTCGAGGCCGAGCCGGGCGACCAGCTCCAGCAGCTCGTTCTCGGTCGTCGCGGCGGGCAGGCCGTGGTGCAAGGAGCGCATCCCCGCCTCCTCGCAGGCGCGGTGCTTGTTGGCGACGTAGACCTGGGACGCGGGGTCCTCGCCGACGAGCACCGTGGCCAGGGTCGGCGCCCGGCCCGTCTCCTCGGCGTAGGCGGCGACCTCGCCGCGCACCCGCTCGCGCACCCTCGCCGCGACCGCCCTGCCGTCGATCGTCCGGGCCGCCACCCTACCTCCTGCGGATCGGCGCGTAGTCGGCCATCAGCTTGCGCTCCGAGCCGTCGCCGGAGAAGCGGACGACGACCACGCCGCCCGGCTCGACCCCGGTCACGACGCCGTCGCCGAAGCTGGCGTGGACGACGTCGTCGCCGGTCTGTAGCTCCAGCGCCGGGCCCGGGTCGACGGGCTGGGCGGGGCTCGCGCCCGGCGCGTCCCAGCTGGCGATTCCGGCCTGGAGCGTCGAGCTGCGCTCGGTCAGCTCGGGCGGCAGCTCGTCGATGAAGCGCGAGGGCAGGTTGTGCTCGGCGCGGCCGAACAGGCGCCGCTCCCGCGTCCAGGTCATGTAGAGGCGCCGGCGGGCGCGGGTGATCGCCACGTAGCAGAGCCTGCGCTCCTCCTCCTCGCCTCCCTCTTCGAGCGCCCTCATGTGGGGGAACGCCCCGTCCTCGCAGCCGACCACGAAGACGGTGTCGTACTCCAGCCCCTTGGCGTTGTGCAGGGTCATCAGCGTCACCAGCTCCTCGTCGCGGTCCAAGGAGTCCTGGTCGGTGTAGAGGGAGATCTGCTGGAGGAACTCCTCCAGCGGCGGCGTCTCGCTCTCGCCCTCGCGTTCGCGGTTGAGGTCGAACTCGGCGGCGACGCCGACCAGCTCCTCGAGGTTCTCCGCCCGTCCCTCGGCCTCGACGGTCCGCTCGGCCGCCAGCGCTTCCAGGTATCCGCTCTCGTTCAGCGTCGCCTCCAGGAGCGTCGCGACCGGCGCCTCCTCGGCCCGTTCCCGCAACCCCTCCAGCGTCTCGTAGAAGCGGGAGACGGCCTTGATCGCGGCGGCGCTCAGCCCCGGCACCTCCTCGGCCCGTTCGGCGACCTCCCAGATCGGCAGGCCGGTGGTGTTCGCGTGGGCGGCGAGTCGGCCCTGGCTGGTGTTGCCGATCCCCCGCCGCGGCGAGTTGACGATGCGCGAGAAGGAGACCAGGTCGGCGGGGTTGACGAGGAGGCTGAGGTAGGCGATCGCGTCCTTGATCTCGGCCCGGTCGTAGAACTTGGTCCCGCCGATCACCTGGTAGGGAAGCTCGAAGCGGACCAGGGTGTCCTCCAGCACCCGGCTCATCGCGTTGGTCCGGTAGAAGACGGCGACGTCGGAGCGGGCGACCCCGTGCTCCTCGCCGAGCCGCTCGATCTCCGCCGCCACCCAGCGGGCCTCCTCGTGCTCGTCGGCCAGCTCGGAGAGGCGCACCGGCTCTCCCCCCTCGATCTCGGTCCAGAGCCGCTTCGGCCGCCGTTCGCGGTTGCGCTCGACGACCGCGTTGGCGGCGGAGAGGATGGTCTGGGTGGAGCGGTAATTCTGCTCGAGCTTGACCACCGCCGCCTCGGGGAAGTCCTCCTCGAAGTCGAGGATGTTGCGGATGTCGGCGTGGCGGAAGCCGTAGATCGACTGATCCTCGTCCCCCACCACCATCAGGTTCCCGTGCTCGGCGGCCAGCAGCCGCAGCAGCCGGTACTGGGCGTGGTTGGTGTCCTGGTACTCGTCGACGAGGACGTGGCGGAAGGTGCGCCGCCAGCGCTCCCGCACCTCCTCGAAGCGCTCCAGGGCCTCAACCGTGCGCACCAGCAGGTCGTCGAAGTCCATCGCGTTGGCTTCCAGCATCCGCTTCTCGTACAGCGGGAAGGCCTCGGCGACGATCTCCTCGAACGGAGCGGAGGCCGTTACGGCGTAGTCCCCGGCGTCGACCAGCTGGTTCTTGGCGCCGGAGATCTTCGAGCGGACCGCGCGCGGCGGGTAGCGTTTGGGGTCCACGCCCAGCTCGGAGAGGCAGCGTTTCAGCATTCGCAGCGAGTCCGACTCGTCGTAGATCGTGAAACCCCTGGAGTAGCCGAGACGCTCGGCGTCGGCGCGCAGCATCCGTGCGCAGGCCGAGTGGAAGGTCGTCACCCACATCGCCCGCACCGAGCGGCCGATCAACTGCCCGACCCGCTCGCGCATCTCCGCCGCCGCTTTGTTGGTGAAGGTGATCGCGAGAATCTCCCCCGGCCTGGCGGCGCCGGTGGCGAGCAGGTGGGCGATGCGGTGGGTGAGGACGCGGGTCTTGCCGGAACCGGCGCCGGCCAGGACCAGCAGCGGCCCCTCGCCGTGCTCGACCGCCTCGCGCTGGGGCGGGTTCAGCCCCGCGAGCAGGCGCTCGACCCGGTCGGCGCCCGGCTCGGTCGGCGCCCCCGAGGGTCCCTCGTGCCCCTCGATCGGGTTCTCTGCCTCGGTTTGAAGCGTCACTCGCCGAGCATAGCCAGGGCCCCGGCGGGGCTCGGCCGCCCGCCTACTTGGAGCAGTGCTTTTTGACTTCTTCGACCAGGACGGTCGCGCCGCGCTTGGCGGGAAGGCCGTCGAGCTTGGCGATCAGGTCGTCGATTTCGCCCCGGCTGGCGGTTCCCCCGCACGATTTGAGCAGGTCTTCGACGATCTTCGCCTTCGATGCCGGGGTGGCGTCCGGAGCCTTGACCCCGTCGACCTTCCAGTCACCGTCTTCCCTCTGAAGCGCGAACTGGACCGGTGGGCGGTGCAGCTTGACGAAGGAAACCGCGGCCGAGGCGGAATCCCCGTCGACCTCGACCCTGGAGATCGAGATCTCCTTCGAGAGGTCGACCTTGCCGAGGGACTTGGAGAGGTCGCTGTGGGCCGCGTCGGCTTCGCATTTCTTCACCGCCGCCGCGCCGGTCTCGCCGGTTCTCTGTTCGAGGAACGCCTGGGTCGAGAACCGCTCGCAGGCCGAGGGCTTGACCACGGTCATCACGTTTTCGAGCGCCTTTTCGATCTGCGCCTGGTCGTCGGTCCCGCCGCCCCCTCCACCGCAGCCCACGACCGCGAACGCCGCGAACAGGGCGGCTAGGGCGAGGCAGCGATTCTTGAGCGGGTTCATCGGCCGAGAGTTGTCTGACGACTTAAGACGCGCGCAGACTACCGCACCCGGGCGCCGCGATGGCGCGACGCCTAGGCGCAGCCTTCGACCAGTTCGACGAATTCGGTCGAGGATCCGCTCAGGAACAGTTCTTCGAGCTTCGCCTTCGAGGCCTTTTCGACTTCCCCGACGATGCAGCTCGTCTGCTTGGACGTGAGTTTGCCCGTTTCATCGAGGCGTTCTTCGAGGGTCTTCCCCAGGGCCGCCTTGTCGATGCTGGCGAAGCCGGCCAGCCTGTCCAGCTTCCACTGGTCGCCGTCCTTGACCAGGGCGATGACCACGGTCTGCCCGCCGAAGCCGCCGCCGGTGAAGGCGGTGTCGGCGGTGGCCTTGGAGCCGTCGACTTCGATCTTGGTGAACTTCAGGGATTTGGCGTTGTCGGTCGGGTCCTTGGCTTCTTCTTCGCACGCTTCCACCGCCTTCTTGCCGGTCTTTTCGGTGGTCTGCGTGAGGAAGGCGGGCGTGGCGAGTTCGGTGCACTTCGAGGGGTCGGTGCTGAGCGCCCCGGTGCGGATCGCCGCTTCGATCTGAGCTTCGTCGTCGCCGCTGCCACCGCCGCCGCAGGCAAGCAGGAAGAGGCTGAGGGCGAGGCTTGCGAGCAGGGAGATCGTGAGCCGGCGACGCTGTTTCAAGGCGACCTTTCGGTGGGGGGACGAGGACCGGAAAGTACCTTAACCGCCGGCCGACGAGCGTCCCGTGCGCGGCCGGATCCGCGGCGAATCCGCGGTCGGGCGCTCGCCGCCGTCGAGGTCGGCCAGGCGCCGCTCCAGCTCGCCGATCCGTTCGGAGAGGCCTTTGATCGCCTCGGCGATCGGATCGGGAAGGTGGATCCAGTCCGCGTCGGGCCCCTGCACCCGCCTGCCCTCGACCCGAACCGGGTGACCGGGGTTGCCGACCACGGTCGCGCCCGGGGGCACGTCCTCGATCACGACGGTGTTCGCCCCGACCTTGGCACCATCGCCGACGGCGATCGGGCCCAGCAGCTTGGCGCCCGAGCCGACCGTGACGTTGTCCCCGAGTGTCGGGTGGCGCTTGCCGCGCTGAAAGCCGGTCCCGCCCAGGGTCACGCCCTGGTAGAGCGTGACGCGGTCGCCGATCTCGGCCGTCTCGCCGATCACCACGCCGGCGCCGTGGTCGATGAAGAACTCGGCGCCGATCCTGGCCGCGGGATGGATCTCCACCCCGGTCACCGCCCGCGCCGCGTAGGCGATCGCCCGCGGCAGCCACGGGACCCTTGTCTCCAGCAGCGCGTGGGCGGCGCGGTGGGCCAACAGCGCCTGCACCCCCGCCCAGCCGGTGAGGATCTCGAAGGTCGAGACGCCCTGCGCGGCCGGGTCGCGGTCGCGCGCCGCCGCGACGTCCGCCCGCACCTCCGATGCCACCCGCTTCAGCCTGCTCATGGTGAGAAGAAGGGTAGGGACATGTAGCGCTCGCCCGAGTCGCAGACGATCGTCACCACCCTCTTGCCCGCCATCTCGGGCCTGCCAGCGACCTCGATCGCGGCGCGGATGTTGGCCCCGGCCGAGATCCCGGCGAGGACGCCCTCCTGGCGCGCGGCCAGCCGCGCCGTCTCCAGCGCGTCCTCGTCGCCGACCGCGATCACCTCGTCGATCACCGAGCGGTCGAGCACCTCGGGCACGAAGCCGGCGCCGATCCCCTGGATCTTGTGCGGCCCCGGGGCGCCGCCCGAGAGGACGGGCGAGGCGGCCGGCTCGACCGCGACCACCAGCGCCTCCGGCGCCCGCTCCTTCAGCATCCGCCCGACGCCGGTGATCGTGCCCCCCGTGCCGACCCCGGCGACGAAGGCGCCGACCTGCCCGTCGGTGTCCCGCCAGATCTCCTCCGCGGTGGTGCGCCGGTGCGCCTCGGCGTTGGCGGGGTTGGAGAACTGCATCGGCATGAAGGCCCGGCGCTGCTCGCAGATCTCCTCAGCGAGGGCGACGGCCTCGTTCATCCCCCCGAGCGAGGGCGTCTCGCGCACCTCGGCTCCGTAGGCGCGCAGGAGCTTCGCTCGCTCCCTGCTCATCCCCTCCGGCAGGGTCAGGATCAGCTCGTAGCCGCGGGCGGCGCAGACCATCGCCAGCGCGATCCCGGTGTTGCCGCTGGTCGGCTCGACCACCACCGAGCGGCCCGGCTTGACCAGGCCCTCCTCCTCGGCGGCGTCGATCATCGCGACCCCGATCCGGTCCTTGACCGACCCCCCGGGGTTGAAGTACTCAAGCTTGGCGCAGACCTCCCCCCCGACCTCCGCGCCCAGCCTCTCGAGCAGCACCATCGGCGTCTCGCCGACGACCGCCGAAGCCTCCGCCCCGATTCGCATCAGCTCGGCTCCCGCCGGCGGCGGCGCGGGCGGGCGAGGAGGGGACGGCAGGGCGGCACGGGTGAAGCCTAGTCCGCCGCCGCGGCGATCGAGTGCCTAGGGGCCGAGCGTCAGGGCGACCCTGGTGCCCGCCGGCACCGCCGCGCCCGCCCGGGGACGCTGGCGGACGACCCGACCGGTGCGCGCGGTGACGCCGGGCCTGCGCTTCACCTTGCCCAGCCCGCAGCCGGCCCTCGACAGCTTCTTCTTCGCGGCCTTGAGCCTGCCGCCCCTGAGCTTGGGCACGAGGCATCGGTGAGGTTCGCCCCCCGGCCCGGGTCCGGGCCCGGGGCCCGGCGGCCGTTCTTCGCCGATCGGTTCCGGCGCCAGGTAGGTGTATTCGGAGTCGAGGGTGACCGTGCCAGCGAGGGTCGTGACCGAGACCGAGACGGCCTCGGGCCGGGCTCCCGCGGGAGCGAAGGCGGTGATCCGGCTTTCGGAGTCGACCGTGTAGCGCTTGGCGGGCACCCCGCCGAAGCTGACCGCGCTGGCGCCCTCGAAATCGGCCCCTTCGACGATGACCGCGTTGCCTCCCGAGAGCGGGCCCGTGCCCGGGGTCACGGCGGCGATCGTCGGCGCAGGCTGGACGTCGGCGTTGAAGCCCAGCTCCGCCGGGTTGCCGGCGAGGATGCCGGTCGCGGTCGCGCCTTCGCCCAACGGCGGCTGGAAGTCGAGGAAGCCGCTGGCGACGTTGCGCGAGCCGATCCTTCCGCCGCCCTGTAGATCGATGCCGATCGCCTGGCCTGCATGGACCGGGAGGGCGGCTGCGAAGGTCGTGAGCGCCGGGCTCGCCGGAACCGCGTCGGCGCTGGTGCCGGCGCCCTCGAACTGGGTGGCGCCATGCGGGGTCATGACCCGGAGCCTGTAGCTATGCGAGCTGGAGCCGCCGAAGAGCCGCCAGCGCACGATCACCCCGTCGACCGGCGAGGTCAGTGTGGCGCCGGAGAGGGTCTTCTGGGCGAGGGTGCACGCCTGCGCGCATTCGATGCCGCCGAAGGTGAACCCCATCAGCGGGCTGCCGAGGGTCGTGGTCACGGCTCCGGCCGCAGGCGGGAGGATCGCCAGGGCCGCCGCGATCGAAGCCGACAGCAGCCAGGCCCTCTTCAAGATTCCCTTGCCGCGCCCGCACGCGGGCCTTCCCTTCACGCAATGCACGGATGGCGATACGCGGTGCCCGCGGCTCGGGTTCAGGCAAAACCGAATTACGGCCGAATGGACGACTCAGAGGGCGCTCGACCCGTTGCCGGGCACGACGCGGAGGCCTTCGACCAGCTCGCCGTCCTCGGCGGCCTCCTCGTCCCGGGGAGGCTGGACCTTCCTCGGAGTCGCGCCCGAGCCGGGGGTTTCGGCATCGCTCTCGACCTTGTCGGCCGTCGTTTCGAGTTCGAGCACGAGCTTGCGGACCTGCGCCACCACCGCGTCGCGCTCGCCGGCGAGGTCGCCGATCACCTTGTCGATGTCTTCGCGCCGGCGGGTCGCCTCGGCGATGACCTGGTCGGCCCGCTGCTCGGCGCTGCGCACCGCCTGCTTCGCCTCCTTGGCGGCGTCCTCGCGCAGTTCCTCGCTCTCGCGCTTGGCTTCGATCCGGGTCTGCTCGGCGTATTCGTCGGCCTTCCTGCCGGTTTCAGAGGCGTACTGGTTCGCCGCCTCCCGCGAGGAGGTCGCCTCCACGCGGGCGTCGCGCAGTTCTTCGCGCGCCTCGGCTTCGGCCCCGGCCCGGCAGGAGTCGGCCTCGGCCTTGGCCCCCTCGAGCAGCGTCCGCGCCTCCTCCTCCGCTTCGCGGCGCAGCGCCTCGGCGCCGTCCTCGGCGTCGGCGAGGATCTTGGCCGATTTGTGGGCGATGCGCTCGAGCCTGCGCCTGACGACGTCTCCGCCACCGCCCTCGACCCACTTCGCGACCTCGGTGAGAAACTGCCGCACCTCGCCCTTGTCGTAGCCTTTCCCGCGCCTCGGAAAAGTCGATGGTCCGCAGCTGATTCTGCATCTCGTCGTCCATCAAGCCTCCCTCGTTCCCCGGCCGCACCGCACCGGTTTGGGCCTCTCGTCAGTTCCTCTCCAGGCCATAAGCAGAGGAACATAGCCCGACCATCTGCCTGGAGGAAGGATCTCCTCCTCCAGGCGGACGGATGGACGATGCGTTGTCACCACTCAGGGCGTCGCCAGCTCACTTAGCCCTTAGGCCAACCCAGAAGTCCGCGTTCCCACGATCGCCTGCGTATTGCACAGAGACGTCGAGGACGTTTCCCGTCCCCAGATCACGCGGGAGCTTCGTCATCCAGCTGCTGCGGCTTGGCGAAACGGGCTTGCTCCCCAACTTTGCGAGAACCTCGCCGATGTCACTGCCCGCAACGTGGCGGAGCGAGACTTCGACATGTTCCGCGCGGATCCCCACGCGCAGCGACAGCTTGCCGCCGGGAGCGACCGCCAGTCGCTTTTGGATCCGCAGCGGGTAGCCGACGTCAACGCATATCGCATGGGAGACGGAGACGGAGTTATCCCAGCAGTAAGAGCCCAACGTCGCAGACACGACCGCATCGCCCTGCTTCGCCGTGAGCGGCGGAGGTTCCGCGTGATTGCTCATCCCCGGCTCCGCCGCCGCCGCTCCACCCGCGATCGCGAGGAGACACCCGAGCGCGATCACGACCGACAATCCAGCCTTGCTGCCGCCCAACCGGGCAGGACCGCCTGGCAACCCTAACCTCATCGTCAAACCCTCCTCCTTAGAGCTTCTTGCCTTTTCACGCAGGGGCTACACCCACCCCCGCCGTCCGGTTCAAGAGCTGCTCGAACGAATGGCTTCGGGATCTCGCGGCGCTCGGCCAGCCCCTCGATCCGGTGGTGGCGGCCAGTTCGAGCGCCTGTTCGGTGCTCAGTCCCTCACCGCTGTCGATCCTCTCCTACTTGAGCCAGTTGGGCGGGGTACATCAGATCGTCTGGGGTAATCGGCTGACGCCGCCGCGGTTACGCGGCCGTCAGCGGGCGATCCGTCAGCGTCGCCGTTGCGACGTGCAGCGGTCCCTGCCCGCCCTCGTCAGCCAAGTAGAGCGCAACACCCTCTTGCAGGGACTCGAAAAGCTCGTCCAGAGTGTCGCCGGAGGCAAAGCAGCCCGGTAGCTCTGGAACGTCTGCCCAGTAGCTGCCTTCCTCGATATGGATGCGGGCGGTCAACTCCATGACGAATCTCCTTCTCGCCTGCTCATTGTAGCCCTGCCTGCTTGAGAATCGCGCTGGCCAGCCCAGGCGGGTAGTCGCGGCCCTTGTGCTGCGGGAGCGTGATCGGGCGGTGCCCCTCCTTCGTCATCTTGACCTGGTGCTTGCCGCCCCGAGCCTGTGTCCAGCCGTTTTCCTTCAACAGCTTGATCGCCTTCTTCTGATTGAGCGTCCCCTTCATGGTGCTGCGCGACCGTAGCTGCGAAAGCGGCGGAAACGTTTCGGCGGGCGGGCCGTGAGCCACTCTTGCGCCAGTACGATCGGAGCGAAGGCGAACTCAGAGGGCTTAGCGGCGCTCAGGGCAACGAAGGCCCCGCCGCGGCGCCGCTAGCGCTGGAAACCGGCCACTTGGGCTGCCGGTGTCACCGCCCCACACAGGCAAACCTGCCCTACGCAACTTCGGCTCAAATCCGGGTCCGAAGGCCAGGGTTAATCGACCCGCTCAGTCCTCCGCCCCATAAACACCCTTCTGTTCGCCAATCTCGATAGAGCCATACAAAGCCTCGAAAGCGTCCTTGAACGTGCCGGTTCGGCGTCGCCGTCGCCGGCCACCTGACATGCGCCAAAAGACCAGCCGCCCTTTGGAGTCGTAACAGCCGACCACGCCTGGCGAGTTGGCGTCCACTCGCCCCTTTGCTTGCATTTCGGTTCGTACTTTCCGCTCCTTGCCGGGGGCGAGAAAGGCGCCGGCATGGCCGATCACAAATTGGCCGTCTGCCACCAACATGAACCAAGGCGCCCGTGCGCTCGCGGTGCCGGTGTTGAGAATGTGCATCTCGACAACCCGACCGGGAAGCAGGGTCACCGGGTGAGCTTCGATCCGCGGCGTAGCTCGCTGCCGATACAGCGCGAAAAGCGAGAAGATCAAGGCGAGCACCGTTCCGGCCGCGTTAATGACGTTGAAGATCACGGTGCGATTCTCTGGAGCCCTTCGGACGCCATCCATTGGAGGCCACCTGTTGATCCCGGCGCCGCTAAAGCTGGAACGACCTGGCTCCGGTCGTCTCATCCGTGAGCCACTGGTGCGCCAGCCAGACCGGAACAAACCGGATTCAGCCCGATGAAACACCGGTTGAACAAGCGGAATGCCAGTCCGGATTCGGCCCGATCTAGATGAAGTACATGCCGGAGCCGGCCTCTTCGGCCTCGCGGCGGGCGACTTCGGCGATCGTGGTCTGGCCGAGGACCTTGCGGAGGGCGTCGACGCCCTGCGCCCAGATGCCGCCGGCCTCGTCGGCCTCCTGGCCGATCTTGCCGTCGAGGGCCTGGACCACCTCCAGCACCGTGATCTCGTCGGCCGGCTGGGCGAGCGTGTAGCCGCCGCGCATCCCCCGGTGGCTGGTGAGGAGCCCGGCGCGGCGCAGGGTCGAGAAGAGCTGCTCGAGGAACTGCTCCGGGATCTCGCGCCGCTCGGCCAGCTCCTTGATCGGCAGCGGGCGATCGCCGGAGCGGGCCAGCTCGGCGAGGGCAACCACCGCATAGCGCGACTTCGAGGTAATCGAGATCACCGGCCCTTTCTACCGCACCGTTCCGAGCTGGGCTAGGATCGGGGCCCGATGGCGCCGCTCGGCCAGCGAGCCCCGGAACCGCCAACCAGTGATCGGATGCAGTCCTGAGCGAACGCCCACACTGCCTTGTCGTCGACGGTCACCCGCTCGTCCAGCTGGGAGTCCGCGAGGTGCTCGGCGCCGACTTCGAGGTGCACGGGGCGGAGAGCCGCGAGGAGGCCCTGGACCTGGTCCGCGACATCGGCGATTTCGACGTCGCGATCGTCGACCTGGGCTGGCACCGCAACGGCGCCGAGCCCTCGATCAGCGGGCAGGACGCGATCCGCGCCCTGCGTCGCTCGGCCCCGTCGCTGGGCATCGTCGCCCACGGGGATCGTCCCGAGCGCCACATCGCGACCGCCGCGATGCAGGCGGGCGCCAGCGCCTATGTGGCGCGGACCGCGGGCACCGCGGAGCTGCGGCTCGCGGTCGAGGCCGCCGCCGCCCAGGAGAGCTTCGTCGACCCCGCGGTGCCGCCGAGGGGGAGCCGCGGCAAGCTGACCCGCCGCCAGCGCCAGATCCTCCAGCTGTTGGCCAATGGCGAGTCGACGACCGTCGCCGCTCGCGAACTCGACCTCAGCGAAGAGACGATCAAGACCCACACCAAGAACGCGCTGGCCAGGCTCGGTGCCCGCAACAGGACCCACGCCGTCGCGATCGCGATGCGCGAGTCGCTGGTCGACTGAGGGTCGCTACCGCTAGATCCAGCCGCGGTCGCGCGCGGTGAGGACGGCCTGGGCGCGGTCGACCGCGCCGATCTTGCCGTAGACGTTGTGGAGGTGGGTGCGGATGGTCGAGACCGAGAGCTGCATTTCGCCCGCGATCTGCTTGTAGACCATCCCCTCCGAGAGATGGCGAAGGACGTCCAGCTCGCGCGCCGAGAGTGGGCAGGGCTCGCTGATCCGGTTGGTGTCGGCGCGTGGCAGGGGCAGCTCGTAGAGGAGGTCCCGCAGCGCGTCGGCGCCGAGGCCGCAGCGCTCGGCGCTGGACCGCAGCCGCTCCGGCGCGATCGCCTCGCCCTGGGAGTAGTGGGCGACCATGTCGGCGGTGGCGACCATCGCCGCCAGCCCCTCGGCGTCTTCGACGTGGTGGCGCTCGATCGCCACGGCGATCCGTTGCGGCAGGTTCCAGCGGCGGGCGAGGACGCCGCCGACCAGGGCGTGGTCGATGCCGAGCTGGTCGCGTTCGTCGCGCAGGCGCTGCTCCGGGGTGCGGGAGATGGCATCGAAGTAGAGCTTGTAGCCCGGGTGCAGCCGGGAGATCACGAGCCTGCCGATGTCGTGCAGGAGCGCCGCGACCGCCAGCTCGTCGCGTTCGACCCAGCCGACCACGCGGCCGATCTGGTCGGCGGCGCGCTGGGTGGCGAGGGCGTGGACGCGGAAGCGCTCCGGTTTCAGCTCCCACCCCCCGTTGGACTCGAAGAAGTCGAAGCACGGCGCGGTGCCGGCGATCGCCAGCACGCCGGAGGGCTTGAGGACGTCCACCGCTTCGGGGATCCCCCCCACGCCGCCGGAGACGACGCCGCTGCGGTTGGCGAAGCGAAGCACCGAGATCGAGAGGGCGACGTCGGACTCGACCGCTTCGACCAGCTCGCCCACCCGCGCGGTCTCGGCGGTGGCGGCGGTGATCACCCGCTCGCGGGACTCGATCAGGACCGGGAAGCGCTCGACCGCCTCGAAGGCGTCGGCCAGGCGGCTGCCGGGCGCGGCGACGTTGCGGCCGGTGGCCGCCTTGGCGGGGGCGTCCTGAGACGCAACTTTCCCATTTCCAGGGCTGGACGTGGCTCCCATTGGCCCCTTAATCGGCAGGAGAAGACGTTTGGTTTAGCCGAAAGTAGGTTTGCAAACCGATGTGTAGGTCGGCTATCCGTCCAGCTCAGGCACGGAAAGCCGTGCCGCCGCGGACTTTAGCCTCGCCACGGATTGCTCTCGACCGAGCACCGCGAGGGACTCGAAGATGCCGGGAGAGACTGTGGTGCCGGTGATAGCGACCCGGATCGGCTGGTAGAGCTTGCCCGCCTTGACCTCGAAGCGATCCAGCAGCGGCGCCAGCGCCGCCTCGATCGGGTCGGGCTCGAACGGCTCGGTCGCCTCCAGCGCCTCCGCCGCCGCCTCCAGCATCGCGCCGGTGCCCGGCTTCATCGTCTTGGCCCAGGCCTTCGCGTCCTCCACCGGCGCCTCGAAGAGGAAGCGGATCAGCGGCCAGACCTCGGCCAGCGTCTGCGCTTTCTCCTGCGCGATCGCGCAGGCGCGGCGCAGGCGCTCGTCGGGCTCGCGGCCGAGGTGGCGGGCGACCGCGGCGGTGTAGTCCTCCAGGGCCATCTCCCGCATGAAACGGCCGTTGAGCCAGCGCAGCTTCCTCTCGTCGAAGATCGCCGCCGCCCTGCCGACGTCGTCGACGCGAAAGCGCCCGACCAGCTCCTCGGTCGACATCAGCGTGGTGTCGTCGTCGGTGCCCCAGCCGAGCAGGGCGAGGTAGTTGCGCACCGCGGCGGGCAGGTAGCCGGCCTCGCGAAGCTCCTGCACCGAGGCCGCGCCGTGGCGCTTGGACAGCTTCTTGCCGTCGGGGCCGTGCAGGAGGGGCAGGTGGGCGTAGCGCGGCGGCGAGTGCCCGAGGGCGGCGAGGACGAGCAGCTGCTTCGGCGTGTTGGAGAGGTGGTCGTCGCCGCGGACCACGTCGGTGATGCCCATCTCCGCGTCGTCGACGGCGGCGGCGAAATTGTAGAGGACGGAGTCGTCGCCGCGGGCGATGACGAAGTCGTCGTAGCTGCGGTTGGGGAAGGCGACCGGGCCGCGGATCAGGTCCTCGACCACCGTCTCCCCCTCGTCGGGAACCCGCAGGCGCACGGCGGCGCCGGGCTCCTCGCTCGGGGTCCCCCGGTAGCCGCGGCCGGTGCCGTGCTCGGCCTTCCACGCCTCGACGTCGGCGGCCTTCGCCGAGTCGCGGTAGGCGGCGCCGGACTCCAGCAGCCGGCGCAGGGCCGCCCGGTGGCGGTCCGCCCGGTCGGCCTGGGACAGCGGCCCCTCGTCCCAGTCCAGCTCCAGCCAGCTCAGCGCGTCGAGGATCTGCTCGACGTTCGCGGCGGTCGAGCGCTCGCGGTCGGTGTCCTCGATCCGCAGCACCAGCTTCCCCCCGCCATGGCGCGCCGCGAGCCAGTTGTAGAGTGCCGTCCTCGCCCCGCCGATGTGCAATGCGCCGGTCGGCGAGGGAGCAAATCTGAGACGGGAGTTATCGCTGGTCATGTTGATCGGGGCGCATGTTTCCACCGCGGGCGGACTCGCCAACGCGATCGAGCGGGGCCGGGAGCTCGGCTGCGAATCTATCCAGATCTTCCACCAGAGCCCGCGGATGTGGCGCCCGACGAGCTACGGCGAGGAGGACTTCGCCGCCTTCCGCGAGGCGATGGACGCCTCGCCGGTCGAGGCGGTCGTGATCCACGCCGTCTACCTGATCAACTGCGCGACCAAGGACGCCGAGCTGCGCAAGAAGTCCCTGGCCTCGCTGACCCACGCGCTGCGGATCGGCGACCGGATCGGAGCCGCTGGCGTCGTCCTGCACCCGGGGGCGCAGAAAGGCGAGCCGCACGCCCCGTCGATGAAGCGGGCGGGCAAAGTGATCGCGGCGGCGCTGAAGGACAGCGAGGGCTGCCCGCTGCTGCTGGAGCAGACCGCCGGCCACAAGGGGCTCCTGGGACGGGACTTCGACGAGACCGCCGAGCTGATCGCGCTGGCCGGAGGAGGCGAGCGGCTGGGGCTCTGCCTCGACTCCTGCCACCTCTTCGTGCAGGGCTACGACATCACCGACGAGGGGGGCGTCGCCGCCGTCCTCGACGAAGCCGACGCCAAGGTCGGCCTCGACCGCCTGCGCTGCCTGCACGTCAACGACGCCGCCGCTCCGCTCGGCTCCTGCCGCGACCGCCACGCCAACATCGGCAAGGGCGAGATGGGTAAGCGAGGCCTCAGCGCCTTCCTCTCCGAGCCGCGCTTCGAGGGCCTGCCGGCGACGCTGGAGACGCCGGGGCCGGAGAAGAAGGGGTCGAGTCGGGCGGAAGTTACGGCGGCGAAGAGGCTGCGTCGGGAAGGGTTGAAGCGGCGGCAGGGATGAGGGCGGCGATTGGGCCTCCGGAAATTGAGTCGCACGCGCTTCGCGCTTAGCTCCGATGTTGGAGCGCGGCTTGCGCCGCGCAAGAGACAGATTGCATATCGCCGCTTCGCGACATTTCCGGAGACCCAATCGCCGCCCCACTCAAGCGTCCCTCCCCAGCCTGAGGACCCAAGCCCCTGCTGAGGAGTCCAGCAGTCCGCTCCTTGTTGCCGTCCAAAGAGCCGTGTGGGTGGGAGCCCGGTTGGGCTCTGGGCGAATGTGGCCGGTAGGCCGCGAAATGCAATCTGTCTCCTGCGCGCCATAGGCGCGCACCGTCATTGCGGAGCAGCGCCCGGAGGGCGCGCGACTCAATTCGCCCAGAGCCCAACCGGGCTCCCCTCCCGCAGACACCAGGGCAGGCGACAAGGGCCGGGCAGACGCCGGCCCTTGCTCTCCCGCCGAAAGCCCTATTTGACGTGGACGCCGGAGATCGCGCGGGAGATGACCAGCCGCTGGATCTCGGAGGTGCCCTCGAAGATGGTGTAGATCTTGGCGTCGCGGTGCATCCGCTCGACCGGGAACTCGCGGGTGTAGCCGTTGCCGCCGAGGATCTGGATCGCCCGCTCGGTCGCCCAGACGGCGACCTCGCCAGCCTTCAGCTTCGACATCGAGCCCTCGGCGTTTTCGAAGGTGTGCCCGTTGCGGCCCATCCAGGCGGCCCGCCAGACCAGCAGCCTGGCGGCGTCGATCTCCAGCTTCATGTCGGCCAGGGCGAAGGCGATCGCCTGGTTCTCGACGATCGCGCGGCCGAACTGGCGGCGCTCTTTCGCGTAATCGAGGGCGTACTCGTAGGCGGCGCGGGCGATGCCGAGCGCCTGGGCGCCCACGGTCGGCCGGCTCGCCTCGAAGGTCTGCATCGCCGCCTGGGACTTCGACCGCTTGCCCTCGCGCACGCGGGCGAGCCGTTCGTCGAGCTTCTCCTTGCCGCCCAGCAGGCAGGAGCCCGGGATGCGGCAATCGTCGAGGTGGACGTCGGCGGTGTGGGAGGCGCGCAGGCCGTGCTTCTTGACCTTGGAGCCCTGCTCGCAGCCCTTGGTCCCCGGCGGGATGACGAAGGCGGCGTGGCCGCGAGAGCCGAGCTCGCGGTCGACCGAGGCGATCACCACGTGGACGTTGGCGATGCCGCCGTTGGTCGCCCAGGCCTTCTGGCCGTTGATCACCCACTCGTCGCTCGCCTCGTCGTACTTGGCGGTGGTGCGGATCGCGGAGACGTCGGAGCCGGCGTCGGGCTCCGAGGCGCAGAAGGAACCGAGCTTGACGTCGTCGGCGGAGCCGAAGCACTGCGGTATCCACTCGCCCATCTGCTCGGGCGTGCCCTGGCCGAAGATCGCGGCGACGGCGAGCGAGGTGCCCATGATCGCCATGCCGATGCCGGCGTCGCCCCAGAACAGCTCCTCGTTGGCGATCGGCAGCGTCAGGCCGGTCTCGTCGGCCCAGAACTGGCCCAGGGCTTCGAAGCTGTAGAGGCCGATCTTGGCGGCCTCCTGAATCACCGGCCAGGGGGTCTCCTCGCGCTCGTCCCACTCCGCGGCCGCGGGACGGACGACGCCCTCGGCGAAGCCGTGCACCCACTCGCGGATGTCCTTCTGGTCCTGGTTCAGCTCCAGGGTGAACTTCGGTCCGCCCTCGGAGCCGCCCCCGCCCATCTCGCTCAGGGCCTGCTCGACATCCGCCTGGGTCACCGCCGCCGTTTCAGTCATGACAGCGAATACTACACCAAATGATGTCCCATTCAAATCTCGCGCAGATCGAATGCCCGCAGGCCCTCGGCACCGGCGTCGCTACAGTCGAAGAAGCGCCGGTTGACGCACTCGTAGGACTCGCCGTCCCCCGCGTAGGCGCGCTCGACCGAGAACTGACAGTGCGGCAGGGCCTCGCCGGTCATCTTGACCCCGCCGAAGCCGCCCGGCTCCAGCACCGCGGAGAGCTCGACCTCGGCGCCGAAGACCCGCTGCATGCAGCCGACGTACTGCTCGCCGGTGAGCCGGTCGACGTAGCTGTAGAGGTAGCGGCAGCCGAGTTCGACGCAGCCACGCGGCTCGACCATCTTGTCGCAGAAGGAGCGGCACTGCCGACACTCACCGGTCTGCGTGCGCGTAGCGGTCATGAGCGAAGTCTAGGCCAGTCTGACCGCGTCAAAACCAAGCAGATCAAGGACGCAGGGAGCGCCGCGTGCTCCGCACGCAAGCGACCGAGGACGCTGATATGCGCCGGTTTTCACGCGGCCAGGGCGTCGGGACCTAGTACGTGGCCGATCTCGGCCCGCAGGCCGCTGGAGGGTCGCACCCGGTACTCGCTGCCGAAGCGCAGGCGGCGCAGGCCCTCGCTGGTGCGCACCACCAGATGCACGTCGGCGTCGCCCCTGTGGTGCTCGAAGACCGCCTTCAGCTCCTCCATCAGGCCCGGGCCGACGCTGGCGGCGTCGACGGTCAGCTCCAACGGCCCCGAGGGCACCGGGGCCAGCTTGGCGGCGCGGGCGATCTCCTCGCCGTCGGGCTCGAAGCGCTCGGCCTCCTGCACGACGAGCTTGGTCTCGCCGCGGTCCTTGTGGTCAAGACGGCCACGCACGACGACTATCGCGTCGGGGGCGATCACGGCGGCGTTCTCGGACTCTTCGGCCTTGAAGACGAGCATCTCGACCTGGCCCTCGACGTCGTCGAGCGTGGCGAACATCATCTGGGTGCCGCTCTTGGTGCGGATCTTCTTGCAGTCGACGACGATCCCGCCGACCGTGACCCAGGAGCCGTCGGGCTTGCCGCCGAGGTCGGCCAGGCTACAGTCGACGCGCGCCCGCAACGCCCCTCGCACCTCGGTCAGGGGGTGCGAGGAGAGGTAGGTCCCGAGCGTCTCCTTCTCCAGCGCCAGCAGCTCGGCCCGGTCGAACTCCACGGCGGAGATCGGCGGACGGTGCTGGGATTGGGACCGGGCGCCGCCGGCGCCGGCCTCCTCGCCGAAGTCGAAGATCGAGCCCTGGCCCATCTGCGCGTCCTCCTGCGCCTTCTGACCGGCCGACTGGGCCGCCGGCAGCGCTTCGAGCATGCCCTTGCGGGTGGCGCCGGTCGAGTCCAGGGCGCCGCACTTGATCAGGCATTCGATCGCCCGTTTGTTCACCGCGCGGGAGTCGACCCGCTCGCAGAAGTCCCAGATCGAGCCGATCTCGGCCTCCTCGCGGGCGCGCAGGATCGCCTCCACGGCCGAGTGGCCGACGTTCTTGACCGCGTCGAGGCCGAACCGGATCGCCTTCTCGTTGACGACGAAGCTGTGGTCGGAGGAGTTGACGTCGGGCGGCAGCACCTCGATCCCCATCTCCTCGCAGCGGTTGACGAAGAAGGGCACCTTGTCTTTGGTGTTCATCACCGAGGAGATCACCGCGGCCATGTACTCGGCCGGGTAGTTGGCCTTGAGGTAGGCGGTGCGGTAGGCGATCAGGGCGTAGCAGGCGGCGTGGGACTTGTTGAACGAGTAGTCGGCCGCGGCCTCCATCAGCGCCCACATGTCGGTGGCGACCCTGTCCGCCGTGCCGGAGGCCTTCATCCCCTCCATGAACTTGGCTTTCATCGTCGCCATCAGGTCGCGCTTCTTCTTGCCGATCGCCTTGCGCAGGTCGTCGGCCTCGGCTGGGCTGAAGCCGGCCATCTGCTTGGCGATCTCCATCAGCTGCTCCTGGTAGAGGACGCAGCCGTAGGTCGGCTCGGTGATCGGCCGCAGGCGCTGGTCGGGGTAGGTGACCGCGGAGGGGTTTCGCTTGCCCTTGGCGTAGGCGGGGATGTAGCTCATCGCGCCGGGGCGGTAGAGGGCGACGAGGGCGACGATGTCGTCGAACCCGGTCGGGCGCACCTTCTTCATCGCCTCGCGCATGCCCTCCGACTCGAGCTGGAAGACCCCGGTGGAGTCCCCCTTCGCCAGCATCTCGAAGGTCGCCGCGTCGTCCATCGGGATCTCGGTCATGTCGAGGCTCTCCCCGCGCGACCGTTGAACGATCTCGATCGCGTCCTCGATCACGTCGAGGTTGCGGAGGCCGAGGAAGTCCATCTTCAGCAGCCCGATCTCCTCGATCGGCCCCATCGAGTACTGGGTCACGATCTTGTACTGGCGCTCCCCCTTGGCCGCCCCGTTGCCGTTGGGGGCGGCCGGGGCGCTGCGGTCCTCGGCCAGCTGGAGCGGGACGATCTCCTGGAGCGGGCGGTCGGCGATCACCACAGCCGCGGCGTGGATCGAGTTGTTGCGGATGATCCCCTCCAGGCCCTGGGCGACGTCGAGGATGCGCTTGGCGTCGGCGTCGGAGTCGTAGGTCTTGCGCAGTTCCTGGCCCGGTTTGAGGCATTCCTCGAAGGAGGGGTTGCGGCCGAGGATCGGCTCGGGGATCTGCTTGGCGAGCCGGTCGCCGGTGGCGTAGTCGAAGCCGAGCACGCGGGCGGCGTCGCGGGTGGCGGCGCGCGGGGCCATCTTGCCGAAGGTGATGATCTGCGCCACCGATTCGCGTCCGTACTTCTCGCCGACGTAGCGGATCATCCGCTCGCGCCCGCGAACCGAGAAGTCGATGTCGATATCCGGCATCGATTTGCGGCCGGGGTTGAGGAAGCGCTCGAAGAGGAGGTCGTTGGCGAGCGGGTCGATATCGGTGATGCTGAGGCCGTAGGAGACGATCGAGCCGGCGGCCGAGCCGCGCCCGGGGCCGACCGCGACGCCGTTTTCCTTGGCGTAGCGGACGAAGTCCCAGACGATCAGGAAGTAGGAGGAGAAGCCCATCTCCTCGATCACCCCGAGCTCGAACTCCAGCCGCCGCACCGCCTCGGCCGGCGGCGGGTCGCCGTAGCGGGCGCGCAGCCCCTCGCCGGCGATCCGGCGCAGCATCGCCTCCGGCTCCTCGCCGTCGGCGGTCGGGTAGCGCGGCAGCAGCAGCTTGCCCAGCTCGATGTCCAGCTCGCAGCGCTCGGCGATCTCCAGCGTGCTCGGCACCGCCTCCGGCCACTCGGCGAAGGACTCCGCCATTTCCTCGGAGCTCTTGATGTAGAACTCGTTGGTGTCGAAGCTGAGCTTCGGCGCCTCCAGGGTCGATTTCGTCTGCACGCAGAGCAGCGCCGCGTGGTTGTCGAAGTCCTCACGGCGCAGGTAGTGGACGTCGGCGGTGCCGACCAGCGGCCGGCCCAGCTCGCGGGCGAAGCGGACGATCCCCTCGTTCGCCTTGTCCTGCTCGGCGATGCCGTTCTTCTGCACCTCGAAGTAGACCTGTTCGGGCCCGAAGGCCTGGATCAGGTCGTCGAGATGGGAGCGGGCGTCCTCGGCGCGCTCTTCGACCAGGCGGCGGCAGAAGCGCGACTGAAGGCAGCCGGTGAGGACGATGACGCCCTCGGCATGCTGGGCGAGCAGCTCCATGTCGACGTTGGCCTTGCCGCGCGAGAAGCCTTCGAGGAAGCCCGCCGAGGTGAGCTTGACCAGATTGGCGAAGCCGCGGTCGTTCTCGGCCAGAAGCGTCAGGTGGTTGCGCTCGTACCGGGTCTGCTCCCTGACCGCCTTGCGGTCCTCGACCAGGTAGGCCTCCAGCCCGACGATCGGCTTGATCCCGTGCTTGCGGCAGGCCTTGTAGAGGTCGATCGCCCCGTTCATCACCCCGTGGTCGGTCAGCCCCAGGGCGGGCTGTCCCAGCTCCGCGGCCCGCGCCGCCATGGCGTCGATCTTGCAGGCGCCATCGAGCAGCGAGTACTCGCTGTGGGCATGAAGATGGGCGGCGGCGGGCGTGCTCACGACTGGCGGCGATCATGCCAAGCGAGCCAGATGCCAACGCCCACTTCCGTGACCCTTTCGCGCACCTTCCGTATCTATCTCGGCACGGCATTGGCACCTGGTGATGGAGACGCCCGGCAGGGGTTCCGCTTAACTTTTTCGCCGATCGTCGGGGCCGTCCGAGGTGCGCGGTGCCGAAAAAGTACAAGACGCTCCACCCCTGCCGGGCGTCTCGCCGCTCAGACGCGTGGCGAGGATGCCGACGAAGCCGACGAGCATCGAGGCCATCATCGTCAGCATCATTCGCTGCATCGAGTCGAAGCGCCTGTGCATTTCCAAGCGGAGATTCCGAAGTTCGGTTTCGAGCCGCTCAAAGCGGTAGTCGATCTGCACAAGCCCCCAGTCTCTGTGCCCGGTCAGATCGTCGAGCCGGTCGTCGGTCCACGCTTCCTTCATTTCGCAGACAATAGCTCGCGGGACCTCGCGCCGACCGGGCCGGGCAGGGGTGAAGCGTCTTGTACTTTTTCGGCGCAAGCCATCTCGGACGGCCCAGCCGGAAGACGAAAAAGTTAAGCGAAACCCCTGCCCGGCCCGGCCGGCGCGCCTACCCGCAGACCCAGGCGCTCGGCCCCGAGTCCGCCCAGATTTCTCCCGCTATGCGGTCCTGTTCGGCCTTGGAGGCCTCCTGCGGGGCGCCGGTGCCGCCGTAGAGTTCCCAGGTGGAGGGGAGGATCTGGTAGGCGCCGCCGGCACCGCTCGAGGGGTTGACGGCACCGTAGTCGCCGCCGGACTCGCACATCACGATGTAGACGGGGATCGAGTAGGGGCCGCCGAGCCAGCGGCCAACTTCTTCTTCGGCTTCGGCCGCGCTCGCGGCCCGGGCCGCCTGGATCTCCTTCACCCAGTCGGCGATATCGGCTTTGAGCGAGGCCAGCGCCGCCTCGCGTTCGGCCTCGATCGATTCCTGGCGCGCGCTCGCCGCCTCGGCGGCCTGGCGCACGGCCTGGATATGGGTGCGGGCGGCGGCCAGGCGTTCGTCGTAGGCGATCGCCTCGGCCTCCAGCGCCGCCACCGCCCGCGCCTCGCCGCGGACTTCGTCGCGAACCTGCTCGACCCGGGCGGCCAGCGCGGTGTCGGATTCCTCGATCTCCCGCAGGTAGCCGGACTGCGTGATCAGGGCCTGATAGCTGCTGGAGCCGAGGACGAGGCTGGCGGTGCTCGGGGCGCCGCTCTCATAGATCGCCACCAGGCGCCGGGCGAGGACGCGGCGGGAGCGCCGCAGCCGCGACCTCTCCACGGCCAGCCGGCGGCGGGTGACCCGGAGCCTGCGGCCCAGCTCGGCGGCGTGCTCCCGGCCTTCGGCGAGCAGGGAGGAGAGCCGCCGCTCCCGCTTCAGCGCCGTCGCGGCTTCGGCCTCGGCGGAGGCCAGCCGTTCCCGGCTCGTGCGCAGACCGGCGGCCACGGCGCCGGCTTCGTCGCGGGCGGAGGCCAGCTTCGCTTCGAGCGAGCCCGCACCGACGGCGCCCGCCCGCGGGACGAGGAGCGCCGCGGCCAGCAGGCCGCAGAGCAGCGCGGCGGCGCAGATCGCCAGAAGACCCCTCCTCGGCCTAGCCATCGCTTCGCTAGCCCTCGGGCACGTCGCGGCTGGCGAGGTAGGCGGCGACCCCGACTCCGAGCACGGCGACGCCGAAGCCGATCCGGATCTCACGCCGGTACCGCCGGCGAAGGTAGGAGAACGCGAACCGCACCGCGGCCTTGCCGAGCTTTTCGTTCATCGTCCCTCCCCCTCTTCCCCGGCCGCGTGCTGGCGAATCCTGTATGCCATCCGCGACTGGAGCGAGAAGAGCTCGATGAAGCCCGGCGAGGCGGACTGGGAGAAGAGGCCCCCGGACTCGGCGAAGCTGGCCAGCTGCGCGTCGTAGACGGCGTTGGGCGAAGACCGGGTGATCGTTCGCACGCTGCCCTTGAACAGTCGCAGGCCGATCTCCCCCGTGACCTGGGCGTTGACCGCCTCCATGTAGGCGTCGAGGTCGGTTCGCAGCGGCTCCCACCAGAGCCCGGCGTAGACGAGGTAGCCCCAGCGCCGGTCCATCTCCGGCTTGAACTGGTTCTGGTGGATCGTCCCGACCAGCCGCTCCAGCTCCTCGTGGGCGGTGAGGACGATCGCGGCGGCGGGCACCTCGTAGATGTCGCGCACCTTGAGGCCGACGATCCGGTCCTCGATGTGGTCGACGATCCCGACCCCGTGGCGGGCGCCGATCTCGGCGACAGCTTCGAGCAGCTCGACCAGGGCGAGGCGCTCGCCGTTGAGCGAGACGGGCAGGCCCGCCTCGAACCCCACGGTCACGTCCTCGGGCTCGTCGGGAGCATCCTGGGGTTTGGTGACGAGCTGGAAGACGTCGTCCTCGGGGGCGTGGTCGAGGTCCTCGATCCAGCGACCCTCCGAGGAGCGGCCCCAGAGGTTGTCGTCGATCGAGTACGGCGCCACCTCGGTGCCCCCCTTGACGGGGATGCCGTGCTCGCGGGCGTAGGCGATCTCCTCCTCGCGGCCCATCCGCCAGGAGCGCACCGGCGCGATCGTCCGCAGCTCCGGCGCAAGGGTCGCGACCGTGGCCTCGATCCGGACCTGGTCGTTGCCCTTGCCGGTGCAGCCGTGGGCGATCGTGTCGCAGCCGGACCGCCGCGCGTACTCGACCGCGAGCTGGGCGATCAGCGGGCGCCCGAGCGCGGTGAAGAGGGGGTAGCCGTTGCCGTAGACCGCGTTGGCGCGGATCGCCGGCGCCAGGAACTCGGCGGCGAAGCGCTCGCGGGCGTCGAGGACGTGGCACTCGACGGCGCCGAGCTGGCGCGCCTTGGCCTCAATCGCCCCGTAGTCCTCGCCGGGCTGGCCGAGGTTGACGGTGAGGCAGACGACCTCGGCCTCGTAGGAGTCCTGAATCCACTTCAGCATCACGCTGGTGTCCAGCCCGCCCGAGTAGAGCAGAAGGACGCGATCGACCTCGGCGGGATCCGCCTCGTAGCTGGCGGTGGGGACGTCGGGAGACACGTGCCTAGGGTGCCGGAATGCCGCCGGTGCCGTTTTCTTCGGGCGCGGTCGGGGTGGTGGTCGTGGTCGGTGGCGCCGTGGTGGTGGTCGGTTCGGCGGTCGTCGTGGTCGGTTCCGTGCTGGTGGTGGTCGGCGCGGTCGTGGTCGTCGTCGGCGCCGTGCTTTCCGTCGTCGAGGAGGTGCTGACCGATTCCGAGGCCGTGGAGGTCGAGCCGCCGCCGCTGTCGTTGCCGGCGATGACGACGATGGCGATCAGCAGGCCGACGATCACGGCAACGAGGCCGGCGACCAGCAGCCGCGTGTTGCCGCGCGGTCGCCCGCCGTCGGGCCCCTGGCCTTCGGGCCCCATCAGTCGCGTCGGGTCCTCGTGCACCTAGTCCTCCGGCCCGAGAATCGCGTCGAGGATCCCGGTGGTGTCCTCGATCTCGAAGCCGCTTCTCAGCCTGGTCGCGATCTCCTCGCGGCTGCTGCCGGAGACCGCCATCTGCGTCGCCAGCAGCCGGGCGCCGGCGGGTGTGCGGGAGCCCTCCACGGGCCCGACCGCTCCGGGCGGCGCGTCCTCTGCCAAGGAGACGGCCTTCAGATGGGGCTCGGCGGCGGGAGCCTCGGCCTCGGCCTCCGCGTGGCCCAGCGAGTCGAGCAGGCGGTCGGCCTCGCGCCGCAGCGCCTCCGCCTGGGCGACCAGGGATCCGGTCAGCTCGGAGATCGCGGTGAGGCGCTCGCCGACGAGGCGGTCGGCCTCGGCTTCGGCTTGATCGAGGTGGCGGCGGGCCTGGGCTTCGGCGTCGTCGATGACCTCGGCCGCGGCGCGCTCGGCCGCCTCCACGATGGCGCCGATCCGCTCCGCCGTGCTGGTGGCGAGCGGCCGGGGCTGAATTCGACGGTCTTTGCGCCTCACGACCCGGTCAACCCTAGAAGCGATTCGCCGATCAGTCCAACCGCGGTGCTCAGGTGGGACGAGTCGACCACCAGCGGCGGCAGCAGCCGCAGCGTCCCCGGCTCGGGGACGTTGACCACGAGCCCGCGCTGGAGCAGGTCGGCGCCGACCGCGGCGGCGTCGATCCCCTCCTCCAGGCCGACGCCGACCATCAGACCCCGGCCGCGGGTTTCACGCACGCCGTCGAGCGCCTCCAGGCCGGCCCGCAGCTCGGCACCCAGCTCGCGCACGCGCCGCAGCAGCGCCGGGTCGTCGACGATGCCGAGCACCGCCAGCGCGGCGGCGCTGGCGACGGGGCCCCCGGCGAAGGTCGAGCCGTGATCGCCGGGCTCGAGCACCTCCGAGGCGGCCGGGCCGGCGACGCAGGCGCCGATCGGCATGCCGCCGCCGAGCGCCTTGGCGGCGGTCAGGACGTCGGGCCGGACCGGGGTCTGCTCGTAGGCCCACAGCGAGCCGGTCCGCCCCACCCCGGTCTGGATCTCGTCGAGGATCAGCAGGGCGCCGGCCTCGTCGCAGGCCCGCCGCGCCGCCAGCAGCGCCTCCTCGCTGGTCGGGTAGACGCCGGCCTCGCCCTGGATCGGCTCGATCAGGACCGCGGCCGTGCGCTCGCCGACGGCGGCCCGCAGGGCATCGGCGTCGTTGTGGGGGACCGAGCGAAAGCCGGGCAGCATCGGCCCCAGCGCCTCGTTGCGGGCGAGTCCGGGCGTGGCCGAGAGGGCGCCGTAGGTGCGCCCGTGGAAGTCCCCTTCGAAGCTGACGATCTCCGGCGCGGAGACCCCGCGCGAGTGGGCGTGCTTGCGGGCGATCTTGATCGCGCACTCGGTCGCCTCGGTGCCGGAGTTGGCGAAGAAGACGCGGCCGCCCAGGCTCGACTCCGAGAGGCGCTCGGCGAGCTCGGTCATCGGCTCGGTGTAGTAGAGGTTGGAGGCGTGCATCAGGCGGCCGACCTGCTCGCGCACCGCCGTCACCACCGCCGGGTGGCAGTGGCCCACCGAGCAGACCGAGATCCCGGCGAGGAAGTCGAGGTACTCCCTGCCCTCGGCGTCCCACAGCAACGGCCCCTCGCCGCGGACGAAGTCGACCGGCGCCCGGCGATAGGTCCGCATCAGGTAGCGGTCCTCCAGCGCCTGGACCTGGGCCAGGCTCACGGCGTCACCATGGTGCCGATGCCGGCGTCGGTGAACAGCTCCAGCAGGAGGCTGTGCGGCCTGCGGCCGTCGATGATGTGGGCCGATTGGGCGCCGCCGCGGATCGCCTCGACGCAGGCCCCCAGCTTCGGGCGCATCCCCCCCTCTATCCCCTCCAGACGCTGCTCCACCTCGGCCACGGTCGCCCGCGAGATCAGCGACCCCTCGTCCTCGGCGTCGGCCAGCCAGCCGACCACGTCGGTGAGGAAGATCGCCTTGTGAGCACCGAGCGCGGCGGCGACCTTGCCGGCCGCCTCGTCGGCGTTGACGTTGTAGGACTGGCCGTCGCGGTCGGAGGCCGAGGAAGCGATCACCGGGATGTAGTCGGCGGCGATGTGGTTGAGGACGTCGACGTCGACCCGCTCGATCGAGCCGACGAACCCGATCTCGTCGGCGTTGGCGACCGGGGCCACCTCGAACAGGGTGCCGTCCTCGCCGGCCAGCCCGACCGCCGGCTGGCCGTGGCGGTTCAGCCGCTGCACGATGTCGGAGTTGAGCTTGCCGACCAGCACCATCCTTGCCACCTCCACGGTCTCGGAGTCGGAGACCCGCAGGCCCTCGTGGAAGCGGACCTCGAGGCCGAGCCGTTCCATGTAGCGGGTGATCTCGGGACCGCCGCCGTGGACGATGATCGGGTTGAGGCCGACGTACTTGAGCAGGACCACGTCGGCGGCGAACGCTTCGCGCAGCTCCTCCTCCCGCATCGCCGCGCCGCCGTACTTGATCACCACCGTGCGCCCGTGGAACTCGCGGATGTAGGGCAGCGCCTCCAGCAGCGTCGCGACGCTGGCGCCCGCTGCCTGTGCCCGCGGTGCCTCCTCGCTCATCCTCGGCTCCTCTCCTCGGCGGGGTTCACGTCGTGTACTCCGCGTTGATCCGGACGTACTCGTAGCCGAGGTCGGAGAACCAGACGTGGGCGCGGCCCTCGCCGCGTCCGAGCCGCAGTCCGATCTCCGCTTCAGCGGTCTCCGCGCCCAGCTCGGCGGCGTCGATCGAGGACGCGCCGAGCTCCTCGATGGGCTCGCCGACCAGGGCCGCGCCGGCGGCCTGGGCGATCCGCCCCCAGTTCGGGTCGCGCCCGAACAGGGCGGTCTTGACCAGCGGCGAGTTGGCGATCGCGCGGGCGACCCGCTCGGCCTCGGCGGCGGACGCGGCCTCGGTCACCTCGATCCGGGCGATCCGGGCGGCCCCCTCGCCGTCGCGGACGATCTCGATCGCCAGCTGCTTCAGCACCGCCTCCAGCAGCCCCGGCGGCAGGGGCTTGCCTGCGGTGCCGTTGGCCTGGAGGAGGACGGTGTCGTTGGTGCTCATCTGGCCGTCCACGGTGATCCGCTCGAAGGACGCGTCAACGGCGGCGCGCAGCTCCGCGGCCGGGTCGGCGACGATGGCGTCGGTCTGCACGAAGCAGAGCATCGTCGCCATCCGCGGTTCGATCATCCCGGCGCCCTTGGCCTGGGCGGAGAGGGTGACGCCGCCGGCGCGCAGGGTGCAGCGCTTGGGCCAGCGGTCGGTGGTCACGATCGCGTCGGAGAAGGCGACGGCGCCGGTCGGCGAGAGCAGGGGGACGGCGTGCCCGATCCCCTCCAGCACCGCCTTGATCGGCAGCTGGACGCCGATCGTGCCGGTCTCGGCGACGGCGACGGATGCCGGTGGAAGGCGCAGCAGGCTCGCCGTGCGCCCGCACATCTCCATCGCGTCGGCGTAGCCGCGCTGGCCCGTCTCGGCGTTGGCGTTGCCGGAGTTGACGACGACGGCGCGGATCCGGTCGCCGTCGCAGCGCTCGCGGCAGACCCGGACCGGCGCCGCCGCCGAGGCGTTGCGGGTCAGCAGCAGCGAGGAGGCGACGCTTTCGCTGTCGCAGACGAGCAGGCCGACGTCGGTCCCGCCGTCGCCCTTCAGCCCGCTGTGCACCCCGGCGGAGCGGAAGCCCGGGGGGAGCTGGGCCGGGTCCAGTTCCTCGACCCCGGACGGGCGCCGCACCCAGCGCGATCTGAAGAACGGCTCGCTCACGTCAACCCCTCCGTCTCCTCAAGCCCCAGCATCAGGTTCAGGTTCTGCACGCCCTGGCCCGAAGCCCCCTTCCAGAGGTTGTCGATCGCGGAGAAGGCCAGCACCCGGCCGCGCTCCTCGACGGCGACGTGGACGTGGCACTCGTTGGTGTCGCGCACGGCGCGCAGGTCGGGCGGGCGGTCGAGCACGCGGACGAAGGGCTCGCCGACGTAGCGCTCCCGGTACAGGGCCCGGACCGCCTCGGCGGAGACCGGCTCGGAGGTCTGGGCGAAGCAGCTCGCCAGCTCCCCCTGGTCCAGCGGCAGCAGGTGGGGAACGAAGGCGACCGGCACCGGGCTGCCGAGCGCGGCCAGCTCCTGTTCCATCTCGGGCCGGTGGCGGTGGCCCTCGGCCTTGTAGGCGAAGGCGTTCTCGGTCATCGCGCTGAAGTGGACGGTGTTGTCGCTGCTGCGGCCGTAGCCGGAGGTGCCCTGCATGGCGGCGACGCAGACGTCGCTCAGAAGCCCCTTCTCGGCAAGCGGCGCCAGGGCGAGCACGGCAGCGGTCGGGTAGCAGCCGGGGGTCGCGACCAGCTCGGCCCCCCGCAGCCGCTCGCGGTAGAGCTCGGTCAGCCCGTAGACCGCCTGGCCGTGCATGTGCGGAGCGCCGTGCTCGCCGTACCAGCGCTCGTAGGTGGCGATGTCGCGCAGGCGGAAGTCGGCGGAGAGGTCGACGACCCGGACCCCCCGCTCGCGCAGGGCGGCGACGGTGGGTGCCGAGGCCCCGTGCGGGTAGGCGACGATCGCGGCGTCGATGCCCTCGACCCGGTCGAGGTCCAGCTCGGTCAGCTCCAGCGGCACCCGGTAGCGCGGGTAGAGCCGGTCCAGGCGGGTGCCGGCGTCCCCGCGCGAGGTGGCGGCGACGAGGAGCAGGCGCGGATGGCGCCAGACGAGCTGGGCGGCAAGGGCGCCGGTGAAGCCCGAGGCGCCGGCGACCAGCACCCGCGCGGCGGGCTCGCCGCTCAGCGGCTGTGCGTCGATCTCAGGCACGCGGCGTCCCTCCGATCCGCTCCAGCGCGACCTCGATCGCGGCCCGCGGGCCGGCGACCTCCTCGTCGGTGAGGGTGCGGTCGGCGGCCCGAACTCGAGCCGCAGGGCGAGGCTCTTGCGGCCCGCGCCGAGCTGCTCGCCTTCGAACAGGTCGAAGATCTCGGCCGAGCGCAGCAGATCGCCGCCGCCCTCCAGCACCGCGTCGCGCACGGCGACGGCGGCGACCTCGACCGGCACGACCACGGCGAGGTCCTGCTGGACGGAGGGGAAGGTGGTGACGTCCTCGTAGATCTCCTCGCCGACGGTGGCGGCCTCGACCAGGGCGGCGGTGGCGACTTCGAAGCCGGCGGCGGCGTCGAGGTCCCACTCCCGGCAGACCAGGGGATGGACCTCGCCGATCCAGCCGACCGGGATCCCGGCGATCGTCACCGCGGCGCAGCGGCCCGGGTGCAGGAAGGGCTCCGGTGCCGGGTCGAAGCCGAGCGCGACGCCGAGCTGGCCGGCGAGGGCCTCCAGCGCCGCCTTCAGCGCGAAGAAGTCGGCCGGCTCGCCGCCGCCGCGCCACGACTTCGGGACCGCCGGGCCGACCGCGAGGCAGGCGATCCGGTGCGGCTCGGCGAACGGCGCCGGGCGCTCGCCGGCGAAGACACCGGCCAGCGGGCCCTCGCCGACCGCCTCCAGGCGCAGGTAGGCCTGGCCCGACTCGAACAGGGCGACCCGGTCGGCGTCGCGGGCGAGGTTGCGCGAGGCGACGTCGAGCAGCGAGCCGAGCAGCGTCGTCCGCATCGCCGAGTGCTCCTCGGAGAGCGGGTTGGCGAGCAGGACCGGGTCGGCCCGAGGATCCCCGGCGGGGATCCGCAGCCGCCCGGCCTCGCCGAGGTCGGTGAAGCTCCAGCCGACTACCTGGTCGAAGCCGAGGTCGCGCAGGACGTCCTCCGCCCGGCGCCGCAGGCGCTGCTCGCGGCTGAGGCCGCCGACCCGATCGGGCGCCGCCGGCAGCGTCGTCGGCAGGTGCTGGTCGAGGCCGTGCACGCGCGCGACCTCCTCGATCAGGTCGACCTCGCGGGTGACGTCGTGGTGGCGGTCCGGCGGCACCTCGACCTCCAGGTCGGCGCCGTCGAGCTCGACTCCGAAGCCGAGGCGCCCCAGGTAGGCGGCCTGGTCGGCCTGGTCGATCGCCATCCCGAGCAGCCCCTCGACCCGGGCCGAGCGCAACCGGATCCGCGGCGGCGGCGGGACCTCGGTGGCGACGTCGATCGTCCCCGGCACCAGCTTCGCCCCGCACAGCTCGACCATCAGCCGCGAGGCGATCCGCTGCGCCCGCATGCAGAGCTCCGGGTGCAGCTGCTTCTCGAAGCGCGAGGAGGCCTCCGAGCGCAGGCCCAGGAGCCGGGAGGTGCGCAGGATGTTGGTGCCGTTCCAGCAGGCCACCTCGAGCAGCACCCGGGTCGTGCCCTCCGAGACCTCGGAGACCTGGCCGCCCATCACGCCGGCGATCCCGGTCGGGCCGTCGCGGTCGCAGACCAGCACGGTCTCGGCGTCGAGGGTGCGCTCGACCCCGTCCAGGGTGGTCATCTTCTCCCCCTCCGCCGCGACGCGCACCTCCAGCGCCCCGTCCGGCACCCGGTCGAGGTCGAAGGCGTGCAGCGGCTGCGCCGTCAGCAGCATCGCGTAGTTGGTGATGTCGACGACGTTGTTGATCGGCCGCTGGCCGGCTGCCGTCAGCCGCGCCTGTAGCCACAGCGGCGAGGGCCCGACGGTGACGTCGGTGAAGACGCGGGCGGTGAAGCGCGGGCACAGCTCGGGCACCTGCACGGCGACCGAGGCGAGGTCGGAGACGTCCCCCTCGCCCCGCGCCTCGGCGTCCTCGGCCCAGGGCTCGGCGGCCAGCGGCGCCGCGGCGATCGCGTGGACCTCGCGTGCGACCCCGTAGACGCCGAAGCAGTCGACCCGGTTCGGCGTCACCTCGATCTCCAGCACCCGCTCGGCCAGGGGCAGGACCTCGGTCAGCGGCGCGCCGGGCGCGGCGCCGTCGTCGAGCACCAGGATGCCGTCGGCGTACTCGCCGATCTCCAGCTCGGAGACGGAGAGGATCATCCCCTCCGAGGCGACCCCCCGCAGCTTCGCCTTGCGCAGCTTCTCGCCGCCCGGCATCCTCGCCCCGGGCAGGGCCACCGCGACCGTCTGCCCTGCCGCCACGTTGGGGGCGCCGCAGACGATCGTCCGCTCACCGTCGCCGGTGTCGACGGTGCAAACGGTGAGGCGGTCGGCGTCGGGGTGGCGCTCGGCGGCGAGCACGCGGCCGACGACGAAACCGTCGGCCGACGGCGGCCCGACCGTGCTCACCCGCTCGACCTCGGTCCCGGTCATCACCAGCCGCTCGGCCAGCTCCTCCGCCCCGAGCCCGGGGTCGCAGTACTCGCGCAGCCATGAGCAGGGGACCCTCATCCGAACTGCTCCAGAACCCGCACGTCGTTGTCGAAGAAGCGCCGCAGGTCCGGCACGCCGTGGCGCAGCATCGCCACCCGCTCGACCCCGAGGCCGAAGGCGAAGCCCTGCACCCGCTCCGGGTCATAGCCGTTGGCCTCGACGAAGCCGAGCACGTTGGGGTCGACCATGCCGGCGCCGAGGATCTCGATCCAGCCCTGGCCCTTGCAGAGGTTGCAGCGCTCGCCGCCGTCGAGGGAACCGCTGCCGCCGCACTGAAAGCAGGAGACGTCGACCTCGACGCTGGGCTCGGTGAAGGGGAAGAAGTGCGGCCGCAGTCGGACCTCGCGCCGCTCGCCGAAGATCGCCCGCATCAGCTCCAGCAGCGTTCCCTTCAGGTCGGCGAGGGTGATGCCCTCAGCGATCGCCAGCCCCTCCATCTGGTGGAACATCGGGCTGTGGGTGGCGTCGGAGTCGCGCCGGTAGACCTTGCCCGGGACGATGATGAAGATCGGCGGCGGCTGGGACTCCATCGCCCGCACCTGCATCGGCGAGGTGTGGGTGCGCAGCAGCAGCTCCGGGTGCGACTGCACGTAGAAGGTGTCCTGAAGCATCCGCGCCGGGTGGCCGGGGGGATGGTTCAGCGCGGTGAAGTTGTAGTAGTCGTGCTCGATCTCCGGCCCCTCGACCACCCGGTAGCCGAGCCCGACCATGACGTCCTCGATCAGCCGGGCGGTGCGCGCGATCAGGTGGGCGTGGCCGACCGGGCGCGGCGGCGCCCCCGGCAGGGTGACGTCGATCCGGTCGCCGGCCAGCCTCGCCTCCAGCTCGGTGGCGTCGAGCTCGGCAGCGCGGGCCTCCAACAGGCTCTCCAGCTCCTGGCGCACCCGGTTGGCGGCGGCGCCCACCTTCCCCCGCTCCTCCCCGGGCAGCTCCGCGATCCCGCGCAGGATCGTCGTCAGCTCGGCCTTGCGGCCGAGGTGGTGGACGCGCAGCTGCTCCAGCTCCGCGCTGGAGCCCGCCGCCGAGATCGCCGAGGCGGCCTCGCCCCTGATCTCCTCGATCCGCTCAAGCATCGGGCTGGGCCTCCGGCATGGCCGGCGACGATAGCCGCTGGGCGGCGATGGCCGCCGCGGCGGCGACGTTCAGCGACTCCGCGCCGCCCGGGCGCAGGGGAATCGTCACCTGGGTATCGCACTGCGCGAGGACCGACGCCGGCAGCCCGTCGCGCTCGGCGCCGAGGCAGAGCGTCGCGGCGCCGGCGAGCGCCTCCAGGCCCTCGCCCCCGTGGGCGACCAGCGCCGCCCGCGGGGCCGGCGTCTCCCCCGCCTCGGCCCGCACCAGGGACTGGGAGAAGACCGACCCCATGCTCGCCCGCGCCGCCTTCGGCGAGAAGGGATCCGCGCAGCCGGCGCCGAGCGCGACCGAGCCGCCGAGCAGGGCGTCGGCGACGCGGATCGCGGCGCCGACGTTGCCCGGGTCGGCGAGGCCGTGCAGGTAGAGGCAGGGCGCCGCGGGCCGCTCCGACCAGCGCAGCGGCCAGACGGCGATTGCCCGGGTGCCCGAGCCAAGCGTCGAGACCGACGCCAGCAGCTCCGGCTCGACCTCCTCGCCGCCGACCCCGGAGCCGGCGGCGCTGAGCAGGAAGCGCGGCTCCGCGCCCACCGCCCGACCGGCGTCGAGCAGGTCCTCGCCCTCGGTCGCGAACAGCCCCTCGCGCTGGCGGTGCTTGTGCTCGCGCAGCTTGCGGACCAGCTTCAGCTTCTCGTTGTGTGGGCTTTCGATCATCGGGCGGTTCCTCGGTTTCTCTCCGGAACGACAAAGCGGGCCGCAAACTGGCGGCCCGCCCGGGAAAGTGGAGTGTCAGGTGCCGCTAGGCGGCCACACCCTCCCGGGCTAGCTCCACAAATCGGCGGAAGGCCTCGCGGTCGGAGACCGCGATCTCGGCGAGCATCTTGCGGTTGACCTCGACCTCGGCCTTGTTCAGGCCGTGCATCAGCTCGGAGTAGCTCATGCCCTCCAGGCGTGCGGCGGCGTTGATCCGGGTGATCCAGAGGCGGCGGAAGGTCCGCTTGCGGTTGCGCCGGTCGCGGTAGGCGTACATCCCCGACCGCTGCACCTGCTCTTTGGCGAAGCGGTAGGAGGAGTGCTTGCGGCCGAAGTAGCCCTTCGCTTCCTTCAGCACCTTGCGGCGCTTCTTGCGCGCGTGGACGGAGCGCTTTACCCGGCTCACTTGCCGCCTCCCAGCAGCGCCCGTACGGTGGGCGCGTCGTTGGGGGAGATCTCGACCGGCCGCGCCATCCGCCGCTTGCGCTTCGGCGACTTCTTCTCCAGAATGTGGCTGGAGTAGGCGCGCCGCCCGCGCAGCTTGCCGGTGGCGGTCTTGCGAAAGCGCTTCTTGGCGCCGGAATGGGTTTTCATCTTCGGCATCGGGGTCGCTATTGAAGCAGACGGCGCGCGCCGAGCGCGGTCGCGGCCTGGCGCCTGGGTACGCTGGCGCGGCGATGCGGATCCTCTACGTGGTCGGGACGCGGCCGAACTTCGTCAAGACGGCGCCGGTGATCGCGGCGCTGCGCGCCCGCGCGCCCGAGGGCCGACACGTCATCGTCCACACCGGCCAGCACTACGACCGGCTGATGTCGCGGGTCTTCCTCGATGAGCTGGGCGTGCCGGCGCCCGACCACATGCTGGAGGTCGGCTCGGGCACGCACGCGGCGCAGACGGCGCGCACTATGGAGCGGCTGGAGCCGGTGCTGGAGCGGGAGAGCCCGGAGCTGGTCTTCGTCCCCGGCGACGTCAACTCGACCCTGGCGGCGGCGCTGACCGCGGTCAAGATGGGGATCCCGGTCGCCCACATCGAGTCCGGCCTGCGCAGCTTCGACATGTCGATGCCCGAGGAGGTGAACCGGATCGTCGCCGACCGCTTCGCCGCCCACCTCTTCCTCCACAGCGAGGAGGCGACCGAGAACCTGCGCGCCGAAGGGATACCCGAGGGGCGGATGCACATGGTCGGCAACACGATGATCGACACGCTGGTGGCGCTGGAGGATCGCTTCCGCGCCGCCGGGGCCGCCGCCGGGATGGGCCTTGAGCCCGGCTCCTACGCGCTGGTGACGCTGCACCGCCCCGCCCTGGTCGACGGGCCGCTGCTGGCCGAGACGGTCGCCCAGCTGGCCGGCCTCGCCCGCGAGATGCCGGTCGTCTTCCCGGTCCACCCGCGCACCCGCAAGATGATGGAGAGCGTCGACGCCGAGCACCCGGGGCTGGTGCTGAGCGAGCCGCTCGGCTATCTCGACTTCCTCTCGCTGCTCGCCGACGCCGGCGCCGTGCTGACCGACTCCGGCGGGATTCAGGAGGAGACGACCTACCTCGGCATCCCCTGCTTCACCCTGCGCGACAACACCGAGCGCCCGGTGACGATCCGGGCCGGGACCAACACCCTGCTGGGCCTGGACCCGGCGGCGATAGCCGGCATCCCAGCCGCCCTAGCCGCCCGCCCCAAAACACCCCCCGAGCCGCCGCCCCTATGGGACGGCCAGGCGGCGCAGCGAATAGCCGACGTCGTGCTGAGCGCCTAACCGGCGCCGCGTCGGAGTTTGACCCCACCGGAGTGGGGCAAAACTCCGACACGGCGTCAGGGGCTCTCGGCTTGGGCGTCGGCGGCCGGCTCCTCCGGCGGGGCCTCGCCGGCCAGCTTGGCCGCCTCTTTGCTCGGCGCCAGCAGCATGCTCATGTTGCGGCCTTCCTGCAAGGGCTCGGACTCGATCGTGGCCAAACCGTCGAGGTCCTCGAAGAGCTTCTGGAGCAGCGCCCGGCCGCGCTCGGGGTGGGCCTGCTCGCGACCGCGGAACATGATCGTGATCTTGACCTTGTCCTGGTGGCGGAGGAAGCGCTCGACGTGGCCCTTCTTGGTCTCGTAGTCGTGGGTCGCGATCTTCGGCCGCAGCTTGATTTCTCGGATGTTGACCTGCTGCTGGTGCTTGCGCGCGGCCTTCTGCTTCTGCTCCTGCTCGTATTTGTACTTCGAGTAGTCGAGCAGGCGGGTCACCGGCGGCTTGGAGTTGGGGGCGACCTCGACCAGATCCAGGTCCGCCTCCTGCGCCCGCTTCAACGCGTCGGGCGTGTCGACGATCCCGAGCTGCTCGCCGTCGGCGCCGATCAGCCGCACCTGCGGCACGCGGATGCGCTCGTTGACCCGGGTCGTGTCGCGCTCTGGTGGGCGCCGATCGAACCTACGCGGAACCGGCACTATTTAGACGAGCGGTGGAGCTTCAAGAGGACGAGCTTTCGGGACGCGGGCACGGGGCGCTCAGCGGCGGTGGGAATTTTGCGTGCCGGCAGTCAACTCCGCCGGAGTATAGAGACAGCGGGCGAGTTGGCAACCGCGGGGGCTCAGCGCGCTGCCGCCTCGGCGGCGACGCGGGCGGCGAACTCGGCCAGCTCCATCTCTCCCAGCTCGCCCTCGGCGTGGGAGCGGACCGCCACCGCGTGGGCCTCCTCCTCGCGGTCGCCGACGACCAGCATGTAGGGGTAGCGGCCGATCGCCGCGTCGCGCACCTTCTTGCCGATCGACTCCGAGCGGTCGTCGACCGCGACCCGCACGCCGAGGTCCCGCAGCTCTGTCATCGCCCGCCGCCCGTACTCGTTGTGGCGGTCGGAGATCGGCAGCACGATCGCCTGCACCGGCGCCAGCCAGACCGGGAAGCGGCCGGCGTAGTGCTCGATCAGGATCCCGGCGAAGCGCTCCATCGAGCCGAGCAGGGCGCGGTGGATCATCACCGGCCGGTAGGGGGCGTCGTCGGCGCCGGTGTAGTACAGCTCGAAGCGCTCCGGCATCTGAAAGTCCAGCTGGCAGGTGCCGCACTGCCACGAGCGGCCCAGCGCGTCGGTGACGTGGAAGTCGATCTTCGGCCCGTAGAAGGCGCCGTCGCCGGGGTGCAGCTCGTACTCGCGGCCCTGCTGCTCCAGCGCCTCGGTCAGCGCCGCCTCCGCGCGCGCCCACTGCTCCTCGCTGCCCATCGATTTCTCCGGCCGGGTCGAGAGCTCGACGTGGACGTCCTCGAATCCGAAGCGCGCGTACAGCTCGTCGATCGCCTCGCAGATGCTGGCGACCTCGTCGGCGACCTGCTCCTCGGTGCAGTAGACGTGGGCGTCGTCCTGGGTGAAGGCCCGCACCCGCAGCAGGCCGTGCAGGACGCCCTCGCGCTCGTTGCGGGAGACGCGGCCGAACTCGGCCAGGCGCAGCGGCAGCTCGCGGTAGGAGTGGCGGTCGGCGGCGTAGACCAGGCAGGCGCCGGGGCAGTTCATCGGCCGCAGCGCGAAGCGGCGCTCGTCGTCGTCCATGAAGTACATCTCGTCGCGGTAGTTGTCCCAGTGCCCGGAGCGGTGCCAGAGCTTCTCGTCGAGCACGTGCGGGGTGGCGATCTCCTGGTAGCCGCGCTTGCGCAGCTGCTCGCGCACCTCGGCTTCGATCAGGCGCAGCAGGGTGGTGCCGTTGGGCAGCCAGAACGGCATCCCGGGCGCCTCGTCGCGCAGCATGAAGAGGCCGAGCTGGGGGCCGAGGCGGCGGTGGTCGCGCGCCTTGGCCTCCTCGATCCGCTCCAGGTGGGCGTCGAGGTCCTTCTTCGAGAAGAAGGCGGTGCCGTAGATGCGGGTGAGGCTCTCGCGGCTCTCGTCCCCGCGCCAGTAGGCGCCGGCGACCGAGTTGAGCTTGATCGCCTTGATCCGGCCGGTGGAGGGCCCGTGCGGCCCGCGGCAGAGGTCCTCGAACTCCCCGTTGCGGTACAGGGAGACGGTCTCCACCCCTTCGTCGCGAACGAGGTCCTCGATCAGCTCGACCTTGAAGCCCTGCTCCTGGGCCCTGAACAGCTCGACCGCCTCGGCAGCGGGCAGGTCCCGGCGGGCGAAGCCCTCGTCGGCGGCGATGTGCTCGCGCATCGCCTCCTCGATCCGCTCCAGGTCCTCGTCGGTGATCCTGGTGCCGGTCGGGAACTCGAAGTCGTAGTAGAAGCCGGACTCGATCGGCGGGCCGATCGTCACCTTCGTCCCCGGGTAGAGATCCAGCACCGCCTCGGCCATCACATGGGCCGCGTCGTGGCGGATCAGCTCCAGCGCCTCGGGGTCGCGGTCGGTGAGGATCGCGACCTCGCCCCCCTCCGCCGGCAGCGGCGCGCTCAGGTCGCGCAGCTCCCCGCCGACCCGGATCGCCAGCGCCGCCTTGGCCAACCCTGGGCCGATCGCCGCCGCGGCGTCGGCACCGGTTGCCCCCGCGGGCAGCTCCAGCGGTTTCCCGTCGGGCAGGGTGAGGACGATCTTCTCCGTCGCGGCCTCCATCGCGGCCATGCTACGAGGTCGCTGGGCCCTGGCGCGCCTGGCGGACGGCGATCAGCGGACAGGGGCTGGCCCCGGCGACGGGGGCGGTCGTTTCCCAGAGGACGTAGGGCGGGGAGACGCGTCGGATTCGCAGCTCGGGGAAGGGCGGTCGGGACGCGGCCCCGCGGGTGACGACGAAGCGCACGCCGCGTGGCGGGCGGGCGCTGGCTTCGCCCTCGGCCTCGATACAGACCCTGCCGCCGCGCAGCTCCCAGGAGATGTAGGGGCCGCCGTGCTGATCGGAGAGCAGCTCGCTCGACGCGACCACCAGGGTCGGGCCTTTCCCGACCAGCGGCCGCAGGCCCGTGAGCGCGGGCGAGTAGGAGGTCGGGCCCACCGGCGCGTTGGCCAGCGCGAGGGCCGCGCAGGTGCCGGCGGCGAGCACGAAGGCGACGGCGGCCGGGACCGTGAGTGGGCCGCCTTTCTGGGCCATAGGCAAAGAAAGGCGGCCCAGCCGGGGGGCGAGCGGCAGGAGGATCGTCAGCGCGACGAGCGGAGCGGCGATCTCGATCGCCTTGGCGGCGGTGTAGGGGGTGCCGCCGAGCCTGGCGGCGGCGTAGGCGAGGGCGGCGGCGGCGAGGGCGGCGAGGACGGCGGTCTCGCGGCGGCGCCAGCAGCGGAGGATCCCGTGGAGGAGGAGCGCCAGCGCGAAGGCCGCCCCGAGGTAGTAGGCGAAAGCCGGGACGGCGCCGTCGCCGGGGGCGAGGCGGAAGTCGCCTGAGGGCCAGATGCCCAGCGCCTCGAACGGGGAGACCTGGCCGAAGAGGTTGCCCAGGCCGGGGCCGTTGGGATCGAAGGTCTCGAAGCTGTGGAAGTCGATCATCCGGCCGATCTCGGGGGCCGCGAAAACCGCGAACAGCAGAACCGCCAGGACGACAGGGCGCGTGGCTGCGGGTCCTGTCGTGGCGGCCACCCCCACGGTGCTCGGACGCTTTGCGTCCTCCGCGCCGCGGGGGTCCCCCGCCACCACGCCACCCGCAGACAGGCGATCGCGGCTCACGGTGTACTCCGCGAGTGCCCAGATGGCCGCGGTGGCGAGCAACCAGGTGAGGCCGGGGAAGCTGTAGGTGTAGACGCTGCCGACCGCGAGCAGGGCGGCGGGGACGAAGCGGAGGGGGAGGTCCGCCCAGGCGCGGGTGGACTCCCTCAGGGAGAGGGCGAAGGCGATGACGAAGAGGGCCTGCATCGTCTCCTTGAAGGCGCCCTGGGCGAAGTAGGAGGCGACGAGGTAGGCGAGGCCCACGGTCAGGGCCGCGGCCGTCCTCGGGACCGGGCGCAGGTCCGCGAAGGCGGCGAGCGCCGTCAGCGGGGCGAGCACCGCGACCGCGACCGTGAGGCCGCTGAAGCCCTGGACCAGGCCGATGCCAAGGCCCTTGCTCAGGGCGACGACGATCGCGTGGGGGCCCAGCGGGTAGCCCTGGCGCAGGAGCTGGGAGGTCTCCCCGTGGGCGAGGCGGTCGGTCGCCAGCAGGTGCTGCGACATGTCCGGGTTGAAGCTGGTGCCGAGGATGCCGAAGTGGCCTTCGACCGCGAACGGCAGCGAGGCGGCGAGAAGCGCCACCAGGGCCACCGGCCAGCCAGCCCGCGGCGCCTCCCTCCCCCCCTCGACCCGACCGCGCAGGTAGAAGACAGAGGCGAGCGCGAGGAGCGCGACCAGGAGCGCCGGGATCGCGCCGTGCCCCGGCAGCCGCACCGTCCCCCAGCAGATCGCGCAGAGCAGGGCCAGCCCCACCGCGGGCGAGAGCCACGACCATCGCGGCGCGCCGCAGACCGAGATCGCCGCCTGGCCGAGCAGGAGCGAGGCCCCGCACACCGCCAGCGCCGCTGCGTAGGTCCCGATCACAGGGCCGCGAGACTAGACGGCGGCGGCGCCCGGGGTCCCGATGGGCGTTACTGGGCTCGAACCAGTGACCTCCAGCTTGTCGAGCTGGCGCTCTCCCAACTGAGCTAAACGCCCGGGGCGCCTGAATCTAGCAGCGGTCGAGCGGCCGCCGGGGCGTCGGCTAAAGGTCCGCATCGCGGGGACCGATGCAGTTTGTGCAACTTTTCGGCCCCGCCAGTGTTTCTTTATCTGTCGGACAGGCGCGCCGGCTAGAACTTCAAAGCTCGAGGACCGACGAGCCAGCGAAATCGACTTCTCTGGTGGTACGTCCTTCGGAAACAGGGGGCCCCTTCGCAGGGGCCCTTTTCCGTTCCGGGTGGGATTCAGACGTGGTTGCTGGGCAGGTGCCAGTGGCGCGGGGCGATCAGCCCCTCGATCGCCGCCGGCCCCCAGGAGCCGGGCTCGTACGGCAGGGTCGGCGCCGGGTCCTCGAGCACGGGCGCCGAGATCTCCCAGAGCCGCTCGATCGCCTCGGAGCTGGTGAACAGGGTGCGGTCGGCGACCATCACGTCGTGGATCAGCCGCTCGTAGGCGTCGAGCGCCTGCTCGGCCCCGCCGAAGGTGTCGGCGTAGCTGAAGCGCATATGGGCCTCGCCGAGCCGGATCGTCGGTCCCGGCACCTTGGCGAGGAAGGAGGCTGAGATGCTGCCCGGGTCGCCGAGCTCGAAGGTGAGGTGGTCGTGGCCGAAGGACTCGGCGATCTGGTCGCAGTCGAGCGGGAACATCCGCCGCGGCGGCTCGGCGAAGGCGATCGTCAGCAGGTGGCGGCTCTGGGCCAGGCGCTTGCCGGAGCGCAGGTAGAACGGCACTCCCTCCCAGCGCCAGTTGTCGACGAAGGCTTTGATCGCGACGAAGGTCTCGGTCTCCGAGTCGGCGGCGACCCCGGGTTCGTCGCGGTAGCCGGCGTACTGGCCGCGGACCACGTCGGCCGGCGCCAGCGGCGGCATCGCCTCGAAGACCTTCTCGCGCTCCGCGCCGAGCGCCTTCGCCTCCAGCGAGGTCGGCGGCTCCATCGCGACGAAGCCGAGCACCTGGAAGAGGTGGGTGACGACCATGTCGCGGAAGGCTCCCGTCTCCTCGTAGAAGCTCCCGCGCATCTCGATCCCGAGCGTCTCGGGGACGTCGATCTGCACGTGGTCGATGTGGTTGCGGTTCCAGACCGGCTCGAACATCCCGTTGGCGAAGCGCATCGCGAGCAGGTTCTGCACCGCCTCGCGGCCGAGGTAGTGGTCGATCCGGAAGATGCGGCGCTCCTCGAAGACCGCGCGCAGCAGGGCGTTCAGCTCCCGCGCCGAGGCGAGGTCGACGCCGAAGGGCTTCTCGACGATGACGCTCGCGCCCTCGCCGAGGCCGTGGGCGCCCAGCCGCTCGACCGTGGCCGTGGCGGCCCGGGGCGGCAGCGAGAGGTAGTAGAGGAGGCCCGCTTCGCCGCCCAGCTCCTGCCGCGCGCCGGAGATCGCCTCGCCCAGAGCCTCATACCCCTCCCCCACCGCGGCGAAGCGCAGGGACTCGGCGAAGCGCTCCCAGGCCGCCGGATCGATCGGACCCTGGCCGGAGGCCTCGATCGACTCCCGCGCCAGCGCGCGGAACTCCTCGACCTCGACCGCGCGGCGCGCCGCTCCGACGATGCGGAACCGCCGCGGCATCAGGCCCACCTCGGCGAGGTGGAACATGCCCGGCAGCAGCTTGCGCCGCGCCAGGTCCCCGGTCGCCCCGAACAGCACGATCACCTGGTCCTCGGGGACCGCCGCGTCCGTCGCGGCCGCCGGGGCGGCTGCCGTCTCGACGCTCACCGAGTCAGCCTGACAGATGCCGGTGGGGGCGTCGGCGCCGTTAGGCTCGCGGTCGGTGGCTCACGACGAGACAGCGGGCGGCGCCGGCTTCGACCCCGCGAAGCTGGACGAGGTCGAGCGGCGGTTCTGGGGCGGCATCTGGGAATCGGTGCCGGAGCGCAGCGCCGCCGAACATGGCATCGAGCCGCGGCGGTTCGGGCCGGTCCAGGCCACCCTCGTCGCCGACCTGCCCCAGGCACGGATGCTGAACCTCCTCCTCGGGGCGGCCGAGCCCGGCGCCGTGGAGGACGGGCACCTCGCCGCCGCCACCGAGTGGGCCCGCTCGCGAGGCGTCGAGTTCTACGTCCCGCTGACGCCCGGGTTGCCGGGCTCCGAGGCCGCCGCCGCCTGGCTGACCGGGAGCGATTTGACCGAGGGCTACGCCTGGATGAAGTTCGTCCGCGACACGCACCCGCCGCGCTTCTCGGCGCCGGGATCGATCGAGGTGGTCGAGCTCGACGACCCCGCGCGGGAGCCGTTCGGGATGATCGCGGCGACCGGCTTCGGCCTTCCCGCCTGGGCCTCGGTCTTCTTCGCCGGGCTGCCGGGCCGCGAGGGCTGGCGCTGCTACGTCGCCCTGGTCGAGGGCGAGGCGCAGGCCTGCGCGGCGATGTTCGTTGCCGGCGAGGTGGCCGAGTTCGGCATCGCGGCGACGCTGGAGCCGGCGCGTGGCCGCGGCTGCCAACTCGCCCTCCTGCGCCGCCGCATCCTCGACGCGGCCGCTGCCGGGTGCACGACTCTCTTCGTCGAGACCGGCGAGCGCCGTCCCGACCGGCCCTCGACCAGCTACCGCAACATCCTCCGCGCCGGTTTCGAGGAGGCCTACCGGCGGCCCAACTGGGAAGGCCGGCCTTAGAAGCCGACCTGGAGGTCGACCTTGAACTGCGGCCCGGTCAGCGGCACCCGGGGAGCGCCGGGGAAGGAGACGACAAGCGGGCCGGTCCAGGTCTTGGTCCCGTCCGCCGCCGCGCGGAAGTCGCCGCTGCCGCTGAACGGCGCCGGCGGGCTCACCCCGGCCCGGGTCAGGGCGTCGTCGAAGAAGAAGCTCTTGCCCGGCCCCGATGCAAAGGCGTAGCGCAGGGTCGCCACCCGCCCCACGCTCTGTTCGGCGACGGCGAGGTAGAGCACCCTGCTGCCGAGGAGGCCCTTCAGCGCAAGGAAGGAGGTGGAGGTGACGGCGTGTCGCCAGGCGACGTCCAGAAAGCCGAGCTTGGAACGCGACAGAACGCCACCGCCACTGCCGCCACTGCCACTGCTGCCACTGCTGCCGAACTGGACGCCCCCGCGATGGGCGCATCGCAGCTCTAGCGGGCTGCGCACCTGCCCCCTTGCCCGGTGGGCGGCGACTCCGAGGTAGTCGTCCTCCCCGGCGAAGCGGATCTCGCCGGTGAACACGCCGAGCCGCGTGGTGAAGCGGTTCGGCCCCCGGCACCCCTGCCTCGGCCGGGACTTCCGCACGTGCCCCGAGGGCCGGAAGCGGACCGAGATCCTGCCCAGGTCGCCGAAGGACGCTTCGATCCGGTTCGGGGCGACGGTTCCGCGGGTGACGTAGGCCGACAGGCTGCCGAGATCCCCCCTGTAGACCTCGACCAGGACGTCGTTCCCCGAGCCGCCGACCACGACGTGGTAACCGTCGTTGGATTCGAGTTCGAAGCGCGAAAGGGTGGCGGGAGTCGAGGTGTGGGTGTGCATGCGGGCGCGCGCCAGCGAGCGCAGCGGCCCCGGCATCTCCCGCAAGAGCGGGAGCGGGAGCGGTGCGGCGGAGGCGGCGGAGGCAGCCGCCAGGCCGAGGAGGATCAGGGAGAGAGGGAGCAGCGTCCGCGCCCGCGTCATCTCACCCTCCCCGCCCGCGCGTAAAGCCGCCCGACTTCGCTGCCGAAGTAGGCCCCGAAGTCGGTCGTGCCGTCGTCGGGGTAGCCGTAGTCGGTGACACCGTTGAGGACGTCCCCCCGGATCGTCCAGCCGCCACCCGAGGCGCCGCCGGTGACGTCGCAGTCGACCGCGAGGTTGAGCGGCCCGGGGTCGAGGAAGGAGTGCGCGTCGTGACCGAGGAAGGGGGTCTGGGCGCAGAGCCGCTGGGTTTCCCCGTCGAAGGGCGGCGCGACCGGGTAGCCGTGGACGTCGAAGACCTGGCTCGCCTTCAGCCCCCAGGCGATCCCGGTTCCGCCGACCGCGTCGGCGAGTCGCTGCCCGCGTTCGTTGCGGCCGACGACGGCGGCGCCGACGTCGAAGTTCTCGCTGCCGGTGGAGAGCCACTTGGTCGTCGTGTTCAGCCACTTCGCCGCGAAGACGCCGAAGGGGCGCTGGCCGTAGCGGTAGCCGGGCACGAACACCCACCGCCCCTTCAGCCACTGGCCGCGCGGCCCGCCGCTGTTGATGCAGTGCCCGGCGGTGATGACGACGCTGAAGTTCGGTGCGTTGACGGAGGTCCCCGAGCAGCGCGCCAGCTCGCCGAGCGGGAGCTGGACGAAGATCGCCCCGTTCTCCCGGCTGCCGACGGCGGTGGGGTCGCCGACCACCTCGAAGGTCGAGCTGGCCGACGCGCCGCGTCCGGCGGAGACCGGCGGGACTCGATGCGGAGCGCCCGCCGAGGCGGAGGCGCCGGCGGGTTCGACCGCCGGCGAGCCGGGCACGGCGGCTTCGAGCGGGACCGCCCGCCTCATCCGGGCCGGGGTCCAGAACCGCCGCGCCTCACGCGCGCTCCGCGCCGACGCGGTCGCCGGCCCCGCCTGGCTCGCGCCGGCCGCACCCGCGGCCCAGCAGCAGGCGAACGCGGCGATCAGCATCGCCATGAGGCCTCGATGAGCCCGCCGGCCCCAAGCGTCCATCGGCGGCATTCTAGTAACGGTGCTGATCTCTTCGGGAATCGCACTGTTTGAAAGCGGTTGACAGCGCGGCGGCGCCGGGCTGCACTGAACACTTCGGGGGAAGATTTCAGGTCGTTCCGGAGGTCGCCATTTCCTAGTCCACGACACAGGAGGCGGCTATGAGCGCCACCGGCATCGACGAAGCGAAGCTCGAGTCATTCATGGGACAGGCCGTCACCGACATAGGTGGGGTGATCAGCGCTCCCCTGTCGAGGTCGCCTCGGCGAGGATTTCCCGGGCCAGGGGTACGACCTCGTCGCCGTCTTCGACTGCCTTCACGACATGGGCGATCCGGTCGGGGCTTCCGAGCACATCCACGACAGCCTCGAGCCAGACGGGACCTGGATGATCATCGAGCCGTTCGCCAACGACAGCGTCGAGGAGAACCGCAACCCGGTCGGCCGCGTCTTCTACGGCGCCTCGACGATGATCTGCACACCGGCCTCCCTCGACCAGGAGGTGGGACTCGCCCTCGGCGCTCAGGCCGGGGAAGCGAAACTGGCGGAGGTCGTGAAACGGGGCGGGTTCAGTGACGTCAGGCGGGCGACCGAGACCCCGTTCAACCTGATCCTCGAAGCTCGCCCATGAGGTGGACCCGGCTGCCGCCCGCGTAGGCTACCCACGCGGGCGGCAGCCGGGTCGCTACGCGCCGAGCCTCACGTTGACCCTGGCGCCCCTGCCCAAGACTTTCCCCGGGTTCGGGCTCTGCCGGATGACCCGCCCGCTCCGGGTCCGTTTGCCGCTGACTTTGCCGAGCGTGCACCCGGCCCTCCTCACCCTCTTCACCGCGACCTTCAGCTTCTTGCCTTTCAGCTTCGGAACGGTGCACGCGGTGCAGGTGAACCGATCGCCTCGCGTGGCCGCGCTGGGCCCGGCGATGGTGGCCGCCGTCACGTCGACCGCTCCGCCGGCAATCGATCCGAACCGTGGGCTGACCGAGGTCACCTCGGGCGAAGGCTGGACTTCGGCGCTCAGCTCGATCTCCTGGCCGGACCGCTTTCGTTTGGCGCGTTGGTCGAGCCGTGAGGGCACAGATCGTCGTTCGTTCGTCCAGGCGATAGCACCGAGGGCGAGCCAAAGGCACCCACGGCGTTGACGCTACTTCTTGGGAGGCGCGGGGGGCTTCGGGGTGAGAGGGACCAGATTCGTCGGCGCCGGCGGGTTTTTGGGGGTGTTCTGAGGAGTCAGGGCACCCTCACGCACCGGCCCGGGTCCCTGACGGCGAGGAGATGAGCCATCCCTTCTCGGCGGACTCACTTCCCTTCCGCCTTCTTGCGCGTTGCCGGCGTCATCGGGACGAGCTTCGTCGGCGCCGGGGGATTCCTCGGCGTCTTCAGGGCGCTGAGAGCACCCTCCTGAAGTCGCTTGTTATCGGACTTGCTCACGATCTAGAGGTTAGCGGGTCCTTCGGGCACCAAATCGACACGGGCAATCCTGTTCGCCGGTATGTAAACGCCCCGCTCTGGCTCGACCCGCTGCGCCAACCAGCGAACGCCGTCTGCGTCCTCTTCGACGATGCAGAGTGCCTCAAGGTAGATGTCATGGGGCTGTGGGGTCTGCCCGACAGCCGAGCGCCGACCGAAGACTCCGCCGACCAAACGTGGGAGCTCGGGCGCATGGTCGACCAGCTCAACGATGACGTAGACCCCGTCCTTGCGCCATCGCTGGTAGGCATAGTCGAAAGCATCGCGGGCCTCGCCCGCTCCGAGTGCGGCCGCGAGAAGATTTGGCGGGCCATCCTGGGCCTCGACATGAGCGATATAGCGATTCAACACGGCGCCCAGGGCTACCGGAACGCCCACCAGCACCACTCCCACATAGGCGCTGATCGACCCCAGATGATCGACCCAATGCCCCGGGGATCCGGCGGTCTTGATCAGGTGAACCGTCCAAAAACCAAAGGCCAGATGCACGATCAGCGTGTAGGCGAGCGCCCGCAGGGCGAGTTCGAGATCGCTGCGCGAGGAACGAGCCGAGCGAGCAACGCTCAACTCCGCGATGATGAAGCCGGGCATCAGGAGGGCGATCGCCGCAAGGATCGAAATGGCGGTATTGAGCATCCTTCGTTCCTACCAGTGGAACAGGACGAATCGAGGAACGTGAGTAGACCCCGGGCACCTCGCCGGTGCGATCCACAACCGGTGAGCCGGATTTGCAAGCGAGCTCAAGGGTCGCTCAAACCGCGGCCAGCGAGCCAAAAACCGCCAGCCAAACCCAAAGGCGCCTACCGGAATCGAACCGGTGTAAACGGCTTTGCAGGCGCGTTTACACCCCGCTCAATCGGCTTGCCCATGCGATTTCGCGGAGCCGTGCCACCCTCTGTGCCACCGTCGCGACCCGATCAGGCGCGAGAGGAGGCACGGCTGTCGGCGCTGCCGATCTGCCAGCGGACGCCCGGCCCGAACTCCAAGACGACGCCGCCCGGCGTGATCAGCTCCCAATTCGGCGGATCGTCCTCTGCCTCACGGGCGGCTGGCTTCACGTCGAGCAAAGAGCCATCCGAGAGCTTGCAGCGCAGCTCGCCGGTCTCCGCATCGATATCCGCATCGGCAACCGAGCGCCCGACCAGCTCGGCAGGATCGGACGGCGACCACTCGGCGTCCTGGGTGGCGAGATGCCACAGCTCCCCATCGGAGTCCTTGATGTCAACGTGAAGAACCTCCGGATAGGCGATCCGAGCATCGACAATCGACCCGCGCATAGAGCGCAGCACATTGCGCGGCGAAGCATCAAGTTTCACTGCGGTTGCCATTAGCCCCTCCATTGTCGCAGCCAGTCCAGAAGTTCTCCATAGCTCATGTCGCGCTGCACGTTCCCTGACTGCTTCTCGGCGTGGAGGGCCTCGCTCGCCTCATGGCGCTCGCGAACAGTCAGACCCGCCTCCTTGCAGGCCTGCCGGAACTGCTTGATGTCGCGCTTTCGGCTCACAGATCATCGCCGCCACGCCGCGATGCATCCGGCGCTGCTTGCTCAGCCCGCCGATCTGCGATCAGCTCGTCGGCAAGGCTCCGACCGGGCGCGAGGTGGGCGATGCTCCCACGGGCAAACTCGATGGCGGCCAGTTGTTTTTCCAAGGCTGGATCGGCCCGCTCAGTCGCATCCGCCATGACCGCAGCTTATTAACCGCACCCGCGTGATGGCTCCGTCTACGCGCCAAGAAACAGATCAAGCAAAGCCGCCGCCTCGGCCTCCGTGCCGGGCATCAGGTGTCCGTAGAGGTCGAAGGTGACCTTGATCGAGGAATGGCCCATGAATACGGAAAGCGCCTTGGCGTTGACCCCGGCGGCGATCATGAACGAGGCGTAGGTGTGACGGGCCTGGTGAAGCCGCAACCGCTCGGGGAGCCCTGCCCTCGCCCAAGCCCGGTCGGCTCGCCGGTAGAGGCTCGCGGCGTGGAACGGCTTGCCATCCGCTCCGGCGAACATGAGCGCGTCGTCTGCTCTGCCCGCGCGCAATTGGGACAAGGCACTCGCGAGCACGCTGGGAACCGGCGTCCTTCGCCGCGACGTGCGCGTCTTCGGAGATATGGCCCCCTCCTTCGGGTCCCAGGACTCCCGCACGCTGATAGTCCGGCCTGCGAGGTCGACGGCCTGCCAGCGAAGCGCGCGCAGCTCGCCGTAACGCAATCCGGCGTATAGGGCCGTGGCCCAGATTGCCTGATCGGCGCCCGTGAGGGCGCCGATCAGGCGAGCCGCCACCTCGGGGGCAACGATCTCGACCTCGCTGGCGTTCGATGCCGGCAGCTCCAGATCGCGGGTCGGGTTGCTCGGCACCCCTTCCCGCGAGCGCGCCCGCCTGTAGAGGGCCTGGAGCGGCTTGAGCCAGTTCCGGATCGTGGCTGGCGCATGTCCTTCGGCCTGCCAGCAGTCGATGATTCCCTGGAGGTCGCCGGTCGTCACCGCGTTGAGCTTCCTCTCTCCCAGCAGCGGCAAGACCCGCTCCTCCAACGAGAACCTGTACCCGCGCACCGTCGATGGCTTGTAGGGGTGGCCGGAGCGATTCCGAATCTCCCCACGCCCGACACCGGCCAGCCAAGCCTCGGCAGCGTCGCGAAGCGTCCTGCCGCTGGGCGCCCGGAGGGTGCCTCGATCCAAGGCCCGCTTCGTGTCGGCCCGCCAAGACCTGGCTTCCGATTCACGTCGGAAGCTCTTTGAGAGCTTCTTGCCATCGCGTGGGGAGTAGACGTGCGCCTCATAGCCGCCCCCACAGCGACAGCGCCCGCCTCGGCGCACGGGGCACGCCTTCGTGTGCCGCTTCCGAATCCCCTCAGCCATCCTTGCCCCCGATCCGCCCGGGCGCCGTCGAGTCAAGGGCCGAGGGAAATGTGAACTCGCCCCTGCGGTAGTCGCCGGGAACCCAGGCGATGCCATCGAGGAGCTGGTTCGGCGCCACTTCCAGGGTGGCGGCCAACTTGAGCAGCGTGTCGATCCGGGGAACGCGAAGCCCGCGCTCCAACTGGCTGACCTCGGTGCGGTGAATCGAGGCGCGCTGGCTCAGCTCCTCCTGGCTCATGCTCAGCCGGCGCCGACAGCGGAACAAGTTGCGGCCGAACCTCGCGGCGATGGCCTCGTTTCGGCGGGCCATCAGGACGCCTCCCCGGCGACCTGGGCCAACAAGTCGTGCAGGGCGTCGTGCTCGGCGACGACGCGGCTGTACTCGTTGGCGGCGTCGATTGAGGCGGCCAGCTCGGCGAGTACTCCGACGAGCTGGGAATCGGGGACGACCGACCCCTTATCCAACGCCGCGAGGAGCTGCCCGTAGGCATCCTCCTCACGGCGCAGTCGGCCCGGTTCTCGGACCTGGCTCAGGTGGGTCGCCAGCTCCTCGCGGACGCCGTCGCGGACCATCTTCAGGATCGGGCGCAGGACGCGGGCTTGATCGGGACTGATCGTGAGGGCGAGGGCCGAGGCGCTGCCCGTAGGGTTCTCGCAGGACATGGGAGCTGTTTCCTCCTGTGTCTCAGGCCCTCGGTTGGCGTTAGCGCGCCGCCGGGGGCCGCTTCTTGGGGTCGGGGCGTCGATAGCCTGTCCCGCGCGGCCGGCCTTGGGTAACTGAGCCGGTCGCCACGGGGCCGGTGTCTCAAGCACGCGGCCCCACTTATGTGCTGGCACCGTAGCGCCCGGCCCGGTCGGCCGCAACGATTTCTCATCGGCCGATCTGCGAAACGGACGAATCTTCGGCGTTCTCGGCCGTCCAGCGCTCAAGCTCGGTGACCGGCACCAAGCGCTTGCGCCCCCGCCGGATCAGCCGCAGATCGGGCGCGACATTGGCGTCGAAGAAGTCAGGACCGACCCCGATGGCCGCCGCCGCCTCGGCCGGGGTGAGGGCGATCCGGGGGATCGAGGTCGCCAGCTTCCTCGCCACCTCAACCGCCGATCTCGCGCGGGGCGAAAACGCGGACGATCTCCGCCGGCGGCTTTCCAGCCGGGGTCGATCACCACCGCCTCGCCCGTCCGCAGGCGCTTGAAGTCATCGGGGTCGACGATGAAGTCGCGGTCGCGGGTGCGGGTGCCCTCGCCGGCGCTCAAAGCCTCCGTCGAGCTTGCCGCCGATCTGCCTGGTCGTCGTCCAGGTCGGCTCGGTTCCCGCCATCCGCGCCAGCCGCTCGGCGGAGTCGGGGTCGGCCTCGCGGTGGACGACGGCGAACTCGATGTTGGTCAGCACCTGCTCGGTCAGGGTGTCGGAGGCGTCCTCGGGCCGGGCGCCGCGCAGGTCGGCGAGGCTCTGGGTGCCGAGCAGGACGCTGAGCCCGGCCGAGCGGGCGCGGGCGAAGAGGCGGGAGATCTGCTCGGCGGCCAGGGCGGCGAACTCGTCGATCGCCAGCAGGCCGCGAAGCTGGCCGCCCTGCAGCTCGGCGGTCAGCCCGACCAGGTCGATCACCAGGGCGGCGCCGAGCAGCTTCGAGGCCGCCGGGTAGCGGTCGGCGTCGATGTGCATGTAGAGGACCTCGCCGCCGGCGCAGGGACTCGCCGAGGTCGATCAGCGGGCCGTTGCCGAGGTCGGGATCAAGGCGCGGCCCGAGCTCGCCCTCGGCCAGGACGGCGAGCCGGTCGCGCCCGCCGCCGAGGTCGGCCTTCGCCCGCGTGCCGAGAGGCCGTCGACGTAGGCGGCGACCCGCTGCGCCGAGCGTCGCCCGCCGACCTTGGAGGCGAGGGCGTCGAGGCGCTCGGGGTCCATGTGGCGGACGATCTGCGAGAGGGTCGGCGGCCAGCTGGCCGGCCGCTCGCATGCGTCGCCAGGACATGGCCGAGCAGGCGCTGGGTGGCGCAGTTCGTAGTGGGGCTCAGACCAGCGCTGGCCGGCCAGCGCCTTGTCGGCGATCTCGGTCGGGTCGCCGCGGGCGAAGGGGTTGTAGATCGCCGTCGCCGGTGGGGGACCAGTCGCGGAAGCGCCGTCCCCGCCCGCTCGGCCGCCGCTGCAGGACGTCGCGCAGGAAGGGGTCGCCCTTGGGGTCGATGACGATCACCGGCAGGCCGGCGAGGACGTAGGCCTGGGCGATCGCCGCCTGGGTGACGGTCTTGCCCGAGCCGGTCGCGCCGAGCACGAGGGCGTGGACGCCGCGCGAGCTGCCGAAGGGGACCCGGCAGCCGCCGCCGCGGCGGGTCAGTGCGCGAGCGCCAGCCGATCCTCGGCGCCGCGGCGGCCGAGCAGCTTCTTCTGGCTCCGCACCCGGGCGGCCCTGGCGCGCCGCTGCGCCAGGTGGCGACGGCCGAGACGAAGCGGGCCAGGGTCGCGCGGGCCCGGCGCGCCTCCTCGCCGCCGGCTCTGAAGGTCCTCGATGTGCCAGTAGGCGCCGAGGGCGAGGGCGACCGCGGTCGCGAGGCGAGCGGCAGGCCGATGTGCCAGTCAAGGGGCCAGGCGAGGTAGGCCAACGGCAGCCCTGCCAGATGCCCAGGTGAAGCGCAGCCTCGCCGGCCCGCAGGGAGAAGTGGATCATCGACCCCGAGCGCCGATGCCCACACACAGCGCGACCACCACGGCCTTCAGGCCGCCGCCCGGGAGGTGGGGCGACGAGGCGTGCCAGTGATGGTGGAGGTGGTGATGGCGAAGGTGCGACTTCATCGAGCCGACCACCTCCAGCACCCGCACCCGCTCCTCGGCACCGACCTTCTCGACGGCACGCTCCACCGCCCGGCGGGTGAGGCCCGGCTCGCAGTAGTAGTGGACCTCGGCGACCCAGCTCGCCCGTCGCCAGGCCCGAATCAAGCGCTCAAGGCGGCGCGGTGCCTTCGGGGTTAGCTCGACCTCGACCGCGATCGGGCCGTCCTCGCCGAGGATCGCCAGGTCGGGGCGATGAAGCCGTGGGGCTCCGTTTGGAAGCTCCCCCAGCCTGGCGCTGAAGATCGCCCGCCCCTCGACCTGCTCGGCAAGCCTCAGCTCTCGCTCGGAGAGGATGCTCGGCTTGCCGTAGCGCTCGCCGAGGAGCAGGGCCATCGAGGCGCAGCGCAGCCAGTGGTCGACCGAGGCCGGCGAGACGGCTGCGACCTTCAAGCCCAGCCCGGCGTAGCGAAGGCCCGCCCGGGTCGCCCGCAGAAGGCTCGGCTCCGCCTCGCAGGAGGTCATAGGCGCTCGAGCAGGCCCGCTGCGACGCAGCTCGCCACCCGCCGATAGGCGGCGGTGCGACCGATCGCCCAGCGCCGCCATCACATGCTCTATCGCCACCGCGCCGTGGGCGCCGACGAAGCGGATTAACTCCCGGTCGCCGCTTCGCTGTCCTTCTCTCCGCTGCCTTGAAGGTGCCGGTGTCTTGTCCCCCTGTGCTGTTCTTCCTGCGGTGCCTTTGGGATGTGCCTGCCCTGTGCTCATACCCCCTAGACATCTGAACTCTGTTCCATGCGCATTTTTTGGACGTTAGTTCCACCCCCGCGCCGCTTGCCGTACCCGAATCCCCAGGACCCGACCCCGGTCGCTCACCCATGGGGGGTGGGCGGGGTCGGGTCCTGGGATTCGCGCTGTGGCGCACTAGCAAGCGGCGCGGGGGTGGACGGGCGTTCCGGGTTTCGTCCACCTTCTCCTGCGTCGATCAGTCAGAGCAAGGGAACTGCCGCCTTTGCTACATCCATTTGAAAAGCAGGGGCTTGCTTCTCGCTCTACATTGAACGGAGGTCCTGCCAAAGGCCTGAGGTTGCGCTCTGAGGCAGGTCGTCGCCCGTCTGCCCGGCTAGGAGCTCATCGACGTTGACCCGCAACCGATACCCCAGGACATTCGCACCTCGGGACTCTCGCATTTCCTCAGAGACAACATCATGCTTGACAAGCAACCGTTTTAGGTCGGGCCACAGCGGCGACCCCAGTAGCGAGGGATGTTGGTTGTCGCCCTCATAGAGAATCTTGGATCGGTTGTACGCCCGTGCTGCCCGTTCCAGAAGCTTAATGAGCCCCTGGGCCTTCTCGGAGTAGTGGGGCGCCTCAGGCTTACCGTCATCGACTGGGGCGCCATGGCGTTCAAGAATTTCCGCGATGGCTGACGGTGCGTAGACCTCACCGTTCTGTCCATCGTGCAAGATGCGGATGTTCGTGCCGGGATGAAGTCCCCGAATATCCAGCTTAGAGGTCTCATTGAGCTTTATCCCATCAAAACTAGACGTCTCGGCGTCGCAGTCCTCGAAGACTGCGTTGCGAAGGTCAGCGCTGATGAATTGACAATCCCCGAATCTCACGTCGCGGAACTGTGCAGCGCCTGAAATCACGTCAATAAAGCAAAGGCCCTGAAGGGTCGCGTTTTCAAGCCGCTGCACCTCTCTGGCATACGCAAGCACAAGGCCTCCTAGGTTGCGCCGACGGTTCTCGTATGCAATGCCAGTTGAACAGCGCAAGAGGCTCGAATGAGGGGGCTCGGCACGGGAGAGCGCGCGTACGGCGGAGGCCAAGACCGATTGGGGAATGACACCACGATCAAAAAAGCGAACTAGCTCGTCGAGATGAGACTCCCGCAACAGGCGTTGAATAGCGCTCCCAAGGAAGTAGTCGAAGTAGACCTCGTGCTCAAATGCGAAATTGGCCTGCGAGCGATGCCGGCCGCGACGAGGGCGAAAGCCGGCGTAACTCGTCACCTTCGCGCGCAGCTGGCCAGCCTGATCTGAGTCCAAGCCGAACTTTTCGGAAACCAGCTCTGCGATGGTCCGAAGATCCTCCGCTGAAAGTTGCCGAGCTTCGCTTTCCCACATCTCGCTGACCGCGAGCTCGAACAGGTAACGATGGCCATCTGGAGGTAAGACCGGATCCCCATTGGAATTTACGATCTTCTCGGCCTCGCGGTCAATGTAAGCGGTAATTAAATGCTCTAGCAACCCGCTATCAGATGCGGCTACGCCGTCATTGACAAAAAGCTCGAACTGGCTCGCAAAAAAGGGTCGCTTAAGCAGCTCACGGTCCTCAGGCGAAAGGTGCTCAAGGACTTTTAAGGTGTGGGCGGTGTTTTGGCCCGCTCGCTCGCGAACCAGATAGTCGCTGAGCTGAGCATCCGACCAAGGCATTAAATCGACAGTGGTTATTGCCATATCGGTATCGCTCGGCCGACCCCTAGAGCGACCCAGGAACTCGATGTCGTAGAAGGCTGATCGGGCCGACACAACCAACGTGCCTAGCGCTTCAAGCTCAGTCAGAAGAGTCTGAAGTGAGCTGAAGGCACCACTGTAGCCGGCCGTTCCCAAGAGCTCATCAAAGCCATCAACGATTGGAACTAGGACACCAGCGCGAGTGAGGGTTGCGACGGCGTCGCGGGTGAAGGTCGCCCGGAGATCGTCTAACTCACCGGAGAATGCATCGCGCAGATTGCTTAACTCGCGGCCCTGCGCAGACACATAGAAAAAGAGGAAGTCGCTTTCGCCAGCAAGGTAGCGCTCTGCCTGAAGCGCGGTGGCCTCGCGCAGCAGGGTGGTCTTGCCAGCCCCAGCAGCACCCTTCAGAAAGAAAAGATTAGTCAAGCCATGCGCATGGCACCGGGCGTTGTCGGCTATTCCACTGAGCTCCTGCGGAGTAAGCAGCTCGCTGCCTACCTGAACGCCATTATCAATCAACGCCTCGCTGGGGACGAAATCACTCTCGCGCTCGATCGTGGCCGTGCAGGCAGCGGCCAATCGGTTGAAATCCGCCATGAGTTCAGACGTCAGAAAGGCCGAATATGGGTCGTTGCCCGAAGGACCAGTGACCCATCGCAACGAGCGCGTCGCGTCCAGCTCGAAGATGGCCTCTTGCTGGTGCCCGCGTACCTGCCAAGCCGCGCTGAGCGTATTCCCATCGAGTTCAAACGCAGGCTCGGTACCGCGATCTGCGAAGCGGCGAAGATCCTCATCGGTGCTGTCTCTGAGTGCGTCGAGCAGATTCGACATCGCCAGTTGACTGTATAGATGACTCCAGTCGTACGGAGAAAGGCAACGGAATATCCCGAGTTCGAGCTAGATGCGGCCGGGCCGGCACCATTTTCCGTGCCACCGGCTGTGCCACCGTGCGCCACCCAAATAACCGGTTACAGCCGGAATCAGCCGGATTTGGGCTGCGCCCTCCAGGGCCGCGTAAACCGCTCTAGCAAGCCAAAAACCGTCATCCAAACCCGAAGGCGCCTACCGGAATCGAACCGGTGTAAACGGCTTTGCAGGCCGCTGCGTAGCCACTCCGCCAAGGCGCCGAGAGACGGTTGAAGCCTAGCGACGGGGCGGTGCCTGTTGCCGCCTCCTCGCAAACCCCGATGTAGAGCGAAATATGCCCTAAAAGGGTAGTCTGAATAGACAGGTCAATCTGGACGATGGCTTGGACGGGGAGGCTGCCCATGATTTCCAGAGGCGGGATAGGCGCAGTCGCACGGCCTTCGCGCGGCGGTTCGGGGGAGAGCGACGCCAGCCTGATGAGCCGGGTGCGGACCGGCGACACGATCGCCTTCGCGCGGCTGTACAACCGCCACGCCATCCGCGCGCTGCGGGTGGCGCAGGCCGTCTGCCACGACGCCGCCAGCGCCGAGGAGGCGGTGCAGGAGGGCTTCCTGGCGATCTGGCGTCGGCGGGCCAGCTTCGACCCGCGGGAGGGCACCTTCCAGGCCTGGCTGATGCGGATGGTCCAGAACCGCGCGATCGACTCCCTGCGGGGCGCGAGCGCCCGCCTGCGCCGCGAGCAGATGGAGGCGCTCGATCCCGACGGGCCGCGGCGCGTTGCCCCCTCCACCCAGGACGAGGCGATCGCCCGCTGGGAACGGGCGGCGCTCCGCTCCTCGCTGCGGCGGCTGCCGGCACCACAGGCCGAGGTGATCGCGCTGGCCTACTTCGGCGGCCTCAACCAGGCCGAGATCGCGGCCCAGCTGAAGGTCCCGACCAGCACCGTCAAAGGCCGGATGCGGCTGGGGCTGGAGAAGCTGCGCCAGGAGGTGGCGGTGACCGGCCTGACAATGGACCCCGACCGCGCGGGCGAGCTTCAGACGGCCACGCCCTCGCGCGGGCGCTCCCGCGAGGCCTGGCTGGAAAAGCGCATGGCGCCGTCCTCGATCGGGCCGTAGCGAAGCGTCCGCAGGTCCAGCGGGTAGTTCTGGCGCAGCTTCCAGGGTTCCTTGGACCCCTGTTTGGGGAGCGCGTCCAGGGAGCGCAGGACGTAGCCGGAGTTGAAGTCGAGCAGCGGCTGCTCGACCAGCGAGGGGTCGGTCGCCTCCGGTACGCACTTCTCATAGCCGGCAGCGTCCATGTGGTTGAGCAGGCGGCAGATGTATTCGGCGGCAAGGTCCGCCTTCAGGGTCCACGAGGCGTTCGTGTAGCCGATCGTGAAGGCGAAATTGGGGACGCCGCTCAGCATCATCCCCTTGTAGGTGAAGGCCCTGCCGACGTCCGGTTCGGAGCCGTCGACGGAGAGTCGCATGCCGCCGAGGAAGAGCAGGTTGAGGCCGGTCGCGGTGACGATCACATCGGCCTCCAGCTCGGCCCCCGACTCCAGCCGGATGCCACGCTCGGTGAAGGTCTCGATCCGGTCGGTGACGACCTCCGCGTCGCCGGCGCGGATCGCCTCGAACAGGTCGCTGTCGGGGACCATGCAGAGGCGCTGGTCCCAGGGGTTGTAGCGCGGCTTGAAATGCGTGTCGATGTCGTAGCCGGGCGGCAGCGCCCGCACCAACCCGCGGCGCAGCATCCTCTTCACCAGCTCCGGGCGACGGCGGCTGAGCCTGTAGACGACGAGCTGGAGCAGGACGTTGCGCCAGCGCACGGCGGTGTAGGCGGCGCGCGCGGGCAGGATCCGGCGCAGGAGGTTGGCGAGGCCGTCCTCGTTGGGGATCGAGATCACGTAGCTCGGCGAGCGCTGGAGCATCGTCACGTGGGCGGCCTCGCGGGCCATCGCCGGGACCAGCGTCACCGCGGTCGCGCCGCTGCCGATCACCACCACCCGCTTGCCGGCGTAGTCGAGGCCCTCCGGCCAGTGCTGGGGATGGACCACCTCGCCGGCGAAGCGATCGACCCCGGGGAACTCCGGGGTGTACCCCTGGTCGTAGCGGTAGTAGCCGCTGCACACGAAGAGGAAGCCGCAGGTCAGCGTCTCCCTCTCACCGTCATCGAGGCGCTCGGCTTCGACCGTCCAGCGGGCCTCCTCGCTCGACCACTCGGCGGCCACGACGCGGTGGCGGAAGCGGATCCTCGGCTCGATGCCCGCCTCGCGCGCGGTCTGGCGCACGTAGCGCAGGATCGAGGGCCCGTCGGCGATCGACTTGGCCTCGGCCCAGGGCCGGAACCGGTAGCCGAGGGTGTGCATGTCGGAGTCCGAGCGGATGCCGGGATAGCGGAAGAGGTCCCAGGTGCCGCCGATCTCCTCGCGCGCCTCGAGAATCGCGTAGCTCTTGCCCGGGCAGCGTTCCTGTAGGTGGTGGGCGGCGCCGATGCCCGAGAGGCCGGCGCCGACGATCAGCACGTCGAGGTGCTCAGCCGGCAACCTGGGTCTCCCTCGACGCCAGGCTGGCGGGCTCGATCGTCTCGAAGGCGATCCCGGCCGCCCGCAGCCTCGCGAGCAGGGCGTCGCCCATCGCCTGCGCCGTCGTCACCTGGCCGGCGCAGGCCGGCAGCTCGTCGAAGGCGAGGCAGAGCGCCGACTCCGCCAGCATCTTGGAGGTCTCGGCGTAGCCCGGGTCGCCGCCGGAGACCTCGGTGACGACGCGCTCCCCGCCGCCCTCGCCGACGAAGCGGACCTTGAACCAGCTGCGGGCGCGCTCGGCCTCCCCCGGCCCCTCTCCCGGCGTTTTCGCCTTCAGCAGCAGCCTGCGGGTCGGCGGCAGCGGGGCGAGCAGGGCAACCGCCCCCACCCCGCCGGCGATCGCCGCGACCGTGGCGAGCCGCCGGGTGAGGAGGTGGTGGCCGTAGGTGAAGTCCGGGCCGTAGCGCGGCAGGGCGGCGGCGGAGCGGCGCACGATCGCCCCGTCGATGGTCGGCAGCGGCGCCACCCAGCCGCCCAGCTCGGAGTCGTGGCGGATGCCGAGCGGGGCCGAGTGGATCGCGCGGCCGGGCGGCTGCGGCTCGGCGCGGCGGCGCTCCCTGGCGGCGGCGATCGTCTGCCGCGCCCGGGCGAAGCCGTTGATGGCGGAGTGGTAGGTGCCGCCCGAGAAGCTGGCGTTGGAGCGGACGTAGCCGTCGACCTTCAACGGCACGCCCTCGGGAAGCTGCTTGACCGTGAAGTAGGTGCCGAGGTCGTGCGGGATCGAGTCGAAGCCGCAGCAGTGCACGAGCCGCGCCCCGGTCCGCTCCGCCTCGGCGTGGTGCTCGATCCACATCCGGTCGACGAACTCGGGCTCGCCGGTGAGGTCGACGTAGTCGGTCCCCGCGGCGGCGCAGGCGGCGACGAGCGGGCCGCCGTGCAGGGCGTAGGGGCCGACGGTCGTGGCCACCACCCGGGCGGCGCCGGCGAGCGCCGCCAGAGCGGCGGCGTCGGCCGCGTCGGCCTCGATCAGCTCCGGCGCCGGGGCGCGGGACTCGCCCTGGGCGAGGCGGGCGCGGACCGCCTCGAGCTTGGCCCGGCTGCGGCCGACCAGCGCCCACCGCAGCCCCTCGGGACCATTGCGGGCCAGGTAGTCGGCGGTCAGCCCACCGGTGAAGCCGGTGGCGCCGAACAGGGCCAAATCGTATTGCCGCTCGGCTGCCATCGTCAGGGCATTCTGTCAGCCGACCAAGCCGCGTGCTCAACTGATGCATTGATGACCCTATGGGGTCTAAAAAGCATCAGAACGGGGGCGAATCAGGGCGCGAAGGTCACCTTCGCCCGCAGCCGCAGCCTCCCGACCCTGCCGAGCCTTCGCCTTGCGCTGCCGAGCGGTTCGATCGCCAGCTTGACCTTGCCGGCGGCCCCGGAGGTTCGCCTGACCCTCCTCATGAGGAGGCCTAGCCGCTCAGGTGGAGAGCGCGGACCGGCCCGTCGTCGACCTGGACCAGGAGGGTCACCGGCCTGCGGTCACGCAGCAGAAACCCGGCCGCGAACACGGTTCGTGGCTTGTCGTCACAGGGCACATAGGTGACCGAGGCATAGGCGGGGCGGGGATGCACCCCGAGGATCCCGACGCGATACCGCTGCGCCTCCGGCACGGAGACCGTCACCGGACGGTGCCCGGCGACCATCGTCGGCGTCTTCACCGTCAGCAGGCCGCCTGCGAGCGCGCCTTCGTCGAAGTTCGGGCCCGGGCCTGGTCCGGCCAGCCCGAACGGACCGATCGACAGAGAGTGCTTGCGCCAGTCGGCCGGGCCGGGACCGATGAAGGTGATGTCGCAGTCGCGGGCCTTGGAGCCGACCGCGAGCTTCGGCTGGGTCGGCGGGGGGTGCGCGCCGGACGCGATCCGCGCCGTCGTCTCGTCGGGCTGGGAGCCCTGGCCGCAGCCGGGGAGAAAGGTCAGGCAGGCCGCGAGGACCAGCGGCAAACGACGGCGATACCCATTCATGCCCTAGCCGATCTTCTCAGCCAGCTCGACGATGATCCCCTCGGGGCCGCGGACGTAGCAGAGCCGGTAGCTGTCCTCGTAGCGCACCAGCTCCCCAACCAGCTCGGTGCCGCGGGCTCGCAGGCCGGCGACTACGGCGTCGATGTCCTCGACGAGGAAGGCGAGGTGGCGGATGCCCGGGGTGTTCGCCGGCGCGTGCGGGTCGCCGCCCTGGGTCGGCGGCGAGTGGAACTTCACCAGCTCGATTTCTCCGTGGCCGTCGGGGGTCCGCAGCATCGCCAGCTCCGCTCGGACGCCGTCGAGCCCCACGATGCGGTCCACCCAGCTTCCCTCGACCTGGCCTTTGCCTCGCGGCTGGAGTCCGAGCTCGACGAAGAACTCGATCGCGGCCGCGAGGTCCTCAACCACGATGCCGACGTGTTCCAGCCGTTGGATCGCCATCTGCTCGATGGTAAGGAATCCAGGCCCGAGTGCAGGGAATCGCTTCAAAAGCGGCTGAAGGGATTGTCGAACCCTCGACCTTCCGCGTGTGCTTGCGGCCCCATTTCGTGGGAGTACTTTTTAGAGATCGCGGCAAGCACTCTCATCGCGGGAGCCACGGGTTTCATCGGCTCCCGGCTGGCCCGCTCGCTGGCAGGCACCGAGTCACCCGTCCGCTGTTTGGTTCGCGATCGCTCTAAAGCCCACTCGCTCAAGACGGCAGGTCTGGACCTCCACGTGGGTGATATCGCCGACGCGGAGAGTCTGGCGGGGGCGGGAAGAAACGTCGAGGTCGCTTACTACCTCATCCATGCGATGGCCGGTGGCGGAGGGTTCGCCGAGCGAGAGCGGACGGGGGCGCTGAACTTCGCCCGGATGGCCAGGCGCGAAGGCGTCAAGCGCGTCATCTATCTCGGAGGGCTCGGCGACGAGAGCAAGTCGCAGCACCTACGCAGCCGCCACGAAACCGCGCAGGTACTCGCCGCCGAGGGTCCGCCGCTCACCTATTTCCGCGCGGCGATGGTCGTGGGCACCGGCAGCGAGTCCTTCCGAACCCTGCGCTATCTGGTCCGCCGGCTGCCGGTGATGATCGGCCCCAGCTGGCTACGGACGGCTACGCAGCCGATCGGCATCGACGCGACGATCGAGTATCTGCTCCGCGCTCCCGAGGTTTCCGAGTCGGAGGGGCGGGAGGTCCAGATCGGCGGCCCGGACGTCCTCTCCTACTCGGAGATGCTGGATCGGATGGCGCTGGCGATGGGGATGCGCCCGCGGCGAAAGATTCCCGTCCCGTTCATCACCCCGTGGCTCTCGGCACTGTGGCTTGGCCTGGTGACGCCGGTCGACGTGAAGGTGGCGCGCCCGTTGGTCGAGGGTCTGACCACGGCAACCGTTGTCACCGATCCCTCCGGAGCCGAGCCGTTCGGCATCTCGCCAGCGTCATTTGACGAGGCGCTGCGGCGCGCGCTGGCGGAGGAAGAGAGCTGAACTCAGAGATGCCCGAAATTAAGGGGGCGGTTCGATCGGCCAACGGGCCGGGGGAAACCGACTATGGTCGATGTCCCACCACAAATCGAGGAGGATGCCGTCATGTATGTGCGTGTCGTCAGGTTCACCGACGTATCTGCTGAGCGTATGCAAGAGCTTCTTGCTCGCATCGAGGAGTCCGACGGGCCACCCACCGGCGTGCCCGCCACGGGTCTTAAGATCTTGCTCGATAGCGCGCAGGGAACGGCGGTGGTTCTTCAGTACTTCGAGAGCGCGGAGGATATGGAGGCCGGAGGCAAAGCGTTCAGCGCGATGGATCCGTCGGAGACGCCCGGCACGCGCGCATCGGTGGACATGTGCGAGGTGAAGCTCGAGCGAACGCTCACCTGAGCCGTTCGCGGGCTAAATGTCGGCTGAGCAGGACAACCCGCACCGGCTGGCCGCACTTGCGGCGCTTGCGAGCGCGGCCGTCCTCGCGGTCCTCAGCATCGACATCGTCCTTTCTCGGTTCCCCCGGGGGCTGATCGTCCTCGCCTGCGTCGTCCTCGCGTTCGCGGCTGCCTGGTACGGCCTGACCCGTACCGGAGGCGCGCGGCTTCTGGGATCTGGAATCGCGATCCTGGCAATGGGGTTGACCGTGGCGGTGTCGATCGCCGACGGCGATCACGTCGCGCAGGCTCTCGTGATCGTGGTGGGCCTGGGGCTGATGCTGCTTGCGACCCGATGGGCCTTCAGGATCCACGTCCCCCTCCACCGGGCGCCGGACCCCCACCACCCCGTGCTCTTCTACAACCCCAAGTCGGGCGGGGGAAAGGCCGAGAAGTTCCACCTGGCCGAGGAGGCGCGGGCCCGTGGCATCGAACCGATCGAGTTGAAGCTCGGCACCGACCTCGAGCAGATCGTGCGCGGCGCGGTCCTCGATGGAGCCGACGCGCTGGCGATGGCCGGCGGCGACGGCTCCCAGGCCGTCGTTGCCATGGTTGCCGCCGAGCAGGATCTGCCCTATGCCTGTATTCCGGCCGGGACCCGCAACCACTTCGCGCTTGACCTCGGGGTCGACCGCGACGATGTCATCGGCGCGCTTGACGCCTTCGTCGACGGTCGCGAAAGGCGGGTCGACCTTGCCGAAATCAACGGCCGGGTATTCGTCAACAACGTCTCGATCGGCCTCTACGCCGAGGCCGTCCAGCGCGAGGGCTATCGGGAGGCGAAGCTGCGGACCATCCTCGACACCCTGCCCGAGGTGCTGGGGCCTGAGGGCAAGGGACTCGACCTGCGCTGGACCGGGCCCGGGGGGCATGAGCATTCATCCGGAGCGGCGATCCTCGTCTCCAACAATCGCTACCGCCTCGGGCGCGCGGTCGGCTCGGGAACCCGGCCGAGGATCGACGACAAGCTGCTGGGGATCACCGTTGCTTCCGCGCCGGTTGTAGGTCGGGGCCTCTTCCAGCAGCCTTGGCGAGAGTGGTCCGCACCTGCCTTCGAGGTTGACGCAGACGGCCCGATCGCCGCGGGCATCGACGGCGAGGCCGTCACTTTGGACACCCCGCTGCGCTTCAGAATCTTGCCGGCGGCGTTGGGGGTGCGGATCGCCGCCGCACACCCGGGGGCCTCTCCGTCCGCGGCGATGCCCGAGGGCGCCCGGGAGACCGTTCTCGCGCTGGTGCGGATCGCCATGGGAGGGGCACGAAGCAAGAAAACGCAACGGAAGGAGGTGTGACGGACACCTTCGAGGTCGAGCTTGAGATCATCGCCCGATGGCTGGGTGGCTCAATGGGGCAAAGGCAGTCGATACCGCCGTCTATGGAGCGATCGCTGTCAGCGATACCCCTTCGTTGGACGGGCCGGGACGCCACGACGTTGGGAGTAACGGACCCGGACTGGCCTTCTGGTGGCAGCGGCCGCCGCGACCAAGGCCTGCGAGGTCGTGGACCTGCGCCGGTCGGCCTGAGCACGGTCGCCTGTCACTTCCTGGGAGCTGCCTGGACTCGGTGGGTCGTTCCTGCTCTATTGGTAGCTGTTGACCCGAAACGAAAGGCGCCGCCAGACGGGCGGCGCATTCGGCTCTGCAATTGGAAGCGACTGAAGGGATTCGAACCCTCGACCTTCTGCATGGCAAGGGTCCGATGCAGCGATTCAGCCCCTCGGCGAAGTCGAAAGCGCCGTGCGGCGAGATCGCTGAGGAAGGCACGCCGAGCTGCTTCGCCGAAACGGACACGATATGTGGCTCAGCGAGTGGACCACGAAGGATACGGCGAGCACTGAGACCGGCCGACGCGAGGAACCGCAAACGTGATCACCCCCCCATCGACCGTAGCCTCACTGCGCGCCGGCTACCCGGTTCAGATCGACGACACCTGCCGAGGCTAGCGGTCACACTGCTGCCATGAGCGAACTTCCGACTCTGATCACCATTCCGATCAGTCACTACTGCGAGAAGGCTCGCTGGGCACTCGATCGGGCAGGCATCGCCTTTCGGGAGCGGGCATATCTACAGGTACTCCACTGGATCCCAGTCAACCGTGCCGGCGGCAAAAAAACGGCGCCGGTGCTCGTCTGGGGAGACCGGGTCTTCGCCGACTCGGCGGACATCGTCAAGGAGGCCAGCGCCAAGGCACCGCCAAACCGCAGCCTCTTCCCCGAAAACCCCGCCGCCGCGGGCGAGGTCCGAGCGCTGCAAGGCGACTTTGACGCGCGCTTGGGACCGGAGGGGCGCCGCTGGATGTACAACGCCCTGCGGGGGCGCCGCGACATCGCCGTCGCCTATGGCTGCACCGGCGTGCCCGCTTGGCAGCGCCGGGCACTGCCGTTTGCCTACCCCGTGGCTACTCGGATAATCGACCGCTACCTCGATGTCACGCCCGCCACCGCGGCGCGGTCCGAGGCCGAGGTGCGTGCGGTCTTCGACGGTGTTGCCGAACGGCTGAGCGATGGGCGACCCTACCTCTGCGGCGAGCACTTCAGCGCCGCCGACCTGACCTTTGCCTCGCTGGCGGCGCCAATGCTGATGCCACCCGAATACGGCGTGCCGCTCCCCCAGCCTGAGGAGCTGCCGACGAAAATGGCCGCGACGGTCCGCGATCTGCGCGAGCACCCGGCCGGCGCACACGCGCTGAGGATGTTCCGCGAGGAGCGGCGCGACTAGCTAATTCGCATTGGTGCCCACAATGACGGCGATATGTGAGGATGGTCCGATCTGGTTTCGGCAACCCGCGCCGATCCCAACCCGCCCTCATGCAGGGAATTCGCGAAAAAGCGGCTGAAGGGATTCGAACCTCGACCTTCTGCATGGCAACTACGTCGGCTTCAGGTGAGTACCCACCAGAACTAGTCGATTTGCAGGAGATTCCTGGTGATGCAATCGGCGCTTGCCGACGCCAATATGCGTGGATATCCCCCGATATGCGGCGTTTCGGGAACTCTCAGCCAGAAGTTCCCGAAATTGACAAGGCCGGTTCCAGTCGCCCGAGCTCAGCGGCCGAATGCGACGCGCGCCTTGCCAGCGAATCCCGCCGCGCCGGCGCGCTCAATCGCGGCAAGCAACTCGTCAATCGATCGCCCTCCAGCCCAGTCGGCCGCCTGCCGCTCAAGCAGATCGAGGAATCCCTCGGAGACCTCATCGAAAGCCGCGGTGAGGAACGAGTCGGGGGCGCTGACCTCGACGCCATGCCCTTGAAGGCCCGATTGTAGGTAGCCGCGGTCGTGCGTAAAGAGGTAGGCGGCACCTGAGGCAATCGCCAGCTGGCAGACATGTTGGTCGTCTGGGTCGTCAGTGAGCGCGCTGAGGTCGACGCTCGCTGCCGCACCGGCGAGGTCGGCCTCCCCGTCGGGAAAGTTCTGTGGCAGGTAGCCGACCCAGCGCGCCGCGGCATCTTCGGAGAGCCCCTTCTTCTCGACTAGCGATCTCTTCGCCTCCGCCAACAGCTCCTCGCTCCAGATGAGATCGAGCAGTTCCAGACGCTTGGCGACACGCCCCATCAGCTCGTGCAGGACGCGTGAGAAGACGATGTCGCTGTCTAGAACCGCGCGCGGCGCGCCTGTGCGGCTCACTCAGCCGGAGCGCCCATCGCGTCGAGATCGCGGGACCACTCAGCCGTAAGGCGGTCGTTCTCGGCGCGGCGCTCTTCGAAGGCAAGCACCGACGAAAGTGGAATCTTCCAGTAGCTCGACCCCGGAAGCTTGCGCGCCTCAAGCTTCCCGTAGTCGATCAGCCGCCTCACATGCTGGCGCGAGAAGCCAAGCCGCCGAGCGGCCTGCTGGGGCGAGAGCAACTCCTGCTCCTCGGCCACGGTCACCGCGACCTGCTTGCCTTCACGCAGCAGCTTGTCGACCTCCTCGGCTACCGAGGCGGCCTGATCACCAGCAGTGGGGTCCAGATGCATCGTCTTCATTGCGGCTCACAATAGCAGGCAACCTGCCCTACATGCACATCACGCCCCGGCCCGCTCACTCCATCCTCCTCGTCGCGGATCTCAGCGACGCCTCGAGTTGGGTTTCCTGGCATCGGCCGCCAAAAACGCCACCAGCGGCGCCGGGTCGAGGAGGAACGTCACTTGCCGAAGCCGCGCATTAGCTCGTCCTCGGGTATCTCCGAGATCAGGCGTAAGTCGGTGTCGCTGTGCTCGAAGTTGCCGGCGAGAGCGAGGTTCCGATCCCGCTTGGGCGCGGGCCGGTAGCTGGAGATCGCCTCGCGAACGATCTCCGCCTGGGGGCGGCCCTCCGTGGGGGCCAGACGGGCAAGGCGGTCCGCCAGTTCGTCGTGGAGGTAGACGCTGATCCTGCGCATGAAGATGAACCGTAGGGCAGTCGCCCCGGCATCCCGGCACGCAAAAGTAGGCCCATAAGTCCAGGTCGATGTTGCTCCGGTCGTGATAAACGATCTGGTTTGCAATGCCCGAAACTGCCGAACCAATGCAAATCGACCAAGCCCGCGCTCGTTACATTCGCTGGCTACTCGCAACCCGAGACCTGTCCCCGCACACGATTCGCGCTTACGGCAGCGATCTCGCCAGCTTCGAGCGGTACATGGGCGCCGACTTCGAGGTTCAACAGATCGATCAAGACAGCGTGATCTCCTTCATCGAGCAGCAGAAGGCTGCGGCCCTCTCCCCCGCTTCTCTGAGAAGGCGAGCTGCGGCACTGCGTGGCTTTTGTCGCTGGCTGCTTTCTCAAGGTCTCCTTGTTGCAGATCCCTGGAGCGGTGCAAGCCTCGCCCTGGGCAGGTCCCGCAGGCTGCCCCGAATCCTCGCGGCCAACGAACTCGACCAACTGATTGAGTTCCTCGCTCGCGCGGCTCATCTCGACGCCGGCAGAGCGCCCGATAGCCGGTCGGTCGAAAGAAGACCCCATGAGTCGACGACGCTCCTCGCCGTATCTCTGATGGTCGCCACAGGCGTGAGGGTCCATGAGGCCGTCGGGATCAGATGTCAGGACATCGACCTGCAGGGCCGGAGTCTGCGCCTACTCGGCAAGGGACGCCGCGAACGACAGGTCTTCCTGACAAACGACTGGATCACGAGCTTCACAAGCGCATACCTCGCCGCGCGCTCCACCCTCGGCCTCCAGCACCCCCATCTCCTCTTCAACCTTAACTACGATCCCCTTACGCCACCCGCGATGCGCTCAAGGCTGGCCAAAGCCGCTCGCGCCGCCGGTCTCGAAGCTCACGTTACCCCGCACATGTTGCGCCACAGCGCGGCGACCCAGCTGATCGAGGCCGGCGTCGACATCCGCTACATCCAGCGCCTCCTCGGGCACGCCAGCCTCAGCACGACGGAGATCTACACCCACGTCTCCGACCGGGCGCTCAAACGAGTCGTCTCGGACGCGGATGTCCTTGGGAGGCTCGCGCAACGCCGATAACTAGGGATTATCGATGTTCGATGAAAGGCTCGCAGGTCTGCTTGGCCAAGATGTCGTCGCACGACGCCTTCTTAAGGACCTTGAAGACGAGAACACGTTTCTCGTGAGGCTTACGGGCGGATCGGGGTCGGGCAAGTCGTGCATTGCGCGGCAAGTAGCAACAGGCTGGCGAGACAACGGAGGCGACTGCGTGGTTGCGGTTGGCGATGATGAGCACGCCTGGCAGGAACTGTTTCCGCTGCTCTCAGGTCTAGCTCGGACCCCGCCCGACTGGGCTGGCCTAGCCATGACGGGTGGTCGTACTGCGCTACAAGTGGGTGAGACGGTTGCCGGTGGTCCAGGTGTTGGAACGTCGATTTTCGACTTCTTGGCCAGCGCCTTCCGTCAGCGGTCCGAAAGGGCCCTTCGACCCTATTCATCCTCCGCTCGAGACGTGATCCTAGACCTGAAACGGCTCGCACGCCGACGTGGCCGTCTGCTCGTGATTTGCGACAACGCACACTGGTGGGATGTCGAATCTCTGCGGCTGTTAGTAGATGTTCTGTCGGAACCGCTGCGGGAATCGATCCCACAGCTGCGATCGATCACGGCCCTATTGGTTGATACGGCAGAGGAGCAGGCTGTCGTTGCGCCCGAGGTCTTTCAATCGCTCGCGAAGAGATGCGCAAAGCAGACGCAACGGGTGTCCCGCTGCACGCGGAAGGAATTCCCCAGAGTCCTCGAAGCATTCGGAGGCACCGCAGTTCCCGCAGACGTGGCCGACGACCTATTCGACGTCACGAACGGCCACCTCAAGTGGGCTGAGCAGGCCAGTCGGTTCAAGAGTGCCGCGGGACTGCCCGAACTTGGTGGATTCGACACCCGGATAGCCGGCGAGATAGCCGCGGACCGCTTCTCGTCCATCGGTTCACACAACCCGGAAGTAGTCGAGCTTCTGAGTGGCGCGGCAATCTTGGGGCTGACCTGCTCCGAACGCGATCTGCAATGCATCGCCGAGCGCCCTCGGACCGAGGTGCGTGCCCTGATCGCACAGGCGGAAGCAATCGGGTTCGTCGAGCGCAACGCGGAACGGATCGCCTTCAGTCACGACGTCATCAGGTCGGCCGTTCTGTGCGAGCAGCCTGCCTCACATATGGCAGATCTTTACCTCAAGCTGTCGGAGTGTCTCGCATTCCTTCGCCCTGGCGACTATGAGGCGCGAGCTCAAGCTCTCCTTCAGGCTGGCGAACTCGAGTTGGCCAGAGAGATGGTGGCGCTCGGGGGTGTGGCGCAGATTCGCAGAGGAGTGCCACTTGCCGAGGTGCTGCGCAGAATCGACCCTCGCCTTTCTACTGACCGCGAACTCGCTGCATACCTCCAGACTATCGCCGACGGGTACTTGGCGGTAGCGGAAGGGGCGTTCGACGTAACTCCGGCGCTGCGGTCTCAGGCCCCATCGGAGACCCTCGCAATGGCGGCTGAGAGGAACTATCTGTCCGCGATTTGCCTACTTGGCCTGCAGACCGATTCCGGGCGCTCAGAGGCACGAGGCTTGTTGGAGTCCTGGACTACGGCTCTTGCCGATGAAACCGAGTTGGAGCTCAGGTTCCTAATCCTCTTGCAGCAGGCTCAGATTCTTTCGAATATGGTGGATGAGGCACGCGAAACCGAGACTCGGATAGAGCAGCGCCTGGCGAAACGCGCAGCGTTCGACACCACCGCGCAGGCGATGATCGAGGTGCAAAACCGACGGGCCGGCGGCATCATGGCCCCGGAGGTAGCGGAGGACAGAATCGCGAGGTCGGTGCGCTTCTTTCGAGCTGGTACCGGGGAATACCGGCGAGATCAACTCGAACTTTTCCGTGCTCTCACGAATCTCGCGGCGATCGAGATCCGCCTTGATCGCAATAAGAAAGCCTACGGCCATGCGCTCGAAGCAGAGCGCATTGTGGTCGATGCGCTAGATGTCGAGAATAGACCGGACGTTCTGGCGAGCAATCTGGTGCTCGCCGGATATCGGGCAGGCGCTATCGCCTTGCCAGATGCCATTGAGCATCAGCATCTGATTGTGCATAGCCCGCAGACCTCCAATGACAACTTCATTCAGCGCTGTAACCTAGTCTCCTTTCTTCTGCTTGCGTCACGCGATGCTGAGGCGAGATCCGAACTCAACGTGCTCCTATCCCAAGTGGAGGCAGGGTCCGATGAGTCCCCGTTGGTCTACTACTCGAGCGCCTTGGTGGTCGCCGCGGCTGCGTTGACGGGAGATGTCGACGAAGCGCTACGAAGGCACAGGGAGTTGGAGACCTTCGTGGACTCGCTCAAGTGGCCTACGGCGGCGTACTTGCGGCGTCGCCAACAACTCCTCGAAGAGGCCTTACCGCACCTTGATCCGTCACTTCCGCGAGCCGAGCTGGATCAGCTTCTCATCAAGTCGCTTCCGCGTCAAATCGGATATGCATGGTCGTACTACGGGCGACTCATCCCGTGTTGTGAGCTCTCCTTTTGGACCGACTCATGAGCTAAGCCCGTGGCCAACTAGGCAAGCGCCTACCCACAGGGCCAGCATCTCGCGCAGTGAAAACCCAAGTTGTGTCATGGCTACCGACCAGCAGGTGTTCGTCACGGGAGGGGGCTCACCGCTGGTGTCAAACACCCAGGCTCTTCCATCCGCGTCGACTCGACAATCAATGCGACCGGCACCTTGCATGTCGAGGACATCGAAAGCCGTCGCCGCAGCGGTCCGAATCGCCTCGACCTCCGCTGCATTGCCCTCATACACGACGTGCGACAGATCATGATCGATGTGCTCGTCTTGGAAAGTCTTCGGCCTTCCGCCATACCGGTCGCCGTTGGCTCGTCGCTGTGCGATTGGGGGAAGCGCATAGGTGCGGCTGAGGCGAACCACCGGAATCCCTACCTCCTCGCCAGAAACGAACGTTTGCACGATTGCGGGTTGGCCGAAGTCACGCGCTTTTCGCTCTATAAATGCACCGAACTCGGCGTCGACCGTCTTGACGCTGTGATCGTCCACGCCTATTCCCATCGACTCATAGGCCGGCTTCACAATCACGCGTAATCCCAGGGGTGGCTGCAGTCCAGCGGTCCAGCCGTCCTGATCGAATTGCCACGTTTCGGGCACTCGGATGCCGCTCCTTCGAAGGATGGCGTAGGCGTGGAACTTGTGGCGCACGACGGAACTTGCATGAGCGCCGCAGTTCAGGATCGGCAGCCCCACTAGGTTGCAGACCGCAGGAATCAGGGCGCGACGACCGGGACCACTACCCCCCTCAGCCGTGGAATACACGATCCGCTGCCGCGGGTCCACTGTGGTCCTCTCGCGGAGAAGTGCTTTGAGAAACTCCAGCTCGTCAAAGAAGGGTTCTACGGTGAGACCGAGGTCTTGGAAAGATCGGACGATCTCATCAGCTTCTCGGCGGGTGTAGTGCTGGGCGGTGGTCACGACGCCGTCCGAGCCGAGATCGTAGAGAGGCGCCGTGGACCGCAGACTAGTGACGAACAGAAGGCGGAGGTGCTGGGTCCTTGCCATCGTTTTCTCGACGGCGTCACGGATGCCTGCGACGAGCGCGTTATAGTCTTGCGCGGTCTGGTTCACGAGCGATAATCCCTAGTTATCCAACTTCAGAGTCAGCGGCCATCCTAGAGAGATTTCCCCCAACCTGCTCCCGTGTGCAGCAAACGAAGCATCAGCGTCTTAGTACGGCTGGATGGGGTCACGAGGTCTAGATGAAGGAACTCAACCCCGAACTCGTTCATATTCCAGTCGAGCAACTTCGGCGACGTGGGAGCTACAAGTGGGCGCGCTATCCGGATGAGGTACTCCCCGCCTGGGTTGCCGAGATGGACTTCCCACTCGCTCCGCCAGTGCGGCGCGCCCTGTCAGAGGCAGTCGACCTGAGCGACTGTGGGTATTCCTACCCGCGAGCAATAGGCCTGGGTGAGGCATTCGCCGGCTTTGCAGAGTCGCGAATGGGATGGCGCGTCGACCCGGAGCGGGTATCGCCGACTATCGGCATTCTCAGCGGGATCTCGGCGATATTGAGCCTCATCGCCAAGCCCGGCGATGGGGTTGTCCTCACCCCTCCCGTCTATGAGCCTTTTTACAGGCTGATCCGTGAGATCGGCTCCGAGGTGGTGGAGGTGCCACTCGTAGACGACAAGCTTGACACGGAGGCAATCGATCGTCGTTTCGCCGAGGGAGCCGGGGCGCTGATCCTCTGCAGCCCCCACAACCCAACTGGGACCATGCCAACGGCACGGGAACTAACCGCTGTCGCCGAGTCAGCCGCGCGCTACAACACCTGGGTGCTCGCCGACGAAGTGCATGCGCCACTGGCGCTTCCAGGGTCCCGCCATGTCCCCTTTCTCTCGCTCTGCCCAGCGGCGGCAGAGCGGGGCATCTCTTTCCTTTCAGCGTCAAAGGCGTTCAACATCGCCGGCCTCAAGTGCGCCTTGGCGATCGCCGCTTCCGAGGCTTCGTTCAGGCTGATCCAACGCATGCCGTCGAGGGTCACGGACTGCGGGCATTTCGGCGCGATCGCATCCGTCGCGGCGTTTCGGGAAGGTGGGGCCTGGCTGGACGATGTCATCGCTGTGCTCGATCACAACCGTCGCTTGATCGGTGAGCTCTTGGTCGAGCGCCTGCCGGAGATCGGCTATCAGGAGCCGCAGGGCGGCTATCTGGCCTGGCTTGACCTGAGGCGGCTGGAGATTGGCGATGACCCGTCGACGACTATCCTCGAGCGCGGCCGGCTGGCCCTCAGCCCGGGGCTCGAATTCGGCGACCGCGGCGCTGGATTTGCCCGCCTCAACTTCGGCACCTCGCCGGAACTGGTCGAACAGGCAATCGACCGCCTCGCAGCGGCGACCCACCGTGACGCCTGACCTCGTGGTTGCACTCATTGCACAGCAGCTCGACGAGGGGGCCGCAGACCTTGGCCTCGACGAGCGCATGAGGTACCGACCGGATCTTGAAGGCAAGGGCCAAGAGGCGTTAGCGCGGGCACTCGTGTCCGTCAGCCCGGACATCCTGATCGCCCGCAGGCACCCAGGCCCCTCGGTGGCCACCGCATGGCGGGACTCGATGCCGGAGCGCCACCTGGTGGCGATCGCGACCGGCGCAAAGGGCCAACGAGACCCGGCGCTAGTGAGGCTGGGGATCGCCGCCCAGTGGGCTTCGGATGGTGAAGTCGAGGTCGACGACCTGACCGCGCTCGCCCTTGCCGAGCGTACCTGGGCCCGTGCCTGCACCCACGCCGAGCTGTCTCGAATGGCGGATTGCGCGCGGTCCTCCCGTGGCCGCTCGGTGGCGATTGTCGGAGCAGGCATCGTCAACCTCCTGACTGCACTCCTCCTCGCGCGCGAGGGATTCGCAGTCGACATCTACGACGCCTGCCCCGACCCACGCGAGGATCGCGCCGCCGCAACTTACGGCTGCACCCGCGGCGGCGCTAACGCCAGGATGTTCACCCTCACCGAGGCCGACGCCTACCACGACAAGAAGCGTGGATTGCCGGGCGAGACATACACGCCATTTGATCGCTCGATTTCGGATGGCGGATGGCGGATCTGCGATGGCTCTCTATCCATCGACGACCTCAAATGGTCGGGGGAACACAGGGACGTCCCTCCGTGGCTCGCGCACACCTACACCGAGGACATCCTTGGCTTCAATCGCGAGGCGGGGAAACACTGGAGTCGCTTGATGAAGGTCGAGGAGGAGCTGTTCGATGATGTGGAACTGCGGGAAGGCATCTTGCGCCTGTACTCCCAGCCCGAGCGGTTCCAGGCGCAGATCGCGCGCCAGGACCGGCTCGGGGCCACCACGCGCGTACTCTCCACCGCCGAGCTAGAGGAAAGCTATCCCGCCCTCAGGGAAGCTTGCGCGACCAATCTGATCGCGGGCGGCATCGAGGTGGTGGGCTTCACGCTCGGAGTTCACGATTTCGTCGACCGGATACTGACTCAACTGGAAGCCGCCAATGCCACCTTCCACTGGCGCGAGCGGATTGACGGCATTCAGTGGGGCTCCTCTCTCACTGTCAAGGGCCTCCACGCCGGGGAGCGGTCGGTGCGCGCCGACCACTATGTGCTGTCGCCCGGGGCGCATGGTGCCGATCTCCTCCGGGGGTCGCTGTCCGAGGGCCTTGTCCAGGGGGTCCTCGGCGTGTGGCTCGCACTCCCCAACATCGCCCCAGGGCTTGAACGGTCGCTGAAGATCGCCCGCACCGGCCACGTCGCTGAAGACTCCAACGTGACGATAGGGCGGGACCGGGAGGGCCGCCCCACCCTGATCGTCGGCTCCGGCTACGGATGGACCGGGTTGGATCCCGCCAACGTCGATGCGATAGAGATCCAGCGCCTGGTCGAGGCAGTCGACGACACGGCCCGACGGTTTTTCCCGCGCGCCTACGAGATTGCGCGGCAGGGCGGCATGCTCGAGGCAAACCGCCGCCTTTGCGTTCGTCCCTGGACGGCTTCGAACCTCGGCCTATTCGAGATTGCGGAAGCCAGCGGAGGGGGCGTCCTGATCTGCACCGGCGGTCACAACACCGGCGGCTTCGCCCAGGCCCCAGCGGTCGCCGCCGCCGTGCTCGCCGCGCTGAGCGGGGAGAGCCATCCAATGCACGTCCTCTACCACCCGCAGCGCCTACGTCGAATGCTGGGTCGCGACGAGGACCGCCGAGCAGCAGCAGGCCGGACGCCTGCGCTGTGAGTTCGTCCTGGCCAAACGCGACGCCAGGACGAGAAGGCTGAGCGCTTCCTCAAATGACGAAGCCTCTGTTTGCAGGAATTTCGTGGCGACGCAGCGGACAGCCGCGATCAGCAATGCGCGTGGATATACGGCGATATGCGGCGTTTCGGGCACTCACGCGCACGAGTGCCCGAAATCCGAGATGGCGGTTTGATTCCAGCCACCGTCGCCATCACGGAGATCACCCTGCGCGGCGAAGATCCGTCCCTTCGACCCTCCCCCGCGCTCGGAAGTCTCGGTGTCGTCGCCTTCGCGTGGATCTAGCTGTCCCGCCCACACGTTGTGAACGCCTGAAAGGCATCCGGGCCCTCCCAGAGGCTTGGTGGATTCGCCGCCACAGCCTCAAGGAGGACCCGGATGAAGGTTCACGGTAACGCTGCTCTCGGACCAGCGGGACGACTGGCGCTGGTGGAAGCGATCGAGTCGGGGATGACGCAGAAGGCGGCAGCTGCCGCCTTCTGCGTGGCGCCCGCGACAGCCCACCGCTGGTGGCACCGATGGCGCTTGGCAAGCGAGCTGGAGCGGCGGTCGGGCGCCTGGCTTTGCGACCGCTCTTCAAGGCCCCATCGACAACCGCGACGACTGGGCGCGGCCGAAGAGGCCCCGATCCTGCGGGCTCGTCGGCAGACCGGTCTTGGACCCGGTCGCCTGGCAGGGATCTGCCGCCGGGCGGGTTCGACGATCTGGAAGGTCTGAGCCGGACCAGGTTCCACGGAGACTGTGATCTACACCCATTTCGATGGAGTCCTGTTTCTAGAGTCCTTCGGCCCCAAGGAGGATTCAGATGCCCCACCGCTACCCAGCAGAGGTTCGTTTTCAGGTGATCGAGCTAGCTCGATCGGGCACCAAGGTCGCCCAGCTCGCCGAGACCTTCGGCATGAGCGACGCCACCATCTACAACTGGCTCAAGCAGGAGAGGATCGATCGCGGTGAGGTCGCCGGGCTGAGCACCGAGGAGGCACTCGATCTCGCCGCAGCCAAGCGCCGGATCAAGCAGCTTGAAACCGAGCTGGCGGTCTCGCGCAAGGTCAACGAGGTCTTCCTCGAGGAAGACCTCCCCCAAAAGGCTCTTCCCGGTGATCGACTCCCTGGTCGGGCAGGGGATCAACGTGCGCCATGCCTGTCGGGTGCTCGGGGTCTCGGAGTCGGGCTACTACGACTGGAAAGACAGACCGGACCCACCGCGCACTCTGCGGCGGATCTGGCTGGCCGGCGAGATCGCCGACGTCCACAAGGCCTCCGCCGGCACCTACGGCTACCAGCGGGTAACGGCCGAGCTGCGCCACGGCCGCGACATCGTCGTCGGCCACAACACGGTCGCGCAGATCATGCGCGAGATAGGGCTCAAAGGGCTGCCAACCCGGCGACTGCCCAGGGGAGCACGACTGGCGCAGGTCACCTCCCTGGACCTCGTCCGGCGCGAGTTTCGCCGCGAAGGCCCCAATCAACTGTGGATGACCGACATCACCGAGCACCCGACAAGGGAGGGCAAGGTCTACTGCTGTGTCGTGCTGGACGCCTTCTCTCGGCGCGTCGTCGGCTGGTCGGTCGAAAGCACCCAGACCACGGTCTTGGTCACCAACGCGCTGGGGATGGCCACCAACCGCCGCGACCGCGCCGAAGGCCTGGTGATCCACTCCGACCGGGGCGTCCAATTCACCTCCTGGGCCTTCAGTCACAAGGTCCGCGACGCCGGTATCGCCCCGTCGATGGGAGCCGTCGGCAGCGCCTACGACAATGCGATGGTCGAGTCCTTCTGGGGGCGGATGCAGGTCGAGATCTTCAACCGCAAACGCTGGAAGACCAGGATCGAGCTCGCCACCGCCATCCACGACTACATCGAGCTCTTCCACAACACCCGACGTCGTCACTCGGCGCTCGGGATGCTCAGCCCCACCGAATACGAGGATCTACACAACACGACCCGGGAAGCCGCCTGATTCCAGAACCGCGACTCCGTTTTATCGGGGTTAGATCAGGGTCTCCGTCAAACCTGGCCTGGCTCAAGTGCGAAGCCCCATTGCTTCTCGCTTCGCCCGGTCAAGGGCCGCCTGGGAAACCTCGCTGACCCCGTACTCCTCGGCTAGCTCCTCCACGACCCGAAGCAGATTTTTTACGACGCTAATCATCTTTCGTTCTGAGTCCATGCCTTTGATCCTACGAAGAACCCATGACCCCAAAAACACCCGTCCAAAGAGCTAGTGGTACTGTCGCGATCAGTGGGTTTCCGACGGGGAAACCCTCAACGACCTGATGGAGGTCCGAGATGTCCCTTCTGGACAAAGAGTCCCTGCTGCCCATTCGAGTCGAAGGTCGCAGGAGATCGTCCCGGCTGACCAATGAAGCGGAGACCGTTCAGCTTCAGAGCGCAACGCTGGAAGTGGAAGACGCGGACGGTGAAGTCCACCACCTCATCCAGATCAAGTGGTGGACGAAGAGGACGAAGTGGTCGATGCTGATACTCGACGGTGACCACAACGTCATTGCTCTTGCTGGCCCCCGCACCCAAGAGATCGCCTGCTGGGAGGAATGCATCCGGGTCTTGGAGGCAAAGGGCCTCTGGGCTAGCGAGTAAGCGCGCTCTAGTCGCGGCGGCGGCAAGACGCCGCCGCCGCGAAAGCAGTCTCTGGGCTACTTGTGATCCAGGAGGCTGAGCACAAACGCGCCGATAGTGGCCGCGCCCACAAGGACGCTCCAAAGAACTCCGATGCCGCGCGCAGCCGACGAACCAGCCACTACGTCAGAGAATCCGGCCGTCTTAAGGAGATAGCGCGGGAATCCAACCAGGCGTTCAAACGCCAACTGAATCCACCGCCAAGGGAAAAAGAAATGCCGACGCCGATGTTTCCTCCGAACCCTGACCTGGTGTTGAGTCCTCGTGAGGGCATCCAGGCGCTCGCGCGACGCAACGCCGAAAGTGGTCACGCCAGCGAGGTCACTGAATATGTGCTGTGGGCGGTATGTGCCCCCGCCGATGGCCACGGGCGGTGCGACATAGACCACGCCCTGGCCAACCGCCGCCGCGTCGGCCTGCATCTCCGACCCTCTCGCGATTAGCCACTCACGGGCCTCCCCATCGGGAAAGTCCTCCTCCACCCAGTCCCTGTACCGCTTTGCAAATCGTCCACCTGAAGACCCGCGATTTCGACCGAAAATATGCCGGGACCACGCCCGACAGAGCGAAGGAGCCTCCGAGCACGAGGGCAGCGATCAGCCATGGTGGCCTTGGGGGTTCATTCGCACCCCCAAATCAGAGCCGACAGCGCGGACGCCTTACAAGCGAGAGCGATTGATTGGGCAGCAACGGGCAGCGAGGGCGTGAGTCAAGCGGTCGGGAAAGCGGCTTAGACCTGGCCTAGACAGCGAAAAGCCCCGCCAGAGCGGGGCTTTTCTTGAGAGCGGCTGAAGGGATTCGAACCCTCGACCTTCTGCATGGCAAGCAGACGCTCTAGCCAGCTGAGCTACAGCCGCACGGGGGCGATTCTATCCGCTGGGGCGCGTCACTACCTCGTCGGGGCCGGGCCGCCCATCAGGCCGCGCTAGCCTGATGGCTCCACCGTTCCTCTAAGACGATGCTCTTTCGCCAGATAATCCACGAGGATCTCGGCTGCGCCTCCTATTTGGTCGGCGACCGAGAAGCCGGCGTCGTCGCGGTGATCGACCCGCAGTGGGACGTCGATCCCTACCTGCGCCTCGCCCGTCTGCACGGGGTCCGGATTGGTCACGTGCTGGAGACCCACAACCACGCCGACCACGTCTCCGGGCACGGGCGGCTCTCGCGCTCGACCGGGGCGACTATCCACGTGCACGAGCTGGCCGGGGCCGACTACCCGCACGAGCCGTTCGCCGACGGCTGGGTGCTGGAGCTGGGCGAGGTGAGCATCGAGGCCGTTCACGCTCCCGGGCACCGGCCCGAGCACACCTGCTTCCTGCTGCGCGACGGGGGCCGCGGGGGCGACCCGTGGGCGCTGCTCAGTGGCGACTCGCTGTTCATCGGCGACGTCGCCCGTCCCGACCTCGCGGTCGAGCCGCGCGAGGGCGCCGCCGACATGTTCCACTCCCTGCACGAGCGTCTGCTGGGGCTCGGCGACGCGGTCGAGGTCTGGCCCGGCCACCTCGGTGGCTCCCTCTGCGGCGGCTCGGCGATCGACCTCAAGACCTCCTCGACGATCGGGTTCGAGCGCCACCACAACCCGGCGCTGGCGATCGCCGAGGAGGCGGAGTTCGTCGAGAGCGCCGTCGCCTCCCTGGGCCAGCGCCCGCCCAACGTCGAGCGGATCGTCGCGCTCAACCGCGGCCCCCTGGTCGAGGACTTCGGCACCCCGGCGCCGCTGACCCCGCACCAGGTCGAGGAGGCGGTCGCGGCGGGCGCCGTCGTGATCGACGGCCGCACCAACGAGCAGTTCGACGAGGCCCACATCGCCGGTGCCCTCAGCGCCTCGGCCTACGACACCGGCTTCGCCACCAAGGTCTCCCTCGTCGCCCCCGAGGGCGCCGAGATCATCGTCGTCGCCGCCTCCGACGGCGACGAGCGCCACGCGGCGGAGATGCTGGCCGCCGTCGGGATGAGGGTGCGCGGCTTCCTCGAGGGCGGGATGACGGCGTGGCGCACGGAGGAGCGGCCGGTGCGGCGGATCGAGCTGATCGCGCCGCAGCTGCTGGCGGAGCGGGTCGAGGGACCCGAACCGCCCGTGATCCTCGACGTGCGCGGTGGCGAGGAGTACGCCGCCGAGCACATCCCGGGCTCCCTCCACATCCCCTACGGCGAGCTGCCGGAGCGCTGCGATGAGCTGCCGCGGGACCGTCCGATCGCGACGATTTGCCGCGGCGGCAAGCGCAGCGGCCTGGCCGCCTCGATCCTCCAGCGCGAGGGGTTCGAGGACGTCGTGCACGTCGGCCAGGGCGTCGGCGCCTGGCGCGCGGCGGGCCACCCGGTGCGCAGCGGCTCCGAGGCCGCCGGCGCCGCGGCCTGAGCGGGCCGGGTCAGAGGCCGGCGACGGCCTCGGCGATCGGGGTCTCCCCCGCTACCAGCTCGAACGTCTTGCCGACCGCGTTGGGGGCCGGGATCACCGCCGCGAGCACCGCGGCGACGTCGGCGCGGGAGATCTGCCCGTACTCCAGGTCGCGGCCGGTCGCCACCCTCCCGGTCGGCTCCTCGTCGGTGAGGTTGCCGGGACGGACGATCGTGTAGTCGAGGCCGCTGATGGCGAGCGCCCGATCCGCCTCGGCCTTCGCCCGCAGGTACGCGCTGAAGGCGTCGCCGTTGCTGGAGGGCGGGTAGGCGGCGCCCATCGCGCTGACGATCACGTAGCGACCGGCGCCCTCGGTCCTGGCCGCGTCGATCAGCTTCAGGGCTCCGCCGAGGTCCATCGTGCGCTTGCGCTCGGCCCCGCTTCCGGGCCCCGCACCGGCGGCGAAGACCACCGCGTCGGCTTCGGCGATCGCCGCCCCCACGTCGTCGGCGCCCTCCAGGTCGCAGATCACCGGCTCCACGCCGGCGGCGAGCACCTCCTCGACCTGGTCGGGATCGCGGATCAGGCCCCTGACCCTGTTGCCGTCCCCGGTCAGCAGCCTGCCGAGCTGCAAGCCGATCTTGCCGTGCCCGCCCGCTATCGCCACGTCCATACCGCCTCCTTTCTCCGCATCTGAACTACTGAAACTACCTATTTTTCAGTAGCATCGGCAAGCTCGGAGAGGAGGTCGGCGACGTCCAGCGGCCTCACGTACATCTCGACCCTCTGACCCGGCTGGGGCGCCGGCCAGTCGCTCCCTGGGCCGGTCCCAGTACAGCTCGATCCCGTTGCCGTCGGGGTCCTCGAGGTAGAGCGCCTCGCTGACGCCGTGGTCGGAGGCGCCGCTGAGCCCGACCCCCGCCCGCTCCAGCCGGCGCAGCGCGTCGGCGAGGGCGCGGCGGGTCGGGATAGCGGATCGCCACGTGGTAGAGGCCGGTCGTTCCCGGCGGAGGCGGCGAGCCGCCCCTGGACTCCCAGGAGTTGAGGCCGATGTGGTGGTGGTAGCCGCCGGCGGAGACGAAGGCGGCGTCGGCGCCGTAGCGCTGCTGTCAGCTCGAAGCCGAGCACGCCGCAGTAGAAGTCGAGGGCGCGGTCGACGTCGGCGACCCTGCAGGTGGACGTGGCCGATGTCCACGCCGGGGTCGATCGGGTCCACGACGCGGTCGGACACGGTCTGAGCTTAGTCGGGTTCGGAGCCGCCGTCGAGCGCCTCGTTGACGAGACGGTCGGCCTCGGCGTTGCGCTCGCGACGGACGTGGCGGATCGACCAGCTCGTCGAACGGGCGCAGCGCCCTCTTCACCTCGGCGTGAAGCTCGCGCAGGGTCGCGTCCTTGACCTTGTAGCGGCCTTCGACCTGGCGCACGACCAGCTCTGAGTCGCCGACCAGCTCCAGCTCGCTGGCCCCGCGCGCGGCCGCCAGCTCGATCCCGCGCAGCAGCGCCCTGTACTCGGCGACGTTGTTGGTCGCGCGTGCCGATCCGCTCGCCGCGCTCCTCCAGCACCTCGCCGTCGGCGCCGCGCAGGACGACGCCGATCGCCGCCGGCCCGGGGTTGCCGCGCGCGCCGCCGTCGACGTTGACCGTCAGCTTCGACATCGGCTCAGCGCCCGACCGGCTCGCCGTCGGCGGCGACGCCGTGCGCCGGAGCGGCGAGGACGATCCGCCCGCCCTCCAGCGCGGAGGCGTTCCACTGCCTGGCGGCGGCGTCGAGCTGCGAGACCTCAAGGCCCTTGTCGAGCGCGAACACCGGCCGCAGCTCGTCGCCGAGGTCGACCCCCCACTGATACCAGGACAGCTCCCAGGCGACGGTGATCCGCACCTCGCCCGGCGCCCCGGCCGAGGCGCCGACCGATACCCAGGGGTCGCCCAGCGTTCGCGCCAGCCCGGCGACGGTGCGCCCGGCCTCGCTCGGGTTGAAGCGCTCGACGGCGCGCTCGAAGGGGCTCGCCAGGAACGGCTCGGGCGGCGGTGCCGGCGCGCGCATCCCGGGCGCGGCCGGGTCGGGGCTGGAATCGGGCTCCCGCGGCGCGGCCTCGGTCGCGGGCGAGGGCCGGTTCGCCCTGCCCCGGAAAAGCCCGCGCAGGCCCCCTCCGCGGCGGGGCCGCGCTTCGTCGGGCTCCGGCTCCCGCGCGCTCCCCTCCCCCTCGGGGCGCCAGCCGAGGCGCTCGGCGCGGGCGCGGCAGAGGGCGCAGACGACGCGGCGACCATCGGCGGCGAGGTAGGCGCGGACCTGCTCGCCGGCGAGAATCGTGCGGCCGCAGACAGCGCAGGTCTCCTCGGGGCTCATCCCGCCAAGTTAGCAGCGGCGGGCCGGCCGCAAAAGCGCCGAGAAGCAGGCGAAACTAAGCGTGCTCCAGGTGCGACTTCAGCCGCATCACGGCCTTGGTGTGCAGCTGGGAGACGCGCGACTCGGTCACGCCGAGGACCTCGCCGATCTCCCGCAGGGTGAGGTTCTCGTAGTAGTAGAGGGCGACGACCAGTTGCTCGCGCTCGGGCAGCGAGCCGATCGCCTCGGTCAGCCGGTCCTTCACCTCGCTGGTGTCGAGCGCCTCCTGCGGGTCGGCGGCGCCGTCGTCGGCGATCGTGTCCAGCAGCGAGACCTGGTCGCCGGAGGAGTCGGAGACGGTCCACAGCTCGTCGAGCGCGTAGACCGAGGAGTTGGCGATCTCCAGCAGCGCGGTCTGCAGTTCTTCTTCGGTCATGTTCAGCTTCGCCGCCAGCTCCTCCTCGCTCGGCGCCCGCTGAAGCTCGTGCTCGAGCTTGGCCTGGGCGGCTTCGATCTCCCGCGCCCGCGAGCGCACCGAGCGCGGCACCCAGTCCAGCGAGCGCAGTTCGTCGATGATCGAGCCGCGGATGCGGGTCATCGCGAAGGTCTCGAACTTGATCCCCCGCTCGGGCTCGAAGCGCTCGATCGCGCCGATCAGCCCGACCAGCCCGTAGGAGATCAGGTCGGCGTCTTCGACGTGGGAGGGAAGGCCGGCGCCGAGGCGGCCGGCGACGAACTTGACCATCGGCGAGTAGGCGACGACGAGGCGCTCGCGGGCCGAGTCGTCGCCATCGTCTTTGTAGCGGCGCCACAGGTCGCGCAGCTCCACCTCTTTTACGCCGGTTTCCATGCCTTTTGTCCGATTCTACGGTTGGTTGGTCGGATATGGGGTCATGCACGGGGGTGGCTTGCTGCGTAGGTGTCCCGAAGCCGAGCGGCGTCGACACGAGTGTAAACCTGGGTGGTGGAAATCGAGGAGTGGCCCAAGCAACTCCTGGATCGTACGCAGATCCGCCCCGCCTTCGAGCAGATGGGTGGCGAAGGAGTGGCGCAGCGAGTGCGGCGAGACCCCGGCCGCGATAGCCGCCTCGCGGGTCCAGAGGCCGAGGCGCCGGGTCACGTCGGAGTTGGAGAGGCGGCGCCCGCTCTTGGAGAGGAAGAGCGCCGGCTCGCGAGGATCGGTGGCGAGCGCCCGCCGGCCGCGCTCGACGTAGCGGCGCAGCGCCCGCTGCGCGGGCTCGCCGACCGGCAGGATCCGCTCCTTGGAGCCCTTGCCGAGGACCCGCAGCTGCTCGGTCTCGAAGTCGAGCGCGCCGCTGGTCGAGGTTGACGATCTCCTCGCAGCGCAGCCCGCAGGAGTAGGCCAGCTCCAGCATCGCCCGGTCGCGCAGCTCCAGCGGCGTGCGAGCCGGGATCCGCTCCAGCAGCGAGCGCATCTGCTCGGTGCTCAGGCACCTTCGGCAGCTTCTCGCGCGCGCTTCGGGCTGGAGACCAGCTCGGCCGGGTTCTGCCCGGCGCGCTCGGTGCGGACGAGGAAGCCGTAGAGGCCGCGGATCGCCGCCAGCTTGCGGGCCACCGTGGCCGGGGCGGCGCCGGCCGAGGAGAGCCCGGCGGCGTAGCGGCGGACGTCGCGGTGGCGGACGTCGCCCGGGCGACAGCCCCCGCGCCGCCGCCCACTCGACGAAGGCGCCGAGGTCGACGCCGTAGGCGCGCCGGGTGCGCTCGGCCGAGCCGCGGGCGCGCAGGTCCCGGTCGTACTCGGCGATCGCCGCGTCCCAGTTCACACCCAGGGGTTCGCCCCGGCTCCCCCGCGTCCTGCGAGCGGCACCGGTTAACCGATGTAGATCGGGGTCCCGACTTCGACCTGGGGATACAGTTCGATCACGTCCGGGATCGACATCCGCACGCATCCGTGCGAGGCGGCGCTGCCGAGCGATTCGATCTCTTCGGTGCCGTGGATCCCGGCCCCTTCGAAGATCCCCATCCAGCGGGCCTTGATCGGATCCGCCGGCCCCGGCGGGATCACCTGGCCGGCCAGGTCCCCGGCCCAGGCCGAGTTCGGCACGTGCCAGGAGGGGTTTTCTTCCTTTTCCTGGATGTGGTAGAGGCCTTCCGGCGTTTCCAGCCCTTCCTGGCCGACCGCGACGGTGTAGGTCTTTGCCAGCTTCAGGTGCTTCCAGAGGCGCAGGGTGAAGGTGGAGCGGTCGAGGGTCAGGTAGGAGGGGAATTCGGCGGCGACCTCGCCCTTCGTCACCTCCGGTTTGGTCGACGTGGATTCGGGCCAGCACGGTGTGCGGGGCGCTGGCGTCGAGCACCGCCCGCTCGAGTTCGCGGGTGAGGCGGTTGTCGCGCAGCTTGCGGCCGTTCTTCCCGGCGACGACCTCGAGCGAGTCGGCGCTCGGTTCGACCGTCGCGTTCTCGGCTTCGCGGTCGACCTCGCGGGCGACCCGGCGGACGAAGCGGTTGATCGCGGGGCGCGAGTAGGTCACCCGCGCCGAGACCCGGTCGTCGACCTCGCCCCCGGTGACGTAGCGGACGAGGCGGCCGGGCAGGCCCCCTTCGCGGCTCTTTTCGAGCGCTTCTTCGACCGCGCCGTCGACGTTGGCGCTGACGTTCAGCTTCCTCCCCGGCAGCGCCCAGGTCCTCTGGCCGAACCTGACCTCGAGCGAGTGGCGCAGCGGGGCCAGCAGGCGGTGGCGCACCGCCGCCGCCGCTTCGGTGGAGTCGAGGCCGCCGACGTCGACGCCGGCGATCGTCACTCCGTCGGCGATCTTGTCCTTCTGGGAGCTGTCGTAGGCGTAGGCGGCCCCGCCCGCGAGGACCAGGAAAACGACCGCTGCGGCAACGGCTATGCGGGTCTTGCGTCCCATCGCTCCATTCGGATCGGCATCGAAGCCTCGGCTCCGGTTACGAAAAGTCTAGGCATTCGGATCATTCGTCCGGCCCGGCTGTCTTCCCTGCAATCTCGCACCTGCGTCGGTCCTATCGGCGGGCCGGGCGGATATCTTTGGCCGGTGCGCTCCAAGGACGATGTCCGCAGGGAGGTCTGGAAGGCGATGGACCGCGAGGGCGTGTCCCGCTTTCCCGGCGCCGAGGGGCGGATCCCGAACTTCGCCGGCGCCAGGATGGCCGCCGAGAAGCTCGCCGGGCACCGGCTGTGGAAGCGGGCGCGGGTGATCAAGGCCAACCCCGACTCCCCCCAGACCCACGCCCGGCGGATCGCGCTGGAAGAGGGGAAAACGGTGATCATGGCGGTGCCGCGGCTGCGCGACCCCCACCCCTTCCGGGTGCTCGACCCCAAGAAGCTGACCAAGGAGCAGGTGAAGGAGGCGGCGACGATCAAGGGAGCTCTCCGCCACGGCCGCGTGGTCGCCCTCGACGAGCTGCCGGAGATCGACTTCGTGCTGTGCGGCTCGGTCGCGGTGAACCTCAGCGGTGCCCGGGTCGGCAAGGGCGGCGGCTACCACGACCTCGAGTACGGGATCCTGATCGACGCCGGCAAGATCGACACCCACACCACAGTCGCCACCACCGTGCACCCGATCCAGATCCTGCGCCAGCACCTGATGGTCACCGCCCACGACCTCCCCTGCGACCTGATCGCCACCCCGCGGGCGGTGATCGAAGTCGAGCGCCAGTACGAGCGCCCCCGCGGCATCCTCTGGGACCACCTCCAGCCACCGCAGATCCGCGAGATCCCGGTCCTGGAACGGATGGGCTACGCGTAGGGGCGGCGGCGCACCCTACTGGACGATCTTCAGCCGGCGATAGAGGGTTCTCTGGGAGGAGCCGACCCTCGCGACCTCTTTCACCAGGACCGTCTTCGCGACGGCGAGCCTGCGGCTGAAGGCCTTCTTCGGCACCAGCGAGACGACCGTCGCCCGACCGGGCCTGAGCCTCGCCCGGGCGAGCGCGCTGGCGGCCTTTGCCCTGTGCCCTCGCCTCGGCCCGCGGGCGATGGCCTGGAGCTTGAAGAGGCAGCCGCGCGACCTCGCCCGCCGCGGGCAGCGGAGGCGGACGCCCGGATAGCTGACCGTGACCGGCATCGTCGCGCTCGCCAGCGCCGATCCGTCGCAGGAGACGGTCTGGCCGGTGAAGACCCGCGCGGTCGAGCAGCCCTCGTTGTCGGTGAGGGTCAGGGAGACCGCGTAGGTACCGGGCGAGCGGTAGACGTGCGTCGCGCTGGGGGCGCCAAGCGTCGCCGCCTGGAGATCGCCGAAGCTCCAGGCGTAGCTCGCGATCGTCCCGTCCGGATCGCTGGAAGCCGAGGCGTCGAGGGCGACGGGGACGCCGGGGCGGGCGCGGGGGGCGCCGAAGGAGGCGGTGGGCGGCTGGTCGGGGGCGATCGCGATCGCGAACGGTTCCCTGCCGACCTTGATCAGGGACGGGTTGGCCCGCTTGGTCAAGGTGTCGATCGCGGTGACGCTTTCGGTGAGGGCGCTGGTGGCGAAGACGGTCCCGCCGTCGGGGGCGACCGCGATCCCGATCGGGGCCGGGGACACCGGGATCGGGGCCGGAGCCGCCAGATTGGTCCGGGTATCGATCACCGAGACGCTTTCCGAGGCGTCGTTGGCCACGTAGGCGGTCCCACCGTCGGGCGCGATCGCGATGCCCTCTGGGGATTTGCCGACGTGGATCGGCGCGGCCTGGCCGGTCTTGAGGTCGATCGCCGAGACGCTTTCCTCCCCGAAGTTGGCGACGTAGGCGGCTCTCCCGTCGGGGGTGATCGCAATCGCGAACGGGAACCCGCCGACGCCGATCGGCGAACCGACCTCGGCCCTCGTCCGCGTGTCGATCGCGGAGACGGTGCTGTCGAGCTTCGTCACGTAGGCGAGGGCGCCGTCGGGGGCGATCGCGATCGCACGCGGCTGCGAGCTGAGGACGATGGGCGAGCCGACCATGCTGTTGGTCCGCGTGTCGATCACCGAGACGCTTCCCGCGCCCTCGTTGGCGACGTAGGCGAAGGTTCCGTCGGGGGCGATCGCGATCCCCGCCGGCTGTGGGCCGACCTGGATCGGCGAGCCGACCACTTCCCTGCGCTGGACGTCGATCACGGAGACGGTTCCCGATCCGAAATTCGTCACATAGGCGGTCTTCGCGTTGGGAGTTATCGCGATCCCCAACGGCACCGCCCCGACCTTTATCGGCGAGCCCGTTTCGCGGTTCGCCTGGGTGTCGATCACCGAGACGGTTCCCGCCCCCTGGTCGACCACGAGGGCGGTGCCGGCCAGCGCCCTGGGCGCGAGGAGAGCGAGGAAAGCCGCGGAGGCGGCAAGGCCGACCAGGAGGAGCTCGACGCGGCGATGCTGGAACGAGCGCTCTTTCCGCATGCCCTGCCTACGGGCGGGAAGGGGCCGGAGTTCATCGGCGGGAGTCCGGGGACGGCCCCGGAACCGAGATATGTTCCAACGGCATGACCGATTCGACGACCCTCGGCGCGCTCATCGCCACCGGCTCGGACTATGGCGATCCCGAGTCGGAGTGGCGCCAGGTGGATTGGCGCCGGCACCTGCGTCGGGTGCGACTCCCGGGGGCCGAAGTCAACTACGTCGAGGTCGGCGAGGGCGAGCCGGTCCTCTTCGTCCACGGGCTTTCGGGGTGCTGGCAGAACTGGCTGGAGAACCTGCCGCACTTCGGCCGCGAGCGGCGCGCGATCGCGCTCGACCTGCCCGGCTTCGGCGCCAGCCCGATGCCCTCATGGCCGATCGGCATCCCCGCCTATGGCCGCCTGGTCCACGACTTCTGCGAGAAGCTCGGCATCGAGGGGGTGGCATTGGTCGGCAACTCGATGGGCGGCTTCGTCGCCGCCGAGGCGGTGACGGCCGCGCCCGAGCACTTCAGCGACCTCGTCCTCGTCTCCGCCGCCGGCATTCTCAACACCTGGAACCCCGAAGCGCGGGCGACGGCGACCGCCTGGGCGTGGAAGAGCTTCGCTCCCACCGTCTCCGGGCTGGCGCGGCGGATCGTCTCCCGCCCCCGCGGCCGCCAACTCGCGCTCGGCCCGTTCCTGCGCTACCCGAACCGGCTGGAGGCCGATCTGCTCTGGGAGCAGATCGTCGGCGGGGCCGAGTGCCCGGGCTTCGCCGACGCGCTGCGAGCGGTGATCCGCCACGACATCCGCGAGCGGCTCGGGGGGATCGAGCTCCCGACCCTGATCGTCTGGGGCCTGGAGGACCGGGTGATCCCGGTGGCCGCGGCGGTCAGCTACCGCCGCCGGATCCCCCACTCCCGCCTGGAGATCTTCGAGCGCACCGGCCACGTCCCCCAGCTGGAGCGGCCGCTGCGCTTCAACGCGCTGCTGGACGAATTCCTCGCCTGAGCACCCGTCTCGCGACGGGTCTCAGCCGGTGATCGCGCCCTTGGAGGCCGAGGAGACCGTGGCGGCGTACTTCGCCATCACGCCGTGGGTGAAGAGGGGCTCGGGGGGCTCGTACTCGGCCACGCGCCTGGCTATCTCCTCGTCGGAGAGGGCGACGTCGAGGCGGCGGGCGTCGACGTCGAAGGTGATCTCGTCGCCCTCGCGGATCGCCGCGATCGGTCCGCCCCTGACCGCCTCCGGGGCGACGTGCCCGGCCATCAGGCCGCGGGTTGCGCCGGAGAAGCGCCCGTCGGTGAGCAGCGCGACGCTCTCGCCCAGCCCCTCGCCGACGATTCCAGCCGTCACCTGGAGCATCTCCCGCATCCCCGGGCCGCCGGCGGGGCCCTCGTTGCGGATCACGACGATGTCGCCGGCCCGGATCTTCTGGTCCTTGACCGCGCGGAAGCACTCCTCCTCGGACTCGAAGACCCGCGCCGGGCCGACCTGCCTCTTGCGCTCCGTGCCGGCGAGCTTGACCACGGCGCCTTCGGGAGCGAGGTTGCCGTACATCATCGCCAGGCCGCCTTCGGCCTTGAGCGGGTCCGTAAGCGGCCGCACGACCTCCTGGCCCTCCGCCTCGTGGGCGGCCTCGGCCTCCTCGCCGATCGTGCGGCCGCTGACCGTGATCGCGTCGCCGTGCAGGATGCCGGCCTCGGCGAGGCGGTTGAGGAGCAGCGGCACGCCGCCGGCGCGATAGAGGTCGGTGGCGACGAAGCGGCCGCCGGGCTTGAGGTCGGCGAGCAGCGGCGTCTCGCGGGAGATCCGCTCGAAGTCGTCCATGCCCAGCTCGATCCCGGCCTCGTTGGCGATCGCGATCAGGTGCAGGACGCCGTTGGTCGAGCCGCCGGAGGCGCAGACGCAGGCGATCGCGTTCTCCAGCGAGTCGCGGGTGATCACCCGGCTCGGCCGCAGGTCCTCGGCCAGGACCCGCATCGCCAGCTCGCCGATCCGCTCGGCGACGCCCCCCTTGCCTTCGTCCTCGGCCGGCACCATCGAGGAGCCGCCGGGGGCGATGCCAAGCGCCTCGATCGCGCAGCCCATCGTGTTCGCCGTGAACTGGCCGCCGCAGGCTCCGGCGCCGGGGCTGGCCACGCCCTCCAGCTCGCTCAGTTCCTCGTCGGTCATCTCGCCGGCGGCGTGGGCGCCGATCGCCTCGAAGACGTCGAGGATCGTCACGTCCCGGCCGTGCCAGCGGCCGGGGGCGATCGAGCCGCCGTAGAGCAGGACCGAGGGGACGTCGAGACGGGCCAGGGCCATCGCGCAGCCGGGGATCGTCTTGTCGCAGGCCGAGAGCGCGACGATCGCGTCGAACTGGTACCCGCGGGCCATCAGCTCGATCGAGTCGGCGATCACCTCGCGGCTGATCAGCGAGGTCTTCATCCCCTGCGTCCCCATCGTGATCCCGTCCGAGATCGCGACGGTGTTGAACTCCATCGGCGTGCCGCCGGCCGCGCGCACGCCGTCCTTGACCCGCTCGGCCAGGCCACGCAGGTGGAAGTTGCAGGGCATCGCCTCGGTCCAGGTGTTGGCGATGCCGATCGTCGGGCGGCTGAGGGCGTCGTCGTCGAAGCCGATGCCCTTCATGTAGGCGCGGGCGGCAGCGCGGTCGGGCCCGTCGAAGAGCGTGGACGAACGAGGGCGCGGGAGGGCGGTCTTGGCGCCGTTCGAACTCATCCCGGAAATCTACTGGGGAGGGCGTTGACGGGCCCGGGCCCGGCGCCGAGGTCGCGCAACCCGGCGCCGACCGCCTCCGAGGCGATCGCCCGCGCCCGCCGCGCCGCCTCGAGCGGCTCGGCGCCGTGGGCGAGGAGGGCGGCGAGGACCGAGGAGTGGGTGCAGCCGGAGCCGTGGGCGGCGCCGTCGGGATGGCGCGCGCCGGGGATCTCGACCAGGCGCTCGCCATCGAAGAAGACGTCGATGAGCTCGGCGCTGTGCCCGCCCGTCACCACGACGGCCCGGGGACCGAGCTCGGCGACGAGGCGAGCCAGCTCCGCCTGGCCGGCCCCCTCCCCCGCCCCGGTCAGCTCGCGGGCCTCGGGGATGTTCGGGGTCACGACCGCGGTCAGCGGCAGGAGCAGCTCGACCAGGGCCCGCCGCGCCGCCTCGTCGAGCAGCGGCGCGCCGCTCTCGGCGACCATCACCGGATCGACCACGACCGGCGCCTCACCGACGTGGGCGAGAGCCTCGACCACGGCCTCGACCGTCGCCGCCGTGCCCAGCATCCCGACCTTGACCGCGTCGACGCCGATGTCCTCGGCCACCGAGCGCACCTGGGCGACGATCGCCTCCGGCGCGACCGCGTCGACCCGCTGCACCCCGACCGTGTTCTGCGCCGTGATCGCGGTGATCGCGGTCATGCCGTGCACGCCGCAGCGGGCGAACGCCTTCAGGTCGGCCTGGATGCCGGCGCCGCCGCCGGAGTCCGAGCCGGCGATCGAGAGCACTGCTGGGATGCGTCGAACGATCACTCGGGGAGCCTAGATGGGAGGAGGGTGCGGGAGTAGGTGCCCATCGCCGAGCAGCTGAGGTATCCGAGGGCCTCGAGGCGGGCGAGAGCGGCCGCCGCCTCGGCTCCGGGGAGTCCGAGCGCGGCGGCCACCGCGTCGCAGCTCGCCTCTCCCCCCTCCACCGCGGCCAGGACCTCGGCCAGCGCCTTGCCCAGCTCCGGGCCCGACCTCTGGACGGCCCTGGCGCCCGGGCCGAGCATCGCGTCGAGCACGTCCTGGGCGTCGCGGACGACGCAGGCGCCGCCGGCGAGGAGGTTGTTGGGGCCGGCCGAGGCACGCGAGGTGACCGGGCCGGGCACCGCGCCGAGGTCGCGACCGAGGTCCGCCGCGAGGTCGGCGGTGATCAGCGAGCCCGAGCGGGCGGCGGCCTCGACCACGACGGTCATCCCGGCCAGCGCCGCCATGATCCGGTTGCGGGCCGGGAAGGTCCAGCGCCAGGGCGTCGCCCCCGGGGGCAGCTCGGAGATCACCAACCCCTCCTCGCAGATCCGCCGCCACAGCGAGCGGTGCGCCGCCGGGTAGGCCCGGTCGGAGCCGCAGCCGAGCACGGCGATCGTGCGCCCGCCGGCGTCCAGGGCGCCGCGGTGGGCGCAGCCGTCGACGCCGAAGGCGAGGCCGCTGACCACGACCATCCCGGCGCCCCCCAGCTCCCGCCCCAGCTCTCGCGAGACCTCGCGCCCGTAGGCGGTGGCGCGGCGGGCGCCGACCACCGTCACCGCCGCGAACGGGTCGAGGCCGTCGAGGAGCGCCGGGTCGCCGCGGCCGATCAGAGCCCACGGCGCGTCGCCGGCCTCGCGCAGCGAGTCGGGGTAGACGCCGTCGTGGCGGCAGCTGGCCCAGCATCCCGCCGCCGTCAACTGTTCGGCGAGCTCGCTCTCGGAGAGGGTCTCGACCCGGCGCAGGAGCTGGCCGGCGACCTTCGGCGCCGCGACCTCGACCAGGTCGACGTTGCTCAGACGCAGCAGTTCGGGCGAGCGCGAGCCCGGGGACCCGGTGGCGATCCGCTCGATGTAGGGGCCGAGCAGCGCCAGCAGCCAGGAACGGCGCAGGCAACCCGGGCAGGCGCGGGGCTCAGCCACGGTCCCGCCTGCGCAGCTGGAGGGCCTGGGCCATCTGCCCCTCGCCGATCGACTCGGCGTCGGCGAGGTCGGCGATCGTCCGCGCCAGCCGCAGCGCCCGGTCGTGGGCGCGTCCGCTGAGGCGCTGGCGCGAGTAGAGCTCGGCGAGCAGGGCCGCCGCCTCGTCCTCCAACGCGCACTCGCGGGCCTCGGCCGGGGTCATCTCGGCGTTGCACCGCCCCGGGCCGAGGCGGCGCTCCTGGCGCTCGCGGGCGGCGCTGACCCGCTCCCTCACCGCCGCCGAGGCCTCGCCCGGGCCGCCGCCGATCTCCGCCGCGCTCGGCTGGCGGATCGCGGCGAGGATGTCGATGCGGTCGGCCAGGGCCCCGCTCAGCTTGCCCTGGTAGCGCTGCACCGCGAGCGGGGCGCAGCCGCAGTCGGGGTCGGCCTCGCCGCGCCCGCACGGACACGGGTTCGCCGCCGCCACGAGCATGAACCGGCAGGGAAGGCTGCGGCGGGCGCCGGCGCGGGCGATCGACACCTCTCCCGTCTCCAGGGGCGCCCGCAGCGCCTCCAGGGCGTCGCGGCGGAACTCGCAGAGCTCGTCTAGGAAGAGGACACCGCGGTGGGCGAGGGTCGCCTCGCCCGGGCGCGGTGGGCTGCCGCCGCCGATCAGCCCGGCCGCGCTGATCGTGTGGTGCGGCGCCCGGAACGGCCGGCCGCCCGGCAGCGAGCCGCCGAGCCGCCCGCAGGCGCTGGCGACGCGCGCGACCTCCAGCGCCTCGACCGAGGCCAGCGGCGGCAGGATCGAGGGCAGACGTGAGGCGGCCAGCGACTTGCCCGCGCCCGGCGGGCCGACCATCAGCAGGCTGTGACCGCCGGCGGCGGCGACCTCGAGCGCGTGGCGCAGGTGCGGCTGCCCGCGAAGGTCGGCGAGATCCGGCCCGCCCCGCGCCGATTCGCGCCCGAGCGCCAGCGCCCGCGGCGGGGCCGGCACCCACTCGCCCGCCGCCAGGGCAGGCAGGCGACCGAGGCTGTCGAGGGCGACGACTGCGATCCCCTCGGCCAGCGCCGCCTCGGCGCCGTTCTCGGCCGGCAGGACGATTGCCTCGGCGCCACCCTCCCGGGCCGCCTCGGCGATCGCCAGGGCCCCGGGGATCGGCCGGGTCGAGCCGTCCAGGGCAAGCTCGCCCGCCAGCGCCACCCGCGAGAGCGCCTCCCACTCGAGCTGACCGGAGGCGCTCAGCAGGGCCGAGGCGATCGCCAGGTCCATCCCGGGCCCGGCCTTGCGCAGGCTCGCCGGGGCGAGGTTGACGACGATCCGTCGCAGGGGGAACTCGAAGCCGCAGTTGACCAGGGCCGCCCGCACCCGCTCGCGCGCCTCCCTGACAGCGGCGTCGGGGAGGCCGACGATGGCGAAGCCGGGCAGGCCGCGATGGACGTCGACCTCGACCCGGACCGGGCGGGCGGAGATGCCGTCGAGGGTGAAGGTTCGGGCCGTGGCGAGCACGGTCCCGACGCTAGAGAGGAGGGACGCACGCGTTGCGCGCACAGAGCAAATTCTCTGGGTCGAAGGTGGGGAGAATCTGTGCCGTCCGCGCCCTTACCCTCCGAGATGACCGTCGCCCGCCAGAGAACCGGCCGGATCGCCGAGGAGCTGGTCGCCCGCCGCCTCGCCGCCGCCGGCTGGGAGATCGTCGAGCGCAACGCCCGCACCCGCCACGGCGAGCTGGACATCGTCGCCCTCGACGGCCGCGCCCTGGTCTTCGTCGAGGTCAAGGCGGCCCGCCAGGGCGCCGCGCTCGGCCCCGAGCGCCCGGTCCTCGCCGTCGACGCCCGCAAGCAGCGCCGGGTGCGCCGGCTCGCCACCGCCTGGATGGCGGAGCGGCGCGAGACACCGCCCTACGCGGACATCCGCTTCGACGCCGTCGGCGTCACCCTCGACCGCGCCGGCCGCCCGCTCGACGTGGAGCACATCGTCGGCGCCTTCTGAGGGCAGTGGTGTGACCGACAACGTTCACCGGTTTCTGGACGGCCTCGGATGATCGTCGTGCGGCGTCCTCAGTCGCCGAAGTAGCGCTGGTACTCCGGCTCCCTGCGTCCTTGCCCGCCGACCACCGAGTCTCGCCAGAATCCCGGCAACGTTCCCGGTCACACCACTAGGAAAGCTCGAGCTGGGAGTAGGCGACCGACTGGAACGAGCGCCTGTGCAGCGGCGAGATCCCGATCCGCTCGATCGCCTCGCGGTGCTCGGGGGTCGAGTAGCCGACGTGCTCCGCGAAGCCCCAGCCCGGGTGCTCCTCGGCGGCGCGGTGCATGTAGCGGTCCCGGGTCACCTTGGCGATCACCGAGGCGGCGGCGATCGCCGCGCTGGTGCCGTCGCCTTCGACCACGGCGCGGTGGGGGACGGCGCAGCGGGGCAGCGAGAAGCCGTCGACCAGGCATGTCGCCCCCTCCCCCGGGCCGAGGCGCTCCAGCGCCCGCGATAGCGCTTCGAGGTTGGTCACGTGCAGGCCGCGGCGGTCGATCCCGGCCGCCGAGCGGACCACGACGCTGACCCGCTCCGCCGCGCGCAGCACGCTGGGGAACATCTCCAGCCGCCGCTCGACCGTCATCTGCTTGGAGTCGTGCAGGCCGGCGAGGGCGCGGCGGTCGGCGCGCGAGAGCCGCTCGTAGTCGATCAGCACCGCCGCCGCCACCAGGGGCCCGGCCAGACACCCCCGCCCGGCCTCGTCGGCGCCGGCGACGAGGCGGCTCTGAAGGCCGCGATCGAAGGCGAACAGGCGGCGGCTGCGCGCCAGCCTGCGACGGTGGGTTCGGGAGCTAGAGGAGCCCGATGCGGTCGGGGGGCCAGTAGGTGGCAAAGGCCTCGCCGATGATCCAGCCGCGTGGGACGGGTCCCCAGAAACGGCTGTCGTCGCTCGCCCCACGGTTGTCGCCCATCATGAAGTAATCGTCGGGTGGAATGGTGATCGTCTTCGGCATGTTGCAGGCGGCGGCGCCCCCGCAGGGGATGATGTAGGGCTCGTCCTTCTTCTCCACCCCGTTGACCACCGGGTGGCCTTCCTTGATCGAGAGCGTGTCCCCGGGCAGTGCGACGATCCGCTTGATGAAGTTCTGGCTGGACTCGCCCTTGGTCGGCCGCGGGCACGGTTCGCCCTCCTTGGGCTGGACTCCGCATTCGGTGGAGTTGTCGGCGCCGGCGGGCGGGTGGAAGACGACGATGTCCCCGATCGAGGGATCGTTGAGGTGGTAGATGAAGCGGTTGACCAGGACCCGCTGGCCGACGTCGAGCGTCGGCTCCATCGATTCGGAGGGGATCTGGTAGGGCTTGATCAGCCAGGCCTGGATCGCCAGCGCCAGCCCGAGGGCGAGCGCGACGATGACGACCAGCTCGATCAGTCCACCGCCACGGCTCGTCGGCTTCGGGATCTTCAGTTTCAGGCCGAGCCCTCGTCGGAGTCGCCGGCCTCCGCCGACGCCTCGTCCTCGGCATCCTCCGACGCTGGGCTGTCCTCGGTCTCCCCGGCCGCGGGCGCCTCTGCGTCCGTGTCCGCCGCCGCCTCGGGCTCGGCCGCTGCCTCAGTCTCAGTCTCGGACTCCAGCGGGGCCTGGACGACCTCCGCCTCCTCCTGGGTGACCCCCTCGGCGTCGGTCGCCGCGGGGGCGTCCGCCGCCGGCGCGGAGACCATGTCCTCGTCGATTCCCCAGCGCCGCTCGGCGACGCGCGCCGCCTTGCCGATCCGGCCGCGCAGGTAGTAGAGCTTGGCTCGCCGCACGTCTCCGCGCGCCGCCACCTCGAGCTTCTCGATCTTCGGCGAGTGCAGGGGGAAGGTCCGCTCGACGCCGACGCCGAAGGACTGCTTGCGCACGGTGAAGGTCTCGCGGGCGCCGGAGCCCTGCCGGCGCAGGACCACGCCCTCGAAGACCTGGGTGCGCTTGCGGCTGCCCTCGATCACCTGGAAGTGGACGCGCACGCGGTCGCCGGGGCTGAACGAGGGCAGGCCCTCTTTCAGCTGGTCGCGCTCGATGCTGTCGATTACGGAGCTCATTCAGGTTTCAGGTTTCGCCCAGTTGGCGAGAAAAAACCGCCGGCCCCGGGTGCGGGGATCCGCGCGGTGGCGGAATGGTAGCTACTCGGGGCCGGACTCGAACTGCTCGGCCCGGGCGCGGCTCTGCTCCAGCCGCCACCGGCGCACCTTCTCGTGGTCGCCGGAGAGCAGGACCTCCGGCACCCCCCAGCCCCTGTGGAAGGGGGGCCGGGTGAAGTGCGGGTACTCGGGCATGCCCTCCAGGACCTTGCTGAAGGACTCCTCGACGGCGCTGTCGGCGTGGCCGAGCGCCCCGGGCAGCTTGCGCATGAGGACGTCGGCGACGACCATCGCCGGCAGCTCCCCGCCCGCCAGCACGTAGCGGCCGATCGAGACCTCCTCGTCGGCGAGGTGCTGGTGCACGCGGTCGTCGAAACCCTCGTAGCGCCCGCACAGCAGCGCCAGGTGCGGCTCGGCCGTCAGCTCGTCGGCCAGCTCGTCGTCGAGCAGCCGCCCGGTCGGGGAGAGGAGGACGATCCGCGGCCGGCCGCTTTCCCCATAGGCGGCCTCAAGCGCCGCGTCGACCACGTCGACCCGGAGCACCATCCCGGCCCCGCCGCCGTAGGGAGCGTCGTCGACCTGGCCGGCGTTGAGCGGCGTCGTCTCGCGGTAGTCGAAGAACCGAAGCTCGTTCCCCTGCGCCAGCGCGTTCTGCACCGACCGCTGCGACTGAAACCAATCGAAGGCTTCGGGAAAGAGCGTGAAGATGTCCAGCTTCATCGAAGGCCGCGCCTCGCGAGACCCGTCAGTCGAGGATGTCGACGATCACCCGTCGGTCGATCCTGACCGCGGCCGCCTTGGCGATGGTCCGGATCGCGTTCGCCACGCGCCCGCCTTTGCCGATCACCCGCCCGAGGTCGCCCTCGGCGACCGTCACCTCGTAGACCAGGTCGCCGTCCTCCTCCAGCTCCTCGACCACGACCGCCTCGGGCTCCTCGACCAGGGCCCTGACGAGGAACTCGATCAGCTCCGTCATCGGATGAGGCCCGCCATCCCTAACTGCCGGAGGCGGCGATGCCCTTGGTGCGCAGCAGCCCGGCGACCGTCTCGGAGGGCTCGGCGCCGTGCTCGAGCCAGTGACGGGCGCGCTCCTCGTCGACCTCGATCAGCGAGGGCTCGGTCTGCGGGTTGTAGCGACCGATCGTCTCGATCGTGCGCCCGTCGCGCGGCGAGCGTTTGTCGGCGACCACGATTCGCCAGATCGGGTTCTTCTTCGAACCCACGCGCCTGAGTCTTATCCGTACGGCCATTGGGACGGGCAGGTTAGCGCCTGCGCATCTTGGGGCGCGGCGCCGCGCCGCTCATCTGCGCCAGCTGTTGCGCGTCGGGCATCTTGCCGGAGGCCATCGAACGCATCATCTTGCGCACCTGGTCGAACTGCTTGACCAGCTGGTTGACGTGCTGGACGCGGGTGCCGGAGCCGTTCGCGATCCGTTTGCGGCGTGAGCCGTTGATCATCGCCGGGTTGGCCCGCTCGGCGGGAGTCATCGAGAGGATGATCGCCTCCAACCGGTCCAGCTCGCCCTCGTCGACGTCGGCGTTCTTCAGCTGCTTCATCGCCCCCATCCCCGGCAGCATCCCGAGGATGCCGCTGAGCGGGCCCATCTTGCGCACCTGCCGCATCTGCTCGAGGAAGTCCTCCAGCGTGAACTGGTCCCGCTTCAGTTTCTCCTGAAGGTCGAGCGCGGCCCGCTCGTCGACCTGCTGCTCGGCTTTCTCGATCAGGCTGAGGACGTCGCCCATGCCGAGGATGCGCGAGGCCATCCGGTCGGGGTGGAATTTGTCGAAGTCCTCCAGCTTCTCGCCGGTGGAGGCGAAGAGGATCGGCTTGCCGGTGACCGCCTTGACCGAGAGCGCGGCGCCGCCGCGGGCGTCGCCGTCGAGCTTGGTCATCACCACCCCGTCGAACTCCGCCGCCTCGGCGAAGGACTCGGCGACGCCGACGGCGTCCTGCCCGGTCATCGCGTCGACGACCAGGAGGACGTCGTGCGGCTTCGTCTTCTTGCGGATCCGCGAGAGCTCGGCCATCAGGTCCTCGTCGATATGCAGGCGCCCGGCGGTGTCGACGATGAGGACGTCGCGGCGCTCGGTGCGCGCCTGCTGAAGCGCCCACTCGGCGATATCGACCGGGTCGCGCTCGGTCCCCTGCTCGTAGACGTGGGCGCCGGCCCGCTCGCCGACGGTGACCAGCTGCTCGACCGCGGCGGGGCGGTAGACGTCGCAGGCGGCGAGGGCGACGTCCTTGCCCGCCCTGCCGAAGTGCAGCGCCAGCTTGGCGCAGGCCGTCGTCTTGCCCGAGCCCTGTAGGCCGGCCATCAGGATCACGGTCGGGCCGCTGGTGGCCATCGCCAGCTCGCTCCCGGTCCCGCCCATCAGCCCGGCCAGCTCCTCGTTGACGATCTTCACCACCTGCTGGCCGGGATCGAGGCTCTCCAGCACCTCCGAGCCCAGGCAGCGCTCCTTCAGCGCCGCGGTGAACGATTTGACGACCTTGAAGTTGACGTCGGCCTCGAGCAGGGCGAGGCGGATCTCCCGCATCGCCGCGTCGACGTCGGACTCGCTCAGCTTGCCGCGCGAGCGAACCTCCGACAGCGTCGCCTGGAGGCGGTCTGAGAGCTGGTCGAACAAGGCTGCCCAGCTTAAGGCAGCGCCGTCGCCTACTCGGCCAGGAGCGCCGCGGCGTACTCGCCCGGGTCGAACGGGCGCAGGTCCTCCAACGTCTCGCCGACGCCGATCAGCTTCACCGGGATGCCGAGGTCGGCGGCGATCGCCAGCGCGATCCCGCCCTTGGCGGTGCCGTCGAGCTTGGTCAGGACGACGCCGTCGACCTCGACCGCCTCGGCGAAGACCTTGGCCTGGCGCAGGCCGTTCTGCCCGGTGGTGGCGTCGATCGAGATCAGCGTCTCGTGCGGTGCCTCGGGGATCTGCTTGGCGATCACGCGGCGCACCTTGGCCAGCTCCTCCATCAGGTTGCCCTGGGTGTGCAGGCGCCCGGCGGTGTCGACGATGACGACGTCGGCGCCGCGGGCGCGGGCGGCGGAGATCGCGTCGAAGGCGACCGAGCCGGGATCGGCGCCCGGCTCGGCCCGCACCAGGTCGGCTCCGGCCCGCTTCGCCCACTCGGCCAGCTGCTCGGTGGCGGCGGCGCGGTAGGTGTCGGCGGCGGCGAGGACGACCGAAAGCCCCATCTCCTTGCTCAGGTGCCAGGCGACCTTGCCGATCGTCGTCGTCTTGCCGGTGCCGTTGACGCCGACCATCATCAGCACCGCTGGCTCGCCGCTGAGGTCGATCGGCGCCCGCCCGCCGGAGGCGACCTCGGCGAGGATCTCGATCAGCCGGTCGCGGACGGCGCCGCCGTCGGCGGAGACGGTGCCGGCCTCGACCTCGTGCTCCAGCCGCTCGACCACCGAGGCCGTGGTCGGGGCGCCGACGTCGGCCAGGATCAGCGCCTCCTCCAGGCGTTCCCAGGTGCCGTCGTCGATGCGGTCGAAGAGGCTGGCAGAGATCTCCTCGGTCAGCGCCTGGCGGCTCTTCGAGAGGCTCTCGCGCAGGCGGCGCAGGACGCCGCGGCGCTCGGGCTCGCCGTCGCCGGGCGCGGACTGGGAGGGCGCCGGGACGCGGGCACCGAGGTCGACGATCTCCTGCCAGCTGGTGGTCACGGCCGCAAAGCTATCCGCCGCGCTCCCGCACCGCCGCCAGCAGCTCGGCGACCGAGTCGTCGATGTGGGCGGCGATGCGGTCGAGGTCCCCGATCGAGTCGGGGTCGGCGATCAGCCCGAAGTTGATCGCGCCGTTGTAGCTGATGATCGCCAGGGCGAGGGCGTGGCGCTTGGCAAGGAAGCCGACCGGGTAGACGCCGCGCAGCTCGCGACCGAGGACGTAGAGCGGGATCTGCGGCCCGGGGAAGTTCGTGACGAGCAGGTTGAAGAGGCGGGTGGAGAAGTTGATCGAGGCGGTCGGGCCGAGCAGTACCGGCGGCGCGAAGTCCCGAAACCAGTCGTTGAGGCTCCAGATCGCCTGCGCCCCGAGCGGCTGCTTGGAGGCCTTGAGGTCGTCCATCGCGGCGGAGACGACGCGCAGGCGCTTCACCGGGTCGGCGACGTGGACCGGCAGCGGGCCGCGCATCGCGGTCAGCCGGTTGCCGAGCTCGCCGTGCTCGTCCTCGGTCCGGATCGAGACCGGCACCAGCGCCCGCAGCTCGAGGCCGTCGGTGCGGACGCCGCGGTCCTCCAGCCAGCGCCGCAGAGCCCCCGCCGCGACCGCCAGCGAGACGTCGTTGACGGTGCCGCCGAGCGCGTTCTTGATCCGCTTGAAGTCCTCCAGGCCGGCGCTGGTCCAGCCGAAGGCCCGCCGCGAGCCGATCTCGACGTTGAACGGGACCTGTGGCGCCGGCTTGGTCAGCGCCCAGGCGACCTCCCTGAGGCCGGCGACGCCGTCGCTCGTGCGCCGCGCCGCCCGCCGCGGCTCGCGGGCGGCCCGCGCCAGCCAGCGCAGGGCGCGCCGCAGGGTCCCGGCGACGCCGCGGACGGCCTCGCCGAGCAGGTGGCGGTGGGACGGCGGCGGGTGCGGGTCCCAGGGGGCGACCTCGCGCATCGGCTCGTGCTTGGGCTCGACGTCGAAGAGCAGGGTGCCGATGTCCACGGCGGAGATCCCGTCGGCCATCGCGTGGTGGGTCTTGTAGACGACGCCGAAGCGGTCCTCCTCGAACCCGTCCACCAGCCACAGTTCCCAGAGCGGCCGCGAGCGGTCAAGCGGCGGCGCCAGGACCTCGCCGGCGAGGAGGCGGAACTGCGCGTCGGTCCCCGGCGCCGGCAGGCTGGCGGAGCGGACGTGGGCGGCGATGTCGAAATCGCCGTCGTCGACCCAGAACGGCGTCCCCATCCGCAGCGGCGGGAAGGCCAGGCGCTGGCGCAGGCGCGGCAGCAGGTGCAGGCGGCTGCGCACATGGGCGAGGAAGTCCTCGTGGCTGGGCGCCGTGCCCTCGCAGGTCAGCACCGCCCCGATCGCCATGTGTCCGTTGGCCCGCTCGTTGGTCAGGAAGGACGTGTCGAAAGACGTCAGCCTCTCCATGTGGCGTTGCGCCATCCTCATACCCTCCCCTTTCGGAGGGTACCCGTCAGCGCGCTCGCGGCTCAGGCGACCGCGGAGAGGGTGCCGCCGCTGCCGCCGTCCTCGTCGCGCTCGGCGCCGGCGGCGTCGCGCGGCAGGCGGCGGGAGACGATCTTGGTGACGCCGTCGCCGCCCATGGTCACCCCGTAGAGGACGTCGGCGGCGTCCATCGTCCGTTTCTGGTGGGTGACGATGACGAACTGGGCGCGCCCGGAGAAGCGGCGGATCAACTGGAGGAAGCGGTCGATGTTGGCGTCGTCGAGCGCCGCCTCGACCTCGTCGAGGATGTAGAAGGGGCAGGGGCGAGCGAGGAAGACCGCGAAGACGAAGGCCAGCGCCACCAGCGACTTCTCGCCGCCGGAGAGCAGTGAGAGCTTGCGAGTGGACTTGCCGGCCGGGGTGACCTCGATCTCCACCCCGAGCTCGTCGCGCTCCTCCTCGGAGCGCTCCTCCTCGGCCTCGGGCTCCGCCGGCTCGGCGCCATCGCCGTCCGGGGGCTCCTCGTCGCGGACCGGGCGCAGGCTGACCCGGCGCAGGCGCCCGCGCCCGCCCGGGAACAGGTGCTCGACCATCTCCTCGAAGTTCTTTGCGGTGGCCTCGAAGGTCTCCTCGAAGGCCCGCTCGATCTCGGCGTCTACGTCGCGGATCAGCGCCTCCAGCTCCCGCATCCCCCGCTCGATGTCCTCGCGCTGGGCCTGGAGGCCCTCGACGTGCTCGCGCGCCTCCTCGTACTCGCGCTCGGCCAGCGGGTTGACCGGGCCGATCTGGGCGCGGCGGCGCTCGAGGCGCTCGAGGCGGCGGTCGATATCGGCCCGCTCCTCCTCGTCCAGCGGCTCGCTCGCCGGCGGGACCTCCTCCCCCAGCCGCTCGGCGATCCCGGCCAGCTCCCGCTCGGCCTCGGCCCGGCGGTCGCCGAGGTGGGCGGCCTCGACCTCGGCCTTGGTCAGCTCGTCGGCGACGGCCTTCATCTCGCTCTGAAGCTGGTACTCGCGCTCCGAGCAGGCCCGGAGCTCCTCGGCGATCTCGTCGCCGTCGCCCTCGCCGCCGACGACCCGGCCCTCGGTCCGCTGGACCCGGGCGCGGATCGCGTCCCCGACTCCCTCGATCGCGCCCAGCGCCGCGCGCAGGTCGTCGAGCAGCGCCTCGCCGCCGGCGAGGCGCTGGCGCAGCGCCTCGCGGTGGCGCTCACCGAGCAGGCCCTCGGCCCGGCGGGCGTGGCGGCCCGCGCGCTCCGCGCCGGCCCTGACCTCGCCCAGCGCCGCCTCGCGCTCGGACTCGGGCAGCTCGGCGGAGCGGGCCCGGGCGAGCCCGTCGGCGGCGGTGCCGAGGCCGGCGTCGACCTCGGCCAGCTCCTCCTCCAGCTTGCGCGCCCGCTCGGCCGGGGCGCCGCCGGCGCCGAGGTCCAGCGTGAGCGGGCCGAGCTCGGCCCGCAGCGACTCCAGCCGCGCCTGAAGCTCCGCCTCGCGGCTGCCGAGGCCGGCGCCGCGGACGGCGATCCGCTCCTGCTGCCCGCGCAGCTTGGTCAGCAGCCCCCAGGCCTGGGTCCGCTCGCGGTCGCGGCTCGCGAAGCGCTCCTCGGCCTGCCGGCGCCGCTCCCCCACCTCGGCCAGGCGCTCCTCGATCCCGGCCCGGGTGGCCCGTGCCTTCGCCGCCGTCTTCTCCGCCGCGGCGGCGCGATCGGCGCCGAAGCGCAGCTCCTCGGAGACCAGGCGGGCGCGCAGGCCCAGCTCCTCGCGCTCGATCCGGGCACCCAGCTCGGCCGCCTGGGCCTGGCGCTTCAGCGGCCGCAGCCGGGCGCGCGCCTCGCGTTCGACGTCGAGGGCGCGGTCGAGGTTGTCGCGGGCGGCGCGCAGCTTCAGCTCGGCCCGCCGGCGGCGCTTGCGGTGCTTGCCGAGGCCCGCCGCCTCCTCCACCAGCAGGCGCCGCTCGCGGGGCTTGGAGTGGACGATCGACTCGACCCGACCCTGGCTGATCACCGAGTGCATCTCGCGCCCGAGGTTGGTGTCGGAGAGGACGTCGGTGACGTCGGCGAGGCGGCAGCGAGCGCCGTTCAGCCGGTAGACGCCGTCGCCGGAGCGGTCGAGCCGGCGCTGCACGGCGATCTCGGAGAACTCGGTCGCGGCGCGGCCGTCGGAGTTGTCGATCACGACCTCGACCTCGGCCGCGCGGCGCTGACCGATGCCCTTGCCGCCGGCGGAGATCACGTCCTGCATGGTGGCGCCGCGGATCGCCCCGGGGCTCTGCTCGCCCAGCGCCCAGAGGACGGCGTCGGTGATGTTCGACTTGCCCGAGCCGTTGGGGCCGACGATCACGCTGACGCCGGGCGAGAACTCCAGGCTCACCCGCTCGGGGAAGGACTTGAAGCCCTTCATCGTGATCGATTTCAGATGCATGCTCTCCTCGCTCCTGCGACGCCTAGGTTCGCGGCTGGATCGGACGCGAAGCCCACCTCCGTCAGCCTCCGAACGACTTCAGCGCCTGCTCGGCGGCAAGCTGCTCGGCTGCCTTCTTGCTGCGGCCGACGCCCTCGCCGACCCTCTCCGAACCGACGACCGCGGCCACCTCGAAGGTCCTCCGGTGCGGTGGGCCGGTGGCCTCCAGCACCTCGTAGCTTACGCGCGCCCCGCGCCGCGCGAGCAGCTCCTGAAGGGCGGACTTGAAGTCGATCCTGGTCTCCGAGGCGTGCTCGATCCGCGGCTCGAACGCCGCCGCCACCGCGGCCGCGGTGCGCTCGAAGCCGAAGGCGAGGTAGCAGGCGCCGATCAGCGCCTCGGTCGCCTCCGGCAGCGGCCGCTCGCCGTCGAGCAGGACCTCGGCCGGGATCGCCGCGACCGCCCCGGCCGGCTCGGCCTCGCGCAGCATCTCCGGCACGCCGAGCAGCCGCCCCACCTCGGCGCAGGCGACCCCGCTGACGGCCTGGTTGTGGACCTTGGTCAGACCGCCCGAGGCGATGTCCGGAAAGCGGCCGAACAGCTCCGAGGCGACCGCCAGGCCGAGCACGCTGTCGCCGAGGAAGGCGAGGCGCTCGAAGGAGTCGACCCGGTGCTCGGTCCACGAGGAGTGGGTGAGCGCCTGGCGGCGCAGCTCCTCGGGAAGATCGGCGATCAGCGCCGCAAGGGCCGCGATCGAGGGGTCGGGGCTCGCCGCCACCTCAGGCCGGAGCGTGCTCGAGGACGAACCCCACCGCGTCGCCGACGGTCGCGATCCGCGAGGCCTGCTCCTCGGAGACGGAGACGCCGTAGCGGTCCTCCAGCTCCATCACCAGCTCGTAGAGGTCGAGGGAGTCCGCGTCGAGGTCCTCCTTGAAGCGGGTCTGCTCGCCGATCCGGTCGATCTCGACCTCGAGCTCCTCGGCCAGGTGCTCGCGGACGAGCGTGAGGACTTCGTCGCGCTTCATCGGCTCCTTACTATCACGCGCCCTCCCCGGCCGCGAGCGCGCCCCGGGTGGCTCCCCCTTCGCGCAGCAGGGAGGCGGTGCGCCCGACGGCGTCGACCTCGACACAGCGGGCCGCCAGGCGGATCGCGTTGGCGATGCCCTCCGCGCCCGAGCTGCCGTGCGCGACGACGGCGATCCCCCGCAGCCCGAGCAGGATCGCGCCGCCGGTGGTGTCGGGGTGAAGCTCGCGCCGCAGGCCGCCCAGCGCCGGTTTCAGCAGCAGCCCGCCGAGCGAGGAGACCGGGCCCGAGCGGGCGGCGTCGCCGACGGCGGCGGCGACCGTGCGGGCGGTGCCCTCCATCAGCTTCAGGGCGACGTTGCCGGTGAAGCCGTCGGTGACGGCGACGTCGACCCTGCCCGCCGGCAGGTCCCGGCCCTCGACGTTGCCGGCGAACTCGATCCCCGGCGAGGCGGAGAGGACGCGGTGGGCCTCGACCACCTCCTCGCGTCCCTTTCCAGCCTCCTCGCCGACGGTGAGCAGGCCGACCGACGGGCCCTGGACCCCGAGCACCGCCTCGCTGAAGGCGGCGCCGAGGAAGGCGAACTGGACCAGGTGCTGGGCGCGCACCTCGACGTTGGCGCCGACGTCGAGGAACAGCACCGGCTTGCCGGGGACCGGCAGGCGCACCGCCAAAGCGGGCCGCTGCACCCCCTTCAGGCGCTTCAGGCCGAAGGTCGCGGCGGCCATCGCCGCCCCGGTGGAGCCGGCGCTGACCATCGCGTCGGCGCTGCCGTCGGCGACTTCGGCGGCGGCGCGCACGACAGAGGCTTCGGGCTTGCGGCGAACCGCCGGAACCGGGTCCGCCTCGTTGGCGATCCACTCGTGGGTGGGGACCACGTCGACCCCGCTGATGCCCTCCAGTCCCAACCCCCGCTGCGGCCCGAGCACCCGCACGCCGATCCCGTCGGCCGCGGCGAGCCTGGCGCCCTCGGCGAGGACCTCGAACCCCTGCTCCGCCCCGTAGCCGTCGAGGGCGACCGTGACCCCGCGCCCGGGCGCCACGGCTACTCGGAGTCGGTCGCGGGCGCCGCCGAAGGCTCGGCGACTTTGTGGGCGATGACCTCGCGCCCGGCGTAGGTGCCACAGGTGGGGCACACGCGATGCGGCAGCCGCGGGCTGTGGCAGCGGGGGCAGTTGTTCAACCGCGCCTGCCCGGCCTTGTGGTTCGCCCGCCGCTTGTCGCGCCTGGCGCTTGAGGTTCTCTTCTTCGGGACGGCCATCGGACGCGGAATGGTAGCGGCCGCGCTGGGGTCGGGCGTCCGCCTCCTCAGTAGACGGCCCGAACGACGGCCAGATCGCCCTGCCGCCAGGCGATCTCCCCACCCGACCACCGCACCGCGTTCTCCAGCTCCTCGGTGCCGAAGACGTCGCCGAGGACGAGGGAGCGGGCGTGGTCCCTGACGCGCCGGAAAAGGGCCTGCTTCTGCTCGTCGTCGAGCTGGTTCACGGAGAGCACGGAGATGACCAGGTCCCAGGGGCCGTCCGGCAGCGGGTCCTCCATCCGGGCCAGCTGGACGTCGTCGTAGGCCTTGCGGGCGCGGAAGACCATGTCGGGGCTGGCGTCGAGGCCGACCACCCAGGCGTCGGGGAAGGCCTCGATCAGGCGCCGCGTCGTCTCTCCCGTCCCCATGCCCAGCTCCAGCACCCGCTCGGGCGGGAAGGGGATCGCCGCCACGGCCTGGTCCTGAAGCTCGTCGTAGCCGGGGATCTCGGCTCGGATCCGCTCCAGGTAGACCTCGGGTGTCCAGTCGAATTGACCCATCTCGTAACCTCGTGGGAGGGAGTCATCGTAAGCCCGTACTCAGCGGAGGTCCGGTCATGTCCCAAGCGCGCACGACGAGCATCGACCTGGCGCGCCTCTCGCTGGCGCACGGCGAGGGCCGGCGGCTGGAGCTCCCGGTCGAGCTGGAGCCGTTGGAGCTGGGGGGCCAGACATACCTCGCCAGCCCGGCCTCGCCCACGATGCGGCTCGAGGTCTCCCGTCCCAGCGGCGGCTACGCCTTCCGCCTGCACTTTCCCGTCCACCTGGAGGGGCCGTGCATGCGCTGCCTGGAGCCGGGATCGCTTGACCTGGAGATCGAGGCGAGGGAGATCGACCAGGCCGCGACCGAGGACGAGGAGCTGCGCAGCCCCTACGTCGCCGAGGACGAGCTCGACCTCGGCCGCTGGGCGCACGACGCGGTCCTGCTGGCCCTCCCCACCCGGTTCCTCTGTCGCCCCGACTGCGCCGGTCTGTGCCCGGTCTGCGGCGAGTCCCTGAACGACGCCGACCCCGCCGACCACGACCACGACCAGGCCCCAGACCCCCGCTGGTCGGCCCTGAAGGACCTGAAGCTCGAGTAGCGGGGGAGAATCGCGTAGGCCTGTCGACTTACTCAGGCTATGGCTGAGAAAGTCGACAATCCGGATCGACGCGTTGCCGCGGTGGGCGCCCGGCAGCATGGGGTGATCTCGATCGGGCAGCTGCGGGAGGCGGGCTTGAGCTATGAGGCCGTCCGTGGTCGAGTTCGCGCTGGCCGCCTGCACCGCATCCATCGCGGGGTCTACGCGGTCGGACACCGGGGGATCCCAGCCGAGGGCCGTTGGCTGGCGGCCGTTCTCGCCTGCGGGACGAAAGCCGTGCTCAGCCACAGGTCCGCGGCCGAACACTGGGCGCTGCTCGGAAGGCGGCCACAGCCGACTCCCGTGGACGTCTCGGTGTCGACGGACTCTGGACGCGTAACGCGCGCCGGGATCCGGTTGCGTCGTCGCCCCGCCCTCGGCCCGACCGACGTGACCCGTCATCGCGGGATACCCGTGACCACACCGGCGCGGACGATCGCCGACCTGAGGCGCATCGTCTCCCCGGCGCGGCTGCGGCGGGCGATTCGGCAGGCCGAGGTGCTGGGCCTGCGAACCGGGCTCGACCGCCCCGCCGAGCCGACCCGGAGCGAGCTGGAGCACCTCTTCCTCGAGCTCTGCCGGCGCCACCGGCTGCCCGCGCCGGAGGTCAACGTCCGCATCGGGCGCCGAGTCGTCGACTTCCTCTGGCGGGAGCGGCGCCTGGTGGTCGAGACCGACGGGTACCGATACCACCGCGGCCCCACCGCCTTCGAGGACGACCACGCGCGCGACCTCGCCCTCCGCACCGGGGGCTACGACGTGCTCCGCTTCACCTACCGCCAGGTCACCTCGGAGCCCGCGCGGGTGGCAAACGCCATCTCGACCGCGCTGGCCGACGCCCGAACCGCTCGACGATGACCGCCGCGACTACTGCTGCTCGAGCTGCTCTTCGGCGGGCTCTTCGTCGCGCCCGGCGAGGCGGTCGCGCCCGCGCTGCACGGCGGCGAGGAACTTCTGAAGGTTCACTTCGAGGGTGTTGAGGATCTCGTCGGCGTAGTCCTCGGCGCCGAGTCGGATTTCGCGCTCGCGGGTGCGGGCATCCTCGACGATCTCGTCGGCGGCCCGCTCGGCCTGCTTGGTGACCTCCTCGTCGGAGATCAGCCGGGCCTGCTGCTCGCGCGCCTCGCGGACGATGCGCTCCGCCTCGCGTTTGGCCTCGGCCAGCATCTCCTGGCGCTCCTTGACGATCCAGCGCGCCTGCTTGATCTCCTCGGGGATCGTCGCGCGCATCTGGTCGAGGAGGTCGTAGATCTCCTCGCGGTCCACGCGCACCTGATCCGTCAGGGGGACGGGACGGGCGTTGTGGACGACGTCGTCCAGCTTGTCTATGAGGACCAGTACGTCCATTGCAGGTTCGTAAGCCTACGTGTATGCGGGGTCTTTGGTGAAGATGGCGTAATCCGGGCCGTCTTTTTGCAAGCCGTCGCCCACACGTCGAGCTTGGCGGAAGCCTACCTGTCGTGCAGGCGCTCGGCGAGCGCGGTCGCCACCGCGGGTGGGACGAGGTCCGAGACGTCGCCGCCGAACGTCGCCATCTCCTTCACCCCGGTGGAGGAGAGAAAGCTGTAGTGCGGTGAGGCGATCGCGTAGATGCTCTCGATGCCGGGGTCGAGCTTGCGGTTGAGCTGTGCCATCTCGAACTCGTACTCGAAGTCGGAGATCGCCCGCAACCCCTTGACGATCGCCTTGGCGTTGTAGTCGCGGGCGAACTCGACCAGCAGCGTGGAGAAGATCTGCACCTCGACGTTGGCCAGATCGGCGGTCGCCTCGCGGATGAATTCGCGCCGCTCCTCGGCGTTGAAGAGCGTGTTCTGCTTGCGCACCGGGTTGTTGACGACGCCGACCACGACGCGCTCGAAGACCTGCGCGGTGCGGGTGATGATGTCGATGTGACCGTAGGTGACCGGGTCATAGCTGCCCGGGCAGACGACGGTGCCGTTGCGTTCGCTCACTCGCCCGCCCTCGCGTAGAAGGAGACGTCGGCGGCGCCGTAGCGGCGCTGGCGCAGCCGCTCCAGCGAGTCGATGCGCAGCGGCCGGCGCGCGCCGCTCTCGACGATCGCCCGGCCCTCGGCCGCAAGCAGTCGGGGCAGATGGGAGTTCAGGTCCTGCGCCACGCGGTCGGCGAGTCTATAGGGGGCATCGACGAAGACGAGGTCGAAGCGCGGCGCCTCGGCGTCGTCCGCGAGAGCGGCGAGCCAGCGCTCGACATCGCGGCGAACCAGCTCCGCCCGCCCGCCGAGGCCCAGTCGCTCGACGTTGCCGAGGGCGGGACGGGTGTCGCGGTCGACCAGGACGGCGCTGGCGGCCCCGCGCGAGAGCGCCTCGATCGCGAGGGCGCCGGTGCCGCTGTAGAGGTCGAGGACCGAGGCGCCGGCGACGCGCTCGCCCAGTGCCGAGAAGATCGCCTCGCGGACGCGATCGGAGGTCGGTCGCACCTTCCACCCCCTCGGGGCGAGGAGGCGCTGCCCACCGAGCTCTCCGGCGATCACCCGCACAGCGGCTATTAGAGAGGAATCGGGTCGGCGGCGCCGGCGCCGAAGCGGCGCCGGGCCGCGTCGAGCAGCGGGCCCAGCGCTGGCGCGTCGAGCGAGCCGTGGCGGCCCAGCAGCGCCCGCACGTCCTCGCGGGCCTCGATCAGCACCCCCGTGTCCTCGGGCAGCCGGGCGACGGAAAAGCGCGGCAGGCCGTGCTGGCGGGTGCCGAGGATCTCCCCCTCGCCGCGCAGGGCGAGGTCGACCTCGGCGAGCTTGAAGCCGTCGCGCTCCCGCACCACCGCACCCAGCCGCCGCCGCGCCATCTCCCCCGCCTCCTCGGCGAACAGCAGGCACTGGGAGGGGTGCTCGCCGCGCCCGACCCTCCCACGCAGCTGGTGCAGCTGGGAGACGCCGAAGCGCTCGGCCCCCTCGATCCCCATCACAGTCGCGTTGGGGACGTCGATCCCGACCTCGATCACGGTCGTCGCGACCAGCACGTCGGTCTCCCCGGCGGCGAAGGCGCGCATCGTCTCCGCCTTCTCGGCCGAGGGCATCTGCCCGTGCAGAACCCCGAGCCGGAATTCGCGCAGCTCCCCCGCCCCCAGCCGCTCGGCCTCCACCTCGGCCGCCCTGCCGCGCAGCTTCTCGGACTCTGCGACGAGGGGGCAGACGACGAAGGCCTGACGGCCCTCGCGCAGGCGCTCGCGCAGGAACTCATACGCGGCGGCGCGGTTGTCCTCCTCGACCAGGCGGGTCTCCACCGTCCCGCGCCCGGCCGGCAGCTCGCGCAGGGCGGTGGTGTCGAGGTCGCCGTAGGCGGTCAGGGAGAGCGTGCGCGGGATCGGCGTCGCGGTCATGTGGAGGACGTGGGGCGCCATCCCCTCGATCCCCTTGGCGTCCAGGGCGCGGCGCTGCCGCACGCCGAAGCGGTGCTGCTCGTCGACCACGCAGAGGCCGAGCCGGGCGAACCGCACCGAGGGCTCGATCAGGGCGTGGGTGCCGAGGACCAGCCCCAGCTCGCCGCTGGCGAGGCGCTCCAGCGCCTCGCGGCGGCGCGCGGCCGGCGTGGCGCCGGTCAGCAGCGCGAAGGGGATCGCCTCCTCGGCCAGGAGCTTCCCCAGCGTCACCGCGTGCTGCTCGGCGAGGGTCTCGGTCGGCGCCATCAGGGCCCCCTGGAAGCCGGCTTCCAGCGCCCGCAGCATCGCGTACACGGCGACCACGGTCTTGCCGCTGCCCACCTCGCCCATCAGCAGCCGCTGCATCGGCTGCCCCGAGTCGAGGTCGGCGTCGATCTGCTCGAAAGCGGCCAGCTGGTCCCCGGTCGGCTCGAACGGGAGCGAGTCGAGCCAGCGGCCCACCGGCTCCCGCGGCCTGCCGAGCCGTGGCGCCGGGCGGGCGGTGCGGTGGGAGCGCCTCCGCGTCGCCAGGATCGCCTGGTAGAGGAACAGTTCTTCGTAGGCGATCCGGTCCAGCGCCCTCTCGGCCTCCGCCGCGCCATGGGGGAAGTGCGCCGCCCGGATCGCGTCCCCGACCGCGGGCAGTCCCCGCCGTGCGCGCAGCTCCGCCGGCAGCCCCTCGATCGCGTTCGGCGCCCACCTGCACGCCTGCTCGGCCCAGGCCCGTATGCGCTGCGGCTTCAGGGCCTCGGTGGCGGGATGGACCGGGACGAAGGCGCCGGGCTCCGACCCCTCCTCGGCGGCGAGGATCTCGTACTCGTTCACGGCGAGGCCGCGCTTGGTCAGCTTGCCGGTGAGCAGGAGCCGGGTCCCCTCCCTGAGCTTCTCGGCGACCCAGGGCTGGTTGAACCAGGTGGCGCGGACGGTGCCGCTCTCATCGCCCACCTTGACGCTGAGGATGCTGAGGCCGCGGCGGCGAAAGGGGCGAGGGCGGGCGTCGAGGACCTCGACCCGCACAGTCCCCTGCTCCTCCTGGCCGAGGCTGCCCAGGGGCCTGACCGTACGGTCGCGGTGGCTGTGGGGGAAGCGCAGGAGGACGTCGCCGACGGTCTCGATACCCGCCCGCGCCGCGGCCTCGGCCAGCTTCGGGCCGACCCCCGCCAGCGCCCGCACCGAGACCTCCAGAACGCTTGGCCGGGGCCAGTGGACCGGAGCCTCGCGAAGGTCTTCGGCGCTCAGCTCGCGAGCGCCGGCGAAGGAGCGCGGGGGCGGACCGTCCGCGGGCCCGTCTTCTACTGCGCGGCGAGCAGCCACCACCAGCTCGGCTGGCCCCCCTCGTGGGTCTCGATCTCGACGCCCTCGGGCACGTGGGTGTCGATCTCCTCGAGGCCGATCGGAGCGCCCTCGCCGGCGATCACGGTGACGATCTCGGCCCCCTCGGCGAGGTGCTGGATCGTCCTCGCCAGGGTCGAGCCGGCGCCGCCCCAGGCGACGATCTCACCGCCGGCGAACCCGACCGCGTCGCCCTGGCGGAAGCGCCCCTGGGCATCGTCGCGGGCGGCGGGGGCGACCCCTCCCGTGGCGACCGCCTCCAGCGCCGCCTCCAGGCGCCCGGCGTTCTCCTCCGCCGAGCTGTCGGGATCGAGCTCGACCAGGGCCAGCAGGCTCGCCTGCTGGGAGGTGGCGGCGACGACCCGGGCCGGCTTGTCGGAGAGCTCGCAGGCGCGCTCGGCCGCCATCACCACGTTGGAGGAGCTGGGAAGGACCAGGACCTCCTCGGCGGGGACGCCGTGGATCCCGGCCAGCAGCTCATACGTGGACGGGTTGAGCGTCTCCCCGCCGGGGACGACGTGGGCGCCGAGCTGGGCGAAGAGCCGCTCCAGCCCCTCGCCGGCGGCGACCGCGAGCACCCCGGTGCGCCCGTTTGCGAGGCGGGCCTCGCGCCGGGCGATCTGCTCGCGCATGTCGGCGACGTCGAGGTTGGTGACCTCGCCGGCGTCCTCGAACAGGGAGACCGCGGCTTCGGGGCGGTCGGTGTGGAGGTGGACCTTGAGCGTCGCCTCGTCGCCGACGACGAGGACCGAGTCCCCCAGCCCCTCCAGCCGCGGCAGGAATTGGCGCGAGGAGAGGCCGCTGCCGGAGACGATGAAGTTGGTGCAGTAGCGGTAGCGGCTGTCCTCGTGGTGGGGCAGGCTGCGCCGCGGCGCCTCGTGGTGGGGCACCTCGGGCAGCTCGGCGCCGTCGCCGCGCAGCCCGGCCACGACCCCGGCCAGGATCAGGACCAGGCCGTGGCCGCCGGCGTCGACCACGCCGGATTCGCGCAGCACGTCGAGCTGCTCGGGCGTGCGCGCGACCGCCCGCTCGCCGTCCTCGATCGCCCGCTCCAGCACGGCGGCGAGGATCGCGTCCTGCTCGGTGTCGGTGACGTCGCGGCCGAGCCGCTGCTGGTCGGCCTCCAGGTGGGCGAGCTGGCGGGTCAGCGAGTGGGCCATCTCGCGGAAGACGGTCAGCATCGTCCCCTCGGCGGGCTCGCGCACCGAGTCATAGGCGGCGTCGGCGGCGCGGGCGAAGGCGGCGGCGACCAGCACCGGGTCGACCAGCTCGCCGGGGCGGCTGGCCAGCTCCTCCGCGGCGCCGCGGACGATCTGGCTGAGGATCACCCCCGAGTTCCCCCGCGCCCCCATGAGCGCCGCCCGAGCCAGCTCCTGCACCAGCCGGGTCCGCCCCACCTCGTCCATCTCCTGGCCGTCGAGGCGATCCAGCTCCTCCATCACGGCGCGCATCGTCATCGCCATGTTGTCGCCGGTGTCGCCGTCGGCGACAGGGAAGACGTTGAGGTCGTTGACCTCCTGGCGGCGCGCCTCCAGGGAGGCGTAGGCAGACGTGATTACCCGCCGAAACCGGGCGATCGAGGGATCGGGCATCTGGGAGGAATCTAGCCGTCCCTCACGGATGCCAGGGTCGCCGCGCCCTTGCTAGCGTGACCCCGATGCGTCATTTCTCCAACTGGTGCTGCGGTCACCGCAAGACCGTGATCGTCGGCTGGATCGTGGCCCTGATCGGGGTCGGGATGCTCTCCAGCTCGGTCGGCGCCGCCTACACCGAAGAATTCAAGCTCCCGGCCTCGGACTCAAAGAGCGCCCTGGACCTGCTCGAAAAGCGGTTCCCCGCCCAGTCGGGCGAAACGGCGACGATCGTCTACAAGGCCGACGCCGGGGTCCGGTCGCCGGCGGTGAAGCGGAAGATGGATCGGGTCTTCGCCGAAGTGGCCCGGTTCCCGCACGTCAGCGAAGTCGCCAGCCCTTACGTCGGAACCGGGGCCGCGGCGATCGACGAAGACGGCAAGATCGCCTACGCGACGATCCAGTTCAACGTCACCAACGACAAGCTGGACAAAGCGAAGACGAAGCAGATCATGGCGATCGCCCAGGGCGCGACGGGCGACGGCCTCCAGGTCGCGCTCGGCGGTCAGCCGATCGAGGAAGCGCGCCAGGAAGAAGGCAGCTCCTCCTTCGGCATCGGCCTGCTGGCGGCGATCGTCGTGCTGCTGCTGACCTTCGGCTCGGTGGTCGCGATGGGGCTGCCGATCCTGACGGCGCTGTTCGCCCTCGGGGTCGGGATCGGCCTGGTCACCGTCGGCTCCCACCTCTTCGACATGGCCAACTTCGCGCCCGAGCTGGCGGCGATGATCGGCCTCGGGGTCGGGATCGACTACGCCCTCTTCATCCTCACCCGCTTCCGCAACGGGCTCGACGAAGGGCTCGAACCGCGGGAGGCCGCGGTCGGCGCCGTCGACACCGCCGGGCGGGCGGTGCTGTTCGCCGGGATCACGGTGATCATCTCGCTGATGGGGATGCTGCTGCTCGGCATCTCCTTCCTCTACGGGGTCGCGGTGGCGGCGGCGCTGGCCGTCCTCTTCACGATGATCGCGGCGCTGACCCTGCTGCCGGCGCTGCTGACGATCGCCGGGCACCGCGTCGACCGCCTCCGCATCCCCGGCCTCGGCAGCCGCGCCACCAGCATCGACGAAAACAGCCGCTGGTTTCACTGGAGCCGCCGCGTCCAGCGCCGGCCGTGGACGGCGGCGCTCCTCTCCGGAGCGCTGCTGTTGGCCCTCTGCATCCCCACCCTGTCGCTGCGGCTGGGTTCGAACGACGCTGGCACCGACCCCTCGGGGACGACCACGCGGCAGGCCTACGACCTGCTGGCGGCGGGGTTCGGCGCCGGCTTCAACGGGCCGCTCTCGGTTGTCGCCTCGCTGCCGGCGAAGGGGGAGGACGCCGGGCTCAAGCGCACCTGCCGAACGCTCGAAGGCGACAGCGGCGTCGCCGCGGTCACCCCGGTGACGCTCAACCCGGTCGAAGACACCGGCCTCTGCCAGGTCTACCCGACGACCTCGCCGCAGAGCGTGGAGACGACCACGCTGCTGGACCACATCCGATCCGACGTGATCCCGCCGATCGAACGCGAGAGCGGCGCCCAGCTTCACGTCGGCGGGATCACCGCCATCTTCGAGGACTTCGGCAACGGGATCGCCGACAAGCTGCCGCTCTTCATCGGCGTCGTCGTGCTGCTCTCGGCGCTGCTGCTGATGATCGTCTTCCGCTCGCTGCTGGTGCCGCTGAAGGCGATGGCGATGAACCTGCTCAGCATCGGCGCCGCCTTCGGCCTGATCGTCGCCGTCTTCCAGTGGGGCTGGGGAGCGAGCGCGATCGGCGTCGACAACACCGGGCCGATCATCTCCTTCTTCCCGGTCTTCCTGTTCGCGATCGTCTTCGGACTCTCGATGGACTACGAGGTCTTCCTGATGTCCCGCATCCACGAGGAGTGGGAACACCGCAAGGACGCGACCGCAGCCGTCACCCGCGGCCTGGCGCTGACCGGACGGGTGATCACCGCGGCGGCGGCGATCATGGTCACCGTCTTCGCCTCGTTCATGATCGGCGAAGACCGGATCATCAAACTCTTCGGCCTCGGCCTCGCCTCCGCCGTCCTGATCGACGCCGTGATCATCCGCTCGGTCCTGGTCCCGGCGGTGATGCAGATCTTCGGCGCCCGCGCCTGGTGGCTGCCGGCCTGGCTGGCCCGGATCCTCCCCCGCCTCCACGTCGAGCCGACCCAACCGCACGGCGACCTTCGGCCAAGCGGAGAGCCGGCGCTGGGCGAGTCGGAGAGCTGATTCGCTGGCTCGGGTGGGGGCGGCCCGGTCGCCCTCCAGTCGACCGACGGGGACCCGCAGGCGGTCACGTACTCCAAGTTTTTTGGCCCGCAGTCCGTGTGGGTGAGGGGCCTGGTCGCCCTCTGGGCGAATGTGCGCGAAGCGCGCGATATGCAATCTGTCATCCGCGCGGCGAAGCCGCGCTCAAACACTGGAGCTAAGGCCGAAGGCCGTGCGACGAATTCGCCCAGAGGGCGATCAGGCCCCCCTCGGCACACCGAACGCGCTATGCGGCCTTGGTCACCTTGTTGGACTTCAGGCAGCGGGTGCAGACGTAGGTGCGCAGGGGGCGGCCGTTCTCCTGAATCCGGACCTTCTGGAGGTTCGGATCGAAGCGCCGCTTGGTGGCGACCATCGAGTGGCTGCGGGACTGGCCGAAGCCGGGTCCCTTGCCGCAGCTGTGACAGACCTTGGCCATCGGGATCGTGGATAGTAACCTCCCCGCAGGTTAGCTAAGTGGACTAATGCTGCAAACTCCTGTAGCGGTCGAAACCCAAGGGGGGAGAAAAGTGGGCGCTGAGAACTTGGAGCAGGTGAACATGCACGAGGCCAAGACCCATCTCTCGAGGCTCGTCGAGCGAGTCGAAGGCGGCGAGGAAATCGTCATCAGCCGTGCCGGCAAGCCGGCGGCGAAGCTGGTGCCGGTGCCGAAGGCGAAGCTCGGCCCCCGCAAGCTCGGCGGCTGGGAGGGCAGGGCCTGGATGGTCTCCGACGAGGAGATGGCGAAGGTCGACGAGGAAATCGCGCAGCTGTTCGAGGAAAGCGAGATCTTCCCGGGCGAAAACGAGAGGCACGGCGGAGGGTGAGGCTGCTGCTCGATACCCATGCGCTGATCTGGGCGCTCACCAACCCCGACCGGCTCTCGGCGAGGGCGCGAGAGCAGATCCGAGCCGAGTCGAGCGACGTCTTCGTCAGCATGGTCAGCCCCTGGGAGATCGGGATCAAGAAATCCCGCGGCAACATGAGCCCGCCCGACGACCTCGAGGCCCAGCTGGACCAGAAGCGCTTCGCCCTGCTTCCCGTCTCGCTGTCGCACACGCGAGCGATCGAGTCCCTTCCCCACCATCACGGAGACCCGTTCGATCGCATGCTCGTCGCCCAGGCCCAGGTCGAGGGCCTGACGATCGTCACCGCCGACCGCCAGATCGCGCGCTACCAGGTGGCCGTGCTCCCGGCGATCTAGGTGACGAGCCCAGGGACGTTCCGAACGCCGTGAAGTAGATCCGGGCCCGCCGAGAGGCTGTGGGTGTTGACGCCTACGACCTCAAGGAGGACCCGGATGCAGCACCGTAACGCCCCGCTCACCCCGAACGGAAGGCGTCGCTTGGTGGCGCTCGTAGAAGAGGAGCGGCTCACGTTCGAGGCGGCCGCGGCCGCCTCGAACGTGGCGAAATCCACAGCCCACACCTGGGTCTCGCGCTGGCGGGAAGCCGACGAGGAGCAGCGAGCGGACCTGAGCTGCCTCACCGACCGCTCCTCGCGCCCCAAGCGCAGCCCCGCCCAGGTGCCCGACGAGGAGGCTCAGAAGATCTGCGAGCGCCGCAGGAAGACGGGCTGGAGCCCGCGCCGCCTGGCCGATGAGCCCGACATCGGCCGCCCCCACTCAACCGTGCACCGCGTGCTGCGCCGCGGCGGCTGCTCGCGCCGCCCCAGGCCCCCGGCGCCGGCGGTGATCCGCTACGAGTGGCCCTGCCCGGGCAACCTCTTGCACATGGACGTCAAGAAGCTCGGCCGCTTCACCGAGCCCGGCCACGCCCTCACCGGCGACCGGCGGAGACGGTCGCGGCGGGTCGGCTGGGAGTACGTGCACTCGATCGTCGACGACTGCTCCCGCCTGGCCTACGCGGAGATCCACGACGACGAGCGGGCCGAGACCGTGGCCGCGTTCACCCGCCGGGCCTTCGAATGGTTCGAAGAGCGCGGGATCGCCATCGAGAGATTGATGACCGACAACCACTTCAGCTACACCAAGAGCAGGGCGCTGGCCGCGCTGCTGGATGGCCGCTGCGTCTCCCACCTGACGATCAAGCCCTACACGCCGCGGACCAACGGCAAGGTCGAGCGCTTCCACCAGACGCTGATGCGGGAGTGGGCCTACGCCCTCGAATACGCCTCAAGCGATGCCCGTCGCGAGGCGCTGCCACACTGGACCGACCACTACAACCGGCGGCGCTCACACTCAGCGCTCGGCAACCGGCCGCCTATGGAGCGCGTTCGGGACGTGTTGGGGTTCGACATCTAGGCCTGGGCCAGCTGGCGCTTCAGCAGCGCCATCCGCGCCACCGTCAGCGCCGCGTTTCGTCCCTGGTCGCGCTTGTCGCCGCCGGACCGGGCCAGCGCCTGCTCCATCGTGTCGCAGGTGATCACCCCGAAGGCGCATGGGACGCCGCTTCGCAGCTGCACCTCCTGGATGCCGCGGGCCGCCTCGGCGCAGACGAAGTCGTAGTGGTCGGTCTCGCCGCGGATCACGACGCCGAGGCAGGCGACGCCTCCGAAGCGCCCGGTCTCGGCGCACTCCCGGGCGGCGAAGGGGAGCTCGTAGGCGCCGGGGACGGAGAGCTCGCGGACCGACTCCGGCGCGACCCCGGCCAGCTCGAAGCCGGCGTGGGCGCCGCTCAGCAGCCGCATGGCCAGGTCCTCGTAGAAGCGCCCGACCACGACCGCGAACTCCAGCCCGGCCAGCGCCCCCTTCTCCTCCTCGCCGAACTCCTCGAGGAAGGCGCCGGCCTCAGCCATCCTCACCCTTGGCGTCGCGCTGCTCCTCGTCGTGGAGCATCTCCTCGTCCAGCGCCAGGCCCTGGTGGTGCAGGGAGTGGCCGAGCTTGTCGCGCTTGGCGCGCAGGTAGGCCTCGTTGTGGGTATTGGGGGTGGATTCGATCGGGACCTGCTCGGTGACCGAGAGGCCGTAGCCCTCCAGGCCGACGATCTTTTTCGGGTTGTTGGTGAGGATCCGGATGCTGGTCAACCCGAGGTCGCCGAGGATCTGGGCGCCGATCCCGTAGTCGCGCAGGTCCGCCGGCAGGCCGAGCTTGAGGTTGGCCTCGACCGTGTCGGCCCCCTCCTCCTGAAGCTTGTAGGCGCGCAGCTTGTTGAGCAGGCCGATCCCGCGCCCCTCCTGGGAGAGGTAGAGCAGGACGCCCTGCCCCTCCTGCTCGATCATCGCCAGCGCCGCCGCCAGCTGATCGCCGCAATCGCAGCGCATGCTGTGGAAGACGTCGCCGGTGAGGCACTCGCTGTGGACGCGGACGAGCACGTCCTCGGCGCCGTCGACGTCGCCCTTGACCATCGCCACGTGGTGTTTGTCGTCGATCAGGGAGCGGTAGCCGACCGCGGTGAAGTCGCCGAATGAGGTCGGCAGCGCGGTCGCGACCACCCGCTCGACCAGCTTCTCGGTGCGGCGCCGGTAGGCGATCAGCTCGGCGACCGTGATCATCTTCAGGTCGTGCCTGCGGCAGTAGGGGACCAGATCGGGGACGCGCGCCATCGTGCCGTCGTCGTTCATCACCTCGCAGATGACGCCGGCCGGGGTGAGGCCGGCGAGGCGGGCGAGGTCGACGCTGGCCTCGGTGTGGCCGGTGCGCTCCAGCACGCCGCCGTCCTTGGCCCGCAGCGGGAACATGTGGCCGGGCACGACGATGTCGCGCGAGCTTGACTGCGGGTCGATCGCGACCTGGATCGTATGGGCGCGGTCGTGGGCTGAGATCCCCGTGCTGACCCCTCCCGCCGCCTCGATCGTGACCGTGAACGCGGTCTGTAGCGGCGCCTCGTTCTTGGCCGCCATCAGGTTGAGGCCGAGCCGCTCGCAGCGCTCGGCGGTGAGCGCCAGGCAGATCAGCCCGCGCGCCTCCTTGGCCATGAAGTTGACCGCCTCCGGGGTGGCGAACTGCGCCGCCATCACCAGGTCGCCCTCGTTCTCGCGGTCTTCGCCGTCGCAGACGACGACCATGCGGCCGCGCCGGATCTCCTCGATCGCTTCCTCGATCGTCGAGAACGGGCTCTCCCCCGTTTCGGCGACCTCTTCCTGTCTCGCGTTGGCTTTCGTCATCTGACTCACGCTCGCTCCTTTCCAGCGAATGGTGCCAGCAACCGCTCCACGTACTTCGCCACGATGTCGCACTCGACGTTCAGCCCGTCCCCAGGCGCGAGCGCGCCCAGGGTGGTCCGCTCCAGCGTCTCAGGGATCAGGGAAAGCTCGGCCCAAGCCTCGCCCAAATCGGCGACCGTGAGGCTGACGCCGGCGAGGGCGATCGAGCCCCGGGCGACCGCGTAGCGAGCCAGCTCCGGCGCCAGCGCCACCCGCAGGCGGCGGGCGAAGCCGTCCTCGGCCACCGACTCGACCATCGCGACGCCGTCGACGTGGCCCTGCACGATGTGGCCGCCGAGGCGGTCCGAGGCTTTCATGGCCAGCTCCAGGTTTACGCGAGATCCGGCCTCCACCGCTCCCAGGGCGCTGACCTGAAGCGTCTGGTTCATCGCCTCGGTCTCGAAGCCGTTGCTGTCGGCGGCGGTCGCCGTCAGGCAGACGCCGTCGACGGCGACGGAGTCGCCCAGACCGATCTCGCCGCCAAGCGAGGTCGCGATCCGCAGCCGAGCCCCGTCCCCACCGGCCTCGACCGCCTCGACCGTACCCACGTCCTGAATCAGCCCGGTGAACACGTCACCACTCCCTGAACCGGGCCGTGATGAGCGTGTCCCCGCCAACGTCCTCGACCCTGGTTTCCAGGGCGGATAGGCGCGCGGGGCCTGTCGCGGGGGCGGGGGGCTCTCCTTGCACTGCGCGCTGCTCCGGGCGCCGGGATTCCGCGCCTGGAGAAGCGAGATCTTGCCCTCCGCAGCCTCCGTGCGGCGGAGAACCCCCCGCCCCCGCGCCACCCACGCGAGGGTCCGCTAAGAGGACGGGGGCGATGAAGGTTCGGGACTGGTCGATCTGACCTGCCGCGGCGAAGCTGGCGGCCAGGGTTCGGCCGCCCTCCAGGAAGAGGCTGGTGATCTCTCGGTGGCCGAGGGCGGTCAAGGCGCTCGTGATCCTGGCAGGTGGGCTTGCCCCAACCGCTTGGAGGATCTCGGCGCCGGCTTCGCGCAAAGCGTTGACGCGGTCGGGATCGGCCTCCGGGGCGGCGACGACGAGGACCGGGGACCGCTCGAGGGTCGCCAGGAGCTGGCTCTCCAGCGGGAGGCGAGCCTGGGAGTCGAAGACGACGCGGAGGGGCTGGCGGGCGTCGGGGAGGCGGGCGGTGAGCAGCGGGTCGTCGGCGAGGACGGTGCCGATGCCGACCGCGATCGCGTCCGATTCGGCGCGCCAGCGGTGCACCAGGGCGCGGCTGCTCTCGCCCGAGATCCAGGGGCTCTCGCCGGGCGCGGTGGCGGTGCCGCCGTCGAGCGACATCGCCAGCTTCAGCGTCACCAGGGGCAGGCCGGTGCGGGCGTGCTTGCGGAAGGGCTGGTTGAGGCGCCGCGCCGCGGCCGCCTCCTCGCCGGCGGCGAAGTCGACCTCGACCCCACCATCGCGCAGGATGCCGGGGCCGCGGCCGCTGGCCTTCTCGCTCGGGTCCTCGGAGGCGATCGCGACGCGGCCGATCCCGAACTCGAGGATCGCCTCGACGCAGGGCGGCTGGCGCCCCTCGTGCGCGCACGGCTCAAGCGTCACGTACATCGTCGCCCCGGCGGGGTCCTCCCCCCGCTCCCGACAGTCGGCCAACGCGGCGCGCTCCGCGTGCGGCCCCCCCAGCTCGGCGTGGAATCCCTCGCCGATCGTCTCGCCGTCACGCACCACCACGGCGCCGACCAGCGGGTTGGGGCTGACCCGTCCCCGCCCGCGCTCGGCCAGCTCCAGGGCCCGCCTCAGATGAGCCCGATCCGCGGTTGTGAGCTGGGATTTCATCAAACCGATTGACGAGTCAATCAGCAATTCTAGCTCCGACTCGACCCGGCGACGCCATATCGAGGCGCGCCCAAATACTCTGAGGCTCCATGAAGCTGATCGTCCAGATCCCCTGCCTCAACGAGGAAGCGACCCTGCCGGCGACGATCGCCGACATTCCCCGGCGGATCGAGGGGATCGAGGAGGTCGAGCTTCTGGTCGTCGACGACGGCTCGACCGACCGCACGGTCGAGGTCGCCCGCGCCAACGGGGTCGAGCACATCGTCCGGCTGACCAACAACAAGGGGCTCGCGGCCGGCTTTCAGGCCGGGCTCGACGCCTGCCTCAAGCTCGGCGCCGACGTCGTCGTCAACACCGACGCCGACAACCAGTACCGCGGCGCTGACGTTGCGAAGCTGGTGGCGCCGATCGTCGCCGGCGAGGCCGACATGGTGGTCGGCGACCGCCAGGTCTCCGAGATCGAGCACTTCTCCGGCGCGAAGAAGGGCCTACAGCGGCTCGGCAGCTGGGTCGTGCGCCGCCTCTCGGGGACCGAGATCGTCGACACCACCTCCGGCTTTCGCGCCTACAACCGCGAGGCGGCGCTCGCGCTGCTGGTGGTCGACAACTTCACCTACACGCTGGAGAGCCTGATCCAGGCCGGCAAGATGCTGGTCGCGGTCGACCAGGTGAAGGTCGCGACCAACCCGCAGACGCGCGAGTCGCGCCTGGCCGACTCGACCGGCGCCTACGTGCGCCGCAACGGCCCGGCGATCCTGCGGATCTACGCCCGCTACGAGCCCCTGCGCGTCTTCGCCAGCGCCGGCCTCGCGGTCCTCCTTCTCGCCCTCGCCGCCTGGATGCCGTTCCTGATCGACTGGATCCTCAACGGCGACTCCAGCGGCCACGTGCAGTCGCTGATCCTCGGCGCGGTGCTCTTCATCGCCGCGGTGCAGCTGTTCGCCCTGGGGGTTATCGGCGACCTGCTGGCCGGGCAGCGGGTGATGACCCAGCGCGTCTTCGAGCGGGTGCGGCGGGTCGAGCTGGCGCTGGGCGTCGAGCCCTCCCACTACGAGCCGGGCGACGCGGCCGGCTGATGGCGGCGGGGCGCGGTAAGGGCGGCTCGGCCTCGGCCGAGTACGGCAGGACGGCGAGCTTCCTCGCGGTCGGCGTCGGGCTCACCGGCGTCATCACCTACGCCTACTTCCTGATCGCCTCCCACGTCCTCTCCAAACCGGACTACGGCCAGATCACGGTGCTCTGGTCGGCCGTCTTCATCACCATCTCCACCCTCTACCGCCCGGTCGAACAGCTGCTCTCCCGCCACATCTCCGAACGGCTGGTGAAGCGCGAGCCGATCGGCGAGCCGATGCGGGTCGCGGCGACGATCCAGCTTGGCCTCGCCGCCCTCTTCGCCGTCCTCGCCCTGGCCCTGCGCGGGCCGATCCAGAACGGCCTGCTGGAAGGCAACGAAGCGCTGTACTGGGTCTTCTTCGGCGCCGTCCTCTTCTATGCCGCCAGCTACTTCGCCCGCGGCTTCCTCGCCGGCCAGCGCCGCTTCGGCCCGTTCACGGCGCTGATCCTCTCCGAGTCGGTCTTCCGCACCCTGTTCGCGGTGCTGGTCGCGGTCAGCCTGCTGGAAGGCCAGTCCGCGGTCGCGGTGGGGATCCTCGCCGCGCCCTCGCTGAGCCTGATGGTGGTGCCGCTCGCCTTCGCGCTGCGGGCGAGGAGGGAACGGGCGGAGCCGGCCGAGCCGGAGGGGCCCGCGGCCGAGCCCGCGGAGGAGTTCTCGATGCGCCACGGCGGCGGCTTCGCGGCAGCCGTCCTGGTGATCATGTTCAGCGAACAGGCCTTCCTCAACGCCGGGCCGCTGGTCGCCCGCGGCCTCCAGGGCGCCGCCGCCGCCGGCTTCATCTTCAACGTGCTGATGATCGCGCGGGCGCCGCTCCAGCTCTTCCAGGCGGTCTCGACCAGCATCCTGCCCCACCTGACCAGCCTCCACACCTCGACCGACCCCGACAGCGAGCACGAGTTCCACCGCTCCGTGCGCGGCGTCCTGCTCGGCATCGCCGGCTTCGCCAGCTTCACCGCGATCGTCGTCCTCATCGCCGGCCCCCACCTGATGCAGGTGGCCTTCAGCAAGAAGTTCACCTACGACCGCCCGGGACTGCTGCTGGTGACGCTGGGGATGGGGCTCTACCTCAGCTCGGTGACGGTCAACCAGGCCTGCCTCGCCCAGGGGCAGGTGCGCCGCGCGGCCGCCCGCTGGATCGGCTGCGCCGCCTTCTTCATCGGCTGGAACTTCGTGCCGCTCGTCGCCGACGAGTTCCGCCGGGTCGAGATCGGCTTCGCACTGACCGCCGGCATCCTCTTCGCGCTTCTGTACCTCGTCTACAGCCGCCCGCACGAACGGGCCGAGGACATCCCCGAGGCCGGCTCGCCGGAGGAGCTCGAGGTCCGTTTGGCGGCGATCGACGAGAACGTCTGAGGGGCGTTGACTAGGGTCAGGCGATCGGTGGACACGACGCCCAACTGATCCTCGTCGCAGGTCTCCTGCTCAGCGCCGGGATCGCCGGGGTGCTGCTCGCCGAGAGGGTTCGCGTGCCGGGGCTGCTGCTGTTCCTGGCCCTGGGGATGGTGGCCGGATCCCAGGGCATCGGCGGAATCGAATTCGACGACGCCGAGCTGGCCCGGACCCTGGGGACGATCGCCCTCGTCCTGATCCTCTTCGAGGGCGGCCTCACCGCCGGCTGGTCGGAGATCAGGCCGGTGCTCGGGACCGCGGCCTCCCTGGCGACCCTGGGGACCGCGCTGACCGCCGTCATCGCCGGCCTGGCGGCGAAGCTGATCTTCGACCTCGGCACGCTGGAAGGGATGCTGGTCGGCGCCGCCATCGCCGCCACCGACTCGGCGGCGATCTTCGCCATCCTGCGCCGCTCGACGCTGGAGAAGCGCCTCGCCCGCGCGCTGGAGGGCGAGTCGGGGATGAACGACCCGGTCGCGCTGCTGCTGGTGATCGGCTTCATCGAATGGATCCAGACGCCGGGCTTCGGCCTCGCCGACATGGCCGGGCTGCTGGCGCTGAAACTTGCCCTCGGGGTGGCGATCGGAATGGCGCTGGGACGCCTGGCCGTCGCCGCGCTCAGCGCCGTGAGGCTGCCGAGCGACGGGATCTACCCGGTGGCGACGGTCGCGATCGCCGGCCTCGCCTACGGCCTCGCCGAGATCGCCCACGGGTCCGGGCTGCTCGCCACCTACCTCACCGCGCTGTCGCTGGGATCGGGCGCGATCCCGGCCCGGCGCACGATCGTCGCCTTCCACGAGGGGCTCGGCTGGGTCGCCCAGATCTCGCTCTTCGTGATGCTCGGCCTGCTCGTCTTCCCCGGCAGCCTCGACGACGTGGCGCTGAAGGGGCTGGCGCTCTCGGCGGCATTGATACTCGTCGCCAGGCCGGTGGCCACCTTCGCCGCCACGGCGTTGACGCCGCTCGGCGGGCGGGAGCGGCTGATGCTCGGCTGGGCGGGGCTGCGCGGGGCGACGCCGATCTGGCTGGCGACCTTCCCGGTGGTCGCCGGGGTCGCCAGCGGCCGCGAACTGTTCGCGATCGTCTTCTTCGTCGTCGTCAGCTCGAGCCTGGTCCAGGGCGCCACCTTCGAGCCGCTCGCGCGCCGGCTGGGGCTCACCACCGCGGAGCCGGCGCTGCCGCGGCGCCTGCTCGAGTCGGGGCGGATCCGCCGCCTGGGCGGCGACGTGGTCGCCTTCCGACTGCCGCCGGGCGCCGCGGCGGCCGGGCACCGGGTGCGCGAACTGGAACTGCCGCGCCAGGCGCTGGTCAACGTGATCGTCCGCGGGGGCGACGCGATCCCGCCGCGCGGGTCGACCGAGGTGCGCGAGGGCGACGAGCTGCACGTGCTGGTCCGCAGCGAGCTGCGCGAGGAGGTCGAGGCGCTGACCGAGGTCTGGGCGAAGGGGCCGATCGGCAAGCCGGCCCCTCCCCCGCTCCCCCGCCGCGCCGCCTCGCAGGTGTTCTCGGTGAGGCCGGTGCGGAAGGGCGAGGACGTGACGGCGTTGAGCGAGGTCGACGGGGTGGCGGTCCTGGCGATCCTGCGCAGCCGTGGCGACAGCTCGGCGATGGTGTCCCTGGCCGACGGCCGCTACGCGGTCATCGGCTCCGGTGTGGTCGCGGTGGGCGGCCGTCGGGCCCTGGCCGGCTGGTGCGAGCGCCGCGCCGAGCGCCCCGGCGTGGACCAGGCCGAGCGCGCCTGGTGGCAGGAGGTCACCGGCGCCCTGATCGCCCGCGGCTGACCTCCGTGCGCCGCGTCGCCTAGGTTGCGCTCGCCGCTGCGGCGATCTCGGCGTAAGCCGCGGCCGGGTCGGGGGCGCCGAAGACGGCCGAGCCGGCTACGAACAGGTGGGCGCCGGCGGTCGCCATCGGTCCGGCGGTGGCGGTGTCGATGCCGCCGTCCACCTCGATCGCGGCCCCTGCCGCCAGCGGGCGCAGCCGCTCGACCTTGGACGGCGAGCCCTCGATGAAGGCCTGGCCTCCCCAGCCGGGGTTGACGGTCATGCAGAGGACGATGTCGGCGCAACCGCCCAGCTCGGAGATCGCCTCGACCGGGGTGCCGGGGTTGAGCGCGATGCCGGCCAGGCAGCCAAGCTCGCGGATCGCGCCGAGGGTCCGGTTGGCGTGCGGGGTCGCCTCCTCGTGGAAGGTGATCGAGTCGGCGCCGGCCCTGGCGAACTCGGCGATGTGGCGCTCGGGCGCCTCGATCATCAGGTGGACGTCGAGGACGCCGCCGGCCCCGTGGACCTGGTCGGCGATCGCGCCGGCGACCAGCGGGCCGATCGTGATCTGGGGGACGAAGTGGCCGTCCATGACGTCGACGTGAATGACCCGCGCGCCCGCGCCCATCACCTCGGCCACCTGCGAGCCCAGGCGCGAGAAATCGGCCGAGAGGATCGAGGGCGCGACCCGGCGCGAGGCGATCAGCTCGCTCATCCGCTCGCTCATGGCCGGGAACCTAGTCGATCGGCGCGACGGCTCAAGCCACCCGCAGCATCGAGGCGCCGCAGGACTGGCAGTGCATGTCCTCGGTGTGGCTCATGCGGGCGATCGTCTGGTGCTCGCCGCAGCTCGGGCACTGGGAGACGAGTTCGAAGCGGCTGAGACAGTTGACGCAGCGCAGGCGCCCGGGGAGCTGCGTCGGGCGCAGCCAGGGCTCGCCGCAGCTCGGGCAGGGGGCGCGGCCCAGAGGGCTCCCGGCACCCGCTGCGGCATCCCCAGACTCGTTCATCCGTCAATCATGCCGCTTCAGCCGGCAGATGAAGAAGCCGGTGGTTCGATCGCGGTCCGGGCGCAGCTGTAGGCAGCGCGGCTCGACCGTGGAGGCGAGCGCCGGCGCGCGGGCACCGAGGTCCTCCAGCTCCAGGCCCGGCACCTCCCCCGCCTCCACGGCCGCCAGCAGCGCCGCGACCCGGTCCTCGTTCTCCCGCCGGGAGATCGTGCAGGTCGCATAGAGCAGGGTCCCGCCCGGCCGCAGGGCGCGGGCGGCGGCGAGCAGGGCCCGCTCCTGGACCTCGGCCAGCCGCTCGATCGCCCGCGGCGACTTGCGCCAGCGCGCGTCGGGACGCGAGGCGAGGGCGCCGAGGTCCGAGCAGGGAGCGTCGAGCAGGACGCGGTCGAAGCCCGGCCCCAACCCGCCCGCGGTCGCGTCGGCCTCGACCACGGTGACGGCACGGAGGTCGAGCCGGCCGGCCTGCGCCGCCGTCTCCCCGGCCCGCGCCTCATCGAGCTCGACCGAGATCAGCTCGCCGCGATCGCCCATCCGCGTCGCGATCTGGCCGGTCTTGATGCCAGGGCCCGCGCAGAGGTCGAGCACCTGCTCGCCCCGCCGCGGCTCCAGCGCCTCCACCACGGCGGCCGAGCCCCGGCTCTGCGGGGTCAGCAGGCCGGCCTCGACCATCGCCGGCACCGCCTCGCCGACGCGCCCGGAGAAGACGACCAGCTCCGGCGCCGCCAGCGGCCAGCTCCCCGCTGCGGGGCTCGCCCGCACCCCCGCTTCGGTGAGCTGGGCCAGGACCGCCTCGCGGCTGGCGCGCAGGGTGTTCACGCGCATCGCCACCTCGGCCGGCTCGTTGCAGGCGGCGAGCAGGGAGCGGGCTCCCTCGGGCCCCAGCTCGCGCCACCACATCTCCGCCAGCCACAGCGGCGCCGAGTGGGCGACCGCCGCGGCGGCCGGGGTCGAGTCGTCGCCGAGCAGCGCCGCGCTCAGCTCCCCGCGCTCGCGCGCGGCGCGGCGCAGGACCGCGTTGACCAACCCCGAGGCCTGCGCGGCGCCGGCGCCCTTGACCAGCTCCACCGCCTGGTCGACGGCGGCGTGGTCGGGCGTCCCGTCGGCGAACAGCAGCTCGTAGAGACCCAGCCGCAGGGTGTTCAGCACCGGCGCTTCGAGCTGGCGGGTCGAGCGCCCGGCCAGCCGCTCGATCGCCGCGTCGGCGGTGCCGCGGCGCTGCACCGCGCCGTAGGCGAGCCGCTGGGCGAGGGCGCGGTCGCGAGGGTCGAGGTCGAGGGCGTCGGCGCCGGCGCGGAAGGCGCGCTCGGTGAAGGCGTCGCGCTCGAAGGTCTGTCGGACCGTCTCGAAGGCGAGCGCGCGGGCTGGCGCGATCACGACCTGGGCCCCGCGCTCACGGCAGCTTCGGCAGCGGGTGGCCGCGCAGGTAGGCGTCGACCGGCATCGGCTTGCCGCCGGGCGGCTGCACGACCTCCAGCCGCAGCGCGCCGCGGCGGCAGCCGACCAGCAGCGCCCCCCACTCGGCCCGCACCTCGCCCGCCCTGACGCCGACGTCGACGGCGCGGGCGCGGCGCACGCCCAGGCGCTCGCCGCCTGTCGTCTCGAGGTAGGCGCCGATGTGCGGGGTGAGCGCGCGGACGATCGCCGCCAGCTCCTCGGCCGGGCGTTCGGGGTCGAGGCGGCGCTCGGCCGGGTCGATCTTCTCCGCGTAGGTCGCCTCGCGCTCGTCCTGCTCCTCGAACTCCAGCCGCCCCTCCGCGGCGAGGTCCAGGGCGCGCACGAGCAGCTCGCCGCCGAGCGCGGCGAGCCTCGCCGAGAGCGCCTCGTAGTCCTCCTCGGAGCCCAGCGGCACCTCCTCGCGCAGGGCGACCGGGCCGGAGTCCAGGCCGGCGGTGAGGCGCATCACGCAGACCCCGGTGCGGCGGTCGCGGGCCATGATCGCCCGCTCGATCGGCGCCGCTCCGCGCCAGCGCGGCAGCAGCGAGGGGTGCACGTTCAGCAGCGCCAGCTCGGAGAGCAGCGGCTCCCGGATCAGCTGCCCGAAGGCGCAGACGACCGCCGTCCCCGCCCCGGTGGCGCGGATCCGCTCCAGCGAGGACTCGGCGTTGACGTCCTCCACCTGGGCCAGCTCCAGCCCCAGCTCGGCGGCGGCCCGCGCCGCGGGCGGTGGCTGGGTCCTGCGGCCGCGGCCGCGGGGACGGTCGGGTGGGGCGATCACGAGCGCCGGCCGGTGAGGGCTGTCGGCCAGCCGCCGCAGCACCGTGGCGGCGAAATCGGAGGTGCCGAGATAGACGGTGCTCACGCGTCGGTGCGCGGCTCGCGAAGCTCGCCCTCCTCGGCGTCCTCGTGCTCGCCCGGCGGGCTGTAGCTGCCGCCCTCGCGCAGCGCCCGCAGCGCCCCCTTGCGCTGGTCGCGACTGGTCCGGTCGAGGATCAGGACCCCGTCGAGATGGTCGATCTCGTGCTGGAGCACGCGCGCCTCCAGGCCCGAGGCCTCGATCTCGATCGGCTCGCCCTCGACGTCGCGGCCGGCGATGCGGGCGTGCAGCGGGCGCTCGACGTCGACCGAGACCCGCGGCAGGCTGAGGCAGCCCTCCTCGGCGATCGACAGCTCCGCCTCGGAGAGCCACTCGACGACCGGGTTGACCAGCGCCGTCGGCTCCCCGTCGGGACCGGTCTGGAAGACCAGCAGCCGCCGCAGCACGCCGAGCTGGGTGGCGGCGAGGCCGACCCCCATGCCGTCGCGCATGATCGCGATCATCCGCTCGACCTCGGCCCGCAGCTCGGGGCCGAAGTTGGAGACCGGCGAGGCCCTGCTCTTCAGCACCGGGTCGCCGAACTTGACCACGTGCGCGAGCGCGGCTTCGCGGCGCTCCAGCAGCTCGGACTCGAGCTCGCGCTCGGTGCTGTCGGTTTCGACCCCTTCGCTCATCGGTCCCTGAGTCTAAGCGCTCCGCGAGGCGCTCAGCGACTGTCGGCGAGGGTCACTGCGGGTCGACGTCGACTCCGATCGAGACCTCGCGCAGGGTGCGGTCGGCGACCCGCCGCTCGACCGCCTCGCGGACCGCCGCGACCGTCGCCTCGCGGTCCTCGCCCTTGATCAGGATGCGGCGGCGGTGGCGGTTGCGGACCCTGAACATCGGCGCCGGGCCGAGCAGGTCCGAACCCTCGGGCAGCCCCTCGCGCAGCTCGGCCGCCAGCGTCGCCGCCGCGGTCTCCAGCGGCGCCTCGCGCTCGCAGGCGAAGCCGATCCGGACCAGGTGGGAGAAGGGCGGGTATCGCAGCGCCCGCCGGCGCTCCAGCTCGCCGGCGAGGAAGCCGGCGGAGTCGTGGCGGGCGGCGTGCTCGATGCTCGACGCTGCCGGCGCCAGCGTCTGCACGATCACCGAGCCGCCGGCCTCGCCGCGGCCGCTGCGCCCGGCGAGCTGGGCGACCATCGCGAAGGTCCGCTCCTCGGCGCGGAAGTCGGGGAAGCGCAGGGTGGCGTCGGCGTCGAGGATCGCGCTCAGGGTCACCTCGGGGAAGTCGTGGCCCTTGGCGACCATCTGGGTGCCGACCAGGACGCCGCTCGCGGCCTCGCCGAAGCGGGCCAGGATCGCGGCGTGGGCGCCGCGGGCGGCGGCGGTGTCGGAGTCGAGGCGGAAGACCGGCATCGGCCCCAGCCGCTCCGCCAGCAGCGCCTCGATCCGCTCGGTGCCGGCGCCGGCCCGCGAGAGGGTGGTCGAGGCGCACTCCGAGCAGGCTCGCGGCTGCGGTTCGGCGTGGGCGCAGTGGTGGCAGACGAGGCGCCCGCTGTGGCGGTGGACGATCAGCGAGACGTCGCAGTTGGGGCAGCTCCAGTGGTGCCCGCAGGAGCGGCAGGTGAGCCAGGGCGCGAAGCCGCGCCGGTTGATCATCACGATCGCCTTGGCGCCGGCGGCGCGGACGTCCTCGAGCGCCTCCCAGGTGGCGGGATGCAGGGGCCCGGAGCGCGGGTCGGCGCCGCGCATGTCGAGCAGCTCGACCGGCGGCAGGCGGCGGCCGTCGACGCGGTGCGCCAGCTCCAGCCGCGGCAGCTCCAGCCAGGACTCAGGCCGCGGCGTCGCGGTGCCGGCGACGAGCACCGCCCCGCTCTCCTCGGCGCGGCGGCGGGCGACCGCGCGCGCGTCGTAGCAGGGGTCCCCCTCCTGCTTGTAGGAGGGATCGTGCTCCTCGTCGATCACGACCAGGCCGAGGTCGCGGACCGGGGCGAAGACGGCCGAGCGCGGGCCGACGCAGACGCTGGCCTCGCCGCTGCGCAGCCGCCGCCACTCGTCGTAGCGCTCGCCGGCGGAGAGGGCCGAGTGCAGGACCGCGAAGCGCTCACCGAGGCGGGCGCGGAACCGCGCCACCGCCTGCGGGGCGAGGCCGATCTCTGGGACGAGGACGATCGCGCCGCGGCCGCGCTCCAACGCCGCCTCGACCGCGGCCAGGTAGACCTCGGTCTTGCCCGAGCCGGTGACTCCGTGCAGGAGCAGCTCCCGCGGCGCTCCCGGCTCGCCGTCCAGGGCGGCGAGGATCGCCTCGACGGCGCGGCGCTGCTCGGGCACCAGCGACGGGCGCTCCGCCGGCGCCGGCAGGCCCGGCGCGCGTGGCGCCCGGCGCAGCCGCGAGCTGCGGGTCGCCACCAACTCGCGTCGCTCCAGCCGGCGCAGCGTCTCGCGGTCGGCGCCGACCGCCGCGGCCAGCTCGCCGCTCGACATCTCCCCGCGGCGAAGCGCCTCGAGCACGGCGCGCTGCTTGATCCCCAGCCGCCCGCCGCCGCTCAGCGCCGCCTCCCCGGCCGGCAGGATCTCCGCCCGCAGCTCGACCTTGGAGCGCACGGTGCGCCCGCCGGCGCCGGTGCCCGGCGGCAGCACCAGCTGGAGGCCGCGCGAGGGGGTCGAGCAGTACTCGCGGGCGACCCAGAGGCCGAGCCTGACCAGCTCTGGCGGGGCGCCGGACTCCAGCGCCTCGATCGGCTCCGCGAGTCGCTCGGGCGGCAGCTCGGAGGCCTCGGCCACCTCGACCACGACCCCGAGCAGGCGGCGCGGGCCGAAGGGGACGCGGACGACGCTGCCGACCCCCAGGTCCCCCATCGCCGCCGGCCGGCGGTAGTCGAACGGCCCCCGCAGGGCGCGGGCGGTCGTCAGCGGCTCGACCCTGAGGATGGCCATCCCGGCGAGGGTATGGGCGGCGGGGGACGGCCCGTCGCGAGGCCTGGCGAGCGCCGCGGCGAAGACGTATGCTGGCGCGCCGTGGCCTCAACCTCAGCCCCGGGGAGCAGGTGATCTTCGAGGGCCACCCGTCCTGGCGCGCGATCCTCGGCTTCTACCTGAAGGGCATCCTGGTCGCCGCGGTGCTCGGCGGCGATCGCCAAGCTGCGTCGGCGCGCAGCGGCGCCACCGTCTTCCTGGTCGTCCTGGTCGCTGATCGCGCTGACCGTGCTGGTCGGCTTCGTCAAGCGGGTGGCGACGACCTACACGATCACCAACCGTCGCCTCAACATCAAGCGCGGGATCGTCTCCCGCGAGATCCAGGAGACGCGCCTGGAGCGGGTCCAGAACGTCAACTACCGCCAGTCCGTCTACCAGCGGATGATGCAGATCGGCGACGTCGACTTCGACACCGCCGCCACCGACGACTACAACTTCGTCTTCGTCGGCGTGGCCAACCCCGGCGAGGTCGTCCACAGCGTCGACCAGGCCACCGGCGCCCACGCCGCCGGCGCGCACGGCCTAGGCGAAGCCCAGCCGCCGCTCGGCGTTACGCAGCGCGGTCGCGGCCGTGCTGCCAGGCCCGCGGCGGTCGCGGAGGGCGTCGGCGCGGTCGGTGCGCTCCCAGGTGAAGGCCTCCTCGTCGCGGCCGAAGTGGCCGTAGGCCGCGGTCTTCTGGTAGATCGGACGGTGCAGGTCGAGGTAGCGGCGGAAGGCGCCCGGTCGCATGTCGAACTCGGCGTCGACCAGCTCGGAGATGCGGGCGTCCGGCAGCTTGCCGGTGCCGAAGGTCTCGACCATCAGCGAGACCGGGTGGGCGACGCCGATCGCGTAGGCGACCTGGACCTCGCAGCGCTCGGCGAGGCCGGCGGCGACGACGTTCTTGGCCACGTAGCGGGCCGCGTAGGCGGCGGAGCGGTCGACCTTGGACGGGTCCTTGCCGGAGAAGGCGCCGCCGCCGTGGCGGGCCATGCCGCCGTAGGTGTCGACGATGATCTTGCGGCCGGTGAGGCCGGCGTCGCCGACCGGGCCGCCGATCACGAACTTGCCGGTCGGGTTGACGAGGAAGCCCTCGCGCAGCTCGCCCTCGTCGTACATCCCGGGCACCTCGGCCTCCAGCACCGGCAGCACCACGTGCTGCCAGAGGTCGGGCTTGATCGTCGTCTCGGAGTCGACCTCGTCCGCGTGCTGGGTGGAGATCAGGAGCTTCTCGACCGCGACCGGGCGGCCGTCGGCGTAGCGGACCGTGACCTGGGTCTTGCCGTCGGGGCCGAGATAGGCGAGCGTCTCGTCCTTGCGCACCGCGGCGAGGCGCTCGGCGAGGCGGTGGGCGATGTGGATCGGCATCGGCATCAGCGCCTCGGTCTCGTCGCTGGCGTAGCCGAACATCATTCCCTGATCGCCCGCGCCGGCGATCAGCAGCTCGTCCTCGGCGCCGTTCCCGAGCGCGGGTCTCGTGCGAGGCGTCGACGCCCTGGGCGATGTCGGGCGACTGCTTGTCGAGCGAGACGAGTACCGAGATGTGATCGCAGTTGTAGCCGTAGTCGCCGTGGTCGTAGCCGATCGAGCGGATCGTCTCGCGGACGATGTCGGGGATGTCGAGGTGGACCTCGGTCGAGATCTCCCCGGAGACCACCGCCATGCCGGTGTTGACCAGGGTCTCGCAGGCGACGCGCCCGTTCGGGTCCTCGGCCATGATCGCGTCCAGCACCCCGTCGGAGATCTGGTCGGAGACCTTGTCCGGGTGCCCCTCGGTGACGGACTCCGAGGTGAAGAGGTACTCGCCCTCGGCGAGCGGCTTGGTCGTCGTCGGCATGCCGAAAGCCTACCGGCGACGGCCGGAATGCGGCACGAAGTCGATCACCAGGGGGACACCCTCCAGGCCGTAGGCCTCCCGCATCCGGTTCTCCAGGTGGTAGGCCCATTCGCGATTGATCAGCTTGCGGTCGTTGACCTGGATCGCGATCCGCGGCGGGCGCTCGCCCACTTGCGCCGCGTAGTAGAGCCGCAGGCGGCGGCCGCGACGCGACGGCGGCGGCGTCTTCGCGACGACGTCGGCGACGAAGCGGTTCAGCTCCGGGGTCGGGATCCGCTCGGCGGCGCGGTCGGCCAGCGCCAGCGCCCGCGGCAGCAGCGCCGCGACGTTGCGGCCGCGGGTGGCAGAGCAGGTGATGACGGACGGGCGCAGCCGCAGCTTGCGCTCGACCCGGGCGCGGGCATCGTCGATGTCGGTCCGCGTCAGGTCCCACTTGTTCATCGCCAGCAGCGTCGCGCAGCCGGCCTTCATCGCCGTCTCGGCCACCCGCAGGTCCTCCGCGGTGACCCCCTCGGATGCGTCGCAGACGACGATCGCCACGTCGGCCCGCTCGACCGCCCGCTCGGAGCGCAGCTGGGCGTAGTAGTCGACCGTGCCCGCGACCTTGGAGCGGCGGCGCAGGCCGGCGGTGTCGACCAGGATGGTGCGACGCCCGTCGACCTCCAGCTCGGTGTCGATCGCGTCGCGGGTGGTGCCGGCGCGGTCGGAGACGATCACCCGGTCGGCACCGAGGAAGGCGTTGACTAGCGAGGACTTGCCGACGTTGGGCCGGCCGACCACCGCGACGCGGACCGCGTCCCCATCCTCGGCTCGCGGCGGCCGATCGCCGAGCGCGGCGACGATCGCGTCGAGCAGGTCGCCGGTGCCGAGGCCGTGGGTGGCGGAGAGCGCCAGCGGCTCTCCCAGCCCGAGCGCGTGGAACTCGGCGGCACTGTGGAAATCGTCGGGACGGTCGGCCTTGTTGACCGCGACCAGCACCGGCACCCCGCCGCCGCGCAGGGTCTTCGCCAGCTCGGCGTCTCCCGCCCGCAGGCCGGCGCGGCCGTCGACGACCATCAGCACCGCGTCCGCCTCGGCGATCGCCAGCCGCGCCTGGGCCTGCACGTCGCGCGCCAGCTCGGCCTCGTCGGCGAGGTCGATCCCGCCGGTGTCGACCAGCTCGAAGGCGAGCCCGTTCCACTCGCAGGCGAGGCGCTTGCGATCCCGGGTCACCCCCGGCTCGGCCGCGGTCACAGCCTCGCTCCCGCCGACCAAGCGGTTGACCAGAGTGCTCTTGCCGACGTTGGGAAAGCCCACGACGGCGACGGTGGGCAGGCTCATCCGCGCCCTCGGGGCGACTTTGTCACGCATAGGGATACAAAGTCGCCCCGCCTCACGCCAATCCCCGCTCGCGCGCCAGGGTGACCACGCGGGCGACCACCTGGTCGAGGCCGAGGCCGGTGGTGTCGATCTCGACCGCGTCGGCGGCGGCGCGCAGGGAGCCGTGCTCGCGCTCGGTGTCGCGCGCGTCGCGACGGCGCTGGGCGTCGAGGACCGAGGCGAGCTCCTCGCCGCTCTGCGCCGCTCGCCGCCGCGCGCGCTCCTCCTCGCCGGCGGTGAGGAAGACCTTCAGCGGCGCCTCGGGGCTGACCACGGTGCCGATGTCGCGGCCCTCGGCGACGTAGCGGCCGGCGCCGATCAGCTCGCGCTGACGGGCGACCATCGCCTCGCGGACCGCCGGGTGCACGGAGACGTGGGAGGCGGCGGCGGTGACCTCGGGTTGGCGGATCGCCTCGCTGACGTCGCGGTCGTCGAGGAGGACGACGGGGCCCTCGATCCGGATCGCCAGCCCGCGCGCCAGCGAGCCCAGCTCCTCGCCGTCATCGGGGTCGGCGCCGGCCCGGGTCGCCGCCAGCGCCACGCAGCGATACATCGCCCCGGAGTCGAGGTAGGTGAAGCCGATCTCGGCGGCGACGGCGCGCGCGACCGAGGACTTGCCGGCCCCAGCGGGCCCGTCGATCGCGATCACCATGCCCGGCAGCCTACGGCCGGCTCTCAGCCGGCGCCGAGCAGCGAGGCGAGGTCTTCCTCGAAGCCGGGATAGCTGACCGCGGCCGCGTCCATGCCGCTCACCTCGACCCCCTCGCGCGAGGCGAGGCCGGCGACGGCGCCGAGCATGGCGATCCGGTGATCGCCGTGGGACTCGACGATGCCGCCCCGCAGCCCGCCCGTGCCCTCGACGACCATCCCGTCCTCGGTCGGCTCGACCTGGCCGCCGAGCGCGTTCAGCGCCGCGGCCACCGTCGCGATCCGGTCGGACTCCTTGCGCCGCAGCTCGGCGGCGTCGCGGATCGTCGTCGTCCCCTCGGCGAAGCAGGCAACGAGGGCGACCAGCGGCAACTCGTCGATCGCCAGCGGCACCTCGGCACCGCCCACCTCGGTCCCGCGCAGCTCTGAGGCGAGGATCCGCAGCTCCCCCACCGGCTCGCCGCCTTCCTCGCTCTGAGGGCGCCGCGTCGGAGTTTGACCCCAATGGAGTGGGGTCAAACTCCGACGCGGCGCAACTCGGGCGCCCATGCGCTGGAGGATCGGGAGCAGGCCGGTGCGGGTCGGGTTGAGGCCGACGCCCTCGATCAGCACCTCGCTGCCCTCCACCAGCAGGGCGGCGACGACGAAGAAGGCGGCCGAGGAGAAGTCCGCCGGGACGACGATCCGCTCCGTCCGGAGCCGCTCGGCGGGTCGGACGACGACCGCCTCGCCATCCCTGCGCACGTCCGCCCCGGCGGCGGCCAGCATCCTCTCGGTGTGGTCGCGGGTCGGCAGCGGCTCGGCGATCCGCGTCTCGCCGTCGGCGAGCAGGCCGGCGAAGAGCAGGCAGGACTTGACCTGGGCGCTGGCGACCGGAAGCCGGTACTCGATGCCGCGCAGATCGGCGCCCTCGACCTCCAGCGGCGCCAGCCGGTCCTCCCGGCAGGTGAGCTTCGCGCCCATCTCCCGCAGCGGCAGGACGACCCGGTCGACGGGGCGGCGGCGGATCGACTCGTCGCCGTCGAGCGTCCACCGCCCGCTTCCCTGTCCGGCGAGCCAGCCCGGCAGCAGCCGCAGCAGGGTCCCGGCGTTGCCGACGTCGATCGGCGCCGAGGCGGCGCCGCGCAGGCCGACGCCGCCGATCATGATCGTCGGCTCGACCGAATTGGGCGAGACGCCGCCGACGCTCGCCCCCAGAGCCCGCACCGCGTCGAGGGTCGAGCGGGTGTCGGCGGCGTCGAGGTAGCCCTCGATCGCCGTCTCCCCCTCCCCCATCGCGGCGATCAGCGCCGCCCGGTGGGAGATCGACTTGTCGGCGGGCGGGCGCAGGGAGCCGCGCAGGGGTCCGGCTGGCCGGAAGCTCGTCATCGGGGCGACCCTACTTGCCGGAGTCGAGCACGGTGACCGAGTGGCCGAGCTCGCGCACGCGCGCCGCCGCCCGCTCGGCCTGCTCCTCGCCGGCGACCCAGAGCGTGACCGCGCCCGAGGTCATGTCGGGCGCCGGGTACAGGGCCATGTCCTCGATGTTGACCCCGGCCTCGCCGAGGGCCAGGGCCAGCTCGGCGATCGTCCCGGGACGGTTGGCGACGACGATGCGCAGCTCGCGCAGCGGCCCCGCCTCCAGCTCGGACTCCAGCAGCCGCCGCCGGTCCTCGCCCGCGGCCGCGTGCCAGGCGCCCACCTCCTCGCGCTCGCCGCGGCGGATCAGCTCGGCCGCGGCGGTGAGGCGGCGGGCGACGGACTCGACCGAGTCGGCCACCGCCTCGCGGTTGCTGGCGAAGATGTCGGCCCAGATCGCCGGGTTGGCGCCGGCGACGCGGGTCGTGTCGCGGAAGCTCGGGCCGACCTCGGGCATCCGCTCGGAGTCGTGCGTCAACGCCGCCGCCGCCTCGGCGACGAGGGCGTTGGCGACGACGTGGGGAAGGTGGCTCACGGTCGCCATCAGCCGATCGTGGTCGGCGGGGTCGATCGCCCGCGGGCGCGCGCCGAGGCCCGTCACCACCCGCTGGAGGCGGTCGTAGAGGACGCCGCTGGAGCGCTCTGTGGGGGTCAGGTACCAGCGCGCGCCCTCGAAGAGGTCGGCGCGGGCGTTCTCGACCCCAGCCGTCTCCGCGCCCGCCAGCGGGTGGCCGCCGATGAAGCGCTCATCGTCCCCGAGCGCGGCGACCAGCTCGCCCTTGGTCGAGCCGACGTCGGTGACCACGGTCTCCGGGCCGCTCGCGTCCAGGGCCTCGCGCGCCTGCGCCGGCAGCGCCGCCACCGGGCCCGCGCAGAAGACCAGCTCGGCGCCCTCGCAGGCCTCGGCGAGGGAGCCGGCGGCGCGATCGAGCGCGCCCAGCTCGATCGCCCGCTCAAGCGTCGAGGGGGTGCGCCCGTAACCGACCACCTCGGCGTCGAGCCGCCGCCGCGCGGCGAGCCCGATCGAGCCTCCGATCAGGCCCACCCCGAGGACGGCGACCCTCATCAGCTGCGGCGGGCCTCGATCGCCGAGGCGAAGCGCTCCAGCACGGTCTCGGTGTCCTCCCAGTCGAGGCAGGGGTCGGTGATCGACTGGCCGTAGACCAGCTCCTCGCCGGGGACCAGGTCCTGGCGCCCCTCGACCAGGAACGACTCCAGCATCACCCCGACTATCGCCTTGTTGCCGTCGGCGATCTGGTCGGCGATTTCCCCGGCGGCGAAGAACTGCCGTTCGGGGTCCTTGCCGCTGTTGTCGTGGGAGGCGTCGATCACCAGCCGCTCGGGCAGCCCGGAGACGCCGAGCGTGACCAGCGCGTCCTCGACCTCGGGCACGTGGTAGTTCGGCATCCCGTGCCCGCCGCGGAGGATGATGTGGCAGTCGGGGTTGCCGGTCGTGTGCAGGATCGCCGGCGCGCCGGCGTCGTCGATGCCGGCGAAGACGTGCGGCGCCGCCGCGGCGCGGACCGCGTCGACCGCGATCTGCACGTTGCCGTCGGTGCGGTTCTTGAACCCGATCGGCATCGAGAGGCCCGAGCCGAGCTGGCGGTGGGTCTGGCTCTCCGACGTGCGCGCCCCGATCGCCCCCCAGGCGACGGCGTCGGCGATGTACTGCGGCGTGATCGGGTCGAGGAACTCGCACCCGACCGGCAGCCCGAGGTCGACGACCTCCAGCAGCAGCCGCCGCGCCATCTGAAGGCCGGCGTTGACGTCCCCGGACCCGTCCAGGTGGGGGTCGTTGATCAGCCCCTTCCAGCCGGTAGTCGTCCGCGGCTTCTCGAAGTAGACCCGCATCACGATCAGCAGCCGGTCGCCCAGCTCCTTCGCCACCGCGCTGAGCCGGCGCGCGTACTCCAGCGCCGCCTTTGGGTCGTGCACGCTGCACGGCCCGACCACCACCACCAGCCTCTGGTCGGTCCCGCGCAGGACGTCGACGACCTCCTCGCGCGCCCTCACCACCGCCTTCGCCCGCGCCTCGCCGAGCGGCAGTTCCTCCAGCAGCTTTTCCGGCGGCACCAGCTCGACCACTTTCGCGATCCGCTGATCCCTGACCAGATCTCTCTTGGCGCCCTCCTGCATCCCGATGAACATATTGTCGTCGCCTTTCTCCAAAACGTTTAAATCGTACTTTCTGGTCCCTTGCTCCCACGCCGAGCCCAGCCCGCCGCGGCGCACCCGAGTGCGCATCGGCGCCCGGCCAGTTGGGACTTCGAGCGGCGAGACGCCGCCAGGCCGGACGCCTAGCTAAATCGCCAGCAATAGGAGAGGCGCGCTATCGCGAGCGCGGCGCCGGGGGCGCCGTCGGGGCTCGCGGATGTGCGTTTCCGCCTCACTGCGGACTTTGTAGCAGGTGCTCCGCGTTTAGTCGAGGATTTCCGACAGGCCGGCGAGGAAGCGGTCGTCCTCCTCCACCGTGCCGTAGCTGACGCGGATGTGGCCGGGGCCGCCGAGCGCGGCGCCGGGACGGACCGCGACCCCGCGCTCGGCGAGGCCGGAGACGACCTCCTCCTCCGCGGCGTCGCCGAGGTCGATCCAGGAGAAGTTCGCCTGCGACTCGGTGGTCCGCAGGCCGAGGCCTTGCAGCGCCTCCTCGACCCGCAGCCGCTCGGCGACGGTGCTCTCGACCCGCCGCAGGACGTCGTCGGAGTGCAGAACCGCCTCCGCCGCGGCGGCCTGGGCCAGGGCGTTGACGCTGAACGGCTGGCGCACGGCGTCGACCGCGGCGCGGAAGGCGGTGGGGCCGATCGCGTAGCCGACCCGCAGCCCGGCCAGGCCGTAGCACTTGCTGAAGGTGCGCAGGACGACCAGGTTGGGGAACTCGTCGAGCAGGTCGAGGGTGGCGTCGGGGTCGTCGTCGGTCTGGAACTCGACGTAGGCCTCGTCGAGGATGATCGTCACGTGCGCCGGCACCCGCTCGCAGAGCTCGGCGATCCGCGCCGCAGGGATGTGGGTCGCGGTCGGGTTGTTGGGGTTGCAGATCAGCAGCAGCTGGGTCGCCGCGGTGACCTCGGCGACCATCGCGTCGAGGTCGTGCGCCTCGTCCTCGTCCAGCGGCACCCGCACCTCGCGGGCACCGGTCAGCGCCGGCAGGTAGGGGTACATCGAGAAGGCCGGCCAGGCGAAGAGGATCTCCGCCCCCGGCTCGCAGAGCGCCTCGGCGGCGGCGAGCAGGATCTCGCAGGAGCCGTTGCCGACGGCCACGCGGCCGGGCTCGGTCTCGTAGCGATCGGCGAGCCGGCGGCGGAGCAGGGTCGCGTCGGGATCGGGATAGCGGTTCATCGCCTCGGCCGCCCTGGAGATCGCCTCGACCACCCGCGGGTGGGGCGGCAGCGGCGACTCGTTGGAGGCGAGCTGGGCGATCCCGGCGGCGGCGATCGACTCCGGCGCCTGCCCGGTCGGCACGCCCGCCTTGTAGCCCGGCATCCGGGCGAGCTTCTCGGCGAAGGTGACGGTCATGCCGTCGATTCTGACGGACGCCCCGCTACTGGGCGGACTCGAGATCGGCCCGCAGCTTCTGCGCCGCGCCGATGTAGGCGTGGGCCGGGACATGGCCCTCGGGGGCGTAGAAGTGCAGCATCACCCGGATCACGCGCGGCATCGAGCCGGGCACCGGGATCTCCCGGCAGCAGAGCAGCGGCACCCCGTCGAGGCCGAGGTCGCGCGCGGCCACGGCCGGGAACTCGGCGTCGAGGTCGTCTGTGGCCGTGAACAGGCAGCTGACCATCGCCTCGGGCTCCAGGCCGTTGCGCTCGATCAGCTCGCGCATCAGCTCCTCGGTCGCGGCGCGGATCTCCGCCGGCTCGTTGGCGCTCGCCTGCGCCGCGCCGCGCACGGCGAAGAGGCGCTGGCGTGGTCCCTCGTAGGCGCCGACGTTCACTGCCCCCCATCCTTCCAGAGTCGGGAGACCTCGTCGTCGGAGAGCTGCCGCGCGCGTCCCTCGGCCAGCCCTCCCAGCTCCAGCGAGCCGAAGCGGGTCCGCCGCAGCGCGAGGACGCGGTTGCCGACCGCCTCGACCATCCGCCGCACCTGGCGGTTGCGCCCCTCGCGCAGGACGATCTCGATCTCGCGCTCGCCCAGCCGCCGCGCCCGCGCCGGCGCGGTCGGGCCGTCCTCCAGCTCCACCCCGCGCCGCAGCCGCTCCAGGTCGCGCTCCGAGGGCGGCCGGCTCAGCGTCGCCCGGTAGGCCTTGGCGACGCCGTAGCGCGGGTGGGTGAGCCGGTTGGCCAGCTCGCCGTCGTTGGTGAGGAGCAGCAGGCCGGTCGAGTCGACGTCCAGCCGGCCGACCGGATACAGGCGGGCGCGGGAGTCGACCAGCTCGACGACCGCCGGGCGGGTGCCCGGCTCGCGCGCGGTCGAGACCACCCCGGCCGGCTTGTTGACCGCCCAGACCTCGCGCGCCTCTGCTCCGACCGGGCTGCCGTCGACCCGCACGTCGTCGCCCTCGCCGACGTCGCGCGCGGGATCGGTGACCACCTCGCCGCCAACCGTCACCCGGCCCGCGGCGACGATCTTCTCTGCCCTGCGGCGGGAGGCGACCCCGCCGTGCGCGAGGAACTTGGCGAGCCGCACGGGGCGGCTACTCCGCCCGCTGCTCGCCCGCCTTGAGCAGCCGCTCGCGCAGCTCGCGCTCGTCCTCGGGGCTGGGGTCGAAGCGCGAGGGGTCGGGAAGCCGGTCGAGCCCGGCGAGGCCGAACAGCCGCTCGAACAGCTCCGAGGTCTTGAAGATCGCGGCGCCGAAACGCGAGCGGCCGGACTCCTCGATCAGGCCGCGCTCGGCCAGCGTCTGCACCGCCGACTCCGAGCTGACGCCGCGGATGCGGGCGATCTCCGGGCGCGAGACCGGCTGGAGGTAGGCGACGATCGCCAGCGTCTCCGCCTGGGCCTGGGTCAGCGGCGGGGTGCGCGGCTTGGCCAGCAGCCGCCTTGCCGCCTCCTCGCTGGCGGGGTCGCTGGCGAGGGCGTAGCCGCCGGCGACCTCGCGCAGGACGACCCCGCGGCGGCCCTCGGCGAGGTCCTCGCGCAGCAGCTCGATCGCCTCGTCGACCTGGCCTTCGCCGGCCCCGGTCGCCTCGGCCAGATCGGCGACGGAGACCGGCTCCGCGGAGAGGAAGAGGAGGGCCTCGACGGTGCGGGCCAGGTCGCTCATCCAGAGGCCTTCCGCACCTCGATCGGGCCCAGCGGCCTGGTCTGCTTCCAGGTCACCTCGCCCTTGCGGTACAGCTCCAGCAGCGCGAACACGGTGACCGCCTGGGTCAACCGGTCCTCGCCGCCGAACTCGTCGTCGAAGTCGAAGCTGCCGCGGCGGCCGAGCGCGTCGCGCAGGGCGCGCAGGCGCCGCTCCAGGGAGACGGTCGGGCGGATGTGGCCGAGGTCGAGCTGGGGAGGCTCGGTGAGGAGGTCGCCGAGCGCGGTGCCGAGCAGCTCCGGGTCGTAGACGGCGACGGCGGCCCGCACCGCGACCCGGCGCAGCTCCGGCGGCAGCGGGGCGGAGCGGTAGAGGCAGCCGCGCTCGGCCTCGAAGCGCTCGGCCAGCTCGGCCGCGGCGTCGCGGTAGCGCCGGTACTCGAGCATCCGCGCCAGCAGCTCCTCGACCGCCTCCTCGGGAGCCAGCTCGTCCAGCTCGGCCTCGGGGCCGGGCAGCATCAGCCGCGACTTCAGCTCCAGCAGCGCCGCGATCAGGACCAGGAACTCGGTCGCGACCTCCAGCTCCAGCTCGCCCTCACGCTCGAGGTGCTCGACGTAGGCGACCACCACCTCGCCCAGCTGAAGCTCGACCAGGCTGACCTCCTCGCGCAGGACGACCGCCAGCAGCAGGTCGAAGGGGCCGGCGAAGACGTCGAGGTCGAGATCGAGCTCGGCGACGGTCACGCGATCACGTTAACGCCGCGGGCCGATGCCCATGCGGTCGCGCACCTCGGCGACGATCGGCGCGGCTATCGCGCGGGCCTTCTCGGCCCCGGCGGCGAGGATCTCCTCCAGCGTCGCCTCGTCGGGGCGCAGCTCGGCGTAGCGCTCCCGCACCGGCGCCAGCAGCTCGACCACGCCCTCGGCGACGGCCTGCTTCAGGTCCCCGTAGCCGCGTCCCTCGAACAGCAGCGCCACCTCGGCGGGGAAGTCGGTGCGACCGATGGCGGCGTGGATCTCGAGCAGGTTGCTGATCCCCGGCTTGCCCTCGCGATCCCAGACGATCTCGCGGCCGGAGTCGGTGACCGCGCTGCCGATCTTCTTGCGGATCACATCCGGCTCGTCGAGGACGTAGACGGTGCCGGCCTCGCTGCCGCCGGTCGTCGACATCTTCCGCTCCGGATCCTGAAGGTCCATGATCCGCGCCCCGATCTCGGGGATCCGCAGCTCGGGCACGACCAGGGTCTCGCCGAAGCGCTCGTTGAAGCGGCGGGCGATCTCCCGCATCAGCTCGACGTGCTGGCGCTGGTCATCCCCGACCGGGACCTCGGTGGCGCGGTAGGCGAGCACGTCGGCGGCCATCAGCACCGGGTAGAAGAAGAGCGCCGCCGCGACCAGCTCGCGCTGCTTTGTCGACTTGTCCTTGAACTGGTGCATGCGGTTGAGGTCGCCGTGGGAGGTGACGGCGGAGAGCAGCCAGGTCAACTCGGTGTGCTCGCGCACGTCGGACTGGCGGAAGAGAATGCAGCGGGACGGGTCGAGGCCGGCGGCGAGCAGGATCGCGGTGGTGTCGTAGAGGCGGTCGCGCAGCTCCGCCGGGTCGTAGGCGACCGAGAGCGCGTGCAGGTCGACAATGCAGAAGATCGCCGGCTCGCCCCGCTCCTGCCCCTCGACGTACTGGCGGATCGCGCCGATGTAGTTGCCGAGGTGCTTGCGGCCGGTCGGCTGGATGCCGGAGAAGACGATCGGGCTGGACATCGCCGGAACCCTACGCGGGCTCGCCCGCCGGCACCGGCCCCAGCCGCCGCCGCGGGTTCTCGATCCCGATCCCCGCGGCAACGCCGCCAGCGACCATCAGCAGCCCGGCGATCAGGACGCCGAGGTGGAAGGCCGAGGTCGAGGCGCCGACCGAGGCGCTCCGGACCCGGCTCGCTTCGGCCGGCCCGAGCCTGGCGGTGCCCGGCACCGCGAGTGGCCGCGCCTTGGCCTCGGAGACCGCCCTGCTCGCGGCCGGGCCCAGCGGGGCCGAGCCGAGGTTGGCGTCGAGGACCGCGCCGAAGTGGGCGGAGATGACCGCGCCGAGGACGGCGATCGCCAGCAGGCCGGCCACCCGCGAGACGCCGTTGTTGACCCCGGAGGCGATCCCGACCCGCCCCTCGCGCACCGAGTCGAGCACGGTCGCGGTCAGCGGCGCCACCGTCGCCGCCAGGCCGAGGCCGAAGACGAGGATCGCCGGCAGCACGTCGGCGAGGTAGGCGGCGTCGGAGTCGACCCGCAGCATCAGGATCAGCCCGACCCCGCCGACGATCGGCCCGGCGCTCATCGGCAGCCGCGGCCCCGTCCCCGAGGCGAGGCGGCCGAAGCGGGGCGAGAGGACGAACAGCAGGATCGAGATCGGCGTCGTCGCCAGCCCCGCCTGGAGCGCCGTGTAGCCGACCACCTGCTGGAGGAAGAGGCCGACGAAGAAGAGGCCGCCGATCAGGCCCGCGTAGGCGGCGAGCGTGGTCGCGTTGGCGACGGCGAAGTTGCGGATCCGAAACAGGCCGAGGTCGAGCATAGGGTGGCGGGCGCGGGCCTCGTGGGCGAGGAAGAGGGCGAAGCAGGCGACGCCGGCGACCAGCGGCGCCCAGACCACGGGATCCCCCCAGCCGTGCGTGGGCTGCTCGATCAGGGCGAAGACGGGCCCGCCGAGGCCGACCGCGGAGAGGGCGATCCCGAGGCCGTCGATGCCGCGGAAGGCGTCGGGGTCGCGGCTCTCGCGCACCGCGCGCAGGGTGAGCAGGACGGTCGCCGCGATCAGCGGCAGGTTGACCCAGAAGATCGCCCGCCAGGAGAAGAGCCCGATCAGGGCCCCGCCGCCGGCGGGTCCGAACACGGTCGCGATCCCGGTCCAGGCGGTCCAGGTGCCGACCGCCCTGCCGCGCGCGGGGCCCTCGAAGGTGGCGGCGACGATCGCCAGCGATCCCGGCACCAGCAGCGCCCCCGCCACGCCCTGGAGCGCCCGCGCCGCGACCAGGAACTCGACCGAGGGCGAGATCGCGCAGAGCGCCGAGGTGACGCCGAAGGCGATCAGCCCGGCGACGAACATGCGCCGGCGGCCGAACTGGTCGCCGAGCGAGCCGCCGACCAGCAGCAGCGAGACCATCGTCAGCAGGTAGGCCTCGACCACCCACTGCTGCCCGGCGAGGCCGGCGTCGAGCCCGTCGCCAATCGCCGGCAGGGCGACGTTGACCACGGTGCCGTCGAGGAAGACCACGGTCGAGCCGAGAATCGTGGCGATCAGCGTCAGGCGCTGCCGAGCGGTCACAGAGCTGAGCCTAGGGGCGTGTCTGACTTGCGCCCCGGCATACGGTCGGAAAGCTCAGACACGCCGGAGATCGTCATCGATCAGCTGCTGGGCCGGGGTGAAGAAGTTGCGGTAGGCGAGGCCGGTCGCGACCAGGGCGGCGATCGAGACGCTGCCGAGCAGGGTGTAGAGGAGGATCAGCTGGAGGCGCACGGCGTCGGTCGGGTTGGCGCCGGCGAGCAGCATCCCGACCATCGTGCCGGGGAAGAAGATCAGCCCGGTGGTCTTGGTCGAGTCGACCAGGGTGATCATCCCCGAGCGCAGCGAGCGGCGGACGATCGGCATCGCCGCTTCGCGGGCGGTCGCCCCGAGCGCCAGCGTCGCCTCGATCCGGGCGCGCGAGTCGGCCACCTCGTCGCCGAGCCGGTTCAGCGCCACCGCCGAGGCGGTCATCGCGTTGCCGATCACCATGCCGCCGACCGGGACCAGGTAGCGCGGCGTCGGTTCGAAGATCCCCAGCGCGACGACCAGCCCCAGCGTGCTCGCCGCGGCCACCGAGAGCGCGATCAGCAGCGGCCCGAAGGAGCGCGGGACCAGCTCGGCGCGGTGGCGGGCGGTGATCGCGCCGAAGAAGACCATCGCCGCCAACAGCACCGCCACCAGCCAGATCGTGTCGGCCTCGAAGATCACCTTGATCGCGTAGCCGACCAGGGTCAGCTGGACGATCGAGCGCACCGTGGCGATGCCGATGTCGCGCTCCAGGTCGGCCCCGCGCCAGACCGAGATCGCGGCGGCGAGGACGACCAGCGCCAGCGAGGCCGCGACCTGCCAGAGGGCGACGTGGATCGAGGTGGCGAGCGCCGCCTCGGTGCTCACGCCAGCACCCGCTCCAGCGGCCCCGCGTCGACGACCGCGCCCTCCTCCAGCCGCACCACCCAGTCGCTCAGCCGCCGCGCCTGCTCGGGGTCGTGGCTGACCAGGACCACCGAGATCTCCAGCTCGCGCCGCAGCTGCGCCAGCGCCGCCTCGATCGCGTCGCGGGCGGCGTGGTCGAGGGCCGAGGTCGGCTCGTCGAGCAGGAGCACCCTGGGGCCCTGGGCGAGGGCGCGGGCCAGCATCGCCCGCTGCTGCTCGCCGACCGAGAGCCGACCGACGTCGCGCTCGGCGAACTCCGGGCCGAGGCCGGCCAGGCCCAGGCAGCGGCCGGAGTCCAGCTCGCGCCCGGCCAGGCCCGCCGCGTAGCGCAGATTCGACTCGACCGTCCCCTCCAACAGCGCCGGCAGCTGCGGGACCAGCGCGACCTCGCGTCGCAGCGCCAGCGGGTCGTGGTCCGCCAGCGGCCGGCCGCGGTAGGAGATCTCGCCGGAGTCGGGCTCGGCGAGGCGGTTGAGCAGCCGCAGCAGCGTCGACTTGCCGGCGCCCGAGGGGCCGAGGATCGCGCTCGCGCCGAGCGGGATCTCGGCGTCGACCGAGCGCAGGACGGGGCGGTCGCCGCGGGTGAGGGAAACGTCTCGCAGCTCGAACAGCACCGCGTGATGATCCCACCGGCGCCGAACGCAAGATGGCTGCCGTCGGCGCCGGCGGGGTTCCGGCCGGCGCGATCGGCTGCGAGAATCCCGGGTAGGTGATGCGCTGATGGCAAGAGCGATCTGGAGCGGCTCGATCAGCTTCGGGCTCCTCAACGTGCCCGTGAGGCTCTACAGCGCGGTGGCGCGGCGCGGCATCGCGCTGCACCAGATCCGCGAATCCGACGGCGCCCGGATCCGCCAGCGCCGCGTCGCCGAGGGGACCGACGAAGAGGTCCCCTACGAGGAGATCGGCAAAGCCTACGAGCTCGCCAAGGGCCGCTACGTGCCGCTGACCAAGGACGAGATGGAGGCGCTGGCGCCCGGGAAGACGCGGGCGATCGAGGTTCAGGACTTCGTCGACCTCGATGAAATCGACCCCATGTACTTCGACAGCCCCTACTACCTCGGGCCGGCCGAGGGGGCCGAGAAGGCCTACTCGCTGCTGGCGGCGGCGATGGAGGCCTCGGGCAAGGTGGCGATCGCCCGCCTCGTCTTCCGCAACAAAGAGCACCTGGCCGCGATCCGTCCCGCCGGCGGCGTCCTCACCCTGACCACGATGCGCTTCGCCGACGAGGTCGTGCCGGCCTCCGAGCTGGAGGAGGAGCTGCCGCGGGAGCAGAGCAAGGTGGCCAAGAAGGAGCAGCAGATGGCCGAGGCGCTGATCGACTCCCTCAGCACCGAGTTCAAGCCCGAGGCCTACCGCGACGAGTACCGCGAGGAGCTGCTGGCGCTGATCGAACGCAAGGCCGAAGGCAAGGAGATCGTCGCCGTCGAGAGCGAGGAGCCGAAGGCGACCGGCGCGCCGGACCTGATGGCGGCCCTGGAGGAGAGCATCGCCGCGGTCAGGAAGAAGGGCCCGGCGAGGAAGCCGGCGGCGAAGAAAAAACGGGGCGCGCCGGCGAAGAAGGGCGGAGCCCCGAGCCCGAAACGCTCCTCGCGGGCGAAATCGAAGTCCTCCAAGTAGGCCGTGGCCTCGAGCCGCACGGTCGAGGTGGACGGGCGTGAGCTGACGCTCACCAACCTCGACAAGGTCCTCTACCCGAAGGCCGGCTTCACCAAGGGCGAGATGGTCGACTACTACGCCCGGGTCGCCCCGGCGATGATCCCCCACCTGGCCGGGCGCGCGGTGACCCTGCGGCGCTTCCCCGAAGGGGTCGACGACCTCGACGCGGCGTTCTTCGAGAAGCGCTGCCCCAAGCACCGGCCGAAGTGGGTGAAGACGGCGCGAGTGGAGGCCGGGCCGCACGCGGGCAAGATCGACTTCTGCGTCTGCGACGGACGGCCGACGCTGATCTGGATGGCGCAGCTGGCGGCGGTCGAGCTGCACCCCTCGCTCTCGCTGGCGCGGGCGCCGACCCGGCCGACGGTGCTGGCCTTCGACCTCGACCCCGGCCCGCCGGCGGACGTCGTCGACTGCTGCCTGGTGGCGATCCGCCTGCGCGACATGTTCGGCCACTTCGGCGTGCGGAGCTTCGCCAAGACCTCGGGCTCCAAGGGGCTTCAGGTCTACGTCCCGCTCAACCGCAAAATCCACTACGAGACGACCAAACCGTTCGCCAAAGCGATCGCCCAGCTGCTGGAGAAGCAGACCCCCGACCGGGTCGTCTCGAAGATGAAGAAGGCCGAACGGGGCGGCAAGGTCTTCGTCGACTGGTCCCAGAACCACCAGCGAAAGACGACGATCGCCGTCTACTCGCTGCGAGCCCGCGAGCGCCCGACCGCCTCGACCCCGGTCAGTTGGGAGGAGGTCGAGCACGCGGCGGAGAGCGAGGATGCCGCCTCCCTCGCCTTCGAGGCGAGCGCGGTGCTGGAGCGGATCGAGGACCTCGGCGACCTCTTCGCCCCGGTGCTGGAGCTGGAACAGGAGCTGCCGGAGCTCTAGACGAGCGGCTGGCGGACCACCGGTTGGCGGGTCGCCTTGACCTCGTCGAGTCGGCGGACCGGGGTCGTGTAGGGGGCCTGCTCGGCGATCTCGGGATCGGACTCGGCCTCGGCCAGGATCCGCTCGATCGCCTCGGCGAAGGCGTCGAGGCTCTCCTTCGTCTCGGTCTCGGTCGGCTCGACCATCAGCGCCTCCTCGACCAGCAGCGGGAAGTAGACGGTCGGCGGGTGAAAGCCGAAGTCGAGCAGGCGCTTGGCCAGGTCCAGCGTGGCGATTCCCAGCTCCCGCTTCATCGGCTTGCCGGAGAGGACGAACTCGTGCATGCAGTGGCGCTCGAAGGCGACCGGGAGGTGTTTGCCGGCGCGCCCCTCGGCCAGGCGCGCCTTCAGGTAGTTGGCGTTAAGGACCGCGGTCTCCGATGCCTCGGCGAGGCCGTCGGCGCCGAGGCTGAGGATGTAGGCAAAGGAGCGGACGAAGACGCCGAAGTTGCCCTGGAAGCCGCGCAGGCGCCCGATCGACTTGGGCCGGTCATGGTCGAGGTCGTAGCTCGGCCCGCCGCCGTTTTCGCCCTCGCGGCGGACCACCTGGGGTCGCGGCAGGTAGGGCTCGATCCGGTCGGAGACGGCGATCGGCCCCGCCCCCGGACCGCCGCCGCCGTGCGGCTGGCTGAAGGACTTGTGCAGGTTGACGTGGACGATGTCGAAGCCCATGTCGCCGGGCCGCGAGTGCCCCATCACCGCGTTGAGGTTGGCGCCGTCGTAGTAGAGGGTGCCGCCGGCCTGGTGGATCAGGGCGGCGATCTCGGCGATGTTCTCGTCGAAGACGCCGAGCGTGTTGGGATTGGTCAGCATCAGGCAGGCGACCTCGTCGTCGACCTTGGCCCGTAGGTCGTCCATCTCCACCCCGCCGCGCTCGTTGGTCGCGACCTTGACCACCTCGTAGCCCGCCATCGTCACCGAGGCCGGGTTGGTGCCGTGGGAGGTGTCGGGGGCGAGCACCTTGGTCCGCTCTTCGCCGCGGTCGGCGTGGTAGGCGCGGGTCAACAGCAGCCCGGCGAGCTCGCCGTGGGAGCCGGCAGAGGGCTGAAGGCTGACGTGCGGCAGGCCGCAGATCTCGCTCAGCGAGCGCTGAAGCAGCCACATCAGCTCCAGCGCGCCCTGGGCCCGCTTGGGGTCCTGCGCCGGGTGCAGGCGGGCGTGGCCGGGCAGCGCCGCGACCCGCTCGTTGAGGCGCGGGTTGTGCTTCATCGTGCAGGAGCCGAGCGGGTAGAAGCCGGTGTCGAGGTCGAAGTTGCGGCGCGAGAGCCGGTTGTAGTGGCGGACGATCTCCGGCTCGGCGATCTGCGGCAGCCGCGGCGGCTCGGAGCGCAACAGGCGCACCGGGATCAGCTCCTCCAGCGGCCTCTCCGGCACGCCGGCCGCGGGCAGCACCGCGGCGCGCCGTCCCTCCTTCGACTTCTCGAAGATCGTCAGCGCCCGTTCGCGCTGCATCGGCGTCTCGGTGGACGGCGCGCTCACGAGACTCCCTCCGTGCGGGGCGACTTTGTCGCCCCATGCGTTACAAACTCGCCCCGGCCCCGCTCGGCCGCGATCGCCGCGCCGAGCGCCTCGGCGAGGGCGTCGATCTGCTCGCGGGTGCGGCGCTCGGTGATCGCGACCAGGAGGCCGTCGGGATGCTCGGGATACTCGCGGCCGAGCGGGTAGCCGGCGGCGATGCCGCGCTCGGCGCAGCGGTCGAGCACGGCCCCCACCGACGCGTCGAGCCTGAGCGCGAACTCGCGCACCACCGGCGCCCCGTGCAGCGGCTCGACCCCCTCGACCGCGGCGAGGCGCTCGCGGGCGTAGGCGGTGCGCTGGACCAGCAGCTCGCCCAGCTCGCGGAAGCCGCGGCGGCCGAGCCAGGCGAGGTGGACCATCGCCCCGAGCGCGTTCAGCGCCTGCGCGGTGCAGATGTTGTTGGTCGCCTTCTCGCGGCGGATGTGCTGCTCGCGCGTCTGGAGCGCCAGGACGAAGCCGCGGCGGCCGTCGACGTCGACGGTCTCGCCGGCGATCCGCCCCGGCATGCGGCGGATCTGCTCCTCGGTGGCGCAGAAGAAGCCGAACGAGGGACCGCCGAAGTCGAGCCGGTTGCCGAGCGGCTGGCCCTCGCCGAGGGCCATGTCGGCGCCGCACTCCCCCGGCGGGCGCAGGATGCCGAGCGTCATCGGGTCGCAGGCCACCACCAGCAGCGCCCCGTGCTCCTTCGCCGCCGCGCCGAGCGCCTCCACGTCCTCGACCGCGCCGAGGAAGTTCGGCGTCTGGAGGAAGACGGCGGCGGTCTCGCCGTCGACGGCGTCGGCGAGCGCGGCGGCGTCGGTGAGGCCGGCGTCGAGGCCAACCTCGACCACCTCGGCGCCGTAGCCGGCCGAGTAGGTCTCGAGCGTCTCGCGGCTGTGCGGGTGCAGCCCGCGCGAGACGACGAAGCGGCGGCGCCTGGTCGCGCCCATCGCCAGATAGCCGGCCGAGGCGACCGAGGACGGCCCCTCGTACAGGCCAGCGTTGGAGACGGGCAGCGCGGTCAGCTCCGACATCGCCGTCTGGAACTCGAACATCGCCTGGAGGCCGCCTTGGGAGATCTCCGGCTGGTAGGGCGTGTACGGGGTCAGGAACTCCGAGCGCTGCGTGATCGCGTCGACGATCGCCGGCACGTAGTGGTCGTACATCCCCGCCCCGACGAAGCAGACCTCGCTCTCGGCGTCGGCGTTGCGGGCGGCGAGGCCGGCGAGGCGCTCGAAGACCTCGGCCTCGCCGAGCCCCTCCGCCAGCTCCAGCGGGCGGCCCAGACGCAGCGGCTCGGGAATCTGCTCGAACAGCTCGGCAGGGGAATCGACGCCGATCGCCGCCAGCATCTCGGCGCGGTCGTCGGGGGTCGCTGAGGTGTAGCGCGTCACCCGGCTAAGGCTACGCAAGCGGGGCGGCGGCCCCGTCCCTAGCCTTCGACCAGTTTGCGGTATTCCTCGGGCCCGAGCAGACCCTCGGCCTCGCGCGGGGCGGTGAGTCGGACCTTGACCAACCACCCCTCGCCGTAGGGGTCCTGGTTGATCCTCTCGGGATGGTCGGCGAGCGCGTCGTTGACCTTGACCACCTCGCCCGACATCGGCGCGATCACGTCGGAGACCGCCTTGACCGACTCGACCTCGGCGTAGGAGGCGTCTTTGTCGAGGCTGGCACCGACCTCGGGCGGCTCGAAGAAGACGACCTCGCCGAGCGAGTCCTGCGCATACCAGGTGATGCCGAAGACCGCGTGCTCCTCGCCCTCCAGGCGCGCCCAGTCGTGCTGGTCGTGGTAGCGAAGGTCGTCTGGGTAGCTGGCGTCCGCCAAGGCTCAACTCCTTTTCGAATAGAGGGGTTTGGAACCTACCCTGGCGGCGCGCCGCCTGCCCCGGACGTCGATCTCCAGCTCGGTGCCCGGCTCGGCGAGGTCGGCCCGCACGTAGGCCATCCCCGCGCCAACCTCCAGCGAGGGCGAGAAGGTGCCGCTGGTGACGACGCCGACCTCCTCCCCGCCGGCGAGGACGGGGTTGCCCTGGCGGGGGATGCCGGCGCCCTCGATCAGGAACGGCGCCAGGCGCTCGGCCGTCCCCTCGGCGCGCGCCCGGGCCACCGCGTCGGAGCCGAGGAAGCCGGTCGCCTCGACGCAGCACCAGCCGAGCCCGGCCTCGATCGGGTTGCGCTCGACGCTCAGCTCGTTGCCGTGCAGCGGGTAGCAGACCTCCAGGCGCAGGGTGTCGCGGGCGCCGAGGCCGCAGGGGACGACGCCGGCGTCCAGCAGCTCGGTCCAGATCGGCGCCGCGACCTCGGGGTCGAGGAGCAGCTCGACCCCGTCCTCGCCGGTGTAACCGGTGCCGCAGGCCAGCGCCGGGCGGCGGCCCACCTGGACCGCGGCGACGCGCATCCGCGGCGGCAGCTCCAGCCCCAGGGCGCCGGAGAGGACGGCGCGGGCGTGCGGTCCCTGCACGGCCAGCATCGCGTAGCGGTCGGCGACGTCGCGGACGATCGCGTCGAAGCCGCGGCTGCGGCGGCCGAGCCAGGCGAGGTCGGCCTCGTGGTTGGCGGCGTTGGTGACGATCAGGTAGCGGTCGCCGCCGAGCCGGTAGGCGAAGAGGTCGTCGAGGACGCCGCCGTCATCCGCGCAGAGGCAGGAGTACTGGGCGCCGCCGACCTCGATCGCGGCGACGTCGTTGGAGAGGACGAGCTGGAGGAACTCGAGCGCGCCCGGCCCCTCGACCTTGACCTCGCCCATGTGGGAGACGTCGAACATGCCGGCGTGTGTTCGCACCGCCGAGTGCTCCTCGCGGATGCCCTCGTAGGTGACCGGCATCTCCCAGCCGGCGAAGGGCCCCATCTTGGCGCCCAGTGCCTGGTGCTGGGCGTGGAAGGGCGTGCGTCGGAGCGCCGTCGCGTTCATCCGGCGCAGCGTATTGAAGCCGGCCGGCCGCTCAGTCCTTGAGGAAGCCGGGAACGTCGATGTCGTCGTCGGAGACCCGAAGTTTGCGGATGTCGGTGTCCTCGGCGGAGACCCGCGGGCGGCTCTCGTAACGGCGCCGCACCCGCTGGGGCGAGCGGGCCAGCAGCTCGAAGCCCTCGAAGCCGGTGGCGATCACGGTGACGCGGACCTCGTCGCGCATCGACTGGTCGACGACCGAGCCGAAGATGATGTTGGCGTTGTCGTCCGCCTCGGCCTGGACCAGCTGCGCCGCCTCGTTGACCTCGAACAGGCCGAGGTCCTCGGGGCCGGTGATGTTCAGCAGCATCCCGGTCGCGCCTTTGATCGACTCCTCGATCAGCGGCGAGGTGATCGCCGCCTTGGCGGCGTCGAGCGCCCGCGCCTCGCCGGAGGCCGAGCCGACGCCCATCAGGGCCGAGCCGGCGTCGCGCATGATCGTCCGCACGTCGGCGAAGTCGAGATTGATCAGGCCCGGGATCGTGATCAGGTCGGTGATGCCCTGGACGCCCTGGCGCAGGATGTCGTCGGCCTGGCGAAACGCCTCGAGCACGCTGGTGCGCCGCTCGACCGCCTGAAGCAGCTTCTCGTTGGGGACGATGATCAGGGTGTCGACGTTGTTGCGAAGCTTCTCGATCCCCTCCAGCGCCTGCTGCATCCGCCGTTTGCCCTCGAACTCGAACGGCTTGGTGACCGCGCCGACGGTCAGCGCGCCGATCTCTTCCTTGGCGATCTCGGCGATCACCGGCGCCGAGCCGGTGCCCGTGCCGCCGCCCTCGCCGGCGGTGACGAAGACCATGTCGGCGCCCTTCAGCGCCTCCTTGATCTCGTCGCGGCTCTCAGCCGCCGCGCCGGCCCCGACCTCGGGGTTGCCGCCGGCGCCGAGGCCGCGGGTCAGCTCCTGCCCGATCGAGAGCTTGATGTCGGCGTCGCAGGCCTGAAGCGCCTGGGCGTCGGTGTTGACCGCGACGAACTCGACGCCCCGGATCCCAGCGTCGACCATGCGACTGACGGCGTTGGTGCCGCCACCGCCCGCACCGACGACCTTGATGACCGCGAGGTAAGTGGATTCCATCCCGATTTCTCCGACCGCCTGCCGCCCGAGGTGCGCGGCGAGACGCTGTTGGTTGAGTTGAGCCTTTGTTCTGTCCGAGCCTTCAGCGATGCTCTAGGGTTCGAGCCTCCGCTTCAAGTACGGAAATTGCGCTCAACGTAGGGCATTATCGGCCCTCTGTCAAACGCGCGGCAGTCATCGTGCAAGCTCATAGTCTCGACTCCTACTTGAGACTTGCGCCAGTCTCAGTCTTAGGTTGAGCCTTTGCCTCGGGCTCGCCGGGGGCGCTGTCGCGGAGGCGTTTCCTGGCTCTGCGATGCGGTTCACCGCCCGGTGACACGCGCCCGCCCGAGCTCGGCCAGGATGCGCTCAAGGCGCCGGCGGAAGGGAATGACCGGTGCCGCCGATCGCCGGCCGGCCAGGCGCGTGAAGGTCTACATAATCGAGCGAGGTGACCGAGGGATCCGCCAGCACCGCCGCGGCGGCCCTCCACTTCCTCGCCGCCTCGGTGTCGTCGCCGAAGCGAAGTTCGATCCCCGAGGTGAGGTTGACGTCGACCCCGCTTTCGCCGTAGTAGCTGCTCGCCAGGTAGGGGCGGAGCGCCGCCGGGGCGGCGCCGAGGGCGCGCGCCTGTTCCAGCGCCGGCCCGGCGAGCTGGCCGCTCTTGGGCGCCTCGGCGAGGGACAGCGTCGGCGGCGCCGGTTCGGCCGGGACCGGGAACCAGGGCAGGACCGCGCCGGTGGCGCTGACCACGACCGCTTCGGAGCCGGAGCCGATCGTCGCCGCCGGCCGCGGCACCTCGACCGTGGGGGCGACCGTCCTGTCGCGCACGACGAACAGGTAGACGGCCGCCGCCGCGAGGACGGCGAGGGCGACCGCCGCCAGCCGCAGCCTCACAGCTCCCAGCCTCCGGGCCAGGGGACCTCACCCAGCAGCTGGACCTCCGGCTCCAGCTCGACGCCGAAGCGCTCGTGGACCCGCCGCCGGCCCTCGGCCATCAGCTCCAGCACGTCGGCGGTGCTCGCCTCGCCCGTGTTCTCGACGAAGTTGGCGTGCTTCTCGGAGAAGCGGGCGCCGCCGACCCGCAGCCCGCGGCAGCCGGCCGCCTCCAGCAGCTGCCCGGCCGAGCGGCCCTCGGCGCGCTCGTCCTCGGGGTTCTTGAAGGTGGAGCCGAAGGTCTTGATCGCCCGAGGGCTGAGCCTCGCGGCGGCGATCGCGCATCCTCCGCCATCGTCCGCCCTGATCTCCTCCGGCTCGCCCGGCGCCAGCCCGAAGCAGGCGCGGGAGACGACCTCGCCGGGTCCGAGGTTCGACTGGCGATAGGAGAAGCCGAGCCGGTCCGGGGCGCGGCGCTCGGCGCCGCCCGCGTCGCAGACCTCGACCCACTTCGAGCACGCGGGCGAGCTGACCGCCGTAGGCGTTGGCGTTCATCCGCACCGCGCCGCCGGCGGTGCCGGGGATGTTGACTCCGAACTCGAGCCCCGACAGGCCCCAGTCCGCGGCCCTGGCCGCGACCGACGGCAGCCGGGCGCCGCCGCCGCAGAAAACGCGCTCGCCCTCGCGCTCGATCGTCGCGAGCTCGCCGTCCAGCTTGATCGCGAGGCCATGGAACCCGTCGTCGGCCACCAGCAGGTTCGAGCCGGAGCCGATCAGCCCCACCGACAGGCCCTCCCCCGCTGCCCAGGCCAGCAGCTCGATCAGCCCCTCGGCGGTCTCGGGGCGGGCGAACCAGTCGGCCGCGCCGCCGGTGCGAACCGTGGTCAGCCGGGCCAGCGGGAAGTCCGCGCCGCACTCCCTCGGGCGGCGCGCTCACGCGGCCCTCCTCCACCAGCGCCTCGCCGAGCTGGAAGACGTCGCCGGCGCCGATCGTCACCAGCCGGCGCTCGCCGGGGCGCTCGCGGTCGCGGTCCAGGCGCTCGGCGAGGGCCTCGCGGGCGCGGTCGCGGTCGGGCAGCCACCAGACCGGCCGCCCGCCCATCCGCTCCGCCGCGGCCTGGGCGACCGCCAGCCCGCTGACCCCGGCCAGCTCGCCGACCGGCTCCTCGCGGGCCGGGTAGACGTCGAGCACCGCGACCTCGTCGGCGAGGGCGAGGGCCGCGCCGAACTCCTCGGCGAGCGCCTTGGTGCGCGAGTAGAGGTGCGGCTGGAAGACGGCGAGGAGGCGCCCCGGGCCCAGCTCGCGCAGGGCCGAGCAGGGCCGCCCGCACCTCGGTCGGGTGGTGGGCGTAGTCGTCGTAGATGCGGAATCCGTCGCGCCTGCCCTTCAGCTCGAGCCGCCGTCGGACGCCGGGGAAGTCGCGCCAGCGCGCGCGGCCGCGGCGCCTCGACGTCGCAGCCCGGCCAGCTCGATCGCGGCGAGGGCGGCGCGGGCGTTGGCCCGGTTGTGGCGGCCGGGGACGGCCAGCGCCAGCTCGGCCGGCCCCGGCGTCGTCGGCGTCGAAGCCGAGCGGTGGCGGCCTCCCCGGCGAGGTCGTCGAGGCCGCCGTCGGCCGGAAGCACGACTCCGCGCGCCGGCGCGGCGAAGCGGCGGAACGCCTCGTGCAGCTCGGCCAGCGAGCCCCAGCGCGCGTGGTGGTCCATCTCGACGTTGGTGACGACGGCGATCTCGGGCTCCAGCTCGAGGAAGCTGGCGTCGCTCTCGTCGGCCTCGGCGACGACCCACTCCCCCTCGCCCCAGCCGGCGTTGGCGGCGGCGCCCCTCGCCCAGCCCCGGCACCTCGCCGCCGACGAAGAAGGCGGGGTCGGCGCCGATCGCCCGCAGCGCCCAGACCGCCATCGCGGTGGTCGTCGTCTTGCCGTGGGTGCCGGCGACCGCGATCAGCCGCTTCTCCGCGCAGAGCTCGGCCAGCAGGGCGCCGCGGTGGACGGGGCTCGACCCCGCGCTCGCGGGCCGCGGCCAGCTCCGGGTTGCTCGGCGTCGATCGCGGTCGAGACGACGACCTCGGCGTCCGCGGGCAGGTTGGCGGCGTCGTGGCCGACCGCGGGCTCGCAGCCCGGCCTCGCGCAGGCGCTCCATGTAAGAGGAGTCGGCGCGGTCGCTGCCGGTGACCGTCGCGCCGAGGCGGGGCAGACCAGCGCCAGGCCGCTCATCCCGGCGCCGCCGATGCCGATGAAGTGCAGGCGGCGCTGCAGGCCCAGAGGCGTCTCCGCCGCGCTCATCCGGCCGCCGCCAGGACCTCGTCGGCGATCCGGCGCGCGGCGTCGGGCATCGGCCGAGCGCCGCGCGGCCGCGCGGCCATCGCCGCCAGCCGCGGCGGGTCGCCGAGCAGCGCGCCGACCTCGGCTCGGCGAGCCGCCCGGCGCTCCAGCTCCTCGTCGGCGATCACCGTCGCCGCGCCCGGCCCGCGCCATCCAGGCGGCGTTGGCCCGCTGGTGGTCGGCGGTCGCGTGCGGGTAGGGGACGAGGATCGCCGGCCGCCCGGCCGCGGTCGATCTCGAAGATCGAGCCGCCGGAGCGGCCCAGCACCAGGTCGCAGGCGGCGAGGACATCGCCGAGGTCGGGCTCGTAGGCGAGCAGCGTGTAGCGCTCGTTGTGGGGGGCGCGCGCCAGGCGCTCCTCGAGCGTCTGCGAAGTCGCGGCGGCCGGCGAGGTGGACGACGTGGAAGTCGCGCCCGCGCCGCTCGGCGAAGGCCTCGATCGCGGCGAGGTTGATCGAGCGCGCGCCCTGGCTGCCGCCGATGACCAGCAGGCAGCGCTCCCCGGCGGCGATCCCGAAGCGCTCGCGGGCGGCGCCGCGGTCGGCGTCGAGCACCGCCGCGCGGCACCGGCCGCCCGGTCACCAGCGTAGCGCTCGCCCGTCGCGGCCGGCGATCGGGAAGGCGAGGCAGACCCGCCGCGCGCGCCCGGCGAGCAGGCGGTTGGCGAGCCCGAGGTGGCTGTCGGCCTCGGTCAGGACCAGCGGCGTGCCGGTCAGGACCGCGGCCAGCCCGGCCGGGCCGGCGACGAAGCCGCCGCCGCCCATCACCACGTCGGCGCCGCGGCGGCGCAGCGCCGCGCGGGCGGCGCCCACCGCCGCCGAGCGCCTCGAGCCCGGCCCGGGCGGCGCGCAGGGGGTTGCGGCGGTCGATGCCGCGCACCCTGAGGAAGTCGATCTCGTAGCCGGCGGCGGGAACCAGCTCGGCCTCGATCCGCTCGCGGGTGCCGAGGAAGGAGACCTCGGCGCCGCTATCCCGAAGCTCGTCGGCGACCGCCATGGCGGGCACGACGTGCCCCGCGGTTCCCCCCGCTGCCACCACCACTCTTGGCTTTCCTGGCACCGCTCGATCGACTCCTTCCGCGGGCGGGCGGGCGCCCGCCATCGACGACGCGCAGTTTGCCAGCGCGGGACCCGTCGCGGCCGTCCGCGGCGGCGCGGTCCCGCCGCGGGCGACGTTGAGGATCAGGCCGACCGCGAACAGCGTCGCCAGCAGGCTGCTGTTGCCGTAGGAGACGAAGGGCAGCGGCACGCCGGTCAGCGGCGCCAGGCCCATCACGGCGAAGAGGTTGATCGTCGCCTGGACGAGGATCAGCGAGGTGAGGCCGGCGACCAGCAGCTTGCCGTAGTTGTCCTTGCGCCTTCTGGGCGACTTTGAGGCCGGCGTAGCCGAACATCGCGAAGAGGCCGACGACGCCGAGGATCCCGACCAGGCCCAGCTCCTCGCCGATCACCGCCGAGATCATGTCGGTGTGGGCCTCGGGCAGGTAGAAGGCCTTCTGCACGCCGTTGCCGATGCCGACCCCGAAGATGCCGCCGGAGCCGAGCGCGATCTTCGCCTGGGCGGCCTGGAAGCCGGCGCCGCCGGCGTCGGCGCCGGGGTGCAGGAAGCCGGTCAGGCGGGCCATCCGGTAGGGCTCGACCACCGTCATCAGCAGGGCGACGACGCCGAGCGCGAGCGCGATCAGGCCGAGGTCGCGCGGCGCGGGCGCCGGCGGCGACCAGGGTCGCGCCGACCGCGAAGGCGATCACCATCGCCGTGCCCAGGTCGGGCTCCAGCGACGATCAGCAGGCAGGCGGCGCCGACGACCAGCAGGAACGGCATCAGGCCCTCGATCGAGCGCGCCCGCTTCGGCTTGCGGGCGAGCAGGTCGGCGCCGTAGAGGATCAGCGCGACCTTGGCCAGCTCGGAGGGCTGGATCTGGAGGGAGCTGGGGCCGATCCAGCGGCTGGCGCCGTTGACCGCGCTGCCGGCGCCGAGCACGGCGACGAGCAGGAAGAGCGAGACGCCGAGGAGGGCCGGGGTCAGGCGGCGGACCGACGTCGAGCCCGTGGCGGGCGGCGAGGTGCATGATCACCAGGCCGACGGCGCCGAAGATCAGCGTCCGCTTCAGGTAGAAGGCGCTGTCGGAGAGGCCGCCGTTGCTGAGGACCTGGGTGGTCGAGCTGGCCGAGAAGACCATCACCGCGCCGAGCGCCAGCAGGCAGAGGGTCGCGGTCAGCAGCATGTTGTACTCGGTCGGCAGCCGCGGCGGCGCGGCGTTCGCTTCCTCGCCTTCGCTCTTCGGCCCTGGCGGGCGCGGCGAGGCGGCCGAGCGCCAGCGCCCGGCGCTCATCCGCAGCGCCCTCGACGATCTCGCGGAAGCGCTCGCCGCGCGCGTTCGAAGTTCTCGAAGGCGTCGAAGCTGGCGCAGGCCGGCGAGAGCAGGACGACCTCGCCCGGGCGGGCCGCGGCGGCGGCGCGGCGGACGGCGTCCTCGAGGTCGGCGCAGCGGTGCAGCTCGACCCCGTCGGCCAGCGCCGGCGCCAGCTCGGCGCGCCAGCCGGTCGGCGGTGGCGCCGATCAGGTAGCAGGCGACGGCAGCGCTCGCGCACCGGCGTCGAGCAGCGGCGCGAACGGCTCGCCCTTCTCGCTGCCGCCGAGGATCGCGTGGACGCCGCCCGTCGAAGGCGCGCAGGCCGACCGCGGCCGAGGCGACGTTGGTCGCCTTGGAGTCGTTGACGAAGCGGACGCCGCCGATCTCGGCGACCTGCTCGAGCCGGTGCGGGACGCCGGCGAAGCTGCGCAGGCCCTCGCGGACGGCGTCGCGGTCGAGCCCCATCGAGAGCGCCGCGGCGGCGGCGGCCATCGCGTTGGCGACGTTGTGCTCGCCGAACAGGCCGAGCTCGGAGACCGCGAGCAGCGGCTCGCCGTCGTAGAAGATCGTCCCCTCGGCCAGCGCCACCTCGCAGTCGGGGCCGGCGCCGCGGCAGAAGGCGATCCGCCGCGCGCAGCCGCCGAGGTCGACGCCGGCCAGCGCCGGGTCGTCGGCGTTGTAGACGGCGACGTCGTCGTTGCCCTGGTTGGCGAAGATCCGCAGCTTCGCCGCCAGGTAGGCGTCGAGGTCGCGCGTGGCGGTCGAGGTGGTCGGGGGCGAGGTTGAGGAAGACCGCGCACTCGGGGGCGAAGGCCGTCGTGTCCTCGAGCTGGAAGCTGGAGGCCTCGCAGACGACGGTCGCGTCGGGCTCGACCTCGCCGACCAGGCGGAGAGCGGCGTGCCGACGTTGCCGGCGACGGCGACCGGCTCGCCGGCGCTGCGGTAGACGTGGCCGAGCAGCTCGACCGTGGTCGTCTTGCCGTTGGTCCCGGTGACCGCGAGGAAGCGGTTGGGCAGCGCCCGCCAGGCGAGCTCGAGCTCGCCGACCACGTCGATGCCCCGCTCCAGCGCGGCCGCGATCACCGGCGCCTCCCGGGGCACTCCCGGGCTCTTGACGACGGTCCGCGTCCCCTCGAGCTGAGCCAGATCCATCCGTATCCAGGACGACTTCGACGCCGACCCGCGCCAAGCCCTGCCGCCCCCTCGGGATGCCCGGAATCGACCCCGCGCACCTCCTCCCCGCGCGCGGCCAGCAGCCGCGCCGCCGCCTGCCCCGAGCGAGCCAGCCCGACGACCAGGAACGGCCCGCGGCAGCGGCGGGCGGGTCTCCTTGGGCGGCGGACGAGCTCACCCAGCCATCTTCGCCCCCGGCGCCCCCGGACCTGTCGCGGGGCGTGCTGAGCTCGAATGGGTCCCTGGGACCCGACGCTAGACATCGCCCGCTGGAGCGGCTCGACTGGGTCGACCGGGTCGGCTGGCGCCCTAGCGCCCGATCGACTGCTGGTACAGCGTGAAGCCGATGCCCGAGCAGACGGCGGCGATGATCCAGAAGCGGAGCATGATCTTCGTCTCCGACCAGGCCATCATCTCGAAGTGGTGGTGCAGCGGCGCCATCAGCAGGACGCGGCGGCGGAAGGTCTTGAAGGAGAAGACCTGGATCGCGACCGAGAGCGCCTCGATCACGAAGATGCCGCCGATGATGATCAGCAGCACCTCGGTCTGGGTCATCACCGCCAGCGCGCCGATCGCCCCGCCCAGCCCGAGCGAGCCGGTGTCCCCCATGAAGATCGAGGCCGGGAAGGCGTTGAACCAGAGGAAGCCGATGCAGGCGCCGACCAGGCAGGCGGAGAGCAGCGCCAGGTTCTGCTGCTCGTTGGCGACGAAGGCGATCGCCGTGTAGGCGAGGAGGACGATCGCGCAGGAGCCGGCGGCGAGGCCGTCGAGGCCGTCGGTGAGGTTGACCCCGTTGGAGGTGCCGGCGATGACGAGGAAGACGAGGACGAAGTAGAGGACCGGGCCGAGGTCGACGCTGCCGTCGCCGATGCGGAAGTAGAGGATCGGCTCGAGGCCGACCTCGTGGCGCGCGACCCACCAGAGGCCGAGCGCGAGGACCAGCTGGAAGAGCAGCTTCCAGCGCGCCGAGAGCCCGAGCGAGCGGCGTTTGACGATCTTGATGAAGTCGTCGGCGAAGCCGATCGCGGCGCAGCCGAGGGCGACGCCGAAGACGGCCAGGCTCTGCGCGTCGCGGTCGGAGAGGACCAGGTAGGGGACGCAGATCGAGGCGAAGACGATCAGCCCGCCCATCGTCGGCGTGCCCGCCTTGGCGTGGTGCTCCTGCGGGCCCGTCCTCGCGGATGTGCTGGCCGAACTCGCGCACCCGCAGGTACTCGATGAACTTCGGGCCGAGGAAGATGCAGATCAGCATCGCCGCCATCCCGGCGATCAGGACTTCGCCCATCAGGCGCCGCCCCCTCGGACCTGCGCCAGCGCCTCGGCGACCGCCTCCAGGCCGGCCGAGCGCGAGCCCTTGACCAGGACGGCGTCGCCGGGCTCGAGCTGCGCCGCCGAGCAGCTCGGCCGCCTCGCCGGGGTCGGCGACCAGCTCGTCGGGGTCGTAGTCGCGGGCCGGCTCGCCGACCCCGATCAGCAGGTCGACGCCCGTGCGCGCGGGCGTGCTCGCCGACCTCGCGGTGGTAGGCCGGCGCGCGTCGGCGCCGAGCTCGCCCATCTCGCCCAGCACGGCGACGGTGCGCGGCGCCCCGAGGGTCGCGAGATGGTCGAGCGCCGCGCGCATCGAGACCGGGTTGGCGTTGTAGCAGTCGTTCACGAGGACGATCCCGTCGCCGAGCTCGAGCCGCTCGCCACGGAAGCGGGAGAAGCCTATGCTCGCAGCGCGGTCGGCCATCTCCGCCGGCTCGGCGCCCGAGCGCGACGCCGGCGGCGACGGCGGCCAGCGCGTTGGTCAGGTTGTGGGCCTCGGCGAAGGGGAAGTGGAAGAGCCGGCGCCGAGCGGGGTCGCGATCAGCGCCTCGGTCACCCCGTCGAGCGACCCGCGCCTCGGTCGCCTCGACGTCGCCGCCGGGGCCGAAGCGCAGCAGCCGCGGCGCCGCCGCGAGGTGCGGCTCCAGCTCGCCGGCCCGCACCGGGACGACGGCGACGCCGTCGGGCGCGGCAGCGCCTCGAGCACCTCGGCCTTCGCCGCGGCGATCGCCTCGACCGAGCCGAGCAGCTCGACGTGGACCGGGCCGACGTTGGTGATCACCGCCACCTCGGGCTCGGCGATCGCCGCCAGCTCGGCGATCTGCCCGGCGCCGCGCATCGCCATCTCCAGGACCAGCACGTCGGTCTCCGTCGGCGCCTCGAGGACGCGTCAGCGGCAGCCCGATCTCGGTGTTGAGGTTCTCGCGGTTGGCGTGGACGCGGCCGGGCAGCAGCGCCCGGGCGATGTCCTTGACCGAGGTCTTGCCGACCGAGCCGGTGACGCCGACGACGCGGGCGCCGCAGCGCCCGCCGCCAGGCGCGGGCGAGGCGACTGCATCGCCGCCGAGCGGGTCCGCGGCGGCGAAGACCCAGGCGCCGCCGCAGGCGCGGCCGGCGTGCTCGGGGCCGCGCGACGACGCCCCAGGCGCCGGCCGCGATCGCCGCGCGCGGCGAACTCGCCGCCGTCGCGGCTCTCGCCGCGCAGGCCGAAGAAGAGGTCGCCCGGGCCGCTGGCCGCGGAGTCGATCGTCGCCCGCTCGGGCGCGCCCTCGGCCGCCCTCGGCCACGACCTCGGCGCCGAGCGCGGCGGCGATCTCCGCGGCGGTCAGCCTCACGCCGGGCTGCCCAGCCTGCGCAGCTCCTCGCGGGCGACCTCGCGGTCGTCGAAGGGGACCTTGCGACCGCCCTCGAACTCCTGGCCCTGCTCGTGGCCCTTGCCGGCGATCACCACGGTGTCGCCGGGCTCGGCCCGGCGCCAGGGCGAGCGCGATCGCGGCGCGGCGGTCGACCTCGACCTCGACCCCGGCGCCCGTCGCCCGCGCCGGCCGCGACTTCGGCGACGATCGCCTCCGGGTCCTCGGAGCGCGGGTTGTCGGAGGTGACGATCGCCAGGTCGGCGAGCTCGGCCCCGGCCCGCCCCATCTTCGGCCGCTTGTCGCGGTCGCGGTCGCCGCCGGCGCCGAAGACCGAGATCAGCCGCCCCTCGGTCAGCCGCGCGCGCCGCCCGCAGCACGTTCTCCAGCGAGTCCGGCGTGTGCGCGTAGTCGACCAGCACGGCGAAGCCCTGGCCCTCGTCGATCGGCTCGAAGCGCCCCGGCACCCGCGCCGCCCGCGCCAGCCCGCTGCCGCGGCCGTGCCGGGGTCGACCCCGAGCGCCACCGCCGCGGCGAAGGCGCCGAGCGCGTTGGCGACGTTGAAGTGCCCGGGCAGCGCGGTGCGCACCGCCGTCTCCCCGCCGGGGCCGGCGACGGTGAAGCGGGCGCCGCCGGCGTCGAAGCTGACGTCGCGGGCGGCGTAGTCGGCCGCCGCGCCCTCGGCGGAGAAGGTGAGGCACTCGAATTCCGCGGCCAGGCGCGCGCCGTAGGGGTCGTCGACGTTGACGATCGCGGTCCCCGGGCCGGCCTCGAAGAGCTGGCGCTTGGCGAGGAAGTAGTCCTCCATGTCGGCGTGGAAGTCGAGGTGGTCCTGGGTCAGGTTGGTGAACAGCGCGACCTCGAAGTGGATCGCGTCGGCGCGGTGCAGCGCCAGCGCGTGCGAGGAGACCTCCATCGCGCAGGCCCGGTCGCCGCCGTCGAGCATGCGCCGGAAGGTCGCCTGCAGGTCGATCGCCTCCGGCGTCGTCCGCTCGACCTCCTCCTCGACCCCGCCGACGACCTGCTTGACGGTGCCCAGCAGCCCGCACCGGATGCCCGCCGCCTCGAGGATCTCGCGCACCAGGAAGGCCGTCGTCGTCTTGCCGTTGGTCCCGGTGACCCCGACGACCCGCAGCTCCGCCGTCGGGTCGCCCCAGAAGCGGGCCGCCAGCGGCGCCATCGCCGCCCGCGCGTCCGCGACCACGACCTGCGGAGCCGCGAGCTCCAAGCTCGCGCTCGACGACCAGCGCCGCCGCCCCAGCCTCGACCGCCGCGGCGGCGAACTCGTGCCCGTCGACCTTCTCCCCGGGCACGCAGAAGAACAGCGTCCCGGCCCGACCTTGCGGCTGTCGTAGGCGAGCCCGGAGATCTCACGGACCCATCCCGACCACCCGCGCCCCCAGCTTCCGCGACAAGCTCGTCCAGCTTCATCCGCCCGAATTCTAGGTAGGGTCGGGTGCCCCTCTTCGGGAGGCTTTGGGAGCGGCAAGGCTTCGCACAACGGTGACTGCCGGCCGTACGGTCTCCCGAGGCACCCGACCCCCTACCTCCGACTGCGGGCGCAACGCCGAGGTACGGAAGCGCGAAGGCGGCGATCTTGCCGAAGGCCGGCGCCGCCACCGAGCCGCCGTAGATGTCGCCCTGCGGCTGGTCGACGATCACGGCGACCAGCAGCTGCGGGTCCTGGGCCGGGGCGAAGCCGATGAAGGAGGCGACGAATTTGGTTTCCGAGTAGGTCGCCGTTTTCGGCCACCTGGGCGGTGCCGGTCTTGCCGGCCAGGGTGTAGCCGGGGACGCTCACCTCGGAGGCGGTGCCGCCGGGGGCCAGGACCCCCTCCAGCATTTCGCGCACCTGGGCGGCGACGTCGGCGTCGATCACCCGGTGCCCGCTCGGCTCGCGCAGGCGTTCTTCGCCGACCCGCTCGATCAGCTGCGGCGGCTTGAGGATGCCGCCGTTGGCGATCGCGGTGTAGCCGGCGACCATCTGCATCGGCGTCACCGAGAGGCCCTGGCCGATCGGCAGGTTGCCCATCGTCGAGCCGGAGTACTCGGCGAGCGGCGGCACGATCCCCTGCTCCTCGGCCGGGAACTGGACCCCGGTCGGGCGGCCGAAGCCGAAGCGGTCGATCCAGCGGCTGAATTTCTCCGCGCCCAGCTCGAGCCCGATCGTCACCGCGCCCACGTTGGAGGACTGGGCGAGGATCTGGGCGACGCTGAGCGTCTCGGTCGGCCGCGGCTCGGCGTCTTCGATCGTCCGGTCGGCGACCTGGATGCTGGGCGCGAGCGTGAACGCGGTCTCCGGGGTGACCAGTTTTTCCTCCAGCGCGGCGGAGACGGTGAACGCCTTGAAGGTCGAGCCCGGGCTCGTAGGTGAAGCCGGTCGCCCGGTTGAGCAGGTCTTCACTGCTGGCGCCGGAGAGGTCGCTGGGGTCGACCGGCGGCCAGTTCGCCATCGCCAGGACCTGCGAGTCGCGCGGGTCGACGACGATCGCGGTCGCCCCCTTCGGCGCGTAGGTTTCGCCGACTTCGGCCAGCACCCGTTCGGTCTTCTCCTGGATCAGCGGATCGAGCGTCAGCTGGACGTCTTCGCCGTTGCTCGCTTCCTTCACGGTTTCCAGCCGGATCGGGTCGCCGAGCGCGTCCTTGACGACCCGCCGTTCGCCGTCGGTGCCGCCGAGAACCGATTCCTCGCCCGCCTCGAGCCCGGTCAGCCCCTGGTTTTCGGAGCCGACGGCGCCGATCACCTGTCCCGCCATCTGGCCCTGGGGATAGGTCCTGCGGCTGTCGGGCAGCTCCCCGATCCCTTCCAGCTTCAGCCGTTCCATCCTCGCCGCCTCTTCCAGGCCGACCCTGTGGGCGACGTAGGAGAAGCCGGAGTTGGCGGTGAGGCTTTCCAGCACCTCGCCTTTGTCGAGACCGAGGATCGGGGCCAGCTCGGCCGCCGCCCGCGGCGGGTTCTTCACCTGGTAGGGCGTGGCGAAGATCGTCGAGGCGTCCTCGGAGGCGGCCAGCTCGTTGCCGCGCCGGTCGAGCAGGCTGCCGCGGAGGCCCGGCACGGTGACGGTCTCGGTCTGCTGGGAGACCGCCTCGGAGGCCAATTGCGCCCCCTGCACCCCCTGCAGCCAGAAGGCGCGCCCGACGATGACCAGGAAGCAGAGCAGGAAGGCGGCGAAGAGCAGCCCGATCCTGCGCTCGATCAGGCGCATCCGCGCCGGCCCCTAGCCCGGGCCGGCGGCGGCGAGCCGCCGCGCCGCCGTCGCGACGTCGTTGGGGCCGGCGTCGGTGAAGTGGATTTCGTCGCTGGAGGGCATCGCCAACCCCAGCGGGGTCGCGGCCAGGCGCACCACGCCGATCCCCGAGAGCCGCGCGTCGCGCCCGCGCAGGATCGAGTTCTCCTGGCTCAGGGTGGTTATCTGCTCTTCGATCTTGCCCGAGGACGCGGCGAAGCTGAGGGTGACCACGTTGAGCGCGACGATCCCGACCAGGAGCACGCCGAGGACGCCGATCCAGGCCCGGCCGCGGGTCAGCCTCACCACCAGGCCGGAGTCGGGAAGCTGGCTGACCGCGACCGCGGTACGGCCGACGGCGAGCGGGATCAGCTGCCCGCCGGAGCGCTTCGGCGCGGTGCGCGAGGGGGCGCGGGACGGGGCCGGGCGGCGGCGCGGCGGCGTGGTCCGCGACGGGGCGGGCGCCGGGGCGCCAGGGCGGGCGGGGGCGGCGACGGCCATCAGCCGGCCTCCCCGGGCGCCTGCGCCTCGGCGATCTTCAGCGCGACCCGGAGGTGGGCGGAGCGCGAGCGCGGGTTGGCCTCGACCTCGGCCGGTCCCGGCGATACGGCGCGGCGGGTCAGCAGCTCCGCCTCGGGCTCGTGGCCGCATACGCAGACCGGAAGCTCGGGCGGGCAGACGCAGCCGCGTGCCTTCTCGGCGAGGAACCGCTTCACCGGCCGGTCCTCCAGCGAGTGGAAGGAGATCGCGCCGAGGCGGCCGCCGGGGGCGAGCATCTCCCAGGCCAGCGGCAGAGCGGCCTCGAGCGAGTCGAGCTCGCCGTTGACGGCGATCCGGATCGCCTGAAAGCTGCGCTTCGCCGGGTGGCCGCCGGCGAACCGGGCCGCGGTCGGCATCCCCGCCTTGATCGCCGCGACCAGCTCGGAGGTGGTCGCCAGCGGTCGGCGACGGACGATCTCGCGGGCGATGCCGCCGGCGTAGCGCTCCTCGCCGAAGCGGCGCAGCACCGCCGCGATCCGCGACTCCGGCCACTCGTTGAGGAGGTCGGCGGCGTCGAAGCTCTGCCGCGTGTCCATCCGCATGTCGAGCGGCGCGTCGTAGGCGTAGGAGAAGCCGCGCTCCCAGGCGTCGACCTGCATCGATGACATCCCAAGGTCCATGTAGACCATCTCTGGGCGTAAGCCTTCGCCGCGCAGGGTTCGCAGCCCTTCCTCGAAGTCGGCGTCGATGAACCGGGTCCGGCACGGAGCCTCGGCGGCGAACTCGGCGAAGCGGGCCGCGGCGGCGGGGTCGCGGTCGATCGCGATCAGGGTCCCGGTCGGGCCCAGCTGGGCGGCGATGCGCCGGGCGTGTCCGCCGCCGCCGAAGGTGCAGTCGACCGCGGTCTGGCCGGGCTCGGGAGCGAGCAGCGAGGTCAGCTCGGCGGCGAGGACCGGCTGGTGCTCGCTCATCGGGATCGGCCCTCCCCGCCGGGGCGCGACGCGGTGGGAGATGGGGATTCGCTCGGCATGGAGTCTCATGATCACGCGGTCCCGGCGCCGGCCAGGCCCTCGGCGATCTCGGGCGCGGCGGCGTCCAGCTCCGCCTCCTGCCTGGCCCAGGCGTCGGCGTTCCAGATCTCCAGGTACTCGCCGGCGCCGATCACGACGCAGTTGCCGTCGAGGCCGGCGTGCTCGATCAGCGGTTTGGGGACGCGGATGCGCCCGGCGGAGTCGAGCTTCTCGTCGAAGGAGCCGCCGTGGAAGCGGCGGCGCAGCTGGCGCGCGTCGCGCCCGAAGGGGCTGTGCGGGGAGAGGAAGCGGTCGGAGAGCTGCTCGAACTCGGTGGTCGTGTGCACCCAGACGCAGGGGTCGAAGCCCTTGGACAGAACCACTCCGTCGGAAAGCAATGCCCGAAACCGCGACGGCACCGTGAGGCGATCCTTGGAATCGAGGCTGTGCTCGTAGAGACCCCGAAAAGCCACCTCGGTGAGTCCTTTCTGAGCGGAGGGCGGAAAGAAATCGGACCGGGGTGATGAGGTGGGAGGAGCCTCACCACCCCGGTCCTGGGCTTCAACTCGATCGCCACAATAACCCACTCCTCCCCACTTTGCAACACGACCCCCTTCTGCAACCCCATTTGCAGCCCCCCCCGCGCCGCTTCGGACCTTGACCCCACGCCGGGTGGGGTGAAACTCCGAAGCGGCGTCCTCAGAAGCCGGCGAGGAGGGTGCCGGCGTTGGCGATCAGGCCGGCGGCGATCATCAGCAGGACCGAGGGGACCAGCACCAGGGCGACGACGAGCTGGATCTTCGGCGCCGCCCGCGCCGCCCGCTCCTGCACCGCGCGGCGGCTGTCGCGGCGCAGGTCGCCGGCCTGGCGGCGGAGCTGGTCGGCCAGCGGTGAGCCGAGGCGGCGCGAGCGCTCGATCGCGGCGACCAGGGTCGCCACCTCGCCGCCGGGCACACGCATACGCAGCGACCCCAGCGCCTCGCCGAGCGGGGTGCCGCAGGAGAGCTCGGCCACCGTCATCCGCAGCTCCTCGGCCAACGGGCCCTCGCCGCCGCGGGCCAGCTGCTCCAGCCCGGCGGCGGGTCCGCGGCCCGAAGCGGCGCTGACCGCGAGCAGGTCGAGGGCGTCGGGCAGGGCCGCGAGCAGGCGCCGGCGACGCCGGCGGGCCTCCCGCTCCAGCAGCGCGTCGGGGACGAGGAAACCGGCAACGGGCATCGCCGCGGCGACCAGCAGGGAGGTCCGCCCGGGCGCCGAGGGTGCCGCGGCAAGGGCGGCGAGGCCGCCGCAGGCGAAGCCGGCGAGCTTGGCGAGCAGCACCGCGGAGAGCGGCAGCCGCGGCTCCAGGCCGGAGCGACGCAATCGCTCGGGCAGACCGAGCCGCAGCGCCGCCGCGGCCGAGCGCCCGCGCGGCCGTCGCGGCGGCGCGGGCCCGGCGCCCCACCGCGCCGCCGCGAGCTCGCGCGCGGCGGCGAAGCCGAGCAGCACCGCGATCGCCGCCAGCGGTCCGGCCGGGCTCACTCGACCACCCGCGAGAGCCGGCCGATCGCGAGGAAGCCGGCGAGCTGTAGCGCCGCGGCGAGGGCGAGCAGGACCGCCGAGGGCGTCGAGCCCAGCAGCCTGGCGAGGAACCCCGGCTGGATCAGCTCGGCGAAGAGGGCGCCGCCGCTCGGCATCGCGACGACCAGCAGGCCGGTGAAGCGCGCCTGCGCGGTGGCCGTCCGCGCGTCCTCGGCGACGCGATCGCGCTCGGCCGCGCCGGCGGCGAAGCGGCGCAGCAGGCCGGCGAGGTCGCCGCCGGCGAGCTGCTGGCTGAGCAGGGCGCCGGCGAAGGCGTCGACCCGCCCCGAGCGCATCCGCCGCCGCCAGGCGGCCACCGCCTCGGCGGTCGCGGCACCCAGGTCCAGCTCGGCGCCGAGCCGGGCCAGCTCGGCGGCGGGCGGGCCGTCCAGCGAACGCCCGGCCGCCAGCAGCGAGGCGCGCAGCGAGCGCCCGGCGGTGAGCGAGTCGGCGACCGCGGTGGCGAGCGCCGGCAGCGAGTGCTCCACCGCCAGCCGGTAGCGCCGGCGGCGGCTGGAGATCGCCCAGGCCGCGAGCGCCGGGCCGGCCACGGCGAGCGGCAGCGCCAGCGCGAGTCCGGCGAGGAGCCAGCCGGCGGCGACGGTGGCCGCGGTGGCGAGCGCGGCGAGCCGGCGGCGCTCCGGCCTCGACGGCGCGTATCCCTCGCGCCCCGCCCGGCGCAGCGGCTCAAGCGTCCGGCGCAGCCAGCGAGCCGCCGCCGGACTGCCGCGCAGGGCCTCCCGCGCCGCCACCGCGAGCAGGGCCCCGGCGGCGGCGCCGAGGACGGCGGGGGCCAGCCCGGCGGGCGCGGTCATCCCCTCGCCGGGCCGGGCCGCGTCCGGCCGGACGCGGCGCCGGAGGCGACCTCGGCGATCTCGGTCGCGACGCGGGCGCCATCGGGGCGGCGTTCGAGCTGGACGACGAGGTCGATCCCGCGCCGCACCTGCTCGGCCACCGCCGCGTGCGGCAGCCCCACCCCCGCCATCAGCGCCAGGGTCTCGAGCCGGCCGAGGGCGTCGGCCGGGGAGTTCGCGTGGACGGTCGAGAGGGCGCCGTCGTGGCCGGTGTTGAGGGCGCTCAGCAGGTCCAGCGCCTCGGCTCCCCTGACCTCGCCGATCACGATCCGGTCCGGCCGCATCCGCAGCGCGTTGCGCAGCAGGTCGCGGATCGTCACCTCCCCCCTGCCCTCGATCCCCGCCGCGCGGCTCTCCAGCCGCACCACATGCGGCTGGCGCAGCCGCAGCTCCGCCGCGTCCTCGATCGTCACCACCCGCTCCGCCGGGCCGAGGAAGCTGGAGAGCGCGTTGAGCAGGGTCGTCTTGCCGGTGCCGGTGCCGCCGCTGACGAGGATGCTGCGACGGGCGGCGACCGCCTCCGCCAGCAGCCGGCTCTGGCCCTCGCTCAGGGTGCCCAGCTCGACCAGCTCGCCCGGCCCGGGGCGGTGGGCGCCGAAGCGGCGGATCGAGAGCGCCGGGCCGTCGATCGCCAGCGGCGGGATCACCACGTTGACCCGCGAGCCGTCTGGGAGGCGGGCGTCGGCCATCGGGCTGAGCTCGTCGACCCGGCGCCCCAGCGGCGCCAGGATGCGCTCGATCGTGTTGCGCAGCTCCTCCTCGCCGGCGAAGGCGACGTCGGTGGGCTCGATCCGCCCGCCTCGCTCGACATATACGCGATCGGGCCCGTTGACCATCACCTCCTCCACGGCGGGATCGGCGAGCAGGACCTCCAGCGGCCCGAGCCCGACGGCGTCGCGGATAATCCGCTCGGCCAGCTCCTCGCGGTCCCGGCTCCCCAGCGGAGCCGCGTCGCGCTCGACCAGCTCGCGCACCGCCTCGGCCAGATCGGCACCGGCCTCGCGCCCCGCCGCGGCCGCGCTCCGACGCCGCTCGACCAGCCGGCTCCGCAGCGTCGCCGCCAGCTCGGCGATGTCCCTCTCCCGCGCCGTCATCCGCTCAGCCCCTCGGCAGCAGGGTCACCTGACGGGCGAAGCTGTCGGCGGCGATCAGGCGCAGGGCCTGCACGCGGGTCAGGCCGAGGGTCGCGGCCGCGGCTTCTTCGGACGGCGCGCCGGGGGTGCCGGGCGCGAGCGCCAGCAGCGGCACCGCGGCGGCGGCGACGTAGGTCCGGCCCGGCCCCGAGCCGGTCGGTTCGCTCGTCACCACCACGTCGACCCTCGACCCCGGCGTTGGCGCCCCCTCCTCCAGCGGAGCCCCGGCGCCGGCGACCTCGATCCGCACCGGCCGACGTCCCTGGCCGAGGCGCGGGCCCTCGGGGGGTGCGGTCCGCGGCAGGCGCAGCTGGGAGGCGAGCAGGTAGGAGCCCGCCGGCACGCTCGCGGTGGGCGAGAGACCGACCGCCGCGGCCGGCGAGCGCAGCGCCCCGGGCGGCACGAAGCGCGCCGGGATCCGCCGCAGCTCCAGCTCGGCCACCGCCTGGTGGGGCGCGATCGGCCGCCCCGCCGGCAGCTTCGCGACGGCGACGACGACCGGGCGCAGCTCGCCATAGCCGCGGGCCACGCTGGCGCCGTAGCCGTCGGCCATCGCGGCGGCGGCGGCCGCCGCGAGCAGGGCCGCCGCCGCGAAGGCGATCGCCCGGCGGCGGCGGCTCACCGCCCCACCCCGCGACCGGCGCCGATCAGCGGCAGATCGAGCGTCGCCTCGGTCCCCCGCTCCGAGCGGCGCAGCCGGAACTCCCCGCGATGCGCCGCGGCGGTCCGCCGCACCAGGCGCAGCCCGTGGCCGCGGCGGCGCCGTCCCGAGAGGCGCGCCAGCGGCCCGGCGCGCCGCGGGCGCTCGGGAGCTGGCGCGCACCGCCCGGAGTCGGCGACCGAGACGCGGAGCCGGTCGCGGCAGACCCGTGCCTCGACCTCGATCGCCGGACCGCCATGCTCGATCGCGTTGACGATCAGGTTGTCGAGCGCCTGGGAGATCGCGCACCGATCCCCCTCCACGACGGCGTCGCCCGCGCGCCAGCGCAGCTCCAGCGCGTCGCCCGTCAGCGCCGCCCGCGCCCTCCAGCGCCCGACCGCGGCGCCCAGCAGCGGCTCCAACCGCACCGGCTCGGGCGCCGCGGCCAGGGACCGGCCGTTGATCTCCCGGTCCAGCCGCTCCAGGGCGACCGCGGCCATCCGCACCGAGGACTCGACCGCCGGCGCTCGCCCCGCCCCGGGCGCCGAGAGGGCCAGCGCCTGAAGCGGCCGGCGCAGCTCGTGCAGCGCCTCGTTCAGCACCGTCCGCCGGCGTCCGGCCCGCACCCCGCGCACGGTCACCGCCGCGAGCGAGACGGCGAGCGGCCAGGCCGTGCCTATCTGGCTCAGCTCCGGCAACGGCTCCGTGCGGCGATCGAGGTTCCCATGACCGCCTAAGGCCGGGCGGCGCCCGTTCTCTCCCCCCGCCGTCCGCGAAAGCGGCGCAGATTGCGCACCCGCCACCCCAATGCGGTCTCGGCCAGGCGCCTCAGGCCGGCAGGTGCGCTTGGATAAGACCTCTTAAGCGGCGAAAGAGATTCCCGAATGTCACCGATCGATGTCGAAGATCTTCCATCAAACGTCCTTTTTCCGCTCTGGAAAGGGCGTTCGAGCGAGTAATCGACCGAGCGTTTTGGAATACTTGATCCACAACCAGACATCAGACATCTGATGTCTCGGAATTCCACCCCGATCGGAGGACTTACTCCCTTGGCCCAGACCCGAACCTCTCCAGAGGGCATCACCCAGCAGCTGGCGAAGGCGCTCGCCCACCCGCTGCGCGTGAGGATCCTCGCCTCCCTGCACAGGGGGATCTCCAGCCCCAACCAGCTCGCGCAGGAGCTCGGCGAGCCGCTCGGCAACGTCAGCTACCACGTCAAGACCCTGCTTGAGTACGACTGCGTCGAACTCGTCAAGACCGAGCCGCGCCGGGGCGCGGTCGAGCACTTCTACCGTGCCACCGAGCGGGCGTTCTTCAGCGACAGCGACTGGGAGCAGATCCCGGCCTCCGCCCGCAAGAGCATCTCCGGCGCGGTGATCGAGATGATCGGCAAGGACGCGACCGGGGCGCTGCGGACCGGCACGATCGACGCGCGCGCCGACTCCCACGTCAGCCGCACCCCGCTCGTCGTCGACGGCCAGGGCTGGGGCGACCTCGCCTCGCTGCTGGAGGACACCCTCAACCGGGCGATCGAGATCCAGGAGGAATCCGCCACCCGCCTCAGCGAAAACCCCGCCGAGGCGATCGCGACCAAGCTGGCGATCCTCCACTTCGAGTCCGCGCCGGCGGCGGCAGAGGACCTGGGCTAGGCGGCCGGGCGATGGGTCGCTGGCGCCGGGGAGTCGCCGCGCCCCATCGCTCGACCAAAGGAGAGATCCGGCGGGCGGGGCCTGGGAATCCGCACGGTCGGAGCCGGCGCCCCTTCTTCGACCGCGGCGATCCAGCGCGAAACCCAGACCGAGACCAGATCGACGCGGGCGAAGACGTTCGGCTGCGAGGTGCTGCATTCCGGCCCCCCGGTGCTGACGATGCCGACCTGAAGGGCTGAGCCGTCCCCCCGCCGCGCGATCGCCGGCCCGCCGCTGTCGCCGTAGCAGCCGCTGACCGCCCGCCCCGGGGCGTGGACCGCGCAGAGCTGCCTCGAGGTGGAATAGGGAAGGTAGTAGTTCCGGGTGTGCCGCTTGCAGTACCTGGGGCGTTTGACCACCATCGAGGCAACCTGAAGCCGGGAGGGTGAGCGGACCGCGTTGGGCCCGGTCACTCCCCAGCCCGCGATCGAGATCGGCGTCCGCGGCGCGTAGGAGGCGCCGTCGGCGGCTCCGGCCAGCGGCAACGGTGGCGCGGCGACCGGGCTGGCGAGGATCAGCAGGCCGGCGTCGCCATGCACATTGAGCGGGTCGAAATGCGGGTAGATCAGGACCTCCGAGACGGCCGAGACGTCCTCCGGGCCGGCCCTCCCCACGCTCGCGATCCCGGTGGTCACCGAGTAGGTGGAGGCCGGGTCGAGGGTCGTGATTTCGGTGTCCTCGACGCAGTGGCCCGCGGTGAGGACGATCCTCGGCGCGACCACGGTGCCGGTGCAGGAGAATTCGAGATCCTCGGCGTCGGTCGCTTCGACGTAGGCCAGCCAGGGGAAATCGGCGATCGAGGCGGGGGTGCCGCCGATCACCGAGGCGTGGGCCGGCGCGGCCGCCGGGGACGCGGCGGCGCCCGGCGCGGCGCCGGTCGCGGCCGCCTGGAGGCAGAGGAGCGCGGCGCTCAGAGTCGCCAGCCGGCCTCGCCGCACCCTCCACCCCTCTGCCCGCCGCATTGCTCCCTCCGCCATTCGAAGTCTCCGGTCCCTGGCCTACGTCGGCGACCGCGGCTTCGTTCATTCGCGCGGCACCGGCATGGCCGGGGTGCGGAGATCGTCCAGCCCCTGAACCGGCACGCATCGCGGCACGTATCTGGATTGGACAGAACAGTTTCCAGTCGCGGAAGGGCGGACTATGAAGAGACAGCGGAATTCGATGGTTCTGGTGGCGGGCCTGGCGGCGATCGCGATCGCGATCGCCGGCTGCGGCAACTCGCCCGACAACGGTGGGTCGGGCAGCGCCGGCAGCGGTGGCGGAACGGCGGCCCAGCCGACCGAAGCCCCCTCCGGCGGCGGAGGCTACGGCTACTGAGGGGCGCGGTTGAGCCGCGGACCTGGGAGCGCCGGTCGCGGCGGGTGGCGGGCCGCGGCCGCGCTGAGCGCCGCGATCGCGGTTCTCGCCGGCTGCGGCTCGGCCTCGACCTCGACCGGCCCTGACCACCCCGAGCGCGAGGCCTCCAGGGCGAGCGCGGTGGAGCGCTACCTGGGCCGGGTCGAGCCGATCCGGCTCGGGGTCAACAGACTGCTCGACCGCGCCGAGCCGATCCTCCGCCGGTACCGCCGCCACCGGCTCGGCGGCCGCGCCGCCCAACGGCGCATGCGCCGGCTGGAGCGCCGCTTCGCCCGCTACACGGCCAGGATCCGGCGATTGCGCCCGGTCCCGGTCGAGCTGGCACGCGCGCAGCGGGCCTACGCCCACACCTACGTCCTAGAGGACGCCTACCTGCGGGCCCTGACGACGGCGATCCCGACCCGCGGCTACGCCGACCTGCCCCGGACCCAGGCCGCCCAGCGGGCGGCGATCGTCGCCTGGCGCACCCGGCTCGAAGCCCTCGCCGACCGCCTCGACATGCGCCTGCCCGCCGACGTGCAGCTAGCGGGCCGAGGGGAGATAGCCCCCTCGCCGGGCGGCTGAGATTCCAGGCCGAACTCGGGGACCTCTCCTCCGTCGGCCCTGTCGGCATGAAACCTCCCCAGAGATCCTAACGCCGCAGAATGAATCTTCCTGCGTAGGCCCGCCATAGGAGTGCACCGGTTGCCCCGGAGGCTGAGAGCGGCGCCAGCGCAGGGAGAACAAGGTGACTTTCGCTACTGCTCAGCCCCGCGACGATGACGGCTAGTGAGACCAGAGCGATCAGGGCCACCAAGGCCAGGAGAAGAACGAACCCCCGGCGAGCCCAAGTCAAAGCCTTACGTTCCTCTCTCTTGATGCGCAGCCCCTCGAGCTCCAGCTCGAAAGCAATCTCCTCATGGGAGTGAAGGTTCGAAGGGACGGCCGGCTGGTCCTTTTCAGTTGCATCCAGCGTCCTGGCCAGCTCCTGAAGCTCCCGCGGGATCTCCAGATCTGGAGGCAGCGACTGACCCCCAGAGTTGGCTGGTAGGGGCTGCTGTGGCTCTTTGTTGGGGTCTGGATCAGGCACGTGGCCCTCCTGGCGCTGTTGCGCCCGGGTATCGCCTCGATTGGGCGATCACAGGAGGGTGCGACCCATTACTGCACGGACATCCGCGACGTGATGTCCGGGGGGTGCTACCTGCTTACTGCCCTATGCGAGGCAATTTTTTATCTGGCTCTGTTCATAAGGGGTGATGGCATCGGTGTTGTCGTTACACACGTTTGAGCAATTTTTCGATTCTTCGTTGGCGATGCTCGCCGTCAGTTCTCCTGTGAACACGGAGTACTTCCTGCTATCGCTGACGTAGCAATACCTGCCAAGGGTGGTCAGTTGATCTACTCCGCCTTGGAGCGTGATTTTCAGCTCGGCCGCTTTGTGAATTGACTTGATGATTTCCATCGCTCCCTTACAGATAGCCCTGGGGTTTTGGTAAACGAGTACGCACTTGGTTACCGCGGGAAACTCGTTGAACTCTTCGTATTCCGCTACGGCGCTTTTAGGCCGGCTCCACCGCCAGCCGATTACCGCCAGCACGACCACGGCTGCCAAAAGAGCCAGGTCGAGCAACGCAATTGGCATCTTCATCGGAATCTCCTATCTATTTTTCTTGATTGATCACATGCTGAAAGGCAAGGCCTCTTGTGGGGAGAACCTAGTCTCGGCTGTGCCTGAGTAGGGACTGATCCAGCTCTACTGCTCCCCTTCCCGTTATTCAGACCCTGTCTTTCGGGACCCATCCCAAACGCTCGCGACTGGCTGGCTGGCTGACCAGTCAATCGCCTAAAACGCTAGCGGAAGCGATGCAGCCCTGTCAAGAACGCCTCTGGCTCTAGGCCGAAGCCATAGATGCCCAAGTAAGTGGACCAGGATCAACAACAATGCACATCGGTGTGTGCCCTACGGTAAGTGCGAGCGAGCAGTTTGAGATCCAACCAAGTCATGACAGAGCACATCCAGCTATTCCGGTCGGCATTCTTGGAAGGTGTGTATGTGCATTTCCAGGGTTACGGCGGGCCGCACCAAGCGGTCGATCGCAGTGAGTCCCCTCACGCCACTCGGTTTGGCCGAACTCGATCGAGGCGCGAGGCGACGCGCCGGCGCGGCGATGCGCCACGGTTACCCCTCGCCGTCGGTGGCGTCGTCTGCCGTTAGTCGCTCGAAATCCTCAGCGGACGCGGGGCGGGTTCCGCGCTCCGCGTCGAGGTCGGCAATCGGGGTGATCGGCGGTTCTACTCGCCGCAACCGCCTCACCCGTCCACCAACCGGTAGCCGATTCCCCAGCAGTTGACCACGTAGCGGCCGTGCTCGGGGTCCAGTTTGCGCCGCAGTCGGCTGGCGTGGGAATCGAGCGTCCTGGTCCGGCCGGGGTTGGCGAACCCCCACACTTCCCGCAGCAGCTCCTCCTTGGGGAAGACGCGCGTGGGGTCGGAGGCGAGGATGCGAAGCAGGGCGAATTCCTTCTTCGCCAGCGCCACCTCCTCGCCGCCGACCGTGACCCTGCGCCCGACCGGGTCGATCGTCAGCTCGCCGATCCGGAGGGGTCCCTCGCGCCGGTCGGCGCGGCGGCGCAGGACGGCGCCGATGCGGGCCCGCAGCTCCTGATACACGAAGGGCTTGGTGACGTAGTCGTCGGCGCCGGAGTCAAGGCCGCGGACGCGGTCGGTGTCGGCGCCGCGGCCGGTGAGGACGATCACCGGCAGGCTCGGGTCAAAGCGCGTCTCGATCCCGTCGGCCTCGCGGATCGCGCGCAGCACGTCGAGGCCGGAGGCGTCGGGCAGCGCCAGGTCCAGGAGGAGCAGGTCGGGCTGGTGGTAGCGGCAGAGCCGCAGCGCGTCGGAGGCGCTCGGCGCCGGCAGGACGCCGAAGCGGTCGGCGACGAGGTGGTCGCGGAGCAGCTCCAGCGTCACCGCGTCGTCCTCGCAGACGACGACGGTCGCGATCTCCTCTCTCGGCGGCAGCATCCCCCTCCTAAGTCCGCGGCGGGGGCGGACTCTCCCCCCGGGGCCGAGGGAAGCTCCAGAACGGCGGCGGCGCCCCGGTGCCAGACGAGCCGGCGCGGCGGCACGCGGCGGCGCACCGCGAGCGACCGTCCCTCGCGGTCGAGGAAGACGAGGTCCAGCTCGAAGCGCATCCCGAAGGTGTGGACGCTGGCGCAGCGCGGGATCAGCAGGCCGACCCCGGCGCGCTCGCGGCGCAGGCCGGCGAGGCCGAGCAGGCGGCCGCGGGGACCGCTCGCCACCGGCACCAGGCGGCCGAGGACGCGGCGGCGGGGAAGCGTCCGCAGGCGGCTGGGCGGTGGACAGCTCATGGGGCCCTAAGCCCCCGAGCGCCTCCGCCTCTCCCCCCGCGCCAGTCCTTCGTCCTCCTTCCGGGAGCCCTCCAGGGCCGCCCGGAACCACTCGTCCTGCCCTCCCAGGTTGGAGACGTAGAAGAACTCCCTCGCGCCCCGCACCTGCCGCGCGTGTGTCTGTGTGAGGACGTTCAGCCGAGCCAGAACCTGGAGGTGGTAGGAGACGTTGCCGATCGGCAGTCCCATCTCACGCGCGAGTTGGCGCGCGCTCGCGGCCTCCACCCTCTCGTTGAGCTTGCGCAGGATCCGCCGCCGCAACGGGTGATTCAGGGCTGAGATCAGCAGCCCGGTATCAGCTGACACCAAGCCGGCCCTTAAGGAACAGGAGTCCCGAGTTCTCGACACGCCTCCGCACGGTCGGGCATATTAGGGTATAAATGCCCTAACACCGGAGTTCGCAAATCGCAAGGCTGCGAGGCGGCAGATGCCTCCCCGCAGGAAAATCAGACCGCGCTCGCCGCGACATGCCGCCCTCGGCGAGGCGATCCGCCGGCTCCGCGCCGAGGCCGGCCTCAGCCAGGAGCAGCTGGCGGAGCTGGTCGGGACCGACCTGACCCAGATCGGCGGCCTCGAGCGAGGGGTCCGCAACCCCAGCTACTCGACCCTGGTGCGGGTGGCGGAGGGGCTGGAGGTACAGGTGGGAACGATCGCCGCGCTCGCCGACGAGATCCACGACCGGGCCTGAGCGCCCCGGCCCTCTACGCTGCGCCGATGGCCGCCAAGCCAAGGGTCGCTGTCTTCGGCCCCCATCCGATGCTCTCGGTCGCGATCGAGTCCCTGACCGCCGAGGGCGGCGACGACATCCACCTGCACCCCGCCGGGCAGGGGGTCTGGGTGGCGCGGATGGCGGCCGAGCTGGGAGCCGAACCGGTCCTCTGCGGCTTCTGCGGCGGCGAGTCGGGCGCGGTTCTGCGCCGGCTTCTGGAGGAGCTGCCGATCGAGCTGCGGCTGGTCGAGACCGATGCGGCGAGCGGCGTCTATGTCCACGACCGCCGCGGCGGCGAGCGCGAGCCGATCGCCCAGGCCGCCGCGATGCCGCCCAGCCGCCACGAGGTCGACGACCTCTTCTCGGTCGCCTGCGCGGCGGCGATCGACGCCGACGCCCTGGTCGTCTGCAACCCCTACCCGGCCGAGGCGCTGCCCCTGGAGATCTACGGCAGCCTCGTCGCCGACGTCAGGGAGAACGGGACGCCCGCCCTGGTCGACCTCTCCTCCCCGCGCCTGGACAGCGCCCTGGAGGGGAAGCCCGAGCTGGTCAAGATCAACGACTGGGAGCTGGCCTCCTTCGTCTCCGGCCCGGTCGACACGCCGGAGCGGATGCGGGCGGCAATCGAGCTGCTGGCGGAGCGCGGCGCGGCGGCGGCGATCGTGACCCGGGCCGGGGAGCCGGCGCTGGCGGTCCGCGACGGCCACGCTTGGGAGCTGGCCCCGCCCCGTTTCGAGCGCGGCTCCCGCGAGGGATGCGGGGACTCGATGATGGGAGCCCTGGCCGCCTGCCTCGCCGGCGGGCGCGGCTGGGAGGACACGCTTCGCGTCGGCGCCGCCGCCGGCGCCGCCAACTTCCTCCGCCACGGCCTCGGCACCGGCGCCCGCGCCGTGGTCGAGGAGCTGGCCCCGCGCGTGGACCTGCGCCGCCTCGACTGAGCCGGCGTCAGGTGGTTGGGGCGAAGGGGACGGCCAGGGGGTCGCCTTCGACTATGGCGCGGGGGGCCTCGGTCGCGATCCAGGCTCGGTGGGGGGCCAGGGCCTCCACCGCGTTCAGGCGCTCCAGGGCCTGGCTCAGGCGCAGCGGGCGCCCGGCCAGCGAGGTGTGGGCGTCGCTGCTGAGGACGTGGACGAGGCCGGCCCGCGCCAGGGCCAGCATCCCGGCCGCGGTCTCCTCGCGCAGGAAGAAGTCCGCGGTCGCCTGGACCAGGGCGCCCTCGCCGACCAGGGTCGCCAGGCGCGCGAACATGTCGGCGGAGACGTGGCGCTCGGGATGGGCGATCAGCGCCCGGTGGCCGCGGGCGGCGAGGTGGGCGACGCGGCGGGCGAGGCTGTCGGAAAGCGGTCCGGGAGCCGGCTCCAGCAGCACCCAGCGGCCGGCGCCGAGGGCGACCCGCGAGAGCTCCTCCTCGGACAGGGCCTCGGCGGCGGTCTCGGCGACCTCGCCGCCGGGCAGGATCTCGACCGCGACGCCCTCCTCCCGCAGCCGCTCGTTCAGGGCCGCCACCCGGTCGTCGATCTCGACGACGCGCACGTTGTGGTCGTGGCGGATGTGCGGGGTGGCGCAGACCGCCTCGATCCCGTCGGCCGCGGCCTGGCGCGCCATCGCGACGCTGTCGTCGAGGTCGCGGGCGCCGTCGTCGATGCCCGGAAGGATGTGGCAGTGCAGGTCGATCACCTCGGCTCTGCCCGCGAGGCTAATGCGATCGGGGTCGATCGGCGGCCGTCCCGGGGTGCAAACGGCCGTTCAGGCACCGGCCCGGGCGGGCACGGGCGTACGATGATCGGCAAGATCATGAACCTGACCCCGCCGGGCTTGCGGGATCGGCTTGGCTTCAACTCATGGACAAGAAGACGACCCGCAGAGGGAATTACGAGTCAGGCTCCGACTACGTGCTCGAGTACGGCGAGCTGCGCTTCGCCTTCAACGAGGAGGACTTCGGGCAGCGGGTCGAGCAGGCCGCGGTCAAGCTCGGCTTCGTCCACCAGGGCCTCAGCCAGGAGGAGCTGGACGACCTCCTCGACCTCGCCGTCAGCGGCGAGATCGCCGAGCCCAGCTCCCGCCTCGGCCAGCACATCAACGGGAACTGGGAGGACCTGGTCGGCCCCGCCAACCGCAGCCTCGTCCACTGGATCCGCCGCCTCGTCTTCCGCGGCGCCTGGCTCGACCAGCGGGTCAAGGAGGGCGAGCTCGACGTCGTCTTCGACGAGCGCACCCAGACCTTCGGCTACGTCCAGCCCGACCGCGGCCCGGAGCTGATCGAGCTCTCCAAAGAGCCCTCCTGGCGCCGCATCGCCTACCGCCCCTGAGGCGGCGGCGTACTCAGTGCGCGGGGCGCTCCAGCGCCGCGACCACCGTCAGCGAGCCGCCGCCGGCGCCGCCCTGGACGCGGCCGGCGTCGAAGAACTCCCTGGCCGCGTCGGCCTCGCCGTAGGCCTCGCCGAGGCGGCTCAGCGAGTCGACGAGCAGGATCACGTCGTCGCCGCCGCCGGCGCGCGCCGCCGCTTGGGCGAGGGCGTCGCTGGCGTGACGGGCCTGGCCGGCCGCGACGATCTCCGCCCGGGGCGCCTCGCGCCGCCAGTCGGCCAGCTCCTCGGGGCCGGGGTCGATCAGCAGCACGACCGGGTCCGGTCCCTTGGCCGCGTCGAGGTCGGCGACGAGGCCGCGCAGGAGCGCCGTGCAGCCCTCTCGCGTCTCGGCGCAGAGGACGGCCTGGCGACCGGCCTGCGGCGGCAGCAGCAGGTCCTGTAGGGCCACCTCCCCCTTGCCGCGGCGGCCGAAGCGCCGGCGCCTGCGGCGGCGGGGACGGGAGGGCTCGGCGCCGGCGTCGCTCGGCGCGGCCGCGCTCGGGGCCGGCTGGGCCGCCGGCTCGCTCGGCTTCGGCTCAGGCCGCTCGCGCTCCCTGGGCTCGCGGGGGGGCCTGGGCTCGCGGGGGGGCCGCGCCTCGCGGGGCTCGCGGCCGCGCGGCTCGCGCTCCCGCGGCTCGCGGCCGGAGCGCTCCCGCTCTCCCCCTCCGCCGCCGGAGCGGCGGCGTCGGCGCGGCGGTCGCTCGCGCTGCTCGGAGGCTCCGCCGCCACCCTGGGATTTCGGCCGGGAGCGCTGGCCCTGCCCCGAACCACCCCCGGAGAGGCTGGCGATCAGCTCGCCGCGCGAGAGCATCCGGTAGCGCGGCACACCGGCCTCGGCGGCGAGCGCGTGCAGCTCGGCGAGGTTCTTGGATTCCAGCTCGGTTTTGGTCACGCGCCGCAGGTTATTCAACCGGCGGCGGCCGGGTCGATGCCCTCCCGCGCCGCCGCCGCCGGCCAGGCCTCGGCCTCGCGCCTGATCCGCCGCCGCGACCAGCCGAGCTCGGAGCCGAGGACCTCGGCGACGGCGCGGGCGGGCCCGGGGTCGCGCAGCTGTGGGGCCGCCAGGATGCCCAGCCGGGTTCGCCGCAGCAGCACGTCGGCGACCCCGCGCGCCTGCTCGCGGCGGGCGGCGATCGCCACCTCGGCCAGCAGGTCGGGGCGGCCGGGGACGATCGGCCGCGCCAGCTTCGGCTCCTTCCAGGCGAGGTCGAGGACGGCGCGGGCGGCGTGGCCGTAGCGGAAGGCGAGCTGGGAGACCGCCTCCTCCCCCACCCCCTCCGGCGCCTCCAGGTCCTCCTCGCGGGCCGGCATCCCGAGCGGGATCTCGGCGGTGTGGCAGGGTGCCTCGCGCCCCTCGCGCTCGACCAGCCGGTCGACGGTCTGCTTCGCCATCCGCCGCCAGGTGGTCAGCTTGCCGCCGGTGATGGTCAGCATCCCCGAGGAGGTCTCATACAGCTCCGCCTTGCGCGAGATGTCGACCGACTTGCGCGGGTCGCCGCTGGAGATCAGCGGCCGCACGCCGGCGTAGGCGCCGAGCAGGTCGGCCTGGGCCACGGAGGTGCCGAAGAACTCGTTGATCGCGTCCAGCAGGTAGCCGACGTCCTCGCCGGAGGGATTCGGGTGGGCGATGTCCCCCTCGTAGTCGTTGTCGGTGGTGCCGACCAGGGTGCGCCCGTACCAGGGCAGGGCGAAGATCATCCGGCCCTGGCCGGCGGGGACGATGCAGGCGGCCCCGTCCATCGCCAGCTGGGCGCGGTCGAGGATCAGGTGGGTGCCGCGGCTGGGCGCGATCCTCGGCACGTCCTCCTCCTCGACCACCTCCTCGGGCCGCAGCCTGTCGGCCCAGACCCCGGTCGCGTTGACGACGTTGTCGGCCCGCACCTCGAAGCGCTCCCCGGACTCCTCCTCCACGCAGGCGACGCCGGCGGCGCGGCCGCCGTCGGAGAGGACCTCGACCACGTCGACCCCGTTCAGCGTCACCGCGCCGAAGCGCTCGGCCTCGCCCAGCACGGTGAGGACGAGGCGGACGTCGTCGGTCTGGCAGTCGTAGAAGAGGTAGGCCTCGCGCGGCTCGCGCGGGCCGAGCGCCGGAGCCATCTCCAACAGCTCCTCGCGGCCGATCGTGCGGTGGCGGTCGGGGGACCAGTAGTACTGCTCGTCCTCCTCACCGGCGGCGCGCATCTCGCGGCGACCGCGGCCGACCCGGGTGCTGGCCATCACGTCGTACATGTTCAGCCCCAGGCCGACCCGGCGGTCGCGCCGCTCCTCCCCCAGGGCCGCGACCAAAAACGGCGTCGGGTAGACCAGGTGGGGCGCCAGTTGGACCATCAGTTGGCGCTCCACCAGCGCCTCGCGGACCAGGCCGAGGTCGAAGTTCTGGAGGTAGCGCAGGCCGCCGTGGACCATCTTCGAGGAGCGGCTGGAGGTGCCGATCGCGTAGTCGCCGCGCTCCAGCAGCGCCACCGAGTAGCCGCGGGAGGCGGCGTCGAGGGCGACGCCGGCGCCGGTGATCCCGCCGCCGACGACGACGACCTCGAAGCGGCGCCCGGCGATCGCCTCGATTGCCTCGGCGCGGGCCAGCATCAGTCGAGGAAGACGACGGTCTCGGTGGGGGCGGGACGCTCCGGCGCGGGCCGCTCCTGGCGCGGGTGGCCGAGGTGGAGAAGGCCGACGAACCGCTCCCCGTCCGCCAGCCCGACCGCGGCCCGCCCCTCCTCGGCGCGCAACAGGGCGGGCGTGCGCCAGTAGCCGGCGAGGCCGCGGGCGTGGGCGGCGAGCAGGACGATGTAGGAGGCGACGGCGGTCGCGTGCAGGTCCTCCTCGTCGCGCACCGGGTCGCCGCCGAGCGCGGCGGAGACGACGACCAGGGTCGGGCAGCGGTCGAGCTTGGCGGCGCCCTCCGGCCCGGCCGCCCGCTTCAGCCGCGCCAGCGCCCGCGGCCCGAGGACGCGAAAGCGCCAGGGCACGGTGAGGTCGTGGTTGGGCGCCCAGCGCGCCAGTGCCAGCAGCTCCCGCAGCTGCTCGGGCGCCAGCGGCTCCGGCCCGAAGGCCTTGTGGGTGCGGCGCGTGCGTATCGCCGTCTCGACGTCCATCCCCCACAGTTTCGCCCCTCGGCGGCCACGGGGTCGGGCGGCGGCGCGAGCGGCGCGCCGAGCCCTATTCGCCGGGCGAGAAGAAGTAGAAGTGCTGTAGCGCGCCCCGCACCTGGCGCTCGCCGACCTTCGCCAGCACGCCCGCCTCCGCCAGCTTTTTCATGTGGTAGGAGACGACCGAGAGGCTGAACCTCTTCTCGAAGACTTTCTCCAGCTCCGAGGCCGAGATCGGCCCGTCGATCCAGAGCACCGCTTCGACTATCGCCACCTTCAGGGGGTGGACGATGCGGGGGACGAGGGCGCCCCAGTCGAAGGAGGCCTCGACGTCCTTCACCGTCATGCCTCCCCGCCCGGACACGCGGGGAGCGGGATGCGGGGGTCGGTTTGAGGGGCGGTGGGGGTCATGAGGGGCCCACCACCCGACCAACCCGGGGCGACGCGCGCCGAATCCTCGGAACCCGTCGCCCCGGCCTATCTGGCCGGTTCGACCATCCCTGCCAGTCCCAAGGATGGTCTGTGTCGGTGGAATGCTGGACGCTTTCAGACCGAATGACGGCCGTCAATCGCGCGATGCACGTCGGTCACGAATTCATGAGGGAGGGAACTTGCGCGCCTCGCGGGCGCGCTCGTAGCCGAACTGGGTGACCAGGATCGAGGTCGCCTCCTCGCCCGACTCGGCGCGGCGGTTGGTGGCTTCGACCTCGATCTCCTGGATCCGCTCCCAGCACCGGCGCTGCTCCTCCTCGATCGCCTCGCGCCCCTCGCGGTCGACGTTGAACCAGTCCCAGGCGAGGCAGGCGCGGGGGTCGGCCAGCTTCCCGCCCCAGAGCGCCGCCATCACCTCCGCCGAGGCCGACTGGACGACCAGGCCGGCGGTCACCTGGCGCTGCTCCCAGGTCATCGCTTCGGCTTCCTCCTCGGAGTAGTACGGGATCTCGACCGCGCGGTAGTAGTTCTGGACGATGTTGCCCCGCTGCTCGGTCCTGGCCAGTTCGATCGAGCCGGCGTCGAGCAGTTCCCTGATGTGGTTGGAGACGTTGTTGAGCGGCTCGCCGATGATCTCGGCGATCTGACCGGCGGTATAGGTCCCTTCGTTCAGGACGATGAGGATGTGGACGCGGATGCGGTGGCCCAGGGCGTACTGGACCACTTCCTCGATTCCCTTCCTCCGCTGTCCGGCCCGGCCGGTCTTTGCCTCCATGCGTCTCCTCTCCGCTCGAACCCTCTGCTTACTCAGTAGGCACCGAGCATAAGGATTCTTCGCATTGCAAGAAACCTACGTCGCTCACGAAATGAATGATGCTGAGAATTTCCTTAGCATCGACCTGCCCCTGGCGGCTCGCGCCGGGGCAGATCACGAAGGGGGGTGAAAAGTTGATGAAGGTCACGAAAGTTGCGCCAGTCCAGGTGATGCACATGATCTACAAGGCTGCCTAGAGCGCAGCCGACGACGGGGGCCGGTCTCGGGCCGCAACGGGGGAATTGGGGATCGGCCCCCGCTTTTTCAGTGACGGAATTTCGCTACAGGCCGTAGCGACGGCGCATCCACACGCGCCGGGCGCCCCAGGCGGCGCCGAAGCAGAGGGAGCCGGCGAGGAGGCCGAGGACTATGGCGCCGGCGGTGCTGCTGGTTTCCGCCGAGTCTTCCGACGCGGGCGTTCCGGTGGCGGGGGTGCCGGACCCCCCGCTCACTCGCCCCCCGGATGAGGAGCTCCCTGCTGGCGCCTCAGGCGTGGATTTTCCGGGGGTCGCAAAACGTTCGCGGAGGGTGCCGGCGCCCCCGTTCTCGGGAGCGGCTGGGGAGGCGGGGGAGATCCCCGGGGCCGCCTTGGCGGGAGCGGCTGGGCTCACTTCGGTTTCGGTTGAGCTTGGGGAGATTCCGCCGGTGTTGCTCTGGGAGGCCTGCTTGCGTGCCGGCGGGGAGATCGGGAAGGACTCGCCGGCCGCGGCGACCAGCGCCTCGCCGGTGACCCAGACCGGGGTCTGGTCGCTGGACTTGGAGTAGCGGTAGTGGCCGTTGTCGGCCTGGCGCGCCGCCAGGTAGTCGGAGGCGCTGGCGCCGCCGCGGCGGTAGGAGCCGGGGTCGCCGCCGGCGGCGAGGATGCCCTGGATCGCCCAGGCGGTCGACTGCGCGTTGACCTCGCCGCCGCTGCCGATCGCGAAGCCGCCCCCGCGCCGCTGGGCTTCGCGCAGGTAGGAGAGCCCGCGGTGCACCGCCTTGGAGTCGCTGGAGAGGGCCTGCATCACCGCGCCGGTGCCATCGGCGGTGCTCGGCGAGCCCGGCACGTCGCCCCAGCCGCCGTCGTCGTTCTGGACCTTGCGCAGCCAGGCCAGGGAGGAGTCGAGGCCGCCTTCGGCGCCGGCGGCGCGCAGGGCGATCACCGTGAACGCGGTCGAGTTCGGCCAGCCTTCGAAGGAGCCGTTGTCGCGGCGCTTGGCGCGCAGCTCGGCGACCAGGTTTTCGCCGCCGAATTCGCGCGGGTCGACCCCGGCCCCCTCCAACGCCAGGATGGTGCGGGCGAGGTCGCCGGGGCTGCTCAGCGAGCCGAGGCGGGTGCGCAGGAGGTCGACCGGGGTGTGGCCGCCGTGGGAGACGTCGAGCGGGTTGCGCCCCGCCGCCTCCAGCCCCAGCATCGCCCAGCAGGTGATCGCGGCGTCGGAGCTGTCGCCGGGCGAGGCGCCGAAGCCGCCGTCGCGGTTCTCGACCGATTCCAGCCAGTTGGCGGCGCGGCCGGCGTCCGATGCCTCGGCGCGGGCCGGCGCCAGCGCTCCCAGCGCCAGCGCCGCCAGCAGCACGGCCGCGACCCCGCCGCCGCGCAGCCCGGGGGCCAAACGGCCGGGACGCACCGGTGACTTCGCCGCCTCGCCCCTCCCCCACTCGAAGCGCTCGCGGAAGCGCGTCAGCATCCGCACCATCGCCGGCCCGGCGATCAGGGCGAAGGCGACGTTGCCGGCGGCGTGGGCGAGGTCGAACGGGATCGCCTGCGTCTCCAGCACGCCGAACCGCCGCAACGACAGCTCTCCCCCGTAAGTGGCCATCAGAGAGAAGTTCAGCAGAGCGCCGTAGGCGATGCCGGCCGACCCGCACACCGCCGCCAGGCCGAGCCGGCCGACGTTGCGCGAGCCCAGCGCCAGCGCCGCCCCGAGCACCCCGCACAGACCCCAGCCGGCCATCTGCCACGGGGTCCACGGCCCCTGGCCGAACCAGAGGTTGGAGACCAGCGCCGCGAGCGCGCCGACGGTGAAGCCGGGCGCGGCGCCGAGGGCGAAGCCGGCGAAGATGACGATGTCGGTGGTCGGCTTCACGTTGGGGAAGGCGGCGAAGGCGACGCGGCCGGCAATCGCCAGCGCGGCCAGGGCGGCGACGAGGGCGACCACCTGGGAGGGCGGCCGCGAGCGCTCATACCAGGCGAAGCCGGCCAGCAGGACCGCGCCGAGGATCGCGAAGCTGGCCAACTGCCAGCTCATTCCTCGGCTCCCAAGAGCGCGGCCGCGCCCTGCTCGGGGGTGACGACGCCGGGCAGGTCGAGCACGCGGGCGACCTCGGTGGCGAAGTACCAGCCGCCGGAGAGGACCTCGCGCGCCGGCCCGTCGGCGATGACCACCCCGTCGCCGAGCAGCACCACCCGCCCGGCGAACGCCGCGGCGAACTCGACGTCGTGGGTGGCGACGACGACGCCGGCGCCGCGCGCCGCGAGGTCCGCAATCAGCTCGACCAGGTCGTCCTTGCGCGACCGGTCCATCCCCCGAGTCGGCTCGTCCAGCGCCACCAACCCGGGCAGCTCCTCCCCCTCCATCCGACCCGCCAGCGCGATCGCCAGCGCCAACCGCTGCCGCTCGCCCCCGGACAGATCGCGCGGATCGGCATCCACCGCATGCTCCAGCCCCACCACACGCAATGCAGCCGCGCCCTGCTCCCCAGGCAGTTCGTCCCCGACCCGCTCCCGCACCAAGTAGTCGCCGGGGTTCTGGGTCAGCAGTGCCATCCCTCCCGCCACCTCGACCTTGCCAGCGACCGGCTCGACCAGTCCGGCGGCCGTTCGCAACAACGTGCTCTTCCCCGCTCCGTTTCGGCCCATCAACGCGACTCGCTCCCCGCCCCCGACCCTCAGATCTATTCCGCGAAGAACCTCACACATCTCATCCCCGCGCTCAAGCTCAACCCACAACCCCCGTGCCAGGAGGGCCGACTCGACGACGGGGGAGTCGGACCCCCTCCTCACGGCTTGTACTTCTCCGGCAATTCGCCCGCGGCCAGCCGACCGCTCTCCACCGGAGCAAGTTGAGTGAGGAGGGGGTCCGACTCCCCTAGCGGCAAGCATCTGCCGCGCATCCCTAACGCCAACCGGCAGCGGGTCTATGCCGGCGAGGGAGAAGAGACGGGCGGCTGGGGTCGAGAGGGCCGGATCGGAGCTGTGGGACCAGGCGAGGAAATCGGTTGGGGGCCCGTCGAAGGAGATGGTGCCGGCGTCCATGGCGATAACTCGGTCGGCTGCTGCGAGGCAACGCTCCAACCGGTGTTCGGCCAGCAGAACGGCCACGCCCCACTCCTCGTTTAGGCGGCGCAGGAGCCAGATCAGCTCGTCGCCGGCTACGGGATCCAGCTGGGAGGTTGGCTCGTCCAGGAGGACCAGGCTCGGGCGGGTTACCAGGGCCGCTGCCAGGGCTACTCGCTGGAGCTCTCCGCCCGAGAGGGTGTCGACGGTTCGGTTGAGGAGGTGCGGAATCGCGAGCGCCAGAGCTACCTCCTCGACTGCCCTCGCTCGGGAGGCCGGCGCGTCGCCGCGCATCTCCAGCGGCAGCTCGATCTCCGCCGCGACCGTGGTCGAGACGACCTGGGTCTCGGGGTCCTGGGCCACGTAGCCGACCGCCGCCGAGAGCTCGGCGGGGCCGGAGGCGAGGGCGTCGAGGCCGGCGACCGCGATGGCGCCGTCGATCTCGCCGCCGTGGAAGTGCGGGACCAGGCCGCAGGCCGCGCGCAGCAGCGTCGACTTGCCCGAGGCCGAGCGGCCGGCCAGCAGGGCGAATTCGCCCGGGGCGATCTCCAGCGAAACGTCGGCAAGGGCCGACCGCGGGGCGCGCGGGTAGGTATAGGTCAGCCCCTCGATCGCCAGGGCCGGGGCGGCGCCGCGGCGGATCGCCAGCTCAGACACGGGCCGCGCGCCTCCGGCGCAGCGGCGCCAGGCCGCTGAGGACGAGGAGGGCGCAGAGGGCCGCGGTGGCCGCGCCGAAGCCGAGCTGGATCGTCGGGTAGGCACGGAAGCCGTCGGCCCCTGCCAGCTTCCCGCCCACCGCCGCCGCCAGGACGAGCGCGCCCACCGCGTAGAAGCGGCGGTCGAACCACGACGGACGCGCGAAGGATCTTGGTCCCCCCAGCCCCCACAACCCTTCAGCGAAGCGGCCCCGGCGTCGGTCGAGGCCGTAGCCGCGCAGCTCCAGGGTGGCGGCGACGTCGACCGCGCGGTCCAGCGAGCCGGCGAGCAGGCGGCGGGCCAGCGGGGCGCGTCCGGCCATCGCCGCCCCAGGGCCGCGCAGCAGGGCGGCGTCGCGCAGGCGGGCGGCGTCGGCGGCGGCGACCGGGACGAGGCGGGAGACCAGGGTCGCGGTCAGCGCCGAGCGGCCCGCCAGCGGGCGTAGCGAGCGCAGCACTCGGTCCGGGTCCACGCAGGCCGAGTAGACGCCGAAGGCGATCATCACGACCGCCGCGCGCAGGCCGAAGACGGCCCCTTCGGCGAGCGCCTCGGCGGTGACGTCGACCTGGCCCAGCAGCGGCCAATCGCCGAGCCGGGCCAGCACCGTCTCGCCCCGGTTGACCACGAGGGCGTTGACGACGACGATCGGCAGCGCGACCAGGAGGCCCAGCCTCAAGGCCGCGCGCACCGCCGTCCAGGCGCCCGCCAGCCGCCCGCAGAGCGCCGCGGCCACACCGGCCGCGACCAGCACCGCCGGGCTGGAGTACAGGAAGGCGACCGCGACCAGGGCGCCGAGGTAGGCGATCGCGGCGCTGGGCGAGGCGGCCTGGAGGGGGCCGCGCCTGGGGGTGTAGGCGAGCGCCGACCTCATCGGCTCACCGGCAGCGCCGTCTCCTTCCCGTCCTCGGCGACCACCGCGTAATGGTCGCGCAGCTTCGCCGCGTCGAGCAGCCCGGCCGCCGCCCCCACGCCGGCCGCCGTCGCCCCGGTGACCACCCACACCGGCGGCCCTCCGTAGCGGCGGGTGGCGGCGAGGAGCCCGGCGCCGGGACCGAAGCGGCGCGCCACGCGCCCGTCGGCGTCGAGCCCGCTCAGCTCATACCCCCGGCCGCGGCGCGCGAGCTCGGCGAAGACGCCGCTGCGCGCCGGCCCGCCCTCGATCTGGGCCGCGGCCGGGTCCGAGCGAACCCGCGCCCAGGGCCCGACCAGCACCCGGATCGCGCCGGGCGGGGCGCCGGAGCCGAGGCGGACGCCGACGCCCCGCAGCGCGCGCCTGGTCCGTCCGCAGGCCCCTCCCCCTCCCCCGCCCTCGCACTCGACCGTAACCGGGTGCTCGGCGCCTTCGTAGCCGCCCACGAAGGGCGCCGGCCAGGAGCCGACCACGGCGGGGACGCTGTTGGTCGCCGACCAGTCGCGGTAGTCCCACCAGATCCGCTCGCCGCCGCGCAGGGCGTAGTCGGCGGCGCCGATCGGCGACTCGACGCCGTCGACGTAGAAGAACCAGTCGTGGGGACGGCCGTGTTGCCGCGCGGCCTCGACCCCGTCGATCGACCGCACGAAGCCGCCGCCGTAGCGGGTGGAGATCGCGGCGCTGCCTTCCAGCACCCGCATCACCGTGTCGGATTCGGTCGCCCCGACCGAGCGCGCCACCACCGGGACTGCGCCGAATTCCCGCGTCACCGTCAGCTCGACCGAGCCGACGGAGGCGCCGGGGCCGAGGCCGCAGCCGGCGGCCGCGAGCGCTGCCGATAGCAGCGCGATCGCGACCGCCGTGCCGCGGCGCCAGGCCACCTAGGCGGACTTGCAGGTGCCGCTGACGCAGACCCCGACGCCGGCGGAGGGGATTTCCTTGCCGTGCCGGACGGAAAGCGTCGCCGGCCCGCTGAGCGTGACCGTGGCGCTGCCGTCGGCGCCGGTCGGGCCGAACGAGGCCGGCAGGACCGAGGCGGCGGTGGCGGTCACGGTCGCTCCGGCGACCGGCTTGCGCTTGCCCTTTTCGTCGTAGGAGTAGACGTGGACCGTGAACGGCTGCCCCGCCGTCGCGCTTTCCGGCGCTTCCAGCGCCAGCTCGTTCGGGTACGGGTAGGACGGCGCCAGGTCCCAGAGGACTTCGTCGCCGGCCCTGATCTTCGCCTTGTCGCCGCCGACCGAGAGCCCCTTGTGGTTGACCTTCAGGTACCACGACGACTTGCCGTGGGCGACGCTGGAGCCGATCCCGCAGAGCGCGACGCCGAAGCCGAAGTGGTCGCTCAGCAGCAGCGGCCGCAGCGCGGCGATCGACTTCGTGCCGCGGGCCAGCAGGCCCATCGCGGTGTTGGCGCCGAGCGAGACCGGCCTGCCGCTGCCGCCGGTCCCCTTGCCGAAGCAGGTCGCCCTGGGGCTGCTCTTGACCGAGACCGCGCCGGATGCGACGGGCTGTTCGGCGAGCACCTTGCCGCCGGCGCCCACCACCCGCAGCTCGGCGGAGAAGCCCTTGCCGACCGCGCTCGCGGCCAGGGGAAGGGACAGGAACAAAGCCAGCGCGCACGCGGCCGCCAGCCGGAATGGGATGAATCTTGGCATTTAAGCCACCCTTTCCTCGAGGGTTGAATTGGCTGGCCGGCGGACAGGTCTCCTGGCTTCCGGGGTTCTCGACCGCACCTTCCCGGGGACTCGGTGTCGTCCCCAGTGGCTGGCGCGCTGGGCGCCTGCGATCTCCTTGACCCGGTCACAGTGGCGGGACCGCGCCGGCTTCGCACCGGACTTCCCTTGACCACCGACCGTATGTGGAGGCGAGTCTATCCCGCGCCGCCGTCAAGGTATGCCCGCCTTGCCCCAGCCGCGCGCCCACCGCATCCCCGGACGCCACACCCACTGGCGCCTCGCGCGGCGCCGGCACCTGCTGCTGCGCGGCCGGCAGCGTCGCGGCGCTGCTCGCGGTGGTCGGCCCCGGCGTGCTCGCCGGGCTCTCCGACGACGACCCGGCCGGGATCGCCACCTACTCGATCCTCGGCGCCCGCTACGGCTACGAGCTGCTCTGGGTGCTGGCGCTCTCGACCGCGGCGCTGATCGTCTTCCACGAGGTCGGCGTGCGGCTCGGCGTCGTCACCGGCAAGGGGCTGCTGACGCTGGTGCGGGAGCGCTTCGGCCGCCGCGCCGCCGCCCTCGTCCTCGCCGCCCTGGTGATCGCCAACACCGGCACCCTGTGCGCCGAGTTCGCCGGGGTCGCCGCCGGCATGGACCTGCTCGGCGGGATGAGCCGCTACCTCAGCGTGCCGCTGGCCGCGCTCGGCGTCTCCGCCCTCGTCCTGCGCGAGAACTTCCGCCACGTCGAGCACTTCCTGCTGGCGCTCAGCTCGGTCTTCGTCGCCTACGTCATCGCCGGCGTGCTCGCCCACCCCGACTGGGGCGCGGCCGCGCACGCGGCCTCGTCGTGCCCGAGCATCCCGCTCAACCGCGACGCGCTGCTGGTCGCGGTGGCGACGGTCGGGACGACGCTGGCGCCCTGGGGGCTGGCCTTCATCCAGTCCTACGCGGTCGACAAGCGGCTTCAGCTCAAGGACCTGCGCTACGAGCGCGTCGACGTGATCGTCGGCGCGGTGCTGACCGGCGTGATCGGCTTCTTCGTCGTCGTCGCCTGCGCCGCCACCCTGCACGTCGCAGGGCATCGACGTCAACGACGCCCGCGACGCCGCCCAGGCGCTCGAGCCGCTGGCCGGCGACACCGCCGCGACCCTGTTCGGCCTCGGCTTCGTCGGCGCGGCGCTGCTGGCGGCGGCGATCGTGCCGCTCTCGACCGCCTACTCGATCTCCGAGACCCTCGGCCGCCGCGCCGACCTCAACGACAGCTTCGCCGAGGCGCGCACCTTCTACCTCAGCTTCGGCGCCGTGGTCGCCGTCGCCGCCGTCGCTCGTCCTGATCCCCGGCGCCCCGCTGATCCAGATCCTCTTCCTCTCCCAGGCGCTCAACGCCGTCCTGCTGCTCGTCCTGCTCCCCTTCATCCGCTCGCTGGCGCAAGGACACGCGAGCTGATGGGCGCCAACGCGCTCGGCCGCTTCGACCGCGCCTCGCACCGCGATCGCCCTGGCCGTGGTCGCCGCCTCGGTGCTCGCGCTCGCGGTCCTCGCGGTCCTGTAGCGGGGCCGGCTCAGACGCCGAGGGCCAGGCTCAGCGCCAGCATCGCCGCGGCGCCGAGGGCGACCCCGAGGCTCGGGCCGAAGCGGCGGGGCCCGGCGTAGGCCTGCGGCAGCAGCTCGACCGCGATCAGGCTCAGCATCGCCCCGGCGGCGAAGGCGAAGGAGATCGGCAGCAGCGCGCTGACCTGTTCCACCGCGAGGAAGGCGATCACGGCGCCGACCGGCTGCGGGGCGCTGGTCCCGACCGCCGCCCAGAACTGGCGGGCGCGGCTGAAGCCGGCCGCCTCCATCGGGATCGCGACGCTGGTCCCCTCGGGGATGTTCTGGATCGCGATCGCGACGATCACGAAGAGGCTGAGGCCGGCGCGGTCGGAGGCGAAGGCGGTGCCGACGGCCAGCCCCTCCGGCAGGCTGTGGACGAAGAGGACGGCGAAGACCAGGGCCGAGGTGCGGGCGCCGGGGCCGCTGCGGCCCATGAAGACCGCGTCGGGACTGAGCCGGCGGCGGGCGACCCCGAAGAGGACGCCGCCGAGGGCAAGCCCGCCGAGGACCGCCGCCGTCGAGCCTTCTTCGGCCGCGGGAACGAGCAGCCCGAAAACCGAGGCCACCCCCATCACCCCGGCCGCGATGCCGAGCAGGAACGGGGTCAGCTGCGCGGCGCGGTCGCCGAGGAAGAAGACCGGGATCGCGCCGAGGCCGGTGGCCAGCGCGGTCGCCGAGGCGGCGGCGACGAGGACAAGGAGGTCGGTCATCCGTTGCCCAAGCTAGCGGCGGCGGGGGTCGGCCGGATTTTCGTCCAGGCGGGCGCCGGGCGCGGCTAGGCTGCGACCGCTCTGGAAATCCTGGTCACTGCCAGGAACTCGTTCGATCAAGGGACATAGGGGGAAAATGATGAAGAGGGGACCGAGCCGGCCCTCGCCGGCGCTGGTGGTCGCGTGCGTGGCGCTGTTCGCCGCCCTCGGCGGCACCGTCTACGCGGCCGCGGGGAGAATTGACGGCAGGACGATCCGGGTCAGGTCGCTGCCGGGCAACCGGGTCGCGCCGGGCAGCCTGCCCGCCAACCGGCTCAGGGCGGGCGCGATACCCGGCAGCCGGCTCGCTCCCGGCTCGATCACCGGCGCCCAGATCGACGCCGCGACCCTGGGCCAGGTGCCGAGCGCCGTCCACGCCGACAACGCCGACTCGGCCCGCGACGCGGGCACGGCGCTGAACGCGGTCAACGCCGTCGACGCCCAGCGGATCAACGGCCACAGCGCCGGCTGCACTCCGCAGACCCGTTTCTTCGCCGGCGCCTGCTGGCAGACCGCCAACAGCGAGGCCTTCGTGACCGCGAAGGCGGCGGCGCTCGCCTGCGCCACCCAGGGCGGGCAGCTGCCGGGCGCGCTCGAGCTTGCCGCCTTCTCCCAGCAGCCGGGGATCGCGCTCGACGCCGGCGACGAGTGGACGGGCGATCTCACGAATGTGTCCGCAGAAGACGTCTATGCGGTGGTCACGGTCTCCGCGAGCGCAGTCATTGACTCCGCCGGCTCAACCAAAACCAAGCGATACCGCTGCGTGATCCCGCTCGTCAGCTGAGGCCCAGCCGCCGCGCCGCGGGCGCCTCGTCCTGGGCCCCCGACTGCGAGCCGGGAGGCTCGACCTCCGGCAGCGAGTCGAGGAAGGGGGCGAGGCGCCTGCCGACGATCTTGCCCTCGTGCTCCCAGAGGGCGCGGTCGCTGACGATCGAGGTCTCGCCGTGGCCGCCGGTGAGGCGGGAGTAGAGGTAGCGCGGCCGCTCCCCGGTCCACAGGGTGCCGCGCAGGACCGGGTCGAACGGTCGCGGCAGCGCCAGCCCGAGCAGCTCGGCGGCGATCGTCTCGGCGACCAGGTCGGCCTGCTGGGCGGCGATCCCGCCCTGCTTGACCGGAAAGGAGGTGATATCTCCGGCGGCGAAGGCCGCGTCCAGCCCCAGCACCCGGCCGTGGCCGTCGACCCCGACGAAGCCGTCGGAGTCGTGCGGGACGCCGGCGATCCGCCGCCCCTCCAGGCGGGCGGCGCTGACCACGGCGTCGGTCTCGATCGCGGCGCCGGGGGCGACCTCGAGCAGACCGTCCTCGAAGCGGACCGGGTGCACGCCGCAGGTGGTCTCGATCCCGCGCTCGGCGAGCAGGTCGGCGACCCACTCGCTCGCCTTCGGGCCGAACAGCCGCAGGGGAGCGTCCTCGGGGGTGACGATGCGCAGCCGCGCCCCCTCGACCCCCTCGCGGCGCAGCCGCGAGTCGGCGAGCAGGGCGAGCTCGTAGGCGGGCAGGGGCCAGCTGCTCGCCGGGACGGTGAAGACCACGTCACGCAGGCTGCCGTCGAGCAGGCCGCGGGAGACCGCGCCGACGCCGCCGTCGTCGGCGACGCCCCAGAAGGTGACGGCGCCGGGGAAGGCGGCCAGCATCCGCGCGCCGGGCGCGAACACCAGGCGGTCGCAGGTGTGCGTGCCGCCGTCGCGGGTGGCGATGCGGCGACCGCCGTCGCCGACCGAGAGCACGCTGGCGAGGCGGAAGGAGCCGCCGGCCCGCTCGCTCAACCACTCCAGGTCGTACTCGAGCACCCGTCCCCCGCCGAAGGGCTGGCCGACCGCGAGCGGCCGGTAGACGAACTCGCGGCGTGGCGCGTAGAGGTCGACCTCGACCCGCTCGCCGAGCAGCTCGCGCAGGGACAGCATCGCCTCCAGGCCGGCCACGCCGCCGCCGACGATCGCCACCCGCAGCGGCGGCCCGATCGCATTGCCAACATCGTGCTTCTCCATGTGACCGAGGGTAGAAACGCGGCGTCCCCCTGCCATCCGGGGGAATTACTGTTCCTGCCTGCGGGGAATCGCCGTCAGGTTTCGACCAGGCCGTGCTCGAGCGCGTACTGCACCAGCTCGGCGCGGCTGGAGAGGCGCAGCTTCTGCTGGATGTGAGCGCGGTGGCTCTCCACGGTGCGGATGCTGAGGTAGAGCTGGGAGGCGATCTCGGCGTTGGTGTGGCCGAGGGCGATCAGGCGCAGGACTTCGCGCTCACGCTCGCTCAGCTCGTCGCCGCCCGAGTTGGCCTCGGTCACCAGCCGCGCCCCGAGGGCGGGCTGGAGGTAGGTCTCCCCCTTGGCGGCGCTGCGGACCGCCTGCACCAGCTCCGCGTCGGCGGCCTCCTTGAGCACGTAGCCGCGCACCCCCGCCTGTAGGGCGCGGCGGGCGAAGGCGGGCTCGTTCTGCATCGTCAGGACGACGATCTCGGTCTGCGGCGAGGCCTCGATGATGTCGGGCACCGCCTCGAGGCTGGGCCGGCCGGGCATGTTGAGGTCGAGGATCAGCACGTCGGGCTTGTGGCCGCGGGCGTAGCGGACCGCGCTGTCGGCGTCCCCCGCCTCTGCCGCCACCTCGAACCCCGGCTCGGCCTCCAGCAGCATCCGCAGGGCGCTGCGGACGACGACGTGGTCGTCGGCGAGGACGATCTTGATCGTCTCCGGCGCAGCCGCAGAGTCGCTCCCAGGCATGGCCGCAGCCTAGCGCCCGCACCGACGGCGACTAGAATCCCGGGTCGTCCGATCATTTGGAGAGGAGTGGAGCTTGGGAACCCCCGTCCCAGACAGCGACGCCCTTGACGAGCGTCGCCTGCGCCAGCTGATCGACGTCGGCCGCAGCCTCGTCGCGCAGCTCGATCCCGAGGAGATTTTGCGTGAAGTGCTGGAGGTCGCCTGCGAGCTGACCGGCGCCCGCTACGCGGCGCTCGGCGTCCTCGACCCCGAGCGCCAGCACCTCGAGCGCTTCATCACCCACGGCATCGACGAGGAGACGAGGAAAGCGATCGGGGACCTGCCGCGCGGGCACGGAGTGCTGGGGATGCTGATCGAGCAGCCGCAGCCGCTGCGCCTTCCCGACGTCGGCGAGCACCCGCGCTCCTACGGCTTCCCGGCCGGGCACCCGCCGATGAAGACCTTCCTCGGCGTCCCGATCGTGATCCGCGGCCAGGCCTGGGGCAACCTCTACCTGACCGAGAAGGACGGAGGCGAGTTCGACCGCTCCGACGAGCAGACGGCGCTGGTCCTCGCCGAGTGGACCGCGATAGCGGTGGAGAACGCGCGCCTGTACAGCAGCGTCGAGAGCCAGCGCGACGAGCTGCGAAACGCGGTCCGCGGGCTCGAGGCGACGACTGAGATCGCCCGCGCGATCGGCGGCGAGACCGACCGCGACCGCATCCTGGAGACGATCGTCAAGCGCGGCCGCGCCCTGGTCGAGGCTAGGGGAATGTTGATCCTCCTGCGCGACGGCGCCGACCTGGTGGTCGCCGCCGCGGCCGGCGAGTTCTCCCAGGACCTGATCGGCCAGCGCATCGCGATCGAGGGCTCGATCAGCGGCCATGTGATGCAAACGCTGCGGGCCGAGCGCCTGGCGAACGTCGGCGACCAGCTGCACTTCGCGATGGCCAAGGACGTCGACGTCCGCACCGGCCTCTTCGTCCCGCTCTTCTTCCGCGGCGCGGCGGCCGGGGTGCTCAACGCCTTCGACCGCCGCGGCGGCGGCGAGTTCAGCCATGAGGACCAGCGCCTGCTCGAAGGCTTCGCCGCCAGCGCCGCGACCGCGGTCGCGACCGCCCAGTCGGTGGCCGAGCACCGCCTCCACGACAGCCTCGAGGCGACCGAGCGCGAGCGCGGGCGCTGGGCCCGCGAGCTGCACGATGAGGCGCTTCAGAGCATGGCCGGGCTTCGGGTCCTGCTCTCGACCGCGCGCCGCGGCGACCTCGACAAGGTCGATCCCCTGCTGGAGCGGGCGCTGGAGCAGATCGACGACACGATCGCCGAGATGCGGCGGCTGATCTCCGACCTGCGCCCGCCCGCCCTGGACGACCTCGGGCTGGCGGCGGCGGTCGAGGCGCTGGCCGAAGGAATGGCGAGCACGAAGGGCGTCGAGGTCGGGGTGGAGATCGACCTCGCCTACGAATCCGGCCGGCACCCGACCCGGCTCCTCGGCGCGCTCGAGGACACCGTGTACCGGGTGATCCAGGAGGCGCTCAACAACGCCGCGCGCCACGCCGGCGTCGAGCGGGCGACGGTGACGCTGTTCGAGGGCCCCGAGACGCTGGAAGTGGCGATCGAGGACGACGGCGACGGCTTCGACCCCAACGCGGACAGCTCCGGCTTCGGCCTGCTGGGGATGCGCGAGCGGGTCGCCCTGGCCAAGGGCAGGCTCGACGTCAACAGCGCTCCCGGCGACGGCACCCGGATCACCGCCGTCCTCCCCGCCCGCCACCGCTCCGAGGAGGCGGGCGCGGCGGTCGTGCCACTCGAACCGCCCGAACGGCGCGCCGCCAACGGCGGCTGAGCAAGGCCGGGGCGGTTTCGACGGGCGGCCGATATCCTCGCCGCAATGGGGAGACGCGCGTACCGGGCAGGCAGGCGAATCGTCGCCCTATGCGTGCCGTCCGCGACCGCCCTCGCCGTCCTCTGCGCCGGCCCCGCCCTGGCGCGCCCCGGCTTTCGCGCCCACCCCGGCGGCGCGGCGAGCGCCAGCGCGGCGCGCTCCGAAGCGGCGCGGACGCTGCGCTTCTGGACCCCGGCGCGGATGCGCGCCGCCCGCCCGCTCGGCCTGCGGGTCGGCGCCGACGGCCGGGCGCGGCTCCGGGTCGGCGCCCCCGACGCGGGCGCGACCGCCAGCTTCACCCCCGTCGCCACGCCGGAAGTGGCCCCGTTCTCGGTCGAGGGACGCGTCTTCATCCGCCGCCGCAACCTCGAAGGCTATTGCTCGGCAACGGCGATCGACACGCCCACGCGCAGGCTGGTGCTGACCGCCGGGCACTGCGTCAACGACGGTCGCGAAGGCCGCCGCACGGTCTGGTCCAGGTTCATGGAGTTCGTCCCCGCCTACAACGGCGGCGTCGCCCCCTTCGGCGCCTTCGTCGCCCGCCGCGACGCGATCTTCGCGCCGAGCCAGTGGACCCTGCACGGCAACCCCGACTTCGACATGGGCGCGATGGTCACCGGGCCCAACTCCGAAGGCGTCGAGGTCGCCGACGCGGTCGGCGGCGGCGCCACGATCGTCACCGACCTGCCCCGCCAGCAGGCCTTCCAGACCTTCGGCTACCCCGGGGAAACCAGCCAGATGCAGGGGTGCAGGTCGCCCTACATCGGCGACGACCTGCTCTCCTACCCGCTGCCGGGACCGCCGACGATGGGGATCCGCTGCCACTGGGCCCCCGGCGCCAGCGGCGGCGGCTGGCTGATCGGCGACGGCAGCCAGATCGACGGCATCAACACCTACCTGCACCTCGACGAAAAGTCCCACACCTTCGGCCCCTACTTCTCGGCGGCGACGGTCGGCCGCCTGGTCCGCGGCCTCTGACCCCCCGGGGGCGGCCCCGCGCTCAGGCGTCGAGCAGGCGGCGGTAGAAGCGGTAGTCGCGCCGGTCGGGGCGCAGGTTGGAGGCCAGGGCCAGGTGGTGGCGGGCGCGGTCCTTCTGGCCGGTCTTGCTGAGGGCGCGGCCGAGGCAGAAGTGGGCGTAGTCGTTGACGTGGTGGGTCTCGACCACGGCCTCGAACTCGACCGCGGCCTTGGCGAAACGCCCGGCGCGATAGTAGGCGCGACCCAGCGCCTCGCGCACGGAGGACTTCTCCGGCGCCCGCCGCGCCGCCTCTGCCAACGGCTTCGCCGCGTCCTCGAAGTCGCCGTCTTCGAGCAGCTCGATCCCGCGCCGGTAGAGCGTGTAGGTGGCCTCGGTGGCGGGATCGGGGACCATCGACCAAGTGTAGGCCGCCGCGCAGCTAGCATCGGGCGGGTGGAGATCCTTGTCGTCGAGGACGAAGAGGCGATCGCCGACTTCCTCGCCCGCGGCCTCGAAGGGGAGGGACACTCGGTGAGGACCGCCGGCGACGGGGTCGAGGGCGAGCGGCTGGCACTGGGACCGGGGGTCGACCTGGTCATCCTCGACCGGATGCTCCCCGAGCGCGACGGGATCGAGGTCCTGCGGGCGATCCGCGCGGCCAAGCCCAACCTGCCGGTGCTGATGCTGACCGCCCGCGGGGAGGTCGCCGACCGGGTCGAGGGCCTCGACGCCGGCGCCACCGACTACGTCGCCAAGCCGTTCTCCTTCGAGGAGCTGGCGGCCCGGGTGCGGGCGCACCTGCGCCAAGGGCCGGAGGCCGAGACGACCAGGCTGGCGGTCGGCGACCTCGAGCTCGACCTGCTCAGCCGCCGGGTCCGCCGCGGCGCGCGCTCCCTGCGGCTGTCGGAGCGCGAGGCCGAGCTGCTCGCCCACCTGATGCGCCACGCCGGCCAGGTCTGCACCCACCGCCAACTCCTCACCTCGGTCTGGGGATACCAGCACGACCCCGGCACCAACGTGGTCCAGGTCTACATCGGCTACCTGCGACGCCGCCTCGCCCAGCCCGGCTCCCCCGCCCCGATCGAGACCGTGCGCTCGGTCGGCTACCGGCTTCTGGACCCGGGATGAGCGGCCCCTGGCGGCGCCTCGGCCTGCGCGGCCGGTTGGCGCTCTCGATCGGCGCGATCGTCCTCGCCGCCTTCGCCGTCCTCTTCGTCGCCGTCCGCCACGAGATGAGCGACGAGTCGGCGGTGATCAAGCAGCGCGAGCACCGCGAGGCCCTCGGCGCCCGCGCCGGGGAGGGCGGCGAGACCTCCTCGCTGGCGCCGGTGGAGGACGCGCAGTCCGAGGTCGTGCGCACCTTCCTGCTCTTCGGTGGGATCTCGCTCGCCGCCGCCCTCCTCGCCGGCTACCTGCTCGCCGCCCGCACCGCCGCCCCCCTGCGCCGGATGGCCTCGACGGCGGCGGCGGTCGACGCCGGGGACCTGAAGCCGCGGATCGGCGCCGAGGACTCGGCCGCGGTCGAGCTGCGCACCCTCGCCGAGGCCTTCGACCACATGCTCGACCGGCTCGAGGCCGCCTTCTCGCGACAGCGGCGGTTCGTCGCCGACGCCTCGCACGAGCTGCGCACGCCGCTGACCGCGATCCGCGGCCAGCTCGAAGTGCTGGCGCGCCAGCCGGCCCCCAGCGGCGAGGAGGTGCGCCGGGTGGAGGGACACGCGCTGCGGGAGATGGCGCGGATCGAACGCCTCATCGACGACCTGCTGACCCTGGCCAGCCTGGAAGAGGCGGGCCCGCTGGAGCGCTCCCCCCTGCCGCTCCTCCCCTACCTGCGCGAGCTGGTGCGCGACGGCGACCCGGGTCCGCGCCCGACCCTCGGCGAGGTCGCCGCCGGGAGCCTCAGCGCCGATCCCGAGCGGCTGCGGCAGGTGCTGCGCAACCTGCTCGCCAACGCCCGCCGCCACGCCGGGCCCGAGGGGCGGGTCGAGCTCTCGGCGGTGGCCCGCGGCTCGCTGCTGGCGCTGCGCGTCGACGACGACGGCCCCGGCATCCCCGAGGCGGAGCGCGAGCGCGTCTTCGACCGCTTCCACCGCGTCGGCGGGGCCCGCGACCGCGGCTCGGGCGGCGGCGGGCTGGGCCTGGCGATCGCCCGCTCGATCGTCGAGCTGCACGGCGGCCGGATCCACGCCGAGGGCTCGCCGCTGGGCGGCGCCCGCTTCGAGGTCGAGCTGCCGGGGTTCGAGCCTCAGGCCGGCAGCGCGTAGATCTGCCCGCCGGCCTCCATCACCCTCTTCGGCGCCAGCGGCGCCGGCGGCGGCCCGGCGATCACCTGGCCGCTTTCGGCGCTGAACTCGCCGCCGTGGCAGGGGCAGACGATCGTCCCGCCTTCGTAGCCGACGGTGCAGCCGGCGTGGGTGCAGACGGCGCTGAACGCCTTCAGGCTGCCGTCGGAGCCGCGGATGAGGATGTCGGGCGAGCCGTCTTCGGGGTCGCTGTAGGTGGCGGCGGCTTCGTCGGGCAGGTTGCGGGAGGGGCCGAGCCTGACCGCCCCCGCCGGGACGCCCGAGCCCCGCGAGGCGCCCGAGGCGCCCGAGCCGCCGCCGGCCGGCGCCGAGCCTCCCGCGCCGCTCGACCCCGCACCCCCGCCCCCCGCGGCGGAGGCGTTGCTGGCGCCGAGCGTCCTCGGGGGCCGGTAGGCGCCCTTGGCAAGCGCGGCGACGCCGGCGATCGCGACCGCCGCCCCCGCCATCTCGGCCAGCAGGGCGCGCCGGGTGGAGCGGACCGTCGCCGGGTCGTCGATCGCGCCGCCGGCCCCCGGATTCAGCCGCGCCCGCCGCGCCAGGGCCGGCGAGGGCTCCTTGAGCACGTTGTCCAGCGCCGGCTGGCCCTCGGCACCGGCCAGCGCGAAGGGCAGCCAGGCGAAGGTGAAGACCAGGTCGGGACCGAGGAAGTACGGCGTGGTGTGCCAGCTCGCGGTGAGGAAGAGCAGGAGGTTCAGGCCCATCCCGCAGGCGGCCGCGAGGCGGGTGAGGAAGCCGGCGGTGACCAGCAGGCCGATCAGGATCTCGGCCAGGGCGACGCCGACCCCGGCCAGCTCGGGATGCGGCAGGGCGAAGGCGCGCAGGACGAAGCCGCCCGGGGTGCCGGCGGCGAAGGCATGCAGCTGGCTGCCGATGTAGGTAGGCGCGCCGGCGTGCAGGAACCCTGGGTCGCTCAGCTTCTGCACCCCCGCGTAGACGAAGGTGACGCCGAGGAAGAGGCGCAGCGGCAGCAGGGCGACGGCGGCGGGGAGGCGGCGGGGGCTCATCGCGCGGCACTCTGCGCCGCCTGGGTAAACGCCCGTTCACGAGATCCTGAGAGACCTCTAATCCGAGCGTTAGACACCGATAAACGTCCATCGGGACCATCGGCGCGATGCAGGCCACCGACTCAGTCGCCCTCGGCGACGGCGTGACCCGCTCCCCCCGCGTCCGCGACGGCGTCGCCGGCAACGCCCGCCTGACCGGTGGCGCGGCGGCGATCCTGCTGGTCCTGCTGGCCCTGGAGGGCGCGACGATACCGTTCATCGGCGGCCTGCCCGGCCCCCACGTCTTCATCGGCATGCTGCTGATTCCGCCGGTCCTGCTGAAGCTCGGCAGCACCGGCTACCGCTTCGCCCGCTACTACGCCGGCGGCCCCGCCTACGTCCGCAAAGGCCCGCCGCCGATCGCGCTGCGGCTGCTGGCGCCGCTGGTCGTCCTCTCCACCGTGCTCCTGTTCGCCACCGGCGTCGCCCTGCTGGTCGAAGGGCCGCCCGCGGAGACGATGAAGTTCCTCCACAAGGCGAGCTTCATCTTCTGGTTCGGGGCGATGACCGTGCACGTGCTCGGCCACCTGCTGGAGCTGCCGTCCCTCGCCCTGCCGGACTGGCGCCGCCACGGCGGCCGCGAGGCGGCCCTGGCGGGCGCCGGGCCGAGGATCGCGCTGCTAGCCGGCTCGCTGGTAGCGGGCCTGGTGCTCGCCCTGGCGACGATCTCGCTCGCCGGCCCCTGGCTCTCCGCCTGAGGCGGGGATCGCGACATGGAGCGACCCGGGCGGGACGGCGCGGAGCAGGGCGCCGTCCCAGCCGGCCCGTGCGCGCTCGCGCCGGGCACTCTCCACCATCCGCTGAAGCACCGGGTCCATTCCACAAACATTCTCTTCCAGTCGCGCAGGCGTGTCATCGGTGCAATCCGCCCGTCTCCCTGCGGGTTTCCACGGATGACGAAGCGCCCTCGCCGTGCTCAGCCGCGCGCGAGGGAACGCGCGAAGACCAGCCGGCGGCCATCCTCGTCGCGCCCATCGCGCTCGGGAACCCGGCGGTAGCCGAGCGATTCGTACAGCCGGTGCGCCTCCACCTGGTAGGGCCGGCTCCAGAGGACGACCGCCGCGGCGCCGGCAGCGCGCGCCTCCCGCGTGCAGAGCTCGGCCAGCGCCCGGCCGATCCCCTCGCCCCGCGCCGCCGCCGCCACCGCCAGCCGCGAGAGCTCGGCCTCGCCGGCTCCGGCTATCGCCCGGCCCGGCGCCCCGGGCGGGTAGAGCACGACGGCACCGAGGATCCGCCCGTCGCGTTCGGCGACGTGGGCCTCGCCCCTGGCCACGACGTCGAGGAAATCCTCGGCTCCGTAGGGCTCGACCCGGCCTTCCGGCCCGCGCCCGCTGTAGGCCTCGGTCCAAAGCGCGGCCACGCTCGCCGCGTCCCCCTCCCTGGCCGGCCGGATCCGCACCGGCGAACCCTAACCGTGTCGGAGTTTTGGGCCCCTGGGGTGGCCCAAAAGTCCGACACGGCGCACGGGTGGGTGGCCGCCTCACTTGTAGATCGCCAGCGGGAGGACCACCACGCCGGGGGCCGAGAGGCGGGTCTGGCGCCTCAGCCTGGTCAGGTAGCAGTGCCGTCCCCGCATGTGCGCCTTGCTCGCGGAGTGGCTTTCCCTCGCGCCCCAGGCCGCCTTGCAGTTGTGGCTGACCTGGTTGATCAGGTAGTTGGAGGCCTCCTTCAGCGGGCTCTTCCAGATCTCCCTGGTGGCGTAGTCGGTGTAGACCGGGCGCACGCTCTTGCCGCACGCCGGTTGGGACGGCGGGCACGGGCTCGAGACGGCGCCGACGGCGGGCCTGGCCCTGCCGGGGAAGACGCGGATCACCTTCCCGACCACGGTCAGGGCCCCGCCGGTGTAGTGCCCGGGGCCCTTTTCCAACATGCTCCGTTCGTGGGTCAGGTCGGCGTACTGCATCGGCAGCAGGATCTTCACCGCGCGGCCGTGCTGGCCCTTTTGGACCGGCGGCGCCACGGCGAAGGTGATTCGCGGGTTGGGGCCGATCTGCTTCGCGAAGGCCTTGGCCTTGGCGCGCTGTTCTTCGGCCCGGGTTTCGGCGGCCGAGGTCCCGGCGCGGGGGAACAGTGCCGCCAGGGTCGCCGACTGGCGGACGACGACGTAGGGGCGGATGTACCCCGGGCTGAGCAGGTCCCGGGTCGAGAAGCGGACCAGCCACCCTTCCCGCAGCCTTCGCACCCCGCGAGGAGCGGCCAGATCGACCTCGTGGATGCTGACCCCGTCCCAGGTGTCTTCCCTGAGGTCTCGCAGCATCACCCCCAGCTCGCTCGATGCGGCCGGCGAGAGCGTGCTTTCCACCGAGGCTTCCCGCTGCGAGGAGGCCCCGACCTTGAAGCCCTCGACCGCCGCTTCCCCGCTCGCCGATTCGATCGCCTTGGCGATTCGGTGCACGGCGCCGGCCCTGCCCCCCTCCAGCTGGATCTGGTAGTTGAGCAGCCGCGGGCTGTCCAGGTAGAGGAACTCGGCCGGCGGGGTGCGCAGGTGGAAGGTCTGGGTCGGATCCGATTCCGAGCTCTTGCCGGTGACGAACTGCCCCAGCGCCCAGCCGCCGGCAAGCACGATTGCGGCCACGGCGAAGGTCCTACCTGACATTCGATTCACACCCCCCAGCGAAAGACGTGTTGCCGGTCGCCGCCAGTCTCTTAGCTGAGCCCTCATTAATCAAGAACGACAGAGTTTGCAACCCGGGCCACCGCTTCCGACTTTCACCCCACCCGGGTGGGGCGAAAGTCGGAAGGCGTGCCGGGGTTGGGGGTGCTCAGAGGGAGCGGAGCACCGACTGGGCGGCGTTGTAGCCGCACATGCCGTGGGCGCCGGCGCCGGGCGGCGTCGCCGCCGAGCAGATGAAGACGCCGGGGATGCCGGTCGCGTAGGGATCGAGCGCCAGGCGCGGCCGGACCACGGACTGCAGCGGCGTGTTGGCGCCGGTGAGGATGTCGCCGCCGACGTAGTTCGGCGTTGCGGGCCGCGAGCTCGGCCGGCGAGCGGACCGGCGCGGGCGAGGATCCGCTCGCGCAGGCCCGGCGCGAAGCGTTCGATCTGGTCGAGCAGCGCCTCGGTCGCGTCGCCGTCGTAGCCGTGCGGGACGTGCGCGTAGGCCCAGACCGGGTGGACGTCGCCCTCGCGAGCGCGAGCGGGTCGGCGAGGTACTGCTGGCCGACGAGGACGAAGGGACGCTCCGGCATCCGGCCGCGGTTGACGTCGCGCTCGGCGGCGACGATCTCCTCGAAGGAGCCGATCGCGTGCACGGTCCCGGCCCGCCGGGCCGGCCGCGTCGGCCCAGGGAACCCCGCCCTCGACCGCGAGGTCGACCTTGAAGGCGCCGGGGCCGTGCTCGGTAGCGGCGGTAGGCGCGGGCGACCCGGGCGCGGCAGCCGCTCTCCGGCGATCTCGGCGACCGCGCCCGGCGCCAGGTCGAGGACGACCGCGTCGGCCGCGGGCAGCTCCGCCAGCGAGCGCACCGGCCGGCCGGTCTCGATCCTGCCGCCGTGCTCGCGCACGACCGCGGCCAGCGCGTCGGCGATCGCGCTGCGAGCCGCCGCGGGCGACCGGCCAGCCGTAGGCGTGGCAGGCGCAGATCAGCGCCATCGCCGACGCGCCGAGCTGAGCGGCCGCTCGAGCGGGCTGAAGGCGTGGGCGGCGACGCCGCCGAACAGCGCCCGCGCCTCCGGCGCTGGGCGAAGGCGCGCGCCAGCGCGGTCGCCGGCGCCGCGCGCGGCGAGCCCGAAGCGCGGCCAGCGCGCAGCGGGTGGCGCGGGCAGGTGGAGCACCGGCCGCATGATGTCCTCGCCGCAGCGCGTCGAAGTCCGCGCGAGGGCGAGCCGAAGCAGCCGCTCCCAGGCCGCGCCCGGCGGCGCCGAGCCCGGCCGCGGTCTCCTCGATCGAGCGCAGCATCGCCGCCCCGCCGCCGCCGTCGAGCGGGTGCGCGAGGTCGACCTCGGGCCAGGCCCACTGCGAGGCCGTGGCGCTCCAGGCCGAGCGCGAGCAGCGCCGGCGAGCCGACCGCCATCGAGTGGACGGCCGAGCACTCGTCGTGGAGCAGGCCGGGCAGGGTCAGCTCGGCGCTGCGGGTGCCGCCGCCGATCGTCTCCTCCGCCTCGATCACGGTCACCGCGACGCCGCGGCCGGCCAGCGTCGCGGCGCAGGCCAGCCCGTTGGGCCCGGCGCCGACGACGATCGCCTCGCTCATGCCGCCGGCGCCCGGCCCGTGGCCCGCCGCGGCCGCATCCGGCTCGACCGGGAACGGCTCCTCGCCGAGCCAGGGCTGGCGGCTGACCATGTCGGCGACGTTCGACGTAGCCCTCCTCGACCAGGCCGGTGGCGGCGTCGAGGATCCGGTAGTGCTGGCGCTGGCACGTGGGCCGGCTGGGACTCGAGCGTGACCACCCGCAGCTCGCCCGGCTCGAAGTGGCAGCGCTCCTGCACCGCTGCCAGCAGGCGGTGGTTGTGGAAGTGGCCGTCGCCGAAGTTGTAGCCGAGCACGACGCCGGCGACCAGCTCGCCCTCGCGCACCCGGTAGTCCTCGACGTCGTCGACCGCGCGCGGCATCAGCCCGTTGAGCGCCCGCCCGTGCGAGTGCATCGAGCGGAAGGCGAGCCCTTTGTACATCAGCAGCTCGGCCGGTCTCGCGGTCGTAGAACTTGGTCAGCTGCTCGACCACGATCGGCGCCGACTTGACGACCCGCTCGGTCGAGCTTCTGCCTCGGCGCCGGAGTCCTTGCGGAACAGCCACTGGCTGGTCGCCCAGTTGCCGGCGTAGTAGCGCATCGAGGGCAGGAAGGAGATCAGGTCCGGGCGGAAGTTGCCGAGCACCGGCAGGCCGACGCAGGTGACGGCGAGGATCGACGATCAGCAGCGGGTCTTCGAGGGTCGAGAACGGCGACCGAGCCGTAGTGGCCGAAGAGGAAGAGCAGGCCGAAGATCATGAACACGTTCCACTCCAGCGGCACCGCCAGCGGGAAGGTCGAGAGGATGTGGAGGTGGAAGACGATCATCCCGGCGACGGCGATCGTCCCGACCATGCCGCCGCTGGAGACGAGCAGCAGCAGCGGCAGGGTGAACTCGATCACGGTGCCCATGTGGGCGGCGAGCGCGCCCGGTCCGGGAGGGCAGCAGGTCGTCGGGGTGGTCGCGGTAGAGCCGCCGCTTCGCCGCGCGCGAGCGGTTCCAGGGCGTGTTGCTGATCATCACCGTGACCACGAAGGGGAAGTGGCGGTTCAGCTTCGAGGAGGCGGCGCCCCACCAGATGCAGACGAAGACCAGCTGCGCGGCGACGATCAGGTTGCCGAGCGGGAAGAGGAAGATGATCATCAGGTTGCCGTAGATCTCCGCCCGGGCGGCCAGGAACGGGACCTTGTCGCGCAGGCCCGAGCGCGCCGAGGATCGCCAGCAGGACGCCGACCGCGACCGGGTCGAGGCGGCCGGCGAAGCCCGCGGCGGCGCTGCCGTCGGAGAGCAGCAGGAACAGCGCCGCCGCCGAGCAGCCCCGCGTAGAGCGCCGACGTCGAACGAGCGTGCGGGTCGTGCCCCGCGTCAGCGGCACCCTGCTCCGGCCAGGGCGGCAGCCGCGTCGTCCCCGGCCGCAGCCAGTAGAGGACGCCGCCGATCATCGGCGAGAAGCGCAGGGTCAGCGGCAGCGAGCCGGCGCCGAGGCCGAGCACCTCCCACAGCATCGTCCAGACGACCGCCTTCTGGAAGACGATCGGCTGCGTCCACCAGCCGCCGAGGTCGCCGAGGCCGCCGAGGCCCGCGCTCGTCGCCGAGATCAGCAGCAGGCCGCCGACCGGCGTAGACGACGAGCTTGACGACGTAGAGCAGGTAGACCGCGGTCGGGCGTGCCGAAGCCGTTCAGCGCCCAGTCCTGGGCCAGCGGCTTGATCCGCTCCAGGTGCGGGCGGCGCTGCCACTCCTCGACCTCGAACGGCGGCGGTGCCGGCGTGGTGAATCCCATCCGACCTCTCCTCGTGCTCGGCGAGCGGCCCGAGGCCCGAGCCGCGGCCTGAGCCTACTTCCCGCGGGCGCTCACCGGATCTCGACCCTCGCCGCCCGGTGGGCGGTGGCGCTGCCCGCCGCGGTGGCGCTCTGGGCGCCGGCGGCGAGAGCGCGGACGTCGCTCAGCAGCCGGTAGCGGCCGGGGTCGAGCCGGCGCGGCAGCCGCCAGCGAACCCGGCGGGTGCCCGCGGGCGCCCGCACCGCCACGGCGCGGCGGGCGACCAGGTGCCCGCCGCGCGTGAGGCGCAGCGTGGTGCCGAGGATCGCGCGGCCGCGGATGCCGTCGAGCCCTACGCGGATCGAGAGGCGGCGGCCGGAGAGCCGCGGCGCGCCGAGCGCGACGTGGCCGTGGGACACGGCGCGGGTGCGCAGGACCCGGGTCCTCGTCCCGCCCCGAGCGTCGCGGACCACGAGCCGCACCCGGCGCAGGCCGCGGTCCAGCGGCACCGCACGCAGGCGGTCGCCGTCGCGGATCGCGACCGGGCCCGACGCGAACGTCGCCGGCCCGCCGTCGCGGCGCACGCCGGTCAGGGTGAAGCGGAGGGTTGTCGGAGCGCCCTCGTGGGCGTAGCCGAGCGCGCCGGCGTCGCCGAGGCTCGCCGTGTCCGCGCCGCCGGCGGAGGCGTGCGTCCGCAGCGTCGCCTCGGTGCTCAGCTCCGGGCCCGAGCGCCGCGCCAGGCTCAGCGTCAGCGGCCGGTCGGAGCCGCTGGCGAACCTGAGCGAGTCGCCGTCGCCGAGGACCCGGTCGCGCACCCCCCGGGCGGTGGCGACGTCGCTGGCGGTGGCGAGGAAGCCCGGGGCGGTGTAGGCCTCGGTGTAGTGGCCGGCCTTCAGCCCCTCGAAGCCGACGGCGAGCGGGCGGTCGCGGTCCTCGCTGACCCAGGTGCCGGCGGCGGGCCCGGCGGCCCCGGAGAGGCCGTCGGAGGAGGGCAGGAATTCCGCTCCCTGGCCGGGGGCGCTGGCTCGGACAGAGCCGTCCGCCGAGCCGAAGATCACCGACTGGAGGTATGACCTCAGCGCACCCAGGCCCGGCAGGGACGGATCGTCGGGGACGGCGCCGTGAGGAATGACCCAGAGGCTGCCGTCCTGCCCGCCCGACCAGGTCCGTTCGCCGAAGAACAGGTCGCTGGCGAAATCGAAGCTCCAGGTCCCCTTGGCCCTGTCGACGTGAATGACGCTTTCGTTGAGCGCATCGCGGTGCAGGGCGCCGCTGCTCTCCTCGCCGCTCGGGACGAACGGTCGGTTGGGGTCGTAGGCGTAGATGTCCGCGGTCGTGGCGGTCTGCGTCATGTCGTAGGCGATGAGGCTGTGGCCGCCGTTCTCGTTTTCCTCCTGAAGGGCCACCACCGCGGTGCGGTTGCGGTCGAATTCCCGTTCCAGCGTTCGAAGCTGCGCGGAGAGGCGCTTCGGCCGGTCGGTCCAGGCGCCGACGAACTCATCCGAGAACTGCTTCGCCTGCTCGGCGGCGAGGAACGACCTGAGGCTCTTGGCGGGATGCTCGGCGCCGGAGAGGTCGAACACGCGCCCTGCCGCGCGCGGGCCGCCGGAGCCGGGGAACCGCCCGTACGGCACCCGTCCGCTCCGCAGCTCCTGGCTTCCCAGGGTCATACCGAAGCACTGGCCGCCGTTTCCGGAGAGGAGGGTGAGCACGCCCCACGCCTGCGAGGCGACCGGGTCGACGATGCCGGTCCGCACCCGGCACTCGCCGAACGGCCAGCACGGGTTGACGCCGAGGAAGACGCTGTCGTCGCCGAACGCTTCTCTCAGCTCGCCCAGGGAGAGTTCCCCGCCGGCGTAGTTCTTGAATTGGAAGCCACCGGTGTTGCGGAAGCTGTCGACGTTCAGGGTGTCTTCCGTCGCGTAGGCGGGGACCATGCCCGGGGGGTCGATCGTGATCGGCCCGGTGGTGGCGTAACGCGGCACCTCGAATTCGATCGTGTGGTCGTCGATCAGCCTGGCCGGCGCCACCGCCTGTGGGTTTCCGACCTCGACCTTGGTGCCGCGGCAGAAGCCGGCGCCGTGGATGCGGACCACGGTCCCCGGCCCGCCGAATCGCGGCGTGGTGGCACGCCCGGAGCCTGGCCTGCCGTCGGCGATCTCCGCATGGGGGCTCGCACGGAGAAGCCTCAACGGCAGCACGTGGGTGGAGGAGCCGAGCTCGTCCCCGGCTTCGCCCTCCAGCGCGATCGGCAGCCCCCGCTCGGAGGCGAGCCGCGGCCAGTCGACCGCGATCCGCAGAATCCGCCGCGCCGCCAGATCGCCGCCCGGCGCCACGGTGGCGTCCGGCAGGATTTCGGCGCTGACGCCCCCCGGCAGGGCCGCGCTCCCCGACGTCGCGCTTCGCAGGCCGAGGAGGACGTCGCGGCTCATCGCGATGTCGCGCTCGACCCGCACCGGCACGTCGACCGGCGCGCAGTCGGGCACCGCGATCGGGATCCAGCTGCCGGGCGACGGGTTGGCAGGGGAGAAGCCGTCGACGCTGAGCGCGAAGTCGGCGGCGACCCGCAGGCTCAGCGGCGCCGTGCGCGGCGAGGGACCGGCGCCCGGCCCCAGAGGGGTGGCGACGATCTTCGCCTCCGTGGGGGTGAAATCGGTGTCCGGCGCGTCGGCGGCGGCGCGCAGGACGAGCGTCGCGCTCGACTGGCCCGATTGCACCGTGAGCGGATCGGCCTCGACGCCGCTCGGCAGGTCCTGGGCCGAGAGCGCGATCGGCCCGCTGGAGCCGTTCAGGCGCGAGATCCGCACCGGCACCGCGAGCTGCTGGCCCTCGACGATCGCCAGCACCTGGTTGGGCCCCGCGATCGAGAAGTCCGGCGCGCCGCCCGAGGCGAACTGGACCGTGAGGTCGTCGATGCCGAGGTCGGGCCCCGGGTTCTGCCCGCTGGCGGCTTCGATCCGGAAGCTGGCGATGTCGCCGGCGGCGCTCTGCACCTGAAGGTGCGTGTCGAAGGCTTCGCCGATCGGCGCCGGCCCGGCGCTGCCGAGGACGTTCCCGTTGGCGCCGTAGGCGACCAGGACCGCCCCCTCCGGTTCTTCGCCGGGTTGGATCGGCCCGAAGCGCCCGGCGAACACGCTCACCGAGGTCGCGGTGCGAGCGAGGACGCCCGTGGTGTTCGCCCGAAAGCCCTCGCAGCCGCCGGGGTCCTCGCCCTTGGCTTCGGCCTCCTGGACACACCGGCCCAGGTCCCCCACACCGGTGCCCGAGTGCGCGCGGGAGCCGCCGACGTCGACCCGGTAGGGGCGGTAGCCGAGCGCCTTCGGAAAGACGATGTCTCCCTGACCGTCCAGCGGGGCCCCCAGGGCACCGCTCTCGAATTCGATCGCCTGCTGGTCGGCGCCGGCGGCGGCCGGGAAGGCGGAGAAGCCGAACAGCACCGCGAGTACCGCGAGGAGACACCAAACCGCACCCCTGTAGGAAGTTGAGTAACGGTCCGCCGATAGAACTAGTTGACTCAATTTCATATACACAGACACCTTCCCGGTATGTACTGGGCGAGCAGCGGTCCTACGCACGCGGCCAGCCGAAAGTTCATCACACAGAGTCTGAAATTCGAGCTGCGTTGACCGGTGGAGTAACACTGTTCAAAACCTGGCCTAACCGTCCACCGGTCACACCTAACCATCGTCCAAAGGTGTGCACCCACCAGTGCGCGGAGTTAGTTTGCGAACGCCCCGAACTTCGTCGCAACAGTCCCCCGGGGCCGCCCCCGGCGGACCAGTAAGGAGGTACCATGCGTACCAAATCGCAACTCGTACTTGCGGCAGTCCTCTCTCTGGTGCTCTCGGCGACCGCCATCGCCCGGGCCGAAGAAACCTCGATCGAAACCTCGAGGGCCGGCAGCGCCATCACCATGCTTTCGAGCATCCCGCCGGAATCGCTCGACCCCCAGGTTGGCTTCTCCTCCCAGGCGGCCGAGGCCGATTGGCTCGTCTACACGCCGCTGCTCACCTACCGGCACGTCTCCGGCCCCGCCGGCGGTGTCCTGATCCCGGGGCTGGCCACCGCGCTGCCCACCGTCTCCGCCGACGGCAGGACCTATGTGCTGACCCTGCGCAAGGGCCTCAGGTTCTCCAACGGCAAGGCCGTGAAGGCGAGCGACTTCGCCTACACGATCAAGCGGGCGATCAAGGACAACTGGGGCGGCAAGTCCTTCTTCACCGCCAACATCGAAGGGGCCGCGGCCTACGACGCCGGGGAAGCGAAGTCGATCTCCGGCATCGTCACCGACGACACGACCGGCAAAATCGTGATCAGGTTGGTCCAGCCCTACGGCGCGTTCCCCAACGTGCTCGCCCTGCCGGGCGCCGGCCTGGTTCCCTCCGGCACGCCGATCGGGGACCTCGGCTCCAGCCCGCCCCCCGGCGTCGGGCCGTACAGGATCGCCCGCGTCGACTCCGACGGCGGCTACAGGCTGAAGACGAACCAGGACTTCGCCTACTTCCGGATCCCGGGCATTCCCCTCGGCCAGACCGACACCATCAACGTCGACATCGTCTCCGACAGCACCGTGGAGGCAGAACGCGTCCTCGGCAACAGCGGTGACGTCTTCGACGCCGGCGACGAGATCCCGCAGGCGCTGGTCCCGAAGATCGAAGCCAACGCCGGCGGCCGCTTCTCGGCGCAGCCGAGTGCCTCGACGTTCTTCTTCTTCCTCAACACGACGAGGGCCCCGTTCAACAACCTGAAGGCGCGTCAGGCGGTGAACGTCGCGCTGGACCGCGAACTGCTCGCCAACCTCAGCAGCCTGATGAAACCAAACTGCTTCTTCCTGCCGGAAGGGATCATCGGCCACCCGCCCGGCCCGTGTCCGTACGGGAACACCCCGGACATCGCCAAGGCCAGGCAACTGGTCGAAGAATCCGGCATGGCCGGGACGGCGGTGACGGTGTGGGGTCAGGAACGCGCTCCCCGCCGCGAATACGCCGACTACTTCACCGCGATGCTGAACGAAATCGGCTTCCAGGCAACCGAGAAGATGGTGCCCGCCGACGAATACTTCACCGCCATCGGCGACGGCGCCAACGACCCCCAGACCGGGTTTGCCGACTGGTTTCAGGATTTCCCCAACCCGTCGGACTTCTATTTCCTGCTCGACGGCCGCACGATCCAGCCGACGAACAACTTCAACTTCAGCAAGGTCGACGACCCGTTCATTCAGGAACGGCTGATCCCGCTGAACGAAGTCCCGTCGACGGAACTCAGCGGCATCGCCGGTCAATGGCAGGAACTGGACGAATACGTCTCCGACCAGGCCTACGTGGCGCCGTTCGGGGAGCAGTTCGCGCCGAAGTTCTACTCCAAGCGGGTGGACTTCGGCCGGGCCGCCTTCCACGTTCTCTTCGGGAACGACCTCTCGACGCTGCGAGTGAAGTAGGCCCGGCCAACGACTGACCCCCGAACACCGGCGGGCGCGAGCGCTACAGCTCGCGCCCGCCTTTCTGTGTCAAACGATCCAACCGAAAGGACTCCCTTGAAGCGCTGCATCCTCATTCCCTGCGTCCTCATCCCGCTCACGCTGGCCGCCTGTGGCGGCGGCGCCAGCACGGGTGCCGACAGCGGAGACGAAAAGCAGATCTCCGAAGCGATCCAGAAGTCGCTGATCGAACCGTCGCCGATCGCCTGCAAGGAGCTCGAGACGACGGACTTCATCGAACAGACCACCCACCTCACCGGTGCCGCCGCGCTCAAGGCCTGCGAAGCGCAGAAGGGCAGCGCCAACGGCGAAAGCGTGGAGGTCGCCAACGTGAAGGTGAGCGGCACCGACGCCACCGCCGACGCCTCCTTCGCCGGCGGCGACTTCGGCGACCAGGCACTGACCATCGCCCTGGTCAAGGACGGCGAGCGGTGGAAGCTGGACGAACTCGCCAGCTTCGCCAAGCTCGACAAGGACGCCCTGATCGGGACGATCGAAAAGCAGCTGTCCCAGCTCGACCCGAAAACGGCGAGCTGCATCACCGACGGCCTGAAGAGCGCCTCCGACGAGGTATTCGAAGGTCTCCTGCTCCACGGCGATGCGAGCAAGCTCGAAGACCTCGCCAAGTCCTGCGTAACGGCGGGCTGAGGAACACCGGCGCCGGAGCGGTTCTTCGGAACCGCTCCGGCGTATCATCGAGTCCTAGTAACAGGCGTTGGTCCCGCTGCGCCCCTCCTCCACCCGATAGTTGAGAAAGGGGAGGCTGCTGAGGGCAGGGCAGATGACCGTTTGCTGGACCGCCGAGACGATTCGGCCGAATAGTCCGGCACTCTCCTCGTCAACCTGGTCGTACCCCAACTCGTGCTGCGCTCGCACGATGGCGTCGTTGAAGTCGATCAGGAAACTGAGGTCCACAAACCCGAGGTCGTCGGTGACGAGCTCGCCGACGCCGGAGATCGCGTCGGGTGCGATCGGCGTCTCGACCGGCCGCGGCGAGCCGGCGCCGCCATGCCCCGCGCCGTCTCCGCTCTCCTCCTGGTCGGGATCCCCTCCTTGCTCCGCTATCTGCGCCCTCACGGTTGTCACCATTCCATCGATGCGCTCGCTGCCTCCGGTCTCCTCGATCTGCGCGGTGAGCTGACGCAGCCACGACCGCTCGCAGTCCAGGTGGCACTCGTAGCTGAGGAAATGCGGGAGGTCCTCCGGCATGACAGGCTCGGGTTCTGGGCCGGTGTCCTCCTCTCCGGAGGTTCCGGAGTCGTGGATGAGGTCCGAATCCCGCTCGATCCCAGCATCGGACGAACGCGTTCCCTCCGGCGCCGCCGTCTGGCTCGGGTCCGGCGGCAGGCTCGGAGCAGGCGTCGAGCCGAGGCGCTGACTCGCGACGGGCTTGACGACATGCATTGAAGGGTGTGTCGAAATCAGCGCCGCCCCGGCGCCAGCAGGAAGCATCGCCATAGCAGCGAGAACTGTTGTCGCCGACGCCCCAATCGTCACCCTCCAGCGAATCGCTCGTGTGTACTCGGTTCTCATCGATTCTCCCTGGGTCTGCTTCGCTTCCATTTCGCGGTAAATACATCCGCCCTGCGAAACGGGGCCCAGCTGGGCCCCGTTTCGACTAGCGCAACCAACACTCAGAAAATCTCAGAAACAGGCGTTGGTCCCACTGCCGCCCTGCTCAACCTGATAGTTCACGCTCTGGTAGTCGCCCTTGGGACAGACTGCCTGGACGATGGCGTTGAAGACCGTGTCGAGTGGGCCCTCGGTCTCCTGTGACGCAGCCGAGGCACCAGGCGTCGTGCTCGGTTGGGCCCCCAATGCCGCCCGGTCCGCGCCTGACACTGCATCGACGCTGTCTCTAATCGCCTTCTCACGATCGGCGGCAATCTCTCTTTCAATTTCCTCTGATAGGTCTTTAAATTCTCTAAAAATGTGTCGTGCTCCGAGGGCCGAATCCGCCAAATTGCCCACCCAAACCTTGTTCCAGGTGTCCCAAACGAACTCGCTCCAAGTCTCCTTGCACGACAAGTCACACCGAGGGTCCCAATGCTGTGGACCGGTCGGATAAGGGGGGCTAGGATCCACATGTGAGGAGTCTGGATCGGGATAGGTCGGACCTGGATTGGTTCCAGGCTCCGAATCCGTTCCGGAGTTCGAATCCGAGGCCGAGTAGGAACCTGAGCCAGAGGACGACGGTCCAACGCTCTGCGGTGCGGGAACCACCGGCGCCGGGCTAGAAGTAGACCCCGAGCCGGTGGCGGCGCGTGGCGTAATCGTGTGGATCGCACTGTGCGGTTCGACGAGCGCAGCAGAAGCACTCGCGGGCAGAATCACGGCGACAACCGCCGTGGCGGCTATCAGTGCTCCACTCGTCGCCCTACGGAGGCCTTTGCGAGACATGTATTCAGCTTGCATTCGATCCGTTCGTTCGCTCAAAAGACAATTTCGGGCGTATGCGCCTCTCCAGAAGGGAGACTACCCACGGCTCAACTGCCATCGGCAGATGTTCGACTCCTCCGCGAAGGCGTGGCGAAATAGTCAGAAATGCTCCTGACTTCGCGAACGAGATGCCGACGACCACCGCACTTCGCGAAACGGACAACACTCAGAGCCTCAGTAGCACGCGCTGGTTCCGCTGCCGCCCTGCTCGACCTGGTAGTTCACGCTCTGGTAGTCGCCCTTCGGGCAGATCGACTGGATGATCGCGTTGAAGAGCGTGTCGAGCGGGCCCTCGGTCGGCTCAGGCGTCACCAATGCATCCGCGATCCGCCGGGCTCTCTCACGCGCCGCCGCCTGGGTGTCGATCGCTGACATCCGGTAGCCCGAAACCTCTGACCATTCCGTGCGTGAGAAGGCCCAGGTCCCAGGGGGATTGGCTGCTGCCTCCCCCAGAGCTGCCTGCAAATAGCTGTCGATCTCCGTGAACTCCCGGAGATAAAATGCCTTCCAGTACGGGTCGGATGCCAGCTTCCAGTCCCCATAGGCGGTATCTCTCCAGACCCCCATGCAGCGCACGTCACAGCCCTTGAGGGCCGCGGGGTCGATCAGCCTCGATGGTCCGCTCGCCGCCGAGCCCGAGCCCTGAGCCGACCCGGAGCTCTGTGCCGGGGAGCCCTGCGCGGTCACCGAGCCGCCGGCCAAGCCGCCCTTTGAGCCCGGACCGGCGTTCGGGACCGGGGCCGCGCTCGGCGCCGGAGCGGGGACGGAGTTGGGGCCTGACGTCGGGCTCGTCGAGGGCGCCGGGGCGACCGGCGTCACGACATGGGTGGGGCTGTGGGGCTTGATCGGCTCGGCCTGGGCGCCGATGGGAAGAATCGCGGCGCCCAGCGCCGCGACAGCCAAAATTCCGGCGACCGTGCGGGCGCGCATCGCCCCTGGGGGGTGTCCAGCGTCCATTCTCGCTCCCTGGCTCAGCTCGCCGGCTCCGTTCCGACGAATTTGAGGGGACGCTAGCGCGACGAGACGGCCGCTAGACGCATGTCCAACGGCCGCCTTGGACGAACGGCGGGGCGCCGTTCAGCAGTCCCCGATGGCGCCGCCGCCGTCCTCGATGAGCCAGTTGACGACCGAATAGATCGTGGCCGCTCCAGAGCAGTCGACCTGGTCGGTCAAACGGATGCTGCCGGGATTGGCGCTGCCGCCATCGTCGCCTGCGGCCGGTTCCTGCGCGCGTGCGTACTCGTCGGCAAGCCTGGCCCGCTCCCGGGCTGCTGCGAGCGCGGCGGCGGCCGCCTGCTCCCTCGTGCTCACGGCCAGCGAGGTCTTCGCCGCCAGCATGCTGTTCGCCGCGGCCTGCGCGTTCGCCAGCGCCGCCATCAACGCACCCAGGTCCACGTCTCCGGCCATGGAAAAGTAGTCCGGCGGGCCTGGCGCCAACTCTCCCATACGGCCCTGGAGATAAAGGGTCAGCTCTCGATATCTCTCCTGACGAACAGGCCCTCCCGAGTTGACGTACGCCGCCCATGCGTCCTGCCTCCAGAGCGCAACGCAATTGAGGTCGCAATCTTTCAGGGCCTCCGGCTCGATCAGCGGAAATGGCAGGCTCGGGTCCGGGCGCGACTGCTCGGCGGCGTCTGGATTCGGCGTCGAAGGCCGGCCCTTGCCCGATCCGGAGCTTTTCACGGGCTCGACACCCTGAGCCGCGCCGCCGCTCGTGCCTGGGCCGGCGTTCGGGACCGGGGCCGAGTTCGGAGCCGGAGCGGGGACAGAGCTGAGGCCTGGGGCCGCGCTCGGCGAGGGCGCCGGGGCCGGGGTCAGGACGTGGGTGGGGCTGTGCGGCTTGATCGGTTCGGCCTGGGCGGTCGCGGCCAGAACGGCGGCGGCAAAGACCACAGCGCTCAACCCTCCGACCATCGCCCCGCGACGGCTCGCCCCCTGAATCTGCCCAATCTTCACTTTGATTAGCTCCCTGGCTCCGATCGCCGGCCAGTCCGGCGAATTTCACCGAAGGCTAGTCGCGGTCCGACGCGAATCGACGCATGTCCTAGAGGGGGTTCAGCGATCGCCGCTTGCCCCGCCGCCGTCCTCGACCGCCCGATTGAGCGAGAACCAGTCCTCCGACGTGGGCTCGTCGATCAGCTGGTCGGTGACCTCGGTGTAGTACTTGTCGGGCTCGCCGTATCCCATCGCAGTGGCCATCTCGTCGGCGAGCTGCGCGCGCTCCGCGGCGGCGGCCGCCGCCGCCTCCACGGCTGCCGCATCGGCACGCTCCCTCGCGATCTGGGCCATGGCGATCCTGTGCTCGCGCATGATCGTCGCCATCGCCTCTGCGATCTCGGCGTCCGCCCTCGCGGTCCCCGTGGGGCTGGTCAGGCTGGGAGGGTTCGCCGCCAGCTCTCCAAGTCGCCCCTGTAGATAGCCGTCGAGCTCGCTGAACTCCTTCGCCAGAAAGCGGGTTCGCTCGGAGTTGAGGCCGTTGCTGTTCACCGAGCCGACCAACGCCGCATAGGTCGAGTCTCTCCAGCTTGAGATGCAGGCCACGTCGCACTGACTCAAGGCGTCTGGATCGATCAGCCTGGAGGGAGCGGCCCCATCCGACCCAGAGCCCGGAGCTGACCCCAAACTCGGCGCCTCCCTCGTGATCGCCTCCCTGATTTCGGCGTCGAGCTCGCTGAGTTCTTTGCGGAATTGCCTCGCCCGCATTGCCGCAAAAGAGTGCGGCATGGCCGAAAGGCCGTCATCGCCGTTCGCCTGCAACGCGTTTACGATCTGATCCTTCCGCTTGAGCAGGCAGGACAAACCGCAGTCCTTCGCCTCTGAGGACCCGTTCGCCGCGGGCGGTGAGCCGGAGGTCGATCCCGATCGCTCGGCCGATCCGGAGCCCGGCGCCCGCCCCGTCGGACCCGGGCCGGCATTCAGCACGGGCGGGGAGCTCGGGGAAGCCGCGGACGTCGGCGCCGGGCCCGAGATGGGCGCCGGAGCCGCCTGCGGAGTGACGATATGGGTGGCGCCGTGGGGTTCGACCAACACCGCGCCGGCGTCAAGCGGCAGAGCCGCCGCCGCGAGCATGGCCGCCGCGGTCAAGGTTCCGACGATCGCCCTGCGACGGCTCGCTCGTCGGGTGTGTTCGGTCTGCACTGTCTTGGCTCCCTGTTTCGGGTGGTTATCTGGTGGCGGCGTGCTCAGCAATAGCCGCCGGCCCCGCCGCCGTCCTCCACCGCCCACTGCTGCGCGGTCAGAGGGGACTCCGACCCAGGCGTGCATGCGATCTGATCGGTCACCTCGGTGTAGCGGACGTCGGGTTCGCCGTAGCCCATCGCGTCGGCCATCTCGTCGGCGATCCGCTGCTGCTCGCGCGCCGCCTCGGCCCGAGCGGCCTCTCGTGCCGCATCCGTCGCCCGAGCCGCCGCCTCTGCCTTCAGCGCCTTGCCCAGCTCCTCCTCCACACGGAGGAACTCGGTCCACAGGCCCCCCTCTTCATTCACGTTCGTGGCGTCGTCGTAACTGAGCAGCATCGACCAGCGAAGCGTCCAGCGAAAGTAGATCTCGTCGCGCTTCTTGGCCAGGCAGGACGAATCGCACGGGGGAGCTGGCGGCGGAGGTGCGGGTCGAAGAGGCGGGTTGGTGTTTCTCATCATGTTCACCGAACCCGAGCTGGGCGCCGGTTCCGCCGGCGAGGACGGCATCGAAGCAGCGGACGGCGTCGGCGCTGGGGCCTGTGCCCCGGTCGAACCCGGCGCCGGCGACGGAGCGACCTGCGGGGTAACGGTGTGCGTGGCACCGTGGAGCTGCACCAGCGCCGCGTCAGAGGCGGCGGGGACCGCGGCCGTGGCAAGCAGCCCCGCCGCGATGAGAGCTCCGGCCACCGACCAGCGGCGGTTCCCCCAATGGGTACGTCCAGCAGTCTTCACTTGAGTTAGCTCCCTGGCTCAGATCGCCGGTTCTAATCCGGCGATTTTGAGTAAGGCTATTCCCGAAACCGAGCGACTCAACGCATGTCGAGAGCCAGGTGGACGAAGGGCCGAGAGCGGCCGAACCGAGAGGGTTCAGGCCCGCCCCAGGCCTCGTCCCTTTGCCGAGCGGTAACCGCAGCCGAGCAATTGTCACCTCAAATCTGAGCGACTATCAGATAGACTCTGAACGATTGTCAGATGGCTGAACTCTACTCGAGGAACATCAAGGTCGGTCTTGACGCCGCCCTCGACGACACTCCCGTGGTCGTCGTCGTCGGACCGCGGCAGGCCGGGAAGAGCACGCTGGCATCGCTCGTAGCCGAGGAGCGAGGCGCACGCTATGTGACCCTCGACGACGACGGCCCCCGGGAGGCGGCTAACGAGGATCCGACTGGGTTCGTCGAGGGCTCGACGCTTCCCCTCTGCGTCGATGAGTTCCAGAAGGCGCCTGCCCTGCTGCCGGCGATCAAGGCCAGGGTCGACCGCGCGCGCGCCGGCGGGAAGCGCCCGGCGGGAATGTTCATCCTCACGGGGTCGGCAAACGTCTGGGCGACCCACCGCATCTCCGAGTCTCTTGTCGGAAGGGCCGAGCGGGTGCCTCTCTGGCCACTCTCTCAAGGCGAGCTTCACGGCCGGCGCGAGACCTTCATCGACGACCTGTTCGCCGGCCGGGTGCCCCAACTCGCGGATGCTCAGATCGGCCGCCCGGCAATCGCCGAGGCGCTCGCTGTCGGCGGGTATCCGGAGGCCATTGCACGCGCGGAGCCACGTAGGCGGGGGCGCTGGTTCGCAGAGTACGTCGCGATGACGCTTGAGCGCGACGTGCGAGATCTCACCCGGAACGCGCAGCAGCTCGGCGAGCTCCCCACGCTCCTGCATCTCGCTGCCGCGCGCATCTCGGGGCTGCTTTCCCCCACCGGGATCGCCCGCGATGCGGGTATGAGCCGCCCCACCGTGCAGCGCTATCTCACCCTCCTCGAGCAGCTGTTCCTGCTGATCCGCGCCAGGGCATGGAGCCGCAACATCGGCCAGCGACTGATCAAGGCGCCGAAGGTCTGGATTCCCGACACCGGATTGGCTTGTCATCTCCTCGACTACGGCCGGGCTCGATTCGAAGAAGATGAGACGGCTCTTGCCGGCGCCCTATTCGAGAACTTCGTGGCGATGGAGCTTGTGAAGCAGGCAGCTTGGGCCGAGACCAACGTCCGCATCCATCACCTCCGAACCGCGGGAGGGCGTGAGGTCGACATCGTGCTCGAGAGAGGCGATGGATCGATTTGTGGCATCGAGGTCAAGCTGGGCGCCACCGCGCATTCACGGGACTTCGGCGCTCTGCGCCACCTCCAGAGCAAACTGGGTGCCCGGTTCAGGCTCGGCGCAGTCGTATACACGGGCCCGGAAACGCTGCGCTTCGGCCCTGACCTATGGGCGTTGCCAGCCTCAGCTCTATGGACGCCGGGCTCAGGGGAGCAGGCGCAGTGACCAGAGGAGTGCCTACCGTGATTTGACTCTGACCGATAGTCGACGAAGCGCCCCGCCGAGTTACCCGATGAAGCGCGGTGCTGCCGATTTGTGCCTGAGAGTTATTTAAGACGGATCGAGCTATTCCCCCTCGATCTTGACGACCCACGGGCCAGCTTCGGTGCTGACCACAACGGTGTGATAAACGCCTTCGGCAAGGGGTTCCACGCCTTGAGTCTGGTCGAGTCCGTTCGTCGGGAAGAGGTTGGGGTCGCTTTCAGCGTTGTTGATGATGAAGTTGGTGTTCTTACAACTTGCACATTCCCAACTAACAGTCGCGTTCGGCGGGACGGTGATCGCGCCTAGGTTCTTCTGTCCAGTTCCGTGGAACCTCTGAACCTTGGGAACGCTGTCTGATGGCGCCGATTCGCTTGATTCAGTCGATCCCGTCGCGCCAGCCCGTTCGGTCGTCGTGACCGTCACCGTCTTGGTGCCTCCGGACCCGCAGGCCGCCAAGCTGAGCGCTGCAAAAACTGAGAAGGCCGAAACGATTAACCATCCGCGCCAGATGTCTTCCTCTCTACGTGGATCCGCTCGGATGGCGACGACGAAGCCGCCGCCATCGCAGCCCAACGCATCCGAAGCGGTGCCGCCGACCACAAGGAAGACGGCGTTGAGTCGCTGGCCAAGCTTGGCATCGAGATACCCGCCGAGGAATGACCGACAAAACGCCCGGCACGGTCGGCGTGACCTTTGCCAAGGGGGTCCTCGAGGACGTCGCCGAACTGACCACGCCAGCCGCCGACAGCGACGAAGCAGGCAAAGACGAACCGAGACCCTGAAGCGCCGCATCGCGGAGCTGCTGGTCGAATGCAAGAGCAACCCTTCATCGGTGAGCCGATGGGACCGGGTCCAGAGTCCTCTCCTTGAGCGTTGACGGGGTTGACGCTAAGCTTGGAGCCATGGCGGCCAATCCAGCCCTTCTAGATCGCACCGTCGAGGAGTTCCGGCGCACGCTCACCGAGATCGGCGGGCAGCCGAGTTCGGCTGACGACGCCGAGGTTCTTGGCCGGCGAGCGGCGATGGTCGTGCTTGCCGGTGGGGCCTGGGAGCGGGCGCTTGGAGAGCTACTGACCAGCGCGGAGGCGCGGGTTCTGCTCGGAGGAATCAGCCGGGAGGCGCTGCGCAAGCGGGTTGTCAGCGGTTCGGTGATCGCGCTGCGCGACGACGCTGGGCTGGTTCGCTACCCGCGCTGGCAGTTCGATGCAGCCAGCGGGGCGCCCTTCGGGGCGGTGAAGAAGCTCAACGAGGTCTTTGGCGACGCGGGGCTCGACTCATGGACGCTTGCCTCGTTTGCCACCACCCCCCAGCCGGAGCTCGACAGCAGGACGCCGGTTGATTCGTTCGCCGACGCGGACATCGAGCCCTTGCTTCTCTCGGCTCACCGCACCGTGGCCGACCTGAAGCGTTGAGTCCACGCGGCCTGCCCGCTCCTCCGGACGACCTGCCCGAGCTTCCCAGCGCGAAGCTCGGGACGAAACCTCTGTGGCGAATCCATGCCGGCGACGTGCCCTGGATCTTCGACGTCGGCCCCGATGGCAGGTTCAACCTCGCTGAGTCAGGCACTTGCTACCTCGCCGAGGAGCCGATTGGCGCCTTCGTCGAGAAGTTCGGGCGCCTACTGCGGCCAGGCGGGGTGATCCCGGAGCCGCTGATAAACGCGCAGCGGCTATCCAGGCTGCGCCCACCCAAAGCAAACGTCGTTGACCTGACGGACCCAACCGTTCTCGGACTCATTGGCCTCACTGCCGAGATCCACTCAACCTCCGACTACAACCTGACCCAGGGCTGGGCACTCGCCCTCCAGGAGGCCGGCTATGACGGCATCCGCCACAAGGCACGCCACGACCCGCGCGGGCAACTGGTTTCCATCGCCCTCTTCGGCTCGGGCAAGCCGCCGCGGAGCGCCGCCAAGACCACAACCATCCCCGTCGATCTCATCCACGAGGCCTCCGCCACCTTCGCGATCGCGGTCCTCCCCCGCCGCCACTCGCGACGACGGTAGGTGGAAACCCCGCGCAAGCCAGGTTGATACCGCTACAGCGTTTCGTCCCTAACGGAGAGATCATCGTGCCCGTAGAAGCGGCGCTGGATTTGGCTCCACAGGCTAAAAAGCGGCGTCCTTCCTACAAGCAGATCAGGGTGCCCCGAAGGGACGTTCCGAAAAAGTCGCCTTGACTTCGACCCCAGCGGAGCTACCTTCGCCGACGCCAAAGACATAAGTGGCCCCGGCGGCGGTGGAACGCCCCGGGGCCTGGCACCGAAGACTGAGCCTTCGATGCGCGACTGATTCTCCCAGAGCGTTATGCGTTTGCGGGAGGTCGACAGCCACCGACCCGAGGCGGCTTCGGTGCCCTACCGAAAGGAGGGCTCCATGCCCCGGAAGACGATCAGGATCACCGGCGAGGAACGCGACGCGCTCTACGACCAGGTGCGCAACCACCTCGCCGCCCTCGGCGATGTCTTCGTCGCGATGGAGTGCCAGAAGGACTACGCCACGGCCGAACGTCTCGGCATCGAGTTCGGCGAAGACTTCCGGCTCCTCCAAGACCTCGGCTGGCCGGAGGACGACGACCGCGACCGCGTCGAGCTGACGATGCCCTACGAGGACCTGACCGAACTGATGCGGCGCCTGCGCGAGGAAGCCGAGGGCGGGCTGGCCGACGCCCGAAAGGAGCGCGAAGCCGTCGCCGGGGCAAACGTGATCGAGGGCCTCGAATCCACGATCCAGACCTGCAGCGAAGTCATGGAGGCAATCAAGCTTCAGGAACGCGGGCCGCAGGCTCAGCGGACCTAACCGAGCTTCGCCGCAAGGCGAAGGCTCCCCGCACCCTCGACTCCCATGCAATGAGGGTGCGGCGAGCGAGGGGGCAGGTGACCCGGATCTGAGGCACAGGAGGGACCGGCCGCCCAACCGCTCAGGTCGGCCGGGGAGGAGCGCAGGCCACCGAGGCTCCTCCCCGGTTCGGCCTTGTCGCCTACCCCTCTCCGTCAGCGGGCAGAAATGGTCCGTGCTCGGCTTCGGCAGCCGCGATTTCCTCATCGGTCGCATCCTTCTCGCCCTCTTCGAGCATGGCACTCCACTTGCTCTCGCCGATGATTCCGGTCACGTCGGAATTATCCCAAGTCGTCGGGTATCGCTCGCTGCAGTGCCACGGAGGCACTCCAGCCGACCTTGCTTCAACCGAAACGCAAGATCGCGACGCAGTCCTGACGCAGTGGCGCGGCCTACTTAAGCGTCGGCCTGGTCGACCGCTTCGCGGACTTCGGTCGCTGCGATCTGCAGCTGCGTGATCACCGCGTCGGCCAGCGTAAACGACAGGGGGATGACCTCGTGATCGATGAGTGCGACGTCATCCGCAGGTGGAGGTGAGCCATCGAGGTCATTCTCGGTCGGTCGATAGGCGAGCTTCGTTTTCAGGTATGCCCGCGTGTACTGGCCTTGGTTGTGTACGAGAGCGTTGCGCAGCTCCTTCGCGTGCAAAACCTGATCCCAGCTCGACAGCTTGCTCAGCGCGATTCCTGCAAAGTCCCGATAGCGCTTAGTGATCTGGTCAAACCTGCGATCCCAGCTACGCACATCCTCATCGACGAGCATTGCCAGGGCTGGAGATCGGGAAAGGTCGTAGTCCAGGTAGCTCCTCTTGAGTTCGCGAGCGAGGTAATCCTGAAAGACGGCCCACCCGAAGACGATGGCTGCGACACGTATCGTCCTGCCGAAGTCCGCGAACCCGTACCCCTCCTCAGGGCCAGCCTCGTCTCCGTAGACATCGATGACGTCGCCGTCTTCCCCATCGCTGGGCCTTTCGCTGATCTCCCTCCAGCGCTGCTCGCGGTCCTCATCGATGAGCGGCGGCACGATCTTGATCAGGCCGCGGAGCTCGGTGAGCTGGACGACCAGCCCCTCGAACGGATCTGCGTAGACGCGAACCTCCGGATACACACCCATGTTGTACCGCCCGACATGTAGACCTGCTTCGCGGGAACCCGCCGGGGACGGGCGTAGCCTTGTCGAGTGGCATTGCCTCCTTTCACTTCTGGTCAAGTCGAGCACCTCGCGCGCATCGTCGGGGACAGCACGACCGGCAGCGAGATCGACCGGCTGCTGGCCGAGGCACGCCTACCGCCGTCGGACGTCAGCACCAAGTGGCGGCGCATCCGCGACTCCTTCGAACGCGTCCAAGCGCGCGACGGCGGCGGCAACGCGGTCGCGAAATTCGTCAAGCTTGCCTTGGCGCCTGATCGCTTCGTTGGAGCACGCGAAGCCCACGAGGGGCTGTGCGCGTCGGCCAACGAGGTTCTGTCTTTCGCCGGTCTGCAACTGCGCAGTGACGGCAAGCTCGTGCGTGTAACCGCCGCCCGTACCCTCAGCGAAGCCGAAGAACGGGCCAATCGACTCCAGACCAAACTCAAGGCCCGCGACGTCCATCCCGGCGTCCTCGCGTTTTGCCGCGCCGAGTTGGTGCAGGAGAACTACTTCCACGCCGTGCTGGAGGCAGCAAAGAGCGTCGCGCAGAAGATTCGCGATCGCACTGGCCTGACCGGCGACGCGGCCACGCTCGTAGACGCCGCCTTCACGACGAAGGACAACATGCCGCCATTGGCGTTCAACCGCCTAGAGGACCCCAACGAGCTTTCCGAGCATCGCGGTCTGGCGACCATGCTTAAGGGGTTCTTCATGACCTTCCGCAACCCCACCGCGCACGCCCCAAAGGTGAGCTGGGCCGTCTATGAGGCCGACGCGCTGGACATGCTTGCCCAAGCATCGACGTTTCACCGGCGGCTCGACGACGCAATCGTGACGCCGGCCGCACCGGTCTGTCGCCGCCACGCCGCGTAGGACGCGCGTGTGGCCGACTGAAGAGGTCAGTACCCAGGCGGTGCCCAGGCGGTGGCGGCACGCCGGGGGAGCCCGACGAGCTCATGAACCACGAGTAGGTCGGTCGCCTCCGCCGGCCTGTTGCGCGGCCGATTCGGCGATCGTGCGCCAGACAGCAGAGGACGATCAGTGCAGTACCAATCGCCTCTCAAGCCGCCTCACTCTCTTGTTCATTGATGAACTGATCGACCACCGTATCTACTTCTTCGCTGGTACTGACCCTTGCGAGCTGGTTCTGCCAGCGCCGATCAAAGCGCCCGACGCGCCGCGCCCGCCAGTGCAGTCGGGTCAGCAACGCCCACTTCGCGCGGCGCGCCAAGCGGCGGTCACTCGCTTGAAAGCCGATCCACCGGAAGGCACTGTCATAGGCAATCCACAGCCCGAATACGTAGATAAAGGGCAAGCTCAGCAACGTGAGCGCGATAGGCAACAAGAGTGAGCGCAGCCCGTTGAGCGGTTCCAGCTGACTCGGATTGGTAATCAAGCTGATCAGGACGTATGCAAATAGGCCCAGGCCGATCACCGCGCTGAGGTTGTCAGCCAGCTTCTTCACTGCCGCGTACTCCTCTTTGCGTTCCACGAACACCTGCATCACGGCAATGAAGGTGATGATCGGGAGAAGGAAGAACTCAGCCCAGAAAGGCAGGACGACCAGATTGATAAAGAACTCGGCAAAGATCGCTACCGTCAGCGCCCGCTTAGCGGTTCGGATGAAGAAATCATCTTCCCGCGCGACCCGAAGCGCTCCGAACAAGAGAACAAAGCCCGTCACCAGGAACCACCAAATCGTCTCGTTGATCAATCCCCAGTTCCACGCCTCGACCCGGGTGCTTACCCAGCACCAGCCCGCTACGTAGCCTGCGAAAGCCAATACCGGCAGCAAGATCACGCGCTGGAGAACCGTCCGCGCCAGGCTCCCTAGCGACGCTCGCAACTGCCGGTTTCGCAGCATCAAAATCAGGGCGATTCCGGTCCAGACCAGTACTGCCAGTTCGCGGTTGTTGAAATCCATGCTCTCTTAGCGGCGGTCAGCCTTGGACCGCTCCGGCATCGTCAAAGACCCGCCTGACGGCTGCCACTATTCGTCGCGCCACGCGCTCGCCATCTAGCTGCCCGCGGGGGACGATCTCTGCGGGTTCGGGGGCCACGACAACGGGGGGAAGATTCATGCTCACCGTCATGCTGCCGCCGCTGACGCGCCCGAAACCCTTGTAGCTCGCCTCAGGGATCGCAACGGCAACCGCAACCTGCGCCACCTCATCCTGACGATCGATTCGGTCCCAGGCGGCTTTGGCAAAGCGACCGCTCTGGCGGATGAACCTCTCAAGACGCTCTGGATCTACAAGCGAAAAGCCCAGTGGGGCGTCTTCGGCTGCGACCGAGCCGACTACCACGACGGAACCATTCGTAAGGACGGTTACCTCCGGCGTTACCCATGAGTCGGCATCCGCTCCCCGCAATTGAACACCTGCGCCGCTCACCCGAGCATCGAGGCCAATCCGTTGCGGTACAAGCCCCGTCTCACGCAGGATCGAAGCGAGATCGTCACCAAGACCGGGGGTCTCTAATCCCTCGGGATCGAGCAGGGTCGTCTGCCTCAGCGGGACAAGGGCAATCCGGGCGGCGACGCCTCCTGATCCGCCAGACCGATCGCTCCCATGGGCAAGCTCCTTTGCGTGTTCCTGTGCGGCTGGCGCGTCCTCGACGATGCCGGCCTGTTGCCGCCCCAGCGCTCCAGCTGCGGCCGCTGCCACATCCTCAGCTCCAGAAAATTTGCCGGAGAGCGCTCCATCGCCCCAACTTCCCCTGACGCGCGACAGGAACCTTCCCTGCTCGGGATCACGGGCTCCCTCCTGCGTGAGAACCAGGATTGGCTTGTGCAGCCGCACCGCCTCTTCGTACTCTTCCTCGGTGGGACTTGGCTCTTCGTCGCCATAGCGCTCACCAATAAGCAGCAAGTAGATGTCTGCCGCCGCGACCTGATCGAGCAAGGCTCGCCTAGGGGAATCAGAACTTGCTGCCAGCCGCTCTGAACGAACGGGGTGCATCCCCAGCCGTTCGACGCCCTCGGCCGCCTGCTCGCGGACCTTCTCAAACCCGCGAACGACAGAGCTGATGAAGACCGAAGGAACCGCCATAGCTCTAAGCGGCAGCGCGCTCCGGTCGCCGCTCAGCGTAGTTCTGGACGATCTTGAGCGCGGCGTCCATCGCACCCAGCGGCGTTCCGTCATGGCGCTTCCACTCGTTGAAGATGCGAGCGATCGGCTCAGATGGCCTCGCCCGAGGACCAGTGAGACTTGGTGACATCGGTTCCTCAGGGAACTCTCCGAAGATCGCCGCAGCATCCGCAACGCTGACATGCAGGCCCCAAGCGCTGGCGGTCCTGCCGGCGCGCTCAAGCGCCGGACCAAGCGCCTCTGCTGCGAGCCGAGTCGCTTGAGGAACGTTCCGAACCAACCCGGGACCGCTTCGCGTGTCAACCACGATTTGGGCGCCGCGCCGCGTTGCGGTCACAGTTTCAAAGCTGCCATTGACATGGGAGGTGAGCGTAAAGATCGTCATGATTTTTTCCGTCCTGATCATCGTGTTAAGTCAGCGAATCAGCCTGAAAGGACTGGGCCTTCCATTGGCTTGACTCCCCATCTTGGAAGATGGATCGGATCGATTTTTCTCCCAGAGGGCTCGCAAAATGCGCTTTTGAACGAGCCGTAGGGCACCCTTTTCGAGTCGTCGTACGCTTCGACCAGGGGGAATCGACGTACATCCCCGCGCATCCCTGCGCATAGCACTTGACTTCTCCGCCGCGCGGAGCTTACGTCGTCGGTCGTGCTCTTCTTTCAGGCATTCAAAACCGAGAAATCGACCACGGGGCGAGAGCTGGCTCGCCTTGGTCTCCGCTGCGAGCTTGCCAGTCGGTCAAGGTGCGACTGGCAAGCGACTGCGGCGGCACTTCCGCATGACGCTGCGGGATCGCGGCCCCTCCCCCGCTCCCGAGTCTCTTCCAACTCCGTCAATGAGTCATCGCGGGCGGGTCGCGGATCATCATCGGTCGTCCCTGGTCCACGCCTCGGCGCTGGCTATGCGGCACTCACTCGCACCCTCGGCTGCTCCGATCGCATTCGGCGCGACCCCGATCGCCTCACCGCTGGCGACACAGCGACTCTCCTCCGCGCTGGACGCAGCGGCTTTGCGCCGTACCGGCGCGATTACATCGCCGCCCCTGATGGCGACGGCGAAGCTATTCCGACCGGGCCGGAGGTTCGCTGACGGTGGGCCGATCCTCATCCGCCGCCGAGCGCACGCCGCCTCTCTCCGATCTCGATCTGCGCATCCTCGATCTCCTCTCCTCCCATCGGGTGCTGACGCAGAACCAGCTCGCCGCGATCAACCCGACGACCCCGGCGAGGACGCTTCGCTACCGCTGTGCCCGACTCGCCGAGAACGGACTCGCCGGCCGTAGTCGGCCGTATCGCGAAAGGGGATCTGCTCCCTTCCATCTTTGGCCGACGCGCAAGGGCGAGGCGGTGATCAAAGGAGGACCGCCGCCGAGGGGTGGAGATCGCAGCGAGCCGAACCCCCTCTTCCTCGCTCATGCCGCTGGGCTGAGTGAGATCTACGTCGCACTGGAGCGAATGCTTCCTAGCCAGGTCCGGCTCGCTCGCTTCGAGCGCGAGGGTGAAGCGCGGGAGGAGTTCACGGTCCTGGCCCCACGGGATAAGCGCGCTATCGCCCCCGACATCTTCATCGAGATCGACGACCAGAACGGGCACCCGCTCCTTGCCTTTGTCGAGCTGGATATGGGATCTATGTCCCACCGACGTCTGGCGCAAAAGGCGGCCGGCTACGCAGACTATGCGCGGGCCAAGGCGTGGCAGCAGCGACACCCGTTCTGCCCCGCGCTTCTCTTCATCACCACGACCGAGAAGCGCGCCCGCTCGTTCCTCGCCGCCATGCGCAAGCAGGTCGGGCGCAGGTCGTTGCTCCTGACTTGCGCGTGTGAGCTGGCTCGGGAGTTGGATCGGTGCGCGGTCGACCAGCGCTGGCTTCTTAATAACGAAGACGAGGGGATGACCTACCTCCTCGGTGCGCTGATGGAGGCTCGGCGGCCGTTCGACGAATGGAAGGAACGCCAGGCAGCCAAACGGCGCGAGGATGACCAAGAGCGCGAGCGGCTGCGCTCTGATCCCGAGGCCCTCGGCGCGCGCCTGCGGGACGAGCTGCGCCGGGGCTGGGGAGAAGATCGCCTCGGCCGAAAGGCAACCGATGCCCTGCTGCTCTCTGTCCAGGGCGAGGGCGCGCTGAACGAGATCGAGCGCAGAGCGCTGGAAGCGGTCGGCGGGATGCTGACCGAACCGCTCAAGCTCCGCCTCGCCGACCGCGAGCCGACGCCTTCCGAGCGCGAGGCGCTGGCGATGCTGGTCGCCCACCACGGCGCGAGCCAATACAAGCGCTTGGAGGAAGCGGCGGAGCGATTCGGCGAAGGGCCGAAGCTGCGCCAGCGCCGCCGCTGGCTTGACGACGGCGACCTCCTCGGCACCAAATCACTCGATGGGCTGGAGCACGATGCCGAGCAGGACCGTGAGAACGCCGCCGACCAAGCGCGGCTGCGGGAGAACTATCTGCGCTGGCGCGAGGCGAAGGCCACGCGGCTCGGCAAGAGGCACGGCTTCATCGCCAGACACCGCATTGGCCGCGAGGGCTTCCTCGCCGAAGTCGACCGGACCTCGTTGCGCCTCTGCTCGGGCTGTGAAGAGATGGTCTATCCCGACCCCGACCGCGAGCACGGCCCCGCTCGGCGCGACGTCGCCGCCTACTGCCATTTCTGCGGGTCCGGGGTGCTGAAGGAGCTTCCGGCCGAGGGGGTCGAACCGACTTGAGATCCGGGCGCGACGGAGCTAGACCTGGTGGGCGGATCGCAGCCCGGCGCCGCCGCGATCACAAAGGCAGGCGGCACAAGGCGGCCCCGGTCGGCGACCTCGAACCCACCATGTCGATAGAACGCACCAAGCCCGGATCAGCGCTGGACGATCAGCTTCGCCGCGAACAGGCCAAGGCGATCTTCGATCTGCTGGCTGCCCGACGCCGGAAAGCCGAAGGCAGTCGCCGATGACCAGCGCGGCGCGGGCCCTAAAGCTCGGCCGGCGTCACGACGAAGCCGAGCCGCTCCGCACCACGGCGCAGCCTGCCGTCGACGGTGACGAGGCGACAGTCGTTCAACTTCGCAAGCGCGACGTACTCGGCGTCGTAGGTCTTCGCCCAGCCGAACTCCTCGGCGACTTCCCACGCGGCCATCGCCAGCCCGTCCGGCCGCTGCTCGCCAATCGAGAGCTTCCCGGCCAGGAACCGCTGCAAGGCCAGCTCGGCAAGGGCGTTGGAGATGTCACCCCGAAAGGCCATCTCGTGGAGCACCGAGGGAACCTCGCTCCACAGCAGCGGCGGCGCGATCAGCTGACCTCCGTCGTCAAGGGCGGCGCTTGCCTGCTCCCCGGCCCGGTCGAGCGACAGCTCGACCGCCAAGCTCGCGTCTACGACCAGCACGCTCAGTGCGACTCGCGGGAACGCCGTACGGCGGCCGCGACGTTGGGCATCGGCTCGCCGGTCAGGGTCTCGCCCCAGCCTGCGGGCAGCGGAGCCATCTCCGGCTCGTCAGCCGGCTCGTCGGGGATGACGATCCGCGCACGGGCCGCCCTGGCCTCGTCGAGGTCCAGCACCTCACGCAGCAGCTTCTCCTTCGCGGTCACGGTTCAAGCGTACCGACCGATCCCGCGTAAATCCGAGGAAAGGAGCCGATGATGCGGCGCTTCGCCTGGTACGGCCGACTCTCAAGCAAGGACAAGCAGGACCCGACGCTTTCCTTTCCCTCGCAGCGCGAGGCCTGCGCCACGAAAGCAGCCGAGCTGGGCGGGGAGATCGTCTGCGACTTCACCGACCAGGAGGCGGGGCGGCGGGATGACCGAGCCGGTTGGGCCGAACTGCTGCGGGAGGCCAAGGAGCTGGAGGCACGTCGCTTCGACGCGGTCGTCATCTACGCGACCTCGAGGCTCTCGCGCGACCTCTTCCACGCACTGACCTACGAGCGCGAGATGACCCGCGCTGGCGTGGAGGTCTTCTACGCCCTCACGGCCGGGGATCAGACCAGCCCGGAGGGGCGGCTGATCCGCCACATGTTTCAGGCGCTCGACCAGTTCGAGGTCGAGAAGCTGGGGCGCGAAGTCCGGCGCGGCCAGACGCAGAACACCCGCCAGGGTTATCGGAACGGCGGCCGCGCTCCCTATGGCTACCGGCTGAAACACCAGCCGCATCCCGACCCGGCACGGGCGAAGGCGGGCGATACAAAGGCACGCCTGGTGGTCGAGCGGGAGCAGGCTCCCGTAATTGCCGAGATCTTCGAGCGCTTCCTCTCCGGCGCCGGCTACAAGGAGATCGCCAACCACCTCAACCGGCCGGGTGGCCCGCCACCGCCGAGCCACGTCGACCGCAGGCGCAACGCGTCCGGCAAATGGGCCAAGACGACGATCAAAGCGATGCTCGAAAACCCGGTCTACACGGGCCACCTCTACTGGAACCGGCTCGACTCCCGCGCCCGCAAGCAGGGCGTCGGCCCGGTTACCCGCCGCAGCCGCGAGGAATGGATCGAGGCAGACGAGCAGCACGAGCCGCTGATCACCGAGGAGCAGTTCGAGCGGGTGCAGGCAGAGATGAAACGGCGCTCAACCGGCCACGGCAATCGACGGCGGCGACCGCAACAGCGCTTCTACCTGCTGCGCGGAATCGTCCACTGCGCGACCGGCCACAACCCCCTCCGGATGTAGGGGCGCGGGCGAAAAGGCGAGCCGACCTATTACACCTGCGGCTACCGGGCGACCTACGGCGACCGCGCGGCCGAGGCAGTCGGTCACGGCAAATGGCAATACGTGCGCGAGGACAAGCTGACCCACCTGATCGACAGCTTCTTCGCCACCAGGATCTTCGGCCCGAAGGCGCTGGGTCACTTCCAGGCCGAAAGCTCAGCCCTTGCCGGCTCCCTGGCGACGCAGAGCAACGGCACCCGGAAGCGGGTTGCGCGCCAGCTCGGCGAGATCGACCAGAAGATCGAGCGCCAGCTCGCGGCGATCGAGGCCGGAGTCGATCCCATCGTCATCGGCGAGCGAATCCGCAGCCTCAAAGGCGAGCGCGAGGAAGCGCAGGCAGTTCTCCAGCAACTCGATCAGGCCGGACGCGACAGCACCGCCGTCGATCCCGAGGACGCCCACACGGTCCTGGCTTCGCTTCCTGACCTTGCCGCCGAGCTTGCCGACGCCGATCCCGAGTTGCAGCGGGCCGTCTTCGAGGCCTTCCGCCTGCGAGTCGAGATCGACCGCAATGGCGGGCGAGTTCATTTGCGCGCCTTGGTGTCCAGCGCATTCGACAGCGCCAAGGATCTAGGGGATATAGGAGAAGCGGGAACCGCTGCTCTCTCCGATAGGGCCATACCGCTACGGGGATTCGAACCCCGGTTTCCGGACTGAGAATTGGCTCTAGTAAGCCGTTTGCGGTCGATTCGTGCCTGTGGCGTCCAAGGAGTTCGGCTGATTTCGATCTAGATCGGTGGAGTTGGGGAGAAATTCTGGGACAAAGTCGGCAAGCCTCAGCCGCCTGTCGCGGCGGCCGTCGAATCGGCTGATTCGAGGAGTTGACCGGGCGGTATTTCAACCGCTGCCGCCAGCCGTTCACCGTCGAGAGCATGTATTGGACGCCGTGGGAGCGGTTGAAGGTGGCGCGAATCCGGCGCGGCTTGCGCAGGGGCACCCAGGCCTTGCCGCCGGGCTCGCGCTGGAGGCTCAGCAAACCGGACTCACTGAGGCAGATGATCGTCGCCTCACCGGCGTTGCCTGCCCAGTATCGCTCCAGAATGCAGTTCTTCTTGGCCTCGAAGTTAGGATCGTCGGAGCGCTTCCAGCTCCCACCGCATGGGACCCGGGCCTGTCAAGCGCCGCAACATGGGGTCCCCAATCGACGTATCGCTACAAGCGGGATGCCTAGCCGCGCGCGCCAAAGGCACACGTACGTAGCCCCCAACAGTACCGCGCCACCCGGCCACACAGGCTGCTCAAGCAAGCTGCCACAAATCCCACTCCCCAGCCCCTCTTAGCTCAAGCCGCCCAAGCTGCTCCCAACTGTACGTTTGTGCCTGAGTCTGCGCCTCCAACCTTAACCGATCGTCGACCACAACAAGGTCCGGCTTAGCCCGATCACAAATGCGCGCCGCAACATCTACGTCTCGACCTCGCAGGTTACCTCCACGATCTTCCATAGCAGTGCCTATCGTTATCCCCGCCCTTACTACCAGCCTCGTCGTTCCCGGGTTACGAACGATTCCACTCACACACTCTATCGCAGTCGCCGCACTATCAAATGCCAACAGGAATCCGTCACCGGTACTATTGACGATCCTTCCCGACGACCTCTTAAGCACCTTGCGCACATGCTTCTCATGGGTGCCCCACTCTTGCGCGTAAACCCGTTCGCCGAGTCGCTTCTTAGCTTCGGTGGAACCTGAAATATCAGTGAAGGCAACGACTACATTTACATCCTCTCCTTGTGCAAACTCCGAACTATCATAGGTACGGGATGCGACATACGTCACAAACTGCGCATTCTCTGGCTTACCCTTCGCGGATAAGTTGTAGTACGCCCTGATACTTCGAAAACCTGATTCCTCAAGCAAGCGCTCAAGCTGCCCATCTGCAAATGGGAGAACATCAAAGGTTCCGACCGGTTCATTGTCACGCGATCGACGGTATTCAAGCCTAAGAATTTCATTATCGATACCCGGCAACTCTGGCATTTTTTGGGGTCGTGCACGAATCGTGTTACTACAGTAAATTACTCTACCCGGAAATCGAAAGTCCGGCTTTGTCATTTGCTCCTGCTGGGCCCACATAGCCGGATAGTTACGCTCGTCCAGAATCAGCAAACCGTTGGGTCTAAGCAAATAAGCAAAGCGGGCTAGCACCGCCCGCACATCACTCTCAGAGCGTAGACAGCTCAGAGAGTTGCCCAAAGCCAACACCATGTCGAACGTCTCTCGCTCCGCAAGATGCTCAAAATGCCGCCAATCAAACCGCGTTATGTCCAATGTTTGGTCGCCTTTTTCGGCAAGCTCCATCGCATGCGAAATTAGCCGCGCGTCAATCTCATTGGAGGTCACGTTGTGACCTTTCGATGCCAGATAGAGAGAATCGCAGCCCACGCCCGTTGCGGCGTCCAGAATTGTCGCCTGCTTAGCACCCATTTCGGCGAGTCGCTCCTCAACAAAAGGCCCGAGCTTGCTGACTCGCTTTTGCGGAGATACAAACTTGTCCCATACATCTGCCAAAGCAGGCTGAAACATTGCGTCCAAGCTCCACAACAGATGGTCGCGGAGTTCCGCAGGAAAAGAAGAGGTCTTTACTTCTCCATTTTGAAGGCTTACCAATTCTGCCTGTTGGATCAGGCTACCGACGTAGCTAACATAGTTCTGAAATCGTGAGTCATGCGGATACACCAACTCTAGCCTAAGCTGGCTATTAGACGGCTTGATGTCGCCCTCAAAAAGCAGCGCACACGTATTCACCCACAGCCCAAGGTCCCCAGTCCACTCTCCTCGAAGAACGGCATAGTGAATGGCATCCTTTTTCTTAGGGTCGACACAGAGCAGCTTGACTGCGCCTTTGACATGTTCATCAAAATAGCGTTGAACTAGCTCCGGGTTTTCGTCGAAATCCGCCTGTAGCGCCTCGGGCGAAATAGGAATGATGCGAACCCGGCGCGGCGCATGACACTCCTCATGCTGACCGAAGAAGGTTTGGGGTCCGTCATCGGTCGTCTCACTTGCAATGAGATTCCCCAGCAGAAAAGGATGGACTTGGAGAAAGCGACTGGGCGGATGCGAATCGACCCCTATGTAGACATCTCGAATGGCGCTATAGAAGAGAGAGACCACTGCCTCCATTTGATGCAGTGGAATTTTGATCTCTTGCTTTGGCTGAGTGCCATTTTGGCCGTGGAGGAGGTCGACTAGCTGTTGACCCGAATTATCGAGAAATGCCTCCATTATCTCCTCAGCTAACCGCTGATGCTGGGCAATAGGACGTTGCATCCCCTTCGGAATTTCGATTCCCAGTTTGGAAACCAATTCGGCAAATCTACTTTCAAGTTTCTTAGGCATCATGATCGCTGGGCGGTCAGTGTCGTTGAATTAGGCCAGCTACCTGCCCGCATGGGGCTCAGCCTAACGAAAGCTCGCCACATATGCGTTCAATCTGCAAGCCAGCAAACGGGCCAATTCTCGCGCGCCTGGATCGTAATTCGTTACTTTTAGCAGTATCACATGTTTATAGCTGTAAAGGCCGGGGATTTAGCTGTGGGCGACGCGAGCGAACTACTGCAATGCCCAGTAGGGAGCAGCATCTCCGGGGTGAAGCTATTCCCCGCGATTTGCCTGACCTGCATAGAACTCGGTCTAAGACCGAAGGGAGCCCCGCAGGTCGTTGGAACAGCTGGGGCTCAGGATCACATCACAAGGGGCAGCAAACACAGCTAAAGCTCAATCCCATCCGAGCGCCCGTGGCCACGTGTGCGTGCGCCCTCAGGACGCAAAGCCCGCTGGGTCTCGCGCAGCCGCAGTCGCGCCCGCCGCTGCTCCAATCGCTCTGCCTCCCGGCCAAAAGCGCGGTGGGGGTCCTTAGTGCCGTGCTGCTGGCGGTAGCGCTCGATCCCCTCCACCCCGCGCTCCCATGCCTTACGCATGATGGGATCGCTCGGCCTCTCGCCTAACTCCTTAACGATGTACGGGAGCGGGGCGATGCCGGCGGCGGTGATCGCCAGCTTGCGGCGCTCGGCGAGCACCTGGCCGACGAGGGTCCGCTCCCTCGAAGCGGTGCCCTCCGCCAGCTCCAGTTCTCGCGCTCGGTCAAGGCGAGCCTCAAGCTCCTCGCGACTGCGATCCTCGCGTTCAAGGGCGCGGGGTAGCTTCCGCTTTCGGGCGCGGCTTGGCATCGCTTCGACCCCCTCCCTGTGGGCGATGGCATTCTCATGACGCCTCTGCGCAAGGTCGATCCATCTCTGCTCCTCCGTGTGACGTTCCCGCACCCGTGACTCATGGTCCGCCGCCTCTTTGAGCCGGATCTGCATCGCGAGCAACTCCTCACTCGGCACTCGGCGCAGCTCGGATCGCAGAGCCTCATCATGGGCGGCGCTCTGCGCCCGGTCGCGCTCCGCCGCTTCGGCGATGTGGGAAAGGTCCTCGCGCTGACGGGGTGAAGCCGGAGCGAACTCCTCGCGGTGGGTCTGGATCTCCGGGGTCGCGTAGAGGTAGGTCTGCTCGCGGCTGCGCGAGGCGGCTACGTATAGCTCCTGCTTATCCATCGATGGGTCTGCCATCACGTAGGCGCGGTCGACGGTCGTCCCCTGGGCCGAATAGGTGGTGACGGCGTAGGCGTGCTGGAGAGCTGGGGCGCCTGAGTGAGGGTTGGCAGTCGCGAGGTACTCGGCACCGAGCGCCACGGTGCGCTCTTGGTCGATACCTTCCAGCACCACCCGGCGTTGAGCGGCGTCTACCTTCGCCACCCGCCAGCGCTCGCGGTTGTAGACGCCTCCCTTTCTTTCGTTGACCCGGGTGATCACCCTGTCGCCGGCGGCGAAGCGGGCCTCCCCCACTTCGATCTCCTCGGCGCCGAGCTCGCCGGCCTGCTGGCGCAGCGCCCGCGCGAGATCGTTCAGCTTCTCCACCTCGGCGTTTCTCTTCGCCACCATCACCGCGTCGTGGCCCAGCTCGAAGGCTTCGTGCCAGTCGGCGACCATCGCCTCCTTTCTCGCCTCGGCGTTGGGGGCGACGATCACCCGCTCCCCGGAGCGGTAGAGGTCAAGCGCCTCTTTGCCCTGGCCCTCGCGGATGCGCTTGGCCGCCTCGCGGTCAAGCTCGTGGTTGTGGCGGATCACCTCGTGCAAGTGGACCGGCTCTGAGCGCTCAGCCAGCGCCCGGAAAAGTCCGCCGGCCTCGATCTCTGCCAGCTGCTCGGAGTCGCCGACGAGGACCAGCTTCGCCTTGGCCCGCTCGGCGTGGTGGATCAGGCGGGCGAGGGTAGCCGAGTCCACCATTCCCGCCTCATCGACCAGGAGCACCGAACCAGGCGGCAACCCCTCGCGCCTCTTGCTCTCGGCGCGGTCGAGGCGATAGAGCAGGGCGGCGATGCTCTGCGCCTCAAGGCCATCGGCGCGCAGGACGTTGGCCGCTCTCCAGGTCGGGGCGGCTGCGTGCAGCTCGATCCCGGCCGCTGCCCAGCCCTCGGCGGCAGCGACGATTGCATAGCTCTTGCCGGTTCCCGCCTCCCCGATCACGACGACCGCTCCCTCTGGATCGGTAAGCAGGCGGCGGATCATCTCGCGCTGGTCTTCCTTCAGGGTCGGGCGGGTGGCGATCACCCGCTCGGCGATCGGCTCGCCAGCCGGGGTCGGGCCTTTCGCTCTCATCCGCTCGGCGGTGGAGAGGGCTTCGTGCTCTAACTGCCAGATGCGTCGGGTGGTGAAACGCTCGCCCTTGGCGGTGTGGCCGAGAGCGATCACCTCCTCGGAGGCGAGGAAGGCATCGGCCAGCCTCTCCACCTCGGGCCCCGACGCTCCCTGGGGCAGCGTGTCGGCAACAACCTGGATCGCGTCTCGGCGGTCGAAGTGCGAAGCCCCCGCCGTGACCGCACGGCCCACCTGCTCGTCGGTGGCCGTGCGGGCTAAGGCGGGGGCGCTCGGCTCGCGCCCCATCGTCGCCTCCATGACCTCACGGGTAAGACCGATCTCCTTGGCCTTGGCCGCCCAGCGCTGGCGCAGGGTGGCGGCGCTCAGCTCGGGCTCCTTGGCCTCTCGGGTGGTCAGGGTGGCGACCTGGCGGGAGCGGGCGGAGGCCCCGGGGCCAGCCGCCTCGATGATCTGCTGGCGGCGGGTGGAGAACTCGCGCAGGTGGTGATCGGCGAAGCCCTCAATCTCGGCGATGCCATTGCGGACCTCCTGCCAGCGGACGCCAAGACGCTGGGTCAGCTCGTGGCGAAGGTGGGCTTCGGCGACGTAGGAGGCGGTTTTGGCGTGCTCGTAGATCGCCGGGTGATAGAGGCGGGTCCAGCGGCCGTCCGGTCCCTGGGTCGCGTTGGCGACCAAGATGTGGAGGTGGAGCTGGGGATCGCCCGCCCGGGAGGAGCGGTGCTGGTAGCCGGCGGCGAGGAAGCCGTTGCCGTGGACGAACTCATGACCGCCGGCGCCGCGCCGGGTCCAACAGGCTTCGCGCTGGAGATAGTCGAGCCCGGCCTTGGCGGCTGCCTCATGGGCGGCCTTGACCTCAGCGGCGACCTGCGGGCCGCCGAGCGCCCACAGCAGCGATGCCGACTTCGGCACCGAGAAGGTCAGATCGAAGCCGGGGACCGGGCCGCGGCCAGGGACCGCTCGCAGGCCGAGCAGCTCGCCGCTCGCCGGGTTGTTGCCGCTGAGCATCGCGACGAGCTGGTCCGGCTCGACCTTGCCGTAGAGACCGAGGTCCTCGGCGGCATCGCCGATCCAGACGCCCTCCGCCTCTCCCTCACCGGAGTAGTAGTCCTCAGCGCCTTCGGCGACCTTTTCGAGGTAGTAGGTCTCCTGGCCGGTGCCAAGCTTTCCGATTGAGAGCATCTCGCCCCTCCCGACGGGCGAGGGGGAGCGCGTGCGCCGAAGGGGCCGGCTTTTGGACGGATTCACTAGGCAGTGATAGGGCGTGAGGGGTTCTTTTGCTGTTGCTTCTTGGGACTCCTTCTCTTCTGGTCTCTCTTCCTTGTGGCCTTACTCTCCTGCTTCCTGGCTGCTGTCTATTGGCCTCTTGCTTTTGAGCTGGCTTTGCTCTTTGGTCTCTTGCCTTTGTCTTCTGGCTCTGACTTGGTTCTGGTGACTAGGCTCCCCCGGAATGGCAGACGCTCGGGAGAAGGCCCTTGCTGCGGTGCGCCGTGCTCAGTCCGCGGTCGCTGGCCGGCAATCCGACCTTGAGAAAGCCCGGGCGGCGCGGCGCCAATGCTTTGAGCAGGCGAGGGCAGCGGGTCTCTCCCTGGCCGAGATCGGGGAGGCGGCAAACCTTCATCGCAGTCGAGTCGATCAGATCCTCAACGGCAAATAGCGCATTCGTCTAGTCGCCTAGACAGCACTGCTACGCTGCGCGTCAACCCAAGAAGCGGCCCTCGGCGGCGCTGTAACGCCAACCGAGGGCCTGACCACAAGGAGACGTGGCTCCTCATGGCTGATCAGAACCCTACGGGCGATGGCGTCGCCGTCGCTCTCACGATCCCACCCGGTGACCTCAAGTTCCTGCGCTCGACCTTGATGATGGCACGGGACGGCATCCGAGAGGAGCTGGCGGGGTTCGCCGGCCAGCTCCGAGAACCCCGGCGGTTGCGCAGAGAGGACGCCGCCTACGGGCGGCTTCTCTGCGCTCTGGACACCCGCCTGATCGTGCCCGACTACGACATCGTCAGCGCGCTCGGGAACCTGGCGAAGGTGATCGACCAAAGCAACGCCTACCGCCGCGTCGTCTCAGAGCACGCGGCGCTTCATGGCCTGCTCGGTCAGATCGCGCATTCGCCCGGCGGTGCCTGATGGCTGCCGATGACGCCGTCGCCGCTCGCTTCGGCGAGAACCTGATCCGCTGCCGCAGGCGGGTCGGACTCTCCCAGGAAGAGTTAGGAGTCAGGGCCTCCCTGCACAGAACCCAGATCGGTCTGCTTGAGCGTGGCCTTCGCCTGCCGCGTATCGACACGCTGATCAAGCTGGCCGGGGCGCTTGAAGTGAGCGCTGCGGATCTGCTCGCCGGGATCTCCTGGCTTCCGGGCCAAGCCCACGAGGGGGCCTTTTCGTTCCCTTCGCCACCGAGGGGACGAAAGACTGGCGAGGGCCACGCCGTGGGTTGACCGGGATATGGCCGTGCCCAGCGCCCGCTGAGTCCCTGGACGAACATTTCCGGAACAGTTCGCTCGTGTTGCTGTCAATACACGCGAGCAACCATGCGGGAGGGCCAACTTCTCACCGAACGACTGCTGGACTCCAAGGAGGCCGCACGGCTGCTGCACGTTCCGCGCAGCACCCTTTACGAGCTGGTGCGCTCCCGTGGCCTGCCGCATATCCGGATCGGCGACCGGGGGTTGAGATTCACGCGGTGGGACCTTGCGCGGTGGATACGCGAGAACAGCGTCCGCCGCTAACCGGCAACCGGCGTGTCCTCCGGCGCGGAGTCGGCACCCTGAAATGCGGCAGAGATTCGTCGCGCCGCATCCCGCCTCGGCTTGAACTGAAGGTAGCGCTGCGTCGTCGCAAGGTCCTGGTGGCCCATCCACTCCATCACCTCGCGCGAGTCGGCAGTCCTGATCGCATTAGAGCCGAAGGTGTGGCGCAGGTCGTGGAAGCGCAGCTCCCGAAGCCCCGCCTTCTTGAGCGCTGCCTTGTAGCGGTCGCGGAGCCGGTGTCCCGCCAGGTGACCCCCGTTCGTCCCGCAGAAGACGAGATCGTCTTCGGCGCGATGGGACTCTCGCTGTCCGAGCCTCGCCAGCGCCTTGGCTACCTCGTCGGCCATCGGCACCGTGCGCTCTTGACCGCTCTTCGGGGTATCGACCCGACCGTTCGTGAAGCTCTGGCGGACGTGGACGGCGCTGTTGGTGAAGTCCACATCGCGCCAGCGCAAAGCGAGCAGCTCGCCGAGGCGAAGTCCCGTAAAGGCGGCCGTGAGGTAGATCGTGCCGTCCTGCTTGGAGTCGGCCGCGCGAACGAGGGCCAGGATCTCCTCGCGTGAGAAGACGTCGATATTGCCGCGCTTCGCGTGCGGACGGCGCTCGACGTTCGTCACGGGATTCGACGGCAACCTGTACCGGCGCTGCGCCCAGACGAAGATGCCGTGGAGCACGGTCAGGTACTTGTTCACGGTCCGATCCGAGAGCTCTTCGCCGATCAGGGCATCGCGGAACTCCTCCACCGTCTCCTGCGTCACTTCCTCCAACTTCAGCCGCTGCCGGAAGCGCTCGCCAAAGACTTTCTTCATCCGGTCGACCATGTGCTCATAGTCGATCTGGGTCGAGAGCTTGACCTTTCGGTCGCGCTTGTAGGCCAACCACTCGTCGCAGGCGACGGAGAAGGTAGTCCCGGTGCGAACCATCCCTGGCAGCTCGCCCCGACGGGCCTTTGCGAGCGTGTCATCCAGCCATGCCCGCGCGCTCGTCTTCGTGTAGCTCCCGGCTGGCGGGGCCTGCTTTCGGTCGGACCAATGCGGCCCGATCCGGGCCTGCACCTGGCGCCCGTCGGGAAGCCGGTACTTCGCGTACCAGACGCCGCCGCGCTTGCCCTCCCGTTTGAAGACGTGCCCGCTGATCGCCCGTTTCATCTGCCCTGCCATCGCGCTCACCTGTCCCTCGCTCAGAACTTTGTCCCGACATTTCTAGCATGATCTCGGGACAAACTTTGGGACAAAAAGACGGCCTGGGCGGCGCACGGCCAACAAAAAACCCCGCTTTTGCGGGGCTTTTTCCCGATACCGCTACGGGGATTCGAACCCCGGTTTCCGGACTGAGAATCCGGCGTCCTAGTCCCCTAGACGATAGCGGCGAGGGATCGCGATTCTAGCGATTGGGGATTACGGCTCGCGTTGTGGGGCGGGCTGGGCGGAGAGCTCGCAACCGGTAAATTGCCTGCTCCCCGCGGCTGTGGCGGAACTGGTAGACGCGCACGGTTCAGGTCCGTGTGGAGGAAACTCCGTGGAGGTTCGACTCCTCTCAGCCGCATCGCCCCGCCCGCTTGGGCCGGGCGTCGCGCTCAGGCCGGTTGCTTCGCTGCGGTCTCGCTAGCCACCGCCCCGGTGCGGGCGGCGTTGGCGGCGATCTCCTCGACGAAGGTCGGGCGCAGATCGCGGGGGAGGTCGTGGCCCATGCCGTCGATCAGCTTCAGCCGCGCGCCTGGGATGGCCTTCGCGGTGGCGCGGCCGCCGGAGGGGCGGATCAGCGGGTCGCGCTTGCCGTGGATGACCGTGGTCGGAGCGCTCACGCCGGCCAGCGCTCGGGTGCGGTCTCCCGAGGCGGTGATCGCGTGCAGCTGGCGCAGGACCCCGGCGGCGCTGTGGCCGCGGTCGTAGGAGCGGCCGGCGACGTCGCGCAGGTGCTCCTCGTCGAACGGGTAGCCGGGCGAGCCGATCACCCGGAAGGTCGTGACGGCGCGCTCGATCGCCGCCTGGCGCCCGTGCGGCGGCTTGCCGAAGAGGACGCCGTAGCTCTTCAGGGCGGGAGTGCCGACGCGGCGGTTGCCGGTGCTCGACATGATCGAGACCAGCGAGCGGACCCGGTCGGGGTGTTCGATCGCCGTGGTCTGGGCGATCATCCCGCCCATCGAGGCGCCGACGAGATGGGCGGAGTCGATGCCGAGGTGGTCCATCAGCCCGACCGTGTCGTTGGCCATGTCCCGCAGCAGATATGGGGCGGTGGCGCGGCGGCCGATCGTCATGTCGACCCGGCTCGGCACGCCGGCGGAGGCGATCTTGGTCGAGCGGCCGATGTCGCGGTTGTCGAAGCGGACGACGCGGAAGCCGCGCTCGGCCAGGGCCGCGCAGAGCTCCTCGTCCCAGGCGATCATCTGCGTCGCCAGCCCCATCACCAGCAGCAGCGGCTCGCCGCCGGCGTCGCCGATCTCCTGGTAGGCCAGCTCGATGCCGTTGGCCGGCGCCATCCGCTCCTCGCTCATCGCGGGCATCCGCGAAGCTTATCCGCCCCCTGGCTGCGCAGCCAGCGGACTTCTTGGCGCCTTATTCGGCATATAGCCGAGTAAAGCGCCACCCGGGCCTGTAAAAGGGTGGGATGCGGACGGCGATCGTCTCCGACCTCCACCTCGGCGCCGCCACCGGCGAGGACGTGCTGCGGGAGCCGAGCCTGCGGCGAGCGCTCCTGGATGAGGTCTCCGGCGCCGACCGCCTGGTCCTGCTCGGCGACACGGTCGAGCTGCGCGACCTGCCCGTCGGCGCCGCGCTCGCCAGCGCCCGGCCCTTCTTCGAGGAGCTGGGCGAGGCGCTCGCCGGGCGCGAGGTCGTCCTGGTCCCGGGCAACCACGACCACCGCTTCGCCGAGCCTCTGCTCGACCAGCTCTCGCTCGACGGCCCGGAGGCGCTCGGCCTGGAGCACCGCTACGACCCCTCCCCCGGCCCCACCGCCGAGATCGACCGCTGGCTGGGCGGCGGCGCGCTGCGCCTCGCCTACCCTGGGATCTGGCTGCGCGGAGACGTCTACGCCACCCACGGCCATTACATGGACGCCCACCTCTCGCTGCCGCGCGCCGAGTGCCTGGCGACGGCGGTGAGGATGCGCGCCACCGGCCCGATCCCCAACCCCGCCGCCCCGGCCGACTACGAGCGCGTGCTCCGCCCTATATATGGACTCGCCTGGGGCCTCGCCCAGGTCCGCCCGACCGGGATGGCGGAATCCCGCGGGCGCCCCTCGGAGGCCGCCTGGCAATTCCTCTCCGGGGACAACTCGGCGCGCGGGCGCCGGCGGCTCACCGCCGCCGCGGTCCGCGCCGGCTTCCCGCTCGGCATCCGCGCCCTCAACCGCCTCCTGCGCGCCGACTTCATCGCCGACGTCTCCCCGCGGGCGATCTTCCGCAGCGGCCTCGACGCCGCCGCCGAGCTGGCGGCCCGCCTCGGCGTCGACGCTGGCCACGTCCTCACCGGCCACACCCACCGCGGCGGCCCGCTGGAGGGCGAAGAACCGTGGCCGCTGCGCGGCGGCGGCCGCCTCCACAACACCGGCAACTGGATCTTCGCCTCGGTCTTCCACCACCCGGGCCGCCCGCCCGGCCCCTACTGGCCGGGGATGGTGACCTGGGTCGAGGGGGACGCCGACCCCCGCCGCGTCCGCCTGCTCGGCGAGCGCTCGCACGGGGAGATGACCGAGGCGATCAGCCGAGCCACTCGGCGATGATCGCGCCGATCTCGGGCCCCGCGTCCTCCTGAAGGAAGTGCGAGGCGTTCTCGATCGCCCGCGGCGGCGTCAGGTTGAGCTCGCTGGAGACGCGCTCGCCGACCGAGAAGGGGAGCACCGGGTCGGAGTCCGCCCACAGCACCAGCGAGGGACGGTCGTCGCCGCGCAGCCCGTCGGCGACCCGTTTGCCCTCCGCCGCGCCCGCCATCTCGGGCTCGGTCGGCAGGATCAGCGGGAAGGCCCGGGCCCCGGCCTTGGAGGCGGGGTCGGGGTAGGGCGCGTCGTAGGCGGCGATCACCTCGTCCCCGGGGTCGTTCTTGCAACCGCCGCGGATCAGCACCCCGATCGGCACGTCCTCGTTGTCGCGGACGAAGTCGCGGAAGGCGAACCAGGCGTCGCTCATCCGCTGGTGGCCGGTGAAGGGGCCGGTCTCCATGATCACGATCCGCGAGAAGCGGTCGGGGTGCTCGACCGCCAGCCGCAGCCCGATCGGCCCTCCCCAGTCGTGGACGACCGCGGTCGCGTCGCGCAGGTCGAGTTCCTCCAGCAGCGCCGCCATCAGCTCGACGTGGCGGTCGTAGGTGTACCAGCCGAGGTCGGTGGGCTTGTCGGAGCGGCCGAAGCCGGCGTAGTCGGGGGCGATGCAGCGATAGCCGGCGTCGCGGACCGGCGGGATCACCTTGCGCCACAGGAACGACCAGGTGGGCTCGCCGTGGAAGAAGACGACCGGCCTGCCCTCCCCCTCGTCGAGGTGGGCGAGGCGGAGGCCGTCGAGGTCGCGGTAACGCGACTCGAAGGGATAGTCCGGCAGCCCCTCCAGCGCCTCCTCCGGCGTGCGAACCGCATCTACGCTCACGGCCTCTCCTCCCGCTCGACCTTGCCCGCTTCCTCGGGTCGAGTCTAGTTCGGCAATCCGGATCAGGATTCCCTACTTTGTTTATCGACTTTGTGCTAGCCTGCCGGGCTGATTTAGAAGTAAGTCAGTCAAAAAAGGAAGGAAACCTCGATGCCCAACGCTCACAACCACCGCCGGCCCGGCCCGAAACCGGCCCTCCTGGCCGCACTCCTGGTCCTCCCCGTCGCGCTCCTCGCCGCCGGCTGCGGCGGTGGCGGCGACAGCTCCAACGCCAGCTCGGCGGGCGGGGCCAAGCTCGACGTGGTCGGCTACTCCACCCCCGAATCCGTCTACACGGAATCGATCGAGCCGGCCTTCGAGAAGACGCCGGCGGGGAAGGGCATCTCGTTCAGCAACTCCTTCGGCGCCTCCGGCGACCAGAGCCGCGCCGTCGTCGCCGGCCAGCCGGCGGCGGTGGTCCACTTCGCCCAGGCCGGGGACATGGAACGGCTCCTCGAAGAAGGCGGCCTCGTCTCCAAGAGCTGGGAAAAGCAGCCCTACGGCGGCATCGCCCAGGACTCCGTCGTCGTGATCACCGTCCGCAAGGGCAACCCGAAGGGGATCCACTCGCTCGACGACGTGCTGAGCAAGGACGTCGAAGTGGTCACCCCGAACCCGTTCAGCTCCGGCGCGGCCCGCTGGAACATCATGGCGGTCTACGGAACCCTGATCAACGAGGGCAAGTCGCCCGCGCAGGCGCTGGCCGGCGTCAAGACGCTGCTCGAAAAGACCGTGGCCCAGCCCGGCAGCGCCCGCGACGCGCTCTCGGCCTTCACCCAGGGGCAGGGCGACGTCCTGCTCGGCTACGAGAACGAGGCGATCAAGGCGGTCAACGAAGGCGAAGACGTCGAATACGTCGTCCCGCCCTCGACGATCCAGATCGAAACCCCGATCGCGGTCACCAAGGACGCGCCCGAGCCGGCTGCCGAAGACTTCCTCAAGTTCGTCTGGTCCGACGAAGGCCAGGAGATCTGGGCCGAGAACGGCTACCGCCCGGTCAACCCGAAGCTGGTCGACCCGAAGCGGTTCCCGACCCCGAAGGACCTGTTCAAGATCAGTCAGTTCGGCGGCTGGGGCAAGGTCAACGACGAATTCTTCGACGACGAAACCGGTTCCGTCGCGAAGATCGAGACCGAACTCGGAGTCTCCACCTCGGGCTGATCGATGGAGGCCGGAACCGCAACCCACGCGTCGGCGCCCCGGGCAGGCTTCCGCCTGCCCGGGGTCGGCGCCGGCGTCGGGCGCGGCCTCGTCGTCCTCTACCTCAGCGTCCTCGTCCTGCTGCCGCTGGCGGCGCTGACGAACCAGTCGCTGGAAGGCGGGCTCAGCACCTTCTGGACCCAGGTCACCTCGCCGCAGGCGATCCGCTCGCTCGAGCTGACCGTTGTCGCCTCGCTGATCGTCGTCGTCATCAACGGCGTCTTCGGCACGATCCTGGCCTGGCTCCTGGTCCGCGACGAGTTCCCCGGCAAGTCGGCGGTCAACGCGGTGATCGACCTCCCCTTCGCGCTGCCGACGATCGTCGCCAGCCTCACCCTGCTGACGCTGTTCGGCGCCAAGAGCCCGATCGACATCCATCTCCAGTCGACCCAGGCGGCGGTGGTGATCGCGCTCCTCTTCGTCACCCTGCCCTTCGTCGTCCGCGCGGTGCAGCCGCTGCTGATCGAGATGGACCGGGAGATGGAGGAGGCCGCCGCCTCGCTCGGCGCCGGAGGCTTCACGGTCTTCCGCCGGATCATCTTCCCCAACCTGCTGCCCGGCCTCGCCTCCGGGGTCGCGCTCGCCTTCGCCCGCGCGCTCGGCGAGTTCGGCTCGGTCCTCCTCTTCGCCGGCGGCCTGCCGAGCACGATGGTCTCCTCCGTCTACATCCGCCAGCAGATCGAGTCCGGCAACGACGTCGGCGCGGCCGCGGTCTCGGTCGTCCTGCTCGCCGCCTCGCTCGTCCTGCTGGGCGTCGTCACCCTGATCCAGCGCTGGGGAAGCCGCCATGACCGCTAGCTCGACCGGCAGCCGCTGGAGCCTGCGCGTCCTCGGGCTCGGCTACCTGACCGGCCTGCTCCTCCTGCCCCTTTGCGTGATCTTCTACAAGACGTTCGAACATGGGCTGGCGCCGCCGATCGACGCGATCGTCTCGCCCAACGGGCTGCACGCGCTGAAGCTCAGCCTGATCATGGTCGCGATAGCGGTGCCGCTGAACACCGTCTTCGGCGTCGGCTGCGCGCTCCTGCTCGTCCGCCACCGGGTCCGGGGCAGCGCCCTGATCGACGCCGCGATCAACCTCCCGTTCGCGATCTCGCCGGTCGTCATCGGCCTCTCGCTCTTCCTCCTCTACGGCACCACGGGATGGCTCGAACCGGCGCTCTCCGAAGCCGGGATCGAGGTCCTCTTCTCGGTGCCCGGCATGGTCATCGCCAGCATCTTCGTCTCGCTCCCGTTCGTGGTCCGCGAGACGGTGCCGGTGCTACAGGAGATCGGCACCGAGCAGGAGCAGGCCGCCTCGACCCTCGGCGCCAACGCCTGGCAGACCTTCTGGCGCGTCACCCTGCCGGCGATCCGCTGGGGGGTCGCCTACGGCGTCGTGCTCACCACCGCCCGCGTGCTGGGCGAGTTCGGCGCGGTCTCGATCGTCTCCGGCCAGATCTCCGGCGAGACCGAAACCCTCCCCCTTTTCGTCGAAAAGCAGTTCTTCAACTTCAACGAACCCGGCGCCTACGGGGCCTCCGTGCTTTTGGCCCTGCTCGCGCTGACGACCCTGCTCGCGATGAACGTCCTGAAAAGAAAGGAGGACGCCTGATGGGAATCACAGTCGAGGGAGCCTCGAAGCGCTTCGGTGACTTTCAGGCCCTCAACGATGTTTCGATAGATGTGCCGAACGGCTCGCTGACCGCGCTGCTGGGTCCCAGCGGGAGCGGCAAGTCGACTCTGCTGCGGGCGATCACCGGGCTGGAGACGCTCGACGGCGGCCGCGTCCTGATCGACGACGAGGACGTCTCGACCAAGCCCGCCCAGAAGCGCGAAGTCGGCTTCGTCTTCCAGCACTACGCCGCCTTCAAGCACATGACCGTCTTCGGCAACGTCGCCTTCGGGCTGACGATCCGCAGGTGGGGCAAGGCCCAGATCTTCGAGCGGGTGCACGAGCTGCTGCGCCTGGTCCAGCTCGACGGCCTCGCCGAGCGCTATCCCTCCCAGCTTTCCGGCGGCCAGCGCCAGCGCATGGCCCTGGCGCGGGCGCTGGCGGTGCAGCCGCAGGTGCTCCTGCTCGACGAGCCCTTCGGGGCGCTCGACGCGAAGGTGCGCAAGGACCTGCGCACCTGGCTGCGGCGGCTGCACGAGGAGATGCACGTGACGACGATCTTCGTCACCCACGACCAGGAGGAGGCGATGGACGTCGCCGGCCAGCTGGTGGTGATGAACGAGGGGCGCGTCGAGCAGTCCGGCAGCGCCGACGACCTCTACGAGCATCCCGCCAACGAGTTCGTGATGAGCTTCGTCGGCGAGGTCAACCGGCTCGGCGAGCACTTCGTGCGCCCGCACGACATGGAGGTGGTGCTCGACCCCGACGAGCGGACCCAGGAGGGCATGGTGCAGCGGATCGTCGCCCTCGGCTTCGAGGTCCGGGTCGAGTTCCTGCTCGCCGACGGCGCCGAGGTCTGGGCGCAGATCACCCGCTCCGAGCTCCAGCGGCTGGAGCTGCGCGAGGGCCAGATCGCCTACCTGCGCCCGGTTCAGGCAACGAGCTTCAACGGTGCGCCTTCGTTCGAGGGCGCCCTCGCCGGGTAGCGCCCCGCCCCAACCGCCAGCTCGGGGCGACTTTGTCCCCCATAGAGACACAAAGTCGCCCCGACCCCCGCGATGCCTAGGGCAGCTGGCGCAGGAAGCGGTCGATCTGGGGGCCGAAGTAGGGCGAGTAGAGGCGGCTGCTGTTGCCGCTGTAGCCGTAGCTGGTGACGCCGTCGATCAGCTGCCCGCCGTCGATCAGCCAGGCGCCGCCGCTGCTGCCGGCGGCCATGTCGCAGCGGGCGGGCACGGTGGGCGGGCCGGCGTTGGGGTAGGTGAGCCTGTCGCTGCCGAGCCCGCGGGTCGCGCAGGAGCGCAGCTCCTCGCCTTCCAGCGCGGCGGCGGGATAGCCGAAGATCTGGAAGGCCGAGTGGCGCGAGCGCCCGTTGGTCCAGCCCCTTGCGCCGACCGCCGCGGTCAGCGTCCCGGAGTGGTTCGGCCGCACCCGCAGGGCGGCGACGTCGAAGTCCGAGTTGGCCCTCGCCCGCCACTGCGGGGTGACGTAGACGGAGTCGGCGACGAAGGTCCCGAAGGGGCGGGCGTCGTGTTCGAAGGCGGGGACGAAGACGATCCGGGTGCCCCAGCTGCCGCCCTCCAGGACGCAATGCCCGGCGGTGAGGACGATCGATTCGCTCGGCGTGGCGAGTGAGGTCCCCGAGCACGAGTAGGGGCCCCGGCGCGGATCGAGGCCGAAGATCCGACCGTTGGTGCGGTCGGTTGGCGCGGCGGCTTCGATCACCCTGAGGCTGCTCGCCGCGGCGGCGGCGGCCTCGCCTCCGAGCGGGTCCCCGCCGAGGGCCCTTCGCACCTTCGCCGCGCTCCAGAACCGCGCCGCGCCGCGCGGATCGAGCCGGTGCGAGGCGGGCGCGCCGACGGCACTCGCGGGCGGGACGAGGAGAGCGAGCAGCGCGGTGCTCGCCAGCGCGGTGCGTGCGGCCCACGCCGGCGGGCCCGGTCCGAACCTCATCGGCGAATGGTCCCACATACTCGGGCCTTTTCTGCCAGGCTGGGCGGATGAACGGACAGGGGCAGAGCGGCGAGCCGATCACCGCGCAGGGGATCGAGGATCTGCGAGCCGAACTGGCGCAGCTTGAGGGCCCGGCGCGGCAGGAGATGGCGGCGAGGATCAAGGCCGCCCGGGAGCTGGGCGACCTCAAGGAGAACGCCGACTACCACACGGCCAAAGAGGACCAGGCGCACCTGGAGACGCGGATCAAGCGCCTACAGGAGCGGCTGCGCAAGGCGGTCGTCGTCGACGTCGACGACGAGGCCGACGCCTTCGCCTTCGGGCGCACCGCCGAGGTCCTCGACAGCGAGAGCGGCACGGTCAACGTCTGGACCCTGGTCGGCTCGACCGAGGCCGACCTGGCCCAGGGCCGCCTCTCCGCCGAGTCGCCGATTGGCCGCGCCCTGATCGACGCGCCGGTTGGGGCCACGGTCGAGGTCGAGACCCCACGCGGCGTGCGCGCCTTCGAAATCCGCAAGCTGGTCTCTGGCTAGCCCCCCGAGTCCTCCCCCGCGGCCCGGCGGTCTTTGGACGTATGTATGGTGTCCGCTTCAACGTATGTATGAGTCTGGGCTAAACGGGTAGGAGCACTCCATGAAGTTGGACCAAAGCAGCCAGCGGCCGTCATCGCGCGCTCGACGCTCTTACCGCCTGGCGTTCGCCGCCTCCTTCCTCCTCTTCCTCTTCCTCTTCTTCGCCTCCAGCTCGACGCTGGCGGCGGAAGCCTCGACCTACTACGTCTCCGCCTCGGGCTCCGACGAGAACCCCGGGACCCTGGCGCAGCCGTGGCGAACCCTCGCCCATGCCGACGACGTCGTCGTCGCCGGCGACACCGTCTACGTTCGCGCCGGCACCTACGGCCAGAGGGGGACACGGACGCTCCTCGACCAAGCCGGGACGGGGTCGGCGCCGATCTCCTGGCTCGCCTACCCGAAGGACCCCCAACCCACCCTCCTCGGCCAACTGAAGATCGCCGCGCCGCACAACCGCGTCTCCGGCTTCCTCTTCGACGGGCCGAGCGGTCCGATCGGCGAAGTGGAAGAGGACGTGCTCGTCTGGATCAACGACGACGGGATCAGGGTCGACCACAACGAGGTGCGCGACTCCGAAGGCCACGCCGGCATCTTCGTCTCCCACGCCAACCAGTTCCTGATCGACCACAACTACATCCACGACAACGGCGTCACCTACAACCTCGACCACGGCATCTACGTCAGCTCGGGTTCCGGCGTGATCGAAAACAACCTGATCGCGGACAACTACGCCTGGGGCATCCAGCTCTACCCGGAAGCCGAAGGCGTCCTCGTCCGCGCCAACACGATCGTCGGCAACGGCCGCGGCGGCATCGTCGTCTCCATCGACTCGACCGAAAACCTCCTGACCCGCAACATCGTCGCCGACAACGGCGAATACGGGATCCGCGGATACAACCTCGAAGGCCCCGAAAACGTCGCGACGAACAACCTCGTCTGGGGACAGGAACTCGACACCAGCGGCCCGGGATTGGTCTTCGTCGGCACCATAGTCGCCAATCCCCGCTTCGTCGGGCCGACGGACTTCCGCCTCCAGAGCAGCAGCCCCGCGCGGGCGCTGGGAATCGGCTCGACGGTTCCCGAAGAACTCGCCGGGGTCGGCGTCGGAGTCCCGGCCGAACCGGAACCCGAACCCGAACCCGTGCCTCCACCCGCGCCCGCGCCTGAACCCGCTCCCGCGCCGGAACCCCCGCCCGCGCCTGAACCCGAACCGGAACCCGCCCCCGCGCCGGCACCGGAACCCGAACAGCCCGCGCCCGAAAGCACCGAAGAACCGCCAGCGCCCGCGCCTCCACCCCCGCCTGTCGAATCGCCGAGCCCATGGCACCATCACCGCCACTGGGGCGATTGGCGCTCGCTCTGGTGGGGGTACCGCTCCTGAGCCAGGTCCCGAGCGACCGGGACGCCGCTTGCACTTTGGTTAAGAGATTTGGTGGCGTCGTCGCCGTCGCCTATGTTCATGGCGTCCCAGTTCCCGTCCAAACGCCAGGAAAGGGTTACGCATGAACCAGGAATCGACGCTCAGCGGTTGGTGGGTGTTCGCCGGCGTGCTGCTGCTTGTCGCCGGCGTGCTCAACATCATCTACGGCATCGCCGCGATCGGTGACTCGAAGTTCTTCACCGAAAACGCGACCTACATCATCAGCGGCCTGCACACCTGGGGGTGGATCACCCTGATCCTCGGCGTGCTGGAGCTGATCGCCGCGTTCTCGCTTTGGTCTGGGGGAGAGTTCGGCCGCTGGTTCGGCATCTTCGTCGGCTCGCTGAACGCGATCGCCGCCCTGCTCTCGATCCCGGCGTACCCGTTCTGGTCGCTGGCGATCTTCGCCCTCTCGATCATCATCGTCTACAAGCTGGCCGAGGGGCCCGAAGGCGCCGTTTGACGCCGGCCGGGCTCTTCCTCGACGCGTGACCAGGGCGCCGGCTCCGGCCGGCGCTCGTCATAGAGGACGTCGGTGTCGCTGAGGCTGTCGTCCCAGCCGCGGCGGCGTTCGCCGAAGACGATGCCGAGGAAGCCGATCCCCAGGGTGACCACGGCCAGCCAGAGCCCGACCAGGCGCCGCAGCGAGCGCCGCGGGGTGAGGCGCGGCTCGCTCAACCTGATGCCGACGAAGCGCATCCCCGGCGTCTGCCCGGCGAGCGACCAGAAGGCGAACAGGTAGAGGGCGCCGAAGGCCAGCCAGGTGCTGGCGCCGACCACCAGGGCCTGGTCGGAGATCCCGTTGCCGTTTCCCGAGAAGGCGGAGCCGATCAGGGCGACGATCGCGGCGAAGGCCGAGAAGCAGAGGTTGACGATGACCCCGTCGATCGCGAACCCGAGGGCGCGGCTGACCAGGCCGGCGTGCTCGCTGGGGACCTCGCGGCGGCGGCGGAAGACGATCGTGCGCAGGATCCGCTCGAGAACTGTCGTCGAGGCGGCGCGCCACCTTGCCGATCGTGCGGCCGATGTCCTCGACCAGGCCGGCGCCCTGGGCGCCGATCGCGGCCCGCACCTCCGGCGCCCCGGCGATCCGCTCGACCAGCTGCTGGGCCTCTTCGCTGGCCAGCAGCCGGCGCCAGACCTCGTCGACCAGCTCGCTGTCCATCGCCTCCAGCACGGCGCGCTTGACCGCCTCGCTCTCCAGCGCCCCCTGCACCGCCTCCTCGACGATCGGGCCCTGGAGGACGCGAGCCAGGGCCCGCTCGACCGCTTCGCTCTGCACCGCGGCGACGATCGCCTCCTCGGCGGCGACCTCGACCGCACGGTCGATGCCGGCCGCACGGGTGACCGTCCGCGCCCCGCGCACGCCGACCCCGAGCAGGCGGGTCGAGAGCGGCGCGCGGCCGTTCTGAGTCGGGTCGCCAGTGCTCGCGGACCGCGGCGTGGAGCCGTTCTCCATCCTCGACCGAGTATACGTCGGGGTCAGGGAGCGGGCACGCCGAGATGCTCGAGCAGGCGCTCGACGAAGGCCGCCTGGGCGGGGACGATCTTGCGCCGCGCCAGCGCCGGCTCGAACCACTCGGCGCGGTCGACCTCGGGGAACTCCCGCTCGACCCCGCCGCGCGGCGGCCACTCGATCGCGAAGGTGTTGCTGCGCAGCCGCGCGGGGTCGAAGTCGGCCTCGGCCGCCCAGGCCTCGACCGTCTTGCCCGCCTTCTGGCGCACCGAGCCGAGCGGGATCAACTCGTCCTCCTGGAGCGCCGGCGCCGGCCCCAACTCCTCGCCCAGCTCCCGCAGGGCGCAGGCGCGGGCGTCCTCCCCCTCGCCGTGCTCGCCCTTGGGGACCGACCAGGCGCCGAGGTCCCGCTTCGCCCAGAACGGTCCGCCGGGATGCACCAGGAGCAGCTCGGGGGCGGCCCCGGTGCGGCGGAAGAGCAGGATCCCGGCGCTGCGCTTGGCGGCCACCCCGGCACCGTACCGGCCCGGGGCGGGTGGCCCGAGCCGGGCCCGGGTCGCCCCGAGCCCGGCAGCCGGCCGAGTCCTGCCGTCAGGTCGCCTTCACGATCGAACATGCCGGAGCGAGGCTCTGGGTCTTCGCGATCTTCACCGGTTCACCCCCTTTTGATTGAAAAACTCGATCATCAGGGCGACCCAGGATTGGTAAGAGGAGTTCCACTATTTGCCCGCGCCTGGACGAACTGACCAGGCGCGGGCGCGAGATTCGGGCGGCCGCCTAGCCGCCGAGGCGGTAGGCGACCATTTCGGCCGTCTGGCCTTCGGCGCTGGCCAGGCCGGCCGGCGCGATCAGGGTGTCGCCGCTGACCGCGACGCTGGTGTTGATGCTGGCCGGAAGCGTGCTCACCCAGACTTCGTTGCCGCTCTTGGCGTCGAAGGCATAGAGGTTGCCTTCGAAGCTGGTGGCGAAAACGAGGTCGTTGACCACGGTCGGCGCGCCGAACGCCGCCGAGGGGAGTTTGCGCTTCCACTTGATCGCGCCGCTGGCGGCGTCGACCGCGACCAGTTCGCCGGTCAGCCCGCCGCTTTCGGAGAGTTCGCTGGAGGAGGCGACGGTCAGCGAGTGGTTGACGACCGGGACGAAGACGGTCGAGCCGTCGGATGCCATCGGCGCGATCACGCCGCCGAGGGCTCCGGGGAAGACTTCGCCCCCTTTGATCTTCGAGGTTTCGCCCCGCAGCGCGAGCAGGTTGTCTTCGTCGTGGCCGTTGTGGGTGCCCACCGGGCGCTTCCACACCGGCTTGCCGGTGGCCCGGTCAAGGGCGACCACGATGCCCGACTTGCCGGCGCCGATCGCCAGTTCCCTCCCACCCGCTTCGAGCAGGATCGGCGGGTCCTGGAAGTCCCAGTCGTAGACGTCGTGCGGAGTCTGCTGGTAGAACCACTGCATCTTGCCGGTCTTGGCGTCGAGCTTGACCATCGAGTCGGTGTAGAGGTTCGGGCCCGGACGACTGGAGCCCCATGGCTTCGTTTCGCTGCCGGGGTAGGGCGCCGGGTTGCCGGTGCCGAAGTACATGAACCCCTTTTCGTCGAAGGACGGGGGCTGCCAGAGGCCGCCGCCGGAGTTGACTTCGGTGTCGCCCCAGAGGCTGTTCGGCACGGTGTTGAAATGCCACACCTTCTTGCCGGTCTTGGCGTCCAGCGCCCACAGGGTTCCAACCCCACCGCCCGGATACGCTTCGGTCGCGGTCAGGGGCGCGGTCGAGACGTAGACGAGGCCGCCGTGGTAGCTCGGCGCCATGTCGATCGCTTCGCCCGGGTTGGTCACCAGTTCGGTCGACCACTGCTCCTTGCCGGTCTTCTGGTCGAGGCCGAAGGCCGCGTTCGGGGTGGCGCCGAGCACCATCCCACCGGCGACGACGATTCCGTTCGGCCCCTCGTCGGCTTCTTCGTACTTCTTTTCCCACTGCACCTCGCCCGATTCGAGGCCGATCGCCTGCACGTTGGACTCAAGGTCCTGGGAGTAGACGACGCCGTTGACGATCACCGGCGCGGAGGAGTAGGAGCCGAAGGAGCTCTGCGCGGTCAGCGGCAGGCTCCAGGCGACTTCAAGTTGGTTGACGTTGGAGCTGTCGATCGAAGACCCCTTCACCTGCCGGGTGTTCGAGGTGTCGACGCCGGGATAGCCGGTGCCGCTGAAGCTCAGGTCTTCACCTCCCGAGGAGGACGACCCGGCGAGCAGCACGACCACGCCGGCCACGATCAGGAGGGCGACCACGCCCGCCCCGATCCAGGCGGCTTTGGGAATTTTCTCGAGACTCACGTCAGCTTCCTCCCTCGTTGGAATGCCACATTCTTACTCGAACAATAAGGTTTTATATTTCATACCGTCAGCGACGGCAAGGTTCTCCGCCCCGGGCCGCTCGAGCAGAAGCGGCTGCAAAACGCGGTTCGCGACCAGGCCGAGCGCGCCGAGGTTGGCGAACCCGGGGCCCTGGCTGAGGCCGCCGAGGCCGGGGATGTGCAGGCGCGGGCGCAGCCCGCGCAGCTCGAGGGAGCGTCCGATCGGGACCTCGGTCCCGCGCGGTCGGTCCCACAGCGGCCCGACCCGGCGCTCGATCTCCTCCCGCAAGCCGGCCCCGAAGAGGCCGCGGAGCTGGGCGAGCAGGTCGAAGCCGGTGCAGTTGACGACGTACTCGTGCTCGCCGGCGGAGCCGCCTTCGGGCGCCTCGTACTCCAGCCGCACCCTCTCGCCCCCGCCGGCGGCGGCGACGTCGGTGACCCGGCCGGTGACGAAGCGGACGCGGTCGTCGTAGCCGATCGCCGCCAGGCTCGGCGGGTCGAAGACGCCGCGGTCGCTGTGCTTGACGAAGTCGCGCCGGGTCTGCTGGTCGAGCGACTCCCATTCGACCTCGTCGGGGTTGGAGAAGACGCGGTTCTCGAGGAAGCTCTCGCCGCGGCTCATCGGCAGCATCGGGGTGTAGATCGTGCAGCGCGCCCGCGGCCGGAAGCCGCGCAGGAACATGACGCAGCTGAGCGCGCTCTCCCCTCCCCCGACCACGCCGACGTCGGGCTCGCGGTCCTCCGGCAGCCGGGCGAACTCATGGCGCTCGCTGTCGCAGTGGAAGATCCGCGAGGCGACCTCGGGCTCGTGGGGGAAGGAGTTGTGCACGCCCGGCCCGGTGAGGACGAGGGCGCCGCCGGCGTGCCGCGAGGACCCGGAGGGCTCCTCCACCTCGACCACCCACCGCTCGCCGTCGGGATCGAGCGAGACGCCGGTCACCCGGCCCCGCACGTGGGTGACGCCCTCGGTCGCCCGCGAGAAGACCCAGGTCAGGTATTCGCCGTAGTTGCGGTGCCGCACGGTGGGCGAGCCGGCGTCGATCCAGCGCGCGTAGCGCCGCTGGCCGATCAGGTACTGCTGCCAGGAGAACGCCATCGCGCCGGCGTCGAGCGCTTCCCCCGCCTCGCCGAACTCGCGGAAGCTCTGGTAGGGGAAGCCGATGTCCTTGATCGGGGTGACGGCGAGCGGCTCCTCGCCCGAGGTCATCCCGTTGCGCCCGAGCCAGGAGGCGGCGCGCTCGGTCCCCTCGACGATCTTCAGCGAGACCGGGCCGAGGCCGAGCCGGTTGATCACGTCGACCTTGGTCGCGATCGCGGCGGCCTTGGCGCCGGCGCCGACTATGAGCAGGTCGGTCTCGGCTAGCACGGCTCGGCGATCACCAACCCTCGGCGGTCGGGGCTGAAGGAGATCGCGCTTTTCCGCATCCGCTCGGCGCGACTGTCGACCGGGTGCAGGTCGACCTCGGAGAGGACGGTCCGCAGCACCCGCTTCATCTCCATTTCGGCGTAGCTGGCGGCGAGGCAGCGCCGGGTGCCGCCGCCGAAGGGGATCCAGGTGTAGGTGCCCGGCTGGCGCCCGAGGAAACGCTCGGGGATGAAGCGGCGCGGGTTGGGATAGGTCTTGGGGTCGAGGTGGATCAGGTGGATGCAGGGCGCGACGGTGGTCCCGGCCGGCAGCTCGTAGCCCCCCAGCCGCATCGGCTCCAGCAGCCGCCGCACCACCACCGGGACCGGCGGGCGCAGCCGCAGCGTCTCCTTGATCACGGCGTCGAGGTAGGCGCCATCGCCGCCGGCCCGCACTTCCTCCGTGGCGCGCCGAAGCGTCTCGGGGTTGCGCAGGAGGCGCTCGAAGGCCCAGGCCAGCGAGGTCGAGGTGGGGCCGTCGGTGAGCAGGGTCAGCAGTTCGTCGCGCAGGTCGCGCTCGCTCATCGGCGAGCCGTCCTCGTAGCGCGCCCCGACCAGCATCGAGACGATCCCGGGCGAGTCGCCCTCGGGCTCGGCGCGGCGGCGGCGCACCTCCTCCATCACCGCCTGCTCGACCGGTGCCATCGCCTCGCGGAAGCGGCGGCTGCGGACGATCCAGCGCGGCCCGAAGGTCGCCAGCCGGGTCAGGTTGCCGGGGTCGTTCATCCACACCGTGAGCCCGTGCAGCCGCTCCCGCAGCCGGCCGAGCCGGTTGCCCTCGTCGGCGCCGAAGACCGCCCGCATCACCACCTCCTGGGTGATCGCCTGCATCCGCGGCCACATCTCGAAGGGCTCGCCGACCGGCCAGCGGCCGACTTCCCGGCGCGCGACCTCAGCCATCATCTCGGCGTCGTTGTCGATGCCCTGGCCGTGGAAGGAGGGGAGCATCAGCTTGCGGCGGGTCATGTGGTCGGGCTCTTCCAGCAGCATCACCGAGCGCGGGCCGAGCACCGGCCCGAGCATCGGGTTGGCGACGTCGACGCCGACCGCGGAGCCGGCGGTGAAGACCCGTTTGACGTCCTCGGGGTCGCTGAGCAGCACCCAGTCGCCCCAGTGGAGGATCCGCAGGGTGAAGATGTCGCCGTAGCGCCGCTGGCAGCGCTCCATGAACGGCAGCGGGCGCTGGGTCCAGCCGATCGCCTGAAGCGCGCGCGGCATCCGCGGCCCCGGTGGCAGGCCGGCGCGGGCCGGGGCGCCGACCGCGACCCGGGCGCCGTTGGTCGAGGTCGCGGTGGCGCTCACGATCCCCCTCCCCCGGCCTCCTCGCCGACCGTGGCCTGGGCGGCCATCAGCTCGTCCTCGGCGCGGCAGGTGGCGGCGATCAGCAGGTCGAAGAGTTCGGAGGTGAAGTCGGGCGGCAGGTCGACCTCGGCGCCGCGGGCGAGGTAGCGCGCCCGCACCTCCCGCACCCGGTTGGGCTGCATCATCGGGATCCCGTGGGCGCTCTTGTAGAGGGCGATTTGGCGGCAGACGTCGAAGCGCTCGCCGAGCAGCTTCGCGATCTGGTCGTCCAGCTCGTCGAGGCGTTCGCGGTAGGGCTCCAGGCCCTTCACTCCGCCTCCCCCCCGAGCAGGCCGGTGGCGAAGGCGTGGCTGCACTCGGCCAGCGCCGGGAGGGCGTAGCCGCCCTCCTGGATCACGCAGATCGGCAGGCCGCAGCCGGCGAGCAGGCGACCGACCTCGGCGAAGATCGCCGGCTCGAAGTCCCAGCTGCCGTGCGGGTCCCCCTCGACCGTGTCGTAGCCGAGCGAGACGACCAGCGCCGCGGCGTTCTCGGCCAGGGTCCCCACCGAGGTCTCGACCTCGGCCAGGTAGGCGTCCGCGTCGGGGCTCTCGGCGAAGGCGACGACCCGTTCGCGCGGGATCCGCGGCAGCACCGTCTGCGCGGAGACGTTGGTCACCGGCGAGGCGTGCAGCGAGTGCAGGGTGGCGTCGTCCATGCCCTCGAGGAGGGCCGAGGTGCCGTTCGGGTAGTGCAGGTCGAGATCGAGGATCCCGACCGGGGTCAGCCCAGCCTCGCGCAGCGTCTGCACCGCCGCCGCGGCGTTGTTCAGGTAGCAGTAGCCGCCGAGGAAGGCCGGGCCGGCGTGGTGGCCGGGCGGGCGGCAGACCGCGTAGGTGAAGTCGGCGCCGGCGGCGAGCCGCTCCGCCGCCGTGATCGCCGTTCGTACCCCCTCCAGAGCCGCCGCGACGAGCCCGGCGCAGACGGGGATGTCCGGCTCCAGGCCCGGCGGCGCGAATTCCGGCATCACCACCGGCTCGCCCTCGACGCCGCGCAGGGCGTCGAGGTAGCCGCGGTCGTGCAGCCTGCCCAGGGTGCGCTCGACCTCCTCGTCGCCGGCGTCGGCGGCGACCGCCCGCACGCCCGCGTGGCGGACGAGGCCCTGGCGCAGCTCGGCCAGGCGCAGGTTGCTGTCCTGGCCGGGGATGGTGCGCCCCCCTTCGCGGATCCAGTGAGCCGCGTCGCCGCTGCCGCGGCGCTGTTCGACCATCACCAGCTCGCTCATGAGATCAGGCGCCGCATCCGGATGCCGAGCGAGACGAAGCCGTTGCCGAGGTAGAAGGCCTCGGTGGCCCTGATCCCGGCGAAGGTCTCCTGGGGCAGCCCGACCTCGATCCGCGCCAAACCGCGGCGGCCGGCGATCTCGGCGATCGACGCGAGCAGGTCGGCGCCGATCGTCCTGCTGCGCCACGAGGGGTGGACCCAGAGGTCCTGGATCACCCCGTAGCGGCCCGGCACGTGCATCGCGCGCACCCAGCTGGCTGCGAGGACGCCGACGATCTTCCCGCCGGCCTCGGCCACCAGCAGCGTCCCCACCTCGGGGTCCTCGACCAGCGCCCGGGCCTCCTCCTCCAGCTCCGCCGGTGAGGGCCGGTTGCCGCCGAGCTCGTCCAGCAGCTCGCCGACCGCCTCGGCGGTGGCCGGGACGTCGTCGAGGACCGCCTCGCGGACGTGCCAGGCCAGCGCGTCGCTCGTCGTCGCGCCGGGCTCGGTCGAGGTCGAGTCGCTCACGCTCTCCCCGCTCCCGCGCCCGCCGGCTCGAGCTCCACGCTCCAGGCCTCGGGATCGTCACGCCCGGTGGCGATCTCGGCGATCGCCGCCATCGGCGCCCGCGCCTTGAGCAGGATCTCGTCGAACTCGTCCTCGGGGTCGGACTGCATCACGATCGCCCCGCCGGCGCCGATCGTGGTCCGCCCCGGCCGCATCACGATCGTGCGGATGACGATGCTGAGGTCGGTGGTGCCGTCGAGCCCGAAGTAGCCGATCGCCCCCGAGTAGACGCCGCGCGCCTCGTCCTCGAGGTCGTCGATGATCTCCATCGTGCGCTCCTTCGGGGCGCCGGTCATCGAGCCGCCCGGGAAGCAGGCCCGCACGCACTCCACCGCCGAGCGCTCGGCCTCGAGCACGCCGGTGATCGTCGAGACCACCTGGTGCACGGTCGCGTAGGGCTCGACCACCATCAGCTCCGGCACGCGGACGCTGTCGACGTCGCAGACCCGGCCGAGATCGTTGCGCAGCAGGTCGACGATCATCAGGTGCTCGGCCTTGGTCTTTTCGTCTTCGGCCAGCTCGGTTCGGCGCCTGGCGTCTTCGACCGGATCGTCGCAGCGCGAGACCGTCCCCTTGATCGGGCGCGCCTCGACGCGGCGCTGGCGGTCGACCGAGAGGAAGCGCTCCGGCGAGGAGCTGACGATCGCCCGCTCGCCGAACCGCAGGTAGGCGGCGAAGGGCGCCGGGTTGCTGCGCCGCAGGTGGCGGTAGAGGGTGAACGGGTCGGGGCTGGCGTCGGTCGAGAACTGGTCGGTGAGGCAGACCTCGTAGGACTCCCCCGCCGCCAGTTCGGCCTGGCTGCGGGCGATGTCGGCGAGGTAGCGCTCGCGGCCGCGGCCGCTGCGGAAGGTGACGTGGTCGGCTTCCCGGGTCGGCTCCACCGGCCTCGGCGGCGGCGGGTCGGCGAGAGCCTCCGCCACCACCCGCTCCGCCTCGTCCAGCCAGCGGTCGGGCTCGGGGTCCTCCGCCTCGCCGAAGGCCAGCAGGTGGGTGCGGCGCCAGGTGTGGTCGACGGCGACGACGCGGTTGGCGAACATCAGCGCCGCGTCGGGCATGTCGGAGCTGTGGACGTTGGGGGAGCCGCAGTCGGCCTTGCACTCGTAGCCGATGTAGCCGACGTAGCCGCCGATCAACCCGCGGGCCACCTCCTCCGGCGCCCGCTCCGCGCGCTTGCCCAGCTCGCGGTCGAGCAGGTCGAAGATCGACTTGTGCTCGACCGTGTCGCCGCCGTCGCGGTGCACCGAGACCTCGCCGGCGTCGACGTCGTATTCGAGCACGCAGCGCTCGGCGCCGGCGCTGGTGCCGAGGTAGGAGCACTGCGCGAGGCGGGTCGGCGCGTCGGCGCTGTCGAGCCAGAAGGCGTGCTCGGCCTCGCCGAAGAGGCGTTCGAAGAGCAGCTCGGTGGAGGGCTCGCCGTCGATCGAGCGGACCCGCAGCCGCGGCCCGGAGCGCTCGGCGTGCCCGGCGCGGGCCCCGGAGGGGTCCTGGCCGATCCCGTTGGAGCCGCGGGCGCCCCTGGAGCGGGAGGCGTGGTAGCGGCTCGCCATCGCGTAGAAGTTCTCGGCGATCGCCCGGCCGTGCTCGGTCGCCACCGACTCGGGATGGAACTGCACCCCCCACATCGGCCGGCTGCGGTGTTCGATCCCCATCACCACGCCGTCGTCGGCCCAGGCGGTCTCGTGGCCTTCGGGCCCCATCGGGCTGGTGATCGCCAGCGAGTGGTAGCGGACCACCGAGAATTCCTGCGGGATGCCCTCGAAGAGGCCGCTGTCGGAGTGACGGACGCGGCTGAGGCGCCCGTGCATCGCCATCGGCGCCGAGCTGACCCCGCCCTCCAGCAGGTTGCCGATCCCCTGGTGGCCGAGGCAGATGCCGAGCACGGGGATCTCGCTGTAGCGGAGGATGTCGCGGCAGACGCCGAAGTCGTGCCAGCGTTCGGGGCGCCCCGGCCCCGGCGAGAGCACGATCGCGTCGAAGTCCGAGCGCGAGAGCACCCGCCAGGAGACGGCGTCGTTGTTGACCACGACCGGCTCGGCGCCGGAGGCGGCGGCGAGCAGGTGGAAGACGTTGTAGGTGTAGGAGTCGTGGTTGTCGACCAGCAGCGTCCTCATAGCGTCCCCTCCAGCCCCAGCCCGCGCACGCCCTCCTCGATCACCGTCCGCGCCACCCGCTCCACCTCCGGCGCCCGCTCGCCCTCGCGGTACCAGCGGGAGAAGTGGGAGACATAGCGGGCCAGCGGCACCACGTCGAGGTTCTCGACCGCGCTGCGCAGGTGGCGGCGGTGCAGCTCGGACTGGACCACGGCGAAGCGGTAGTCGGGGTCCTGCCCGGGGCGCTCGCCGGCGAGGGCGACGCCGCCGCCGCGGTGCGCCTGGGCCCGCGCCAGGTCCCAGCCGAGGCTGCCCTTCTCCGCCCGCAGCAGCTTCTCGGGCTCGAAGTCCACCCGCTTGGAGGTCGGCTGAAGCAGGAAGTAGCCGAGCGCGACCTGGGATGGGATGCGGTCGGGGGCGGGATGGTCGCGGCGGACCTCGGCGGCGTCGGGGTCGGACTCGAGCCGCTCCTGCACCCACTCGGCGAGGTCGTCGATCAGCAGCGCCCCCTCCTTGCTGGAGGTGATCGACCGTTTCTCGCGGGCGACCATCCCGTGGAAGACGTCGTGGGTCGGCGGGCCGCCCCCCTTGACGCTGCCGTTGCCGTTGCCGTTGACGGCTTCCAGCGCGTCGATCAGCTGGCGGCGGCAGGTGACGTGGGCGACCCACTCGTTGCCGCAGACCTGGAGCGAGGTGACGTCGTCCAGCTCCGGCGCCGCCGACCAGTAGGCGAGGGCGCGCATGTGCTGGGTCGGCAGCCCGTCGGAGCGGACCAGCGGCATTTCCTCCAGCTCCTCGCGTTCGGTTTCGTACATCACCATGTCGTCGCCGTGGCGGCGGGTCAGCGTCCCTTCGCTGAGGCCGAGGTTGGTCAGCTCGGCGACCTCGGGCAGGAAGTCGGACTCGAAGATCACCTTGTCGAAGGCGATCCCGAGCCGGGCCAGGGTCTTGCGCTGGCCGGAGATCACCCAGGCGCGCGTCTTCGACCACAGTTCCAGCGCCTGCTGGTCGCCGCGCAGGACGCGGATCATCAGCTCGTCTGCTTTGTCGTTGTACATCGAGGACTCGCGCGCGACGGAGTCCTCGGCGCCGTCGTCACCGTCGCCGCCGTTGGCGCGCCCGGCCTTGACGTAGTCGGCGTAGCAGGTGCCGACGAAGTGATCGGACTTCTCATCGCCCTCGGGCCAGACCTGCTGGTCGCGGCCGCTGGTGAGGACCCCGGCCATCGCCTCCCCCATGCTGCGGCCGACGTCGCAGATCAGGCTGCGCCGCTCGACGTGGGCGCCGGCCTGCTCCAGCGAGGCGCCGATCGCGTGGCCGATCGCCAGGTTCCGCAGGTGGCCGATGTGCAGCGCCTTGGTCGTGTTGGCGCCCCAGAAGTAGACGGCGTAGCGCCGGCCGGCGGCCAGGTCGCGAAGCTTGTCTTCAACCCCCTCGCCGGCCTCCAGCGCCGCCCCCGCCCGCTCGATCCACCCCTCGCTCAGCCGCAGACGGACCTCGTCCCCCTGCTCCTCGACGGCCTCCACCCAGGGCTCGGCCGCGAACCGCTCCAGCGCCCGGCGCGGGCCCTCGTGCTCGCGCCAGTCCGGCGCCCGCGGGACCAGCATCAGGTCATAGCCCTCCTCGGGCCGGTAGGGCGCCCGCGGGGACCAGTGGATCTGGCCCTCCTCGCGTACCGCGCTGTCGTCGAAGTAGTCGAAAAGATTGGTGTCCATAGCCTCGTCCGTCACCTCGCCCGTTCCCGGTTGACGAATGCACCAGCCGGGGCTCGAACCCGGATCTACGGCTTACAACGCCGTCCCTTTAACCGATTAAGGCACTGGTGCTGGCTATGTTCCCGGCTCCTCAGAGCTTCTTGAGTAGTCGAGTTGCGCGGCATCATAACAGCAATTTCTCACACATCAAGTTCTCTGACTGAACGCCTCGGCGGCGGGAGGACGGGCGTCGGTGGGGCGCGGCGAGAGGCCGGCTCAGGCCCGGCCGGCCTCGAGCAGGCGGCTCAGGAATCGCCGGGTCTCCTGCCTCTGCGGCGCGGAGAGGACCTGCTCGGGCGGGCCCTGCTCGACGATGCGGCCGTCGTGCAGGAAGGCCACCTCGTCGGCGACCTCGCGGGCGAAGCTCATCTCGTGGGTGGCGATGACCATCGTCATCCCCTCCGCCTTGAGGTCGCGCACGGCGGCGAGGACGTCGCCGACCAGCTCCGGGTCGAGGGCGCTGGTGACCTCGTCGAGGAGGAGCGCGCGGGGGCGCCCGGAGAAGGCGCGGGCGATCGCCACCCGCTGCTGCTGGCCGCCGGAGAGGTTGTCGGGACGGTCGTCCTCGCGCCCCTCCAGGCCGAAGCGGGCGAGCAGCGCCCGCCCCCGCTCCTGGGCCTCGGGGCGGGAGATGCCGTGGGCGCGCATCTCCCCCAGCATCACGTTCTGAAGCGCGGTCAGGTGGGGGAAGAGGTTGTAGGCCTGGAAGACCAGGCCGAGGCGGCGGCGGACCGCGACCGGCTCCACAGAGGGGTCGGTGATCACCTCGCCGTCGAGCAGGACGTCGCCGTCGTCGATCTCCTCCAGCAGGTCGACGCAGCGCAGGAGCGTCGACTTGCCCGACCCCGAGGCGCCGATCAGCGCCACCGCGCGGTGTTCGGCGACCGTGAGGTCGACCCCGCGCAGGACCTGGCGCTCGCCGAAGGCCTTGGTGACGCCGCGGATCTCCAGCACCGGCGCGCCCATCGCCTCACCTCACCTCCCCGCGGCCGCCCATGCGGTCGACGACGCGGGCCAGCGGCACGGTGACGCAGAGGTAGAGCAGCGCGGCGGCGACCAGGGGCGTGTAGTTGAATTCCTTGGCGGCGATGATCTGGCCGATCCGGAAGGCCTCCAGGGGGCCGATGATCGAGATCAGCGCCACTTCCTTCTGGAGGGCGACGAAGTCGTTCAGCAGCGGCTGCGCCACGCGCCGCACCGCCTGCGGCAGGATCACGTGGCGCATCGCCTGGGCCTCGGTCAGCCCGACCGCGAGCGCGGCGTCGCGCTGGGAGCGGTGGACCGAGCGGATGCCGGCCCGGTAGACCTCGGCGACGTAAGCGCTGTAGGCGAGGGTGAGGGCGATCGCGCCGAGGACGATCGGGTCGGTCGGCAGGCCGGAGAGCTGGAGCGCGGGCACCCCGAAGCCGATCAGGAAGATGAGCAGGATGCTGGGGACGCCGCGGAAGAGGTCGACGTAGACGGTGCCGAGGATCCGCACCGGGAACAGTGCCGGCGCGGTGCTGTGGCGGACCAGGGCGATCAGGAGGCCGAGCGCCAGCACCGCGACCTCGATCGTCATGAAGAGCTTGACGTCGAGCCAGAAGCCGCCGAGGACTTCCGGGAAGGACTCCTTGAAGACGCTCCAAGAGAAGAAGGTCTCCCGCACCGCCGGCCAGCCGGGGCTGGTCAGCACCCAGACCGCGATCGCGCCGAGGACGAGGACCGTGGAGGCGGCCGCGATCGCCTGCCCCCGCCGCGCTTTTCGTCGCTTGGCCGCCTCGCGGGCGAGGCGGCGGTCGCTGATGATCGCGGTCTCGGTCAGTGCAGTTCGGGTGCGCCCGCGGCCTGGCTCATCCAGCGCCTGTTGAGCTGGGCGAGCTCACCGGAGGCGTCCATCTCCCCGATCGCCTTGGAGACGCAGGCGGTCAGCGGCGACCCCTTGCCGAGCAGCGCCCCCCAGCGGTCCCCGCCGGGGGCCGCGAACTGCCCGACCACGGTCGCGGTCGGCACCTGGGCGGCGGTCAGGTACAGCGCGGTCGGCAGGTCGACCACGACGGCGTCGACCTGTTCGTTCTTGAGCGCGGTGACGACGTCGTTGGAGGTGTCGAAGACCTCGGGCCGGTCGTTGGGTTCGATCTCTTCTTCGGCCGCGTCGAGGCTGGTGGTGCCGATCTGGACGCCCAGCTTGGCGTCCTTGAGGTCGGCCAGCGACTTCGCTTCGGCCGCCGCGGAGCTCTTCAGCGCGACGACCGCCTGGTTGGCCGTGTAGTAGGGGGCGGAGAAGTCGACCTGCTTGGCGCGGGCGGGCGTGATCGAGATCTCGTTGACGTCGAAGTCGAAGTCCTTCGGCCCGGGGGCGTAGGAGGAGTTGAACGGCTCGACGGTCCACTTGACCTTCGCCGCCGGGTAGCCGAGGTGCTTGCCGATCGCGTAGGCGACGGCGCTCTCGAAGCCTTCCCCGTTGCTCGGATCGTCGTTTTCGAAGTAGGGCGGGTAGGCGGGCTTGTCGGTGGCGACGGTGAGCGTGCCGGCGGTGTGGGTCGGCAGCCTGCCCGGCTTGCAGGCGCCGGCGGTGGTGCTGGAGTCGTTCGTGCTGCTGCCGCAACCGGCAAGCAGGGCTGAAACGAGGATGATCGCGACTGAGAGCTTCTTCATGGAGGCAACCGCTTGGGGGCGCGGTGATCCTAGACGAAGCGCCCGCTCAATGCGCTTTCTGGAGCCACCGGCTCGAGCTGACATCTCAGGACTGTGCGCGCTGGGCGCGTTGGCGCGCTTCGGCCTTCGCCTCCAGCGTCATCGCGCCGGGGTGCCCGTCGCCCGGCCAGGGGGTGAGGACCAGCAGCAGGCGGGCGTCGGAGCGGGCGGCGATCGTGTGCCGCTCGCCCGGCTCGAATTCGAACAGGTGCCCGGCGCCCGCGGCCACTGCCTCGCCGTCGGGCATGGTGACGTCGACTTCGCCCGCGGCGACCACGACCCGCGCCCGCTCGTGCACCTCGTGCTCCTGTAGCTCCTCGCCGGCCGGCAGGCTCAGCACGATCGTCCGCGCGTCCTCGGCCGAGGCGAGGATCCGCGGCTGGTGCGGCTCCGCCTCGACGCTCTTCAGGTCCCAGCTCCGCATCGACCCTAGGTTAGCTTGCCGGTCTCGAGGTCGACCGCGACCGAGTCGCCTTTGACTTTCGGGTCGGTCGGGCGGTAGGAGATCGACAGCCGGTGGGCGTCCATGTCCGCGGTCACCGTCATGTAGCCGAAGGCGACGATCGGGTCGTCGACCAGCGTGTACTCGCCGTTGGTGGTCCCCTTCTTCACCTTGGTCCGCGGCTCCGTTTCGCTGTAGCCGCCGGCGCCGGCGACGACGTAGGGGATTTCGCGGTCGGCGGTCTTGCGCGTGTAGCGCTGGTAGAGGTGGGCATGCCCGGAGAGGACGGCGTCCGGCCACATCTCCGCCGCCGCGAAGGCCGTGTCGAGGTCCTGGGAGAGCCCCTCGGAGCCGCCGTGCTGGGAGTCGACGGAGCCCGGCGGGTGGTGGCAGGCGACGATCACCGCGCGCTCGCCGGCCTTGCGTTCGGGCTTCAGCCGCTTCAGCTCCTCGGTGAGGAATTCGAGCTGCTCGTCGCCGATCGTCGGGAAGTGGCCTTCCTGGGAGGAGATCACCCCGAAGTCCTCGAGCACGTTGGTGTAGAGGCCGATTATCGAGACGAAAGGGGCGTCGAGGGTGAAGTAGACCCCGGGCTGGTTCATCGTGCTCCGCATCAGGCCGGCGGCGTCCTCGGCCGAGCCGGGCTTCTCGGCGCAGAAGTTGCGCAGGAAGGCGGTCAGGCTCTTGGTGTCGGGCGTGTCCTCGTTGGAGCCGAACACCACCCCGTCGTGGTTGCCGGGGATGGCGAAGATCGGCCGGTCGTAGTTGCGGAACGGCTCGTAGAACTGGTCGTAGTAGTACTTGCCCTCGCCGAAGCTGTAGACGATGTCGCCGAGGTGAAAGAAGAAGGCGGGAGCGTCCTCGCCTCCCTTGGCGACGTCTTCGGCCATCAGGTTGGCGACGCCCGCCTCGTGCAGGATCGCGGTCGACACCTTCTGGTGGCTGTTGACCTTGGCGGCGCCGGTGTCCCCCACCGCGTGAAAGCTCAGCCGCTTGGCGTCGGCGATCGGTTTGAGGATCTCCGGCCCGACCACGTCGGCGAGGTCCATCCGCGGCGACTTGGTGCCGGGCGGCGGCACTTCCTGAACGTCGCGCTTGTGCTTCTTGTAGTAGGGCGACTCGTAGTAGGCGGAGCTGGTGTTGTCGACCCGGAACGAGGTCTCGTCGGGAGCTGGGCCGGGCTCCGCGAACAGGCGCTTTTCCTCGCCGACCAACCTCCGGAACTCGTCCGCCATCGCCGCCTCCTCAACAAGTGTTTACCTATAGAACTCTGACAATACCCAAAGGAATGCACACCCGCCGGTACAGTCGCCGGCGTGAGCGCCGAGCCGTTGGAGGAGATCTCGATCGAGCGGCTGCGGCTCCGGCGCGGCGCCAAGTGGGCGCGCTACCCGGCCGACGTGCTGCCGGCCTGGGTCGCCGAGATGGACTTCCCCCTCGCCGAACCGGTCAAGGTCGCCCTGGCCGAGGCGATCCGGCTGGACGACTGCGGCTACGCGATGCCGCGCGAGCTGGGCCTGGGCGAGGCGCTGGCCGACTTCGCGCGAAACCGGCTGGGTTGGAGCATCGACCCAGGTGCCGTGTCCCCCTGCGCCGACGTGGTCGGCGGCCTCACCGCGGTGCTGCGGGCGATCGCGAAGCCGGGCGACCGCGTCGTCCTCAACACGCCCGTCTACCACCCCTTCTTCGACATCCTCGAGGAGCTGGGATGCGAGCTGGCCGAGGCGCCGCTGGCGGGGACCGAGCTCGACGTCGAGGCGATCGAGCGGCGCTTCGCCGAGGGCGCGGTGGCGCTGGTCCTGTGCAGCCCGCACAACCCCACCGGTTGGGTGCCGAGCCGCGAGCAACTGGCGGCGATCGCCGCGGCGGCGGAGCGCCACGGCGCCTGGGTCCTGGCCGACGAGATCCACGCCCCGCTGACGCTGCCGGGCGCCAACCACGTGCCGTTCCTGACCGTCTCCGAGGCGGCGGCCGAGCGCGGCATCGCCTTCTGCTCGGCATCGAAGGCCTTCAACGTGCCCGGCCTGCACTGTGCCCAGATCGTCACCGCCTCGGAGTCCGCGGCCGAGCTGGTCGAGGGGCTGCCGGTCAGCGCCACGCGCTGCGGCCACCTCGGCGCGATCGCCGCCGTCGCCGCCTTCCGCGAAGGCGGGCCATGGCTGGACGAGGCGATCGCGGCGCTCGACCGCAACCGGGCCCTGCTCGCCGAACTGCTGGCCGAGCACCTGCCCGAGGTCGTCTGGACGCCGCCGCGGGCAAGCTACCTGGCCTGGCTCGACCTCCGCGCGCTCGACCTCGGCGAGGACCCCTCGGCGGCGATTCTGGAGCGGGGGCGCGTCGCGCTCAGCCCCGGGCCCGCCTTCGGCCGCCAGGGCACAGGCTTCGCGCGCCTCAACATCGCCACCTCGCCGGCACTGCTGGAGCGAGCGGTAGAGGGGATCGCCGCAGCCGCCGGCCGTGGTGCTTAACGCTTTTACATCTAGGTGATTAAACGTTTAATCGTTTATACTTCTTACGTGATCTACCGAACTCCAGCCATAACCCCGACCCTTCAGGAGCGCCTGGGCGAGCTGGCGCAGCTCCGCCGTGAGCTCAGCCACGAGATCGACCGACCGGCACGATGGGTGGGCTCCTTACGTCGGGAGGTGCGCGCCGCCTCGATCGAGAGCTCGACTTCGATCGAGGGTTTCAGCGTCGACCCGAAGGAGTCGTTGGCCCTTGTCAACGGGCGCGCGGCGCCGGACCCAGGTGACGAAAACCGCCAGGCCGTGGCCTGCTACGCGCGAGCGATGGATCACGTCGCCACGATGGCGATCGATCCGGCCTTTCGGTGGCGGGACCGCGTGATCCTCGATCTTCACTTCGATGCCTGTTGGTTCCAGCGGGACAAGGAACCGGGACTGTGGCGAACCGGACCGATCGGGGTTACCGCGGCCGACGGCTCTTTGGAGTACACCGGCCCCGACGCCGAGAGGGTCGTGGGCCTGATGGGTGAGGTGGTCGACTGGCTGGCGGACGGAGATCTGGACGTGGATGTCGTCGTACGGGCGGCGATGGCGCATCTCCATGTGATCTCCGTGCACCCATTCCGCGACGGGAATGGCCGCGTCTCTCGGATCGTCCAGTCGCTGGTCCTGGCGCGCGAGGGCTTCTCCTCCCCTGAGTTCTTCTCGATCGAGGAGTTCCTAGGTGCGCATACGCCGGAGTACTACGCGGCGCTGCGCGAAGTGCAGGCCGGCGGCTACCAGCCGCGCCGAGACGCCTCGAACTGGGTCGCGTTCTGCGTCGAAGCGCACATCTCTCAGGCACGTCAACGGTTGGGACAGATGAAGCGGGCAGCGGCCCGCTGGGAGCATTTCGAAGGCCTCATCGCCGAGCGCAACTGGCCCGAGCGCCTGATGATCGCCCTGGAGCAGAGCCTGATGGGAGGCACCGACCGCGGCAGGTACAGCGAAGAGGCCGATGTCTCACCGGCGACGGCAAGCGCCGACTTTCGCCGCCTCCTCGACGCGGGACTCGTCCGCCAGCGCGGCCTGGGACGGAACGTCAGCTACGTGGCAGGCAAGCGACTGCGCGAAGAAATCGAGTAGCCGAGCCATTACGCCGCGCGTCGTGGCGTGGGCGCAGGACATCGGCGCGGGGCGCTACCCGCCGGTGCTCGGTTCGCGCTCGGTGAGCTGGACGATCGGGATGGTTCGGTTCGCCTTCGCCGCTTCTCGGCGGTATGCCGCATAGGGGGCGAAGGACGCGGTCGGCGAGGGCCCAGAGCCGGCGGCGCTCGGCCTCGTCGGCGACCACCGTGGCGTGCATCGGGATGCCGCCGAACGTTACGTCCGGGTCGGCCAGGAGGTTGTGAAACCACGCCGGATGTCTGGGCTGGCCGAGCCTGGAGGCGACGATCGTGACCCGGTCCCCGTCGTGGAAGTAGATGACCGCGTTTCGGCGCACCGCGCCGCTCCTGGCGCCGCGGGTTTCGAGCAGGGCGGTGGGCATCGTCAGCCCCATCCCGAGTCGGCCCCGCGTCAACCGCATCAGATACGGATCGACCTTCCAGACGACGTGGACGGACATGAACCGCCCCAGCCGGGTGTTGGCGAGCGCGGCAAACATGCGGCTGAACGTGCCGGGCGGTTCTGTGGGGTCGACGTGCTTGAGGCGAGAAGCCATCTTGATTCTCCTGCGCGGGTGTCAGGCAGCGGCCACGAGCCTACGACTTCAGGTCAGCCTGGATGAAGTCATCGGCAGAAGCGAAGGGCTGAGGATCGTCGGCGACCCTGGCCGCGAGAGCGGCCACTTTCGCGTACTCCACCCCTGACAGCTTCGTCCCATTCGCCTTTTTCCGCCCGTCGACGATCACGACTCGGCGCTCCCTGCGTTGCCAGGGAACGAAGAGGCGGTAGAGCATCGCCCCCTGCTTGTCGCGTACCTCGTGAAGATCCGCCAGCCCTCCACGGCATTCGAGCAGCGTATTGTCTGCAACAGACGCCTGTCTTGCCCCCAATATGTTGCTTTTATGCAACGTTCACGCTATTCTTCCCTCATGGCCAAGCCTCGGACCGCCCACGACGCTGCTCTTGCGGCCCTTATCCCGGGCGATGAGAAGGCCAAATACGATCGTCGCGTAAAGACGCTCGTCGCGCGCAACAAGCTTCTCACCACCCTGGAGTCGGTCCGCGCGTCGGAGAAGATCTCCAAGAAGGACCTCGCCAATCGAGCGGGCCTCGACCCTTCGAGCGTCCGGCGCATGCTCACCGCCGAGACCGCGAACCCAACCACCGAGAACGCGTTCCTCCTGCTCGATGCCATGGGTATCGGACTCGAGGCGGTCCTGCCGTCCGGCACTCGCGTCGACCTCATCTGATCGGCCCGAGGCGACGGGGACTTGCCTTCCGACCTCAGCCGCGAAGCGCTCGCCAGACCACCCCTGGCCGCCGGGCCACCTTCGGTCCGAGGACCAGGGCGAAGAACGTCAGGGCCAGCCAGGGCCGCAGGTGAGGCCCGATCCTGCGGATGCGGCCGTCTGGGGCCAGCTCGAAGACCATCGCGTCGGTCATGCCCACGGGCCCGATCCGGGCGTGCCCCAGGGCCACCCGGTGCCCGCCCTCGCCAATCGTTCGCGTCCACTGCAGCGCCTTCAAGCTCCCGTACACGGCGCTGAGCAGGACCTCGACGTCCGCGCGCCCTCGGAAGACCATTCGGCCCGAGATCGGGGAGACGACCTCGACGTCCGCGGCGAGCGAGCTCATGATCCCCTCGATGTCCCCGGCCTCGGAGGCGGACAGGTAGCGCTCTACCGGCTCCATATGACCTGCTCGGCCTCGAAGAGCTGATGGACGAGCCTGATCGCGATCGAGCCCTCGCCGACCGCGGAGGCGACGCGATTCATCGACCCGTGGCGAACGTCCCCCGCGGCGAAGACGCCGGGCATGCTGGTCTCGAGGGAGAGCGGACCGCGCTCTTCGAGAGGCCACTCCCCGTCGCTCTCCAGGTCCGTCCCGGTGCGAATGAACCCGCCGTCCCCGCGCGCGAGCTCCGTCGGCAGCCAGTCCGTGTTCGGGCGGGCTCCGATCATCAGGAAGAGCTCGTCGGCATCGACCGTCTCCGTCGTCCCGTCGGCGCGGGAACGGAGGACCAGGCGGTCCAGCCAGCCGTCCCCGCCCGCGCCGCCGCCGACGACCTCGGTCCCCAGGCGCACGTCGATGTTGGGTGTGGCTTCGACCTGCCTCACCAGGTAGTGCGACATCCCCGCGTCGAGCGACTCGGCCCGCACCGCGAGCGTCACCCGGCGGGCGAATTCAGCCAGGTGCAGCGCGGCCTGGCCGGCTGAGTTCGCGCCGCCGACGACGTACACCTCCTCATCGACCGTGGTCGGAGCCTCGGAGGCGGGGCCGCTGTAGAAGACCCCGGCCCCGACGAGAGCCTCGACCTCGGGGACACCGAGCCGGCGGTAGGTGGCGCCGGTGGCGAGGACGACCGCGCGGGCGCTGACCTCGCCGCCGTCGGAGAGCGCGACGTGGAGGCGGTCGCCCTCGCGCCGGATCGCGGTCGCGTTGTGCATGAAGGCGAACTTGGCGCCGAAGACCCAGGCCTGCTCGTAGGCGCTCTCCGCCAGCCGACGACCGCTGACCCCGCGCGGGAAGCCGAGGTAGTTGCGGATCAGCGAGCTCGAGGTCGCCTGGCCGCCGACGCCGCCGTCGTCGACGACCAGCGTCCGGAAGCCCTCCGAGGCGCCGTAGACCGCCGCCGAGAGGCCGGCCGGCCCGCCGCCGACGATGACCACGTCGTACTCGCGCCGGTCGGGGTCGATGGTTGCCCCGGCGGCGCTCGCCAGCTCCAGGTTGGTCGGGTTCGCGAGGACGGTGCCGTTGGGGAAGACGACGAGGGGAAGCGGCTCTCCATTGCCCGATTCCGCCACCAGCGCGCGGCCGGCGGGGGAATCGGCGAGAAGGAACGCGTGCGGCACGGCGCAGCGGCCGAGGACCTCTTTCAGCTCGTTGGCCCTGCCGATCCACGACTCGCCGATGATGCGAACGGTGTGCGGCGAGACCCGTCGCGCGTGGGCCCACTCGAGCAGGAAGGTCGAGATCGACTGGTGGAAGAGCTCGTCGGGTGACTGCGACGGCCGGATCACGTAGTACTCGATCTGCCGCCGCGCCATCGCCTGGAAGATCTCCTCGGCGGTCCGACGGTCACCCCAGCTCCCCCACTCGATCAGCAGCCCACGTTGAGCGTGCGCGTGGAGATCCCGCACCTTGCCCAGCAGCTCGCTCCCGGGCTTGCCCCCGAGCGATTGCGCGGCGAGAACCAGCGCCACGTCTTCCCCCGCCGCCTCCAGCGCCCGGAGCTCCGCCGTCGTTTCCTCCGCCGAGGACGCGCAGACGACACGGTAGCTCCGCGAGTAACGCTCGACCAACTCACGTTCGACGGCGTGGAGCGAATCCTCGTCATCGTCGACTGCGAAAAGGACAGGATCCACCCCACGAAAATAGCGACATCGCCACCTCGGGCCCAGCCGCGAGGCGGGCGGGGCGGGGCGTTAGGCGGTTCCCGATGCGAGCAGCACCACGTTCGAGAGGCTCAGCGGCTTCGAGCCACCGCCGGCATCCGCCGCGGCCCGCGTGATCGCGTCCCAGGCCTCCTCCTGGGCCTCACCCGCGTGCCGCTCGATCATTGCCCGGATCGGGGCCGCGATCGCCCTGACGTAGGCGGTGAAGTGCTCCGGGGAGTCGAACTCGAAGGTGACCTCGCTCTGCTCCACGGCGACCTCCGAGAACCCACCTCCTTCGAGCAGCCCGCCGATCGCAGCGGGGGTGGGCCGGGAGAGGGGCCCGGGCGTTCCGGGCGGGGGCGGGGGCACGTTCAGCCGCGCCATCGTCGTCCTCATCGGGATCGAGAGGAAGGGGACCTGGTCGGGCTCGCCCCACGAGCTGATCGCCATCCGCGCGCCCGGCTTGAGGAAGCCCCGGATGCGCGCCGCGGCGGCCTCCGCGTCGGGCTCGAAGATAATTCCCCAGCGCGAGACGGCGGCGTCGAAGCTCGCGGGCGGAAAGTCGAGGCTGGAGGCGTCGGACTCCATGAACTCGACGTTGCCCAAGCCGGCCGCCGCCGCGCGTTCACGCCCGAACGCGAGCATCTCGGCGGAGATGTCCGTGGCCACGACGCTGCCCTCCGGGCCGGCCCTGCGCGCGGCGGTGAGTGCCGGCTCGCCATAGCCGGCGGCGACGTCCAGGACCCGGCTTCCCGACCGCACGGCGGCGAGCTCCACCAGCTGCCGGCTGATGTGCCCGTCCGCGCTGTCGTTGAACCCGCTCCACTCCTTCCATCCCACCGCGGCGGAGTCCCAGTGCCTGTGCTGCGCCGCGCGGAAGTCGGCCGGGTCGATCGCCTCGGAATCCATGCTCGCTCCTCCTTACCACCCGTTGTGGGTGCACAGCGACGCTAACCGACTCGGGTCGGCGGGGACTCGCGACGCGGATCGGATCGTCCGCTTCGGCTCCACAGAATGAGACTCACCTTCCTCGACTCACCGGCGCTAGGCTTTGACCTGGCGTGAAGCAGCGCGAGACAAATAGCCCCTCCCCCCCCGAAACCGCCGAGGCGGTGCGGGTTCGGCGACTGCGCGAAGACGCGCGGCGGTCGATCAGCGTGAACCTGGCAGAGGGCATCGCCCTCAGCCACAAGCTGATGCGATTCACGGGAGCTGCCCGCAACAATTGAGCGAACCGGCCTTCGATGAGCTACTGCGGCGCCTCGCGGAGGCCGAAGCCGAGTTTGTTGTCGTCGGCGGGCTCGCGGTGAACGCATGGGGTGTCGTCCGCGGTACCAAGGATGTCGATGTGGTCCTCGCTCCCGAGATCGACAACCTCAAGCGGGTGGCCGAGGTCGCGGTCCAAGCGGGCGGACGTGTTCAGAAAGGTGAGGCGCTACTTGGAAGCGCGATCTCAATTGCGTCCGCGCTGGCGAGTGGAGAACAGGTTGCAATCGAGACCGACCTGGGTCGGCTTGACGTTGTCCAGGGCCTTGACGGCGTACCGAGCTACGCCGAGCTGCGATCGCGGGCAAGCGAAGCGGAGATCCTCGGTGTCGCCGTCGCCGTGTGCTCGATCGACGACCTGAAGGGGATGAAGCGAGCCGCAGGGCGGACCCGGGACCTCGCGGATCTCGAGGATCTGGACGCCGCAGGGAGCTGATCTTTGAGGTCGCAACCTAACTGGGAGGGGTTGGGAGGTTGGGGCTACTTGACTCGTGACAGGTGCAGGCAGCCGTGGTATACCGACCGTGGTGGCGACTTTCGGCCTGCTCCACGGTGCATGGCATGACTCCTCCTGCTGGGAGCCGCTGGCCGAGTGCCTCGAGGCGATGGGGCACTCCGCCATCGCACCCGAACTTCCGCTTCACGATCCCGAAGCCGGGTATGAGCGGCGCGCCCGGGCGGCGACCGAGGCGCTCGCGGGCGCGGATGGCGAGGTGCTGGTCGTAGCCCATTCGCAGAGCTCGGGGCTGGGGACGCTGGTGGCGGCGGCCCGCCCGGTCTCGATGCTCGTCTATCTCTGCCCCCGCATGGGCGGCGTGGAGCTGCCGGACGACGCTCCCGCCCCCTTTCGCGAGGGGTTTCCTTTTCCGCCGGACCTGCCGGACGGGACGTCAGCGTGGGACCCCGACAGCGCCCGCGACGTGATGTACGCACGGCTGGCGCCCGAGAGAGCGCGGGCGTTGGTGCAGCACCTGCGCCCGATGGCGATGCCGCCCGACGACTACCCGCTCGACGAGCATCCGGACGTGCCGACCGCCTTGATCTACGCAGCCGACGACGAGTTCTTCGACCCCGCCTTCGAGCGCTTGGTGGCCCGCCAGCTGGGCGTTGATCCGATCGAGATCCCAGGGGGCCATTTCCCGATGGCCGAGGACCCCGAAGGTCTCGCGGAGCTGTTGGACCGCCTCGCCCGTGGCAGTGAGCGGGCGCTCGAGAACAGGTGAACGCCCCCAGCCGCGCTGGGCTCTGCATCCCGTGGGGTGGACCGACAGCTTCGTCTTCATCGCCCTAACTCATCAATCGGCGTGTTGAGAAGACGCCGCGCTGAGACGATCGAGCGCGTCGAGGAACTCATCGCTAGTAGTCAGCGGCCGATCGGCCGTCTCCGCGATTACCTCCTCGACCGTCTCGCCCAGAGAAGGGCAAGCCGATGGGAGAAGGATGCCAAAGCTGCCGGATGCTTTTGTCTGCGGGATCGGACTAACTGGACGGTATTTTGAACCAGAGTGCAGCTACCCGCATTCGGACGCTGCACGACGAAGCCCCTATTCGTCCTCCGGCACCCTGAACCCGATGGGCCGCTTTGGTCGGGCAGGCGGCGCGATCAACTGCCGCAGCGCCTTGAAGACCTGGTCCAGTCGTTCATCGTGCTGGCCCAGCTTCGAACTTGTATCTCGTTCCAGCTGATCGAGCCGCTTCTCCAACGCCGCGTAACCTGCCGCTGCGCGGCGCAACTCCACGAACGCTCGCATGATCGCGACGTTCACGGCGACGGCCCTTTTGCTCTTCAGGACCCCCGAGAGCATCGCTACTCCTTGCTCGGTGAAGACGTAGGGCGCGTAGCGGCGGCCGCCCGAACCGCCGTTTGAGATCGCAATTTGCGATCTCAAAACCGCAGCCTCCTCTTTGCTCAGCTGGAACATGAAGTCCTCCGGAAAGCGGTCACGATTCCGCTTCACCTGCTCGATCAGCCGCCTGGTTTCGACGCCATAGAGATCGGCGAGATCCTCGTCGAGCATCACCTGCCGCCCGCGAACGACCAAGATCCGCTTCTCAATCGCCGGAGCCGCAATCAGCTCCAGGAGTCCGCCGTCTCCGTGACCTGAGCCATCCAACCAGAATGCCAAACGGGCCGGATGCTTTTGTCTGCGACATCGGGGAGACAGGATTTGAACCTGCGACCGCTCGGCCCCCAGCCGAGTGCGCTACCAGACTGCGCCACTCCCCGTGGGGTTCCTGCATTCTGACGAATCGGCGGGCGGGCGGCTAGGCTCCTCCTCGGCGCGGCGGTAGCTCAATGGTAGAGCCTCAGCCTTCCAAGCTGATGATGCGAGTTCAATTCTCGTCCGCCGCTTGCGGGCCACGGGGCGTCCGGCCTCATGGGTCGGGAGCCCGGTGCCGATACCGCTCTCCTGGATGGGCCAGGGACCCGCAAGACGCTCCGCTCTCGGCTGCCTTGCGCTGGCGCTCGGCGCCCTGCTGCTCGTCGTCCTCGGCCTGGGCGGCTGCGGCTCCGATGGCGGCGCCGGAGAAGCGTCCTCGCGCGGCAGCGGCTACGTCGACTGGCCGGTCTTCGGCCGGGTGCCCGAGCGCACGCACTACCTGCCCGCCCACAGGCGGGTGCTCGACCCGCCGCTGCGGCGGGCCTGGTCGATCAACACCCACGCCCTGATCGAGTTCCCGCCGGCGATCGCCCACGGCGTCGCCTACGTGGTCAACAAGTTCGGCAACGCCAAAGCGGTCCGGTTGAGCGACCGCAAGATCCTCTGGCAGCGACTGACCGACCCGCGCGACGCCGGCAAGCCCACCGACGTCACCGCGCCCGTCTACCACGAAGGCAGGGTCTACTTCGCCTTCCTCGACGGCGACCTGGTCGCCGTCGACGCCGCCAGCGGGAAGGAGGCCTGGAGGCGCAACCTCCACAGCCACCTCGAATCCTCGCCGATGGCGGTCGGCGGCACGCTCTACCTCGGCACCGACACCACCGACGTGGTCGCCCTGCGCGCCTCCGACGGACGGGTGCTGTGGCGGTTCAACTCGCCCGGGGCGATCAAAGCGAGCCCGAGCTACCACGACGGCCGCGTCTTCGTCGCCGACTACGAGGGGTCGATGTTCTGCCTCGACGCCGCCACCGGCCGGCCTGTCTGGAGGACCAACACGACCAGGGTGGCGCCATTCGGGCGGGGCGGCTTCTACTCCTCCCCCGCCCTCGCCTTCGGCCGCGCCTACGCCGCCCGCGACGACGGCACCGTCTTCGCCTTCGACGAGAGGACCGGCAGGGTCGCCTGGTCCTTCCCGACCCACAACTTCGTCTACGGCTCGCCGGCGGTGGCCAGAGTCCCTGGCACCCCTCCGAGCGTCTACATCGGCTCCTACGACGAGCATCTCTACGCCCTCGACGCGCGCACCGGCAGGCCCCGCTGGCGCTACGACGTCGGCGGGCCGGTGCCGGGCACGGCGACGGTGATCGGCCACACCGTCTACACCTCGAGCTTCAAGACCCGCGACGCGATCGGCCTCGACGCCCGCACCGGCAGGAAGACCTTCCAGCTGCACCAGGCCGGATACACCCCGGTCGTCTCCGACGGCCGCCGCCTGTACCTGATCGGCTACTTCGTCCTGATCGGCCTCCAGCCGACCGGCCCCTGAACGAGAAAAGGCCCCGCCGCCCCGAGGGAGGGGGGCGGCGGGGCTGGGGTGTTCAGGAGGCTCAGCTGCTGGGTTCGTCTTTCCGAAGCTTGGCCGCGGCGGTCACGCACTGACTGAACGGCGTGCCCTTCTGGCCTTTGACGTGCTTGTGGCTCATGCCCTTGCAGGCCTGCCCCGGGCTCAGCTTTTCGTTGTTGGCGACCTTCGCCATCGCCGTCACGCACTGGCTGAACGGCGTGCCCTTCTGGCCTTTGACGTGTTTCTTGCTCTCGCCCCGGCAGTAGACGCCGTAGGCCTTCGCCTTTTCCGGCAGGCTGGCCTTCGGGCCGGGCGTCGCGGGGTGTTCGGGCTTTTCGGGCGTGTAGTGCGGCCCGTTTCCGTTTCCGTGGCTTTCTCCCGGGCTGGCCAGGGCCATCGCCGGCGTCGCCGCGATCACGAGCGCGGAAACGATCAGCGCGATCTTGAGGTGGGGCTTCATCGTGCCTCCATCGAGTCGTGGCGCCCCATCCCAGGGGGCCTCTTTGCGTTCCTACCCTGGAACGGGACCCCGAAGCGTTTGTCAGGGACAATCGGGCGGCGGCGCTAGGGCTGCTCGTTGGTTTCCGGCCGATCGGGCGCTTCCCGCGGCGCCTCCGACCGCGTCGCCGGGCCCCGCGAGCCGGCTTCGCCACCCGTCCCGCTCGGCGCCGGGGCCTGGGACGGCGGCGGCTTTTCCGGGTGCGGACTTTCGGGATGCGCCGGGTGCGGCGGCTTCGCCGCGTGCGGCGGGTGGACGTGGTGGGCCTGGTGCGCGTGCCCGTGCCGGGAGGCCCGGTGAGCCGCGGCGGTCCACTGGCCGTGCGCGGAGGCGGCCGGGTGCTGCTTCGCGTGCCCGGCCCCGTGGGGGTGAGCCCCAGCGCCGGCGCCCGCGGAGCCGGCGGCGGATGCCTCGGTGGACTGCCCCGAGGCGGCGGGCGCGGCCTCGGCCTTCGCCGCCCGCGCCTTCGCGGCCCCGAGCGCGCCCGGGCCGCCGCCCCGCGCCGACCCGGCCCCAGCGGCGGCCGCGGCGGTCCCCGCGGAGCCCGGCCCGCCCTCGCTCGCCCCCGACGCGGGTTCCTGGACGGTCGCCGGCGCCCCCCCGCCGCTCGGCCCGAGGTGGACCAGCCCGCCGCGATCGGCGGCTCCCACCCCCACCGCGGCGACTACGGCGACAGCCGCCGCCGACTTGATCGCCGCCGAGGCGCCGAGCGTTTTCCCCGCTCCCGCGCCCAGCGAGCCGGCCAGCCCGCCGCCGCTGGCGCTCCCGCCGCCGAGCAGGCCGTGCAGGAGACCCGCCGCGGCCACGGCGGGCAGAGGCGACAAGGCCGCCAGGTCGCCGCGGCGAGCGCCGATTTCCTCGCGGAAGCGGCGGCACTCGGCGCAGCCGCGCAGGTGGGCGCGGATGTCGCGGCGGCGCAGGACGCGGCCGTCGGCGTCCGAAAGCGCCCTGGTCACCGTCGCGCAGCTCATCTCACGACCGCTGTCCATCTCGCGCAGGCCGAGGCGCGCCTCGTAGACCGTCTGGCGAGCGACCGCGCCCGAGGTGCCGAGCGCCTCGCCCACCTCGGCGAAGCCGAGCCCGCCCAGCTCCCGCATGACCAGTGCCTCCCGCTGGCGCTCCGGCAGCTCGTCGAGGTCGGAGAACAGGCGCCGCAGCCGTTCGCGCGTCAGCGCCTCCTCGGCCAGCCCGGGATCGCGCGCGGGGAGCTCGGCGTCCAGCGGCTCCGTCGCCCGGCGCCTGCGCAGCAGTTCGACCGACTCGTTGTGGGCGATCCGGTAGAGCCACGGCTTCAGCTCGATCCGCCGCTCCTCCCCCGGCAGCGCCCGCAGCACCTTCACCATCGTGTTCTGGAGGGCGTCCTGGGCGTCGGCGGAGTTGCCCACCGTCGCCAGGCAGAAGCGGTAGATGTCCTGGTGGTAGCGGTCGTAGATCGCCGCGAACGCGCGGCTGTCCCCCCTCGCCGCGCGCCGCGCGAGCCGATCGTCGGCGAGCAGCCGGCCGGAGAGCAGCCGCCTCAACTCCAGACGCGATCGTGCCCCTTCCGGGACCGCTGCTTCGCTCATTCGCAAACTTCGCTCGCATCGGTTTCCATCCACTCAAGGGTAGGGGCGTTTCACTCCTTCCAACGGGCCAACGGACGAGTTGTCAGTGCGAAACCGCCAGCCGGGCCCGACCCGCGCCCGTCGGCGGGCGCCTCACCAGCTCCGCTTGGTGCCGAACAGCTCCTGCGCGTAGCCGGCGACCGAGACCGGTGACATGAACAGCTGGTAGGTCAGCAGGTAGCCGAGGAAGCCGATGCGGTTCTGGCGGACCTTCAACCCCACCTCCTCGAATGACTGGCGGCTGAGGTGGAACATGATCATCGAGAGGCCGATGTTCAGCGGCAGCACCGCCAGCGTCATCGGGCCGACGATCGCGAAGTTGCCGAACAGGGCGAGCACGATCCCGATCGGGAAGGCGATCGAGTAGACGACGTCGATGTAGGGGAAGACGAAGTTGACCAGGACCGCGTGCATGTTGGAGCGGCCCCCGGCCAGCAGCGCGCCGCCGTGCTCGCGCAGGCCCTCGATCATCCCGCGAGCCCAGCGCCGGCGCTGGCGGGCGAAGGCCCTGACGTCTTCGGGCGCGCCGGTGAAGGCGATCGCGGTGCGCTCGTAGCCGACCCGGCCGCCCTCGCGCATCATCGCCCAGGTGAGGACGATGTCCTCGCCGATCTGATCAGGCCAACCGCCGACCTCCCTCAGGGCCGTGGCGCGGTAGACGCTGAAGGCGCCCTGGGCGACCATCGTCCCCTGGAAGAGGCCCTGCTGGCGCTTGACCGAGGCGATGCCGAGGAAGTAGTCCCACTCCTGGGCGCGGGTGATGAAGTTGCTGCGGGAGTTGCGGACGAAGACCGCGCCGGCGACGGCGACCGTGTCCGGCGGTGAGATCAGCAGCCGGGCGACGATCCGCCGCAGCGCCGAGGGCATCAGCAGAGTGTCGGCGTCCACGGTCGCGACCAGCGGCGTTCGCACCTTCGCCAGCGCCCGGGTCAGGGTGCGCGCCTTGCCACCGTGGGAGAAGGAGGAGACGGAGATGCGCGGGTCGCCCGCGGCGCGACGGCGGGCCCGCGACACCGTGCGGTCGGTCGAGCCGTCGTCGGCGATGAGGATCCTCACGTCGCCCGGGTAGTCGTGCTTGAGCGCGTAATCGAGCGTCTCGTCAATCGTCTCCTCCTCGTTGAAGCAGGCGATCACCAGAGTCACCGCCGGGAAGGAGAGGTCGAAGCGCAGCGGCGGCGGCCGATCGATCAGCAGCGAGGCGATCAGGTTGGCGTTGAGGTAGCCGGGGACGATCGCGATCCCGAGGATGACGACGAGGGCGAGCGGCATCCCGATCGAGGCGGCGAGGGAGTTGATCCAGGGCAGCGAGAGCCAGAGCGAGAAGGCGGCCCAGCCGAGCCCGATCGCGACCACCAGCAACAGCTTCACCGGCAGCCTGACGTAGATGCCGCGCCGTTCCCGTGGGGTGCGCTCCAGCTCCCTCACGCCGGTGCGCTCGCCTTGCGCCAGGACCGGCTCGGTCTCGAGCGCGGCCGCCCCGCCCGCGTCGTCGCGAGGGGGGTCGAACTGCGTCGATCGCGGCTTCGGCACGGCCATCCCACACCCAATCGACCGACAACGCGGCGGGCGTCACCGCCGTAACTACGGATTCACCGGCCGCGGCTAACTGGTCTGCTGATCAGCTATCCTGTGGTGGTGGTTCGTGGTGAATCCGATTCAGGCAGGCGACGATGAGCGCAGTCGGATTCGACCACGCCGGCCTCACCGTCTCCGACATCGACCGCGCGCTCGGGTTCTGGCGCGACACCCTGGGTTTCCGCGAAACCGGTCGCGGCACCGTTCGCTGGCCCCATCTCGACCGCCTCACCGGGATTGCGGAGACCGAGATCGAGTGGGTCGGGCTGGCGCTGCCAGACGGCACCCAGCTCGAGCTACAGGCCTACCTCCGTCCGCAGGGGGATCCCCGCGAGCCCGGCGGCGAGGGCGACCCCGGCCGCGGACACCTGGGACTGCGGGTCGAGGACCTCGGCTCCCTCGTGCGGAGGCTGAGGGAGGCGAGCGCCCCCCTGCGCTCGCCCGAGCCGGTGCTGATCGAGCGGGGCGCCTACAACGGTTGGCGCGCGATCTACGCACTCGACCCCGATGGCAACTCCGTCGAGCTGATGGAGCCGCCCACGGTCGGCGCCGATGTCTGACCCCGAGGGCAGGGCGGATGTGACCATCACCCTGGGTAGAGTGTGAGTCGAGTATGAGTAACGAAACCCTCACCTTCGAGCGGGCGCCACGTCAGAAGCTCGCCGAGACGGTCGCCCAGCAGCTGCTGGAGGCGGTGCGCGACAAGGAGCCCGGCACCCAGCTGCCGAGTGAGCGCGAGCTGGTGCAGCAGCTGCGGGTCGGACGCTCGACCGTGCGCGAGGCGATGAAGGGGCTTGCGATGATCGGCGTGGTCGAAATTCGTCACGGCCAGGGCGTCTTCGTCGCCGCGCACGACTCCACCGTCCCGGGGGTGATGGGGATCGAGACCGCGGAGGCCGACAAGCTCCGCGAGGCACGCGACATCGTCGAGCCGGAGATCGCCCGCCTGGCGGCCGGGCGCCGGAGCGCGGCGGACCTGAAGGCGCTCGAGGGCGTGTTGAAAGCACACAGGAAGGCGCTGGCGAACGGTACTCCACCCCTTCTCGAGGCCTCGCGGTTCCACATCCTCCTGGCCGAAGCGGCGGACAACCCGGCGCTGACCGCGGTGGTGCAGCCGTTCTTCCGCCTGATGATCGAGGAGGGACCCAAACTGTATGAGTTGAAGTCCGGCTACGCGGAGTGGGAGCTCGAGGAGCACACCGCCATCTTCGAAGCCGTTCGCGACGGCGACGCCGACCTCGCCCGGGAGCGCACCTCTCGCCACGTGCACTCGATGGACGAGCACTACGAGGAGGACTCAGCCCGGCGCGGTGAGTCCGACGGTGCCGTAGGGGCCAAGGCGTAGGTCGACGCGGCCGCCGGGCCCCGTTTCACCCTCGGCGACGGCACCGAACCCGAGCGGCGAGATCCTCACCGGCCCTTTGCTCGGGAGCACCGCGGCGACGCCGCGCTCGGCGGGTCGGAGGTTGGCGAGCAGCATCCCGATCTCCCCCTCCCCCCAGGCCAGCGCCGCGACGTCGGGATCGCCGCCCTCGACCGGGCGCAGCGGCGCGCCCCGCGCCGCCATCGCCACCGCGGCGACCCCCAGCACGGCATCGTGGCCCGCCTCGCCGGCGAGCGTGAGCGCGTCCACCCGCTCGCCGTGGAGCTGGGCGAGGGCACCGACCGCCCACGCCGCGCCGAACGCGGTGCCGGCGCGCGGATCGGCGGCGCCGGCCGGGCCGATCCGCAGCTCGGAGATCACCGGGCGAAGGTCGGGCCGCAGCATCCGCGCGGTCCTCACCTGGGCCGCCAGCGCCGGCAGGTTCTCGATCACCGAGCGCTCGTCGATGGCGTGCACCTGGGGATGCGTCGACCAGCAGAGAAGGTCCGCGTCGCCGCTCGGCGGCCGTCGGCAGACCTCCGAGAAGTGCGCGGCCGTCCCCACCGCCAACGGACACTCGCGCCCGAGCGCCTCGGCCACCAGCCGGGCCAGCTCGATCGGGGTGCTCAGCTGGCGGCGGTCGAGCGCCAGCACCCGCGCCAGGGGCAGCTCCGCGCAGACGGCGGGGAGCGCGGGCGGGTCCTCGGGTGTCCCGTGCACGGCCAGCTCGACCGCCGCGCCGCTGTCCGCCAGGAGCTTCAGCAGGCGACGCTCGTCCGCCAGCTCGGCGTCGCCGAGGGCGACGTCGACGCGCAGGTGCGCGGGCTTGAGGCCGGCCGGCACCGACCGCCCGGGGCCGACCCCGAGGCCGACCCCGGCCACCGGCGCCGCGCCCGGGGAGCCGACGGTGAGCGGGGCCCGCCGCCTCGGCCCGCGTGCCAGCCGCCTCGCCGCGGTCAGATCGAGGCGAACCTCCTGGCGCACCCGCCCGCCCCGCGCCAACCGAAGCGGGCCCGCGGGGCCGCTGGAATAGGCCTTGAGCGAGCCATCGCCCCAGTTGCGCTGGTCCTCCAGCTCGAAGGGCGTCTCGCCGGTGCGCAGGGCGACCGACCCGCCGTCGGCAAGCGACACCGCGAGCTCCGTGAACGGACCGAGCATCGGCAGGTACCGCTCGCCGTCCAGCGGCTGCGGCGCGATTTCGTCGTCCAGCGGCCGCGCCTCCTCGCCCGCCCCGCCGTTGGCGACGGCGCGCCCGCCGGCGCACAGGGCGGCGTCGAGGTGCACGCACAGCCCCAGGCGACGGCACTCGAAGGGGCGACTGGCCTCGGCCTCAAGCGCGTAGCTCACGGTCCCGTCCACCCCTCCCCGCGCCCGCGCCGCCCAACGCAGCTCCAGCTCGCCCAGGCACGCGGTCCCGCCCAACACGACGGTGAAGCCGCGCTGGTTCTGTTTGACGCGGCGGTCGCGGACGACGATCGGCGCGGTTCCCCAACCGGCGTCGCGAAAGGCGGGATAGACGCGTTGCACCGCGGGCGGCCCGGCGTCGAGCCGCAGCGCCCGCAGGTCGGCCCCTTCCAGCTGGAGCCGGACCGGCCCAGCGCGCAGCTCCAGCGGCGCGTGGCTCACGGGTCGCCGTGGCGGGCGCGGACGCGGCAGGACTCGACCACGACGTCGTCTTCGGCGAGCCAGAGCCGTCCGTAGAGATTGACGGTCGACGGCGCGTATCCGGGCGTCAGCCGCACCCGATCGCCGATGCCCGGGCCCTCGCCGGCGACGCGGAACCCGGAGTGCTCCTCGTGGCTGAAGAGCAGCTCGGCGTCGTGGCCGAGCAGGCGGATCGGGGCGAGGTCGGAGGAGATCGCCTTGCGCCCGGCGTCAACCACGACCAGGTCCTCATGCCGGGCGATCGCGGTGGCGAGGACGGTGAGCGCGATCTCGAACTCGGGGGTGACGGCGGCGTGGTACTCGTCCATCAGCAGGTAGGAGCCGGCCTGAAGCTCCGAGACGCCCGGTTCCGTGGCGACCATGTCGTAGGTGCCGGTGCCGCCCGCGGAGACCACCTCGGGCCCGAGCCCGTCGGCCCCCAGGGCGCGGACGGCGGTGCCGAGGCGCTCGGCGGCGGCGAGCACCGCCCGGCGGCGCAGCTCGCGGTCGGGCTCGTCGACGCAGTGCCCTTCGTAGCCGCAGACGCCGCCGAGGCGAAGGTGCGGCTCGCGCTCGATTGAGCGCGCGAGGGGGACCGCGTCCTCGGGGCGGCGGACACCGCAGCGGCCCATGCCGACGTCGACCTCGACCAGGGCGCCGATCCGCGTCCCGGCCGCGTCCGCGGCGCGCGCGGCGAGCTCGACCTGACGCGGGTCGTCGACCGCGACCGTCACCGCGGCCCGCTGCGCCGTCCGAGCCAGCGCCGCCAGCCCGGCCGGGTCGACCACCTGGTTGGCGACGAAGACGTCCTCGACCCCGGCCTCGACCATCGCCACCGCCTCGGCGGCGGTCGCGCAGGTCACTCCGATCGCGCCGTGTCGCAGCTGGACCTGGGCGAGCTCGGCGCACTTGTGCGCCTTGATGTGGGGGCGCAGGGAGACGCCCAGCTCGCGCACGCTGGCGGCCATGCGGGCGGCGTTTCGCTCCACCGCCGGACGGTCGACGATCAGAGCCGGCCCGGGGAGCCCCTCGACAGCCTGACCCGGGCCGCCCGCGGCCACCAGACCGGATGGCTGGCGCATCAGAGCTCCGGGCCGACCGCGCGGAGCACGAGCTCTCCGATCCCCACCCCCGCGGGTTGCTCGAGGGCGAAGACGACGGCACGTGCCACGTCGTCGGCTTCCAGGGTCGCGTAGCGCTCCAGCTCCGCCAGGCCCTCCTCGGTGCCGCGGACCAGGGGCGTGTCGACGATCGCCGGCTCGATCAGGGTCACCGCGATCCCGTCGGCGGCGCACTCCTTGCGCAGCGAGTGCCCGAGCCCGACCAGGGCGTGCTTGCTGGCGATGTAGATCGGCTCGCCGGCCCAGGCTTCGCGCCCCGCGACCGAGGCCATCAGGACGATCTGGCCCTCGCCGCGCTCCTTCATCGCGGCGAGCACGGCGCGGACGGCGTAGGCGGCGCCGAGCACGTTGACCTCGAGCAGCCGGCGCCAGGCCTCCGGATCCCCGTCGGACATCAGGCTGTAGTCGCCGACGCCGGCGTTGGCGACCAGCGCGCCGATCGGGCCGAAGCGCTGGCGCAGCGTGTTTGCCGCCGCCGCCACCGCCTCGTGGTCGCACACGTCCGCGCAGAGGGCGAGCGCCGAGTCGCCCAGCTCGCTCGCCAGGGTTGTGGCGGCGACCTCGTCGGCGTCGAGGATCCCGACCCGCGCGCCCGCTCCCACGCAGGCTCGCGCCACTGCCTCGCCGATGCCCCTCGCGGCACCGGTGATCAGCACCGTCGCCCCGGCCAGCATCATCAACGGGCGCCACCGGCCTTTTCGTAGGGCATCTCTCCGGTCGCCTCGTCGACCGCGACGCCGGCGCGCGCGAGGAACTGCTCCTCGCGGCCGCGGCGGTGCATGGCGATCAGGATCGCGACCCCGATCAGGAGCCAGACCCCGACGATCGGCACCGCGTAGCCTTCGGGGTTGGGCGGCAGCGGGAAGATCGACTTGTAGCCGACCCAGCCGAGCCCGATCGTGGAGATCAACGGCACCACGGCGTGCTTGAGCCAGTGGAACTCATCGGGGTGCTCGCGCCGGTAGAAGAGGAACACCCCCAGGTTGGCGAGGATCCAGGCCGGCAGCACGGCGAAGATGAAGAGGAAGCCGAGGACCGAGAAGACGTTTTCCACGCCCCAGATCGCTCCCAGGGCGAGGCCGAGGACGAGCGAGATCGCGGTCTGGAACCAGATCGCGTTGACCGGGGTGAGGTGGCGGGGGTGGATCTCCCCGAGGAATCGGGGCAGGGCGCCGACGTGCGCCATCCGGTACCACATCCGGGTCGAGGCGTTCATCGAGGAGATCAGCACCGCGAAGATCGAGTTGGCGACGGCCAGCAGGACCAGAATCCAGGCCCCGCCCCAGATCCGGCGGCCGACGATGAAGCCGGGGTTTTCGCTCGCTTCCGCCAGCGAGTCGATGTGGTCGAGGCCCCAACCGACGCCGACACCCCAGGAGATGAAGACGAGCGCCGCGCCCATGATCAAGATCGAGAGGACGATGCCGCGGCCGACCGATTTTCGCGGGTGTTTGCTCTCCTCCGCCAGCGGCGCAGCCGCGTCCCAGCCGGTGAGGGCGAAGATGGCGAAGGTGACGCCGAGGTAGAACTGGCTCAGCGGTGGCGCGTTCGAGGGGTCGAAGCCGCCGAGAGTGAAGCCGCCCGGCCCCGGATCGATCAGTCCGGAGAAGGCGAGGCCGAGGATGACGACGAGCTCGGCGATCGAGAGCACCGCCAGCACCCGGATCCCGAACTTGATCCCGGGGATGCTGACCGCGGCGGTGACCGCGAGCCCGATCAGCAGAAACCCCCACCAGGGGAAGGTGAACCCGTACTGGTTCTTCAGCGTCTCTTCGATCGTCGAGCCGAAGGCGTCGCCCGCCTGCGCCCCGACCAGCGGGAAGGCGAAGAAGTACAGCCAGGTCGCGAGGAACCCCGTCCGGGGCCCGAGCGAGCGGCTGAGGAAGGTGAAGTAGGAGCCGCCGGAGGGCAGATGGTGGGTGAACTGCGCCAGCACGTAGCCCGAGCAGAGGGTGATGAAGAACGCGAGCAGGTAGGCGAGCGGCGCCGCCCCGCCGGAGAATTCGACGATCGTGCCCAGGGTGAAGAGCGCCGCCACCGCCGGGGCGATGTTGGCGATGTTCTGCATCAGGGCGCCGCCGACGCCGATCGCGCCGTGGCGCAGCTCGGGCTCGTGCGCCCTGACCGGGGGCGTGCCGGCGACTCCGGAGGCCACTACAGGGGTTCCCTTGGTGCTCACAGGCTTCCTCTCCTCTCCCAATTACCAGCTCACATGCTGATCAGACCAGTAGAATATAAATAGATGGGTGCGTTGAGTCAAGATCCCGGTATGGCCCCCCAGGCGCCGGATCCCCAACAGCTCTTCGAGCGCCACGGCATCCACACCGTCGAGGTCGCCTTCGCCGACCTCTGGGGCTACCTCTGCGGCAAGCGGATGCCGAGCGCGCGCTTCCTCGACAGCGACGGCGACCTCTCCTTCCCGATCGCGCCGCTGACCTGGAGCGTCACCGGCGACATCGCCGACTCCCCCCTGGCCAGCGCCGACAACGGCTTCCCCAACGTCCGCTTCCGCCGCGACCTGACGACCCTGCGGCCGGTGCCGTGGCGGGAGGGCGTGGCGATCTGCCTGCTCGACGCCTACACGACCGAGGGCGGGGAGCCGTTCCCCCTCCACGGCCGCCACGCCGTCCGCGCCGCGGAAGCGCGGCTGCGGGCGTTGGGCCACGGAGCGCTCGTCGCGCCCGAGCTGGAGTTCTACCTCTGCGCGCCGGACTTCACGCCGCTGTTCGACGGGCACCGCCCGTTCTCGCTGACGAAGGGCTGCGAGGCCGAGGAGATCCTCACCGACATCCGCCGGGCGCTGGACGAGCTGGGGATGGCGGTCGTGAGCAGCCAGACCGAGTACGGGCCGGCCCAGTTCGAGGTCAACCTGGGGCCGAGCGAGCCGCTGCGGGCCGCCGACAACACGCTGCTGCTGAAGCACGTGGTGAAGGACGTCGCCCGCCGCCACGGCGCTCGCGCGACCTTCATGCCGGCCCCCTTCGCCGGCGCCAGCACCAGCGGGTTCCACCTCCACCAGAGCCTGCTCGACGAGGACGGGGCGCCCGCCTGGGCGCGGGCCGACCCACCCTCCTTCGAGCCCTACCTCGCCGGCCTGATCGAGCGGCTGCCCGAGCTGACCGCGATCCTCAGCCCCTCGATCAACGCCTACAAGCGGATGACCGACGGCTCCTTCGCCGGCAACCGCGTCAGCTGGGGCCACGACAACCGCAGCGTCGCGGTGCGGACGCTCGATCCCGGCGGCGCCGGCGCCCGCCTGGAGCTGCGCACCCCCTCCTCCGACGCCAACCCCTACCTCGTCGTCGCCGCCGCCCTGCATGCCGGCGCCGACGGCCTCGAGCGCTCGCTGCGCCCGCCGCCGCCGGTGGCCGGGAACGCCTACGCCGAGGAGGGCCTGCGGCCGCTGCCGCGCTCCCTGACCGAGGCGGTCGAGCTGCTGGCGGGGAGCGAGTTCGCCCGCGAGGCGATGAGCCCGGAGCTGGTCGACACCCTGGTGGCGGTCCAGCGGCTCGACCTGGAGCGCTTCGCCGCCCACATCACCGACTGGGAGCGCGAGCGCTACCTCGAGAGCGCCTGAGCCCGCGCCCGGCGGGCATCGCGTTAGGTGAGGCCGCGGATCAGTTCCTCGCTGGCCAGCACGTGCTCCTCCATCATCTCGCGCGCCATCTGGCGGTCGCCGGCGGCGATCGCGTCGATCACCGCCAGGTGCTGGTCGTGGGAGTGGCGGATCGATTCCTCGAGGATCGGGATCGCGAGGAAGATCTCGTTGAAGCCGGCCTGCACCTCGGCGACGCCGTTGGCGACGATCGCGGAGCGGGCGACCTCGGCGATCGTCAGGTGGATGCGGGCGTCGGCAGCCCTGAACTCCCCGGCCGCGCTCTCCACCGAGAGGTCGAAGACGTCGCTCAGGTGCTCGACGTCGGCGTCTGAGGCCTTGGCCGCGGCGAGGCTGGCGGCGGCCGGTTCGATCGCCCAGCGGTACTCGAGCAGGTCATCGAGGGAAGGGCCGAGCTTCCTCACCACGCGGCGGGCGCTGGAGGCCGAGCGGGCGCCCGGGCGCCGCGCTGTGACGAAGGCCCCGCCCTGGCGGCCGCGGCGTATCTCGATCCTGCCGGCTTGTTCGAGCGCCCGCAGCCCCTCGCGCACGGTGACCCGGCTGACCCCCAGCATCTCGGCCAGCTCGCGCTCGGGCGGGAAGCGCTCCCCCGCCGGGATCACCCCGAGCTGGATCGCCTGGGCAAGCCGGCCGACCGTCTCCTCGAACAGGTTGCGGGAGCGGATCGGGCGCAGCACCAGCTCCAGCGAGGCGTCGACCACATCGGCGTCGGCGCGCTCGGCGCGGCGCGCTCGCGCGGCGCGGAGCTTCGCGTCGTCCCCCCTCACGGTGCCCCGAGCCCCCCCTCGCAGAGGGCGGCGAGCGCCTCAACCTGCGGCCCGACCGAGCCGAGGTCGATCCACTCCGCCTCGGTGTGGTCGCTGCCGCCGACCGGGCCGAGGCCGTCGACGGTCGGGATTCCCAGCGAGCTGGTCCAGCAGCCGTCCGAGGCGCCGCCGGCGTGCTCCTCGGCGGTGGCGGCGCCGGCCCGCTCCAGCTCCGCCAGCGCCCTCCGCACGAGCCGCTCGCTGCGCGCCATCGGCGGGAACCCGGACGCCATCGTCGCGGTCAGGACGACCCCGGGGTGCTCGCCGAAGCGGGAGGCCTCGCTCACCGCCCAGGCCAGCGCCTCGGAGGACTCGGCGCGGACGTCGAGGGTCGCCAGTGCCTCCGCGGAGACCGCGTTGTCGGGGCCGTCGCTGAGGAAGTTCGTCGTCGTCACCCGCACGCCCGGCCGCCGCGCCGCGAGCGCCTCGATCCGCTGGACCTCGGCGATCGCCGCGTGCAGCGCCGAGCACCCGCGCGCCGGGTCCTGGCCCGCGTGCGCGCTCCTCCCCCGCGCCCGGACGCGAACCCAGGTCGCGCCGCCGCGGGAGCCGACGATCGCGCCGCTCTCGCGGCCGCACTCGAGGACCAGGGCGGCCTCGGCGCCCTCGAAGAGGTCGGCCCGGGCCGGGGGGCCGACGCGCGCCTCCTCGTCGGGCAGCGAGTGCAGCTCGACCGCGCCGAACCCCTCCCTGCCCCCCGCGGCCAGCCTCTCCATCGCCGCCAGCCCGACCAGGAGCCCGCCCTTCATGTCCGCCGTCCCGGGCCCGAGCGCCCGGGCGCCGTCGAGCCGCAGCGGCCGCTCCGCGCCGACCCCGAGCGGCCAGACCGTGTCGTGGTGGCCGATCAGCAGCAGGCGGACGCGGCCCTCGCCCGGCAGCGTCGCCCGCAGGTGGGCGCCCATCGGCGTCGGGAAGGTCTCCACCGCGAGTCCCGCCGCGGCGGCCCAGCCGCCGAGGAGCGCCGCCGCCCGGTCGACCGCCTCGACCTCGCCGGTCGGCGAGTCGCAGCCGCAGAGCGCGCCCAGCCGCCCCAGGAAGGCCTCGCCCTCAGCCGCGGCGAGGCGGTCGGGGGCGCTATCGACGCCGGTCCCCATCGAGCGCGGTGCGGACGGCGGTGACGATGCTCTCGGTGTCCATCCGGTGGCGGGCCTTGTTGTGGTCGAGCGTGCCGAAGGAGCCGAATTCGTCCCGCATCCCGACCGGGACGACGCGGCCGGGGATGCCCCGCGGCGCCAGCGACTCGGCCACGCACGAGAACAGCCCGCCCTGGAAAAGGTGGTTCTCCGCCGTCACCAGGGCCCCGGTCTCGGCGATCAGCTCGGCGACCGCGTCGCCGTCGAAGGGCTTCACGGTCGAGACCTTGAGCACGGCTGCGGAGATCCCCTCGGCGGCGAGCAGCTCGGCGGCGTCGAGCGCGTGCTTGACCATGATCGAGCTGGCGACGATTCCGACGTCGCCGCCCTCGCGCAGCCGCACCGCCGTTCCGATCTCGAAGCGGTGGCGCTCGGGGTCGAGCACGACCGGCTCCTTGCCGAGCAGCTGGCGCAGGTACACGGGCCCGTCGTGCTCCAGCGCCGCCCGGGTCGCCTGCTCCATCTCGACCGGGTCGCAGGGGTCGATCACGGTCATGTTCGGCAGCGCCCGCATATGGGCGAGGTCGTCGATCCCCTGGTGGCTGGGGCCGAAGGTCGAGCAGAGCCCCGCCAGCCCGCCGACCAGGGTCACGTTGGCCCCGTGCAGGGCGACCTGCATCGCGACGAAGTCGAAGGCGCGGCGGGTGAGGAAGACGGCGAAGGTGGTCGCGACCGGGCGGTAGCCGGCCATCTCGAGGCCGGCGGCGACGCTGACCAGGCTCTGCTCGGCCATCCCGACGTCGAGGAAGCGATCGGGGAACCGCTCGCGGAAGGCCAGCATGTCGGTGTACTTGGCGAGGTCGGCGGTGACGCCGACGACGTCCTCGTTGCGCTCGGCGTACTCCACCAGCGCCCGGCCGAAGGGGCCCGCCTTGGCAGCCTCCCCCATGCTCGCCGCCGCGCCCCGCGGCGCCAGGGTCTCGGTCGGCTCGCTCAACTCGCCTCCAGCTCGGCCACCACCGTGTCCCACTCGTGCGGGGAGACGCGGACGAAGTGGTTGCGCTCGCGGCCGACTATCAGCGGCACCCCGAAGCCGATCTGGGTCTGGCAGACGAGCGCCCTGGGGCGGTCCCGAACCTCGGCGGCGGCGGCGAAGGCGTCGAGCAGGGCGGCGACGTCGTTGCCGTCCACGTCCTCGGCCCACCAGCCGAACGCGCGCAGCTTCTCGGCGACCGGCTCGACCTCGCGCACCAGCGGCCCGTCGGCCTGGGTGCGGTTGACGTCGATCGTGGCCAGCAGCCCGTCGAGCCGCTCGTCGCCGGCGAGCATCGCGCTCTCCCAGGTCGAGCCCTCCTGAAGCTCGCCGTCGGAGAGGTAGACGAAGGTGCGCCCGGGGTGCCCGCGCAGGCGACGTCCGATCGCGATGCCGACGCCGACGCCGAGCCCGTGCCCGAGCGAGCCTCCGGTCAGCTCCACCCCCGGCACCCCGCCGCCCCGCTCGGTCGACATCGCGACCCGCGAGCCGTCCTCGCCGTAGCTGTCGAGGTCGCCCTCCGCCAGCACCCCGACCTCGGCGAGGGCGGCCCAGAGGGCGATCGAGTAGTGGCCGGTGGAGAGCACGAACCGGTCGGCGTCGGGATCGTCTCCGGGGTCCGGGCGCCAGCTCATCTCCGCGCCGAAGAGGACCGCCAGCAGGTCGGCGGCCTGAAGCCCCTGGCCGACGTAGCCCTCCCCCCTGCCGGCGGCCATGCGGACGACCCGCTTGCGGAGCCGCAGCGCCATCGCCCGGAGCTCCTCGACCGAGGGCGGCGAGGGGTTCATAGGTATGGAGTTATACCTTAATCTCCAGGGGCGCGTCTACCGCCCCCCTCGGAGGGCCCGGTCGCCGAAAAGGCACACTTACTCTTCAGTAATCAATCACGCCGTCCAGCGAGTTAGGACGTTTGTTTGAGAGCGGTTGCGCGCGGATGTAACAGTCACCTAGGGTGCCCTGACGCAGCCGGACCCAGGTGCTGCTCTACCCGCTCTCGATGAAAATGGAACACATGAAGACGACCTCACCTGGGCAGGATGCAGGCCGCTCCGGGCGGTGGTCCCGGACTCCGTTGAGCCGGGAGCACAGGGCACGGCTGCGATCGGGAAACATCCGCATGGTCCTGCTTTGCGCGGCCCTCGTCTTCCAGGTCCTCACCTTCATGAGGCACACCGGCTTCGCCTACCTGGGAATCCCGATCCCCCCTGACCAGGGGCTGGGGCTGTCCCGGGGCCACACCGGCGCCGGATCGGCGAGCAGCCTGGATGCAAGCTCCCTTATCGGTGGCGGCGTCGGTGGCGGCGCCGGCCTTCCGTTCGGAGTCACCCCTCCGTTTACGAACAGTGTGCTTTCGTTACCGGAATCGGACTCTCACAGTACCAACAGGCGGAATCGCTCCGACGCCAAGGTGGAGCCAACCGTCCGCTCGGCTCACTCGACCGGCTCCCCCGACCGCAACCGCGAACTGTCAGGTTCGACCGACTCCGGGCCTACCGCTGCGCCAAGCCCACCGCTCGCCGCCGGCAGCACCGAACCTCCTCCCGCGCCGACGCATGAAGATCAGAGCGAAGAAGTCGGCGCGGTCGAAACCGGCGGTCACGACGAAGACAGCGACACCGGCGGCGGCGAAAACGAGGGCGAAGACGGGAACGGCGAAGAAGTCGAGATCGAATTCGACGGCGGCGGCGAAGTGGGCCCCGACCTCAGCGACGCTTCGCCGGACGTCCCACCAGCACCGTGAACCCGGCGCCGCGCGGCGCGGAACGGTTGCCGGCGGCGTCGGTGGCGAGGATCGTCGCCCGGTAGGCGCCGGGGGCCAGCGCTCGCCTGCCGGTGCGGCCGTTGAAGCGGATCGCGTTGGCCCCGGCGCCGCGCTCGCCGTAGCGCAGGGTCGCGGCGTGAAGGAGGCGTTTGCAGGGGCGGTGCTTGGCGAGCCTGGGGGTCGGGGGCTTGCAGCGCTTGCCGACCGCTCGGCCCGGCAGGGCGCGCTGGATCTCGACGCTCACGCTCGCCGGCTCGGAGAGGTTGAAGGCGAAGTGGGCGCCGTTGCCCCTGGGAGCCGCCCTGAAGCGGGCCGGGGAGAGTCGGAAGCCCGAGACCGTCGGCGCGGTGGTGTCGGGGGGCGACGAGGGCAGGACGGCGCCGCGGTCGAAGATGGCGATCGCGCCCGGCTCGAAGCTGGTCGCGTAGACGTTCCTGCCGTCGGGGCTCGCCGCGATGCCGGCGAGGCCCGTGGCGCCGGCTCCGAGCGCTCTCCCCCTCTCACAGCCGTTGCTGCCGTCCTTGGAGATGCAACCCGCCGTCCCCGCCTTCTGCGTCAGCCCCCCGTCGGGGCCGCGATCGAGGATCGTCATGCCGAAGGCTCCGGAGGCGACGTAGAGGTTCTCGCCGTCGGGATCGATGGCGAGGGCAGCGACAGCGAGGCCCCTGGCCGAGTCGCAGCCCGCTCCGGGGGCTTCGGCGACGCAGCCCGCAGCACCCTCCTTCTGGCGCAGCTTGCCTTCGGAATCGCGGTCGAAGACCCCGATGGCTTCCGGGCCACCGCTGTAGACGCTGCCGCCGTCGGGGCTTACGACGACGCTTTCGACCGCGCCGAATCCCCTTCCCAGCCCACAGTTCTCGCCACCGGCCCGTGAGACGCAGCCATCGGTGCTGGCCGCCTGCCTCAGGCCCCCGTCGGGTTCGCGATCGAAGATCGCCACGGCGCGCGAGAGGAGGGACGCGACGTAGACGCTCCTGCCGTCGGGGCTGACCGCGACGCCGTGCGCTCCGCTGAGCGCCCGACGTTTTTCGCAGACCTTGCCGAGCCCGTCCATCCCGTCCTCGGAGACGCAGCCGGCCGCTTCTGGCTTCTGAGTCAGCTTCCCTTCTGAGTCGCGGTCGAAGATCGCGACTCCCCGGGAGAGCCTGGAGGCGACGTAGACGTTCCTGCCGTCGGGGCTGACCGCGACGCTGGTCGGCAGATCGAGGCCTCGGCCCGGCTGGCACCCTTCGCCGCCGCTCTCGACCACGCAACCGTCGGCGGCGGGCTTCTGGATCAGACCGCCCCCGGCGTCGCGGGCGAAGATCGCGACGCCCAGGTGCGAGGCCACGTACACGTCCATGCCGTCGGGGCTGACCGCGATCCCCTCGGCGCCGAGGAGCGCCCTGCCCGGCGCGCAGCCCTGGGTCACACTCGAGACGCAACCGGCCGAACCGGGCCTCTGTTGCAGGGCGCCGGTTGCCGGGTCGCGGTCGAAGATCGCAACCGCCGAGGCGGGTTCGCCGGAGACGACATAGGCGTTCCTTCCATCGGGGCTGATCGCGACGTTCCCCGCTCCGTGGAGCGCCCTGCCCACCTGGCAGCCCTCGGCGCTGGGGTCCTCCGAGACGCAGCCGGCGGCGCCGGGCTTCTGGGAGAGCTCGCCGAGCGCCCAGGCGGCGCTCGTGACCGAGAGGGCGAAGGCGGCGAGGGCGAACAGGGCGAGCGGCAGCGAGCGCCGGCGCGGCGTCACCCGAGCGAGGGTCCTCACTCGTGCCCTCACCGGCGCAGGACCCTGGTCGGCCCCGAGGCGATGCGGCGTCCCACCAGCACCGTGAACCCGGCGCCGCGCGGCGCCGAACGGTTGCCGGCGGCGTCGGTGGCGAGGATCGTCGCCCGGTAGGCGCCGGGGGCCAGCGCTCGCCTGCCGGTGCGGCCGTTGAAGGGGATCGCGTTGGCCCCGGCGCCGCGCTCGCCGTAGCGCAGGGTCCCCGCGTGGAGGAGGCGTCGGCAGGGGCGATGCTTGGCGAGCCTGGGGGTCGGGGGCTTGCAGCGCTTGCCGACCGCTCGGCCCGGCAGGGCGCGCTGGATCTCGATGCTCACCGTCGCCGCCTCGGAGAGGGAGAAGGCGAAGTGGGCGCCCCTGCCCCTGGGAGCCGCCCTGAAGCGGGCCGGGGAGAGTCGGAAGCCCGAGACCGTCGGCGCGGTGGTGTCGGGCGCCGGGGGGAGGGCGCGGTCGCGGTCGAAGACGGCGACCTGTCCGGACGGCGCGGACGAGTATCCGGCCGTGTAGAGGTTGCCGCCGTCGGGGCTGACGACGATGCCGACGGGATGGTGCAGCCCCCTCGCCCCCTGGCAGCCGTTTTCATCCGGACGTTCGAAGAGACAGCCCGCGGTGCTGTTCTTCTGCGTCAGGGCGCCGGTGGCGGAGTCGCGATCGAGCACCGCGACGCCCAGGCCCGACGCGGCGTAGAGGTTGCGGCCATCGGGGCTGACGGTGAGCGTGCCGTCTGGGGCCAGTGCGCGAACGTTCTGGCATTCCCCTCCGTTCCCGCTACCCGAGGCACAGCCGCCGGGGCCGGGCCTTGGGTTCAAATCGCCGGTCACGGGGTTGCGGCCGAGGACGGTGATGACGTCGGAGCTCCCGCTGCCGACGTAGACCTGCTCGCCGTTGGGGCTGATGGCGACGCGCGCGGCGCCGTCGAGCAGCCTGCCCGCCTGGCAGCCTTCGGCGCTGGTGTCGGCGACGCAGCCGGCGCTGCCCGGCTTCTGGGTCAAGCCGCCTTCGGCGTCGCGGTCGAAGATCGCCACCGCTTCCGAATCCCTGGCGGCGACGTAGATGTTCCCGCCGTCCGGGCTTATGGCAATGCCCTGCGCTTCCCTCAGGGCGACGCCTTTCAGGCAGGTCCTTCCCTTGCGGTCGGTCCCGCTCTGGGAGACGCAATCGGTCATGTCCCCCTTCTGGATCAAACCGCCATCGGCGCCGCGCTTGAAGATCGCCACCGCGCCTGAACCGGCGACGTAAACGCTTCCCCCGTCGGGGCTGATGGCGAGTCCGACGCCTCGGCCCGCGTGCCCCCCGAGGCCCCTGGCGTCCTGACAGGTAATTCGCGCACCCGCCGGTCCCGCGAAGCCGCCCTGGGAGAGGCAGCCGCTGGCGTCCTGGCTCTGGCTCAGCGCCCCGGACTGGGCATCGCGACCGAAGATCGCGACCACCCCTTCGTCCCCGCCGCCCGCGCCGCTGGGTGAGGTGTGCGAGGTGACGTAGACGTTCGTCCCATCCGGGCTCACCGCGATTTCGGACGGTTCGACCATCGCCTCTCCCACCTTGCAGGCGCCGCCGTTGGTGGTTTCGGAGACGCAGCCGTCGGTGCCCGGCTTCTGGCGCAGCTCGCCGGTGGCCGGGTCGCGGTCGAAGATCGCCACTTCGCCTCTCTTTTCGGCCTGCTGGGAGAGGACGTAGACGTTCCTGCCGTCCGGGCTGGACGCGATGTCGGTCGGTGCCGCGAACGCCCTGCCCACCTGACATTCGCCGAAGGAGCCGACCTCCATGCCGGTGCCGGTTTCGGTGACGCAGCCGGCGGTGCCGGGCTTCTGGGAGATCTCGCCGAGCGCCCAGGCGAGGCCGGTCGCCGAGAGGACGACGGCGAGGGCGCCGAACAGGACCAGCCCCAGGAATCCCCCGCTGCCGGGACGCCGGGGCGCGATCCTTCTGCGTTTCTCCACGTCCCTGCTTACGGGCCGAGGGGGTCCCCAGGTTCAATCGCTCGGCCGCGACCCCGAATCGGGGGACCTAAACTCGTCCGCACCGATGACGACCGCGTCGATCTTCTCGGACTTCTGGGGAAATCTTGAGAGCCACCACGAGCAGGCGGTGTTCCTCGTCCTCGTCGGCTTCCTCGCCTCCTTCGCCTTCATCCGCATGAGCACGCGGATCATCCGCAGCGGAAGCGTCTCCTGGTGGCCCGGCAACATCGAAAGCGAATCGGGGCTGCACCTGCACCACCTCGTCTTCGGGATCGTGACGATGATGGCCGCCGGCACGCTCGGCTTCGTCGCCGACGCCCGCACCCCCTACACCGAGATCTGCGCGCTCCTCTTCGGCGTCGGCGTCGGCCTGACGATCGACGAGTTCGCCCTCTGGGTCCACCTCGAGGACGTCTACTGGGAACGCGAGGGGCGCAGCTCGATCGACGCGACCGTGATCGCCGCCGCGCTGATGCTGCTGATCGTGCTCGGCGTCAGCCCGGTCGTGATCGACGCCAGCTCCCCCAGCGCCCTGATCGCCAGCATCCTCGTCACCCTCCTCGTCTTCGCCTGCGTGGCGATCTGCTTCGCCAAGGGCCGGGTGCTGCACGGCATCGTCGGCTTCTTCATCGCCCCGTTCGCCTTCTACGGCGCCTCCCGCGTCGGCAAGCCGACCTCGACCTGGGCTCGCTACCGCTACGGCGAGCGGCGACCCGCGAAGCAGGCCAAGGCCGAAGCGCGCTTCCACCCCGACCGCCGCACCGAGCGCTTCAAGGAAGCCTTCCGGGACATCGTCGGCGGCAAGCCCAGCGAGGGTCTGGCGGCGGTCGGCGACCAGGCAGCCGCCGCGACCCGCGAGGCGGGAGCCGAAGTCCGCGAACAGGCCGAACGCCTATCCCACGCCGCCGACTCGATGCGCCGGGAGAAGAAAGACGACTGAGCGGCCGGAAACGCCGTTCTGAGTGCTAAATACTCCCCATGGCAGGGGAGCCTGACGGGACGCTCTTGGACTGGAGCGAGATCGCCACCGCGCACAGGTGGGACACCCTGCTGCTCGGCAACGGGATGAGCATCAACATCTGGGAGCCGTTTGGGTATCGAAAGCTGTATGACCGGGCACGGCTCGGGGGCCTTTCCGAGCAGGATCGAAAGCTGTTCTCCTCCACCCCGAACTTCGAGCGGGTGCTCGCCGACCTTCTGACCGCGATCAGGGTCAACGACGCTGTCGGCCTCGACACCGATGCGCTGGTTGAGCGGTATCGCAACATCCAGTTGGCGCTCGTGCGCGCGGTGCGAGAGGTTCACCTCAAGCTCAAGCGTGTTCCGCCAGCCACCCGCGAAACCATCGGCGAGACGATGAAGCGGTTCGAGTGGGTCTTCACGACGAGCTATGACCTGCTCGTCTACTGGGCGATGGCCGCGGCGGGCTTCGAGCCGTTTATGGACCACTTCCGGTACTGGGGCCGATGCGAGTTCGACCCCGCCAGAGCCAGCGTCCCCGCCAACAGGATTCCGGTCTACTTCCTGCACGGGGCGCTTCATCTCGTCGTCGGCAGCTCGGGCGCCACCTGGAAGTTGAGGCAGACCGATCTCGACAGCATTCTCGACCAATTCGGCAAGCCGATCACCGGCGACGCCGAGGCGCGGCCGCTGCTGGTCACGGAGGGCTCTGCCGCCGACAAGCTCGCCGCCATCGAGGACAACGCCTACCTCTCCCACGCGCTGGAGCGACTGCGGGGGCGCGCCCTCCCCCTTGTCGTCTTCGGCAGCAGCCTGAGCGAACACGACTCCCACCTGGCCGAGGCCCTGAGCGAGAACCCTGACCGGCCAGTCGCGATCTCGATGCTTCCCGCGCCCCGGAAAGAGCTCCTGGCGCGGCAGGTCGACATCTCGGGACGGCTGGAGGCGAACCCGCTGCTCTTCTTCGACGCGACCTCCTATCCGCTCGGCAATCCGGCCCTGGCAGTCGCGGCGAGCCGTTAGGGCACTACGCCGCGAGCCGCTTCCTGGGCCGCGAAACCTTGCTCGCGTCGACCACCTTGCCGGTGCGATTCAGGATCCGAATCTCCCCCCCGCCTTCCTGCCGGGTCAAGTCTCGCGCGACCTTGACCGCGTCGGCCTTCGTCGCACCATGCGCGGTCGCACGTCGATGGCCCTCCTTGACCACATCCCAGCCCCTTCCGCTGGGGGCCCTCTTCACGTAGCGCGTGTTCTTCATCCGAAGCTCCTCATGACCGTCGTCTCTGGGGGCCGACACTACGTTAGCCATCGGCGGATCCCGCGACCGCCGATGAGCGTAGCCCTGGCTCCAGAAGCCAGGTCAAGAGCGGGGCAGCCAGGACTCGGGGTCCCTCTGAGTCACCGACTGCCCATGTTGCGCAGCAGGCGGTTAATCGGTCGCTCGAAGTCTGCCGGCGTGTCGCTGACCGGGTTGGCGTCGAAGAATTCCAGCGCGCCTCCACGCCGCCCATAGAAGATGGCCGGCACGCCTATGACGTCACGGCTCTTCGCCTGGCGCTTCTCGGCCGCAAGCTCCTGTTTGATCGCGGGCGAGCCGGCGGCGAACATCGCCGCCCTCACATCGAAGCCTTCGATTGAGGCGCCGATCCGTTCGAGCAGCGGCGCGCTCAACCAACCGGAGTTCTCCAAGCCTTGATTGGCCAGGACGTCATCCAGCACATCCCACAGGTGATCCTGTCGTCCCGCGGCGGCGATGAACCTATCGCCAGTCACTGACGCCCGACCGACGACCGCATAGCCGTGCCACTGGATCTGGAGCTTGCCCGTTCTCACATACTTCCGCACCAACGCGGGCAGAATCCGCTTTTGGAATTCGAGGCAAATTGGGCACTGCGGATCGCCGAAGTACAGCATCTTGACCGGGGCGCGCGAGCTCCCCAGGGTCTCGTTGTGCTGAGGAATACCCGCCAGCGAGAGAGTCGAGTGCTTGATTGAGGTTGGGGGCGAGGTCGGGACCGTTTCGCCGGAAGCCACCTGGGCGCCGATCGCGAGCATCGCCGCGACCAGCAGTCCGAACAGGGCAAGCGGACGGCCACGTCGCGGCAGTGGGCGGAGGGCGGCATGCCTCGTCATATGAGCGGTCCTCTTCTCAAACAGGTGGGCGCGAAAAGCCTCGCGAGTGGCGGCGGGCGGAACCTAAACGGCCCGTCCTGGTGTTGCAATTGGTTACAGACAGATGTCCATGAGAAGCGAAGAACCGCCGCGCTGCGCGCAACCTAACCGCCGCGCCCGGAGACAGGGAGTTCAGCGGACCACAAACGGGGCAGCCAGGACTCGAACCTGGAATCGCCGGTTTTGGAGACCGGTGCCTTAGCCAGTTGGGCCACTGCCCCAGAGCGCGGATCGTAGCGAGCGGCCGGACGGCCGCGCGACAGTGCGGGCGGAGGGATTTGAACCCCCAAGCTCTTTCGAGCACCGGCCCCTAAAACCGGCGTGTTTGCCAATTTCACCACGCCCGCGTCCGCCCATTCTAGAGAGCCAGGCCAAAGCGAAATTCGGGGGCTTAACGGGCGGCCAATGCCGCCGCGTCGCTGACAGATTCTATGATCGGCGCATGGCGGTTGGAGAGGTGAGGCCCGGCTACGAGCTTTGGCGGCCGAATCGGGAGAAGGCGGCTTCGGTCACGACCAAGTTCGTGATCGTCGCGCTGCTGCTGGCGACGGCCGCTGTCGCGGCGGTGATCACTATCGGCGGCTGGTCGCTGCTGAAGGGCGGCGGCGGGATGGGGCTGGTCTGCGTGATCTACGCCCTGCTGTACGCCTTCTTCGGCTTCCTCGTCGCCCGTTGGAGCCGCGGCATCCTCCCCGTCGCCGCCGCCCTCTCGATGATCCTGGCGATCTTCTGCGCGGTCGGCGCCGACAGCTGGTTCGCCCGTGAAAAGGCCGGCTTCGACGAAGCGCTGCTGCCGTCCTCGCTGATCGGCGCGCTCGTGATCGTCCTCGGCCTGCTTCAGATCGTCCTCATCGTCGCCGCCTTCTACGGCTTCAGCCAGGAGTGGCACGTCGAGGAGGAGCGGCCGATCGGCTCCGGCGAGGACTACGGCGCCGGCGCCTCGCCCCCCGGCGCCCCCCAGCCTGCCTGAGCCGCCGGGCACCGCCGCCGGCGGCATCGCATCCGGAGTCACCGCGATGCCGGAGGTGGGATTCGAACCCACAAGCCCGCAAGGGCAATCGATTTTGAATCGATCGCGTATGCCAGTTCCGCCACTCCGGCCAGCCGGGAAACCATAGACTGCCGCCGCGTGAATGCCGCCGCGCCGGAGACGCTTTGGGAGCCCTCGGCCGAGCTGGTCGAGCGCGCCCGGCTGACCGAGTTCATTCGCTGGCTCGGGGCCGAGCGCGGCCTCGAGCTCGACGGCTACGAGGAGCTGTGGCGCTGGTCGGTCGACGACCTCGACGGGTTCTGGCGCGCTGTCTGGGACTTCTTCGAGGTGCGGGCCGACGGCGAGCCCTCCCCCGTCCTCGCCTCGCGCGAGATGCCGGGGGCGAGCTGGTTCCCCAACGCCAGCCTCAACTACGCCGAGCACGTCTTCGCCGGCAAGGAGGAGGCCGAGCCGGCGATCCTGCACGCCTCCGAGCTGCGCGAGCTGGAGGAGCTGAGCTGGGGCGAGCTGCGCGCCCAGGTCGGCGCCGTCGCGGCCGGCCTGCGCGGCCTCGGGGTCGGGCGCGGCGACCGCGTCGTCGCCTACATGCCCAACGTCCCCGAGGCGATCGTCGCCTTCCTCGCCAGCGCCAGCATCGGCGCGGTCTGGTCCAGCTGCTCGCCCGACTTCGGCCCCGCCAGCGTCGTCGACCGCTTCGCCCAGATCGAGCCCACCGTCCTCTTCGCCGTCGACGGCTACCGCTACGGCGGTAAGGACTTCGACCGGCGCGAGACGATCGCCCGCCTCCAGGCCGAGATGCCGAGCCTGCGGCGCACCGTCGTCCTCGCCTACCTCGACCCCGATCCCGACCTCTCCGCCCTGTCCGACACGACGACCTGGGCGCAGCTGCTCGCCACCGGCGAGGGCGCCGAGCTGAGCTTCGAGCGCGTCCCCTTCGACCACCCGCTCTGGGTCCTGTACTCCTCGGGCACCACCGGCCTGCCGAAGGCGATCGTCCAGGGCCAGGGAGGGATCCTGCTGGAGCACCTGAAGAAGCTCCACCTCCACGTCGACGCCCACCCCGGCGACCGCCTCTTCTGGTTCACCACGACCGGCTGGATGATGTGGAACTTCCTCGTCTCCGGCCTGCTGACCCGGGCCGCGATCGTCCTCTACGACGGCAACCCGGGCCATCCCGACATGGGCGTGCTCTGGGACCTGGCCGAGCGGGCCGGGGTGACGATGTTCGGCACCAGCGCCTCCTACCTCGCCGCCTGCATGAAGGCCGGCCTCGAGCCCGGCGCGGGCCGCGACCTCAGCCGTCTCGGCGCGGTCGGCTCGACCGGCTCCCCGCTCTCCCCCGAGGGCTTCGACTGGGTCTACGAGCACCTCGGCTCCGACACCTGGCTGTTCTCGACCAGCGGCGGCACCGACCTCTGCACCGCCTTCGTCGGCGGCGTCTCGCTGCTGCCGGTCTACCGCGGCGAGCTCCAGGGCCGGGCGCTGGGCGCCGCCGTGGAGGCCTGGGACGAGGACGGCAACTCGGTGATCGACGAGGTCGGCGAGCTGGTCGTCACCGAGCCGATGCCCTCGATGCCGGTCTACCTCTGGGGCGATGAGGACGGTGGCCGCTACCGCGCCAGCTACTTCGAGCACTACCCGGGCGTCTGGCGTCACGGCGACTGGATCGAGATCACCTCGCGCGGCACCGCGATCATCTACGGCCGCTCCGACTCGACCATCAACCGCTCCGGCATCCGCATGGGGACGAGCGAGATCTACCGCGCCGTGCTCAGCCTCGAGCAGATCGTCGACGCCCTGGTCGTCGACCTGCCCCGACCCGGGACCGAGGGCTGGATGCCGCTCTTCGTCGTCCTGCGCGAGGGCACCGAGCTGGACGAGGGGCTGAGCCGGGAGATCGCCCGACGCGTGCGCGAGCGCTGCTCCCCGCGCCACGTCCCCGACGAGGTGTTCCAGATCGCCGAGGTCCCCCGCACCCTCAGCGGCAAGGTGCTGGAGGTGCCGGTGAAGCGGATCCTGATGGGCACCCCGGCCGAGCGGGCGGCCAGCCGCGACTCCCTCGCCAACCCCGCCTCGCTCGACTACTTCACCGAGATGGCGGCGCGCCTCGAGGGCTGATCCGCCGGCCGCGCCTCACCGAGCCGCGGCCCTGCCTCAGGCGGGGGTGACCGGGTTGCGGCGCTCGGCGAAGGAGCGCTCCTTGCCGGCCGCGTGGGCGAAGCGGCGGATCAGCTCGGCGCGCAGCTCGCTCGGCTCCACCACCGCGTCGACCACCAGCTCGGAGGCGAGATGGAGGATGTCGATGTCCTCGGAGTACTCCGCGCGCTTGGCGGCGACGAAGCGCTCGCGCTCGGCCTCGTCGTCGATCGCCTGGATCTGGTTGAAGAAGACGGCGTTGATCGCCGCCTGCGGACCCATCACCGCGATCGAGGCGCTGGGCAGGGCGATGCAGCAGTCGGGCTCGAAGGCCGGCCCCGCCATCGCGTACAGCCCCGCCCCGTAGGCCTTGCGGACGATCACCGAGATCTTCGGCACCGTCGCCTCGGAGACGGCGCTGACCATCTTGGCGCCGTGGCGGATGATCCCCTGGCGCTCGACCGCGGTGCCGATCATGAAGCCGGGCACGTCGGCGAGGAAGAGCAGCGGCACGTTGAAGGCGTTGCAGGTCTGGATGAAGCGGGCCGCCTTGTCGGCCGAGTCGACGAAGAGCACGCCGCCCTTCTGGCGCGGCTGGTTGGCGACGACGCCGACCACGCGGCCGTTGAGCCGGCCGTAGCCGACGATCAGCTCTTTCGCCCAGCGCTCGTGGACCTGGAGGAAGCTGTCGGCGTCGAGCAGGACGTCGAGCACCTCGCGCATGTCGAAGGGCCGGTTCTCGTCGGCGGGGACGATCTCGGCGATCGAGGCCTCCGAGGCGGGGTCGGCGGCAGGCGCCGCGGGGGGCTCCTCGCGCCAGCTCGGCGGCATGAAGGAGAGGTAGCGGCGGGCGAGGTCGATCGCCTCCTCGTCGCTGCGCACCAGGAAGTGACCGCAGCCGGAGACGCCGGTGTGCATCTTCGCCCCGCCCATCTCCTCCAGGGTCACCTTCTCGCCGATCACCATCTCCGCCATCCGCGGCGAGCCCAGGTACATCGAGGCGTTTCCCTCGCGCATGATCACCACGTCGCAGAAGGCGGGGATGTAGGCGCCGCCCGCGGCGCTCGGCCCGAACAGCAGGCAGACCTGCGGCACCTGGCCGGAGAGCCGCACCTCGTTGTGGAAGATCCGCCCGGCGCCGCGGCGGCCGGGGAACATCTGCACCTGATCGGTGATCCGGGCCCCGGCCGAGTCGACCATGTAGACGAGCGGGACCTGGAAGCTCAGCGCCCGTTCCTGGACGCGGAGGATCTTCTCCACCGTCTTCGGTCCCCAGGAGCCCGCCTTGACGGTCGGGTCGTTGGCCATCAGGGCGACGCGGCGGCCCTCGATCGTGGCCAGGCCGGTGACCACGCCGTCGGCTCCCAGCCCCTCCTCTTCCCAGTTCGCCAGCAGCCCCTCCTCGGCGAAGGAGCCGGGGTCGACGAGGCGCGCCACCCGCTCGCGGACCGGCAGCTTGCCCTGCTCGGCGGTCTTCTCGTGGTGGCGCTGGGGGCCGCCGGCGAGGGCGGCGTCGAGCGCCTGGGCGAAGTCGGTCACGCGCGGCAGCCTACCCTCGGTGCCAATCCACCGGCCCGGCCCGCAGGACGTGGGCGCCGAGCGGGCGGCCGAGCACCTCCTGCGCGGCGCGCGAGGCCTCGATCAGGCGCGGCAGCTCGATCCCGGTCTCCACGCCCATCTCGTGCAGCATCGAGACCACGTCCTCGCTGGAGACGTTGCCGGTCGAGCCGGGCGGCACCGGACAGCCCCCAAGCTCGCCGAAGCTCGACTCGAAGGAGTCGACCCCCTGCTCCAGCGCCGCCAGGACGTTGGCGAGGCCCTGGCCGCGAGTGTTGTGGAAGTGGGCGGTCAGCTCGATCCCGTGCAGGCGCCGGCGGGCGGCGGCGAAGAACTCGCCGACCTGGCGCGGGTTGGCCATCCCGGTGGTGTCGCCGAAGCCGACCTCGGCGCAGCCCGAGGCCGCCAGGCGCTCGGCGATCTCGAAGACGCGCTCGGGCGGCACCTCGCCCTCGTACGGGCAGCCGAAGGAGGTCGCGATCACGCCCTCGCAGCGCAGGCCGGCCTCGCGGGCGCCCTCGAGCGTCAGCTCCAGCCCGTTCAGGGACTCCTCGACCGAGCGGTTGACGTTGCGCCGGTTGTGGGTCTCCGAGGCGGAGAGGAAGACGCTGACCTCGTCGAAGCGGTCGCGCATCTGAAGCGCCCGCTCCAGCCCGCGCTGGTTCGGGATCAGCACCGAGAAGGCGACGCCGTCGCGGCGGCGCACGGCGGCGAGCACCTCGGCCGCGTCGGAGAGCTGCGGCACCACGTCGGGGCGGACGAAGGAGGTGATCTCGATCCGCCCCACGCCGGTGGCCGAGAGCATGTCGATCAGGCGCACCTTGTCCGCGGTCGCGATCGTCTCCGGCTCGTTCTGGAAGCCGTCGCGAGGACCGACCTCGCGGATCCGCACGGCGCTGGGCAGCTCTGGCATGGGCCGAAGCTTATGGGCCGGGCGGCGCCGGCTCGGGCGAGATGGACTCAAGGTCGACCAGCTCGTCGCGGTTCCCCGAGCGCCCGACCACGGAGCGCAGAACGGCGATCACGCGCGGCGCTTCGTAGCGGATCTGGCTGTGGGTGAACCGCAGCGGCGTCAGCCCGGCCGCGGTGTGGGTCTGGTCGCGGAGCCGGTCGCGCGCCTGCTGGGCCGGCGTGCGGTGGTAGCGCAGCCCGTCGGTCTCAACCACGAGGCGCAGCTCGGGCCAGTAGAAGTCGACCTTGAACCCGTTGAGGTGGCGGCCGGTCAGCGGCGGCGGCAGCCCGGCCCGAGCCGCCAACGGCAGGAAGCGGCGCTCCAGCTCGGAGTCGGTGAGGCGGAAGGTGCGGTCGCCGAGCAGGGCCCGCAGCGTTCCGACGCCGCGCTGGCCGGGATAGGCGTCCAGCGCCGCGAACAGGGCTTCGGGGTCGGTCAGCTCGAGCCGGTCCGCCTCGTTGATCGCCCGCTCCAGCGCGCGCGAATCCAGCCGCGTCGCGAGGTCGATCAGGGTGCGCACCGGGGTGGTGACGGGGATCCCGTCGTGGGAGGTGACGTCGCGGGAGCGCAGGCTGGGCCGGCGGTGGACGAGCACCCCTGGGTGCCGGCGTGGCGAGGCCAGGGGAATCGTGACGTCGACCGGGCCGCCCCGCTCGGCGCCGATGCCCCAGAGCGCGGCGGCGCTGCCGTAGCTGAGCACGGCGCGGGAGCCGCAGCCCAGCACCGCCGCCATCCACTTCCCGCGGCGGGTGAGGCCCGGGCGCCCGACCGCGTAGATCCCGCGCTCGATCCGGTGCAGGCGCCCGGTGTCCAGCCGGTGCTGAATCGCCTGCCCGCTCAATCCCAGCGCCACCAGCTGGCGCCGCGCCACCACCCCGTGCTGGCGACGAGCCAGGCTCCAGGCCGAGCCGCCCAGGTTCTGATCGGTTGATGACCCCATAGGGTCATAAAGGCATCAGAAGCCGGGTTCTCTCCCCCCTGGGCTCAGACCATGCCGAGGCCGCCGCTTACGCCCAGGGTCTCGCCCGTCACGTAGGTGGCGTCCTCGGAGGCGAGGAAGGCGACTGCGGCCGCGACCTCCTCGGGCTGGCCGAGGCGACCCATCTGGGTCGCGCTCTTCATCGTCTCGATCAGTTTTTCGCCGATCTCGCCGAACTCGGCTGCGCCCATCAGCAGAGGGGTCTCGATCGGGCCCGGGGCGATCGAGTTGGCGGTGATGCCGTAGCGGGCGTTCTCGCGGGCGATCGCCTTCATGAAGGCGACGATGCCGCCCTTGGCCGCCGAGTAGACCGCCGAGCCCTTGGATCCGACCCGGCCCGCCTCGGAGGAGATGCTGACGATGCGCCCGTATTTCGCCTGCTGCATCCCCGGCAGCGCCGCGTGCGTGCAGTTGAGGGTGCCGACGAGGTTGACCGCCAGCACCCGCTGCCACTGCTCGGGCGTGGTGTAGGTGAAGAAGCCGAACTCGTCGGTGCCGGCGTTGTTGACGAGGATGTCGAGGGTCCCGACCGCCTCCACGGCGGCGCGGGCCGAGTCCAGCTCGGTCACGTCGAGCCGCACCGGGTGGCCGGCGATCTCGCCCGCGACCCGCTCCGCCCCCGGAACGTCGACGTCGCCGACCCAGACCTCGGCCCCCTCGGCGGCCAGGCGGGCGGCGATCGCGGCGCCGATGCCGCTGGCGCCGCCGGTGACCAGTGCCTTCCTTCCCTCCAGCCTCATCGCGGGCAGGAGCATAGACTGGCGCGCCGGTGGCCGAGTTCGAACCGATACCGATCGTCGGCGGAACCGGTGCCCTCGGCGCCGGCCTGGCGACGCGCTGGGCCCGGGCCGGAGTGCCGATCGCGATCGGCTCGCGCTCGCCCGAGCGCGCCGCCGAAGCCGCCGCCCGGGTGCGCGAGGCCGTCCCCGAGGCGCGGGTCAGCGGCCACGCCAACGAGGAGGCCGCGCGCCAGGGTGAGGTCGTCTTCCTCACCGTCCCCTTCCGGGCGCAGTCGGAGAACCTCAACAACCTGCGCGAGGCGCTGCGCCCCGGGCAGATCCTGGTCGACTGCACGGTGCCGCTCGCCGCCGCGGTCAGCGGCAAGGCGACGCGCTCGCTCGGGGTCTGGCAGGGGTCGGCGGCGCAGCAGGCGCAGGAGATGGTCCCCGAGGGCGTCGCCGTCGTCGCCGCCATGCACACCCTCGCCGCCCCCACCCTCGCCGACCCCGACGCCAGGTTGGGCGAGGACGTGCCCATCTGCGGCGACCGCAAGGCCGACAAGGCGCGGGTCGCGCGGCTGGTCGAGCTGATCCCCGGCCTGCGCGCGGTCAACGCCGGCCCGCTGGAGATGGCCCGGATCGTCGAGCAGCTGACGCCGATGCTGATCTCGGTCAACAGCCGCTACAAGGCGCACGCCGGCATCCGCCTCACGGGCCTGCCCGACGGCGACCACTGGGCCTAGGCCGCGATGAGGGTCGCGCTCCTCGCCGGCGGCACCGGAGGCGCCAAACTCGGCGCGGGCGTTCAGGAGGAGGTCGGCCCGGAACTGAGCGTGATCGCCAACACCGGCGACGACGTCGAGGCGCTCGGCGTCCACGTCTCCCCCGACCCCGACCTCGTCACCTACTGGCTCAGCGGCGAAATCGACGAGGAGCGCGGCTGGGGCATCCGCGAGGACGCCTTCGCCGTCTTCGAGCGGATGAAGCGCCTCGGCGCCCCGGACTGGTTCGGCCTCTCCGACCGCGACCTCGCCGCCTGCCTGTACCGGCGCCAGTTCCTCGAGGAGGGCGGGCGGCCGACCGACGCCCAGGCGCAGATCGCCCGCGCCCTCGGCGTGCGGGCTCGGGTGCTGCCGATGGCGGACTCGCCGGTGCGGACCAAGGTGCTGACCGCGGCCGGGCGGCGCGACCTACAGGAGTACCTGATCGTCGACCGGGGCGAGCCGGAGGTGGTCGGGGTCGAGCTGGAGGGGATCGAGCGCGCCGAGCCGACGCCGGAGGTGCTGCACGCGCTGCGCGGCGCCGAGGCGATCGTCATCGGCCCCTCCAACCCGGTGATCAGCATCGGCCCGATCCTCGCCGTGCCGGGGATGCGCGAGGCGATCGCCGCCTCGCCGGCGCCGGTGGTCGCGGTCAGCCCCTACGTCGCCGGCCAGGTGGTGAAGGGCCCGACCGACCGCTTCATGGCGGCGCTGGGGCGCCCCTGCACCGCAGCCGGCGTCTCCTCGCTCTACGCCGGGCTGATCGACGCCATGGTCTGCGACGACGGCGACCCCGAGCCGCCCCCGGCCGAGATCGAGACCCTCCTCGCCCCGACCCTGATGGAGGGGGCGAGCGGCCGCGCCCGCCTGGCCCGCGTCGTGCTCGACTTCGCCGCTACCCTCGGCCCGAGTTGACGGCGACCGCGGTCCTCCCGGTGAAGCGCCTCGACGCCGCCAAGCGGCGCCTGGCCGCCGGCATCGAGGACGAGCGCCGGCGCGAGGTGGTGGCGGCGATGGTCGGCGACGTGCTGGAGGCGATCGGCGAGGCGCGGAGCGTCGAGCGGACGATCGTGGTCAGCGGCGACCCGGCCGTGGAGCGGCTCGCCGCCGCCGCGGGCGCCGAGCTGGTGCCCGACCCCGCCGACGCCGGCCACGTCGAGGCGGCGCTGGCCGGGATCGCCCGCGCCGAAGCGGCGGGGGCGGGATGCGTGGTCCTGCTGCCCGGCGACTGCCCCCTGCTGGACCCGCGCGAGCTGGACCGGCTCCTCACCGGCCTGCCCGAGCGCTACGTCGCCATCGTCCCCGACCGCCACGGGACCGGGACCAACGCGCTGGTGCTGAGCCCACCGGACGCGATCGTCCCCGCCTTCGGCGAGGGCAGTTGCGCCCGCCACGTCGCCGCCGCCCGCGAGGCCGGCGTCCCCTTCGCGGTCGAGGAGCTGCCCTCGCTCGGCCTCGACCTCGACACCCCAGCCGACGTGGTGGCGCTGACCCGCGAGCTGGCGACGCGCCCCGGCCGCGCCCGCCAGACCGCCAGGGCGCTGGGGATATGACCGACCCGCCCGGCGAGCTGCGCGTCCTCCCCGTCCTCGGCCTGCCGGAGGTGCGGGAGGGGATGCGGATCGGCGAGCTCCTCGCCGAGCGCTTCGCGCTGGCCGGCGGCGACGTCGTCGTCGTCTCGCAGAAGGTCGTCTCCAAGGCGGAGGGACGGGTGCGAAGGCTCTCCTCGGTCCTGCCGGGCTCCGAGGCGCGCCGGCTCGCCGCCGTGCTCGGCAAGGAGCCGGCGCTGGTCGAGCTGATCCTGGCCGAGAGCGTCGAGGTCCTGCGGGCCGAGCGCGGCGTCCTGATCGCCGAGACCCGCCACGGCTTCGTCTGCGCCAACGCCGGCATCGACAGCTCCAACCTGCCCGAGCCCGACACCGTCTGCCTGCTGCCGGAGGACCCCGACGCCTCCGCCCGCCGCATCCGCGCCGAGATCGCCGCCGCGGCGAGGGCTGCCGTCGGCGTCGTCGTCTCCGACAGCTTCGGGCGGGCCTGGCGGCTGGGCCAGGCCGAGGTGGCGATCGGCTGCGCCGGCCTGGCGCCGCTCGACGACTGGCGCGGGCGCGGCGACGCCGGTGGGCGCGAGCTGGAGGCGACCGTGGTCGCGATCGCCGACGAGGCCGCGGCGGCGGCCGACCTTATCCGCGACAAGGCGGCGGGCGTCCCGGCGGCGGTCCTGCGGGGGCTCGACCGCCACGTCGGAGAGGACGACGGGCCCGGCGCGGCGGCCCTGCGCCGCCCCCGCGAGGAGGACCTCTTCCGCTGAGGCCCAGGGGCCGCCCCTGGGTCGCCTCAGTCGGAGACGCGGAGCACCGTGGCGCCGCGCAGGCGGCCGCTGCGGATGTCGTCGAGGGCGCGGTCGGCCTCGGCCAGGGGACGCGCCTCGACCTCGGTGCGGACCGGCACCCGCGGCGCCAGCGCGAGGAACTCCTCGCCGTCGCGCCGGGTCAGGTTGGCGACCGACCCCAGCACCCGCTCCCCCCAGAGGATCTCGTAGGGGAAGGCGGGGATGTCGCTCATGTGGATGCCGGCGCTGATGATCCGCGCCCCCTTGGCGCTGGCGCGCAGCGCCGCCACCATCAGCGCCCCGACCGGGGCGAAGACGATCGCCCCGTCCAGCGGCTCCGGCGCCGGGCCCTCCGAGGAGCCCGCCCACTCGGCGCCGAGCGCCCGCGCGAAGGCCTGCGTCTCGGTGTCGCCCTCACGGGTGAAGGCGAAGACGCGACGGCCCTGGTGGACGGCCACCTGGCAGAGGATGTGGGCGGAGGCGCCGAAGCCGTAGAAGCCGATCCGCTCGGCGTCGCCGACCAAGCGCAGCGCCCGGTAGCCGATCAGCCCCGCGCACAGCAGCGGCGCCGCCTGCTCGTCCGGGTAGCCCTCGGGGATGGGGAAGCAGAAGCGCTCGTCGGCGAGCGCCAGCTCGGCGTAGCCGCCGTCGAGGTCGTAACCGGTGAAGCGGGCGCGGTCGCAGAGGTTCTCCCGCCCCGAGAGGCAGTAGCGGCAATCGCCGTCGGTCCAGCCCAGCCACGGCACCCCCACCCGCTCGCCGGGCGCGAAGCGCTCCGCCCCCTCCCCCGCGCCGACCACGGTGCCGACGATCTGGTGGCCGGGCACCAGCGGCAGCTTCGGCTCGGTCAGGTCGCCGTCGACGATGTGCAGGTCGGTGCGGCAGACGCCGCAGGCGTGGACGGAGATCAGGACCTGGCCGGGGCCGGGAGCCGGGTCGGGAAGCTCGGCCAGCCTCAGCGGCTCCCGCGGGCGATCGAGGACCATCGCGCGCATCGTTAGTAGGTCTCGACCACCTCGTAGAGCGTGGTGCGCTGGGCGGGTTCGCGCCCGGCCGCGCGGGCGGCCTCGACCAGCTGCTCGGGCTCCAGGCGCACCCCGTGCTGGGAGCCGGCCATGCGGGAGATGTTCTCCTCCATCAGCGTGCCGCCGAGGTCGTTGACGCCCCAGCGCAGCGCCTCGGTCGCCCCCTCCAGCCCCATCTTCACCCAGCTCGCCTGGAGGTTTGGGATGGTCCGTCCCAGCGCCAGGCGGAAGGCGGCGGTGTGGCGGAGGTTGTCCGCCATCGAGATCTCCTCGATCCCGTGGGTGCGGCCGAGCATCGTGTTGAAGGGGATGAAGCTGAGCGGGACGAACTCGGTGATACCGCCGGTCCGTTCCTGCAGGGCCCTCACGACCCGCATGTGGCGGGCCAGCTCGCGCGGCTCCTCGATGTGGCCGAACATCACCGTCGAGGTCGAGCGCAGCCCGGCCCGATGGGAGGCTTCGACGATCTCCACCCAGCGCTCGGCCGGCAGCTTGTTGGGAGAGATGCGCTGGCGGACGCCGTCGTCGAGCACCTCGGCCGCGGTCCCCGGGGTCGAGCCGAGGCCGCACTCGAGCAGGTACTCGAAGACCTCCTCGGGCGGGCGGCCCGAGCGCTCGCACATGTAGTGGACCTCCATCGGCGAGTAGGCGTGCAGGTGCAGCCGCGGCGCCACCCGCTTGGCCAGCCTCAGCCAGCGCCCGTACTCCTCCAGGGTCAGGTCGGGGTGGATCCCACCCTGCATGCAGAGCTCGGTCGCGCCGAACTCGACCGCCTCCTCGATCCGCGCCGCGAAGTCCTCCTCGGAGACCTCGTAGGCGTCGGGCGAGCGCCTCCCCTGGCCGAAGCCGCAGAAGGCGCAGCCGACCACGCAGATGTTGGTGAAGTTGATGTTGCGGTTGACGACGAACGTCACCCGGTCCCCGGCCAGCTCCGCCCGCAGCTCGTCCGCGGCCACCCGCATCTCCTCGATCGACCTCCGGCCGCGTCTCGGAGAACAGCGCGGTCAGCTCGTCCTCGCTCAGCTCCTCCCCCTCGCGCCCCCTGGCGATCGCCCGCTCGGCCAGCCCGTCGGGCAGCGACTCCTCGATTCGCCGCCCCGACCCCCGCCGCGGGATGAAGCTCCAGTACTTCAGCTTGATCACGTCGAGGACCCCCTGCTCCATCCACTCGGGGTCCATGTACTGCGGGTACACGCACAACCTCTCGGTCAGCGCATAGCCCCGAGGCGCAAGCTCCTTGCGCACCTGATGCGGACTGGGAAACGGCTCCTCAGGCGAAATGTGATCCCCATTGGCCGAAAGCCCACCCAAATCCGTAGCCCCAGCCTCGACCAGCTCAGGCCACCAGTCGGAGAGGTTCGGCGGCACCTGCACTCCGACATCCGGCATCAGTCGCTTGCACTCCCGAATCAACCGCTTGATGTCCTCGACCGACACCGGCGAAGCCCACTCCGGCATCGAAATCTCTCCAGACCAGCCACGTCACCGGCAGCGGGCGACGGGGACTCCCCCGCCGGAGACCGTACGGCTGGCACGGATCTAGGGTCCGGAATCTCGCCGCTCCCAAAGCCTCCAGCGGGGGAGTCCCCGTCGCCCGCCCACCGAGCCCGTGCGGACTCGTCGGCGATGTCGGCGACCTCGGCACCGTAGTAGCGCGGGTGCGGGACGAAGTTCTGGAGGATCACCTCCTGGAGGTGGCCGTGGCGCTCGTGGAGGGCTGCCAGCGCTTCGAGAGATTCGACGCGCTCCTGCTCGGTCTCGCCGATGCCGACCAGGATTCCGCTGGTGAAGGGGATCTTGAGTTCGCCGGCGGCCTCGATCGTCGCCAGGCGCTTCGCCGGGTGCTTGGTCGGGGAGCCGGCGTGGACGGTGTCCATCAGCCGCTCGGAGATCGACTCGAGCATCAGGCCCTGGGAGGCCGTCACCTCGCGCAGCCGCGCGAGGTCGTCGTGGCTCGAGAACGCCGAGGTTGGTGTGGGGCAGCATCCCCCGCTCCAGCGCGCGTTCGCAGGCCCAGACGACGTAGGAGGTGAAGTCGTCGTGGCCCCACTCGGCCAGCCGGGCGGCGACCTCCGGGTTCACCTCGGGCCGCTCGCCGGTGAGGACCAGCAGCTCCTTGGTGTTGCGACGGACCGCCTCCTCGAGCCGCCGCTCGACCTCATCCGGCGGGTGGATGTGCGCCCGGTGGGTGGCGAAGGCGCAGTACTTGCAGTAGCACTGGCAGGTGCGTGAGAGGGAGAGCGTGTAGTTGCGGGAGAAGGTGACCCGGCGCACGCCGCCCAAGCTACTGCACCCGCCGGGCCGGTCAGGCCCGGCGGGTCGCGATCGGTTCAGCTGGCGGGCTCGGCTTTTTTCGCCGCCGCCGCCGGCCTCGACGCGCTCCGGCGGCTTCGGTCGGGGCCGCTCCACCCGGCTCGAGCACGAAGCGGAAGACGGCGACGGCGAGCAGCGAGCCGACCATCGGGCCGACCAGGTAGGGCCAGACGCCGCCGCAGGTGTTGCCGACGAGCGCCGGGCCGAACCAGCGGGCCGGGTTGAAGGAGCCGCCGGTCAGCGGGCCGCCGACCATGACGATGAAGCCCAGGGTGGTGCCGATCGCCAGCGGCGCCCAGTCCTTGAAGCTCTTCTTCGAGTAGACCGCGGCGAGGATCACGAGCACCAGGCAGAAGGTGCCCATCGCCTCGACCACGGAGCCGGCGAAGTTGCCCGCTCAGCAGGCCGCTGACCTGGACCGCGCCGTAGTGGGTCGCGCGTCCCTCGTCGAGCAGCAGCCCCTTGGTCAGCAGCGCCCCGAGGACGCCGCCGGAGAGCTGGGCGAGGATGTAGATGACCGCGTCGAGCGGGCTGATCCGCCTGATCGCCGCCGCCGCCAGGGTCACGGCCGGGTTGAAGTGGCCGCCGCTGACGACGCCGAACATGACGATCAGCCCGAACAGCAGGAAGGCGTGGACGAGCCCGACGACCGCGAAGTCCGAGCCGAACTGCGCCTGGCTCCCGGTCGATACGAACAGCACCACCACGCTGGTGATGAAGAACACCAGCAAGAGCGTGCCGATCAACTCAGCGAGATATGCGGCTAGACCTCGTTCCTGCACTCTCTCCTCCTCCTCCCGTGATCCGTGTCAGCGGCCGGCAGTCTACCCACATTCGGCGGAATGGAATAGGTTGCCGCGCGGATGAGACGGGCTGTCGCGCTGCTGGCGGCCGTCCTGCTGCTCTCCGGCGCCGCCGGATGCGGCGGAGGCGGTGCGGAACCGGGCGCGCCGAAAGGCGCGACCCTCGTGCTCGATTTCACCCCCAACGCCGTCCACACCGGGATCTACGCGGCCCAGGCCGAGGGCTTCTACAAGGACGCCGGCGTCGACCTCAAGATCCAGCAGCCGGGCGAATCGACCGACGCGCCGAAGCTGCTCGCGGCCGGCCGCACCGACTTCGCGATCCTCGACATCCACGACCTCGGGATCGCCCGCGAGAGCGGGCTCGACCTGGTCGGCGTGATGCCGATCGTCCAGCGGCCCGCTGGCGGCGGTGATCGCCCGCGCCGACGGCGCGGTCCACAGCCCCAGGGACCTCGAGGGCCACACGGTCGGCGTCACCGGGCTGCCCTCCGACGAAGCGGTGGTCGACTCCGAGGTGAGCGCCGACGGCGGCGACCCGAGCGCGGTCGACGCGGGTGACGATCGGCTTCAACGCGGTCTCCTCGCTGGCCGCCGGCAGGGTCGACGCGGCGACCGGGTTCTGGAACGCGGAGGGCGTGGCGCTGCGGCGCCAGGGCGTCCCGGTGCGGATCTTCAAGGTCGACCGCTACGGCGCTCCCCCCTATCCCGAGCTGGTCCTGAGCGCCTCGCGGCGGACGGTCGAGCGCGACCCCGAGCTGGTCCGCTCGACGGTCGCCGCGACCACGCGCGGCTACGACTTCGCCGAGGCACACCCGGCCCAGGCGCTCGACGACCTCCTCGCCGCCGACCCGCGCGCTCGACCGCGCCGACCAGGCGGCGCAGCTGCGCGCCCTGCTCCCCGACCTGCGGCCGCGGCCGTTCGACCCGGCGGTGCTGCGAGGAATGGGCGGCCTGGGACCTCGAACACGGCCTGCTCGAACGCCCGCTCGACGTCGGCGCCGCGTTCCGCCTGAACGGCTAACCGCGGCCGCCAGCAGGCCGCTCGGCCAGCTCCGGCAGCTCGCGCGCCATCCGCGAGCGCGGGACGACCAGGTCGACCCCGGCCGCCTCGGCCGCCCTCCGGGTCTCGACGTCGACGTGGGAGTAGTAGCCGAGCACCGGGACGCCGAGCGCGCCGAGCGCCTGCGGGTCCTCGGCGTCGAGGTCGGCGACCACCAGGTCGACCTCGTCCAGCGAGGCGTCCGCCAGCGAGGCGGCAGGCACCACGTCGTGCCCGGCGGCGCTCAGCATCCGCCTCGACCCGGCTCGCCAGCATCAGGTCGGCGGCGATGCTGAGGACCGCTGCGCCACTAGATCGCGCGGCGCTGGCGGAACTCCTCGCGGACGCTTTCCGGCCGTCCCCACATCTGCACGACCTCGGAGCGGCCCTCGCGCACCTCGGCGACCCGCAGCTCCCCGCCGACACCTTCGCGCGTCGAGCTTCGCGAGCACGCCCGTCACCGTCTCCGCCGCGGCGGCGTGGCCGAAGCTGTGGGCGACCAGCAGCCGCCAGTGCCAGTCGGCGCGCGAGTAGGACTGCGCGTTGACCTGGCTGAGCGCGACCGCGGTGTCGATGTAGCGCGCTCTCGTCGTCGATCCGCAGGTCGACCTCGAGGTCCGTCCAGTCGGGCGGCAGCGCGTCGAGCATCCCGCTGGAAGTCCTCGGCCAAGCTCATGCGGGAAGCGTATCCGAGCGCGTTCAGCCGAAGAAGACCTGCTGGAGCAGGAAGACGTTGAGGACGATGATCAGCGCGGCGAGGACGCCCGCGATCGCGGTCAGCCAGCGCGGGGTTGACCAGGCTCCCCATCACCTCGCGGTCGCGGGCGATCATCAGCAGCGGCACCAGCGCGAAGGGGATGCCGAAGGAGAGGACGACCTGGCTGACGACGAGGGCGTCGGTCGGGTTGATGCCGATCGCCAGCACCACCAGCGCCGGGGCGAGGGTGATCGCGCGGCGCAGGAAGAGCGGGATGCGGCGGCGGATGAAGCCCTGCATCACGACCTGCCCGGCCATCGTCCCGACCGAGGAGGAGGCGAAGCCGGAGGCGAGCAGGGCGATCCCGAAGATCGTCGCGGCGCGGTCGGAGACGAGCGTCTTGAAGCCGTCGAAGGCGCCTTCGATCGAGTCGACGCCGGTCAGGCCGCTGCCGTGGAAGAGCGCGGCGGCGACGATCATCATCGAGAGGTTGACCGCGCCGGCGATCGAGAGCGCGATCACCACGTCGACCTTCTCGAAGCGGAGGATCTTCTGCTTCTCGCTCGTCGTCGCGGCCGACGATCCGCCGCTGGGTCAGCGCCGAGTGCAGGTAGATGACGTGCGGCATCACGGTCGCGCCGACGATCCCGGTCGCCAGCAGGATGCTCTCGGTGCCGGCGAAGCCGGGGACGAAGAGGTGGCGGCCGACTTCGGCCCCGTCGGGGTCGGCGTCGAAGCAGCTCGAAGGCGAAGGAGGCGACGACGACGCCGACCAGGACGGTGATCCCGGCCTCGAGCCGGCGGAAGCCCTTCTGCTGCAGGGCGAGGATCGCGAAGGCGCCGGCGCCGGCGATGATCCCGGCCGGGAAGAGCGGGATCCCGAACAGCAGGTTGAGGCCGAGCGCGGCGCCGACGACCTCGGCGATGTCGCAGGCCATCGCCACCAGCTCGGCCTGGAGCCAGAGGCCGATCGAGGTGCGGCGCGAGAAGCGCTCGCGGCAGAGCTCGGCCAGGTTCCTGCCGGTGGCGATGCCGAGCTTCGCCGACTGCGTCTGGACCAGCATCGCGATCAGGTTGGCGGCGAGGACGACCCAGAGCAGCAGGTAGCCGAACTTGGCCCCGCCGGCGATGTTGGTGGCGAAGTTGCCGGGGTCGATGTAGGCGACGGCGGCGATGAAGGCGGGACCGAGGAAGGGCCAGACGCGGCCGACGCCGCGGCTCTCGCCGTCCAGCGAGCGCCGCGCCGCGGCGGCGACGGCGGCCTCGCCGGGGAGGACGTCCTCGACGGTCGCCTCGGTCGGCGGCGGGGGCGGCGGCTTCACCGACGCTCCTCCCCGCCGGGCGGCGCCAGGTCCGGGCCGGGGATCGGCGTGCCGTGGGGGTCGTGGCTCGGTTCGCCGAGCTTGGCGGCGATCAGCAGCTCGAGCTCCTCGGAGATGTAGTGCTCGAGCACCTCGGCCTCCTCGTGCACGCGGTCCTCGGGCATCCCCAGCGCCTCGGAGAGGTAGGCCTCGATCAGCCGGTGGTGGCGGATCACCTCGAGCGCCACCCTCTCCCCGGCGGGGGTCAGGCTGACGCCCTTGTAGGGGACGTAGTCGGCCAGGCCGAGCCGGCCAGCTTCTTCAGCATCGAGGTGGCCGTGGCCGGGGTGACATCGAGCCGCTGTGCCACCTCGCCGTTGGAGACCAGCCCCTCCCGCTCCAGCGAGATCGAGTAGATGGCCTTCGCGTAGTCCTCTATGGCGGCGGAGTTCGACACGTCTAAATCGCCAGTTTAGACATCTCTAAAGACGACCGCGGGATCGACCTTCCTAGAATCGAATCGATGACCGAGCCGGCGACGATCGAGCTGGACGCCCAGTACCGCCAGCTGCGCGAGGAGTGCGGGCTGCTCGACCGCTCCGCCCGCGGCAAGCTCCTCTTCAGCGGCCCCGACGCCGCCGAGTACCTCCAGGGGCAGCTGACCAACGACGTCGAGGCGCTGGCGCCGGGCGAGGGGTGCTACGCCGCCCTGCTCGACCGCAAGGGCCACATGCAGGCCGACATGCGGGTGCTGCGCCTGGCCGCCGAGGAGATCTGGCTCGACACCGAGCCCGAGGGGCTGGCGGCGGCGCTGCGCCACCTGCGGATGTACTCGATCGGGCGCGAGGTCGAGATCGCCGAGCTCGGCGCCGAGCGGGCGATCCTCTCCCTGATCGGGCCGGCGAGCGCCGCGGTGGCCGGGGCACCGGTGCCGCCGGAGCTGGGCTGCCGGACCGCCGCGGTGGTCGGGGTCGAGTGCGTCCTCGCCGGGACCCGGGAGGGGATCGACCTGATCGCCGCCGCCGGCGAAGCCGAGCGCCTGCGCGGGGCGCTGCTCGGCGCCGGCGCGGTCGAGGTCGCCGCCGAGGCGGCCGAGATCCTCCGGGTCGAGGCCGGCGTCCCCCGCTTCGGGGCCGAGATGGGCGACCGAGACGATGCCCGCCGAGGCCGGCATCGTCGAGGACGCCGTCAGCTTCACCAAGGGCTGCTACATCGGCCAGGAGACGGTCGCGCGCCTCCATTACAAGGGCCGCCCCAACCGCCTCCTGCGCGGCCTGCGGCTGAGCGGGCCGAGCGAGCCGGGGGCGGCGCTGCGACTCGGCGAGAAGGAGGTGGGGCGGGTGGGCAGCGCCTGCGTCTCCCCCGCCCTGGGGCCGATCGGCCTGGCGATCGTGCGCCGTGAGGCGGAGCCGGGCGCCACGCTGGCCGCAGGTGAAGATGGCGTTACGGCTCGCGTCGTCGACTTGCCGTTCGGCTAGATTCAGCCGCGATGGGTTGTGGGAGAGCGAGATCGGCGGTTGCCTGCGGCGTCGCCGCGCTGGCGCTGGCAGCGGCGGGATGCGGCGCCCAGAGCCACCCCAACGGTCAGCACCCGCAGGCGGCGACGCACGTCAGCGTCAAGATCGGCCGCGGCGCCGTGATCGTGCAGCCACGGGAAATCGGGCGCGGCCCCGAACCCACCCAGCAGATCCCGCAGAACCAGAACCAGCCGCAGCCGCGGATTCGCGGCAGCAGGGCGCCGATGACGGTCGTCCTCGTCACCGCCAACCAGACCGGCACCGACTCCCACCTGGTGCTTCGCGGCCCGCGCGACGCCAGCTCGGGGCCGATGCTGGCCCACAGCCCCGGCACCTTCCAGACCGACCTGCCGACCGGCGTCTACTCGATCCTCGCCGCCGGCATCCCCAAAGCCCGCCCGGCAAACTAATCGTGGGCCCCTACCGAGCCTCATCCCAGAACGACGTGCTGCTGCCCTAACAGCCCGAACCGGGCACAACTGATGCTTTTGTGACCCCATAGGGTCATCAACTCATCAGAAGGCCGAGGATTGCCGCCGGTCGGGGTGCGACGCTGCCTGGTCGATGATCGCTCTTGTGCTGCTCTGCATCGTTGGGATCTGCGTCGCGGTCGCTTTCGCGGCGCAGAGGGCCGTGGCGGCCCGGGCGGCCGCTGCCCACGCGGCCGCGCTCGAAGGGGAGCTCGCGGAGGCGCGGGCCGTCGAGGGCCGGCTGGTCGACCTGCGGCTGGAGATGCGAAGTCGCGAGGAGCAGCTGGCGGCGGAGAAGCGCATCGTCGGCGAGCGCGACGGGGAGCTGGCGCGGCTCAGGGACGAGCAGCGGCGGGACCGCGAGACGGTCACCACCCAGTCCAACGAGATCAAGCTGCTGAAAGCGGCGATCGAGCGCTTCCAGCTCAAGCAGGAGGAGCTCGCCACCAGCACCCTCGACGCCGCCGGCGCCAACCAGCGGATCGAGACCACGCTGCTCGACTGGACCCGCCAGATCGCCAGCCCGCAGGGGCGCGGCGCCTTCGGCGAGCTGGCGCTGCGCAACCAACTGCTCTCGCTGGGGCTGGAGGAAGGGCGCGACTTCTCCAAGCAGGTGACGCCCGAAGCGGGCGGGCGCCAGCGCGTCGACTTCGTCGTCCGCCTCGGCGACCCGGTCGTCGCGATCGACTCGAAACTCGCCAACGACCCGGGGCTCTCCGGCCTCTCCGAGGCGCTGGCCTCGGGCGACCCGGAGCGGCTCAGGGATTTCGGCAGGAAGCTCCGCGACCACGCCAAGGCGCTGGCCCAGAAGGACTACTGGAAGGGGCTGGACCGCAGCCCCAGCCTGACCTTCATGTACGTGCCGATCGAGGGCGCGATGAGCGCCCTGGCCGCGCTGGAGGACTTCGACGCGACCAAGTTCTTCAACGCCCACCGGGTCTGCGTGATCACCCCCTCCCAGCTGGCGATCTCGCTGATCCTGGTCGCCGAGGTCTGCCACGCCGAGCGCAAGGAGGAGCACATCGAGGAGCTGCTCAGCCGCGGCTACACGATGGCCGAGGCGATGTCGAAGTTCCTCGACAACTACGCCAAGCTGGGCAAGAAGCTGGGCGAGTCGGTGACCGCCTTCAACGGCGGCGCGGCGATGGTCACGACCCACGGCCAGGTCTGGCAGCAGATCGTCAAACCGCTGAGCGAACTGGCGCCGAGCAAGTCGATCGAGTCCGACCTGAAGGAGCTGGAGCCGCCCCGGGAGGACGTGGTCGAGCTGGCCGAGCGCTACCGGGTGACCGGCAGGGAGATGCGCGGGAGCGCCTCCGACGCGGCATAGGACGAGCCGTACCGCACTTAACTAGGATTCGCCGCCCGGCACCCGACGACCCGCGGAGGATCCCTTGGCCGTTGACATCAGCGCAGTCTCGAAGTTGGACGTGGAGCCCGGCACGCTGCCGGACTCGATGGCGGCCTGGGTGATCCGCCAGGAGCGCGAGGGCGAGCCCAAGGACGCCTTCCAGCTGGAGCAGATCGAGGTTCCCGAGCCCGGCGCCTTCGAGGTCGTGGTGCGGGTGATGGCCGCCGGGGTCAACTTCAACAACGTCTGGGCGGCCCTCGGCAAGCCGGTCTCCGTCTTCGGCTACGGCGACCACCCCGAGTACGGCCACCACATCGGCGGCTCCGACGCCTCGGGGATCGTCTGGAAGGTCGGCGAGGGCGTCACCCGCTGGGCGCCCGGCGACGAGGTCGTGATCCACTGCAACCAGGCCTCCTACGAGGACGTCGAGGTCCACGGCCTCGACCCGCTGGCGGCGCCGAGCCAGAAGATCTGGGGATACGAGACGACCTGGGGGTCCTTCGCCCAGTTCACCAAGGTCCAGGCCCAGCAGCTCCTCCCCCGCCCCCAGAACCTGAGCTGGACCGAGTCCTCGGCCTACGGCCTCACCTACTTCACCGCCTACCGGATGCTGATCGACCAGTGCGGGCTCCAGCCCGGCCACAACGTGCTGATCTGGGGCGCCGCCGGCGGCCTCGGCGTCTTCGCCACCCAGCTCTGCCGGGCGGCCGGCGCCAACGCCGTCGGCGTCGTCTCCTCCGACGAGAAGGGCGAGCTGGTGAAGGAGCTGGGCGCGGTCGACTACATCAACCGCGGCGAGTTCGGCGCGATGATGCGGACGCCCGAGAACCTCGCCGACCCGGCCGCCGACAAGGAGCGCTTCAAGGCCTCGCGCGGCTTCGCCAAGCGGGTCAAGGAGATCCTCGGCGACGCCCCCGACATCGTCTTCGAGCACGTCGGCCAGGCGACCTTCCCGACCTCGGTCTTCGTCGTCAAGCCGTTCGGCAAGGTCGTCATCTGCGGCGCCACCTCCGGCTTCCAGCTCGACTTCGACGTGCGCTACCTGTGGATGCGCCAGAAGCAGATCATCGGCTCCCACTTCGCCAACGCGTACGAGTGCATGCGGGCGAACCAGCTGATGGCCGAGGGCAAGGTGCGGCCGGTGCTGTGGCAGACGATGGACTTCGATGGCGTCCCCGGGGCGCACCAGCTCCTGCACGAAAACAAGCACCTCGGCAAGATCTCGATCCTGGTCGGGGCCGAGTCCGAGGACGCCGGGCGCAACGAGGACGGGCCGGGCGCGATCCGGGCCGAGGTCGGCGCGTGAGCTCGCCGGCGCGAGCGGAAGGGGGTTCGTGATGGCGGAGGTCTGCACGCTCGACTGGCACATCGCCCCGCTGCGGGCCGACCGCTGGCTCGACCTCTGGGAACCGGCGGCGGCGAAGATGCCCGCCTACGGGGCCCGCGGCTGGTCGCTGATCCGCTCTGTCGACGACCCGCTCTCCTTCCAGCAGACCTCGCTCTGGGAGAGCCGCGCCGACTTCGAGCGCTACTGGTTCTCGGCGGAGATCGAGGCCGCCCGCGCCAGCGTCATCGACCTCTACGACCTGCCGCTGCTGCCCGCCTGGCACACCCTGCTCGTCGCCGAGTAGAGCGACTGAGTAAAAGGGCTCCTTTCCTGGCCCTTACAGACATCCGTCCGCAGGCCGCCGCGGCGGCGCTCCGGCGCCCTAGGCTGCTCCGACGTCCACGAACGGATGCGGGACCTTTGGCCAGGAAGGAGCCGAAACATGATCGAGTTGAAGAGCGGAAACGGCGGGCGGGGCAGAGCTTTGGTCGCCACCATGGCGGCGGCGTTCGCGCTTACCGCGGGCGGGCAGGCGCTGAGCGCCGCTCCCGCCGCGGCGATGAACGACGAGGAGAGCCAGTGCGAGTCCTCCCTGTGGGGCTGGGTGAGTTGCGAGAACGACGCCGGCGCGGGCGGCGGCTACGAGGCCGGCGGGGATGATCCCTTCGACGGCTGGCAGGTCGACGCCGGCGGCGAGGATCCGTTCGAAGGATGGGAACTCGACGCGGACAGCAGCGACGAGACGACGAGCGACGACGGCGAAGTCACCATCAGCGACGAGACGGACCGGGAAGTCTTTGAACGCGAATCGGACGAAGCCAGCAGGGATCTGGGAAAGGCGCTGGAGAAAGCCAAGGCCGAGGCACAGGCTCAGGAGGAGGCGGACAGCGAGGTGATCATCACAGACGAGACCCCCGCCGAGGCGTACGAGCGGCGGAGGCGCGAAGCGGAACGCGACTACAGCCGAGAGATGACCGCGCGGCTGAAGGCAGCCAGAGAGAAGCTCGAGTGGAGACAGAGAGGCCATCGCTCGGCCACCCAGAACGGCGGACGCGGCGGGGGTCGGCCGAGGGGCTTGACCCGACAGTCCGACGACCGCTGAGAGAGGGGTGGCATCGGCCACCCCTCTTCGCCGTTACGCCCGCTCCAGCGGCGCCATCGTGAGGCCGGCCGAGTCGAGCTGCTCCCAGTAGTGCTCGGCCGGCTCGCGGGGCCCCGACCAGACGGTCGCCAGGCCGTTGTTGTGGATCTGGTCGGCCAGCCTGTGCCCCTGGTCGAGGCTGACGCCCGGCAGCACCCGGGAGAGGGTCTGGGCGACGTGCTCGAAGGTGTTGTGGTCGTCGTTGCGGACGATCACCCGCCAGTTCCCGCCCAGACCCGAGCCCGGGCCGCCCAGCCGCGGCCGCTCGATGGTCGTCGTCGACATCTGCCGCCATTATGCAGCCCATGAGCCGGCCGCAGGACAGCCGCTTCCCCTACCTCCCTGGAATCGACGCGCTGCGGGCGCTGGCCGTCCTCGCCGTCTTCCTCTACCACGCCAGGGTCGGCTGGATGCCGGGCGGCTTCCTCGGCGTCGACGTCTTCTTCGTCATCAGCGGCTACCTGATCACCTCGCTGCTGCTGCGCGAGTTCCGCCGCGATGGCCATCTCCAGCTCGGCCGCTTCTGGCTGCGCCGCGCCCGGCGCCTGCTGCCGGCGGTCGGCGTGTTCATCGCGGTGACGATGATCGCCGCCGCGATCCTCGAGCCGGACCGGATCGACCAGCTGCGCGGCGACGCGATCGCCTCCCTCGCCTACGTCGCCAACTGGCACTTCGTCCTCGCCCACCAGTCCTACTTCGAACAGTTCCAGCGGCCGTCCCTGTTCACCCACCTCTGGTCGCTCTCGGTCGAGGAGCAGTTCTACCTCTTCTGGCCGCTCGCCTTCGCCGCCGGGATGAAGCTGCTCGGCCGCCGCCGCCTCCTGCTCGGGGTCTGCGTCGGCGCCCTCGCCTCGGTCTCCCTGGCCTGGGTCCTGTTCGACCCCGGCACCGACCCCTCCCGCGTCTATTACGGTACCGACACCCACGCCGTCGGCCTGCTGGCCGGGGTCGCCCTGGCCCTGGTCTGGAGCCCGGTCGAGCTGCGCCGGCGCCGCACCGGGCCGCTGGTCGGGCCGATCCTCGACGTGGTCGGCGTCCTCGCCCTCGCCTACGTCGTGCTCAGCTTCGTCCACGTCCACGACTACGACCTCGCCCTCTACCACGGCGGCTACCTCTGGCTGGCGCTGGTCACGGCGCTGGCGCTGGCCGTTCTCGCCCATCCCGCCGCCCGGCTCGGCACCCTGCTCGGGCAGCCGCCCGTGCTCTGGCTCGGGCTGCGCAGCTACAGCTTCTACCTCTGGCACTTCCCGGTGCTGATGCTGAGCCGGCCCGGCCTCGACGTCTCGCTGCCGCGCGGGGTGCTGATCCCCCTCCAGCTGGCCCTGGTGCTGGTTCTCGCCGACCTCTCCTACCGCTTCGTCGAGCTGCCCTTCCGCGGCAGGGCGAAGCTGCCGGCGCTGCCGGACGGATGGCCGCGGGTGGCGCGGCCGGCGCTCGTGGTCTCGGTCGGGGCGGTGGTCCTGGTGGTCGGCTGGAGCGGGCTCTTCTCCGAGAGCGAACGGCGCATCGACGCCGCCGCGGCCTCGACCGCGACCTTCGCCAGGGTGACGGCCCGCCAGCCGTCGCCGGCAGCCGCGGGCGCGGCGAGCGCCCCGCCGCGGATCCTCGCCCTCGGCGACTCGGTGATGATCGGTGCCAGGGACCGGCTCGCGGCCCAGCTCGGACCCGGCTTCTCGTTGAGCGCGAGGGTCGGCCGCCAGGCGGGCGAATTCGTCGAAATCGTCCAGAAGCTGAAACGGGAGGGGCACCGTCCCGACGCGATGATCGTCCAGATGGGCAACAACGGCCCCCTCTACAGCGACGAAATGACGGCTTTGCGGAAGGCCACCTCAGAGGTCGGCGAGCTCTACCTGGTCAACGACCACGCCCCGGTCAGCTGGGCCGGGGAGTCCAACCACGCGCTCGCCGAAGCGGCCCGCGACTGGTCCCACACGACGCTGATCGACTGGGCCGCGACGGCACAGGCCGGTGGGGCGGGCCTGTTCTGGGACGGGATCCACCTCACCCCCGCCGGTGCCGGCGTCTACGCGCGCCTGGTGGCGGGCGCCGTGAAGGAACGGTTCCGGGTGCCGCCCCGCGCGGCCGCGCGCCCCAAGCCGAAGCGCCGAGCCGCTCCTCAGCCGGCGGCTCGGGCCGAGGCGAGGCGGGCCAGCCGCCGCGCCGGGGGCGGGCCGGGCTGACCGCAGTGGGACCCGAAGTGCTGGGTCCAGACGTGCGCCTCCGAGCGTCCTCCTAAGTTGTCGACGACGAGGCCGGTGCCCATCTGGTCGTAGCGGCCAAGGATATTCTCGCGATGTTCGGGCGAGTGGATCCAAGCGGTGAAGATGGAGCGGACACTCCCCAGCTCACCGGTCCCCCAGGCGATGTTCTCCCCCGCCCGCCAGCAGCGTGCGGGGATGTAGCCGACGCGCTGCATCCAGTAGGTGAATTCGCGCCCGCAGGCCGTGTGGCTGAAGCTGTCGCAGCGGAGGATGTCCGCGGACTTCTCGCTGGCGGAGCGGTCGAGGTCGTCGGAGTAGCCCAGCCCGCCGAGCCCGGCCCGTTCGCGGGCGTAGTTGCTCATGCAGTGCATGGCCTGCTCCTGCGCGGCGGCGGGAGCCTGGGGGTCGGTCTGGTCGGCGCAGACGTCGGTCGGCGCGATCAGCCGCTCCAGGTCCATCGCGCCGGCCGATGGAGCCAGGATTGCGGCCACGAGGGCGCAGAGGGCGGTCGCGAGGGAGATCCTGAAGGGCACCCTTTTCTCTCGCCATCAGCGCCGGCGCCCCTTAGTCGTTTCCTTGCAATGGACGTAAGTACTAGCGCCGCGCGCGCATTAGCGCCGCATGCCGAAATCGAGCGTGTAGGTGGCCGCGTCGCGGGTGCCTGCGTTCGGGTAGCCGCGGGCGACGCCGACGCCGAAGTCGTGGAAGCTCGGGTCGAGGATGTTGGCCCGGTGCGTCGGGCTGTGCATCCAGGCGCGCCAGACTCCGAGCGGGGAGCCGAGGCGGCCGACCCCGCCGCCGATGTTCTCGCCGACGACGTAGCTTCGGAAGCTCCCCAGGTATCCGGACCTCTCGACCCGTTGCCCGACCGTGCTCCCGCGCGGCCCCGTGTGGGCGAAGTAGTCGTGGGTGACCATGTCGACCGAGTGCTGGGTCGCGGATGTGCGCAGGTCGAGGTTGTAGTTGAGCGGTTGGAGGCCCTCCCGTTCGCGGGCGCGGTTGACCAGGCAGAGGACCGAGGTGCGGATCTGGTGCATGGTCAGCTGGCTCGGCGCCCGCCCCGCTTCGCCGCAGCGCGGCCGGGCGTCCGCCCCGGCCCCCTTGCCGGCGAAGGCCGAGGCGAGAAGAGTCGCCGCCAGGACCGCGATGGCGATCCGGCGCGTGAGGCGCTTCGACGCGATTTGAGCCTCCTCGCTCACGAATTAGGCCGGGCACTATACGGATCGCTCAGGCCGCTTTGCGGCGCGGTGGGTGGTGCCCGCGCGCGGGACCTCTGGGTCCGCTGGCAGACTCCAGCGGGTGCGACGCGGCCGCCACATCCTCTCGATCGCCCTGATCACGGCCGGCCTGACGGTCCTCGCCGACGTCGGCATCACCCTCGCCTACCGGGAGCCGATCTCCTCGATCTACGCCTCGATCAAGCAGGGCGAAGCGGAAAGCCAGCTCGAAGACCTCGAAGCGAGCTACCCCTCGGCGGCCGACCGCCGCGCGGTGGCGCGGGTGAGGGAATCGAGGCGGCGGATCGCGATCCTGGCGCGGCGGTTCGCCCGCCGGGCGGGGACCGGCGAAGCGCTCGGCCGCATCCTCGCCCCGGCGATGGCCGGCCTCGACATGGTCTTCGTCGAAGGCACCGACACCGCCAGCCTCCAGAAGGGGCCCGGGCACTACCCGGAAACGCCGCTTCCTGGCGAGGGCGGCACGGTCGCGATCGCCGGCCACCGGACCACCTACCTCGCCCCCTTCCGGCACATCGACTCGATGAAGCGGGGCGACCGGATCACCCTGAAGATGCCCTACGCGACCTTCCACTACCGGGTGCAGAAGACCGCCATCGTCGACCCCACCGACGTCGGGATTGTCAGGGCGGTGGGCTACGAACGCCTGGTGCTGAGCGCCTGCAACCCGCTCTACAGCGCCGCGCAGCGCTTCATCGTCTTCGCCCGCATGGTCCACGACGAACTTCGCGGCGGCGCCTGATGACGGCGCGGCGAGCCGACCTCGCGATCGGGATCGCCCTCGGCCTCCTCCTCGGCCTCGCGGTGATCTCCGCCTTCGTCTTCCTCGGCAGCGAAGGCGCGGTCGACGCCCCCCGGATCTCCGGCGTCGACACCGGCAAGCCGGCGCTCCAGGCACCGCCGCGGGGCGCCGCGGGCGAAGGGCGACCGGCCTCGCGGCCGTGAGCGGCGCTCGCCGACGCCCTCAGTAGGGGCTGGGGACGCGGACGGTGACGTCGTCGACGCTGGCGACCACGCCCTCGGCGCTCTTGGTCGCCCCGACCGAGACGCCCGAGGCGCGGCCGGAGAGCTCGCCGCCGCCTTCGTCGGTGGCTTCGGCCACCAGGGCCTTGCCGAGGTAGGCGAGCAGGTGGCTCTGCCCCTTTTCGGGGCCGCTGGTCGCGTTGACCGCCCGCAGTCGCAGCGCGTTGGCCTTACCGAGGCCCAGCACGGCCTTCTCGTCGCGGTCGACCGCCAGGTACTGGGCACCGCCGGCCTGGATCTTGATCAGCTGGACCTTGCGCTGGAGCGGGAAGACCAGCATCTGGTATTTGGCGCCGCCGCCGGCCCGCAGCACCAGCCCCAGGTAGGCCTTGTGCTGGGCCGCCTTCGGCGTCGCGCTCAGCAGCCGCTCGGTCGCCGCGACCTCGAGGTCGCGGCCGAGCACCGGGGTGCGGTAGGAGCATTCGGGGGTGCGCTTGCCGAGCGTGATCTGAAGCGCTCCCGCCGAGCCGCGGCGATCGCAGCTGCGCCCCGCCAGCTTGACCAGCTGGGCGCGCTGGGTGTTGGTTTCCATCCCGTTGCGGTAGATGCCGATCATCGCCGCGCCGGCGCCGGCGGCGAGCAGGACGGCCGCGGCCAGCGCGAGCGGGAGAACGGCCCAGCGTCGGAAGCTCATCAGCTGGAGCCTAAACACAGCCAGGCGGGAAAGATGCGGCCGATCGTGGCCTGAACGGTGTCTTTCGGGCGTTCCCAAATATCATTGGGGCGATGAGCGAGCACCGACTGCCGGAACGGGACCGCCCCTGGGTGATGCGCACCTACGCCGGGCACTCCGACGCGCGGCGCTCCAACGAGCTGTACCGGGGCAACCTGGCGAAGGGCCAGACCGGCCTCTCGGTCGCCTTCGACCTGCCGACCCAGACCGGCTATGACCCCGACCACGTCCTCGCCCGCGGCGAGGTCGGCAAGGTCGGCGTCTCGATCGCCCACAAGGGCGACATGCACCAGCTGCTCGACGGCATCCCGCTGGACGAGATGAACACCTCGATGACGATCAACGCCACCGCCGCCTGGCTGCTCGGCCTCTACGTCACCGTCGCCGAGGAGAACGGGGTGAAGCGCTCCCAGCTCAAGGGGACGACCCAGAACGACATCATCAAGGAGTACCTCTCGCGCGGGACCTACGCCTTCCCGCCCGAGCCCTCGATGCGGCTGATCGCCGACATGGTCGCCTTCGCCGTCAACGAGGTGCCGAGCTGGAACCCGACCAACATCTGTAGCTACCACCTACAGGAGGCCGGCGCCACCCCGGTGCAGGAGATCGCCTTCGCGCTCAGCACCGGGATCGCGGTGCTGGACGAGGTGAGGGCGCGAGGCCAGGTCGCCGAGGCCGACTTCGCCAAGGTCTTCGGCCGCATCTCCTTCTTCGTCAACGCCGGCATCAGGCTGATCGAGGAGATCGCCAAGCTGCGGGCGATGGGCCGGCTCTGGAACCAGATCGGCCGCGAGCGCTACGGCGTCAGCGACGAGAAGATGCTGCGCTTCCGCTACGGCGTCCAGGTCAACAGCCTCGGCCTGACCGAGGCCCAGCCGGAGAACAACGTGCAGCGGATCGTGCTGGAGGCGCTCGCCGTCACCCTCAGCCGCGACGCCCGCGCCCGCGCGATCCAGCTCCCCGCCTGGAACGAGGCGATGGGCCTGCCGCGACCCTGGGACCAGCAGTGGAGCCTGCGGATCCAGCAGGTGCTGGCCAACGAGACCGACCTGCTCGAGTACCCGGACGTCTTCGAGGGCTCGGTGGTGATGGACGGGCTGGTCGAGGAGCTGATGGAGGGCGCCCGCGCCGAGATGGCGGTGGTCGAGGAGCACGGCGGCGCGGTCGAGGCCGTCCCCTACATGAAGGCCCGCCTGGTCGAGTCCCACCGCGAGCGGGTGGCGCGGATCGAGAGCGGCGAGCTGAAGGTGATCGGCCAGAACAGCTTCACCGAGACCGAGGACTCCCCGCTCACCGCCGGCGCCGACGGCGGCATCCTCACCCCCGACCCCGAGGTCGAGCGCGAGCGCGTGCTGGCGCTGGAGCGCTGGAAGGCCGAGCGCGACGAGGGCGCGGTGCGCGCCGCCCTCGAGGAGCTGGCCGCGGTCGCCGCCGACGAGTCGCGCAACGTGATGCCGGCGACGATCGCCGCCGCCAAAGCGGGCGCCACCACCGGCGAGTGGGCCGGGGTGCTGCGCGAGGCGTTCGGCGCCTACCGCGCCCCGACCGGGGTCGACGGCGCCGCCCCTGCCGCCGACCGCGAGCAGCTGGACGCGGTCCGCGGCCGGGTCGATGAGATCTCCGAGCGGCTCGGGCACCGGATCAAGATCCTGGTCGGCAAGCCCGGCCTCGACGGCCATTCCAACGGCTCCGAGCAGATCGCCCTGCGCGCCCGCGACGTCGGCATGGAGGTGATCTACCAGGGCATCCGCCTCACCCCGGCCGAGATCGCCGAGTCGGCGCTCCAGGAGGACGTGGACGTGGTCGGCCTCTCGATCCTCTCCGGCTCTCACCTGGAGCTGATCCCCGAGGTGGTGCGGATGCTGCGCGAGGAGGGCGTCGAGGTCCCGGTCGTGGTCGGCGGCATCATCCCCGCCGCCGACGCCGAGCGCCTGCGCGCGGCCGGGGTCGCCGGGGTCTACACGCCGAAGGACTTCGACATCAACAAGATCATGGGCGAGATCGTCGGGCTGGTCGGCGAGCGCGCCGCCGCCGCGGCCTGAGTCGCTTGCCGACCGCGCACGACTCCCCGCCTCCGCGCGAGTGCGACCTGGTCGTCGTCGGCGCCGGCATCGTCGGCCTCGCCACGGCGCGCCAGCTGGCGCGCACGCACCCGGCGGCCCGCATCTGCGTGCTGGAGGCCGAGGCCGGGATCGGCCGCCACCAGACCGGCCACTCCAGCGGGGTCATCCACGGCGGCATCTACTACGAGCCTGGCTCACTGAAGGCGCGGCTCTGCGTCAGCGGGGCGCGCGACCTCTACGCCTACTGCGAGGAGCGGGGCATCCCCTACAGGCACTCGGGCAAGCTCATCGTCGCGGTCGAGGAGGCCGAGCTGGAGCGCCTCGACGACCTCGAGCGGCGCGGCCGTGCCAACGGGGTCCCCGAGCTGACCCGGGTGGCGGGCGGTGAGATCGCCGAGATCGAGCCGCACGCGCGCGGAATCGCCGCCCTGCACTCGCCGCGAACCGGGGTCGTCGACTTCGTCGCCGTGGCGGAGGCCTACGCGGAGGAGGTGAGCCGGGCCGGCGGCACGATCCACCTCGGCGCCGCCGTCGCCGACGTCGAGCACCCGCCCGGCCGAATCGTGCTGCGCCACGCGCGGGGAACCACCTCGGCCAGGGCCGCGGTCTTCTGCGCCGGCCTGTGGTCGGACCGCCTCGCGGTCCGCTGCGGCGCGCCCAGGGACCCGCGCATCGTCCCCTTCCGCGGCGGCTACCTTCAGCTGCCGGCGGCGAGCGCCGGCGTCGTGCGCGCCAACATCTACCCGGTGCCGGACCCGCGCCTGCCGTTCCTCGGCGCCCACCTGACCCGGACCATCGATGATCGCGTCCTGGTCGGCCCCAGCGCCCTCATGGCCCCGGCCCGCGACGCCTACCGGCTGCGCCGGGTGCGGCCGCGCGACCTCGGCCAGACCCTGGCCTGGCCGGGCACCTGGCGGATGGCGGCGCGCCACTGGCGGGCCGGAGCGACCGAGCTGCGCCGCGCGGCCAGCCGCGCCGCCTTCCTCGCCGAGGCCGCGCGGCTGGTTCCGGAGCTGCGCGGGGTCAGGGCGGGGGCGGGGCCGGCCGGGATCCGCGCCCAGGCCCTCGGCCGCGACGGCACCCTGGTCGACGACTTCGTCGTGCACCGGACCGAGCGCGCGGTCCACGTCCGCAACGCCCCCTCCCCCGCCGCGACCTCCTCGCTGGCCCTCGCCGAGCTGATCGCGGAGGAGCTGGCCGGGGTCGACGGCGCCGGCTGAGCACGGCCATCGCCACGCACTCGCGGGGCCGGCGCGCGACAATGCGGGCATGAGCGAGCTGAACGGAGACCGCTCGGCCTGGCTGCGCTGCTACCGCTGCTGGTCGCAGAATCTGGAGATCCAGATCCACTACGACGCGATCCGTCGCGTCGACCCCGACTCCGGCGTCCTCGCCGAAGGGATCGACGAGGTCCAAGAATCGGTCGTGCAGTGCCTCGACTGCATGCACGACCAGCCCCACCTCACCTTTCAGGACGACCGGGTCGTCCCGATCGAGGACCGCTGGCAACGGATGGTCGCCGGCACGCCGTGGGTGGCCTCCTGCACCGTCACCGTGGACCAGGACCGGGTCGAGACCTGCTCGGGGCCGGAGGCGATCGAGTTCCTCACCTTCGGCGCCTTCGGCGAAGCCGGCGTACGTGAGTTCTTCACCCACGTTCGCTTCCACAAGCACGACGACGAGGAGATAGTCATACACCTCCTGGTCGAGCTGTACGCACGCTCCGCCCAGGAGGCGACGGAGGTGCTCGAGGAGGCCGCGCACGGTCAGCTGGAGATCACCTCGCTGGCCGAGGAGTCGCGGCCGCCCGCGCACGCCTCCGACGAGGCGCACTAACCGGTACCGTCCAGCGCTAGCCGCGGATGAGATCGCAACCCACAGTGGGTCCGCCGACGCACAGCCGGCCGGGCGGGGACCTGCTCCCACTGCTGCCGGCGGGCGCGATCGCCGCGTTCTGGGTGGCGTCCTGCCTCTTCTTCGGCGCCTACTTCCCCTCCGCCTGGTACCCGGCCGCGATCGTCATCGTCGCGATCTGCCCGATCCTGCTCGCGGCAGGGTGGCGACTGCCGGTCGGCGGGACCCGCCTGGCGCTGGCCCTGCTCGGGGCCTTCATGGTCTGGACCGCCGCCTCGATCCTCTGGGCCGACGCCGGCGGCCACGCCCTGGAAGCGACCAACAAGCTGCTGCTCGCGTTCGCCACCGCGTTCGTGTTCGCCCTCACCCCCTGGACCGAGCGCCGCGCCCTGTGGATGCTCAGCCTCTTCGTCGGCGGCTTCGCGGTCGCCTCGGCGACCACGCTGGCCTCGGCGGCGCTCGCGTCCAATCCGTCGGGGCGCTTCATCAGCGGGCGCTTCTCCGAACCGCTCGGCTACGCCGGGGCGGCGGCGGCGTTCACCGCGCTCGCGGTCTGGCCCGCGCTGGCGCTCTCGGCGCGGCGATCCTCGCCCGCCTGGCTGCGGGCGGCGATGTTCGCGATCGCCGCCGCGCAGCTCGACCTCACCTTCCTGCCGCAGGCGCGGGGCGCCGCGATCGGGCTCGCGCTGAGCGCCCCGGTGTTCGTCGCCTTCGCGCCCTCGCGCGGCTGGGCGATCCTGCGCCTGCTGGGCGCGGGGGCGATCCTCGCCCTCACCGTCGGACCGGTGCTCGACGTCTACACGGCGGCGAACGAAGGCGGCTCGGTCACGGCCGCGCTCGACGACGCCGTCACCGCGGTGGCGCTCGCCGCGGCCGGAGCGCTCGCGCTCGGACTCGCCCTCAACTGGCTCGAAGGGCGGCGGCCGGCCCTGGTCGAGCCCTCCGCAGCGCGCCGCATCCGCGCCCCGGCGCTGGTCTTGGGTGTATTGGCGGTGGCGGTTGGCGCCGCCGCGTACGGGGGAACGGTGTCCGACGAAGTGAGCCAACGCTGGGCGGACTTCAAGCACGGGCAGGTCTCCTCGGACTCCAGCTCTCACCTCGCCTCCTTCGGCGACCCCGAGCGCTACGACTACTGGCGGGTGGCGCTGAAGGTGACCGGCGAATCGCCGCTGGACGGGATCGGCGCCGGCAACTACCAGGACGCCTACACGATCCACCGCCACGACGAGAAGCACTCGCGCTACGCGCACAGCGTCTGGCTGCGGGTCCTGAGCGAGACCGGCGTTATCGGCCTGCTCCTGCTGGTCGGCGGGCTCCTCGCCGCGGTCGTCGCGGTCGCCCGCCGCCGGCGCCGCCTCTCGGCCACCTCCCAGCTCCTCGCCGCCGGCGCCGTCGCCGCCTCGGCCTACGTCTTCCTCCACGCCTCGGTCGACTGGATCGAGGAGTTCCCGGCGATCCTCGGGCCGGCGCTGGCGCTCCTGTTCATGGCCTCACGGCTCGCCGAGCCGGTGCCGAAGGGCAGGCCGCGGCGGCAGGCGGCGACCCTGGTCGCCGGCCTCCTCCTGGCCGGGGTCGCCCTGGTCAGCCTGGTGCCCGCCTACACCTCGCTGCGCTTCGTCGAACGGGCGGAAAGCGAGTGGCCCGCGGACGCCGACACCGCCTACACCGATCTCGACCGCGCCGCCTACCTCAACCCCCTCTCCTCCCAGCCGGAGCTGACCCGCGGGCAGATCGCCCTGGCGCGGGGCGAACAGGCGAGGGCGAGGAGTGCCTTCGAAGAGGCGATCGGCAGGGAAGACAACTGGTACCCCCACTTCGAGCTTGCGACGATTGCCTCAAAGCAGGGCAGGCGCGACGAGGCACTCGCACAAATGCGTACCGCGCTGCGACTCGACTCTGTCGACACTTTGGTACGGGAAAACCTGACTGAACTCGAACGGGGCACGAAACTGAGCCCGTCGACGGTCGACGAAGAAATTCGCACGGAAACGCGCGAACGCTTCTATCACCTGAATCACCCGGGTCGCTGACGCCGGCAGCCGGCACAAACCTGCCGGCTGCCCAGGCACGCTGATCCAACACCTGTCCAACGGGGCCTCCTGAGGGTTTACGACCGCTTCCCCGTGCGCCGATTCGGTGGTTGCAAACGATCGATAGGCGCTCAACCCGAAACGGCAAACCCATCGTGAGGTGGGGACGCAAAGCCACGGGACTCGCATCGAGTCAGCCGGGTTGCCGAAGTAGACCGGGCGGTGCCTACCCAATTCAGGAGGCACCCGATGACCGTACCCGTCAGACATAGAGGCAGGCTCACGTATATAGCGATCGCGCTGATGGCGATTGCCGCCGCGTGCGTCGTGCTCATCTCCGCGACCGCAGCGCCCGCGACCGCCGCCACCCCGGGCCACGCGCGCGCAACCCACTCGCGCACGGCCACCGTTCACAGTGCCGTCAAGCTCCGGCACCTGCGCCGCGGCACCCACGCCACGCACAAGTCACCGGCTCCGGCACCCGCCCCGGAACCGGCACCGGCGCCCGCTCCAGCACCAGCACCCGCTCCCGCTCCGGCGCCCGCGCCGAGCCCCGCACCGCCGGTCGAAGAAGTTTCGCCCAGCGAACCGGTCCCGACCCCGCCGAGCGGCGGCATGACGATCCCGGCCAACGCCAAGTACGTCTCGGCGTCCACCGGGAACGACTCGAACTCCGGCACCGCCTCGTCTCCGTGGCGCACGCTGGCGAAGGCCGTCTCCGTGGTCAACCCCGGTGACTTCGTGGTGCTCGAGCCGGGAACCTACGGCGGTTTCGGTGTCACGACCAATTTCTCACGCAGTGGAACCTCCACCGCGCCGATCGTGTTCACCTCGCTGCCCGGCGCAAGCCGCGCGGTGATCCACGGCTACACCCGCGTCACCGGCAGTCACATCCACCTCGACTCGCTGGTCTTCGACGGCCCAACCGGCGCCATCGTCGCCAAGACGACCGAAAATCCGGGCGGTGAGGAAGTCCAGGTCTCGATCATGAAAACCTCCGACGTCGAACTGAGCAACAGCGAGGTTCGCGACAACGCCTGGCACGCCGGTGTGTTCGTCAGCCAGTCGACCGATGTACACATCGTCTCCAACTACATCCACAACAACGGCGATGCCGCAACCGGCGCCAACATGGACCACGGCGTCTACTGGTGCAGCGGCAGCGGCACGGTCACCAACAACAGGATCGAAGACAACGTCGCCTACGGGGTGCAGCTCTACCCAACCGCGACCGAAGTGATCGTCAGCCGCAACACCATCAACGGCAACGACCGCGGAGGCGTCATCGTCTCCCGCGAAGCCGCCCGCAACCAGATCAACAACAACGTCGTCGCCAACAACGCCCAGTACGGGATCCGGTCCTACGAACTGACCGGAACCGGCAACGTCGCTCGCGACAACCTGCTCTGGAACAACGGGCAGAACACCTACGGAACCGGCCTCACCTTCTCCGGTTCGCTGGTCAAAGACCCGGCGACCCTCAGCGCGACCGCGCTGTCAGCGTACGGGGCCCTCTAGCACCTCGCGCCTTCGGCCTTCGGCGATCCCCAGGGTCGCCGGGCCGAGGGCGAAGAGGATCCAGAGGCGCTTGTCGACGCCGTCGGAGAGAAAGAAGGCGGCGATCATCATCCCGATGGTCGCCACCATGACGGCCCGGGCAAGCGCCTCCATGCGCGAGTCGCCGAGGGCTTCGAACCGCCGGCCCGCCTCCCAGGCCGTGTAGCAGGAACCGATCGCCACGGCCAGAAAAAGCGCCAGCCCGATCACCCCGGTCTCGGCCAGGGCCTCGAGATAGGTGTTGTGCACGACGTGCGGTTTCTCGGCGATCTTGTTGACGTTTTTCAGCGCCCCCGGCTGCCGCGTGTAGTTTTTCGCGACCACTTCGTAGTTGCTCAGACCGACTCCGCCGACCGGGTGCGCTTCGGAGACCCGCCAGGCGACGTTCCACAGGTCCCCACGCCCACTGCCGCCGTTTTCGACGTGCGTTATCCGGTTCCAGGCGGTCGGGGTGGTGGAGAAATAGGCGGCACCGAAGGCGACGATCGCGAGGCAGAGGAGGACGACGTAGGTCCGCCGCCGCTTGAACACGAGCAGCGCCGCCAGGACCACGCCGAGGAGCGCCAGGACGCCGCCGTGCGACTGCGCCGCGGCGATCCCGAAGACGCAGACGAAGATTGCCACCACGCAGGCGAGCCGCCCGACCGGGTGCCGAATCGCCACCGCGACGCCGGCGGCGAGGACGATCGCCGCGACCAGACCCGCGGCGAGGAAGTTCGGGTCACCCGAGCCGCCTTCGAGGCGGGGGTCGCTCGCCGCCGCCCCTTCGATCCCCGAGGCGACGCCGACCCCGACCGAGAGCACGGCCCCGAGCACGAAGGCGGCGCAGACCCAGATCAGGGTCCGCTCGTCCGGGATCCAGGTGGCGATGATCGCGAAGAGGAGGGCCACCGAGACCCAGTGCCAGATGTCGCCCACGGCCGCACCCGGGTCGGTCGCCCAGAGCGTGGTGAGGCAGAGCCAGATCACCAGAGCCACCACGCACTCGAAGAGACGGCGCCGGGGACGGATCACCCGGCCGATGTCCAGCCGGCCGGTGACGGCCGCGCCCACCCAGGAGGCGGCGATCAGCAGGCCGGCCGCCTTGCCGCCCAGGTTGAGGGCCGGCACCGACTCAAGGAAGACCAGCGGGACGAACCCCACCAGCGCCCAGACCGGCGCGAACAGGAGCACCAGCGCGTAGCAGGCGACGAACACGAGCGCGACTCCCAGGGCGAGTTTCACCGCCAGCGCCACACCGACGACGACCGCCAGCGCGACCGCCCCGACCGAGATCGCCAACGGCCGCAATCCATTCAGGCGCCACCACGATGCGGCCAGCGTTGACAAGGGTCCCTAGTCTAGGCGAGCCATGCCCGGGGACACGCTCATTCTCTGTTACCACGCGGTCAGCGAAACCTGGCCGGCGGACCTCTCGGTTTCGCGATCCGACCTCGAATCTCAGGTGCGGGGCAAGCTGAGGCAGGGATACAGGGGTGTGACCCTGACCGACAGTCAGTCGGCCGACCGGCCGGCGAAGGCACTGGTGGTCACCTTCGACGACGGTTACCTTTCGACCCTGACCGAGGCCGCGGCCGTACTCCAACCGCTGGGCGTTCCCGCCACCCTCTTCGTCCCCACCGACTACATCGGCCGCGAGGCTCCGATGAGCTGGCCCGGAATCGAGATGTGGGCCGCGGGCCCGCACCGCGAGGAGCTGCGCCCGCTCAGCTGGGAGCAGGTCCGCTCGCTCGCCGCCATGGGGTGGGAGATCGGCTCCCACACCTGTGGCCATCCCCACCTAACCACCCTCGACGACGAGCGGCTGGAGCGCGAGCTGGCCGGGTCGCGGGCGACGATCGAGCGCGAGCTCGCCTCGCCCTGCGAGACGATCGCCTACCCCTACGGCGACGTCGACGACCGGGTCGCGGCGGCCGCGCGCGCGGCCGGCTATCGCCTCGGCGTCAGCCTGCCGGCCCGCTGGACCGACGAGCGCGACCCCCTGCGGCTGCCCCGGGTCGGGGTCTACCACGGCCAGGGAGGGGCGAAGCTCGGGCTGAAGACCTCGGCCACGGTTCGCCGCCTGAGGCTGCGCGCCGGCCTCTGAGAACGACCGGAGCGCGGCGGTCGGCGCTCAGGCGGTGAGGAACTCGGCCGTGCGCCTGGCCTCGGCCTCGAGCGTGTGGCTCTCCGCCCGGGCGGCGCCGGCCTCGGTCAGCTCGCGGCGCAGGTTGGGGTCGACGGCGATTCGCTCCAGCGCTTCGGCGGCGACCTCAGGATCCCCGGGCGGGATCAGGAGCGCCGCGCCGCGGCCCGCGACCACGCCGACACCGCCGACCTCGGTGGCGACGACCGGCAGGCGGGCGGCGAAGGCCTCGAACAGGACCTGCGGCACCCCCTCCGTCCAGGAGACGTGCAGGAAGGCGTGGGAGTCGAGGTAGATCTCACGCAGCCCGGCGTCGATCGGCACGTAGCCGAGCAGCTCCGCCGCATCGGCGACGCCGAGCGCCTCCAGCCGCTTGCGCAGCGCCTCCTCGCAAGGGCCCTCGCCGCAGACGAGGAGCCGCCACGGCCGCCCGTCGGCCCGCAGGCGGGCGAGCACGTCGGCCAGCATCAGCGGGTTCTTCTCCTCGTCCAGGCGGCCGACGCTGAGCACCCTCAGCTCCCCGTCGTAAGCGCGGTTTTCCCGCACCTCAGCCCCGACGATGTGCTCGGCCCTCATCATCGAGACGTGCAGCTGGTGGAGGCGGCCGGCGTGGCGGTACTGGTGCGCCAGCTCGGGGCCGACCACCACCACGGCGCCGACCCGTGCCAGCGCCCGCCAGGCGAGCTCGAGCAGGTCGGCGGCGAGGTGGACCGAACGCCGACCCGGGTGGCGACGACGCGCGTAGGCCCGCAGTTCCTGGCGGACGCCGAGGACCAGCCGGCGGCGGCGGGCGAGCGTCAGCAGGGCGAACAGGACCCCGAGGGGGTGCGGCCCCAGCACCCAGGCGCCGTCGGCTTCGCCGAGGCAGCGCCAGAAGGCGCGGATCGAGGCGAGCGCGCCGCCGAGCACCGCGCGGGGAGAGGCCAGCGACTCGTAGTGGGGCAGGCCGACGAACTCGACGCCCTCGGGCAGGCGGAAGTTGACGCCGCCTCCGGAGGCCCGCAGCCGGCCCAGCAGGACGAGGCGGTCGAGGCTGCCGCCGACCTCGGCGATGAACAGGGGAAAGGTGCGGTCGGTCCACAGGGACCCCCCCTCCCGCTCGTAGATCTGGTCGTCGTAGACGACGAAGCGCAAACCTACCGCCGCAGCGCCGCCACGGCGGCGATCGGGGGGCCGAACTCCAGGCAACCGGCGAGGAAGCCGAACCCAGCCGCCAGGTGCATGCAGCCGAAGACCAGCGGCAGCGTCGCGGCGTCGCGGCGTCGCCCCGGCTCGGCGACGTCGAGGCTGGCGTAGAGGATCGCCAGCAGGTAGATGCCCACCCCCAGCCGCGCCAGGCCGCGAAGCGGCCGCGGGGCGATCGCGCTGAAGAGGACGGCCAAGGCCAGGCCCGGCGGCAGCACGTGGGAGCGGCGCATGCTGCGCGGGTGGGCGACGCTCGTCTTCACCCGGTAGTAGCCGTAGACCCAGTACTGCTTGGCGAGGCGCTTGAGGCTGTTGCGGGGGATGTACTCGGCGGCCATCTCGGGGATGCAGACGATCTGGCGCCCGTCGGCGCGCATCCGGGCGGCCAGCTCGAAGTCCTGATCGACCGGCCAGCGCACGTCCCAGCCGCCGTAGCGTTCGAGGCAGTCGCGGCGCCAGATCCCGGTGAAGCCGCTGTCGACCTCGACCTCCTCGACCTGGCGCCGACGAAATCCGGCGCCGCCGGTCCCAAGCGGCGAGGAGAGCGCCAGCGCGACCCGCGAGGACCACTTGTCGACCCCGGTCGCCAGCTGCGGGCCGCTGACCCAGTCGACGTCGCCGCGGGCCAGCCGCCGGGCCCCGGCGGAGAGGTAGCACGGCGGGTAGTAGGTGTGGGCGTCCATGCGCGCGATCAGCGAGCCCCTGGCGTGTTCCAGCCCCTTGTTCAGCGCGTTCGGCGTGCGCCGCTCGGGGTTGTCCAGGAGCCTGATCCTGGGATCGGAGGCGGCGAGCTCCTCGACGATCTCGCGCGTGCGGTCGGTCGAGCGCCCGTCGAGGAAGATCAGCTCGAAGCCGCCCTCGAAGTCCTGGGCCAGCATCCGCTGGACCGCGTCGCGGATGTAGAGCTCCTCGTTCAGGACCGGGATCAGGACGCTGATCTCGACAGCGTCCTGCTCACCCGGCGCCTCCACGCCCACTCGGATGCTCGGCTTCCGCTTCGCGCTAGATCTGAACTTCGGCGCGGCGACGGCCCCTGTAGAGCAGGATGCCGCTTCCGAGCAGGCCGGCGCCCACGAGGGCGATCAGGCCGACTTCGAAGCCGGTGAAGGGGAGGGTGCCGCTCGATTCGGTCGTGGCTCCGTCGCCGGAAGACTGGCTGACGGCCTGCGTACCGGACGATGGGGTTTCGTTGCCGCCCTGCTGCTGCCCAGCGATGCCGCTGTAGGCGTCCTGGGTCGGGCTGGTCGCGAGGGCCACGCTCGGAACTGCGAGGGCGAGGCTGGCCACTGCGATGGCGATGGCGGTTCTTATTCTCATCGTTTTAGATCTCCTCAACGTCCTTGGGCGCGTGCGGTCCAGCCAGGATACGACAACTGGCCCTGGTTGTCGAAAAAACGTCCGTCCAGGAAACGATTCGGGCCGATACCAGGTATTAGCCAGAACGGCGCTCGGGCAGGAGCGCCACCGACGAAGCGGAATATGATTGTCCGCCGCAGTCGCCGTACCGTGCCGTGCCACCCATACCCGTGACCTCAGCCGAACCCACCGACCGCTCGACCTTCGGAGCTCGCGAGGGGGCGCTCGCGCCCTACCTGCGCGCGATCCAGGCTCACCGAATCGTCTTCGTCGTCGTCGTGCTGGCGACCGTCGCCGCGGCGGCCTTCTGGGCCGCGACCTCGACGAAGGAATACTCGGCCTCCGCCGAGATCCTCGTCACCCCCCTTCCCCAGGACAACCAGAGCTTCCTCGGGTTCGACCTCCTGCGCGACTCCGGCGACCCGACCCGGACCGTGCAGACCGCGGCGGCCCTGATCGAGACCCGCGAAGCGGCGATCGAAGCCGCCAAAACGCTCAGCGACGGCCGCACCGACCAACAGCTGCTCAATTCGGTCTCGGTCCAGCCCGAGGGGGAAAGCAACGTGCTCGACGTGACCGCGACCGCCGACAGCCCGGCGGCGGCGGCGCGCACGGCGAACGCCTTCGCCGTCGCGGCGCTGGCGATCAGGCGCAAAGCGCTGGAAAAACAGGTCGTGACCGAGATCGACCGGCTCGAAAGCGGCGGCGCGGTCAGCCCCGAAACCGAACGCCGGATCAGCGCGCTGAACACCCTGCACGAACACGGCGACCCGACGCTGGCGCTGGCCCAGCGGGCGACCCCCTCGAACTCCCCGGTCGGCGCCAGCGCGGCGCTGGTGATCGCCCTCGCCGTGCTGGCCGGCCTGGCGCTCGGGACCGGCGCCGCGGTGGTGCTGGAGCTGACCGCGCGCAAGATCCGCGACGAGGAGGAAGCGGTGCAGCTGTACCCGCTGCCGATCCTGGCCCGGGTGCCGGTGATCTCCCGCGCCACGCGGCGCAAGCAGGCGGCCGGGACCTGGGCGATGCCGCCCAGCATCAGGGAGCCGTTCCGAACCCTGCTGACCCAGATCCAGCGCGAGGGCGACCACCACGTGGTGATGTTCACCAGCGGCTCGACCGGGGACGGGAAGACGACCTCCTCGATCAACCTGGCGATGACGATGGCCCTCGGCGGCCACTCGACGATCCTGATCGACACCGACCTGCGCAAGCCGGGCATCGCCAACGCCCTCGGGATCTCCAGCGGCCAGGCGACGAGGGGCCAGCTCGACGGCTCGACCTCGATCGAGCGCTCGCTGGTCGCGGTCCCGGGCGTGGAGGGGCTGCGGGTGCTCTCGCCGACCACCGCCGAAACCGAGGACGAAGCGCTCATCGAGCGCTTCTCCGAACAGCTCCCCTCGATCCTCGAGCAGGCCTCGAAGCTGGCCCGCTTCGTCGTCATCGACACGCCGCCGCTGGGCGAGATCAGCGACGCCCTGCGGATCAGCCCCCACATCGACGAGATCGTGATCGTGGTCTACCCGGGCAACACCAACCGCGCCAACTTCGAGATCATGCGCGACCTGCTCGACCGCTCCGGCGACGCGCCGGCCGGCCTGCTGGTGATCGGCGATCGGACCGGCGCCTCCACCACGTACTACGGGTATGGGATGGAACAGAGGCGGCGCGAGATGTCCCAGCTGGCCAAGCCGGGGGACGACCGGCCCTAGCCGCGAGCGACCCCCGGGGTCGCCCTCCAGTTTCGAGCGCTCAAGCGAATTTCCCTATGGTCCGGGAAACGTAGGAATCTCCGACCAAAACGGAGACTGCTCCGTTCCGAATAACGACCGTCCAGGTCATTTGCCTTCGAGGCCGAAGTCGCCCTATCATCGGCGACTGGAATAGAGCTCGGCCAATACTCAAGCTGGGGCGGTTATATGCCGAACTAGCCCATGTGAGCGCTCCCACTCCCCCATCCGGTGGAATGCAAGAGACGTCGAACCCAAGCCACGATCGCGCAGCCTCCGCCCCTCTCGGGCGGGGACATTCGGGTTCCCAGTTCGACCTTCAGCTGCCGCCCTTCCTGGACGCCGCCGCCCGGCGCCTGCTCGACATCGTCCTCAGCGCGGTGGTGCTGGTCCTGCTGATCCCGGTGATCCTGATCGCGATCGCGCTGATCAAGATCGACTCGCGCGGGCCGATCTTCTACCGCGCCCGCCGGGTCGGCTACCGCGGCGGCGAACTTCGCATGCTGAAGTTCCGCAAGATGAACGAGGACGCCGCGGGCTCGAAGCTGACCTCCGGCGACGACCACCGCCTGACCCGGGTGGGTGTTTGGCTCACCCGCCTCAAGCTGGACGAGATTCCCCAGCTCTTCCAGGTCCTGAAGGGGGAGATGAGCCTGGTCGGGCCACGGCCGGAGGACCCCGAGTTCGTCGAGATGATGCGCGGCGACTACGACACCATCCTCGAGGTCAAGCCCGGCATCACCGGATATTCACAGCTGGCCTTCGCCGAAGAGAGCAACATCCTCGATCGAGACGATCCGCTGACCCACTATCTCGACCGACTTTTCCCACAGAAGCTGGATCTCGACAAGATGTACGCTATGGAACAGTCTGTATGGCTCAACATCCGAGTGCTGTTCTGGACCGTCGCCGCGGTGATCCTGAGGCGCGCGGTGGCGGTGAACCGCGCCACCGGCAAGATGAACCTTCGGATGCGATGAGGCGAGGATGAGCTCAAACGGAACCAAGCACGGGCAGTCCAAGCACGCGGTGATCCTGGCCGGCGGCAAGGGCACGCGCCTCGGTCCCTACACGACCGTCCTGCCGAAGCCGCTGATGCCGATCGGCGACCGGGCGATTCTGGAGGTCGTCGTGCGCCAGCTCCAGAGCTACGGGTTCCACGACCTGACCTTCGCCGTCGGCTATCTCGCCCACCTGATCCAGGCCGTCTTCAACAACGGCTCGGGCTTCGACGTCTCGATCGAGTACCACAAGGAGGACGAGCCGCGGGGAACCGCGGGGGCGCTGGCGACGATCGACCGCTTCGACGACAGCTTTCTGGTGATGAACGGGGACGTGTTGACCAGCCTCGACTACAACCACCTCTTCGACGTCCACAAGGAGTCCGGCAACGCGCTGACGGTCGCCTCCCACCGACGCGTGGTGAAGACCGAATACGGAGTTCTGCACACCGTGCCGAAGACCGAGGACATGCTCGAGGTCGTCGGCTACGAGGAGAAGCCGGAGATCCCCTACATCGTCAGCATCGGCGTCTACGTGATCGAGCCGCACGTGATCGACTACATCCCCTCCGACCGGCATTTCGACATGCCCGACGTGGTACAGACGCTGATCAACAACGACGAGCAGGTGGGCACCTACCTGTTCGACGGCTTCTGGCTCGACATCGGGCGCCACGACGACTACGAGCGCGCGATCGCCGAGTTCGATCAGATCAAGCCCCTGCTGCTCCCGGCCGACGCCGTCGGCGCGCTCTAGATCGGACTAACCCCAAGTACCTCGGACACCTCCGGGCGTTATAGACCCGCCTTCAACCGGACGCCCCGGCCATGGCCGGGGCGTCCGCGCGCCTTCCCACGCTTCCAAGCGCCAACCAAGAAGCAAAGAGGAGGACGCGATGAGTGAGGATGACGTGCTGTTCGGATTCCGGTTGCGGCTGTTCACCTTGGCCGAGGAGCTGGGCAACGTCTCTGAGGCCTGCCGGGCGATGGGGGTGGCCAGATCCACCTACTACGCCTGGAAGCCCAAGCTGGAGCGCTACGGCCTCGACGGGCTGCGGGTGCGCGAGCGCCGACGCCCGCGCATGCCCAACCAGATCGGCCCCCACCTCGAGCATCGGATCCTCGCCTTCTGCCTCGGTCACCCGGGCTTCGGGCCCAGGCGCGTCTCGGCCGAGCTGGCTCGGGAGAAGTGGGGCGGCATTCGAGATCTCCGAGAACGGCGTCTGGTGCGTGCTGAAGCGCTTCAACCTCAACACCCGCTCCAAGCGCCTGGCGCTGATCGCCCGCCACGCCGATCCCTATGAGCGCAGGCCGGAGGTGGAGCCAAAGGAGCTGCACATCGACGCCTCTGAGCCCGGCGAGAAGGTGCAGATGGACTGCTTTTACGTCGGCCGCCTGGCCGGTTGCAAGGGAGTCGTCTGGCAATACAGCGCGATCGACGTCGCCTCCGCCTACACCTGGGCCTTCCTGCGCCAAAGCGAGCACAACCCCACGGCTCGTCACACCGCCGAGCTGGTCCACCTGGTCGCCGCCGAGCTGAAGGGCGCCGGCTGGAAGCTCGGGGAGCTCACCACCGACAACGGGTCGGAGTTCCGATCGAAGGACTTCGGCGAGGCGCTGGCCGGCCACAAGGCAACCCAGCGCAAGATCAAGGCCGGGCGGCCGAACTCCACGGCTGCGTGGAGCGGGTGCAGCTGACGATCCTCGAGGAGTGCTGGCGGCCGGCCTTCTCACGCTCGCTGGCGCCGCGGATCACCGCCCTGCGGCGTGACCTCGAGGAGTACCTGCGCTACTACAACCGCGACCGTGCCCACACGGGCCGCTTGACGAAGGGCCGGCTGCCGGCGGATATCGTCTTCGGCGCCCGCAAGATGGCGAGCGTGCGATGAGCCCGAGTTGTCTTCACATCTCGGGGTTAGGACGCTCTAGATGAGTTAGCTCAGCGGCTCACAGGCCGCTGAAGTGCGCCGCACCGATCGGCACGCGCGGAGATCTGCCGCAAGGTGTTTGCGGGGGGATCGTGACCCCTTGATTTGGGTCCTTCGACGTTCTTGACACGAAATCCGGGGGCGCATATAGGTGAGCGAACACCGGCAGCCCGGAGGGCGAGGAGCGCGGGTCCGTGCGCCGGGCCAGAGAAGGAGCTGGTCAAATGATTCGCAATCTCAAGATCCCGATGCTGGCCGCGATGGCGGTGGCGGCATTGAGCGCGGTGGGCGCCTCGGAGGCGCAGGCGGCTGAATTCCACTGCTCGGTGGAACCGTGCACGGTCACAGCGACACAGGACGGCACCGGGAAAACAGCGCACCAGGTGTTCGACGTCAACCTGCCCAAACAGGTGCTGCCGATCACATGCAAAGGAGTCCACGCCGAAGCGACAATGACCAAAAAAACAGAAGCGACGCTGACAGTCCAAAACATCGTATACACAGAATGTGAATTCCTCGGCCAATTTGCGACGTTCAGCATGAACGGCTGCGACTATCTGTTCAGCGCCGCCGGTCAGGTCCAAATCAAATGCCCGGAAGGCAAACAAATCACATTCGAAGCGGCAGGCTGCGTGCTGCACATCCCAGCCCAAGGGCCGCTTGGAGGAATCACCTTCCACAACCTTCCGGAAGGAGGCAAAAGCGAAGTCACAGTCTCGGTCGCGATCAAAGGAATTCAATCCGTATCGACAGGCGCTGGATGCCCCGAAACGGGCGAATCCAAAACCGGCGAATACACAACAGGCAACACGATCGCCACAGGGGAGCAAGACAACGCCTCGAAAGTGATGGAAAACATCTGGTGGGAATAGACACCCGGAGGAGTAACGCGATGCCAGCGCGATAGCGGCATCGGCGAGGCACAGGCGCGGGTCACGACAGTCGTGGCCCGCGCCTCAACCACCCGATAGCGGCTCAGCGGCCCCGATCGGTGCCCCGCGCCGATCGGCGCGCGCGGAACTTCGCCGATCAGCTTTTGCAGGGGAAGTCAAAGCCCGAGAAAGCCCAGGCGGGCTGGGACTCCAGATCAGACGATAAAACTTGACTGTTTAGCCCAGCCTGATGTATTGATACCCCGTTCCAGCCTGGCGAAAAGAGAGCCGGGCGACTCTCAAAGGAGCAAGAATGATTCGCAATCTCAAGATCCTGATGCTGGCCGCGATGGCGGTGGCGGCATTGAGCGCGGTGGGCGCCTCCTCGGCGCAGGCCGCGCAATTCCACTGCTCGATTGCATCGTGCACCGTTACAGTAAGACAGGACGGCACGGGAAAAACAGCGCACCAGGTGTTCGACGTCAACCTGCCCAAACAGGTGCTGCCGATCACATGTAAACAAATCCAAGGCGAAGGGACAGCGACCAAACAAACAGAAGAAACGCTTACAGTTCAAAACGTCGCATATAAAGAATGTAACTTCCTCGGTCAAGAAGAAGGAACGAAAGTCGAAATGAACGGCTGCGACTATTTGTTCACTGCCGAAGGCAAAGTCCAAATTAAATGCCCCGAAGGCAAACAAATCACATTCGAATCGCTGGGCTGCGTGGTGCACGTCCCAAAACAGGGGCCGCTTGGAGGAATCACCTACCACACCATCACGCCGGAAGGCCAAGCCCTGACCGAAGTCACAGTCTCGGCCGCGGTTAAAGGAATCCAAGCCACGGCGACAGGTGCCGGATGCCCCGAAACGGGCGAATCCAAAACCGGCGAATACACAACAGGCAACGCGATCGCCACAGGCGAGCAAGACAACGCTGCAAAAGAAATGGAAAGCCTCTCGTGGGGATAAGCACCCGGACGAGTGAGGCGATGCCAGCGCGATAGCGGCATTCACGAGGCAATCAGGACGCGGGCCACGGCAGTCGTGGCCCGCGTCCTCGTGTCTGGGAGACCCGTCGGTATCCTTGACAAGTACCGAGACGTTCCGCTAGGCTCGGGCCGGGTTTCGGGGGAACGGAAACCGGGTTCGCGCAGCGCACGACAGGGAGGAAGGGGGACGTGTTGAGAAGGAAGCTCGCTCTCGTGGTACTTGCGGGCGCCTGCTTGGTGTCGAGCGCGATCGCCCCCGCCGCCTCGGCGGACCTCAGCTTCTGCCCCCCCGGCACGGGCGCCGGTCAGTGCGAAAACCCCGAAGGGGTGGCGGCGGACTTCGAAACCGGCCGCGTCTACGTCGCCGACAAGGGCAACGACCGGATCGAGGTCTTCGAATCCAACGGCACCTTCGTCTCCTCCTTCGCGGTCACCGCGCCGATCTCGGTCGCGGTCGACAACGTCGCCGCCAGCGCCTCCCGCCACGACCTCTACGTCGGCACCGCGGGCTTTCAGGTGCGGAAGTTCAGCCCGGCGGGCGCCCCCCTGGGCTCGCCCTTCGGCGAAGAGGGAACCGGCGCCTGCCAGATCGCCCGCAGCGACGACCCGCTCGGAGTCGGGCCGGGCGGCGACGTCTACGTCGGCGATTGGTTCAAAGAAGGGGCGAGCAACTTCGTCAACCGGATCGTGCGCTTCGACTCCGGCGGCGCCTGCCTGGGGGAAGTGGAGCTGTTCGAAGGCTTCGCCACGCTCCACGACTTCGCGGTCGACTCGGTTGGAGATATCTATGTGACGCTGGATGGCGCCAACGAAATTCGCAAGTACGACCCGAGCGGCACGCTGCTGGCCCAACTCGACCCCGGGACCGAAGCCCACGGCCTCGCGGTCGACGAAGCAGGCAACCTCTTCGCCCAGGGGCGCGAAGACGGCTTTCCGGGAAACATCAGCCGGATGATCACCGAGTACTCCCCGAGCGGCACCCATCTCACGCGCTTCGGCTACGGGTCGATCCCGGAAAGCCTGATCGGCCTGGCCGCCCACCACACCGCCGACGGCGAGGTCTACGCCAGCGTGGGGGGAGCGGTGGGGATCCACTACTTCGCGCTGCCGCCGCCCGGCCCGGTGATCATGGCGACGCCGTGCAAGGTGAAGGAAGGAACCCTCCGCAGCAGCAGGGCCACCCTCCAGGCCGAGGTCAACCCCGAGGGCGAAGCGAGCAGCTTTCACTTCGACTACCTGACCCAGGCCCAGTTCGAAGCGAACGGCGAAACCTTTGCCGGCGCCCTCAGCACCCCCGAGACGCCGCTGCCCGAACCCGAAGGCCCCGACTTCAAGGTTCACGAAGCCGCCGCCGAAGTGCAGGGCCTGGCGCCGGAAACCAAATACCGCTGCCGGGGGGTGGCGGAAAACCCGGGCGGGGAAACGATCGGCGAAGAGGGGACCTTCACGACCAGGGAAGGATTCGAATTCGGGCCGATCTGGTCGGCGGAGGTCAAGGGGACCACGGCGGTCCTGAACGCCGAGGGAAACCCGCTGGGGATCCCGGCCAAAGGCCGCTTCGAATACGTCGAAGACGCGCTCTACCAAAAAGACCTCGCCGAATCGGGCCCCGAACACGGCTTCGACCACGCCAGCCTGGCCCCCGGCGAAGAAATCGACTTCGGCTCGGGGGAAGCCTTCCTCACCGCCACCACCGAGCTGAGCGGCCTCACCCCCGGCACCCTCTACCACTACCGGCTGCGGGTCAAGAACGGGACCCCGCCCGAGGGGCTGACCTGCCCCGAACGCAAACTCCTCTGTCCCGAACACGAACCCACCTTCCGCACCTATGAGACCGAACCAAATGAACCCCCCGACAACCGCCGCTATGAGCTGGTCTCCCCCGGCGAGAAGAACAGCGCCGAAGTGGCGGTGCCGGGGACGGCCGGCGGCCTCTTCCTCGACAACGCGATCCGGGTGCAGGCCGCGGCGGGCTCAGGCGAAGCGATCACCTACACCTCCTGGACCTCCTTCGGGGATGCCGAAGGGGCGCCGGGCACCAGCCAGTACCTCTCCCGCCGCGGCGCCGGGGGCTGGGGGACCGAGAACATCTCCCCCTTCGGCTTTGAGGCCGCCCCCCTGGACCCCCCCTACCGCGGCTTCAGCCCCGACCTGAGCCTGGCGGCGCTGAAGCACACCGAGCCATCGCTCGCCGAAGAATGCCCGGAAGGCTTCGGCAACCTCTACCTGCGCGACGATGACCTGGGCTCGCTTCAGTGCCTGACCACCGCGGCGCCCAACTCGGTGGGCTCGGGGTTCTGTCTGGACTACGCCGGGGCAAGCCAGGACGGCAGTCGCGCCTTCTTCTCCTCCAACAACTCCTACGCCGACGCCCCCACCGAAGCGGGCGTCAGCCTCTATGAATGGTCGGCGGCGGAAGGATTGCGGGCGATGAGCATCCTGCCGGGGCAAAGCGAACCGGTCACCCCCGCCGCCGAAACCGGCTTTGGGGAGCGCGCCGGCAACTGCCAGACCGGCCAGAAGACCCTGCGCCACGTGGTCTCCGCCGACGGCTCGCGGGTCTTTTGGACCTACGTGCCTCCCGAACCGGCGCCGAGCATGCTGCTGGCGCGGGTAAACCACACCGAAACGATCCAGCTCGACGAGAAACCCGGCAACCCGGCAGCCTCGGGCAAAGGCGTCTTTTGGACCGCCAGCGCCGACGGCTCGGTCGCCTACTTCACCGATACCAACAGGCTCGTCTCCGGCGCCAAAGCCGAAGCCGGCGCGCCCGACCTCTACCGCTATGAACTGGGCAAACCGACGCCGCTCACCGACCTGACCAAAGGCAGCGTGCCCGGCGGCGTGCAGGGCGTGGTCGGGGCGAGCGATGACGGCTCCTACCTTTACTTCGTCGCCACCGCGGCGCTGAGCGGCGAAGAAGAAAACAGCGCCGAAGAGAAAGCGCAGGCCGGCAAGGACAACCTCTACGCCTACCACGAAGGCCAAGCCAAATTCGTCGCGGTGCTGGCCCCCGAGGACGTCGAACGCGCGGTCAGCGACCAGCCGAGGACGCTTAGCGCCCGGGTCTCCCCCGACGGGCGCCACCTGGCCTTCCTCTCGGTCGAAGCGCAGAAGCTGGCCGGCTATGACAACACGATCGCCAGCGGGGAACACTGCGAGCTGGCGCTTGAACACCTATTCGGATCCCCGCTGTGTACGCAGGCCTTCCTCTACGATTTCGAATCGGGCCAGCTCAGCTGCGCCTCCTGCAACCCCTCGGGCTCGCGGCCGACCGGCCCCTCGCTGCTGCCCGGCTGGACCAACGTCTTCGAAGGCCCCCGCTACCTCGCCGACGATGGCTCGCGGCTTCTGTTCGAGTCCCTGGACCCGCTGCTGCCCGCCGACGAAAACCAAGAGCGCGACGTCTATGAGTTCGAGCGCCCCGGGGCGGGCAGCTGCACCGAAGAAAGCCCCAGCTACGACAGCCGCTCGGGCGGCTGTCGCTTCCTGCTCTCAAGCGGCAAAAGCGCAGACGAAAGCTACCTGCTCGACGCCTCCTCCGACGGTCGCGACGCCTTCCTGGCCAGCCGCGAGAGGCTGGTGGGCTGGGACCAGAACGACAACTTCGACGTCTATGACCTGCGCGAAGGAGGCGGCTTCCCCGAACCGCCGCCGCCGCCGCCGCCCTGCGAAGGCGAGGGATGCCTGCCCGCGCCGACGCCGAGCCCAGCGGCCCCCGCCACCCCGGGCTTCACGGGAGCGGGCAACGCGAAGCCGACCAAGCCCAAGCCAAAGAAGCACCACAAAAAGCACCACCGCAAAAAGCATAAGCACCACCACAGGGCAGGGGGCAGCCGATGAGCGCGCCCCGGGCCCTGCCGCTCACCGTCGCCCTGGCCCTGCTCGCGCCGGCCGGAGCCGCGGCAACCCCGCCGCCCAGCTCCCCCGCCTGGGACATCCAGGCGCTGGCGGCGCCGACCAACTTCACCCCCGGCGATGAAAGCGGCCTGGACCGCTACCAGGCCTTCCTCACCAACAGCGGCGGCGAACCCACCGACCACAGCAAGGTCACGATCACCGACACCCTGCCGCCCGGGATCGGGGTCAAAGGCGTCGCCCTGTTCCCGCCGCGGCACTCCAACCAGGACATCTCCGCGGCGCCGGTCTGCGAAACCCAGACCAGCGGGGAAATCTCCACCGTTAGCTGCGAAGTCACCGACGCGGTTCTGCCGGGAATGGAACCGGCGAAGGTAAACCCCGGCGAGGAGTACCTGCTGGAGATCCACGTCTCCACCCCGCCCGCGGCCTCGGGCACGCTGGTCAACGCGATCGAAGTCAAGGGCGGCGGCGCCCCGACGGCCTCCGTGGAAGGCGAAAACCAGGCCACTTCAGAACCCGCCGGGATCGGCTTCGAGGAATTCCACGCCGATCTGAGCGGCCCCGACGGGCTGCCCGTCACCGGCGCGGACTCCCACCCCTACCAGTACTCGACCAGCTTCGCGGTCAACCTCGTGCCCTCCCCGCCGGGCTCGGGCTTTCCCTTCGTCCCCGCCGGCGGGGACCTGAAGAACGTCGAAGTGGCGCTGCCGCCGGGCCTGAGCGGCAACCCGACCGCGGTCGAGCGCTGCACCTCCCAGCAGTTCAACACCATTCATGGCGCCTTCTCGGTCGAAGGCACGGTCTCCTCCAACGCCTGCCCGGCCGGCTCGGCGGTGGGGCTGGCGATGATCCAGCAGAAAGAAGGCAAAGGCGGGGTCTTCAAGGTCCCCGTCTACAACCTGGTGCCGCCGCAGGGGATGCCGGCCCAGCTCGGCTTCCGCGTGGCCGCCCCGATCTACATCAACACCAGGCTCAGAAGCGACGGCGACTACGGGGTGAGCGGCTTCCTGGACAACGTCACCGAGGCCCAGCGGGTGACCGCGGCGCGGGTGATGATCTGGGGCACCCCCTGGGACCACAGCCACGACTCCCTGCGGGGGGAATGCGCCGATTTGGGCGAAGGCCTCTGCGAAGCGCAGGGCGCGACGGCGCGGCCGTTTTGGCGGCTGCCCAGCTCCTGCGCGGACCCGCTGCTGACGACGATGAGCTTCCAGACCTGGGCGCAGCCGAGCCAGAGCGCCAGCGAGAGCGCCGGCGCGCCGGCGCCGGTGGGCTGCGCGGCGCCCGACTTCAGCCCGACGATCGAATCGCGGGCCTCCACCGAGGTGGCCGACTCCCCTGCGGGGCTTCACTTCGCCCAGCACCTGCCCCAGGGGGCCAACGAAGACCCCGAAGGGCTGGGGGAGGCAGACCAGCGCGAAGCCCTGGTCACCCTGCCCAAGGGGATGGTGGTGAACCCCGCCTCCGCCAACGGGCGGGCCGCCTGCACCAGCGCGCAGATCGGGCTGGCGACGGCGCCGGGGGCGGTCCCGCTCCACTTCGACAAGGCCCCGGCGCAGTGCCCGCCGTCCTCAAAGCTCGGCCTGGTCGAAGCAACGACGCCGCTGCTAGATCACCCGCTCCCCGGGGCGGTCTACCTCGCCGCCCAGGGCGATAACCCGTTCAAGAGCCTGCTAGCCATCTACATCGTGCTCGAAGACCCCCAGAGCGGCGTCGTGGTGAAGCTCGCCGGCAGGGTCAGCCCCGACCCCGCCGACGGCCAACTCGCCACCGTGGTCGGGGAAATCCCCCAGGCCCCGGTCGAAGACTTCAAGTTCGACTTCTTCGAAGGCCCGCGCGCGGGCCTGCGCAGCCCGGCGGCCTGCGGCACCTACACCACCACCACCGCCCTGGTGCCCTGGACCGCCCCCGAAGGCGTCACCGCGGAACCCTCGGACTCCTTTCAGATCGCCGCCGGCCCGGCCGGCCCCTGCCCCTCCGGGGCCCTTGAGCCGAAGCTGAGCGCCGGCCTCGCCAACCCCACCGCCGCCACCTACAGCCCCTTCAGCGCGCGCCTCACCCGCGCCGACGGCACCGATGAATTCGCCGGGCTCACCACCGACCCCCCGCCGGGCCTGCTGGCGAGGCTGGCCGGGGTGCCCTACTGCCCGGAGTCGGGGATCGCCCAGGCGCTCTCGCGAACCGCCCCCGGCGAGGGCGCCGAGGAGCTCGCCTCGCCCTCCTGCCCGGCCGCCTCGCGGGTGGGCGGCACCGCCGCCGGCGCCGGCGCGGGCCCCAGCCCCTTCTTCACCGGCGGCGAGGTCTACCTAGCCGGCCCCTACAAGGGCGCCCCGATCTCCCTGGTGGCGATCATCCCCGCGCTCGCCGGGCCCTTCGATCTCGGCGTCGTCACCGACCGCGTCGCCGCCCACATCGACCCCGAAACCGCGCAGGTCAGCGCGGTGGCCGACCCGCTGCCGACGATCCTCGCCGGGGTCCCCGTCGACGTGCGCGACATCAGGGTCAACCTCGACCGCCCCAACTTCGCCCTGGCGCCGACCAACTGCGAACCGAAGTCCGTCGACGCGACCGTGCTGGGGCGCTCCGGCGCCGCCGCCAAGGTCTCCTACGGCTTCCAGGTGGGCGGCTGCAAGGAGCTTCCCTTCAAGCCTAAGTTCTCGCTGAGGCTGAAGGGAGGCACCAGGCGAAACCAGAACCCCGCCTTCCGCGCCGTGCTCACCTACCCCAAGGCGCCCTACGCCAACGTCGCCTCGGTCTCGGTCGGGCTGCCCCACGCCGAGTTCCTCGCCCAGTCCCACATCCGCACGATCTGCACCCGGGTGCAGTTCGCCGCCGAAGCCTGCCCCAGGGGCTCGATCTACGGCAGGGCGAGGGCGATCACGCCGCTGCTGGACCAGCCCCTGGAGGGCCCCGTCTACCTGCGCTCCTCCAGCCACCCCCTGCCCGACATGGTGATCGCCCTGCACGGCCAGGTCGACGCCGACCTGGTCGGGCGCATCGACTCCCACAAGGGCGGCATCCGCGCCAGCTTCGAAGCCGCCCCCGACGCCCCGGTGACCAAGTTCGTGCTCGAAATGCCCGGCGGCGCCAAGAGCCTTCTGGTCAACTCGCGAAACATCTGCAACCACCTGAACCGCGCCACCGTGAGAAGCGTCGGGCACAACGGCAAGACCTACGACGCCCGCCCGGTCCTGCACGACAGCTGCAAGGGCGCCAAGCCCAAAAAGCGCCGCTGAGCGCCCCGCCCCGGCAGCGCTGGTGGTCGCAGCTCTAGGAACCCCGCCCCCCGGCCTCCTCCAGCGCCTGGGTCAGGGCCTCGACCGCGGTGCGACGCTGCTCCTCGGTCATGTGCGGGAAGAGCGGCAGGGTGAGCTCGGTCCGCGCCGCCAGCTCGCTGCGCGGCAGCGGCTCGGTTTGGCTGTCGGCGTACTCGGTGAAGCCGGCGATCGACGGGTACAGCACGCTCGTCTGCACGCCGAAGCGCTCCTGCATGATCTGTCGCACGGGGTCGCGCGCCTCGGCGTCCCGCACGACGATGGGCATCACGTAGCAGGAGCTGGTGAGCACCTCCGCGTCGGCATAGGGCACCCCCACCCCGGCCACCCCGGCGAGCTCCGCGCGGTAGGCGCGGACGTGGCCCCGCCTGGCCTCGATGTCGTCCTCGAGGTCCGGCCAGGCGCCGGGTCAGCAGCGCCGCCCGCATCTCGTCGATGCGGTAGTTGAACCCGAGGCCGACCACGTCGTAGGACTGGGCGTGGCCGCGGTGGCGGTCCCACGTCCCCGAGGTCATCGAGTGCGAGCGGCGGCCGCGGGCGAGCGCCGCGACCTCGTCGTCGTCGGTCGCCAGCAGGCCGCCCTCGCCGCAGGAGAGCACCTTGTTGGAGAAGAAGCTGAAGGTCCCGGCCAGCCCCCAGGTGCCGAGCTTGCGGCCCGAGCCGACGGCGGTGGCGCTGGGGCTGTGGGCGGCGTCCTCGATCAGCGCCAGGCCGCGCTCCTCGCAGAGCGCCGCCAGCTCCTCGATCGGCGCCGCGTAACCGCCGTAGTGCACGGCGCAGACCGCCTTGGTTTGCGGGGTGATCCGCCGCTCGACGTCCTCGACGTCGATGCCGAAGTCGTGCTCGCCGCGGATCTCGGCCAGCACCGGCGTCCCGCCGCAGTAGCGGACCGCGGCGGCGGTCGCGACGAAGGTGATGGCGGGGACGATCACCTCGTCGCCGGGACCGACCCCGGCGGCGAGATAGGCGAGGTGCAGGGCCGCGGTGCAGCTGGAGACGGCGACCGCGTGGCGGACGCCCAGGTGCTCGGCGAAGGCCTCCTCGAACTCCTTCGTGCGCGGGCCCATGGTCAGCCAGCCGGAGCGGAGGACCTCGTCGACCGCGGCCCGGTCGGCCTCCTCGATCCGGATGTCGAAAAGCGGCACCTTCATCGCGCTGCGGCGACGCTATCAACGCGCTCGGTGACGAAATCCGCGATCCGCTCGGACACGACCGGCCAGGCGTCCTCGGCCGGGGCGGCCAGCTCGGCGGGCGAGAAGGCGCGCTCGACGTGCTCGCGGACCCGCCGGGGGAGCTCGTCCTCGCCGTTGGAGAGCGCGAGCCAGCCGCTGTGCTCCCGCGCGAACTCGCGCAGCGCGTCCTCCGGGCCGGGGTTGGTCAGCGCGATCCGGGGCAGCGGCAGCGTCGAGTACTCGATCGCCTTGCTCGGGAGCAGGGCCGGCAGCGGGTAGGCGACGACCAGCGCCGCGTCGAATTCCGGGGCGCGCCGGATCACCCGGTCCCACGGCTCGGGCTCGTGGTGCTCGACCCGCACCCCCTCCGGCACCCTGTCCAGGCCGACGCCGAAGTCGTCGCCGAACTGGGAGAAGACGATCGACTTCCAGAGGCCGCTGCGCTGGAGCTCGGCCAGGAACGGGACCGGGTCGACCCGCCCCGCCGAGAGGATCCCGAAGTGAGCGATCCTCAGGGTCTCGGAGTCGGCGCCGGCCGGCCGCGGCGGTGGCGCCGTGGGCTCGACCGGTTTGTAGCCGTTGGGACGGACCATCACCGGCAGGTCGGGGAACATCGCCCGCACCATCTCCGACTGCGCCCGGGTGGTGACGACCGCGCCCGCGGCGTGTTCCCAGAAGAACCGCTCCCCCCGGCGCGCGCGCCACAGCGGAGCCGTGGTCACCTTGAAGTCGGCCGTCAACACCCAGGGGTCGCCGACGTCGACCACGTAGGGGATGCCGGCGCCGGCCAGGCGGCGACTCGCGTAGATCGCCGGCGACCAGGGCGAGGCGATCAGCAGCGCCGCGTCGACCTCGGGGCGCCAGCGGGCGAGGCGGCGCAGGGACCAGGGCTCGGAGCGATCGAGAAGGACCCTGTAGACGAGGCTGCGGGCAAACCCGCGGACCGCGGCGCGGCGCGAGGTGGAGCCGCCGGGTCGTGCCGAGGAGGGTTTGTCGGGCATCGCGATCAGCTCGACTTCCCACTCCTTCGCGAGGGCCTCGGTGAGCCAGCGGGTGCGCTGGCCGCGTGGCGTCAACGCGTTGTTCCCGTACCCCGAGACGATGACCAGCCGTCCCCGGCCGGCACCTGTCGTGGACTGGGAGCACACGGACCGCGCAGGTTATCGTGGGCGGCCGAATGCAACCCCTCCAACGGTGTGCGCGGGCCGCCGATACCAGGTTGTAGTGGGAAGACTCTCGACCTTCAAGCGGGGCTTCGCGTCGACGCTGGTGCTCGACGTGATCGCCCGGGGCATGAGCGCGCTGACGCTGATCGTCCTCCTGCGCGCGCTGCCGACCTCCGATTTCGCCTTCGTCGTCCTGCTGCTGAACCTGGGCCAGTTCCTCGGCAGCGCCGCCACCGGCGGCATCCGCCTACGCTATGCGCGGCTGGAGGCCGAGCGGGTCTCGCGCGGGCACAAGGACCCCTCGGCGTTCCACTCGACCCTGCTCAGCGGCAGCGCCCTGGTGATCGCCGCGGGCGTGGTCGGTCTGGCCGGGGCCAGCGCCCTCGGCCTCGGCAGCGACGGGGGCGAACGCCTCCTCTTCGCCGGCCTCGGCGTCGCCTTCACCCTGGCGACGGCCAGCATCGAAATGGCGATATTCCACTACCAGGCGCAGCTCGCCTTCGTCCGCGCCGGCATGCTCCAGGTGATTCGCAGCGCGGTGATCCTCGTGCTCGCCGGCGGCGCCGCGGTGGGGCTGCTGGAGACCGGCGCCGCGGTGGGCCTCGCCTTCTCGATCGGGGTCGGCGTCCTCGCCCTCGTCGTCGCCCTGCCGCTGGCGCTCTCCACGCGCGGCGCCGAACGGGGCAAGGAGGGGCGCTTCGGCTTCGGTCGCGAGACGGTGGCGCTGACCATGTACTCGCTCGCCTCGGCGGGCTGGGCCTACCTCGACATCTTCCTCGTCGCCCTCCTGCTCAACGACGTCGCGGTCGCCTCCTACGGCGCCGCCCTGCGCTACATCTCGATCGTGATGGGACCCGTCCCGGCCCTGATCGCGATCCTCCGCGTCCGCACCTCACAGCACGACATGGTCGACTCCGAGCAGGCGAGGCGGGAGATGATGGGGCGCTGGTTCCGCCAGACGCTGATCCCGGCGCTGCTCGTGATCGGCGCCGCCGGGGTCGCCGCGCTCTGGGCCATCCCGCTGGTCGACGGCGGCCGCTACCCGCTCTCGGTCCCGATCTTCGAGATCCTCCTCGCCGTCACCCTGGTCCAGTACCTGGTCCTCCCCTCGCCCGGCCTGCTGATCGCCCAGAAGCGCTACTCGACCCTGGCCTGGGTCAACGTCTGCGCGGTCGGGATCAACGTCGTCGTGGCGGCGATAGCGGCGCCCCTGCTGGGCGTCGTCGGCGTCGCCGTGGCCGGGTCGGCGGTGGGCATCGCACAGGCCTGCACGGTCGTCTACCTGGCCCTGCGAACGAATGAGGAGACGCCCCCCGAGCCCCAAGCGGAGAGCGGCTCGGAGGTCGCCCGGCCGGCCTAGCCGATGTTGGAGAAGCGGCTGGCGAAGGGGTCCCCGAAGCGCTCCTCCTCGAGCGCTTCGACGATCTCGCGGATGCCGTCGGGCACCGTCATCCTCGGCTCGAACGCCAGCTCGCGGCGGACCTTCTCGAAGCTCACCTTGTAGTCCCGCGGGTCCTCCTCGCGGTGCACGTAGCTGACCTTGCCACGGCCCAGCTCCCCGGTGATCATCTCGACCAGGTCGAGCTTGCGGTAGTTCTCGTCGCTCTGGCCGACGTTGAAGACCTCGCCGGCGACCTTCTCGCGCGCCGCCGCCAGCACGATCCCCACCGCCAGCGCCGCGTCGGCGACGTGCGTGTAGGGGCGCCAGAACAGCTCGCCGAACACCTCCAGCTCGCGGTCGGCCCAGAGGTCGCGGGTGAACTCGTTGACGGTGAGGTCGAAGCGCATCCTCGGCGCCACGCCGTAGATCGTGGCGAAGCGCAGGCAGGTGCCGCTCAAACCGTTGGAGCGCTCCAGCAGCAGCCGCTCGATCTCCACCTTCTGTTCGGCGTAGAGGGACACCGGCGCCAGGGTCCCGCTCTCGTCGATCGGGACCGTCGGATCCTCCATGCGGCCGTAGTTGGAGCAGGTGGAGGCGAACACCACACGCTCCACGCCCAGCTCCTCGGCCTCGGCGAAGGCCGCCCGACTGGCCTCGACGTTGACCTCGTTGGAGAGCTCGGGGTCGCGTGAGCAGGCGGGGTCGCCGACGATCGCGGCGAGGTGGATCAGCGCGTCGGCCCCACTCAGCGCCCGCCGGCGGGCGTCGCCGTCGCGCACGTCGCCCTCGATGAACTCGACGCCGCCGCGCTGGAGCCGCTCCGCGACGTCGCGCTGACCGTGCAGCAGTGAGTCGAATGCCCGCACCTCGTGTCCCGCCTCGCGCAGCTCGGCGCTGACGATCGCGCCGATGTAACCCGCCCCCCCAGTCACGGTTACGACCATTTCACCCTTCCTCTCTCAGCTCGGTGGCAGCGCCCGCATCCTATCCACCGCACCCGGGCGGACTTTTCGCACTCATCCCTGCGCCGGAGGCTCGCCTCAGCGCCGCGCAAGCCGGCCGAGGCGCTGTTTGGCCCGATCGGACAGGCGCCGCCCGATCGCGCCGCGCAGCTGGTAGGGGAGGAGCCGGGCTCGCGAGACCAGGTAGTGAGAATCACGGGGGACGACCGTGGTCATCGCCACCTCCTCCTCACCGTCGGCGAGGCGCAGCTTGTAGCCCATGCGGCCGGGACCGAGGTTGACCCTCCGCTCGCCCCGCTCGGCGGCGTCGGCGACCGCGTGGAGGGTCAGTTGCATCGACGGCGAGTACCGGCTCCAGCTCTCGTCGAAGCCGCTGTTCCAACCACACACCTCCTCCCCCGCCGCGAGCAGGATGTTGACGGCGACGATCCTCCCCTCGGCCTCGATCGTGAAGATCCGCAACCGGCCGGCCGGCAGCAGCTCCTCGGCGGCCTCGGCGAACATCGACTTGAAGCCGGGGATGAGCGCGTTGGAGCCGCCCCGCCCCTCCCAGCGCGCGCCATGGAGCTCGACGAAGGCATCCAGCGCCCGGTCGAGACGATCGGGGCCGACCAGGGCGAACTCGGCCTCGGCGTCCTCCAGACGCCTGCGCATCCGCCGCGATTCCTGCCGGAACTTCGATTGGCGGGTGGCGAACCACTCCTCGTAGCTGCGGCCGTCCAGCGAGATCACCGGCAGCGGCGCCGGGGTGGCCGCGTGGGTCCAGGGCAGGCGGCCCGAGGCGGCCTCGCCGAAACCGGCACAGAGCCCTCCGGAGCCGACCCGGTCCCAGAACCGCAGCGAGCGCGCCCTCGGCCGGGCCGAGGCCAGGGCCCCCAGCACCGCCTCGCAGACCTCCGTCCCGCGGCTCGGCTCGGCCACCAGGCCGGCCGGGGGCGAGAGCCGCGCGGCCATCACCTCGTAGGCCGAGCGGGCGCGGTTGGCGTGGGTGGCGTACAGGGGGGCCACGCCGACCAGCTTCTCGCCGTCGGCGACGGCGACGACCCGCAGGCCGGCGCGGCGGGGTGCGGCGTTGCGCCACCAGGCGAGCGCCCAGGCAGGGGCCGAGAACGGGCTGCCGGTGCGGATCGCCAGCGCGTCCCAGTCGGACCGGATCGCCTCCAGACCCGACTCGTCGTCGACGACGATCGCCGACAGGGCGGCCATCAGGCCACCTGGTGCGCCGCGCGCGCGTCCTTCTCCGCGTAACCCAGCTCGGAGCCGCGCAGCGGCATCAGCGGCAGGCCGGTGCCGGCCCCGACGAAACCCGGGGCGCCGACGCCCACATGCTGGCGCCACCACTCGCCTTCAAAGAAGGTCGCGACCAGGTCCAGGTCCCCGGCCTCGTGCACGTAGACGCGGCCGGCCGAGGAGAGGTTCGGCCAGATCGCGGTCAGGCAGGGCCGCAGGGAGTCGATCAGGTCGACGTCGAGGAAGGCCATCGCCACCGGGCGGTCGAACCCGCGCAGGCTCTGGTCGAAGAAGCCGACCACGAACTCGCACACGTCGATCCGGCCGTACCTGGTCAGGTTGTCGCGGACGACGTCCAGCGAGGCGGCGAACTGCCCCTCGTGGTACTCCTCGACGTCGTCCTGGTAGGGAACCGGGTGGCTCTCGTCATAGCTGCGCGGAGGCGGCAGGCCCTCGAAGGAATCGCAGATGACCAGCTGGCGGCCGACCATGGCGCAGGCGATCGAGAGGTTGACGGAGCTGCCGCCGCGATAGCACCCGCACTCGACCACGCAGCCCTCCACCTCCCTGGGGATGCGGAGCAGGGTCGCCGCCAGCTCGAGGTGCTCGACCACGCTGCTGAGCGTCTCGACCCGGCCGATGTTGCGGTAGAACGCGGCGATCAGGCGCAGCCTGCCGAGCACGCCGACGCCGTACTCCCTGCCGATCTCGCGATCGAGCAGAAACGCCGCCAGGTAGGGCAGCTTCGAGAGGATCTCCCATGCCCTGCCCAGCATGCGCGACTCAGGTGCCCGTCTCGGGCTCGCGCCGCGGCACCAGCACCAGCCGTTTGAACTCGGCCACCAAGATGCCGTCCTGGTTGAGGACGCGGGTGTGGACCTTGACCACCCCGCGGTCCGGCTTCGATTTCGAAGGCTTCACATCCAACACCTCGGTCTCGCAGAAAAGAGTGTCCCCATGGAAAACCGGATTGGGATGACTGAGTTCTTCGGTCGCAAGGTTGGCGATCGCCTTGCCGGAGATGTCGGAGACCGACATTCCGAGGGCAAGAGAGTAGACGAGCGGGCCGACGACGACGTTGCGTCCCTGCTGTGAGCGCTTCGCGTAGACGTCGTTGATGTGCAATGGGTGGTGGTTCATCGTGATCAGGCAGAAGAGGTGGTCGTCCGCCTCGGTCACGGTCTTCGCCGGCCAGTGCCTGTACACGGCGCCGACCTCGAACTCCTCGAGGTAGCGGCCGTAGCTGTGCGCGCCCGACGCCTCGCGTGCCGCCTGGTCGGTGATCACCTGCTGTGGCTCGTCACTCATCTCTGTCGTTGCTCTCCTGTTCGAACTTGGCGCGGGTGGACGGGAAATCGCCGATAGATTAGTGGCGGCGATGAGCTCCCCGGCTGTCAGCGCGATTATCCCTGCCTACAACCGGGAGGAGCTCCTGCCTCGCGCGATCCACTCGGCGCTGGCCGCGCTGAGGCCGGGCGACGAGATCCTCGTCGTCGACGACGGCTCGACCGACGACACCGCCGCGGTCGCCGAGGCGTTCGGCCCGCCGGTGAGGCTGCTGCGCGTGGCGCATGGCGGCGCCGGACCGGCGCGAAACGCCGGTTTCGCCGCCGCGCGCGGGCCGCTCGTCGCCTTCCTCGACAGCGACGACGAGTGGTTTCCCGACAAGATCGAGCTACAGCGCACCTTCCTCGAAAGGCAGCCGCGGGTGCTGTACGTGTGCACCGACTTCGCCGTCCGCCTCGCCGACGGCAGCGAACACCGCCGCTACCTCCCCCAGTGGCTGCGGGCGCCACACCCGCTCGCCAGGGTCTTCGGCCCCGGCGCGCCCTACTCCTCATACGCGCCGCTGCCGCCGGGCCGCGAGGACTTCGAGGTCTACGTCGGCGACATGTACCTGGAGGAGATGCGCAACAACTTCGTCGCCGCCTTCACCTTCATGACCCGCAAGGAGGAGGCCGGCGAGGCCCTGCGCTTCGCCGCGGACATGCCGATCTGCGAGGAGTGGCCGGCCTTCGGGCGCCTCGCCGGCCTCGGCCCGGGGGCCATCTTCGATACCGAGACGGCCTGGCAACACGGCCACTCGGGGCCGCGAGTGACCGACACCCCGACGGAGCTGATCGCCAGCGGCTGGCTCTCCTCGCTCGAACGGGTCTGGGGCCAGGATGCCGATTTCCTCGCCGAGCACGGCCGGGCCTACCGGCGCGCCGTCGCTGAGGCCCGCCTGATGCGCGCCTCCGCGCTCGCCCGCCAGGGCGATCCGCGCGAGGCGGCCAGGGCGATCCGCCTTGCCGTCTCCGCGCCATCGGCCTTCGCCGCCTTCTGGCGCGGGACGATCGCCAAACGCGAAACCCGGGCTCGGCCGGGATAGCCGCGCTCAGGCGGGGCGCAGGCGGCGGTAGGCGGTCCGCAGCCGCGGGCGCAGGGACGATCGGTACCCGTACCGCAGATACCCGGCCGGCCAGCGTGGGTAGGCGCGCAGGTCGAGGTGGGGTCGGTTGCCCGAGGCGAACCGGGTCTTCCACCCGATTTCGTCGCCGAGCAGGTCGTGGGTGTCGACCTCGGTCTCGAAGCAGCGTTTGATCACCGCCAGCCGCAGCACCAGGCCGGGCGCGAGGTTGCGGTAGTCCTCGTCATATCCGGACTTGAGCGTGTAGAGGCGCCTGCGGTAGAGCAGGCAGAAGTCGAAGGAGACGGCGACTCCGTCGAGGTGGATCCAGTTGAGGCGGACCTCCCCGCGCTCGTGGAAGATGCGGGCCAGGCTGCGGTAGTACATGGCGGTGTCGGGCGCGGAGTCGATCGCCGTGCCCTCTTCCCCCTTCCAACCGCTCGCCTCGATACGCAGGCCCTCGTCGAACTCGGCATCGAGGTCCACGGGCGGCTCGACCATGGTGAAGACGGCCTCGTGGTCGCGTTCCATCTTGCGCCATTTGCGCTCCAGCGGCGCCTTCCAGCGGTGCTTGTTCTCCTTGCGCCAGGTCTCGTAGTCGCCGCGGGTGTCGATGTAGGGACAGGCGTAGGTCGGCTCGAGCAGGGGGAGCATCCCCGCCCGGCGGGCCGCCGCTTCCAGCAGGGCGACGGTGGGGTCCCCGGCGGGCAGCCCCACCAGCTCCAGGCCCCCCGGGCCGGCCTCCTCGGCCACGCCGCGGACCAGGGCCTCCATCGCCTCGGTGTCGGTCGCCAGGGGCCTGCACATCGGCGCGTGATAGTTGGCGAAGGCCCGCAGCCCCCGCCCCTCGCGGCGCATGGGGAAGACGGCGACGAGGTGCCCCTCGCGCCTCACGGCGCAGACGGCCAGCCGCGAGGAGCCGCCGAACGCCTCCCACCAGGCGAGGTACCAGCTGTGCAGGTCGAAGGGGTGCGAATCCGCCGGCAGCAGCGCGTCCCACTCGCCGGCGAGGGCGACGAAGCCCGCCAGGTCGGCGATCCACTCCACGTCAAATGGCATCAGTGCACTTTTCGCAAGCGCGAGCGCTGTTCCTGCCGCTCTACCACCTGGGCTATCAGCTTCAACACGTTGGAATCCCCGGAGGCCTTGATGTGACCGGTTTCCACCGCCTTGCGGTAACCCTTCAGGGTTCCTTTCTCGGCCAGCTCGTTGAACTGGGGGCGGTCGATTTCGACCAGCACCCGCTCGTCCTGGGCCAGCCCCTTGCTGATCTCCGGCCCCGGCAGGACGACGCGGTAGAGCTGGATGTCGTGTTTGGCCTTCAGCTCCAGGCCGAAGACGAGTTTCAGTTTCGCAAGCGCCGGGACTTCGGCCTGAAATCGCTCGACGGCGATGCGGATCGAGTCCGCGGTGGAGGCCATCCGCCTAGATCTTGTGCCTCTGGAGGAGCTTTTTTCCGATCACCATGCGCTGGATCTCCGAGGTCCCCTCGCCGATCAGCAGCAGCGGCGCGTCGCGGTACAGGCGCTCTATCTCGTACTCCTTGGAGTAGCCGTAGCCGCCGTGGATGCGGAAGCACTCCTCGACGCACTCCTTGCCGGTCTCCGAGGCGAGCAGCTTCGCCATCCCCGCCTCCAGGTCAGAGCGCTCGCCGGCGTCCTTCATCCGCGCCGCCTTGCGGGTCATCAGCCGCGCGGCCTCGACCTTGGTCGCCATGTCGGCGAGCTTGAACTGGATCGCCTGGTGCTGGGCGATCGGCTTGCCGAAGGTCTTGCGCTCCTGGCTGTAGCGCAGCGCCAGCTCCAGCGCCCGCTGGGCGATGCCGACGCCGCGGGCGGCGACGTTGACGCGGCCGACCTCAAGCGCGTCCATCATCTGCACGAAGCCCTGGCCGACGCCCGCCTCCTCGCCGCCCAGCACGCGCTCGGGCGGGCAGCGGTAGCCGTCGTAGACCAGCTCGGTCGACTCGACGCCCTTGTAGCCCATCTTCTTGATCTTGGGCGGCACGGTGAGACCGGCGAACTCGCCCGAGTTCTCCTGCTCCCAGGGCTCCTTCTCGGTGATGAAGCAGGTCATCCCCTTGTAGGGGGGTTCGGCCTTGGGGTCGGTCTTCATCAGCACGAAGACGAGGCTGGAGCCGAGCCCGTTGGTGACCCACATCTTCTGCCCGTTCAGCTCCCAGTTCCCGTCCTCGCCCTTCTTCGCGGTGGACTTGATCCCCTGCACGTCGGAGCCGACCTCCGGCTCCGAGAGCGAGAAGGCGGCGCGAATCTCACCGGTCGCCATCTTCGGCAGGAAGCGATCTTTCTGCTCCTCGGTGCCGAACTTCATCAGCAGGTAGGAGCCGATGAAATGGGTGTTGACCACGCCCGAGATCGAGATCCAGCCGCGCGAGAGCTCTTCGACGATCATCGCGTAGGTGGTCAGGTCGAGGCCCATGCCGCCGTACTCCTCGGGGATGGTGACCCCGAAAAGCCCCAGCTCCTTCATCTGCTCGACGATCGGCTCCGGAAAGGAGTCCTCGTGGTCGAAGTGCTCGGCGTTGGGGATGATCTGCTCATCCGCGAACTGGCGCACCATCTCGGTGATGTCGCGCTGAATGTCGGTCTGCTCGCTGTATGCGGTCTCTACGGCCATTGCTCCTGCTCGGTTGGGCTCGGGGACGGACGCGCCGCGACTCACTCGATGCCACCGGCGCGGGAGCGAAGGATATCGCCGCGGCCCGCTCGCGCCCACGCGGGTCGGGGCTCCGGCTAGGCTTCTCAGTCATCTGATGACTTCACGACCACAAGCGGGCGGTTCGGCCGGAACCGAGGCGACCAGGAGTCGCGCCTTCCTCTTCGTCGTCGCCCTCACCGGCGTCACCCTGGTCGCCCTGATCGCCCTGATCGCCTCCGGCAGCAGCGGATCGAACGGGGGCGGAGGCGGCGAAGCCGAGGTCCTCAGCGCCGACTCGCTGCGCGACGCCGTGGCCGCGGGACCGACCCCGGTCTACTGGGCGGGCGAGCGGCCGGACGTCGAATTCGAGCTGAGCAGGCCCGACGCCGACCGCACCTATGTGCGCTACCTGACCGGCGGCGCCGAGGCCGGCGATCCCCGCGCGGACTTCCTCACCGTCGGCACCTACGCCCAGGCGAACCCGATCGCGGCCCTGCGCGCGCGGGGCAGGCAGCCAGGAGCCGTGCTCGACACCGCCCCCGGCCACGCGACGGTGTACTACGACCGGACCCGGCCACACAGCGTGTACCTCGCCTACCCCGGCGTGGAGGTTGAAATAGAGGTCTACGACCCCAACTTCACCCGGGCGTTGGAGTTGGTCGACTCGGGGCAGATAGTCACCCTGGGCTGAAAGGCGCATAATGCGCCGGTGACTTCTCTGGCGGTAAGCGCGGTCATCCCGACCTATAACCGGTCGGATCTGGTCTCGCGCGCGATCCGCTCGGCGCTGGCGGCGCTTGGTCCCGGAGACGAGGTCATCGTCGTCGACGACGGCTCCACCGACGGGACCGCCGCGGCCGTCGAGGCCTTCGGCCCTCCCGTTCGCCTGCTGAGCCTCCCGCATGCGGGTGCCGGTGCCGCACGCAACGCCGGGGTCGCCGCCGCTCGCGGGCCGCTCGTCTCCTTCCTCGACAGCGACGACGAGTGGCTTCCCGACAAGATCGAGCTACAGCGGACTTTCCTCGAAGCACGGCCCGACGTCCTCTACTGCTTCAGCGACTTCGGGGTGCGCCTCGACGACGGGACCGAGACCCACCGCTACCTGCCGCGCTGGCTGCGGCGCCCGCTTCCCCTCGCCAAGGTCTTCGGCCCCGGCGCGTCCTACTCCTCCTTCGCGCCGCTGCCGCCGGGCCGCGAGGACTTCGACGTCTACGTCGGCGACATGTACCTGGAGGAGATGCGCAACAACTTCGTCGCCGCCTTCACCCTTACGGTGCGAAAGGAGGAGGCGAGAGAGGCCCTGCGATTCGCCGAGGACCTTCCCACCTGCGAGGAGTGGCCGGCCTTCGGGCGGCTCGCGCGTCGCGGCGCCGGCGCCCTGTTCGACACCGAGACGGCCTGGCAGTACGGCCACGCCGGCCCCCGCCTCACCCAGCTCCCACTGCACGTGTGGGCGGATTCGCGGCTCTCCACCCTCAGGCGCGTCTGGGGCAGCGACCCGGAGTTCATCGGCGAGCACGCGAGCGACTTCCGCCACGCGGTCTCCGAAACGCGCATCATGCGCGCCCTTGCCCTCGCGCGCGAGGGCAAGCTGCTCGAGCTGCCCCGGGCGCTACGCCTGGCCGCTGCCGACCCGGTCGCGTTCCACGACTTCTGGCGCGGCATCCTCGCCCGGCGCAGCGCCCGGGTCTGAGCGGGCGAGCGCCCGCATCGGCGCCGCCGCCTTCAGCAGCATCTCCTCGTACTCCGCCACCGGGTCGGACTGAAGGACGATCGCGCCGCCCGCCCCGACGCTCGCCCGCCCCGCCTCGACCACGATCGTCCGGATCGCGACGCTGAGGTCGCAGCCGCCGCCCAGCCCGAGGTATCCGATCGCGCCCGAGTAGACCCCGCGAGGGCGGCCCTCCAGCCGGTCGAGGATCTCCATCGTCCGCAGCTTCGGCGCCCCGGTCATCGAGCCGGGCGGAAAACAGGCCCGGACGCAGTCGGTCGCCGCCAGATCCGGCCGCAGGCGACCGCGCACCGTCGAGACCAGATGGTGCACCGTCTCAAAGGTCTCGACCTCCATCAGGGCCGGCGCCTCGACGCTGCCGACCTCGCAGACCGCGCCGAGGTCGTTGCGCAGGAGGTCGGCGATCATCAGGTTCTCGGCCCGGCTCTTCTCGTCCTCGCGCAGGCGGGAGGCGAGGCGCTCGTCCTCCTCCGGGGTGGCGCCGCGCCGGATCGTCCCCTTGATCGGCCTCGCCTCGACCCCGCGGTCGCGATCCACCCTGAGGAAGCGCTCCGGCGAGGAGCTCACCACCGCCAGCTCGCCGAAGCGCAGATAGGCCGAGAACGGAGCCGGGTTGGCGCGGCGCAGCCGCAGGAAGAGGTCGAGGGGATCAAGGTCGAGCTCGGTCGCGACCGAGTTGGTGAGGCAGACCTCGTAGCTCTCGCCGTCGCGGAGCTGGCGCTGGCAGTCGGTGATGTCCTCGAGGTAGCGCGAGCGGGGGCGATCGAGCTGCGGCTCGATCGGGCCGGCCACAGCCGGCGGGTCCCGCTCCGGCCTCGGCTCCCAGGCCTCGCCGAGCGATGCCAGCCGCGCCGCGCTCGCCTCCAGCCAGGCCTCGGACTCCGCCCGCCGAACCCGATCGGAGAGGCAGAGCAGGTGGACGTGGCCGAGCTCGTGGTCGAAGGCGACCGTCCGGTCGGCGAGGACGAAGGCGGCGTCCGGCAGCTCGGAGCGATGGCCGCGCCCGCCCCCGCACTCGGCCTTCAGCTCGTAGCCGAAGAAGCCCGCGAAGCCACAGTCGAAGTCGAAGGGGAGGTCGGGCGCCGCCAGCCGCAGGCGCCGCCGCTCGCGCTCCAGGTAGTCGAATACCGATTCGGCGCGGACCTCCACCTCCCCCCCGCGCTCGACCGTCACCTCGCCGGCCTCGACGTCGTAGGAGACCGTCGCGGCGAGCGGCCCGGCGGCGTCGCCGAGGAAGGAGAAGCGGGAGCCCACGCCGGCCAGGGCCCCGTCGAGCCAGAAGGCATTGGGGCTGTCGCGATAGAGGGCGCCGAAGACGGCCTCGGGATCCGCCCCCAGGTCGAGCCGGCGGGTCCTCAGCTCCGTCCCCGCGGGCGAATGGGCCGCGTTTCTGGGCCTGGGGCCCAATAAGGCGGCCCACCCGCCCGGGGTCGCGGGCGACTCCGACCCAGCACGACGCGCCAAGGTGAGCCCGCGAAAGTTCTCCAGCAGCCGCCTGCCGTGCTCTGTCGCCACCGACTCGGGGTGGAACTGGACCCCCCACTGGGGCCGGCTGCGGTGGGCGAGAGCCATCACGACGCCGTCCCGCGCCCAGGCGATCGGCTCCAGGTCGCCCGGCAGCGGCGTGCGGACGCGGAGCGAGTGGTAGCGGACCGCGCGGAAGGGCGATGGGATGCCGGAGAAGAGTCCCTCGCCCGCGTGCTCGACCGCGTCGAGGCGCCCGTGCATCGGCTCCGGCGCGGGCCCCACCTCGCCTCCGTGGACCGAGGCGATCCCCTGGTGGCCGAGGCAGACGCCGAGCAGGGGCGCCTCGCAGCGCCGGATCGCCTCGGCGCAGACGCCGAAGTCGCGCTCGCGCTCCGGGCGGCCCGGCCCGGGCGAGAGGACGACGTTGTCGAAGCGCGAGCTCGCGCAGCTCATCCCAGGTCGCCTCGTCGTTGCGGACCACGATCGGCTCGACCCCGTTGACCTCCGCCAGCAGCTGGAAGAGGTTGTAGGTGAAGGAGTCGTGGTTGTCGATCAGCAGGGTTCGCATCGCGCGCGCCTCGGGAAAGGGCAAAATACCTCCGAGATGCCGACCCTCCCCCGACCCGACCCCAGCAGGGGCGTCCTCGAGACGCTGCTGGTGCTCGACGGGCGCCCGGTCGAGCTGGACCCGCACCTGGAGCGCCTCGCCGCCAGCCTCGAGACGCTGTTCGGCGCCGGCCTCCCCGGCGAGGCGCGCGAGCTCTGCCGGCGGCGCGCCGCCGGGCTGGGGCTGGCGCGCCTGCGGCTGACGGTCGTCCCGGCCGCGGGCGGCCTCGCCTGCGAGGCGACGAGCGAGGAGGTCGAGGCCGCGACGCCGTTTCCCGGCCGCGCCGGGGGCGCCGAGCTGCGCGGCCTCGTCGTCGCGGGCGGGCTGGGCCGGCACAAGTGGGCCGACCGCGACCCGCGCCTGGCTGGGTCGGGACCGGCACGGTGCCGCTGCTCTGCGAGGCCGACGGCGAGGTGCTCGAGGCCGGCTGGGCCAACCTCTTCCTGCCTTCGCGGCGGGGTCCTCTCCACACCCCCGGCCGACGGGCGCATCCTCCCCGGCGTCACCCGCGCCGCCGCAATCGCGATCGCCCGCGGCTCCGGCGTCGACGTGCGGGAGCGGCGACTGCGGCGCGGGGACCTGTTCGAGGCCGAGGAGGTCTTCCTGACCGCCTCGGTGCGCGGCGTGGTGCCGGCCCGCCGCCTCGACGGCGAGGAGCTGGCGGCGGACGGGGATCTCAGCCGCGCGGTCGCCGCCGGCTTGCGGCGGCGCTGGAGGCTCCGCCCGGCGCCGGCCGCCGCTCCAGCGCCCGCAGCCGCGCCACCACCCGGTCAGCCCGCTCGCTGAAGCGGCGCAGGCTGGCGTCCTCGGGGCCGGGGCCGCGCCGCCCGCGCGGCTCGCCTCAGGGCGGCGGCGCTGGCGCGCTCGGCCAGCTCGGCGGCGCGGCGGGCCTGTTTGGCGGCGTCGATCGCGGCGTCGCCGACCTCCCGCACCGCCCGCTCGGAGGCCCGCGCGATCACCAGGGCCTCGTCGATCCTCAGCTCCAGCTCGCTCGAGCAGCGGCGGGGCCGAATCCGCCGGGGAGCAGCCAGTCCTGAGTGCTGTCGCGCTCGGCGGCCGTCCATCTCGCCGCAATTTACGGTCGGGGGAGGCGGCAAATGCGCTGGGCGACTAGATTTCCGCCCGCGAGAGAACGCGAAACGAACCGAGGAGCAGCTTGAGAAACCCCAGAGACTTCTTCCAGCCGCAGGCGATCGGCGCCCCCGAGCCGCTGCGCGAGAATCCCCGTCAAGCCGTCGCGGATGATCCACTTCCTCGACTTCTCGAACGAGAAGATGGTCGCCAAGGCGGCCGACATCGCGACCAAGACCGACATCCTCCTCGGCAACCTCGAGGACGCGATCCCGGTCGACCGCAAGGAGGCCGCGCGCCAGGGGCTGATCAAGGCCGCCAAGGAGTCCGACTTCGGCCAGACCTCGCTCTGGACCCGGGTCAACTCGCTGGAGAGCCCCTGGGTGCTCGACGACCTCGACCACGCTGGTCACCGAGATCGGCGACAAGCTCGAGGTGGTGATGGTGCCGAAGGTCGAGGGCGCCTGGGACATCCACTACGTCGACCGCCTGCTCGCCCAGCTCGAGGCGAAGGCCGGGCTGGAGCGGCCGATCCTGATCCACGCCATCCTCGAGACCGCCCAGGGCGTCGTCAACCTCGAGGAGATCGCCGCCGCCAGCCCGCGCATGCAGGGGATGAGCTTCGGCCCCGCCGACCTCGCCGCCTCGCGGCGGATGAAGACGACCCGCGTCGGCGGCGGCCACCCCGGCTACCGGGTGATGGAGGACCCGGCCGACCCGGAGAACCCCGAGGCCGACCGGGTCAGCGCCCAGCAGGACCTCTGGCACTACTCGATCGCCCGCATGGTCGACGCCTGCGCCTCGACCGGGATCCTGCCCTTCTACGGCCCCTTCGGCGACATCAAGGACACCGCCGGCTGCGAGACCCAGTTCCGCGCCGCCTTCCTGATGGGCTGCGTCGGCGCCTGGTCGCTGCACCCGGTCCAGATCGACATCGCCAAGAAGGTCTTCAGCCCGCCGCCGGAGGAGGTCAGGTTCGCCAAGAAGGTGCTCGAGGCGATCCCCGACGGCCGCGGCGTCCACATGATCGACGGCAAGATGCAGGACGACGCCACCTGGAAGCAGTGCAAGGTGATGGTCGAGCTGGCCGAGATGCTGGCCGAGAAGGACCCGGAGCTGGCCGAGGCCTACGCGCTCTAGCGGGCCACGGCGCTCGGAGCCGAACGTGGACGGGTCAGGCGCCAACAGGCGGGTGTTCGACAGCGTCGCCGACTCCTACGACGACCTCGCCCTGAAGCCGGCGGAGCGACGCGTGCTGGAGCTGCTGGGCCCACGGCTGCGCGAGATGGACATGCTCGACCTCGGGGTCGGCGCCGGGCGGACCGGCTACACCTTCGCCCCGCTCGTGCGCCGCTACGTCGGCCTCGACTACTCGCCGCGAATGCTGGAGCGGGCGCGAGGCCTGCTGGGCGAGGGCGTCGAGCTGGTCCAGGGCGACGCGGGGAACCTCGCGGCGGTCGATGGAGAGTTCGACTTCGTCCTCTTCAGCTTCAACGGCATCGACGCCGTCGGGCACGAGGAGCGGCTGAGGATCCTGGCCGAGGTGCGCCGGGTGCTGCGGCCGGGGGGCTGCTTCCTCTTCTCCACGCACTCGACCGGCGCCCTGCCGCTCGCGACCAGGCAGGAGCGCTCGCCGCGCTTGCGCCGCTCCCGCCTGTACCGGCTCTACGCCCGCCTCACCGACATCCCGTTCGGCTGGCGGGTGCGGAAGGTGAACCGCGGCCTCGACCTCGACCTGGCGCGGGAACGCGGCTGGATCGTCGTCGCCGGGCGCGGTCACGACTTCCAGATCGACGACTACTACGTCGATCCCGCCTACCAGGTGCGGCAGCTGGGCGAGGCCGGCTTCGAGGTGGAGGCGATCTACGACGTCGGCGGCCGCGACGTCGAGCTGCCCCACCGCGGCCGCGATCCCTGGCTCGACTACCTCTGCCGCCCGGCGGGCTGAGCGGCTCAGCTGGCCGGCGGGGCCGCCGTCTCGCGCTCCAGCTCGCGGTCCAGCAGCTCCCCGGCGGCAAGCTGGGCGGGGATCGGCCGCAGCGTGTGGTCGCTCCCCGGGAGCTCCTCCAGGGCGATGTTCGGCCAGCTCCGAAGCCGCGGCGGCACCCCCTCGGCCCGAGTTCGTCGCGCAGCGGCTCATCGGCGGAGAAGGCCATCGTCAGACGCGTGCCGAGCTCCCGCAGCCGGTCGAACTCGGCTTCGAATTCCGCCGCCGCCGAGCCGCGCCCGCGCCCGCGCAGGGCGCGCCAGGGCCGCGCCGCGAGCTGGCCCGCCTTGCGCAGCAGCGACCGGGCGAGGGTCCGCAGCTGCGCCGCGGAGATCTCCCCGCGCATCAGCTTCCCCCACCAGCGCCGGCGCAGACCCGGCCCAGCTTGCGGCCGGCGCGGTCGGCGAGCAGGTCGGAGTGCCAGGCGAGCGCGCCGGCGTTGAGCAGGATCGCGGCGGCCACCCGGCGGTCGTTCAGCGCCGTGCGATAGGACCAGTAGCCGCTGGCGCAGAGGCCGACGAGGAGGAACCGCTCCACCCCTCCCCGCTCTTCGAGGGCGTCGAGGACCGCCTCGACCTGGCCGCTCGAACTTCGGGATGTAGAACTCGGCGACGTCCTGGAAGCGAGCTCTCGTCGCCGTCGGCCTCGCCGATCCCCTCGAGGTCGACCCGCAGCGTCCGCACCCCGCGCGCCGCCCAGCGCCGCGCGGCTCTCGACCCAGATCCGGTTCGGGCCGATGTGGCGCACGGCGCCGGCGTTGAGGAAGACGACGCAGATGTCGTCGCACCGGCCCGTCGACGGGCTCGGCGAGGACGCCGAAGGCACGGCCGAAGGGCTGCTCGAGCGACCAGCGGGGTCTCGCGCACCGCCCGCCCCCGAGCTCGAGCCGGAGCTCCTCTCGGGCGCCGGCGCGGGCGCGACCTCGGCCGGTGGGCGCCGCCGACAGGCGCCGGGCCGGTCTCCTCCCCCTGCCCGGCGGCGAGCCAGGCCTCGACCGCGTCGGCGATCACCGCGGGCAGCCGCGATGCGCTCCGGGTGGGCGACCATCCGCCCCCAGCCGTCGCCGGAGGCGAGCGCCGACCTCGACCCCGGCCGACTCCATCCCCTCCCGCAGCCGCTCCTCGACGGCGATGCCGTCGCGGTCGAGCAGCAGCGCTCGCCGCAGCGTGGAGGGCCTCGCGTCGTCGGGCTCCAGCGCCCGCAGAGCGCCCGATCGTCTCGGCGCTGAGGACGAAGCCGCCGGCCTCGATCGCGCCCTCCGGCGCCGCCCCGCCGCCTCCGTCGCGTGCGGCGCCCGCTCTCCAGGCCTGTAGCCGGGAGAAGGCCCGGGTCTCGCGCACGAAGGCGCTGCCCCATCGCCGGGCGCCGCCCAGAGCACCAGCTCCTCGATCGGCGCGCCGACGGGCGACGCCTCCCTCGCCAGCAGACCGCCGAGGCCGAGTCCGAGCACGGCGACCCGCGGCGACACCGCCGGCGCTCGCGCAGCCATGCCGCGGCGCCGTCGACGGCGGCGAGCCAGGAGTCGACCCGGGCCGGGGTCCGACGGCACGCCGCCGCTGTCGCCGGTCGCGGGCAGGTCGAAGCGCAGGGTCGGGTGCCCGGCCGCGGCCAGGCGCTCGGCCCAGGCGTTGGCGGCTCCGGTAGGAGGCGACCTCGTCCCAGCCCCAGGGCGCGCAGATCAGCACCGCGGTCGCCGCGCGGCACGTCCCCCGGGCGCGTTGGAACAGGCCGAAGACGGGTCCGAGCGCCGTCTCCAGGTAGATGGGGATCGCGGAGGCATCGTCGGACGATCGTTACCGGCAGGGCGACCGCGAGACGGCCGCTGCATGTTGAGCGCGGTGAGTTGCGACGGCGCCAGTGACTCGTCCGTGGCATCGACCTCCCGAGAGCTCGATCTTACGCCCCACCCCCGGCTCCAGCGAGAACGCGTCGTCGGCGGGCGCAGTCCCTCGCCGCCGATCCGCAGCCCGTAGACGAAGCGCCGGCAGGAGATCTCCAGCACGGCGCCGCCGTCGGCTCCGCGCCGCGCCGTCGCCTCGAGCCCGAGCCGCTCCGGCGTCTCCGTCCGCGGTGGGCCGCCCGGCCGGCAAGTGGAAGGCGCTGGGAGATCGGGCTGGAGGCGCCCTCCTCGCCGTCGCGCTCGAGGCTGGCGACGATCAGGTTCTGGGCCGGCGGGCCGAAGCGGTAGGCCTAGGAGGCGTCGACGAAGCCGCCGAGCAGCCGACTCGAGGTCGAGCGAGCGGGCCCCGTGGGACGCCAGCTCGAGCTCCCGCCGCGCCTCCCCCACCCGCTGCTCGAGGTCGCGGTAGAGGGCCGACGCGCAGGGTCGCGGCGAGCGGCTCGGGGCCGTCGTTGGCGACGTGCACGCCGACGCCGCCGAGGCCCTCGTCGGTGATCCAGACCGCGACCGGCGCCAGCGCCCGGCGCAGGTGGTGGTAGGCGAACTTGGGCGTGCCGCCGTGGTCGACCACGCCCCAGCCGGCGCCGGGCACCAGGTCGCGCAGCCACAGCACCAGGCCGCCGCCGCAGGGCGAGCCGGCGCGGCGCCACTCGCCGAAGACGGCCGCCATCACCTCGCCGGAGACCGCGCGCGGAGAGCTCCAGGTAGCGCTCGTGGTCGCCGCGGCGCAGCTCGCCCGGGTCGACGCCGAAGAGCAGCTCGCAGGTAGTGGTCGCGCACGTCGTCGAAGTCCCAGCCGGCGCCGACGTCGCGCGGCACCCCGGCCTTCCAGCGCGGGTGGTGGACGACAGCCTGGTCGGGGCGTCGGGGAGCACCGCCTCGACGCCCGCCTCGTCGGGCACGTTGGCGAAGGCGAGGCACTCGGAGGCGAAGCGCACCTCGGCGCGGCGCGCGTCCTCGAGCGGGCGCAGGTAGGCGCCGACGCCGTAGTAGTTGGCGACGCCGCGATCGGGCCGGAACGGCAGCGCGCCGCCGCACGGCGCCGAGGGCACGTAGGCGGCGTCGACGCCGGCCTCGCGCGGCCAGGCGCGGCAGCAGCTCGCCGAACAGCTCGCCGCGGCCCAGCGCCGGGTCGAGCCCGAGCATCGCCGACCTGCTGCTCGACCTCGCTGTTGCCGCAGAGGACCGCGAGGCTCGGCCGGCCGCCGAGCTCGGCCAGGAGCCGCGCGTCGCCTCGCGCCTCGACCGCGGCGCGGAAGCCGTCGTCGGCGATCGGGTAGTCGAGGTTGGCGAACATGAAGTCCTGCCAGACGAGGATGCCCGAGCTCGTCGCAGAGGTCGTGGAAGTCGTCGCTCTCGTAGGCGCCGGTGCCGGCGACGCGCACCATGTTCATGCCGGCGTCGCGGACCTGCTCCAGCGCCGCGCGCAGCTCGCTCCTGCGCCGGGGCCAGGCCGACCGGGTCGACCGGGGTCCAGACGGCGCCGCGGGCGAAGACCGCGAACGCCGTTGACGTGCAGGTCGCAGGCCGTCGGCCTCGACGTCGTGGCCGGCGCCGCGCCGGCGACGAGCTCGCGGAAGCCGACCCGGCCGGCGTCGACCGTCGAGCGTGCCGCCGCGGCGCCCGCACCGTCAGCCGGACCTCGTGCAGCGCCGGCTCGCCGTGGGTGTGCGGCCACCAGCGGGCGACGGCGGGGACGCGCAGCTCGCCGACGAGCCGGCGACGTCGCCCCGGCCCGCTCCGCAGCCGCAGCGACGCCGCGATGGCTCCCGGAGGGGCCGGAGAGCTCGACCTCGGCCTCCGCGGGCGCCGCCCCGTCGAGCGCCGCGCAGCGAGACGCCGCACCGACGAGCACCCCGTCCTCGCCGTCGAGGCGCGGCCGCAGCGCCGAGGCGCGTCGACCGCGAGCGGCGCGTCGGCGCTCGAGCCAGACCGGGCGCCAGGGGCCGACCGCCGGCGGGCCCCGGCGCGAAGCCCGGCGCGCGGCCGAGCAGCATCGTGCGGAAGAAGCGCAGGCCCGCCGGCGACCAGCCTGGTGCGCCAGCGGGCGCGCGGCTTGCGCGGCGCCGCCAGCAGCGGCGCCAGCGCCCGGCAGCGGATCGCCAGCTCGTTGGCGCCGGCGCGCAGCAGGCGCGCCGACGTCGACCTCGTGGGCGGCGAACATCGACTCGCTCTCCAGCAGCCGCTCGCCGTTGAGGAAGACCTCGGCGACGGTGGCGATCCCGTCGAGGCCGAGCGACGACCTCCTCGCCCGGCCGGCGGCCGGCTCGGCCTCGAAGCGCGGTCGCGGAACCACCAGTCCTCGGCGTCGAGGTCGATCGGGTCGCCCGGGCGCCAGCGGCCGGCGTCGCGCAGCGCCGCGGCCGCGGTGCCGGGCACGGTCGCCGGCATCCAGTCGAGGTCGTCGAGCGCCGCCGGGTCGGCGTGCGCGTCGGGCGCGCAGGACGCGGCCTCCCAGCCGTCGCCGATCGGCGAGCGCGTCGTGGCCCTCGACGCGGCCGAGCCGCCGCGCGGCGACGGTGCGGGGCTCAGGCGAGGGCATCGTCGAGCTTCGCGAAGCTCTCCTCCCAGGCGGCGGCGAGCTCCGCGATCGCCGGCTCGGGGTCGAACTCGCGCCGGCGCGCGAGCTTGAAGGAGAGCGTCTTGCAGCCGTCGACGATCGCCGCCCATCGCGCGCCGCGCGGCCGTCGCCCTCGCTCGCCCAGCAGCCAGTCGACGTGGGAGCGCGCCGGCCTCGAAGGCCGAGCCGACCATCCGCACGGTCGCGAAGGCGTAGTCGTGGTAGGCGGCGGCGTCGCCCTCCAGCAGCCGCGGCAGGTCGAGCGCGAGCTGGTCGCCGAAGCGCGGCGAAGGGGTTGGTCGGCGGGACGCCTGGCGAGGTGTCGCGCGCAGCAGCTCGCGCGCCGCCGCGCGCAGCTCCTCGCCCTCGCAGCCGCGCGCCCGGCGTCGAAGCGCACCAGCTCGGTGTAGGGCGGCAGGACGTCGGCGGAGAACTCGCGGCCGAGGCGGAAGACGCCGCGGTAGTCCTCGCCCTCGAGCTCGAAGTAGCCGGGGCCGTGGAAGTAGCGCAGCCGCTCGCCGTCGAGGTCGATCGCCTCGGCGACGACCGAGGTCTTGACGTGCTCGCGGCGGTAGCTGGTCGCGGCGGTGTCGGGCAGGTACCAGGAGTCGAGCTCGACGATCAGCGTCCGCCCCGCCTCGATCTGCTCGGCGATCTGCTCGGGCAGCGGCCGGTAGGGCTGCATCTCGTGGATGTCGATCCCGTAGAGGCGCTCGAGGTCCTCGGGCGCGCGGCTTGAAGAAGGTCCACTGGTCGCCCTCGAAGTCGACCGCGCAGCGCGCAGCCCATCATCGCCAGCGGCTCGTCGCCGCGGGCGTGGACGAGCTCGATCAGGATGTCCGTGTAGCAGTTGGTCTCGGGGTAGACGCGGTCGGTGCCGTGCAGCGGGTGCGGCTCGTAGGCGCCGGGTCGAGGCCCGAGCAGGCTGCATCGAGCCGGTGCCGGGCGCGCTCATCGCAGCCCCAGCTCCTCGCCGCACCTCCGCCGGCCACGCGGCGAGGTCGAGGCCGTGCCGGCGCAGCAGCGCCAGCGACGATCCGCTCCAGGCCGAAGCCGAGGCAGGCGGTGTGGGCGCCCGTCGCCGTCCGTCCATCTCGATCCCGTAGGTGCGCGGAGAAGTGGTCCTGGTGGTAGTTGAAGGAGGCGACCGCGGTCGGCTCGGGGCCGGCGATCGGGACCAGGATCTCGAACTTCAGCTCCTGGCTGCGCTGGCTGCGCGGCCAGCAGCCGGCCGCTGCGGCCGAAGAACGGGTCGGTGGCGACGTCGAAGTCGGCGTCGAGGCCGACCGAGCGCAGCAGCTCGAGCGCGCGGTCGCGCCAGCGGTCGCGCCACTCGGCCACCGTCTCCGGCTCGCCGATCCGGACGATCTCGCGCTGGTGGAACATCTGCAGCCGGGCCGGGTCGCCCGAGGGCTCGTGGCGGAAGACGTAGGAGCCGCCGGCGTCGACGGTGACGCCGCCGGCGGCGAGCGTGCCGCGCGCGGCGATCGCCGGGTAGACCGGGTAGCAGGCGGCCGGGGTCAGCACCAGGTCGGTCATCGCGCTGGTGCTCGCTCCAGTCCTCGTGGCGGCTCGGCGCGCTCGCTCCTGCTCGGCGGCCTGCCTCCTCGTCGCCCTCGAAGGCGAAGACCGAGCCGGCCAGGTGCGGGAAGGACTTCAGGTAGCCGATCTCCTCGAGCTGGCGGCGCGGCAGCAGCGGCGGGAAGGCGAGGCGCTCGGGGCGCGTCGGCGGCGCCGGCCGCGGTGACCAGCGGCGTCGAAGGCCGCAGCCGCACGCCGCTCGAAGTCGGCGCCGCGCCCGTAGACGCCCGGCGACGCCGCTGTCGATCAGGCAGGCCGGCGTCGAGCAGCTCGTCGAGGAACTCGGCCTGCTCCGGCGGTCCCGGGACGGAACTCGGCCACGGCTCAGACCTCCTTGGCGATCAGCAGCAGGCTGGCGTTCGTCTTGTGGATGCGCTCGTTGGCGACCATCAGGCAGGCCGACATCGTGTCGCGCAGGTGGCGGCCGACGCTGAACGGCGTGTCGTTCTTGTAGCCGACGATGCCGCAGACGCCCAGCGCGCCCTGGCAGACCGCGCGGCGCCTGCTCGGAGGCGGCGATCTTGAGGTTGTTGAAGCGCAGGATCGTCGCCATCTCCGAGAGCCGGGCGCGGTCCTCGTCGGCGGCGTCGCAGTACTCGCGCAGCGCCAGGGAGACCTCGGCGCGCAGCAGCGACAGCTCGCTCATCAGCTGCGAGAGGCGGATCGCCGCCGGCAGCGGCTCGCCGGGCTTGCGCTTGGCCGCGGCGCGGACGAAGGCGCGGGCGCGGTCGAAGGCGTCGGTCGCGATGCCGAGCCAGACGTGCGACCAGAGGATGTGGGAGATCGGCGTCATCGACTCGGCCGGAGATCGTGCGAGAACGGCGTCGGCCAGGACCTGCTCGACCGGCGAACTCGCCGCGGACGACGAAGCCGGGCGAGCAGGTGCCGCGCATCCCGAGCGGGTCCCAGGTGCCCTGCGGCTCGAGCGTCGATCTGCTCGGCGCGGCGTCAGCGACCAGGACCTGGTCGCCGGGCTCGGCGTCGGGCGCGCGGCGCAGCGTGGTCGAGGAAGGCGTCGGCGTGGCCGCCGTAGGAGACGGTCGGCGCCTGCTTCTCGAAGCTGACGACGCCGTCGCGCCGGGTCGGAGACGCGCGGCGACCGACTTGCCCATGTCGCCGCCGGTGCCGACCTCGGAGGTGATCGAGGCGATCAGCCGCTGCTCGTCGGCGACCTCGCGCAGGTAGCCCTCGAACCAGGGCGAGCCGTCGAGGTGGCGGACGATGCAGGCGACCTGGATCTGGTGCATCGCGAAGACCATCGCCGCTGGCGCCGCAGCGCGCGGCCGAGCTCGAAGCAGGCCGTCGGCGACCGCCTCGAAGGAGACGCCGCCGCCGCCGAGCTCGACTCGGGCACGAGGGCCGAGAGGGCGCGCTGCCTCGCGCAGCGCGTCGACCGCCTCGACTGGGAAAGCGGGCCTCGCGGTCGACCTCGTCGGCGTTGGGCGCGGCGACCTCGGCGGCGATCCGCCGCACCGCGTCGAGCAGCTCCTGGTCCGCACCGGTCGACGGCGACGCTCACGCGGCGGCACCCCTGACCTCCGCGAGGGCGGCGGCGATCGAGGCGACGCTCTCGAAGACGCTGCGCTTCAGCATCGAGTCGAGGAACTCGACGTCGAAGGCGTCCTCGAGGGCGATCATCACGTTGACGCTCGCGTGCGAGGTCATCCCGGCCTGGTAGAGGTCGGCGTCGTCGGCGAGCGTGTCGACGTCGACGGACAGCTGCCCGTGCTCCTTGATGACCTGTCGGATCTGGTCTTTCATCGCGCCTCACAGATCGGCCGATGCGGCGCGCGACCTTTAGTGTCGGACGCGTCGGCCCAGGCGGCGACGAAGCCTACGCGGTTACGACGCGTCGCCGCCGCGAAACCGGCCTCGTGGGTGAGGCTCAGCGCGAGCTCGCTGATGCCGGCCTCGCTCGGCCAGCTCGGCCGCCCGCCCCGAGAGCTCCAGCCGGACCTCGCCCGAGGGCTCGGCGCGAACCTCGATCGTGGTCAGCCGCACTTCCTCGCCGGCGCCCGGCAGGGCCTTGATCGTCGCCTCCTTGGCGGCGAAGCGGGCGGCCAGCCGCTCGGGCTCGATCCGCGCCCGAGGGGCCGCGGCAGTCGTCGACCTCGCGCTCGGTGTAGACGCGCTTCAGGTAGTGCTCGCGGTGGGCGCCGCGCAGCGACTCGGCGACCGAGTCGACCGCGACCAGGTCGAGGCCGACCCGGATCGCCATCGCGACGCCCGGGCCTCCCTAGCCGAGGCGCTCTTCGAGCGCCTCGAGCTGGGCGGATGATCTCGGCCGGCAGCCTGTCGCCGAACTGGGCCAGGTGCTCCCTCACCTGCGGCAGCTGCTGCCTTGACCAGATCCGTCGTCGACGCTGAGCAGCTCCGCGCATCGCCTCGTCGGAGACGCTGAGCCCGTCGGTGTCGATCGCGCCCTCGGCCGGCAGCAGGCCGATCGGGGTCTCGACCGCCTCGGCGGCGCCCTCGCAGCGGCGGAAGACCCACTCGAGCACGCGGCTGTTCTCGCCGAAGCCGGGCCAGAGGAACTTGCCGTCGGCGTCTTTGCGGAACCAGTTGACGTAGAAGCACGCGCGGCAGCTCGAGCGCCCTCGCGCTCGCCGACGCTTCAGCCAGTGGGCGAAGTAGTCGGCCATGTTGTAGCCGCAGAACGGCAGCATCGCCATCGGGTCGAAGCGCAGCTGGCCGACCTCGCCGGCGGCGGCGGCGGTCGTCTCGGAGGACATCGTCGCGCCCATGAAGACGGCGTGCTCCCAGTCGAAGGCCTCGTGGACGAGCGGCACCACGGTCGCCCGCCGGCCGCCGAAGAGGAAGGCGTCGATCGGCACCCCGGCCGGGTCCTCCCACTCGGGGGCGATCGAGGGGCACTGGCGCGGCCGGCGTCGTGAAGCGGGCGTTGGGGTGGGCGGCGGGGCTCTCGGACTCGGGCGTCCAGTCGTCGCCGTGCCAGTCGATCGCGTGGGCGGGCGGCTCGCCGGTCATCCCCTCCCACCAGATGTCGCCGTCGTCGGTCTTGGCGCAGTTGGTGAAGATCGAGTTGCGCTCGATCGTGTCCATCGCGTTGGGGTTGGTCTTGTGGCTGGTGTTCGGGGCGACGCCGAAGAAGCCGGCCTCGGGGTTGACCGCGTAGAGGCGGCCGTCCTCGCCGAACTTCATCCAGGCGATGTCGTCGCCGATCGTCTCGACCTTCCAGTCGGGCAGGGTCGGGACCAGCATCGCCAGGTTGGTCTTGCCGCAGGCCGAGGGGAAGGCGCCGGTGACGTACTTGACCGTCGCCCTCGGGCGAGGTCAGCTTGAGGATCAGCATGTGCTCGGCCAGCCAGCCCTCGTCGCGGGCCATCGCCGAGGCGATCCGCAGCGCGAAGCACTTCTTGCCGAGCAGGGCGTTGCCGCCGTAGCCGGAGCCGAAGGACCAGATCTCCCGCGTCTCGGGGTAGTGGACGATGTACTTGTTGTCGCGCGTTGCAGGGCCAGGAGACGTCCTCGAGGCCCTCGGCGAGCGGCATCCCGACCGAGTGCACGCAGGGGACGAACTCGCCGTCGGTCGCCGAGCACGTCGAGCGCCGCCTTGCCCATCCGGGTCATGATCCGCATCGAGACCGCGACGTAGGGGGAGTCGGTCAGCTGGACGCCGATGTGGGAGATCGGCGAGCCGATCGGGCCCATCGAGAAGGGGACGACGTACATCGTGCGGCCCTTCATGCAGCCGCTCGAAGAGGCCGCTTCGAGCGTCTGCCGCATCTCGGCCGGGTCGCGCCAGTTGTTGGTCGGGCCGGCGTCGGCCTCGGCCTCCGAGCAGATGAAGGTGCGGTCCTCGACCCGGGCGACGTCGGCCGGGTCGGAGAGGGCGAGGTAGGAGTTGGGGCGCTTGGCGTCGGAGAGGCGCTCGAAGGTGCCGGCGTCGATCAGGGCCTGCGCCAGCGAGTCGTACTCCTCGGCGGAGCCGTCGCACCAGTGGACGGCGTCGGGCTGGGTCAGAGCCGCGATCTCACCCACCCAGTCGAGCAGTTTGGCGTGGGTGGTCAGCGCTGGTGCCGTGCTCAAGTCGCTCATTCGCCTCTCTCTTGTCTGTTCGGTTTGAGACCGACGAGGCTCACGTCGGCGTCCTTGTCGAGGATCTTCAACGTTGCGGTTGCCTGTTTTCCATTCGAGAAATCGACCGTGCAGCCGAACTTCCTGCCGGGGTCGACCTTTTCGTCAGCTGGGCAATCGACCGACGTGATCTTTTCATGAAGCGCCTTTTCGAGGTTGGATTCGATCGCCCCCTCGGCCTTGACGTCGTCGATCACGGTGTCGCCGCAGCCGGCGGCGGCGAGGACGAGAGCGACCAGAACCGGGGCCGCGAAAGCGGGGACGGCGAAGCGCATCGATCTCCTTTTCGAGCGGGGCTTGCCCCACGGAGTATCCCAATCGGCCACGACACGCCGGCCGCGGGGAGCGTCGGATAGGGTGCCGCGCCGCGATGAGGTTCTACGAGTTCGAGGCGCGAAAGATCGTCGAGCTGGCGGGGATTCCCGTCACCAAGTACGGCTTCTGCACGAGCGCCGAGGAGGCGCGGCAGGCGGCCGAGGAGATCGGCGGGCCGGTGGTGATCAAGTCCCAGGTGCTGAGCGGCGGCCGGATGAAGGCCGGCGGCGTCAAGTTCGCCGACACCCCCGAGGAGGCCGCCGAGCACGCCGCGGCGATCCTCGAGCTGGAGATCAACGGCCAGATGCCGCGCGGCGTCCTCGTCGACCCCAAGGCCGAGGTCAAGCAGGAGTACTACGCCGGCGTCGTCTGGGACGGGACCGCGAAGCGGCCGCTGATGCTGTTCAGCGACATGGGCGGGATCGACATCGAGGAGGTCGCCGAGAGCCACCCCGACCACGTCGGCCGCGGCCACGTCTCCAACCTGCTGCCGATCTCCGACTTCGAGGCCAAGCAGACGATCGCCGCGACCGGCGTCACCGGCTCCCAGCTGAACCGCGCGACGCCGGTCCTCGCCCGGCTGGCGCGCCTCTTCCGCGACAACGACATGACCCTGGCCGAGATCAACCCGCTGGCCGAGCTGACCGACGGCAGCTTCGTCGCCCTCGACGCCCACATGGAGATGGAGGACGAGGCGGTCGGGCGCCAGAAGGCGCTGCTGCGCAAGCGGCTGGAGATCGCCGAGGAGGACACCCGCGAGCCGTACGAGCCCTCCGACTTCGAGCGCAACGTCGGCGCGATCGACGCCGCCGACCACCGCGGCGTGATCCAGGGCAAGGACCACGGCTTCGACGGCAACCTCGGCCTGGTGATCGGCGCCGGCGGCGGCTCGCTGACCCTGACCGACGCGGTCCGCAGCCAGGGCGGGCAGCCGGCCAACTACTCCGAGATCGGCGGCAACCCCTCGGTCGCCAAGGCCTGCGGCCTGGCCAAGGAGGTGCTGGAAAAGGACGGCGTCGAGAAGATCGCGGTGATGATGTCGATCGTCTCCAACACCCGGGTCGACATCGTCGCCCGCGGCGTGATCAAGGCCTGCCTGGAGCTGGGCAAGGACCCCGGCGAGACGATCGCGATCTTCCGCATCCCAGGCGCCTGGGAGGAGGAGGGCTTCAAGATCCTCGAGCGCTACGGGGTCGAGTACTGCGACCGCTCGGTCTCGATGTGGGAGGCGGCCGGCCGCGCCGTGGCCAAGATCCAGGGGGCCCCGGCATGAGCATCCTGCTCTCCCAGCGAGACGACCTTCATCGTCCAGGGGATCACCGGCCGCGAGGCGGTCAACCTGACCCGCGAGTGCCTCGACTACGGCTCCAAGATCGTCGGCGGGGTCACGCCCGGGCGCAGGGGCCGCGAGGTCCACGGGGTGCCGGTCTTCGACACCGTCGCCCAGGCGGTCGAGAACCACGGCGCTCCGATCGACGGCTCGGTCGTCACCGTCCCCCCCGCCTTCACCAAGGACGCGGTGCTTCGAGGCGATCGACAACGGGATCAAGCTGATCGTCGATCGTCACCGAGCGGATCCCGCGCCGCGACGTCGCCCAGATGGTCGAGCTGGCGCAGATGCGCGGGGCGCGGATCATCGGCCCCAACTGCCTCGGCCTGATCGTCCCGGGGGTCTGCAAGATGGGCGGCATCGGCGGTCCCGCCAAGGACGCCGCCAAGGCCTACGCGCCCGGCCCGGTCGGCGTGATGAGCCGCTCGGGCGGGATGACGACCGAGATCTCCTCCTCGCTGACCCAGGCCGGCCTCGGCGTCTCCACCGCGGTCTCGATCGGCGGCGACGCGATCATCGGCTCCACCTACGCCGAGCTGATGCCCCACTTCGAGGCCGACGAGGAGACCAAGGCGATCGTCATCTACACCGAGCCCGGCGGCCGCATGGAGGCGCAGCTCTCCGCATGGGTGAAGGACAACGACAGCCGCCTGCCGATCGTCGCCTTCATGGCCGGCAAGTTCATGGACGACGAGGAGATGAAGGGGATGAGCTTCGGGCACGCGGGGACGATCGTCGAGGGCGTCGAGGACACGGCGACGGAGAAGATCGCCCGCCTCGAAGCGGCCGGCATCCGGGTCGTCGAGCGGATCGACGAGATCCCCGACGCGGTCAAGGAGAAGCTCGGGGTGGCGGCCTGATGGCCGAGCCGCTCAACGGGGTCTTCATCGACGTCGAGGTCGACCCCTCCGTCGCCGCCGACGCGGCTCTCGCCGCCAAGCTGGAGGAAGTCTGCCCCGTCGACATCTTCAGGGCGGCCGAGGGGGGCGTCGAGATCGTCGCGGAGAACCTCGACGAGTGCGTCCTCTGCGACCTCTGCGTCGACGCCGCCCCCGAGGGCACCGTCCGCGTCGTCAAGCTCTACGAAGACGCCAAGGCGTAGGCGATCACGGTCGAACCGTGGTGATGCAGGAACGGGACGAGAGCAGTCCCGCGAGCGCCTCTATGTCGCTGAGCAGACCGTCCGACGGTCCGAGCCCAGCGGCGTGGGTCTCGTCGTAGTGGAATGAGGCGATGGCGTAACTCCGCTCCCACAGCGGGCAGAGAAACTGGCCGATATAGAGCTCGATCACCGTCGGCGGGTGCTCGGCCAGGTATTTCGCCCGCAGCTTCGCCGCCTTTTCGCGGCGTTCTTCTTCTTCTTCCCGCTTTTCGGCCTGCTGGGCGTCGAGTTCCTCTTTGAGTTTCTGTTTTTCTTCCGGCGTGAGGGGGCCACACTGATCGGTGCTCGGGCACTGGAGATACGCCGGCGGCGCGGTGGGGGTGGCCCAACCGGGTCCGGGCGGGTTCCCGGCGGGGGTGCTGCCGAGGCGGAGAGATTGGGCCGGCGCCCCGGTGTCTTCCGTGGCACCGTCGTCTGGCGCCGGATCCGAAGCGGGCGCCACGACGGGGTGTGGCATGACGGCGTTCGGCCGGACGAGGTGCGGATCGACCGCCTGCGCCTGAGCGCCGACCGGGAAAAGCGCCGCACCGAGCATGAGCAGGGCCGCCTGGATGCCCAACAACGTCCTCCAACGATCGCCGCCGAATTTGGTTTGTGGCTGCATTGGAAGCGAAGCTACCAAGCGCAATTGGGGATTGGCCGAATGTCTGGGCCGCCGCATGCCCGGGCGGCCAGGCCCGTGTCGAGCGCCGCGGCGGCCGGTCCGGCAGACTGCCGCCCGGTGAACCTGATCGTGGACCTGATGGAACGGGCCCCCGCCTCGCGGCTGGGGATCGTCGCGATCGACGCCGCGGGCAACCGACGGGATTGGCACTTCGGCGAGCTGATCGCGCGCTCGGCCGGGCTCTCCGGCGCCCTCGCGGCGCGCGGGGTGGCGCGGGGCGACGTGGTGATGACCCTGGTCGGCAACCGGATCGAGTGGGTGCTGACGCTGCTCGCCTGCTGGCGGATGGGGGCCGTCGCCCTGCCGTGCAACACGCAGCTGCGCCGCCACGACCTCGAGCTGCGCGTCGCCGCGGCCGTGCCGCGGCTGTGCGTCGGCGAGGAGGCGCTGCTGGCGGAGCTGCCCGGCGGAGTGGCGGCGATGACGATGGCCGAGGTGGCCGCCGTCCTCGACGAGGACCGCCCCCAGGAGGCGCCGGCGCCGATCGAGGACATGGGCGCCGAGGACCCGGCCCTGGTCGTCTTCACCTCGGGGACCACCGGCGAGCCGCGCGGCGTCGTCCACGCCTACCGCTACCTGGAGGGCCAGCGCCTCCAGGCCGAACACTGGCTCGGCTCGCGCGAGGGCGAGCTGGCCTGGTGCACGACGGCGACGGGATGGTCGAAGTCTGCCCGCAACGTCTTCCTCGCCCCCTGGCTGACCGGCGCCGCCGCGGTCATCCACGACGGCCGCTTCGAGGCGGCCGAGCGGCTGGAGATCGCCGCGGCGCTGGGAGTGAACGTCCTCTGCCAGGCGCCGACCGAGTACCGGATGCTGGCCAAGCGGACGGCCCTGCGCCCCCTCCCCGCCCTACGGCGGATGGTCTCCGCCGGCGAGCCGCTGGACCCCGAGACGATCGCCGCCTTCCGCGAGGCGACCGGGCTGGAGCCGGCCGACGGCTACGGCCAGACCGAGACCGGGCAGCTGACCGGCAACCTCGCCGGCGAGCCCGTCCGCGCGGGCTCGATGGGCAGGCCGCTGCCGGGGATCGAGACCCGCATCGTCGACGGCGAGCTACAGCTGCGCGCCGCCTCCTCCCCCACCTTCTTCTCCCGCTACCTCGACGGCGAGCGCTTCGAGGGCGAGTGGTGGCGGACCGGCGACCTGGTCGTCGCCGACGAGGACGGCCACCTCTTCTTCGAGGGGCGCGACGACGACATCATCCTCTCGGCGGGATACCGGATCGGGCCCTTCGAGGTCGAGTCGGCGCTTCAGTCCCACCCGGCGGTCGCCGAGGCCGCCGCGGTCGCCGCGCCGGACCCCGAGCGCGGCGCCGTGGTGCGGGCGGTGGTCGTCCCCCGCGACCGCGAGCCGGGGGAGGAGCTGGCGCGGGAGCTACAGGAGCACTGCAAGCGCGAGACCGCCCCCTACAAGTTCCCCCGCATCGTCGATTTCGTCTCCGAGCTGCCGAAGACCCCCAGCGGCAAGATCAAGCGGGCCGAGCTGCGCGCGCTCTAGGCTAGGCGCCGTGACCGAGATCGACCGCAGGCGCGTCGCCGAGCTGACCGAGGCCCAGCAGGAGGCCTTCCGCAACCGCACCGGCGCCTCCGCCGAGACCTTCCGGCGGGCGGTCAAGGTGATGCCCGGCGGCGTCCCCTCCTCCTTTCAGGAAAACGACCCCTGGCCGGTCTACCTGGAGCGCGGCGAGGGCAGCCGGGTCTGGGACGTCGACGGCAACGAATACGTCGATTTCCACAACGGCTTCGGGGTGATGTGCATCGGCCACGCCAACCCCAAGGTCGGCGCCGCGGTGAAGAGGCGGGTCGACGAAGGCACCCACTTCGCCGCCCCGACCGAGGGCTCAATCGCCGTCGCGACGGAGCTGAAGCGCCGCTTCGGCCTGCCCCAGTGGCGGTTCACCAACTCCGGCACCGAGTCGACGATGGACGCCGTCCACCTCGCCCGCGGCGCCACCGGGCGCGACACGATCCTCAAGATCGAGGGCTCCTACCACGGTCACCACGACTCCGTGATGGTCTCCGTCTACCCGCCGCTGGAGGCCCTCGGCGCCCGCGACGACCCGGTCAGCGTCCCCTACGGCGGCGGCGTCCCGGCGGCGATGAGCGAGCTGACCCGCGCCGTCCCCTTCAACGACGCCGAGGCGCTGGAGAGCGTGCTGGAGAAAATCGGCGAGCAGGTCGCCGGGCTGATCATGGAGCCGGCGATGATGAACATCAACATCATCCCGCCCCGCCCGGGCTACCTGGAGCGGGTCCGCGAGCTGACCGCGAAGCACGGCGTCAAGCTGATCTTCGACGAGGTCAAGACGGGATGCACGATCGGCCCGGGCGGCGCCACCGCCCGCTTCGGCGTCCTCCCCGACATGGTCACCCTGGCCAAGGCGAGCTGCGGCGGCTACCCGGGCGGGGCGATCGGGATCAGCGAGGAGCTGGCGGCGCTGGTGGTCGAGGGCACGGTCAAGCAGTACGGCACCTTCAACGGCAACCCGCTGGTGATGGCGGCGGCCGAGGCGACGCTGACCGAGGTCCTCACCGACGACGTCTACGAGCGTTTCGAGGCGACCAACGACCGGCTCCTCGCCGGCTGCCAGGAGATCGTCGACGCCCATGGGCTGCCCGCCTACACCGAGGGCCTCGGCGCCAAGGGCTGCGTGATCTTCTCCCCGCGGCGGATGCACGAGTACCGCGACTACCTGACCGACGTCGACGACGAGCTCTCGACCCTGGCCTGGCTGTACCACATGAACCACGGCATCTTCATGACCCCGGGGACCGAGGAGGAGTGGACGCTTTCGATCGCCCACTCCGACGAGGACCTGCGGCGCTACCTCGACGCCTTCGAGGCCTTCGCCGCCGACCTCACCCGCGGATAGCCGCCCTAGGCGGCCTGCGCGAAGGGGCCCTCGCTGGCCGCGACCGGGCGCCCGAGGTGGAAACCCTGCGCCATGTCGACCCCGTATTCGCGCAGCATCCGGGTCGTGTCGTCGTCTTGGACGAACTCGGCGATCGTGGTCTTGCCGAGGCCGCGGGCGATCTGGACGATCGCCTTCACGGTCAGCTGGTCGGCGTCGTTGCGGGGCATGTCGCGGATGAAGGCGCCGTCGATCTTGATCACGTCGAAGGGGATCCGCTTCAGGTAGTGGAAGGGGCCGAAGCCGGCGCCGTAGTCGTCGATGGCGACCTCGCAGCCGAACTCGGTCAGGCGGTCGGCGAAGCCGGCGGCGGTCTCGTAGTCGTCCACCCGGGCGGTCTGGGTGATCTCGAACGTGCAGCGGCCCGGATCGGCGTCGCCCTCGTCGAAGCCGCGCTCGATGTACTCGAGCACCGAGATGTCGGTCAGCGAGGCGCCAGAGAGGTTGACGTGCAGGGACACGGGCTCCCCCGCCCGCTCGCGTTCGGCCAGCAGCTCGAGGGCGCGGCCGACGACCCAGCGGTCCAGCTCCTGCACCATGCCGGAGCGCTCGGCGACCTCGATGAAGGAGGCGGCCGGCAGCAGCTCGCCGCTGTCGCCGGTCATCCGCAGCAGCAGCTCGTAGCGCTCGATCCCGCCGGAGGCGAGGCTGCGGATCGGCTGGGTGGCGAGGCTGAGCCGGTTCTGCGTCAGCGCGTCGCGGATCCTGGCGCTGGTCGACTGGCCGCGCCGCGCCTCCCGCTCGCCCTCGCCCGGGTCGTGGAAGAGCGCGATGCGGTTGCGCCCCTCTTCCTTGGCCCGGTACATCGCCTGGTCGGCGGCGACCAGCACCGCCTCGGCGCCGGCGTCGCGCTTGCCGCCGAACATCGTGATCCCGACGCTTATCGTCGAGGCGCCGGCCTCGGCGTCGATCGTCTCGGGGAAGCTCTCGGCCACCTGCGAACGCAGGTCCTCGCCCAGCTGGAGCGCGCCGGCGGTGTCGGTCTGCGGCATCAGCACCGCGAACTCGTCGCCGGAGAGCCGGGCGACGATGTCGGTCGTACGCACCCGTTCGCGCAGGATCGCGGAGATGCGGCGGATCAGGCTGTCGCCGACCTGGTGCCCGAGGCGGTCGTTGACCGACTTGAGGCCGTCGATGTCGATGATCATCACCGCGCCCTGGCCTCCGTAGCGGGCGCTGAAGGAGACGTACTGGTCGAGTTCGGCGCGGAAGCGCCGCCGGTTCAGCAGCCCGGTGAGCGAGTCGTGATCGGCCAGGTAGCGAAGCTCGGCCTCGGTTTTCTCGGCCCGGGCGAGGGCGCCGGCAACGATCTCGCGGTCCTCGGGCTCGAGCTTCTCGAGCACGGTCTCGACGCCCGGATAGCGCTTCTTGGAGCTATGGGCGTTCGTCACCGACAGAAGGTAGATGCTGCCGGGGCTAAGGTTATGTGGAAACGTCACGTTTCGACCAGGGGACTCGAATTTCGGCGATCCCCCAAACCAAATAGTTGGCTTCCAGGCCCTCCAGGGTAGCCTGGGACCGATGGCCAACCGCCTCGCGCAGGAGACCAGTCCCTACCTCCTCCAGCACCGGGAAAATCCCGTCGACTGGTACCCGTGGGGGCCGGAGGCGCTGGGCCGGGCCAGCGAGGAGGACCGCCCGATCCTGCTCTCGGTCGGCTACTCGGCCTGCCACTGGTGCCACGTGATGGAGCGCGAGTCCTTCGAGGACCCAGAGACGGCCGCGTACATGAACGAGCACTTCGTCAACGTCAAGGTCGACCGCGAGGAGCGCCCCGACATCGACGCCCTCTACATGGAGGCGGTGCAGGCGATCAGCGGCCACGGCGGCTGGCCGATGACCGTCTTCCTCGACCCCGAGGGCGTGCCCTTCTACGGCGGCACCTACTTCCCGCCCGACGAGAGCCGCGGCATGCCGAGCTTCCGGATGGTGATGGAGGCCGTGGTCGACGCCTTCGAGCGCAAGCGGGAGGAGATCCGCGAGCGTTCGGCGGCGACGCGGGCGCGGCTGGGAGCGGTCGGCCTGGCGCAACCGCGGGAGGCGGCGCCGGAGCCCGGCCGGCTGGACGCGGCGACGCGGAAACTGGTGGCCGGCGCCGACCGCGAGCACGGCGGCTTCGGCGGCGCGCCGAAGTTCCCCCCGGCCGCCGCCCTGGAGCTGCTCCTGGCCCGCGGCGAGCGCGAGGCGGTCGAGCGGACGCTCGACGCGATGCTGGCCGGCGGCATCTACGACCAGCTCGGCGGCGGCTTCGCCCGCTACGCGGTCGACGCGGTCTGGCTCGTCCCCCACTTCGAGAAGATGCTCTACGACAACGCCCAGCTGGCCAGCGCCTACCTGCACGGCTGGCAGGCGCTGGGGCACGAGCGCTACCGCCGCGTCTGCGAGGAGACGCTGGACTGGATGCTGCGCGAGATGCGCGGCCCCGAGGGCGGCTTCTACTCCGCCCTGGACGCCGACTCCGAGGGCGAGGAGGGCCGGTTCTACGTCTGGACGCCGGCTCAGGTCCGCGAGGCGCTCGGCACCGGCGCGGAGGAGATCCTCGAGTTCTACGGCGTCACCGAGAGGGGCAACTTCGAGGGATCGAGTGTCCTGCACCTGGCGGGCGGGGCGAGCGCGCCCGAGCCGGACGGCCTCGCCGAGGCGCGGCGGGCCCTGCTCGAGGCGCGGGCGCGGCGGGTGCGGCCGGGGCTGGACGACAAGCGGCTCGCCTCCTGGAACGCGCTGGCGATCTCGGCCCTGGCCGAGGCCGGAGCGGTCCTCGGCCGCCCCGATTACCTCGACGCGGCCCGCGCCTGCGCCGGCTTCGTCCTCGACACCATGCGCGACGACGACGGGCGGCTACTGCGCACCTACCGCGACGGCGAGGCCCGGCTCAACGCCTACCTCGAGGACCACGCCTTCCTGCTGGAGGCGCTGCTGAGGCTCTACGAATCGACCTTCGAGGAGCGCTGGTTCGAGCGGGCGCTCGCGGTGGCGGAGGAGATCGTCGGCCGCTTCGGCGACCCCGAGCGCGGCGGCTTCTTCTCCACCTCCGAGGACCACGAGCGGCTGATCGCCCGCCGCAAGGAGATCGGCGACCACCCGATCCCCTCCGGCAACAGCTCGGCGGCGCTGGGCCTGCTGCGGCTGGCGGCGCTGACGGGACGGCGCGACTACGAGCGCCAGGCGGAGGGCGTCTTCGCGCTCTTCGCCGAGCCTGCGATCGAGCATCCCGAGTCGCTCGCCCACCTGCTGCGCGCGCTGGACTTCCACCGGGCCCCGGTGCGGGAGGTGGCGCTGGTGGGCGAGGACCTGGACGCCCTCGCCGCCGCGGTCCGCTCCTCCTTCCGCCCCCACCTGGTGCTGGCGGGCGGCCCCGAGGGCAGCGAGGAGCCGCCCCTGCTGAAGGGCCGCACCGCCGTAGACGGCGGCGCGGCGGCCTACGTCTGCCAGCGCTTCACCTGCCAGCAGCCCGTGACCTCCCCCCAGGCCCTGCGGGACCAACTGGCTTCTGATGCTTTTATGACCCCATAGGGTCTAAAAGGCATCAGAAGATGGGTTAGATCGGGTGGTCGCGAACCTCGTCTAGGACCACGCGGCCGCCGACCTCGGCGCGGCCTTCGCCGAGCGGGCGGGTGTGGAGCAGCGAGCCGCGCCCCTGGTGGATCGTCACCGGCCTGCCCAGCTGGACGCAGAGGGCGATCGCGGCCGAGCCGGTCGCCTCGTCCTCCTCGATGCCCGCCTCCACGGCGAAGGAGCGGGAGCGCACCACCCCCGCCCGCTCGTCGATCCAGGCCCAGAGGTAGACGGTCCCGGCGTCCGGCGGCGGGCCGGGCAGGGCGTCGACGTCGGCCGGGGCGTCGAGCTGGCGCAACTCGAACGGCGGCGACCAGGCCGCGTCAGCGGCGATCGAGACGAGACCGCCCTTGTGCCGAACCTCGACCTCGCCCGCCGGCGGGCGCAGCCGTTTGGGCGGCTCCCCCGCCTGGGCGAGCAGCCAGGCGGTGCCGACCGCGGGGTGCCCGGCGAAGGGCAGCTCGACCTCAGGCGTGAAGATGCGGCAGGCGCCGGTCCGCCGGTCGTCGACGAAGACGGTCTCCGAGTAGCCGAGCCGCCGCGCGAGCGCCTGGCGGCTGTCCTCGGGCACCTCCTCGCCGTCGAGGAAGACGCCGAGGGGGTTGCCCCACTCCCCCTCCTCGTCGGTGAAGACCCTGAGAACGTGAAGCGTCGCCACCGGCCCCTCCCCTCACAGGATCGGCAGGAAGTTCTCGATCTCGTACGGCGTCACCTGGACGCGGTAGTCGTCCCATTCCTGACGCTTGATCTCGACGAAGCGGCGGAAGGTGTGCTCGCCCAGCGTGCGCAGCACCAGCTCGGACTCGGCGGCGACCTCGATCGCCTCTCCCAACGTCGCCGGCAGCTGCTCGATCCCCCGGTGCGACAGCTCCTCCTGGGAGAGGTGGTAGAGGTTCTGCTCCATCGGCTCGGGCAGCTCGTAGCCCTTCTCGATGCCCTCGAGGCCGGCCTGAAGCATCCCGGCGAAGCACAGGTAGGGATTGCAGGCGGGGTCGGGGCAGCGCAGCTCGGCCCGGGTCGCCCCCTCCTTGCCGGGGTGGTAGAGCGGCACCCGGATCAGCGCCGAGCGGTTGCGGCGCGACCAGGCCAGGTAGACCGGCGCCTCATAGCCGGGGACGAGGCGCTTGTAGGAGTTGACCCACTGGGCGAAGAGCGGCGAGATCTCGCGCGCGTGCTTGAGCTGGCCGGCGATGAAGGACTTCGCGACCGGCGAGAGGTAGTAGGGATCGTCGGCGTCGTAGAAGGCGTTCTTGCCGTCCTTGGCCAGCGACTGGTGGACGTGCATGCCGGAGCCGTTCTCGCCGAACAGCGGCTTCGGCATGAAGGTCGCGTGCCAGCCGTACTTCATCGCGTACTCCTTGACCACGATGCGGTAGGTCATGCAGTCGTCGGCCATCTCGAGCGCGTTCTTGTAGCGCATGTCGACCTCGTGCTGGGAGGGGCCGACCTCGTGGTGGGTGTACTCGACGTGGATGCCCATCTTCTCCAGCGCCAGCACCGTCTCGCGGCGCAGGTCGGAGCCGGCGTCGAGCGTGGTCAGGTCGAAGTAGCCGCCCTCGTCGAGGACCTCGGGGACGCCGCCGTCGGGCTTGGCAGAGCGGAAGTAGAAGTACTCCAGCTCGGGGCCGATGTTGTAGGCATCGAAGCCCAGCTCCTCGGCCCGCTTCAGGGCCCGCTGGAGGATCCAGCGCGGGTCGCCCTCGTAGGGGCCGCCGCCGGGGACGCGGATGTCGCAGAACATGCGCGCTACCGCGTTCTCTTCCTCCGGGCGCCAGGGGACCAGGGCGAAGGTGGCGGGGTCGGGCATCGCGATCATGTCCGACTCCTCGATCGGGTTGAAGCCGGTGATCGAGGAGCCGTCGAACCCCATGCCGCCGTCGAAGGCGTCCTCCAGCTCGGCGGCGTTGATCGAGAAGCTCTTCAGCTGGCCGAGGACGTCGGTGAACCAGAGGCGGACGAACCGGACGTCGCTCTCCTTGACAATCTCAGCGACGTCTGCGGCACTTCGGGGTTGCTCGGCCATTCCTGCCTCCTTGGCTTGTCCGCGAGAAGGAGGCAACGATAGGCGAATGAACCGGGGAGGTGCAGGACGGCGTATACGGGGTAGAGGAAGGTCGTTCTCGGCCGCTTGCGCAACCGGTCGAAAAGAGGTATAACTTACTCCTTGTAAGTTATCGGCTCAAAGTAAAGTAAAGGCCACGTAAAGGCTCTGTGAAGCGAAAAATCGCCAAAGACAGGGCCGGGAGACGAGACGGAACGTGACGGTCAAAACCGCAGTGAGCAGATTTCAGATCCACGACGAGCTGACCGCTCCGGATGAGAGCGCTCCGCTGATCAAGAGCATCCAGGCCGGCGGCGGCGCGGTGACGAAGTTCGTCGGCGTGCTCGCCGGCTCCCCCGCCGTGCTCCGCGCATACACGCGGATGCGCTCGGAGCTGCGCGGCGGCGTGCTGCCGCAGGCGACCCGCGAGCGGATCGCCCTGGCGGTCGCCGAGCACCGCGAGGACAACTACAGCATCGCTCAGCACGCGAAGTCGGCCCGGCGCGCCGGGCTCGGCCTCGACGAGGTCTCGCGGGCGCGCAGCTTCAGCTCCGCCGACGAGAAGGAGGCGGCACTGCTGGCCTACCTGAAGGAGGCGCTCGACGCCGACGGGCCTCCCCCGCTCCACCTCCACGAGGAGGCGCGGGAGATCGGCTGGACCGACGAGGAGATCCTCGAGGCGGTCGGGCACCTGGCGCTGAACGAGTTCCAGAGCCTGATCGCGAGCGCGGCGGCTCTGCCGAAAGACCAGGCCACGCCGCGGGTTCTTCCCTCGGCAGCGTGAGTGGAGGGGGTATCTACCCCTCCACCAGCGTTGCCGTGTAGAGCAGCCTGGCGGTTGAGTAGCGGCAGCCATAGGTGGCGCGCTGCCCCACCTTCTGCTGGGCTTCGCCCTGGCGGATGTCGGTCGAGTTGTTGCATTTGCCCGGCTCGCGGCTGGCCCGCCAGACGTTGCTGGAGGCCAGGCCCTGGGCGAAGACCGGGGCCCAGGTGGGGACGGTGATGCCGACGATGTCGCCCTTTTCCACCGCCAGCGAGGAGCCGAACTTCACCGTCTGCCCGAGGTAGGGGCTGAGGACCTTGACCGAGCCCTGGCGGCGCAGGTTGTAGCGGGGCGGATCGGTGCCGGGGACCCGCCTCAGGATCGAGAGGCGCGCCTCGGGCGGGGTGCCGAAGAAGCCGTTGAAGAAGGAGCGCTGGCTGTTGGTCGGCTGGGCCAGGGTCAGGGTCCAGGCCTCGATCGTGCCGTCGTGCGGGACGAGGAAGGGGAGCTGCGTCTGGCCGTTGCTGACCTGGAAGCCGGTGGAGCTGCCGTCGGCCTGGCAGGGCAGGCCCGGGCAGGACGGGTCGGGCGTGGTGGAGGTCTGTCCGAGCACGACCGTGGTCTGCGGCACCTTGGCCACGCTGGCGCCGGCGCCGAGCCCGATCAGGACCGCCAGGGAGGCCGCCGCCACCGCCGGCACGAGCCAGCGCCCTCTCTGTGGCGCGTTCGCGGCGACTGCTCCGTGCGAAGACCTCGACATGCCCGTGCTCCTCTCGTTGAAAGTGCCCCTTTGCAGGGCACATTAGCCGTACACACGGCCAGAAGGCGGTTCGGCGCGCCTCAGCCTCCGACGCCTTGCGCGGCCGGGGTGAGGGCCACCGCGTAGTGGACGGTGCCCACGCCTTCGAATTCCAACGCTTCGTGCGCGGCGGTGGTGAGGTCCCACGAGCGGCCCCTGACGTAGGGACCGCGGTCGATCACCTGGGTGACGAGGACGTGGCCGTGGTAGAGGAACTTGACCGTGGTGCCGCAGGGCAGGTTGCGGTGCGCGACGCCGACCGTGCTCGGGCGCAGGAGTTGGCCGCAGGCGGTCCTGCGGCCGTAGAGGCCGGGCCCGTACCAGCTCGCCCCGGCGGCCCGCAGGGGGCTGAAGGCGACTTCGGTCCCTTCGACCGGGCTCCCGACTTCGGCCGAGCTGCCGGCGGTCGCCCCCTCGGTGCCAGAGATGCCACCGGTTGCGGCCTGGGCGGAGACGGCCGTGGCGGCGAGGAGCGCGGTCGCCGCGGCCAGGGCGGCCCAGCGCGCGCGCCGGCTCAGACCCGGTCGGGATCCGGGCTCGCTGGTCTCGTTCTTCCGCGCATGGCGGTTCGTCGGTCGCTGCATGTCTCTTTCCAAGCGCTTACGGGGTTAGCTGTCGGGCTCGCGCTGAAAGAGCTGCGCTACGCGGCTGATGCCTGCGATTCGCCCCCACTAATTGGGTCCCCCGCTCCCCGCGATATGTAGGCGGAGATTCAGCGGAAGTTGGCGGCAGGTTAGCAAACGCTAAGACGGAACCGCCGCGGGGCCCTCGGGCAATGGGAAAGGCCCCCTCGCGGGAGCCTTTCCGTTAGCGGGCCTGTAAGCCGGATCCTGTCTTGAGCGGCCATCTATCTCACCGGGGCCTGAGCCCCGGGGGGTCGCCGAGGCGACCCTGCGGCCTACCTGGACCTCGCCGAGCCGGGTCGACGGTCCTGCTTGGCCTTGCACCGGGCGGGGTTTGCCTGGCCGCCGCGTCGCCGCGACGCCGGTGCGCTCTTACCGCACCATTTCACCTTTGCCTGTACGCGGCTCACGTGTGGCCGCGCCATCGGCCGTGTATTTCTGTGGCACTTTCCCGCGGGTTTCCCCGGGTGGGAGTTACCCACCGCCATGCTCTGTGGTGTCCGGACTTTCCTCGAGGGGTTTTCTCTCCCCCCGCGTCCGCTCGGCCCGCCCCTCGATGGTAGCTCCGCCGGCGCCGAGGGCCAAACGGCGCCGGGATATGGTGGCGGGGATGCGAGCCGCGGTCATCACCGGAGCGGGCAGCGGGCTGGGCCGCGCGATCGCGATCGAGCTGGCGCGGCGCGGCTTCGCGGTCACGGCCACCGACGTCGACGCCGAGGCGGCGGCGCGAACCGCGGCCGAGCTGGGCGCCGGGGCCACCTCCTTCCCGCTCGACGTCCGCGACGAGGCCGCCTGCCGGGCGGTGGCAACTGAGGTCACCGCCGACGCCGGCTCGCTGGACCTCTGGGTCAACAACGCCGGCGTCCTCTTCACCGGCCTCTCCTGGGAGATGGAGGCGGCGACGCGGGAGGCGATGCTCTCGATCAACGCGGCGGGGACGATGAACGGGACCGTCGCGGCACTGGAGCGGATGGTCCCCGCCGGCCGCGGCCATGTGATCAACGTCGTCTCGCTCGCCGGCGTCGTCGCCGCGCCGGGCGAGGTCGCCTACTCGGCGAGCAAGCACGCGGCGATGGCGTTCACGCTGGGGACGCTGTTCGACCTGCGGCGCGCCGGCCACGCCGGGATCGAACTGTCGGCGGTCTGCCCGGACGGTGCCTGGACCCCGATGCTGGAGGACAAGCTCGACGACCTCGACGCGGCCGGCTCCTTCTCGGGGCAGCTGCTGACCGCGGAGGAGGTGGCGCGCGAGGTCGGCAGATTGACCGAGCGCCCCCGGCCCGTGGTCTTCATCCCCCGTTGGCGCGGCGTCGTGCTGCGGCTGTTCAACCTCTTCCCGCGCCTGACCATTCGGCTGCTGCCGGCGCTGCTCTGGGACGCGAGGCGGCGTCAGCGCCGGTACAAGCAGCTGATCGAGGCGGGCAGCTGGCCGAAGTGAGGGAGGTGCCGGAGCGCCCGGCTCAGACCTTGCGGAAGACGCCGACGACGCGTCCGAGGACGCGGGCCTCTTTGGTGAGGATCGGGTCCATTTCGTCGTTCTCGGGCTGAAGCCTGATGTGCTCGGCTTCGCGGTAGAGCCGCTTCACCGTCGCCTCCTCGCCGATCAGGGCGACGACGATCTCGCCGTCGCCGGCGTCGTCGGACGGGCGCACGATCACGTAGTCGCCCTCGAGGATGCCGGCGTTCTTCATGCTCTCGCCGCGAATCTGAAGGACGTAGTCGCCCTCCTCGCCGCCGATCACGTCGGGGATCTCCAGGTACTCCTCGATGTTCTCCTCGGCCAGGATCGGCGCGCCGGCAGCCACCTGCCCGACCAGCGGCAGGCCGCCGCCGGGGCGGATCGTCCGCTTCGCCTTGTCGAAGAGCAGCTCGATCGCCCGCGGCTTCGACGGGTCGCGCCGCAGCAGCCCGATCTTCTCCAGGTTGGCCAGGTGCGCGTGCACCGTGGAGGAGGAGTGCAGCCCCACCGCCTTGCCGATCTCCCGCACCGTCGGCGGGTACCCCGTCTTCGCCGCGTACTTGCGGATGAAGTCGAAGATCTCCTTCTGCCTCTTGGTCAGGTCGAGGTCAACCATCGCTCGTCGCATCCTCCAGGTCGTCGGCCGCGAATACGTTCGAACACCTGTTCGCAGGCTACCGCCTCGCCCGGATGCATTCAAGCCGCCGACCTCCCCGGGCGGCCGAGCATCTAGAATCGGCCGCCCCTCAAGCGGCTGTGGCGGAACTGGTAGACGCGCAAGGTTGAGGGCCTTGTGGGTGGAAACACCCGTGATGGTTCGACTCCATTCAGCCGCATGAGAAACCCCCGGAAATCGGGGGTTTCTTCGTTCAGGCGCTGGTGGGCGACGTCACCCGCACCGAGTGTCCGGTGGCCAATTGGTGGCCAATTTCGCCGCAAATTGCGCTCTTTCACGGCCCACGCAAGGCTTCCGCACTTGTGACTGGTCGACCTATAGACGGAGCGCGAAACCACTAATTCGGGTCGCCGTCGGAGCCGACGACACCCAAGCCAACTTCTTCCGCCGCCCGCGCGAGATTTCGGTCCCAGGTCACCAGGACGACTTCGTCATCCCCTAGTTCGAGCGCGGTCGCCAAATGGACCGAGTCATAGCCGCGGAGGCTTAAATCTTCGGCGTACTCGCCAGCCCGAATCGCAAGCTCCTGATCGACGCCGACCGTAGCCAACTCCGCATGCAACTCCTCAAAGTCTTTAAGTGCCTTGCGGTGCTCATCCGCCCCAAGCCGATCCAGTCGACGGGCAGCCGCGAGGGCCGCCCGGCCCTCGGGATAGACAAGGATGCTCGACGCCGCCGGATGGGCGCTGTTCCAGAGCTCGGCCGCCAACTCGGATCCATCCTCGACAACAACGAGCTTGACCAGCGCCGAGGTGTCGAAGTAGAAGATCAGGCGCGCTGCTCGGAGACGAGATCGGAGACCGAACCGGCGCCCTTCACCTGCGCGGAGCGAGGCAGGCGCTTGCCCTGGGGCATCCGCACCAGGCCACGGCGCGCGAGGGCGTCGAGCGGCCGCTCACCGAGTCCGCTCAGACGAGCCACAGGCCGACCACGCCGGGTAACGACGATCTCGCCCCCATCCTCGACTCGCTCTAAATACTCGCTAAGGCGATCATGCAACTCGCGTACGCCAACTTCGCTCTCGGGCTGATGTAGCGTCATACAAGAAGCTTAGCAGCTACATCGCCTTGCTCTCAACGCGCTACCGGAAGAGCTCATGCAGGCCGTAGGCAAGACGCAGGGCCTCTGGCGAACCTACCTCTATGAAAGTGTCGAGCACCCCGATCAGAAGGCCGCGCACCTCGGCGTCGTCCTGAAGCAACGCCGCGTGTTCGGTCAAGTAGCGCCGTAGAACCCTCACCACCAGCCGTTCGCCCATGCCATCGAGGTGGTAATCGCCACCCTTACCGCCATTAACGGCGGCAGCGATACGGATGAAGACGCCGCGCGGGTCGACCTCGATGCAGGCCTCGAGCATCTCAAGCAGGTGGTGGGTGGCGCTCCCCAAGTCGGTATCGACCAACCTGTCGATGATCGACCCCGCCTCGCCATAGAGGCGGGCACGCTCAGCGGACGTCGCACGCGGCTCATCCTGGTTGCCGCCGGTAAAGGCGCCCGAGGCGAAGTAGAGCTCGGTCGCGACCTGGTCGATCAGCTGCGCGGCGCTCCTGCCGCGGCGAAGGAGCGGGTCATCCTCGGCGGGTTCCCGACCTCCGAGCTCCTCGCGGATCTCCCAGTATTGGGGGATCGTGCGCTCGAGGGCGTGCTCGATCAGCCTCAACGCCCGGGCGCGAACCTCGTTGCCGCGAGCATCGCCGTCGGCACCGTAGGTCTGCACGTCGCGCAGGCGGGCGACGAGCTGGCGTGCGAGCTCATCGGCCGCGATCGGGTCATCGAAGACCTCGCGATACAGGAACTCACCAGCACGCTCGTCCCCGTTGTACACATAGAGGTCACAAACGAGACCGGCGCAGGAGCGGCGGAGTTCCTGCGCCCCGGCCGCCTCAGCCGGGGTGCGGTCATAAATCCCTTCGGTGATCTCCCGTAGGCGCTCAGGCTGGTCCCGCAAAAAGAAAGAGAGTGGGCGTAGTACCGCTCCAAGCACGGCGGTCGAGCCCTCCTCGGCCGCGGTGGCTTCGGCCATTGCCAAGGCCCGCCCAGGCGCTGAAGTCTGCAGACACCCCAGGCGGCGGGCAACCTGATAACGGACGCGGCAGGCGCCATCGTGGCGCAGGACATCAATCGCATCCAACACCTCGGCGGTGGCACTCATCTCCTCCCGGGCAAGGGAGAGTAGGCCGATCGCTGCCTCGATCCGCGGAGACGGGCTCCAGCCCGGGCTCTCGTCGAACTCCTCGTCACTTTCCTCGTCGGCTGGCGGCTCGGGGTGGCGGCCGGCCTCCAGCAGGACTTGGAGTACCAGTTGGCGGATGGGATTTTCGGCCGGCAGGGAGGTGTCGCGGGCGATTACCTCGGCCGTCTGCACCGCGTGGGTGTAGGAGCGGTTGAGCATCAGGTTCGAGGCTCCGTCACGCTCGGCCTTGGGCAAAGCGTCGAGCAGCTCGCGCAGGGGATCGATCACCGCCTCGACGTCCTCCCGTTTCGGGATGCCGTTCAGGTGCTCGGCGTGAAACTCGGAAACCGGCGGGGAGAGATCGAGGAGGCGCTCGTTGGCGGTGACGGAGAAATCGACGCCCCGGTGAGCAAGCGACTCGCGTTCGCCGTAACCGTCACCGTCGCCGACTTCGAATACCCGCTCGTTGACGTCGGGGACCGCCTTGGCGGCGATCATTTCTTCCAGGCGCTCCCGCAGGCCCGCGTCGGCAAGGTCCTCTGGCCGCAGCGAACCGAGCACTCGGTCGCGGCGTCGGCCGCCGATCTCCGCGGCCTCCGGCTGCTCAGGGTTCTCCGCCTCCCAGCGAGCGGGAATGTCGGCAATCGCGCGCTCAACTCGCTCGCGCAGCTCGGTGTCCAGGCCAGCGAAGGCGGCGCTCAGGAACTGGCCGACCGGGGCACCCAGGGTCGCGTCGCAAAGGACCTCGTGGTCCCCAAGGAGCGGCGCAATGTCCTCGGTGAGCGCTTCGGGATGCTCGGTGGCGACGCGGACGATCCGCCGCCAGATCGATGCGGGCACCTGGCGACGGCGCAGTGGGGCGAGGAGGACCTCGACACCGTCGCGGTCACCTTCGGTCACCAACTCGCGCAGCCGCTCCTCGAAGGCATTGAGAATCTTCACCTCCTCGTCGTGCGTAAACGGCTGCACATCCCAGACTGAGCCGCCGTCGGCGACGATCTCGATCGCGTCGCCATCCTCGATTTCGACCCGCAGGATCCCGCCATAGGAGCGTTCGAACTGCTTGCGCCCGTATGCGGCACGAACCGCGATCAAGGCTTTAACCGCCTCGGTCGGTGCATAACGCAGGAAGTCGGGATAAGCCTCGGCGAGCGAGTGGTGGCCACCGGCGTAGTCCTGGGCGCGGTGGGAACTCAACCCAAGGATTGGGGTTCCCATCGCCGTCGTCTCCTTAGAGGTCTCCTCGTAGTCGAATGCGGCCGTATAGATGTCGCGCAGAAGCACCGGGTCATGCGCGATTAGGGCCCCGGCGTGATCGGCAAGGTCGGGCAACTCCTGGTAGCCGAATTTTTCAAGCCGTTCGCGCTCGATGATGCGGACCAGGAGCGCGGCCGAGGCGGCCGGGTCCGAGGCGAAGGTGGCAACGACGGCATCGATGCCGATCCAGGTCAGGGCCCTACGTGGCACCTCCTCGGCGATCCCGAACTCGAGCAGGCTGCGGGAGGCGAGGCCGAGATCCTCGATCGTGTCGGGGTTGACCTGGTCCTTCTCGGCGGCAAGTTTAAGTAGCAGGCGCTGCAGGGCAGCGATAACCCAGCCCCCACGCCCGAGCTGAGCGAGGGCGGCGGCGAAGGCCGCCCAGGCCCGGCGCTGCGAGGCCCCGCGCCGATCGGCGCGGGGCTCGAGGCCCAGCGCGGCGCCCACGAGGTGGCGGAGCACTACTTCGGCCGGCTCGCGGCGGCCGGTGTCCTCCTCTGCGAGAGCAGCGACGAGCGGCTCGAAATCGGCGGCCTCGCGGATCACCTCCGTGGCGACGACCGGTCCGATCACCCGCCCCAGTTGCGGCACCTCGCTTTCGGCCGCGATCGTCAGGCAGGCCTCCCAGAACCGCGCCCGGCTCGGATCGGTCTCCCAGAGGGCACGGAAATGGAAGTCGAAGCTCGGCCGGGCGAAGATGACCAGATCAGGCTGGGCGATGATCGCCGTGGTCAGTTTCTCCTCGCCGCCGGAGAGCAGGACCTTTGCGAGGGCGAAGTCGAAGAGGACGTTGTGGGAGAAGGCAATCTGCTCGCGCTCGACGGTCCCAGCCGGAGTGGTGATCTCGGTGAGGACGTGCTCGTCGAGGAGCTTCTCGACCGAAGGTGCCGCCTCGACAGTGGCAAGGGGCGCCCGCTCGGCCTGCAGGCGGTGGGCGGCGATCATCTGCCGGGCGACGGTCGTGATCACGCCGACGCGCGCATCACCGAGCCCGTCTGAGCCGATCACACGGTGGCGCCAGTAAAGATCAAGCAGCTGCACCTGCGTCGACACCGGCTCGAGCTCGGCGCTCTCGATCTCTTGGCCAATCAACTCGGTCAAAAGGCGCAGGTTGAAAGGAACTCGGGCGAGCTCGCGGAGCTCATCCGTCGCGCCCCAGAGCAGTTTGTGGATCCCTGGCGCCAGCTCGGAGAGCTGGCCAAGCTCCTCCTCGGAGAGCTCGGGCACCACATAGTGGCGTACGTCTGCAAACTCGGGATCGGTGCGCTCGGCGGGCACTGGCGGCGCCTCGAGCGGCGCGAACAGCTCGCGCAGGCGCGCGTTGTAGCGCAGGTCGAAGCGGCGCACCGAGGCCAGCACCCGCCAGCGGCCGCCTTTGCGAACCACTGCGGCGATCAGATCGAGGAGTGCCTTTCGCGGCCCCTCTCGCCGCGCCGCGTCAAGCCCATCGATCACCAGGTAGGCGGGTCCCTGGCCGGGCCAGTTGCGGAGTACCTCGACCACCTCGTGGTCGAGGTTCAGCTCCTCGCGCAGGCGCCCGAGGCTCTCGGCAGCGGGACCCTCGGCGATGATCACACAGACGTCGGCGCCAGCCTCCCTCGCCCCGCGCACGAACTCATAGACCGAGGCTGACTTGCCATGTCCGGGGTCGCCGGTGACGAGCAGCGAGCCAGCCGCCACGGCGGCGCTGATCTCTGGCGCCAGGCCGCGGTCGATCCTGATCTCGCCGCCCGCGGGCGGCGAGATCCGCGAGAGCCCTTCTAGCTCAGCGAGGGTCTCCTCCGAGTAACGGCGCAGGCGCTCGACGTCGGAGCGGTAGCTGGGAATCGCCCGCAATGGCACCTGACGGTCTATCAGGTGGCGCTGCAGGCGCTCGCGGTCGGCCCGGGTCTGGTCGGAGGCGAGCGTCGCCGCCAAGGTGACCAGCAGCCCCCAGGCCTGACCGGCCTGCACAGCCTCGGCGACGACGGAACTGCGGAGCAGGTTCTGGGCGTTCTGGGTCGAGGCGCCGCCATCGGTGAAGTCATGGACGTCGACGTGGATGGCGGCGAGCAGGCCGAGCAACTCGGGCTCTTCGGGCTCGCGCCCGGCTTGCTCGCGCCAGGCCGCCCGGAGGTGGGCGAGCACCTTCTCGCACACCCCGCGCTCGCGTTTGTTTACCGTGATCGCCGCCAGCTCGGTCGCCGGCGGCCGCGCCCGCTCGACGATTCTCCGCAGGTCCTCGCGGATGTAGGAGCTGGCATTCAGTCCGACGGCAAGCACGAGTCGGTCGTCGGGGCCAAAGGCGGCATCGCCCTCGACCAGGTACTGGCCAACGAAGGCGCGCATCGCCTTGCCGAACTCCGAGTCGGGTTTCTCGCTGAGGCTGAGGGTGAGTTTCGCCTGGACGTGGGCCTTAGCCCCGGTCGAACTGGTGATCCCGATGTCGTCGACGTGCTCGCGGGTCTCCAGCGCAACCGACTCCAGGGTGACATCTTCTGGCCATCCCCAAAGCACAGAGGCCTCGGCCTCAGCCAGAATCGAGCAGGCGAGGGTGGCGGCAAGCCGCCCCTGAAAGTCAATACCGGCGGCGGTTGCGGCGCCGCCCCGTCGACCCGACCGCGACGCTCCCCCAGTCGTCACCTCTGCTCCATCCAGATCTCTCTCCCTGCGGTCATTGCATGCTTGTAGCAGGCCATCCGAGCCGTCGCGGCTCGGCCACGAACCGGTCGAGACACTTCAAACAGGCGCCTTCCACAACGCCGAGTCGCAGCAAGCCCACGATTCCTTCACCCGCTAGAAGCGCACGGGCGAGGCGAAAGCCGCCGGTGGCCAATCTGGTGGCCAATTTCCCGCAATCTTCCGTAACTGAGGGCAGCTAGGATCGCTTCAGATCACTGAATGGAACGGAGATCAGTCCCACCCACGCAATTGAGGGCCTTGTGGGTGGAAACACCGCATGAGAAAGCCCCCGGAAATCGGGGGCTTTTTCGTTGTAGAGTAATTAGGTCGGGAATTGGCTGCAGGCGTTCGTACGCTAGTCCGTGCGCCAGTCAGACGGCTTGGCGCTAACCCGGTGCCGTATCCTTCTCGCGTACCAAAAGGATGATCAGGGCCATGAGCCGAAATTGGAAATGTCCCTGGGCAGAGCAGGGGAAACATCAACAACTCCGGGCGCCACGAGGAACTGCGAGTAGATGACGACCTCAGTGCGTCGATCTACCTCACACACGTCGACGCTCAAGCACTTTCCCGGGCCGATGGACGCTGGGCTTCCGAGGCTCACGAGCGGCTCCGAGCCACGTTGGTGCTGTATGCGCTGCTTGCCAAGAGAGTCGTGGTCCCTGACGGCGCGGCCATCTACAACCCAGTGCTTCGGGATCTGCTTCTCGATGAGCGTTACGCCCATTTCGGCCTGAGAGAGCACCTCGATGATGGAACGTTGGCGTTTGCACAGCGGAGTGCGGCGCCAACATTCCGAGACATCGATGCATTTCTACGTCGAGATGCCGCAATTGGACCCGAAGCCTCTAGTGAGATCGAGCCTTACCTGGAGTTTCTCGATGCTCACTCAAAGGTTCGAATCCCTTATGACTACGACCTCACCGCACAAACTTTTACCGCAGGGATCGAGGGCAGTCTCGCCGACCGGGATATTGCGACCATCCTTGAGTTGGACGCCGTTGCAGATCAGGCACTTGAGTTTCTGGTGAACCGCCGCAACGACACCGTAGACGATGGGTATTCCCGACGAACCTTTGCTTATAAGTTTGCGGAGCAGCTTGAAAGTGACGGGTTAGACATACAGGCTCGGAATTTGCGCGCCCTTGCAAGCTCTGTTTACCATGGCGCAGCAGCCGCCACCATTGGCGTTAATCCCGCTTATGCGGCTCCTTTCAGGTCAGCCGCCGCTGCGATCCACGCTGTCGGGATAGGCGATCCCGTTGACCAGATTTCGGAACAAGAGGGCCTGCTTGAGAAGCGCTTGCCGTTCCCAGCCGATGCCCTCTATGCCGCGGACGCAGACATCATTCGAGAGATTCGCTCGGGCCGCTATTTCAAGCAATACATCGATTCTGTTCAGAAGATCAGCCAGATCCCTGACGCTCGACGCGCTAGCTCTGAATTCGCTACTGCGTTGACAACTTACCTCGGGGCAATCGCCGAGCCCCTGACCCTCCTCGCAGGAGGACGGCGCAAGTCATGGCGTCGATTGGGGCGCTATGCCAAGGTCACAAGGCGCACATCCAACCTAGGAGCGGCAGTCATAACCCTAACCGGCCTAGCTGCACCTGGGGCCTCCATAGAGCTAGCTACTTTTGGACTGGCATGGGGATTCGGTGGATCAGCTATTCAGCGATTCCTGGGTGAGCGGATGAAGAGGGAGGTCGAGATAGCGCGGGCGCAAACCGAACGACGAATTCTCATTCCTCAGACATCCGCACCTCAAGCCGCCTTTCGACGATCATGACCTAACGTCCCTGCGTGCTGACGAACTTTGAGCTTGGCAAGGTTTTGCTTCGCAACATCGTCGAGGCTTAGGCCAAGCTCATACGCAGCCTGCGAGAGATACCAAAGCACATCGCCCAACTCGCAGCACAAGTCCTGACGCGCAGAATGATCGACCTTGCCGTCATGATCACGGACGACGAGCTTGATATGGCCAGCTACCTCTCCGGCCTCACTCAGCAAACCCAATACGGGATAGAGGTAGTTCTCCCCTTGGTCGGGATAGATCGCGGTCATCCGCGCGAGGCGCTGGTATTCATCGAAGTCCATCGTGCCGATCTCTCACTTGCGCAAATTAAGGAGGGGAGCGGACACCGACGCCATGGATAAAAGTCGGAAACTGCGGGCTAGAGAGACTCGCTCTCGGGATGGCGTAGGGATCTTGCCGGTAGGTCCAGTCGCCCGCGCTTAGACAGTGGTGCGGCGAGATGGGGCGAGCCGGCGCGAAATCGGCTAATCGGGCTCTCGGTCAGAAGGTGTCGTCATCGCGCATATCAACAACCTCGACACCTCGCGCCTTGAGCGCGTCCGAGGTGTATCCCGTCTCGGTGACGCGATCTTTGAAAAATCGAAGCCACTGGTCCGCCAACGGATCCATCACATTCCATTCGGGCATGGAGAACTGGCCCGGTTCTCCCCTCCACTCGATTCGGTAGAAGTGAGCCGGACCAGGTTTGACGGAGACCCTGATCCACCCCCGATAAAACGGAGTCGCGGTTCTGGAATCAGGCGGCTTCCCGGGTTGTGTTGTGTTGGTCCTCGTATTCGGTGGGGCTGAGCATCCCGAGCGCCGAGTGACGACGCCGGGTGTTGTGGAAGAGCTCGATGTAGTCGTGGATGGCAGTGGCGAGCTCGATCCTGGTCTTCCAGCGTTTGCGGTTGAAGAGCTCGACCTGCATTCGCCCCCAGAAGGACTCGACCATCGCATTGTCGTAAGCGCTGCCGACGGCTCCCATCGACGGGGCGATACCGGCGTCGCGGACCTTGTGACTGAAGGCCCAGGAGGTGAATTGCCCGGACTCAATCGGTCCTCGCAACACCGGTTTCCAGTGAGCGAACCGTAGCGGTAGCTCAGAAGCTCGGGCTGGGATGGTGTCGCGTGGGTGTCGTCGCGGAGGCTCGCCCGAAGGGCGGCCGTAGCGACGACACCCACGCGAGCGGTCGTCGCCCCGAAGGGGCTGCCCGGCGGACACACCACATTTGCTTCGTCGTCGTGCTGGCCTCAGCGGGCCGCGGCGAGGTGCTCGTCGAGGGCCTCGGCGGGAGTGCGCCAGCCGAGCGTCTTGCGCGGTCTACCGTTCAGGGTCGCGGCCACGGCGGCGAGGTCTTCGGCGCTGTGGCGCACGAGGTCGGTGCCCTTCGGGAAGTACTGGCGCAAAAGGCCGTTGGTGTTCTCGTTGGTGGCGCGCTGCCAGGGGCTCTGCGGGTCGCAGAAGTAGACCGGCAATCCGGTGTCGATCCGAAGCTTGGCGTGCTGGGCCATCTCGGCGCCCTGGTCCCAAGTCAGCGAACGGCGCAGCTGCTCGGGCAACGTCGACGATCGCGGCGGCGATCGCATCGCGAACCTGCTCGGCACCGTGCCCGCTCACCGGCGGGCCGTTCTTGATCCTCAGGGCGGCGCGGTCTTGGTCGGGCGGCAGATGCAGCAGCATCACAAAGCGGCTGGTCCGCTCGACGAGCGTGCCGATCGCGGAGCGATCGGTCCCGAGGATTAGGTCGCCCTCCCAATGGCCGGGGACAGCGCGGTCGGCCGCCTCGGCAGGCCGCTCGCTGATCATGACCTCCTCGCTGACGAAGCCCTTGCCGCGAGACCGGGCGCGAGCGCGCGGGACGCGCAGCGCCCTGCCGGTCCGCAGGCAGGCGACGAGCTCTCGCTTCAGCGCGCCTCGGCTCTGAACGTAGAGAGCCTGGTAGATCGCCTCATGGGAGATCCGCATCGACTCATCATCGGGAAACTCGATCTTCAGCCGGTTGGCGATCTGCTCGGGGCTCCACGCCGTCGCCCACCTGCGGTCTTGGCGGCGCGGCTTGTTGCGGCCCTTCCATGCCCTGGTCGCGGGCCCGGGCACCGCTGCACCACCCGGCCGGCGAACCTCACCGGCGAGCCGCTCCTGAACGTAGTCGCGCAGCCGCTCGTCGGCGGCGAGCTTCGCCGTCTTCGGGCGCCGGGCCATCAGCTCCGCCTTCCACTGCGCGACCGAAGCCCGGTACTCGAGCTTGCCGCCACGCGTGGCCGCGTTGCGGCGCAACTCCCGAGAAACTGTCGACGCAGACCGATTCAAGCGCCGGGCGATCTCGCGAACGCCCGCGCCTCGCGCCCGCAGCAGCGCGATCTCCTCGCGCTCCTCAAAGCACAGATACCGACCCGACAGCGGCTTGATCATGAACGTGGCCATTCCGCCACGCTCTCGAAACCACCGGCTGCCAGCCGCTTGCGAGGCGCCGACCGCAAGGGCGGCCTCCTCGCTGCTCAGCCCCTTCGCGATCTCATGCCAGAACAGCCGCTCGACGTCGCGCCGCAACGACGGCTTGCCCGGCGACTTCATCGGCGCCCTGCCCGTCAACTCGGTCATCCACCCAGCCGGCCTGCCCATCACTCACCTCCGTGCTCAGGTGTTGCGACGACCAGTTGAATCCACCTTGGACGCCCCGGTCGGAGTGGATCACCAGGCCGTCGGCGCGGTCGCGGCGGTTGGTGGCCATCCCCAGCGCGTTGGTGACCAGGACCGTGGTCTGGGTGCTTTCGACCGACCAGCCGACGACGCGCCGAGAGAAGGCGTCGAGCACGACGCAGCAGTAGATCTTGCCCTCCCTTGTCGGGTGCTCGGTGATGTCGGTCATCCACAGCTGATTGGGCCCGTTGCGCCCGAACTCACGCCGGACGAGGTCCAGGGAGGTGACCTGCGCCAGTCGTGCGCCCTTGGGCAGACGGCGCGTCGGCAGGCCCTTGAGCCCGATCTCGCGCATGATCGCCCCGACCGTGTTGTGGCCGACGACGATGTCGCGGCCGTGGCGCAGCTCGGCGCTCACCCGCTGGTAGCCGTAGGTGCCGGCGGAGGCCTCGTGGACGTCGGCGATCTCTCCGGCCAGCCAAATCCGCCGCAGGGTCCGTGGCGCAGCCGGCCGATCCTTCCAGTCGTAGTAGCCCGACTCCGAGACCCCGAGCACGCGACAGGCGTGGCGGACGTTGATCCCCTGCCCGATCAGGGACTCGATCACCGGGAAGAGCCTTTTGGGGAGGTCCCCCTCGAGAAAGACCTCGTTTACCTTCCGCGAGACGGCCAGCTCGGTTTCCAACTGCTTGATCCTGCGCTTGGCGGCGGCGAGATCGAGGGCCTCCTCGGTGCTCAGCCCGGGAACCTCACCGCGGTCGACCCTCTCCTGCTTGAGCCAGTTGTAGATGGTGGCGTCGCTCATGCCGAAGGTCTCGGCGAGCTGGGCGACTTTGGTGCCTGATCGAGCTAGCTCGATCACCTGAAAACGAACTTCTGCTGGGTAGCGGTGGGGCATCTGAATCCTCCTTGGTGCCGAAGGACTCTAGAAACGGGACTCCGTCGAGACGGGGGTGGATCAGGGACTCCGTCGAGACGGGGGTGGATCAGGGTCCGTCAAACCTGGTCCGGCTCAGTGGCGGGCGCCGTGGTGCTCAAGGATCTCCCGGAAGGCGTTGGACCTTCGATAGGCGAGGGCGTTGTCGCTCATCACAGCCTCGGGCGCCTTCAGGCCGAGGAAGGCGAAGTGCTCGATCGCCCGCCCCAGCACTGCCGCCGCGGTGTCGCCGCCCTGGTCTGGGTGCTGCTCGACGTAGGCGTAGCGGGAGTGGTCGTCGACCACGCAATGCAGGTAGACGTAGCCGACTGCGGCCCGCTTCTCGGCGCCGGTCAGGTCGCGGACTCCGGTGACGGCATGCCCGGGGCGATTGAAGCGCGCCAGGCGGGCGATGTCGACGTGCAGCAGCGCTCCCGGCCGAGACCACTCATAGCGGCGGTAGGTCTCCCTGGCGCCCTTGCGCCGCTGGGAGAGGCCGTGGCGGTGGAGCACCTTCCAGATCGTCGAGCGAGCTCGGCGACAGATTCCCGCCAGTCGACCAGGATCGAGGTTGGTCTGTCTGCGTGCCCGCAGGATCGGCTCCTCCTCGGTTGCGCTGAGGCGCCGCGGTTGGCGGTGGGGCCTTGAGGAGCGATCCGCCAGCCAGGCGCCCGAGAGGCGCTCTGCCGCGCTCGCCAATCGCCAGCGGTGCCACCAGCGGTGGGCTGTCGCCGGCGCCACGCAGAAGGCGGCAGCTGCCGCCTTCTGCGTCATCCCCGACTCGATCGCTTTAACCAGCGCGAGCCTCCCGCCGGTCCGAGAGCAGCGTTAGCGTGAACCTTCATCCGGGTCCTCCTTGGCTTGGGCGTCAGAACCACAAGCCTCTTGGAGGGCCCGGATGCCTCTCAGGCGTTCACAACGTGTGTGGGCGGGACATCTAGTCACCGGCCTGACGACCAACGGCCCTGTGGAAACCCTTGAGAACTGGAGCCTCATCGGTATCGATGTCATCGTCTCTCTCGGTTTCATCGTTCTGCAACGCGAAGTCCCGAAATGGGCAAAGGGGCGCAAGAAGTGTCCGGACTGCCTCAAGGCAACCGATGTAGCCGCGAAAGCCTGCTCCTGCGGCTACCGCTGGCCCGTCTACCTACCCGACGGCAGGTCCAATAGCCAGCTAGAACTCGGTCAGGGGCCACTCGTTTGATCGCGGCATTCAGGGGGTCGAAGTGGGGCCGGGCCCTAGCTCCATATGGCAGGACCTCCTCGGTGCGCCAGTCGTGCGCCAGTCAGCCACCGAAACAGCCGGTTTCAGCCGGGAACAACCGGATGAAATTTGGCTCTGCGGGCCTGGCCAGCTTGAGGCCTTGTGGGTGGAAACACCCGTGATGGTTCGACTCCATTCAGCCGCATAGGTATTTGTCGACTTTCTCAGGCTATGGCTGAGAAAGTCGACAGGGGCTCAGAAGACCACGAGGGTGAACTGGTCGGTGTCGACGCGGCCTCCGCCGGGGGCTGCGGTCGTCACCAGGAAGGCGCCCGCCCCTTCTCCTCGCACGTCGACCTCGACACTCTGGCTGATGTCCGAGACGGCGGCGCTGAGCAGGTTGTCGAGGCCTTCGAAGTTGACGTCGTACTTGCCCGGTTCCCTCTTGCTGACGGTGATTCCCCCGCCGCTGCAGTTGAACTTGGTGATCGGGTCCGGGTTGCCGTTGTTCTCGTTGACGCGCACCACTCCCTTGATGGTCCCCTCTCGGCAGAAGCGCTGGTAGCTGGCGGGGGGTTCGCCGCCGAGCGCGCCGGCGTCCCCGGCGCTGTCCGCGCTGGACGCGTGGCCGGCGTTGGTCGCGCTGTCGGCGTTCGTCGCATGGTCGGCATTGATCGCGTGGCCGGCGTTGCCAGCGGTATCGGCATTGGTCGCACGGCCCGCATTCGTCGCGTTATCTGCACTCGTCGCATGGCCCGCGTTGGCCGCGGTGCTCGCCCTGGTCGCTTCGGCCGCCTTCGCCGCTTCGCCCGCCTTCGTCGCTTCGGCGGCCCTGGCCGCGCTCGGCACGGTGGCGAGCGAGCCCTCGTTCACCTGGATCCCGGTGACGCCGTTTTTCTTCAACCGATTTCCCGGGATCGACCCCTTCCTGATCGCCTTGCCGCTGATCGCACTCGCCGCGTAGACGGTGCCGCCGAGGGAAACGAACAGGGCCAGCAACGCAATCGCGTGAGCCGACGTGAACCTTGGGCGCTGAAATCGCATCGAGCATTCTCCTTTGAGCAAGACGACCGGACCGGCCGGGCCCGATCGGCGATCAAGGACCCGTGCGAGGCCTACGGCGATCGCGTCCGGCGCGTTCAGCGACTCGACGGATCTCGGGCGGATAGAGGTATCTCTGAGTAGTCACTAGCATTGGCGCAAAGCTCACTCGACGGGAGGCTCGAGATGACCCACCGCTGCTCGCTCCACTGCATCCTTCCCCCCGGCCTGCTGGAAAGGGTCGCCGCCGGCGGCTCCGAGGAGGTGCGGCAGGCGGCGATCGAGGCGCTGCGGCTCGACAGCCGCTTCCGCCTCGCTCGGGCCGAGGCCGCGGCCCGCAACGGCGGCCGGCGAACGCAGCCCGTCACCTTCGCCAGGGTCGGCGGCAAGCCGCAGCGCACCGTCTACGACCAGCACGAAACCGAAGAGCAGACGCCCGGCGCCGTGGCCCGCTCGGAGGGCCAGGGAGAGGTCTCCGACGACTCGGTCAACCGCGCCTACGACGGGCTCGGCGCGACCTATGAGTACTACTGGTCGCTCTTCCAGCGGGACTCGATCGACGGCCAGGGCCTGCCGCTGCTCGGCCTCGTACACCAGGGCAGGAAGTACCCGAACGCATTCTGGGACAACGCCGGTCACATGTTCTTCGGCGACGGCGACGGGCGGATGCTCACCGACACCACCGCCGGCATCGACGTGATCGGCCACGAGCTGACCCACGGCGTCACCCAGTACGAGGCGAACCTCGTCTACTCGGGCCAGTCGGGAGCGCTGAACGAGTCGGTCTCCGACGTCTTCGGCATCCAGGTGAAGCAGAAGGCCCTGGGGCAGGACGTGAAACAGTCGAGCTGGCTGATCGGGGAGGACATCGTCGGGCCCGAACTCTCCCCGGCGCTGCGCTCGATGGCCGAACCCGGCGCCGCCAACCCCCACGACGACCAGCCGGCGAGTATGGACGACTACGTGCGGGGCGGCGACGTCCACACCAACTCGGGGATCCCCAACCGCGCCTTCTACGTCGTCGCCACCACCCTCGGCGGCAACTCCTGGGAGGCGGCGGGGCCGATCTGGTACGCGGCCCTGTGCGATCCCAGCCTGCCGGGGACCGCGACCTTCTCCGAATTCGCCAGGCGGACGCTGATCCAGGCCGAACGGGCCTACGGGGCCGGCAGCGGCGAGGTCGACGCGGTCAAGGCCGGCTGGGAGGACGTGAAGGTGCCGCTGTAGCGTTCGCCCGGTGCGACTGCGAATCAGGCGGCTGGGCGGGATCGCCGGCGTGCGGCTCCGGCACGAGCTCGACACCCGCGAGCTGCCCGCCGACGAGGCGAGCCGGGTCGAGGGCGCCGTCCGCGACCTTGCCGGCCATGCCCCCCAGGGTCCGCCCCACCCCGACGCGTTCCGCTACGAGATCGCCCCGGTCGGGGACACCGACCTGGCCCCGATCCTGCTCGACGAGCGCGACGTCCCGCCGGAGCTGCACGGGCTCCTCGACGCCGTCGCCGAGTCGGGGGAGATCGAGGGCCCCGATCGCGGTGGGCCCGGTTAGCGTAGACCCGCCCCGGTGCGCCAGGATTCGCCGATGGAGCTGAAGCGTGTCTGCGTCTTCGCCGGGTCCAAGGAGGGCGGCGATCCTGCCTACCGGGACGCCGCGGTCCTGCTCGGCCGCACCCTGGCCGAGCGCGGGATCGGGGTCGTCTACGGCGCCGCCAGCATCGGCCTGATGGGCGCCGTCGCCAACGCCGCCCTGGGCGCCGGCGGGGAGGCGATCGGGATCATCCCCCAGGCGCTACAGCGGCGGGAGGTGGCGCACCGCGGCCTCACCGAGCTGCACGTGGTGCCCTCGATGCACGAGCGCAAGGCGCAGATGGGGCGCCTCTCGGATGCCTTCGTCGCCCTGCCCGGCGGCCTCGGCACCTTCGAGGAGCTGCTGGAGGTGACGACCTGGTCCCAGCTCGGCATCCACGCCAAACCGATCGGGACGCTGAACGTGCGCGGCTACTTCAACCCCCTCGCGGCGATGCTCGACCGCGCCGTGGAGGAGGCCTTCCTGGCGCCCGAGCACCGGCGGATCCTGCTCAGCGACGAGGACCCGGGCGGGCTGCTGGACCGGATCGAAGGCCTGTTGCCGATCGCGCCGGCGCCGGCGTCCGACGGCTAAGAGCCGGGCAGCCGGTTGGCGATGCGCTTGATCAGCCCGGAGGAGTCCGCGGCGGCGGCGTGCCGGCTGCGCGCGTGTCCACCGGCCTCGAGCAGAGCGGTCATGTGAGACTGAAGCTCCGCCGCCAGGGAGCCCGCGGGCTCGTCGACGACCTCCTCCGCGCTAGAGCCTTCGGCAGGTGGCTCCGTGGCAGTGGCAACCTCGACATCCGACTCCTCTCCCGTTGGGTCCACCTCCGCCTCGGCTCCGCTGACCGGCTCTTCGCGCAACTCGATCATTCGCTTGAACTCACCATCAACGAACTCAGGCAGCCCAGTGCTGGAGCGGGGTGCCGCCGACCAGTCGGCCTCGCTTCGGCCGGCGGGCTGAACAATCACCTTCTGTTCGATCTCCATCCCGGCCAACGTTAGCCCGCCCTCCGGAAGGCATCGCGGGCGCGAAGCGGGAAGCCGAAGAACCGGCTCTCGTCCTCGTCGGAGTCAAGTTCACGCAGCCGGCGCAGCTCGCGAATCCGTTCTCCCGCGATCAACGCCCGTCCCACCTGCGGGGCGATCGAGAGCTCCTCCTCGCGGGGCCCGAATATCTGCGTGATCAGCCACAGCAGGAGCCCGCTGATCGAGGCGATGACAATCGTGAACCGGCCCACGGTCTCGGCGTCGACGTGCCAATGGGCGTGAGGGGCGAAGGCCGACTGGAGCTCGACGCAGCCGAGCGCCAAGTACACGGCGGCCACGAGGATCGCTCCCACCGAGACGAAACGGCGGCTCGTCTCCAGCTGAACCGCTAGCCGGTTGCTCGCGAGGAGGATGAGCGTGACCGTGAGCAGCAGCAGGCAGCTCGCAAGAGCCGCGCGCAACGCCGTGCGGTCGCCAGTAACGCTGAGCAGGTAGAGAACGACGAGGCCGAGGACCACCTGCACGAGCAGCGCCGCATATTGACGCCAGACGCTATTGAGGACTTTGAGGCCCCGCCAGACGAAGCCCTGTCCGAGCAGCCAGCTGGTTGCCATCGGAATCGTCGCGGCGGTGGCGATGGCCGCGCACACCGCCCAGGTGGCCTGCGGCCTGCTGCTGAACGGATCCACTTTGATCAGCACCGCGGTGGCGGCCACACAACACAAACCCGTCACCAGCAGCAACAGTCGTACTCCTCCCATCAGGCTGCTGACGGGATCGTCGTCAGTGGCGCCGACGGCGAGCGCCCCGAGCAGCGCCGGCACAATCAGAAGAACGGCAGCGGCTATCTCGTTGTGGTTCTTCGTGTCCCCGGCTATTAGCCAATTGGGGTTGAAGGCAACGAGCGCCCAGAGCATCGCGGTCGTGATCACACCCAGCGGCACCCAGAAGACCGGTAACACCCCGTTGCCGATACCTACCGTTGCGCGGAACGTGGCGTCGCCAATCCAGCGGCCACCCGGTAGGTACACGTGCGCGGCGCGGGTGCCGATCGTGGTGCGTCCCGTGACCTCCTTCGGGTCGTCCTCCCGGTCAAGCCCCACCTTCACCCCACGTGGGCTCAACCCGCGTGGGCAGTTCATCTCAAAGTGGTAGGAACTGCACCGCCTGGTGTAAATGGTGGGGAAGTCGAACTCGATCGGCATCCAAGCCAACGGCTGGGCGAGGCGCTCGCCGAGCACCGAGAAGCTGATCCGCCAGGCGGTGCGGCCGTACCTGGCACCACCGGTGTCGAGGACCTGCCGGCGATCCTTGCGCTGCCTCGCCCGCCGCCACCTCAGCCTCGGGAAGCGCGGCGGCCTGAGCTCGCCGAAGTGCCACCGCAACAGCGGGCGACGACGCAGCTCAACGTCGTGGCCGACATCGATGGACCGACGTTCTCCCGGCAGACCCCGCAGGGGAACCCAGACGAGCGAGTGGTCGACCATCATTTCGAGGTCCTCGGTCAAACCGGCCTCGTCCCAGACCTCGACGATCTGCGGGTCTAGTTTTTTCAGCAGGTGGTTGAGAATGACCGAAGCGTCGTAGGCCCGCCACCTGGCGATGCAGAGGAACACGTACTCGAGGCTCTCTGCCGGCAAGCGTGGAATCGAGCTGTCTCCCTTCGACCGCGCCTCGTCGAGGAGCCGGCTCGCCGCCCGGGCGGCGGCGAGCGCCGAGACCCGGTCGCTCGTGCTCCGGTTCGGCAGCGGGATCCCGGCGCCTCGCTCATCGTGCGCCTCGAAGCCGGTCCGACCCTCTGCCTTCCTCAGAAACAGCAGCGGAAAGAGGAACATCGCTTCGCCATCGTGACGCCCACGCTGGGCCCTCCGCGCCGTGGGCAGTTCGAAATCGATCTTCAACCGCCACCGTGCGGTCTGGTCTACGCTGAGATCGATCGACTCGGTGTGACGGTGAATCAGTTCGTGCCGGTGGCCGATGAAGTAGGAGGCGATCTTGGCGCTGCGATCGTCGATCGCAGCAGATGGAGGGCTGCCGCCCCCCGGCACAAGTGGCCTGACACCCGGCGTTCGTACAGGTGGCACCACCGGCCGCCCCGATTTACGAACACGCGATCTGAACCGGTCTCTCCAACGCCCCACTTGACGGCCTCCCACCCGTTGAGGAAGCGACACAGTAATAGAGTGCCATGGAGTATGCAAGTAGCCAAGAACCTGCTTCATATCGACTTGAGCCGTCGCCATCGCGTGATCGCGCAAGCGAGAGATGCATGAAGGCAAAGTGTTGCTCTAGGTCACGCACCCTGTGGATACGGGGAGACGAAAGCTTCTTCGACAGGTTCTAGGGCGCCAGCAGCGTGAACTTCCAGCCCTCGTCCTCGCGCACGTAGAGGCGGCGCTCGTGGATGCGGTCGGCGGCTTCGCTCCAGAGCTCGACCGTGCGCGGCCGCACCCGCAGCGCGCCCCAGTCCTCGGGGCAGGCCGGCGGCGTCTCCTGAACCTCGGCCAGGTGGGCCAGCCGGTCGCGGAGCGGGTCGAGGTCCTCCACCGGCTCCCCCTGGCGGGAGACCAGCGCCTGGAGCTGGTGCTCGAGCGGTCGCTCGGCGAACAGCTCCTCGGCGACGGCGCGCTCGGCCAGGGCCGCCTCGCCGGTGACGTGCGCCTGGCGCCCCAGCGAGGGCCAGTGGAAGAGCAGGGCGACGCGGGGGTTGGCCGCGGCCTCGCGCGCCTTGCGCGTCCACAGCGCCGAGGTGAAGAGGAGGGCGTCGTCCTCGATCCGCTTCAGCGTCACCGTGCGCGCCGAGGGCTGCCCCTCCTCGCCGACGGTGACGAAGGCGACCGAGGAGGGCCGCGGCGCGCCCCGCTGGCGCGCCTCCTCGATCCAGCGGGCGAGCGCGCCGATCGGATCCTCGGTCGTCATCGACGCTGAGAATAGTTCGAGCGGCGGCCCGAGCCGGAGTAGGCTTGGTGCCGAGCGAGCCGAGTGGGATCGGCCCAACCAGGAGGAGATTCGGATGTACGACTACGTGATCGTCGGGGCAGGCTCAGCCGGGTGCGTGCTGGCGGCGCGCCTCACCGAGGACCCGGAGGTGAGCGTCCTGTTGCTGGAGGCGGGGCCGCCGGACACCAAGGAGAACATCCACGTCCCGCTCGGCTACCTCCAGCTCGCCCGCACCGACGTCGACTGGGACTACTGCACCGCGCCGGAGCCCAACTGCGACGGGCGCCGCATCCCCCTGCCCCGCGGCAAGGTCCTCGGCGGCTCCTCCTCGGTCAACGCGATGATCTACATCCGCGGCAACCACGCCGACTACGACGAATGGGGCGCGGCCGGCTGGGGCTGGGAGGACCTCTTCCCCTACTTCCTCAAGGCCGAGGACAACGAGCGCGGCGCCTCGGAGTGGCACGGTGCCGGCGGCCCGCTGCCGGTCTCCGAGCAGCGCTCCGGCGGCAGGATCCCCCCCGCCTTCGTCGAGGCCGGCGTCGAAGCCGGCCTGGCCCGCAACGAGGACTTCAACGGCGCCGAGCAGGACGGCGTCGGCATGTACCAGGTGACCCAGCGGGGCGGGATGCGCGCCAGCGCCGCCGTCGCCTATCTGCATCCGGCGATGGAGCGGCCGAACCTGACCGTGATGCCCTACATGCACGTCGACCGGGTGCTGTTCGAGGGGACCCGCGCGGTCGGGGTGCAGGCGAGCCAGCTCGGCCAGGCTCAGGAGCTGCGCGCCGAGCGCGAGGTGATCCTCAGCGGAGGCGCCTACAACTCGCCGCAGCTGCTGATGCTCTCCGGCGTCGGGCCGGCGGAGCACCTGGCGATGCGGGAGATCGAGCCGCTGCTCGACCAGCCGGCGGTGGGCGAGAACCTCTCCGACCACGCCGCCACCTACAACGTCTGGACCACGCCCGAGCCCGAGAGCCTGCTGCTGGCCCTGGAGCCGGCGGCGCTGGAGGAGTTCACCGCGACCCAGACCGGGCCCTTCGCCTCCAACCTGGCCGAGTCGGGCGGCTTCGCCCGGGTCGGCGCCGACGCGCCCGCGCCCGACGTCCAGTTCCACTTCGCCGCCGTCCACATCGTCGACGAGGGGATGGGCGACCCCCAGGCCCACGGCGTCTGGGCCTCGCCCTGCCTGCTGACGCCGCGCAGCCGCGGCTCGGTCCGGCTCGGCTCCAACGACCCGACCGCGAAGCCGATCGTCCGCAACGAGTTCTACACCGCCGAGGGGGACCTGGAGCGGATGGTCGCGGCGCACCGGCTGATGGAAGAGATCTGCGCCCAGCCCGCCCTGCGTCCCTACTGCGCCGACCCCTTCACCGCGCCGGCCGGCGACTCCGAGGACGCGCTCCGCGCACACATCGCCCGCACCACCTTCCCCATCTACCACCCGGTCGGCACCTGCGCGATCGGCTCCGTGGTCGACGAGGAGCTGCGGGTGCAGGGACTGGAGGGCCTGCGGGTCGTCGACGCCTCGGTGATGCCGGCGGTGCCCCGCGGCAACACCAACGCCCCGGCAATCGCCGTCGCCGAGCGGGCCGCGGACCTGATCCGGGGCGCCGCCCCGCTGCGCGCCGCCGAGCTGAGCGCGAGCTAAGAGCCCAACGCCTCGTCGATGAAGGGGCCGAGCAGCCTGGAGACCGCGGTCGCGGTCTGCTCGGGCGAGTCGCCCGGAGCGGTGATGTAGCTGATCGCGAGGCGGACGAGGGCCTCCGAGAGCAGGCGGGCGTTGGCCTTCGGCGCCCGCGGCCAGCCCTGCTCGATCACCCCGGCCAGGCGGGTCGTCGCCCACTGGACGACCGGCATCCCCTGAGTGGTGACGAAGGGCAGCATGCCGCCGGTGCCGTCGTCGCTGAGCAGCATCCGGATCAGCGGGTCCTCGGCGGCGGCGGCGAGGAACAGCTCCAGCGCGGCGCCGACGGCGGCGCGGGGGTCGTCGGTGTGCCGCATGACCGCGGCCTCGACGTCGTCGAGGAAGCGCTCGCCCTCGTGGATGACGAAGGCGAGCCCGAACTCGTTGCGGTTGCCGAACTCCTTGTAGAGGGTCTGGCGGCTGACGCCGGCGGCCGCGGCGATGTCCGACATCGTTATCTGCGACCAGGGCCGCTGCTCGAGCTGGTCGCGGGCGGCGCCGAAGAGGGTCTGGCGCAGCAGCTCGCGAGCGGCCTCCGGGTAGGGGGTGCGGGTGCTCGCCATCGGCGCAATCGTCGCACCGGAAGCGGTCACCCGGCGTCCTCGTCAGGCTCGAAATCGACCTTGTCGCGCACGCCGCAGTCCGGGCAGGCCCACTCGTCCGGCACCTCGCTCCACGGCGTCCCCGGCGGGAAGCCCTCTCGCGGGTGTCCGGCCCGCTCGTCGTAGACGTAACCGCAGGTGGGGCAGCGCCAGCGGCTCAAGAGGCTGCCCCGTAGCGGGCGAGGAGCCGGCGGCGGCGACGCGGCTGGACGTTGGCGCGGCCGATGTCGCCGCCGTAGTGCGCCACCAGCCGCGGGTCCATCACCCGCCGCCACAGCGGCGGGAACCAGGCGAGGACGATCATCCCGGCGTAGCCGGTGGGCAGCTGCGGCGCCTCGGAGACGTGGCGCAGGGCCTGGTAGCGGCGGGTCGGGTTGGCGTGGTGGTCGCTGTGGCGCTGGAGGTGGTACAGGAGGACGTTGGAGGCGACGTTGTTGCTGTTCCAGCTGTGCTCGGGCATGCAGCGCTCGTAGCGGCCGTCCTCGCGCCGCTGCCGCAACAGGCCGTAGTGCTCGAGGTAGTTGACAACCTCCAGCAGGGAGAAGCCGACCACCGCCTGGATCGCCAGGTAGGGCAGAACGACCGGGCCGAAGGCGATCGCCAGCGCGGCGAACAGCGCCACGGTCATCGCCCAGGCGCTGAGGATGTCGTTGCGCGGGGAGAGGTGGGGCTTGCCGAGCCGGTCCAGGCGCGCGCACTCGATCCCCCAGGCGGAGCGCAGGCTGCCGGCGACGGTGCGCGGCAGGAAGGCCCAGAAGCTCTCCCCCAGCCGCGAGCTGGCCGGGTCCTCGGGGGTGGCGACGCGGACGTGATGGCCGCGGTTGTGCTCGATGAAGAAGTGCCCGTAGCCGGTCTGCGCAAGCGCCACCCGGCTCAGCCAGCGCTCGCTGCTGGCGCGCTTGTGCCCTAGCTCGTGGGCGGTGTTGATCGCGACCCCGCCGACCACCCCCATCGTCATCGCCAGGCCGAAGCTCTCGAGGACCGAGAGGTCGCCGGTCGACCAGACCCAGCAGGCGAAAACGAGCCCGGCGTACTGGATCGGGATGAAGACGTAGGTGCACCAGCGGTAGTAGCGGTCCTGCTCCAGCCACCGCAGGACGCTGTCGGGCGGGTTGCGCGCGTCGAGGCCGATGGCGATGTCGAGCAGCGGGAAGATGCCGAAGACGAGCAGCGGGCCGAAGAACCAGAGCGCCTCGAATCCCGTCAGCGCCACCAGCCCCCAGGCGATGAACGGCGTCAGCGGGACGACGATCCCGAGCAGCCAGGCGTAGCGCTTGGGATCGGTCCAGGTCGCCGGGTTGACCTCGACCTCGTCGTGGTGGTGATGATGCGAATGCGCCGTAGCCTCCATCTGCCCCTCCTGTCAAGAAGACGAGAAACGTATGCGAAGTTGACAGACTAGCGCAAAATGTCAACTAAACGCACAGACGCAGGCTATGTGACGCATGCACAAACCGCCCGGGCGCGCCGCTTCCGACTTTCACCCGAGTGGGGCAAAAGTCCGACGCCGTGCCGGGCCTTGGGCCGGGGGCCCGCTAGATCTTCAGCAGGACGAAGGTATTGAGGGCGAAGACGATCGCGAAGAAGACGGTGGCGCGATCGAGGTTGCGCTCGACCATCGAGCCGCCGCCGATCGAGCTGCCGCCGCCGCCGATGCCGAAGGCGCCGGAGAGGCCGGCGTCTTTCCCCGAGTGCAGCAGGATGAGGAAGATCAGGACGACCGCGACGATCACCTGGATGATGCTGAGAAACGTGAACATGGGAAAAGTCTAGCCCCGCGGGACCTTCTCGCGCGGCCTCCCCGCCCCGTTGCCGTTTTCGGCCCGGTCGAGGATCCGCACCGCTTCGGCCCGCAGCTCGGCGTCGAGCAGGGCGAAGTCCTCGTCGGAGAGCTTGCCGGCGGCGTGGTCGAGTTGGGCGTCGCGGATCTCGCGGTACTTGGCTTCCTTCAGCGCGTCGGCCTCGGTCCGCACGGGAGAGCCGCGGCGCCGCAGGCGACCCGGCCAGAGCGCGATCAACGCCCCGGCCAGGGCGATCAGGCCGCCGATCCAGATCCAGGTGACCAGCGGGTTGACGATGAATTTGAAGGTCGCCGGCGCCCCTTCGGAGACGTAGCCGCGGGCGATCTGCTTCGCCGTCGCGCCCTGGAGCGCCTCGATCTCGGCGAGGGCGGCGGGACGCCGGCTGGGATCGACCGCCGCCGCCCGCATCGTCGCCGCCAGGGCCTTGCACTGAGGCGGCGTCCCCGGCACCCCCCGCACGCAGGCTTCGAAACCTTTGTCGGCGGCGCGGGCGCGCCGCTCCACGCCGACGATGCTCGGCTGCACGGCGGACCAGAAGTCGCTCCCCACCCCCGCCTTCAGCCCGATTTCGCTGTCGGATTCGCCGCCGAAGTAGTCGCCGATCGAGCCGCTCCCCGCGGTTCCGGTCGGGCGGTAGAAGCGGCGGGTCGGGTGCAGCGTGAACGCCTTGCCGTCCTTTTCCACCCGCAGCAGGGCGCCGGCGGTGAAGGCGAGGCCGTCGACGTTGGCGGTGGCCCGCACGTAGTCGATCCGGCGGCCGTCGACGACGGTGCTCTGGCCCGGCCGCAGGGTGACCTGGCGGTTGGTCTGAAAGCTCGATGAGGCGGCGATGCCGATCAGCAGCACGGCGACCCCGGCGTGGACGACGTAGCCGCCGTAGCGGCGGCGGTTGCGGGAGACGACCGCGACCAGCGCCCCCGCGGCCGAGCCGCCGGAGGTGCGCCGCCGCGCCGCCGCGCCGCTCCAGAACTCCCGCGCCAGGCCGGTGAGGGCGAAGGCGGCGACGCCGAACAGGGCGAGCGCCCAGGGCCTGTGCGCGGCGTCGCTCAGCAGCGCCAGGACCGCCACGCTCAGCGCCCCGACCGCCGTCGGGACCAGGAACACCCGCCTCGCCGAGGCCCAGCTGACCCGGCGCCAGGCCAGCAGCGGCCCGATCCCGGTGAAGAGCACCAGCCCGATCGCCAGCGGCGTCGTGTAGCGGTCGAACCAGGGCGCCGCCAGCGAGGCCTTCTCGCCGGTGAACAGTTCGGAGATCAGCGGGAAGAAGGTGCCCCAGAAGATCACCGCGCAGAGCGCCACCAGCAGCAGGTTGTTGACCAGGAAGACGGCCTCGCGCGAGATCAGCGAGTCGATCCGCTTCGGCGAGCGGAGGTCGTCGAGCCGGGAGACGATCAGCGCCGCCGAGCCGATCCCGACGACGGCGATCAGGCCGAGGATGTAGGGGCCGACGGTGTTGTCGCCGAAGGCGTGGATCGACTGGAGCACCCCGGAGCGGACGAGGAAGGTGCCGAGCAGCGCCATCGAGAAGGTGCCGACGACCAGGCAGGCGTTCCACACCTTCAGCATCCCCCGCTTCTCCTGCACCATGATCGAGTGCAGGAAGGCGGTGCCGAGCAGCCACGGCATCAGCGCCGCGTTCTCGACCGGGTCCCAGGCCCAGTAGCCGCCCCAGCCCAGCTCGGTGTAGGACCAGCGGGCGCCGAGCAGCAGGCCGAAGCCGAGGAAGGCCCAGGCGATCAGCGCGAAGCGGCGGGTGGCGCGGATCCATTCGGCGTCCAGGCGCCGGGTCACCAGGGCGCCGATCGCGAAGGCGAAGGGGATCGTGAAGGCGACGTAGCCCGAGTAGAGCATCGGCGGGTGGATCATCATGCTCGGGTGCTGGAGCAGCGGGTTGAGGCCGATCCCGTCCGCCGGCGCCGGGCTCAACGTGGCGAAGGGGTCGACGTCGGGCGCGAACAGCATCAGGCCGGTGAAGAAGGCGGCGACGCCCATCATCACCGCGGTCGCCCAGGGGACCAGCTCGCGCAGCTTGTTCCGGGTGGCGAAGAGCGCGACGCTGGAGGCGATCGAGAGCACCCAGGCCCAGAGCAGCAGCGAGCCCTCCTGACTCGACCACATCGCCGCCAGCTTGTAGAAGGCCGGCGTCTCGATCGAGGAGTGCTGCTGAACGATGTTGAAGGAGAAGTCGTTGCCGGCGAAGGCGACCTCGATGATCGCCACGCAGGCGGTGAGCAGGCCGCAGACGGCGTAGACCGAGCGCCGGGAGAGGTCTATCCAGCGGCGCTCGCCGCCCCGTCCCACCAGCGCGACGACGGCGGCGAAGACGGCGACCAGGAACGCCAGCGCCAGCAGGGCGCTGCCGAGGCTAGCCATCGCTCTTGGTGGTGAACTTCGACGGGCATTTGGTGATCAGGGTTTCCGGTTCGCCGACGAAGGTCCCGTCGCGCACCTCGCCGGTGAGGACGATCTCGCGGCCGCCGCGGAAGGGGTCCGGAACCGTGCCCCGGTAGGTGACCGGCAGGCTCGCCCCCTCGCCGTCGCGGTCGACGACGCGGAAGGCGATGCCGCCGCCGCGGTGGCGGACCGAGCCCTTGACCACCTTGCCGGTCATCTCGTAGCTGGTCCCGGGCACGGCACTCAGCAGCTGCGAGGGCTCCTTGGCCTCGGTCGCGGCCGAGAAGGAGGTGTAGACCAGCGCCACCGAGAGCACCACGGCGACGCTGAGCGCGACCACGAGGCGAATCTTCCGCTTGCGATTGGGGTCCACGGGCCCCGCGATTATCGCAAGGCGCCGTCGTGGAAGAATCTGGCCCTATGAGCGACCCCGTCCTGCTGATCACCGGAGCGAGCAGCGGCATCGGCGCGGCCACGGCTCGCGCCGCCGCGCCGAGCCACCGGCTGGTCCTGGCGGCGCGGCGCGAGGCGGAGCTGGAGGAGCTGGCCGCCGAGCTGGGCGGCCCCGAGCGGGCGCTGGCGGTCCGCTGCGACGTCACCGAGTGGGAGCAGGTGGAGGCGATGGCCGCGGCGGCGCTGGAGCGCTTCGGCCGCATCGACGCGGTCTTCGCCAACGCCGGCTTCGGCGCCAGCCGCGGCTTCCTCGAGGAGTCGGTGGAGCAGTGGCGCTCGATGGTGCTGACCAACGTCTACGGCGCGGCGCTGACGATCCGCGCCACCCTCCCCCACCTGCTCGAGCGCGGCGACGGGCACTTCCTCATCACCAGCTCGGTCGCCGGGCGGCGGGCGCTGCCGGGCTCCCTGTACTCGGCCACCAAGTGGGCGGCGACGGCGATCGGCGAGTCGCTGCGGGCCGAGCTGCGCCAGATGCACGAAAACACCGCGATCAAGGTGACGCTGATCGAGCCCGGCATGACCGACACCCCGTTCTTCGACAACCGCCCGGGCGAGTGGGCGCTGCGCGACGACGACATCGCCAAGGCGGTCATGTACGCGCTGGAACAGCGGCCGGGGGTCGACGTCAACGAGATCCTGATCCGGCCTACCAGCCAGCCGAGCTGAGCGCGGGACGGCCCCGGTAGGGGTTTCGCTTAACTTTTTCGAGATGCGGCTGGGTCGTCCGAGGGTGGGGACGCGAAAAAGTACAAGACGCTTCACCCCTACCGGGGCCGGCCTTCCCCCCTGCCGGCTCAGGGGTGGCCCAGCAATAGGCGGACAAGACGCCAGTAGCTGCGCAGTAGGAGGCGGGCTGGTCGGGAGCGGGTGGCTGGGGAGATGAAGTGGGAATCCAGGTCGGGGGTGAGCCAGGAGGCGAACTCGGCGGTGCTCACGGTGCGGGTCGCCTGCACCTGGCGGCGCTCGCGCAGGAGCCGCGGCAGCCAGCGCAGCGCTTCCAGGTTCGCGGCCAGCTTCTGCCGCCCCCAGCCGCCGCGGACCGAGACCGCGAGCAGGGCCGCCTCGGTGGCGAGCAGGGCCGGCGCCAGCAGCGCCAGCAGCGGCGCCGGGTAGGCGCGAACGAGGAAGGCGAGCCTGTTGCGCTCCAGCCAGCGCCACTTGTGCTCGCGGGCGCCGAACTCGTAGTCGTGGTCGACGACCGCGGCCGGCTCGATCCCCAGCGACCCGCCGCGCAGGCGCAGCCGCAGCGAGAGGTCGACGTCCTCGTGGTAGAGGAAGAAGCGCTCGGGAAAGCCGCCGAGCTGGCGCCAGGTGCGCAGCGGGATCGCCAGGCAGGCGCCCGAGAGCGCCGTCACCTCGCCCGCCTGCGGCGCCTCCGCGAGCGGCCGCCCGTGGCCGCCCGCCCAGACGATGCCGGTGAAGTGGACCGGGTTGCCGGCCGAGTTGATCCGCGTCCCCCCGCCGTCGGCGACGAGCGCCTGCCAGGCGGCCCAGCCGCGGCCCTGGAGCCAGGGCCGGCGGATCGCCTCGCCCCAGCCGGGCAGCGGCGCCGCGTCGGGGTTGAGGACGACCAGCAGGTCGCCGCGCGCCCGCGCGGCGCCGGCGTTGCAGCCGGCGGCGAAGCCGAGGTTGCGCTCGGCGCGGATCACCCGGGCCCGCGGCGCCAGCTCGTCCACGGCCTCCGCGGTGCCGTCCTCGGAGCCGTTGTCGAGGACGATCAGCTCGTCCCCCTCGCCCAGCTCGGGCGTCAGGGCCGGCAGCGTCCTGGTCAGCTCCTCGCGGCTGTTCCAGGCGACGATGAGGACGGAGAGCGTCGGGCGCACCGGCGCGGAGGCTATGTGGCCCTCCGCGCCGGTGCGGCGACGTCGCCGCTAGCTCGCCAGCGCTACTTCTTCTTCTTGCCGCAGGCGGTCACCTTGAGCGGCAGCTTGTTGTTGTTGAGCTTCTTTCCGTTCTGGGCTTCGAGCTTCATCACGGAGGCCTGCTTGGACTTGCAGAGGTTCGTCGAGTTGACCAGGAGGCTCTTCTTGCCCCCCGACATGTTGAGGACGAACTTCTTCACCGGGACATCCGGCAGCGAGTTGAACACGGTCTTGATCCCTCCGTGCTTGGAGCTGATCACGCCGTGCAGCTGGATGTTCACCTGACCGCGCAGGTCGGCGACCAGGTCCGGCAATTTGTGGTTGGAGGACACCAGGTACACGGCGCCCTTCAACGGGTTGTCCAGCAGCGGCGAGCTCGCTTCCGCATGCCCATACACCGCCGCCGACGGGCAGGTCTGCGAGGCCAGCTGCGGCCTGGTGCAAACCGTCTTGATGTGGCTCTGATCGAGGAACAGCGAGTGCGGCAGCGTCAACGCCGCGCGGACGATGTTCGCGTCGCCTTCGCGGGCTTCCATGACCGCCTTGATGCGCGGGTTCTTGGCCCGCTTGATCGGCCCGAACAGGGTCGTCTTCAGCTTCGGCTTGAAGCCGAGCTTGTTGCAGCCGGTCGCCTGGAACGGCGAGTTGACCGGGTAGGAGCTGAACGCCGCCGGGTTGGTCGGATCGGCCCCGCCGCCGGCCAGCGAGCCGGTGGTCGCCTGCGCCGCGCAGTTCGTCGGGTTGAGCATGAACCTGGTCCGATCGAGGTTGACGTCGATCGAGCGCAGGTCCAGCTTGACGCCGCCGAACACGTCGGGAATGACGTCGGTGACCGCGTGGATCTGAGCGGTTTCCGGGTTGACGTTGAGGGCCACCCTGACCACGACGGTGCCGAGGTCGAACGGTCCCGAGACCGCCGGCGTGATCACCGCCAGCGAGAGCGGTGCCCCCTTGTACGGGCCCGCCAGGTAGGCGTTCCCGTCGAGCTTGACCGGGTTGGCGCCGGTGCCCGAACGGGTGGTGGCGACGCCGATCAGGCTGGCCGGGCAGCTCGGGTTGGACTGCTCTTCCCTGCCCGCCCGGGAGGCCGCCGCGCTGAGCGCCGCGTCGGAGCAGTAGGGGATGCCGCTGAGGTTGCCGGTCATTCCCTTCGGCAGCGTCACGTCGACGCCCTTGACCTCCTGTTCGCCGTCGTTGCGGCCGATGTGGACCTTGAACGGGCTGTAGACGCCCGCCTGGGCGCTGCCAGGTTTCGCCGTGTAGCTCGGCTGGTATTTGCGCTGCGCCAGCGCCTGCGGGCAGCTGCCGCCGCCGGGCACGCCCGAGAGCGCGAATTCGTCCGACGGCGATGCGCTGGTCGAGGGATTCGCCCAGGGCACCATCGTGCTGGTGACTTTCGCCGCCGCGCACGTCGGCGGGCTGGTGAGGACGCTGACCGTCCCGTCGAACCGCAGGGTCACCGACTTGAACGGCACCTGCGGGTTTTCCAGGACTTCGGTCGTCAGCTGCCCCGTTTTCGGGTCGGCCTTGGTGTTGCCGATCAGGCGCGCGTGGATCCCGTACCGGTCGGAGCCCGCTTCGATGAAGATGCGGAACTCGTTGCCGGAGGTCGGGTCCCGGCTGAGCTGCTGGCCGATGTAAACGTTGCCGGTCAGGCTGCCTTTCGGGAACGCCGGGGCGTCGACCTCCGCCGTCCCGATCTTCGAGGCTGGCGGGCAGGAGTTGGCGTCGACCCGTTCGCCCTTGTGGAACTGGGCGTTGGTGCAGGCCTGGAGCGAGTCCGAGCCGGCCGGGTTCAGGCCCATCCCCTTCGGCATCACGACCGTCGCGTCCTTCAGGTGCGACTGGGAGATGCTTTCGCCGCCGGTGACGTAGGGGACCTTGGTGACGACGGTCGCCGGCGAGGGCGAGTCGACCTGGGCGGTGCCGGGGTCGGTTTCCAGTTCCGGGGTGAACGGGACCAGCTCGCATTCTTCGGGGCTTTCGCCGATCGTCGCCACCCGGCCGGAGTTGGGCAGGGTCGGGTCGCCGACGGCGGGGTCTTCGTGCTGGTAGGAGTCGGCGCCGAACAGGGCCGAGTAGTGGTCGGGGCTGAGGCAGGTGGTCGGGTTGGTGATGAAGTTCCCGTCAGCCCCGGCCCGGCCTCGGTTGACGAGGCGGGAGACCAGCGTCCCGATCCCGGTCACGGTGTCGTTCCCGATGTCCCTGATCACGAACGAGGAGTGGTAATCGCTCTCCCAGGCCACTTCCGTTTCGAGGAAGACCGGGACGCCGCCGATGTTGGGGAAGAGCACGAACCCGAACAGCGCCGGTTCGCCGAATTTCGGTTCGAGGTCGAAGTTGGTGACTTTGGTCAGAGGGGGAGTCGGCGGCAGTTTGGTGCCGGTCGCGAGCAGCGCGACTTCGAGGTTTTCGGTGCCGACCGCGGACGCTTTCGGGCACGAGGGCACCGGCAGCGTGAAGAGGCTGAGCGGGCACCGCAGCGGAGATTCGGCGTTGATCGACAGGCCCTCCGGCAGTTCGACCCGGAGGTCTTTGAGGCTCTGCTCGGGGGCGAATTTCCCCGGTTCGAATTCGACTTCCTTGATCTTGAACTCGGTGAAGCCGAAGTTCGGGTGGCCACCGGCCCTCTTGTCATAGGTTTTGTGTTCCGGTCCGCAGAATTCGCCCGGCACCGGCGGTTCTTCTTCGGTCGGTTCTTTGGTGCAGTTGGCGGACAGCCAGCCGTCCGCCTGGGTCTGCGGATCGTTCTGGGGCCTGAGAATTTCTTCGGTGACGTTCGCCGCCTGCGCCAGGGCAGGCAGAGCGGCGACGACAAGCAGAGCCATCGTCGCGACAGCGATTGAGCGCCTAATCAATTCAATTCCTCCTCGTTAACCCTTTTCCCAAAAGAAACGAGGACGCCTATTCCCCCTGCATGGCGCCCGTTGATCACGGGCGCCTCCCTGTCAGACACATTAGCGACGATCCCCGGCGATTCAAGGGCGGGACGCGCCGGAGCCGGAAACTTTCGTCCAATCCGATGGACTACCGCGAACTTCCTTAGCCCCGGTGGGCGCGCCCCTTCTTGTGCCCACAGGGCGTGCGCAGCTTCTGCCGCCGGTTGGCCTTCCTGCCGTTCTGGCCTTTGAACTGGACGATCGCCTTGACCGTCCCCTTGCAGAGGTTGCGAGAGGCGACCAGGAGCCCGTGGCGGCCGCCCGGCAGCGTCATCGTGAAGGTCGAGACGGGCACGTCGGGGACGCGGTCGAAGGTGGTGCGGATGCCGCCGCGGAAGCTGTCGATCCTGCCAACCAGGTCGATGTCGACCTGGCCTTCCAGGTGGGCGACGAGGTCGGGCAGGGGGTTGTTGGAGGAGCGCAGGTAGACCGGCCCTTCGAGCGGCTTGCCGAGCAGCGGCGTGGTCGCCTTCGCGTGGCCGTAGATGGAGCGCTTGGGGCATTCTTCGACGGCGAACTGGACCCGGGTGCAGATCGTCGAGAGGCTCGACTGGTCGAGGAAGAGCGCGTGCGGCAGCGCCACCGAGGCGCGGCGGATGTTGGCGTCGGGGCCGCGCGCCTTCAGGAACGCCCGCAGCCGCGGGTGCTTGGCCCGCCTGGTGGCGCCGAACAGGCGCAGGCGCAGCTTCGGTTTGAACTTCAGCTTCTCGCAGCCGACCCCCTTGAACGGGTCGGAGACCGCGAAGGCCGAGAAGGCCCGGGGATCGGTCGGGTCCGCTCCGCCCCCCCTCAGCGCCCCCGCCGTCGCCTGCTGGCGGCAGTTGGTCCCGGTGAGAGCGAATTTTCTGCGGTTGACGTTGACGACGATCGAGCCGACGTCGAGCTTGGCGCCGCCGAAGACGTCGGGGATGGCGACGGTGAACGGATGGATCTGGGCGGTTTCGGGATCGACAAACAGCGGCACCCTGACGACGACGGTGCCGAGGTCGAACGGCCCCGCCAGGGCCGGCGTCACCACCGCCAGCGAGAGGCGCGCGCCCTGGTTGGGGCCGGCGAGGTAGGCGGTCCCGTCGACCTTCAGCGGCGATTTGCCGGTGCCGGCCTGGATCGAGGCGACGCCGATCTGGCTCTTGTCCGGGCAGCTCGGGTTTTTCCGCTCGGCCGCGCCGGAGCGGGCGGCCGCGTCGGCGAGCGCCGACGGCGGGCAGTAGGGAACGCCGGCGAGCTTCGCCGTCGCCCCTTCGGGCAGGGTGAGGTCGACGCCCTTCAGCTCCTGCTGGCCGTCGGGCCGCGAGAGGTGGGTGGTGAACTGCGTGTAGGTCTTCGGGCCGCGGTCGCCGGGACCGGCGGCGAAGCCAGGCGCGAAGGGGCGCCCGGCCATCGTCTTGGCGCAGGGCTTGCCGCCGGGGGCGGTGCTCAGCACGAAGCTCGCCGAGGGAACGGCCGCCGCGTTGCCGGTCCACGGGGCCATCCGCGAGGCGGCGGTGTTCGGGCCGCACGTCGGCGGGCTGGTGAGCACGCCCTTGCCGCCGTCGAACCTCAGCCTGAACAGGCTGAACGGGACCTGCGGCAGGCCGCCCTGCCTCGGTTCGTCGAAGACCGCGGTCAGCTGGCCGGTGCGGGGGTCGGCGCGCACCTGGCCGATCAGCCGCACGTAGACCCCGTAGCGGGCCGACTCGGCGTCGACGAAGATCCGGTACTCGTCGCCCGAGGTGGGGTCGCGGCTGAGCTGCTGGCCGAGGTAGACGGCGCCGACGATCGACCCGTTCGGCAGCACCGGGGTCTCGATCGCGACCGTGCCGATGTCGGAGCCCTTGGGGCAGGCGATGGCCGGCGGGTGGACCCCGGCCGGGTCGGTGAAGCGGCTCTGGTCGCCGATCGCGATCCCCTTGCCGAACTGGGCGTCGGTGCAGGCCTTCAGCTCGGGCGCGGCGGAGGGGTTGAGGCCCAGCCCCCGCGGCAGCGTCACCTCGGCCCGCCTGACGTTGGCCTGGCCGATCCGTTTCGAGGGTTCGAACGGGACCGTGGCGTCGACGCCGCCGCCGGTCGGCGAGTCGGTCTGGGCGGTCCCCGGGTCGATCGCGATCCCGGGGTCGAAGGGGACTTTGTCGCAGCCCGTCGGCCGGATCGTCCTCACCGGCTGGATCGGGGTGGTGTCGTAGTGGGGCCGGCCGTCGGAGGGGTCGTAGGAGTCGACCGTGAGGCCGGTCGTGGTCGAGCCGTCGCAGTCGCTGCCCACGGTGATGAAGCTGCCGTTGCCGGCGAGGCCTTCGAAGTTGAGCCGGTTGCGGGCCAGCGGGACGGTGTTGGGGATCGCCCGGATCGTGAAGCCCTCGTGGTAGTCGCTCTCCCAGTTGACCGACCCCTGGAGGTAGATCGAGAGGTCGACGATCCCGAGCAGGTTGACGCGGAAGCCGAACTCGGCCGGCTCCCCCTGTTTGGGGACGATGTTGAAGACCGGGGCGGGGACCGGCACCCCGACGCCGAGCAGGTTGACCGCGGTCACTTCGACCGTCCCGACCTTGGCGCCCTTGGCGGTGCAGACGGCCGCGCCGGGCCCTTCGAGTTCAGCCTCCGTGCACTGCCCGGTCGCCTGCGGGTTGACGCTGAGGCCGGGCGGGAGGTCGACCCGGACGTCGTGGACGGCGCCTTCGGGGAAGCCGAGGCCGCTGGTGTTGAAGGAGAAGTCGGTGATGCCGAAGTCGGGCCGGCCGGCGGTCTGGGTGTAGAACTCGGCTTCGGGGCTGGAGTAGTTACAGATCGAGACGGTGCAGGTCCCGGCTTCCCATTTGGAGACGCCGAACCCCGCCCGCGCCGCGGGGGCGAGGACCAGCAGCAGGGCGACCGCGACAAGCCCCCCCAGAGACCCCAGACTCCCGGCCCGCCTCCTCATGGCTCCTAACCTACCCGGCGCCCGCAGGCCTTAACCCTCAACGGCAGCCGCTTGCGCAGCATCTTCTTGCCGTTCTGGGCTTTGAGGCTGAGGAACGAGAAGGCCGGGTGGGCGCAGAGGTTGCGCGAGTTGACCAGGAGGCCCCGCCTGCCGCCCTTCATCGTCAGCTCGAAACGGCTGACGGGAACGTCGGGAACGGAATTGAAGACGCTCTTGATCCGGGCCTTGGTGGCGCTGATCGTCCCGTGCAGGCGGACGTTCACCTGGCCCTTCAGGTCGACCAGGAGGTCGGGCAGTTCGTGGTCGGAGGAGACGAGGTAGACCGGCCCCGCCAGTTCGTCGTCCAGCAGCGGCGTGCGGGCGCGGGCGAAGCCGTAGACCGAGCCGGCCGGACAGGCCTGGGCGGCGAGCTGGACCCGAGTGCAGATCGTCCTGATGTGAGCCTGGTCGAGGAACTCGGAGTGAGGCAGGGTGAGCGCGGCGCGGCCGATGTTGGCGTCGCCCCCGCGGGCGAGGAGGACGGCGCGGAAGGCGGGGTGCTGGGAGCGTTGCGTCGTGCGGCGGCCCCCGAGCAGCCGCGTGGTCAGCTTCGGGGCGAAGCCGAGCGCGTCGCATTGGGCGGTCTGGAACGGCGTGCCGACCCCGAACGAACCGAAGGCCGCCGGGTCGGAGGGGTCCCCTCCCCCGCCCCTGAGCGCGCCAACGCTTGCGAGCGGCCCGCAGCTCGTCGGGTTGAGCGTGAAGTCCTTCCTGTCGATCGCGACGTCGACCGCGCGGACGCTGAGCTTGGCGCCGCCGAAGACGTGCGGGATCGGGTCCGAGACGGCGTGGACCTGGGCGGTGTCGGGATCGACGAACAGCGCCACCCTCACCACGACCGAGCCGAGATCGAACGGCCCGGCCGTGGCGGGGGTGACGACTGCCAGGGAGAGAGGAGCCCCGTGGTAGGGGCCTGAGAGGAAGACCTTGCCGTCGATGCGAAGCGGCGCGGGGCCGGTGCCGGCGGCGACCGTCGCGGTGCCGATCAGGCTGGCCGCCGGGCAGCTCGGCGCCGCCGCCTCGGCGAGCCCGCCGTTGGCGGCCGCGGCGGCGAGGGCGGCCTCCGAGCAGTACGGGATCCCCGCCAGCCGGGCGGTCATGCCGGGGGCGAGGGTGAGGTCGACGCCCTTCAGCTCCTGCTGGCCGTCGCCGCGGGAGATGTGCATGTCCAGCGGGCTGGAGGCCCCGGCCGTGGCGCCGCGCGGCCTCGCCTCGAAGGCCGGGGAGAAGGGGCGCGCCGCCATCGCCTTCGCGCAGGGCCCGCCGCCCGGGGCGGTCGCGAGGACGATCGGCGCCGACGGCGTCGCCGCCGCGTTGCCCGACCACGGCGTCATCTCCGCGGTGGCCGCGCTCGGGCCGCAGGTCGGCGGGCTGCTGAGGACGGCCCTCGCCCCATCCTCGAAGTCGAGCCGGAAGGAGGTGAACGGGACCTGCGGGTTCTCGGCGAACGTGGTAGTCAGCTGGCCGGTGCGCGGGTCGGCGCGGACCCTGCCGATCAGCCGGGCGGAGATCCCGTAGCGGGCCGACTCGGCGTCGACGAAGATCCGGTACTCGTCGCCGGAGGTCGGGTCGCGGCTGAGCTGGCGGCCGACGAACACGTCGCCGCTGAGGTTCCCTTCGGGCAGCGGCGGCGTCTGGATCTCGACGGTCCCGATCCTCGAGGCGGCCGGGCAGCCGACGGGGTTCCTCGTCCCCTTGCCGAACTGCTCGTCGGCGCAGGCCCGCAGACCGTCGGCGGCGGAGGGGTTGAGCCCCATCCCCACCGGCAGGGTGGCCGTGGCGGTGCGGGTGTCGGAGCTGTCCTGTTCGCCCTCGGCGCCGGTCAGGTGGGGGACATCGACCTGGACCGCCGCCCCCGCGGGAGAGTCGGTGGCGGCGGTGCCAGGGTCGATCGCGAGCGACGGTTGGTAGGGAATCGTGTCGCACGCCTTGGGGAAGGTTCCGGGTGGGATCGGCGACTCGAACGCCGGCGGCGCGTCGGTCGAGAAGTCGTACGCGGGGTTGCTCTCTTCAGCCACCGAGCTGGCCAGCAGGTAGGTCGAGTAGTCGTGCTGGTGGGGCGGCACAGCCGGGCCGAGGCAGGTGCTCGGGGTGGTGATGAAGGTCCCGTCGCCGGCGCGCCCGTCGAAGACGAGGCGGTTCTTCAGGATCAGGCCTTCGAGCAGCGGCAGTTCGGAGACGGCCGGGACGTGGATCGTGAAGCCCTCGTGGTAGTCGCCGTCCCAGGCGTCGTCGGCTTCCAGGTAGACGTTTTTCCCGGCCAGGTTGAGGCCGAAGCGGGCCGGCTGGCCCGGCTGGGGGACGAGGTTGTAGACGGCGGCTTCCAGCGCCGGCAGCGGCGTGCCGAGGACCGGCAGCGCCGCGGTGACGAAGCTGGTCCCGACCTGGGAGGGGCCCGGGCAGGCGGAGGCTTCGAAGTCGGCCTGCGAGCAGCGGGCGGTGGCCCCGGGGTTGACGCTGAGGCCGACCGGGAGGTCGACCCGGATCGTCTTCAGTTCGCCGACCGGGGTTTCGCCGGGCGGTTCGTGCTTGACGATGAACTGGGTGAAGCCGACCGGCGGGTGCGCCGACGACTCTTCGAAGAACTGGGTCGGGGTGTCGACGCTGCACGTGGGGCTGTCTTTGGTGCAGGTGCCAGCCTGCCAGCCATCGTTGGACAGATGTTCGGGCTCGTGCTGTGGGGCGATGATGTCGCCGGTGCTGGCGCGGGCGGACCCGGGTGCGCAAATCGGCACCAGCAGCGCGAAAGCGCCCAACAGCAGGGCGAGCGAGCCCGCGTTCCTGCGCCCCTGGATTTCCCTCCTCGGATCCATCCTGCGACTGACCGTACCCGATTTTCAGTACATGAGTCAATAATTTTTGGTATCGTGATTTTCAGATGGCGACGCGCAATGGTCCCCCAGCGAGGCGCAACGGTCACCTGTCGAACGGACACGGCGGGGCGATCGCCGACGAGCACTGGGCCGGGAACGGGGGCAGCCCCCTCCCGGTCGATTGGGAGCGTCTTGCGCGGTCGACCGCGCATCCGCTGCGGATCTCGATCCTTGAACTGCTCGGCATGGACGGCGGCCGCACGCTCTCGCCCAGCGACCTCTGCCGCGAGCTCCAAATCCCCCTCAGCAACACCAACTACCACGTCACAGAGCTGGCCAAGGCCGGCATGATCGAGCTGGTCCGGATGCGACCGGTGCGCGGCGCGACCGAGCACTTCTACCGGATCCCGATCCCGGTCAAGCCGAAGTCCGCAAGGCGCCGGAAGCGGGTCGCGGGCTTCGAACCCGCGCTTCCCGACCGAGCCTGATCGAGGGCCCCAACCGCTCCCGGCGGAGCTATGGTTGATCCATGCGGGGAGTAGCCGTGGCAGTCGTCGTCCTGGCGCTTGCGGTTGACGTCGGCAGCGCCCGGGCCGAAGGCGTCGTGCCCGTCGAAGGCAGCTGGAACGGCGAAACCTCCGCCCACCTCCAGGTCTACTTCGGAGTCGCCGGCGGACGGGTGGTCAACACCCGCTTTCAGTTCCGCTGGGGCTTCTGCGGCACGTATGAGTCACACGATCCGCGCGCCAACCTGGAAGTCGACCCGGGCGGGCGTTGGGCCTATCTGGATCCGCGCGGCCAGACGCTGGAAGGGACCTTCGTGGCGCCGGACCGGGTCGAAGGGAAGGTGATCTCGGTCGAACGGGAGCTGCCCGGCTGTCCCCGGACCGAAGCGACCTTCACCGCCGTGCCGGTGCCACCGAACCCGGAAAACATGGCGGCGGCGCGGGCCGGCATCGAAGCGCTGCCCTACACGATTCGCCTGCGCCAGCCGCGAGGCGTCGAAAGCGTCCTGATCGGCAGGGTCCTCGGCAGCCTCGGCGAGACCTTTCGCTTCTTCCTCTTCGTCAACAGGCGCGCCCCGGCTCACATCAGGGGTGTGCCCGGCTACGGCTTCCACGGACGGCGCCACAGGATCCTCAACCGCGGCCTGGAAGGGGGAGCGCTGGCGAACACCGACGAGATGTTCAACACGATCCCCAGGCGCGGCGAGACCACCGCCCAGGAAGCCGAGCGCGACGAAGTCGTCTCCGCCGTCGAAGAAACCGTCTGCCTGCGCCAGACCGGCGCACCCTGCCCGGCGCCGTAGGCGGTCAGACATGCGTCTAATTGCCGCTACCCGAGGCTAGCCTCCCCGGAAATCGCCGGGAGCGACCGGCGACCCGAGCCAAGGAGAGAGCACGAATGCAAGCCGGTTTCATCCCGGGAGCGGACCGTCGCGGGGCGGCGGCAAGGGCATTGACGCTAGCCGCGCTGAGCGTGGTCGCTGTGCTTCCTGCAGGCGCCCGGGCGGAACTGATCAGGCCGCACGACGCCACGCACGTGGTGACTCCAGCGCACCCACCGGCGCCGACCCCGGCTCCGGCGCCCGTCCCCAACGCGGGCCCGGGCCCAAGTGGCGGCTCGACGCAGAGCACCGCCCCCGTGCGTAGCTCCGGGTCGGCGGATCGCCCACTCCCAGACGTCCCACCGGAGCCTCCGCACAGCGACCCCGAGGGGGCGTGGAACGCAGCGGCCGACGCACTGGAATTTAGATCTACGGGGGGTTCCTTTTTCTCCTTAAAAGGCTCTTACGCCCTGGAGGAGCGCATCCATGACGCCAACCGAGACCTGGGCCCCTGGAATCCCAAGCTGGAGTCGAAATGGAGCTACGAGGCCCGCCGCGATTTCCTCGCGGCCGCGGTCCAGGTGATGAGCACTGCCCTCCTTCGGATAGAAGCGGACTATCAGAAGGAGGGATACGATCCGCAGGAGGAGGAGCTCGGTCAACCTGGTAACGAGGACTTCGACCTGGCCGCTCGCGCGGACGCGGCGATTGCCTTCCAGAACATGATGGAGGCCGGGAAGCAGTATGCCGACCGCAGAGAGATCGCTTACTTCGATTGGATGGCCGCGCGGGACAACGTCCTCAGGAACAACGCGAGCGAGAGGGCGAACCTCGCCGACGAGCTCGCGACCGCGATGGGGTACGGCGAGCCGAGCACCTACTACACCGACGTGACCGATCAGGCGGACTCTGGGCCCACGTCGGAGGACCTGCTCCCCGGACCGGACTGGGCGATGCTGAACTGGCAGGTCGAGGACCCCGGCGGCGCGAACGGCACTCGCTGAGCGGGTTGCACCAGGCGTTCTCTGCACGGCACCCTGAGAAGCGGACGACGGGGGTCGAACCCGCGACCTTCGGGTTATGAGATTGCTGCTGCTGTTGGCTCATCGGGCTGGTTCGGCCGCTTCTAGCGCATGCCCCACGCGATCCTTGTCGTTCAATGGCAACCGGCTCGTCGCATCCTCGAGCCGGCCCCCGCCCCGGAGGACTCAGAACGGGGCCAGCGACCCGCTGCGGAATTCGATCAACCGGCTTTCGTTGCCCGATCCCTCTATACCGGTGTAACCGCTCGTGTAGGTGGCGTCGCCTACGGAGAGGATCTGTCTGTATTCGGAGCTCGTGTTGGTCCAGGCTGAGACCGTGCCTCCTTTGTCGACGAGCGCGAATTGGCTTTTCGCTGCGAAGGAGTAACCAGCTTTCGAAGCGAGGACGGTTTCGGTGCCTGAGGTCCACTTCGCCAGAATCACTTCGTAGACGTTCAGAGACGTCTCTACGAATCGGAGCTGGTAGCCACTGCGGGCGCTGCTCGGATTCGCCATGTCGAGCCACAGCGAGAAGTAGCGGCCCGGGAAGTTGTTGCCAGGGCCAGAGGCAACGGTCGCCGCCACCGCAGTGCCAGCGCCGGTGTCCGCGAAGCTGGTTTTCTGCCAGTAGGCGCCGTTGATCGCCGAATAGGCGTCATAGGGACCCCAGCCGCCCGACACCCGGCCGGTGTTGTGTCCAGTAGTGCTGTTGTCCCAGGTTAGGGCCGAGAAGGCGCCGCCGTAGGAGAGCGGGTTTTCGCTGACCGAGAACGGGTCGTTTACCGGTAGGGTTTTGAGGGCGGTGTTCATGTCTGCCACTTTGGCTTGAAGGGATCCGAACCTGAGATTGGTGAGCCGCGTGTAGTTCCCCGATCCTTCGACGGCGGCAGTACCGCTGGAGTAGGTCGAATCGCTCGCGCTGAGTAGCTGTGCGAAACCCGCACCGGTGTTCACCCAGGCCGAAACCGTCGAACCCTTGTCGATGAGGGCAAGCGAGTTGCCGTTGACGAAGCCGTAGTTAGTCGTTTCGGCGAGAACGGTGGCGGTCCCCGAGCTCCACTTGACCAGAGATACGGTGTATTTGTTGGTCGCAGCGTCATAGAACTTGAGCTGGTATCCGTTCCGGGTCCCTGAGGAGCCCGGAACGTCAAGCCAGAGCGCGAAGTAGCGTTCGGCGATCTGCGGGCTCCCGGTCATCGTCGCCGCCACCGCATTCCCCGAGCCGAGATCGGTTACGACAGGCCCGTAGATGGCTCCATTGATGTTCGAAAAGGCATCGACCGGACCCCAGCCGCCAAAGCGGTCTTCGCCCTTGGGGGAGGTTCCGGTCGCCCAGGGCAAGGCCGTCCAGGACCCGGCAAAGTTGGAGATCGAAGTCGCCGCTCCGTTGAACGGATCGGTGGTCGGCATCGCGCCGAGGGCCGCCGCTTCAGGTCCGACGGCGGTCGTTTCGAAGGTCTTGTCTTCGCCTGCCGTCGTTCCTTCCGGGCTCGTCGCGACGAGGCGGTAGTGGTAGGTGGTCCCTTCGCTGAGTCCGTTCAGGCTCTGACTGACCGGAGTGCTGCTGCCTCCGTAACCAAGACCTGCCCCGGTGCCCGGCATTTTCGACCCGTAGGTGGTGCTGGTCCCGTATTCGAAGTAGTAGGTGGTCGGTGAGTTTTCGGGGTCCGCCGTGCCGCTGACGGTCGCGGTCGAGGTCGAGATGCCGCTGGACCCACCGGTGGAGACGACAGGGGGCCTCGCGACGATTGCCGCGGGGCGCGTTTCGGTCGCCCAGCCGCTCGTTGGAGTCCACCACTGGTGGCCGAGGTTGCCGTTCGTGTCGCGGTAGAAGACGTCGACGACGCCGCTGCCCGAAGGAGACGCGACGACGTGGGGGTCAGAGCTCATCGAGGCCGAGCGCGTTTCGGTCGCCCAGCCGCTCGTTGGAGTCCACCACTGGTGGCCGAGGTTGCCGTTCGTGTCGCGGTAGAAGACGTCGACGACGCCGCTGAACTGGGCCGTCACATGGGGATCTGACGCCATCGAGGCCGGGCGCGTTTCGGTCGCCCAGCCGCTGCCGGGCGTCCACCACTGGTGGCCGAGGTTGCCGTTCGTGTCGCGGTAGAAGACGTCGACGACGCCGCTGGGTTGCGCAATCACGCGGGGCACCGAGGAGGGCGCAATCGAGGCGGGGCGCGTTTCGGTCGCCCAGCCGCTCGTTGGAGTCCACCACTGGTGGCCGAGGTTGCCGTTCGTGTCACGGTAGAAGACGTCGACGACGCCGCTGCCCGAAGGAGACGCGACGACGTGGGGGTCAGAGCTCATCGAGGCCGGGCGCGTTTCGGTCGCCCAGCCGCTCGTTGGAGTCCACCACTGGTGGCCGAGGTTGCCGTTCGTGTCACGGTAGAAGACGTCGACGACGCCGTCGGACTGGGCCGTCACATGGGGGTCCGAGGCCATCGCGGCGGGGCGCGTTTCGGTTTCCCAGCCGTTGCTGGGCGTCCACCACTGGTGGCCGAGGTTGCCGTTCGTGTCGCGGTAGAAGACGTCGACGACGCCGTCGGACTGGGCCGTCACATGGGGGTCCGAGGCCATCGCGGCGGGGCGCGTTTCGGTTTCCCAGCCGTTGCTGGGCGTCCACCACTGGTGGCCGAGGTTGCCGTTCGTGTCGCGGTAGAAGACGTCGACGACGCCGCTACCGTTCGACTGGGTGACCACCCGGGGGACCGAACCGGGAGCGATTGCCGCGGGGCGGGTTTCGGTCGCCCAGCCGCTGCTGGGCGTCCACCACTGGTGGCCGAGGTTGCCGTTCGTGTCGCGGTAGAAGACGTCGACGACGCCGCTGCACTGCGACGCCGCTCGCGGTCCTGCGCTGTCGTCGTCTTCGTCGCTGCTGACCGAGCCACAGGTCGAGTACTGGACCTCTTCTCCTTCTTCGACTTCCCCGTCCTGATTGCGGGCAAACATCCTCGCGTAGTACGTGGCGTTCTGAGCGAGTCCGGAAACCGGTTCGCTGACGTTGATTTCGCCAGGTCCGGAAGTCGCTTTCACTGCCGTTTTGTACGGATATCCCGAAACGCCCTGGGACGATTTCGGCCCGTAGCCGAACCAGTATTCGGTTGCCGGTTCTTCGGTGATCAGATCTCCGTTCAACCTCGCGGTGGTGGACCGGACGTAAGAGGCCTTCTGGGTGCGGGGGTGCAGGCCGCGATTGATCCAGATGATGGTCCCCCAGCCGTCGCTGCCCGCCATGTCTTCATCGCATTGTTCGAATTCAGCGGTGTTGCCCCAATATTCGGATTCAACCGCGTGATGGGCTTCGAACGCATGCTTGAGTTCATGGCGGCCCCAATCGAAGCCGCTTTCGAGGTTTTGGTGAATGCCGCCCTTGTCGACGGCATGGTTCCCCACTCCCTCTCCGAACAGCGAAATCACTCCGAGGCAGTGGTCGCTCAGCCCGGTCGGATCGTGGAATACCCAGTCCTCGTGGTGTGGGGTGCCGACCGTCTTGACTTCTCCCCCGCCCGCACTTCCCGGCACGTACCAGAGCCGCACGTGGAAGCGGCTGTTGGGCAGGCGGTTGGTGTGCTGGGCGTTCGAGGCGTCCGTGGCCCTGCATTTGTAGCTGCCGTCGGGCTGGTGAACGAGGAGTCCCTGCGCGCCGTCGTTTTCGGTCCAGTGCCACTTTGCTTCGTCGGTGATGTAGTCAGAGACGTTCGACGGCCCCGCTCGCCGGCCGCGGAACAACACCCCCACGGGGTCGGACTTCAACCCTTCACAGTCGGAGCTGCCGAAGGCATAGTCGCCTGACGGGCCGTTGTCTTCGATGCCCATCTGATCCGCGCCAGCGCCGGTCACCCCGAGGAGGACGATTCCGACAAGCGTCAGTGCCGCGAGGAGAGCCGCAAAGCCGCTTCGCGACCGCACGGGGTTCAGGACTGGCACGGTAGGTCTCCTTCGATCGCTTTGTTGACCGGGGCTGCGAGCCCTTCGTCGGGGTTAGCTTCGAGCTCGCTCGCATCACGAGCAGGCGGGCTGCCTTCTAGCTGGGGAGTGAGCTGCGCAAGCGCCTTTACCGCGATTGCTCGGTCGGCGGCGAAGATCACAATCGTGGACGAGTTCGTGTAGACCTCGATGCGATGGTCCAGCATGAAGTTGATTTCCACCACCTCGGCTCCACCGCGATCAAGCAATCGCCTGTACGGCAGCGGCTTCCCTTCGTAGCTGTAGTCGGCCAGAGAGCGCTGGCATGCGGGAAAAGTCTGGATCTCCAGCGGCGGCTCACAGCCGTTGGGGCTGCTGGTGATTTTGCAGTGGCCATATACGTATGAGGTGTAGTTCGCAGGGGCCTCGTCAGCTGGCGTAGACGTGTCGCAGCGTCGCACGAAGTGGGTCACCGATCTCCCCGCAACCGACGGCCCCGCCGAAAAGATTTCGAAGTTGATCGGTTCCCTGGGTCCAGTGCAGGGAAGCGCTTCGTGCCTAAGGACCCGGACATGGGTCGGGATCCACGCCAGCGGCCTGTTCGTGGCCGCAGCCGATTCGCTACCTGCAGCGTGGGAGGAAGTGGTTGACCTGGCGGCGGCGTTAACCCGATCGAGGGCAGATTCATGACTATTGCCTGCCGCAAATCCCCTGCTCGAAATGGATGGTGGATCACTCGAGCCGCCGTCGTTGATGACGCCCACGATCACGAGGAGGGCCACTACCACGCAAGCCACGATGCCCACGATCCTTACGCTCACAGGTCGCTACCTCTCGCGTTCCCCAGCACAGGCGAGAACTTATTCGCTTATATAGGAATCGTCAAGTATTACGCAGATCCCCAAGGTAACTTGGGCCGCTTCCGGGGTATTGGCAAGACGTGAGTGAGAGAGCAAGGGACAGAACGAGGGGCTGGAGCCGCGCTGTGCGGATGGCCATAAAATGGGTTGCGATCGGCATCCTGGGAATCGTCGGCCTGTACCTCCTCTTCCTGATCATCGTCCTCATCGGTGCGGCACTCGGCCTCTGGCCCCTGGGCGATCGCTAGAGCCGACATCGGAGCGCTCGATAGAAGTTAGGAGCCGCAGAAAGCGGACGACGGGGGTCGAACCCGCGACCTCGAGCTTGGGAAGCTCGCGCTCTACCAACTGAGCTACGTCCGCGTGGCCGCCGATTCTAAGCGGAACCCGAACGCGAAGCTTGCGCTCTACCCGCTCCGAACTTTCCCAGAACAGCGCCAGCGTCGCGCGCCTCCGTTATGTAGTCCTCAATCGAGCGGCGCTGGCCGAGTTTCTCGTCGAGCAAGTGCTGATAGGTCCACTGCGAAACCTGCGCCGAGTGGCCAAGCTGATGGCCAATCTCGGCGTGCATCTTCCGGGCGAGCGTGTAGGTTCCGGCTTGGGTGGCGGCACTTCGGGCGCGGTGGGCGTCGAGTGCCGCCTTCATCCCTCCGGGGTCATCAGCCGCCGCCGAATCGCTGCTATCGAGCTCGACCAGACGCTTCCGCCCTGGCGCCGAGCACGCGGGAATACGTACCGGGGACTGCGGGCTGAGCGAACGCGGTAGTCGGCCGCAGCCGCATGATCGTGGCGGCCCGCTCAGTGGTCCCGCAGCCCCTCGGTAAGTTGTGGCGGAGGCCGGGGGACTCGAACCCCATCCGGTGACTAACCGAACTCGCGGATATCAAGCCGTCTGCGAACCTCACGCTTCAACCTCCAGGGGCGACGCTAGCGCAAAATCGCTTGCGCGGCTAGTTGACAAACCGCAAGTAAGCGCGCTACCGTTGATGCCGGATATCAAGCCGTTCGAGGGTGACTCCCTCTCGCGAACAGACCCGCTCCGGCGGGTCTTCGTGATTTTGGGGCCGTGCGGCGCGGTATCACCCGCAGGCCGTCGGGGCGGCCTTTCTCCTGGTACCCGCCAGCGGATACACTCATCCAATGGCCACGCAGCGCAAACAGCGCAATGACCGCGTGCAGGTTCCCCGCGACCCGGCCTTGGATCGCGCGATCAAGCGCGGCCGCGCCGCGATGGGCCCCTCAACGCCGACTTCGAAGGTCGTGCGGGAGCTGGCGCTGCGCGGCGCCGAGGCCTTCGAGGGCGACGAGGCCGCCGGTATGAAAGCTGTGGACTTCGCGCTAAGTGTCGCCGACGGCACCTCCGGCCTTGACCTCGAGCGCTTGCGGAGCGTCCGCGAGCGCTCCTGGGGCCGGTGAGCTGGCTCCCGGGCCCCTGGGTGGCCGACACCTCCGCCTGGGCGCGCGCCGGGGCCAGAGAGGTCGCGCCGCAATGGCGCAAGGTGGTGAAAGCGGGTGAGCTGGTCGCCTGCGCGCCGGTGACGATGGAGATGATCTTCGACGCGCCCGACCGCGACGCCGTCGAGCGCGTCGCGGTCGCGATGGCGGGCTTTCGCCAGGCGCCGATCAGTCGCTCGGTCACCGACGCCGCGACCTGGGCGATGCGCGAGCTGGCACAGCGCGGCGCCGCCGGCACGCACCGGGTCAGGGTCCCCGACGCACTCATCGCCGCAGCAGCAGCGGAGCGGGGATTCGGGGTGCTGCATTACGATCGCCACTTCGACACCCTCGCGACCGTGCTCACCTTCACCAGCCAGTGGGTCGCGCCGGCCGGCTCGATCGACTGACCTCCGCGAAGCACCAGAGCCCGAGCCGCGCAGCGACGCCTACACGGTCGTGGCATCCAAGGGGGCTCGGATGTGGCGGACGAGGGTCGCCGCGGGTTGCGCCCCCTATTGCGCCTCCGATCGGAGAGGATGGGCAGATGCCGTCACCGCGCCGCCCAAGAAAAGGACCCCCCGAACCCCGCGACTACGGCTGGGTTATCTCGTTCGGTTGTAAGCCCGCCGGCAAACTCCGGCGTCTCAAAGTCAGCACCGACCCGGCCGCCGACACGCGGCCGATCGAGGTGCCCTGTGTCTGTGGGGAGGTCCACCGGGTGACCATCTCCCCCTACCGACGTCGGCGCTCCGCCAATGAACCGTTCGACCTCGAGGTGATCTCGCTCGACGAGCTGCGCTGATGGATTGGGCCGAGCGACATCGTCATTGAGTCGCGGCCCCCTGCTACTGCGCCGATGCCGCAGTCAGCGCGCCAGCCTGAAAGAGCGCATCTTCGGCCCCCGAGCAGAGCAGGACACAGTGCTCGCCCTCGATCAGTCTGCGCACGACGGCACGACGGGCTCCGACCGTCAGCTCGCCGCGCGAATTGGGGAGGGGGCGGAGCGTGCCATCGGCGCGCAGAAGGAAGCCGGCGCGAACGAAGAGGGTCACCTTGCGGGTCCGCCCGTATAACAGCACCGTTTTGGCCGCCTCCTGCGTAAGCGGCGGCGCTCCTCGGTGTCGGTCGCGCCGAGGGCGGCGAGGTCACGCGGCTCCCCGCGGCGCGCCCACTGTCGCTTTTGAATCTCCGCGAGGACGCTCTGACGGGTCGGTCCATACCTGGCGCTAAGGCCGAGGAACACGGCCAAGATCGTGGCGAGGATCGCACAAAACCCGGCGAACGTGAGGAAGGAGGAGAATCCACCCCCGTAAAGCCAGGTGGTGGCGGCGCCACCGAGGATTGCGACGCCAATTAGAGGCATGCAGATTGCTGGCATCCTGCGAGCCGTCTGACCCCAGGACTCCCGTCCCGAGCTGAGATTTGCTACCGGTGACTTGACGTTGCTCCTTCGAAAGCCGTACCTCGGATCTCGACCCAGCCGAGATCGCCTGCGGGGAACGTTACGGCGTACCACCCAAAAAGGACGAGGTCGTGAGCTCGGCCTGTACGCGTTCGAGAGTCGTCTCTACCGACGGCGGGCGGTTGCCGGGGGGCTGCTGGTTCTAACCTTTGGCGCCCGTGAGCGTTCGCTCCTCGATAGCCGTTCTCGCCGTGCTGGCCGTCGTCGGCCTGCTCGCCTTCGGGCTGCTCAGCAAGGGGTCCTCCGGGGTCGCCCTGGGGGAGGTCGCGCCGGCCTCCCCCCTCCCCCGCCTGAGCGGCGGTGGGACCGGCTCGCTCGCCGAGTACCGGGGCCGCTGGGTCCTGGTCAACTTCTGGGCCTCGTGGTGTGTGCCGTGCAAGCAGGAGGCGCCGGCGCTGGAGGAATTCCAGCGCCGCCACGGCGACCGGGGCTTCACCGTGCTCGGCATCGACAGCCGCGACCTCAGCGGCGACGGCCGCGCGTTCGTGCGGCGCTACCGGCTCAGCTACCCGCAGCTGCGCGACGGCGACGGCTCCGCCGCCCATGACTTCGGCACCAGCGGCGTCCCCGAGAACTTCCTGATCGACCCCCGCGGCAGGGTGCGGCTGCTCCAGCGGGGGCCGGTGACCAGCGAGTACCTGCGCGCGGACGTCGCGCCGCTGCTGCCGGACGGCGGCTCGTGAGCGCGCGCGGCACCGCGGTCGCACTCCTCGCCCTGGCGCTGCTGGCGCAGGCGTCGGCGGCCGCGGCGGCGCAGCCGCGCACCTCGCTGACCGAGATCGAGGCCGAAGTGATGTGCCCGGTCTGCGGAACGCTGCTGGAGCTGGCCGAATCGCCCCAGGCCCAGCGCGAGAAGGCGTTCGTCTCGCGGCTGGTCGCGGGCGGGCGGACCAAGCAGCAGATCAAGGACGCGCTCGTCGCCGAGTACGGCAGCGAGGTCCTGGCGCTGCCGCGCGGCTCGGGCTTCGACCTCTCCGCCTACCTGGTGCCGGTGATTGCCTTCGTGCTGGCCGCGGTGGCGCTGGCCATCGGTGTGCTCAGGTGGCGGCGGGCTGGGCGCGGGTCGGACCGCGACCCGCACCCGCGCGGCCCCAGCCCCGAGGACGACGAGCGCCTCGACGCCGACCTCGCCCGCTACGACCTCTGAGCCACCATCCCGGCTCAGCTCCGCGTGAGCAGGATCGTGCCGAGGCGGGGGGCGGCCAGCCGCCGCAGCGCCGCCCGTTCGGCCCGGCCGGGGCGGCCCGAACGACCTGAGGGGACCGCGAGCAGGACCGCGTCCGCCGTCCCGGCAGCGGCCTCCAACGCGCCCGCCGGGGCGTCCAGCGGCGGGCCGATCAGCACGACCAGGTCGTAGGCGCGGCTCAGCTTCGCCACCGCGTGGCGGAAGCTGTCGAGGCCGAGCGGCGTCGCCGGGTCGGCCGCCAGCCCTCCGGCCGGGACGACGACGAGCGCCTCCGAGGATCCCGCCGCCGCCGGGCCGGCGAGGAGCGCCGTGCGCAGGATCTCGGCGGCGGTCGCCTCCCAGCGCAGGTACTCGTGCAGCCCGGGCGCCGGGACTAGGCCCAGCTCGGCCGCGAGCGCCGGCTCGGCGAGGTCGCACTCCAGCAGCGCCGTGCGGCGGCCGGCGGCGCTGGCGGCGGCGGCGAGCGCGATCGCCGCCGGCAGGCGCCCCTCCCCGGTCAGGAGCACGCGGCGCGACTTGGCCAGCTGGGCCAGCGGCGGCGCCAGCGCGGCGAGGTCGGAGCGGCGCAGGGACCAGGCGCGGGCGTCGCCCGACGCCGGGCCGCCGATCTCGGCCAGCACCGGGGGCCGACCGCGCCCGCGGCGCATCACATCCGCTCTGGCGCCGAGATCCCGAGCAGGCCGAGCGCGGCGGAGATCGTCCGCTTCGCGCTGAGGCAGAGCGCCAGCCGCGAGCGCTCCACGCCCGCGCCCTCGGCGCCCACCACCTGGCAATCGCGGTAGAAGGCGTGGAAGTCGGCGGCGACAGCGGTCGAGTAGGCGCAGATCCGGTGCGGGGCGCGACGCGCCGCCGCCTCGCGGACCTCCTCGGGGAATTCCAGCAGGCGCTTGACCAGCGCCTTCTCGCTCGGCTCCAGCGGCGCGCCGGCGCCCTCCTCGGGCCCCTCGCCGGCGGCCTCGGCGGCCGCGCCCGCCTTGCGCAGGATGCTGGCGATCCGGGCGTGGGCGTACTGGACGTAGTAGACCGGGTTATCGCTCGACTGGCTGCGGGCCAGCGAGAGGTCGAGGTCGACCGTGGTCTCGTGGCTGCGCCAGAGCATGAACCAGCGGGCCGCGTCGACGCCGATGTCGTCGAGCAGCTCGTCGAGCGAGACGAAGTCGCCGCTGCGCTTCGACATCTGCGCCCGCTCCCCGTCCTCGACGATGTGGACCAGGCTCATGATCAGGGCCTCGAAGGCGCCGGGGTCGGCGCCGAGCGCCTCGATCGCCGCCCGGATGCGCGGCACGTAGCCGTGGTGGTCGGCGCCGAGCACGTCGATCAGGCGACCGAAGCCGCGCTGGAGCTTGTCCCAGTGGTAGGCGAGGTCGGCGGTCAGGTAGGTCGGTTCGCCGTTGGCGCGGATCAGGACCCGGTCCTTGTCGTCGCCGAAGGAGCTGGTGCGCAGCCAGAGCGCGTCCTCGCTGCGGTAGGTGTGGCCGTCGCGCTCGAGCTGGGCGAGGGCGGCCTCGACCTCGCCGCGCCGGTAGAGGTCGCGCTCGGAGAACCAGTTGTCGATCCGCACGCCGAAGCGCTCCAGGGTCGCGCGCACCTGGTCCAACACCAGCTCGACCCCGCGGGGGCCGACCGCCTCGCGGTCGCCGGGGTCGATCCCCTCGGCGGCTATCCGCGCGGCCAGCTCGGCGACGTACTCGCCTTCGTAGCCGTCCTCGGGCGGCTCGGCGCCGGTCATGCGGGCGGCGATCGAGTCGGCGAAGCGGTCGATCTGCCCACCGCCGTCGTTGATGTAGTACTCGCGCTCGACCTTGTGGCCGACCGCCTCCAGCAGGCGCACCAAGGAGTCGCCGTAGGCGGCGTGGCGCCCGCCGCCGATGTGCAGCGGGCCGGTCGGGTTGGCGGAGACGAACTCGAGCAGGATCGATTCGGGCGCGGCCGTGGGGGCCGGGCCGAGGTCCTCGCCGGCGGCCACCAGGGCGGCCAGCGCGCGCCGGTACCAGGAGTCGGAGAGGAAGAGGTTGACGAATCCCGGCCCGGCGACCTCGACCCGCTCGAGGCTGCCGGAGTCGCCGAGGCCGCGCTCCAGCTCGGACCGCAGCCGCTCGGCGACGGAGCGCGGGTCGTCCCCCAGCGGCGCCGCCAGCAGCATCGCCGCGTTGGAGCTGTAGTCGCCCAGCTCGGGCTTCGGCGGGCGGTCGAGGGAGGGGGCCGGCTCGGTGCGCTCGCCGTCGCGCAGGGCCCGGGCGGCGTCCTCGACGGCGCTGCGCAGCTCGGCGATCGAATCGGTGGCGCTCACCGGCCAATCGTATGGACCGGCGCTGGCCGGGGGTACGCTGCCTGCTTGCGCGTAGCGGTCCTCAGCGACGTCCACTCCAACCTGCCCGCCCTGCGGGCCGTCCTGGCGGCGATCGAGGCGAGCGAGCCGCGGGAGCTGTGGTGCCTCGGCGACGTGGTCGGCTACGGCGCCGAGCCCGACGCCTGCACGGCGCTGGTCCGCGAGCGCTGCGACGTCTGCCTTGCCGGCAACCACGACCTCGCCGTGCTCGGCGGTCTCGACATCTCCTCCTTCTCGGAGACCGCGGCGGTGGCGGTCGAGTGGACCCGGGGGCACTCCAGCGAGGCGACCGCCGAGTTCCTGGCCGGGCTGGAGCCGACGGGGCAGCGCGCCGGCATCGACCTCTTCCACGCCTCCCCGCGCGATCCGGTCTGGGAGTACGTGCTCTCGATGGAGCAGGCCGAAGCCGGGCTGGACTCCCTGCGCGAGCGCGTCGGCCTGATCGGCCACTCCCACGTCGCGCTCTTCTTCACCCGCCCCGACGGGTCGAGCCCGGGCCACGCCCGGGGCGCCGCGGCGGGCGACGGGCTCTCGCTCGACCTCAGCGGCGGCGAGTGGCTCGTCAATCCCGGCAGCGTCGGCCAGCCCCGCGACGGCGACCCGCGCGCCGCCTGGCTGGAGCTCGACACCGAGGAGTGGACCGCGCGCTTTCACCGCGTCCCCTACGACGTCGGCGCCGCCGCCGAGGCGATCCTCGCCGCCGGCCTGCCGAGCCACCTCGCCGACCGCCTCCAGGTCGGCCGCTGATGCGCAATTGCAGGGGAAATCCAGGCCTCGGCCCGTTGTCTAGACTCGAATCGTGGGTCGCGTGAACGCACTCCTGCTGATTTTCGCCCTCGGCGCCGGCGCGGCGCTGGGCCTCTCCGCCTGCGGCAGCGGCGGCAGCGGCGACCTGCTGCCAGGCCGCACCGCGAGCGAAATCACCTCCAACCTCGACCGGGTCAGCGAACTCTCGGCGGAAGGGGAATGCATCGGGGCCGAAGAGTCGGCGCAGGAGGTGAGCACGCAGATCGACGCCCTCGGCGGCGTCGACAAGCAGCTCAAGCTCGCCCTGCGCGAAGGCGCGGAACGCCTCAACGAGGTCGTCGCCGAATGCCAGGAAGTCGAAGCGGAAGAACCCGAAATCCAGACCGCCGAAGAACTGCCCGAAGCGAAGCCCGCAAAGCCCGAGAAGCAGAAGAAGCCCAAGCCGGCCAAGGAAGAGCCGGAACCGGAAACCCAGCACACGCTGCCGCCGCAGGCCAACGGCGAAGGCAAAGGGCTCGAAGACGGCCAAGGCGAAGGCGAAGGCCCGCCCGCCGAAACGACCCCGGTCGAACCGTCCTCCGGCGGCGTCGGGCCGGGCACGCCGGCGGGAGGCGAATGATGGAGGCGGGAACCCTCTCGGGCCGCTACCGGACGGGCGAGCGGCTCGGATCGGGCGGGATGTCGAACGTCTACAAGGCGACCGACCTGATCCTCGAGCGAACGGTGGCGGTCAAGGTGCTGGCCGAGCACCTCTCCGACGACGAGCGCTTCGTCGCCCGCTTCCGGCGCGAGGCGCTGGCGGTGGCGAAGCTGATCCACCCCAACATCGTTCAGGTCTACGACACCGGCGTCGACGACGGCCGCCACTACATCGTCATGGAGTACGTCGACGGGCGCTCGGGGGCGCAGATCCTCCAGCGCACCGGCCCGGTCGAGCCGGCGCTCGCCGCCGAGATCGGGATCCAGGCCTGCTCCGGGCTCGACTACGCCCACCGGCGCGGGATCATCCACCGCGACGTCAAGCCGGGCAACCTGATGGTCGTCGGCGGCCCGGTGGGGGGCGGCGAGATGACCGTGAAGCTGACCGACTTCGGCATCGCCCGGGCGATCGAGCAGACCCGGATCACCCAGGTCGGCTCGGTCGTCGGCACCGCCGCCTACCTGGCGCCCGAGCAGGTGCGCGGCGAGGAGGCGACGCCGGCGACCGACGTCTACGCCCTCGGCGTCGTCCTCTACCAGTTCCTCACCGGCCGCCTCCCCTACGAGGGCTCCTCCCTGGCGGAGCTGGCGGTGCGCCAGCAGAACGAGAAGCCGCTGCCCCCGAGCACCTACAACGACGAGGTGCCGGAGACGCTGGGGGCGGCGGTGCTGCGCGCCCTGGAGGGCGACCCGAACCGGCGCTACGCCAGCGCCGAGGAGCTGGCGAGCGGGCTGCGGCTCGGGCTCGAAGGGGAGGACGTGACGCTGCCGATGAGCGAGGGCACCGCGCCGACCCGGGTGCTCGGCGGCGACACCGCCGCGACCCGCCACCTCGGCCGCGCCACCGCCCAGACCGAGTACCGCCCCGCCCAGCCCCAGCCGCGCCGCCGGGAGCGGCCCGCCGTCCCGCCCTCGCCGGCGCCGGCCCGCGCGGCCCAGCCCGGCGGGCGCTCCGCCTTCTCCCGCTTCGTCCGCTTCACGATGGCCCTGGTGGCGCTGGTGCTGATCGCCGCCGCCGTCGCCGCCGCCGTGATCGTCACCACCGACAAGGCGACCGGGGTCAAGGTCAGCAAGGTCGCCGGCGACACCGTCGACAAGGTCGTCGAAGAAGTGAAGGGCCTGGTCAAGAAGAACACCGAATAGGCGGGCGCGGGCTACCCGGCGGCGTCCCACGGCGCCCGCCCGGCCAGGACCGCCGCCCGGTAGGCCTCGAAGGCGCCGGCCTCGATCGCGGCCCGCGCGTGGGTGGTGAGCTCGCGCATGTAGGTTAGGTTGTGCAGGCAGATGAGGCGGACCGCGGTCAGCTCTTCGGCCCGCGAGAGGTAGCTGACGTAGTCGCGGTCGTGGCGCTGGCAGGCCGGGCAGGGACAGCCGGCGACCAGCGGCTCCCGGTCCCCTTCCCAGCCGGCCTTGCGCAGGTCGAGGCGGAAGCGGGTCTCGGGGCTCGGCGCCAGGGCGACGCCGTGCCGGGACAGGCGGGTGGGGACGGCGCAGTCGAAGACGTCGAGGCCGAGGGCGATGCCGCCGAGGAGGTCGTCGACCTCGCCGATCCCGAGCAGGTGCTTGGGCGCGGCCTCGGGCAGCATCGGCACGGTCATCGCCAGCACCGCCGCCATCTCGGCCTTGTCGCGCCCCAGGGTGCCGCCGATCGCCAGCCCGTCGACCTCCGCCTCGGAGACGCGCTGGGCCGATTCGCGGCGCAGATCCTCGTGGACGCCGCCCTGGACGATCCCGAACACGGCCTGGCGCGGCGGGCCCTCGCGCCGGTGCCACTCCAGGCAGCGGTCGAGCCAGCGGTGGGTGCGCTCGGTCGAGCGCGCGGTGTAGTCGCGGTCGGCGTGGAAGGGCGTGCACTCGTCGAAGACGAGGGCGATGTCGGAGCCGAGCGCGGCCTGCACGCTCATCGACACCTCGGGCGAGATGAACAGCTCCGAGCCGTCGCGGTAGGAGCGGAAGCGGACGCCCTCCTCGCCGATCTCGACCACCGAGCCCTGCTCCCCGCCCGAGCGCCCGCTCCCCTTCACCTCGTCGGCGACGCCGCCGTGGGCGAGCGAGAAGACCTGGAAGCCGCCGGAGTCGGTGATCAGCGCCCGCTCCCAGCCCATGAAGCCGTGCAGGCCGCCGGCGGCGGCGATCCGCTCAGGCCCCGGCGAGACGAACAGGTGGTAGGTGTTGCCGAGGATCAGCTCGTAGCCGAGCTCGGCCACCTCGCTGGACTCCAGCCCGCGCACCGTCCCCTTGGTGGCCAGCGGGATGAACGCCGGCGTCGCGACCGGCCCGTGCGCGGTGCGCAGCACCCCAGCCCGCGCGGCCCCATCCCGAGCCCCAACCTCGAACCCCAGCCGCTGCGCCTCGTCCCTCATCGCTCTTCTGATGCCTTTTAGACCCTATGGGGTCATAAAAGCATCAGTTGTCGTTCTCGATCAGCGAGCGGCCGGTCATCGCCTCCGGCTGGGGGATGCCGAGCAGCTCCAGGGCGGTCGGGGCGACGTCGGCGAGGATGCCGCGCTCGCGCAGCCGCAGGCCCTCGCGGGTGAGGACCAGCGGCACCGGGTTCAGCGAGTGGGCGGTGTTGGGAGAGCCGTCGGGCTCCAGCATGTGGTCGCAGTTGCCGTGGTCGGCGGTGACAATGCAGACTCCCTCCCTGGCGCGGACCGCCGCGACCACGTCGCCCAGGCAGGCGTCGACGGTCTCCACCGCGGCGACCGCGGCGGGGATGACGCCGGTGTGGCCGACCATGTCGGGATTTGCGAAGTTGATGATCCCGAACCGGTAGTCCCCCCGACCCCAGTGCTCGACGAAGGTGTCGGCGGCGGCGCGGGCGCTCATCTCGGGCTTGTGGTCGTAGGTGGGGACGTCGCGCGGCGACTCGACCAGGTAGCGCTCCTCCCCCTCCTGCTCCCGCTCGCGCCCGCCGTTGAAGAAGTAGGTGACGTGGGCGTACTTCTCGGTCTCGGCGACGTGGAGCTGGCGGGCGCCGGCGGCGGCGATCGTCTCCGCCAGGGTCGTCCTCGGCCGCTGCTCGGGGAAGGCGACGGGATAGGGCCAGCCCTTGCGGTACGCGGTCATCGTCGTCAGGGCGAGCGGCGGGACGCCGCCGCGGGAGAACTCGTCGAAGCCCGGCTCCGAGAGGGCGCGGGTCATCTGCCGCGCCCGGTCGGGGCGGAAGTTGAGGAAGATGGCGCCGTCGCCGGCGACGGCGCCGTCGTAGTCGCCGATCACCGTCGGCTTGACGAACTCGTCGGTCTCGCCGCGCTCGTAGGAGGCCTCGATCGCATCGGCGGCGCTGCCCGCGCGCAGGCCCTCGGCGTGGACGATCGCGTCGTAGGCGAGCTTGGTCCGCTCCCAACGGGTGTCGCGATCCATCGCGTAGTAGCGGCCACTCACGGTGGCGACGCGCCCGGCGTGGCGCAGCCAGCGCTCCAGCTCGGCCAGGTAGGTGCGGCCGCCGTGCGGGAGCGTGTCGCGGCCGTCGGTGAAGGCGTGGAAGACGACGTCGGGGACGCCCTCCTGGGAGGCCAGTTCGACGCTCGCCTCGATGTGCTCCCAGCCGGAGTGCACGCCGCCGTCGGAGACCAGGCCGAGCAGGTGCAGGCGCCCGCGCGGGCTGCTGCGGGCCTGCTCGCAGGCCGCCAGCAGCGCCTCGTTGTCGAAGAAGCTGCCGTCGGCGACGGCGTCGTCGATCCGCGCCAGGTCCTGCTTGACGATCGCCCCGGCGCCGAGGTTTAGGTGGCCGACCTCCGAGTTCCCCATCTGGCCGTCGGGGAGGCCGACGTCGCGCCCCTGGGCGGAGAGCTGGGTGTGGGGACACTCGGCCCAGAGGCGGTCGAAGACGGGCGTCTCGGCGAGGGAGATCGCGTTGCCCGGCCCCGGCTCCGCCAACCCCCAGCCGTCGAGGACGATCAGCGCCAGCGAGGGGACCGGCGCCGTGCTCATCCCGCCGCGTCCACGATCGCCGCGAAGTCGGCCGGGTCGAGGCTTGCGCCGCCGACCAAGGCGCCGTCGACGTCCTCCAGGGCCATCAGCTCGGAGGCGTTGCCGGGCTTGACCGAGCCGCCGTAGAGGATCCGCACCGCGTCCGCGGGGGCGCCCCGCATCCGCAGCACGTCGCGGATGAAGGCGCACGCCTCCTGGGCCTGCTCGGCGCTCGCCGTGCGGCCGGTGCCGATCGCCCAGATCGGCTCGTAGGCGATGACGACCTCGGCCAGGCGCACGGAGTCGACCTCGGCCAGGTCGGCCTGGAGCTGGCGCTCCAGCACCTCCTCGGTCTCGCCCGCGTCGCGCGCCTCCTCGCTCTCGCCGACGCAGAGGATCGGCTCCAGGTCGGCCTCGAGGGCGGCCGGGACCTTGCGGGCCAGCGCCGCGTCGGTCTCGCCGAACAGCTGGCGCCGCTCGGAGTGGCCGAGCACCACCGCCTCGACGTCGAGCTCGACCAGCATCGGCGCCGAGACCTCGCCGGTGAAGGCGCCCGAGGCCTCCTCGTGCATGTTCTGGGCGGCGACCCGCACGGCGCTGCCGCGCGAGCGCTCGACCACCTCGGCGAGCGCCGGGAAGGGCGGGCAGAGGACGATGTCGGACTGGGTCGCGGCGATCCGCGGCAGCAGCGCGTCGACGAACTCCGCCGCCTCGGCGATCGTCTTGTTCATCTTCCAGTTGGCGGCGATGCAGGGGGTGCGGTCAGGCATCGATCAAGGCCTCCACGCCGGGCAGCTTCTTTCCCTCCAGCAGCTCCAAGGATGCTCCTCCTCCAGTCGAAAGCCAATCCACCTTCTGGTCGAGCCCGAACTCTCGCAGCGCCGCGACCGAGTCGCCACCACCGACCACGGTCGTCCCCGGCGCCGCGGCGACCGCCTCGGCGACCGCGCGGGTGCCGGCCGCGAACGGCGCCAGCTCGAAGGCGCCCATCGGCCCGTTCCACAGAACGGTACCGGCGGCAGCGATCGCTTCGGCGTAGCGCTCGGCGGTGACGGGACCGATGTCGAGGCCCATCCAGCCGTCCGGCACCTCGACGCCCTCGCCAGCGCGCCGCTCGGTATCGGCGTCGAAGCCGCGCCCGAGGAGGAGGTCGACCGGCAGCGACAGCTCGCACTCGGCTCCCCCCGCCCGCTCCAGCGCCTCGGCGGCCAGCGCGACCCCCTTCTCCTCGACCAGCGAGTCGCCGGTGGCGATGCCCTGGGCACGGAAGAAGCTGAAGCACATCGCGCCGCCGATCAGGATCCGGTCGGCCACTTCGAGGAAGCGGTCGATCACGCCGACCTTGTCGGAGACCTTGGCGCCGCCGAGGACGACGATGAGCGGCCGGCGCGGGGATTCGACCACCGCGCTCAGCTCGCGAACCTCGCGCTCCAGCAGCAGCCCGGCGTACCCCGGCAGGCGGTGCGCCACCCCCTCGGTGCTGGCGTGGGCGCGGTGGGCGGCGCCGAAGGCGTCGTTGACATAGAGGTCGGCGAGTCCGGCGAGGGATTCGGCCAGCCCCGGGTCGTTCTCGGTCTCCCCCGGCTCGAAGCGCGTGTTCTCCAGCTGGAGCACGTCGCCGGGACCGAGCGCGCCGGCCATCCGCTCGACGTCGGCGCCGATCACCGCCGGGGCCTGGAGCACCTCGCACCCGAGCAGCTCCGCCAGCCGCTCGCCGACCGGGCGCAGCGAGAGCGCCGGGTCGGGCTCGCCGCCGGGGCGGCCGAGGTGGGAGGCGAGGACGAGGGCGGCGCCGCGCTCGCGCAGCAGCTCCAGCGTCGGCAGCGCGGCGCGGATCCGCATCTCGTCGGCGACGCGCCCGTCCCGCAGCGGGACGTTGAAGTCGACCCGGACCAGGACCCGCCGCCCGGCGACCTCGACGTCGCGGACGCTTGCCTTGGAGAAGCTCACCGGGCCGTCTCGGCCGAGCTCAGGAGCCCGGCAGGACCTTCGCGGTCAGCTCGACGCAGCGGTTCGAGTAGCCCCACTCGTTGTCGTACCAGCTCACCGCCTTGACCATGCGGCCGTCGCCGATCACCATCGTCTGGCCGGCGTCGAAGATCGAGGAGTGCGGGTCGCCGACGATGTCGGTGGAGACGATCGGGTCCTCGGTGTAGGAGAGGATCCCCGCCAGCGGCCCCTCGGCGGCGGCCCTGACGGCGGCGTTGACCTGGTCGGGCTCGACCGGGTCCGGCGTGGTGAAGACCAGGTCGACGACGGAGCCGGTGGCGACCGGGGCGCGCACCGAGAGCCCGTTCAGCTTGCCGTTCAGCTCCGGCAGCACCAGCCCGACCGCCTTGGCGGCGCCGGTAGTGGTCGGGATCAGGTTGAGCGCCGCCGCGCGGGCGCGCCGCAGGTCCTTGTGCGGCATGTCCTGAAGGCGCTGGTCGGCGGTGTAGGCATGGATGGTGGTCATCAGCCCCTGCTCGATCCCGAAGGCCTCGTTCAGGACCTTGGCCAGCGGCGCCAGGCAGTTGGTCGTGCAGGAGGCGTTGGAGATGATGTGGTGGGCGGCGGGGTCGTAGTCGCGCTCGAAGTTGACCCCCAGGGCGACGGTCACGTCGGGGTCCTTGGCCGGGGCGGTGACGATCACCTTCCTGGCGCCGGCGTCGAGGTGCTTGGCGGCGTCGGCGCGGGCGGTGAAGAACCCGGTCGACTCGATCACCACCTCCACCCCCAGCTCGCCCCAGGGCAGCGCCGCCGGGTCGCGCTCGGAGAGCACCTTCAGCTCCCTGCCGTCGACCGAGATCGAGCTCTCGCCGGTCTCGACCTCGCCCGGGAAGCGGCCCAGGATCGAGTCGTACTTGAGCAGGTGGGCGAGCGTGCCGGGGTCGGTGAGGTCGTTGACCGCCACGAACTCGAGGTCGGCGCCCGCCGCCTGCGCCGCGCGGAAGATGTTGCGCCCGATGCGCCCGAAACCGTTGATGCCGACCTTCACAGCCATGAAGTCATTGCCTCCTGATTCGTTTTGCCGGGGCCGATCCGTTGCCAGGCCGATCCTATGGAGTCGGCAGGCTAGTCGGAGCCGATGGTGATCTCGATCTCGTACCCGTCAGGGTCCTTGAGGAACGCCGAGTAGGAGCCCGAGCCGTGCGAGCGGTGCTCGCCGGGATCGGCGACGCTGGTCCCGCCCGCCCGGACCCCCCCCTCCCAGGCGGCCTTGACGGCGACGATCCCGAGGCCGGAGAAGCTGAGCAGGCCGAAGCCCGGCCGCGGTTCGTGGTGCGCGGCGACGAAAAACACCGGTTTGGCGATGCCCCAGCCGATCGTCTCGTCTTCCTCGAAGTGCCGCCGCCAACCGAGCGGCGCCAACATCGAGTCGTAGAACTTCGCGCTGCGGTCGAGGTCGGCGACCTCCAATAGGACGTGGTGAAGCATCGCCGCAGAGGCTATATGTGTGTGTCCCGGAAAGGTCGCGCGGTGTCAGCCCGAACGGGGGGTCCAGCGGAAGAACCTGACCGCCAGCAGGAGGCCGACCACACCCCAGGCGGCGACCACCGCCAGGTTGTCCCAGGAGATCGTCGCCGCCCCTCCACCCGGTACATACGCGTCGAAGAAGGCCTCGAAGAAGTGCCTGATCGGGAAGGCGTCGGCGAAGTGGATGACACCGCTCGGCAGCTGGTCGTCGGGGATGAAGACGCCGGAGAGGAAGTAGAGCGGCAGCAGCAGGGCGTTGACGATCGGCGCTGCCGCGTCCTGGCTCGGAATCGCCGCCGTCAGCGCGATCCCCAGGCAGCAGAAGGATGCGGCGCCGACGACGAGGACGACGACGATCTCCGGCAGCCGTTCCCAGGGGATGGCGACGCCGTAGAGGACGCGGCCGATCGCGGCCAGCAGCGCCAGCATCATCAGCGCGACGACGATCGAGTTGCCGACCCGGCCGGCGATGAAGACCCAGGGCGGCATCGGGGTGCCGCGGCTGCGCTTGAGGCGGCCGTCCTCGCGGGCGATCACCAGCGACATCGCCAGGCTCTGCATCGTCGCCGAGATCACCGAGAGGGTGATGATCGCCGGCACGTAGTAGGTGGTCGTCTTGATCCCGCCGCGGATCGCCACCGTCTGGTCGCCGAAGATGGTGGCGAAGATCAGCAGCAGCAGGACCGGGAACATGACGGTGAAGAAGACCGACGCCGGGTTGCGCCAGAAGGCCTTCTGGTCGTAGCGGAACTGGTGGCCGGCGAGGGCGAGCGCGCTCATCCGTCCCCCTCCGTGGCGGAGGTCAGCTCCAGGTAGACGTCCTCGAGCGAAGGCCGGGTCACTTCGAGGCCCTCCAGCTCCTCGCCGCGCTCCAGCGCCCGGCCGGTCAGCTCGTGCAGGGTTCGCGCCGGGGTGGTGGTCTGGAGGGCGACCTCGCGGCCGTCGGCGCGGTAGCGGATCGTCGCCGGCTGGTTCTCGCGGTCGCCGAGGTCCTCGGGGGTGCCACGAGCGACGATCTCCCCGGCGGCGATGATCGTCACCCGGTCGGCGAGGCGCTGGGCCTCGTCCATGTAGTGGGTGGTGAGGAAGACGGTCTTGCCGAGGTCGCGCAGGCCGGCGATCACGTCCCAGGCCTGGCGGCGCGCGGAGGGGTCGAAGCCGGTGGTCGGCTCGTCGAGGAAGAGCAGCTCGGGGTCGCCGATCAACGCCATGCCGACGTCGAGGCGGCGCTGCTGGCCGCCGGAGAGCCTGCTCGCTCGCTCGTCGGCCTTGCCCCCCAGCCCGACCAGCTCGATCACCTCCTCGATCGGCCGCGGCGCGCGGAAGTAGCCGGCGTAGAGGGCGAGCGACTCGCGCACGGTCAGGTAGGGGTCGAGGCGGCAGCTCTGAAGGACGATGCCGATCCGCTCGCGCCACTCGCTGCCGGCGTGCTCGGGATCCTCGCCCAGCACCGTCACCTCTCCCCCGCCGCGGCGCCGGTAGCCCTCGAGGATCTCCACCGTCGTGGTCTTGCCGGCGCCGTTGGGGCCGAGGAAGGCGAAGACCTCTCCCGGCATCACCTCCAGGTCGATCCCGCGCACGGCCTCGGCCTCGCCGTAGCTCTTGCGCAACCCGCTGATCGAGATGACTGGCTCGGACAAGGCCCGGCGATTCTAAGGAGAGGGCGACCCGATCGCCCCGCGCGGGAATTAAGTCGCGCGCCCCGCGGGCGCTCAGGCGCCCAGCTCGACGTCGCGGTGCTTGACCTTGACGATCACGTCCTCGCGGGCGGCGAGGTCGCGGCGGATGCGGTCGGCGACGGTGACCGAGCGGTGGCGGCCGCCGGTGCAGCCGACCGCGATCGTCAGGTGGCTCTTGCCCTCGGTGACGTAGGCGGGGACGAGGAACTCCAGCAGCGGCAGCAGCCGGCCGTAGAACTCCCCCGCCTGGGTTCCGGACTCGACGTAGGCCCGCACCGCCTCGTCCATCCCCGTCATCGGGCGCAGCTCCTCGTCGTAGTGGGGGTTGGGCAGGAAGCGGACGTCGAGGGTGAGGTCGGCGTCGCGCGGCGGCCCGTTCTTGAAGCCGAAGGTGAGCAGGGTGAGGGCGAGCTTGCCCCGCTCCTCGCGGCCGAGCAGCTCTTCGGTTATCCGCCGCCGCAGCTCCGCCCCGGTCAGGTCGCTGGTGTCCATCACCACGTCGGCGCGCTCGCGCAGCGGCGCCAGCAGCTCCCGCTCGGCGCGGATCCCCTCGACTATCCGCCCCTCCGGCGCCAGCGGGTGGCGGCGGCGGGTCTCCTTGTAGCGGTCGAGCAGGGTCTCCTCGTCGGCCTCGAGGAAGAGGACCATCGGCTTCAGGCCTCCGGCCTCGAGGTCGTCCAGCACCTGGACCAGGCCCTCGAAGTACTCGCCTCCGCGCACGTCGGAGACCACCGCCGCGCGCTCGACCCCGCTGCCCTGGTGGCGGAACAGCTCGCCGAGGCTGTCGATCATCCGCGGCGGCAGGTTGTCGACGCAGAAGTAGCCGCCGTCCTCGAAGGCGGCGATCGCCTCCGACTTGCCGGCACCGGAATGGCCGGTGATGACCACCAGCGTCACGCCCTCCGCGGGGGCGTCGCCGTCAACGCGCCCCGGCATCTCCAGCTTCGTCTTCGCCTGCTCCGCCATGCCTTCTCAGTTGGTTCGGTTGAGCTGCTCGTGGATCTCCCGGCCTACTTTGCCAGGCAGGCCGGGCACTGCCTCCAGCTCCTCGCGGGTCGCGGCCAGGAACCGCTCTGGAGTGCCGAAATGCTGAAGGAGCGCCCGCTTGCGCGCCGGCCCGATACCCCTCAGCTCGTCCAACACCGAGCCGGCCAGCATGTCGCGGTCGCGGCGGCCCCGGTGGTGCTCGATCGCGAAGCGGTGGGCCTCGTCGCGGACCCGCTGGAGCAGCTTCGAGGCCTCCGAGTCGGCCGCCAGGTCGATCGGGGCGGCGCGTCCGGGGACGTAGACCTCCTCCAGCCGCTTGGCGAGGCTGACGATGACGACGCCGCGCTCGGCGAAGGGCGCCAGGGCCCGCATCCCGGCGGCGAGCTGGCCCTTGCCGCCGTCGATCACGATCAGCGAGGGGAGCGAGGCGAAGCTCTCGTCGCGCTTGCCGTCGTGGGGCGAGAGGTCGGCCTGCTCGAGGTGGCGGTTGAGGCGCCGGGTCAGCACCTCCTCCATCGAGGCGAAGTCGTCGGGACCGCCGTTGCCGCCGGCGTCGCGCATGTCCCCGCGCACGCGGAAGCGCCGGTAGTCGGCCTTCTTGGTCGCGCCACCCTGGAAGACGACCATCGAGGCGACCGTGTGCTCGCCGCCGATGGTGGAGATGTCGAAGCCCTCGATCCGCACCGGCAGCTCCTCCATCCCCAGCGCGTCGCGCAGCGCCGCCAGCGACTTGACCCGGCGGGCGCGGCGGTGCTCGCGCCGCAGCCGGTCCTGGTCCAGCGCCAGGCGCGCGTTGCGCTCGGCCAGCTCGCGCAGCCGGCGCTTGTCGCCGCGCTCGGCGGCGCGGACCTCGACCGGGGAGCCGCGCCGCTCGCTCAGCGCCTCGGCGAGAAGCCCGGCCCGCTCGCGCAGGTAGGGGCCGACGACGATCGTCCGCGGCATCGAGGGCGAGGCCGAGTAGTACTGGCCGATGAACTCCTCGGCGACCTCGGCCGGCTCGCGTTCGGCCTCGTTCTCCAGGTAGAAGCTCTGGCGCTCGGCGAGGATCCCGTCGCGGACCTGGAAGACCTGGGCGTTGGCGTCGGTGCCCTCGACCGCGACCCCGATCAGGTCGGCGGTGCCGACCGAGCCGCCGGCGACGCGCTGGCGCTCGAACAGCGAGCGGATCGCCTTGAGCCGGTCGCGGTGGACCACCGCGCGCTCGAATTCCTCCCCCGCGGCCGCCTCCTCCATCTTGCCCTGCTCCTCCGCCTCGACCTGGCGGTAGCGGCCGGAGAGGAAGTCGACGATGGCCTCGATGTTGCGGCGGTACTCCTCGCGGCCGATGTGGCCGACGCAGGGCGCCCCGCAGCGCTTGATGTAGTAGTCGAGGCAGGGGCTGCCGGAGCGGCGGCCGGGCTCGACCCCCTCGCAGGTGCGGAACTGGAACAGCTTGCCGAGCAGGTCGAGCGTCTCCCGCACCCGCTTGGCGCTGGAGAAGGGGCCGAAGTAGGCGCGGCCCGAGCGGTGCTTCTCGCGGGTGAAGTAGACCCGCGGGTACTCCTCGTCGAGGCTGACCGCGACGTAGGGGTAGGACTTGTCGTCGCGCAGGCGGATGTTGAAGCGTGGCCGGTGGCGCTTGATGAAGCTCTGCTCGGCCAGCAGCGCCTCGGCCTCGGTGGCGGTGACGAGGGTGTCGATGCGATCGACGCGGGAGGTGAGGCGGGTCTCGCCGCCGGAGAAGTGGGAGGCGACGCGTTTGCGGATCGAGCGCGCCTTGCCGACGTAGAGCAGCTCGCCGTCGCCGTCGTGGAAGAGGTAGACGCCGGGGGAATCGGGCAGGGAGCGGCGCTGCTGCGCCACCCGCTCGGCCCGCGATGGGCTGCCGCTGTCGCCGTCTTCGTCCATCGGTCAAAGGGTAGGCTGCTGGCCACTCGGCCAAACGCACGCGAGACGGGAGATTGCGAGATGAGCAGCCAGACCCTGAGCCCACCCGAGCTGAAGACCCTGCGGATCGAGATCGACGGGGAGATCGGCACCCTCACCCTCGACCGGCCCGACGCCTTCAACGCGATGAGCCCGGAGATGATCGGGGAGCTGAGCGTCGCCTTCTCCTGGCTGGCCGACCGGGCGCCGCTGCGGGCGCTGATCGTGACCGGGGCGGGCAAGGCATTCTGTGCCGGCGGCGACGTCACCTGGTTCCGCAAAGGGGTCGAGTCCGAGGAGATCGACCTGCCCTCCGAAGTGCGCCGCGGCGCCGAGGCGCTGCACGTGGCGATCGTCGACCTGCGGCGGATCCCCTACCCGGTGATCGCGGCGATCAACGGGCCGGCGGCGGGGGCGGGGTTCTCGCTGGCGCTCGCCTGCGACACCCGGGTCGCCTCGGAGGCCGCCTTCTTCGCCTGCGCCTACGGCCGCATCGGCGCCTCGCCCGACGGTGGGATGACCTACTTCCTGCCGCGGGTGGTGGGTCCGAGCCGGGCGCTGGAACTGCTCCTGGAGGACCCCAACCTGAGCGCGGAGGAGGCGCGGGCCGAGGGGCTGGTGCGCGAGGTCGTGCCGGCCGAGGGGCTGATGGACGCGGCCCGGGTCAAAGCCGAGGAGCTGGCCGCCAAGGCACCCCACTACGTGCGGATGTCGAAGCTGCTGTGCGCGGTCAGCATCGAGAACACCCTGACCGAGCACCTTCAGCTGGAGCGCCACGGGATCGCCGACAGCATGGCCACCGAGGATCTCCGCAACGGCGTCGAGGCCTTCTTCGGCGGCGGCACGCCGGAGTTCCACGGTCGCTGAACCGCGGCCCTGGCGCGGACGTATCCCGGCTACAGTCCTAAGTACGCCAGTCCACAGCGCGAAAGGACCACGATGAAGAAGGTTGCAGTCGCACTCTCTCTTGTCCTCGCATCGATCGCCCTGGTCGCCTGCGGCGGCAGCTCCTCCGACAACAGCAGCACCGAATCGACTTCGGAAAACGGCGCCGCGGCCGAAGGCGGGGCCAAGGCCGGTGGGGCCGAAGGCGGCTCGGGGAGCGCCTCCAGCCTCGAAATCGAAGCCGACCCCGGCGGCCAGCTCGCCTACACCACCACCAGCGCCAGCGCCAAGGCCGGCAAGGTCACGGTCGACTTCAACAACCCACAGGCCCTCGAACACGACGTCGCGATCGAAGACTCCAGCGGCAAGACGATCGGCCAGACCGAACTGATCGGCGAAGGCGAAGACTCGACCACGGTCAACCTGAAGCCGGGCACCTACCACTTCTACTGCACCGTCCCGGGCCACCGGGAAGGCGGCATGGAAGGCACCCTCACCGTCAAGTAGGGCCGGGTTGTCGAAGTGCGGCGGCGGGTGTACGGTCGCCGTACGCCCAAATCCGACGGAAGGAATCCGATGGCAACCGAGGTCAAGAACTTCGACTCCCCCGACGAGACCCGGCCGTTCGAGGGAAACGGCCAGGCAAAGGTCGTCCAGCTCGCCGGCCACGCGGTGGCCCAGGGCACCTTCGAGCCAGGCTGGAAGTGGTCGCGGAACGTCAAGCCGATCGCCGGCACCGACTCATGTCAGGTCGCCCACTTCGGCTACGTCCTGTCAGGCAGCATGCGCATCTACATGGACGACGGCAGCGAGGCCGAGGTCAAGGCGGGCGACGTGTTCGCCATCCCCCCCGGCCACGACGCCGAGGTCCCCGGGCCCGAGGCCTGCGTGATGGTCGACTTCGGCGAGATCGGCAACTACGCGAAGCGGGACTGAGTGCTGACCTAGAGCGAGCCACCCCTGGACCCGAGCCACCCGGCCCAATCGTCGTCCCGCGGAAACCCGGATCACCGTGTAAGATGCTATCTTACGTCAGTGAAAACGACTGTCTCAACCAAGGGCCAGATAGTGCTGCCGGCCGAGCTTCGCCAGCGCGACGGCATCGAGCCCGGCCAGGAGTTCGAGGTCGAGCGCCTCGACGCCGACGAGTACCGACTGCGACGCGTCTCGCCGGCCCCAAATGAAGGTCTGGTGGAGTGGTTGCTGGCCTGTCCGGAAAAGGGCTACTTCGTCGCCGTCGACTCTGAGTCGACCGACACGCTGTGAGACACCTCGTCGACGCCAACGTCCTCTCTGAGGCAACCAAGCCCGAGCCCGATCCCCGTGTCGTCGAGTGGCTGCGACGCAACGAGCGTTCGATCGTCGTCGATCCAATCGTCCTGGGTGAGATCCGCTTCGGCATCCTTCTCCTGGCGCGCGGTGGGCGGCGCGCCCGACTTGAAAGCTGGTTCGAGCAGGGAATTGGGAGGATCGAGTGCCTGCCTTGGGATTCCGCCGTCGGCATTCGCTGGGCCCAGCTGCTCGCCGATCTTCGCCGTGGCGGCAAACCGATGTCGATCAAAGACAGCCTGATCGCCGCCACCGCACTCGCGCACGACCTCGCGCTTGCAACGCTCAACCAGCGGGACTTCAAGCCGGCAAAAGTGCGGCTCGTCGATCCGTCGAGCTGAGTCGAACGCCGCCGGCAGCGTGGAAGCGGAGGTTCTCGGATCAGCCGGCGGGCGCCATCACGCGGGTGACGCTGTCGCCGACGAAGCAGGGCTTCTCGTTGCCCTCGACCTCAAGGGTGAAGCGGGTCACCACCTGCCACCAGCCCTGGCCGATCTCGTCCACCGAGACCACCTCGGCCTTGGCTCGGACCTTGGAGTCGACCGGAGTGGGCAGGGAACCATCTTTGTTGCCCGCCGCGATCTGTGCCTGAGATAGCTGCCGCGACTGCAACAATGTCCAAATGATGAAGGCCCGTGCGCAATCGAACTCCCTCAAGAAGGCAGCCCCGAAGCGGGAGCTGAAGTCCGGCCTGCCGGGAACCCCAGAGGAGCAGCGTCGAGAGCTCCGCGAGGCGATGAAGAAGCACGACGAGACCCTGCGCCGCCTGGCCGAGTAGCCCACCGGCGCGGTCTTGGTCTACTACCTCGAACTGGGCGACTACTGCCGAATCGCGGGCGAGGTCCTTAACCTCGACCCTGAGCATGTCTCTGAGTTCCCGAACATCGGCTTGGCCGATTCTGCCCTGGCAGTACCTCGTGCTGCGTTCGGCGACCATGAGGCGTTCCCAACGCTAATCGAGAAGGCCGCGATCCTCGTCGAGCGACTGGCACGCAACCATCCTCTTCCCGATGGCAACAAGCGCTGTGCCTTCCTCGCGCTGGAGCTTTTCCTTGGAACCAACGGTCGACCAATCCTTGACGCCGATCCCGACACTGACGTGCCGATGATGGAGCGCATCGCCGCCGGAGAGGCCAGCCAAGACGAGATCACCACCTGGATCGAGCAACGATCCTTCCCTTCAAGGTAGTTCTACGACACGAAACGACGTTCACAGTTGACTGACAGGCATCTATGGCAATGGGCTTTTCTCTGGATCGGAGACCAGAGCAATCTGAGCGTCCTCCAGCCCCTCGATGAGAATCGGGCCAAGAAGTCATCGCGGACCTATCGGCCGTCGGAGAACGACCGGCCTATGCGGAGGTCAAAGCATTCCTCGAAGACGCCTGGCCGGCGTGGTCCGGAACGCAGCGGCAAATACGTGACCTTTGGCGTCGGATTGAGAGGAATCCCGCACATCGATTCCGCTTCCTCCATCCTCGCCATCCGTTCTACACCCTGGATCGCCTTGTCGAGGAACACGATCTCGTTCCTCTTGAGAAGCGACTTCAACACCTCGGGAGCAGAGTTCTTGCAGACCTGACGGGAGCCATTAATCGGGGAAGCGCCGCTGACTTCGAGCGCTATCGAGCAGAATATGCACGGATAGGCCGCGCCATTGAGGATCCTCGCGCCCTGCGCTTCGGCCCGGCTTCTGTTGGGCGATGGTGGGACCACTTCGAAACAGACGAGCCCCCTCTGGCACGCGGGGAACGCTCTCTTAGATCAGTCGCCCGGCGCCATCACGCGGGTGACGCTGTCGCCTACGAAGCAGGGCTTCTCGTTGCCCTCGACCTCGAGGGTGAAGCGGGTCACCACCTGCCACCAGCCCTGGCCGATCTCGTCTACCGAGACGACCTCGGCTCGGGCTCGGACCTTGGAGTCGACCGGGACCGGGGCCGGGAAGCGGATCTTGTTCCAGCCGTAGTTGACGCCGAGGGCGAAGCCGGTGGAGCTGATCAGCGCTTTGCGGAAACCGTCGACCAGGGAGAGGGTCAGGTTGCCGTGGGCGATCGTGGTGCCGTAGGGGCTCTCGGTCTTCGCCCGCTCGACGTCGACGTGGATCCACTGGTCATCGCCCGAGAGCTCGGCGAAGGTGTCGATGTCGGCCTGGGTCACGGTCCGCCACTCGCTGGGGCCGATCTCGCGACCGACCAGCGCCTGCATCCCCTCGACTCCCTGGACCTCGACCGCTGCCATGCGGCGGCAGTCTAGTCGCTCCACCAGCCCTGGATCAGCTCGCCGTCGCCGTCGTGGTGGGCGCCGAACGCGAGCACCTCGATCCCACCGGGGCCAGCCTCGAAGGCTCGGATGACGGGGGGCGAGACGCGGATCGCGTCGAGGGGCTCGACCTCGATGATCTCCTCGTCCAGCTTCATCCGCCCCGAGCCGCGCAGGACGACGTAGACCTCCTCGGCGTCCTCGTGGCGGTGGCCGAACGGCTGCCGCCTGCCGGGCTTCAGCCGGTGGTGGCTGACGCCCGTCCTCTCGGCGTCCAGGTCCCCCCTGGCGAAGCGAGCTTCCTGGTCGCTCCCGAGCCCGAATTCAGGCGCCGAGTCCTTGACGTCGGTGAGCCGGATGTGGGTGTGGGAACTCGGCATTTCGGTACCTCCTGGTCGCGGACGCTTCCAATGACCCCTACCCGACGGACCGGCGATCATGCGCGACTGGGGGTGTGTCGGACCAGCCTCATCGGTGGGACGCCTTCGCCAACCGCAGCGGCACGTGGCGCGCGATGGTTAGGAAGTCGGCGTCCTCGCAGAGCAGCTCGGCGCCGTTGCGGATCGCCACCGCGGCGATCAGGCAGTCGGTCAGCTTGCGCGGGGTCTCGCCCCCGGCGCGGCAGAGCCGGTACAGCTCGGCCGCCCGCTCGTAGTCGGTGGGCCCCTCCACCGGGAGGAACTCCATGCCGTAGAGCAGCCGCCGCAGCCGGTCGCGATCGCCGCTGTCGCGGGCACCGGCGAGGATCTCCATCACGATCGCGTCGGTGGTGGCGAGCTCGGTCCCGTCCTCGAGGGCCGAGCGCAGCCGCAGGTGCGCGGAGCTGCCGGTGGCGCGCAGGAACTCCACCCAGGCGGAGCTGTCGACGAGGATCACGGCTCGGGGATCTCTTCGGGCGAACGAATCTCGGCGAGCTCGCCGGACCAGCCGGTTCCCTCCGTGGCGAGCGCCTCCGCTCGGCTCATCGGCTCGCCGACGAGCCTGCGCAGCGCCAGGTCAACCGCCTCGCGTTTGGTGCGAAGCCTGTAGAGGCGCATCGCGCGACCGACCAGCAGGTCGTCGAGCTCGATGTTCGTCCGCGACATGGGTGGGAGCTTACACCTTGTGGTGTATGGATGCACGGGCAGCTCCGTCCCGCGGGTCGGTGCCTCCTGTAGGGCGTTCACGCCACCAGCCTCACTTCGAAGCTCGGCGGGGCGAGCGCGCCGGCTCCGCCCAGCAGCGCAAGGATGCGGCTGACGTAGGCGGTCGTCTCCGGAATCGCCGGGACGCAGTCGCAGGCTTCGACCGCGCCGGGGCCGGCGTTGTAGGCGGCAAGGGCGAGTTCGGGGGAGCCGAACTGGCCGATCAGGTCGGACATCAGGTGGGCCTGAGCGTCCATCGCTTCGACCGGGTTGAAGGGGTCCCGCAACCCGTAGGAGGCAGCGGTGGACGGGATGAACTGGGCGATGCCCTGGGCTCCCGCGGGCGAGACGGCGAAGGGGTCGAAGTTCGACTCGGCCATCAGCTGGGCGGCGAGCAGGGCGACGGAGACGTTCCAGCGGGCGGCAGCCCGCTGGAGGGGGTCGCGGAAGCGGCCCGGGACGAAGCTCGGCAGGCTGGCGGGCGCCGACCCGGGGGTCCCCTCTCCCCCGGCTCCGTCGACACGGTTCCCGGCCTCCGAGCATGGCGGCGGGCCGGCGTCGAAGCCGTAGTGCCAAGCCTCCCAGGAGTAGCGCTGGACGAAGCCGAAGCGGGCGGCGTTGGCCGCCAGCCAGGCGTAGGCGCCGGCCGGCCCGAGATCCAGCTCGGTCGCGCAGCGGTGCAGGGAGTGCCCCGGCGGCGCCACCCAGCGCGGATCCGGGTGAGCGGCGAACAGGGCCGCCTGTTCGGCGTCGGAGCGAAAGCCCGAGACGACGATCAGGCCGACGCCGGCCCCGCGGGCCGCCGCGGCCATCCGGTCGAAGGCAGCGGCGACGTCCGGCCTCATCCCCTCGCCGTTGCGGTAGACGAGCGGGCCGCTGTAGCCGCCCCCGCTGGCGAGCGCCGGCATCCCGCCCCCCGAGCCCCCCGGCGAGGCCGCTTCGGCCACCGCCGCGGCTTCCACCTCGCGCCCCGCCGCGGACCTCGAGCCGGGCGACGACGACTGCCCGCACCCGCACCGGCGCGAAGGAGACGGCATCCGGAAACCCGACGCGCAGGCTGCCGGGGTCGACCCCGTTCGCCCGTCCCACCTGCACGGCGGCGACCCGCGCCCGCGCCAGATAGGCCGGCTTGTCGAGGTGGGCGAGGTTCGGCGACCCGTCGGGCAGCCGTGGCGGCGAGAGCAGGCGCGGGAGGTCGTCGCGCATCGAGCGGGCGGCCGAGATCGCCGCCAGGTCGGCGGCCCGCTGCGCCCGCCCCTTCCCCGTCACCGCCCCGGCGATCGCGACCAGCGCCAGCGCCCCGGCCAGCAGGGCGAGGCTGCCGCCCAGTGCCAGGATCAGCGCCTGGCCGCACTCCTCGCCGAGCCGCTCCCCGGCTCCGCGCCACCGCACCAGTCTGTCTCTTCGGTCCATGCCCCGACAATGCCGGGCGCGGGCGCACGCGTGGCGCGCGGAAACGAAAGGCTCAGTGCCGTCTCTGGGTCAGATCTCCTCCGGCACCATCTCGATCGCGCCGCAGGGGCACTCGGCGACGCAGAGGCCGCAGCCCTTGCAGAAGTCGAGGTCGATCTCGTAGCAGCTCGCCCGGCGTCGCCGAGCTTGATCACCGCGTTGTCGGGGCAGACGCCGTAGCAGTTGTCGCAGGAGAAGCAGTTGCCGCAGGAGAGGCAGCGGCGCGCCTCGAAGAGGGCGTTGGACTCGTCGAGGCCGCCGACCACCTCGTCGAAGGTGGAGGCCCGCCGCGCCACCTCGAGCTGCGGGCTGGACCGTGCGCGGCGCGTCCGAGTAGTACCAGGTGTTGAGCGTGTCGAAGCTGGCCAGGTCGTGCTTGGGCGGGCGGCGCGTACGCGCGCCCGCGCAGCCAGGCGTCGATGTTGCGGGCGGCCTTCTTGCCGTGGCCGACGCCGACCGTGACCGTGCGCTCGGCCGGGACCATGTCGCCGCCGGCGAAGATCCCGGCGTGGCCGGTCATCATGTTCGGCCCGACCCCGACGACGCCGTCGTCGACCTCGATCCCCGGCACGCCCTCGAGCAGCGAGAGGTCGGCCTCCTGGCCGAGCGCGAGCACCAGCGAGTCGGCCTCGAGCTCCTCGGTCTCGCCGGTCGGCTGCGGGAAGCCGGTCTCGTCGAGCTCCATCCGCTCGAGCAGCAGCTTGCCGTCCTCGACGTGCTTGACGGTCGAGAGCCACTTCATCATCACGCCCTCCTCCTCGGCCTCCTCGACCTCGAAGTCGTGGGCGGGCATGCGGTCGCGGGTGCGGCGGTAGACGACGATCGCGTCGGTGGCGCCGAGCCGCTTCGCCGTGCGCGCCGCGTCCATCGCGGTGTCGCCGCCGCCGTAGACGACGACCCGCCGGCCGAGCATGCGGCTTCTCCTCGCCCTCCATGCTCTCCAGCAGCGCGACCGCGTCGAGGATCCGGGCGGCCTCGCCGGCCGGGATGTAGGCGCGCCGGCCGATGTGGGCGCCGACCGCGAGGAAGGCGGCGTCGAAGCCGCCCTCGCGCATCGCGTCGAGCACGTTCTCGACCTTGCGGTTCAGCTCGAGCGTCACGCCGAGGTCGAGGATGCGCTGCACCTCCGCGTCGAGCACGTCGCGCGGCAGCCGGTACTGGGGGATGCCGAAGCGCATCATCCCGCCCGGCCATCGGGCCGGCCTCGTGGATCGTCACCTCGTGGCCGAGCCGGGTCAGGTGGTAGGCGGCCGAGAGCCCCGAGGGGCCGGCGCCGACGACCAGCACCCGCTTGCCGGAGGGCTCGGCGTCGACCTCGACCTGCCAGCCCTGCTCGATCGCCTCGTCGCCGAGGAAGCGCTCGACCGAGTTGATGCCGACCGCCTCGTCGAGCTGGCCGCGGTTGCAGGCGGTCTCGCAGGGGTGGTAGCAGACCCGGCCCATGATCGCCGGGCAACGGGTTGTCCTCCATCAGCTTGCGCCAGGCGCGCTCGTAGCCCCCCTCGCCCTCCTCGGCCTCGTAGAGCCAGGCCTGGATGTTCTCGCCGGCCGGGCAGGCGTGGTTGCAGGGCGGCAGCCGGTCGACGTAGACCGCCCGCTCGGTGCGCCAGCTGCCGGTCTTGTTGGCGAGGCTGGAGCCGACGTCGAGGGTGATCGCGAAGGGCTTCTCGTTCATCGCGGCGCCGCCGTCCTCGGCGGGCTCGGGCAGCAGGCCGAAGCGGCGGATGTTGCGGTCGGCGATCGCCTGGATCCGCGCGATCACGTCGGGGCGCGCCGTGCTCGCCGAAGAGGTGGGCGTAGCGGCGCTGCGGCTTCAGGTACTCCTCGACCGGGACCTGGCGGCGGATCTTCGAGACGCCGGTGACCTCGCCGCCGCTCGGCCTCGAAGACCGGGAAGAGGCCGGTCTCCTTGACCAGGCGGGCGATCTTGATCGTGTCGCGCGCCTGCCGCTCCCCAGCCGAGCGGGCAGGGGACGAAGACGTGGAGGTAGCGGGCGCCGCGGAACGCCATCGCCCGCTCGACCTTGTACTCGAGGTCGCGCAGCTCGGCGACCGTCGCCGTCGCCACGTAGGGGATCTCGTGCGCCATCGCGATCAGCGGCAGCGTTCTTGCCCTGGCCGAAGACGTTGCCCGGCGTGCTCGCCGATCGGCTTGGTGTTGGCGGTGCGCGCCGCCGGCGGCGTCGCGCCGGAGCGCTGCACGCCGGTGTTCATGTAGGCCTCGTTGTCGTAGCAGACGAAGAGCACGTCGTCGTTTCGCTCGAACATCCCCGAGAGGCAGCCGAAGCCGATGTCGACGGTGCCGCCGTCGCCGCCCTGGCCGACCACGCGGACGTCCTCGCGCCCCTTCGCCTTCAGCGCCGCGGCGACGCCGGTGGCGACGGCGGGCGCGTTGCCGAACAGCGAGTGGATCCAGGGGAGCTGCCACGAGGACTCGGGATAGGGGGTCGAGAAGACCTCGAGGCAGCCGGTCGCGTTGGCGGCGATCAGCTGGCCGTCGGTGGCCCGCATCGCGGCGTCGAGCGCGTAGCGGGCGCCGAGCGCCTCGCCGCAGCCCTGGCAGGCGCGGTGGCCGGAGGTGAGCGTGTTGGAGCGCTCCATCCGCGCCTGCACCGAGCGCTGCTCGGGGTCGAGCAGCCGGTTGCCGACCACGAAGCTGCCCGCTTGGTAGAACTTCACCGGCTGGTCGCCGGGAGGGGGCTTTTCCAGCTCGCTCGGTCATCTCGCTCAGTGCGACCTCGCCGCGACGACGCCGAGCGTCGCGCAGGATGTTCTCGGCGTGCGGCCCGGTCCGGCCGCCCTCCTCGCATCCGCTGCAGCTCCGCTTCGACCCGGTCCCAGTCGAGGTCGAGGAAGCTGAGCGGCTCGAGCCGGTCGGCGACCGCGTCGGCGAAGAGGCCGCGCAGCGACGTCTTGGTGATCGGGCGGCCGCCGAGGCCGGCGATCACCGTGTAGCCGTGCAGCTCGATGCCGGAGAGCGCCAGCCGCACGTTGGCCGAGACGATCCCGCCGATCGCCGACCGCGAGCGCCTTCTCGAGCACGACGACCCGCTTGCGCGCCGGCCAGCGCCTCGCGCACCTCCTCCAGCGGGAAGGGGCGGAAGGACTTGATCGCCGAGCGCGCCGATCGCTGACCCCCTCCTCGCGCAGCTCGTCGATCGTGTCCTCGATCGTCCCGAGCACCGAGCCGAGCGCGACGACGATCGTCTCGGCGTCCTCGGCGCGGTAGCCGCGCACGCAGGCCGCCGGAGTCGCGCCCGAACGCCTCCGCGAACTCGGCCGCGACCTCGGGGATGAGGTCGAGCGCCTGCATCTGCTTCGCGTGGGCCAGGTACTTGACCTCGGTGAAGGCCTCCGGGCCCGACCATCGCGCCGATCGTCACCGGGTCGGCCGGGTCGAGCACCTGGCGCGGCTCGAAGGCGGGCAGGAAGGCGTCGACCTGCTCCTGGCTGGGGACGTCGACGCGCTCGTAGGCGTGGGTGAGGATGAAGCCGTCCATGCAGACCATCACCGGCAGCGAGAGCCGCTCGGCGAGCTTGAAGGCCTGGACGTGCAGGTCGACCGCCTCCTGGTTGTCCTCGGCGTAGAGCTGGATCCAGCCGGAGTCGCGCTGGGACATCGAGTCGCTGTGGTCGTTCCAGATGTTGATCGGGGCGCCGATCGCCCGGTTGGCGACGGTCATCACGATCGGCAGGCCGAGGCCGGAGGCGTTGTAGAGCGCCTCGGCCATGTAGAGGAGGCCCTGGCTGGCGGTCGCCGTGTAGGCGCGGGCGCCGGCCGCCGAGGCGCCGATGCAGACCGACATCGCCGCGAACTCCGACTCGACCATCACGTACTCGCAGGGCTCGAGCGTCGCCGGCGCGGACCAGGTCGGAGAGCCCCTCGACGATGTGGGTCTGGGGCGAGATCGGGTAGGCGCAGACGACCTCGGGCCGGCAGAGGGCGACCGTCTCGGCGACCGCCGCGGAGCCCTCCAGTCTGCTTAAGCACGGGCGGCCTCCCGCATCTCCTCCTCGACGTAGGCGAAGGCGGCCTCGGCGGCGGCGACGTTGCCCTCGCCGACCTTGCCGGGGAACTTCTCGCGGATCGCCGCGGCCACCGAGTCGAGCCGCAGCAGCCCGGTCAGCGCGGCGAAGCCGCCGAGCAGGGCGGCGTTGGGCAGCGGGCGGCCGAGGTGCTCGGCGCGGGCGAGCTCGGTCGCCGGCACGGTCAGCAGCCGCTCGGGGCGGAAGCCCTCGACGAACTCGCCGAGCCCGAGCTCCTCGAAGCTCGCGGCTGGTGTTGATCAGCACGTAGCCGTCGGCGCCGAGGCCGCCGAAGAGGTCGACCTGGTGCAGCAGCGTCGGGTCCTGGACGATCAGCGCGTCGGGCTCGGCGATCGGCTCGCGGACGCGGATCGGGCGTGTCGTCGATGCGGCAGAAGGAGACGACCGGCGCGCCGCGTGCGCTCGGAGCCGAAGCTGGGGAAGGCCTGCGCGTGCCGGCCCTCGTCGAAGGCGGCGACCGAGAGCAGCTCGGCCGCGGTGACCACGCCCTGGCCGCCGCGGCCGTGGATGCGGACCTCGAAAGTCTCTCGCCGCCCCTTCATCGTCGAGTCAACGCTAAAGCGCAGATCGTTCACAATCATCGGGAGTTAGCGGCAATCCGATCCGTGAGGAATACGGACTCCGAGGCGGCCGAACTTTCCGGGCCCGCGCCGCGTAACACCTGTTGACACCGCCGAGCAGAGGAGCCTTGATGAACCAGCAGACCGCAGCCCGTTCGCGCCTCACCGCACTCCCGCTGGCCCTGCTGGCGCTCGCGGCGGCGGCCCTCCTCGCTCCCGGCGGCGCCACCGCGACGGCGACCAAGCACGTCGCCGACAAGGCGGCCAACTCGACCCTGGGCGAGGTGGTCTTGGTCAACACCAGGCACCGGACCCTCTACAGCCTCAGCGTCGAGAAGCACGGCAAGTTCACCTGCACGGGGGCCTGCCTGGGGACCTGGCATCCGCTGGTGGTGTCGGCCGGCGTGAAGCCGACCGGGCCGGTCGCGCTCGGCACCGTGAAGCGGCCGGACGGCCGCACCCAGGTCACCTACAAGGGCCTGCCGCTCTACAGCTTCGCCGGCGACGCCAAGGCCGGCGACGCCAACGGCGAGGGGATCAAGGACGTCGGCACCTGGCACGCGGCGAAGGTCGCGAGGATCGCCGCGCCGCCGCCGCAGCCGCCGGAAAACCCCTACCCCTACTGAGGGGACCCGCCGCCGAGGTCGACGATCTCGACCAGATCGTCGAGGCCGCGAAGGTCGGCGGCGTTGAGGGTGTAGAGCGGGAGCCTGTAGGACAGCGCCGTCGCGGCGATCATCAGGTCGACGACCCGCGAACCTCGAGCTTTGCGGCCAAGGGCAGCCGTCGCGGCCGCGATGTGGCCCATCGCCCGGGAGCATTCGGAGTCAAACGGAAGGGCTTCCATGTTCGCCTCGACACGCTGGAGAAGATCCTGGCGGCGAGCCCTCTCGGCGGCGTCCTCGGTCGCGTGTGGCCCGGAGGTCAGCTCGGCGAGCGTAAGCGCCGAGATAGCAACTTCCACCGGTAGCCGACCGGTGTCCACGTCGGCGAAGCCGATCACGACCGAGGTATCGAGCAGACCGCGATCAGGGTTCACGCCAGGCGTGAGGCGTCGGATCCTGATCGAAGAATTCGTCCATGTCGGCTCGGAAACGCCTGTAGTCGACCGCGGGCGCGCCCTCGAAGATGGCGTGCACGGTTGCGGCCGGGACGAATCGTCGCGGTCGGACCGGCCGCAGCTCCCCGACCGGGACGCCGTTGCGGGTGACGATGAAATCCTCACCGCGATCGAGCGCCCGCATGATCTCGCCGCTTTCGTTGCGTAGCTGCCGCTGGGTCAGTTTCCGAGTCATCGAGTCCACCGTAGCACGCGTGCTCCAAGCCCAGCCTGCGCAGCAGGGTCGCGGGCAGGGCGCCCGGCGCGTCGGGCGGCAGCGCCCCGAAAAGGGCGCGGCGCGAGGCGACCCAGCTCAGCGGCCGCTTGAGCACGGCGACCCGCAGGTCTCGCGCCATCAGCTCGCGCGCGAGCAGCGCCAGCAGCGGCCGCTCGGCGGCGACGTCGGCACGCAGCAGGGCCGCGCTCGCCCGTCGCGCGACCGGCTCGTCGAGCACCATCCGCAGCAGCGGCGCGGGCACGTGCAGGGCGCTGAGCGCGCCGCGGGAGACCGTGACCGCCGCCGAGGCGACCTCGACGCCGTCGCGATCCGCGGGCACGGCGAGGTGGCAGGTCTGCCCGCGGGCGGCGATCCGGGCCTCGGGCAGGTGCGCGGCCAGCCGCTCCTCGAGGCCGCGGGCCGCCGCTGAGGCGAGCAGGGTCGGGCGCGGCGCCCGGCCGCCGAAGTCGACCAGCAGGGTCGCCCGGTCGACGTCGGCGCCGGCGCAGGCCAGGGCCGCGGCAGCCGGCCTCGCGCCCTCGGCATCGCCGACCGCGACGACCAGCACGGTCGGTGCGTCCGCGACCGGCTCGGCCCTCACCGGGCCACCCTCGCGCTGGCCGAGGCGCTCACCGCCAGGCGCTCGGCAACCGCCCGCAACGGCGAGGGCGGGCGCAGCCGCACCGTCACCTCTCCCCCGCGCACCGAGACCGCCACGTCGTCCTCCGCCCACCCCGGCAGGGCGCCGCGGGCCGCGTCGACGGCCGAGCCGCCGGAGGCGAGCGCCAGCGCCCCCGCCTCGGCGGCGCCGTCGGCGAGCGTCATCGCGTAGCCGGCGACGAGCAGCTGAAGCGCCACCAGGGCGGCAAGCAAGAGCGCCGGCAGCGCAGCGACGAGTTCCACCGAAGCCTGTCCTGACGCGCGTGGCCGGCGCATATCGGCGTCCTCAGTCGCTCGCGTGCGAGGCACGCCACGCTCCCTGCGTCCTTGATCTGCTTGGCCACACACGTCAGGGCTCCGTTTCCAGGTCCGCTTGCGCCCCCACCATCAGCCGCGGCAGCTCGGGCAGCAGAAGCGGCACCGGGGCGCGCACCGAGACCTCGCCGGAGCCCTTCACCTCGGCTCCGTCGCGCATCGACGGCGGCAGCGCCCGTCTCGCCGCGGCCGCGGGGTCGCCGCCGACCAGCGCCGCCCGCGCGCCGGACCGCGCCGCCACGCTCGCCGACCACAGGGCGTGGCCGGCGAGCGCGATCTGCGCCGCCACCGCGAGTGCCAGCAGCAGGAGCGGGACCGTCGCGATCAGCTCGATCGAGGCGGTCCCCTCCTCCCCTTGATATGCGCTGCTGGCGTTCCTCGGCGGCACCCGCCAACCGTTCCAGGCGCCGGCGCACGCGTGGCGCGCACAACGTCACAACTTCGTCAAGCCTCTGTTACGTCAGTAGGTATTCGCCTCTAGCCAGATCCGCCAGATCGCGGCGACCGAGGCGGCAAGCAGGAGGATCCAGAGGAGGGTGCCGCCGCCGCTCGCGAACATCCGGTCGACGCCGGCGATCAGCAGCGCGAGCATCCCGAAGGCGCCGTAGAAGATCGCCCGCCGGCCGTCGGTCAGGGTCGCCAGGGTGAGCTGGTTCTGGCGACTGAGGGTGTAGAGAAGCCAGGCGATCCCGGCCAGGAACCCCATCGTCATCGCGGCGAAGATCGTGTCGACCGCCCTGCCGCCCCCGGGCAGGAAGGCGACGCCGAGCGCCAGGACCATGACGATGGCGACGTTGCGAGCGGTGCGCACACTCAAAGTGTAGGGACACCTACTTCTTGGTCATAGCGACTATTCCGATCGCCACCGCCGCGGCGGTCGCGGCCAGGGCAAGGGCGGCGGTCAGCACCGCCAGGCCGGCGGCCAGCGGCCGTTCGTCGCGGCTGAGGTCGGCGAAGCGGGTCACCGCCCAGATCGCGGTCGAGAACACAAACGTGATCCCGACGCCGGCGATCGCCGAGGCGATCACCGTCTCGAGCAGATCCTTGCCCTGGACGATCGTCGCCATCAGCCGCTGGAGGCCGGGACGGGCGCGCCGCGCTGGGCGCGGCGGGCGAAGACGGCGACGATCAGCGAGAGCGAGGAGACGGCGACCAGCAGCGGCCCCAGGGCGCCGGTGCCGAAGATCCGCGTCGCCCCGTAGGCGAGCGCCCCGATCGCGGCAGCGGCGGGCAGCGTCAGGAGCCAGGCGAGCGCGATGTTGCCGGCGACGCCCCAGCGCACGGCGGAGAACCGCTTGGCCGCCCCGGCCCCCATCACGCCGCCGTTGATCACGTGGGTGGTCGAGAGCGGGAAGCCGAAGTGGGTCGAGGCGAGGATCACGGCCGCCCCCGCCCCCTGCGAGGAGAACCCCTGCGCCGCGTCCATCTTGATGATCCGGGTGCCGGTGGTGCGGATGATCCGCCAGCCGCCGCTGTAGGTGCCGAGCGCGATCGCCGCCGCCGAGGAGGCGATCACCCAGAACGGCGGGTCGGCGTTGGCGCCGAGGGTGCCGTTGGCGATCAGGGCCAGGGTGATGACGCCCATCGTCTTCTGCGCGTCGTTGGTGCCGTGGGCCAGCGCCAGCAGCCCGCCGGAGACGATCTGGCCGTACCTGAAGCCCCGCGCGACGCTGCCGGGCCGCTGCCGGCCCACAACCCGGTAGGCGACCGCGATCGAGAGCCCGGCGACCGCGAAGGCGAGCAGCGGCGCGACCACGGCCGGGATCAGGACCTTGCCGACGAGCCCTTCGGCGATCACCGCGTCGAGCCCGGCCGCGGCGACCGCTGAGCCGACCACGCCGCCGATCAGCGCGTGCGAGGAGCTGGAGGGCAGGCCGAAGGACCAGGTGACGAGGTTCCAGGCGATCGCCCCGATCAGGCCGGCGAAGACGATCGTCGGCGTGATCACCTCGGAGTTGACGACGTCGTTGGCGACCGTCGCCGCGACCGAGATCGAGATGAAGGCGCCGAGGAAGTTGAGCAGCGAGGCGAGCCCGATCGCCACCTGCGGCCGCGCCGCTCCGGTCGAGATCGAGGTGGCGACGACGTTGGCGGTGTCGTGGAATCCGTTGGTGAAGTCGAAGGCGAGCGCCGTGCCCACCACGATCACCAGGATCACGTCGGAGCTCATGAGTTCTTGATGACTATGCCCTCGATGATCTGGGCCGCGGTCTCGGTCGCGTCGATCGCGTTCTCGAGCACCGCGAAGATGTCCTTCCAGCGGATCACGACCATCGGGTCGATCCCGTTGGAGAAGAGAGAGGCGACGGCGTCGCGGGAGATCCGGTCGCCCTCGTTCTCGAGCCGGTGGATCTCGATCCAGTACCGGTCGAGGTCCTTGAACTCGCGCAGGTGATCGAGCCCGGTCGCCAGCTGCTCGCAGGCGGCGACCAGCACCCCGGTCAGGGCCGTCGCCTGCTCCATCGGCGCCTCGATCTTGTAGAGGCCGAGGAAGTCGGCGGCCTCCTCGGTGAAGTCGACGATGTCGTCCATCTGCGTCGCCAGCCCGTAGATGTCCTCGCGGTCGATCGGCGTGACGAAGGTGGAGTTGAGCCGTTGGACGATGTCGTGGGTGATCCGGTCGCCCTCCTGCTCGGCCTTGAGGATCTCCCGCGAGAGCCCCTGCTCCTCGGGCCACTGGTTCATCATCCGGTCGAGCAGGCGCGCCGCCGCCACCGTGTTCTGCCCGGCCTCGACGAAGAGGTCGAAGAAGGTGCGGTCGCGAGGGAGGAGCGAGAAGCGCGCCAAGGTGGGCATCCTAGTGGCGAGCGGAACCCGGGGAGATCAGCTCGCCGCCGCTGCCGCGAGCTGCTCGGCGGCCCGCCCCGCGTAACGCGCCCGCAGCTCCTCCTGAACGCTGCGCCGCTCCGCGGCCGGGACCACGGTCCGGGTCCAGCGACCGTCGCTGTCGAGCTCCCAGGCGTTGGCGTTGTCGGCGAAGCAGCGCTCCAGCACGTCGAGCATCTCCGCCCGCAGCTCGGGGTCCTCGACCGGGGCGACCAGCTCGACCCGGCTGTCGAGGTTGCGCGGCATCAGGTCGGCGGAGCCCATCAGCACCCTGGTCTCCTCGCCGCGCTGGAAGGCGTAGACGCGCGAGTGCTCGAGGAAGCGGCCGACGATCGAGACGACGCGGATGTTCTCCGAGATCCCCGGCACCCCCGGCCGCAGGCAGCAGATCCCGCGCACGTTGAGGTCGATCCTCACACCCGCCCGCGAGGCCCCGTACAGCGCCCGGATGCAGCCGGCGTCGACCAGCGCGTTCATCTTCAGCGCGATCCGCGCCTCCTCGCCGGCCTCGTGCGCGGCGACGGTGCGCTCGATCTCCTCGACGATCCGGTCGCGCATCGTCGTCGGCGAGACCAGCATCTTGCGGTAGGCGGCCGGGCGGCCGTAGCCGGTGAGGAAGTTGAACATCTCGGCGACGTCGGCGCCGATGTCGGGGTCGGCGGTGAAGAGGCCGAAGTCGGTGTAGAGGCGGGCCGTCTTGGGGTGGTAGTTGCCGGTGCCGACGTGGACGTACTCGCGCACCCGTTCGCCCTCGCGGCGGACGACGAGGATCGCCTTGACGTGGGTCTTCAGGCCGGGGATCCCGTAGACGACGTGCACCCCCGCCTCCTCCAGCGACTTCGCCCAGTGGATGTTGGCCTCCTCGTCGAAGCGCGCTTTCAGCTCGACCATGCAGACCGCCTGCTTGCCGCGTTCGGACGCGCGGATCAGCGACGGCACCAGGGGCGAGTCGTCGCTGGTGCGGTAGACGGTGTGCTTGATCGCCAGCACGTCGGGGTCGGCCACCGCCTGCTCGACGAAGCGCTCGACCGAGGAGGCGAAGGAGTCGTAGGGGTGGTGGACGAGGAGGTCGCGCTGGCGGATCGCGGCGAACATGTCGACCGGCTCCTCGTCCTCGCCCTGAAGGCGCGGCTGGGTGACTGGCGACCAGGGCGGGTAGCGCAGCTCGGCGTGGCCGGGGACGTCGGCGATCGCGCCGAGGTCGGCGAGGTCGATCAGCCCGTCGACGTCGTAGACCTCGCGGTCTTCGAGCCGCAGCGCGTCGATCAGCTGCTCGCGCAACTTCGGGTTCATCCCGGCGGCGACCTCGAGCCGCACGACCTCGCCGAAGCGACGGCGGCGCAGCTCGTCCTGGACCGCCTGGAGCAGGTCGTCGGCCTCGTCGCTGACGGTGAAGTCGGCGTCGCGGGTGACCCGGAAGTAGCCGTGGTCGATCACCTCGGTGCCCGGGAAGAGGACGGCGAGGTTGGCGGCGATCGCCTCCTCCAGCGGCACGAAGGCGTTCCCGTCGCTGCCCAACGGCAGGAAGCGGCCGAGCAGCTCCTTCGGCACCTTGACCCGGGCGATGATCTCGACCCCGGTCTCGGGGTCGCGCAGGAGCACGCCGAGGCTGAGGGAGAGGTTGGAGATGTAGGGGAAGGGCCGGCCGAGGCCGATCACCAGCGGCGTCAGCGTCGGGAAGACCTGCTCGTGGAAGCGGGCGTCGATCTCGCGCCGCTCCGCCTCGGTCGCGGTCTGAAGTGAGACGATCCTGATCCCCCGCTCCTCCATCGCCGGGCGCAGGACGCCGCCGAAGCAGGAGTGCAGACGGGCGTCGAGCTCCAGCACGCGGGCCTGGATCGTGTCGATCTGCTCGCTCGGGGCGAGGCCGTCGGGGCCGCGGGCGTCGATCCCGGCGTCGAGCTGGTCGAAGAGCCCGGCGACGCGGACCATGAAGAACTCGTCGAGGTTGGAGGCGTAGATGCCGCAGAACCGCAGCCGCTCGAGCAGCGGCACCTCGGGGTCCTCGGCCAGCTCGAGAACCCGCTGGTTGAAGTCGAGCCAGGAGAGCTCGCGGTTGAAGTAGAGGGCGGGGTCGTCGATCGGCCCATCGTACTGAGCCCCCCCTTCGCCGCGTCCGACTTTCACCCCACCCGCGTGGGGTAAAGGTCCGATGCCGTGCTCCATTGGCTAGGCGGCTTGGGCGATCGGCTGGCCGGGGCGCGCGGCCGCGTCGAGGGCGCGTCCGTAGCCCGCCGCCAGCTGTCCCATCGCCCGCTCCCAGGAGCGCTCCCGGGCGGACCCGACGGCGGCGGCGCCGAGCTTGCGGCGCAGCGTTGGCGAGGCGGCGAGCTGGAGGACCGAGCCGGCGAGGTGGTCGGGATCGGGTCGGCAGAGCAGGCCGGTGTGGCGGTTCTCGACCAGCGCCGCCGGCCCGCCCTCGGCCACGGCGACGACCGGCAGGCCGCTGGCGCCCGCCTCGAGGATCACCTGGCCGTAGGTGTCGGTGGCGCTACAGAAGAGGAAGAGGTCGGCGCTGGCGTAGGCCCGCGCCAGCTCCTCGCCCTCGAGCCAGCCGAGGAAGGTCGCCCGCGCGCCCAGGCGCCGGCGCAGCTCCGCCTCCTCCGGCCCGCCGCCGGCCAGCAGCAGGTGCAGGCGGGGATCGGCCCGCCGCGCCCGCAGGAAGCTCTCTGCCAGCAGATCCACCCCCTTCTCGCGGGTGAGGCGGCCGGCGTAGAGGACCTTCACCTCGCCGGGGAAGGCGTCGGGGTCGGCCTTGCGCGGGTCGAACCGGTCGGTGTCCACGCCACGCTCCCAGCGCCCGATCCCGCTCCCGTGGAGGCCGAGGCGGGCGAGCGAGCCGTCGGCGGCCGGACTCGGCGAGAGGACGAGGTGGGGGGCGTTGTAGAAGGCGCCGAGGGCGGCCCGGGCGATCGCCTCGAGGCCGCCGTCGCCGCTGCGCAAGCCGGCGTAGTCGGCCAGCTCGGTGTGGTAGCTGGCGAGCAGCGGTGCCCCGGTGACGCGGCTGAGCAGGGTGGCGGCGATGCCGGCGGGGCCGGGCGCGGTGACGTGGATCAGGTCGTAGCGGCCCTCGGCCAGCGTCTCGACCAGGTCCGGCAGCCCGGGCACCCCGAGCCGCAGCCCCTCGTAGAAGGGGACCTCGACCTCGGCGGCGGCGGGCAGGCGGCGGTCGACGCCGGCGTCGGTGCCGACCACCTCGACCTCGAACCCCGGCACGCCCCGCTCGCGCACCTGTTCGATCGTGTGGGTGACGCCGTGCATCGAGCCGATCCCGTCGGCGATCAGGGCGACCCGGCGCCGCTCGCCCTCGCGGCTCCGAAGCTTCGCCTTCTCGGCTCCCAGGAAGGCGCTCGAAGGCGCATAGGGGACGGCGGGCACCAGCGCCTCGAAGAAGCCGCCGAGCGCGGTCGGGATGTCCCCGCCGGCGACGGCCGCGACGGCGCCCTCGACCGCGGCGCGCAGGCGGCGGTCGTGGATGCGGCGGGCGCGCCGGTAGAGGTCTGCGTGGGAGAAGCCCTCGGACTGAAGGTAGGCGATCAGCTCGCGGCCACGCAGGTCGAGGCCGACCCCGGCGAGCCAGGCCTCGAGCAGGCAGCGGGCGTCCTGCGGCCCGATGTCGGCGGCGACCTTCCCCTCGCGCGCGGCGCCCTCGCGGATCACCCGTTCGGCCATCTTCAGCACCGCCGCGGGGTCGGGGGGCGTCGCCGAAGCGGCCGCGGGGGCGTCGGCGTCGAGGACCAGGGCGCGGGTCGCCAGCGCCATCGCCGCGTGCGTCCACTTCGCGGCGCTCCCCTGTTCGCCGCCCGCCTCGACCTCGCCACGGCGCAGGCGGTCCAGAAACTCTTCCGGCGTGCGAGCATCGGCCGGCGCCTCGGTGAAGGTGCGGCCGATGTCGACGCCGGCGTGGTCGTCGGAGCCGCCGATGCCGGCGCCGCCGTGCGTCTCGATGTAGACGGCGGCGGGCATGTTCAGCTCCGCGGCCCGCGAACCGTTGCGGACCTCCCAGATCGGGAACAGCTCCGCCAGGCGGCGGCGGTGGCGCCTTCCCAGCGGAGCGGCCACGTTGAAGAACGGGTGGGCGAGGGCGCAGGCGATCCCGTTGCCGTGAAGGTAGGTGGCGCAGGCCTCGATGTCGCCGGAGTTGGCCTGAAGCCACTCGTGGTCCCCGGGAGTGATGCCGTAGCAGAGGACATGAACCGCCTGGGGCTCGCCGGCGAAGCGGGCGGTCAGCTCCTCGGAGACGAAGCAGTCGGGACGGTCCGCCAGCTCCAGGCAGCCGTCGATCGTGTCGTGGTCGGTGATCGTGACGAAGTCCATCCCGCGGCGCTTGGCCAGCTCGTAGACCTCCCGCGGCGGGGTCGCGCACTCGGGCAGGCCGAGGGATCGCTGCACGCCCAGCCGCGAGAGCTGGGAGGCGGTGGAATGGCAGTGCATGTCTACTCGGGAAGTCATCGGTGTCTCCCTCTCGCTGTTTCTGTCTGTCACCGACAGAATTCGCCATTAGCAGGGAAAACTTGTGAAGGCCAGGCAAAGGAGATGTGAACTTCGCGTGACCGGGGCGGCGCTACAGCGAGCGTTCCAGCGCCGGCCAGGCGTCCCGCTCGGCCTCCGACCAGAGCTCCCGAAAGCGGCCGAAGAGCAGCTCGCGGCGGGCGCGCAGGAGGGTTCGCAGGGACTCGATCCCGGCGGCGCGGGGCAGCATCACGTCGCAGTCGTGCAGATCGCCGAGGACGCTCTGTAGCTCCTTGGCCGCGCGGCGGGCGGGCTCGGCCTCGGGGCCGAAGCAGGGACCGGTCACCTCGAGGACGTAGCGCAGCCGCTTGGCGGCGATGCGGAGGTCGTGCTGGGCCCGGGAGGCCGAGGGCTCCAGGGCCGCTGATGCCAGTGAGCGAACCTCCCCGAGCCGGGTGCGGACGATGCGGACGGCGTTCGGGCGCAGCGGCGCGCCCGGATCGAGGCCCTCGACCTCGCGCGCCCTCACCGCTCGGCCCCGTCAGCCAGCCGCTCCAGGCGGCGGCGCAGCTTGCGCAGCCGCTTCGGGGCGAGGTGGGGGGCGAGGTCGTCATTGGCGCGGCGCTGCTCCTCGGTAAGGCGCTCGATCCGCTCCGCCAGCGCCTCGCGGTCGGCGTCCGGCGCCTGCTCCGCGAAGGCCGCGACGAACTCGATCTCGACGTCGCGGTCGCGCCGCTCCCCCAGCGCGTCGGCAAGCGCCTTGACCTTCTTCAGCGCCTTGCGAAACCGCTTGCGCGGGAAGCAGGGCTCGAACACCTCCAGCGCCGCCCGCAGCCGCCGCGTCGCCACCCGCATGTCGTGCAGGCGTTCGATCTCCCCGGTGTCGAGGACGCCGTCGGAGTGCTCGAAGACCTCCCCCGCCCTGACCCGCACGACCCGCGCCGCCGCGAGGCCAAACGCCTCCTCGCAATCGAACCCCGAGACCTCACGCGCGCGCGCCACGCGCCCAGGCTAAGACAACCCGCGCTCTTCTGATCGGTTGATGACCCTATGGGGTCTAAAAGTCATCAGAAGTCGCCCGCCGGTCGGGTCAGGCGGCGAGCCGCGCCGGGGAGGAGCCGTTGGCGTCGCCGTTGAGCAGATCGAGGATGACTCCCTCCCGCAGCCCGCCCTTGCCGATCTGAAGCGGTTGGCCGAGCAGCTCGGAGACCTTCTCCAGCAGCAACACGCCGGTGGTGAGGATGCGGACGCGCTGCGGGTCGAGCTCGAAGCGACGCGCGACCTCGGCCGCCGGGTCGCCGCAGAGCACGCGTATCCCCCGCTCCAGCGTCTCGTACTCCAGCACCGCGCCGACCAGCCGCCGCAGCGAGGTGGCGCTGCCGCCGACCGCGACCGCCTGTGCCGGGCGCTCGATCTCGACCCCCTCGAAGATGTCGTCGATGCGGTCGCGGACCTTGCGTATCTCCGCCGCCGACGGAGGGTCGGAGACGATCAGCTCGTCGGCGAGCACGCCCGAGCCGACCCGCCAGGAGCGCACGCTCTCGACCCCGCCCGGGACCGTGCCGAGGATCACCTCGGTCGAGCCGCCGCCAACGTCGACGACGCCGACCTTGCCCTCGACCGGATGGCCGAGCGTCTTGGTCGCGCCGATGAAGGAGAGCCGCCCCTCCTCCTCGTCGCTGAGGATGTCGACGGGGACGCCCGAGGCGGCGCCGATCTCCCCCGCCACCCGCTCGCCGTTGGCGGCCTCGCGAACGGCCGCGGTGGCGACCGAGCGAATCGTCTCGGCGCCCAGCTCCCGCGCCAGCCGCACCTGGGTGGCGACGACCTCGGCCACCTCGGCGGCCTTCTCCGGGCAGATCGCCCCCTCGTCGTCGAGCGCCTTGTTGATCCGGGTGTAAGCCCGCTGCTCCATCACCTTCTTCAACTGCCCGCCGATCGGCTCGGCAACGAGCACGCGGGTGGTGTTGGAGCCGATATCTATGGCAGCGCAGAGCATTGGCGGGGCCTCGGCCATCTTGGCAAACGCGCCGGACCCGGCCGGCTACCGCACCGGGTGCGAGGCGTCCTCGAACTCGCGGAAGAGCCCGGTGACGACGAAGGCGACCTGCTCGCCGATGTCGACGGCGTTGTCGCCGATGCGCTCGATCGCGCGGGCGGCGAGCAGCATCGTCATCGCCCACTCGCGCTTGTCGGCGTCGTCGCCGATCTCCAGCGCCAGCCGGAAGCAGTCGCGGTTGAGGTCGTCGACGACGTCGTCCTGGTGGACGAGGTCGCGCGCCATCTCGACGTCGCGGTCGCCGAAGGCCCGCTTGGCCTGGGAGATCAGCGTCCGGGTCTGCCTCCCCATCGCCAGGATCAGGTCCACCATCCGCCCGTCGGCCGGCGGCTCGTTGCCGGTCAGCGGGATCACCTTGCAGATGTTCACGCACTGGTCCCCCATCCGCTCGACGTTCTTCAGCACGTGCAGCAGGGCCGAGATCAGCCGCAGGTCGGTCGCCACCGGGGACTGCGTCGCCAGCAGGGTGATCAGCGCCTGGTGGACCTCCAGGTAGCGGCCGTCGATGCGATCGTCGTCGGCGACGACGATCTGGGCCAGCTCCACGTCCTGGTGCTCGACCGCCTCGAGGGTCCGTTCGAGCGCGGCGTTGACCAGGTCGAGGCCGCCGAGGGCGCTCTCCTCCAGGCGCTCCAGCTCCTCCTGGTATTGGGTCCGCGTTTCGGTCGGCATCAGCCGAATTTCCCGGTCACGTATTGCTCGGTGCGGTCGTCGTCGGGGGTGGTGAAGAGCTTGTCGGTGGGGCCGACCTCGACCAGCTCGCCGTTCAGCATGAAGACGGTGGTGTCGGCGACCCGCGCCGCCTGCTGCATGTTGTGGGTGACGATGACGATCGTCACCCGCTGCTTCAGCTCGCCGATCAGCTCCTCGATCCTCAGCGTCGCGACCGGGTCCAGCGCCGAACAGGGCTCGTCCATCAGCAGGACCTCGGGTTCGACCGCGAGCGCGCGGGCGATGCACAGCCGTTGCTGCTGGCCGCCGGAGAGCCCCGCCCCGGGCGCCTTGAGGCGGCCCTTGACCTCCTCCCAGAGGCCCGCCCCGACCAGCGCTTCGCGGCCGCGGTCCTCGATCTCGCCGCGGGCGGCGCCGGTCAGCCGCAGGCCGGATACGACGTTGTCGAAGACCGACATCGTCGGGAACGGGTTCGGCTTCTGGAAGACCATGCCGACCGCGCGCCGCACCGCGACCACGTCGACCCGGGAGTCGTAGACGTCGAGGCCGTCGAGCAGGACCTGCCCGCCGGCGCGGGCCCCGTCGATCTCCTCGTGCATGCGGTTGACGCAGCGCACCATCGTCGACTTGCCGCAGCCCGAGGGGCCGATGATCGCCGTCACCTCGCTGGGGTCGAAGCCGAGGCTGACGCCGCGCACCGCGTGGTTTGACCCGTAGTAGGCGTCGAGCCCCTTCAGCTCCACCGCGCCGATCTCGCGCCGCCCCTTGAGACCGCCGCCCGGCTTCGCGGCGGCGACGGAGATCGCCGGACCGGCGGCGGCGCCGAGCTTGGACCTGGTCTGTGGATCGGGGTTTGGCTCGGTCATGGTTAGGCGGCTCTCAGTCGAATCTCTGACGTCCATCGTAAGGACTCCTCAGGTCTGGCAGGACGGGATCTGGGCTATGCCCCCATGCGCTTGCGGGAACGTGCGTAGAAGGCTCGGGCGACGATGTTGAGCGCGAGCACGAAGGCGATCAGCACCAGGGCCGCGGCCCACGCCTGGGTATGGGCCTCCGGGCTGGGCGACTCCGAGGACTGGAAGACGAAGACCGGGATCGAGGCCATGCCTTCGCTCGGGTCGGTGAGGACCCCGGGGGCGAAGATCGCGCAGCAGAGGATCAGCGGCGCCGTCTCCCCGGCGACCCGGGCGACGGACAGCAGGGCGCCGGTGATCAGGCCCCCGGCCGCGGTCGGCAGCGTGATCCACACCGTGCTGCGCCAGCGCGCGATGCCGAGCGCGTGCGCGGCCTCCTTCAGCGTCTTCGGCACCAGGGCCAGGACCTCCTGGGCGGTGCGGGCGACGATCGGCAGCATCACGATCGCCAGCGCGACCGAGCCCGCCAGGGCGCTCTGGTGCTTCTGCGGGACGACGATCAGGCCGTAGACGAAGATGCCGGTGATGATCGTCGGCACGCCGTTGAGGACGTCGAGGACGAAGCGCACCGGGTGGGCGAGCTTCGCCGGGGCGAACTCGGTGGTGTAGATCGCGACCAGGATCCCGATCGGGATCGCCATCGCCGCGGCCAGGCCGACCAGGATCGCGGTGCCGACGATCGCGTTGGCGATGCCCCCGCTGGTGTCGCCGAAAAGGCCCGACGGGGTGGTGAGGAAGTGCCAGCTGAGCGCCCCCACCCCCTTCAGCAGGACCGAGCCGACGACGATCAAAAGGACGGCCACGGCGAGCAGGGCGGCGACCGAGGAGAGCACGTCGACCAGGCGGTTGACGCGCTCGCGGCGCTTCAGGTTCCCCCGGTCCAAAAGCAGGGCATGGCTCTCGGCGGGGGGGGTCACAGCGCCTCCGCCTCGGTCGGGGTCGCCTCGAAGTCCTCCAGCTTGCTGCGCTGGACGATCACCCGGGCGATCACGTTGACGAGGACGGCGAAGACGAGCAGGATCAGCCCGATGTAGGCCAGCGAGGCTTTCTGGAGCTGGCTCGGGCTGCCCTGGAACTGGGAGGCGATGTGGGCGGCCATGGTGCCGCCGGTGTGGAAGAGCGAGACGTCGATCCCGGTGGCGCCGCCGATCACCTGGGCGACGGCGATCGCCTCGCCGATCGCCCGGCCGAGGCCGAGGATGGTGGCGCCGACGATGCCTGGGCGCGAGTACGGCAGGACCACCTGCCTGACCATCTCCCAGCGGGTCGCGCCGAGCGCGTAGGAGGCCTCCTTGAGGTCGCCGGGCACGGTCTCGAAGACCTCGCGGGTGACGCTGGTGATGATCGGCGTCGCCATGATCGTCAGGATCAACGCCGCGGTCAGGTAGCCGAAGGCCGAGGGGTCGCCGCTGAAGATCGGCAGGAAGCCGAGCGCGCTCTCCAGCGCCGGCTCGATCGTGTCTCGCATGAAGGGGCCGAGGACGAGGATCCCCCAGAGCCCGAGGATGACGGTCGGGATCGCGGCCAGCATGTCGACCAGGGTCGCCACCGGCCGCCGCACCCGCCTCGGCGCCAGCTCGGTCAGGTAGATGGAGATCGCGACCGAGAGCGGCGCCGCGAGCACGATCGCGATCAACGAGGTGACCGCGGTGCCGTAGAGGAAGGGAGCCGCGCCGAAGCGCTTGGTGACCGGGTTCCAGTCGTTGGTGGTGACGAAGCTGGCGCCGAATTCGGTGATCGCGGGCCAGGCGAGGTGGGCGACCTCGTAGACGAGCCCGGCGACGGCAGCGACGACGACCGCCGCCGCGAGGCCGGAGAGGCCTCGCAGCAGCGGGTCGCCGATGCGGTCGGTGAGGTTGCGCCGCGCCCGCAGTACCGGGTTGCCGAGGGCGCTGGCCTCCACCTAGCCGCCGATCTTGGCGATCGCCTTCTTGCCGGCGGCGACGACCTGCTTCGGCAGCGGCGCGAAGTCGAGGTCGGGGCCGTAGGACTGCCCGGCCGGGCCGATCGCGTAGGTGATGAACTTCTTCATCTCTTCGGCCTTTTCGGTTTCCAGCGGCACGATCACGTAGGTGTAGGTCGAGATCGGGTAGGCCCCGTCCGCCGAGGGTGGCAGGTCGGCGAGCGAGATTTCGTTGTTCGGGCCGATCTTGTCAACCGCGTCGGCGGCCGCTTCGACGCTTTCCACGCCCGGTTCGGGGAAGTTCCCGGCCGAGTTTTCGACCAGCGGCATGCTGAGTTTGTTGGAGAGCGCGTAGGCGAGCCCGACGTAGCCGATCGCCCCGTCGGTCTGGCCGATCGCGGCGGCGACGCCGTCGTTCTTTTCGGCGCCGACCCCGGTCGGGAACTTGACCTGGGTCGAGGTGCCGACCTTCGACTTGAATTCGGGGTCGACGGTCGAGAGGTAGTTGGTGAAGGCGTAGGTGTCGCCGCTGCCGTCGCTGCGGTAGACCGGGGTGATCTTGGTCGCCGGCAGGCTGGCACCTGGGTTGAGCTTGGCGATCGCCGGGTCGTCCCAGCTGGTGATCGTGCCGAGGTAGATGTCGGCGAGAACTTCGCCGTTCAGTTTCAGGTCCTTCGGCGCGCCGCTGACGTTGTAGGCGGGCACCGTGCCGCTCAGGGCCCAGGGGATCTGCTCGACTTCGCCCTGTTCGTCGGCTTCTTCGAACTGTTCCGGCGTCAGCGGCGCGTCGGAGGCGCCGAAGTCGACGGTTCTGGAGGTGATCTGGTCGATCCCGCCGCCGCTTCCGATCGCGCCGTAGGTGACGGTGATTTCGGATTTCGAGGCGAAGTCGGACTGCCATTTGGACATCAGCGGGGCAACCAGCGTGCTGCCTGCGCCGACCAGGGGCGAGCTGGCGCCGCCGGAGCCGGAGCTGTCATTGGACGAGCTGCCGCAGGCGGTCACCGCAAACGCGAGTGCGAACGCCGCCAGCAGGGCGCCGAGGGGTCTCTTGGACACGCAAATCTCCTTCAGTTGGTGACGGGTACACGGCCACACTCTCAGCGGCCCCGGGGCAGCTTGTTACCTGCCCGTATCGAAGATGTGAAAAAGATGTAAAAGAGGCTGCTGACGGGCGCCGACTCAGCCATCGGGCGAGAAGCGGTAGCCGATCCCGTTGTGGGTGTGGATCAGCTGTGTGTCGGGCAGCGCCTCGCCGAGCTTGGCGCGAAGGCGGCTGACGTAGACGTCGACGGAGCGGTCGTCGCGCCGCGGCTGGCTTCCCCAGACCTCGGCGAAGAGCTCCTCGCGGGTCATGATCCGCTGCGGGTGCGAGGAGAGGGTGACCAGCAGCTGGAGCTCGCGCATGGTCAGGGCCAGCGGCCGGCCGTCGACCAGGGCGGCGTGCTCGTCGGGCCGAATCTCCAGGCGCCCGTCGAGCCGCTGTGGAGATTGACCGCTTCCGATCGCCATCGTCGCCTGAGGATGGCGCTCCTGGGTACGGCGGCGGTTACCCCGGGGTGAACCTTTTGTGAACGACCTGTGAACGAAGTGGGGCTCAGCCGTGCGCGGCGACCGGCTCGTGGTGCTCGGGGGCCGGCGCGTCGGGCTCGGCCGTGGCGGGCAGGTCGACCGCGGTGGCGATCGACTCGCTTCCCGCCGACTCCGGGTCGAAGCGGTAGCCGACGCCGAAATGGGTGTGGATGTAGCCCCAGCCGGGCGAGCGCCTCTCCAGCTTCTGGCGCAGCTTGCGGATGAAGACGTCGACGGAGCGGTCGCCGTGGGCCATCGCGTATCCCCACACCCGCTGGTAGATGGCCTCCCGCTCGAGCACCTGGCCCTTGGCCTCGGCGAGCAGGTGCAGCAGCTCGAACTCGCGGCGGGTCAGGTCGAGGCTGGAGCCGCTGACGAAGGCCTGGAACTGGTCGGGCCGGATCTCCAGCTCGCCGGCGACGAGCGGGCCGGCCTCGCCGTCGCTGCGACCACGGCGACGGCGGCGGGAGACGGCTTCGACCCGCGCCATCGCCTCCTCGGGATGGCACGGCTTGGTGATCCAGTCGTCGACCCCGAGGCGCAGCCCGCGAACGCGCTGGGCGACGGTGGAGCGGCCGGTGCAGACGACGATGCCGAGGTCGGGCAGCATCCCGCAGACGCGCTCCAGGTAGGCCCAGCCTTCCTCGCCGAGCACCGCGGGGTCGAGCAGCAGCGCGTTCAGCTTCATCGCGACCAGCTCTTCCGGCGGGATCGCGCTGCCGACCTGGCGCAGCTGCCAACCGGCAGCCTCGGCGCGCTTCGCCAGCACGGTGACGAAGCCGCTGTCGCTGTCGATTACCGCAAGCCGGATGGTCTGCTGTGGGTTCAAGGTTCGGCAGCGTCGGTTCGGGTGGGTGGCGCCTGCACCGACTGAACGGGGCGATTGTATGCCCAGCGGAGGCAGAACGGCGGCGTCACCAGAATTTTCACATCCTGGTCACCCCTAATTTGCGGCATAGCGGGCGGTGCCGGGGGCGTGCTGCGCTAGATTGCCGCCCGTGAAGCGCACCGCGGCAGCCCTGCTCTGGATCTGGGCCCTGATCCTCCTCGCCGCCCCCGCGGCGATGGCCGACAACGGAGTCGGCCTGGCCGGGCCCGACCACCGACAAGACGGTGACCTTCTTCTGCTTCGGCGTGATCGGCCTTCTTCGCGATCCTCGTGATCGTGATGTCGCTGATCCAGGGCCGCCTGGAGAAGCGCAAGGAATTGCGCCGCAGCGACCTCGAGAAGTACGGCTGACGGCCGCAGACGCCGGCAGGCTGCGTCCTCGGTCGCTCGCGTGCGGAGCACGCCACGCTCCCTGTGTCCTTGCCTGCCGGCGTCTGCGCCTCGTCAGGAAAGTCGAAATCCCGAGAGCAGGCGCTTCTCGCTCTCGCCCTCGATCTTGGCCACGACTTCTACCTCGGCCCTCGAGGGGGGTGTCGCGGATCTTGGTCGCCAACAGATCGTCGACCTGGAAGATCCCGGCCGAGTTGTTGAGGTCGATCTCGATCCGCACCGGACGCTCCTCGCCGGCCTCGATCCGGACCTCGTCGATCGCCGCGGCGGAGATCGAGTGGATCCCCTCGTGCCCGGCCTCGAGCGGGATGCGGGTGCGGCCCTGGGCCATGTCGAGCGCGTCGGCGACGCGGACCACCCCGGCCTCGAGCGTGTAGGGCTCGCCGCGGCGGCGGTGGCCGATGATCGCGTGGAGGATCTCGGCGGCGACGACGGTCCGCTCGGGCTCGCGGTAGGAGCCGGCCAGAAGGCGGTCGAGCGCGCCGCTGGCGAGGAACAGCGAGTAGGCCTCGTGGTCGGCGCGGTGGATCGACATGCCGACGTCGTGCAGCAGGGCGCCGCCGGCGACGACCACCTCGGCGTCGCGGTCCCTCATCCCGTGGTCGACGACCATCGCCGGCTCGACCCCGGCCTTGACCAGCAGCCGCAGCAGCCGCAGGGAGATGTTGAGGACGATCTGCATGTGGACCCAGGAGTGGTCCGACATCCCCAGCCGCTCGGCGTGGACCTGGGCCATGTACCACCAGGCCCGCACCTGCTCGTCGCCGTTGACCGCCTCCAGAAAGCCCTCGAGCTTGCGGTTGCCGCGGGTCGGGGCGCGGACCTTGGCCTCCGCGATCGCCTCCTTGGGCGGCTTGCGAGCCGGTCCCTGCGGATCTGGCGTGGGGACTGGCTCCGTCATCTGAGCGGATCGTAGGAGAGGGATCGGTTGCCCCTCTCGCCTGCCGCGTTTTCGCCTCCCGCGCCTCAGCCGCAGACGGGCCAGGGGCTGGAGCCCGAGCGCGAGTAGAGCAGCGCCGCTCGGTAGTCCTGCTCGGCTTCGGAGGCGGCCGCCGGGTCGCCGTGGCCGCCCACCGATTCCCAGGTGCCGTAGTCGAACTGGTACTTGCCGCGGTAGGTGCCGCCGGAGGAGACGGCGGTGGGGTCGCCGCCGGACTCGCAGGAGCCGATCGCGTCGAGGGTGGCGATCGTGACCCCGGCGGGGAGGGTGGCGAAGGCTTCTAGGTGACGCTTGCGCGCGGCGGCGCGGATTCGCCTCGCCTCCACGCGGACGAGGCGGCGGAAGTCCTCGACCGGGCGCTGGAGCGGAGCGGCCCGCAGGGCGTGGGCATCGCCGAGGCCGACCCTGACGGGGCGAGCGGCGCCCCGCGCGGCGAGCGCGGCGGCCGGGAAGGCGAGGACGAGGATCAGGGCAGAGATATATGTGCGTCGCATGGGCAGCGCGGAACCGTGGCGGGGTTCCGGCCGCCATCGCGTGACCGCGATCACACACCGATCGATGCAAGCGTCGATCCGCACGAACTCAGGCACGGGGCTCGGTTCCGCGGCGCGCAGCTGGCGGCGATCTTGCAGGCCAAAGGGGGGAGAACTCGTATTGCCCAGCGACTTTGAGGAGCATGGCCCCGCACGACAAACCACTCGAAACCGCTCGCTACACTCGCGAGATGAGCGAGATGATCGACTTGACGATCGTTTACGAGGACGGGGACGACGGCTGGCTTGTGGCCTCGATCCCCGCGGTCCCAGGCGTGCTCAGCCAGGGCCGCACCCGGGAGGAAGCCCGGGAGAACGTCCTCGACGCTCTTGCACTCATGCTCTCCCCCGAGCCGATCGAGGCTGGGGATGAGCGCGAGCGCGAGCTGTTGCATTTGAAGGTCGCGTGAAGCGGCGCGACCTGGAGCGCCACCTGCGCGTTCATGGCTGCCGCAAGCTGGACGAGGGCGGCAGCCACACGCGCTGGATCGCCGCCGACGGCGCTCGCACGACGGTGCCGAGGCATCGCGAGATCGACCACCGCCTTGCCCGCGACATCTGCCGCCAGCTCGGAGCGCCCGTGCCGCGACGGTCCCGCTGATCGCTGACATGATCCGCCGATCGCGGATGCCTCGACCTCCCGGCTGCTGCTTGCCTGTCCAGACCGACCGGGGCTGATCGCGACCGTGAGCGGCTTCCTCGCCGAGGCCGGGCTCAACATCGTCGACGCCGACCAGCACTCGACCGAGGAGGGCCGCTTCTTCATGCGGATGGTCTTCGACTCGGTCCCGGCCGGGGAGCGCGAGGCGCTTCAGCGGCGCTTCCGCGAGGAGGTCGCCGACCCGTTCCGGATGGAGCACCGCTTCGCCGAGTCGGGCGAGCGCAAGCGGGTCGCGATCATGGTCTCGCGGGAAGACCACTGCCTCTCCGACCTGCTCTGGCGCTGGCGCAGCGGCGAGCTGGGGGGCGAGCTGGTCGCCGTCGTCTCCAACCATCCCGACCACTCCGAGCAGGTGGGCGCCGTCGGCCTCCCCTTCCACCACGTGCCGGTCGAGCCGGAGAATCGCGACGCGGCGGAGCGACGGGCGCTGGAGCTGCTCGCCGGGGTCGACCTGCTGGTCCTCGCCCGCTACATGCAGATCCTCTCCCCCGGCTTCCTGCGCGACCTCGGCGCGCCGGCGATCAACATCCACCACAGCTTCCTGCCGGCCTTCGTCGGCGCCGACCCCTACCGGCGCGCGCACGAGCGCGGCGTCAAGCTGATCGGCGCCACCGCCCACTACGTCACCGCCGACCTCGACGCCGGGCCGATCATTGACCAGGACGTGACCCGGGTCAGCCACAGCGACGAGGTCGGCGACCTGGTGCGAATCGGCCGCGACATCGAGCGCCTGGTCCTCGCCCGTGCGGTGACGGCCCACCTGGACGACCGCGTGCTGCTCGACGGCGAGCGGACGATCGTCTTCTGAGCGGCCCGTCGCGACCGCTCCAGCCACTCAGGAGACCCACTGGCTGCCTGGCCAGTCGATCGCCTAAAGTCTCTTCCGGATGGAGCAGGCCACTCTCCAGCGTCCTCCCCTGAGCGCCGAGCGGCGGATGCCGCCGGGGCCGAGCGCGCCGGCGTTCGTGCAGGGCCTGCGCTACATGCGCGACCCGCTCAGCTTCCTGACCGGCTTCCGGCGGCGCTACGGCGACGTCTTCACCGTCCGCTTCCCGTTCTTCGGGGAGATCGTCTACGTCGCCAGCCCCGAGCTGGTGAAAGAAGTCTTCACCGGCTCGCCGGCCGTCCTGCACGCGGGCGAGGCCAACGCCACCGTGCTGGAGCCGGCGCTGGGGCCCAACTCGGTCCTCACCCTCGACGACGAGCCGCACCTACAGCAGCGCAAACTCCTGCTCCCCCCCTTCCACGGCGAGCGGGTCCGCCGCTACGGCGAGCTGATCCGCGAGGTGACGCGGCGCGACATGGAGGGATGGCCGGTCGGCGAGCCCTTCGCCCTGCGCCCCCACACGCAGCGGATCACCCTCTCGGTGATCCTGCGGGCGGTCTTCGGCATCGTCGACGAGGCTCGGATCGACCGCGCGACGGAGCTGATCGACGAGTTCAGCGACCGCGTCACTTTGATCACCAAGTTCCCCAACCTGCGCCGCGACCTCGGCCCCTTCAGCCCCTGGCGGCGCTTCCTGCGGGCGCGGGCGCGGCTGGACGAGTTCCTCTACGAGGAGATCGGCCTGCGCCGTGGCGAAGCCGAGGACGGGGAGCGCGACGACGTGCTCTCGCTGCTGCTGCGGGCGCGCCACGACGACGGCAGCCCGATGTCCGACGAAGAGCTGCGCGACGAGCTGCTGACCGTGGTCGGCGCCGGCCACGAGACCACGGCGACCGCGCTGGCCTGGGCGATGGAGCGGCTGCTGCGCACCCCGGCGGTGCTGGAGCGGCTGCGCGAGTCGGTCGCCGCCGGCGAGGACGACTACCTGGACGCCACGGTGAAGGAGACCCTGCGGGCGCGGCCGGTGATCCCCGACGTCGCCCGCAGGCTGACCGCCCCGCTGCGGATCGCCGGCTACGAGCTGCCGGCCGGCGCCTTCGTCCTGCCCGCCATCGCCGCCCTGCACTACCGCGAGGACGTGTTCGAGCGCCCGCGGGAGTTCCGCCCCGAGCGCTTCCTCGACGCCAAGGCCGACAACTACGCCTGGATCCCGTTCGGCGGCGGCGTCCGCCGCTGCGTCGGCGCCGCCTTCGCCGAGTACGAGATGCGGATCGTGCTGCGCGAGATCGTCGCGCGTGCCCAGCTGCGGGCCCCCGACCCGGCTCCCGAGCGGGTGCGAATCCGCAACATCACCCTCGCTCCGGCGAAGGGCGCCCGGGTCGTGCTCGAGCGCCCGTTGGCGGAGTTCTAGCCCGCCGCAGGCTCGGACTCCGCCGCCGCCTGCGCCTCCTCCCACTGCTCCAGCAGCTCCTCGACCGCGCGTTTGGCCTCGCGGTGGCGCTCGCCGGCGCGCTCGGCGCGGCCCGGGCTCGACCACGCCGCCGGGTCTGAGAGCTCCTCCTCGACCTCGCGCAGCGCCGCCTCGGCGCGCTCGATCCGCTCCTCCAGGCGGGCCGCTTTGCGCGCCGCCCGCTGCGAGGGCTTCGCCGAGCGGTAGCGCCGCTTGCCGCCGCCGGTGCCGGTGGACGGCTGGGCGGCCACCTCCGCCGCGGCCCGCTCGTCGCGGCGGCGCTGGTACTCGGCCCAGCCGCTGGGATGGCTCTCCAGGCGGCCGTCCTCGCAGACCAGGGTGCGGCTGCCGACGGCCTCCAGCAGGGCGCGGTCGTGGGAGACGAGGACGACCGCCCCCTCGAAGCCGGTGAGCGCGTCCTCCAGCGCCTCGCGGCTCTCGATGTCGAGGTGGTTGGTCGGCTCGTCGAGGACGAGGACGTTGGCGCCGGAGGCGACCAGGATCGCCAGCGAGAGGCGGCGCTGCTCGCCGCCTGAGATGTCGCTCAGCTGCTTCTCGGCGTCGGTGCCGGAGAAGAGGAAGCGACCGAGCAGGTCGCGCGCCTTCTGCCCGGTGAGGCCGGTCTCGCGCTGGGTGGCGTCGAGCACCGTCCCCGCCCCGGCCGCGGTGTCGGCGTGCTGGGAGAGGTAGCCGAGCCTGACCTTGTGGCCGGTGCGCACGATGCCCGAGGCTGGCTTTCGCCGGCCGGCGAGGGTCTCGATCAGGGTCGTCTTGCCGCTGCCGTTGGCGCCGACCAGGACGACGTGCTCGCCGCGCTCTACCTCGATCTCGACGTCGCTCAGAAGCGTTCGTCCCGGGACCTCGATCGAGGCCTCGACCGCCTTCAGCACGACCCGCCCGGGGCGCTGGGGCGGCTTGAAGGAGAAGCGGAGGTTGCGGGTGTCGTGGCGCTCGGCGACCGGCCCCTCGCGCTTGGCCTTCTCGATTTTCTTCACCCGTGCCTGCGCCTGGCGTGCCTTGGTCGCCTTGTAGCGGAAGCGCTCGACGAAGCGTTCCATCCGCTCGATCTCCGCCTGCTGGCGCTCGATCGCCTTGCCGAGGGCGATCTGGCGCGCCGCCTGTTCCTGGCGCCAGGCGTGCCAGGGGCCGGCGAAGAAGCGCGCCCGCTGCGCCTCCAGCTCCAGCACCGAGGTGCCGACCGCCTCGAGGAACCAGCGGTCGTGGGCGACGAGGACGACGGCGGCGTCGAGGTCGACCAGGTAGGACTCCAGCCACTCCAGGGAGGGGATGTCGAGGTGGTTGGTGGGCTCGTCGAGGAGCAGGAGGTCGGGGCCGCTCGCCAGCGCCCGGGCGAGCGAGGCCCGGGTCAGCTCGCCGCCGGAGAAGGTCGAGAGCGGGCGCTCGGTCTGCTCGGCGTCGAAGCCGAGCCCGCGCAGCACGGCGAGCACCCGGTCGCGCCAGCGGTAGCCGCCGCCGGCTTCCAGGCGCTGCTGGGTCGCCGCGTAGGCCGCCATCGTCTCCTCGCTGGCCCCCCGCGACATCTCGGCCTCCAGCCGCTCCAGCTCCGCCTCGGCCTCCAGCATCTCGGTGCGGCCGGAGTAGACGTACTCCCCCAGTGTGGCCTTCGATTCGCGCGGCGGGCGCTGGTCGTGCAGCGCCACCCGGGCGCCGCGTTGGAGCGAGAGCGCCCCCGCGTCGGGCGCCAGCTCGCCGGCGAGGACGCGCAGCAGCGTCGACTTGCCGGCTCCGTTGCGCCCGGACAGGGTCATCCGCTCGCGCGGCTCGAGCTTGAAGGAGACGTCGGCGAAGAGCAGCTTGCCGCCGACGTGGACGTCGATCGAGGTGGCGGTCGCGATTGCCATCCCGTCCAACTTAGATCAACCCCGATCGGGCGTAACCTCTGGCCCATGGCGTGGCCGGCGTTCGTCTGGGAGTGGGGATCGACGCCGTCGGAGCGCGCCGAGCGATTCCCCTGCGACGAGCTGATCGCCGCCCCCGAGCAGACCCTGTTCCGGGCGGTCGACGTCGAGGCGCCGGCGGCGATCGCCTTCCGCTGGCTCTGCCAGCTGCGGGCCGCCCCCTACAGCTACGACAAGCTCGACAACCTCGGCCGCCGCAGCCCGCAGACGCTGACGCCGGGGCTGGAGGAGCTGGCACCGGGACAGCGGGTGCAGACGGTCTTCCGCCTGGTCGAGTTCGAGCCCGGGCGCTCGCTGACGATGCTCAGCGAGGGGCGGCTGTTCGGCCGCGTCGCCGCCACCTACCGGGCCGACCCGGTCGGCGAGCGGCACTCGCGGATCGTCGTCAAGCTCCTCCTCTCCTACCCGCGGCGCTCCCCGCACGCGCCGCTGCTGCGGTTCGTCCTGCCGCCCGGGGACCTGGCGATGATGCGGCGCCAGCTGCTCAACCTGAAGGGGCTCGCCGAGGGGACCGCGCGCGCCGGCGAGCCGGTGGCGAGCCGTGCTTAGGCCGCTGCGCCACGCCGGCGAGCTGGCCAGGGCGCGGGCGACGCGCCGCTCCTCCGCGCGCGCCGACGGCCAGGCCCTGGCCGAGCTGGAGGCGCGGCCGCTGGCGCTGCCCGCGGGGCTGGAGGTCGAATGGCTCGGCGTCTCCGGCTACCGGCTGAGCTATGAGGGCAGGACGCTCTTCGTCGACCCCTACCTCTCCCGAGTCCCCTTCCGCGACCTGGTGCTGCGGCGGCCGGCGATGCCGGACCCGGCGGCGCTGGAGCGGTTCCTCCGCGCTCCCGGGGAGACGGTCGGGGTCCTCGTCGGCCACACCCACTTCGACCACGCCGTCGACGCGCCGGCGATCGCCCGGCGCCTCGGCTGCCGTGCCTACGGCTCGGCCTCGCTGGTGAACCTGATGGCGCTGCACGGCCTCGCCGAGCGGGCGGTGGAGGTCGAGCCGTACAGGACGTATGAGCTGGGCCCGTTCGAGGTCTCCTTCACGCCGAGCGCGCACTCGAAGCTGCTGCTCGGCCTGGCGGTCCCCTACGACGGCGAACTGAGCTGCGAGCGGCTGGATTCGCTCTGCCCGAGCGCCTACCGCTGCGGCCAGGTCTGGGGCATCTCGATCGCGGTCGCCGGCATCCGCCTCTACCACCAGGGCAGCGCCAACCTGATCGACGACGCGGTCCGCGAGCGCGGCGTCGACGTCTTCCTCGCCGGGGTCGCGGGGCGCAGCTTCACCAGCGGGTACTGGCAGCGGATCCTCCCTCGCCTGGAGCCCCGCGCCGTCGTCCCCACCCACTACGACAACTTCTTCGCGCCGCTGGGAGAGGGGATGGAGTTCGTCGCCAACGTCCAGCTCGCCGAGCTGTCGGAGGAGATCGGCGCGGTCAGCTCCGATTTCGAGCTGGCGGCCCTCCCCCGCGCGGATCTCGCGCGGAGTTCGTGACGAAGGCTTGATTTTCTGCGCACCACGCGTGCGGGCGAGCGATCTAGTCTCGGCGACGTGTTCGCGATCGAGGTCGGAGACATCCGTGAATTGATCGAAGCGGCCGTGACCGCCGTCTCGGTTCTCGGCGGCGCGATGGCCTATTGCAGCGGCCTGGCAGCGGCACGTGCGATGGCGGGGGACCCGCAGCCGGACCTCCTCTCTCAACGAATCAACGAAGGACTCGCGGAAGGCTTCGAGTGGGGCTTGCCGCTCGCCGCCAGCACTCTTATGCTCCTGGTGTGGAGCTGATGAAGCGCCTACAGAGATCCCCCTGGAGGACCCTCTACATAAGCTGCGTGGTGTCCGCCATCGTCGGCGTGGCGATCATGGGCTTCGGGGCGCCACCGGTGATCCTCGTCTGGGTCACCTTTGGCGGCGCCACCATCATGTCGGCGGTCAACAACCGGGCTCGCCGCCGCGGGCTGAACTCCAAGTAGCGATCAGCCGCCGCAGTACTTGGCGGCGATCTGCTCGATCGTGCCCATCGTGCGCCGGGTGTCGGGGCCGAGGGCGGCCTCGATAGCCTTCAGGTCTAGCTTCGATTCCAGCAGGCCGGCGCTCGGCAGCCAGTACAGCTCGCGGCCCTCGATCGCCAGCAGATCCTCATCGCTCGCCAGAGCCAGAACCCGGCGGCGCGCTGCCGCGGACGGCTCCCTCCCCAGCAGCGAGACCTGGAGCTTGCCCTTGGACGATTCGACAGCGGCGGCCTCGAACGGCTGCGTCGCGGCGACCTCGGCGACCTCGGCGGCGCTGCGCAGGAACACGGGAACCTCGTAGCCGAGCGAGTCGGCGAGACCGGTTTCGATCGTCTTCCTCAGCCGCGCCTCCCCACCGCCTTCGGAGTCGAAGACGACGTTGCCGCTGGCACGGAAGGTGGCGACCCTGTCGAAGCCGAGCCGCTCGAACTCGGCCCTCAGCTCCGCGTTCTTGAGCCGGCGGTTTCCGAGGTTCATCCCGCGCAGGAAGGCGACGTGACGAGCCATGGTTGAAGCCTACGGAGGCGAGGGCACCGGTCGTGGGACGATCCGGCGATGAGTACCGACTACACCTCGCTGCCCCCGAACCTGCCGGCGCCCGAGGACGACGGTGCCGCCGACCATCTGCCAGGGCTCGCGGTCCCCGCGGTCGAGCTGGTGTCGACGGCCGGTGGAAAAGCCAACCTGACTGAGCTGGCTGCCGGGCTGCTGGTCGCCTACGTCTATCCGCGCACCGGCACGCCGGGTCAGCCCTCGCCGGTTGGCTGGGACGACATCCCCGGAGCGCGCGGCTGCACGCCGCAGAGCTGCGCCTACCGCGACGCGCTCGCCGAGTTCGAGGCGCTCGGCGCGACGGTCGTCGGGATCAGCGCCCAGGACGCCGCCGAACAGCGCGAGTTCACCGCGCGCGAGCACATCCCCTTCCCGCTGCTCAGCGACAGCGACCTCCGGCTCGCCGCCGAGCTGCGCCTACCCACCTTCGAGGCCAGCGGGATGACCCTCTACCGCCGCCTCACCCTCGTCGCCGAGCGCGGCAGGATCGCCAAGGCCTTCTACCCCGTCTTCCCCCCGGACCGCGACGCCACCGAGGTCCTGGCCTGGCTCCCGAACCGCCCTCCCGTCAACTGAGCCAGCGTTCGATGGAGCCAGACGGACGGCATTTGAACCCCGAAAAAGCAACTGCTATCAGAGCTCAAATCGAGCGCGACAGGAGGAAGATCGCAAAGGCAAGTCCCATCACGATGAGCGACCAGAACCAGATTCGAGCGTATGCACCGATCAGGTTGTAGTTCCGCGGCTTCCGTCCGGGCGCTTCGCTGGTGTCGTCCGCGTCGATCAGCGCATCCCATCCGTCTGGTTCCCCTGGCACGAATGACTCGGCGAGTACAGCCCGCGCCGCTTCAGCCTGATTGGCATGGACCATGATCCGGCGTGATCCCCCGCCCGGGTTCAGCAGCCCGAAGCCGAGAAGCGGCCCGTCGATGCCCAGTTGCTGCACCGCGCTAGGGATGCCCGCACTCTCCAGCAACCCGCGGATCATCTCCGCTTCAACCCGGTCATTGGCATGTGCAATGCCAACTGGCTCTACCCCCACGCGCATTACCGCAATTATGACCGTCCGAACCAAGAGGGACTAGGTGTAGTTCCTCACAGCGTTGTTCATCCGGGCCTCCTTGAAGGCTGGGGGTGCGAGCCACCCAGATCAAGGAGGACACCGGATGAAGATCCACGCTAACGCCCGCACCTGCCCGAACAGCCGCAGGCTGTTGGTCAAGCGCATCGAAGAGGAAGGCTGGTCGCTGATGGTGGCGGCCGAGGCCGCCGGCATCAGCGAGCGATCTGCCCGCAAGTGGCTTGCCCGCTGGCGGGCGGAGGGAGAGGCGGGCTTGGCGGATCGAAGCTCCGCACCCAAGCGGGTGCCCTCGCGCCTGCCAGCCGATCGCCTGGAGGCGATCGAGGCGCTGCGGCGGCTGCGGATGACCGCGGCGGAGATCGCCGAGGTGCTCAACTTGGCGCTCTCGACCGTCTCCAGGTGGTTGGCACGGATCGGACTGGGCAAGCGCAGTCGCCTCGAGCCTCCCGAGCCGCCCAACCGCTACGAGCGAAAGCGCCCAGGTGAGCTGATCCACGTCGACGTCAAGAAGCTCGGGCGGATCAGCCGCAAAGGGGCCGGGCACCGGGTCACCGGCAACCGCAAGAGCCAGGTCAAGACCACGGGGGGCCTTGGGGTCACCGGCTGGGAGTTCGTCCACGTCTGCGTCGATGACGCCACTCGCCTCGCCTACGTCGAGGTCCTGCCCGACGAGAAGGGAGCCACTGCGGCGGGGTTCCTGCGCCGCGCGGTGGCCTGGTTCAAGGGCATGGGGATCGAGGTCGAACGGGTGCTCTCAGACAACGGCGCCTGCTACCGCTCCGGCGTCCACGCCGAGGCCTGCGCCGAGCTCGGCATGCGCCAGCTCTTCACCCGCCCCTATCGACCCCGGACCAACGGCAAGGCGGAGCGCTTTATCCAAACGCTGACCAACCGCTGGGCCTACGGAGCCATCTATGGCTCCTCGGCGGAGCGCACCGCGGCACTTCCTGGCTGGGTCAACCACTACAACTTCAGGAGACGACACGGCTCCCTTGGCCACAGGCCGCCCGCGGCTCGGCTCGCCGAGTTGGAACAACGTGGTGGGTAACTACAACTAGGCAATGGGTCTAGCTGACGAGCCCAGGGACGTTCCGAACGCCGTGAAGTAGATCCGGGCCCGCCGAGAGGCTGTGGGTGTTGACGCCTACGACCTCAAGGAGGACCCGGATGCAGCACCGTAACGCCCCGCTCACCCCGAACGGAAGGCGTCGCTTGGTGGCGCTCGTAGAAGAGGAGCGGCTCACGTTCGAGGCGGCCGCGGCCGCCTCGAACGTGGCGAAATCCACAGCCCACACCTGGGTCTCGCGCTGGCGGGAAGCCGACGAGGAGCAGCGAGCGGACCTGAGCTGCCTCACCGACCGCTCCTCGCGCCCCAAGCGCAGCCCCGCCCAGGTGCCCGACGAGGAGGCTCAGAAGATCTGCGAGCGCCGCAGGAAGACGGGCTGGAGCCCGCGCCGCCTGGCCGATGAGCCCGACATCGGCCGCCCCCACTCAACCGTGCACCGCGTGCTGCGCCGCGGCGGCTGCTCGCGCCGCCCCAGGCCCCCGGCGCCGGCGGTGATCCGCTACGAGTGGCCCTGCCCGGGCAACCTCTTGCACATGGACGTCAAGAAGCTCGGCCGCTTCACCGAGCCCGGCCACGCCCTCACCGGCGACCGGCGGAGACGGTCGCGGCGGGTCGGCTGGGAGTACGTGCACTCGATCGTCGACGACTGCTCCCGCCTGGCCTACGCGGAGATCCACGACGACGAGCGGGCCGAGACCGTGGCCGCGTTCACCCGCCGGGCCTTCGAATGGTTCGAAGAGCGCGGGATCGCCATCGAGAGATTGATGACCGACAACCACTTCAGCTACACCAAGAGCAGGGCGCTGGCCGCGCTGCTGGATGGCCGCTGCGTCTCCCACCTGACGATCAAGCCCTACACGCCGCGGACCAACGGCAAGGTCGAGCGCTTCCACCAGACGCTGATGCGGGAGTGGGCCTACGCCCTCGAATACGCCTCAAGCGATGCCCGTCGCGAGGCGCTGCCACACTGGACCGACCACTACAACCGGCGGCGCTCACACTCAGCGCTCGGCAACCGGCCGCCTATGGAGCGCGTTCGGGACGTGTTGGGGTTCGACATCTAGCCACGGCACGTTTGGACTCCTCTTCATCGTCTGGCTGCTGGCGATGGGCACCACCCTGGTCAGGAGCCGCGCGCCGCGTGAGGCGGCGGGTAAATGCCAGAAGGCAAGGTTCGAACCCCGGTGAGGGTTCGAACCTTGCCCGTCCAGTGGAGGCGCCGAGATTCGAACTCGGATCCGCGGACGCGGTGCGAGGGTCTCTACAGGCTTAGCCGGCGCTTGATTCTCGTCTCCCGGGGTCCGCGCCGGCGGGCACTGCGGGAGATAGAGCCCTCTGAGTTGTCCCCCGGCGGACGGGGCGATCCGCCTGGGTGAGCCCGCTTTTGAAGCCGGTGCCCCTCCCTGCGGGCGAGGGAGGACCGACTCTCACAGCGCTTAGCTTCTAACTAAGCGGCGAGGGCGAACTCATGGTCCGCACGTATTGGTTTGTGCCGGTGTTTAACGAGGCCTCCGGCAACCTCGGCCTGCAACCTTTCGCACGAGTCGACCACGTCGAAGCCTGTCGCCCCCGTGCTATGTGCTTGGAATTGTACGGTGTCGGGGATGGTGCCCCTATGAGCGAGCGGGCCTACGACGCGATCGTGCTCGGTGCCGGCCCCACCGGCGAGGTCTGCGCCGGCCGCCTCGCCGACGGCGGCATGTCTGTGGCGATCGTCGAGCAGCACCTGGTCGGGGGCGAGTGCTCCTACTACGCCTGCATGCCCTCCAAGGCGCTGCTGCGCCCGGCCGACGTGCTCGGCGAGGCGCGGCGGGTGCCGGGCGTGGCCGTGAGCGGGGAGCTGGATGCCGCCGCCGTCCTCGCCCGCCGCGACGAGGTCGTCCACGACCTCGACGACTCCGCCCAGCTGCCCTGGCTGGCGGAGCGCGGTGTGGACCTCCTCCGCGGCGAGGGGCGCCTCGATGGCGAGCGCCGGATCGTGGTCGACGAGGAAATGCTGACCGCGCGCACCGCGGTGGTGATCGCCACCGGGAGCGGCGCCGCGATGCCGCCGATCGACGGCCTCGACACGGTCGAGGCCTGGAACAACCGCCAGGGGACCACCTCCAAGGAGGTGCCCGAGAGCATGGTCGTCCTCGGCGGCGGGCCGGTCGGCTGCGAGCTCTCCCAGGCGTGGTCCTCGCTTGGAACCCGCGTCACCCTGATCGAGGGCGGGCCGCGACTGCTCTCGCGCGAGGAGCCCTTTGCGGGCGAGCAGGTCGCCACCTCCCTGCGCGATGCCTTCGGGGTCGACGTCCGCACCGGGATGAGCGCCGAGAGGGTCGGCGCCGAGGGCGCGGGCGTGACGGTCGAGCTGGGCGACGGCGGTCGGGTCGAGGGGGCGGAGATCCTGATCGCCGTCGGCCGCGTTCCCCGCACCGCCGCCATCGGCCTCGACTCCGCCGGCGTGCGGACGGGCGTGCACGGCTTTCTGGAGACCGACGACCGGCTCCGGGTCGGCGGGCGCGACTGGCTCTACGCGATCGGCGACGCCAACGGCCGCGCCCTCTTCACCCACATGGGCAAGTACCAGGCCTGGGTCGCTGCCGAGAACCTGCTCGGCCGCGAGGTGGAGGCGATCGCCGAGGGGATCGGGTCGCCGCGCGTCACCTTCACCGATCCCCAGGTCGCGGCCGCGGGCAAGACCCTCGACCAGGCGCGCGAGGCGGGGATCGAGGCCCGCGCGGTCGACGTCGCCACCGACGGCAGCGCCGGCGCCAGCTTCCAGGGGAAGGGGACCGGCGGCACCTCGCGGATCGTCATCGACGAGCGGCGCGGGACGATCGTCGGCGCCACCTTCACCGGCTTCGAGACCGCCGACTTCCTCCAGGCCGCGACCGTCGCGATCGTCGGCGAGGTCCCCCTATCCCGCCTGCGCCACGCCGTCGCCCCCTACCCGAGCCGCAGCGAGGTGTGGTTGAAGCTGCTGGAGGACGCGGGGCTCTAGACCCTCGAGCGGCGCTTCAGGTCTTCGAGCAGATCCTGCGGGAAGCCGGCGACCTGGTCGAGGTCGTCGACCGACTGGAAGCGCCCGAGGCGCTCGCGGTGGGCGAGCAGGCGGGTCGCCTGGGTCACCGAGAGGTTCTGCGCCCGCAGCTCGTCGAAGCTGACCGAGTTGAGGTCGATCGCGGCGTTTCCCGCGCTCGGAACGGCGGCGGCGGGCGGAAGCGGGGATGGCGGCGGGGTCGGCGGGCCGGGGGTCGGCGGCTCCGGAACCGGCGGGGGGCCGGGCGGAGGGGGAGTCGGCCCGGGCGTGGGCGGCCGCGGCATCGGGGGCGGGGGCGGCGTCGGCGGTTCGGGGGCGGGGGCCGGCGGGGGCGGCATCGGCGAGGGAGGCGGTGGGGTCGGGGGGCCCGGAGGCGGCGTCGGCGGTCCCGGTGCTGGCGCGGGCGGCGGGGTCGGGGCCGGCTGCGGGCTCAGTGGCGGCGGCACCGCGCCCTGCACCGACTGGACGACCGCCTGCTCGGCTTCGACCGCCCGGCGCTCGGCCTCGCGGGCGCGCTCTTCGGCCTCGGCGACGCTCTGGCGCATCTGCTCCAGGCGTTGCTGGCGCATCGCGTCCTCCGAGCGCATCTCTTCCAGCCGTTTCGCCTCGGCGGCGCGCTGTTCGGCGGCCCTGGTCCGTTCCTCGATCTGGCGCAGTCGCTGCTCGGCCTCCGCCAGCGATCGCTCCTGCGCTTCGCGTTCCTGCTGGAGCCGCTGCTCGGCCCCGCGCAGGTCCGGCGGCGGGGTCGCGGGCGGCGCCTGCGCGGGCGGAACCCCGGGGGCGGCCGGGGGCGGCACGTTGGGCGACGCGAATACCGGCGCGCCCGCCTGGGCCTGCATCCGCTCGGCCTCTTCGATCCTGCGGTCGGCCTCGGCGCGGATCCGCTGCTCCTCGTGGCGAACTTCCTCGACCTTGTCGCGAACCCGCTGTTCGGCCGCGCCGGGGTCGTACTCGGTCGGGGCCGGCGAGACCGCGCCTCCGACCGGGGGCGGCGTCGTCGCCGTCGGCGGCGGCTGGGGCGGCGAGGCGGGCACAGGCGCCTGAGCCGGGATTCCCGGCGGCGGCCCGGCCGGGGGCGGGGCCTGCGCGGCGGGGGTGGGCTGGGGCGCGGCCGGCTCGGGTGCCGTCGCCGCGCCCTTCGGCTTGCCGTACTTGATCCCGAAGAAGCTCTTGCGCTGCCCCGTCTCCGGCGTCGGCGCGCCGGAGGGCTTGCGGCCGCTCTGGCTGGCGCGCTCGGCCCGGCGGCGTTTGATCTCCTCGCGGCGCAGCTGGCGCTCGCGGTTGCGCTTGGCGCGCTGTTCCTCGCGCAGGCGCTTGCGACGGTCGCGCGGGTTCTCGCCCGGCCGAGCCTGCCCGGCGGCCCCCGGCGGGGGCGCCCCGACTCCGGGTGGCGCCTGAGACCCGGCGGCGGCGCTCACCGCGGCCATCTCGGCGGTCGGGGCGACGGCGGCCGGGGGCGGCGCGGAGGCGGCGGCCGGAGCTGGCGTGGAGCCAGCCGCCGGGGGCGGCACGGGGCTGGCCGCCGGGGGGGCGGGGCCGCTCGGCGGCGAGCCGGCCTTGGCGGCACCCTTCGCCTTCTCCTTGGCGCGGCGCTGGGTGATGCTGACGATCAACAGGAGCAGCAGGATCGCCGCCAGCAGCGCCGCGACGAAGTAGGCGGTGTGGTCGCTGACGTAGTTGCTGGCCTTGTCCGGAAAGGATTCGGCCTGGGCGGCAGGCGCGGCCGCGGCCATCGCGGCGAGCCCCAAAGCGCAGGAAGACAGGAGTACTCGGGTCCGCATCCCCCAGCATCCTTGCATGAGAAGCGGCCGATGCAAGCCCCAACCGGACTCGGTCGGGAACCTGCGCCCAGGGGGCGCCGGCGCGTTCACCGCATCCGTCCCTTGAACTCGCGCTCGACCTCGCGGCGCACGTCGCGCTCGGCGATCTCGCGGCGGCGGTCGCGTCCCTCCTTGCCGCGCGCCAGGGCCAGCTCGACCTTCGCCCGCGGCCCCTTGAAGTAGATCCGGGTCGGGATCAGCGTCAGCCCTTTCTGCGCGGTTTTCCCGATCAGCCGCTCGATCTCCTCCCGGTGCAGGAGCAGCTTGCGCGGGCGCTCGGGGTCGTGGGCGTCGCTCGCCGCGAACTCATACGGCGGGATGTGGAGCTTGCGCAGCCAGACCTCGCCGTCCTGCACGACGGCGTAGGCGTCGGTCATCTGCGCCTTACCGCCGCGCAGCGCCTTCACCTCGGAGCCGCGCAGCACGATCCCCGCCTCCATCTTCTCCACCCACTCGAATTTGTGCCGGGCGCGGCGGTTGGTGACGACGTCGCCCGAGGCGGGCAGGCGCGGCTTCTTGGACTTCTTAGCCATCCACCGGCTCCAGCTCCGCCCGCCCCCGCGCCGCGTCGACGCCAGCCACCCGGACCGAGACCGGGTCGCCCAGCCGCAGCGCCGCCTTGGAGCCGCGGCTGACCAGGGCCACCTCGGCGCGGTCCAGCTCGAAGCGCCCGCCGCGCAGGCGCCGGGCGGGCAGCATCCCCTCGTATACGTCGCCCATCTCGCCACCGAAGGAGACGAAGGCGGCGCTGCGGATGACTCCGGAGACCTCGCCCTCGAACCTCGTCTCCGCGCCCCGCTCGGCCAGCTCGCGCTCGAGCAGGTAGGCGGCGCAGACGTCGTCGGCCTCGCGCTCGATCCTCGCCGACTGCCGCTCGCTGGCCGAGCAGTCGGCGGCGACGTCGCGCGCCTGGGCCAGGCGCGGCGCCTTCTCCCCCTCCCCCAGCGCGGCGAGCAGGGCGCGGTGGACGAGCAGGTCGGCATAGCGGCGGATCGGCGAGGTGAAATGCGTGTAGGCGCCGCTGCCGAGGCCGGCGTGGCCGCTGTTGCGCTCGCTGTAGGAGGCCTGCTTGAGGGAACGGAGCACGAGGGAGGTATACGCCTCGCGCCCGTGCCCGCGCCGCGCGGCCTCGCGCCGCGCCAGCCGGCTCGCCGCGGCGGCGACCTCGCCCGCCTCGCGCGGGGAGAGGCCCTGGCCCAGCGGCGGGGTCGGGACGCCGAGGGCGGCGAGCTGCTCGAGCAGCCGCTCGACCCGGGCCGGGTCGGGCTGGGCGTGGACGCGGTAGACGGCCGGCGCCCGCTCGCGCTGGAGGCGCTCGGCGACCTGCTCGTTGGTGAGGATCATCAGCCGCTCGATCAGGCGGTGGGACTCGGTCTGGGGCACCCCGCGGGCACCGGTGACGTTGCCCTGGCGGTCGAAGCGGAACTCCGGCTCGAAGGACTCGACGTCGAGAGCGGTGGCGCCGCGGCGCTCGGCCAGGGAGGCGGCGACGTCGCGGGCGGCGGCCAGCGGTTCGGCGACCTCCTCCGGCGGCCGGGCGCGGCCGGCGAAGATCGCGTCGAGCTGGTCGTAGTCAAGGCGCGCGTCGGAGCGGATGCGGCTGCGGTAGAAGCGGGTACGCCGGGGCGCGGCATCGGCGCCCAGCTCGATCTCCGCCGTCACCGCCAGGCGCTCGACCCCGGGCGCGAGGCTGCACGCCTCGCTGCTGAGCGCGTGCGGCAGCATCGGCTCGACCGCCCCCGGCACGTAGGTGCTGTTGGCGCGCCGCCTTGCCTCGACGTCCAGCGGCGAGCCCGGCGGGACGTGGGCGGCGACGTCGGCGATGTGGACCCAGACCCGGGCGCCGTCGCCCTCGCGCTGGGCCGAGACGGCGTCGTCGAAGTCACGCGCGGTGGCGGGATCGACGGTGAAGGTCCGAAGCGCGGTCAGGTCGCGCCGGGGGAGAGAATCGCGCTCCGCCGCGGCAGCGGCTGCCGCGGCTTCGGACTCGAGCGCCGCCCGGAAGCCGCGGAAGCCCAGCTGCTCGCGCAGCATCGCCTCGACCGCGTCCCGTGCCCGGGGCGCCCGCTCGCGGCGGCGCCGGCTCAACCGCCGACCCGACCCGCCAGCACGCCCAGCGCCCGCCGCCTGCCCTCGTCGACCGCCGTTTCGGGGTCGTCGGCGGCACGCACGTCGGGGTGGATGCCGTGGGTGCGGGCGAGGTTGTCGCCGTCGGGGGTGAAGTACTCGCCGACCGTCAGCTTCAGGGCGCCGCCGTTGGCGAGGCCCTTCTCCTCCTGGAAGACGCCCTTGCCGTAGGAACGGGTGCCGACCACCGGCGCGCCGGCGTCGTCGGACAGAGCGGCGGCGAGGATCTCCGCCGCCGAGGCGGTGCCGCGGTCGATCAGCACCACCAGCGGGCGCCGTGGCAGGGTGCCGCCGGACGGTCTCGTGGACGCTGTGGCCCTGGGTGCGGGAGTCGGTGGAGACGACCACCTCTGCCCTTGGGCAGGAAGAGGCTGGCGCTGAGCACCGCCTCGTCGAGCAGGCCGCCGGGGTTGCCGCGCAGGTCGAGCACGATCCCCTCGAGCCCCTTCGCGCTCGACCTTGCGCACGGCGCTCGCCAGCTGGGCATGGACGCCTTCGCTGAAGCTGAGCATGCGGATGTAGCCGAGCTTGCGACCGTGCACGACCTCGACGCCGCTGCTGACGTTGGGCAGCGCCACCTCGGCCCGGGTCAGCCTCAGCTCGCGCACCTTGCCGTTGCTCGGCGTCGAGCAGCCCGATCGTCACCTCGGTTCCTTCCGGGCCCTTGATCTTGCCGGTCGCCTCGGCGCTGGTCTCGCCGGCGATCGAGTCGCCGTCGACCGAGACGATCGTGTCGCCGGAGACGATCCCGGCCCGGTCCGCGGGCGAGCCGGGGAAGACCTGGACCGCGCGCAGGCCGCGCTTGACCGGCACCACGCTCAGGCCGACCCCGGAGAAGCGCCCTTCGATCTGCTGGTTGAAGCTTTCGCGGCTTTCCGGGGAGAAGTATTCGGAGAAGCGGTCCCGGTGGCGGCGGCGCAGCTCGCGGACCATGCCCTGAAGCGAGGAGTTGCCCAGCTCGGCGCCGCCGACCGGGCGGTAGTAGTTGTCCTCGATCGTTTCGGCGGCTTCGGCGGTGAGCCCCGCCGGCGCGCTGACGAGGCGGTCGCGGAGGAAGCCGGGCAGCTTGGCGGGGTGCCCGCCGAGCCAGAGCCCCAGGCAGAGGAAGGCGAGCGAGCGCGACGGCGAAGGCCACGGCCCCGCGCGCTCTCACGCGGCGCCTCAGACCCTGAGGAAGCGCCGCAGGGTGACGCCGGAGCCGACCGTCGAGACGAGCACCGCGGCGGCGAAGAGGATCGCGACCAGGGCCGGGAAGGAGAGCGTGCTGTTGTTCTGCGCCGCGAGGAAGGAGAAGGAGTTGCTGAGCGGGTCGACGATCGTGATCTTGCCCAGCCACAGGATAAGTATGGCCACCAGGCCGCCGGCGAAGCCGACCACGACCCCCTCGATCATGAACGGCCAGCGGATGAACCAGCGGGTCGCGCCGACCAGCCGCATCACCTCGACCTCGCGGCGGCGGGTGTAGATCGAGAGCCGGATCGTGTTGCCGACCAGCATCAGCGAGGCGAGGATCAGCAGCAGCGTGATCACGGTGAGGACGATCTTCAGGGCACTGGTCACCTGCTCGATCTGCTTGGAGGCGTCCTGGCGGTCGAAGATGTTGCTGATGATCGGCGAGATCGGCTGCGGCTTGCCGCCCGCCCCGGTGGGCATGATCGCGTCGCGGATGCCGCCCAGGTTCGAGGCGTCGGCGGGGACGATCCGGAAGCTCTCCGGCAGCGGGTTTTCGTGCAGCTGGGTGGTGATTTCTTCGCTCTTCTTCGCCCCCAGGGTTTCCCTCAGTTCGCCCAGCGCCTCGGCCTTGCTGACCAGCTCGACCGAGGCGACGTTGGGGATCCCCACAAGCTTGTCGTGCAGGGCGGCGATTTCGGCCCTGGTCGCGTCGGCGATAGATCGCGACCTGGATGTTGAGCTCGCCGCGGACCTGTTCGCTCTTGGCCTGGGTGGTCTGGAAGATCGGGATCAGGACGCCGAGCAGGACCACGGTCACGACCGTGGTGACGATCGCGGCGAGGCTCGGCGCGGCGTTGCGGCGCAGCGCGCGCACGGCCTCCTGAAGGAAGAAGATCAGGCGCGACATCAGAACAGGCGCTCGTGGTCGTGGCCGTTGGTCTGCTGCCCTCGGGCCCGACCCCCATCTCGGCCCGCATCCGCAGGCCGAACTCGGTCGTCGACTCCTCGGTGTAGCCGCCGCTGACCTCGTCGCGGACGACGCGGCCCTCGTAGAGCTCGACCACGCGGCGGCGCATGTTGTCGACCATCTCGCGGTCGTGGGTGACGACGAGCGACGGTGGTGCCGGTCTTGTTGATCCGGTAGAGCAGCTGCATGATCCCGATCGAGGTGACCGGGTCGAGGTTGCCGCTGGGCTCGTCGGCGAGCAGCAGCGGCGGGTGGTTGACGAAGGCGCGGGCGACGGAGACGCGCTGCTGCTCGCCGCCGGAGAGCTGGTCGGGGTAGCTGTGGAGCTTGGTCGAGAGGCCGACCAGGCGCAGCGTCTGCGGCACCTGCTCGCGGATTTCGGCGCGGCTGGCGCCGATCACCTGCAGCGCGTAGGCGACGTTGTCGTAGACGGTGCGGTCGGGGAGCAGCTTGAAGTCCTGGAAGACGGTGCCGATGTTGCGCCGCAGCTGCGGGATCTTCTTCTCCGGCAGGGCGCCGATGTCGCGGCCGGCGATCTTGACCGAGCCCTCGGTGGCGGCGAGCTCGCGGATCAGCATCTTGATCAGCGTCGACTTGCCGCAGCCGGTCGGGCCGACGAGGAAGACGAACTCGCCGCGGCCGATCGCCAGCGAGACCCGGTCGAGCGCCATGTGGCCGCCCGGGGTAGACCTTGGTGACGTCGTCGAGCTCGATGATCGGCGCCCGGCGGCCGCGCGGGCCGCCGGGGCTCGCTCGTCGCGCGGTATGTCTCTTCTTGGATCTCGCCATGCGCGGGGTGGGCTTCTGCGGACACAGGGTGACTCCTTCGCCCCGCCGGCTCGCGCAAGACCGCGCCCACCCTGAGTTTGGCGAGATCCTAGCGAATAGTTAGCGAACGCTCACACTCGCCCCGCCGGGCTACGGGAAGATCGTCTCCCCCGTCTCGTCGTCGACGACCGAGATCGCGACCGCCGGGCAGGCCTCGGCCGCCTCCAGGATCAGCTCCGGGGGGCCGGTGCCGATCACCACGGCGGTGTCGTCGAGCCGGAACACCTGCGGGGCGATCTCGACGCAGTCGCCGTGGGCGCTGCACTCGTTGGGGTCGACCACCGGGATGTAGGTCATGCCACCTGCCTCCTTCGGGTCGGGGGCGAACCTGTCGCCGCCCTCGATTCGCTTGCGAAGCGCCGGGATCGCGCGCGGACGGCCGACCGCGAGGCCCGGCGACCGGGACGCCGCCGCGAGTGAAGCACCGCCTCGAAGTCGCGGGCCGCCGGATCGCCCTCGATGACGACCGCGTCGCCGTGGTGGGGATGGCCGACGGACTGGATCCGCAGCCCGTACTGGTCGCTCCAGAAGCTCGGCAGCGGCGGCGTGCCCGGGTACTCGCCGAGCATCGCCTTCGCCACCGCGGCGCCCTGCCAGGCGGCCGCGTCCCAGTGCTCGGTGCGGGCGTGGACGCCGAAGCGCGGGTCGAAGGGGACGCGAGGCGTCGCCGGCGGCGAAGACCTCCGGCAGCGCCGTGCGGCCGGCGGTGTCGACGCGGACGCCGCGCTCGTCGAGGCCGCTGCCGGCGAGCCAGCCGGTGGCCGGGACGGTGCCGACGCCGACCACGACCGCGTCGCAGGCGAGCCGGCGGCCGTCGGCCAGGACCAGCTCCTCGACCCTGCCGCTCGCCGCGGGCGCCCTCCAGCATCGCGCCGGTGATCACCCGCACGCCCTCTTCGCGGTGCAGCTCGGCGAACCAGCCGCCGAGCTCGGTCGCCGAGGATCGGCGCCAGCGGCGTCTCCAGCGCCTCGATCATCGTCACCTCGACGCCGAGGCGCGCGCGCCGTCGCCGCCACCTCCTGGCCGATGAAGCCGGCGCCGACGATCGCCAGGCGGGCGCCCGGCGACCAGCTCGGCCCGCAGGCGGCGGGCGTCGGCGAGGGTGCGCAGGTAGTGGACGTTCTCGTAGCGCTCGAGGAACGGCAGGCGGCGCGGGGCGCCGCCGGTCGCGATCAGCAGCTTCTCGTAGCCGAGCGCCGCGCCGGAGTCGAGGGTCAGCGTCGCGCGCCGCGGGGTCGAGCGCGCTCGGCCCGGGCGCCGAGCAGCAGCTCGACCTCCTTTCTCCTCGTACCACCAGCCGGGCCGGAAGCCGACCGACTCCTCCTCGGCCGCTCCCGCCAGCACCTGCCTTGGAGAGCGGCGGCCGGTCGTAGGGCGGCTCGGGCTCGGCGCAGACGATCCGCACCGGCGCCTCGTAGCCGCGGCGGCGCAGGCCCTCGGCGCAACGCTGCGCCGCGAGCCCGCCGCCGACGATCACAACTCCGTCGTCTTTCATCACGCCTCCTCTAGGACTGGGGTTCTGGGGATCGGCCGGCCGCCGTCGATCGGCGGCGGGGCGGTGCGGGCGCCGCGCTGCTCGGCGCCGGCGCCGGCTTCTTGGCCCGCCCGGCGAGGACGCGGTAGACGAACAGCCCGGCGATCGGCGGCGCGGTGAGGATCACCCACCACCGGAACCAGACGGCGGAGGCGTCGGTGCCGGCGCCGAGCGCGTGGACCAGGCCGAGCAGCGTAGACGACGACCGTCGCCCGGTGCGCCTTGCGCCAGAGCTTGGCGCCGATCCGCTTGCGGGCGTAGAAGCTGAGGCCGAGCAGCCATCGCCAGGTAGCCGCCGATGATCGCCGAGGCCGGTGAAGGCGGTGTGGAAGCTCATCGCGAACGGCACGGTCACCCCGGCGACGCCCGGGTGCAGCCAGGGGTCGCCGAGCAGGGTGATGCCGTGGACGGCGATCGCGATCAGGCCGGCCAGCGCCGTCTGCTCGTGGATCGCCATCAGCTTGCGCGAGAGGCCGGGCCGGCGCATCACCTTGCCCGCCATCGTCAGGCCGATGCCGACCGAGATCGTGACCAGGACCAGGGCGACCAGGCCGGAGGCGCGGCTGGCCAGCCACCAGCCGTGGGTCTGCAGGGTGGTCGGAGACGGCCGCGGATCATCGCGTCCCGCCCCCGTCGCCGCCGAGGCTCCGGGGATCCGGATCCGCGGCGCCACCGCGAGCGGACCGACCAGCTCGACGCGGCCGTTGTCGTGGACCAGCAGGCCGCCGCGCTCGGCGAGGACCCGCGCGCCCGCCCTCGGGCCCGGAGAGCAGCGCCGCCTTGGAGAGCGTCTCCGCCTCGACCGCGGTGTCGCCGAGCGCGGTGGCGCCGACCAGGCCGGTCCAGGCCGGCTCGCCGCGTCGCCGGGTCGAGCAGGTGGTGGGCGAAGCGGCCGTCGGCGCCGCGCCAGATGCGGACGTTGAGCCCGGAGGTGGCGACGCCGCCGGAGCCGAGCCGCAGCACGTAGGCGCGCTCGCCGCGTGAGCGGGTGTTCGACGAAGACCTCGTAGGGGTGGACCAGGGCGTCGGCGCCGCCGATGCGGATGTCGCCGCCGCAGTCGACGATGAAGCGCGAGTAGCCGCGCAGGCTCGGCGGCGACGAGGTCGGCGGCGAGGCCCTTGCCGGTGCCGCCGGTGTCGAAGCAGCACGCCCGGGCGGGCGCACGATCTCGCCGGCCTCGTCGTCGACCTCGAAGCCGCGCCAGCGCGCCGTCGCGGGTCGGGCGCGCCGGCCGGCGCGGCGGCGCCTGCGGCAGCGCCTCGCCGAGCGGCACGCCCGACATCCCGGCCCGCGACTCGACGTAGCCGGCGCCCTCGATCTCGCGCGACCAGGGTCGGGTCGACCAGGCCGTCGCTGCGCTCGGCCGCGCCCAGCCCGGCCCGGACCGCCTGGCGCAGCAGCGCCGAGGCGGGCACGCGTTCGCGCGGGTCGCCGTTGAGCGCGCAGAGCTCGCTGTCCGGCTTGAAGCGCGAGAGCGCCGCGTCGAAGTCGAGGACGAAGCGCCGCGCCCGCTCGGCGGCCTCGGCGGCCGGGGCCATGCCCGGGCCCGGGCTCGCCGATCAGGAGGCGGACGTGGCTGCCCATCGCGTCGAAGGTGATGTCGTGTTCGCTCATATCGTCATGTCAGGAGGCGCTGGTGGTGACGGGGGCTGGCGCCGGACGGACGTAGCGACGGAGCTGGTGACGGGGCCGCTGGTGACGGTGTTGGCGCCCGGGGTCGGGACGATCGTGGTGACGACGCGGCGCTTGATCACCTTGCGCACCTGGACCGGGCGCGCCGTGGCGCGTCGATCCGCTCAGCGACGGGTTCGGCGCCGGCGCTCAGCTGGTAGGTGAGGAGCGCGAAGAGGACCGCGAAGAGGGCGATCGAGCCCCAGAGCACAGCGCCCGGGCCGGGGCGGCGGAGCGGCGCGCGGTCGGCGGCTCAGTCATCGTGGCCGCCCCCGCTCGCCGCCGTCGGACTCGCCGCCGCCGCCGCCGCGCCGCCGCCGCCGCTGCTCGCGGTGGTGACCGGGGTCGCCGCTGCCGCCGCCCGAGCCGGCGCTGGCGCCGCTGGTCGAGGTCGTTACGGGAGTGGTGGCGCCCCCGCCGGCGTGGGAGCCGCTGGTCGTGGGTGACCACCGGGCTGCCGCCGGCGCCGCCGCTGGAGCCACCGGCGTGCGAGCCGCTGGAGCCGGTGACGACCGAGCTTGCCGTGACGCGCCTGGATGCCGTGCTGCCCTGGAGCCGTGAGCCCTTGGAGCCGCTGCTGCGGGTCACGACCGGGCTCGAGACCCGAGCCCGAGCCGGCGCTGACCGGGACCGAGGCGGAGCCGCTGGTCGAGGTGGTGACCGGGCTCGAGTAGGAAGAGGAGGTGAGGACGGCGAGGAGCCGCTCGAGGAGGCGCCGGTGGTGGCGCTGCCGTAGGAGCCCCCGCCGCCGAGCCGCCGCTGCCGCGCCGCGCCGCCCCAGCCGCCGGCGCCGCCGGCCGGGTGCTTGGGCTTGGCGTGCTTGGTGACGTGGATCGTCCGGCGGATCACCTTGGTGCGGACGATCGGCTTCTCGGCGACGGCCGGGCTCGGATGCTGCTGGCCGGCGCTGAGCGCCAGGCCGGCGAGCCCTCCCAGTCCGACGACGGTGGCGACTGCGGCGATGCGGGTCCTCAGGCTCTTCACGGTCGATCTCCCTCCTGGCTGAAGTTGCCGGGCCATTGTGCGAACGGCCGGTGCAAGAGCCGGACAAGCGGCGGGTAAAGAGCTGGCAAAACCTCCGCGAGGCCGCCGGGAAGCCGCTTCGAGCGCCGCTACAGTGGCCGCATGGCCAGGCAGGCGCCCGGCGGGCGCATCCTCGTCGTCGAGGACGAGGAGTCGATCTCCCAGCCCTTCGCCGAGGCGCTGCGCCGGGCGGGCTTCGAGCCGCTGGTGACCGCGACCGCGGCCGGCGCCCTGGAGCTCGCCGCCAGCGAGGAACCGGACCTGGTGATGCTCGACCTGGCCCTGCCCGACGGCGACGGCCGCGACGTCTGCCGCGAGCTGCGCCGCCGCTCCGACGTGCCGATCGTGATGCTGACCGCGCGCGGCACCGAGATGGACAAGATCGTCGGCCTCGAGCTCGGCGCCGACGACTACGTGGTCAAGCCCTTCAGCGCCGCCGAGGTGATCTCGCGGATCCGCGCCGTGCTGCGGCGCAGCGCCCGCCGCGACGGAGGCGCCCGCGGAAGCCGATCCGGGTCGGCGAGCGTCGAGCTCGACCCGGGCGCCCGGATCGCCCGCCTCGGCGGCCGCGAGCTCGAGCTCTCGCGCAAGGAGTTCGACCTGCTGGCCGAGCTGATGCGGCAACGCCGGCCAGGTGGTCAAGCGCGAGGACCTGATGTCGACGGTCTGGGACACCAACTGGTTCGGCTCGACCAAGACGCTCGACGTCCACATCGGCTGGCTGCGGCGCAAGCTCGGCGACGACCCCGCCCACCCGACCTATATCGAGACGGTGCGCGGCGTCGGCTTCCGCTTCGCCGCGCCGGAGGTCGAGGAACCGTAAGCCTCCGGGCCACCCTCCTGCTGGCGCTGGCCTACGTGCTGCTGCTGGCGCTGATCGCGCTCGGCGTGCCGCTGGCGCTGAGCCTGCGCGACCGCGTCGACTCCGAGGTCCGCGGCCAGGCGCGCAGCCAGGCCGACGTCGTCGCCGCCACGCGCCTCGGAGCTGCTCGACCCGGTCCGGACCGCGCGGGCCTGCGGCGGCTGGTGCGCGATCTCGGCCGACAGCGTCCGCGGCCGCGTCATCGTCGTCGACCGCCGCGGCCGGCTGCTCGCCGACTCGGCGGGCGCGCCGGCCGGGCGCAGCTACGCCGACCGGCCCGAGGTGCGGGCGGCGCTGCGCGGCCACAGCGAGCAGATCACCCGCAACAGCGAAACGCTCGGCACCGAAATCCTCGCCACCGCGGTGCCGGTGCTCGAGCACGGCCGGCCCCACGGCGCGGTGCGGATCACCCAGAGCGTCGACGCGGTCAACCGGGCGGTGCGCACCTCGATCCTCGACGTCGCCGCGCTGGCCGCGGTCGTGCTCGCGCTCGGGGTGATCGCCGGCGCCCTGATCGCCCAGCAGATCGCCCGCCCGATCCGCCGCCTCGACCGCGCCGCCCGCCAGGTCGCCGGCGGCGACCTCGACGCCACCGTCGCGGTCGAGGGCAGCACCGAGCAGCGCTCGCTGGCGCGCACCTTCAACGAGATGACCGAGCGGGTGAAGCGGCTGCTGCGCGTCCAGCAGGACTTCGTCGCCGACGCCTCCCACCAGCTGCGCACCCCGCTGACCGGACTGCGGCTGCGGCTGGAGGCGCTCGGCGAGCGCTTCCGCGGCGACGCAGGCGGTGGAGGCCGAGGTCGACGCGGCGATGCGCGAGATCGACCGGCTCTCGCAGATCGTCGACGAGCTGCTGATCCTCAGCCGCGCCGGCGAGCACGAACTGCCGGGCGAGCGGCTCGACCTCGCCGACGCCGCCCGCCGGGCCGCCGAGCGCTGGCGGGCCAGCGCGGCGGAGCGCGGGATCGCGCTCGAGGTCGCGCGCCGACGAGGACGGCGGCCGAGGGCTGGTGCGCCGGACCCGACCTCGACCGCTCGATCGACGCCCTGGTCGAGAACGCGCTGCTGTACTCGCCCGCCGGGCTCGGCGGTGACGATCGCCGCCGCGCCCGGGCGGATCGAGGTCCTCGACCGCGGGCCCGGGCTGCGCCGCCGGCGAGGAGGAGGCGGTCTTCGAGCGCTTCAGCCGCGGCAGCGCCGGCCAGCGCGGGCCCGAGCGGGACCGGGCTCGGGCTGCCGATCGCCCGCGAGCTGACCCGCCAGTGGGGCGGCGACGTGACGCCTGTCCAACCGCGACGGCGGCGGCCTGCGTGCTGTCATCGAGGTCCGCGTATGAGCCTTCCGGCGACCGTCAAATGGATCGGCCTCGCCCTGCTCGGCCTGGTGATCGCCGCCGCCGTCGCGATCGCCGCCAGCCACCTCGCCAGCCAGCAGATCGGGATCGCCTCGGAATCGATCACCGCCGGCGACGCGCTCGCCCCGGCCCGCGCCGGCGCCGGGGCCACCGGCCAGCGACAGCCTCGGCATCCCAAACCGCGGACGAGCGCGACCGGCGGGTCGCATCCGCCCACCGCCACCACGACGAGCCCACCGGCGAGCGCGACCGCGCCCCCGACGACGCCCGCCCAGCCGCCTTCGGCCCCCCCGACCCGCGAACCCCGCGACGACTCCGGCGGGGGAGGCGGCGGGGGCGCCGACGACTGAGCTCAGGACGCCGCGCCCACGGTCTCGCGGGCGCGCGACGGCTTGCGCGCCGCCCTCGGGTGGGCGGTGAGGTGGGTGATCGGCAACTCGGTGGCGCGCCGCAGCCGACCCGGCAGGCTGAGCCGAAGCCAGCGGGAGAGCCCGCGCGGCAGCGTCGAGACGACCACCTCGTCGAACTCGCGGGCGTGGAGGACGTCGCCGACCGCGGCGAAGGGGTCGGGGTCGCCGACGATCGCGCCGTCGAGGTCGAGGCCCGCCAGCCGCATCCGCTCGGCGCCACTCGGCGCGCGTGCCGCCGCATCGGGCCAGCCGGCCTTCATGTCGGCGGCCCAGGAGAGGCCGTGAGGGACGGCCGGGACCAGCAGCGTGAAGCGGGCTGGGGCGGACGCGGCGCGGCGACGCAGCGCCCCGATCAGGTCGGGGGAATCGGCGGTCCGGTTCGCAACCACCAGGATTCGCAGGGTCGAGGACATCGGTGCCTCCTTTCGAAGATCGAGAGCCCAGCCTGCCGGCCTCCCCTAACCGGCGCCTAAGCCCGATGTGAGAGTTGTCTGAGAATCCACCCGCCTAGTCGTCCCGAACCGTCCCCGGGAAGCCGCCGCTGGCGCGGGTGACGATCGGCGCCCTGGTCGAGGCGCCGCGGCGGACCGCGACGGTCTGGCTGGTCGGGACCGATGCCGCGCCGCTGGTGCCGGTGACGATGGCGGCGCCGCTGCCGCCGGAGGCCTGCTGGGTGGCGGTCGACACGCCCGGGTTGGTGCCCAGGGCGACGCCGCCGAGGGCGCCGAGCCCGACCACGGTCGCGGTCGCCGCGGCCTTCGCTCTTCGGTTGGTCATCTTCGCTCCTTTATTGGGTTGTGGAGCAAGCCTCCTCCCCAACCGGCAAAGGGACGCCCAAGCCGCCGCCAACGGCGGTGAAAATCGCGGCGGCCCTACCCGATCGCGACCATGCGCTCGATCGGCACCCGCGCCCGCTCGGCGATCTCCGCCGGGACGCTGACCTCGAACTTCATCTCGCGCAGGGAGTCGCGCAGCTTCGGCAGCGTGATCATCTTCATGTATTTGCAGAAGGCCATCCGGTTGGCCTCGATCAGGCTCGGCCCGCGGCGCCGCCTGCTGGAGCGGGTAGAGCATCCCGTTCTCGGTGGCGACGATGAAGCTGCCGTCGGGGTGCTCCTCGACGTGCTTCAGCATCCCCGAGGTGGAGAGCATGTGGACGCCCTCGGGGTCGAGGTCGCCGGCGGCGACGTACTCCATCGCCTGGGTCGCGCAGCCGCACTCGGGGTGGATCAGGAACTCCGCCTCGGGGTGCTCGGCCCGGGTCTGGGCGATGTCGTCCGGCCGGATGCCGGCGTGGACGTGGCACTCGCCGTCCCAGACGTGGAAGCGGGCGCGCCGCGCGGGATCGTCGCGGATCCCGGTCTCGCGCTCGACGAAGGCGCCCAGCCACATGTCCGGGCCGAAGAGGATCTCGGTCTCCGGCCCGTGCTCGGCCCAGATGTGCTCGACCACCTTGACCGCGTTGGAGGAGGTGCAGCAGTAGTCGGTCTCCGCCTTCACCTCGGCCGAGGTGTTGACGTACATCACCACCCGCGCGCCGGGATGCTCGGCCTTCCAGGCCCGCAGCTGCTCGGCGTCGATCGAGTCCGCCAGCGAGCAGCCGGCGTCGAGGTCGGGGATCAGGACGGTCTTCTCGGGCGAGAGGATCGAGGCGGTCTCGGCCATGAAGTGAACCCCGCAGAAGGCGATCACCTCGGCCTCGGTGGCTCGCCGCCTCGCGCGAGAGCCCGAGCGAGTCGCCCATACGGTCGGCGACGTCCTGCACCTCGGGCAGCTGGTAGTTGTGGGCGAGGATGACGGCGTTGCGCTCGGCGGCGAGCGCGCGCACCTCCTCGCTCAGCGCGGCGATCTCCTCCGGCGAGAGGTCCGGTGCGGTCGTGGGTTGGATCGTGGGCAACTCCCGCATTGGAGCCTTCCGTCTTCCGTGATGTTCGCTGGCAGGGCGCAGAGCCTCAGAACCAGTCGAATGAACGTCCCTGAAGTCTACCGCCTGCCCGGAGTCGCCAGACTTGGCCGATGCCCGAGCTGCCCGAGGTGGAGATCGTCGCCAGGAGGCTTGACGCCGCCCTCGCCGGGAGCGAGGTGGAGTCCGCGCTGGCGCCGGGGATGAACGTGATGAAGACCTTCGACCCGCCGCTGGAATCGCTGGCGGGCCGCGAGCTGACCGGGGTGCGCAGGGTCGGCAAGATGCCGGTGGTCGAGTTCGGCGAGCTGGCGCTGCTGATCCACCTGATGTCGGCCGGACGGCTGCGGGCCTTCGACAGGCGCGCCTCGGCCAAGGACCGCGCCTCGCGGGTGCTGGTCCGGCTCGCCGACGGGCGGGAGCTGCGCCTGCGCGAGTTCGGCACCAGGCAGCGGGCCTGGGCGAAGCTGCTGGCGGCCGACGCCGTCGCCGCCGAGGAGATGGTCGCCGGCCTCGGGCCCGAAGCGTGGCCGCCTCCCCCGCTCGACGCCTTCGCCGCCGCGCTCGACCAGCCGCGGCACCTGCACCCCCTCCTGCGCGACCAGCGGACGATCGCCGGGATCGGGCGCTCGTGGGTCGACGAGATCCTCTGGGAGGCGCGGCTCTCTCCCTTCAAGAAAGGCTCCGAGCTGGACCCGGAGGAGGTCGAGCGCCTGCACGGCGCCCTGCACGTGCTCGGCGACGCGATCGAGCACTACGAGGAGACGATCGGCGCCGAGGTCCCCGACAAGGTGCCGATGCCGCTCCGGGTCCACCGGCGCGAGGGCGAGCCATGCCCGCGCTGCGGGACCGCGATCGAGGCGGTGTTCTTCTCCGAGCACCAGACGAACTACTGCCCGAAGGAGCAGACCGGCGGCCGGGTGCTCAAGGACCGGAGGCTCTCGAAGCTCCTCAAGTAGCGGGCTCGAGCAGGAGGCTGAAGTCCAGCGCCGGGGCCGAGTGGGTGAGGGCGCCGACGGAGACGAAGTCGACCCCGGTCTCGGCGATCGCCCGCACGTTGGCGAGGTCGACCCCGCCCGAGGCCTCCAGCGTCGGCCCCTCGCCGCCGCCGCCGTGCTCGTCGCGGAGCGCGACCGCCGCCGCCAGCGTCTCGGCGTCCATGTTGTCCAGCAGCAGCCGATCGGCGCCGGTCCCGAGCGCGTAGGCGGCCTCTTCCAGGTCCCGAACCTCGACCTCGACGGCGAGGTCGGGATTGGCGGCGCGGGCGGCATGGACCGCCCTGGCGACGCCGCCGGCGAGGGCGATGTGGTTCTCCTTGATCAGGATCGCGTCGTGGAGGCCCATGCGGTGGTTGCGACCGCCCCCGGCGGCCACGGCCGCCTTCTCCAGCCGGCGCAGCCCGGGGGTCGTCTTGCGGGTGTCGAGGATGCGGGCGCCGGTGCCCGCGACCGCCTCGACGAAGCGGTGAGTCAGGGTGGCGACGCCGGAGAGGTGGGCGAGGAAGTTCAGCGCCGTGCGCTCGGCGGCCAGCAGGCCGCGGGCGTCGCCGGAGGCGAGCAGGACGTCGGCGGGCGCATCCCTCCACTCCCCCTCGGCGGCGAGGACCTCGACCTCCTCGACGCCGCACTGGCGCATCGCCTCCTTCACCGCGTCGAGCCCGTACACGACCCCGGGCGCTTTCTGGACGATCCGCGCCCGGGCCCGCGCCTGCGCCGGCACCGTCGCCGCCGCGGTGACGTCGCCGGATCCCAAATCCTCGGCCAGGGCCCGGCGCACGATCTCCCCCAGCGGCTCGGCGGGATCAACCATGCCGCCAGCCTAGATCAAGGACGAGAGGTGCATTTCCCATTGCATGGATGGGAAATGCACCTCCTCGTCCGGGGGCAGAGCCTCACGTTCCACCACTCCGGGGCGTTTAATCCCATAGGTGACCTCGCTGCCTCCCTTTCAGAGACTTGTTGACGAGCACGCTGCCACGGTGATGGCGGTGCTTCGCGGCGCCGTCGGCCGCGAGGGCGCCGAGGACTGCTTTCAGGAGACGTTCCTCTCCGCCCTGCGCTCCTATCCGAAGCTGAGGGACACCGAGAACCTGCGCGGCTGGCTGATCACGATCGCCCACCGCAAGGCGATCGACCACCATCGCGCCACTGGCCGCAGGCCGATGCCCGTCGCCGACGTCGGCGAGGTGCCCGCGGCCACCAACTCGACCGCCCACGAGCCGCCACTTCCGGCGGGCGGCGACGGGGTCTGGACAGCGGTCGGCGCGCTGCCGCCGAAGCAGCGCGCGGCGGTGGCCCTGCGCTACGCCTGCGACCTGCCCCACGCCGAGATCGCCGCCGCGCTCGGCTGTTCGCCGGAGGCGGCCCGACGCAGCCTGCACGAGGGAATCAAGCGACTGAGGAAGGAGCTGACATGAAGGCATCCCTGCAAAGACTCTCCGAGCGGGCGGCCGAGGAGGGCCTGCTCGACGTCGCCTACACGACCGCCGACTCGCCCTTCGGCACCCTGCTGCTGGCGAGCACGCCGCGCGGGCTGGTGCGCGTCGGCCTCCCCAACCAGGACACCGAGGAGCTCCTGGTCGACCTGTCCGAGCGGGTCTCGCCGCGGGTGCTCGAGAGCCACACCGCCCTGGATCCGGTCCGCCGCGAGCTGGACCTCTATTTCGAGGGCAGGCTCGACCGCTTCGACCTGCCGCTCGACTGGCGGCTCAGCGAGGGCTTCCGCCTGCGGGTGCTGCACGCGATCGCCCGCATCCCCTACGGCGAGACCCGCAGCTACACCGAGATGGCCACCAGCGCCGGCAACGAGCGCGCGGTGCGCGCCGCCGGCACCGCCTGCGGCCGCAACCCGATCCCGCTCGTCGTCCCCTGCCACCGGGTCCTGCGCAGCGGCGGCGCCCTCGGCGGCTACGGCGGCGGCCTGCCGATGAAGCGGGCGCTGTTGGAACTCGAGGGCATTCTGTAATCCGTAGTTCCCCGCTCAAGGGGCCGCTCCCCGCAGCCGATTCGGGGAACATGGCCAACCCGAATCAGGCGGTCGCGAGTCCCAAGCCGCGGGCGATCCGGTTCGTCTGGTCGCTGTCGTTCCTTGCAACCGTCGCCCTGATCGCCCTGCTCGGCATCGCCCGCTCCGCGCAGGCCCTGACCGTCCCAGTCGCCAGCACCGTCGCCGCCGCGACCGCCGGGCCGCCCGAAGAACCCGAAGACGAAGCGGAAGGCGAAGAAGGCGAAGACCTGGAAGGCGAGGAATGCGAAGCCGGTGAAGAAGAAGCCGAAGAAGAGGGCGAAGAAGAAGAATGCGAAGAGACGTCGGGGCCGGGCCCGGCGCCCGAACAGTGCCGGACCAGCACCGCGATCGCCACCGTCTCCGTCGACGGCGCCTCCAACAGGGTTCGCCTGGCGATCCGCTACACCGCCGCCTCCCCGGCCACCGTCGCGATCGAGTACTGGCTGCGCGGCAGCAAGGGCCCACTGGACATGGGAATCGAGCGGGCGCGCTTCGGCGCCAAGGGCGTCTTCCGCGACACCGAGAGCATGAGCGCGGCGCAGATGACCAAGGTCATGGCCGCGAAAAGCTTCACGGTGCGGCTGCGGCCCGCCGGCGCCCCCGACTACTGCCACCGCTTCCTCGACAGCCACCTCACCGCCAGACACGCGAGCCACGGCGAGCTGACCTGGTCGGACCCCGAACAGGGCTGACGCCCGCACCCGCGTTGGCGGCCGCCCCTACGACGCCGAGGAGGCGGCGGTCTTGTTGAGGTAGTCGCGGACGAAGTCGTCGAGATCGCCGTCGAGCACGCGCTGCACGTCCCCGACCTCGTGCTCGGTGCGGTGGTCCTTGACCATCGTGTAGGGGTGCAGGACGTAGCTGCGGATCTGCGATCCCCAGGCGACGTCTTTGACCTCCCCCCTCGCCTTCGCCAGCTCTTCGGCGCGTTTGCGCTCCTCCAGCTCGATCAGCTTGGAGCGCAGCAGCTGCATCGCCACCGCCTTGTTCTGCGTCTGGGAGCGCTCGTTCTGGCACTGCACGACGACGCCGGTCGGGAGGTGGGTGATCCGCACCGCCGAGTCGGTCTTGTTGACGTGCTGGCCGCCGGCGCCGGAGGCGCGGTAGGTGTCGACGCGGAGGTCGGCGTCGTCGATCTCGACCTCGACCCCGGCGTCCACCAGCGGCCCGACGTCGACCTGGGCGAAGCTGGTGTGGCGCCGCGAGGAGGAGTCGAAGGGGGAGATCCGGACCAGCCGGTGGACGCCGCGCTCGGCGGCGAAGAGCCCGTAGGCGTTCTCGCCGCGGGCGACGAAGGTGGCCGACTTCAGGCCCGCCTCCTCCCCCGGCGAGGCCTCCTTCATCTCGACCTCGAAGCCGCGCCGCTCGGCCCAGCGCAGGTACATCCGCAGGAGGATCTCGGCCCAGTCCTGGGAGTCGGTGCCGCCGGCCCCGGCGTGGACGGTGACGACGGCGTCGCCGGCGTCGTAGGCGCCGCTGAACAGCCGCGCCTCCTCGAGCTCCTCGAGGCGGCTCTCGACCGCGGCCAGCTGGGTCCCCAGCTCGGCCGCCATCTCCTCGTCCTCCGCCGCCATCTCGGCGAGGTCGGCGAGGTCGGCGACGTCGGACTCCAGGCCGCGGAAGGTCTTCAGCCGCCGCTGGGCGCGGGCGTGCGCGGCCGAGGTCCGCGCCGCCGCCTCCTGGTCGTCCCAGAAGCCGGGTTGCCCCATCTCCGCCTCGAGGCGCTCCGCCTCGGCTTCGAGCGCGGCGGGGTCAAAGGTAGTCCGCGAGCAGCTTCAACTGGTCGCGGATCTCGGCGAGCCGTGCTGGAACCGATTCGGTTGCGGCGGACTCGGCCATGGGCGCAGCTTACCCGGCGCCGACCCCGTGCTCGAAGCCGCCCGCCCGCAGCGCCTCGGCGCGGTCGTGAAACGGCCGCCAGCTCCGCACCCGGCCCTCGCGCAGCTCGAAGGCCCAGGCCATCTCGTCGGCTCCCGCCGCCGAGCCGTCCTCGGCCCAGCGCCACCGCCTCACGATCAGGGCCACCGCCGAGCCGCCGCCGCCCTCCAGCCCTTCCTCGTAGAGCTGCTCCAGCTCGATCGTCTGCTGGACGCCGCCCGGCGCCCGCGTGGCCCACAGCCGCGCCGCCTCGACCCCCCGGCGCAGCCCCCGCATCGAGTGCAGCTCGACCTCGGGGTCGAGCACCGCGACGAAGCCGTCGAGGTCGCGCTCGTTGAAGGCGCGGATGAACTCCCGAACGGGGTCTATGCCCCGTGGCACTTCTTGTACTTCTTGCCGCTCCCGCACCAGCAGGGGTCGTTGCGGCCGATTTTGTCGTGCTCGTCCTTGACCACGGTCTCGACCACGTCGGCGCCACCGTTGCCGGGCCCGGCCGCCTCCGCCGCGGCGACGTCGACCGCGCCGGTGGCGCCGGCGGCGGCGACCTGTTCCAGCGCCGAGGGCTGGCCCTCCAGCGTCCCGCCCGAGTAGTCGAGCGCGGTCGGCTGGGAGCCACCGTTGGCCGGAAGCGCGCCCGCCCGCGAGGGGTCGATTTCGATCTCGGCGTGGAAGATCAGCTTGCTGAACTCCTCCCAGATCGAGTGCATCAGCTCTTGGAACATCGCGAACCCCTCGTTCTTGTAGGCGACGAGGGGGTCGATCTGGGCGAAGCCGCGCAGGTGGATGCCTTCGCGCAGGTAGTCCATGTCGAAGAGGTGTTCGCGCCAGCGGTTGTCGATCACCTGGAGCAGGATCGCCCGCTCCAGGTAGCGCATCAGCTCCTCGCCGAGCTGGCGCTCGCGGTCGTCGTAGGCGCTCATCGCGTCCTCGTCGAGGGAGTCCTTCAGCCCCTCGCGGTCGACCGCCTCCGGCGCCAGCGAGGCGACCTCGACCCCGACCGGCCAGATCTGGCGCAGCTGCGTCTCCAGCTCCCCCATGTCCCAGTCCTCGAGGATCTCGCCCGGCGTGTACTCGTCGACCAGCCGCTCGATCACGCCCTCCAGCTCGTCGCGGGCGTTCTCGGAGATGTCGCGCCCTTCGAGGATCTCGCGCCGGTATTTGTAGACGACGCGGCGCTGCTCGTTCATCACGTCGTCGTACTCGAGCACCCGTTTGCGGATCAGGAAGTTCTGCTCCTCGACCTTCTTCTGGGCGTTCTCGACGGTTTTGGTCAGCATCTTCGCCTCGAGCGGCATCTCGGTGCCGTCGTCGTCGATCGGGCCGAGGCGGTCGAGGATTTTGTAGATCCGATCGCCGGCAAAGAGCCGGATCACGTCGTCTTCGGCGGAGAGGTAGAAGCGCGACTCGCCGGGGTCCCCCTGGCGGCCGGAGCGGCCGCGAAGCTGGTTGTCGATGCGCCGGGACTCGTGCCGCTCGGTGCCGCAGATGAAGAGCCCGCCGAGCTCGCGCACCTCCTCGGCCTCGGCCTGGCACTGGGGCGCCAGCTCGGCGGCCTTCGCCGCCAGCGCCTCCTCGTAGCCCTCGCTCTCGTGCGTGATCCCCTTCTTCTTCAGCTCGGTTATCGCCAGCTGCTCGGGGTCGCCGCCGAGCTTGATGTCGACCCCGCGACCGGCCATGTTGGTGGCGATCATCGCCGCGCCCTTGCGGCCGGCCTGGGCGATCAGCTCGCCCTCTCGTTCGGCGTGCTCGGGCTTGGCGTTCAGCACCGCGTGTTCGATCCCGTCGCGCTTGAGCGCCTCGGAGATCATCTCGGAGACCTCGACCGAAACGGTTCCGACGAGGATCGGCTGCCCTTTCTGGTGGCGGGCGACGATCTCGTCGAGCACCGCCTTCCACTTGCCGTCTTTGGTCTTGAAGATCTGGTCGTTGTGGTCGGCGCGGACCATCGGCTGGTTGGTCGGCACCTCGACCACCGGCATTTTGTAGATCTTCATGAACTCGGTCGCCTCGGTGAGGGCGGTGCCGGTCATCCCCGAGAGCTTGTCGTAGAGGCGGAAGTAGTTCTGGAGCGTGATCGTCGCCAGGGTCTGGTTCTCCTCGCGGATCGCCACCCCCTCCTTCGCCTCGACCGCCTGGTGCAGGCCCTCCGACCAGCGGCGGCCCTCGAGGATGCGGCCGGTGAACTCGTCGATGATCATCACCTCGCCGTCGATCACCGCGTAGTCCTTGTCGCGCTTGTAGAGCGACTCCGCCTTCAGCGCCTGGACCAGGTGGTTGACGAGGCTGCCGTGCTCGCCGAGGTAGAGGTTGTCGACGCCGACGAACTCCTCGGTGTTCTTGACGCCGCGCTCGGTCGGGGCCACGGTCTTGTGTTTCTCGTCGTACTCGTAGTCGTAGTCGACCTCGGAGGTGTCCTTGGTCTCCCCGAGCGATTTCAGCTTCTCTTTGGCCGGGACGCCGGTCAGCGCTTTGGCCAGGCGGGCAAAGGTGTAGTAGGTCTGCGCCGCCTGTTCGGGCTGGCCGGAGATGATCAGCGGCGTGCGCGCCTCGTCGATCAGGATGTTGTCGACCTCGTCGACGATCGCGAAGTGGTGGCCGCGCTGGACGCACTGCTCCAGCGCCCCGGACATGTTGTCGCGCAGGTAGTCGAAGCCGAACTCCGAGTTGGTCCCGTAGGTGACGTCGCAGGCGTATTTGCGCTGCCGCGCCGCGTGGTCGTCGGAGTCCTGCACCGAGGAGACGCTGACCCCGAGCGCATCGTAGATCGGCGTCATCCATTCCGCGTCGCGGCGGGCCAGGTAGTCGTTGACGGTGACGACGTGGACGCTGTCGCCGGCCAGCGTGTTGAGGAAGACGGGCAGGGTCGCGGTCAGGGTCTTGCCCTCGCCGGTCCGCATCTCGGCGATCGCGCCGTCGTGGAGAACCATGCCGCCGATCAGCTGCACGTCGTAGTGGCGCTGGCCGAGCGTGCGCCGCGACGCCTCACGGGTCAGCGCGAACGCCTCCGGCAGCAGGTCCTCGAGCGACTCCCCGTTGCGGGCGCGCTCGCGCAGCCCGTCGGCCTCCTCGCGCAGCTCCGAATCGGAGAGGGCTTCCATCTCCGGCTCGTAGCGGTTGATCGCCTCGGCGCGCTTCTGGTAGGCCTTGAACTTGCGCCCCTCCCCGGTGCGCAGAGCCTTGGTCACGAGGTCCATCGCTGGCATCGGTCAAGGGTAGCGATGCGGAGGGGGCCGCCGGCCCTCCCCCTGCGGGAAAACCCCCTTGTCGGAAGCGCGTTCGCGGCGTACGATCGAAGAGAACCCAGCAAGGAGGCACTCATGCGGATTGAGATTCGGGGACGAAACGTCGAGATGACGGACGACCTGCGTGAGATGGTGAGGAAGCGATTCCAGCGCCTCGGCAGGCAGGTCTCCGCCCTGGCGACCCTGGACGTCGTGCTCTCCGAGGAGCGCAACCCCTCGATCGCCGACAACCAGGTGGCGGCGGCGACCTTCCGGCTCAAGGGCGTGACCCTGCGAGCCCGCGAGACCTCACCCGAGATGACCCACACGATCCACGAGCTGTCCGAGGATCTGCGGCGGCAGGTCAAGAAGCACCGCGAGCGGCGGCGCAAGCGCCGCCAGACCCGCAAGCAGGTCGGGCGGCTGCGGGGGCGGGCGGCCTAGAGCCGACGGGCGAAGGTCACCGCGACGACGCGGGCAGCCCCGGCGGCCCGCAGCGCCCGGGCGCAGGCGGTGAGGGTGGCGCCGGTGGTGAGCACGTCGTCGACCAGCATGACGCTGCGGGGCGCGCGGCCCCGGGCCCGGATCTGGGGCGGGTGGCCGACCCGTTCGGCGCGCCGGCGGCCGACCTGGCGACGGCCGCCGCGCCTGGACAGGCACCGCTCCAGCGGCGCGTCGAGGCGCTCGGCCAGCGCCGCCGCCAGCTCCCCCGCCGGGTCGAAGCCGCGCCGCCGCAGACGCGCCGGGGCGGGCGGCACCGGCACCACCGCGCCGCTCAGCATGTGGGCCGGCGCCAGCCACTGGATCCGGTCGGCCATCAGGCCGGCGACGGGCAGCAGCTGGCGGAACTTGAGCGCGGCGACGAGGCCGCGGGCGACGTCCTCGTGGGGCGCCGAGGACCAGGCCCGGTCGAGGCCCGGCGCGCCCCGGCCGAGCAGCGGCTCGGCGCTGGCCAGGCGCCTCGCGCAGCGGGTGCAGAGCACCGCCTCGGGGCGGCAGGAGCGCCCGCAGGCGGCGCAGAGCGGCGGCGCGAGCCCGGCGGCGACGGCGTGCAGGATCTCCATGCCCCGATCCTGAGCCTCGCGGGCGCACGCGTGGCGCGCGGTTGATCAAGGCTTCGTCAAGGCTTGCGCGCGGAAGCGGAAAAATCAGCCCCGCCGGGCGGCGATCGCGCCGACCAGCACCGTTCCGGCCCCCACCTCGGCCCCGGGCAGGACGATCACCTCGCGCAGCCGGCAGCCGTCGCCGACGCGGGCGCCGTCGCCGATCGCCGAGGGGCCGTCGATGCGCACGTCCTCGCCCAGCTCGCAGCCGGGCCCGAGCAGCACCGGCCCGGCCAGCGCCCCCTCATCGCCCTCCGGGGAGCCGCTGCGAAAGCCGTCGACGACCTCCCCCTCCAGCTCGACCTCGACCGCGCCGGAGAGGGCGTCGAGGTTGCCCTGGCGCAGCTCCTCGAGGTTGCCGATGTCGTTCCAGTAGGCGTCGATCTCGTGCGAGTAGAAGGGCACGTCGCCCTCCAGCAGGGCCGGGAAGACGTCCATCGCCCAGTCGGCGAACCCCGGCGGGTCGCCGGCGCCCGCGGCTTTGCTCGCCCCCGGCGCGGGGAAGAAGTCGAAGATCTCGGAACGGAACATGTAGATGCCGCAGTTGGCGAGGTCGGAGAGCGCCTCGGCCGGGTCGGGCTTCTCCTGGAAGCCCTGGATGCGCCCGTCGGAGCCGGTGATCGCGACCCCGAACTGGCTCGTGTCCCCCACCCGCCTGGTCGCCAGCGTCGCGATCCCGTCGTGGGAGTCATGGAACTCGCGCATCGCGGTCAGGTCGATGTCGGTGAGCGCGTCGCCGGAGATCACCAGGAAGGAGTCGCCGAGGAAGCCGGCGGCGTTGCGGACGCCGCCGGAGGTCCCCAGCAGGCGCTCCTCGCGGCTGTAGGAGAGGTCGATGCCGAGCGCCGAGCCGTCGCCGAAGCGGCCCTCGATCAGCTCCGGGAACCAGTGCAGGTTGGCGATCGTCTCGACGAAGCCGTGGCGGGCGAGCAGGCGGAGGATGTGCTCCATCACCGGCCGGTTGGCCACCGGCACCATCGGCTTCGGCATCTCGTAGGTGATCGGGCGCAGCCGGGTGCCGAGCCCGGCCGCCAGGACCATCGCCCTCACGAGGCGCCGCCCCGGACGCCTAGGTCCCCTGGTCCCAAGAGGCGAGGTACTTGGACTGGATCTCGGTCAGGTCGTCGATCTCGATCCCCTTGGAGGCCAGCTTCAGCCGCGCGATCTCCTGGTCGACCTCGCGCGGGACCGGGTGCACGGCGGCCTCGAGGCTCTCGTGGTTCTTCGCCACGTACTCGGCGGCGAGCGCCTGGTTGGCGAAGCTCATGTCCATCACCGCAGCCGGGTGGCCCTCGGCGGTCGCCAGGTTGACCAGCCGGCCCTCGCCGAGGAGGAAGATCTCGCGGCCGTCGGTGAGGCGGTGCCCCTCGACCAGCGGCCGCGCTTCGTAGGTCGACTCGGTCAGCGCGTCGAGGTCGCCCTTGTTGATCTCGACGTCGAAGTGGCCGGAGTTGCAGACGATCGCGCCGCTCTTCATCACGTCGAACATCTCGCCGGCGATCGCGTCGCGGTTGCCGGTGACCGAGATGAAGACGTCGCCCTCGCGGGCGGCCTCCAGGCCGGGCATCACGTCGAACCCGTCCATCACCGCCTCCAGCGCCCGCAGCGGGTCGACCTCGCAGACGATCACGTGGGCGCCGTGGCCCTTGGCCCGCATCGCCACGCCCTTGCCGCACCAGCCGTAGCCGATGACGACGACCCGCAGGCCGGCGATGAGGACGTTGGTGGCCCGGATGATGCCGTCGAGCGTCGACTGGCCGGTGCCGTAGCGGTTATCGAAGAAGTGCTTGGTGTCGGCGTCGTTGACGGCGACGATCGGGAAGCCGAGCTTGCCCTCGGCCTCCAGCGCCTTCAGCCGGATCACCCCGGTGGTCGTCTCCTCGGTGCCGCCGAAGACCTCGGAGAGCTGCTCGGGGCGCTGCCCGTGCAGGACGCTGATCACGTCGGCGCCGTCGTCCATCGTGATCTGCGGGTGCTTGTCGACCGCGGTCTCGATGTGGCGGTAGTAGGTCTCGTTGTCCTCGCCGTTGATCGCGTAGACCTCGGCCCCATAGCGGTCGACCAGCGCCGCCGCGGTGTCGTCCTGGGTGGAGAGCGGGTTGGAGGCGCAGAGCGCGACGTCGGCGCCGCCCGCCATCAGCGTGCGGACCAGGTTCGCGGTCTCGGTGGTGACGTGCAGGCAGCAGGCCATGCGGATGCCGTCGAGCGGGCGCTCGCTGGCGAAGCGTTCGCGGATCTGGGTCAGCACGGGCATCTGCCGGTCCGCCCACTCGATCCGCTTCTGGCCAGCGTCGGCCAGGGCGATATCTGCGATGTCGTAGTTGGAGGCGGCGGTTGCCATCGGTTCCTTTCGTCGGTTTGGGGGACGAAGGATACGAAGGACCTAGCCGGGCTGCGCCATCGCCTGCTTGAGGCGCTCCAGCGGCTCGACCTCGACCGGGTCGACTCCGCGCGCCCGGGCCAGCTCGATCGAGACCAGATCGCCGAGCATGGTCGCCCACAGCAGGCGCGCGACCCGCGTCTCGCCGGCGGTCTCCACCCGCACCGCGGCGGCCGCGTGCGGGGCCACGGCCTCGGCGGTCAGCTCGAAGCGGCGGCGCTCGCGCGGGTGCTGGTCGCGGTCCTCGAGGAAGACGGCGGCGAAGCGGTCGGGCGGGTTGGCGCCGGACCAGCCGCAGAGCTCGTTGTGGTCGGCCTCGGGCAGCTCGGAGAAGAAGGCGGGCAGCTTCGCGTTCTCGTTGGCCTGCGTCTTCCAGCGCCGCGCCACCGGCGCGGTCAGGTCGGCCCCGTGGATGACCGGCACGGCGCCCTCCAGCTGGGCGGCGATCTCCCCCGCGCGCGCCCGCAGCGCCTCCAGCTCGCCCTCCAGGAAGGCGGCGGCGGCGTCGATCTCGGTGTGGACACGGGGCGCGGCGGCGATCAGGGCGGCGACCTCGGCGGCGGCGACGAAGGCGTAGGCGACGGCGGCGCGGGGCTGGAAGATGCCCGGCAGGCCGACCACCGGCACCCCGGCGGCGCGCGCCTGCTCGACCAGCTCGCCGCCGGTGCTGACGACGATCCGGCGGGCGCCGAGGGCCTCGGCGGCGGCGAAGCAGGCCAGCGTCTCCTCGGTCCCACCCGAGTAGCTGGAGCAGACCACGGTCCACTCCGGCGTCGCCCAGCTCGGCAGCTCGTAGCCGCGGATGGTGAGCAGCGGCCGGGTGAGGCGGTCGCCGAGGGCGGCGGCGGCGAGGTCGGCCCCGATCGCCGAGCCGCCCATCCCGCAGACCATCGCGCCCGCCGCCTCGCCGGGCTCCAGGCGCGCGGACTCGATCCGCCAGAGCGCGTCGCGGAGCTGGTCCGGGATGGCGAGCACGTCGTCGATCATCGGCTGGTAGCTCATCTCTGCGCCCGGACTCTTTCATCCCGGCCGACCACGGCGTCGGCGACCTCGACGCCGGCCCCCACCGCGACGCCCGGGGCGAGCACCGAGTCGGTCACGCTGGCCCCCTCGCCGACCGTGCACCCGGCCAGCAGGACCGAGCCGGCGACCCTCGCCCCGGCGGCGATCCGACAGCCCGCGGAGACGACCGCCCGGGGGCCGACCGAGGCCTCGGCGGAGACCTCGGCGTCGGGGTCGATCAGCAGGCCGGGCGCGGTCGGCTCGACCCGGGTCTCGACCGCTCCCTCGAGGATGTCCCAGCTCGCCCGCAGGTAGCGCCGCGGCGTGCCGATGTCCATCCAGTAGCCGTCCAGCCGCAGGCAGCGCAGGCCGTCGCCGACCAGCGCCGGGAAGACCTCGCGCTCGATCGAGACCTCACGCCCGGGCTCGATCAGGTCGAGGACGGAGCGCTCCAGCACGTAGGCGCCGGCGTTGATCTCCCCCGGCGCGTGCTCACCGGTCTTCTCGACGAACTCCAGCACCGCCCCGTCGGGGTCGTGGTGGACGAGGCCGTAGGCGGCGGCGTCGTCCACCGGGTGCAGGGCGATCGTCGCCTCGGCGCCGCTGTCTGCGTGGTCGCGCAGCAGCGCGCTCAGGTCGAGGTCGGCGAGCACGTCTCCGTTGAGGACCAGGAAGCGGTCGTCGAGGCGCCCGCCCAGCTCCTCGGCGGCGAAGCGGACGGCGCCGGCGGTGCCGCGCCGCCGCGGCTCTGTGACGTAGGTGAGGCGGACGCCGGCGTGCTCGCCGTCGCCGAGGGCCTCCCGCAGGGCCTCGGGCATGAAGCCGCAGGCGAGCACCACCTCGGTCACGCCGTGGGCGGCCAGCCACTCGACCATGTAGGCGAGGAAGGGGCGGTCGACCAGGGTCAGCGCCGGCTTCGGCACGTCGTCGGTGAGCGGGCGCAGCCGCGTCCCCTCGCCGCCGACCAGGACGATCGCCTGCATCTACTCCGACGCCGCGGGGGCGGGAGCGTCGGTGGCCGACCGGCCGATGCCCTCGTACTCGAAGCCGGCCGCGACCAGCTTGGCGGGATCGAGGAAGTTGCGGCCGTCGATCAGCAGCGGACGCGCCATCCGCCCCGCCACCTCGGCCCAGTCCAGCTCGGCGAACTCGCCCCACTCGGTCACCAGCACCGCCGCGTCGGCGCCCTGGAGGGCATCGAGCGCGGAGCCGGCCAGCTCGACCGACTCCAGCAGCTCGCCGGCCCGCTCGCTCGCCACCGGGTCATAGGCGACCACCTCGGCCCCCTCGCCCTGAAGCCGCGCCGCCAGCACCAGGCTCGACGCCTCGCGCATGTCGTCGGTGTCGGGCTTGAAGGCCAGCCCCAGCAGCGCCACGCGCTTGCCCAGCAGCGACCCGAGGTGGGCCTGGAGCTTGCCCACCACGCGCCGCTTCTGCAGCTCGTTGACCTCGATCACCGAGGTCAGCAGCTGGAAGTGGTAGCCGGTGTTGCCGGCCAGCATCTTCAGCGCGCTCACATCCTTGGGGAAGCAGTTGTGGGCCACCAGGCCGCCGCTCGCGACGACCGTGTTCGAACCGGGAACCTCGACCGAGTAGACAGGGCCCCGATGCCGCTCCCTCGAGATCGCGCTCACCCGTACCCAGGCCATCGAGGAATCGCCGAAGCGGCGATGGCCGGAAGGGGCGATCCGCTTGCGCTGACGTTCGAGGAGCTGAACCACCCAGGGGCGCTGCGCCTCCGGAACCAGTCGTATCGCCCGTTCCACCTGATCGGCCCCCGTCACCGAAAGCCAGTGGGTCTCCTTGGTCGACTTCGCGGTCCGGCCTCGCCGCCACCCGCAGACGATTCCGAGGTCGGCCAGCAGGCGGGCGACCCCATCGGCGAGCGCGTCGCTGACGGTGCCGAAGTCGATCGTGACGCTGGGGCCGCCGTTGACGAGAGACCACGATCCGTCCCCCTCCCATAGTCCGGACAGGAGCGCCCACCTGTGCTCGGCCGACTGCTCCCAGATCATCGACGGGAGCCGCTGCTCATAGCTGTTCCGACCAAGGTCGAGGATGTCGGTCCACCACGCGGCGAGGATGCGGGAGGAGACCCGGACGGTGCGGGAGGTGGGGGTCGTGAAGACCGTCGCCTTGACTCCCTGGGAGGCCCAGTAGTCGACGACCTCCTCAACCAGGTGCTCCTCCTTCGTCGGGTGAAACGACCACGAGATGCGGGCACGCTCGGCGTCGCCGCGACCCCTGTCCCTGCTCAGGTGGCCCTCGGCGACGTACAGGCCGACCACCCTCCAGAACGATTCGCCGATCTCCAGGCGCTCGGGCAGATAGGTCCCCGAGCGCGCGGTTCCCAGCGTCGCGCCGCGTAGATCCATTTCAGCCCGGCAGGCCTCGGTGAGCCGCAGCGCGCCGGTGCGCTTGATGTCGCCCATCCGCTGGGCCTGTCCGCGCGGGTGGTCGAGGATCGTGCTCCGCTCGTCGAGAGAACGGGCGCCGAGCCTCCGCACCTCCAGTGGCCGCGGGCGGACTATGACCTGGGAGGCTGGGATCGCGTCCTCGATCGCGCCGACCGTGCAGTGGACGTGGGGCGCGACCCCGTCCCCGGCGCCGCGGGCCAGCGGAAGCCAGTCCTCCTCGCCCACCGAGCCGGCGGGAACGATGGTCAGAACCTCGTCGTCGCGGCCGTCGCCGACGATGAGCGGATGGTCCGCGGTCACCCGAAGACGCCTTCCCATCTTCGTCCGCACCTCGACCATCTCGCCGTCGTAGTCGCGCTTCGTGAGCACCGAGATCGGCATCCACTCCGGCGTCGCCTCGCCGGGCACCCATGACCAGGCCCAGAGCTCATGCGGCTCCAGCGCCTCGCCGTCGGCGGCCGCCGCATCGCCTCCGGCCAGCTCCCAGAGCTGCTCGAAGCTGACCAACTTCGGCGTGCCCGCGTCGCGCACCAGCAACGTCTCGCCTCCGTCGAAACACGAGCCCCCATAGCCGATCCCGGCGCGCAGGAAGGAGGAGCCGATGCGCTGGTCGAGGCCCATCCCGCGGGCGACCTCGCCGACGTCGGCGCCGACCTCCTCGCAGACGTTGGCGATCTCGTTGATGAAGGAGATCTTGGTCGCCAGGAAGGCGTTGGAGGCGAGCTTGATCATCTCCGCGCTGGCGACGTCGGTGCGCAGGATCTCGCCGCCGAGCGGCTCGTAGAGGGCGGCGACCGCCGCCGCCGCTTCCTCGTCGCCGGGGTCGGCGCCGATCACCACCCGGTCGGGGTGCATGAAGTCCTTCACCGCGGTCCCCTCCTTGAGGAACTCGGGGCAGGAGACGTAGGCGAGGCCGGGCAGGTCGCGCCGGATCGATTCGCCGGTGCCGGCCGGCACCGTGCTCTTCATCACCAGCACGTGCCCGCCGTCGGCGCTCAGCTCCTCGACCACGGAGCGGACCCGGGAGAGGTCGGCGTCGCCGGAGTAGGTCGGCGGGGTGTCGACGCAGACGAACAGCAGTCGCGCCCGGCCCAAGAGCTCCGACATCTCGGTGGTGAAGGTGATCCGCTCGGCGTTGCGGCGCAGCATCTCGTCGAGCCCCGGCTCGTGGATCGTCACCTCGCCGCGGGAGAGCGCCTCGACCTTCTCGGGGAGGATGTCGCGGGCGATGACCTCGTGGCCCAGCTCGGCGAAGCATGCCGCAGTGACCAGGCCCACCCATCCGACCCCGACCACCCCTACCGGCTCTGGCTGCTCGCTCATCCCGTCACCCTCCCTTGTCTCCTCTTGTCGTGTGGAACGATCACCTTCGCCGACCGCGCGATCCCGACCATCTGGTCGTTGGTCAGCGTCTGAAGCAGGTCGTTGGAGACCCAGTAGCTGTTTTCGCCGCGGTGCCAGGCGATCAGCTTGACCCGGTCCCCGTCGACGTAGATCTCATATTCGCGGCCGTGGATCGTCTTGGTCAGGCTCGGGTTGTCGAGGATCGGCGGGTCCTCCCAGCCCTGGATCCCCTGCACGCCGAAGTAGTGGGTGCCGTCGGATAGTTCGAGCACGCCGACCATCCGGTAGGCCGCGTGGCGCTCCCCCCCGTCGTCCTTGAGGTGGTACACGCGCGGGTCCTGGATGTGTTCGTAGCTGTTGGTTTCCACGTAGTAGGCGCCGGAGGGTAGCCGGGTCGGGTAGAAGATCGGGAACCCGGCGCCGACCTTGGCCGCCACCGCCTTCCCCTCGGCTTCGCCCGCTTCGCGCGCCGGCACCAGACCGTCGCTGCCCGGCGGCTTGGGCTTGGCGATGTGCGGCTTCGGCTTGCCCTGCTTCCTGGAGTGGCCCTTCTTCTTGGATTCTCCTCCCTGTGCTCCTTCGAGCGAACCCCGCGGGCCGCCGCTCGCTTCGCTGCCGAGGAATTTGTCGACCGCGCCGTGGATCGCGCTCTCCGAAGCGTAGACGTAGCTCGGCCCCAGTTCGGCCGGGAAGTGGACCTCCTTGATCGAGGCGTTGCGGGAGGCGAGGAAGAGTTTCAGCACTTCCAGCATCGTCTCCTTGTCGTTGATGTCGGAGGTGGTGTATTTGGTGAAGATGTCGATCAGCCCGCTCTGGTCGAAGACCAGGTCGGGGATCGATATCCGCTGGCGGGCGGCGCTGATGAAGTCCTGCTGGCGCGAGGAGCGGACCAGGTCGGTGTCGGTGTGCCGGTAGCGAACGTACTCCAGCGCCTTTTTGCCGCAGAGGAGCTGATAGCCGGGCTTGATGTTGATTTCCGAATACTGTTCGGAGGGCGGCAGGCCAACGTTGGAGTGGTAGTAGCGGCGGTCGACGTCGGTGTAGACGCAGCCGATCGCGTCGACGGCGCGGACGAAGCCGAGGAAGTCGACATTGACGACGTGGTTGATCGGCAGCCCGGTCAGTTCCTTCACCACCCGCAGGGTCAGCCTCGGCCCGCCGTAGGTGTAGGCGGCGTTGAACTTTTCCGTCCCGACGCCGGGGATTTCCACCTTGAGGTCGCGCGGGATCGACATCACCGCGATCGTGTCCTGTTCGGGGTCCAGCCGCAGCAGGATCGTCGTGTCGGAGCGGCCGGGGTCTTCGGCCAGGTTGGCCCGCTTGTCGGAGCCGAGGATGAGGATGTTCTCGGGGGCGCCGCCGGTGACGGTGGACAGGTACTTGTGGAGCTTGTCGCTGTAGACGTTGTTGTGTGAGAGTTCCTTGGCGATGCTGTCGGCGAAGCGCAGGATGTCGGTCGCGGTCGCCGCCGCCGAGACGGCGACGATGATCGCGGCGCCGAGCATGAACCGCCACCAGAACCGCCTCGGCTTCGGCGCCGGCTCGTGGTCGCCGCCGGGAGGGGGTCTCTTCGGGCCGTAGCTCGGGCCCCGCGCCGCCTCACTCATCGACGCGGCCCGGGATCGCCCGCAGGAACGATTCGAGCGCCTGCCGGTAGGTCCCCAGCGAGGAGACCGAGACCCACTCCTCGGGCCCGTGATGGCCGGCGCCGATCGGCCCGAACTCGACCGCCGGCACGCCGACCCGCAGGAAGGAGACCGCGTCGGAGGCGCCGTCGCGCCCGACGCTCATCGGCTCGCCGTCGTGGTGGCGCGCCGCCGAGGCGCGCAGCGCCTGGACGAAGCTCGAATCCCGCTCCACCGTCGCCGGCGGCCGTGTGAGCAGCGCCCGCGCCTCGACCCCCGGGATGCCCCTCACCTGCTCCAGAATCGCGGCGGGATCCTGGTCGGGGAGGTAGCGTATGTCGACGTCGATGGTGCATCGGTCGGGCACCTTGTTCAGCGCGTCCCCACCCCAGATCCTGCCCAGGTTGATCGAGGGGCGGTCGAACAGCTCCGAGCTGTGCCGGGCAAACGGTAGCGACTCGATACTGCGGAAAACGTCGATCGCGTTCAGCACCGCGTTGTCCCCGAGCCAGGGGGTGGCGCCGTGCGCCGCCGTCCCCCCCACGTTCAGGCGCAGCGCCAGCACGCCCTTCGCCTCGACCCCAATGTGGAGGTCGGTGGGCTCGCCGGTGATCGCGAAGTCGCCGAGGAAGCCGGTGTCGACCAGGTGGTCGGAGCCGCGCTCGGCGTCCTCCTCGGACTCCTCGTCGCCGACGATCCCGAGCCGCACCCGCACAGCGTCCTGGTCGCGCATCGCCGCCGTGGTGACCAGCATCGCCGCCAGCGCCCCCTTCATGTCGTAGGCGCCACGGCCGTAGAGCCGGTCGCCCTCGACCCGGGGCTCGAACTGCCCGGGCAGGCCGGGGACCACGTCGAGGTGCCCATGAAGGACCACGGTGGGGCCCTCCGCCGGCCCGACCTCGGCCCTGATCACCGGCCGGCCCCGAACCTCGCTGCGCTCAGCCTCGATCCCCCGCGCCTCCAACCACCCCTTGACGAACCCGGCCGCCTCCGAGACAGCTTCCGAATCGGAAGTCTCGTACCCGATCAACCGCTTGGCAAGCGCAACAACCTCCTCGCTCATCGTCGGGGAGCCCTCGGTAGCGCCAAGCTCCCGCCAGCTTCTCTCCGCAGAGACGGTCTCGTCAGCTTCGAGCCGAGCGCGCAGCCCACCGAGAGCCGCGCGGCGTGGGTGTCGAGCCGGGGGAGCCGGTACCCCTCTGCGGGAATGTGCGCGAAGCGCGCGACATGCAATCTGAATATTGCGCGCCATAGGCGCGCAGCGACATCCGGAGCTGCGCCCGTCAGGGCGCGCGACTGAATTCCCGCCGAGGGGTACCGGCTCCCCCGGCTCATCCCTCTGCGATCGAGAGGAAAGCCTCCGCCCGTTCGCGGTCCTTCTGAGCCCGCCCGAACTCGGCGCTTCCCTCCTCGCTCTCGGACAGGCGCCGCTCGGCGTCGGCGAGCTGTTCTTTCAGCGCCCCCCCGTCGAGGTCCTCGGGCGCCACCGCCTCCTCGACCAGCAGCCGCGCCCGGTTGCCGAACACCTGAAGCCAGCCGTGGGCCTGCGCGTAGCGCCTGGTCTCCGAGTCGGAGACGTGCAGGCGCAGCTCGGTCGGGCGCAGCGCCGCCAGCAGCGGCGCGTGGTTGGCGAGGATGCCGAGCTCGCCGGTCTCGCTGCGGGTGGAGACCTGGCGCACCTCGCCGGCGAAGACCTCCCCCTCGGGGGTCAGGACCTCGACGTCGACCGTGTGCTCGGAGGCCACGCGCGCGTTCCTAGGCGGCCGCGGCCGCGCCGGCGCCCTCGGTCACCTGGTCGATCGAGCCCTTCATGTAGAAGGCGCCCTCCGAGAGGTCGTCGTGAACGCCGTCGAGGATCTCGCGGAAGCCGCGCACCGTCTCCGCCACCGGCACGTACTCGCCGCCGCGGCCGGTGAACTGCTCGGCGACGAAGAACGGCTGCGAGAGGAAGCGCTCGATCTTGCGAGCGCGGGAGACCGTCTGCTTGTCCTCGTCGGAGAGCTCGTCGATGCCAAGGATCGCGATGATGTCCTGAAGCTCCTTGTAGCGCTGGAGCACCTCCTGAACGTCGGTCGCCGTCCGGTAGTGGTCTTCGCCCACCACGTCGGGCTTGAGGATCGTCGAGCTGGAGTCGAGCGGGTCGACCGCCGGGTAGATGCCTTTCTCGGAGATCGCCCGCGAGAGCACCGTGGTCGCGTTGAGGTGGGCGAAGACCGAGGCCGGCGCCGGGTCGGTGAGGTCGTCGGCGGGGACGTAGACAGCCTGCACCGAGGTGACCGAGCCGCGCTCGGTCGAGGTGATCCGCTCCTGAAGTTCGCCCATCTCCGTCTCCAGGGTCGGCTGGTAGCCGACCGCGGAGGGCATCCGCCCGAGCAGCGCCGAGACCTCGGAGCCGGCCTGGACGAAGCGGAAGATGTTGTCGATGAACAGCAGCACGTCCTGGCCGCCGCGCTCGCGGTAGTACTCGGCCATGGTCAGGCCGGAGAGGGCGACGCGCAGGCGGGCGCCGGGCGGCTCGTTCATCTGCCCGAAGACGAGCATCGTCTTGTCGATCACGCCCGACTCTTTCATCTCCAGCCAGAGGTCGTTGCCCTCTCGCGAGCGCTCGCCGACGCCGCAGAAGGCGGAGAGCCCCTCGTGCTCCTCGGCGATGTTGCGGATCAGCTCCTGAATCAGCACGGTCTTGCCGACCCCGGCGCCGCCGAACAGCCCGACCTTGCCGCCTTTCGCGTAGGGGGCGAGCAGGTCGATCACCTTGATCCCCGTCTCCAGGATCTCCTGGGTCGGGGTCAGGTCGGAGGCTTCGGGCGCGGAGCGGTGGATCTGCCAGCGCTCCCCGGCGTCGACCGGGGCGCCGTCGTCGATCGGCTCGCCGAGCAGGTTGAAGATCCGGCCCAGGGTCTGATCGCCGACCGGGACGGTGATCGGACCACCGGTGTCGACCACCCTGTCGCCGCGCTGGAGGCCGTCGGTGGCGTCCATCGCGACGGTGCGCACGCGGTCGTCGCCGAGGTGCTGCTGGACCTCGCAGACCAGCTCGGTCGGCTCGCGGTCGCCGTCACCGGCCATCTCGATCTTCACCGCCGAGTAGATCTCGGGCAGCTTCTCGGGGAAGACCGCGTCGACGACCACTCCGGTGACCTGCTCGACGCGCCCTACGTTGGTTCCGTTGTTGCTCTCAGCCATTGGTTCCTTTTTGCTCGATCACAAAGTCTTTCGCGCTCACCCGAGCGCCTCGGCTCCGGCCACTACCTCGAGGATCTCCTGGGTGATCTCGGCCTGGCGGACCCGGTTCATCTCCAGGGTGAGGTCGTCCATCATCGTCTCCGCGTTCTCGGCGGCGTTGCGCATCGCCGTCATCCGCGCCCCCAGCTCCGAGGCCGCGGACTCCAGCAGCGCCCGGTAGACGGAGATCGTCACGTACTCGGGGATCAGCCTCGCCAGCAGCTCCTCCGGCTCGGGCTCGTAGAACCACTGCGAGCGACTCTGGGCGCGCTCGGCCTCGGTCTCCTCGCCGCCGGCCTCCTCCTCCTCGACGCCCTCGCCCACCACCTCGGCCTGCTGGAGCGGCAGCAGGGTCTGGCGCCAGACGTGCTGGGTCAGCGGCGAGACGTAGCGGTTGTAGACCATCTCGACCCGGTCGAGGTCGCCGTCGACGTAGCGCGCCGTCAGCTCCTCGGCGATCTCGCGCGCGTTGGCGAAGGCGGGCCGGTCGGTGAAGCCGACGTAGGCGGCGCGGACGTCCTGCTTGCGGAAGGTGAGGGCGGAGACGCCCTTGCGCCCGACCACCGAGAACGACGCCTCGGCGCCCTCCTCGCGGACCCGGTCGCGCAGCCGCATCCCCTCGCGGATCACGTTGGTGTTGAAGGCCCCGGCCAGCCCGCGATCGCCGGTGATCAGGACGGCGCCGACGCGGTCGACGCTCTCGTGCTCGTCCAGCACCGGCACCCGCGGCAGGCCGCCGGCCTGCTCGGCGGCACGGCGGGTCAGCTTGCGCAGCCCCTCGGCGTAGGGGCGCATCGCGTCGATCCGCTGCTCGGCGCGCCGCAGGCGCGCCGCCGCGACCATCTCCATCGCCCGCGTGATCTTGTTGATGTTCTTGATCGACGCGATGCGATTCTTGACTTCCTTCTGGGTGGCCATGAGCGGGTCCGGCGACTAGGCCGGCGTCGCCTCCTTGGCGTCCTCGGCGGCATCCTCGGCGCTCGGCGCCGGAGCTTCGGAGCGCTCCTCCTTGCGGAAGCGGTCGGACTCGCCGGCCTCGACCGGGTCGCCGTGCTCGTCGAAGTCGGCGCCGAAGTCGTCGACGAAGGCGCGGATCGCCGCCCCCAGCTCCTCTTCGTCCTCCTCGGAGAGCTGACCGCTCTCCTCGATCCGCCCCAGCAGCTCGGACTTTTCGGCGTGCAGGTGGCCGCGCAGGTCGGCGAGGAACTCGCCCACGCGCTCGGTCTTGACCCGGTCGAGGAAGCCGCCGGTGCCGGAGTAGATCGCCGCCACCTGGTCGCCGACGCCGAGCGGCTCGCGCTCCTTCTGTTTCAGCAGCTCGACCAGCCGTTCGCCCCGCGACAGCGATTTCTGCGTCTCCGGGTCCAGCTCGGAGCCGAACTGGGCGAACGCCTCCAGGTCGCGGTACTGGGAGAGGTCGAGGCGCAGCTTCCCGGCGACCTTCTTCATCGCCTTGGTCTGGGCGTTGCCGCCGACCCGGGAGACCGAGATGCCGACGTTGATCGCCGGCCTCACGCCCGAGTAGAAGAGGTCGGACTCGAGGAAGATCTGGCCGTCGGTGATCGAGATCACGTTGGTCGGGATGTAGGCGGAGACGTCGGAGGCCTGGGTCTCGATGATCGGCAGCGCCGTCAGCGAGCCGCCGCCCAGCTCGTCGTTCAGCTTCACCGCTCGCTCCAGCAGCCGCGAGTGCAGGTAGAAGACGTCGCCCGGGTACGCCTCGCGGCCGGGCGGGCGCCGCAGCAGCAGCGACATCTGGCGGTAGGCGTAGGCGTGCTTGGTGAGGTCGTCGTAGACGCAGAGCGCGGCCTTGCCGTTGTAGAGGAAGTGCTCGCCCATCGCGCAGCCGGCGTAGGGGGCGATGTACTTGATCGGCGCCGCCTCGTCGGCGGGGGCGGCGACGATGATCGTGTTCTCCATCGCGCCGTTTTCCTCGAGCACCTCTTTCAGCTGCACGACGGTGGACATCCGCTGCCCGATCGCGACGTAGATGCAGACCATGTCCTTGTCGCGGTTGTTGATGATCGTGTCGATCGCGATCGCCGTCTTGCCGGTCTGGCGGTCGCCGATGATCAGCTCTCGCTGGCCGCGGCCGATCGGGATCATCCCGTCAATCGCCATCAGGCCGGTCTGGACCGGTTCGGTAACCGGCTGGCGCTGGACCACGCCGGGCGCTTTGAACTCGGCCGGGCGGGTCTCGGTGGTGCCGATCTCGCCGCGGTCGTCGAGCGGGCGGCCGAGCGGGTCGACCATGCGGCCGAGCAGCTGCTCGCCGACCGGGATCCGCAGCAGGTGGCCGGTCCGCTTCACGGTGTCACCCTCGACGATCTTGTCCCACTCGCCGAACAGCACCGCGCCGACGTTGTCGGCCTCGAGGTTCAGGGCCAGGCCCGTCACCCCGTGCGGCAGCTCCAGCATCTCCAGCGCCATGCAGTTGTCGAGGCCGTGGATACGGGCGATGCCGTCGGCCACCGAGAGCACGGTTCCGACCTCCGAGAGGTCGGCGCTCTCCGCCTCCAACCCCTCGATCCGCTCGCGCAGGATGCTTGCGATCTCGTCCGGCTTGATCTCCATCGGGTGCTCTGTTCCTCCTTAGGCCGCCTGGGCGACGCTCTTTCGAAGTTTCTCCAAGCGATTGCGGATGCTCGCGTCAAGGACCATGTTGCCGACCTGGAGCACGACGCCGCCGAGGATGTCCCCGTCGACGCGGCTGGCGAGGTCGACCTCCTGGCCGGTCTGGCGCTCGATCTCCTCGCCGATCCTGCCCACCACCGCCGGGTCCAGCTCGACGGCGCTGGTCACGGTCACGTCGATGCGGCGGTTCTCCTCCTTCCAAAGCTCCTCGAAGCGGCGGCGGATGCGGAAGATCTCGGGCATCCGGCCCTTCTCGATCAGCAGCTCCAGGAAGTTGAGGAACTCGGGCTCGGCGCCGGCGATCGCGCGCCTGGCGCCGGCGACCTTCTCGGCCGAGGAGAAGTAGGGGCTGAAGAAGAAGACCTGGAGGTCGTGGGTGCGGTCGATCGCCTCGGCGAGCTGGCCGAGCTGCTCACGGACCGCGTCCAGCTTCCCCTTCTCCCTGGCGACGTCGAAGAGGGCTCCGGCGTAGACGTGCGCGGCATCCTGCATCGTCAGTTCTCCGACCCCGAGAGGGCCGAGAAGTCGACCTCGCCGAGGGCCTCCTCGACGAGTCGCTTCTGGTCCTCGGCGGTGAGGGTCTTGCGGGTCACCTTCTCGGTCGCCAGCACGGTCAGATCGGCGACCTCCTTGCGGATCTGCTCCAGCGAGCGCCGCGTCTCCGCCTCGATGTCGCGCTTGGCGGCGGCGACCAGCTCCTCGCGCTTTTCCTTGCCGGCGGCGGTCGCCTCGGCCTCGGCCGTCTCGGCCGCCTTGCGGGCTCGGGCCATGATCTCGTCGGCCTGCTCGCGGGCCTCGGCCAGTCGGCCGCGGTACTCGGCCAGCAGCTCGTCGGATTCGCGCCGCTGGCGCTCGGCCGCGTCGATCGACTCGGCGATCGTCTTCGCCCGCTTGTCCAGCGCCTCCTGGATTTTCGGGAAGGCGACCTTGCTCAGCACCCACATCGTGAACCCGAACAGGACCAGCGTCCAGATCATCAGGCCGAGGCCCGGCGAGACGAGGAAGCTGCCACCGCCTTCCTCCTTCGCCAGCGGGACCGCGGCTATGTAGCCGAGAAGCTCCATCGACTTAGAGGAAGAAGGCGATCAGGCCGAAGATGAACGTGTAGAAGGCCACGGCCTCGGTCAGGGCGAAGCCGAGCCAGCGAATGCTCTGAAGCTCGTCTTTCATCTCCGGCTGGCGGGCGACCGACTCGATCTCCTTACCGAAGATGAAGCCGATGCCGATACCGGCGCCGATCGAGCCGAGGCCGGCGCCGACGCCAAGCGCCACCGCCTTGCCGGCGGCTTCCACGCCTTCGTCGGAGACGGCGGCGACGACAGGGGACAGGTCCATGAAAAAGCGCTCCTTTTCTAGTGACTGGCGGAGGTGGCTCCGCCGAGATAGATGGCAGTGAGGGTCGAGAAGATAAACGCCTGTAGCGTTGCGATAAGCCCGACCTCCAGGATGAAGAAGAAGAAGGCGAGCGGGAAGGTCAGCGCGCCGAGGGCGGCGATCCCGAGCAGGACCGCCAGCCCGCCGCCCATGAAGAGCAGCAGCAGGTGGCCGGCGAGGATGTTGGCGAAGAGTCGGACGGAGAGCGAGATCAGCCGGGCGAAGTGGGAGATCGCCTCGATCACGAAGATGAAGGCCTTGCCGATCGGGTTCATGTCCTCCAGGCCGGGCGGCAGCCAGCTGGCGAGGTACTTGACGAGGCCCTTGGAGCGGACCCCTTCGAAGTGGTAGGAGAGCCAGACGACCAGCGTCAGCACCAGCGGGATCGAGAGGTTGGCGGTGGCGGCGTAGATCGCGAAGGACGGGATTTCGACCCCGAAGACGGTGAAGGTGTGCTCGGTGTTGGTCGGCAGCGGCAGGAACCCGATCATGTTGGAGAACCAGATCCAGAAGAAGAGCGCGGCGAGGAAGGGGAACCAGCGCGCCGCCATCGCGCCGTCGAGGCTGCCGCCGGTGATCGTGTTCTTGGTCAGGTCGTAGGCGACTTCGACCGCGGTCTGCACGCGGTTGGGCTTCTGTTGCATCCGGCGCGAGATCCAGACCATCGCGAAGGTCGTCAGGGCGCTGGCGAGGACGAGGTAGAGGACCGCCTTGTTGATGCTGAGGTCGACTCCGCCGAGGTGGATCGAGACCCACGGTTCGAGCTTGAACTCGTTCTGCGGCTTGAACGATTCGTCCTTGCCGGAGCTGCCGAAGATCAGCAGCATCAGGATCGCGACGCCGAGATAGGCGCCGATGCCGATCAGCACCTTGGACTTGGTGCTCAGCCCTGCCGATTTCGAGGCGCCGCCGGACGCCTCGATCGTTGCCTCCTCGGCGCTCATGCCGCTCCCTGCCCCTCGGGCTCACCGAGGAGGTGGGCGAGGCCCTGCGCGGCGAAGGAGATCGTGAACAGGACGAGGACGAGGATCGCCGCCGCGAGCCCGGCCTGGCGCTCGGCGAGGCCGACCAGGAGCACCGCGGTGGCCATCAGCCAGACCCGGCCGAGCGTGGTCGCGGCGAGGATCCCCATCGCCCGCTGGCGGTTGCCGGCGGCCAGTTCGGCCGCGGCGCGGCGGGCGGCGAGCGCCTGGATGCCGCGCTGGGCGAGCCAGGCGGCGGCGCCCACGGCGTAGCCGAGCAGGGGCAGCCCGCCGAGCAGAAAGACTGCGAGCGCGGCGGCCAGCACGAGTAGGTCGACGTACTTGGGAGGAGACATAAAGACGCCCGGCTCGGGCAGAGCGGGCGGACTGGCGACTATATCCAAACGGTCCCGCGAATGGCTTTGTGAAGCCACTTCGTGAGCCTTGCCACTACCCCGGCGGCGGCTCCAGCTCGATCGCCTCGAACTCGCCCGTCTCGGGGTTGATCCGGCCGCGCCGCAGCTTCAGGATCTCCAGCACGTAGACCAGGTAGACGCTGGAGGCGAGCGCGAGCAGCAGGCAGGCCGACCATCACCGTCGTCCAGAGGACGTCGAAGTGGCCGTGGTTGTCGCTGTAGGGGACGAAGCGCAGGGCCAGCGCCAGCCCCGCCATCACCAGCGTCCAGGCGTACAGGTAGGCGACGGTGCGCCGCTGCGAGAAGCCGATGTTGGCCATCCGGTGGTGGAAGTGCCAGCTGTCGGCCTGGTAGATCGGCTGGCGGTATTTGAGCCGCTTGGCGACGACGAAGCCGGTGTCGAGGATCGGCACCGCGAGCACCACCAGCGGGAAGGCGAGGGCGATCACCGCGTTCGTCTTCAGCGCTCCCTGGACCGAGGCGGTCGCCAGCAGGAAGCCGAGCAGGTTGGAGCCGGTGTCGCCCATGAAGCTCGAGGCGGGCGGGAAGCCGTGGCGGAGGAAGCCGAGCGCGGCGCCCGCGGTCAGCGCCGCCAGCACGCCGGCGGCGTTGCGTTCGAGCGAGAGCGCGATCGCCGCCAGGGTGATCGCGGCGATCGTGCAGACGCCGGCGGCGAGCCCGTCGACGCCGTCGAGGAAGTTGATCACGTTGACCACGGCGACGATCCCGAGCACGGTCAGCGGGTAGGCGAGCCAGCCCAGCTCGAAGCCGCCGAGGAAGGGCAGGGTGAGGTTGTCGACGCGGACCCCGGCCAGGACCGGGATCAGCGCCGCGGCGACCTGGCCGAGCAGCTTCGGCAGCGCCGGCAGGCCGCGGACGTCGTCGACGACGCCGACCGCGGCGATCGCCACCGCGCCGAGCAGGATCGAGCGGCTCTCGCCGTCGCCGGGCAGCCAGATCCAGCCGGCGACCTCGACCCCGACCAGGATCGCCAGCCCCGAGAGGCGGGGCATCGGCCTGTCGTGCAGCCCGCGCGGCTTCGGCTGGTCGATCGCGCCGACCCGGAAGGCGAGCCGCTCGGCGTAGGGGACGAGCAGCCAGGCGATCGCCGCGGCGGCGACGAAGGCGAGGACGGCGTCGGTGGTCGTCGCGGCCCATGGCGCTTTTGCCCGCTGCTGGGAAGCGGGCCGGAGTCAGGCTACTTCAGGCCCGCGACGGCCCCGAGCGCCGCCTCGACCAGGACGGCCGGATCGCGCGGTGGCGGACGCCGACGCGGCGGTCGCGCTTGCGCAGGGCCAGCGCCGCCGGGTCGGCGAGGACCTGGAGGCGGCCCGCGGCGATCAGCGCCTCGTCGACCCCGCCCATGCGGCCGCTGAAGGTGGTGAAGACGGGCGTGCCCAGCGCCACCGCCTCACGGTTCATCGTCCCCCCCGCGCTGACCACCAGGTCGGCGTAGGCGATCAGGCTCTGGGCGTCGATCGCCCGCTCGGGGACGATCAGGTTGGCGGCGCCGAGCGCCCGCACCGCCGCCCCCTGCTCCGCGGTGCGGGGGATGACCACGGCCTGCGCCTCGGGAGCCTCGGCGAGGCGCCGGATCGTCGCCCCGTAGAGGTCGTTGGGCGCGTGGTACTCGGAGGTCTCCGGCGGCGGGCGGACGACGACCAGGACCTTCTCGCGGTCGAGGCCGAGCTCGTCGAGCACGGCGGGGTCGGGCTCGAAGTCGGCCAGGTAGTACTCCTCCTTCAGGCCCGGGTAGCGGAACAGCTTCTCGCTCCTTGGCGCCGATCCGCGCCAGCCGCTCGCGCCGGGATCGCCTCCGGCGACCAGCACCCGGCGCGCCGCGCGGAAGGCGATCTGGCGCTGCAGGCGGCGCGAACTCGTAGTCCTGCATCTGCACCGAGGGGACGCGGAAGAGCGCCGAGACGACCGCGAGGTCGACCGAGCCGTGGCCGATCGCCAGCTGCGGCCGCCGCTGCCAGACGATCCGCGCCAGCCGGGCCGAGCGCCCGCCGAGCGCCCGCGCCTTGCCCAGCCGCGAGGCGCCGCCGTGCTCGCCGACCGCCGTGTAGGGCATCCCCAGCCGATCGAGGATGCCGAGCGTCTGCCCGTACTCGCGGGCGGTGACGAAGACCTCGTGGCCCTGGGCCTCGAGCCGCTCGACGATCGGCCGCAGGACCAGCGGGTGCGCCGCGGCGGTGCAGTCGATCCAGACCCGCATGGGGCGACCCTAGATGACCGCCCCGGCGCCACGCCCGCCGGCGGTGCCGGGCCGGCCTACGCCGGCTGTTTCGAGGGTTCCGGCTTTTTCCCCGCGGTCCTCAGGTGGGCCAGTTTGCCGAGCGCGTCGAACCAGAACGGCGCGCCGAGCGAGATCGCGATCGCGGTGATCAGCCACCCCACCAGGCTCAACGCGAACACGCTCAGGCTCTTGAACGGGCTGTTGGCGGCGTTCCACAGGATCGGCAGCTTCAGCGACTTCAGTTCTTCGACCGCCGCCTGCGCCGCTTCCCCGGTCGCCTTGGGGGCTTCGCCCTTGGCCGCGGCCCCCTGGGCGCCGGCGACGACGGCCGAGCGCACCGTCTGGTCGCTTTCGAGGCGTTCGACGATCCGCACCGCGCTGGCGTTGAGGCCGACGGCGACGACCAGCGCGACGACGCAGGCGATCGCCTGCGCCCAGCGCTTGTACCAGCCCGAGACGCGCTCCATCGTGTCGTCGAACCATTTTTCGGCCGACTTGCGGAAGTCCGCCAGGTCGCCGTCGCCGACGTCCTGGAGCAGCGCCTGAAGCTGTTTGCCCAGCTGAGGCGATGAGGCGCTGACGGCGGTCGCCCCGGCGGCGACGTCGGCGAGCGGGTCGGGTTCCACGCCCGCCGCCGTGGGAGGGGCGGCCGCGGCGAGGATGTCGGTCAGCGCCAGCGAGAAGTTGCGCGGCGAAAGGTATGAGGGGCTGCGGTCGGGGGCCGCGGAGCTGAGGTCGTTCTTGGCCAGGGGATGGTCGAGCACCGCGTTGGCCAGGGTGTCGTCGCCGAGCATCCCCTTCAGGCCCTTCTTCAGCTTTTCGGCGCGCTGGTTGGTCGCCCAGGCGACCCCCTCGGTAATCGCCGAGGCGACGATGCTGAGCAGGAAGAACGCGAAGGACAGACCGAGCGCAATGTCGATCGTGGACCCACCGAGGTCGAACGTCATCTCACTGCCTCCCCAAGGTAGAGATTCCCGACTGGAGAGGAGAACCTAAGCGATCGGCCCGGCGCTGAGCAAGAACACCGCGGTTCGCCGGCGGGCGTCCGCGCGCCTGGGCGGCCGCTCAGACCGCCGCTGGAGAGAGCTGGGGGTACAGCGGGTGGCGGTCCATCAGGGCGCCGGTGCGGGCGGAGAGGTCGTCCTTCTCGGCCTCGAAGTCGCTCGCCGAGGGCGGCGGCGATCACGGCGGCGATCTCGCCCATCTCCTCCTCGCCCAGGCCGCGGGTGGTGAGGGCCGGGGTGCCGATCCGCAGGCCCGAGGGGTTCATCGGCGGCCGCTCGTCGAAGGGGATCGCGTTGCGGTTGACGGTGATCCCGACCTCCTCCAGCCGGTTCTCGGCGGTCTGGCCGTCGAGGCCGGTCGGGGTCAGGTCGACCAGGACCAGGTGGACGTCGGTGCCGCCGGTGAGGACCGGTATCCCGCCCGCTTCCAGGCCCGCCGCGAGGGCGCGGGCGTTGGCGATCGTCTGCCGCTGACGGGCGCGGAACTGCTCGCTGGCGGCGATCTGCAGGGCCACCGCCTTGGCGGCGACGGTGTGCATCAGCGGTCCCCCCTGCTGGCCCGGGAATACGGCTTTGTCGATCGCTTTCGCGTGCTCGGCGCGGCAGAGGATCATGCCGCTGCGGGGGCCGCAGAGGGTCTTGTGGATGGTCGTGGTGACGACGTCGGCGTGCTCGACCGGGTTGGGGTGCTCGCCGGCGGCGACGAGGCCGGCGAAGTGCGCCATGTCGACCATCAGCTGGCCGCCCCGACCGAGTCGGCGATCCGCGGAAGGCGGCGAAGTCGAGCTGGCGCGGATAGGCGGACCAGCCGGCGACGATCAGCTTCGGCCGGTGCTCGGCCGGCCAGTCGCTCGACCTCCTCCATGTCCACCCAGCATGTCCTCGCGGCGGACGTGGTAGGCGACCGGGTTGTAGAGCTTGCCGGAGATGTTTATTTTCATCCCGTGGGTGAGATGGCCGCCGTGGTCGAGGGCCATGCCGAGGAAGGTGTCGCCGGGCTCCAGCAGGGCCATGTAGGCGGCGTTGTTGGCCTGGGCGCCGGAGTGGGGCTGGACGTTGGCGTGCTCGGCGCCGAACAGCTCCCGGGCCCGCTCGATCGCCAGCTCCTCGGCGACGTCGACCTGCTCGCAGCCGCCGTAGTAGCGGCGGCCGGGATAGCCCTCGGCGTACTTGTTGGTCAGCACCGAGCCGACTGCTTCGAGCACCGCCTGGGGCACGAAGTTCTCCGAGGCGATCATCTCCAGCGTGCGCTGCTGGCGGTGAAGCTCGCCGTCCAGGGCGGCGGCGATCTCCGGGTCGACCTCCGCCAGCGAGGCGGTTTGGAAGTTCTCGGGCAGCTCGCTCAAGGTCCAAGCGACGATAGCAACGGGCCGGGATAGTCTGGGCCCGTGAGACCGCGCTCCGCCGTCGTCCTCACTGCCCTGGTGGGCGCCGCCGCGCTGCTGGCGGCGGTCCCGGCTCGCGCCGAGGACCCCTGCCACGGCCCAGAAGCCGCCCACCTGCTCTGCCCCAACCTGCGGATCGGCCCGCCCGCCGACCTCTACGTCCAGTCCGCCGGCGGCCGGGTGCTGCTGCGGGCGACCAGCGACGTGCGCAGCCGCGGCCGCGGCCCGATGGAGCTGCGCGGCCGGCGCGACGGCTGGCACCGGATGCGGGTCACCCAGCGGATCTACCGCGCCGGCGGCGGCCACGTCGAGGTGCGCAGCCGCGCCACCCTGCACTTCACCGACGTCGGCGCCGACTACGGCGGCTCCTACTGGAAGGTCCACCGGCTGGCGCGCTTCGAGCTGCGCCGGGTCGGCCGGGGTCGCAAGCTCGGCCGCCTCGTCCGCACCGGCCCCAAGCTGAACTACTGCCTGCGCGACCTCCAGCGCACCCGCCCCGGCCGGCGCTCGCCGAGCCACCGCCACTACCCGGGCTGCGATCAGAACCCCTACCGCGACCGGGTCACGCTCGGCACCTCGGTCGGCTGGTCGGACATCTACCCGGCCGAATACGACAGGCAGTGGATCGAGGTCTCCGGCCTGCGCGGCTGTTTCGCCTTCACGATGACCGTCGACCCCAAGCACCTGCTGTACGAGTCCGAGGAGCGCGACAACACCTCGCGGCGCCTTGTCCGCCTCCCCTTCCGCGGCGACGTCGGCTGCTGAGCCCCGCCTCAGCCCAGGCCGACCGAGGCCAGGGCGCTGGCGAGATCGCCCTCGGAGAGGGCTCCCTGGCGCAGCACCGTCCAGCCGCCGTCGTCCTCGATCGCGGCGATGTCGACCACGGTCGAGGGCAGGCCGGTCAGCTCGCCGCCGTCGATCGCCAGCTCGGCGCCGGCGAGGATCGCCTCCGGCACCTCGGCGAAGCGAGCCGGCGCCGGCTCGCCGCTGAGGTTCGCCGAGGTCTGGAGCACCGGGCACATCGCCCCGGCCAGCGGGCCGCCGATCAGGCGGACGCCGAGCCGCTCGGGGTCCTCGCGGCAGGCGAGCGGGTAGCGCCGCGCGGGGTTGGCGATGACCAGGGTGACCGGGCCGGGCAGCAGCGCGGCGACGGCGGCCGCGGTGCGCGGCCCCAATCCCTCGACCAGCTCGCGCATCGCCAGCGGCGAGAAGTACATGACCGCCGAGGGCTTGCCGTCGTCGCGGCCCTTGAGCCGGTGGATGCCCTCGATCGCCGCCGCGTCGAGTGGGTCGCAGGCGAGCCCGTAGAGCCCGTCGGCGGGGAAGACGGCGACGCCGCCGGCGCCGACGTGGCGCTCCAGCGCGGCCCGGGCGGCGTCCGGGCCGTCCCGCTCGACCGAGACGACCTCGGTCCCGCCCGCCCCACTCATCGCTCCTCCGAGCGAGGCGGCGACAGGGTCCCGACGACCACACGCTCGATCCCGGCCAGGTCGCGCCGCGCCTCGACGTCAACCGACCCCGCGTCGACCAGAAGTCGGCTCACCGCCCCCGCCTGCCCCTCCCCGACCTCCAGGGCGACGACGGGCGCGGCCGAGCTTTGTAGCGCCATGCGCGACAAAGCTCGGCCGCGCTCGGCCAGCACGGCGCGGATCGCGTCGAGGCCGTCGGCGCCGGCGAGCAGGGCCTCGCGCGGCTCCCACTCCCTCACCTCGGGCGCCAGCGAGGGCCAGTCGGGCTCGGCCACGTAGGGGAGGTTGGCGAGGATCAGGTCGAAGCGCTCGCCGGCGGGGACCGAGCCCGCAAGGAAGCGGACGCGGTCGGCCAGTCCCAGGCGCTCGGCGTTGCCGCGGGCGAGGGCGAGGGCGCCCGCCGAGGTGTCGGTCGCCGTCACCTCGCAATCGGGCAGCTCATCGGCGACCGCCAGCGCGATCGCGCCGGAACCGGTGCCGACGTCCAGCACGGTGGCCGGGCGCCGCTCCAGCGCCAGCTCCACCAGCAGCTCGGTCTCCGGCCTCGGGATCAGGACCCGCGGGTCGACGGCCAGGTCGATGTGGCGGAAGCCCCTGCGGCCGAGGATGTAGGCGACCGGCTCACGCCGCAGCCGCCGTCGCACCATCTCGCCGAAGCGGCGGGCGTGGGGCGGCGCCACCTCGGCCTCCGGCCCCGCCGCCAGCTCCGCCCTGTCCCGCCCGCTCGCCTCGGCCAGCAGCACCTCGGCATCGAGGCGGGGATCGTCGACCCCCGCCGCGGCGAGGGCATCGACCGCGGCGCTCAGCGCTTCGCGGACCGTCGACACCGCGACCCCGGCGGCCGTCACCCAACCGCCGCGGTCTCGAGCCTTCGCCGCTTCTCCTCCGCCGCGAGCGCGTCGGTGAACTCGGAGAGGTCGCCGCCGAGCACGCCGTCGAGGTTGTGCGAGGTCAGCTTGATCCTGTGGTCGGTGACCCGGCCCTGGGGGAAGTTGTAGGTGCGGACCTTCTCCGAGCGCTCGCCGCTGCCGACCTGGGCCTTGCGCTCGGAGGCGATCTTCGCCTGCTGTTCGGCCAGCTCGCGCTCGTACAGCCGCGCCCGCAGCACCCTCATCGCCCGGTCCTTGTTCTGAAGCTGGGACTTCTCGTCCTGCATCGAGACCACGATGCCGCTCGGCTTGTGGGTGATCCGCACCGCCGAGTCGGTCGTGTTGACCGACTGGCCGCCCGGGCCGGAGGAGCGGTAGACGTCGATCTGGAGGTCGTTGGGGTCGACCTCGACCTCGACCTCCTCGGCCTCCGGCAGCACGGCGACGGTCGCGGTGGAGGTGTGGATGCGGCCCTGGGACTCGGTCTCCGGCACCCGCTGCACCCGGTGCGTGCCGCCCTCGAACTTGAAGACGGAGTAGGCGCCCTCGCCCTTGACCGCGAAGGTGACCTCCTTGAAGCCGCCGACCTCCGAGCCGGACTGCGAGAGGACCTCGGTCGCGAAGCCGCGCTCCTCGGCGTAGCGGCTGAGCATCTTGTAGAGGTCGCCGGCGAACAGCGCCGCCTCGTCGCCGCCGGTGCCGGCGCGGATCTCGACCAGCACGTTCTTGGCGTCGTTGGGGTCGCGCTCGACCATCGCCAGGCGGATCTCCTCTTCCAGCTCCTCCAGCCGGGCCGGCGCCTCCTCGACCACCCTGCGCAGCTCCTCGTCCTCGCCCTCGTCGAGCAGCTCGCGCGCGCCCTCGAGGTCGTCCTTCAGGGTCGCGTACTCGGCCGCCAGCTCGCGGGCCGGCTGCAGCTCGCGGTATTCCCGCCCGACCTCGGCGTAGCGTTCGCGATCGCCGATCACGGCCGGGTCCGACATCTGCGCCTCCAGCTCGGCGAACCGCACCTCAATCTGCTCAACCAGCCGCTCGATCACAGCTCACAACATAGACATGTGGAGAGGGGCCGGGCGCCCCTCTCCAGAAGGCTTTGGGAGCGGCTTCCTTCCGCACGACGGCCACTGCGGGCCGTACGGTCTTCTGGAGAGGGGCGCCCGGCCCCTCCCTACGCGACGATCTCGATGTGCTGCTGCTTCGCCGCCTCGGCGGGGTCCTCGCGGGCGAGGACCGCGTTCAGGGAGGCGATCGCGACGGCGAGCTGCTCTTCGTCGGGCTCGCGCGTGGTCAGGTTCTGGAGCATCAGCCCCGGCCACATCACCGCCCGCACCCAGCGTTTGCGCCGGTTCTTGCCGGCCCACTTGATCACCTCGTAGGAGAGGCCGGCGATCAGCGGGATGCCGAGGATGCGGGAGGCGACCAGCCAGTACCAGGCCGGCAGCCCGATCGGGGCGAAGACGAAGATCGCCAGCACCATCACGATCAAAAGGAAGCTGGTGCCGCAGCGCGGGTGCAGGCGCGAGTAGAGCTTCGCCCGCGAGGGGACCAGCTCGTCTTCGGCCTCATAGCAGGAGATCGTCTTGTGCTCGGCGCCGTGGTACTCGAAGACCCGGCGCAGGTCCGGCATGCGGCTGATCGCGACGATGTAGCCGATGAAGATCCCCGTCCGCAGCACCCCCTCGACCAGCCAGAAGAGGAAGGGCGAGCCGAGCTGGTCCTTGATCAGGCTGGTGAGGCCGACCGGGACGACGAAGAAGAGGCCGACCGCGAGCAGCAGCGAGATCACGATCGTCAGGCCCCAGATCCAGCCGCCGATCTCCTCCTTGCTCGCCGTCCTCGTCCTCCTCCAGCTGGGCGTTGGCCGAGATCGCGAGGGCTTTGAAGCCGATCTTCATCGACTCGCCGAGGGCGACGACGCCGCGGATCACCGGCGCCCGCCAGAGGCGATGCCGCTTGGCCCAGGGGACGAGCGCCTCGGACTCGACATCGATCCGGCCCTCGGGAGTGCGCACCGCGACCGCCCAGACCGAGACGCCGCGCATCATCACGCCCTCCAGCACCGCCTGGCCGCCGACCGGCGCGTCGCGCTTGGCGACGAGGGCGCCGTCGGGCATCCGCAGCGGGTCCCCCCCGTTGGCGGAGGAGGAGGACTGGGACGCCTGCGCCGAGCCCACCGGCGGGCTCACGGCCTACTTCCCGACCTTGTGCTTGGCGGCGCGGCGCTGGAAGCGCTCGACCCGGCCGCCGGTGTCGACCAGCTTCTGCTTGCCCGTATAGAAGGGGTGGCACTCGGAGCAGAGCTCCACATGGAGGTCGTTCTTGGTCGACCGCGTGTAGAACTGGTTGCCGCACGAGCAATGCACGTTGGCAAGCGTGTAGTTGGGGTGAATTCCTGCCTTCATCCTGACTTCAGTCTAGAGAAGTGGTCAAGGCTGCCGATACTTCCATGTGGATCCGATCGGCTCGCCATCACAGGCACGGCTCACGGGCGCGTTGCGCATGGCGATCGGCGCGGTCCTCTTCGGCGGCGTCGCGCTGGTCACCCTGCACGACTGGCTGGCGGTCGGCGGCGCCAACCTCGACGAATTCGTCAATGGACCTCTGTACGACTCGGTCGTCGTCGCCGCCGGCCTGGCCTGCCTGATCAAAGCGCGCGAGGCCGAGGGCGAGCGCGGCGCCTGGCTGGCGATCGCCGCGGCCGTCCTCTCCTGGGGAGCGGCCGAGGTCTACTGGACCGCCGTTCTCACCAACGACCCCTCCCCGCCATACCCCTCGCCGGCCGACGTCGGCTACCTGGCCTTCTACCCCCTCGCCGGCATCGGCCTCTACCTGCTGGTCCGCGCCCGGGCGCGCGAGCTGGACTGGCGGCTGTGGATGGACGGGCTGATCGCGGCCCTCGGCACCGCGGCGCTGGGAGCGGCCCTCATCTTCGAGTTCGTCGCCGACCGGACCAGCGGGACGACCGTCCAGATGGCGACCACGCTCGCCTACCCTCTCGGCGACATCCTGATGCTGGCGATGGTGGTCGGCGTGATCGCCCTAACCCGGTGGCGGCCCGGCCGCACCTGGTCGCTGCTGCTGATCGGGCTGGCGGCCCTGGTCGTCGCCGACGTCGCCTACACCCTTCAGACGACCGGCGCCAATCTGCCGTCGGGCGACTGGATCGAACCGATCTACCTGTTCGCCGCCGCCTGCATCGGCGCCGAGGCGTGGCAGCCGCGCGCCGACACGATCCAGCCCGCCGCCCGTTTCGACGGCTGGCGCGAGCTGATGGTGCCGGGCTTCTTCGCGGCGGTGATGATCGGCCTCTTCGGCATCCAGTACTTCAACCGCGCCAGCGGGCTCACGACCGCGCTCTGGGCGCTGACGATGCTCGCCGTGCTGGCCCGCCTGGCGCTGAGCGTGAGGGAGAACAAGCAGCTGCTGGAGCAGGTCCGCACCGACCCCCTCACCGGCCTCGGCAACCAGGGCCGGCTACAGATGGACCTGGCGGCCCGCTGCCGCCTGGCCGCCGAGGAGCCGTTCTCCCTCCTCCTCTTCGACCTCAACGGCTTCAAGCGCTACAACGACACCTTCGGCCATCCGGCGGGGGACACGATGCTGAGCGAGCTGGGGGCCCGGCTTCGCCAGGCGGTCGGGGACGCCGGCTCCTCCTTCCGGATCGGCGGCGACGAGTTCGCCGTCCTGCTCACCTGCGAGGAGGGGCAGCGGGAGGCGGTGACAAAGCGCGCGGCCGAAGCGCTGACCGCGAGCGGCAGGGGCTTCGAGCTGAGCGCCTCCTGGGGCGCGGTCGGCATCCCGGAGGAGGCCGACGACCCGACCGACGCCCTGCGCCTCGCCGACGTGCGGATGTACGCGCAGAAGGAGTCGCGCCGCCTCGCCCACACCCCGCCGATCGAGTTCGACGACGCCGAGGTCTCGCTGCGCTCAGAGCGCGGCGGGGACGGCGAAGCTCTCGAGCACCGCGAGTAGGACCTCGGAGACCTCGGCCCGGCTGGTGGGGTCGTCGGAGCGGGCGAGAAGCATCGCGGCCTCATCCAGCGCGCCCATCAGCACGTGCGCCATCGGCTTCACCGGCAGCTCGCGGACCTCGCCGGCCTCGATCGCGGCGGCGAGGCTCGCCTCGATCAGGCCCAGCCCGTTGGCGGCGGCGATCTCCCGCCAGCGATCCCAGCCGAGCACGGCGGGGGCGTCGTGCAGGGCGATCCGCTGGAACTCCGGCTCGGCGCACTCGTCGAGGAAGGCCGAGATGCCGGCCCGCATCGCTTCCATCGGGCTCTCCAGGTCGGAGCCGAGGACGACCCTGGCGACGCGCTCGGTCGACTCCGCCTCCAGCTTCTCGTAGACGGCCTCGAGCAGATCGGCCTTGCCGCCGAAGTGGTGGTAGAGGGCGCCGCGGGTGACGCCGGCGGCGCGAACGATCTCCTCGGTCCCAACCCCGGCGTAGCCGCGCTCGGCGAAGAGGCGGCGGGCGGCGGCGACCAACGCCCCCCTCGTCGTCTCGGCGCGCTGGGCCTGGGTTCGGCGGGATACATTCATACTGCACGTATGTTATAAGGGCCGAAGGACGATGAAGGGAATGAACTGACCAGCGCCCACAACATGCGCGTCAAGCGTGTGACGACGAGGAGGCCCGGACTATGAGCGAGACGAGTCAGCGCAAGGAGATCGACCTGCCGGTGGGGAGGATCCGGTACCGCGAGGCGGGTGCGGGCAGGGCGGTGGTCTTCGTCCACGGCTACCTGGTCGACGGCCGGCTCTGGGACGGGGTCCTCGACCGCCTTTCCGACCGCTTCCGCTGCCTCGCCCCGGACTGGCCCCTGGGTGCCCACCAGATCGCGATGAGGCCCGGCGCGGACCTCAGCCCGCCCGGCATCGCGGCCACGATCTCCGCCTTCCTCGAGGCCCTCGACCTCGACGACGTCACCGTCGTCGGCAACGACTCCGGCGGCGCCATGTCCCAGGTCCTCGTCACCCGCCACCCCGAGCGGGTCGGGCGGCTCGTCCTCACCAACTGCGACACGCACGAGAACTTCCCGCCCGGGATCTTCAAGGCGATGCCGCCGCTGGCGAAGCTGCCGGGCGGGATGGCGGTGCTCTCCGCCCCCTTCCGCTCGGCGGCCGTCAGCCGCCGCGCCTTCCGCCCCTTCGCCAGGACGACCATCCCGGCCGAGCTGGTGGCGTCGTGGATGGCGCCCAGCCTCGGCGACGGGGCGATTCGCGAGGACCTGAAGAAGGTCACGATCGGCCTCGACAAGCGCTACACGCTGGCCGCCGCCGAGAAGCTGCGCGGCTCGCGGCTGCCGATCCTCCTCGCCTGGGCGCCGGGCGACCGCTACTTCCCGCTCTCCTACGCCGAGCGGCTCGCCTCCGAAGCCGGCAACGCCCGCATCGTCCAGATCCCCGAGGCGAAGACCTTCGTGCCGCTGGACCAGCCCCAGCGCCTGGCCGAAGAGATCGCCGTGTTTGCGGGATCGGCTTAGCGCCTGGACGAACGTACGTTCCCAAAACCCGCAAAGTGCAGCGTTTTCGTCCGATCGGGTCGAGAGTCTTCCCCGACCCCCAACTAGGACGGAGAGCTATGGCCAAGCAGATCTTCGACCAGGACCGGCCCCGCAGCACGATGGCGCAGCGCCTCGACGAAGCCTTCGCCGGCTGTGAGGTCTGGACGCTCGCGCCGCCGTCTCAGCGGCGCAGCAGCGTCGGTTTCAGCCCCCGCCCGTCGATCTCCTCGAGGATCGCCGGCAGCGCGGCGGCGGTGCGAACCCAGGAGCCGCGCGCGCTGTAGTAGTCGGCGTCGTGCAGCAGCAGGACGTCCCCGGCCCGCACGGCCGCGGTCGTTCGGCGCGCGATCGAGGCCGGCGTCGCCCGCCGCGACCAGTCCCTCCCCCATCGCGACCACAGCACCGGCCGCCAGCCGCGGCCGCGCACGGCCCGCAGGCCGAGGCCGCTGAAGATCCCGTACGGGGGGCGGTAGTCGGCGATCGCCTGGCCGCCCGCCTCCTCGATCGCCGCCCTGGCCCGCTCGGCGTCCTCCAGCAGCTGGCGCGGCCCCAGCCGCAGCTGGCTGCGGTGGCGATGGCAGTGCAGCTCCACCCGGTGCCCGGCGGCGACGATCTCCGCCACCAGGGCCGGCCGGCGCACGACCTGCTCGCCGGCGAGGAAGAAGGTGGCGGGGGCGCCGGCCTCGCGCAGGGTCTCCAGCACCGCCGGCGTGCCCTGGGGGTGCGGACCGTCGTCGAAGGTGAGGGCCACCCCCTCCTCCCCCTCCTGGCGCAGCAGGATGCCGAGCGCCTCGCCCAGCGGCGGCACCACCGGCGCCAGCGCCGGGCCCGCGAAGGCGACCGCCGCGGCCGAGAGGCCGGCCGCGCCGAGCGCGCCGATCAAGGAGCGGGCTTGACCGCCGACGCGCGGTGCGGGGTCGCCCCGGGTGGCAGCGCCTGGGCTTTCGAGACGACCGGATTGTCGGTGTCCTTGCCGAGGTGGACGCGGCTCTCCAGCGGCTTGGCGATCACCCGGTAGGGCGTTTCCCAGTTGAGCCAGAGCGCCACGGCGATGATCATCACCGTGGTCAGCGCGGTCAGCCCGACCGCGGCGGCGGTGCGCTCCGCCCGCAGTTTCCAGACCGGTTGCTGGCGCACCCGCGGGCGCGCCGCCAGCACCCGCGAGGAGATCGGCGGCAACGAGGCGAAGGAGGAGTCGGGCGAGCGGCGCTCGCGGGTGACGTGGCGCAGGACCGACTCCAGCTCGTGCTCGGAGCGCGCCACCTCGGCCAGGCCGAAGCGCTCGAAGGCGGCGTTGTTCGCCCGCAGGTGCCCGGCGGAGAAGCCGTAGGAGACGACCGGGCAGCCGCGGATGTGGGCCTCGAGCACGGTCAGGCCGGCGGTCGCGTGGACCATCGCGTCGGCGGCGGCCATCCAGTCGCTCATCTGTTCGGTGAAGCCGAGGATGCGGACCCGCTCGTTCCCGCCGAAGCTGCGCTCCAGCTTCTCGCGGGCCACCTCGTTGCGTCCGGCGATGCAGGCGACGAGGGTGTCCTCGTCGGCGAGCGCCGAGCGCATCGCGCCCTCGAGGTCGCCGATGCCCCAGCCGCCGCCGGAGACGAGGACAACGCGAGCGTGGGCGGGGAGATCGAGGGCGCGGCGGGCGTCGGCCCTGGTCCGCGGCATCAGGAAGTCGGGCGAGATCGGCGGCCGCATCCACTCCACGCTGCCGGGCCCGGCCAGCCTCTCGACCTCCTCGATCGACTCAGGATGGGTGACGAAGTGCAGGTCGACGCCGGGGTGGACCCAGTAGCGCAGCCCGGCGAGGTCGGTGATCGCCGACTGCACCGGGATCGGCAGGCGTCGGTTCTCGCGCAGCATCCCCAGCACCGCGGTCACCCCGGGATAGGTGGAGATGACCACGTCGGGGTCGTGCTCGGCGATCGAGCGGAGGAGGCCGCGCGCGCCCAGCAAGTAGGAGACATGGTGGGCCAGCCAGCGGGTCGGGGCGAACCTGGTCAGCAGCCAGTACTGGATGTCGAACAGCCACGGCATCCAGCGGAAGGTGAAGCGGGAGCCCTCCCTCGCGATCGCGGCGCACAGCCTCCCCATCTCCTCCAGCCCGTTGGCGATCTCCACCTCGGCCTCCGGGGAGGCCTGCTCGATGTCGGCCTTGATGATCCGCGCCGGAAGATCATGGCCCTCGCCGATGTCGGCGGTCAGGATCAGCACCCTCGGCGGGCGCTCCTCGAGGCGGGCGGCCCCCGCCAGCAGTGCCCCGGCCGCGTGTTCGTTGCCGTTCAGCGACGGGCGCTTGCCGGGAACCGGGTCCGGCGCGCGGGTGCTGCACCTGACCCACTCGACGTAGCGGCGGACGCCCTCCCGGAAGCTCGTCTCCGCCTTCCAGCCGAGCTCCTCCAGGGCGCGGACGTTGGAGATGACCTTGCCGGGGAAGTCGCCCGGGCGCGGCGGCGTGTGGACGATCTCGCAGCCGCCGGTCATCTCCTGCACCGTCTCGGCGATCTCGAGGATCGTCACCACCTCCTCGCCGGAGAGGTTGTAGGTGCGCCCCGCCGCCTCGGGCTTCAGCGCCGCGACGATGCCGTCGGCGAGGTCCTCGACGTAGATGAAGCTGCGGCTCTGGCTGCCGTCGCCGGCGATCGTCAGCGCCTCGCCGCCGAGGGCGAGGTCGGTGAACTTGGCGACGACCCCGGCGGCCCGCGCGCGGGGGCCGTAGGGGATGCCGAAGCGCAGCACGGTGCTCTCCAGCTCGAACAGCTCGGCGTAGCCGGCGCAGTAGGTCTCGCCGGCGAGCTTGGTCGCGGTGTAGAGGTGGCGCGGGGCCGGGATCGGCGTCTCCTCGTCGACCTCCTGCTCGGCGCAGTCGCTGTAGACCCAGGTGGTCGAGCCGTAGACGACGCGCCCGACCTTGGCCCGGCAGGCCGCCTCGAGCACGTTGAGCGTGCCGCGGGTGTTGACCTCCTCGGCCAGCACCGGGTCGGCGTGCACATGGCCGACGTCGGCGACCGCGGCCAGGTGGATCACCGCGTCGCAGTCGCGCATCGCCAGGTCGAGGTTGGCGGGCTCGGTGATGCTGCCGGTGAACGTCTCCACCTCCAGCGGGGAGTGGTAGGGGGAGGCGCTGAGGTCGAAGATCCGCGGCGTGATCCCGCGTTCGATCAGACGATCGACGACATGGGAGCCGATGAAGCCGCCGCCTCCGGTTACCAGGACCCTCATGGACGCCTCCTCGCTTGGCACCTCAGGTTTCCTCGCTCAACGCCGCCTCGCGGCTCTCAGGACGGTAGTAGAGCGGTACGCACCAATGATTCTCGGCGACCCAGTCGGTGTTGGGCAGGTCGTCGGTGCGGCCCATGATCCGGTGGCACGGCTGCTCGTAGACGCGCCCGGTCGACTTCTCGATCTCGGCGAAGACGATGTACTTGTAGAGGCCCGAGGTCATCCCGTCGGGCGGCTCCAGGCGCGCCGGGTGGATCGGGTCGAGGTGCTCGCGGGCGTACTCGTTCTTCCAGGCGACGATCTCCTCCATCCGCTCGGCCTGGACCAGGCCGAGGGCGGCGGTGAACTCGCTCATCCTGAAGTTGAGGCCGTCGACCTCGTGCTCGAACTTGCCGTAGTTGCGGAACTTGCGGGCGAACTCGATCAGCTCCTCGTTGCCGGAGACGAGCACGCCGCCCTCGCCGGTGGAGACCGTCTTGGTCGCGTAGAGCGAGTAGACGCCGGCGTCGCCGAAGCCGCCGGGGCGGGCCCCGTTCCAGTCGGCGCCGTGGGCGTGGGCGCAGTCCTCGATCAGGAAGATCCCGTTCTCGCGGCAGTAGGCGGCGATCCGCTCGGTGGCGAAGGCGATGTGGCCGCCGATGTGGACCAGGATCGCCGCCCGCGGGCGGTGGCGCTCCGCCTTCGCCTCGAAGTCCTCGAAGGACATGCAGAGGTCCTCCCGGTCGCAGTCGACGAACTCGACCTCGGCGCCGGCCCCGATCGCCGCCAGCGGCGTCGCCATGAAGGTGTTGGAGGGGCAGAGCACGGTCTCGCCGCGGACGCCGGCGAACTCCAGCGCGGCGAGGGCGCCGCCGGCCCAGCTGGAGAGGCCGAGGCTCGTCAGGCCGTTCCACTCCCCCCAGCGCTTCTCGAAGGCCTCCAGCTTTGGCCCCTCCGACCACTGCTCGGAATCGAGGACCTCGGTCCAGAGCTCGAACAGCCGCGTGCGGTCGCGATGGTCGAACCCGATGGCGAACCGGTCGGCGACCGCTTGGGAGTCAACTGGAGCCAAGGCGGCGTCAACTTAGCAGCGCGAGCGGAGATCAGCCCCGCTCTCGGTGCGCCGATTCGAGCACCGCTCCAACCGAGCGAGATCCCGCCAGCAGGGTGGTCCCCGCGATCGCGACCGCCATGAAGGCCACCAGCGCCGCGCCGCCGAGCGGGGTCGTGGACCAGGACTCCTCGAAGATCAGCGGGGCGAGCACGACCGGCACCAGCACCTGCACCGCGAACATCACCGGCGCCACGTGGGTGGCCGGGCGGCGCTGGAGGGCGCTCATCTCGCTCAACAGCGCCAGGCCCTCCGAGGCGGCGGCGGTGGCCAGCCAGGCGGCCGCCGCGAGCACGGTCCCGGCGGCCAGCTCGTCGGTCAGCAGCTTGCTGGCGATCGCCGTCCAGGCGTAGCCGAAGCCGGCGCCGAGGACCGCCAGCAGGCCCGCCCCCCCGTCCCGGCCGCGCAGGAGATAGGGCGCCGCGATCGGCACCGCGACCAGACCGAGCGCGATCGCGATCGCCGCCGTCCCGGCATGTTCGGTGGTGCGATCGGGCGCCGCCCAGGCGACCCCGGCGACGCCGAGCACGATCGCCGCGACGGCGATCGTCTCGCGCCGGCCGGGGGCCTCCCCCAGCCTCGTCGCGCCCAGCCACAGCAGCAGGATCAGCCCGCTCGTCAGGCACGGCTGCACCACCGTCAGCGGCGCCAGCAGCAGCGCCGCGATCTCCAGCGGCCAGCCCAGAAGTCCCAGCGCCGTGGCCCCCAGCCAGCGCCGGTTGCGGACCAGCCGCCCGATCAGCGAGGGCCGCAGCGAGTGCTCATGGGGAACCTGCCGCGCCTCCAGGGCCTGCAACGCGATCGAGGTGTTGTAGAGGCAGGAGGCCCCGATGGCCGCGGCTATCCCAAGCGCCAGCACGGCGCGACCATACCCGCCCTGAAACGTGTCTCAGCGTCGGGGTCGCTGAGACTGGGACTTGTCCGAGTAATGGATCACGACCAAGGAGCAGGCATGAGCACCAGCACCTCCGATCAGAATCATCGCCAACGCAAACGCGGTCCCATCGGTGGTGAATGAAGCGAGAAGGCCGCATGCGCCGATGAAGACGACGAGAGTCGCGGCGAAGATCAAGACGATCGCCCTGCCTTCCGTCATCGTTCCCCCTTCTTTTCTTTCGCAGACAAAAGATTACCCTACCAGCCACGAGGCAGCCACCAAAGCGACGGCGAGGCAGAAGCCGACGAGGCCGCCGATCACCGTCGCCGCCCTGACGGCCGCATCGTCTTTCCCGCTCATCGCGGGCCTCGCGTGCGCCAGGAACCCACAGACGGCTATAGCCGCGGTCATCAATCCGGCACCAGTTGCCACGCTGCTGATAAACGTCCCCACGACCACTCGCCGAGACTGAGAATGTGGGACGCACGTGTGGCGCGCGGATCGCGCCTACTTCGGAACCTCTCCCCTACGTCTCCTGGTACAGGGGCCCGTCGCCGCCCTCCGGCAGGGTGAGGCGGCCGCCCTTGGCGGTGATCGCGCCGCACTGGACGCAGTTGGAGGCGGTGACGTGGACGTCGACCTCCGAGGTGCCGTTCTCCAGCTGCTCGTCGGGGATCTCGTAGACCTGGGCCGGGCACATCGAGACCCAGGTCTGGGCGATCTCCCGCGGCACCCTGGTCTGGATGCGGACGTGGTTGGGGGCGTCGTCGCGGGTCGCGTTGCCGGAGAGGAAGACCGAGTCGAGCTTGTTGAAGGTCAGCTCGTTGTCGGGCTTGACGTACATGTCGCCCGCCCTGCCGATCTCCATCTCGTTCTCGGCGTCGTCCTCCTGCTTCCAGTGGCCGCCGGGGAAGTTCCCTTTGGTCACCGTCATCGCCGAGGCGATCGCCCCGCCGAGGAAGAAGCCCTTGGAGAAGGGCTGGCGCATGTTGCGCGACTCCTTCAGGTCCTTCTCGATCGCCGAGCTGTGGATCTTCTCGTCGTACGCCTCGAAGTTGACCGAGTCTTCCTTGAGCGCGTCGACGATCGTCTCCGCCGCGTACATCCCGGCGTGCATCGCGTAGTGGACGCCCTTCAGGGTCGGGATGTTGACCATGCTGGCCGCGTCGCCGGCGACGACCATGCCCGGGACCGCGAGCCGCTTGGGCATCGCGAAGTAGCCGCCGGAGGGGATCGTCTTCGCCCCCCAGGCGACCCGCTTGCCGCCATCGAGCAGGTTCTTGATGAAGGGGTGGGTCTTCATCAGCTGAAGAGCGTCGTGGCAGCTGAAGGTCGCGTCGGTGTAGTCGAGGCCGACGACGAGGCCGATGCAGATCTTGTCCTCGCCCATCGGGTAGATGAAGCTGCCGCCGAACTCGTTGTAGCGGGGGGACTTGCGCAGCGGCCAGCCCATCGTGTGGATCACCCGGTCCAGCGGCTTCGGCACCTCCCAGACCTCTTTCACGCCGAGCTCCCAGCGCATCGGGTCGGCGCCGTGCATGTCGAAGTAGTCGTAGGCGGCGTAGGTGAGGTGCCCGACGGTGCCCTCGGCCAGGACCGTCGCCTTGGCGACGACGTCGGAGCCGGGCTCGAAGTTGGCCAGCTCCTCGCCGTCCTTGCCGCGGCCGCGGTCGCCGGAGCGCACACCCCTGACCACGCGGTCCTCCACCAGCAGCTTGGTGGCGGCGGTCTCGGAGAGGATGTAGACGCCGGCCTCCTCGGCTTTCTCGGCGAGGAAGCGGCCGAGCTTGGAGACCGAGGTGACGTAGTTGCCGTGGTTGCGGAAGCCGGGCGGCGGGGGCTTCATCGGGATCGCTTTCTTCGGCGTGAGGACGTAGACGGCGTCCTTGGTCACCTCCTGGTAGACCGGCCAGTCCGACTTGTCGAGGTCGGGGAACAGCTCTTCCATCGCCGAGGGCTTCATGTTGGCCCCGGAGAGCAGGTGCGCCCCCGCGACTTTGCCCTTCTCGATCACCGCCACCGGGACTTCGCCCAGCTTCTCGGTCAGCTCCGGCTCCTTCTCCAGCAGCTGCATCAATTTGTTGGCGCAGGCGAGGCCGGCGGGGCCGCCGCCGACGATCGCCACGCCAACCTCGATGCGCTCGTCCTCGGGATCGGTCGGCGGGCCGATCGCGTCGGCCGCGTCGAACGGCGGCGGGAACTCGCTCGGCGCGACCGCTGGCATCGCCTCAGCCGCCCTTCTTCGCCTTGATCGCCTCGGTCAGCTTGGGGACGATCTTGTGCAGGTCGCCGACCACGCCGAGGTCGGAGAACTCGAAGATCGGCGCGTTCGGGTCCTTGTTGATCGCCAGGATGGCCTCCGAGTTCTGCATCCCGACCTTGTGCTGGATCGCCCCGGAGACGCCGGCCGCGAGGTACAGCTTCGGCGCGACCGTCTTCCCGGTCTGGCCGATCTGGGCCGCGTAGGGGTACCAGCCGGCGTCGACCACCGCGCGGGTCGCGGCGACGGCGCCGCCCATCGACTCGGCGAGGTCCTCGCAGAGCTTGAAGCCGTCGGCCGCGCCGAGCCCGCGCCCGCCGCCGACCAGGATCTCGGCGTCCTCGATGTTGACGTCGGCGCCGCGCTGCTCGCCGCGCTGCACCATCGTCGCCTTCGAGGACCAGGGCGAGAGCTCGACCTCGACGTCGACGACCTCGGCGGTGCCGCCGCTCTCCTTCGTGTCGAAGGCGTTGAGGCGGCCGATGATGATGCCCGGCTCGCTGACGTAGCCGACGTCGGCGATCTGGGAGTCCTGGAGGATCGGTCGCTCGGCGACCAGCTTGCCGTCCTGAACCTTGACCTCGGTGACCTCCATGGTCACGCCGGCGTTGAGCCGCGCGGTGAGGCCGGCGCCGATCTCGAAGCCGAGCAGGCCGCCGCCGAAGAGGGCGTAGGAGAAGCCCTCGTCGCCGATCACCTTCGCCATCGCGTCGATGATCGGCTGGGCCAGGCCCTCGGGCACGCTCTTGGCCCGGTAGACCTTGGCGGCGCCGTAGTTGCCGAGCGCGGCGCAGGCGTCGTCGGCGACCTCGCCGACCACCAGCGCGGCGGCCTCGCCGCCGACCTCGCCGGCCAGCTTGGCCGCCTCGGAGATGGCCCCGAGCGAGTTCTTGTTGAAGTTGCCCTCGTCGTCGTGGAGGGCGTAAACCAGAATGCCTGCCATCTAGATCAGCTTCCTCTCGTCCAGCCAGGCGACGATCTTTTCGACCGTCTCGTTGGTGTCCTCGTCCTCGATGATCTCGCCGGCCTCCTTCGCGGGAGGCGGGTTGAGCGCGAGGACCGCGGTCTTGGAGCCGGCCTCACCGACCATGCCGCCGTCGATGCCGACGTCGCCGGTGGCCTTGCTGTCGAGCGGTTTCTTCTTCGCCCCCATGATCGCCTTCAGGCTCGGGTAGCGGGGCTCGTTGATCGCGTCGCCGACGCTGATCACGGCCGGCAGCTCGACCTCGACCGTGTCGTAGCCATACTCGGCCTGGCGCTCGCAGCGCAGCTTGCCGTCGCTGACGTCGATCTTGATCACCTGGGTCAGCGAGGGCATCCGCAGGTGGTCGGCGACGACCGCGCCGATCGTGTAGCACTCGCCGTCGTCGGACTGCTGGCCGAGCAGGACCAGGTCGGGCCTCTCGGACTCCAGCACCTTGGCGAGCGAGTAGCCGGTGGCGCAGACGTCGGAGCCGGCGAGGGCGTCGTCGGAGAGGTGCACCGAGCGGTCGGCACCGAGCGCCACCGCCTTGTGCAGGGCGCGGACGGCGGAGTCGGGGCCCATCGTCACGGCCACCACCTCCTCGACCGGGATCGCCCCGCCCTCCTTGATCTGCATCGCCGCCTCGAGCGCGTGGGTATCGAAGGGGTTGAGGTTTTTCTCGCCGCCGCGGTCCAGCCGCATCGTGTTCGGGTCGATGCGCTTCTGAACGGCGGCGTCCGGAACCTCCTTGACCAGGACGCAGATCTTCAAGTTCGATCCTCCTTGGGGACGATTCTCAGGTCTTCGCGGGGCTGTGGGTCAGGCCTCGCGGGCAAGTCGCGGCCGGGCATCTTATCGGTTGGGGCGACTGGTTGATTGACGAGTCAATCAGGATAATACCCGAGCCGGCGAACCTATGCACCGATCCATGCAGAGGAGTCTATTCGCCCTGCCGATGGCGCTCGGTGGCGCCGTCGCGGATGAACTCGACGATCTCGTCGGTGCCGGCGCCGGGGGTGAAGACCTCGGCGACGCCGAGCTTCTTCAGCTCCGGGATGTCGTCGGCGGGGATCGTGCCGCCGACGGTGACCAAAACGTCGTCGATCCCCTGCGCGGCGAGCAGCTCGACGACCCGGGGGACGAGGGTCATGTGGGCGCCGGAGAGGATCGAGAGGCCGACCGCGTCGGCGTCCTCCTGAATCACCGTCTCGGCGATCTGCTCCGGCGTCTGGTGCAGGCCGGTGTAGATCACCTCCATGCCCGCGTCGCGCAGGGCGCGGGCAATGATCTTGGCGCCGCGGTCGTGCCCGTCCAGGCCGGGCTTGGCGACGACGACGCGGATCTTGCGGGCGGTTGCTGCCTCCATGCGGCCGGGAACCCTAGCGCCTGCCTAGAAGACCGGCGACTCGGTGTAGGTGCCGAAGACCTCCTGCAAGGCGGAGATCATCTCGCCCTCGGTGGCGCGCACGCGCGCCGCGGCGAGGATCGGCGGCATCAGGTTGCCCTCGCCGGCGGCGACCCGCTTCAGCTCGGCCAGCGCGGCCTGCACCTCGGCTCCGTCGCGGCGGGCGCGGGTGGCCGCGAGGCGGTCGACCTGCTTGCGTTCCAGCGCCGGGTCGATGCGCAGGATCGGCGTCTCGGGTTCGTCCTCCTGCACGAAGTCGTTGACGCCGACGACGATCCGGCGCCGCTCGTCCACCTCGCGCTGGTAGGTGAAGGAGGCGTCGGCGATCTCGCGCTGGGGGAAGTTGCGCCGGATCGCCTCGACCATCCCCCCCAGCTCGTCGATCCGGGCGAAGTAGCCGTAGGCGGCCCGCTCCATCTCGTCGGTCAGCTTCTCGACGAACCAGGAGCCGCCGAGCGGGTCGGCCGTGTTGGCGGCGCCGGACTCGGTGGCGATGATCTGCTGGGTGCGCAGCGCCACCCGCACCGCCTCCTCGGTCGGCAGCGCCAGCGCCTCGTCGTAGGAGTTGGTGTGCAGGGACTGGGTCCCGCCGAGGACCGCGGCGAGCGCCTCCAGCGAGGTGCGGACGACGTTGTTGAGCGGCTGCTGCGCGGTCAGGGAGACTCCCGCCGTCTGCGCGTGGAAGCGCAGCCGCATCGACTCCTCGCGCTTGGCGCCGTAGGTGTCGCGCATCTCCCGGGCCCAGATCCGCCGCGCCGCCCTGTACTTGGCGACCTCCTCGAAGAAGTCGATGTGGGCGTTGAAGAAGAAGGAGAGGCGGGGGGCGAAGTCGTCGACGTCGAGGCCGCGCGCGATCGCCCGCTCGACGTAGGTGAAGCCGTCCTTGAGGGTGAAGGCCAGCTCCTGCTGGGCGGTCGATCCGGCCTCGCGGATGTGGTAGCCGGAGATCGAGACCGGGTGCCAGCGCGGCATCTTCTCCGTGCACCACTCGATCATGTCGGTGAGCAGGCGCAGCGCCGGCTCGATCGGGAAGCACCACTCCTTCTGGGCGATGTACTCCTTGAGGATGTCGGTCTGGATCGTCCCCCCCAGCTTCTCCGCCGGCGCCCCCTGGCTCTCGCCGACGAGGACGTAGTAGGCGAGCAGGATCGCGGCGGGGGCGTTGATCGTCATCGAGGTGGTGACCCCGCCGAGCGGGATCCCCTCGAAGAGCTGTTCCATGTCGTCGAGGCTGTCGACCGCGACGCCCTCGCGACCGACCTCGCCGAGGCTGCGGGCGTGGTCGGAGTCATAGCCCATCAGGGTCGGCATGTCGAAGGCGGTCGAGAGCCCGGTCTGGCCGTGGTCGAGCAGGTACTGGAAGCGCTCGTTGGTCTCCTCGACGGTGCCGAAGCCGGCGAACTGGCGCATCGTCCACAGCCGCCCCCGGTACATCGACGGGTAGGGGCCGCGGGTGAACGGGTACTCCCCCGGGTGGCCGACCCGCTCCTCCAGGCCCGGGTCGAGGTCCTCCTCGGTGTAGAGCGGCTCGATCTCCTGGCCGGAGATGGTCGAGAACTCGGCGTCGCGCTCGGCCCCCCGCGAGTAGACCTCCTGGCGCCACTGGTGGGCGCCGCGCTTGGCTCCGGGCTCGACCGCCATGGACTGGAGTCTAGATGCGCTCGGCGCTACCGGCGGACCGCGAAGCGCCGCCGCGGCGGGCGGCGGCGGGCGGCGACGCGGGAGGCGCCGAAGCCCGCGACCGTCGCCAGCAGGGTCACCGCGAGGGCAACCAGGCGGCGGCCGAGGCGCTCGAAGCGCATCGTCTGCCAACCCTCCTGCTTGGCGATCTCGGCCAGCGGCGGGTCGGGGTTGACCGCGACCGGGTGGCCGACCGCGCGCAGCATCGGCAGGTCCGAGAGCGAGTCCGAGTAGGCGTAGGAGGCGTCGAGGTCGATCTCGTGGCGGGCGGCGAAGGAACGCATCGCCTCGACCTTGCCCGCGCCGTAGACGAAGGGGCCGTCGAAGCGGCCGGTGAAGCTGCCCTCGCCGTCGACCTCGTAGCGGGTGCCGATGCCTCCGTCCATCCCCAGCACCCGCGCCAGCGACTCGACCACGTCGTTGCCGGCGGCGCTGACGATGAAGGTCGGACGGCCGGCGTCCTGGTGGGCGTGGACCTCGTCCAGCATCTGCGGGTAGACGCGGGGCAGGATCGCCGCCATCACCTCCGGGCCCATCCTCGCGATCGTCTTCTCCGGCACGCCCCGGATCAGGTCGCGGGCGACGCGCAGGACCTCGGCGGTGCGCTCGTCGGTGGTGCCGCGCAGGCGGTAGCGCAGGTGCTCCAGGGCCCAACTCGCCAGCTGGCGGCGGCCGACCACGCCGTGACGGGTCGCCACGCGGGCGAACTGCATCCCGCTCGACCCCGCGATCAGGGTCTTGTCCAGGTCGAAGAAGGCCGCCGCGCGGCTCATCGGACGCCGAGATGCGCCGGTTTGCAGGATCCGCCTACGCGGAGACCTCCAACACAATCGCGTCGCCCTGGCCGCCGCCGGAGCAGATCGCCGCGACGCCGAGCCCGCCGCCGCGGCGCTGGAGCTCGTGCACGAGCGCGCCGACGATGCGGGCGCCGGAGGCGCCGATCGGGTGGCCGAGGGCGATCGCCCCGCCGTTCACGTTGACGTTCTCCTCCTCGATCCCGAGCATCCTCATCGAGTTCAGCGCCACCGAGGCGAAGGCCTCGTTGATCTCCCAGAGGTCGACGTCCGCGGGGCTCTTGCCGATCTTCTCCAGGGCCTGCTTGGCGGCGTTGGCGGGGGTCTTCGCCAGGTAGGCGAAGTCGTCGGCGACGGTGCCGTAGGAGAGCACGCGGGCCAGCGGCGCCCGCCCCTCCCGCTCGGCCCACTCCGAGGAGACGACGACGATCGCGCCGGCGCCGTCGTTGACGCCGGGGGCGTTGCCGGCGGTGTGGGTCGCGTCCTCCCCGCCGACCGCCCGCAGGCCGGCGAGCGTCTCGACCGTGGTCTCCGGGCGGATCGCCTCGTCGGCCGCGACCTCGGTCTCGCCCTTGCGCGACTTGACCGTGACGGCGACGATCTCCTCGGCGAGGCGGCCGGCGTCGGTCGCCTCGCCGGCGAGCCGGTGCGAGCGCTCGGCGAAGCGGTCCATGTCGGCCCGGGTGATCTCCAGCTCGTTGGAGACCTCGCTCGCCTCGTTGATCATCTGCTTTTCGGTGAAGGGGTTGGTGAGCCCGTCGTGGGTCATCGCGTCGACCGCGGCGACGTCGCCCATGCGGAAGCCGGTGCGGGCGCCGGGGAGCAGGTAGGGAGCCTGGCTCATCGACTCCATGCCGCCGGTCACCGCGACCTCGGTATCGCCGGCGCGGATCGCCATGTCGGCGAGGCCGAGCGAGCGCATGCCGGAGGCGCAGACCTTGTTGATCGTCTCCGAGGGGACCTCCTTCGGGATGCCCGCCTCGATCTGCGCCTGGCGCGAGGGGATCTGCCCCTGACCGGCTTGCAGAACCTGGCCGAAGACGACCTGCTGGACCTGCTCGGGCTCGACGCTGGAGCGCTCCAGCGCCGCCTCGATCACGCGGCCGCCGAGCTCGGTGGCGTCGAGGGAGGACAGGGCGCCGTTCATCTTCCCGAACGGGGTACGCGCGGTTCCAAGGATGACTGAGCTGGGCATCTACTGCCTTTCCTCTCCGAGGTCGTTGGGTCTTTTCGAGCGGGCGCGGTGCCCGCAGGGACGATACCGGGAGGCGCCGTGACGGCGCCCGCGAGGGCATAGACTCGCGCCTCGATGAGGGTCGAGGTCAGCCAGAGCGATCTGCCAAGCGCCGGCGCCGACCTCGCCGTGGTCGGGCTCTGGGACGGGGAGGCGTCGCCCAAGGCGATCGCCGAGGCCGCCGGCGTCGCCGACGCCAGGGGCGCCTTCCGCAGGCTGATGCTGCTGCACCCCGACGGGCTCGGCCGGGTCCTGGTCGCCGGCCTCGGCGAGCGCGGCCGGATCGACGCCGAGCGCCTGCGCGTGCTCGGCGCCCTGGCGGCGCGGGAGGCCGGCCGCCTGGAGGCGACCTCGATCGCCTGGGCCCTGCCGGAGACCTCCGAGGACGCCGCGGCCGCCGCGGCGCTGGTCACCGGCACCGTCCTCGGCGCCTACCGCTTCGACCGCTTCCGCGGCGCCGATCCCGACGAGCCGGCGCCGGCGCCGATCGAGACCCTGACCCTGCTGGCGCCGGCGGGCGTCGCCGCGGCGGCCGAGGCGGCCCGCATCTGCGCCGAGGCCCAGAACCGGGCCCGCGACCTCCAGAGCACGCCGGCCAACGTCGCCACCCCCGCCCACCTGGCGGGGCGGGCCGAGGAGATCGCGGCGGCCGACGGGGTCTCGGTCGAGGTGCTCGGCCGAGAGGAGATCGCGGCCGAGGGGATGGGCGGCCTGATCGCGGTCAGCCAGGGCGGCCCCGAGGAGCCGCGCCTGATCGTCCTGCGCTACGCCGGCGCCGGCTCTGGGCAGACCCTCGGCCTGATCGGCAAGGGCGTCACCTTCGACACCGGCGGAATCTCGCTCAAGCCCGGTGCCGGGATGCAGGAGATGAAGATGGACATGTCCGGCGCCGCGGCCGTGCTGGAGGCCGTCGCGGCGATCGCCGAGCTGGCCCTCCCGCTCGACCTCCTCGCGGTCGTCCCCTGCACCGAGAACATGCCCTCGGGGACCGCGATCAAGCCCGGCGACGTGATCGTGCAGCACAACGGCAAGACGGTCGAGGTCAACAACACCGACGCCGAGGGGCGCCTGATCCTCGCCGACGCCCTCTCCTACGCGGTGAAGCTGGGGGCTGAGCGGCTGATCGACATCGCCACCCTGACCGGCGCCGTGACGGTCGCGCTGGGATCGACCTACGCGGCGGTGATCGCCAACGACGACGCGCTCGCCGAGGAGGTTCTGCGGGCGGGCGAGGAGACCGGCGAGCTGACCTGGCGCCTGCCCCTGCACCCGGAGTTCAAGGAGCTGATGAAGGGAAGCGTCGCCGACCTCTCCAACCTCGCCTCCAAGCGCAAGGCCGGCACGATCACCGCCGCCTCCTTCCTCGAGGAGTTCGTCGGCGAGACGCCCTGGGCCCACGTCGACATCGCCGGCACCGCCTGGGACGTCGGCCGCGCCTACACCGGCGCCGACGCCAGCGGCTTCGGCGTGCGGCTGCTGGTCGACGTCGCCCGCCGCCTCGCCGCCTGATCGGCGCCCCGCCCGCACGCCGTCCTCGCTCATCGCGGCGCCGGTCCCTGCCTGCCGACGACGGCCGTGCGCTGGGCGCGGTCGCGGCCGGCTGGGTAGTGCAGGTCGGCGGTGATCTCGGCCTGGCTTATCGCGATCCGCGGGACCTTGCCCCGGTGTCCGTGCTTGTGTCGTGGAATCAGCCTCATACGCGTCGCCTCCGATCGGCTTTTTCGGCTGGGTTTCGTAAAGCAACTGACAGACGCCGCCAGCCTACTCCAGTCGGTTGCTTGACGCAACCAAGTGTGCGAAGATCACACTCGTGCTGCACCACGACTATCCGGGCCAGGCCTGCTCGATCGCCAAGTCCCTCGAGGTGATCGGGGAGCGCTGGTCGCTGCTGATCGTCCGCGACGTGCTCAACGGCAACCGTCGCTTCGGCGAGATCCAGGGCTCGCTCGGCATCGCCCGCAACGTCCTCTCGGCGCGGCTCCAGCGCCTGGTCGACGAGGGGATCCTCGAACGCCGCGCCTACCAGGAAAGCCCGCCCCGCCACGAGTACTTCCTGACCGAGAAGGGCCTCGACCTCTGGCCCGCCCTGATCGCCCTCCTGCACTGGGGCGACCGCTACTCCCCCGGCCCCGGCGGGCCGCCGAAAACGATCCTCCACAAGGAGTGCGGCGGCGAGGTCTCCGAGCGCGGCATCTGCGAGCGCTGCGGCAAGGTCCTCACCGCCCGCGACGCCCGCCAGGTCCCGGGCCCCGGGATCGAGGCGGCCCGCAAGGCCGCCGCCGCGGTCTGAGCGCGAAGCGCCTACTCGCCGGCGCCCTCGGCCGGCCCCTGGTCTATCTGGTCGGCGAGCACGATGTACTCCTCGAGCATGCTGCGATCTTTGGGTCGGTTCGCGGCCCGCTTCATCGCGATCAGGTGATCGATGGAGGCAACTCGGACCATGTGGCCCGATACTTCCTGCTGCGCCGCGTCGGCGGCGAGCGCGTCGAAATCCTTGATCCCCGCGACATCCGCCAGCACGTCGAGATCGCCATACGGCGTGACGAAGGTGAAGTTGGCGCCGTTTTCGATGGTCCGCTCGTCGAGCAGGAAGGGGAGATCCGACGGAGCGCCGCGCAGGCGGACATCGAGCTCCTTCAGAGCCGCGACCAGGCGGGATACGTTGGTGCGTCCCCTCCTGTAGGCGATGTCCAGATCGAAGCTCGGATAGTTCGAGCCTCGCGCGATGCCGGCCATCCCACCGATCAGGACGAATTCGACTCCATGCTTGACCAGGGGCTCCAAGAGGCGGTTCAGATCCGGTGCCTTGGGGGGCAGTGCATCCTGGGTCATGCGGCGTCGACCTCCCCGCGGACGTTGGGGCTGTTTTCGATCACGATGTTCGCGAAGGCCAGCCCGTAGTCCACTCGCTCGGCCGGCGTAAGACGGAGCCGCTCATACAACAGCGACCTGTCGATTCCCCAATCGCGCGATTCCGCTCCCATCGTCAGATCCTCCCCCAACAGGTAGAGCAGTCCCCAGAGGGTGTCGACCGACGGCGAGACGCGGTCGGACTCGATCCGCGAGATCGCCGACTGGGTCGTGCCGGCCCTGGCCGCCAGCCGCTTCTGGCTGACGTTGTGGCGCTTGCGGGCTTCCCTCAGCAGCTGCCCCGGGGACGGGCCGACTCGGCGGTGCTCGATTGCGGCGATCGTTGCCATGCGAACCTAAAACATAGCGAATAAGTACTGATCGCATATTCGCTATATCGCTCGCGCGCTCACCAGGCGCTAGCTTTGTCTGTGTCAATCGGGTCAAGGCATCGGAGGAATGAGATGGCGACGGCGGCGGAGCTTCAGGTTCGAGACAAGGTCTTCATCGGCGGCGAGTGGGTGCGGCCGCGGGGCACGGAACCGATCGAGGTGATCAACTCGACCACCGAGGAGGTGATGGGGACCGTCCCCGCCTGCTCCCCCGAGGACGCCGACAGCGCCGTCCGGGCGGCCCGCGAGGCCTTCGACTCGTGGTCGCGCACCCCGCGCGAGGAGCGCGCCGCCTACCTCTCGGCGATCGCGGCCGGGCTCGGCGAGCGCAGCGAGGAGATCGCCACGACCATCAGCCAGGAGCTGGGAATGCCGCTGACGCTGAGCAGGTTGATCCAGGTCGGCCTGCCGACCAGCCAGTTCGCGGCGACGCCGGGGCTGATGGAGGAAGTCGCCTGGGAGGAGGAGATCGGCAACTCGCGCGTGTTCCGCGAGGCGGCCGGAGTGCTCGGCGCGATCACCCCCTGGAACTACCCGCTCAACCAGATCGCCGCCAAGGTCGCCCCCGCCCTCGCCGCCGGCTGCACCGTCGTGCTGAAGCCGAGCGAGGTGGTGCCGCTGAACGCCTTCCTGCTCGCCGAGGTGATCGAGGCCGCCGGCCTCCCCGCCGGCGTCTTCAACATGGTCACCGGGTTCGGCCCCGAGGTCGGCGAGGCGATCGCCGCCCATCCCGGCATCGACATGGTCTCCTTCACCGGCTCCACCCGGGCCGGTAAGAGGGTCAGCGAGCTCGCCTCGGCGACCGTGAAGCCGGTCGCGATGGAGCTCGGCGGCAAGTCCCCGAACCTGATCCTCGACGACGCCGACCTGGCCAAGGCGGTGCCCGACGGCGTCGCCAAGTGCTTCCTCAACTCCGGCCAGACCTGTAGCGCCCTGACCCGGATGCTGGTCCCGCGCGAGAAGCTGGCCGAGGCGGAGCGGATCGCCGCCGCCACCGCCGAGGCCTTCACCCCCGGGGACCCCTTCGACGAGGCGACCCGGCTCGGCCCGCTCGTCTCCGAGGTCCAGCGCGACCGCGTCCGCGGCTACATCGAGAAGGGCGAGGCCGAGGGAGCGAAGCTGGTGACCGGCGGCGCGGAGGCGCCCGACGGCCTCGATCGCGGCTACTTCGTCCGCCCGACCGTCTTCTCCGAGGTGACGCCGGAGATGACGATCCACCGCGAGGAGATCTTCGGCCCGGTGCTGGCGATCGAGCCCTACGACGGCGAGGAGGAGGGCGTGCGGATCGCCAACGACAGCGAGTACGGCCTCGCCGGCGGCGTCTGGTCGAGCGACCCGGAGCGGGCGGTCGCGGTCGCGCGCCGGATCCGCACCGGCCAGATCGAGATCAACGGCGGCGCCTTCAACCCGCTCGCCCCGTTCGGCGGCTACGGCCAGTCCGGGCACGGCCGCGAGAACGGGCGCTACGGGCTCGAGGAGATGTTGCAGGTCAAGAGCCTTCAGCTCTAGTTCCGCATAGGCTTCCGCCGTGGACTTCGACCTCAGCGACGAGCAGCGGCTGCTGCGCGACACCGTCCGCGACTTCGCGCGGCAGGAGGTCGCGCCGGTGGCCGAGGAGCTCGACCGGACAAAGGCGTTTCCCTATGAGATCGTCGCCAAGCTCGGCGGGCTCGGGCTGATGGGGATCCCCTTCCCCCAGGAGTACGGGGGCGGGGGCGCCGACACGCTCTCCTACGTGCTCGCGGTCGAAGAGCTGGCCCGGGTCGACTCCTCGGTCTGCATCACGATGGCCGCCCACACCTCCCTCGGCACGATGCCGATCCACCTCTGGGGCAGCGCCGAGCAGAAGGAGGAGTGGCTGCCGCGGCTGTGCAGCGGCGAGCGCCTGGCCTCCTTCGGCCTGACCGAGCCCGAGGCGGGCTCGGACGCCGGCAACGTCCGCACCACCGCCAAGCTGGACGACGGCGAGTGGGTCGTCAACGGCGCCAAGCAGTTCATCACCAACTCCGGCACCGAGATCTCCGGCTGCGTCTCGATCACCGCGGTCACCGGCGAGGCCAACGGCCGCAAGGAGGTCTCCAACCTGATCGTCCCCACCGGCACGCCGGGCTACGAGGTCGGCGCCGCCTACCGCAAGATGGGCTGGAACGCCTCCGACACCCGCCCCCTCTCCTTCGAGGACTGCCGGCTGCCGGAGTCGAGCCTGCTCGGCCGCCGCGGCGACGGCTTCAAGAACTTCCTCCACATCCTCGACGGCGGCCGCATCGGCGTCGCGGCGATGGGAGTCGGGCTCGCCCAGGGCGCCCTCGACGAGGCGATCGCCTACGCCAAGGAGCGCCAGGCCTTCGGCCAGTCGATCTCCAAGTTCCAGTCGATCCAGGCCAAGATCGCCGACATCTCGGCCCAGATCGAGTCGGCCCGGCTGCTGACCTGGCGGGCGGCGCTGGAGAAGGACGCCGGGCAGTCCTTCACCCTGACCGCCGCCCAGGCGAAGCTGCTCACCGGCCGCCTCGCCGTCCGCGCCACCGAGGAGGCGGTCCAGATCCACGGCGGCTACGGCTACATCGAGGAGTACCCGGTCTGCCGCTTCTACCGCGACGCCAAGATCCTCACCATCGGCGAGGGCACCGACGAGGTGCAGCAGATGGTGATCGCCCGCCAGTTGGGCTGCTGAGGGGCGCGCAGGGCGTCGGCGGGGGATGACGGCCGCGGCTCGGAATCCGCCGCGAGCGGGACTCAGCCGCCGGGTGGAAGCGCCGTGACCTCGCCCTCGGCGCGGCCGCGGACCTCGGCGGCGCGGCCGACGCCCTCGCCGATGCCGAAGTGGGCGCAGATCGTCAGCTCGTGCTCGCGGCGCAGCGGCCGGGTCGGGTCGACCACCGGCGCCGAGCGCAGCGCCTCGCCCTCGGCCGCGACCCAGACGCCAGACGGGGCGCCGGCGCAGAGCCCCAGCGGCACCGCGACCAGGCGCCTGCGGCGTCGCCGGCCGACGCGGGCGATCAGCCAGGCCGGTTCGCCGCTGTCGCTGTCGCGGAAGAGGCCGTGGACCTCGCCGGCGGCGGCGCCGTCGATCTCCGCCAGCCTGGCGCCGACCCAGGCGCCGGGCTCGGCCGCCGGTGAGGGTGCCGGCGCCTCCGCCTCAGCCATCGGTCTGCCTCGCCAGCAGCTCGCCGGCCGCGCTGGCCGGGTCCAGTTCCCGCCGCACCACCCGGTCCAGCAGCTCGGCGGTGTCGGGGTCGTCGGCGACGGTCGCCTCCAGGCGGCGGCGCATCCTCGCGGCGGCGATCCCGAGCACCTCGCCGCGCAGGTTCCGGGCCCGCCGCTCGGCCAGCGTCCCCGCCTCCTCGATGAAGGCGCGGTGCTCGTCGATCTTCGCGGCCAGCTCCTCGACCCCCTCGCCCCGGGCGGCCTCGGTGCGCAGGATCGGCACCTTCCAGCCTTCGGGGTCGTGGGAGAGGGCGAGCACGCCGCGGACCTCGCGCACCATCGTGTCGGTCATCGGGTGGTCGGCCTTGTTGACGACGATCACGTCGGGGATCTCCATCACGCCCGCCTTCAGCGCCTGGATCGAGTCGCCGGAGCCGGGCATCAGGGCGAGGACGATCGTGTCGGCGTGGTCGACGATGTCGATCTCCGCCTGGCCGACCCCGACCGTCTCGATCAGGACGTCGTCCTTGCCGGCCGCGTCCATCGCCAGCGCCACCTGGAGCGCCGCCTCGGAGAGACCGCCCAGCGCCCCCCGCGACGCCATCGAGCGGATGAAGACGCCGGGGTCGAGGAAGTGCTCGGAGAGTCGGATCCGGTCGCCGAGCAGGGCGCCGCGGGTGAACGGGCTGGAGGGGTCGATCGAGAGCACCCCCACCTCACGATCGGCCTTGCGCAGCTCCACGGTCAGGGCCCCGATCAGGGTGCTCTTCCCCACTCCCGGCGGACCGGTGAAGCCGACGATCCGCGCCCGCCCGGTGCGCGGGTAGACCTCGCGCACGAGGTCCCACCCGGCCGGGTCGTCGGACTCGATCAGGGTGATCGCCCGCGCCAGCGCCCGCTTGTCGCCGGCGAGCAGGCGCTCGGCGAGCGAGGCGGATTTGGCGGCGTCGGCCACGGCCGCGCCAGTCTACGAGTCCGCCGCGAAACGCGGGACATACTTAGAGTCCCCGCCGCCGTGATCCGCTTCCTGGCCCGCAACCGGATGCTGAACCGCGAATACGCGCGCCTGCTGGGCCGCTACCTGCGGCGACGGCTGCTGACCCGGGCCGGGTGGCGTTGGAGCACCGACGGCCTGCTGTTTCTCGGGCGGCGGCTCGAAATCCAGATCGCCCGCGGGGCCGAGGTCCGCTTCGGCCGCTTCGTCTGGATCGGCGACGGCTCGAAGATCCGCTGCCACGAGGGCGTGGTCGAAATCGGCGAGAAGACGGTGATGGGCCAGGAGTGCACGATCTCCGCCTACCGCCGGGTGCGGATCGGCGAGCAGTGCGTGATCGCCGACCGGGCGATGTTCATCGACTTCGACCACGGCGTGGTCGAGGTCGAGCGCCCGATCCGCCTTCAGGGCATCTACATGCGCGACGTCGAGGTCGGCTCCAACGTCTGGATCGGCTACGGCGCCTGCGTCCTGCGCGGCGTCCGCGTCGGCGACAACGCGATCGTCGGCACCAACTCGGTGGTGACCAGGGACGTCCCCGCCAACGCCGTCGTCGCCGGCATCCCCGCCCGGATCATCCGCATGCGAGAGGCGCCCGAGCGGCTGCGCTGGCCCGACCCGGTCGAGCCCGACCCGACCGCCGACACGACCCTGCCACCGCCGGACTGAGGCGAGTGGGCCGCCTTATCCCCGCCATGGCCCAATAAGGCGGCCCACCCGGCTACGCCACCGCGATATCGGTCTGGGAGAAGTCGTCGCCGACGAAGAGCAGCGGGGCGCCGGCGACCTTGGCGGTGGCGTAGGTCATGCAGTCGCCGTAGTTGAGCTGGGCCGGGTGGCGGCCCTTGCCGTAGCGGAGGTGAGCGTCGGCGGCGACGCTCCAGTGACGCTCGTCGAAGGGGATCACCGTCACCTGCTTCTCCTCGAGGAACCGGGAGACGAGGGCGCGACCGTGGAGATCGAAGGCGTGAACCGCGACGATCCCGGTCTCGAGCAGCGTGGGGGCGCCGATCGCCAGGCCGTCCACGTCGTTCATCGCTTCGACGATCCCCTCGTGGCGCCGCTCCCTGAAGAGGACGGCGATGATCGCTGAGGTGTCGAGGATCAAATCTCCTCCGGACCGGTGCCGAGGATCTGCTCGATTTCGTCCTTCGTCATCGGCTCGCGATCCAGCAGCTCGTCGGGGATCTGCGGCCAGATCTCGGTTTCGAGGAAACGCAGGAAGCTGCCGGGCTCAGACCTGCCGCCGCTCGACTGGCGAGCCAGCCGCTCGCGCCGTTCCCGCAGGGCCTGGCGAACCGCGCCGGTCTTGCTCTCGCCCGCAAGCTCCGCGACCTCTGCCGCCAATTCCTCCGTCTCCTTGTCCTTGATGTTCAGCGCCATGGTGGAATGGGACCATCTTAGGCTCCCTTCCACCATCGCGGGTCAACTGCAATAATCCTACCACAGGTGAAAGCTGTTGTCTGCCAGACAAACCGTTGTATGGAGCAAACTGCTCGGGTGCGCCCGGTAGACAGACGCGAGCGAGCGGAGGAGGTCGCCGCGCGCTTCGGGCAGAACCTGGCCCGCGCCCGCCGGCACGCCGACCTCTCCCAGGAAGAGCTCGGCGCCCGCGCCTCCCTGCACCGAACCCAGATCGGGCTGCTGGAGCATGGGATGCGCGTCCCCCGGATCGACACCCTGATCCAGCTCGCCGGCGCGATGGCGATCTCCCCCAGCGAGCTGATCGAGGGGATCCACTGGACCCCGAGCGACACCAGCACCGGCCGGTTCAGCTTCACAGACCGTCCTCGCCCGCCGCGCCGGCGGCGGCGCGGTTAGGCCGGGCTCGTCTCGCCGACCAGGTCGGCGTAGACCGCGGCGGTCCGCTCGGCGACGTCGCCCCAGTCGAAGCGGCGCACGTGCTCGTAGGCTTCGGCGACCAGGCGCCGTCCCAGCTCGTCGTCGGAGAGGACGCGGATCGCCACCTCGGCCAGCGCCTCGGGGTCGTGGGCGCGGAAGCGCAGCCCGGCCTCCTCGTGGGGGACGACCTCGCGCAGGCCGCCGGTATCGGCGACGATGCAGGGGCAGCCGGAGGCCATCGCCTCCAGCGCGACCAGCCCGAACGGCTCATAGATCGAGGGGACCACGGTGAGGTCGGCGATCCGGTACAGCGAGTGCAGCACGTCGTCGCCGATCCAGCCCAGGAATGTGCCGTGGTCCATCAGGCCGAGGTCCTCCGCCTGGCGGTGCAGCTCGGCCTCGTGGGTGCCGGAACCGGCGACCAGGAAGCGCGTCTCGGGCGCCTCCTCGAGCACGCGCGGCATCGCCTCCAGCGCCAGCTGGAAGCCCTTCTCGTAGACCAGCCGCCCGATCAGCAGCACCAGCTTCTGCTCGGGCGCGGCGAACTCCGAGCGCAGCCGCTCCAGCTCGGCCGGGTCGGGGGCCTGGAGGTCGTCGGGGTCTATCCCGTTCGGGATCACGCTGACCCGCCCCTCCTCGACCCCGAAGATGTCGGCAATCTGCTCGCGCATGTAGTGGGAGCAGGCGATCACCCGCGCCGAGCGGTTGACGATCCAGCGCTCGACCCCGTGGATGTAGGTCTGGGGGTGCTTGTCGACCCAGCCCTGGTGGCGGCCGTACTCGGTGGCGTGGATCGTCGTCACCAGCGGCGCGTCGAAGCGCCGGGCGAGGTGGTCGCAGGCGTTGGCGACCAGCCAGTCGTGGCCGTGCACAAGGTCGAAGCTGTAGCGGTCGCCCAGCTCGACCCCGGCGGCCAGCATGTCGGAGTTCATCCGCTCCACCCAGGCGACGAACTCGCCCAGGTCTGTGGGGCGCTTGGGCTCGCGGATGCGGTGGATGAGGACGCCGCCGCAGGCCTCCTCGGCCGGCGACTCCTCCCCGCCCCTGGTGAGGACGTGGACCTCGACCCCGCGCTCGACCAGGGCCTCCGAGAGCTTGCGCACGTGCCGCGCCAGCCCGCCCTCGATCAACGGGGGGTACTCCCAGGAGAGGATCAGGACGCGCGGCATCGTGTGGGCGCTAGGGCTCCAAGAGGGGAGCGAGGCTCAGGTCCGGGGCGAGAGAACGCATACGCGGATCGGTGACGCGGCCGCAGTCTATGGCCTCCAGCATCGCCGCCGCGTGGTCGGTGGCGCGCTGGAAGGCGTAGTCGCCCGCCTGGCCGCGGCGGTCGAGGAACGCCCAGTCGCTCGCCTGGGCGGCCAGCAGCTCGCGGGCGGCGCGCAGGGCCGGATCCCCGCGCAGGCCTTGAGAGAGCGCTCGCAGCAGCCGCAGCTCCAGCCGCCGCGCCCCCCAGGCGAGATCCTCGACCGGCGGCGAGTCCCAGGTGCGGAGGTCCTTTCCCTCCCCCCAGGTGGAGGCGGCGAGCGGGCGCGCCAGCGGCTCGTGCTCGACCAGCGCCCGCGGCACGGTGACCGTCCGCACCCCCGCCTCCGCGGCCCTGTCAAGCACGGCGGCGAGCCAGAGGTGGCCCTCCGACCACCAGTGGCCGAGCAGCTCGGTGTCGATCGCGAAGACGAGCAGGCCGCGGCGGCCGCGCCGCGCGGCGAAGGCGCGCAGCCGAGACGAGGCGGCGGCGAGGAACTCGCCGGCCTGGCGACGCGCCGCCGCCGCGGCGGCGGCCGGGTCGTAGGCACCGCCGCCGACCCGCCAGAGCCGGATGCCGCGCAGCGATTTGCCGGCGAACTGGGCGTGGGCGGGGTCGGAGGGGTAGCCGTCGAGCGACCAGAGCCAGCCGATCGCCTCCCAGTCGATCGGCAGCGCGGTCGGGCCGGCCTCGGTCTCGACCGGCGCCAGGGCGTCGAGCGGCGCTTCGTGAGCGCTCTGGTCGACGCAGAACCAGCGCACGCCGTGCTCGGCCAGTCGCCACTCCAGGCCCGGCGAGTAGGCGCACTCGGGCAGCCAGAGGCCGCCGTCCCAGCCGAAGCGGCGGCGGTGCGAGCGGATGCCGGCGTCGAGCTGAAGCCGCAGGCCCGCGCGCGTGGCCAGCAGCGGCAGCACCGCGTGGGTCGCCGAGGAGGCGGCGAGCGCCACCCGCCCCTCCGCCGCCGCGCCGCGGAACGGCTGCGAGCGGATCGCCGCCGGCCTGGTCGAGCAGCTCCAGTGCCCGCCGGTAGCGGGCCAGCTCCGCTTCGCAGGCCGGCCGGCACTCGGCGCGGCACCTCGCGCAGATCGGCCTCGGCGGCGCCGATCCGCCACTCGACCAGGAACTCGCGCAGCCGCTGCCGCGCGCCCGGCGTCCTCGAGCTGGTCGGCCAGCACCGGCGTCACCGTCATCGTCAGGTCGCGCGCCACCTCCAGCACCGGCAGGTAGGAGCGGATCGACCGCGTCGAACAGCCACTCCTCCCCGAAGGGGTAGGTCCCGAAGCCCTCGACGTAGGGCATGTGGGAGTGCAGGACGATCGCCAGGTCGCCGACCGGGGGCTCAGACATGGCAGACGGCGAGGAAGTCCAGCGCCGCGTCGAGGCTCGCCTTCCCGCAGGGCGAAGTCGGAGGCGGCGATCGCCGGGGTGAAGCGGTCATAGAAGCGCTTGGTCAGGCCGAGGCGCTTGTGGACCGAGTCCCAGCCGAGCCGGATCGCCAGCTCGTGCGCGCGCAGCTTGCGGGCGTGGAAGAGGCCGAGCAGCTCGACCCTGGCGAAATGGGCCTCGCAGAGCGCCCGGAACTCCTCGGCGCGGTACTCGCGCAGGTGCCAGGGGTTGTCGGACTTCTCCGCCCCCGGCGGCGCCAGCGTCAACAGGTTGGGGGTGGAGACGTAGGCGACGCCGCCGGCGCGCAGCATCGACCTGAAGTGATCGAGGATCGCGCCGGCGTCGGCGACGTGCTCGATCGTCTGGAGGAAGACGACCGCGTCGCAGGGCTCCGCGAAGCTCTCGACCAGGTCGCGCTCGAAGCGCAGGTTGGGGCGGGTGTAGCGCAGCCGGGCGTGCTCGTGGGCCTCGGGGTTGGCGTCGACGCCGACCACGCGCGCGGCGCTGCCGGCGAGCAGGTTCGAGCCGTATCCCTCGCCGCAGGCCATGTCGATGACCCGCCAGCCCGCCGACCCGCGCCGCGATCCACTCGTAGACCGCGAGGTGGCGGCGATACCAGTAGTTCTCCTCGGGCACGTCGGGCAGGGTCCGCTCGCCGGTCAGCGGCAGCGGCGGCACCCCGGGGGGCTGGTTGGACTGCACGTATTCCTCCGCCATGGCGAGGACGCTATTGGGGCGCTGTGCTCCGTGCATTGCGCCGATCCGCATAGAGTTCCGGCCTCGATGCCGGCCTCCCCCACCGCCACCCCCGAGCACATCAGGGACGTCAACACGCGCTACCACGACGCCGCGGCCGAGGAGTACGACGCCAAGTGGGGGATCGACTTCGGCGACACCGGCCAGGAGCAGGTGCGGCTGAAGTTCGCCAAGACGCTCGGCGGCCCCGAGGGCCGCCGCTTCGGCGACGCCCTGGAGATCGGCTCCGGAACCGGGTACTTCTCGCTCAACCTGGTCCAGCTGGGGACGATCGAGCGGTTGACGGCAACCGACATCTCGCCCGGGATGCTGCGGCGGCTGAGCTCGACCGCCGAGGCCCTCGGCATCGCCGACGTCGCCACCGTCGCCACCGACGCCGAGCGGCTCCCCTTCGCCGACGAGAGCTTCGACCTGGTCTGCGGCCACGCCGTCCTGCACCACATCCCCGACCTGGAGCGGGCCTTCTCCGAGTTCCGCCGCGTGCTGCGGCCGGGCGGGGCGATCGCCTTCGCCGGGGAGCCCTCGCGCTACGGCGACCGCCTGGCGGCGCTGCCGAAGCGGGCGGGGGTGCTGGGCGCGCCCGCCTGGCGACGCCTGACCGGGGCGCGGCGCCGCGCCGTGCACGAGGCCGAGCAGTCGGGCGGCCACGCGCTGGAGGGCGAGGTCGACGTCCACGCCTTCGCCCCCGCCGACCTGCGGCGGCTGCTGCGGGACGGCGGCTTCGAGCGGCGCCGGGTCGGCGGCGAGGAGCTGCTCGCCAACGCCTGGGGCTGGGCCCTGCGCACGGTCGAGGCCAGTGCCGAGCCCGAATCGGTGCCCTGGGGCTGGCGCCGCTTCGCCTTCCGCAGCTACCTCGCCCTACAGCGGGTCGACACCCGCCTGCTCGAGCCCCACCTGCCGGCCGAGCTCTTCTACAACCTGCTCGTCTCCGCCCGCAAGCCGGCCTAGGACCGCGCCCCGCGGGCGCGGTAGAGCTTGACGTTGGAATCGATTCCCTTGAGGCGGCGCTCGCCGGCGTAGGAGAAGGCGAAGCCCTCCCCCGCCGCGTCCCGCGTCGCCTCTTCGACCAGGACGCTGCCGGGGCGCGCGACGCCGGTGATCCTGCTCGCCAGGTTGACCGCGTGCCCGTAGTAGTCGCCGGATTGGGGCAGCGTCGGCCCCAGGGCGAGCCCGGCCCGCAGCCAGGGGAACTGGTCCCCTTCGGCCTCGGCGGCGGCGATCAGCGCGCAGCGAGGCGGCGAGCAGCGGCGGCGCCTCGGTGCTGACCAGCATCGCCGCGTCGCCGATCGTCTTCACCAGCCGCACCGGCGGCTCGGCGACCGTGGCGGCCATCTCCTCCAGCCGGCCGGCAACCATGCCCAGCTCGGCCGGGTCGATCTCTTCCCCGAGCCGGGTGAACTCGACCAGGTCGGCGAAGCAGATCGTCAGCTCGACCGCCCCCCGATCTCCCCCGAGGCGAGGTCGGCGGCGCCGATCACGTCGCGGCGAACCTGCTCCAGCAGGTTCGCCTTGAAGGCGTAGGTGAGCTGGGGGCCGACCAGGGGCAGCAGATGCTCGGCCGCGGCGGCGAAGCGGTTGGCGACGTCGCGCTCGGTGTCGCCGGGCTGGGTCAGGGTGCGGATCGTCAGCTCGCGGTTGGCTTCGGCGATCCTCGCCGCGCCCATCCCGATCGTCCGCGCCACCTGAAGCATCCCGTCGGCCGGAAGCCCGGCGTCGAACAGCGCCTTCGCGCGGCGGGCGGCTTCCAGGTCCTCCTCGGTGCGGTCGCGCTCGTCCGGATCGGCGTAGGGCACCCCCAGCGCGTTGCTGAAGCGCTGTAGGAGGTCGAGGTCGAGGCCCGACGTCGCGGCGATCTCACGCGCGGTGTAGCGGGGCCCGTCGCCCGCCAGCGCGCGCTCGACCGGGATCAGGGTCAGGCGCCCGGCGGCGACGGCTTCGTGCAGCTCCTCCAGCGAGACGCCTTCGGAGTGGAGCTGCCCGAGCAGCTCTCGCCGTGCCTCGCGGGCCTCGCCCTCGAGTTCGTCGAGCAGCCCCTCGGCCGCGAAATCGATCTCGGAGGGCACGGCCACCGGCTCATTCTCGCCTAATCGGCGTAGGCGACGGCGCCACCGCGGCGCGGATCGCCGCCGCCGCTGAGCGCGCCGGTGCCGCGATCGCGGGCAACCGCCTGCACGCCGCCGAAGAAGAGGTTGATCGCCGGGCGGCGGGCGACCGGGAGGCCGCCGGCCTCGATCCGCCGCAGCGCCTCCTCCTCGATCCCCGGCTCGGCCTGGACGACGCCCTGCTCGAAGTGCAGGCGCGGGGCGCGCACCGCCTCGGCGACAGGCAGGCGCTGCTCGACCGTCCTCACCACGGTCTGGAGGATCGCCGAGCGGATCCGGTTGGAGCCGGCGCTGCCGAGGCCCAGCTCGATCTCCCCGTCGCGCAGCACCACCGTCGGCGCCATCATCGACGGCACCCGCCGTCCCGGCGCGATCCGGTGGAACCCGTGCGGGTTGAGGTCCTCCTCGCCCAGCATGTTGTTGAGGATGACGCCGGTGCCCGGGACCAGCACCCCGGATCCCGAGCCGTTGGAGCAGGTGACGCTGGCGCACATCCCGGCGCCGTCCAGGACCGAGATGTGGGTGGTCGAGCCGAGCAGGTCGGCGGCGGCGAGGTCGAGCCCGCCGGGATCGAGGACGCTGGCCTCCATCCCCTCCTCGTAGAGCGCCTCGGCGAACTCCTCGCCGCGGCGCCGGTTGGCCGCGCCCATCGCCGCCACCAGCTGCTCGGGCCCGCTGCGCTCGCCGAGGCGCTCGAGCAGGCCGAGGCAGAAGGCGATCAGGATCCCGCCCGAGGACGGGGGCGGGTTGGTCAGCACCTCGGCACCGCGGAAGGGGGCGCGGATCGGATCGCGCTCGATCGCCTCGTAGGCGGCGAGGTCGCCGCGGCCGAGGGTGCCGCCGTTCTCGACCACGAACTCGCTCAGGGCCGCCGCCACCTCGCCGTCGCGAAACGGAGCCGCCCCCTCGGCGCCGAAGCGTTCCAGCGCCTCGGCCAGCTCGGCGAAGCGGAAGACGTCGCCCTCGCCCAATGGCCGCCCCCGCGGCGCGTAGAGCTCGCGCGTACCCTCCAGCCGCTCGTGGATCGGCCAGAGGATGTCGAGGATGTAGGCCTGCTCGGCGTTGACCGCGGCGCCCTCCCGGGCCAGCCGCGCCCCCGGCCCGACCAGCTCCGCCAGCGGCATCGAGCCGAACCGCGCCAGCGCCAGCTCCAGCCCGGCGGCGGTACCCGGCACGCCGCAGGAGGCCGGCCCGACGAAGAACGTCTGCACGATCTCGGCGTCGAAGTGGACCGGGACCGGCGCCAGCTCGACCCCGCGCTCGATCCCGTCCGCCCCGGGGGCGGCGACGAAGAAGTCGACCAGCACGGTCTCCTCGCCGCGGTGGACCATCATGAAGCCGCCCGCCCCGAACCCGGTCAGCGGGCTCTCGACCGCGAAGGAGGCCAGCACCGCGCAGACCGCGGCGTCGACCGCGTTGCCGCCTTCGCGCAGGACGTTGGCGCCGGCCTCGGCGGTCAGCGGATGGCCGGCGGCGACGACCCCTTTCATCGGGGGATCGGCTCCGTCAGCCGGGCAGGAACTCGGGCACGTCGATGCCGAGCTCGCCCGGGCGTTCCGAGGAGCGGCCCCGGCCGGCGCCAGCGTCCTTGGTGCGGCGGATGGTCGGCTCGGCGGCGCGGCGCGGCGGCGCCGGTCGCCCGTCGAAGCGAGTCGCGACGACGGTCACCCAGATCTGGTCGGAGAGAGCCTCGTCGACGTTGGCGCCGAAGATGATGTTGGCGTCGGGATGGGCGGCCTCGCCCACCACCTTGGCCGCCTCGCTGACCTCGACCAGCGAGAGGTCGGAGCCGCCGGTGATCGAGAGCAGGATCGAGCGCGCCCCCTCCATCGAGGTCTCCAGCAGCGGCGAGGAGATCGCTTTCTCGGCGGCCAGGATCGCCCGTCCGTCGCCGTGGGACATGCCGATCCCCAGCAGCGCCCGGCCGGCCTCGGACATGATCGTCCGCACGTCGGCGAAGTCGAGGTTGATCAGCGCCGGCAGCGTGACCAGGTCGGAGATGCCCTGCACGCCCTGGCGCAGGACGTCGTCGGCGACCTGGAAGGCCTCGACCATCGAGGTCTGTTGGTCGAGGACCTCGAGCAGGCGGTCGTTGGGGACGACGATCAGGGTGTCCACCTCGGCGGCCAGCTCCTCGATGCCCTTGCCGGCCTGGTTGCCGCGGCGGCTGCCCTCGAAGCTGAACGGCTTGGTCACGATCCCGACCGTGAGCGCGCCCACCTCGCGGGCGAGCCTGGCGACCACGGGAGCGGCGCCGGTGCCGGTGCCGCCGCCCGCACCGGCGGCGACGAAGACCATGTCGGAGCCCTTCAGCAGGCGCTTGATCTTGTCCTGCTCCTCGAAGGCCGAGCGGTGCCCCAGCTCGGGGTCGGCGCCGGCGCCGAGGCCGCGCGTCTGCTCGTCGCCGATGTGGACGGTGACGTCGGCGACGCAGAGCTGGAGCGACTGAAGGTCGGTGTTGACCGCCATGAACTCGACCCCGGGGATGCGGGCGTCGACCATCCGGTTGACGGCGTTGACGCCGGCGCCGCCGACGCCCACGACCCGGATCACCGGCTGGTGCGGCTCGCCGCTGCCGGGCGGCTCGTAGGCGGGCTCCTCCCGCCCATACCGCGGGTTCCGCGCAATCTCGTCCCGCCCCCGAGGCTCCTCGGCAAAGACCCTCTTCAACCGCTCAGGAGCAGACTCGACCGACCCTCCCCGCGGCTCATCCCGAGCAATCTCATCAGCTGGCCGAGCCTCCTCAGCGGAAGCCCCCCCAGCGCCCGAACCCTGAGCCTCAACCGCCTCTTCCGCGGGTGGCGCGGATGAGGACACCTCCCCCGCAGCCTGCGAGGAGGAGGTGTTCTCATCGGCGACAGGACCCGCGGGCAGAGACTCCTGAGCCTCATCGTCCTTCGACCGCTCGGCAGGATCCTCCCTGCCATAGCGAGGCGCCTCAGGCGGATCCGCCGGCGCGTCGTCGGAAGTGGAGCGGAAGAGATCGGCGAGGGGACCCTCGCGCATGCTCGCCCGCTTACGGCGACTCATTTGCCAGAACCTCCTTCGCCAGCTCCCGGTAGTAGTTCGCGGCGCTCGAGCCGGAATCGTACTTGAGCACGCTGGACCCTTTCACGGGCGCCTCGGCGAATTTGATCGCCTTTTTGATTCGGGAGCGGAAGACGAGGTCGCCGAAGTTCTCCTCGAGGATCTCCACCGCCTCCTTGGCGTGGACGGTCCGCGAGTCGAGCATCGTCGGCAGGATGCCCTCGATCTTGACGTCGGGGTTGAGGTTCTCCTGAATCATCCGCAGCGTGTTCTGGAGCTGGACCAGCCCGCGCATCGACAGATACTCGCACTGAACGGGGACGATCACCTTGTTCGCCGCCGTCAGGGCGTTGATCGTCAGCAGCCCGAGGCTGGGAGGAGTGTCGATGCAGATGAAATCGTAGTCGCCGGAGACCTCCTTCAGAGCCTTCTCCAGCGAGCGCTCGCGGCCGATCTTGGTGCTCATAGCGATCTCGGCCCCGGCCAGGTCGATCGAGGCGACCGCGATGTCGATCTCGCGCTTGACGATGATCTCGCGGATCGGCATGTCGTTGACGAGCACGTCGTAGAGGCTCTTCTCGACCTTGTCGGGGTCGATCCCCTGGCTCATCGTCAGGTTCCCCTGCGGGTCGAGGTCGACGCAGAGCACCCGGTAGCCGGACTCGGCGAAGGCAACGGCGAGGTTCAGCGTCGTGGTCGTCTTAGCCACCCCGCCCTTCTGGTTGGCGAAAACAATCACCTCAGCCCGCTTAACAGCAGCCTCGTCATCGGCATCCTCCCCGGCGACATCGCCACGCAAGGGAGTGATCAGATCAGCCGGCATCATCCGAGCCGGCTCGTCCTGAGCGTCAACCGACTCAACCGGAGCATCCTCCGTAGCGACCGATCCCGAGTCCTCAACCATCTCATCCGCGGGTGGCGTGGAGACGGGGTCCTCGCCCGCAGCTTGCGAGGACGAGGGCCCCGTCTGCGCGACAGGACCCGCGGGCAGTGGCGTCTGACCCTCGGAGTCGTCCGTCTCCACGACAGGACCCGCTGGCCGAGGCTTCTCAGGCAGCGCCTCCTCCATAGCTTCGAGCTCCTCCACAATCGGATGCGGCTCCTCGACCTGGACAGGGGCGGGCTTTGGCTTGCGGCTTAGAAATCCCATTGCGCGGATATTCGTATGGGCGTCCGCTTTTCCTGCCACCTTCCGAAATTGCTAGGAATTGCCCGATTCCCGAATTGCTCGACAAGCGCCTCGTCATCGTCACCGGAAAGGGTGGCGTCGGCAAGACCACGGTCGCCGTGGCGCTCGGCCTGCGCGCGGCCGCGGAAGGCAAGCGCACGATCGTCTGCGAGGTGGCCTCCCAGGAGAACGCCTCGCGGATGTTCGACCACACCGCCGTCGGCTTCCACGAGGTCGAGATGGAGGAGAACCTGTGGTCGATCTCGATCGACCCCGACGAGTCGATGCGCGAGTACGTCCTGCTCCAGCTCAAGGTGAGGGCGATGCGGGACATGCTGTTCCGCAGCCGCATCTTCAACTACCTCGCCGCCGCCACCCCGGGGCTGAAGGAGCTGGTCACGATCGGCAAGATCTGGGAGCTGGCCCAACTCGACCGCAAGGTGAAGAGCGGGCGCAAGTACGACCTGGTGATCGTCGACGCCCCCGCCACCGGCCACGGGGTCGGCTTCCTCCAGACGCCGCGCACCTTCGCCGCGATCGCCCGCGTCGGCCCGATCCACTCCCAGGCCCAGCGGCTCGACAGCTTCCTCACCGACCACGACCAGACCGGGACCGCGATCGTCGCCCTGCCCGAGGAGATGCCGGTCAACGAGTCGGCGGCGCTGGAGCGTGACCTGCGCGAGGAGATCGGCGTCGCCGTCGACCGCGTCTACCTCAACGGCCTCTACCCCGAGCGCTTCTCCAAGGCCGAGGCCGAGGGCCTCTCCGAGCTGGCCGCCGGCGAGAACGGGGCGGTGCGGGCGGCGGCCCGGGCGGCGCTCTCCGAGCACGACCGCGCCCGCTCCCAGCGTGCCCAGCTCGCCCGCCTGCGGCGGCGGGTGAAGGCACCGGTCAGGGCCCTGCCCTTCCTCTTCGAGCCCGAGCTGGGACCGGAGGCGGCGCGGCGGCTCTCGCGGAGGCTCTCCTGATGCCGACGCTCGCCGAGGTGCTCGAGGGCAAGGAGATCTGCATCTGCGCCGGCTCCGGCGGCGTCGGCAAGACCACGACCTCGGCCGCGATCGCCACCGGCATGGCCGCCCGGGGGCTGAAGGTCTGCGTGCTGACGATCGACCCGGCCAAGCGGCTCGCCGACTCGCTCGGTCTGAAGGAGCTGGGCAACGAGGCGCGCCGCGTCGACCCGGCGCTGTTCGAGCGCCAGGGGGTCGAGATCAAGGGCGAGCTGTGGGCGATGATGCTCGACGCGAAGGCCACCTTCGACGAGCTGGTCGCCCGTCAGGCGCCCGACGAGGAGTCGCGCGACCGGGTGCTGGAAAACCGGATCTACCAGCAGATCTCCAGCGCCCTCGCCGGCTCGCAGGAGTACATGGCGATGGAGAAGCTGTTCGAGCTGCACACCGAGGGCCGCTTCGACCTGCTCGTCCTCGACACGCCGCCGACCCGCAACGCGCTCGACTTCCTCGACGCGCCGCGGCGGCTGACCCAGTTCATCGAGGGTCGCTCCCTGCGCGTCTTCATGCGGCCGACCGGGCTCGCGGCGAAGGTCGCCGGCCGCGGCGCCTCGGTCGCGCTCGGCGTCTTCAAGCGGATCGTCGGCTTCGACCTGATCGCCGACCTGGCCGAGTTCTTCAACGCCTTCAGCGGCATGGTCGACGGCTTCCAGGCCCGCGCCAAGCGCGTCAACAGCCTCCTCGCCGACCGCCGCACCTGCTTTCTCGTCGTCTGCGGTCCGCAGGGGGAGCCGATCGACGAGGCGGTCTACTTCCACCGCAAGCTGGTCGAGGCGAAACTGCCCTTCGGCGGCGTCATCGTCAACAAGGTCCACTACCCGGCCGAGAAGCTGCGCGGCGAGGCGGTCGACCTGCCGGCCGCGCTGGCGGCGAAGCTGGGCGACGAGGACCTGGCGCGGCGCGTGGCCGCGAACTTCTCCGACTACCAGGCGCTGGCCGAGCGCGACGCCCGCAACATCGCCCGCCTGGCCAAGGAGCTGCGGACCAAAGGCGTTATCCGCGTCCCCTACCTCGACGAGGACGTGCACGACCTGGCCGGCCTGGCCGAGATCAACCGCTACCTCTTCGCCACCGGCGAGGAGCGGGTGGCGATGGCGGCGGGGCGGGCCTGATGGGCCGCCTTTCTCCTCCTATGGCAGGATAAGGCGGCCCACTCAGCCGGCTCGGCGGCCGTAGTGGTCGTACTCGAGGTCGCTGACCTCCCAGTCGGACTCTGGGACCGGGAAGAGATGACGCACGCGCGGGGTGTCGATCCGCTCGCGGTGCCCGACGTCGGATTCGCCGCCGGCGGGCCACTCGAGCGAGTCGCCGCCGCGCTCGTTTTCGGAGACCTCCTCCAGCCACGGGGTGGCGGTGATCCTGATCTCGTCCTCGGCCGGGATCGGCTCCATGATGCGGGTCTCCTGCTCCATATACCTCTCCTCGGTTGGCTCTGCCGGATGCGGAAGGTGTTCGACGCGGATCTCCGAGGCCGGCTCGACCGGCTCGGCAATGGGCTCGGCCGCCTGCACGGCGACCGCGATCTCGGCGTCGCCGGAGGCGATGCCGTTGGCAATCAGGGTCTCGTCGGCGGCGGCGCTGAGGTCACTCCCCAGCTCGCCCAGGGCCGCCTTCAGCAGCAGGCCCCGCACGCTCTCCTCGCCCCAGCGGGCGAGCTCCGCCGCCCGCTCGAAGGGGACGCCGTTCATCAGCGAGCGCTCCAGCTCCAGCATCTCCTCGACCCGTTCGCGGGCCTCGACCCGGTCCACGGTCCCGTCGGCGATCAGCGCCGCGGCGCGCATCGGCAGCGAGGCGCCGACCGGGCCGTGGCCCTCGAGCACCGCGCGCAGCGCGAGCAGGTGATCGCTGAGCCCGTCAAGCGCGCTCTCGCGCTCGCAGCCCATGTCGAAGCGCCCAACCGCCCAGGTGAGGGCGCCGTCGGGGTCCGGGCGCGCCTCCAGCGCGGCGGCGAACTCGACCAGCTCGGCCGCCTCGGCCTCGCCGAGGCGGTAGCCGCCGGCGCGGGTCGCGGGGGCGCCGGTGGCGATCCGGCGCCAGCATCCCTCCCCGGTTGGAGCGAAGGCGTAGGGGCCGAGGCCGACGCCGCCGGCCTTGAACAGCCTCATCACGCTGACCAGCTCGTGCAGCTGGCGCATCGCGGCGCCGACGCCCTCGCCCGGCGCCTGCTCGGCGACGGCGAGGTACTGCGGCTCCCAGGGAGCGCGTCCCATCCCCTCGCTGCGCATCGCGTCGACCGGGGCGTCGATCGCGTCGGCCCGCACGACGCGCACTCCGCGTGGGAGCTGAAGCCGGGACGGGGTCATGCGCAGGCCGACGAGCGGGACGAGGAGCAGGTCGGCGTCGTCGGCGTCGCGGGCTTCGGCGTCCAGCGTCGAGAGGGCGCCGTCGAGCCGGGCCCGGTCGAGCGAGAACTCGGCGCTGCCCTCCCACAGCGAGGAGATGAACAGGATCAGCATCCGCTCGGCGCGCTCGCCGGGGTCGGCGGGCACCGGCTCGCCGCGCCCCTCCAGGTAGGGAGCCGCGACCGCCGCCTCGACCGCTGCCTCGCGGGCGGGGGCGAAGCTGGGCAGCGAGCGCAGCTCGGCGGCGTGGTCCTCGACATAGAGCGAGGTCAGCGGCACGTAGCTGTAGAAGGGGGAGTCCTCGCCGCTCTCGGCGGCGACGTCGAAGGGGATCGCCTCGCCTCCGGCGACCCGGGCGCTGAAGTGAGTCGCCGCCTCGGTCGCCAGCCGCTTCAGTGCCTCGTTGAGGAGAAAGTCGCGCACCTCCGCAGGCTTCCGCTCCAGGCGTCGTGCTCCTGCGAGTGAACGGCCGCTTGCAGACGGTCGCTGGACGTACAGCCTAAGCGGTACTCAGGCCGCGGCGACGCGCTCGGCATCCCCGGCGAGCAGCCAGCGGGTGCCGTAGGTGCGCATGTCGTCGATCAACGGCACCAGCGCCCGGCCCTTCTCGGTGAGCGCGTACTCGACCCGGGGCGGGACCTCGGGGAAGGTGTGCCGCTCGACGATCCCCTCCGCTTCCAGGGCCCGCAGGCGCAGCGACAGGGTGCGCGGGCTGATCCCCTCCAGCGAGCGCTCCAGCTCGCAGAAACGGCTGCTCCCATCCGAGAGATCGCGGATCAGCAGCAGCGTCCACTTGCCGCAAACCACTTCCGCGGTTCTACAGACGGGACATCGGGAATTGCTCAGGGCGCTCATCGGACGGAGCGAGGCGGGAAGACTCGATCGCCTCACTTCACCAAGTGTAGCTACATGGCTTCATTTACTGAAGCATTGTCCCAACGCAAGGGAAACGCGGCCCCGGCGGCGTCAAGCCGGTTAAAGGCCGCCGAATGGGCTTCCGATGGGTAACTGTGACGCGCGCTGGCGCCCAACCGGTTCCGCCTGCCCAGGACGGCTTCGTCCTGATCGAGGTCCTGGTCAGCGCGGTCGTGCTGGCGATCGCCGCCAGCGCCGTCCTCACGCTGCTGGCCGCGACCACCCGCTCCGCCGCCGACCAGCGCCGCCACGTCGAGGCCTTCGCGATCGCCCAGGAAGATCAGGCCCGACTGCGGGTGATGCGGATCTCCAGCCTCAACAGGCTGACCCAGACCAGGACGGTGACCCTGGACAACAACAAATTCTCGGTCGAATCGACCGGCGTCTTCGTCAACAACACCACCGGGACCGCCTCCTGCACGGCCGGCGCCTCCTCGGCCGACTACGTGCGGATCACCTCGACGGTCACCTGGCCCAACATGGGGGGTCACAAGCCGGTGACGATGCGGAGCGTGATCGCGCCGTCCAACGGCTCGCTCGATCCCAACCATGGCACCCTGACCGTCGCCGCCGTCAACGCCGCCCAGCAGCCGCTCGCCGGCGTCGGCCTCGCCGGCACCGGCCCGGGGACCTTCAGCGGCACCACCGACTCCAGCGGCTGCGCCAACTTCGCCGACCTCCCGGCGGGCAACTACACCCTGACCCCGTCGGCGGCGGGCCTGGTCGAAAAAGAAGGCAAAGCGCCGGCTCCGTTCACCGTCGGCGTGGTCGCCAGCGGCACCCAGACGGTCGCCCTCGAATACGACCGGCCGGGCGCGCTCCAGGTCCAGTTCAAATACCGCGTCGGCAGCACCGAAAGCTTCGCCACCTCCAGCGCCAACTCGATCATGGTCGCCCACCCGAACATGAAAACGGCGAGGGTCGTCACCACCGCGGGCGGGGTTCCTCAGCTGACGGTCGATGCGAAAGAACTGTTCCCGGCGACCTCCCCCTACGGCGTCTACGCGGGATCCTGCGAAGCCAACAACCCGAACCCTAAAAGCGAACCCGGCAACCCGGGCGCGGCGGGCGTGGCGAGCGTTCTCGTCCCCGCCGGCGCGACCGCGACGCCGCCCGGGACGATCCAGCTGCCAGCGCTCGGCCTCGTCGTGAAAAACGGCAGCAACCCGGTGGTCGGCGCCAAAGTGAAGGTGACCGGCCTCACCTGCTCCTTCGAACGCACCTACACCACCGTCACCGGAGGTGTGCTTCCCGACGCGGGCCTGCCCTGGGGCGCCTACAAAGTCTGCGCCGCGACGACGACCGGCACCATCGTCCACAGGACCGTCAACGAAGTGAAAGTCGAAAACCTGGCCGCCGCCAGTGCGGCCAGCATCGACCTCGGCTCCGGCACCCAGAGCGGAGGCTGCCCGTGACCCGGCTCGACCCGATCGGCGACGAGCGGGGGACGACCCTCGTGGAGCTGCTGATCGCCACCGCGACCGGGCTTGTCGTCCTCTCCGCCCTCACCGCGGCGATCGTCGTCACCCTGCACGGCAGCGCCAGGGTGAGCGCCCGGGTCGACGCGACCCAGCGCGCCCGCGTCGTCCTCACCAACATCGTCGAAGAGCTCCACTCCGCCTGCGTCGCGCCGAAGATCGCCCCGGTCCAGGCGACCAGCAGCGGCACGCTGCTGAAGTTCGTCCACGCCAGCCCGGCCGAAGGGGCGGTCGCGGCGCCGAATCCCACGCTGACCGAAATCGTCCTCGCCAACGGCACGCTCTCCCAGACCGACTACGCGGCGACCGGCGGGACCGCCCCGAGCTGGACCTTCTCCCCGACCCCGATCGCCCCCGGCACCAGGAAACTGATGACCCACGTCGCCCCGATCGCGCCCAGCACCGGGGTCTTCAGCTACTACGCCTACGCCAACGGCGCCCTCTCCGAAACGCCGCTCGCCACCCCGCTCTCGGCGGCCGACGCCGGGCAGACGGTCCAGGTCCGCGTCGCTCTCACCGCCAGCGCCGGCAACACGCCGGCCGCCGACAAAGGCGGGCCCGGGAGCGTTCAGGACAGCGCCACGCTGCGCCTCACCCCACCCTCCTTCAACGAACAGGCGGTGAGCCTGCCATGCCAGTGAGCCGGAGAGGGGGCGAGGAGGGCTTCACGATGATCATGACGATGATCGGCCTCGCGGCGATCGCCCTCGTCGTCTTGGTCGCCGTCACCGCGGTCAGCGGCGACGTCCACATGACCGGCCGCGACCTCAACCGCAAGCAGGCCTACGAGGCGGCCAAGGCCGGGATCGACGAATACGCCTACCACCTCCACACCGACAACGGCTACTGGGCGAAATGCACGGCGGTGACGGGGCCCAGCGCGATCAACCAGCAGGGCTCGACCGCGAACAGGCGAAACGTCCCCGGCAGCACCACGGCCAGCTACGCGATCGAACTGATGCCCGCCGCCGGGCAGAGCAGCTGCGACTCGACCAACATCGTCACCGCGACCACGACCATGCTGGAACCGATGGGGCCGATGAAGGGGACCTTCAGGATCCGCTCGACCGGGTTCGCCGGCCCCACCCACGTCTCGGTCACGGCGACGTTCAAGCCGGCGAGCTTCCTCGATTACGTCTACTTCACCCAGCTGGAGACCTCAGACCCCGTCACCTACGGCGACGAAGCGACCATCGCCGGGGCCTACGAACAGTGCTCCAAGACCCTCCAGCTGGGCCGCAACAACGCCACGATCCCGGGCTCCGGGGGCAAGTACTGCCGGGTGATCTCCTTCGTCGGCGGCGACTCGATCAAAGGCCCGCTGCACACCAACGACGCCCTGGTCGTCTGCGAAAGCCCCACCTTCGGCCGCACCGTCAACGACCCGGTCGAGGTCAGCTCGCCGCCCAAAGGCTGGTACTCGACCAGGGAAGTCCCCCATTCGGGCTCCAACTGCACCGGCAACCCGAACTTCGTCGGCACCTTCAGGACCAACTCCGCGGTGCTGATCCCGCCCGCCACCAACTCGCAGCTGGCGACGATCGCCGAACCGGCCTTCAAGTACAAAGGCCAGGTGCACATCTGCCTCAGCGGCACCACGATGACCGTCAACTCCGGCACCAAATGCAACGAAGAAGGGAAAGTCCTCTACTCCGGGCCGATGCCGTCCAACGGCGTGGTCTACGTCGAAAACGGGCTCTGCTCGGGTGCCTACACGCCCTTCGAAGCGACCTACGGGGAATCGACCTGCGGCAACGTCTACGTCGAAGGCACCTACTCGCGCCCGCTGACGATCGCCGCCGGCAACGACATCATCATCAACGGCAGCCTCAAAACCACCAGCGAAGAAGGCATGCTGGGCCTGATCGCCAACAACTTCATCCGCATCTACCACCCCTGCAACTACGCGGAAGGCAAAAACGGCGCCGGCTCGATGGAAAACCCGACGATCGAAGCGGCCCTGCTGGCGATCAACCACTCCTTCATCGTCGACAACTACGACTGCGGCAGCTCGCTGGGAACCCTCACGGTGAAGGGGGCGATCTCGCAGAAATACCGAGGCCCGGTCGGAACCACCGGCGGCACCGGATATCTCAAGAGCTACAACTACGACGACCGCCTGCACACGATCGAGCCGCCGAGCTTCATCGAGCCGGTCCAGTCCGACTGGGTGATCGGGCGGGAGACGGTCGGCTGAGAGTCCACCATTTTTTGGGGCGTCTGACCTTTTCCTACTTCTAGGTAGGTCCCGGGCAAAGGTTCCGGGGTAATCGGTCGATTCAACAGGTGTGCCGGTGGCGCCTCCTGGCCCCTGTCACCACGCGATGAAGATACCGACGAAGAAGAGGCCCAAGAAGGCGACCGCCGTGGTCGGGCTCGAGATCGAGGCCGGCAGCATCGGCGCGGCCGAGGTGCGCTCCAACGGCGACGTCCGGGTCACCGCGGCGGCCACCGAAGCGCTGCCTCCCGCGGCCTTCCACGACGGCGAGGTGACCGACCCCGACGCGGTCGCGGAGGCCCTGCGCTCGCTGTTCTCGGCCAACAAGCTCTGCCGCCGCGTCCGCCTCGGCATCGCCAACCAGCGGGTCGTCGTGCGAACGCTGCGACTGCCGGCGATCGACGACCCCCAGGAGCTCGACTCCGCCGTTCGCTTCTCGGCCCAGGAGCAGATCGCGATGCCCCTGGAGCAGGCGGTGATCGACCACCGCGTGGTCGGCGGCGTCGGCGCCGTCGAGGGCGCCCCGCCGCAGGTCGACGTGATCGTGGTCGCCGCGCGGCGCGACATGATCTCCGCCGCGCTGAAGCCGATCCGTGACGCCGGGCTGGAGCCGGTCGGGGTCGACCTCTCGGCCTTCGGCATGATCCGCGCCCTCGGCGAGCCCGGCGTGGCGGTGGACGGTCCCGAGGCGGGGGCTCAGCCGGCGTCCGCGGTCCTCTACTGCAATGTCGGCGACGTCACCAACCTGGCGGTCGCCAAGGGCCGCTCCTGCCTCTTCACCCGCGTCTCCCCGGTCGGTCTCGAGGACATCGCCGGCGGCCTCGCCGCCGCCGCGCGGCTCAGCCCCGAGCACGCGCGGATGTGGCTCAACCACGTCGGGATGACCGAGCCGGTGGAGGGAATCGAGGGCGACCCCGCGATCGTCGCCAAGGCCCGCTCGGCGCTCGAGGCCGGCGCCGCGGCGCTGCTCGACGAGCTGCGCCTCTCGCTCGACTTCTACGGCGCCCAGGAGGGCGCGGTCCCGATCGACCGCGTCGTCGTCTGCGGGCCCGGCAGCGCCGTGCCGGGCCTGGCCGAGCAGATGAAGCCGACCCTCGGCCTGCCGATCGCCGTCGGGCGCCCCGAGGCCCTGGCCGGCCTGGATCCGGCGGCCGCGGCCCGCCTCACCCTCCCCTACGGCCTCGCCCTGGAGCGTTAACGATGCGCCCCGTCAACCTGATCCCGACCGAGGAGCGCACCGGCGAGCGGCGGCCGATGCGGGGCGGCCCGCTCGCCTACATCGTCGTCGGCGCCCTGGCCCTGGCCCTGCTCGGCGTCACCGTCCTCGTCCTCACCGGCAACCAGATCTCCGACCGCAAGGCGGAGATCGTCACGCTGGAAGGCGAAAAGGCGGCGGTCGAAGCCCGCGCACAGGAGCTGAGCGCCTACACCCAGTTCCACAGCGTCGGCGAACAGCGGCTGGCAACGGTCGCCAGCCTCGCCGACAGCCGCTTCGACTGGGAGCGGGTGATGCGCGAACTCGCCCTCGTCCTCCCGGGCGACGTCTGGCTCACCAACCTGACCGGGACCGCCAGCCCCGAGGTCGCCCCCGACGGCGCCGCCAGCGTCTCCCTGCGCGACTCGATCGCCGGGCCGGCGCTGGAGCTGGTCGGCTGCGCGCGCAGCCAGGACGCGGTGGCCGGCTTCGTCCAGGCGCTGAAGGACATCGACGGCGTCACCCGGGTCGGCGTGCAGTCCTCGGCCCTGGGCGGCGCGGCGGAAGGCGGCTCGAGCTCGGCGACCACCTCGACCTGCCAGACCCACGACTTCATCGCCCAGTTCCAGATGGTCGCCGCCTTCGACGCGGCGCCGGTGCCGGTCGAAAGCGGCACCGCCGAAGCCGCCGCGCCGCGCCGGTGGAAACCGCGACCGCGACCGCCTCGACCAGCGAAGGGGAAGGCGAATGACCTCCTCCAACCGCCTGATCGTCTCGATCCTGGTCATCGCCGCGCTGGCGATCGCCTTCTGGATGCTGCGGCCCTCGGTCCCAAGCGCGAACAGGCCGACGAACTCGCGGGCCAGGTCGAACGGCTGCACGTCTCGCTCGCAGAAGCCCAGAGCAGGGTCGCCGAAGCCACCGCGGCGCGGCAGCGACTTCCCCGTCGACTACCGCCAGCTGGTCGTGCTCGGCCAGGCGGTGCCGGCGAGCGACGAAACCTCCTCGCTGCTGGTCGAGCTGAACCACGTCGCCGACCGGGCGAAGGTGAAGTTCGACAGCATCCAGCTCAGCGGCGGCAGCGGCGAAGCCGCCGCACCGGCGCCGACCGCCCCGGCGGCTCCGGCCCCGACCGCGCCGACCGGCTCCTCCACCGCCGTGCCGGCCTCGGCCACGGTCCCGCCGACCGAGGTGGCCGCCTCGATTCTGCCGCTGGGCGCGACCATCGGGTCGGCCGGGCTCGGCGTGATGCCCTACAGCCTCACCTTCAGCGGCAACTTCTTCCACATCGCCGACTTCATCAAGGGGATCGACTCCCTCGTGCACACCGGCGGCTCCCGGGTCGCCGTCGACGGCCGCCTGGTGACGCTCGACGGCTTCGCCCTCAACGCCGACCCCGAACTCGACTTCCCCCACCTCGACGCGACCTTCTCGGTCACCACCTACCTGACCCCGCCCGAACCAGGGCGTGACCGCGGGGGCGACCCCGACCGCCCCGGCCCCCTCGACCGCGACTCCCGCCGCCGCCACCTCGACCACCGAAACGCCGGCGGGCGGCTCGGAAACGGTGGCGGCGCGATGAACTTCCTGAAGAAGGGCCCCGAGCTGAAGCTGTCGGCGATCAAAGTCCCGGACTTTCTCGCGGACATCTACTACGACCTGCGCGAACGCCACCTGCTGCCGCTGGCGGCGCTGCTGGTCGTGGCGATCGTCGCGGTGCCGATCGCGCTCAGCCAGTCCTCAGGTGCCGGGAGCGCCGAAACCGGTGCCAGCGCCGCCCCGGCGGCCACGCCGAGCGTCGCGGCCGACCGCTCGGTCAAGCTGGTCGCCCGGTCGGCCCCCGGCCTGCGGGACTACCGCCGCCGGCTCGACAACCTGCGCGCCAAGGACCCCTTCAAGCAGCAGTACGCCCGACGGCGAAGGCTCCTCCGCCGCCGGAGCGGAATCGGGAGGCGACGCCAGCCCGATGACCTCCTCCACCGAAGGCTCCACCACGGTGCCGGAAACCGGCGGCGCGCCGGTCCCCACCCCCGGCCCGGGGAAGCTGACCTACTACTCCTACGCGATCGACGTGCGGGTGGTGAGCGGCGGCTCCCAGAACGCCGCCTCCGGCGGCACGGGCGGCAAGACCCAGGTGCGGCGCAACCTGCCCGAGCTGACGATGCTGCCCAGCCGCGAATCCCCCGCCGCCGTCTACATGGGCTCGACCAAGGACGGCAACAAGGCGCTGATGCTGATCTCCTCCAACGTGGAGGCGATCTTCGGCGACGGGAAGTGCGTGCTCGGCTCCCAGACCTGCGAGCTGCTGGCGATGGAAGCCGGCGTCCCCGAGACCTTCGTCTACGGCGGCCAGGGCCGCACCTTCAAGATCGAACTGCTGAAGATCCACCTGGTCGAAACCGACAAGCTGAACCGCGCTCCGCTGGGCAAGCCGAAGCGCGGCAGGAACGGCTAGCTCAAACCGCGCTCAGAGACCCGAGGCGCCGTTCGACGGGTCCTCGATCTGATCGTTGGCCAACACCCAGCTCAGGGCGCCGTAGAGCAGGTCGCCGAAGGTCGTCGGGTCGCTCAGCTGGGGCATCGCAGGTGGGGTCCGCACGGGCAGGTTGGTGATCGCGTCGGCGAACGCTTTTGCCAGTGAGATTTCGCGGGCGGTTTCGGGATCGGGGGCGTGAAAGGGATTCCCCATGAACCGGTCGGTGTCGATTGAGCTTGCGCCCGGTGAGCTTGGGCTGTGGCTCGGTGAGAGGGGCGCGGGGCTCGCCGCGGGAGCGGGTGCGGACGCCGACCCACCCGACTGGACGACCTGGGGCGTGACCGTTACGGGGTTGGCGGTGACAGGGTGTGGAACGATGGCGGCCTGCGCGCCAGCTGGAACTCCTGCCAGCGCAAGGATCACGATGGCGCCAAACGCGGCGACCGGGAAACGAGAGGGTGAAAACCTTGCCCTGCGCGAAAGTGCCTGCTGTATCACTGAAAGGTCCTTCTGTTCGGATTGAGGTTGGCGATCCCAAACATAGGACGCCGAACTCAGCGCTCGACGGATATCGCACCGCTTGACACGGTGAATCCCTGACTAAAAGAGCCAAGAAGGGGCATGGGGGATCAGCCCAGGTAGAGGTCGAGCAGCTGGTCGCCGGCCAGCATTCCGACCACGCCTCCCAGCGCCAGGAACGGGCCGAAGGGGATCGCCATCTTGCGGGCCTTCGAGCCGTGGCGGGCGATCAGGGCCAGGCCCACGGCGCTGCCGGCCAGGAGGGCGACGAGGATCGCCGGGGCGACGGCTCGGCCGAGGAAGAGGCCCATGGTCGCGGTCAGCTTGACGTCGCCCAGGCCCATCCCCCTCGGGTAGGCGAGGACGACCAGGAAGAGGGCTCCACCGGCGGCCGCGGCGGCGATCGCGCGCTCGGGCAGGCTGCCGGGGTCGGTCGGCACCGCGATCGCCAGGCAGGCGATTGCCCCGGCCAGCAGGATCCGGTTGGGGATGATCCGCCGCTCGAGGTCGGTCAGGGTGACCGCCGCCAGCACCGTCAGGAAGACGAGGTCGATCGCCACCTCGGCGACCGAGTCGTGCCGGTGCACGACCACGGTGAGGGCGAACAGCGCCCCCAGCGTCAGCTCGGTGAGGGGGTAGCGGGCGGGAATGCGGGCGCCGCAGCAGCGGGCGCGGCCGCGCAGCAGGGCCCAGGAGAGGACCGGGACGTTGTCGTAGGCGGCGATCCGGGCGCCGCAGGCGGGGCAGTGCGAGCGAGCGGCCGCGACGGAGATGCCGCGCGGCACGCGGTGGGCGACCGCGGTGACGAAGCTGCCCGCGACGAGGCCGAGCACGAAGGAGAACGCGACGAGGCCGGCCATGGGCGGAGTTGTATCCGAGGGCGCGGCTGCCCCAGGGACAGCGGTCCCTACGGGCCGGAGATGACCTTGAAGCGGCGCTTCGCCGGCTTGCGCTCGACGTTGCCGGCGAGGTCGGTGGCCTTCACCCGCACGACGTAGCCGCGGCGGTGCAGGCGGCGCAGGCGGAGGGGCGAGCTGCACCGCCTCCAGTGCTTGCGGTCCACGCGGCAGAAGAAGGTGGTCCCCGGCATGTCGCCGTTGACGTCGGTGAAGCGGAAGATCGCGGAGCGCCTGCGGGTCTTGGCGGCCGGGCCCATCGTGATCCGGGTGTGCGGCGCGAGCGAGTCCTCGACGTAGAAGGCGGGTGCGGAGCATCGCGAGGCCGCGCCTCCGGGACCCACCGAAACCCCGTAGAAGGCGACCACGACGTTGTCGACGACCTGGACCTCGATGCCGGCGGCGAACCGAGCGGCGGAGCCCGAGGCGACCGGCGCGCCCTGGCAGCTCGGGTCGGTGTAGATCCTGACCGAGGCGGCGCCCGGAGCCGTCCCGGTGACAAGCGGGGTGTTGTCGTTGGCTATCCCGGCGGGGACGGTTCGCAGGTGCGGCGGGGCGGGGGGATTCGAGTCGCCGGGACCCGGTCCCGACGGCGGCCCCGGCGGCGGGGGTTCGCTCGGAGGAACGGGAAGTTCTTTGACGTGCTGGTAGGAGATCGCGTTCGAGCAGCCGGAGGTACCGGTCGAGTCGGACTGGATCACGGAGAAGTAGGTGGTGGTTTCGGGTTCGACCGTGACCTGGATCCCGGTCGTGTCCAGTTCTTCGGCGCTGCCTTCCTTCGTCGGCGCTCCTTCGCAGGTTTTGTTCGGGTAGACCGAGATGGTGCGACCTTCGACGCCGGAGGCGACACCCACCCCGCCGAGCCTCAGCGACGACGGGATCGAGGAGATGATCACCCCGGTCGAGTTGCCGTGGAGGAACGGGGCCAGGTCGATGTTCGGCGAGGGCGGGTTGGTGCCGGTGAGGATCGGGGTCGGCGGAGCGGCCCGCGCCGCCGAGGCCGCGAACAGCGCGGTGACGGTCAGAACCGCCGCCAGACGCAGCGAGAGGCGGGCCACGGCGGCCCGCCTCTCGGCAACGTTCTCGCTTGGCGTGTTCATGGCCTGGCGATCGGACGGGGAACTATTCGTTCCATTTACCGCCGGTCGGACAGCCGCCTTTGCCTTCCACGGTGCATTTGTAGGCCAGGCCGCCTTCGCCATCGCGTTCGAGGGTGAAGGTGTGCGCTTCGCCGCCGGACGCGGTCGAGACGATCGTGTAGCCGTTGGCGGGTTCGGTCGGTTTGATGGTGTATCCACCGCCCGCGGCGGGGATGACCGGCTCGACACCGTGCAGAACCGCCTGCGTGCAGGTGGTGTATTTGTTGCCGTTTTCGGTGGCACACGTCTCCATCGCCACCTGAGCGGTGTGGACGTTCTCCTTGGCCTTTGCGTCGCCGGCCTTTTCCTTCTGGTTGAAGAAGGCGGGCAGCGCGATCGCGGCCAGGATTCCGAGGATGAGCATGACGACGAGAAGCTCGATCAGGGTGAACCCCGCCTCACTGTCGCCGTTGAGCCGGGCGCCAATCTTTGCCCGGAGATTCTGGAGCAACATAGGTACCTCCTAGTGGACCTATCGTTTGCGCCAGAGCCCGGGTATTGCCTTGCGGCGCCGAGGCACTGGCAGTCTGTACTTCCTCCACATCGGCGGCTCAGTTGACACCTTTAGGCGCGGGCGGGGCAGGATTCAGGAAGTTCGAATTTTCGCCCTCGAATCGCAAAAAGTGGGGTGACCCACCGCAGAAAAGTGGCAATGCGACGCGCCTGACACCGCATTACTTGGGAGGCATCCGCCGGACGAACGTCTACACACCCGTACGCAGGGGTGCTCAATCCAGCCTTTCGTCCTGTTCTTCCCACTCGAGGGGCAGGATGCCCCTGCGCTGTAGCCACAACTCAAACATGGGGTCGGTGAGTCGCTGAACCCCGTCGGCATGAATGACGTCGGCGCGGTTGTGGAGTCCTTCGACGGCCCCGCGAGCGCTGTTGCGATTGAGGCCGACCGTGGCGGCGTTGTCGACCGCGTAGGGCGAACCAAGGGTGGCGAGCGCAAGGGCCGCCCGCCGCTCGTTCAGCGGCAGCGCCTTCCAGATGGCCCGCATCGTCGCGCTCGATTGCCGCAGCGCCCCCTCCTGGGCCTCGATCCACATCTCCTCGTCCGCCGCTGCTCCCACCGGACACAGCTGAAAGAGGAAGTGGGCCATCATCATGCTGCGCATCGGGTGCCCCCTGGTGAAGGCCAGGAGCGGCTCGAGCGCGGTGCCCGGATTCCGCTTTCCTGCCTCGAAACGGGTCTCGATGTAGTCGGCGACCTCCCCGATCGGCAGCGGTGCGAGGTCGAGAGCCACCGCCTGGTCGAGTAGCGGCCGCTTTGGGTCGGCGAAGAGCGCGTCCATCGCCTTTGGCGCGGACCCGGCGAACGCGTATGAGGCGAAATCGAGCTGGTGCTGGATCACGCTCCGGATCTTGCCGTCGGAGCCGGGCACGCCGAGGACATCCTGAAACTCGTCGAAGACGACAACGCTCTTCGTGCCGTCGCGTCGGTGCAGATCGCGAGGCAGCTCCAAAAGCCGCAGAAGGACGGCGTCGGCGTTCGTTTGAGGGGCGCGCCGCAGGGTCGCCGCGAAGCCGCCGGCGCCGAGAGAAAGGCCTACGTTCCAGCTTCGGAACAGTGCCTCCACGGTCCGCCTCACGGGGCCCTTGAGCCGCTCGGCGTAGGCACGCTCGATGCGCACGACGATCTCGCCCACCGTCAGCACGTCCTCGAGATCGACCAGACAGGTCGCGAAGCCTGTCCGGTCGGCATCGTCCAGCAGCCGCCGCAACAAGGTCGTCTTGCCGTAGCGGCGGGGCCCAAGGAGCCGAATCGAATGGCCGCCTTCGGCCAGATCCCGAAGGTGTCGTACCTCTTGCTCCCGATCAATCATCTCGTCGGGGCGAAGCGGGCCTGAGAATCGGAATGGATTGAGCATTGGCTGGAGTGGTTAAGTTAGATTATGACTCATTTTAGCGTTATTTAATAACGCAGAATAGCGTTGTAGCACAACGTAAACCACGTGTACGCAGGCCCCTCAGGACGGCTGGGCCACGCTCAGGCCGCACCCGGCGGCGGCATCCGCGAGGTGCTGGTCGTAGGTGACCAGGACCCCGATCTCCTCGCGAACGCTGAGCGCGGTCGCGAGGTGAAGCGCGTCGAGGCTGCGCAGGCCAGCTGGGTCCAGCGAGGTGGCGGTGTCGAGGATCGCGTCGTCGAGCGGCAGCAGCGCCAGCCCCTCCAGCCAGGCCCGTGCCCGCACGGCGTACTCGGGCCCGTAGCGGGCGCAGGCGCGAACCGCCTCGACCGCGAGCAGGGCGCTCGACACGTACCCCTCCCACTCCGCCAGCTCCGCGAGCAGCGCGTCGTGCGGATCCTCCTCGAGGGGAAGCTTGACGTAGGCCGAGCTGTCCAGATATGCGAGCCGGCCAGCTACAGCCGCTCCTCGCGCAGCTCGTCGAGCACCTGGCCGCTGGGCGGACCCCCCGCCCGCGTCCGGGGCTCGCCGCGCGCGAGGCTCAGCAGGTCGCCGCGCGGCAGCGTCGCGCCCCGCTCGACCGCGAGGCGCGCAAGCGGAGAGTCAACCGGCCCCGAGGGCGACAGCCGCGCGACCTCGCGACCGCGCTCGGTCACCGCGAAGCTCTCGCCCGTCTTGACCAGAGCCAGGTAGCGCGAAAGGTTCTGACGCAGCTCCCGCACCCCGACATTGTCCATGTGCGTCAACGTAGCACATGGTCCCGCGAGATTCAGCGGATGTGTTCGTAGATGCTGAACATCGGCAGGTACATCGAGATCACGATGAAGCCGACGATGCCGCCGACGAAGACGATCATCAGCGGCTCGATCAGGGCGGTCAGGGCCTTGACCTTGGCGTCGACCTCGGCCTCGTAGAAGTCGGCGACTTTGGCCATCATCGCCTGGAGCTGGCCGGTCTCCTCCCCGACCGCGACCATGTGGCCGACCATCGGCGGGAAGATCGGGTTGTCCTCGATCGGCCCGGCCAGGGTGCCGCCGCGCTTGACCGAGGCGTAGACGTCCTCCATCGCGTGCTCGACGACGATGTTGCCGGCGGTTTCGCCGGTCAGCTTGATCGCCTGGAGCATCGGCACGCCGGCCGAGACCGAGCCGGCGAAGGTGCGCGACCACCGGGCCAGCGCCACCTTCTGGATCACGTCGCCGATTTTGAACGGGATCCGCAGTTTGAAGCGGTCCCACAGCTCGTGGCCGCGGTCGGTCTTCTTCCATTTGAAGAAGCCGACGAAGAGGAGCACCAGCGCCGGGATCAGGATGTACCAGGAGCCGGTGATCAGGTCGGAGGCGGTGACGCAGATCTGCGTCGGCACCGGCAGCGTCGCCGCTTCTTCGGGGTGTTCTTTGGCCAGTTCTTCGAAGATTTTGGCGAAGACCGGGATCACGAAGGCGACGATCGCGACCAGGACCACGGTGGCGAAGCCGAAGACCAGCGCCGGATACATCAGCGCCGATTTCACCTGGCGCCGCAGCGAGTCGGCTTTCTCCACCTGAAAGGCGATCCGGTCGAGCACCTCGTCCAGGCGGCCCGACTGCTCGCCGGAGCGGACCATCGCCCGGAAGAGGCGGTCGAAGACCTTCGGGTAGCGGCCCATCGCCTGCTCCAGGGAGCTGCCGGCCTCCACGTCGGAGCGCACCCCGGCGACCGCCTCGCGGATCAGGTCGTCCTGGGTCTGCTCTTCCAGCGTCTGGAGGGTGCGGAGCATCGGCATCCCCGAGGCGACCAGCGTCGCGAACTGGCGCGAGAAGACCGCCAGCTCGCGCATGTCGGCGCCCTGCCAGCGCTTGAACAGGTCCTCGACGTTGAACGGTTCCGACTTCTCGCTGACGTCGAGGACGATCAGGCCGCGCTGGCGCAGCTGCTCGCCGACGGCGGCCTTGGATTCGGCCTCCAGCTCGCCGGCCGAGGTCGCCCCGGCCAGGTCCATCGCCCGGAACTCGAAGGTGGTCGCGGTCGCCATCGGCTAGGCCCCCGGGGCGTAGACGGGAGGCGGGGCGCCGTCGGTGGCGGTAGCCGCGGCGGCGGCGTCGACCGGGGCCCCGCCGAGCAGGCGGTTCAGCTCCTCGGGCACCGAGGCCCTCTGTTCGGCCAGGGAGCGGGAGATCCGCCCGGTGCGCACGAGCCGCGCCAGGTCGGCGTCCATCGTCTGCATCCCGACCGCGCCCGAGGTCTGGAGGGCGCCATAGATCTGGTGCGTTTTGCCCTCGCGGATCAGGTTGCGGATCGCCGGCGTCGGGACCAGGACCTCGCAGGCGACGACCCGTCCCGTCCCGTCGGTCGTCGGCAGCAGCTGCTGGGTGACGATCCCCTGGAGCGCGATCGAGAGCTGCGTCCGCACCTGCCCCTGCTGCTCCGGCGGGAAGACGTCGATGATCCGGTCGACCGTCTGCGCGGTGGACTGGGTGTGCAGGGTGGCGAAGACGAGGTGGCCGGTCTCGGCCGCGGTCAGCGCGGTGGAGATCGTCTCCAGGTCACGCATCTCGCCGACCAGGATCACGTCGGGGTCCTCTCGCAGGGCGGCCCGCAGCCCGAGGGCGAAGTCGGGAGCGTCGGATCCGATCTCACGCTGGTTGACGATCGACTGTTTGTGGTTGTGGAGGAACTCGATCGGATCCTCGATCGTGAGGATGTGGTCCTGATGCTCCTCGTTGATCACGTCGATCATCGCCGCCAGGGTCGTCGACTTGCCGGAGCCGGTCGGCCCGGTGACGAGGACGAAGCCGCGCGGTTTGGCGGTCAGGTCGCGCAGCACCTGCGGCACCCCCAGCGAGTCGAGGCTGGGGATCTCCTGCGGCACCAGGCGGAAGGCGGCGCTGACCGAGCCGCGCTGGAAGAAGCAGTTGACGCGGAAGCGGGCGACGCCGGGGATCGCGTAGGCGAAGTCGAGCTGCTGGTTGTTCTCGAAGCGCTTGCGCTGGTCGTCGTTGAGGATGCCGTAGACGACCTCGCGGGTCTGCTGGCTGTTGAGGACCGGGAAGCCCTCCATCGCGCGGATCTTGCCCTTGTCGCGGATCGCCGGCGGGAAGCCCGGGGTGAGGTGGACGTCGGACGCGCGCGTCTCCACCATCTGGCGCAGCACCTCGGAGAAGTCGAAGTCAAGCCGTGACACGGAGCACCTCCTCGAGGCTGGTCTGGCCGGCGCGGACCTTGGTGACGCCGTCCTCGCGCAGGCTCAGCATCCCCTCCTCGCGGGCGACGGCGGCGATCTCGGTCTCGGCGGCGCGGGCGATCGTCATCTCCTTGAGGCGGTCGCTGAGGCTCATCACCGAGTAGATCCCGACCCTGCCGCGATAGCCGCTGCTGCCGCAGCGCCCGCAGCCGACCGGCTCGTAGGCCTCGACCTCGGCGCCCACCCTGACCCCTGCCTCGACCAGCGCCTGGGAGGGGATGATCGCCCGCCGCTTGCAGTTCGGGCAGAGCTTGCGGGCGAGCCGCTGGGCGACGACGCAGTCCACGGCGGAGGCGGTGAGGAAGGTCTCGATCCCCATCTCGGTGAGGCGGGCGATCGCACCGGGGGCGTCGTTGGTGTGCAGCGTGGTCAGCATCATGTGGCCGGTCAGCGCCGCCTCGATCGCGATCCGCGCGGTCTCCGCGTCGCGGATCTCGCCGACCATGACGATGTCGGGGTCGGCGCGCAGGATCGAGCGCAGGCCGGTGGCGAAGTCGAGGCCCGCCTTGCGGTTGACGTTCATCTGGTTGATGCCGTCGATCCGGTACTCGACCGGGTCCTCGATCGTGATGATCTTCTTCTCGACCTCGTTCAGCTCGGCCAGCGCCGCGTACAGCGTCGTCGACTTGCCCGAGCCGGTCGGCCCGGTGACCAGGACCGCGCCGTAGGCCTGGTGGAAGGCGTCCTCGAAGCGGGCCCGGGCGGAGCCGTCCATGCCGAGGTCGTCGAGGGAGCGTTGCGAGTTGCTTTCGTCGAGGATGCGGATCGTCGCCCCCTCGCCGCGCTGGGAGGGCAGGGTGGTGACGCGGAGGTCGATGCGCCGGTCCTCGACCGCGACGCTGACCCGCCCGTCCTGGGGCACCCGCTTCTCGGCGATGTCGAGGTCGCTCATGATCTTCAGCCGCGAGATCACGGCGCCGATCATCCGCTTCGGCACGTGCGCCGCTTCCTTCAGGACGCCGTCGACGCGGAAGCGGATCCGCAGCTCCCCCTCTTCGGGCTCCAGGTGGACGTCGGAGGCGCCCTCCCCCACCGCCTGCGCGAGGATGCTGTAGACGAGCTTGATCACCGGCGCGTCCTCGGCGCCGGCCTGCATCTCGCTCACCGCGGCGAGGTCCTGGGCGCCGCTCTCCGCCTCGTCCTCCTGCTCGATGATCGCCTCGGCGGCGGCGTTCTGGAGGGTGCCGAGGCGGGCCAGGAGCGCCTCGACGTCGGCCCTCGCCGCCACCGCGATGTGGCAGTCGAGGCCGGTGGCGATCTGAATGTCGTCGACGGCGAGCACGTTGGCCGGGTCGGCGGCGGCGACCAGGAGCGTGTGCTGGTCGACGTAGCCGACCGGGACCGCCTGGTAGCGGCGCGCCATCGTCACCGGGAAGAGCGCCGCCGCGGCGACGTCGACGTTGTAGACGGCGAGGTCGACGTGGTCGAGCCCGTAGCGCTCGGCGGTCGCCCGCGAGAGCTGATCGTCGCTGATCGCCCCCTGCTCAAGCAGCAGCGCCTCCGGCGTGCGGCCGGCGGTGCGGGCGCCGTCGATCGCCGCCCGCACGACCTCCTGGGAGGCGAAGCCCAGCTCGACCAGGACGTCGGTGATGAAGCCGCGCGAGTGGCCTCTGTGCAGGGGCGGGGTCAGTCCCGGGGTCCCGCCCGCCTCGGCGCCGGGCAGCGCCGGCGCGGCCGCGGAGCCGGCGTCGGGCACCGGCCGCAGGTGGCTCGGGTAGCGAAACTGGTCGTTGGAGCCCATCGTCGCCTCAGCCGGGGTGGTAGGTGTCTTCGGGGCCCTTGTAGGAGGCGTCGCGCACCGCCTGCGCGACGCTCTGCGGGGTCTGGAACCCGTAGTCGACGCTGGCCTGCGGGATGCCGCCGCTGAGCTGGCGCGGGCGCATCACGACCAGGGCCGGAACGCGGTTGAGGTCGAGCCCGACCGTGATCGCCGCGTAGCGGGCGACCCTGCGGACCCTGACGACGAAGAGCGAGACGTTCGGGACGGCCGCCAATTGCGCCGTCGCCGCCTTCGTCAGCGCGTCGTCGATGCCGCCGTCGTGGACGACCAGCAGGACAACGGTGGCGCCGGAGGCGTAGGCGGCGGTGACGGGGGCGGGTGGAGGAGGCGCCGGGATGGAGGTGGGCACTTCGCCGCTCGGCCCGGCGACGGTGCCGGCTTCGAGGTTTTCGACGGCGCCTTCCACCGCTTCGCCCGGCGTCGCGCCGGTCGCGGTCGCGCCGTTCACCGTCGCCACCGTTTCGCCGGCGCCGCTTTCTTCGGAGCCTTCTTCGCCGCCCGATTTGGAGAGGAGCAGGAAGCCGGCGGCGGCGACCAGGATCGCGACCAGGGCCACCTGGGCGATCGGGTTGCTGTTGAGCTTCTCCCTCACCGCGGCACCGGCGCCTCGTCGAGCTGCTCGAGACCGCTTGCCCGCTGGCCCCCCGCCGCCAGCATCAGCTTGAAGTCGTGCGGGCTGGAGGCGTAGTCCATCGCCACGTCCTCGGTGATCCGCCCCTGCATCGCGTAGGTGAGCAGCGACTGGTCGAAGGTGCGCATCCCGTAGTACTCGCCTTCGGCGATGACCTCGGTGATCTTGCCGGTTTCCTCGGGGTTGAGGATCAGATCCTGAACCCGGCCGGTGACGACCAGCACCTCGGAGGCCGGCACCCGACCCTCGCCGGTGACGTCGGGCACCAGCCGCTGGGCGATCGCCCCCTTCAGGGTCGAGGACAGCATCACCCGCGCCTGCTGCTGGAGGTGGGGCGGGAAGAAGTCGATGATGCGGTTGATCGTCTCGGTCGCGTCGAGGGTGTGGACCGTGGAGAGGACGAGGTGGCCGGTCTCGGCGGCCGAGAGCGCGGTCCGCACCGTCTCCTCGTCGCGCATCTCCCCGATCAGGATCACGTCGGGGTCCTGGCGCAGGACCCGACGCATCGCCCGCCCAAAGCTCTTGGTGTCCGAGCCGACTTCGCGCTGGTTGACGATCGAGCGTTTGTCGGCGTGCAGGTACTCGATCGGGTCCTCGAGCGTGACGATGTGTCGCGCCCGGGTCTGGTTGATGTGGTCGATCATCGCCGCCAGCGTCGTCGACTTGCCCGAGCCGGTGGTGCCGGTGACGAGCACGATCCCGCGCGCCTCTTCGGCCAGCGAGCGGACCACGTCGGGCAGGCCGAGCTGCTCGATCGAGCGGATCTCGAACGGGATCGCCCGGCAGACGATCGAGATCGCCCCACGCTGCTTGAAGCAGTTGACGCGGAAGCGGGAGACGCCCGGCAGCGCGTAGGAGAAGTCGGCCTCGCCGTCGTCCTCGAATTCGGTCAGAGAACGGACCTCGGCGATGTCGTGGAAGGCCTTCTCGGTGTCCTTCGGCCCCAGCTCGCCGAACCCCTCAAGCGGGATCAGCTCGCCGTGCATCCGAGCGATCGGGGGCGAATCGACCTTGACATGCAGGTCGGAACCCTCGCGCTCAACAAGAGTACGAAGTGCTGAATCGATGTCGAACATCCCAATCTCTATCGACCGGGACGTTCAGCGTCTTAAACCGCGGTTTCATGCGGGCAGAAGGAGGGATCTGGTCACCCTCCGGGCGAATTTGGTCGCGCGCGCTTCGCGCGCCGCTCCGGATGATGGAGCGCGCCTATGGCGCGCAGATGACAGATTGCATATCGCCGCCTTCGGCGACATTCGCCCGGAGGGCGACCAGATCCCTTCCCCGACACCCACGTTCCGCCAGCTTCGGCGACCCGGGCGTCGGTGCTGGCAAGGGGTGTCGGTGCCCCTCGCCGGGAATGTGCGCGAAGCGCGCGATATGCAATCTGATGTTTGCGCGGCGTCAGCCGCGCTCAGCCATCGGAGCTAAGGCCCGCAGGGCCGTGCGACGAAATTCCCGGGGAGGGGTACCGACACCCCTCCCCGGCGCGGTCCGCGCTAAGCGACCTCGCGCAGTTTCTGCGCCTCGCCGAGCGACTGAAGCTTTTTCAGGCTCTGGTTCTCGATCTGGCGGATCCGCTCGCGGGTGACGTTGAAGGTGCGGCCGACCTCGTCGAGGGTGCGCGGGTGCTCCCCGCCCAGCCCGTAGCGAAGCTCGAGCACGCGGCGCTCGCGGTAGGAGAGGTTCTCCAGCGCCTCCTTCAGCGCCTCTTTGGTCAGCAGGTCGGCGGCCCGGTCGAACGGCGACTCGGCCTTCTCGTCGGCGATGAACTGGCCGAACTCGGACTCCTCCTCGTCGCCGACCGGCTTCTCCAGCGAGACCGGAGCCTGGGCGGAGCGCTTGATCGAGTCGACCTCCTCGGGGTCGATGCCGGTCACCTCGGCGATCTCCTCCGGGGTCGGCTCGCGGCCCAGCTCGGTGACCAGCTTGCGCTCGGCGCGGCCGATCTTGTTCAGCTTCTCGACCACGTGGACCGGGATGCGGATGGTCCGCGCCTTGTCGGCCAGGGCGCGGGCGATCGCCTGGCGGATCCACCAGGTCGCGTAGGTGGAGAACTTGAACCCCTTGCGGTAGTCGAACTTCTCCGCCGCGCGGACCAGGCCCAGCGTCCCCTCCTGGATCAGGTCGAGGAAGGGCAGGCCCTGGTTTCTGTAGTTTTTCGCGATCGAGACGACCAGGCGCAGGTTCGACTCGACCATTTTCTGCTTCGCGTCGAGGTCACCGCGCTCGATCCGCTTGGCGAGTTCGACCTCCTCCTGGGCGGTCAGCAGGCGGACTTTCCCGATGTCCTTGAGGAACAGCTGGAGCGAGTCCGTGGTCATGTCCGGTTTCAGGTCGAGCGCCTGTTTCTGCCGGCGCCGGCCTTTTTTGCCGCTGTCCATCGGCATCGCTTCGGCCGCGGCTTTCTGAGCCGGGTCCATGTCCTCGACGAGCTCGATCCCCGACTTCTCGAGGTGGCCGTAGAGGTCCTCCACGTCGGACTCGTCGAGATCGACCTCGGAGACCGCCGAGGCGATGTCGCCAAAGGTCAGCACGCCGAGCTGCTGCCCGCGATTGATGAGGTTCTTGACCTCCTCCAACTCCTGAAGCTCTGCTACCAACATCCGTTTCTACTCGTTTCCCTAGCGCTTAGTGTTTAGTCCTGAGATTGAAATGCCGCCGCGACCCCAAAGTCGCGCCGGCCGATGAAAAAGCGGACCGGCGAACTGGTCCGCGAATAAGCATCAAACATCGCACTGCGATCAGCCCAAGTGGGCGGGCGTCGGACTCTCGTCAAACGCTTGTTCGTATTGTAGTCGCTTCAGTTTGTGAAGTCAATGCCCAACTCGTTGCGCCATCCCCGCCCCTGGCTGAGCGCCTTTTGGCAGCGCGCTTACCGCGAGAACGTCACCGGACTCTCGGCGATGGTCGCGTACAACCTGATGCTGGCGGTCTTCCCCTTCGCCCTGCTGATCCTCTTCGTCTTCGGCCAGGTGCTGAAAATCGGCGGCGTCGAAACCAGCGTCGTCAACGACCTCCAGCGCCTCTTCCCCAACGTCGAGCAGCACACGCTGACCGACGTCCTCGGCCGGATCCAGGACAACTCGACCACGATCGGGATCGCCGCCTTCGTCGGCTCGCTCTGGATCGGCGCCTCCTTCTGGGGAGCGATGGACACCGCCTTCTGCCGCATCTACCACGTCGAATGCCGCGGCTGGGTGGAGCAGAAGCGCTTCTCCTTCACGATGCTGGGGGTGGTCGTGCTCTTCATCGCGGCCAGCATCTCCGCCCCGGCGATCGAGAGCGCGGTCCTCTCCAGCACCGACCGGCTCCCGTTCGGCCTCTCCGACATCAAGGCGATCGACACCGCGCTGCTGCTCGGCGCCGCGCTGCTGGTCACCTTCCTGATCTGCGCGGTGATCTTCTGGGCGGTGCCCAAAGGCCACATGCCCTGGCGCGCGGTCTGGCCAGGCGCCGCCTTCGTCACGGTCGCCGCCGGGCTCGCCAACTGGCTCTTCCCGATCTACCTCTCGAACGTCTCCAGCCTCTCGCGCTTCGGCTCGACGCTCGGATTCATCCTGATCGCGCTGCTGTGGTTCTACGTCCTCAGCCTCGCGCTGATGCTCGGAGCGGTGGTCAACTCGCTCCGATACGAGGTTCACGACACCGGCGAACTGCCGTATCGACGAAAGGAGCCGTGCGGTTGCGGCGAGCCGTCGGAGGTCGGGGTAGACCCCTCGATCTCCGAGGGTCCTTAAGATCGTACCGATGCAGAAACGGCAGGGTTTCGAGAACGGGCGGGGGGTGCTTGACCCGAAGCTGCCGGTCGACATCGGGGCGATGACGCAGCGGCGGCGGATCGTCGAGGCGATGATCGACAGCTGTGCCGCGAAAACCTACGCGGGGACGACGATCTCCGACATCGTCAGCGGCGCCAGCATCTCCCGCACCACCTTCTACAAACGGTTCGCCGACAAACGCGCGTGTTTCGATGCCGCGGTGGACCACTGCGTCGAGGTGCTCGAGGAGGTGGCGGCCTCCCACTCCGGCGCCGACTCACCGCCCCAGGCCCTGCGCGAAGCCACGGCCGCGCTGCTGGCCCTGATGGCCGCGAAGCCGGCGCTGACGCAGTTCGCGGTCGGCGAGGCGGTGGCGGTCGAACCGGCCGTGATCGAGCGCTTCGGCGCGATCGCGATCCCCGCCCTCGAAGGGCTCTGGGAGCGCGCCGGGGGGTCGACGCGGCGCCACGCCGACCCGCGCCTGGCCCTGGGCCGGGTCCAGGTGCTGATCTTCGACCAGCTGACCTCGGGCGGGGCGGCGGAGCTGCCATCGCTGCTGCTGGAGGTCCTCTACCTCGTGCTGCTGCCCTTCGCCGGCCACGACGAGGCCCTGAGGCAGTCGCGGCTGGCGGCGGAGCCGGGCTCCGACAAGCTCGGCGCGCCGCGGTGACGGAGAACCCCGAAGACCTGCGCCAGTGGCGGCTGCCGCGCGGCCGCCACGGCCTGCCGCGGGAGGTCGTCGCCCGCTCCCAGCGCGAACGCCTGCTCGCGGCGGTGGTCCGGGTGGTCGCCGCCAAGGGCTACGAGGCGACCTCGGTCGCCGACATCCTCGAGGAGGCCGGCGTCGGCAGGGAGAGCTTCTACGAGCAGTTCCGCGACAAGCGCGACTGCCTGCTGGTCGCCCGCGGCCTGCTGGTCGAGAACCTCGAGGCGACGGTCGCGGCCGCCTACGGCGAGCCGGGCCCCTGGCCCGACCGGATCCGCGAGGCGCTGGCGGCGGCCCTGGAGTGGTTCGCCGCCGACCCCGCCGCGGCGAGGGTGACCGTTGTCGAGCTGGCGGGGATCGGGCCCAGCTCGCGGGAACTGTTCCAGGCCGACTTCCACCGCTTCGTCGCGCTGCTCGACGACGGGCTCGACGGGCCGGCCCTGCGACCGCAGCTGCCGCGGGCGAGCAGGCTCGCGGTCGGGGCGACCCTGGCCAGCGTCTACGGCGAGGTCGTCAGCGGCCGCACCACGGAGCTGCCGAGCCGGCTGCCGCGGCTGACCTACGAGCTGCTGGTCCCGTTCCTGGGCGAAGAGGCGGCGCGAGCCGAGGCCGAGAAGGCGGCGAGGAGCGGGTCTCAGCCGTAGCGCTCGCCGATGATGGCGCGCAGCTTGGAGCGGTCGTGGCGGGCGTGGACGCGCCGCACCGTGCCCGAGCGGGAGCGCATCACCAGCGATTCGGTCGTCGCCCCGGGCCCGCGGTACCGGACGCCCTGGAGGACGTCGCCGTCGGTGACGCCGGTGGCGGAGAAGAAGACGTCCTCGCCGGAGCAGAGGTCGTCGGCGACCAGGACGCGGTCGAGGTCGTAGCCGGCGTCGATCGCGGCCTGGCGCTCGCCGTCGTCGCGCGGCCACAGGCGCCCCAACTGCTGCCCCCCCATCGACTTCAGCGCCGCCGCGGAGAGCACGCCCTCGGGGGTGCCGCCGATCCCCCAGAGCAGGTCGACCGGGGAGCGGTCGCTGACCGCGAGCAGCGCCGCGGAGACGTCGCCATCGGCGATCAGGCGGATGCGGGCGCCGGCCTCGCGCACCTCGCGCATCGCCTCCTCGTGGCGGGGCCGGTCGAGCATCACCACGGTGACGTCGCCGACGTTGCCGCCCTTGCGCTCGGCGATCAGCCTCAGCGTCTCCGGCAACGGCCGGTCGAGGTCGAGCAGGTCGGCGATTTCCTCGCCCCCCGCCATCTTTTCCATGTAGACGCAGGGGCCGGGGTCGAACATCGTGCCGCGCTCGGCGAGCGCGATCACCGCCAGGGCGCTGGGCATCCCCAGCGCGCAGAGCCGGGTCCCCTCCAGCGGGTCGACGGCGATGTCGACCACCGGCGGACTGCCGTCGCCGATCTGCTCGCCGTTGTAGAGCATCGGCGCCTCGTCCTTCTCGCCCTCGCCGATGACGACCGCGCCGTCCATCGAGACCGAGTCGAGCACGAAGCGCATCGCGTCGACGGCCGCCTGGTCGGCGGCGATCTTGTCGCCGCGGCCGACCCAGCGGGCGGCGGCCAGGGCGGCCGCCTCGGTGACCCGCACCAGCTCCAGCGCCAGGTTGCGGTCGGGCTTCGCGTGCGAGCTCTCGGCCATTCGCGCGCAGGCTATAGGGTCGCTTTTCGTGGACGCTCGTTGGGGATTGACGCTGCCGCTGGCCGGGCTGCCGCTGGCCGAGCACGGGGAGCTGGTGAAACGCGCCGAGGCGGTCGGCTACACCGACCTCTGGAGCGGTGAGACGAACGGCCCCGACGGCTTCACCCCGCTCGCCCTGAGCGCGGCCTGGACCGAGCGGGCGCGGCTCGGCACCGGGATCGTCGGCGTCTTCCAGCGCGGCCCGGCGCTGCTGGCCCAGGAGGCGGCGGCCCTCGCCGACGCCTCGGGCGGGCGCTTCGTGCTCGGGATCGGCTCCTCCTCGGACCGGATCGTCGAAGGCTGGAACGGGATCCCGTTCGAGAAGCCGCTGAGCCGGGTCCGCGAGACCCTCGAGTTCCTCCGCACCGCCCTCGCGGGCGAGCGCACGGCGACCGGGTTCAAGCTCGAAGCCGCGCCGGCGCGGCGGGTGCCGATCGTGCTGGCGGCGCTGCGCGGCAAGATGCTCGATCTGGCCATGGAGCGGGCCGACGGAGCCTTCACCAACTTCCTGCCGCTGGGCGGCCTGCCCAAGGTCACTGCCCAGCTCGAGGGAGCGCCGGAGGGCTTCGAGCTGCTCTGCCGCTTCTTCTGCCTCCCCGGCGAGCGCGAGGCGGTCGAGCCGCTGGCCCGCTTCATGTTCTCCTCCTACATCACCGTCCCCGTCTACACCGCCTTCTACCGCTGGCTCGGCTACGGCGAGCAGATCGACCCGATGATCGCCGCCTGGGAGGCGGGCGACCGCCAGGCGGCCGCGGCGGCGGCGCCCTGGGAGGCGATCGAGGAGATGTTCCTGTTCGGCACCCCGGAGCAGATGCGCGAGCGGCTCGACGCCTTCGTCGAGGGCGGGATCACGCTGCCGATCCTGACCCCGATCGTCACTCCCGACCGGCTCGGCGAGACGATCGAGGCGCTGGCGCCCTGACGCTCACCTCCAGGTCCGCGGCCAGGGGCGCGGGCGCTCGGCGGCGAGGACGCGCATCCGGGCGTCGACCGCGACCGCGCCGCCGGGCCCGGCGAGGACCGGGTTGAGGTCCAGCTCGGCGATCTCGTGGTGGGCGTCGACCATGGCGCTGACCCGCAGCAGCAGCTCCTCCAACGCGTCGAGGTCGGCGACCGGGCCGCCCCGGTATCCCGTCAGCAGCGGGAAGGTGGCGAGCCCGCGGATCATCTGGCCGGCGTCGGGCGGTGAGATCGGGCAGACCCGCACCGAGACGTCGCCCAGCAGCTCGGCCTGGGTGCCGCCGGCGCCGCAGGCCAGGACCGGGCCGAACATCTGGTCGGAGACGACGCCGACCAGCATCTCCACCCCCGGCTCGGCCATCGCCTGCACGAGGAAGCCCTCGCGCCCGACGCCGGCGCGGCGCAGCGCCTCCTCCATCGCGACCGCCGCGCCGGCGACCTGCTCAACCCCCTCGAGGCCGGTGCGCACGGCGCCCAGCTCGGTCTTGTGCAGGATCTCGGACCCGACCGCCTTCAGGGCGACGGCGCCGCCCAGCTCCGCCGCCGCGGCGCCAGCGGCCGCCGGGTCGGCGGCGAGGCGCCAGGGCGGGGTCGCGATCCCGTAGCAGTCCAGCAGCCGCGCCACGTCGGTCGCTCCCAGCCACTCCCCCTCCCCCTCCAGGGCGGCGGCGATGATCGCCGCCGCCTCGTCGGGCAGGGCGTCGGCAAAGGTTGGCGGCTCCTCGCGCGGGCGGGCGCGCCACTCGACGTGGCGCATCACCCGGCCCAGCGCCCGCGCCGCGTCCTCGGGGTAGAGATAGGTCGGGATCTCGCCGTCGGCGGCCATCGCGACGCGGTCGCCGGCCGACATGAACACCGCCTGCACAGGGATCTCGCGCTCAATTTCCGCGCTGGCGGCCCGGACAGACGCGGCGACCTCCTCGGCCCGGGTCAGGAGCGGCCGGATGAAGATCACGATCAGCGCGTCGATCCCCTCCCAGGCGGCCATCGCCGCGATCCCCCGCCGGTAGTCCTCGGCGCTGGCGGTGGCGATCATGTCGACCGGGTTGGCCAGCGAGGCCTCCGCGGGGAGGAACTCGCGCAGCCGCTCGCGGACCTCGGCGGGCAGCTCCGGCACCTCCAGCCCCTCCGCCTCGCAGGCGTCCGCGCACATGATTCCCGGGCCGCCCGCGTTGGTCAGGATCCCGACCCGGCGCCCGCCGGGCAGCGGCTGCGCGGAGAGCAGCGAGGAGACGTCGAACATCTCCGCCAGGGTCTCGGTGCGGATCACGCCGGACTGCTCGAAGAGCGCCTCGACGGTGACGTCGGAGGCGGAGAGCATGGCGCCGGTGTGGGAGCCGGTGGCGCGGGCGCCGGAGACCGAGCGGCCGCTCTTGACCGCGACGATCGGCATCTTCGGGCCGATCCGGCGGGCGAGGCGGGAGAAGCGGCGCGGGTCGCTGAAGGACTCGATGTAGAGCAGGGCGACGTGGGTCGCGGCGTCGCTCTCCCAGTACTCGAGGAAGTCGTTGGCGGTGATGTCGGCGCGGTTGCCGATCGAGGCGAAGGAGGAGACGCCCAGGCCCCGATCGCCGGCGAGGTCGATCAGGGCTAGGCCGAGGGCGCCGCTCTGGGTGACGAAGCCGACCCTGCCGGGCGGCGGCGAGCCGGGGCCGAAGGTGGCGTTGATCCCGGCGCCGCCGTCGGTGTTGAGGACCCCGAGGCAGTTGGGCCCGACCAGCCGCATCCCGGCCGCCCGGCAGGCCTCGACCAGCTCGCGTTCGCGCTCCACCCCCTCCGGCCCGGCCTCGCCGAAGCCGGCCGAGAGCACGACCAGCGCCGGCACGCCCTTGGCCGCGCATTCGCGCGCCACCGCCGGCACCGCGGCCGCCGGGGCGGCGATCACCGCCAGGTCGACCTCGCCGGGCAGCTCGGCGACGCTCGGGTAGGCGCGGACCGACTGGACCACGTCGCTGGCCGGGTTGACCGGCAGCACGACGCCGCCGAACTCCGACCCGAGCAGGTTGTGGAAGACCTCGCCCCCGACCGTGCCGCGCCGCCGCGAGGCGCCGACGACCGCGACCGCGCGCGGCTTCAGGAACCGCCGCACCGCCGCTTCGGCGGCGAGCCGGTCGCGCTCCTCGAAGCGCTCGACCGCCCCCTCGGAGAAGGAGGTCGGCAGCTCGACCACGACCGTGCCCGGCAGCGAGGAGGTCTCGACCGGGAAGCCGCTCTCGCGGAAGACCTCGATCATGCGGTGGTTCTGCGGCAGCACTTCGGCGGTGAAGACCTCGACGCCGCTCTCGTGCGCGACCTCGGCCAGGTGGGCGAGCAGGATCGTCCCCACCCCCTTGCCCTGGAGCTCGTCGGCGATCGCGAAGGCGACCTCGGCCCTCCCCGGACCGGTCTCCAGATAGGCGCCGTGGGCGACCAGGCGGCCCTCCTCGCCGCGGCTGGCGACGAGCCCGTAGCGGGTCAGGTAGTCGACGTCGGCGAGCATCTCCGCCGCCCGCTCCAGGTTCGGCGCGCCGGAGAAGAAGCGGAACATCAGCGAGTCCGGGTCGAGGCCGGCGAACAGCCTCAGCAGCTCGCCCTCGTCCTCGCGGCGCACCGGCCGCAGCCGCAGGGTCGAGCCGTCGCGCAGGACGACGTCGGCCTCCAGGTGCCCGGGGTACTCGCGGCCGGGAGCGCCCATCCCCAGGCTCAGCGCTCGGCCGGCGCCGGCGCCGCCTCCGCCAGCCGCGAGTAGGCGTCGGGCCGGCGCGTGCTCAGGAACGGGAACAGCTCGAGCCAGTCCCGCCGCTGGTCGAGGTCGAGGTCGGCGACCAGGACCGCGGGGGCGTCGCGCGGCGCCTGGGCGAGGACGCGGCCGTAGGGGTCGGAGACGAACGAGGAGCCGTAGAAGCGCAGCGGCAGCTCCTCGCCGATCCGGTTGACGGCGACCATGAAGGTCCCGTTGGCGATCCCGTTGGCGACGATCACCCGCTCCCAGAGCGGCTCGGTGTCGAAGTCGGGATGGTCGGGCTCCGAGCCGATCGCGGTCGGGTAGACCAGCACCTCGGCGCCCTGGAGGCTGTAGGCGCGGGCCAGCTCGGGGAACCACTGGTCCCAGCAGGTGGGGAAGCCGAGGCGGGCGTCGCCGAGGGCTAGCACCGGGAAGGGCGAATCGCCCTCTGGCCGCGCCGGCCCGGGCCGGAAGTAGCGGTCCTCGTGGTAGCCGACCGTGACCGGGATGTGGAGCTTGCGGGTGCGGGCGCGCAGCCCGCCGTCGGGGGCGACGACTATCGCGGTGTTGTAGCCGAGCCCCTCGTCCTCGGCGCGCTCATACAGGGAGGCGTGGACGTGGATCCCCAGCTCGGCGGCGAGGGCGCCGGCGAACTCGTGGGTCGGCCCGCCGGGCAGCTGCTCGGGCTCGGCGGCGCCGGACCGCGGGCCGTCGGGGGCGATCGCGAAGTAGGGGGAGAGCGTCAGCTCCTGTAGGCAGACCAGCCGGGCTCCCTCCCCGGCGGCGAGCCGGACCCCCGCGGCGAGCGCCGCGCGGTGCTCCTCGGGGTCGGGATGCCAGCGCTGCTGGACGGCGCCGATGCGGAACGGCGGGCGGTCGGAGGAGCGGGTGCGGGCGGGCGAGGGAGGAACCCCGGATGCCACGACTAGGGCAATCTCCTCCATGCCCGGACAATAGGCCAGATGAGCGCGACCCTCCACTCCACGCCGGCCGCTGACGGCTACCGGATGCCGGCCGGATTCGAGCCCCACAGCGGCTGCTGGATGGCATGGCCCGAGCGCCCCGACAACTGGCGCCTGGGAGCCGAGCCGGCCCAGCGCGCCTTCGCCGCGGTCGCCGAGGCGATCGCCGCCGCCGAGCCGGTGACGATGGCGGTCTCCGACGGCCAGTTCGAGCGCTGCCGCGAGATGCTCTCGCCGGCGGTGCGGGTGGTCGAGCTCTCCACCGACGACGCCTGGATGCGTGACATCGGTCCCACCTTCGTCGTCGACGACAAAGGTGGGCGGCGCGGGGTCGACTGGGGCTTCAACGCCTGGGGCGGGAACGAGGGCGGCCTGTATGCCTCCTGGGAGCGCGACGAGCGCGCCGCCCGCAAGGTGCTGGAGATCGAGGGGGCCGATCGCTACCGGGCCCCGCTGGTGCTGGAGGGCGGCTCGATCCACGTCGACGGCGAGGGCACCGTGCTCAGCACCGAAGAGTGCCTGCTCAACCCCAACCGCAACCCCGACATGTCGCGGCGGGAGATCGAGCGGGCGCTGTGCGAGTACCTCGGCGCCGAGAAGGTGCTGTGGCTGGGCCGGGGCATCATCAACGACGAGACCGACGGTCACGTCGACGAGCTGGCCTGCTTCGCCCGGCCCGGGGTCGTCCTGCTGACCTGGACCGATGAGGAGTCCGATCCCCAGCACGCGATCTCCCACGACGCCCTCAAGCGCCTGCGGGCCGCGACCGACGCCCGCGGACGGCGGATCGAGGTCGTCCCGCTGCCCTCCCCCGGGCCGCTGGCGATCGCGCCGGAGGAGGCCGAGGGAGTCGAGCCCGCGCCGGGCACGATCCCGCGCCGGGCCGGCGATCGGCTCGCCGCCTCCTACGCGAACTTCTACCCCGCCAACTCCCGCATCGTCTTCCCGCTGCTCGACGAGCGCACCGACGAGGCGGCGGCGGAGGTGCTGCGGGGCTGCTTCGCCGATCGCGAGGTGGTCGGCGTCGCGGCCCGCGAGATCCTGCTAGGCGGCGGCAACATCCACTGCGTCACCCAGCAGGTGCCGGCGCTGCCCTGAGTCGCGAGGGCCGGGCTAGAGTGCCGCCGGATGCTCTACTTCAGCCACCCCGCCTGCCTCGAGCACGATCCGCGGGCGCAGATGGCGCTGGCGCCCGACACGCCGGAGCGGCTGCTCGCGATCGAGCGGCTGCTGGCCGAACGCGACTGGCTCGGCTGGGAGCGGCGCCAGGCGCCCGCCGCCGAGGAGGCCCGGCTGGAGCTGGTGCACACTCCCGCGCACGTCGAGCGGATTCGCCAGCTCTGCCGCGCCGGCGGCGGCGCGATCGACGCCGACACCTTCGCCGGAGAGGCCTCCTTCGACGCCGCCCTGCACGCCGCCGGCGCCGCCTGCGAGATGGCGCGGGCGCTGCTCGCCGGCGAGGACCGGATCGGGTTCTGCGCGGTGAGACCGCCCGGCCATCACGCCGAGAGCGAGCGGGCGATGGGCTTCTGCCTCTTCGACAACGTCGCGATCGCGGCCGAGCTGGCGATCCGCGAGCTGGGCGCCGAGCGGGTGCTGATCCTCGACTGGGACGTCCACCACGGCAACGGCACCGAGGAGATCTTCCGGCGCCGCGCCGACGTCCTCTTCGTCAGCATCCACCAGGCCGGGATCTTCCCCGGCACCGGGCCGGCGGAGGATTTCGGCGCCGGGCCCGGCGAGGGCCACACGATCAACCTTCCCGTCCCGGCCGGCTCCGGCGAGGAGCTGTGGCTCTCGCTGCTGGAGCACATCGCCCTCCCGGTCGCCTCCAGCTTCGCGCCCGACCTGGTCCTGATCTCCGCCGGCTTCGACGCCCACCGCGCCGACCCGCTCGCCGACTGCCGCCTGGAGGCCGTCTCCTTCGCCCAGATGGCCTGCCACGTCCGCGATCTCGCCGCCGGGCTGGGGGTGCCACTGGGCGCGGTGCTGGAGGGCGGCTACGACCTCGGGGCCCTCGCCGACTCGGTCGCGGCGACGATGGCGGCGCTGGGGGGCGAGGGCGAGGCGGTCTCGGCCGCGCCGGAGCCGCTGCTCACCTCGCGCGCCGCCGCCGGGGTCAGCCGCTACTGGGAGCTCTGAGCGGCGGCGCGGGCAAGGGAGAGCGCGTAGTCCCCGGCCGGGTCGGTGAACCAGCCGCACATCTCCAGGCCGGCCTCGGCGTAGATCGCCTCCAGCCGGGGGCGGGTGAACTTGGTGGAGATCTCGGTTCGCATCTCCTCCCCGTCGGCGAAGGAGATCTCGAGGTCGAGGTCGTCGAGGCGGACGTCCTGGGCGGCGAGCGAGCGCAGGCGGATGTCCATCCGCTCTCGCTCGCGGTCGTAGACGGCGACGTGCTCGAAGCCGGCGAGGTCGAAGTCGGCGCCGAGCTCGCGGTTCAGGACCTGGAGGACGTTCTTGTTGAACTCGGCGGTGACGCCGGCGGAATCGTCGTAGGCGGCCTCCAGGCGAGCGGTCTCCTTGACCAGGTCGGTGCCGAGAAGGAGGTGGTCGCCGGGGCCGAGCAGCGCCGCGATCCGGGCCAGGAACTCGCCTCGTGGGCCGGGGTAGAGGTTGCCGATCGTGCCGCCGAGGAAGGCGACGAGCTGGGCGCCGGCTCCATCCGGAATCCGCTCCAGGTGGTGCTCGAAGTCGCAGACCAGGCCGCGAATCGAGAGGCCCGGGTACTCGTCGACCAGGCAGGCCGCCGTTTCGTGCGTGATCTCCTCGGAGATGTCGACCGGGACGTATGTCTCGAGGCAGCCGGCGTCGCGCATCGCGCTCAGCAGGTGGCGGGTCTTCGCCGCCGACCCTGACCCCAGCTCGACCAGGGTGGCGGGCAGGCCGGCGGCGGCGAGTATCTCGGCCGAGCGCCGGGCCAGGATCTCCCGCTCGGCCCGGGTCGGGTAGTACTCGGGCAGCTCGGTGATCCGCTCGAACAGCTGCGAGCCGCGCTCGTCGTAGAAGTACTTCGGCGCCAGCTCCTTGGGGTCGGAGCCGAGCCCGGCGCGGACGTCGCGCGCCATCGCCGCGGCAGCGTCGGCGTCGAGGTGGACCTCGATCGCGATCACAGGTCCCTCGCGCAGCGCAGGCCGGAGAAGATCTGCCGGCGCTGCGGCAGGTCCCAGTTGCGGAAGCTCGGCCGCGCGACGTCGGGGTGCGTGGCCCAGGAGGCGCCCCGCAGCACCCTGTACTCCTCGCCGAAGAAGGCCTCGGAGTACTCCGGGTAGGGGAAGGCCTGGAAACCGGGGTAGGCGAGGAAGTCCGAGCAGGTCCACTCCCACACCCGCCCGAGCGAGCGCAGGCGCGGCTGGGCCGCCTCCCACTCCCGCTCGCTCGGCAGCCGCCGGCCCGCCCAGGCGGCGTAGGCGTCGGCCTGGTGCCAGGAGACGTGGATGACGGGGGCGGCGGGGTCGATCGGCCTCCGTTTCCCCATCGCGGTGCTGAGCCAAACATCCCCGTCGCGCTCCCAGTGCAGCGGCGGCTCGGCGTCGGTCGCCCGCATGAACTCGAGGAAGGCGGCGTTGGCGACGGGGGTGCTTTCGATCTCGAAGGCGGCCAGCTCGACCTCGTGGCGGGGACGCTCGTTGTCGTAGGCGAAGCCGCGCGCGGGGGCGCCGATCGTGTACTTCCCGGCCTCCACCGCGACCATCTCGGGACCCTCGCCGGGGTCCGCCCGGGGGCCCGGCTCCTCACCCACCGGCTCGTAGCCGTCGACCATCTGGAGCAGCTGCCACATCGTCTCGTTGTGCTGGTGCTCGTGGGCGAGCAGCATCTCGTAGACGAAGCCGTCGCGCAGCAGCGGGTCCTCGGCCTCCGGGCCGATCTCGACCGCGTCCAGCACCTCGAGGGTGCGTTCGCGCACGTCGGCCATGTAGGAGCGCAGCTCGGCGTCGCGCAGGATCGGCAGCTCGCCGCGGGAGCGGCGCGGGTTCTCGATCGCGTCGTAGAGGCGGCCGAGGTCGCCGTGCAGCGGCTCGCGCTCGCCGATCGTCCGCACCAGCCACAGCTCCTCGAAGTTGGCGATGTGGCCGAGGTCCCAGGCCAGCGGGCTGAGGATCGGCGAGTAGACCCGGTTGAGCTGCTCGTCGTCCAGCGGCTGGATCAGCTCCAGGGTTCGCTCCCGCGCCTCGGAGAGACGTTCCGCGATCGCTGCCTTGGAGCTGGACGTCACCTCGGTGGCGATCCGAAAACCTTACACACAGCCGATCGGCGGGGACGGCGATAGGCTGCCGCCTCCATGCGGATCGAGGGAGCGGGAGCGCTGGTCGCGGGCGGGGCCTCTGGGTTGGGGGCGGCCACGGCGCGGGCGCTGGCCGGGGCCGGGGCCTCGGTGGTCGTCGCCGACCTCAACGCCGAGAAGGGGGAGGCGCTGGCGGCCGAGATCGGCGCCAGCTTCGTCGAGGCGAACGTGACCGACGCCGACGCCGTGGCCGCGGCGGTGGAACGGGCGGCGGGTGCCGGCGGCGGGCTGCGCGTATCGGTCTGCTGCGCCGGGATCGGCTGGGCGGAGCGGGTCGCGCACAAGCGCGGGCCCCACAACCTCGAGTACTTCTCCAACGTGATCGCGGTCAACCTGATCGGCAGCTTCAACGTGCTGCGCCTGGCGGCCGCCGCGATGAGCGAGAACGAGCCCGACGAGGAGGGAGAGCGCGGCGTCTGCGTCAACACCGCCTCGATCGCCGCCTACGACGGCCAGATCGGCCAGGTCGCCTACGCCGCCTCCAAGGGCGGCATCGTCGGCATGACCCTGCCCGCCGCCCGCGACATGGCGGGCCGCGGAATCCGGGTGATGACGATCGCGCCCGGCCTCTTCGACACCCCGCTGCTGGCGGCGCTGCCACAGGAGGCGCGGGACGCGCTCGGCGCCGGCATCCCCTTCCCCTCCCGCCTCGGCCGGCCGGAGGAGTACGCGCGCATGGTGCTGGAGATCGTCGCCAACCCGATGCTGAACGGTGAGACGATCCGCCTCGACGGCGCCCTGCGGATGCCGCCCAAGTAGCGGCCGGCCGACGAGGACTGCGTTGACCACCGCATAGGGGGCAAACGCAGTCCTCGCGACTCAGTCGGTGCCCTCCGCCTCGGGGTCGCGCCAGACCTTCTTGCGCCACGGGGGGTTTATGGCGAAGGTCGAGGCGTCGGTGGCGGCTATCGGCTCCAGCGGGATCAGGTGGACGCGGCGGCCCGGGGTGAAGTGGCTGACGTGGGGTATGCCGGCCGCGTTGCCGGCGTGGCTGCCGCCGGAGACGAGCAGGAGGTGGGTCTCGGGGCCCCAGCCGTTGGCCTCGCGGGCGCCGACCGCTTCGGCGAGGTGGCGCAGCGGCCCGATCCCGGCGTCCGAGCCCCAGTTGGCCGCGCTGGTGGCGTAGTTGTAGCCGTCGTGGGAGCTGGCCCGCTCCTCGGCCCGCCCGTCGGGGCCGATGCGGATCTGCACGCCCTCCCAGTCGTCGGGATGAAACCCGGCCTCGCCGACGATCGGGATCCCCCGCAGCGTCGCCGAGTCGGCGTAGTAGGTCCAGTACTGGAGGTAGAGGTTCCCGGCGCGGGGGCCGGAGCAGTCGGCGCCGAACGCCTCGAAGCGCTCCGCCGCGCCGGCCCTACAGTCGACGACGTGGACGAAGGCGGTCACCGGGAGGCCGCGGTGGGTGCGGTGGACCAGGCCGGCGCCGGAGCCGTCGCCGCAGGCGGTGCGGCGGCAGCGCCGGAAGTCGACCGGGACCGCCCGCGAACCCCGCTCGAAGGCGAGCATCGGCATGTGCTCGCGGGCCAGCCTGCCGACTTCGGTGCCGTAGGCGGCGATCAGCGCGGGCTCGTCGCCGCAGCCATCCGCCAGCGCCGCCGCGCAGAGAATCCGCGAGGCCACGGCCCGGGCCAGCGCCGCGCCCGGAACCCGCACGCCCGCCGCCGCCAACCCGGCCAGCGCCAGCGCCACGACGCAGAGCGTCCCCACCCACTCGACCGTCGACTGCCCCCGCTCCGACCCCATACCTCCGATAAGGGCACGGCGCCGTCGTTATCTCCCCCTCACGGGGCGGCCCTCAGAGGTTCTGGATCTCGGCGGCGATGTCGGCGGCCGCCTTCTTGGCGTCGTCGAAGAGCATCGAGGTGTTGGGCTCGTAGAAGAGGTCGTTGTCGATGCCGGCGAAGCCGGGGCTGAGCGAGCGCTTGATCACGATCACCTGCTGGGCCTGGTCGACTTCGATGATCGGCATCCCGGCGATCGGGCTGTCGGGGTCGTTTTTCGCCGCCGGGTTGGTGACGTCGTTGGCGCCGACCACGACCGCGACGTCGGTGCGCGGCAGCTCGGGGTTGATCTCCTCCATCTCCTTCAGCTGCTCATACGGGACGTCGGCCTCGGCCAGGAGCACGTTCATGTGGCCGGGCATGCGGCCGGCGACCGGGTGGATCGCGTAGCTGACGGTGACGCCGCGCTTCTCCAGCTCGTCGGCGACCTCCTTGATCGCGTGCTGGGCCTGGGCGACGGCGAGGCCGTAGCCGGGCACGATCACCACCGAGTCGGCGTAGGCGAGCTTGATCGCCGCGTCCTGGGCGCCAATCGAGACGTGGGGCCGTTCCTCGGTCGTCCCCGCCCCCGCGGCCGGCGCCCCGCCGAAGCCGGCGAAGAGCACGTTGCCGACCGAGCGGTTCATCGCGGTCGCCATCTCCATCGTCAGGATCGTTCCCGAGGAGCCGACCAGGGTGCCGGCGACGATCAGCGCCACGTTGTCCAGGGCGAAGCCGGCGGCGGCGGCGGAGAGGCCGGTGAAGGCGTTCAGCAGGGAGATCACGACCGGCATGTCGGCGCCGCCGATCGGCAGCACAACCAAGTTGCCGAGCACCGCGGCGGCGAGCAGGATGCAGATGAAGATCGCCTGGGAGGGATCGCCGTTGTTGGCGGCTATGCCGACGCAGGCGGCGAGGATGCCGATCAGCAGCGCGGCGTTGATCACCTGCTGGCCGGGGACGGCCAGCGGCCGCGTCGGGATCAGGTCCTGAAGCTTGGCGAAGGCGATGTTGGAGCCCCAGAAGGAGACCGAGCCGACGACCGCGGCGAAGAGGACCGGGATCAGGGTGTCGAGCGGAATCGTCTCCCCGAGCGAGATCCCGTGGCGGATCTCCGACCAGGCGATCAGGGCGACGGCGCCGCCGCCGACCCCGTTGTAGAGGGCGACCATCTGCGGCATCTCGGTCATCTGGACGCGGATCGAGGCGACGACCCCGATCGCGGTCCCGATCGCCAGCCCGCCGGCGATCAGCCCCCAGTTGCCGATCCCGTCCAGCAGCAGCGTGGTCACCACCGCGATCGCCATGCCGACGGCGGCGACCATGTTGCCCTGCTTGGCCGTGGTCGGGTGGGTGCCGCGTTTGACGCCGAGGATGAACAGCGAGAAGGCGACGATGTAGAGCGCGGTGGCGGCGTCGCCGCCCGGCTTCAGCACGGCCTCGACCATCACGAGCCGTCCTTCCCGTCTGCCTCGGCCTTCGGTTTCGGCTTTTTGGAGAACATGCCGAGCATCCGGTCGGTGACCATGAAGCCGCCGACGACGTTGATCGTGCCGAAGGCGATCGCGATCGTCCCGATCACGTACTCGAGCGGGTCGTTGGCGTAGCCGACGACGATCAGCCCGCCGAGCATGACGATGCCGTGGATCGCGTTGGTCTGCGACATCAGCGGCGTGTGCAGGGTGGTCGGCACCTTGGAGATCACCTCGAAGCCGACGAAGGCGGCGAGGACGAAGATCGTGATCTCGGTCATCAGGCTCATTTCGCCGCCCTCTCGTTCCTGATCTCGCCGCCGTGGGTGACGCAGGCGGCGGCGAGGATGTCGTCCTCGAAGTCGACGTTCACCTTGCCCTCCTCGCCGACCAGCAGGCCGAGCAGGTTCTCGAGGTTCTTGGCGTAGAGCTGGGAGGCCGGCGCCGGCATCTCCGAGGGCAGGTTGCGCGGCCCGATCACCTTGACGCCGCCCTCGACCACGGTCTCCCCCGCCCGCGTCAGCTCGCAGTTGCCGCCGGTCTCGGCGGCCAGGTCGACGATCACCGAGCCGGGCGCCATCCCCCGCACCGCGTCGGCGGTGATCAGCAGCGGCGCCGGGCGGCCGGGGATCGCGGCGGTGGTGACGACGATGTCCTGTTTGGCGGCGTTCTCGCCGAGCGCCTCGCGCACCTGCGCGTTCTCCTCCTCGGTCAGCGGGCGGGCGTAGCCGCCCTCGCCCTCGGCGTCGGGGATGAAGTCCAGTTCCAGCGGCCGGCCGCCGAGCGAGGCGATCTGCTCCCAGGCGGCGCGGCGGATGTCGAAGCCGGTGACGATCGCGCCCAGCCGCTTCCCCGTGGCGACCGCCTGAAGCCCGGCGACGCCGGCCCCGAGGACGAGCACCTTGGCCGGCGGCACGGTGCCGGCGGCGGTGGTCATCATCCCGAAGAAGCGGCCCGACTCGCGCGCCGCGATCAGGGTCGCGGCGTAGCCCGCGGCGGCGGCCTGGGAGGAGAGCGCGTCCATCGCCTGGGCGCGGGTGGTGCGTGGGATCGCCTCCATCGCGAAGCTGGTGACGCCGGCGGCGGCCAGGGCCCTGTTCGTCTCGGCCGAGGTCCAGGGCGCGAGGTGGGCGATCAGCAGCTGGTTGGAGCCGAGGCGGCCGATCTCCTCCGCGCTGGGGACGGCGACGCGCAGGACCACGTCGGCGCCCCAGGCGGCGTCGCCCGCGGCGACCTCGGCGCCGGCCTCGGCGTACTGGGAGTCGGGATGGCCGGCGGCCTCGCCGGCGCCGGACTCGACCACGACGTCGATCCGCTCGTTTCGCTTCAGCGACTTGACCACGTCAGGGACCAGCGCGACCCGGCGCTCCCCCTCGGCGGTCTCTTTGGGCACTCCGATCCTCATACGTCGCGGCGCGGAAGGTTATGCGAAAGGGTCAGCCCGGCGCCGCGACCCCGGCCACGGCGGCCAAGCGCTCCAGGGTGTGCAGCTGCTCGGCCCGCTCGACATGGACCGGCGAGACGATCAGGCGGTCGATGCCGGCGCCGCGGAAGCGCTCGACCCGCTCGGCCACCTCGGCCTCGGTGCCGACCAGCGAGGTGGCCTCGACGATCTCGTCCGGCATCGCCTCGAAGGCGCCGCCGCGATCGCCGTCCTGAAAGCGGCGCTGGACCTCGTCGGCGACCTCGCCGAAGCCGAAGCGATGGGCGAGGTCGACGTAGAAGTTGGTCTTGCGGCTGCCCATGCCGCCGAAGTAGAGGACGAGGCCGGCCTTGACCACGCTCTTGGCCGCCTCGAGGTCGCCGTCGATCGCCACCTGGAGCGAGGGCGAGACCTCCAGGTCGGCGCGCTGACGGCCGCCCTTGGCGAAGCCGGCCTCCAGGTGCTCGCCCCAGGTCTGCTGGAAGGCGTCGACGCTGAAGAAGATCGGGATCCAGCCGTCGCAGATCTCCGCCGCCAGCTCGACCGATTTGCGCCCGATCGCCCCGACGAAGACGGGTATCCGGTTGCGCAGCGGGTGGAAGTTGAGCTTCAGCGGCTTGCCCTCGCCGCCGGGCAGCGGCAGCGTGTAGTGCTCGCCGCTGTGCTGGACCGGGCCCTCGCGGGCGACGATCTCGCGCACCACCTCGATGTACTCGCGGGTGCGGCCCCAGGGCTTCGCGTAGGGGACCCCGTACCAGCCCTCGGACACCTGCGGACCGGAGGGGCCGAAGCCGAACAGGAAGCGGCCGCCGGAGAGCTTGTCGATCGTCGCCCCGGCCATCGCCGCCGCCGCCGGCGGGCGCGCCGGCACCTGCATGATCGCCGCGCCGAGGTTGATCGTCGTCGTCTGCGCCGCCAGCCAGGCGAGCACGCTGACCACGTCGGAGCCGTAGGACTCGGCCGCCCAGACCGACTCGTACCCAAGCCGCTCGGCGGCGCTCACCACCTCCACCGCGTCGTCTCCCGCCGGGCCGATGCCCCAGTAGCCGAGGTTCAATCCGAGCTTCAGAGCCATCCGATCGGCACCCTATTGAATACTCGCCATGGGCAACGGCCACCCAGACGCCGAACGGGGCCTCTCCAGCGCCGAGGCCAAGGCGCGGCTGCGCGAGCTCGGGCCGCCGCCGGAGACCTCCTCCCGCTCGACCTCGAGCATCGTCGCCGGCAACGTCTTCACCCTCTTCAACGCGATCATCGGCGTCTTCTTCGTCCTCGACGTCGGCCTCGGCCTCTACGCCGACTCGCTGTTCGGGCTGATCGCCGTCGTCAACTCCTACATCGGCATCCGCCAGGAGCTGAAGGCGAAGGCGACGCTGGACGAGCTGGCGGTGCTGGTCGCCCCCCACGCCAGGGTCGTGCGCGACGGCGCCCAGGTCGAGCTGGTGGCGAGCGAGGTCGTCCCCGGCGACGTCGTCCACGTCGAGCCCGGCGACCAGCTGGTCGCCGACGGGGAGACGATCGCCAGCCGCGGCATGACCCTCGACGAGTCGATGCTCACCGGCGAGGCCGACGGCATCCGCAAGGGCGTCGGGCAGACCGTGCTCTCGGGCTCCTTCTGCGTCTCGGGCTCAGGCGACTACGTCGTCGACGCGGTCCGCGAGGACAGCTACGCGGGCCGCCTCGCCGGCGAGGCCCGCACCTTCCGCCATCCCCCGTCCCCCCTCCAGGAAGAGGTCAACCGGGTGATCGTTGCCTGTGTCTACGTGATGGCGCCGCTGGCGGCGGTCCTGCTGCTGACGCTCAAGGTCCGCAGCGTCGACCTCCAGAGCGCCGCGCAGACCGCGACCGCCGGTCTGGTGACGCTGATCCCCGAGGGGCTGGTGCTGCTGATGAGCGTCACCTTCGCGGTGGCGGCGGTGCGGCTGGCCCGGCGCGACACCCTGGTCCAGCAGATGAGCGCCAGCGAGAGCCTCGCCGCGGTCGACACGATCTGCGTCGACAAGACCGGGACGCTGACCGCGGGCGAGCTGCGCCTGGCCGGGGTCGAGTTCGCCGAGGGGGTCGACGCCGCCGCGGCCCGCGGCGCCCTGGCCCGCTTCGCCGCCAGCGCCGGCGACCGCAACCGGACCCTGGAGACGATCGCCGAGCGCTTCCCCGGCGAGGCCGGCCGGGTCGGCGCCGAGGTCCCCTTCTCCTCGGAGTGGAAGTGGAGCGGGGTGGCGCTTCGCGACGGCACCGGCGCCTCCACCTACGTCCTCGGCGCGCCCGACGTCCTCGCCCAGGCCGGGGCGCTGACCCTGCCCCCCGGCCTCGCCCGCAAGCTGGAAGAGGAGACCGCCGCCGGGCGCCGCGTGGTCGCCTTCGGCGAGTCCGCCGAGGGCCTGCCTGCCGACCCCGCCGCGGAGTCGCCGCCGCGTCTGGCGCCGCTGGCCCTGGTCGTGTTGGAGGAGACGCTGCGCCCCGACGCGGCGGAGACGATCGCCACCATGCGCGAGCAGGAGGTCGACCTGAAGCTGATCTCCGGCGACGCCCGCGCCACCGTCACCGCGGTCGCCTACGCGGTCGGGGTGCCGCACGAGGCGGGGGTGGTCGAGGGGCCGGCGCTGCCCGAGGACCCCGCCGAGCTGGCCGAGGTGGCGCTGGCGAACACGATCTTCTGCCGGATCAAGCCGGAGCAGAAGAAGGCGCTGATCGCCGCCCTGGTCGGCGCCGGGCGCTATGTGGCGATGATCGGCGACGGCGTCAACGACGTGCCGGCGCTGAAGCGGGCGCGGATGGCGGTGGCGATGGGCTCCGGCGCGCAGGTGACCAAGGGGGTCGCCGACGTGGTCCTGCTCAAAGACCAGTTCGCGCGCCTGCCGGAGGCGGTCGGCGAGGGACGGCGGATCGCCCGCAACATCCACCGCCTCGGCCGCCTCTACCTGACCAAGACCGTCTACGCCGCGGCCCTGATCGTGCTCGTCGCCGTGCCCGGCTTCGCCTTCCCCTTCCTGCCCAGGCAGCTGACCCTGGCCGCCTTCCTGACGATCGGCATCCCCTCCTTCGTGCTCGCGCTCGCCCCCTCCGACGGGCCGCTGTACCGCGGCCGGCTGCTGCGGGCGCTGGCCGCCTTCGCCGTCCCCGCCGGGCTGGCGACGGCGATCGGCTCGATCCTCTCCTTCTTCCTCGTCGACACCGTCTTCGGCGGCAGCCTCGCGGCCGGGCGCACGGCGGCGACCACGACCCTGATCGTCCTCGGCCTCGCCTTCGTGCTCTTGCTGGAGCGCGGCCCAGGGCGCGAGCACATCGCGATCCAGAGCTACATGCTGGCTCTGGTCGCCGGCCTCGGCGCCCTCTACGCGCTGATCCTCGCCGCCGCCCCGGTGCGGGGCTTCTTCGACATGGAGCTGCTCGACGCGACCCAGTGGTTCCTGGCGCTGCTCTCGGCGGCGATCGGCCTCACCCTCGCCAGCGTGCTCTGGCGTCTGCCGCAAATCGAACGCCTGGAATCGCCTGGGGGCGTCTGACCGGCGCATATCGGCGTCCTCGGTCGCTTGCGTGCGGAGCACGCGGCGCTCCCTGCGTCCTTGATCTGCTTGGTCAGGCGACCCCAGGTATAGGTTCAAGATCCCTGAGGGGAAATGGGCGCGGTTCGGTGGTCGCCTCGAACTCGGCGAGCGCGTCGGGGCCGAGTGCCGAGAAGGCGCGGCGCACCCGGGCCAGGTACTCGCGGGCGACGAAGACGTCGCTGTCGCGCGCCCCCTGCCGGCAGCGCTCGCGGGCGGCCTCGGTGGCGCGGTAGGCGAAGACCCGGCCGGGACACGCGGGCCGAAGGGCGGAGGAGACCTCGATCCGCTCGTAGTTGACCTCGCGCGCGTCGAGCTCGGCCAGCCGCGCCGCGTCCACCGGCACCGCCAGCCCGTTCACGGTCGCCCCCGGACGCTCCTCGATGTCGAGATAGGCGACCCGGATCCGCGGTTTGCCGCCGCCGGGGTCGAAGGAAGTGCTTGTCGGCGTCGGTCGCCTCCCAGTTGTTCATCGCCGCGCCCCAGCCGCGGCCGAAGCCCTCCAGCCGCCCCTCGACCGCCTCGAAGCGAGTCCCGGCAACCGCCAGCGAACCTCGCAGCGCGACCAGCGACCCGTAGCCGAACACGCGATCGACCGGTGGCGCGCTGTCGGCGGTACGGCCCGTCAGCCCTCCCGCGGCGGCAGGACGAACTGGGTCACGATCAGGTTGGCGGCCAGCTTCGGCTCCCCGCCGGCGCGGACGCGCTCGATCTTGACCTCGATCACCACCGTGCTGCGGCCGACGTGCAGCGGCGTCGCCACGGCGAGGATCTCGTCCCCGGGCAGCCCCGCGCCGAAGACGTTCAGCTTCAGCTCGATCGTGGTGAAGTCGTGCCCGGGCGGGATGTTGCGGAAGGTGGTCCAGGCGGCCACGGTGTCCCCCAGCGCCGTCCAGGCGCCGCCGTGGACGTAGCCACCGGGATGCAGGTGGCGCTTGTCGACGACGATGCGGCCGCGGGCGTGCCCCTGCTCGATCTCCAGCGGCTCGATCCCGAGATGGCCGGGGAAGCTGTCGCCGAGGAAGGCGCGGACGTTGTCGGGCGTCAGCGTCGAGCGGTCGGCCATCGCGCCTACCCGTGCGGGCGCAGCCCGAAGCCCTCGAGGCCGAAGTCGCCGTAGGGCTCGTCGCGCTCGCGCACCGCCTCCTTGAAGCCGCCCTCGACCGAGCGGCGGACGAAGGCGTGCGCCTCCTCGGTGTGGCGGGCGATGCCGTCGAAGAAGCAGCCCAGGGCCTGGGCCTGGGGCAGCCCTTCGGCGTGCATCGACTGGTTGACCAGCAGCTTCATCATCACCAGCTGGTTGATCGGCATCCGCGCCACCCGCTCCAGCAGCCGCTCGAAGCGGGCGTCCAGCTCGGCCGCCGGCGCCGCCTCGGTGGCCAGCCCCCACTCCGCCGCCTCGGCGCCGGTCAGCGAATCCCCGGTGAGGAGCAGCCGCTTGGCTCGCATCGGCCCCAGCCGGCTCGCCCACATCGCAGTCGTCGGCGAGCCCCAGACCCGGGCCGGCGGGTAGCCGATCTTGGCGTCCTCGGCGATCACCAGCAGGTCCGAGCACAGCGCCATGTCGGTGCCGCCGGCGACGCAGTAGCCGTGGACCTTGCAGAGCACCGGCTTGTCGGAGTGGAAGAGGCTCATGAAGGCGCGCATGTTGCGGGAGATGAACTGGTAGTCGGTGACCGGGTCCCAGTTCGTGTTCGGGGCGTGGTTGGCGCCCATCACGGCCGGGTCCAGCGGCGAGCCGGCGGGGCCCGGCGCCGTCCCGCCGAGGCCGCTCATCTCGCCCTCGGCCGAGGCGACGAGGTCATAGCCGCCGCAGAAGCCGGTGCCGTTGCCGGCCAGGGCGATCGCATGCACCTCGGGGTCGAGGTTGGCCCGCTCCACGCAGGCGGCCAGCTCGGGCGGCATCGCCTGGGTGATCCCGTTGCCGCGCTCGGGCCGGTTCAGGGTGATGCGGGCGACCCGGTCGCCGGTCTCGTAAGTCAAGGTCTCCATGGGCTGACCCTACGCTGTCTGAGGCCGTCCGGCCTCAGACACGCTCGACGAGCATCGCCTTGCCCTGACCTCCGGCGACGCACATGGTCTCCAGCCCGACCTGGTGGTCGTCGGTCTCCATCACGTTGAGCAGGGTGCCCATGATCCGGGCGCCGGTCATCCCGAAGGGGTGGCCGAGGGCGATCGCGCCGCCGTGGGTGTTGAGCTTGTCGATCGTGATCCCGCACTCGTCCATGATCGGGATCACCTGGGCGGCGAAGGCCTCGTTGAGCTCGACCGCGCCGACGTCCTCGATCGTCATCCCGGCCCGGTCCAGCACCTTCTTGATCGCGCCGATCGGGGCCACGCCCATGTACTCGGGCTCGTTGCCCCAGGTGGCGGCGGTGACGATCCGGGCGCGCGGCGTCAGCCCCAGCTCCGCGGCCTTGGTGTCGCTCATCAGCAGCACCGCGGCAGCGCCGTCGTTGAGCGGGCAGGAGTTGCCGGCGGTGACCCCGCCGCCGCCGAAGGCCTCGGGCAGTTCGGAGAGCTTCTCCAGGGTCGAGGAGGCGCGGGGGCCGTCGTCCTTGGCGACCTCGGTGCCGTCGGGCAGCTTCACCGGGACGATCTCGCGGTCGAAGAACCCGTCTTCCTGGGACTTGACCGCCAGTTCCTGGGAGCGCTGGGCGTACTTGTCCATGTCGGCGCGGCTGACCTCGTAGCGGTTGGCGACGTTGACCGCGGTCTCGCCCATCGCGATGTAGGCGTCCGGCTGGCCCTCCTCCTTGCCCTGGAGCTTGGGGTTCTGGTCCTCGGCGCCGGCTGGCTCGGTGCGCTCGTTGTAGCGGCTGACCCACTCGACCCCGACCGCCAGGTAGACGTCGCCCTCGCCGGCCTTGATCGCGTTGCCGGCGTGGCGGATCGCGTCGAGGCTGGAGGAGCAGTAGCGGGAGACGGTGACGCCGTTGACGGTCTGCGGCAGCTTCTCGGAGAGCAGCGAGACGATGCGGCCGAGGTTGAACGCCTGGAGCCCCTGCGGCATCCCGCAGCCGCAGAACAGGTCCTCGATCGAGGCGGGATCCACCTCGGGGTTGCGCTCCAGCAGCGCGTCGACCACGTAGGCGCCCATCTCGTCGGGGCGCAGCTGGGCGAGCGAGCCCTTGAAGGCCCGGCCGATCGGGGTGCGGATGGTGTCGACGATGACTGCTTCGGGCATGCGTGGTCTCCTTGCGCGCTGGACGAATGCGGGACTGCGGTGCCGCAGGGTAGTTGACCGCGCCCACAGGCGTTTTGTGCGAATACGCACGATACCCGGCCGTCGCGTCCCCCACCTGCGTTACATTCGCCTCAATCCACCTCGCCTCAGTTGCGAGTCATGCCGCCAAGCGGCAGCGAAAGGAGGGCCCCGCCATGCCGGAGGGCTACTGCGTCAAAGAGCGCAAGAAGGTCGAGATCAAAGACGCCAAACAGGTGACCATGAAAAACGGTCGCCCGGCGATTCAGGGCGTCTGTCCCGACTGCGGGACGAAAATCTTCAAGATCGGGAAACTCTAAGCCCGTCCCCTGAAGCTGCCGCCTCCCGGCGCCGGCTGGCGCTGGCGCCGGGGGCGTCGTCAGTCTCCGCGGTCAAGAGTTCCTACGTTTGTGAACCTGGGCACTGAGCCGTCCGTAGTCCGTTCAGTGATGCTCTTCCCAGTTGCTTCAGGATTGGACCGATGACCTCAGGAGCGCTCACCCACGAGCGTGATGTGCGCGAGGCCTACGCCGCGCACTCAGGCGAGCTGTACGGCTTCGCGATGCGCTCCCTCGGCGACTCCGGCCTCGCCGAAGAGGCGGTCCAGGAGACCTTCGTGCGGGCCTGGCGGGCCGGCGAGCGCTTCGACCCCCAGATCGGCTCGCTGCGCACCTGGCTGTTCGCGATCCTGCGCAACGTGGTCATCGACCTCGGCCGCGCCCGTGCCGCCCGTCCCGGCATCTCCGACGCCGGCGTCGAGCCGGCGGTCGAGCCGCTCGAGGAAGCGCTGCTCTCCTGGCAGGTGGAGGAGGCGATGCGGCGGATCGGCGAGGAGCACCGGCGCGTGCTCGTGGAGACCCACTACATGGGCCGCCCCTACTCCGAGGTGGCCGAGGAACTGGGCGTGCCCGAGGGCACGGTCAAGAGCCGCGTCTACTACGGCCTGCGGGCGCTGCGGGTCGTGCTGGAGGAGATGGGCTATGAAGGCTGAGAGCTGCCGCGACTGGCGCCAGTCCCTTGGCGCCTACGCGCTCGGGCACCTGGGCACCGAAGAGCGCTTCGGCCTCGAGGCGCACCTCGACGGCTGCCCCGACTGCCGCGCCGAGGCCGAGTCCCTGATGGCACTCGGGCGGCTGCTGCCGCTCGCCAACCCCGCCCGCTTCGACACCCCCACCCCGCAGCCCTCGGCGGCCCTGGGCGCCCGCATCGCCTCGACCATCGGCGCCGAGCGGCGGCAGGCCAAGCGGCGCCGGCGCTGGCAGCTCGGCCTCGGCTTCGGCGGCGCCGCGGCGGCCGCGACCGCGGCGATCCTCGCCCTCGCCGTCCTCGGCGGCGGCAGCGGCGGCGGGCCCGAACAGCACATCGAGTTCGCCTCGCTTCCGCCCGGGGTCAGCATCGGCGCCACGCTCGAGCCCCAGACCTACGGCACCGAGATCCACATGTACGTGAGCGGGATGCGCTCGGGCACGCTCTGCCAGGTCTTCCTGCGCGGGCCGCACGGCGACCGGGTGCCCGCCGGCACCTTCCGCTACCGCTGGGGCAGCAACGGCGAGGCCGTGCTCAGCTCCGCCCTGGACCTCTCCCGCACGCGGGCGATCGCCGTCCACGCCGGCAGCCAGACCTTCGTCGCGCCCGTCAACGACGCCGGCGCGACCGCAACCGACCAACGAAACCAGGAGGACGCCACGTGACCAAGACCACCTACGCATTCGCGCTGCTGGCGATAGCCGCCGCGCTTGCGATCGCCGGCTGCGGCGGCAGCAGCAACGACGAAAGCAGCAGCAGCTCCGAAGCCGGCTCCGGCGGCGCCTACAGCCGCGGCGGTGGCGAAGAAAAGAACACCTCCTCCGAAGGAGGCTCGGCCGCGGTCGTCTCGCTGGCCAGCGTGCCCAAGGCCGGCATGGTGATCGTCGACTCCAAGGGCTTCACCCTGTACGACTTCCACAAAGACAAGGGCACCACCTCGGCCTGCTACGGCGCCTGCGCGCAGGCCTGGCCGCCGCTGATCACCGAAGGCGCGCCGGAAGTCGGCAACGGCGCCTCGGCGTCGAAGCTCGGCACGACCGAACGGACCGACGGCACGATGCAGGTGACCTACGCCGGCCACCCGGTCTACACCTTCGTCGAGGACAAGAAGCCCGGCGAAGCCAACGGCAACGACGTCTCCGCCTTCGGCGGCCAGTGGTACGCCCTGAAGGGCAACGGCGAGGAGGCCGGGGACTAGGGCGCTAACCGCGCTTGCGGTAGGACACGGAGGGCGGGACGAGCTCGCGGATCTCGGCCAGCAGCCGGGCCGCGAGCTCTCCCGGATCCTCGTCCGGCCGCGCCTGACCCCCGGCCGGCTCGAAGAAGCGGACCTTGATCCGCGGCCGGCGGGGGAAGCCGGTGAGGTCCGAGGTCCCCTCGACCGCGACCAGGGTCAGCCGCGCCTCGGGCACCTCCAATGCCAGCCGGGCGACGCCGCTGCGCGCCCGCAGCACCTTCCCGCGCGAGCGGGTGCCCTCGGGGAAGACGCCGATGCAGGCGCCCCCGCGCAGCTCCTCGATCGCCCGCGCCAGCGCGTCCTTGTCGCCGGCGCCGCGCTCGATCGGTATCTGCCCCATCCCGTGCAGGACCGGCCCCAGGCCGCGCACCTTCCACAGCTCCGCTTTGGCCAGGGCCCGAATCTGGCGTCGCTCAATCCCGGCGATGCCGATCATCACCGGGTCCCAGTGGCTGTCGTGGTTGCCGACGACGAGCCCCGGGCCGCTGGCGGGAAGCGCGTCGAGGCCCTCGACCCGCAGCCGGCCCCAGGCGGCGACCGGCCTGTTGACGGCCATCGCGACGCGGTACATGGTGGACGGCTCGCGCATCGGCAGTGAGTTGTACGCGGTCGAGCCCCTCAGATGCCTTTAGGCCAAACGACCGGGCCGAAAGCCGAGCCGGCGGGCCGGCTAGCCTCCGTCCCTCGGACCCGAAGACGACTGGAAGGAAGACGCGAGGACGATGGAGGCGCAGGACCGAACCGGCATCGAAGTGGAGGGGCTCGTGCGCGTCTTCAAGAACGGCCCGCGAGCGGTCGACGGCATCGACCTGCGCGTCGCCCCGGGGGAGATCTACGGCTTCCTCGGGCCCAACGGCGCCGGCAAGTCGACGACGGTGCTGATGCTGACCACGCTGCTGCCGCCGACCGAGGGAACGGCCCGGGTGGCGGGCTTCGACATCGTCTCCGAAGGGCCGATGGTGCGCTCGGCGATCGGCGCCGCCCTCCAGGAGGCGGCGCTCGACCCGCTGCTGAGCGGCCGCGAGCACATGCGCCTCCAGACCGCCCTGCACGGCATCGCCAAGGCCGAGCGCGATCGGCGCGGTGAGGAGCTGCTGGCCCGGGTCGGCCTCTCCCAGGCCGCCGACCGCCGAGTCGGCGGCTACTCGGGCGGGATGAAACGGCGGCTCGACCTGGCCCTGGCCCTCGCCCATCGTCCCCGCATCCTCTTCCTCGACGAGCCGACCACCGGCCTCGACATCCAGAGCCGCACCGCCCTCTGGGAGGAGGTCGCGCGGCTGGCCGCCGAGGACGGGGTCACCGTCTTCCTCACCACCCAGTACCTGGAGGAGGCCGACGCGCTCGCCGACCGGGTCGGGATCATCGACCACGGCAGGATCGTGGCCGAGGGGACGCCGGCCGCGCTGAAGGCGGAAATCGGGCGCCCGACGGTGGAAGCGGTGCCGCGCGACCCGGCCGAGCACGAGCGGATGCTGGCGGTGCTGAGCCGCTTCGGCGAGCCCGCCGGCGCCTCGCCCAAGGGCGCGGCGGTGCGGCTGGAGGGGGGTGAGTCCGAACTGGCCGAGGTGGTCCGCGCCCTCGACGCGGAGGGAATCGCGATCGAGCGGCTTCAGCTGCACGCGCCCTCGCTGGACGACGTCTTCCTGACCAAGACCGGGCGCTCGCTGGAGGGCGCCGAGGAGGCTGAGGAGGAGGCCGAGGACGCGGCCGCCGAGGCGGTGGGCTCCCCGTGAGGGGCGGCATCCGCGCCCAGGTCGGCCAGCTCGCCCGCCGCTCGGTGACGCGGACGCTGCGCCAGCCGGCCCAGATCGTCCCCGCCCTGATCTTCCCGCTGTTCCTGCTCGCGGTGAACTCCGGTGGGCTCAAAGAGGCCACCAACCTGCCCGGCTTCCCGACCGACTCCTACCTCACCTTCGCCCTCGCCGTGCCCTTCATGCAGGGAGCGCTGTTCTCGGTGATGAACGCCGGCACCGACCTCGCCCGCGACATCGAGACCGGCTTCCTCAACCGCCTCGCCCTGACCCCGCTGCGCGGCGCCGCGCTGCTAAGCGGGCTGCTCGCAGGCGCCGTCGTGCTGGGGCTGCTCCAGGCCGTCACCTACCTCCTCGTCGGCCTCACCGCCGGCGCCGAACTCGCCGCCGGGGCGGGCGGCGCGCTGATGATCGTCGCGCTCTCTGTCACCGTCACCGTCGCCTTCGGCACGATCGGGCTCTTCGCCGCCCTGCGCACCGGCTCCGGGGAGGCGGTCCAGAGCCTCTTCCCCGTCTTCTTCGTCTTCCTCTTCCTCTCCTCGATGGCGCTGCCGCTGAACCTGCTCCAGACGAACTGGTTCCACACCGTCGCCAGCATCAACCCGGTCTCCTACCTGCTCCAGGCCTTCCGCTCGCTGCTGATCGAAGGCTGGAACGCGGGCGAGCTGGCGCTGGGTTTCGGGATCGCGGCGACGATCCTCGCGGTCGGCATGTTCGCGGCGAGCAGCGCCCTGAGGACGCGGCTGGTGCGAACGTGAGCGCGCCCCGCCCCGCCGGCCTGCGCGCGGTCGCCCTCGCCGTCGCCTGGCGCAGCATCCACAACTTCCTCTCCAACCCCGCCTTCCTGGTCCCCGCGATCCTCTTCCCGCTGTTCTTCTTCGTCTCCTTCGCCGGCGGCCTCTCGGCGATCGGCAACGTGCCCGGGTTCGACTTCCCGACCGGCTACACCGCCTTCCAGTTCGTCTTCGTCCTGCTCCAGTCGGCGGCCTTCGGCGGCGTCTTCACCGGCTTCGCGATCGCCCGCGACTTCGAGATCGGCTTCGCCAAGCGCTACCTGCTCGCGGCCAGCAACCGCAACGGGATCGTCGTCGGCTACGCCATCGCGGCGCTGGTGCGGGCGCTCATCACCTGGACCGTGCTCACCGTGGTCGCCCTGCTCGCCGGGATGAACGTCGACGGCAGCGGCGTCGACCTCTTCGGCCTCTACGGGCTCGCGGTGCTGGTCAACCTGGGGGCGACGATGTGGGCCGCCGGCGTGGCGACCCGGGTGCGCTCGATCCAGGGCGGGCCGCTGATGCAGTTCCCGACCTTCCTCATCCTCTTCCTCGCCCCCGTCTACGTGCCGCTCAGCCTGCTCAGCGGTTGGATCCACGCGGTCGCCTCGGTCAACCCGACCACGGCGCTGCTGGAGGCCGGCCGCGGCTTCATCTCCGGCGACCCGACCGCCGTCGCCCTCGCCTTCGGGCTCGCCTGCGCCCTGCCGGTCCTCTTCGCGCTGTGGGCGCGCGGCGGCCTGCGCCGCGCCGAAGCCGCGGGCTGAAACCCCCCGGGCCGGCGCCGGGCGTCCTCTAGACTGGCCGAGTGGTTGCCACCCGGAGGCCTCTCAGGACTCTCCCAGCGCTGGCCATCTTCGCGCTCGGCCTGCTCGCCCTCGCCGGCGCGGCGCAGGCGGCCCCGAAGGGCTTCAAGTTCGGCGTCTCCTCCGGCGACGTCAGCGGCAACTCGGCGATCCTCTGGGCGCGGGCGAACAAGTCGGGGACGGCGCTGCTCCAGCTTCAGAAGGGCGGGCGGTTCGAACCATGCGACCTCGCGGGCGCGCCTCGGAGCCTCAAGGTCAAGGCGGTGAAGAGCAACGACTTCACCGTGCAGAAACTGGTCAAGGGGCTGAAGCCGGGACACAGGTACAGGTACCGCTGGTGCATGAGCGGCGGCCGCCGCAGCGCCGTCGGCAACTTCGACACCCCTCCCAAGCCCAACCAGGCGAAGACGATCCGCTTCTCGGTCACCGGCGACCAGGACGCCTCGCCGCTGCCCGGGACCACCACCCCCTACTGGAACGACTTCGGCGTCTGGCGTCAGATCAGGAACGAGGAAAACAACTTCAACGTGATGATGGGCGACACGATCTACTCCGACTCCGAGGTGCCGGGGGTCGGCGGGGTCGGCGGCACCGCCCTCAGCGTCGCCCAGAAGTGGGCCAAGTACCGGCTGAACCTGGGGCAGAAGGCGTGGACCAACGTCCGCGGCGCCACCTCCTACTACGCCCACTGGGACGACCACGAGTTCATCAACGACTTCGCCCGCTCCCAGAACGTCTTCCCCGAGGAAGGCGGCAACGTCGAAGCCAACGGCGAAACGATCTACAAGAACGGGGTCAAGGCGTTCCGCAACTACAACCCGATCACCTACTCGGCCGAGAACGGGATCTACCGCACCTTCCGCTGGGGCAAGAACCTCCAGGTCTTCTTCCTCGACGAGCGCTCCTTCCGCAGCGCCAAATCCGACTACGGCGGTCAGTGCGACAACCCGCCCGGCAGCGGCTCGCCGGACCTGGCGCCGACCGCCCCGCCCGCCACCCGCGCGCTCTTCGCGGCGATCGCGCCCTCGCTGGCGACGCCGCCGCCGCCGGCCTGCGTCGCCTCGATCAACGACCCCAACCGGACGATGCTCGGCCAGCACCAGCTCGAAGTCTTCGAGAACTCGGTCAAGGCCTCGACCGCGACCTTCAAGGTGGTCATGAACGAGGTCCCGATCCAGCAGTTCTACGCCCTCCCCTACGACCGCTGGGAGGGCTACGCGGCGGAACGGGCCAAGCTCCTCACCTACCTCAAGGAAAACGTCAAGAACGTCGTCTTCCTCACCACCGACGTCCACGCCAACATGGTCAACGACGCGCGCCTCCAGACCCTGGAGCCGGGCGGCCCGGTCAACTCGGGCATCACCGAGGTCACCACCGGCCCGGTCGCGACCAAGACCTTCGCCGGCGAGATCGACGGCGCCGTCGGCAAACCGGGCGGCGCCGGCCTGATCCGAACCCTCTTCTTCAACCCCCCGCCACCGGCCGGCGTCGGCATGCAGTGCTCGGGCCTGGACCAGTTCAGCTACGCCGAGGTGGCGGTGACCAAGACCACGCTGACGGTCAACCTCAAGGACATCGAAGGCAACCCGGTCCAGAACACCGCCGACCGCACCAAACCGGCGGAACCCTGCCCGCCGATAGTGGTTCAGGCGCAGTAGCGGGTCCCAGCCTGGCGCACCCTGCGCAAGCGGGTGGAGGCCCAGGCAAGACAAAGCCCCGGCCGCATGCAAGCAGAGGCGAACCGGGGCATTCGCGAGCTAGTCTAGCACCGCGAAATGCGCTGTTTTGGCTTTGAAAGCGAGGCTGCATGCGGCCCGAGCAGGTAGAGGAGTGGCTGAGCGGCCCTCGGTTTCAGGCCTACCGCCAAGCCTGCGATGGGGACCACGACAAAGCCGTGGCCCTCTACAACTGGAATGCGGAGGTCTCGGCCGCGTTCATGGAGGTGCTCTATCACCTCGAGGTGCTGTTGCGGAACGCCATCGATCGCCAATTCCCGCCAACCGACGACGAAAATCACGCTTTCGGGGTTTGCGGATCGCGAGGCTGGCGGCCTCTGGCTTCGCAGGGATCCCGGCCGCATGCCCCTCGCCACGCACCCACGAACTAAAGTGTCATTTGTGACGCAGAGGCCGCTCGAGCTGATCCTCGCTCGCAACCTGATGTCGGCGCTCTCCACGCCGGCCTTCCTGGTCGACGAGGGCGGCGTGCTGGTCTTCTACAACGAGGCCGCCGGGATGCTGCTCGGCAAACGCTTCGAGGAGCTGGGCACGGTCGGCCCGCGAGGAGTGGGGCGCGATGTTCGGCCCCTTCGACGAGGACGGCGAGCCGATCCCCTACGACGAGCTGCCGCTGGTCGTCGCCGTGCGCAACGGCCGCCCCGCCCACGCCGACTTCTACGATCCGCTCGACCGACGGCGACCGCCACGAGGTCGAGGTCTCGGCCTTCCCGATCCTCACCGCGCACGGCTCCCAGGGCGCGATCGCCGTCTTCTGGCCCGCGCTGCGCACGAGAACGGGGCGCGGCCGGCATGAAGGTCAAGCTCTGGGGGACGCGCGGCTCGATCCCCTCCCCGGGGCCGGAGACGATCCGCTACGGCGGCAACACCTCCTGCGTCGGCGTCACCCTCTCCGACGGCTCGCTGCTGGCGCTCGACGCCGGCACCGGCATCCGCAGCCTCGGCCTCGCGCTCGCCGCCGAGCCGGCCCGCCTCCACATCCTGCTCACCCACCTGCACCTCGACCACATCCAGGGCCTGGTCTTCTTCGCCCCCGCCTTCCGCCCGCAGACCGAGATCGTGATCTGGGGGCCGGCCTCGCCCGAGGCCTCGCTGCGCGACCGGATCGCCCGCTACATCTCCGCGCCGCTCTCGCCGGTCGAGGTCCGCGAGCTGCCCTGCGACGTCTCCTTCCGCCACTGCCCCGCAGACCGAGTGGGAGATCGGCCCGGCGCGGATCCGCGCCGCCTCGGTCACCCACCGCGGCCCGACGCTCGGCTACCGGATCGACGACGGCGACACCTCGCTCTCCTACATCCCCGACCACGAGCCGGCGCTCGGCGCCGACCTCGACGACCTCGACGAGGACTGGATCTCCGGCTTCGCCCTCGCCCGCGACGCCTCGCTGCTGATCCACGACGGCCAGTACGCCGACGCCGAGTACCCCGACCACGTCGGCTGGGGCCACTCCGCGCTCTCCCACGCGCTCTCCTTCGCCCGCCGCACCGGCGCCGAGCGCACCGTCCTCTTCCACCACGACCCGCTGCACACCGACGACTTCCTCGACGAGCTCGGCGCCGAAGCGCGGCGAGCGCTGGGCGGCGCTCGGCGGCGACGCGGACGGCGGTCGAGCTCGGCGTCGAGCGCGTCGAGTACGAGCTGGCGCCGCGGCGCCGAGCTCAGCCACCGCCGCCTGAGCGCTACCCTGCCGGCTACCGATGCCGTCGACCACCCGGATCGAGGCCGCCGCCGAGCGCTCGCCGCTGGTCCGCGAGCGCGCTGGACGATGGCGCGCACGCGCGCACGCCGGCCAGATCCGCAACGGCAGCGGCGGCAGGCCCTACATCGAGCACCCGCTGGCGGTCGCCGAGCTGCTCGCCGAGCACGGCTGCTCGGACGACGGTGCTCGCCGCCGCGCTGCTGCACGACGTCGTCGAGGAGAGCGAGGTCGAGCGTCGAGCGAGATCCGCGAGCGCTTCGGCGCCGAGGTCGCCGAGCTGGTCGAGGCGCTGACCGACGACGAAGAGATCGAGGCCTACGAGCGGCGCAAGGACGAGCACCGGCGCCGAGGTCGAGGCCGCCGGGCCGCGACGCGCTGGCGATCTACGCCGCCGACAAGCTCACCAACATCCGCGCCCTGCGCCGCGCCTACGCCGAGCAGGGCGAGGCGGTCGGCGCCGAGCTGAAGGCGCCGCTCGACGTCAAGGTCGCGGTCTGGGAGGCCGACCTCGAGCTGCTGCGCTCGGCCTGCCCCGACCTGCCCTTCCTCGAGCGAGCTGGAGGAGCAGCTGCGCGGGTCTGCGGGCGGATCGACTGGTCGGCAAGCCCTCTCCGCCGGTACCTGAAGCCGCCGCCGCAGCGGCAGCAGCGCACCAGAGCACGACGAACATCGAGAAGGCGCCGCCGCCGTGACGACCGCCGTCGCGACGCCGCCGAAGAGGACGTCGGTGATCAGCATGATCGCCCCGGTCATCGCCAGCGCCAGGAAGCCGAGGCCGGCGATCGCGAGGCGGTTGGCGAGGAAGACGAGCCGGCGCTTCTGCTGGAAGTGGAAGGTCAGCCGGTGATAGGCGGACGGCGAGATCAGCAGCGCCGCCGAGATCGCCGTGCAGAGCAGGGTCGCGAAGTAGACCTTCTCCTCGAAGGGGGAGATCTCGGTGAAGTTCTGCTGGAACGGGACCGCGAGCAGGAAGGCGAAGAGGACCTGGACGCCGGGCAGCGCGACCCGCAGCTCCTGCAGCAGCTCGCCGAGGTTGCGGTCGAGGCGCTCGTCCTCGCTCTCGTCCCTCCCCGACGGCCGGTCGGCCATGCGCTCACCATACCTAGGCGACGCAGCTGCGAACGGCGGCGCATAGGATCGCGCCGATGGGACGCCTCGCGGTGATCCTCGGCAGCAACGCGCTCGGGCCCGGCGGCGGGGAGATCGCCGCGGCGGCGGCCGAGCACGGCGCCGCGATCGTCCAGCGCCACGGCGGCGCCGAGCGGCGCCTACGTCCTCCCCCACCGGATCGACCACGCGGCCAACCTGCGCTCGCTGGTCGAGCGGGCTGCGACCGGGTGCTGGCGATCGGCTCGGTCGGCTCGCTCGACGCCGAGCTCGCGGTCGGCAGCTTCGTCTGCCCCGACGACTTCATCGCCCTCCAGCTCGGCCTCACCATCTTCGACGACGCCCGCGGCCACGCGACGCCGGGCTTCGACCCGCGCTGGCGGGCGAGGTGGTCGCCGCCTGGGGCGCCGGCGGGCGGTGCCGCTGCGCGACGGCGGCGTCTACTGGCAGACGATCGGGCCCCGCTTCGAGACGCCCGGCCGAGATCCGCCTGATCGCCGCCCACGCCGACCTGGTCGGGATGACGATCGCCTCGGAGTGCATCGTCGCCGGCGAGCTCGGGCCTCGCCTACGCGGCGCTCTGCGTGGTCGACAACCTCGCCAACGGGATCGGCGCCGGCGCCGCTCGCGTCGGCCGAGCTCGAGGCCGACCGCGAGCGCCAACGCGACCCGCCTGCGCGACGCCCTGGCGGCGGTGCTGCCGCGCCTCGGGGCGGTCGGATGAGCGGCAGCCGCGCCGCCGCTGACCGTCCGCGGCGCCGCTCGACGGCGAGACGGTCGGGGCTGCGCTGCGAGGACGGGGCGATCGCGGCGATCGGGCCCGACGTCGTCGCCGCGCCCGGCGACGAGACGATCGACGCCGGCGGGGCGCCGCTCGTCCCGCCCCTGCTCAACGGCCACACCCACGCGGCGATGACGCTGTTCCGCGGCAACGGCGGCGACCTGCCGCTGATGCGCTGGCTGCAGGAGAGGATCTGGCCGGTCGAGGCGAAGCTCGAGGCCGAGGACGTCTACTGGGGCACCCGGCTCGCCTGCGCGGAGATGATCCGCACCGGCACGACCCGCTTCTGGGACATGTACTGGCACCCCGAGGCGACCGCGCGGGCGGTCGCCGACGCCGGGCTGCGGGCGACGATCGGCGCGCCGCTGTTCGACGCCGACGGCGGACGCCGAGGCGATGCGGGAGACGGCGCTGCGCAGCCTCGACGCGCCTCGCCGAGCTGCGGGCCGGCGATCGAGCCGGCGCTCGCCCCGCACTCGATCTACACGGTCAGCGAGGACTGCTGCGCTGGATCGCCGAGCTGGGCGCCGAGCGCGGGGTCGCCGATCCAGATCCACCTCTCCGAGACCGAGCAGGAGGTCGAGGACTGCCTCGCCGCCCACGGCGAGCGCCCCGCCGCCTACCTCGACCGGCTCGGCCTGCTGGGCGAGCGCACCGTGCTCGCCCACGGCGTCTGGCTCGACCACGCCGAGCTGGAGCTGATCGCCGAGCGCGGCTGCACCGTCGTCACCAACCCGGTCGCCAACATGAAGCTCGCGGTCGGCGGCGTCTTCCCCTACCCGGCCGCGCGGCGGGCCGGGGTCGCGGTCGGCCTCGGCACCGACGGCGCCGGCTCCAACGACTCGCTCGACCTGCTCGCCGACCTCAAGACCTTCGCCCTGGCGCAGCGGCACGCCGCGGGCGACGCGACCGCGATCGCCGCGGCCGAGGCGTGGGACATCGCGACCGGCGCCCGGGCGCCGCTGCTCGGCGGCGCCGGCCGCTGGAGCGTCGGCGCGCCGGCCGACTTCCTGCTGGCTGCGCCGCGACTCCCCGGAGCTGGGCATCGGCGACCTCACCTCCGACCTCGTCTACGCCGCCAGCGGCTCGGTCGTCGACACCACCGTGGTCGCCGGCCGGGTGCTGATGCGCGGCGGCGAGGTGCCGGAGCGAGGCCGAGATCCTCGCCCGCGCCGCCGAGCGGGCGCGCGGCCTCGGCCTCTGATTGATACCGCCTGATGGGTATCTGCTACGGTCGGCCCGTGCTCGACGAATCGGCGAGGGCCTCGAACAGTCCTTGCTGATGGCCTACGAGGTCTGGTGGGCGCTGGTGCTCGGCTTCGCGATCTCGGCGATCGTCCAGGCCTGGGTCCCGCCGCGAGCGGATCGAAGGCGACGCTCTCCGGCACCGGCTTCGCGCCGGTGGCCAAGGCGACCGGCCTCGGCGCCGCCTCCTCCTCCTGCTCCTACGCGGCGATCGCGATCGCCAAGTCGCTGTTCCAGAAGGGCGCCTCGGCCGACGACCGCGCTCTCCTTCCAGTTCGCCTCGACCAACCTGGTCTGGGAGCTGGGGCTGGTGCTGTGGGTGCTGATCGGCTGGCAGTTCACGCTGGCCGAGTACGTCGGCGGCGTGATCCTGATCGCGCTGATGGCGGTGACTGCTGCGCCTCTTCGTCTCGCCGCGGCTCGAGGAGCAGGCGCGCGCGCACGCGCAGGAGGCCCAGGCCGGCCACCAGCACCACAGCGACGAGCGAGGGGGCCGGGAGCTGGCGCGGGCGGGTCGCCTCGGTCGAGGCCTGGCGCGACGTCGCCGCCAACTTCCGCGGCGACTGGACGATGCTCTGGAAGGAGATCGGGATCGGCTTCCTGCTGGCCGGCTTCATCGGCCTGCTCGGCGACGACTTCTTCAACTTCCTCTTCGTCACCGACGCCCCGCCGCTGCGTGCGGACGCTCGAGAACGTCGTCGTCGGGCCGCTGATCGCGATCCTCAGCTTCGTCTGCTCGATCGGCAACGTGCCGCTGGCGGCGGTGCTGTGGTCCGGCGGGATCAGCTTCGCCGGGGTGATCGCCTTCATCTTCGCCGACCTGATCGTGCTGCCGATCGTGCTCGCCTACCGCAAGTACTACGGCGACCGCCTTCGCCCTGCGGATCACCGCCCTGATGTTCGTCACGATCGTCTCGCGGCGCTGCTCGTCGACGGCCTCTTCGGCCTGCTCGGGCTGATCCCGACCGGTCCCCGCCCCACCCGCGCCGACGTCTTCGGCTCGGTCGAGCTCGACTACAAGCTGGTGCTCAACTCGATCGCGCTGGTGCTCTTCGCCGCCCTCTTCTGGCTCTCGCGCAGCCGCCCGAAGGAGACCTGCGCCGCCCACGCCGCGCAGAGCCCGGTCAGCCCCGCCAGCAGCAGCGCGACCCGCGGGTCGTAGGCCTCCGAGAGCCAGCCGGTGAGCGGGCCGCCGATCGGAGTCGAGCCGAGGAAGACGACCGAGTACAGCGCCATCACCCGGCCGCGCATCTCCGGCGCGACGGCGAGCTGAAGGGTCGAGTTGATCGTCGCCGCGAAGGTCACCGCGGCGGCGCCGAGCAGGGCCAGCGCCGGGATCTCGAGGGCCAGGGTCGGCATCGCCGCGCAGAGCAGCGCCAGAGCGCCGAAGGCGAGCGCGCCGCCGGCGATCATGCGCGGGCCGGTGTGGCCGTGGGCGCCGTTGACCAGGGCGCCGCCGATTGAGCCGACCGCCATCGCCGAGACCAGGACCGCGTAGGCGCCGGCGCCGCCGTGGAAGCTGAACCTGGCGAGCATCGGCAGGACCACCTGGAAGTTGAAGCCGAGCGTCCCGACCAGCGCCATCAGGCCGAGCGGCACCAGCAGCTCGGGGGTGCGCAGCACGTAGCGCAGGCCGGCCCGGATCGCGCCCGGCGCCCGCTCGGCCGTCGGCGCGGCGTGCAGGCCGCGCGGGTCCATCCCCCAGAGAGCGACGATCATCGCCGCGAAGGTGAGGGCGTTGAGCGCGAAGCAGGGCCCGACGCCGATGGTGGCGATCAGGATCCCGGCGATCGCGGGCCCGACGAGCCGCGCCGCCTGGACGACGACGCTGTTGAGGCTGACCGCGTTGACGACCCGGTCGGCCCCGACCATCTCGATCGCGAAGCTCTGGCGGGTCGGGTTGTCGACCGCGTTGACGCTGCCCATCGCGAAGACCGCGAGGAAGACCATCCAGGGAGCGACGACGCCGCTGATGGTAACCGCGAAGAGGCCGATCGCCGGGATCGACATCAGCAGCTGGGTGCCCATGAGCAGGCGCCGCTTCGCCACCCGGTCGGCGAGCAGGCCGCCCCAGGCGCCGAACAGGAGCATCGGCAGGAACTGGAGCGCGGTGGTTAGGCCGACCGCGACGCCGCTGCCGGTGAGGCTGAGGATCAGCCAGATCGCCGAGACGGTCTGCATCCAGTTGCCGGAGAGGGAGATCAGCTGCCCGACGAAGTAGCGCCGGTAGTTGGGGACCTCGAGCGAGTTGAAGGAGCGGCGCAGGGCGGCGCTCATGAAACCCGGCCGCGCCGGGGCTCCGGCCCGCCCTCGCGCATGCGTTCGAGGATCTCGGCGGCGCGCTCCAGAGTCCGCGCCTCGCCGGCGGGAAGCTCGCGCATGCGCCGCGCCAGGTACGCGTTCTTGCGGCCGCGCAGGCGTCGCAGCCGCTCGCGCCCGGCGCCGTTGACGCTGACCAGGAAGCTGCGGCCGTCGGCCGGGTCGGGCGTGCGCTCGATCAGCCCCTCCCGCTCCAGGCAGCCGAGGGTGCGGGTCACGGTCGGTCGCTTGACCCGCTCGATCCGGGCCAGCTCGCTCGGGGTCAGCGGCCCGTGGCGCTCGATGCTCGCCAGCGCGGCGGTCGCGGTCGGGGTGAGACCGCTGGCCTCCGCCGCGGCCTCCTGACGCAGCGCCCGCGCCGTGCGCACGATCGCCATCCGCAGCTTCGCCGCGGAATCGGTGAGTGAGGTGTCGGCGGTGCTCTGGGACATTGATTAGCTCTGGTAATTAGTTTAGCAAACTAGTTACCTCCGATCGTGACCTTCGCCGCACGGTGGGCGCTGGCGCTCTGCGCCACGCTTCCGCCGCGAGCGGCCGTGGCGATGGCTCGGATGTCGGCAAGTAAGCGGTAGTTGCCGCTGCGAATGGGGCGCGGCAGGCTCCAGGCGATCTCACGAGCGCCGTGCGCGCCCCTCAGCGCCACCGCCCGGCGGGCGACCAGGTGCCCGCCGCGCATCAGGCGCAGGGTCGCGCCGAGGATCGCGGGGCCGTGGAGACCGGAGAGCGCGACCCGCATTGAGAGCCGGCGGGAGGCGAGCCGCGGGGGACCGATCGCTAGGCGCCCGTGGGCGCGGCCGCGGTTGCGCAGCACCCGCGAGCTCTCGCGACCGTCGGCGCCGCGGACCGAGAGCCGCACGCGGCGAAGGTCGCGGTCCAGCGGCGTCGCCCGAAGGCGCTCCCCGCGACCGACGTGCAGCGGTCCCGAGACGAAGGTCGCCGGGCCGCCGTCGCGGCGCACCGTGGTGAGCGAGAAGCCGACCGCGGTCGGGGCGCCGTCGTGGGCGTAGGTGAGGGCACCGTCGGCGGCGATGCCGGCGGTATCGGCGCCCTCGGCGGAGGCATGCGTATCGAGAGCGACCGCGGTGCTCGCCGCCGCGCCCGTGCGGCGCGCCAGCTCGATCCGCAGCGGCCGGTCGCGGCCGCTGGCGAAGCTCAGCGAGTCCCGGCTGCCCGTGACCGTATCTGTGACGCCCTCGGCGGTCCGCACGTCGGCGGCGCTGGCGGTGAAGCCGGGTGCGGTGTATGCCTGCGTGTAGGTGCCGGCCCCGGTGCCCTCGAAGGTGACCCGCAGGGGCCGGGTCCGGGCGCCGGTGACCCAGGTGCCCGAAGCCCCGTCACCGGCGGCGGCGCCGTCGGTCGTGGGAAGGAATTCGGCCCCTGGGGATCCGGCCCTGGTTCGCACCGAGCCCTCGGCGGAGCCGAAGGTGACCGTGGCGAGGAATTCCCTCAGCCTGCTCTCCCCCGGCAGCGACGGATCGGCCGGAACGGCGTCGTGCGGCTGCGCCCAGAGTGTCCCGTGGTCGCCTCCCGTCCAGTTCGCCCCCCCGTGGTACAGGCGCCAGCTCTTCCGCGCCTTGTCGACGTAGATGACGCTCTCGTCGACCGCTTCGCGGTGGGCTCCCGTGATGTCTTCGCCCTCCCAGGCCGCGAACGGGACCTGGCTGTCGTAGACGTAGATCTCGGCCGTTTGCGGCGTCTGCGCCATGTCGTAGGCGAGCACGGTGTGGCCGCGAGCGCCGTTCTGAAGCGATATCAACGGCTCGCGGCCGTGGTGGAATTCCCGTTCGATGGTGTTCAGCTGCGCCTGTAGCGACTTGTCGCGGTTGTACCAGGCGGCGATCAGCTCGTTGGAGCCCTGCTTGGCCTGCTCGGCGTCGAGGAAGGAGTTCAGCCGCTCGCTCGGTCCGTCGGGGCCGCCCAGGTCGAATACCCGAGCGTTCGGAGGCGGGTCGAGGCGGCGGAAGGGAACTATCCCGCTCTGGAGTTCCTCGCTGGCCAGGCTCATGCCGAAGCAGTGGGCCTTGGCGCCGTAGCGCAGGGCGAGGTTGAGCACGCCCCAGTCGATCGTCGCCACCGGATCGAGGATCGAGGTCCTGATCCTGCACTCGCCGAACGGCCAGCACGGATTGGTGCTGACGAAGAGCTCGTCCGCACCGAACGCTTCCGTCAGCTCGCCGAGCGAGAGCGAGCCGAAGGGGTAGTTCGCGAACTGGAAGCCCTGGGTGTTGCGGAAGCTGTCGACGGTCAGTCGGTCCTCGGCCCGGTAGTGCCTCAGGCCGTCGGGGGGGATGATCGTGACCGGGCCGTTGTTTGCGTATCGCGGCACCTCGAACTCGATCGTTCGATCGTTGACGAGCGTCGCCGGAGCGATCGCCCGCGGGTTTCCGACTTCCACCGTCGTCCCCTGGCAGAACCCGGTCCCGCGAATCCGGACCCGCGAACCCGGCCCGCCCAGGCGCGGGGTGTATCCGTGGCCCGAGCCGGGCGCCGCGGTCGCGATCCTGGCCCGGGAGGAGGCGGCGAACGTCTGAAGGGGAAACCGGTGCTGGGCGCCGTCGGTCCCGGCCTGGGCCCGCAGATCGAGCAGGAGCCCGAATTCCCTCTGGTTCAGTTCCGCGGCCGGGTCGGCTCTCAGGCGCAGGGTCCGCTTGGCGAGGAGGTCGCCGTCGCCGTGGGATATCACCGGGCTGGGGAGGATTTCCGCGCTCACGCCCGGGGGCAGGGGTTCGCCCCCTTCGCCCCGCACGCTGAGGGTGATGTCGCTGGCGAAGGCGATGTTGCGGCTGATCTCGATCGGCACGTCGAGCGGGGCGCAGTCGGGGACTTCGACCGGCAATTCCGGGCCGCTCAGCACGAAGTCGGTGCCGACGCGCAGGAGAAGGCCGGCGCCGCGGGGGCCCGGGCCGACGCTCGGGTCGCCGAGCGGATCGCCCTCGATTGTCGCTTCGCTCACTTCGAAGTTCGTGTCGGGCGCGTTGGGAGCGGCGCTGAGGACGATCGTCGCCTTGGTCTGGGCGCCCTGGACCGTGACCGGGGCGGCGCTGACCCCCTGGGGCAGGCCCGAGACCGTCAGCTCGATCGGCCCGTTGGAGCCGTTGAGGCGGTTGATCTGTACCGGCACCTGGTTCGACTGGCCCTGGACCAGGCCGACGACCTCCGCGCCGGTGGCGATCCCGAAGTCCGGCTTGCCGCCTCCGGCGAAGTTGACCGAGAGATCGTCGATGCCGAGGTCCGGGCCCGGAGCCTGACCGAAGCCGATGGTGGCTTCGACCCTGAAGCTGGCGATCTGGCCGGTGGGACTGGTGACTTCCAGCGGCGCGTCGAAGGATTCGCTCAGCGTCACCGGTCCGGCGGTGCCGATCGGGTTGCCGGCGGCGTCGTAGGCGTGAAGGAGGGCCTGCTCCGGTTCTTCGCTGGGGTCGGTCGGGCCGAAGCGCCCGGCGAAGAGCCTGACCGAGCTGGCGGTCCGGGCCAGCAGGCCGGTGCTGGCCGCCGTGAAGGTCTCGCAGGCACCGGGGTTCTTGCCGCTGGCTTCGGCCTCCGCCACGCAGCGCCCGAGGTCGCCGACGCCACCGCCCGAGTGGGCGCGCTGGGGTCCGACCTCGGTCCGGTAGGGGCGGAATCCCAGCTCCGCCGGGAAGCTGACGTCTCCCTGGGAATCGAGGGGGGAGCCCAGCGCTGGCGGAGCGGCGTCGAATTCGATCGTCTGCACGTCCGCGCTGGCCAGGCCGGGAAGGGCCGCGAGCGCGAGCAGGGCGAGCGCGAGGAGCAGCCCGAGGCAGACGGGCGCTTTCGCGCAGGGGCGGGTGGGGTCTTGAGGCTTTCTGAGCAACGTGGGCCGATCCGGGTGCTCGCGAGGTGCAGCGGTCTTTCTACAGCGATTCAGACGACAGCTTTCACAGATTGGACGGACATCTGGCGGCGGGGGTGGACGAAAAGGAGGTCGTGCGTTCGCCGGCGCCCCGTGAGACCATGCGGCGATGAGCGATTTCCTGGTCAGGCGCGACGACCTGCGCGAGTGCCGCGTCGCCGAGTCCGAGGCGACGCCCGAGCCCCGCCCCGGGCAGGCGCTGCTGCGGGTCGACAGTTTCGGCCTCACCGCCAACAACGTCACCTACGCGGTGATGGGCGAGGCGATGTCCTACTGGGACTTCTTCCCGGCGCCGGAGGGCTGGGGCCGGATGCCGGTGTGGGGCTTCGCCGAGGTGGCCCGCAGCGAGGCCGAGGGGGTGCGGGAGGGAACGCGCCTGTACGGGTACCTCCCCCCTTCCTCGCACCTCCTGGTGGCGCCGGTCGACGCCGGCGAGAGCGGGTTCGTCGACGGCTCGCCGCACCGGGCGGCGCTGCCGTCCGCCTACCACCGCTATCTGGCCACCGGCGCCGACCCCTTCCACCGGGCCGACACCGAGGACGTCCAGATGCTGCTGCGCCCGCTCTTCTTCACCTCGTTTTTGATCGACGACCAGCTCGCCGAGGAGGGACTGACCGACCGCGGCCCGATCGTCGTCTCCAGCGCCTCCAGCAAGACGGCGATCGCCGCCGCCTTCCTGCTGGCGCGGCGCGGCGGGGTCGAGCTGATCGGCCTCACCTCCCCGCGCAGCGCCGAGTTCGTAGCCGGGCTCGGGATCTACGGCCGCTGCGTCACCTACGAGGAGATCGACTCGCTGCCGGCCGGCCCCGCCACCTTCGTCGACGTCGCCGGCGACGCCGCTGTGCGCCAGGCGGTCCATTCGCACTACGGCGAGGAGCTGGTCCACAGCATGGCGGTGGGGATCACCCACTGGGAGGAGCTCGGCGGCGGCGAGGGCGAGCTGCCCGGGCCTCAGCCGACCTTCTTCTTCGCTCCCGACCGCGTCGTCAAGCGCTCCGCCGACTGGGGCCGCGCCGAGCTGGAGCGCCGCGCGGCCGAGGCCTGGCATCCCTTCTGCGAGTGGATCGGCAGCTGGCTGGAGGTCGTCCACGAGCGCGGCTTCGAGGGGCTGCGGCGGACCTACCTCGATCTGCTCGAGGGCCGGGTCGACCCGCGGACCGCGCACGTGATCTCACTCGATTAGGCCGTGGGAGAATCCCCAGGGTGCGAGTCCTGGCGATCGTCCACCAGCGCGACGGCGGCCCCGGCGTCTTCGCCGAGGGCATCCGCGAAAGCGGCGCCAGCCTGGAGGAGTGGTTCCTCGCCGAGACCTCCGAGCCGCCGTCCGATCCGCTCGGCTACGACGCCGTCTTCACCCTCGGCGGCGCGATGCACGTCGACCAGGAGGACCGCCACGGCTGGATCGCCGCCGAGAAGGCGCTCCTGAGGGAGCTGCTGGCGCGCCGGGTGCCGCTGCTCGGCCTCTGCCTCGGCGCCCAGATGGTCGCCGCCGCGGCCGGCGCGCCGCCGCGCCGCGCCGCCCGGCCGGAGATCGGCTGGTTCGACGTGCGGCTGACCCCCGAGGGGCGCGAGGACCCGCTGCTTGGCCCGCTGGCGCCCGGGTTCGAGGCGTTCGAGTGGCACAGCTACGAATGCCCCCTGCCCGCCGGGGCGGTCGCCCTGGCCCGCACCGACCTCTGCCTCCAGGCCTTCCGCGTCGGCGAGTGCGCCTGGGGGATCCAGTTCCACCCCGAGGTGAGCGCCGCCGACGCCTGCGGCTGGATCGACGGCTACCGCTCCGACGAGGACGCGGTGCGGATCGGGCTCGACCCGGAGGCGCTGCGGGCCGAGACCGACGCCAAGATCGAGGCCTTCAACCGGCTCGGCCGCGACCTCTGCCGGCGCTGGCTCGGCGTCGCCGCTCAGTCCACCTGCGCCGGCGTCACGTAGGCGCTCGAGAGCCCGCCGTCGACGACGAAGGTGCTGGCGGTGACGTAGGTGGAGTCCTCGCTGGCGAGGAAGAGCGCCGCCTTGGCGATCTCCTCGGCCTCGCCGAAGCGGCCCATCGGGATGTGCACGAGGCGCTTCGCCGCGCGCTCGGGGTCCTTCGCGAACACCTCCCTCAGCAGCGGCGTGTTGACCGGTCCCGGGCAGAGCGCGTTGACCCGGATGCCGCGGTCGGCGAACTCGACCCCGAGCTCGCGCGAGAGCGAGAGGACGGCTCCCTTGGACGCCGTGTAGGAGCCCTGGGAGACGGCCGCCCCGACCAGGGCGACGAAGGAGGCGACGTTGATGACCGAGCCGCCGCCCGCCGCCAGCAGGTGCGGCATCCCGTGCTTGCAGCAGAGGAAGACGCTGCGCAGGTTGACGTCCTGCACCCGCTGCCAGGACTCCAGCGAGGTCTCAAGCACCGAGCCGTCGTCGGTCGGGTTGATGCCGGCGTTGTTCATCAGCACGTCGATCCGCCCCATCTCCGCGCTCGCCCGCGCGAAGGCGGCGATGACCTCGGCCTCCTCGGAGACGTCGGCCTCGATCCTCAGCTCGGCCTCGACGCCCGGCTCGAGGTCGATCCCGACCACCCGCGCCCCCTCCGCCGCGAACAGCCGCGCCGACTCGGCCCCGATCCCGCTCGCCGCCCCCGTGACAACGCAAACCTTGCCCTCCAACCGTCCCGCCATCAGCCCTCCGTGGTCCCGTAGTAGACGTTCTTCAGCTCGGTGTAGTGCTCGAGCGCGTCCGGGCCCAGCTCGCGGCCGACGCCGGACTGCTTGAAGCCGCCGAAGGGGGTCGAGACCCGCACCGAGGTGTTCGAGTTGATCGAGAGCACGCCAGCCTCGATCGCCCGCGCCACCCGCAGCGCCCGGGCACCGTCGCGGCTCCAGATCGAGCCCGAGAGGCCGTAGATGGTGTCGTTGGCAAGCTCCACCGCCTCCGCCTCCCCCTCGAAGGGGATGACGCAGGCGACCGGGCCGAAGATCTCCTCCCGCGCGGCGCGATCGGCGTTGGAGACCGGCGCCAGGACCGTCGGCGCGAACCAGTACCCCGGTCCCTCCGGCGTCTGGCCGCGGATCGCCACCGGGGCGTCGTCGGGGACGTAGGCGGCGACCGCGGCGCGCCGGTCGGCGGAGATCAGCGGCCCCATCTGGGTCGCCTCATCGAGCGGGTCCCCCACCCGCATCGAGACGACGTGGGGCTCCAGCGCCGCCAGGAAGTCGTCGAGGGCGGAGCGCTCGACCAGGATGCGCGAGCGCGCGCAGCAGTCCTGGCCGGCGTTGCCGAAGACGGCGGCGGGCGCGGCGGCCGCGGCGGCCTCCAGGTCGGCGTCGGCGAAGACGACGTTGGCCGACTTGCCGCCCAGCTCCAGGGTCACCCGCTTGATCGTCGCCGCGGCGCCGGCGGCGATGCCCCGACCAACCTCGGTCGAGCCGGTGAAGGCGATCTTGGCGACGTCGGGATGCTCGACCAGGCGGGCGCCGCAGACGCTGCCGGGGCCGGCGACGACGTTGAGGACGCCCTCCGGCAATCCCGCCGCGAGCGCGATCCGCTCCAGCTCCACCGCGCTCAGCGGCGTCAGCTCGGCCGGCTTCAGCACCACCGTGTTGCCGGCGGCGAGGGCCGGGGCGACCTTCCACGAGGCGATCGTCAGGGGGAAGTTCCAGGGCACGATCAGCCCGACGACCCCGAGCGGCTCGCGGAAGGTCATGTCGACGCCGCCGGCGACCGGGATCGTCTGCCCCAGCAGCCGCTCCGGCGCCCCGGTGTAGTAGCGGAAGGTGTCCACCACCATGCCGATCTCGCCGCGGGCGTCGCCGATCGGCTTGCCGGCGTTCCGCGCCTCCAGCCGGGCCAGGTCCTCGTGGCGGGCGGCGATCCCCTCGGCGAGGGCGCGCAGGAGCGCGGCGCGCTCGGAGGGCGCCACCGCCCTCCAGGCCGGGTAGGCGGCCTTGGCGCGGGCCACGGCGGCGTCGACCTCCTCAACCCCGGCCCGCGGCAGCTCGGCCATCGCACGCTCGGTCGCCGGCTCGATCACCTCGATCGCGCTCACCCGGCCCCCTCGGTCCGGGGCGATTTCCTCTCGCTATGCGGGACTAACTCGCCCCGCGCCGCCTCGACCAGGGCCGCGATCACGGTGCTGTCCTCGTCCTCCTCGGGGTGCCAGATCACGCCGAGGGCGAAGCGCCGGTCGGGCAGCTCGATCGCCTCGACCAGCTCGTCCTCGGCGGAGCGGCCGCTGACCCGCAGCCCCTCGCCGAGGCGCTCGACGCCCTGGTGGTGGTGGGAGAAGACGGCGAGCTCCTCGCCCCCGGCGGCGCTGTGGGCGAGGCTCCCGGCCTCCAGCCGCACCCGGTGCTCGCCGAAGCGGCCGGGAACGAGGCGGTGGGCGTCGTGGCCGAGGGCCTCCGGCAGGTGCTGGACGAGGGTGCCGCCGAGGGCGACGTTCAGCAGCTGCATCCCGCGGCAGATCCCCAGCACCGGCATGTCGCGCTCCAGCGCCCGGCGGGCCAGGGCCAGCTCGAAGGCGTCGCGCTCGGGCCAGGTGCCCTGCGTCTCGGGATGGCGCTCGGCCCCGTAGCTGGCCGGGTCGACGTCGGCGCCGCCGGCGACGATCAGGGCGTCGAGGCGGTCCAGCAGCGGGTCGGGCTCCTCCACCGCCGACTCGTCGGGCGCCAGCACCAGCGCCAGGCCGCCCGCCCGCTGCACGGCGCTCGCGTAGGCGCGCGGGGCCAGCACCGCCTCATAGTCCTCCCAGACCCCCCAGCCGACGCGCTCGATCGCCGCGCAGATGCCGACCGCGGGCGCGCTCACAGCCGCTCGAACCCGCGGTAGCGCTCCCAGTCGGTCACCGCCGACTCGAAGGCATCGATCTCCACCTTGGCCCGGTTCAGGTAGTGCTCGACGACCTCGGCGCCGAACGCCTCGGCGGCGACCGGGCTGGCGGCGAAGGCGTCGCGCGCGTCGTAGATGTTGTGGGGGACGCGGGGCTTGTCGGACTTGTAGGCGTCGCCCTCGAAGACCGGCTCCAGGGCCAGCTCGCGCTCGATTCCGTGCAGGCCGGCGGCGATCATCGCGCTCAGCGCCAGGTAGGGGTTGACATCGGCGCCGGGCAGCCGGTTCTCCACCCGCAGGGCCTCGCCGTGGCCGACCACCCGCATCGAGCAGGTGCGGTTGTCGCGTCCCCAGGCGATCGCGGTCGGCGCGAAGGAGCCGGGGGTGAAGCGCTTGTAGGAGTTGACGTGCGGCGCGTAGAGCAGGGTCAGCTCCCGCAGGCAGGCGAGCTGGCCGGCGAGGAAGCGGTCGAACAGGGCCCGGTCGGCGGCGAAGGCGCTGGCGCCGTCCTCGCGGGCGAGCGAGCAATGGATGTGGCACGAGCTGCCCTCGCGCTCGTTGAACTTCGCCATGAAGGTGATCGAGTGCCCCTCCTGGGCGGCGATCTCCTTGGCGCCGTTCTTGTAGATCGCGTGGTTGTCGGCGCTGCGCAGGGCCTCGTCGTAGCGAAAGTTGATCTCGTGCTGGCCGAGGTTGCACTCGCCCTTGGAGTTCTCCACCGTCATCCCCGCGCCGGACATCTCGTTGCGGATGCGGCGGATCAGCGGCTCGACCCGGGCGCTGCCCAGCAGCGAGTAGTCGATGTTGTAGAGGTTGGCCGGCTCGAGGTCGCGGAAGCCCTGCTTCCAGGCCTGCTCGTAGGTGTCGCGGAAGACGATGAACTCCAGCTCGGTGCCGGCGTTGGCGGTGAGTCCCCGCTCGGCCAGGCGGGCGAGCTGGCGGCGCAGGATCTGGCGCGGGGAGGCCAGCACCTGGCGCCCGTCCTCCCAGCGCAGGTCGGCCATCAGCATCGCCGTGCCCGGCAGCCAGGGGACCGGCCGCAGGGTGTCGAGGTCCGGCACCATCTGGAAGTCGCCGTAGCCGGTGTCCCAGGAGGACATCGCGTAGCCGCCGACCGTCTCCATGTCGACGTCGACCGCGAGCAGGTAGTTGCAGCCCTCGGCCCCGTCCTCGAGCGACGTCGTCGAGGAAGTGCGAAGCGGTCAGGCGCTTGCCCTGGAGCCGCCCCTCCATGTCGGCGATCGCAAGCAGCACGGTGTCGACCGTGCCCTCCGCGACCGCCTGCCTGAGCTCCTCGACGGTCACCCGGGGAAAGTTACGCGCTGAAGGCGGGGGCGAACCATGCAGCCCCGATCACGGAGCCTCGGGAAACGGCGGCGGCGCGCCGATCGCTTCCTCGACCGAGACCTCGCGGATCGGGCCGGTGAAGGTTCGCCGGGCGCTGAGCAGCCACCACAGCCCCACCCCCACGATGACGGCCAGCACCGTCAGCGGCGCGTAGTTGAAGTACTTCCAATCGAACGAGGGGTCCCAGGGCACCGCCACCGGCGCGGTGGGAAGGCTGAAGATGATCACGCAGACGATCACCCAGACCACGGCCGCGGGATTCACCCACTTGTACTTCCGGCCGAGGGTCCACGGCCCCGGAACGAAGCTGTCGCCCTGTCGCCAGCGCAGGTAGACGGGGATCACGTAGGCGATGTAGAGGCCGATCACCGCGATCGAGACGACCGCGACGAAAGCGTAGGTGTAGTTGTTCGAATCGCCGACGAGCGCCGGCAGGGTCACCAGCCAGGCGACGAGGGCCATGAACAGCACCGAGAGATGGGGGATCCGGTGGTGGTTCAGCCGGGTCCAGAGGCGATGCCCCGGCACCGCCCGATCGCGCGAGAACGCGTAGTTCATCCGCGAAGCGCTGGTCAGGCACGACATGCCGCAGAAGAACTGTCCGATCGTCGCGATCAGGATCACCATCTTCGCCGCCCACGGGTCAAGCGCGCTGTCGAAGATGGCCAGCGACGAACCGAGGCCGATCCCGTTTTCGGCGTTGTTGACGAACCCGGTGTCGGTCGCCGCGAAGGTGATCGCCAACAGCACCGCCCAGCCGATCGCCCCAGCCCAGAAGACCGAGCGCCAGACCCCCTTGGCGGCGCCGATCGAAGCGCCCTTGGTCTCCTCGCTGATGTGGGCGGAGGCGTCGTAACCCGTCTGCGTGTACATCGTCAGCAGGAAGCCGAGCGGCAGGACGTAGAACCAGAACATTCCGTGGCTGAATCCGGTGTTGTTGATCGTGTGGCCGAAGACGAAGCTGACGCTCTGGTGGTGGGAGGGAACGAGGATCAGGAGCAGGATGATCACGGCCACGCCGAGCACGTGCCAGCCGACCGAGATGTTGTTGAGCATCGCCACCAGCGGCGAGGAGTAGATGTTGATCAGCGAATGGACGATCAGGATCAGGGTGAAGAGGCCGAAGGTCTCCAGCAGCACGTGACTGCCGTCGCCGAAGTTCACGAAACCGAGGTCCAGCCCGTAGAGGCTCAGGAGCGCGTAGAGGAACTGGGCGGAGGCGTAGACGACGGAGGCGATGATCCCCACCAGGCCGATCAGGTTGAACCAGCCGGTGAACCAGCCCCAGGTCTTGCCGCCGAGGTGCGAGGACCAGTAGTAGATGCCCCCCGCGGTCGGGTACTTGGAGACGAGCTCGGACATCGAGAAGGCAACCAGCAGGATCAGCCCGCAGATGATCGGCCAGCCCCAGGAGATCGCGATCGGGCCGCCGCTGTTCCAGGCGACGAAGTAGGTGGTGAAGCAGCCGGCGAGGACCGAGATGATCGTGAACGAGATCGCGAAGTTCGAGAACCCGCTCCAGGCGCGGTTCAGCGACTGCTTGTAGCCAAGTTCGGCGAGACGCTTCTCGTCATGATCGGCTGGGGACGAAACGCTGCTCTCCATGCGGCCTCTCCTCCTGGTTAAAGGTGTGGTGAACCGACCTATGGGGCTCCGGCCGAGCCTAGATCTGCACCGGACTTCTGTCAATGCCGACCTGAGAATTTTCCATGAACATTTCGCCGCGATCAGCCGGCGACGACCGGCTCGGGCCGCACGGGGGCGGGGAGCAGGCCGGCGAGGATGTGCTCGGTGCCCTCGATGTGCTCGCGCAGGACCCGCACCGAGCGCGACCCGTCGCCGCGGCGCAGCAGCTTGACCAGGCGGCCGTGCTGCGCGTTGGAGCGGCCGAGGACCTCGGCCGGGTGCGGGATCAAGGCGATCAGCTCCGACATCTGCCCCTGCACCTCGGTCATCGCGGCGATCAGGCGGGGCGAGCCGGCCGCCTCGGCGATGCCGATGTGGAAGCGGATGTCGGTGAGCCTGTACTCCTCGAAGTCCTCGATCTTGGCCGCCATCTTCGCGACCAGGGCGTCGAGCCGGTCGAGCTGCTCGGGGCTGGCCCGCTCGCTGGCGAGCAGAGCCGAGCCGCACTCCACGGCGACGCGGTAGTCGAGCGCCGCCCAGGCCTGGTGGTCGACCGGCTCTCGGTCGTGCCCCACCAGCGGCGGCTGCTCGGAGACGAAGGTGCCGCCGGCGCGGCCGCGCCGCGAGACCAGGTGCCCGCTCTGGACCAGGGTGGTGAGCGCGTGGCGCAGGGTCGAGCGGGAGATCCCCAGCTCGGCGGCCAGCTCCCGCTCCGGCGGCAGGCGCACGCCCGGAACCAGCAGCCCGAGCCGGATCGCCGTGCCCAGGCGCTCCACCGTCTCCTCGAAGGTGCTCGGCGGCCGCACCGGCTCGAACACAGCCTCAAGCGCAGCGTCCCTTTCCATCCGTCAACGGTACATCGCCTGCGCCGCGCAGGGAGGCGGCGGGCCGATGTCGAAGCAGTGGCGGTGAGCTCTGAGGCCGAGCAGGCACCCGTGCGTTACGGGCCGGGGATGGACGCCCGCAGCACGCGGGTGGCCGAACGCCTCAACACGCCGATGCTGATCGCGGCGGCGCTGACCCTGCCGACGGTGGCGATCGCCGAGTCCCATCCCGGCGGGGCGCTGGAGAGCGTCGCGATCGCGCTCAACTGGATCACCTGGACCGCCTTCCTGGTCGAGCTGGTGGTGATGCTGGCGGTCGTGCCGAAGCGCCGGGCGTGGCTGCGCCACCACCCGCTCGACGTCGTCATCGTCGTCTTCACCCCGCCCGTCCTCCCGGCCGGGCTCCAGGGCCTGCGGGCGCTGCGCCTGCTTCGCCTGCTGCGACTGCTGCGCCTGGCCCAGCTCTCCCGCGAGGTCTTCTCGCTGGAGGGGCTGCGCTACGCGATGCTCCTCGCCGTCCTCACCGTGGTCGGCGGCGGCGCCCTCTTCTCCGCCTTCGAGCGCCACAGCCAGCACCTCGACTTCGGCGACGGCCTCTACTGGGCGATCACCACGATGACCACGCTCGGCTCCAACATCTACCCGACGACGACGGGCGGGGAGATCGTCTCCAGCGTCATCCTGATCGTCGGGATCGGCTTCGTCGCCCTGCTCACCGGCGCCTTCGCCCAGCGCTTCCTCGCCCCCGAAATCGCCGAGGTCGAGCAGGAGCTGGAGGAGGAGCAGCTCTCCGCCGAGGCGCTGGCGCTGCGCGAACTGCGAAGCGTTCAGGAGCAGTTACAGGCGCTGGAGATCGCGGTCGAGCGGATGGTCGACCAGCGCGGCGGCTGAACCGGCGCCTCAGCCTTCGGTGTCGCGGTGGGCGGCGATCTTCGCCTCCAGCTCGCTCATCACATCGGGGTCGCGCAGGGTGGTCACGTCACCCAGCGTCCGCCCCTCGGCGATGTCGCGCAGGAGGCGGCGCATGATCTTGCCGGAGCGGGTCTTCGGCAGGTCGCCGGACCAGATCACCCGTTTGGGGCGCGCCAGTTTGCCGATCCGCTCGGCGACGTGGTCGCGCAGCTCGCCGACCATCTCCTCGCTGCCGTCGAGGTCGCCCTCGAGGGTGACGAAGGCGCAGATCGCCTGGCCGGTGTCCTCGTCGGACTGGCCGATCACCGCCGCCTCGGCGACCTTCGGGTGGGAGACGATCGCCGACTCGACCTCGGCCGTGGAGAGCCGGTGCCCGGAGACGTTAATCACGTCGTCGATCCGGCCCAGCACCCAGAGGTAGCCGTCCTCGTCGCGGCGGGCGGCGTCGCCGACGAGGTAGGTCTCGGGGCCGAAGCGGGAGAAGTAGGTCTCCACGAAGCGGTCGTCCTCGCGGTAGAGGGTGCGCAGCATCCCCGGCCAGGGCCGGCGCAGGACCAGCAGGCCCTCGCCCTCGGAGATCTCCTCGCCCCGCTCGTCGAAGACGGCCGCCTCGACCCCCGGCAGCGCCATCGTCGCCGAGCCCGGCTTGGTCGAGGTGATGCCGGGCAGCGGCGAGATCATGATGTGGCCGGTCTCCGTCTGCCACCAGGTGTCGACGACCGGGCAGCGTTCGCCGCCGACGACGCTGTGGTACCAGAGCCACGCCTTGGGGTTGATCGGCTCCCCGACCGAGCCCAGCAGGCGCAGCGAGGAGAGGTCGTGGCCGCCGGGGTGCTCGGGCCCCCACTTCATGCAGGCGCGGATCGCGGTCGGCGCGGTGTAGAGGATCGTCACCCCGTAGCGCTCGACGATCCCCCACCAGACGTCCTTGTCGGGGTAGTCGGGGGCGCCCTCGTAGAGGACGCTGGTCGCCCCGTTCATCAGCGGCCCGTAGACGATGTAGGAGTGGCCGGTGACCCAGCCGACGTCGGCGGCGCACCAGTACACGTCGGTCTCCGGCCTCAGGTCGAACACGTAGCGGTGGGTGTAGGCGACGCCGGTCAGGTAGCCGCCGGTGGTGTGGAGGATCCCCTTCGGCTTCGCGGTCGAGCCCGAGGTGTAGAGGATGTAGAGAGGGTCCTCGGCCCCCATCGGCTCCGGCGCGCACTCGGCCTCGGCCGCCTCCATCGCCTCCCCGAACCAGACGTCGCGCCCCTCGCGCATCTCGCACTCGGCGCCGGTGTGGCGGACGACGAAGATCGTCTCGATCGAGCCGACCTCGCCGATCACGCGGTCGACCTCGGCCTTGACCGGCGCCGTCTTCCCCTTGCGGCGGGCGCCGTCGACGGTCACCAGCGCCTTCGCCGCCGAGAACTCCATCCGCTCCCGCACCGACTCGGCCGAGAAGCCGCCGAAGACGACGTTGTGGGGCGCGCCGATGCGGGCGCAGGCGAGCATCGCGACGACGACCTCGGGGATCATCGGCAGGTAGATGCCGACCACGTCGCCCTTGCCGACGCCGTGGTCGCGCAGGGCGTTGGCGAAGCGCTTGGTCTCGGCCAGCAGCTCGGCGTAGGTGACGTCGCGCTCCTCGCCCTCCTCCCCGCGCCAGTGGAAGGCGACCCGGTCGCCCCGGCCCGCCTCGACTTGGCGGTCGAGGCAGTTGGCCGAGGCGTTGATCTGGCCGTCGGCGAACCACCTGTAGAAGGGAGGGTTGGAGGCGTCCAGGCTCTCGCTCGGCTCCCGCGCCCAGTCGAGCAGCTCGGTCGCCTGGCGATGCCACCACGCCTCGGGGTCGGCCGCCGCCTCCTCGTAGACGCCGGGATCGCTCCACAGGGCCCGCGCGGCGAACTCCGGCGGCGGCTCAAACCGATCCACCTCCAGCAGCGCGCTCAGTCGCTCCTCAAGTCCCTGTCCCGCCTCGATGCCCATGCCCGCAAACGGTACCCGCCTCGCGCGCGGGGCGACTTTGTCACCCATACGGCGACAAAGTCGCCCCGGAACGCTCAGAAGGCGAAGATCAGCGTGCAGGTGATCCCGGCGAGGATGCAGTAGATCCCGAACGGGGTCAGCCGGTTGGTCTCGAAGAAGCGCAGCAGGAACCTGACCGCGAAGTAGGTGGTGATGGCGGCCGCGATCGCGCCGACCAGCGCCTGGCCGCGCACCCCGTCGCCGGCGGAGCCGACCAGGTCGGGCAGCTTCAGCACCCCGGCGGCGCCGATGATCGGCGTCGCCAGCAGGAACGCGTAGCGGGCGGCGTCGTCGTTGGAGAGGCCGGTGAGGAGGCCCCCGCCCATGGTGATCCCCGAGCGCGAGATGCCCGGCACCAGCGCCGCCGCCTGGGCGGTGCCGATCGCCAGCGCCTGCTTGAAGCTCATCTTCGAGATGCGCCCGTCGACGTCGCCCTCGAAGTCGCCGGGGCGCGGCGGACGGCGGCGGAAGCGCTCGAAGATCAGCAGCAGGATGCCATTGATCGTGAGGAAGATCGCCGCCGACTCCGGCGAGGCGAAGAGGTCGCGGAGCTTGTGCTCGAGGGCGAGGCCGAGGATGCCGGCGGGAATCGTGCCGGCGACGATCACCCAGGCCAGGCGGGCGTCGGAGTCGTCGGGGGCCGAGCGGCCCCGCAGCGAGCGGCCGAGGCCGCGGAAGATCTTCTTCCAGTCGTCGAAGAAAAAGAAGAAGAGGACGATCGCGGTCGCGCAGTGGGTGGCGACGAGGAAGGAGAGGAAGAATTCGTCGTTCTGGTGGATGTCCCAGCCGAACAGCGACGGCGCGATCACGGCGTGGCCGAGGCTGGAGATCGGGAACGGCTCGGCGATCCCCTGGAGGGCACCGAGGATGATCGCCTGGAGGTAGGAGATCGGTTCCAAGTGGCGGCGACCCTAGTCGGTTTTCCTAAAGGCCGCGCTCCGCGGGAGCCCGGTGAGAGGTTTCTAATAGCCGGCGGGGTGGCGGGCGATGAACCCTTCGGGCGAATCGACCGGCGAGGAGTGCCAGCGCGGGCCGGGGCCGCCGACGGTGTCGAAGGCGAGGCCGGCGATCGTCATCCAGGCGTGTTCGGCGTTGGCGTAGACGGTGATCCACTTGCCGGGCCCCGGTTCGCCCCAGGTCTCCAGCCCGGTCGAGTCGAGCGGGCTTTCGAGGAAGCCGCCGCCGTGCAGGGCGAAGCTGACCGCGCCCGAGCAGTCATAGCCCGAGGATTCGAAGGAGCCGTGTCCGCCTCCCCAGATGTAGGGGGTGGTGGCGATCGAGTTGGCGGCCGAGATCGCCGCCTTGATCGCTTCCGGCGCCGAGGCCGGAGCGCTGGCCTCGCTTTCGCTGATGAAGCCGGCGGTCTCCCCAGGGGTCAGCGGCGCCGGCACTTCACCGGTCGGGACCGGCCCGCCTTCGGCAGCGATCTGGTTGGAGATCGAGGAGAGGTTGTCGCTCAGCGCCTGTTCGCGTGACTCCAGCGCTTCCATCGCTTCGCGACGCTGCGCCTGGGCGGCCTTCAGTTCGGCGAAGCGGGACTCGGCTTCGGCCCGCGCGGCGGCGACTTCGCGCTCGGCGGCGGCGATCGAGTCCCGCGCCGCTTCGATCTTGGCGCGGGCGTCGGCGAGGCGGGCGACCGCCTCGGTCACCTGGTCGCGCAGCGTCTTCACCCGTTCGACGACCGAGTCGTCGTAGCTCTGGATCCGGCTCAGGTATTCGGTCTGCGCCGACATCTGCGACCAGTCTTCGGATTCGAGGATCGCGTTGATCACGTCCGGCGAGCCGGTCTCATAGATCGCGACCAGGCGGTCGCGCAGGACGCCGAGCGCGCGCTCGAGCTCTTCGCGGACCCGTTCGAGGTGCTCCTTTTCCTTTTCCAGCGCCGCCGTCGCGCGGTCCAGCTCAGCCTGCTTTTCGGCCAGTTCGGCCTCGACCGCGGCCTGCTTCTGGCGCAGCGCCGAGACTTCGCCGATCATCGAGTCGATCGCGGCGTTCTGTTCGGCGATCGTTTCCGCCAGCGAGCTCTGACTCGCCCGCACGTGGTCGAGCTTGCCCTGCGTGTGTTCGAGCTGAGCCTGGAGGTCGTTCGCCGGCGCGCTGGACTCCCGCCCCGCCGCCAGCGCGCAAAGGGTCGCCAGCAGCGCCGCCGCGAAGAGCAGCGCGCGCCGCCTGGACGCGTTCGGGTGAGTGTCGAGAAAGAGGGACCGCATCGCGACCGTGCCAACCCCGAGAGGGGATTCGGCAACGGTCGCGCAGGCTAGCGAAGTCCCCTAAAAATTGTTAGGAGTTGCTAATAACCTGCAACTTCGCTTGCAAATAGCGGCCTTCTGGAGGACTTCCGAGGCCCCCGTCGAGGGCTTAGGCGAGCAGCTTAGCCTTCGCCTTGTCGAACTCCTCGCTGGTGAGGGCGCCCTTCTCCTTCAGCTCGTTGAGCTTGTGGAGTTCGTCGGCGGGGGTGCTGTGGGCCTGCTCGCGGATGTAGGAGTCCATGTGGTGTTTCGCCTCGGCCTGGGCTTTGATCGTGCGGTCGCGCATGCCGGCGCCGCGGGCGATCAGGTAGACCAGCGCGGTCAGGAATGGGATGAAGACGAGGAACAGGACCCAGGCGGCCTTCGCCCATCCGGACAGCTCATGGTCGCGGAAGAGGTCGGAGAGGATCACGATCAGGATCCAGATCCAGACCACGAAGAAGAAGATCTCGAGAACCACCAGAAGCAGTTCCCCAAAGCTGATGTCGGCGAGCGGCACGGCACTTTCCTTTCGTCGGGTGGACGGTGGCGGCGGCGCGATGCCGCGGTTTGATCTTCCGCACGCTAGCCGGCAATCCTGCTGAGCGCATCAGTAGTTTCCGGCTAATCGAGGGGCGCGCTGGCGCTGACGATCCAGGTCGAGGCGGGGGCCGTGACGCCGTCCGGGCCCTCGAACTCGGCGAGCGACTCGCGCAGCGCCGCGGCGATTTCGGGGCGCAGACGCTTCGCCTCCTCGCCGGCGAGCCGGATCACCTCGCCCGCCGGTCCCAGCGCCATCGCGAACTCGACCGCCTCGTCGAGGTCGATCCCGATCGTGATCGGGATGTCGCAGCGGCGCAGGGTGACGTCCTCGAAGCCGGCGCTGAGCAGGATCTCGCTGGTCACGTCGGCGTTGCCCATCGAGAACGGGCCGGGGCCGCAGGTCGGCTCCTCGGAGTCCTCCTCCTCCTCGACGAACCTCTCCACCACCTGCTCGGCCCGGTGCATCCACACGTTCTCGACCTTGCGGCGCCAGACCACCATGCAGAGCCGCCCGCCCGGGACCAGGGCCTGGCGGATGTTGCGCATCGCCGGCACCGGGTTGGCGAAGAACATCGTGCCCATGCGGGAGAAGGCGTAGTCGAAGCTCTCCTCGAACTCGGTCACCTGGAGGTCGCCGACGGCGAAGCGCACGTTGCCGGCGCCGGCCGCCTCGGCCTCCTCGGTGGCCGCCTCGATGAAGCGCTCGGCCGCGTCGACGCCGAGGACCGAGCCCCGCGGCCCGACCATGCCGGCGATCCGCCGCGTGGTGTCGCCGAAGCCGCAGCCGATGTCGAGGGCGCGCTCGCCGGCCTGGGCCGGGTGGATCCGGAAAGCCTCCTCGCCGTGGGCGCCGAGCCCGGCGGTGACGATGTGGCGGTACTGACGGAAACGGTCGAAGAGGACGCCGTTCCAGGCTTCGACCGCCTCCTCGTTGTTGAGCGCGACGCTAGCCACGCTCCGCATGGTAGAGCCGCCAGGTGAAGAGCACAACGGCGACCGAGGTGGCGAGGTTGAGGCTTGAGACCCCCGGGCGCATCGGGATCGCGACGCGGGCGTCGGCGCGCTCGAACAGCCCGTCGCTGAGGCCGTGGCGCTCGGTGCCGAAGGCGAGCACGGCACGGGCCGGCAGCCGCTCGGGCGCCAGCTCCTCCCCCTCGGGGTCGATCGCCAGCAGCGGCCGGTCGCTGGGCGGCAGCGCCGGCACCGCGGCGACCGGGAGCGCGAAGTGCAGCCCGGCGGCCCCGCGCACGGCGTCGGGGTACCAGGGGTCGTTCTCGCCGGTGGTGAGGACCGCGGCCGCGTCGCCCGCGGCGGCGACCCGCACGCAGGCGCCGATGTTGCCCATGTTGCGCGGCTGCTCGAGCAGGACCACCGGGGCCGGGCGGGGGTCGGCGAGCGTGGCGTCGACGTCGACCGGGGGACGGCGGGCGATCGCCGCCACGGCGGTGCGCGGCGGGCGCGGCACCAGCTCGGCCAGCTTCGCGGCGTCGATCCGCTCCACCCGCGAGCCCAGCTCGCCAGCCAGGTCGGGCGCCAGCTCGCGCGCCAGCTGCTCGAGGCGAGGCGGGTCGACGGCGACCGCCTGCACCAGCTCGGCGCCGAAGCGAAGCGCGTGCTTGAGCGCGTGGAAGCCCTCGACGACGGTCAGCTCGGGGTCGCGCCGCGCCAGCCGGAAGCGCTGCGCGAGCGTTTCCTCAGGCGCGGGCGCCATCCGGCGCCCTTCCCCGCTCCACGACCTCGAACTGGCTCATCAGGCCGTGGTCCTCGTGATCGAGCATGTGGCAGTGGATGACGAATTTCCCGGTGTAGTCGGAGAAGTGCCCCGCGAGCAGGATGCGTTCGCCAGGGTAGACGAAGAAGGTCTCCTTGAGGCAGTCTTCCCAGGGAGGCGGCGGCTTGCCGTCGCGGGCGAGCAGGTACCAGTCGGTGTGGTGGATGTGCATCGCGTGGGCCACCTTGGTCCGGTTGACGATCTCCCAGGTCTCGGTCGTGCCCAGTACAGGGAAGGCGTCGGCTCGCGCCGGGTTGAAGGTCCTGCCGTTGATCAGCCAGGTCGTCTTGAAGAGGCCGCCGATCGTCACCTCCCAGCGGCGGTCGGGCACGCGGCTGGCCTTCTCGGCCCACTTCGGCAGCGGCCGCAGCCGCCGCGGGACCCGGGTGCGGTCGGGCCCCCGGTGGGCGCCGACGCGGAACTGCATCAGGGCGCCGACGTAGGAACGGGCACCGACCGGGTCGCGCCCCCCGTGGCGGCCGCTGCGCAGTTCCACCGACTCCCCGGCGACGCCGGCGAAGTCGACGACCACCTCCGCCCGCTCCGCCGGGCCGAGCAGGATGCGGTCGCGGCGCACCGGCCGCGGCATCAGGCCGCTCTCGGTCGCGATCTGGACCATCGGCGCGCCGTTGGAGAGGTGCACGTCGAAGGAGCGGAAGGCGGAGACGTTGAGGATCCGCAGGCGGTAGCGGCAGGCCGAGACCTCGTAGTGGGGCATGAAGGCGCCGTTGACCAGCACGGCGTGGCCGAGGATCCCGTCGTCGGGCGGCTGCTGGCCGGCAAAGGGGTCGGTCAGCTGGTTGTGGCGATCGAAGCTCCGGTCGGCCAGCATCAGCGGGATGTCGCGCTCTCCGGAGGGCAGCGGCAGCGAGGAGTCGAACTCGTCGTCGACGATCCACATCCCCGCCAGGCCGCGCCAGGTGTGCGGGGCGGTGCGGTCGAGGCGGTGGTCGTGGTACCACTGGAACGCCGCCCGTTCGGGACGGCCGTCCTCGCGCAGGTCGTAGACGTAGGTTTTGCGGCCGCCGGGTGCGATCAGCAGGTCGTTGCCGGAGGCTCGCGGCGAGAGGCCGCGCGGGATGTGGCAGTAGTTGGAGATCGGCTGGCTCGCCGTGAGCCCGCCGGGCTGGCCGTCGAACTGGGTCCGGTTGTGGCCGCCGTGCAGGTGGACGGTCAGCTCGCCCGCGCTGGCCGGAAGCTCGTGGTGGAAGGTGACCTTGGTCCGGCGGCCGGCCGGGCGGCGGACGGTCGGCCCCGGGAAGGTGCCGCCGAAGGTCCACATCCGGGTCCTGCGCCCTGGCAGCACCTGCACCTCGGCCTCGCGGATCGGGATCCGCAGGTGGGAGTCGGTGAGGACGCGGGGGATCGGCAGTCGCGCCCGGAAGGGGACGGCCGCCAGCGCCGTCGCGGGCCGCTCGGCGATCGGAAGCGACCCGCCCCCGCCCCTCAGCGGCAGCAGGGTCGCGAGCGCGCCGCCGCCCAGGGCGCCGAGGAAAGCTCGGCGCCCCAGGCGCGGCGAAGGTGGGCCGAGACCGGACGTGCCGCTAGCTCGCCGGCACGACGGTGATCTTGCCGTGCATCCAGGGGTGTATCGCGCACATGAAATAGATCGTCACCGGACCGGCGGTGGCGCCGGCGGCGACCCTCTGCTCGATCGACGCGCCCGGTTTCTCGCCGGTGAACCAGGAGTCGCCCTTTTCGGTCACGCTGCCCATCGTGCTCCAGCCTTCGGCACCGGCTTCGGCCGGGTTCTTGGTCGGCGGGCCGTTGCCTTTGACGCCGTGCCACTGGGCGATCGCTTTGCAGATGTGGCCTTTGGTGAAGCAGAGCTGCCGCGCTTTGGCGGTTTTCGGGATCGATTCCTGGGTGACGAGCGAGAACGTGTGCGGGCCGACCTGTTTGGGATTGGTCTGGTTGACCACGGTCAGGTCCTCGCCTTCGACCACCGTTTTCGGCGCGACGAAGCGCAGGCCGCCTTTGCCGTCCCTGATGAAGACGGTCGGGCCACTGGTTTCGGTGGATCCAGCTCCCGACGCGAAGGACGGGGCAAGCGCGACACAGAGCGACGCGACCAGCGCCGACGCGGCGATCGTCGCCGCCAGCTTGGTCGGCTTCCTGCGGTAGAGACGCTGCTTCAAGGTGATCTCCTTTCGATGCCGGCCAGAGCAGCACGGCTGATGACGGGCTTTGGACGGCACACCGTAGTCGCCGCGTGCCTCTCAATCAAGTGTCCAGCTCCGGGTCAACAAACGTCTACGGCGCGATAGCCTGCCCCCGTGCCCGCCTTCTTGCACACCTGCTACCGCATCGGGGAGATCGACCGCTCGGTCGCCTTCTACGAAAAGCTCGGCTTCGCCGAGACCGGCCGGATGCCGATCGGCGATGAGGCGATCAACGTCTTCATGAACCTGCCCGGCGAAGACCCCCGCCTGGAGCTGACCTACAACCACGGCGTCGACTCCTACGAGCTGGGCACCGGCTACAACCACATCGCCCTCACCGTCGAGGACCTCGACGGCACCCTCGAGCGCCTCGCCTCCGAAGGCATCGACCCCGAGAAGCCGCCCTACCGCCCCGGCAACCGCACCGAGGGCCCCCGCATCTGCTTCGTCCGCGACCCGGACGGGTACCGGGTCGAGCTGATTGAGACCGGCTGAGCGTCTATTTCGGCGGGGGTTCCGCTTAACTTTTTCGAGAATCGCCAGCCGCCGTCCGAGATGCGCGGCGCGAAAAAGTACAAGACGCTCCACCTCCGCCGAAATAGACGGCCGACTGGCGCTTTCGCAAAGCCCTAGATTGACCCAGCGATGGCAACTGTCAAGCACGCGATCGGGGAACACGATTTCGTTGAGCTGCGCAGCGGAATCGGGAGATGGTCCTCGGGCGTCCGAGGGACGATCGTCAGCGATTACGGCGAAGTGAAGTTGGTCGAGATCAGCGACGAGCGGGGGGTCTCGCTGGACTTCATCCAGGTACCGGAGAACGACCTCCGACTCGTCGCGAAGCACGACAGCTCCCGGCCCTGAGGCCTATCCCGGCTGGGGTGGAGCGTCTTGTACTTTTTCGCGCCGCGCATCTCGGACGGCGCCCCGCGATCCTCGAAAAAGTTAAGCGGAACCCCTGCCGGGATAGGCCTCGCTCAACCGGGGCTGGCGATGCCGCCGCTGATCCCGCCTCCGCCTGAGCCGCCGGGGTTCTGAGGCGGGGCCGGGGTCGGTTCCGGTTCAGGTTCGGGTTCCGGTGCTTCTTCTTTTTCTTCACCTTCCCCTTCTTCTTCCTTGGGGTGCTTCTTCTTCCCGAAGCTTTCTTCTTCTTCTTCGCCGCTGGGCGCCGCGAGCGAGGACGAGGAGGTGTGGTCGCTGTGCAGGCCGGAGAGTTCGGGCAGGCTCGATGGCACTTCGAATTCGGGGCATTCGCCTTCCTGCGCGGATTCCATGTAGTTGCGCCAGATCGGCCCGGCGGTGGGACCACCGAAGCCGGTCGCTTCGCGCGACTGCGGGTGCCCGACCCAGACCGCGGTGGAGTACATCGGCGTGTAGCCGACGAACCAGGCGTCGGACTCGCCCTCCGAGGTGCCGGTCTTGCCGGCCTCCGAGGCGCAGCCCATGTAGGTGTAGCCGGCGCCGGTCCCCTGGGTGATCACGCCCTCCAGCAGTTTGGTCACCTCGTAGGCCTCGCCCGGGGTGAGCACCCGTTCGCCGGCGGCGGGGTCGGGTTCGTCGACCTTGCCGCTGGGGAATTCGACCCGGCTGACCGCGGTCGGGTCGTGGTGGACGCCACCGTTGGCGAGGGTCGCGTAGCCGTCGGCCATTTCGAGCGGGGTGACGCCGACGCTGAGACCGCCGATCGCCTCCGCCGGGACCGATTCGAGCGGGGATTCGATCCCCATCTGGTGGGCGGTGTGGGTGACGTTTTCGGGGCCGACGTCGAGGTCCAGCTGGGCGAAGACGACGTTGACCGAGTCCCAGGTCGCCTGTTCCAGCGACATCGTGCCGCCGCCGGGCTCGGCGTTGTTGACCGTCCAGGTGCCGCCGTAGGGGAGGTCGAGCGTCTTCGGCGAGGTGCCGTCGTAGTAGGTCGTGGCGGGGTCGATGCCCTGCTTGATCGCGGTGGTCAGCACGTAGGCCTTGAACGAGGAGCCGGGCTGGCGGTGCGCCTGCCAGGCGTAGTTGAACTGGCTTTCGCTGGCGTAGCCTTCGGTCGAGGCGAGGGCGACGATCTCCCCGGTGTTGGGATCGACCGAGGCCAGGCCCGAGGCCGGCCCGCCTTCCGGGAAGCAGACTTCGCAGGAGGCGACCGCTTCTTCGGCCTTCTGCTGAAGGCCGGGGTCGATCGTCGTGTAGGCCTTGAGGCCGCCGTTGCGGACGGTGTTGATCCCGTACTTGTCGATCAGTTCCTGCTGGACCAGGTCGAAGAGGAATGGGTCCTTGATCACCTGGTACTTGTGGCCGGGTTCCAGCCCGAGCCCGGCCTCGGTCGCGGTGCGGTATTCGGCGGCGGTGATGTAGCCCTGCTCGCTCATCGCCGAGAGCACCTCGTTGCGCCGCTTCAGCGCCGCCTTCGGGTCGAGGAACGGGTTGTATTCGGAGGGCGCCTGGGGCAGGCCGGCGATCAGCGCCGCTTCGGTCAGGCCGAGGTCCTTGGCGGGCTTGCTGAAGTAGGTCTGCGCCGCCGCCTCGGCCCCCACCGCGGTCTGCCCTTCGACCGTCCCGTAGGGGGCGGTGTTGAGGTAGGAGGTGAGGATCCAGTCGCGGTCGTGGTGTTCGAACAGGTCGTTGGCGAGGTGGGCTTCGATCAGCTTTCGCCTGATCGTCTCTTCGGGGTTCTGGATGTAGAGGTTGCGGACCAGCTGCTGGGTGATCGTCGATGCCCCCTGCACCGGCTTGCCCCCCGCCAGCAGGTCCTTCCAGGCGGCGCGGGCGATGCCCTCGGGGTCGAGGGCGCCGTGGTTGAAGAAGTTCTTGTCCTCGATCGCGACCGTGGCGTCCTTGAGCGTCTGCGGCAGCGCCTGCGAGGAGACGGGCTGGCGGATGTTGTTGGAGCGGATGAAGCCGATCAGGCTGCCGTCGGCGGCGTAGATCGCCGAGGAGCGCCCCTTCTGCACCGGTTGGAGGCTCGACAGCGGCGGCGCCGAGTTGTAGACGCTCAGCGCCCAGGCGACGGCGATGCCCGCGACGACGGCGATCAGCGCCCCGAGGATGACGATCGGGATCGCGATCTTGTGCCAGCGGGATGCGTTCGGCCTGCGCCGGCGCCTTCTGATGCGAGTCGCCATCGGGCGACCGATTGTAGTCGGGGGCCGACGCCGGCCGCGCGGGCCGAGGGGCGCCGCAATCCCCTTTGCCGCGCCCGCTGCGCGGCCGAATCGCGGCCGCTACGCGCGCAGCCGGTAGCCGCGGGAGAAGAGGCGCAGGTTGAAGGCGAAGAGGGCCGCCGTCGCCCCGGTCAGCGCCAGCAGGGAGAGCGGGATGCTGACTTCGGAGTAGCCGACGAAGCCGTAGCGGACGAGGGAGATCATGTAGTAGACGGGGTCGAACTTGGTCAGGGTCTGGAACGGCTGGGGCAGCAGGGCGGCCGAGTAGAAGACGCCGCCGAGGAAGATCAGCGGGGTGAGGACGAAGGTCTGCGCGATCGCGACGTCGTCGAACTGCTCGGCGCGGACGCCGATCAGGACGCCGAGCTGGGAGAAGAAGAAGCCGACCAGGAGCAGCGCCGGGATCAGCACCGCGACGTTGTCGACCGGCAGGTCGACCAGCAGCGAGGCGGCGACGAAGGTCAGCGCCGCGACCAGCAGCCCGCGCATGAAGCCGCCCAGCGAGAAGGCCAGCAGCAGCTCGGCCGGCGAGGCGGGCGAGGAGAGCTGGTCGTGGATCGCCCCCTGGAACTTCTGCTGGAGGATCGAGGAGGAGTTGTTGGCGAAGGAGTTGGTCGCCCAGGCCATCATGATCAGCCCCGGGATGACGAAGACGATGTATTCGATCCCGTGCAGCTCCTTGATCCGCGAGCCCAGGGCGGCGCCGAAGACGGAGATGTAGAGGAAGGTTTCCAGCAGCGGCGCGCCGAGGGTCTGCTTCTTGATCTTCATGAAGCGGCTGACCTCGCGCCGCCAGAGGGTGAGGAAGCGGATCTGGGAGGTGGTCACGAGGCGATTCCCTCGAAGTGGGACCGCGACAGCTCCCTCCGCCCGACCAGCGCCAGGTAGGCGTCCTCGAGGTTGGGCACGCCGTAGCGGGCCGCCAGCTCGCGGCTATTCCCCTGGGCGGCGATCTGCCCGTCGGCGATGAAGGCGATCTTGTTGCAGAGCTGCTCCGCCTCCTCCAGGTAATGCGTGGTCAGCAGGATCGTCGTCCCCTCCTGGTTGATGCGCTGGACGTAGTGCCAGAGCTCCAGCCGCAGCTCGATGTCGACGCCGGCGGTGGGCTCGTCGAGGATCAGCAGGCGCGGCCGGTGCATCAGCGCCCGGGCCAGGATCACCCGCCGCTTCATCCCCCCGGACAGCGTCCGCGTGCGTTCGTCGGCCTTCTCGGTGAGGGAGAAGGTCTCCAGCAGCTCCTCGGTCCGCGCGCGGCGCTCGCGCTTGGGCATGCCGAAGTAGCCGGCGTGGAAGTCGAGCGTCTCCTCGACGGTCAGGAACCAGTCGAGGTTGACCTCCTGGGGCGCCAGCCCGACCGCCTGGCGCGCCTCGGCGTAGTCGTCGATGGCGTCGTGGCCGAAGATCCGGATCGTCCCCCCGGTCGGCTGCGCCAGCCCGGTCGAGCAGTGGATCAGGGTCGACTTGCCGGCGCCGTTGGGCCCCAGCAGACCGAAGAACTCCCCCTCCTCGATGTCGATCGAGACGCCCCGGAGCGCCTCGACCCCGGTCGGGTAGACCTTCCGCAGGTCGTCTATGTGCAGGGCCTTCTCGCGCGCCATCGCGACGCTAAAGGTAGTGAAGCGGCGGAGCCGGCCTCAGCGGAGGCTGGCGACGCCTATCCGGACGACCCTGAAGGCGCGCTTCGCCGGGGTCGCGTCGGGGACGCCGGCGAGGACGGCGCGCACCTCGAAGCGGTAGCGGCCCGGCTTGGGGTGGTAGGCCTTCGGCGACCGGCAGGGAGCGAAGGGGGTGGCCTTCGACGCCCTCGCCCTCCTCGGGCCGAGCGTGACGAGCCGGCATTCGAAGCGGGCGCCGGCGTCGGGGGAGGTGAAGACGAACCTGACCATGGCGTGGCTCGTGGTGGTGAAGGCGAGCCTCTTCGGACCCCTGACGATGGTCGTCTGGGGCTCGGTCCTCGCTCCAGGTGGCGGGAGCGGAGGCGGCGGAGACGTGGGCTTCGGCGGTTCGAGGCCACCGATGCGGGCGACCTTGCTGGCGCCGCCTTCGGAGGGCAGGGTCACCCACATCGTGTTGTCCGGTCCGCCGGCGATCTGCCGCGGCCGCGAGTTCGCGGCGAACCCCTGAAGGACGGTGACGTGGTTGTCGGCGCTCAGCCTGGCGACGGTGCCGCGGTCGTTGGCGACGTGGTCGCCGGCCGGCTGGGCGATCCAGAAGGCGCCGTCGGATCCGAACGCGGCCCCGAAGGGATCGGTCGCCGAGACCTCGGTCAGGAGCGGCGGCCCGGGGGGCGTCAGCAGGCCGAGCTGCTCGGGCTGCTGGCCCTGCTGGGAGAAGCCGAGCTGTCCGTTCGGTGCGCCGGCCACGCCCTGAGCGCCCCCGATCAGGGCGAATTCGGCGAATTCTCCGTTCGCGGCGGCCGCCGGGGTCGCGGTGAGAACGCGGGCGCCGGCGAAATCGGCGATCGCCAGCGAGGCGCCGGCGACGTCGATGTCGCGGGGCGACATCCCGGCCTTGGGGATTTCTTTGAGGCCGGCTTCGATCGCCGCCGTGTTGCCCGGCGGGAACCGCAGCAGTTTTTCGTTCGTCGCCACCCAGAGGTTGCCGTCGGGGCCGGCGACGATCGAGTGGTTGCCGGCGATCGCCGCGATCGCGGTCGTTTCCTTGGTCCCTTCCGGGTCGCTGGGCGAGAAGCTCGTCACCCCGTTGCCCTCGGTGATCCAGAGCTTGCCGGCGGCGCTGGCGATCCCCGAGGGGCCGTTGACGCCGAGCTCGAATTCCTCGACCGCGCCGGATTTGGGGGCGATCCGGGCGACGTTTTTCGCCGTCCCGAACAGGGTCACCCAGATGTTGCCGTCGGGCCCCTCGACGATCTTGTTGTTGTTGTCGAGGCCGGAGACCTCGAATTCGCCGCTGAGGGCGGGTGCCGCGAGAGCCGAGGCCGGCAGGAGCAGGAGAGCCAGGAGGCCGAGCAGAAGCGCCCGGGTGCCGTTTCGCGAAACCACGATCTGGCCTACGGGGGAGGCACTGGATAGGTTCAAGCGATGAGCGCTCCGCTTCTGGCCGTCGACACGCCCTCGCTGCTCTTCCGGGCCTTCTACGCCCTGCCGAGCAAGATCGTCGGGCCCGACGGCAGGCCCGTCAACGCCCTGCTCGGCACGGCGAACATGGTCCTGCGCGAGGTCGAAGCCCACCGACCGCGCGCCGTCGTCCTCTGCTTCGGGCCCGACGCGGCCTCCTACCGCACCGAGCTGTACCCGGCCTACCACGCCGAGCGCGATGCGGCGATGCCGGCGGAGCTGGCGCCGCAATTCGCCGCCGCCCGGGACTTCTTCGGCGCCTTCGGTTGGACGGTCGCGACCAGCGAGGACCTCGAGGCCGACGACCTGCTCGGCACCTTCGCCCGGCGCGAGGCGGAGGCCGGCGGCCGCGCACTGCTCCTCACCGGCGACCGCGACATGTACCAGTGCGCGACCGAGCGGGTGGAGGTCCTCTACGTCCGCACCGGCGGCAAAGGGGCCGAAGAGGTCGGGCCCGCCGAGGTCCGCGAGCGCTACGGGATCGACCCCGGGCTGGTCCCCGACTTCATCGCGCTGCGCGGCGACCCCTCCGACGGCCTGCCGGGCGCCAGGGGCGTGGGACCGAAGACCGCGGCCGAGCTGCTGCGGCGCCACGGGTCCCTGGAGGGAGTGCTGGACAACGCGATCCGCGAGCGGCGGCCGAAACTGCGTGGCGCCCTGATCGAGGGCCGCGAGGATCTGCTCGTCTTCAAGGACATCGCGACCCTGCGCGACGCCGGGGTGCGACCGCCCGCGGACCGCCCGACCGACTGGACAGGCGCGGCGGCCGCGGCCCGCGAGCGCGGCATGAACCGCCTCGCCGAGCGGCTCGAGGCGAGCGCGGCCTAAGCCGCTCGGTTTAGGCGCGGTAGTCGGGGTTGGGGAAGTCGAAGCGGCAGCCGGCGTCCCAGGCGGCGCGCTGGTTGCCGTGGGCGGGGATGCCGCCGGCGTCCTTGAGGATCCGCGCCAGGTGGAGCATGTTCCAGGCGGCGAAGGTCGTGTTGCGGTTGGTGAAGTCGTTCTCGGGGCCGCCGGAGCCCTCGTCGAGATAGGACGGCCCGGGCCCGGCCTCCCCGATCCAGCCCGAGTCGGCCTGCGGCGGGATCGTGTAGCCGAGGTGCTGGAGCGAGTACAGGACGTTCATCGCGCAGTGCTTGACGCCGTCCTCGTTGCCGGTCACCAGGCAGCCCCCGACCCGGCCGTAGTAGGCGTACTGGCCGGCGTCGTTGAGCAGGTGCGAGTTGCCGTAGAGCCGCTCGACGATCCGGGTCGCCACCGAGGACTTCTCGCCGAGCCAGATCGACATCCCGAGGACGAGGATGTCGGCGGCCATCACCTTCTCGAAGATCGCCGGCCACTCGTCGCGCTCCCAGCCGTGCTCGGTCATGTCGGGCCAGACGCCGGTGGCGATCTCGTGGTCGATCGCGCGGACGCACTCGACCTCCACCCCGTTGCGCCGCATGATCTCCATCGAGTTGTCCATCAGGCCCTGCGTGTTCGACACCTCGGGGCTGCGCTTCAGCGTGCAGTTGACGAACAGGGCGCGCAGGTCGGAGTAGTCGGTCTCGCTTGCCTCGCACAGCTCGGCCTGCTTCTCGGTCAGCTCGGTCATCTCTCTCCTCGGTCGGGTCGGCCCATTAGAACCGATCCGTCACCAGGTGTCGACGAAGCGGTGGCCGGGCGCGACCGGCGGCGCGGCGGCCAGGGTCGAGGCGATCGCCGCGCGGGTCTCGGCCGGGTCGATCACGTCGTCGATCTCAAACAGCGCCGCCGCGTTGAGCGCCTTCGCGTTCTCTTCGGCGGCGGCGGTGAGCGCGCGCACCCGGCCCTCGCGCTCCTCATCGTCGGCGATCTCCTCCAGCTCCTTGCGCAGCGCCAGCCTCACCGCGCCCTCCAGGCCCATCGGCCCCAGGTGGGCGCCCGGCCAGGCGACCGTCAGCAGCGGCTCGTGCAGGCTGCCGCCGACCATCGCCTGCGCGCCGAGGCCGTAGCCGCGCCGCAGGACGACGGCGAGGAGCGGGACGCGGAGCGCGGCGCCGGCGACCAGCAGCCGCGAGGCGTGGCGGACCAGGCCGCTCGCCTCGGCCTCGGGGCCGACCATGTACCCGGGGGTGTCGATCAGCGAGACGATGGGAAGGCCGAAGGCGTCGCAGAGCTGGAGCAGCCGCGCCGCCTTGTCGGAGGCCTCGCCCGTGATCGCGCCGGCCATGTGGCGGGTGTCGTTGGCGATCGCGCCGACCGGCCGACCCTCGATCCGAGCCAGCGCGGTGACCATCTCCGGCGCGAAGCGCTCGCGCAGAAAGGTGACCGAGCCCTGGTCGAAGAGGGTCTCGACGATCGGCCGCACGTCGTAGGCGCGCCGCTGGCGTTCGGGGACCAGATCGCGCAGCAGCGCCTGGTCGGGCGCGGCCCCGGGTGGGGTCGGGCCCTGGAAGTAGCCGAGCAGCCGCTTGGCGGCCGCGGTCGCCTCGCGCTCGTCGGCGGCGACCACGTCGACGACGCCGTTTGCGGCCTGGGTCGCGGTCGGGCCGACCTCGTCGGGATCCACCTCGCCGAGCCCGCCGCCGGCGATCATCGCCGGGCCGCCCATCCCCAGCGAGGCGTTCTCGGTGGCGACGATCAGGTCGGCGCAGCCAGCGATCACCGCGTTGCCGGCGAAGCAGCGCCCGGCGACCACGGCGATCCTCGGCACCAGCCCCGAGAGCCGCGCCCAGAGCGCGAAGGCGCGGGTGTCGAGGGCGGAGACCACCGGGTAGTCGGTGTCCCCCGGACGGCCGCCGCCGCCCTCGGCGAAGAAGACGGTCGGCAGTCGCATCCGCTCGATCAGCTCGAACAGGCGGTCCTTCTTGCGGTGGCCGAGCGCCCCCTGGGTGCCGGCGAGCACGGTGTAGTCGTAGGAGAGGACGGCGCAGGCGGCGCGCTCGCCGAAGAGGTCGCCGTTGACGCGGGCGGTGCCGCCGATCAGCCCGTCGGCGGGCGTTCGCTCGATCAGATCGCGCAGCTCGCGACGGCCGCGCTGGGCGGCGATCGCGAAGCGGCCGTACTCGACGAAGGAGCCCGGGTCGACCAGGTCGGCGACGTTCTCCCGCGCCGTCCTCGCCCCGGCCGCGTGGCGGCGCCGCACCGCCTCGGGGCGCGCCGCGTCCTCGGTCAGCGCCCGCCGCGCCAGCAGCTCTTCCAGCTCGGGGCGCAGCTCACTCCTCCAGCCGCTTGGCGAGGCGGCGCATCGCCTTGCCGGTGACGCGCCGCATGAAGGCGCGGGTCAGGAAGGGGGCGATCCGCTCGCTGCGCGGGGCCTCGATCCACTCGAGCTCGAACGCGATCGCGGTACCGCCGTCGGGGCGGTCGTCGAGGCGGTAGGTCCCGCGGGTGCGCCTCTTGCCGTCGGCCGAGACCGCCTCCTCCACGCTGCCCCGCGGCCCCGACTCCAGCACCTCGAACTCGACCCAGTCCTGGGAGCCGGGGGTCTTGGCCCTCGCCCGCGCCCTGGCGCCGACGCCGCGTGGCGGGCCCGAGAACTTCCAGTCGACCAGGAAGTGATCGTTGAACAGCTCGTGGTTGGCGAGCAGGTCGAGGAACTCGCGCACCTCCGCGCGGGGCCTCGACACCGCGGCCGAGACCCTCACCGGCTTCATCGCGCGACGCGGTAGCGCAGGTGGGTGACGCCGGGGGCCTCGACGCAGCCCACCCGCTCCAGCGCGAGGCCGGCGCCGGCGCCGCGGTCGAAGAGCCGGGTCCCGCCCCCGAGCAGGACCGGGACCACGCTCAGCACCAGTTCGTCGAGCCGGCCCGCCGAGAGGCACTGCTGGAAGGCATCCGCCCCGCCGGCGAGCGAGACGTCCTTGCCCGCGGCCGCCTCGACGGCCTGCGCCAGCGCCGACTCGATCCCGTCGGTTACGAAGTAAAAGGTCGTCCCGCCCCGCATCTCCAGCGGCTCGCGCTCATGGTGGGTGAGGACGAACACGGGCGTGTGGAAGGGTGGTTCCTCGCCCCACCAGCCGTCCCAGGGCCGCGCCTCCCAGGGCCCCGGGCCGCCGCCGAACATCTTCCGCCCCATCACCACCGCGCCGACGTCGGCGAGCGATTCCTCGACCACGGCGGTGCTGGCGTTGACCTCGCCGCCCTCCCGCCCGTGCGGGCGCCGCCAGGCCGCGAGCTCCAGCGCCCACTCGTGCAGCCGCTCCCCCCTTCGCCCAGCGGGTGCTCCTCGCTCGGGTTCGGGCCGGCGAGGAAGCCGTCCAGCGAGATCGAGAGCGAGCACCTGATCCTGGCCACGAACTGATCCTAGCCGCGCCCGGGCGAGCGGCGGGGAGCGGTCGGTCCCGCCCCCCGCCGGCCTCGAAAGCCTCGGCTCGGTCTAGATGTTGCCGTCGCCGTCGCTGGGGCCGCCGTTGTTGTCGGCGTCGTGGTCTCCCCCGTTGTGCTGGGGGATCGAGCTCATGGCGTGATGGTGGTGATGATGGTGCCGGGCGAACGCCGCGGTGCTCGCGCCGCCCGCCATCAGCGCCACGACGGCGAACGTCGCGGCCAGCTTCTTGGCGTGGGTGTGCATCCGGTTCTCCTTGTGGTGTGTTTGGTCAAGTCGTGAAGCCGGCGACGGCGCGTTCGATCGCGGGCGCCTCGGCCTCCCAGCGCGAGGGCGGGGCGGCACCGACGACCACCGTCGTCGCCGCGCGCCCGGCGACGATGCAGGCGATCTCGCGGTAGCGATGGCCGCTGACGGTCCGGTAGGAGTCCAGGACGCAGGAGCCGCGCCCGGCGCGAAAGCGCAGGCCGGTGGCGGCGGCGAGCAGCCTCACCTCGCGCTCGCCCTCCTCCCGGTTGTGGTCGACCCGGAACTCCGACCAGTTCTCCAGGCTCTCCTCGCCCTGGCGGGGGGTCGCGTTGAGGTAGCCGGCGATCTCGCCGGAGGGGCCCCGGAGGATCGCCGTGCGGGTGCCCGGATCCCCGTGCTCGGCCCGCCAGCCGGGCGGCATCGGCAGACGGGCCGGCGAGCTCGGAAGCGGCAGGGCCCGCCAGGCCGGGGGGACGACGGCGGGTCGCACCCAGTCCAGGGCGCCGGGATGAAGCGCCGCGGTCGGGGCGCCATCGCCTCCGCCGCAGCCGAAAGCCGTGGACGCGAACGCGCCGGCGGCGATCGCCCCCGCCACCACCGCCCGTCTCCGTTGCGCCTTCACGCGGCGGTCTACGTCGCCCCCGATCGACGGGTTCAACCGCGTTGAATGAATTAACCCGCCTTTAGGGATGTCGGAGGGCCTGCTGCTACGGTGGATGGGTCGGGTTTGGCCGTTTCGCCACCCGAGAGGTTCCGTTTCCTCCGTGTGCCAGATGGCGCCTAGGGGCCGCTGGATCTCCCCTAGACGCTCAAAAAGGAGCACACAACATCACTTCGTTTGCCGATCTCGGCATCTCCAAACCGGTCGTGCGCGCGCTCGCGCGCCGCGACATCACCGAGCCTTTCCCCGTCCAGCAGATGGTCGTCCGCGACGCGCTCGCCGGCCACGACCTGCTCGTCCAGTCGCCGACCGGCTCGGGCAAGACGCTCGCCTTCGGCATCCCGCTGGTCGAGCTGCTCGAGCCCGGCGCCGGCGACACCTCGGCCCTCGTCCTCGCCCCCACCCGCGAGCTGGCGGGCCAGATCGTCGACGAGCTGCGCTCGATCGCCGACGCCCGCGGCCTGCAGGATCGCCGCCGTCTACGGCGGCGTCGGCTTCGGCCCGCAGATCAAGGCGGCGCGACGCGCCGACATCCTCGTCGCCACCCCGGGCCGGCTCGAGGACCTGATCGCCCGCGGCGTCGTCTCGCTCGAGCAGGTCCGCATCCTCGTCCTCGACGAGGCCGACCGGATGCTCGACATGGGCTTCAAGCCGGCCGTCGAGCCGGATCGTCGCCCAGACCCCGAAGCGACCGCCAGACGCTCTTCTTCTCGGCGACCCTCGAGGGCGCGACCGGCAAGATCGCCGCCGCCTACACCCGCGACGCCCGCCGCCACACCCAGGCGGCGGACAAGCGCGACAAGGCCGACATCGAGCACCGCTTCCTCCACGTCGACTCCCAGAGCGCCAAGCTCGACCACCTGGTCGCCCAGCTGCGCGACGACGAGGGCGGCAGCACGCTGGTCTTCGTCCGCACCAAGCGCGGCGCCGACCGGCTGGCGAAGCGGCTTCGCAGCCACGAGGTCGAGGCCGTCGCGATGCACGGCGACAAGAGCCAGCGCCAGCGCGAACGGGCCCTGGCCCGCTTCGAGGCCGGTGAGGTCGACGCCCTGATCGCGACCGACGTCGCCGCCCGCGGGATCGACGTCGCCGGCGTCACCCACGTGATCAACTTCGACGCCCCCGGCGACCGCGACTCCTACGTGCACCGGGTCGGCCGCACCGGCCGCGCCGGCCGCACGCGGCACCGGGATCAGCTTCGTCCTCGCCGACCAGGCCGACGAGGTGCGCCGGATGGCCGGCGACCTCGGCCTCGCCCGCGAGTTCGACGGCGCCGCGGGCACGCGCGGGCCGCAGCGCCGAGCCGCGCCCACGGCAACGCGAAACCGCTCCAGGCCGTCGCGCGCCGCGAAGCCGCCGAGGCAAGGCGAGCCCGATGACCGCGCGCACCGCAGCCGCAGAGTGGACCTGCGACCGCTGCGGGATGGCGGTCGGCCGCATCGACGGCGAGCCGGTGCCGCTGCCCGAGACCTGGGAGAGCGGCGCCGAGGGCGACTTCTGCCTCACCTGCCGGCGCGCAGCGGGCCGCCGAGGCGGCGCTGGCGGCGGCTCCGAGCGAGTGCAGCAGCGAGGCGCGCGCCAAAGCGCGGCGCGCCGGCCTGATCGAGTTCGAGGTGCGCCGCGACCCCGACGCTCGCCGACAACACGATCGCCCGGGCCTGCCGCACCAGCGCCTCGGCGGTCGCCGCGGCGCGCGCGGCCGGCTCGACCGCGGCGACCGACCCGCCGAACGGCCGCCGCGCCGCGAGCGCGATAGGCCGCGATGGCTCGGTCCAGATCGGGATCGCGCTGGCCCTCGTCGCCGCCGTGATGGCGAACCTCGCCTCGCTGCTCAAGCACCGCGGCTGCCAGCGCGTCGCTCCGGTCCACATCCGCCGACCGCTGCAGCAGCGCCCGCGGGCTCGCCCGCTCGCGCTGGTTCGTCGCCGGCTGGGGGCTCGCCGCGATCGCCTGGCTGATCCACGTCGCGGCGCTCTCGATGGCGCCGATCTCGCTCGTCCAGGCGGTCCTCGCCGGCGGCGCCGTGACCCTGGCGGTGATGTCGCAGCGGCTCTTCGGCGACCCGGTCGAGCGGCGCCAGTGGCTGGCGCTGCTGCTCGGCGGCGCCGGCCTCGCGCTGCTCGCGGTGACGGTGCCGCAGCTTCAGCGGCAGCCACTCCGCCTTCTCGCCTGGCGCCGATCCTCGGCTTCGAGGGCGGCCTGGCGCTGCTCGCCGGCGGCGCTCGCGCTCGGGCACCGCTCCGAGCGCCTCCACGCCCGCCGCGGCATCCTGCTCGCGGTCCTCGCCGGCACGCTCTTCGCCCTCGCCGGGGTCGCGATCAAGGGGCTGACCGGCGCCGGCGGGGCTCGGCGTCGCCGATCATCGCCCGCTGGGTCGCGATCATCGTCGTCTGCGGCGCCCTCGCCCAGTACACGGCGGTCGCGGCCCTGCAGCGCGGCGGCGCGATCGAGACGATCGGCCTGATGGGCCTGGTCGCCAACGCGACCCAGATCGCCGGCCGGCGTCCTCGTCTTCGGCGACCCCCTCTCCGCCGACCCGCTCGGGATCGCCCTCCAGGTCGCGCGCCTTCGCGATGGTCTGCCTCTCGGCGCTGCTGCTCCCGACGCGGGCCCGGCCCGCTGGCGCGCCCGTGGCACAGCCGCTCGCGGCGTAGCGCCGGCGCTCGCTGGCTCTATCGGCGGGCGAGGCGCGGAAAACGCCTCAATACGCAATTCAGGAGTCAAGGTCCGCGCCTGAGCGGCCGATGTGCCTGGCGTCCGCGGAGTCCATGCTCCGTAAAGGCCGAAAGGAGACGCATATGCGCTGGATCGAAGGGAAGCGGCGACCCGCTGCGGTGATGGGCGTCGTGGCCCTCGTCATCGCCGGCGCCGCGTACGCCTACTTCACGAGCACCGGGACCGGGACCGGCACGGCGACGGTCGGTACCAGCACGCCCGTCACCCTGCACGCGACGATCTCGTCCAACCTCTACCCCGGAGGCTCCTCACCGGTGAGCTTCACCGTCGACAACCCCTCCTCAGGGTCCCAGCGGGTCGGCACGATCACCCTGTCGAGCATCTCCGTTGATGCCGGACATTCCACCTGTAGCACGGTGATCACCGGCGGAACCCCGGACTTCTCGATGCCGGCGGTCACCGTCAACCACACCTTCGCGCCGGGCAACGGGCAGACCGTGAGCCCGGGCGGGACCCTGACGATGAACGAAACCGGGGTGAACCAGGACGCCTGCCAGGGCGCGACCCTGACCCTCCATCTGACCAGCAGCTAGGACCGATGATCCGCTCGATCCCGATCCGCATCGGCGGGGTCGCGCTGGCAATCCTCGCTGCCACGACCGTCACCGGCGCCGCGCTCGCCTACTTCTCCACCTCGGGAGTGGGCAGCGCGTCCGCCGGGGTCACAACCCTCTCCGCCCCGACCATCTCCTCGGCCACGCCCGGCGGAGGCACGGTGAGCCTGAGCTGGAGTGCCGTCTCCGCCCCCGGGTCGGGCACCGTGCAGTACTCGGTCTCCCGCGACGGGGGCGCGCCTGGAGGCAATTGCCCAAGCGTCGCCGCACCCTCCAGCGTCACCACCTGTGCCGACAGCGGCGTCGGGATCGGGAGTCACAGCTACACCGTGACCGCGAGATGGCGCTCCTGGAGCGCGACGAGCTCCCCGGCGGTGGCCAAAGTCCTCACCGGCGCGGCCACTCACTTCACGCTCAGCGCCGCCACGACTTCGCCCGCGGCGGGAGCCGCCGACAGCCTGACGATCACCGCCCGGGACGCGAGCGAGAACATCGTCACGAGCTATGCGGGCTCCCACAGCCTCACCTTCTCCGGCGCCGTCGCCGCGCCCAACGGAAACGCGCCCACGGTCACCAGCTCCACCGGCACGGCCACCGCCTTCGGCACCGCCACCGCGATCACCTTCACCAACGGCGTCGCCACCGTCTCCGGCTCCAGCAACGGGGCGATGAAGCTCTATCGGGCCGGGGCGACGAGCGTGACGGCAAGCGACGGCTCGATCTCGAACACGGTGCCGCTCGCGGTGACGGTCTCACCGGGTGCCGCGTCCAAACTCTCGCTCAGCGCCGCCACGACCACGCCGACCGCCGGCGTCGCCGACAACCTGACCACCACCGCGGTCGACGCCTACGGCAACACCGCGACCTCCTACACCGGCTCGCACAACGTCACCTTCTCCGGCGCGGCCAAAAGCCCCAACGGGACCGTCCCAACGGTGGCCAACTCGGCCGGCACGCCGACCAACTTCGCCACCGCGACGGCGCTCACGTTCACCGCCGGCGTGGCCGCGGTCTCCGGCTCGGCGAACGGCGTGATGACCCTCTACAAAGCCGGGGCGACGAACATCACGGCGAGCGACGGATCGATCTCGGCCTCGGCCCTGGCGCTGACCGTCGTCGCGGCGAGCGCCGCCAAGCTCTCGCTCAAAGCCGCCTCGGCCACGCCAACCGCGGGGGCATCCGACAACCTGACCACCACCGCGCTCGACGCCTACGGCAACACCGCGACCTCCTACACCGGCTCGCACAACGTCACCTTCTCCGGCGCGGCGAGCGCGCCCGGCGGGACGGCCCCCACCGTGGCCAGCAGCGCCGGCACGGCCACCTCCTTCGGCACCGCCACCGCGATCACCTTCACCAACGGCGTCGCCACCGTCTCCGGCTCCATCAACGGCGCGATGAAGCTCTACCGGGCCGGGGCGACGAGCATCGCCGCAAGCGACGGATCGATCTCGACCGAAGTGCCGCTGACAGCGACCGTCGCTGCCGCGGCCGCGTCGAGGTTCGCCCTCACCAACGTCACGATCAGCGCCGGAGTCGCGAGCTCTCCCTGCCTGTTCACCTGCGTGGTGACCGGCCTCGGCAACGGCGGCACCATCGCCGCCAACGTCAGCGTCACCGACACCTACGGAAACACTGTCACCGCCCTCGGCAGCGGCCACTCGGTTACGGTCACGACGAACGGGGGAACCGTCACCGGCGGCAGCCTGACGATCGCCAGCACCGGCGCCGCCGAATCGACCACCCGGTTCACCTTCACCGCCCAGGCCAGCGGCTCCTTCAACGACAAGATCACCGCGGCAAAATCGGCCGGCACGGCTTATACGAGCGCGACGGCCGAAGCAAGCAATTAGCGGCTCCGGGAACGGAGGAATTCAGGCGGACAGCGCCGCGACCAGCGCCGTCAGCTCGGCGTCGACCTCGCCCTCCAGCTTCAGCTCGGCGTCCTCGTCGTAGGGCGTCGGGCCCTTGGTGACGATCGCCAGGCGACCGCCTCGCTCCAGGGTCAGCTGGGGCAGGCCCGCGGCCGGGTGGACGGCGAGGGAGGAGCCGACGCAGAGCATCAGGTCGGCCCGTTCGGCGAGGTCGCGGGCTCGGGTCATGGCGCTCTCGGGCAGCAGCTCGCCGAAGAGGACGACGTCGGGCCGCACGGCGCCGCCGCACTCGGGGCAGACCGGCACCCCCCGCTCGTCGAATAGGCCCTCGACACGCTCGATCTCGAACGAGGCGGCGCAGCGGCTGCACGAGGAGGTCTCGATCGAGCCGTGCACCTCGACCACGTTGGCCGAGCCGCCGGCCTGGTGCAGGCGGTCGATGTTCTGGGTGACGACGCCCTCGATCAGGCCGCGGCGCTCCAGCTCGGCCAGCGCCTCGTGGGCCGCGTTGGGTCGCTTGTCGCCGAGCGAGGCGAATCGCGGGCGGTAATAGGACCAGAAGCGCGCCGGGTCGCGCTCGAAGACATCGATGTGGGCGACCTCCATCGGGTCGACCTTCGCCCACAGCCCGGTCTCCGGGGTGCGGAAGTCGGGGATCCCCGAGGGCACCGAGACCCCCGCCCCGGTGAGGGCGACGGCGCTGCCCGCTTCGCCCAGCAGCTCCGCCAGCCGCTCGCTGGCAGCCGCTCGGCGCTCGTCAGTCCCCGTCTTCACCCTTGGATCGTTCCAGAGTCGAGGACTCTTCATCGTCCTCCTCGGACCCCGGGTTCCACAGCACCGCCAGCAGGCCCCTTTCGGACCGCTCGAGGAGCAGGTCGCGTCGGGTCCACGCCGTTGCTCCCACCCACACCACCACGAGCACGACTCCGACGTAGAAGAGGCAGAAGAGCCCGAAGAACGCCGTGTCGGCTCTCAGCAGGGGCGTCGCCCTGTCGAAGGCGGCAACGAACAGTGGACCGGCGGCCAGCAGGAGCAGGAGGCCGAAGGCAACGAGCGCCAGGTCCAGCAGCAGATCTCGCCTCAGGTCCCTGGAGTCGAATTCGTCGATGTGACCGTTCTGGCGGCCCAGGCTGGCCGCGCGCTGGCCGGCAAACGCCGAGAGCACTCCGAGGCTGATCGAGGCCAGCGTCGCCGCTTCGCGTATCTGGTCGGCAGCGGTCGCTTCGCCCCCGCCGGACTGGGCCACAGCCAGGAGCATCGCCGTTTCAGACCCCGAGGAGTTCGGCGGCGTCGGATCCGTCCGCCGCCTTCGTCGACTTCGGCACCTCGATCGTCAGGTCGCTGCGATCGACTTTCAGCCCCTGCTGTAGGCCGTGCCGGCGCAGATGGTCGACGGCGTACTCGAGAACCCCGAGATCCTTGTAGGTGATTTTCCACGTGAACCCGCCCGTGCCGCCGCCGGGCTTCTTCCTCCCCTTTGCCGCCAGGGTCTGCATATGGCCCTCATAGCGGCGGGGGTAGCGCGCCTGCCAATTGCGCAGCACCGTCCGCGACTGGGTGAGCGGGATGCGCATCAGCACGCCGATCTCATACGGGTTGGGCAGGGGCGCGTCTTCGAGCAGGTCGACCAGGGCCCGGACACGCTCGACGCGCAGGTCGCTGACCGAGGTCGTCACCCGCTCGACGCCGGCGACGACGCTCAGAGCCTCAACGGCGAAGACCTTCTTCCAGGCGCCGACCAGCTGCTTGGCCCGACCTTTCGTGCAGCCGCCGAACTCGATCAGCGCTTCGGCCGCCAAGTCGTCCATCTGGGTGACCATGCCGCTCCCTCTCCCCGTCCCCTCTTTGGAAACCGAGAGAGTACCTGATTAATTCATAACGCATACCTGACCGGCGGATCGCACCTGCCCTCTATCTGCCGCTCCATTTCGGGGTGCGCTTGGCGAGGAAGGCGCCGATCCCCTCCTTCGCGTCATCGCTGGCGAAGGCGGTGGCGAAGGCGCCCTTCTCGGCCTCGATCCCCTCGTCGAGGTCGCCGGCACCGGAGACGGTCTTGATCTGCTCGACCGCGACCGGGGCCTGGCCGGCCAGCTTGCGCCCCCACATCAGCGCCGTCTCGAACAGCTCGTGGTCGGGGACGACGCGGTTGACCAGGCCGATGTCGAGCGCCTCCTCGGCGAGGACGGCGTCGCCGATCAGGTTCATCTCCAGCGCCTTGTTCTGACCGACCAGACGTGGCAGGCGCTGGGTGCCGCCGAAGCCGGGGACGATCCCCAGCTTCACCTCGGGCTGGCCGAAGACCGCGGCCTCGGCCGCGATCCGCACGTCGCATGCCATCGCCAGCTCGCAACCGCCGCCGAAGGCGATCGAGTTGACGGCGGCGATCGTGGCCACCCGCGAGGTGCCGAACTCGCGCAGCAGCGCGTGCGCGGTGTGCAGCAGCTCCTCGCCAGCGCCGGCGTCCATCGAGGTGAAGGCCTTGATGTCGGCCCCGGCCGAGAAGACGACGGGGACGGAGGAGACGATCGCCATCGCCCCCACCCCCTCTGCCGCCTTGACCCGCTCCCAGACGCTCGCCAGGTCGCGGACAACGTCCGGGGAGATGGCGTTCATCGGCAGGTTGGCGAGCCAGGCGATCGCGACCTCGCCGCGGGTCTCCAGCTTCACCGTCTCGGCCTGCTCGCCCTCGTCGGGCCGCGGGTAGGGGTAGAAGCCCTGGCCCGCCTGGAGGCCGAGCCGCCCCTGGGCGACCAGGCGCTTGAGCGTGACCGGGGCGGCGAAGCGCTCGCCGTGTTTCTCCTCCAGCCGCTCGATCCGCTCCAGCACCTTGTCGAGCCCCTCGACATCGGCTTTCCAGAACGGCGGCAGCAGGCCGCGGCGGGGGTCGAGGCCGGCGCCGGCCATCATCCCGAGGTCGATGTCGCGGACCGAGCAGATGCCCTCCTCGACCAGCTGGCAGGCCTCGATCAGGGCGCGGCAGGTGAACATCGCGACCAGCTCCTCGGCGTCCGGCGCGGCGTCGCCGGGGACGGTCTGCTCGCCGTCGGCGAAGAACCCCTCGCCGCCGCTCTTGGCGCCCAGCTTGCCGTCGGCGACGAGCTTCTTCAGCCCCTCGTGGACGTAGAAGCTCTCGCCGTAGGAGGCCCGCATGTGCTCGGCGACGTGCAGGACGGTGTCGAGGCCGAGCAGGTCGGTGAGGAAGAACGGCCCCATCGGCGCGGCCTGCGCGGCGGCGATCGCCTCGTCGATCGCCTTCAGCGAGAGGCCCTGCTCCTCCTGGGCGCGCCAGATCTCCCCGATCGTCGCCATCAGGATCCGGTTGACGACGAAGCCCGGCACCTCGCCGCAGACGATCGGCTGCTTGCGGATCGCCTGGGCGAAGTTGTAGGCGGCAGTCGCGGTCTCCAGCGAGGTGTCCTCGCCGACGATCACCTCGACCAGCGGCATCACCGAGGCCGGGTAGAAGAAGTGGAAGCCGACGACCTTGTCGGCCCGCAGCGTGATCTCCCCCATCTCGGTGACCGAGAGCGAGGAGGTGTTGGAGGCGAGGATCGCGTGGCCGGGGGTGGCGGCGTCGATCTCGCGGAAGACCGCCTGCTTGATCTCCATCTTCTCCGGCACCGCCTCGATCACGAAGTCGACGTCGCCGAACTCCTGGTAGGTGGTGGTGCCGGTGATCAGCCCGACCACCTCGGCGAGGCGGGCGTCGGCCTGCTCCTGGGTCAGCTTCTCCTTCTTCACCAGGCGGGCGAGCTGGCCCTCGGTGACCGAGCGCGCCTTCTCGATCGCCGCGTCGACGAACTTCGCGTCGATGTCCTTGACGACGACTGGGATGTCGGCGGCGGCGATCGCCTGGGCGATCTCACCGCCCATCGTGCCCCCGCCGACGACGGCGGCCTTGGAAACGAACATTTGCTTTGGGTCCTCCGGTCTTGGCTTGACGATGCGGGAAACCGCGGGGGCGCAGGCTACCCGGTCGGGCGCGCGGGGCCGTTCCCGGCAGCTTCGTCCCGGCGCCCACCGCCGCCGTGAGGGGCCGCCGCCCGACATGGGGGCCAAGCCGGCCCGAGCAAGATTTGTACGCCGGTACAAACTCATCTCGGCCGCTCGCCCATTAGGCTCTCTGGCTCGTCGTACGGGAGTTACCGGTAACCGAATGCGCTCGCGCTGAGCGCCGCCAAGTGAGGGATTAGCCAAGCGATGACTCGTATCCGCCAGCAGAACGTGACCGCCGCGCAGTGGAGCTCCAACGGGGAGGCCCTCGGCGCGCTCGACCTGACCCTTCCCGAGAACAACCCCTTCGGCGCCAACGTCTTCTCCGTCGCCGTGCAGCGCGAACGGCTGCCCGCCGACGCCTTCGAGAAGCTCCAGGCGACCCTGGCCGGCGGCGAGGGCCTCGACCCCGGCCTCGCCGACGCCGTCGCCGACGCGATGAAGCAATGGGCGCTGGAGAACGGCGCCACCCACTTCACCCACATGTTCCAGCCGCTGACCGGCTCCACCGCGGAGAAGCACGACTCCTTCTTCGAGCCGGCCGAGGAGGGCACCGCCCTCGCCGGCTTCTCCGGCAAGGAGCTGATCCAGGGCGAGCCCGACGCCTCCTCCTTCCCCACCGGCGGCGTCCGCGCCACCTTTGAGGCCCGCGGCTACACCGCCTGGGACCCGACCAGCCCGGCCTTCATCCTGGAGAACCCCAACGGCGCCCTGCTCTGCATCCCGACCGCGTTCGCCTCCTGGACGGGCGAGGCGCTCGACGCCAAGATCCCCCTGCTGCGCTCGATGGACGCGCTCTCGCGCTCGGCGATCAAGGCGCTGCGGCTGCTCGGCGACGACGACAGCCAGCGGGTGTTCACCACCGTCGGCCCCGAGCAGGAGTACTTCCTGATCGACGAGCAGTATTACTTCGAGCGCCCGGACCTGATCGCGACCGGCCGCACCCTGTTCGGTGCCAAGCCGCCCAAGGGCCACGAGCTGGACGACCACTACTTCGGCTCGATCCCAGAGCGGGTGCTGGCCTTCATGCTCGAGTCCGAGCTGGAGATGCGCAAGCTCGGCATCCCGGTCAAGACCCGCCACAACGAGGTCGCCCCGGCGCAGTACGAGATCGCGCCGATCTTCGAGAACTCCAACGTCGGCTCCGACCACCAGCAGCTGCTGATGCAGACGCTGGAAAACGTGGCGCGGCGCTACGGGCTGGTCTGCCTCCTGCACGAGAAGCCCTTCGCCGGCGTCAACGGCTCCGGCAAGCACAACAACTGGTCGATGGGGACCGACACCGGCTCCAACCTGCTCGACCCCGGCGACACCCCGGCGGACAACATCCACTTCCTCTTCTTCTGCGCCGCCGTGATCCAGGCCGTCAACAAGCACCAGGGCCTGCTGCGGGCCTCGGTCGCCAACATCGGCCAGGACCACCGGCTGGGTGCCAACGAGGCGCCGCCGGCGATCATCTCGATCTTCCTCGGCGCCGAGCTGGAGAAAGTCTTCGAGGCGATTGCCACCGGCGAAGGGGATCCCAACACGCCGGCGTCCTTCCTCGACCTCGGGGCGACGGTGCTGCCGCCGCTGCCGATGCACGGCGGCGACCGCAACCGCACCTCCCCGTTCGCCTTCACCGGCAACAAATTCGAGTTCCGCGCGCTGGGGTCGAGCATGTCCCTGGCCTTCCCCAACACCGTCCTGAACACGATCGCCGCCGAGGCCATCGACGAGCTGGCCGGCAAGCTGGAGGAGAAGCTCTCCGGCGGGACCCCGATGCCGCAGGCGGTGATGGAGATCGTCAAGGACTCCTACGCGGCCAACAAACAGGTCTGCTTCGACGGCGACAACTACTCCGAGGAGTGGCACGCCGAGGCCGAGCGGCGCGGGCTGAAGAACCTGCGGACCACGCCCGACGCGCTGCCCGAGGTGCTCACCGACCAGACGGTTGCCGCGTTCGAGAACTACCGCGTGCTCTCCAAGCGCGAGCTGGAGTCCCGCTACGAGGTCTGGCTGGAGCAGTACGGGATCCGCGCCAACATCGAGGCCGAGGAGACCTACGCGATCGCTCAGACGATGATCCTGCCGGCGGCCCTGCGCCACCTGGCTCTGATCTCCGAGGCGGGCGTCTCGACCCTGGAGGGCGAGGTGCGCGAGCTGCTCGACGAGCTGGTCGCCGCGCTCGCCGAGCTGAAGTCGGCGAACGCCTACCCCGAGGACCTCGAGGGCATGGACATGGCGCTACAGGCCCGCGACGGCCAACTGGCGGCGATGGCCAAGGTCCGCGAGGCCGCCGACAAGCTGGAGAAGGTCGTGGCCGACGACCTCTGGCCGCTGCCGAAGTACGAGGAGATGCTGTTCATCAAGTAGCGGCGCAGATCGCGTAGACCTGGAGGTCGATCGAGGTCCCTCCGCCGCTCACTTCGTTGTTGAAGAGCTGGGCGGACCAACCGGTCCCGGCGCCGTTGGGGCCGCTGAGGGAGACAGAGACGCTGCGCTGCTGGCCGTTCTGGGTGGCGTTGGTGCCGAGATTGGTCCCGCCGCCGACGACGCGCTTTCCGGCCGGGCAGCTGACCGTCTTCACTTCGCTGAGGCCGCGCTGGCCGCCGCTGTTCTCGATGAAGACTTCTTTGAAGGTCTGGGTGACCACCTCGTAGCCGGAGACCCCGGCCGCGCCGGCGGGACCCCTGGCCCCGGTCTGCCCTTTCTCGCCCTTCGCGCCCTTCGGCCCCTTGAGGCCCTGCGGTCCCTGAGGTCCCCGCGGAAGCTTGCCGAACACCTTGCAGGTGACTTTCTTCCCGGTCGCGACCTTGATCGGGCACTTGAGCGTGATCTTGGCCTTGGAATCGGTCGCGGCGGTCGCGATCGCGATCGAGCCGGCGCCCACGGCGACGACCAGAGCGGCGGCTGCCAGGGTCGGGATGCGGCGCCTCGCGGCGAACCTCTTGCCCATGCTGTCCTCCTCAGTCGGGGGTGTCGGGACTTCCCTGCCCAGACCGGGGAGATGCTAAACCCTGCTCAACCGTTGTTCGACGGGCCGTCGTCGTCCCCGTTGCCGTCCCGCGCCGCCCGGTAGACGAGGTAGCCGACGGCGCCGATGCCGAGGATCGGGATCAGGCCGCCGAAAACGGCCGGCCAGGCCTCGGCCGCCAGCGGGATCATCGACGGGCGGGGCTAGGCACGGGGGCGAATCCGCATCCGCAGCCCGCCCTTGGGCGAGAGCGTCGGCATCTGGCGGACGGTCATCGTGCGGCCGGGGAGGGCGTCGACGCGCAGCTGCCGCAGCAGCATCGTCGCCACCAGCTTCACCTCGGTCTGGCCGAAGCGCTTGCCGATGCAGATGCGGGAGCCGCCGCCGAAGGGGACGTAGGCCCCGCGCGGCAGTGCCGCCTTGCGCTCGCGGGTGAAGCGCTCGGGGATGAACGCCTCGGGGTCGGGGAAGACCTCGGGGATGCGGTGGCTGGCCCAGGAGCAGTAGTTGACGTAGGCGCCCCTGGGCACGGAGTAGCCGCCGAACTCGAAATCGCGCACGGCGCGGCGGGGGCCGATCCAGGCCGGCGGGTACAGCCGCAGCACCTCGTCGAGGACCATGTCGAGGTAGGGCATCTCGCGTTCGAGCTTCTCGACCGTCGGCGCCTCGTCGCCCAGGACGCGGTCCTGCTCCTCCTGTAGCCGGGAGAGCGCCTCGGGATGGCGCGCCAGCTCGTAGAGCATGAAGGTCAGGGTCGAGGTCGAGGTGTCGTGCCCGGCGAACATCAGCGTCATCACCTGGTCGCGGACCTCGCGGTCGGTGAAGGCCTCGCCGCCCTCCCCGCGAGCGCCGACGAGGAGGCTGAGGACGTCGCGGCGGCCCGGCTCGGGGTGGGCGCGGTGGCGGGCGACCTCGGCGAAGACGATCTCGTCGAGCACCCTGCGCGAGGCGAGCAGCCTGCGCCAGGGCGAACCGGGGCCGCGCAGCAGGCGCAGCCCGTAGTCGATCCCGTAGTAGCCGAGGGCGCGCTCGAAGTGCTCGGCCGCGGCGGCTCCCCGGCCCGCCTCGTCGGGATCGAGGCCGAGCAGGGCCCGCATCGCGATCCGCATCGCCAGGTTGCGCATCCAGGCATAGACGTCGACGACGCCGTCCCGGGGCATGGCCGCGATCGCCGCCTCGGTCTCCGTCGCCATCGCCGCCACGGAGGCGACGATCTGCTCGCGGTGGAAGGCCGGCATCATGATCGCGCGGGCGCGGTCGTGGTAGTCCTCGTCGATCGTCAGCAGGCCGTCGCCGAGCAGCGGGATCAGGTCGCCGAAGCTCGACTCGCGCCAGTGGAAGTTCTCGGGGTGGGCGACGGTGACGAAGTGGTTGGCCTCGGGCCCGAGCATGAAGACGACGCGGGAGTGCAGCAGCCGCATGCTGAAGATCGGCCCGTGCTCTTCGTAGGCGCCCAGCAGCAGCGGCAGCGGGTCGTGCGCGACCTGGTGGGTGCGGGCGAAGCTGAAGTTGCCGGGGCCCGGGGGGAACCTGCCCCGTCCCCGCCACTCGGCCGCCACGTCCCCGGCCACCCGCAGAACCGGGTTGGCTGACATCTGCGGCGGTCTCCGCACCGGAGCCGAGGTATCGACCGTGGCCATGCGGCCGATCATAACTGGCTGCCCAGCCAGTTTTCGCATTCTGATGCATTGATGACCCTATAGCCATCAAAAGGCATCAGATGTGCCTCAGGACGCGGTCGCGGCGAGCTGGCCGCAGGCGGCGTCGATGTCGCGGCCGCGGGTGAGGCGGACGGTGGCGGTGAGCCTGTGCTCGGCGAGGATCGCGCGGAAGCGCTCGATCCGCTCCGGCGGGGAACCGTCGTAGGCGCCGGTCGGGTTGTAGGGGATCAGGTTGACCTTGTAGATCCGGGGATCGAGCAGGGCGCCGAGCTGGCGGGCGTGCTCGGGCAGGTCGTTGACGCCGTCCAGCATCACGTACTCGACGAAGACCTTGCGGCGGCGCCGAGCACGGTAGCGCTCGCAGGCGGCGAGCACCGCGGCCAGGGGGTAGCGGTCGTTGACCGGCATCAGCTGGGAGCGCAGGCCGTCGTTGGGCGCGTGCAGCGAGAGTGCCAGGCCGACCGGCAGCTCGCACTCGGCGAGGCGGTCGATCCCCGGCACCCAGCCGACCGTGGAGATCGAGGTGCGGCGATGGGTGACGCCGAGGTCGGGCAGCCGCTCGCAGGCGGCGAGCACGGCGTCGACGTTCATCGTCGGCTCCCCCATCCCCATGAAGACGACGTGGTCGATCGGCTCGACCCGGCGGAAGTGCAGCGCCTGGTCGAGGATCTCATCGGCGCTGAGATTGCGCCCGAACCTCATCTGCCCGGTGGCGCAGAAGGTGCAGGTCAACGGGCAGCCCGACTGCGAGGAGAGGCAGACCGAGCGGCGGCCGTCGCGGTAGCGCATCAGCACCGCCTCGATCGGCCGGCCGTCGGCGGTGTCGAAGAGCGCCTTGACCGTGCCGTCGTCCGACCTCGCCTCGGCCCGCACGGAAAGCGTTGAGAGCGGCACCGCCGCGGCCAGCCGCTCGCGTAGCGCCGCCGGCAGGTTGGTCATCTCGCCGTAGGAGCCCGTGCCGCGGGCGACCCACTCCCAGACCTGGGAGGAGCGGAAGGCGGGCTCGCCGGCCTCGGCCAGCGTGCGATCGAGCAGGGCGCGGTCCACCGGCCGAGTGTACGGCCGCGATCCCATCCGGTCGGCCCGGCCCGAGGCGCTCAGTGCGGCCGCTCGCCGCGCTCCAGCATCGCCACGAACTTCCGCAGCCGTCGCTCGCGCGTCTGCGGCCGCTTCGCCTCCTCCAGCCGATAGAGGATCGCGTAGCGGTTGGCGCTGTCGAGCGACTCGAAGAACTCGCGCGCTGCCCGGTTGGCGGCGAGCGCCCGCCGCAGGTCGTCGGGCACGGCGGCGGTCCGCTGACCCTCGTAGGCGGCCTCCCAGCGGCCGTCGGAGATCGCCGCCTCGACCTCGGCCATGCCTGCCGGTCGCATCGAGCTCGCGGCGATCAGCGCCTCGGCCTTGTCGCGGTTGATCCGCGACCACCTCCCCCGCGGCCGGCGGGGAGTGAACCGCTGCAAGAAGTGAGTCTCGTCATGGCCCCGCTTCTGGCTGTCGATCCAGCCGAAGCAGAGCGCCAGCCCCAGCGCCTCGCCATAGCTGACGCTCGACTCCCCCGAGCCCTTCTTGGCGATCTTCAGCCAGAGCCCGTCCGAGTCGGCGTGGTTCTCCTCCAGCCATTGCTCAAACTCCCCGGGGGTCGCGAAGAGCAGGATCGGGAGTTCGTCGGGCATCGAGAGTTGTTTCTGCCTTCTAGAATCGCTGTGTGCTCTACAAGGTGACCGATGGCAACGGTGTGGCGGAGGTGACGTCCACCACGATGTTGGATGAGTCCCTCTATGAGGCCCAGGTTGAGGACTGGGTATCGGGTTGCCCCGACATTCTCGGCGAAAAACTGCTCGTCGTCGGCCGCCAGGCAATGGTCGACGGGGGCAAGGACCGGATTGACCTGTTGGCGCTCGATGAGAATGGCGCCCTCGTCATCATCGAGCTCAAGCGAGATCTCGTGGGCGGCGACGCGGACCTTCAGGGGCTTCGATATGCAGCTCTGGTTCAGGACTGGGGCGAATCGGAGATCCGGAAACAGGCTGAGGACTACTGGGAGTCGGCTGGGGAGGACCGTGACTTCCTCGAGGAGATACAGGCGCTCTGTGGCGACGACGCAACGCTGAACACCACGCAGCGGGTGATCCTGGTGGGGAGGGATGTGAAGCCACGCCTTGGCTCGATGGCGCTCTGGCTGATCGCCCAGGGGCTCGATATTCGGGTGGTTGCGGTGACTCTGCTGAAAGACGGGGAGCAGCTGTACCTACAGCCGCAGGTTGTAATCCCGCCACCGGCAGAGCCCAAGGCGGGTGGTGGGCCCGCTCAGTCGAAGAAGCCCTGGCTCATCGATGGGGAGGTCTGGCACCTGGAGCACCGGTGCAGGCCGGAGGGGCGGGCGATCTTCGAACGAGTCATCGACCTGATCGCACAGGCGGCACCCGATGCCGACGGACCCAGTTGGCAGCAGAAGCTCTACGTAAGTTGGGCCTGCGACGGGAAGGGTTGGGCGTGGCTGCACTCAGGTGCCAAGCGAGTGGTACTCGACCTGCGATGCGCCGGGATCTCGCCGGAGGGTGCCGCTGCCGCCCTCCAGTACGCAGTCTTCGACGAGGATGCGGAACTGAAAGACAAGCTGGCGCTGGGATCCAGCGTCGCTCGCCACGGAGACCTGCTCCGTCTCATCATCAAGTCGCAAGGCGATGTGACCGGCGATAAGGGTGAGGGTTTGAAGAACCTCCTAATCCAATCCTGGGCTGAGATCGACAGCTAGATTCGGTGCGGCCGGCTGCTTATTGCGGCGGCGTGTGACGAGATTCTCGCGCCTCGCCTGTAAGGGCCTCGGTCAGTCCCGTCTGGTCGACCCCCTCCACCCGAACCAGCTTGTCCCGGGACTTCCCGCCGCGAATGACGCTGACCTTCGACGGTGCCACCCCCACCCGCTTCGCGATCAGCTTGCAGAGGGCGGCGTTCGCCCTGCCCTCCACCGGCGGCGCCTTTACCCGGGCCTGGAGGACGCCCTCCTTCATCCCGACCAGCTCGTCGCTGCCAGCGCCGGGTCGGAGGCGGACGGCGATCTTCGCGGTCGGGGCCACGCCGACGATTCTCGCGCCTGCTCGCGAGGAGGCGGCTCGGTTCGACACGGGGCGAGGGCTACCGCCCGCGCCGCAGCCGGCTGCGGACGAACGCCGGCCAGGCTCGGGGACGGCGGAGGACCTGGAGGATGAGCGGGGTCGAGTCGAAGTAGGAGACGCGTTCGGTCGCGAGGCCGTCCTCGCCAAGGACGATGCGGTCGACCGCGGTCCACGAGATCGGCCTGCCGCCGGCGGTGCCGGAAAGGGTGAACTCGATCAGGACGCCGTCCGGGGTCGCGGCCCACCGGTGGACCTTCGCGGTCAGGTCGGGGGTCAGCTCGAGCACGGCCGCGAAGGCTCGCCTGCCCTCATCGAGGCCGTGGGTGGTCGGGGTCATCGGCGCGACCAGGCGGACGTCCGGCGCCAGCAGGGCGTCGAGCCCCGCCACCGAGGGCGCCCGCCAGTAGGCGGCGAAGCGCTCGACGAAGTCGGCGGCCTCGCTCACCGGGGCAGCTCGGCGAGGAGGCGCTCCAGCGCCTCGCCAGCGTAGTCGAAGACGCGGCGCTCGCCGCTCAGCCGGTAGCGGGCGTTGGCACCGGTGACGATCGCGTAGAGCTCGAAGGCGAAGCGCTCGGGGCGCTCGACGCCGGCGATCTCGGCCTGGCGCTCCAGCTCCCCCAGCCAGGACTCGATCGCGGCGGCGATCGCGTCGCGGACCGGGCCCGGCCGGTCGTCGTACTCGGCCGAGGTCGCGCCCCAGAAGCAGCCGCCGGAGTAGAGGTCGAGGTGGTCGAAGTAGCGCGTCCCGATCGCCCGCAGGCGCGGCGCCCCTTCGGGCACGCCCATCGCCGGCTCGATCACCGCGGCGCGGAAGCGCTCCGCGGCCGCCGCGATCGTCGCCAGCTGGAGCTCCTGCTTGGAACCGAAGTGGGCAAAGAGGCCGCTCTTGCTCATCCGCAGCTCGGCCGCGAGGCCGCCGATCGTGAGGCCCTCCAGGCCCTCGGCCGAGGCGAGGTCGACCGCCCGCTCGAGGATCGCGTCGCGGGTCTGGGCCCCCTTGCCGGGCTCGGCGGCGGCCGGGGCCGAGCCGCCGCGAGGCTTCTGAGCGGTCTTGCTCATCGCCCCAGGTTACAAAAAAGCACGAACGTTCGTGCAAATCGCGTAGGATGCCCCGCGGCAGGCTTTCCCAAACTGAGACCGAGGAGGAACAGTGAGCAGTCACGAGGTGAAGAAGATCGACGAGATGGAGGCCATCTACGGAGGCGCCTTCAAGCGCGCCCGCGCCGAGCTCGGCGTGGAATCGTTCGGCATGCAGGTCATCGACATGCCGGCCGGCTACGACGGCTACCCGGAGCACGACCACAGCCACGACAACCAGGAGGAGGTCTACCTCGTCATCCGCGGCGGCGGGGAGATCGACATCGACGGCCAGCGCTACCCGCTGGACCCCGACCACATCGCCAGGATCGGGCCGGAGGCGAAACGCAAGGTCTGGCCGGGCCCCGACGGGATTCGCATGGTCGTCCTCGGCGGCGTCGTCGGCGAGACCTACGAGGCGCCCGACATCAGCAAGCTCGGCGAGCCCGACCCGATGGCGGCGAGCCAGGGATAGGCTTTCCGATGTGCTTCGCCGTGCCTCGTCCCTGACCGCGCTCGTAGCGCTGCTGACGCTCGCCGCCCCCGCGGCGGCGGGCGCCGGCGAGGTCGGCGGCCACTCCCGCGACGCCGTGGTGGTGGTCTCCGGCGACGTCTCCGTCCCCCGCGGCGAAACCGTCAAGGGGGTCTTCATCGCCCACGGCGACGCCAGGATCGCCGGCCGGGTCGACGGCGACGTGGTCGTCTTCAGCGGCGACGTCCTGCTCTCCGGCACGGTCGACGGCGACCTGGTCACGACCGACGGCCGAGCGCGACTGCTCCCCGGCGCCGAAGTGACCGGGGACGTCGACTACGGCAGCGACTACCCGCGGCTCGCCCTCGACGCCCACGTCCGCGGCGACATCTCCAAGCAGGGGGTTCCCGACCTCGGCGGCCTCTTCCCGCTGATCGGCGGCTTCCTGCTCTGGCTCACCATCACCGTCTCGATGCTGGTGCTGGGCGCGCTGCTGCTGCTGATCGCGCCCCGCGCCGCCGACGCGATCCACCAGCGCTCGCGCGAGCGGATCGGCCCGGTGATCGCGATCGGCATCGCGATCGCGATCGTACTGCCCCTCACCGCCTTCCTCGCCGGGATCACCGTGGTCGGCCTGCCGCTGGCGATCGGCATCGTTCTGGCGCTGCTGCCGCTGGGCGCCGTCGCCTACGTGGTCTCCGCCTGGTCGCTCGGCCGCCGCGTCGCCAAGCCGCCCCGCGAGCGCGTCCTCTCCTTCCTCGCCGGCCTCGCGATCCTCCGGGTCGCGGCCCTGGTGCCGATCCTCGGCGTCTTCGTCGACCTCGCCGCCGTGGTCCTCGGCCTCGGCCTGATCGGCGCCGCTATCGGAGCGGCTCGGGACCCCTCGACCTCGCCCCCGGCTCCCGCTCCGGCTCGAAGCCCGGACAGCTGAGCACGGGCACCCGCGGGTAGCGCGGGTAGTGCCGGTCCTCCCGCGAGCGTTCGCAGAGCGAGAAGACCGAGCCGCGCGTGTTGGACACCAGCCGCTGGTGGCGGCACTCGTCACAGAGGCCGTTGGCCGACGCCGGCGCGCGTGGGTTCGGCTCGGACACGACGGAGACGATGACCGATTCCGCGGGAAACCCGCGGTCCCCGGCGGCCGTCCGCCTCGCCGACGGCTAGCTTTGAGCTGTGAACGGCACGGCCACCCTCTTCGACGTCGACGCGGCCGCGTACTCGGGCACGGTCGAGGTGCTCGGCGTCATCTTCCGGGCCCCCGACGACGGCTACGCGGTGCTGGAGGTTCAGGACCTCGAGCTGGGCGAGGGCTTCGCCCTGATCGGCCCGGTCGCCCATCTCGGCCCCGGCGACCGCGCCGAGGTGAGCGGCGACTGGCAGACCCACAGCCGCTACGGGCGCCAGCTGCGGGCCCGCGGGGCGCTGCCGCTGGACCCCGCCGACCGCAAGGGCCGGCTCGCCTACCTCACCTCCCTGCGCCACATCGGCCCGGCCCGCGCCGAGCGGCTTCTCGACGAGCACGGCGAGGGGGTGCTGCGAGCGATCGCCGCCGACCCGCAGGGGGTGTTCGGCTCCCTGCGCGGGGTCAGCGCCAGCCAGGCCGCGACCGCGGCCGAGTCCTGGCACGCCAGCCGCGCCGTCCGCGACCTCCACGTCCAGCTCGCCCCGCATGGCCTGGCCCACCTGGCGGCGCCGATCCACGCCCGCTACGGCGAGCGCTCGATGACGGTCCTGCACGAGGACCCCTACCGCCTGACCGAGATCGAGGGGGTCGGCTTCGCCCGCGCCGACCGGATCGCCCTCGCCGCCGACGTCCCGCCCGAGTCCCCCCGGCGCGCCCAGGCCGCGGCCGTGTTCGCCCTCGCCGAGGCCGAACAGCAGGGCAACAGCTACCTGCCGCTGGAGGAGCTGGCGCGGCGCACCGCGCCGCCTGATCGGCATCGCGCCCGACCCCGACATCCTGCTCGACGCCCGCGGCCTGCTGGCCGACGAGGGGCGCGTCTACCGCGAGCTGACCCACGCCAGCGAGGTTGCCGTGGCGGCGACCCTGTGCGCCCGCGCCGCCGCCCCTCCCCACCTCGTCCACGACCCCGGCGAGGAGGCGCGCGAGCAGCTGACCGACGAGCAGTGGGCGGCGGTGCGCGGGGCGTTCGCGTCCAGGGTCTCGATCCTCACCGGCGGGCCGGGGGTCGGCAAGACCGTCTGCACCAGGGCGATCGTCGCCGAGGCGGAGGCGGCCAACGCGACGATCGCGCTCTGCGCCCCGACCGGCCGCGCGGCGCGGCGGCTGGAGGAGGCGACCGGGCACGAGGCGCAGACGATCCACCGGCTGCTGGAGTGGATGCCGGGCCGCGAGGCCGCCTTCGGGCCGGGCCACCCGCTGCCCGCCGACCTGGTGATCGTCGACGAGGCCTCGATGCTGAACCTGCGCCTGGCCGAGGTGCTGCTCGCCGGGCTCGCCGAGACGCAGCCACCTGGTCCTGGTCGGCGACGCCGACCAGCTGCCGCCGATCGGCGCCGGCAAGCCGTTCGACGACCTGATCGCCTCCGGGGTGGCGCCGGTGGTGCGGCTGAGCCAGATCTTCCGCCAGGCGGCGCGCTCGATGATCACCACCGCCGCCCACGAGATCAACCGCGGCCGCCCGCCCCACCTGGAGCCGGCCGATGACCAGGAGCGCGACTTCTTCTTCATCGAGCGGCCCAATCCCGAGCGGGCGCTCGAGACCGTGGTCGAGGTCGTCGCCGAGCGGGCGCCGAAGAGCTTCGACGTCGACCCGATCCGCGAGGTGCAGGTGCTGGCGCCGATGTACAAGGGGGCGGTCGGGATCGACGCCCTCAACGAGCGCCTCCAGGCGCGCCTCAACCCCGACGGCAAACGGGCGCTCGGCGGGCGCTTCCGAATCGGCGACCGCCTGATCCAGACCCGCAACTCCCACGAGCTGGGGCTGATGAACGGCTCGATCGTCTTCCTGCGCTCCGACGATCCCGACGAGGAGGCGATCGTCGTCGACACCGACGACGGCGGCTCGCTGGTCATCCCCTACGGCGAGACCGCGACGCTGCGCCTCGCCTACGCGATCTCCGTCCACAAGGCGCAGGGATGCGAGGTGCCGGTCGTGGTCGGCGTCTGCCACCGCTCTCACGCCCGGATGCTGAGCCGCCCGCTGCTCTACACGGCGATCACCCGCGCCCGCAGTAGCTGCGTGCTGGTCGGCGAGCTGGCGGCGCTCGCCTCGGCCGTACGACGCGACGACGGCGGCAGCCGCCACTCGGGCCTGGCCGAGCGCCTGCGCGCCTGAGCGGCCCTGGGCGGCCAACCGGTTGTGAGACCCTGGCCACGGCCAGGTGAGCGTTGGGTCGACAGATACGGACGCGAGCGATCGGGGAGCGCGGCGGCGGCCCCGCGTGCCCCTGGCGGAGATCGGCGTCACCGTGGCGGGGATCGCCCTGCTGGGGCTGGTGGTGGCGCGGTTCCGCCGCTGCGCGACGCGGCCGCTGCCGCCGTGCACGGCGACACGGCCGAGGTTCGCCACCAGCTCGACCGGCTCGGCGTCGGCGGGCCGCTGCTGATCCTCGCCCTCACCCTGATCCACGCCGTCGTCTTCTACCCGGCCGAGATCGTCGACGCCGCCGCCGGCTTCGTCTACGGCTTCTTCCCGGGCGCTGGCGCTGATCGATGGTCGGCTGGATCGCCTCGGGGCTGCTCTGCTTACGCGATCGGGCGCTCGGTCGCGCGACCGCTGCTCGACCGCTGGCTCGGTCCGGAGCGCTTCGAGCGGCTCGAGGCGATGATCGAGCGCGGCGGGGTGACTCTGCTGCTGGCGGTGCGGCTGATCCCGATCGTCCCCTTCAGCCTCGCTCTGCTACGCCGCCGGCGCCGCCCGCGTCGCCGCTCTGGCGCTTCGTCTGGACGACCGTGGTCGGCTACCTGCCGATCACCGCGCTCTCGGTCTACTTCGGCACCCGGCTGGAAGGGCTCTCGCTGACCGACCCGCTGGTCGATCGGCAGCGCCGCGGCGCTGCTCCTGCTGCTGGCGGGCGGCCACTGGTCGCTGCGCCGGCAGGCGGCCCGCCCCACGCCCTGAGCGAACCCTCAGCCGACCTGCTTGACCCGGAAGTGGAACACCGCCGGCGTGCGGTCGACGTTGCCGGCCGCGTCGCTGGGCCCTGACCTGGACCACGTGCCTGCCGGCGTCGAAGCGGCGCGCGAGGCGCGGCGCGCAGAAGCGCAGCAGCCCGCGGTCGACCTTGCAGGCGAACTTGACGCCGGGCTCGCTGGAGCGGAAGCGGAAGGTCGCCCGGGCCCGGCGGTGGTGGGTGCGGACCAGCTTGGGCGGATGCTTGACGATCGAGGTGCGCGGCGCCCTGGTGTCGATCGCGAAGGAGGCGAGGCCGCTGGCGCCTTCGCGGCCGGCGAGGTCGATCGCCGGTGACCGCGAAGCCGTGGGAGCCGTCGGCGAGCGACGCCGGGACCGTGAACGGCGACGCGCAGGGTTGCGCCGGGGCTCCGTCGAGGTGGCACTGGAAGGCGACCGGGCGGTTGGCGGCGAACTGGAACGTCGGCCGCCGGTTGCGGCTGAGCGGCGGCGGCGCCTGCGTGATCTCGATCATCGGCGGCAGGGCGAACGACTGCGACCGCGCCGAACGCGTCGATCAGCCCGGCGCCGACCGCGCCGGGCCCGAAGGCGCCGACCGGGCGCGCGGTTTCGCCCAGCACGGCGCGCACCTGGGCCGCGCCGGCGCCGGGGTTGGCCTGCGCGCAGCAGCGCCGCGACGGCCGCCGCGTGCGGCGCCGCGGCCGAGGTCCCGCAGAAGCGGCAGGGCGCCGGCGAGCTGGGTTCGGGCCGCGAGAAGAAGGTCGTCGCGCCGCAGTCGGTCGCGGCCAGGTCGGGCTTGGGGATGACCTGTTCCGCCGTGGGCGGCGCCGGCGAGGTGCCGACGACCGGGCCGAAGTAGGTGCTTGACCGGGCCTCGCGAGGAGTAGGGCTCGGGCTGGGCGGCGTTGTCGTAGCGGACGGCGCCGAGGGCGATCGCGCTGGCGGCGCCGGCGTGGCCGAAGACCGTCGGGCCGACGATGTCGCCGCCGGAGGAGATCGGCGTACTCGGTGGGCGTCGGGACAGACGTCGGCGGGCCCGTTGCCGACGCTGGACGAACTTGAGGACGGGGCTGCGCGCCGCCGAGCGAAGCGCGGGATCGCCAGCCTGCACGTTCGCCGCCCCGGCGCCTTCGTTCTCGCCATTCGAGTAGCTCGAACGGCTTCTGGGTGTTGCTCGACGTTGCGCAGTCGCCGAGGCTTTCGAGCACATTGCCGGCGCCGTCGAGGAGGTAGGCGTCGAGGTCGGTCGCGACGCCGTTCCACGGTTCCGCCCACTGCAGGTCGAGCCGACCAGCGTCTCGCCGGGTTCGACGGTCGATCCCGAAGGCGTTGTCGACGCCGCCGCCAGGGTCGAAGTCCATGCAGTGGGTGCCGCTCGGGGGCGGGCACGCCGGTCGGGCAGGAGCCGGCGTCGCGGAACCGGCGCTTCGCAGGAGGCGCCACGTCGTGCCCGGCGGAGATCACGTTGTCGTTGCCGGCCGCCGAGAGGTAGGAGACCCCCGCCGCGGCCACTTCGCCGACCGCCACCGCCACCGGGCCGTCCTGGAAGAACGGCTCTTCGAGGTAGGCGACGTCGTCGACGATCACCTTGCGCCCCAGCCGCCGCGAGCGCTCGGATGTTGTCCGCGAAGGCGGTTTCGCTGGGCAGCGCGGTGGCGAAGTCGATCGCCGCGCCCGGCGCCAGGTCGTGGACGATCTGGGCCATCGCCCGCCCCTCGTCCCCGCCTTTCGCGAAGGAGTCGTCGAGGACGCCGACCGGGGTCGGAGGAGCCGCAGGGGCTGCCGGGACCCGGCAGGTCGCCGCTGGCGACGTCCTCGCGCGGCGTGGGTCGCGGCCGAGGCGTCGCGGTCGAAGGAGTCGGAGAGGATCCCGACGGTGACGCCGCTGCCGTCGACGCCGAAGCTCTCGCGGGCGGCGGCCGCGTTCAGCTGCGAGTCGCCCTCGGAGACGACCGCGCCGCCGCAGTCGGCGCCGCGGACGATCGGGGCCAGCACCTCGGTCACCCCTGCCGACCCGGGCAAGGTCGCCGATGGCGCCGAGGTCGGCGGGCGCGGCGGCGACCGTGACCGTCTGGTAGCGGCGGCTGAGCGTGCAGGACCTCGCGCGCCGGCCGCGCGCAGGGGCCGCGAGCGCCGCCGCGGCGCCGCTGTCGAAGCGGACGTCGACGACGACCCGGCCGCCGTCGCGCAGGAGGCGGCCCGGCGCCGCTGGCGAGGCCCGCAGCCGGCGCGCGGCAGAGCGGCGTGCCGGCCAACTCCGCCAGGCGCGGGGAGAGGTTGCCGTCCCCGGGCGGCGGCGAGGCCGCTCGGCGGCCGGCGCCAGCGCGCAGGCGAGCGCCAGCGCGGCGAGGGCGCACCGTCGCGCCAGGCGGCTGGCGGCGATCGAGCCAGGCTCATCTGCGGCAAGTTATCGACACGGCTGGTATCCACTGGAACACGCCGCGGCGGCGATCCGAGCGCCCCTCAGAGGTAGGAGCCGCGCCGGAACCAGAGCAGCAGCACGAGGACCGAGACGACCAGGCTGCCGATCCCGAGCGCGCAGAAGTCGGCCGTCGGAGTCGATGTTGAGGACCATCCACTTGAAGTTCTGGCCGAAGAAGCCGACGACGAAGGAGAGCGGCAGGAAGATCGTCGCCACCACGGTCAGCTGCTTGGTGATCTGGTTGAGGCGGTTGGAGACGACCGAGAGGTAGGCGTCGCGGGTGCCGGCGAGCAGGTCGCGGTAGGAGTCGATCTGGTCGGAGATCCGGATCGCGTGGTCGTAGACGTCGCGGAAGTAGTTGCGCGAGTCGGCTTCGCAGGCCGGGGATTTCGAGGATGTCGTCGACCCCGCGGGCGAGCAGGTCGCGCTGCGGGGTGACGACCCGGCGCAGCTCGACCAGTTCGCGCCGCAGGCGGGTGATCTCCTCCAGCTGGCCGGGGTCGGGCCGGTCGAAGATCTCCGCGTCGAGCCGTTCCATGCGTTCGTCGAGCCGCTCGAGGACCGGGAAGAAGGTGTCGGTGAGCCCGTCCAGCACGCGGTAGACGACGAACTGCTCCGAGCGCGGCGACTGCGCCTCGAGCCGGTCGCGGGCTTCGGCCAGCGCCGTCGAAGGGCCGCTGGTGCGAGGTGACGATGTAGCCGCCGCTGAGAAAGGCGTGGACCTCTTCCAGCTCGACCCCTCCGCGCTCCTCCGCCGCCCCGTAGTAGACGAGGAACATGTAGTCGCCGAAGTCGTCCAGCTTCGGCCGCTGGCCGCCGCTTGCGCAGGTCCTCGAGCGCCAGCGGGTGGAAGGAGAAGATCTCGCGCCAGCGCCGTCGGCCTCCTCCTCGCCCGGGATCGGTCAGGTCGAGCCAGAAGTACTCGTCGCGCCGCAGCAGGCTCGGCGATCGCCTCGCGATCGATGCTCTCGAGGAAACGCACCGCCCGCAACGCTAGATCGGCTCTCGGACGCCTGGGACAATCGAATACGCGACGTTTGCCGGTGCCGATCCTGCTACGGTGCCCTGCGTTAGGGCCGGGTTATACCGGCAAAAGTATGTGTCTAGCGCTCGCGTCGTTGCTTCACCGCATCCTCCGCGTTCGCAGCACACTAAGTGGAGGCAATGCATGCCCACTGGAACTGTCAAGTGGTTCAGCGACGACAAGGGCTACGGGTTCATCACGCCCGATGACGGCTCTAAGGACGTCTTCGTCCATCACAGCGCGATCCTCGGCGAGGGCTTCAAGTCCCTGACCGAGGGCGCCAAAGTGAGCTACGAGTCCGAAGAAGGCCCCAAGGGCCCGGCCGCTGCGAGCGTTCAGCAGACTTCGTAGTCAGCGAACCGCGCTTCAACCAGTCAGCGAAGCCCGCCTCAGGCGGGCTTCGTTTGCTCGGGCCCGGTGAACGGCCCGGCGCGCCCGCTTCCCCTACTCTCCCCATCCGACATGACCACCACTCGAGACGACCTGCGCAACATCGCGATCATCGCCCACGTCGACCACGGCAAGACGACGCTGGTCGACGCGATGCTGTGGCAGACCGGGACCTTCCGCAAGGGCCAGGACGTGGCCGAGCGGGTGATGGACTCGATGGACCTCGAGCGCGAGAAGGGGATCACGATCCTCGCCAAGAACACCGCCGTCAACCGCGGCGACGTCAAGTTCAACATCGTCGACACCCCCGGCCACGCCGACTTCGGCGGCGAGGTCGAGCGGGCGCTGACGATGGTCGACGGGGCGCTGCTGCTGGTCGACGCCTCCGAGGGGCCGCTGCCGCAGACCCGCTTCGTCCTGCGCAAGGCGCTCGAGCGCGAAGCTGCCGATCATCCTCGTCGTCAACAAGGTCGACCGCCCCGACGCCCGCATCGCCGAGGTCGTCGACGAGGTCTACGAGCTCTTCATCGACCTCGACGCCGACTCCGAGCAGATCGACTTCCCGATCGTCTACACCAACGCCAAAGCCGGCTGGGCCGCGCTCGAGGAGGGGGTCGAGGGCACCGACCTCTCCCCCCTGCTCGACCTGATGCTGGAGCGGATCCCGGCCCCCGAGTACGACCCCGAGGCGCCGCTGCAGGCGCACGTCACCAACCTCGACGCCTCCCCCTACGTCGGCCGCCTGGCGATCTGCCGCGTCCACCAGGGCACGATCCGCTCCGGCCAGCAGATCGCCTGGTGCCGCGCCGACGGCAGCGTCCAGCGCGCCACCGTCTCCGAGCTCTACGTCACCGAGGGCCTGGAACGGGTCAGCGCCGAGGAGGCCGGCCCGGGCGAAATCATCGCCGTCGCCGGCATCGAAGAGGTGACGATCGGCGAGACCCTGGCCGACCCCGAGGACCCGCGGCCGCTGCCGGTGATCACGTCGACGAGCCCTCGCTCTCGATCGTGGTCGGGATCAACACCTCGCCGCTGGCCGGTCAGAGAGGGCAGCAAGCTGACCGCGCGCCAGATCCGCGACCGCCTCGACGCCGAGCTGATCGGCAACGTCTCGATCCGGGTCAACGACACCGAGCGTCCCGACGCCTGGGAGGTCCAGGGCCGCGGCGAGCTGCAGCTGGTCGTGCTGCTGGAGCTGATGCGGCGCGAGGGCTTCGAGCTGACCGCGGGCCAGCCGCGGGTCGTCACCCGCGAGATCGAAGGCAGGTCCACGAGCCGGTCGAGCGGCTGGCGATCGACGTCCCCGAGGAGCACGTCGGCGCCGTCACCCAGATGCTGGCCGCCCGCAAGGGGCGGCTGGAGCAGATGGTCAACCACTCGACCGGGTGGGTGCGGATGGAGTACCTGGTCCCCGCCCGCGGGCTGATCGGCTTCCGCACCGAGTTCCTCACCGAGACCCGCGGCAGCGGCATCCTCCACCACGTCTTCGACCGCTGGGAGCCGTGGGCGGGCGAGCTGCGCACGCGGCCAGACCGGCTCGCTGGTCGCCGACCGCCGCGGCAAGACCGCCGGCTACTCGCTGATGAGCCTGCAGGACCGCGGCACGCTCTTCGTCGGCTCCGGCGAGGAGGTCTACGAAGGGATGATCATCGGCGAGAACGCCCGCGCCGACGACCTCGACGTCAACCCGACCAAGGACAAGCAGCAGACCAACATGCGCGCCGCCAGCGCCGACGTCCTCGTCCGCCTGGCCCCGCCGACGCGCCTCACCCTCGAAGGCGCTCGCTGGAGTTCCTGCGCGAGGACGAGTGCGTCGAAATCACCCCCGAGTCGGTTCGCCTGCGCAAGGTGGAGCTGGACAAGGTCCGCCGCCTCAAGGCCGCCAAGCGCGGCGACGCCGCGCCGCGGCCGGTTTAGGGCCGCTGGGCAAGAAGCCTGGCGACTCGCGCGACCACCTGCTCGGGTTCGCGGTCCAGGCGCGCTCCGGTTACACGGATCATCTCGATCCCCGCCAGCTTCAGCTCCTCCTGCCGCAGGCGGTCCCGCTCGAAGGCGTCGCGGGTGCCGTGGGTCTCGAAGGTGTCGAGTTCGACGGCGAAGCTCTGCTCGGGCCAGTAGAAGTCGAGCTCGAAACCCGCCTCGTTGAACCCGGTGGCGGGTCGCGGGAGTCCGGCGTCCGCGACGAGCGCGAGGAAGTGTCGCTCCAGGCTGGAGCGCGTGAACGTGGGTGTTCGGTAGAGGGCGAGCGCATCGCGAAGGCGCCCGACGCCCCGATGGCCGGCGTTGCGCGCCAGCACGGATTCGACCGGGCCCAGATCGAACAGCTCAAGCTCTTCGCCGCGCTCGAGGATGCGCTGAAGACGAGCGGGACGAACGGTGGCGGCGAGATCGAGGAGCGTCCGGGGCACGGCGGTGACGGGGATTCCCTCGCGGAGCTCTCGATCCTCATCAGAGAGGGTGCGCGTGCGGTGAAGGACGATCGGCGGCCTGCCCTGGCGAGATGACGGCACCGTCACCTCGAAAGGAGCCGGACCCCCGGTCGAGATGCCCCATAGCCACGCCGCCGAGCGATGGCTGAGCAGCGCACGCGGTCCGCATGCCAAAACCGCGGCGAGGCATCGGGCCTGCGGGGAGAGACGCGTGTGGCCGACGGCGTATACGCCGCGATGGAGAGGATGCAGGCGCCCCGCCTTGACCGCGCGCGACACCGAGTGCCTGGAGTAGCCGAGAGGACCCGTCAACTGACGGATGGAGACGACGCCATGCTGCCGCCTCGCCAACGCGGCGAGCGCCGAATGCGTTCGTGGCCGAGCTTTGTCGCGCATACCGCTACAAAGCTCGGCCGCGCCCTTGTTCTCCCCCCTCCCGTGCCTATGCGGACGTTTGGCGGACCATCGGGCGGTCTGGGAGCGTCTTGGTGAACCAGAAGGAGCCGACCACGAAGGCGGCCACGGAGAGCAGCGCGATCTTCAGCGCCTCGACCTGGGCGTCGTCGTAGCCGCTGGAGATCGCGCTCACCTCGTCGGGGGCGATGCCGGCCTTGGCCAGCTGGGATTCGACCTCGGCGGTGGGGACGAAGGAGATGCCCTGCTCGGTCGCCGCGGCGAGCCGTTCCTGGGTTGGGGGCGAGATCCGCGGGTTCGCCGCGACCGAGTCGTCGAAGGCCGCGGTCAGGCCGCTGAGCAGGACGGCGCCGACCAGGGCGGTGCCGAGGGCGCCGCCGAGGTACTGGAAGGTCCCCTGGATGCCTCCCGCCTCGCTGGTCTGGCCGGGATCGACCGAGGACATGATCACGTTGCCGATCTGGGAGACGAGCAGGCCGGCGCCGACGCCCATCAGGCCGAGCGAGACGGCGAAGACCGCCGAGTTCAGCGCCTGGTCGACCGACCCGACCAGGCCGAGCACCGCGACGAGGAGCGCGAGAAGGCCGGCGCGGACGATCGCCCGCGGCGAGAACCGGCTCGACAGCCGCGGCGCCAGCGCCGCCGTGGCCAGCATCGCGATCGAGAGCGGCAGCAGCTTGACGCCGGTTTCGAAGGCGTCCTTGCCGAGCACCACCTGGAGGTAGAGCGGCACCGCGAAGAAGGTCCCCATCAGGATCACCTGCTGGGCGAAGATCATCATCGAGCCGCCCCGCAGCTGCTCGATCCGCAGCAGCGCGATCCGCAGCAGCGGCTCGCCGCCCTCGCGCTCGCGCCGCTCCGACCAGCGGGCGAAGGCCAGCAGCACGCCGAACCCGGCCAGGATCACGAACGGGACCGGCGAGAGGCCGAGCGGGGTGATCTCGGTGCCGCCGACGCTCGGCGGGTTGCGCGGCAGGATCCAGCCCCAGACGCTGCTCTGAAGAACGCCGAAGACGATCAGGAAGAGGCCGGCGATCGAGAGCGCCGCCCCCACCCAGTCCAGGCTGCCGGCCTTCTCGCGAGCCGCGTCCTTGATCTGGCTGGAGGCGAACAGGACGAAGGCGGCGATCACCACCTCGCCGGCGAAGACCGCCCGCCAGGTCCAGGCGCTCGTCACCGCGCCGCCGATCAACGGGCCGGCAGCGGCGCCGGCGCCTGCCACCGCGCCGACGATCGCGTAGGCGGTGGCCCGACGCTTGCCCTCGTAGTTGGAGGCGATCAGGGCGGCGAGAGCGGGGACCAGGATCGCCGCTCCCAGCCCCTCGATCAGCGACCAGCCGAAGAGCAGCACGCCGACGCTCGGGGCGATCGCGGTCAGGCCCGAGCCGAGGGCGAAGACGACGAGGCCGATGCGGAAGGCGCGGCGGCGGCCCCAGATGTCGCCGAGCTTGCCGCCCAGCAGCATGGTCGAGGCCATCACCAGCATGTAGGCGGTGATCGCCAGCTGCACCTGCTCGACCGTGGTGTCGAGGTCGGCGACGACGTTGGAGATCGAGACGTTCATCACCGTCGTGTCGAGGACGAGGATGAACTGAGCGGCCGAGAGGATGAGGACGACGCGCCAGGCCTTGATCGCTAGGCCTCCTCGGCCTCGACGCGGCCGGAGTCGATCGCCGCGACCAGCGCCGCGTGGTCGCGCTCGCTCTGGTCGGCGTAGCGCTCGGCGAACTCCGCGATCGCCGCCGTCGAAGGCTTCGCCGCCGCCGAGGTAGGCGGCGATCGCGACCCGGTCCCCGGAGCGGGCGTGGGCGCGGGCCAGGGTCCAGCCGCACATCCGCGCGTAGACGTCGAGGCCCTGCGGGGTCAGGCTCTCGACTTCGGCCGAGCGCTTCCAGTCCCAGAGCTGGCGCACGTAGAAGTCGCGTTTGCGGCCGTCGATCCCCACCGCCGGGCACCAGCCGAGGAAGATGTCGCTGGCGGCCTGCATCAGCCGCTGCCCCTCGACCACGCGCCGCCCGTGGCTGCTTGAAGCGGCTGGCGCCGGCGTAGGGCTCCAGCACCGAGGCCTCGGCCTCCTTCGCCTGGAGGAAGAGCGGGTCGCCGTCGTCCGCGCCGGTCAGCAGCAGCACCCAGGCCCGGGTGCCGACGCTGCCCACCCCGACCACCTTGCGGGCGATGCCGCGGAAGCGGTAGCCGTCGAGCAGGCGTTGGCGGTCATTGGGCAGGCTCGCCCGGTAGGAGTCGAGGACGCTGAGCAGGGTCGATTCGAGGTCGCGCGTCCCCCCCGCCGGGAAGAGCTCCTCGGCCGGGACCAGCAGCGGCGGTTCGCTGCGAAACCGCAGCTCCCCGTCGGCGACGTGGGTGAGCTTCTCCAGCGCCCGCAGGCTGTCCTTGGCGCGCGCCTTGGCGACCCCCTTGCGGACCCGTTTCGCCGCCTTCGGGTCCCTGCTCTCGATCTCCCCCATCACCGACTCGACGTCGAGCCGCGCGTACCAGACCTCGAGGTTGGGCAGCGAGGCGAAGCCCCGCATCGAGTCGCGGTAGACGCTCGCCGCGGTCAGCACGATCTCTGCGCGCTCCCGGCGCTTCAACCCGTTTTCGCGGCCGGCGATCGCGAAGCTGGCGGCGAGGCGCTTGACGTCCCACTCCCAGGGCGCCGGCAGCGACTCGTCGAAGTCGTTGAGGTCGAAGACAAGGCGGCGGTCGGGCGCGGCGAAGGCGCCGAAGTTGGAAAGGTGCGCGTCGCCGCAGGCCTGCACCTCGAAGCCGGAGACGGGAGTGGCGGCGAGGTCGGCGGCCATCACCGCCGCGGCGCCGCGGAAGAAGGCGAAGGGCGAGGCGGCCATCCGCCCGTAGCGGATCGGCACCAGCTCCGGCACCCGTGAGCGCGCCTGGCGCTCGAGGATCGCCACCGCGTCGTCCCGATCCTTCGCCGGCTCCCAGGCGGCGTGGGAGGAGCGACGCGCCCCCGAGCGCGCCGCCCTTCCCCTGGCGGCACGTTCGGAGGGATCCATGCCTAGACCGTAGCGGCTGCCTGCTCGGACTGGCTGTCCCGGGCGGCGTCGGCCTGCTTGGCCTCGGCATCCGGAGTGGGCTCGTCGATGTTGCGGGGCATCAGCACCTCTTTGGCGATCACCAGGCGCTGGATCTGGCTGGTGCCCTCGTAGAGCTGCATGATCTTCGCGTCGCGCATCAGTTTCTCGACCGGGTACTCCTTGATGAAGCCGTAGCCGCCGTAGACCTGGACCGCGTCGACGGTGATCTCCATCGCCGAGTCGGCGGCGAAGCGCTTGGCCTCCGAGGAGACGAGCGTGTTGCGCTTGCCCTGGTCGAGCAGGACGGCGGAGTTCCAGACCAGCAGGCGGGCCGCGTCGACCTTGGTCGCCATGTCGGCGATCATGAACTGGATCGCCTGGTGCATCGCGATCGGGACCCCGAACTGGACCCTTTCCTTGGAGTACTCGGCGGCGAACTCGAAGGCGGCGCGGCCGATGCCGACCGCCATCGCCGAGACGCCCGGACGGGTCCGGTCGAGCGTCATCATCGCCAGCTTGAAGCCCTTGTTTTCCTCGCCGAGCAGGTTCTCGGCCGGGATCTCGACTTCGTCGAAGGAGATGGTCGCGGTGTTGGACGCCCGCTGGCCCATCTTGTCCTCCTTCTTGTCGACCGTGACCCCGGGCAGGTCGGCGTCGACGACGAAGGCGCTGATCCCGCGGTGGCCGGCCTCGGGGTCGGTCTTGGCGTAGACCGTGAACCAGTCGGCGTAGGTGCCGTTGGTGATGAAGCACTTGGAGCCGCTGATGACGTACTTGTCGCCCTTCTTGACCGCGCGCGTCTTCATGCCGGAGACGTCGGAGCCGGCGTCGGGCTCGGTCAGGCAGAAGGAGGCCAGCTTCTTGTCTTCGGTCAGCATCCCGAGGTACTTCTTCTTCGTCTCCTCCGAGCCGCCGAGGGTGACCGGCGCGGAGGCGAGGCCGTTGGCCATCAGCGAGGTGCCGATGCCGGAGCAGCCCCAGCCCATCTCCTCCTCGATCAGGCAGCCGGAGAGGTAGTCGAGCCCGGGACCGCCGTAGGCCTCCGGGATGTGGGTGTTCATCAACCCGACCTCCCAGGCCTTGTCGATGACGTCCTGCGGCCAGGTGCCGTCCTTGTCGTACTCCCAGGCGACGGTCCGCATCTCTTTCTCGGCGAAGTTGTGGGCCAGCTCGCGCAGGTCCTTCTGCTCGTCGGTCAGGGTGAAGTCAACCACCGGTCGGGGCTCCTTTTGTCCGTGCGTTGAAGTCTGAGTGGAGCGCCGCCGCCTCGGCGAGCGTTCCGCCGATTGACTGGTCAGTCAACCAAGGCCAAGGTTAGCGAATGAAGGGCCGTGTGTGGGCGGCTACCCTTGTCCGGGTGAACCTCGTGCTGGCGATGTCGGCAACCGGCAAGTCCGCGATCGTGCTGCTGTTCACCGGCGTCGCGGCGCCGCTCGCGGGCCTGCTCTTCCGCCGCGTCTCCGGCGGCTGGGATTCGATCGGCAAGGGCCGCTTCGCGATCGAGCGGGAGATGCCGCGCTCGTCGCGCTACCCGGCTCGGCCGGAGCCCGCCGTCGATCCGGCGATCCAGGCCGCGGAGATCCGACAGATGCTGGTGGCCAAGCAGGACCGCCAGCGCCGCCGCGGCGAGGAGCAGATCGACGTCGAAGCCGAGGCCGAGCGGCTGCTGGCGACACTCGCGGAGGCGCCCGACACGGCGCCAGCCGAGGACGCGGAGCTGCGGGCGGAGGTCCGCCAGCTGGTCCTCGTCCGCAACGAACGGCGCCTGCGCCAGGGCCGCGAGCCCCTCGACGTCGAGGCCGAGACCGAGCGCCAGCTCGCCGATCTCCTAGGATCGAGCTGATGGCCGGCGCCGAAGAGAATCTCTACGAGGTCGAGGAGCTGCTGGTGCAGCCCGGCACCTACTTCAACCCCCAGACCGAGGTGGTCGTCGTCGTCGACGACTCGGCCTCGCTGGACCAGGAGGTCTTCAACATGGAGGACTACGAGGGGGCCGACTGGGTGCGGATATCCGAGGAGACGCCGATCGACGAGGACGGCCGCGACCGCATCCTCGAGACCTTCCAGACCCATTACCACCCCGGCTCCGCCGGCTCGGTCTCCGCCACCGCGCTCGAACAGGGCGACGAGGAGATGGACGCCGACGAGGACGGCCAGGACCCAGGCCGCGAGAACTGAGCGGCTCCGTGCTGAGCGAGGGGCAGCAGGCGCCCGACTTCACCCTGCCCGACCAGGACGGCAACGAGGTGACGCTCTCGGACCTGAGGGGCGAGACCGTGGTGCTCTATTTCTATCCTCGCGCCGACACGCCCGGCTGCACCACCCAGGCCTGCGGGGTGCGCGACCGCGGTGCCGAGTACCGCGCAGCCGGGGCGCGGGTGATCGGCGTCTCCCCCGACGAGGTGGGCGCGCTGGAGAAGTTCGCCGGCAAGTACGACCTCGACTTCGCCCTGCTCGCCGACGCCGACCACGCCGTCGCCGAGGCCTACGGCACCTGGGTCGAGAAGTCGATGTACGGCAAGAAGTACATGGGGGTGCAGCGGGCGACCTTCATCATCGACCCCGAGGGCGCGATCGCGAAGGTGTTTCCCAAGGTCTCGCCCAAAAAGCACGACGACCTGGTGCTGCGGGCCCTTGGAGCCGATCCCGAGACGGCTTCCGCTTAACTTTTTCGTCGGTCCGTGTGGTCGTCCGAGGTGCGGAGCGCCGAAAAAGTACAAGACGCTCCAGCCTTCCCGGGATCGGCTCTATGCGCTCAGGATCACGATGACGATGAAGGTGGCGTAGAGGGCGAACCAGCCGGCCACGGCCGGTAGGGAGAAGCGGCGGCCGCGGTGCAGGCTCAGGTAGGCGAGCAGGCCGCCGGCGAGGCCGAGGGCGATCGAGAGGACGGCGTTGGCGCTGAGGCTCCAGTCGGTGAAGAGGAGGCCGATGCCGATCGGGATCGTCGACTGGAAGACCATCGCGCCGGTGATGTTGCCGAGCGCCAGCGCGTCCTTGCCCTCGCGCACCCAGAAGAAGCTGTTGACCTTCTCCGGCAGCTCGGTGGCGAGCGGGGCCAGGATCAGGGCGAGGACGAGCGCGTCGACGCCGAGGCTGTCGGCGATGTTGAGCAGCTCTTCGACGAAGAGGTGGGCGCCGCCGACCATCGCCCCCAGCCCGACCAGGAGCTGGAGGACGCAGAGGCCGAGCGCCGGCTCCGCGGCGCGCTCGGGGCGTCGCTCGAAGATCAGCGGGTTGAGCGTCTCCTCGCCCTGGACCTCACCGCCCCCGCCGAGGGTGCGGGCGACGTAGAAGCAGTAGGCCGCCAGCACCGCGATCCCGGCCGGGATCCGCACCGCCGCCGGCGGTCCCCAGCCAGCGCCCCGGCGGCGGCGAAGAAGACGAGGAAGAAGAGCAGGTCGCGCTCCAGGGTCGGCCCGTGGGCGGCGAGCCGGACCCCCTGGCGACGGCGGTCGCGGTAGAGGTGGGCGAAGAGGCCGACCAGGCCCATCGCCAGCGTCGCCAGCAGGAAGGGGGCGCCGACGATCGCGCCGATCGCGACGTCTTCGGAGCCCGCGGCGGAGTCGAGCAGGGCGACGATCGCGATCAGGGTCTCCGGCATCGCCGTCCCGACCGCGGCGAGGATGCTGCCGACCGCCCCCTCCCCCAGCCCCAGCCGGTGGCCGACCCACTCGACCGCGTTGGTGAACAGCAGGGCGCCCGAGAGGACGATCGCGAAACTGGCCGACAGCAGGACCGCGTCCACGAGGACGAGGCTAGCTCAGGCGTAGTAGAAGGCCAGCCCGAAGACGAAGTAGACGGCGAGCAGCTGCACGCCCTCGAACCAGGTCGACTCGCCGTCCTGGGTGACGTAGTTGGCGATCAGGATCGCCAGCAGGATCGCGCCCAGCTCGAAGCCGTTGAAGACCAGCGCCAGCGGGTGGGGGCCGATGAAGAACGAGGCGAGGACGAGGACCGGGGCGACGAACAGGGCCACCTGGGCGCTGGAGCCGATCGCGATGTTGACCGCGAGGTCCATCTTGTTCTTCATCGCGACCAGGACCGCGACCCAGTGCTCGGCGGCGTTGCCGACGATCGCGACGACGATCACGCCGATGAAGAACTCCGAGAGGCCGATCGCGTGGGAGGCCTCGGTGATCGAGCCGACCAGGACCTCGGACATGATCCCGACCAGGACGCCGGCGATCGCCAGCGCGATCACCGAGGTCCGGGTCGACCAGCCCCAGCTGTCCTCGTCCTCGTACTCGGGGTTGAAGATGTCGCGGTGGGTCTTCAGCGAGAAGACGAGGCCGACCACGTAGGTGACGATGAGGACGATCGCGACCGCGAGCGAGAGGTGCTCGACCGTGCCGCCGTAGTCGATCGCCTCGGCCCCGGGCAGCGGCAGGCCCTTGCCCTCGACCAGCTCGAAGATCGCCGGCATCACCAGCGCCGCCGCGGCCAGCATCAGCATCGAGGTCTGGATGCCGGCGCCGGTGCGGCTGAAGGTCTGCTTCTCGCGGCCGATGCCCGCCGGCCAGCATCGCCGCGCCGAGCACCAGCAGGATGTTGCCGATGATCGAGCCGACGATCGAGGCCTTGACCACCTCCTGCAGGCCCTTGCCGAGCGCGAAGAGGGCGATGATCAGCTCCGGCGCGTTGCCGAAGGTGACGTTGAGCAGGCCGCCGATGCCCGGCCCCGAGCGCGCCGCCAGCTCCTCGGTGGCGCGCCCCATCAGCGCCGCGGTGGGGATGATCCCGAGCGCCGAGGCGGCGAAGACGACCGTCGCCGGCGCGCCGGCGAGGTCGAGCGCGACCGCGATCGGGATCAGCGGGACGAGCAGGTAGGGCCAGCCGTGCGGCGTGCGCAGGAAGGCCGCGTCGAGGCGCGGCCGGCTGGGGTGGTCCGTCTCCGGGTTCACGAGCCGGCAAGCGTATGCCCAAAGCGAACGGGCGCCCTCGTGGGGCGCCCGTCGCAATGCCGATGTCGCCTACCGGCCTACTGGAGCCAGGCTGGCGCACTTCTGCAGGTCGGCGGGCGTTTCGGCTCCCTGGAGGCATTCGAGGTAGGCCTGCTGTTCGGCGCTGGTGGCGCCTTCGAGTCGGCTCCGCGCCGCCCGACGGCGCCGGGCGCCTGGACGACTCCGCGCAGTTCCCGCCCAGCGCCGGCGCGTTGTCGCTGAGGCGGCGTTCGAGCAGCCGCCGAGGCCGGCTTCGCCGCTGTTGCCTTCGAGCAGTTCGATCGGGTTGACCCCGAGCTTCTGGAACAGCTCTTCCAGCGGCTTGGCGCTGGAGGGCGCGGAGATTTCCTGTTCTTCGTTGACCCGCCGAGCGAGAGGTCGAATTCGATTTCGACCTTTTCGCCCTTGCCCTTCGGTTCGACCGTCAGTTCGGCGGCGACCTTGCGGATGATGTCGTCGTCGCCGACGTAGACGTCGACGTGGGCGTTCTTGATCGCCTGGTCGAGCTTCGCCCCTGGCCGTTCTTCAGTTCGGCCGAGCGGCAGCGGGCCGGCCGCTTCGAGCTGGGCGCGCAGGCCGGGTTTTCGGTCAGCTTGATCACCGCGTCGACCGCGCTCGGCGACGTTGAGGTCGCCGCTGACCTTGGTGGTTTCGGTCCCGTCGACGTCGGCGCTGCCTTCGTTTTTGAGGTTGTCGACGAAGTTGGCCGACTTCGAGCCCGGTCGCCGCTTCCTGGCAGGCGGTGACTTCGGCGCTGCCGGCCTTGGCCGCCCTGCTGCTGGGCCTGTTCGAAGCGCCGATTTGACGAAGCCGAAGGTGGTCGGGTCGACTTCGTACTCGGTGCCCTTGTAGTTCGACGAAGGCGCGGTCGGAGAGCAGCGTCAGGCCGCCTTCGAAGTCGACCTGCTTCGCCGTTGACCGTGCCGTTCGCCTTGGCGGTCAGGTCGAGTTCGGGCAGGTCTTCTTCGCCGCTCGCTCTGGAACGGGCCGGAGAGGCTGACCTTGAGGTTGCCGCCCTTGCCGCCGCTCGGAGTTGACCCCGAGCGTGAGGTCGAGGTTGCCGCTTTCGACCCCTTCCAGGGTGGCGTTCTTCGAGGACCGCTCTGCGGGTCTTCGCCGCTGCTCGCCGCCGCTGCCGCCGCAGGCGGCGAACGCGGTCGCCAGCGCGGCCAGCGCGCGAACAGCAGCGAAGATTCGAATTCGGCTCAAGGGATGGAGCTCCTCATCGATCGAAGACGGGTTCGGACCGAGATCGTAGCTGGCGCTCGCTGACCGGCCGGCGCCGCGCGGCTCCTACCGGCGGCGGCGGCTCCTGCCCGCCAGCGCCGCATCCCGGCTTCGATTTCCTCGATTGACGGTGCGCACGACCTCGACCCGGGCGTGGCGCTTGGACTCGGCCGGCGACCAGGCGCCAGGGCGCCCGGGGCTGGTCGGTGCGGTCGAGCATGTCCTCCACCGCCTCCTCGTACTCGGGCCGCGCTGCTCGCGGTTGCGCCCAGTCTTCGTCGGTCAGCTTCCAGGCCTTGAGCGGGTCGGCGGCGCGGCCTCGAACCGCCGCAGCTGCTCCTCCGGCGGAGATGTGGAGCCAGAGCTTGACCAGGATCGTGCCCTCGTCGGCGAGGGTGCGCTCGAAGCGCGTTGATCTCGTCGTAGGCGCGCAGCCACTGCTCGTCGGCTCGCCAAGCCCCTCGACCCGCTCGACCAGCACCCGCCCGTACCAGGAGCGGTCGAAGACCGCCATCCCGCCCCAGCCCGGCAGCGCCGGCCAGAAGCGGCGCGAGGAAGTGGTGGCGCTTCTCGTCGGCGCTCGGCGCGGCGAACTGGACGACGCGGACGTGGCGCGGGTCCAGCGGCGCGACCAGCCGTTTGATCGCGCCGCCCTTGCCGGAGGCGTCCCAGCCCTCGAAGACGACGCAGAGCGGCGGCCCCAGCTCCCGCTCGCCGATCAGGCCGCCGAGGGTCAGGCGCAGCTGCGCCAGCCGCGTCCAGGCGAGCCGCAGCTCGCGCTCCTCCTCCTTGCGGTCGAGGGACAGGACTCAGGTCGACCTGCGTCGAGGCGTCCCACGACGCCGATCGTAGACCCCGGGTCCCCCATCTCAGCCGGAGTCGCCGCGCCGTTCTTCGATCGGCGGCGGACGGTTGCTCGGTGGTCAGGTTCGCCGCCAGCGGGAAGAGCAGGGCGCCGAGGAAGATCAGGATCACGCCGGAGGCGATCAGCCAGCGGGTCTTGGTCAGGTGGCCGAGGATGCCGATCGCGAAGCCGACCAGCATCAGCGCGATGTAGGGGCCGGGGCTGTGCGGGAGCAGCACGGCGAGCGGCGGGACGAGGTCGAGCACGGAGCCGGATTATCATCGCCGGCATGGCCGACGGCTCCGTGGCAGCAGGTGAAGGACTCGCTGGCGAAGGTCGGCTACCTCGCCGACGAGCCCGCGGCGCTGGTCTCCTTCCTCGCCCAGCGGCTCGGCAAGCCGGTCCTGGTCGAGGGCCCGGCCGGCGTCGGCAAGACCGAGCTGGCCAAGGCGCTCTCGCGCGCCACCGGCCGCGAGCTGGTGCGCCTGCAGTGCTACGAGGGCCTCGACGAGGCCAAGGCGATGTACGAGTGGAACTACCGCAAGCAGCTGCTGCGGATCCAGGCCGGCGGCGAGGCCGGCTGGGAGGACGTGCAGGAGGACATCTTCAGCTCCGAGTTCCTGCTCAGCCGGCCGCTGATGCAGGCGATCTCCAGCCCCGAGCCGGTCGTGCTGCTGATCGACGAGATCGACAAGACCGACCAGGAGTTCGAGGCGATGCTGCTGGAGCTCCTCTCCGACTTCCAGATCACGATCCCCGAGCTGGGGCAGATCTCGGCGACGACGATGCCGATCGTCGTCCTCACCTCCAACGACTCGCGCGAGCTGACCGAGGCGCTGAAGCGCCGCTGCCTCTACCTCTGGCTCGACTACCCCGAGGTCGAGCGGGAGATGGAGATCGTCCGCCTGCACGCCCCCGAGCTGCCCGAGGCGCTGGCGCGGCGGCTGGTCGAGGTGATCCAGATGGTGCGGGCCCTGGACCTGAAGAAGCCGCCCTCGATCGCGGAGTCGATCGACTGGGCGCGCACGCTGCTGCTGATGGGCGCCGAGGACATCGACCGCGAGACCTTCAACCAGTCGATGTCGATCATCGTCAAGCACCGCACCGACATCGACCTGGTCGCCGAGCGGGTCGGCGTGAAGCTGGCCGAGGCATCGGGCCAGGCGGGGTGAGGGCCGCGCCCGGCTCGCCCTACGGGCCGCAGGCCGACCCGGGGCCGCCGGGCCTGGCGGCGAAGCTGCTCGGCTTCTGCGAGGAGCTGCGCTCGCGAGGGCGTCGCCGTCGGCACCTCCGAGATCCTCGACGCCTTCGCCGCGCTGGACCAGGTGCCCTGGACCTCCCAGGACGACTTCCGCGAGGCGCTGGCGGCGACGATCGCCAAGTCCCAGGACGACCGCCGCGTCTTCGAGCTGCTGTTCGACCGCTACTTCTTCCGCGCCGCCGAGGCCGAGGCGGTCCAGCGCGGCGTAACCGAGGACGGCGAGGGGCAGGGCGGCGGCGAGGGCGGCGAGCGGCTCGACATCGACGAGCTGCGCGAGCAGATCCGCGAGGCGATCGCCGCCGGCGACGAGGACCGCGCTGCGCGACCTGGCGCGGCTCGCGATCGCCGCCTTCGGCCGCGCCGAGGGCTCCGGCGTGGTCGGCGTCGACGTGCAGCGGATCCGCCGCACGCTCGGGCTCTCCGCCGGCGCCCAGCCGCCGGGCGAGGACGGCGGGGAGCGGCCGCCGATCGACCGCGAGCAGCTCAACCGCTTCGAGCGCCACCTGCGGCGCGAGCTCGAGCGCGACCTGATCGAGCGCACCGAGACCCTGCCCCCCTCGCGACCGCTGGCCGAGCTCGACCGCGCCCTGCCGACCAGCCCGACCCAGGACCTCGCCGCGGTGCACCGCGCCGTCTCGCAGATGAAGCGGCGGCTGGCGACGCTCGGCCACGAGCAGCGCGGGCGCCGCAAGGGCCAGGCGGTCGACGTGCGGCGGACGATGCGGGCCTCGCTGGAGACCGGCGGCGTGCCGCTGCGGCTCCGCTACCGCCCGAAGCGGCCGCGACGGCCGGAGATCTACGTCCTCTGCGACGTCTCCACCTCGGTCACCTCGGCCAGCGTCTTCTTCCTCTCGGTCCTGCACGCCCTCCACGACTCGTTCCGCAAACTGCGCAGCTTCGTCTTCATCGAGCGGATCTCCGAGGTGACCGACGTCTTCGAGCACGAGCGCGACTTCGCCGTGGTCGCCCAGCGGATCTCCAGCGAGGGCGGCGTCGCCGACGTCTCCGGCTACACCGACTACGGCCGCGTCTGGCTCGAGTTCCTGACCGAGATCTCCGACGAGCTCGACCCGCGCTCGACCGTGATCGTGCTCGGCGACGCCCGCACCAACGGCCGCGAGCCCCACGCCGAGGTCTTCGCCCAGATCGCCGAGCGCGCCGGCCGCCTCTTCTGGCTCAACCCCGAGCCGAAGCTCTACTGGAACTACGGCGACTCGGTGATGGCGGCCTACGAGCGCTACTGCGACGGCGCCTTCGAGTGCTGGACCACCCGCCACCTGGAGAACTTCGTCAACGTCGTCGCCGGCGGCGTGCCGAGCCCGGACTGACGGCCGGACCGCCTACCTCGCGACCCAGGCGTCCGGCGAGGCGGCGAGCTCGCTGACGACGGTGGGCAGTTCGCCGGAGACGAGGTCGGCGAGGGTCACCTCCTCGAGCACGGTGCGGAGGCTGGCGCGGACGGCGATCCAGACTTCCTGCAGGTGCTCGGCGTTGCCGCGGTACTCGATCGCCTCGGGGGGCGTCGACTGGACGTGGGCGATCGGACCCTCGACGGCGCGCACGATCTCGGCGATCGTCACCTCGTCGGCCGGGCGGGCCAGCCAGTAGCCGCCCTTGGCGCCGCGGCGGGCGCGGACGATGCCGTGGTGCTTCAGCTCGAGCAGGATGTGCTCGAGGAACTGGAGCGGGATGTCCTGGGCCTCGGCCAGGCGCTCGCCCTTGATCGGGCCCTCCTCGGCGGCGGCAAGCTCGGCGGCGGCCCGCACCGCGTAGTCGGCCTTCGCGGAAACTCGCATGGACGCGAGTAAATCAGTCGGCCGGCAGCGTCCGCGCCAGGCGCGCGTGCCTGGTCGGCCTCTTGCTCGCGCTGGCGCTCGCGGCGGCGTGTTCAGCCAGTGCGGCGCGTAGAGCACCAGCGCCGAGCCCGATCGCCGCGATCGCGGCGGCGATCGGCCAGACGTTCGGGTCGCCCTTCTGGATCGTGACGATGCCGGAGCCGATCAGGACGACGCCGAGGGCGGTGCGGATGAAGCCCTGCGGCGCTCTGTCGGAGAGGGCGGCGCCGATCGACCACCCCCGGCACCGAGCCGACCAGGATGTTGCCGGCGAGGACGAAGTCGACGTTGCCGCCGACCCAGTGGGCGATCGCCGGCCGCCCAGAGCAGGATCGCGGCGTGGAAGACGTCGGTGCCGACGACCTTCTTCGGCGCCAGCCGGTAGACGGCGATCAGCAGGATCGCGATCACCGTGCCCGAGCCGGCCGAGGTGATCCCGATCACGAACCCGGTGGTGGCGCCGATCACGATCGCCGCGACCTTGTGGCGGCGCTCGACCTCGAAGCGGTCGCGCTCGTCGATCAGCGTTGCGCAGGATCAGCGCCCGCGCCAGGGTGATGATCCCGACCATCAGCAGGGTGCCGCCGAGGACCGCGTAGACGAGCGAGTCGAGGCGGTCTTCGCCGATGTGATCCTCGAGGACCGAGACGAGCGCGACCCCGGCCACCGCCGCCGGAACGCTGCCGCATGGCCAGCCACTTGACCAGCTCCATGTTCACCGTCTTCATCCGGAAGTGGCGCCAGCCGCCGACCGTCTTGGTGATCGCCGAGTAGAAGATGTCGGTGCCGATCGCCGTCGTCGGCTGGATCCCGAAGATCAGGATCAGCAGCGGGGTCATCAGGGATCCCCCGCCCATGCCGGTCATGCCGACGAGTACGCCGATGCCCAATCCGAAAAGGACGATTGCCGGGTCCATGGTGTTCTCCTCAGTCCCGCACCGGACGCTTATCGACTTTCCTGACCTTCTTGGTCAGGAGTGCGGAGTGCGGCAGGATACCAGGATGACCGCCGAAATTGGGGAGATCAGCCCCCCGGCACCGCCCCTGGCGCCATCCGGGGCCCCCGCGGCAGGCATCGCGATCCGCGCCCTGCGCCACGCCTACGGAGAGCTGAGCACGATCGAGCGGCCTCGACCTCGCGGCCGAGCCCCACGCCGTGATCGGCCTGGTCGGGCCGTCGGGGTGCGGCAAGTCGACCCTGCTGGAACTGATCTGCGGCCTGCGCGAGCCAGAGCGCCGGCACGATCGAGGTGGACGGCGACGCCAGCCCGGCCGGCCGCCTCGCCCGCTGCGCCTACATGCCCCAGCGCGACCTGCTCCTGCCCTGGTACTCGGCGATCGACAACGCGGCGCTGGCCCTGCGCAACCAGGGCATCGGCAGGGCGCGGGCGCGCCGGCGGGCGGGGGCGCTGTTCGAGCGCTTCGGCCTGGCCGGGTTCGAGCGGGCGCGCCCGGCCGAGCTCTCGGGAGGGATGCGCCAGCGGGTCGCCTTCCTGCGCACGCTCCTCGCCGGCAAGCCGCTGCTGGCGCTGGACGAGCCGTTCGCCTCGCTCGACGCGATCACCAGAGCCGAGATGCAGGGCTGGCTCGCCACGGCCCTGCGCGCCGACCCGCGCACCGTCGTCCTGGTCAGCCACGACGTCGAGGAGGCGCTCTACCTCTCCGACCGCGTCGCCGTCCTCTCGGCGCGCCCGGGCCGGATCGTCGCCGAGCTGCGGGCGCCCCGGCCGCGTGCCCCCGACCGCGACGCCGCCGTCACCGACCCGGGCTTCGTCGCCGTTCGCGAGAGCGCGATGCGGGCGCTTCGCGAGGGGGCGGGATGAGGCGCTGGCTCCTCCCCGCGCTGCTCCTCGCGGCCCTGATCGGCGCCTGGCAGATCGCCGCCAGCAGCGGCGCCCTCGCCAGCGTGCTCAACCTCGAAGACTTCCTGATCGCCTCGCCCGCGGAAATCGCCAGCTCGCTGTGGGAGAACCGCTCGCTGCTGGCCGAAAACGCCTGGGTGACGCTGCGCGAGGTCCTGCTCGGGTTCGGCTGCGCGGTCCTGGCCGGCCTCGGGTTCGCCGTCGCGCTGCGGTTCTCGACCACCCTGCGGCGCGCCACCTACCCGCTGCTCGTCGGCTCCCAGGCGATCCCGATCCTGGTCGTCGCCCCGATCCTGGTCGTTCTCTTCGGCTACGGGATCGTGCCCAAGCTGGTCATCGTCGCCCTGGTCTGCTTCTTCCCGATCGCGGTCAACACCACCGACGGCCTGCGCGCGGTCGATCCCGAGGCGATCAAGCTGATGCGCACCCTGGACGGCTCCCGCTGGCAGACCTTCCACCGGATCGAGGCGCCCACCGCCCTGCCCCATGCCTTCAGCGGCGCCAAGGTCGCCGCCTCCTTCGCGGTGATCGCCGCCGTCTTCGGCGAGTGGGCCGGCTCCGACGCCGGCCTCGGCCACCTGATCCTTCAGGACAACGCCCAGCTGGAAACCGCGCGGCTGTTCGCGGAGGTGGCGGTCCTCGTCGCGATCGCCCTCGGCCTCTTCGGCCTGCTCGCCCTCGCGGAGCGCCGCGTCGTCACTTGGCGATAGAACACAGGGGATGAAGCTGGCCCGAACCCCGGCGCTCGCCCTCGCCGCCGCGCTCGCGCTCCTCGCCCTCGGCCTGGCCGGGTGCGGGGAGAAGTCCGAGGACACGACCGGCGAAGCGCAGCCGTTCAGCCTCACGCTCGACTTCTATCCCAACCCCGACCACGCCGGCATCTACATGGCGCAGAAGCTCGGCTACTTCACCGAAGCCGGGCTGGACGTCGGCATCGAGGCCCCCTCGGACCCGGCGGCGCCGATCAAGCAGGTCGCCGCCGGGCGCTCCGACCTGGCGATCTCCTACGAGCCCGAGGTCGCCCTGGCGCACGAACAGGGGATCGACGTGGTCGCCATCGGCGCCCTCGTCAACCGGCCGCTGACCTCGATGATCTGGCTGGGGAAGTCGGGCATCAAGGGAGTCGGCGACCTGCGCGGCAAGACGGTCGCCACCGCCGGCATCCCCTACCAGGACGCGTTCCTGAAGACGATCCTCGCCCGCGTCCATCTGACCCCGTCCGACGTCAAGGCGGTCAACGTCGGCTTCGGGCTGCTGCCCGCCCTGCTCGGCGGCAGCGCCCAGGCAATGCTCGGCGGCTACAGCAACGTCGAGGGCGTCGACCTGCGCGAGCCGCGGCAAAGGACCCCGTCGTCACCCCGGTCGACAAGCTCGGCGTGCCGACCTACGACGAGCTTGTGCTGGTCGCCAACCGCAAGCGCCTCGAAGAGGACCCCGAGGAGTTCCGCCTCTTCATCGCCGCCCTGGAACGCGGCACCAAGGCGGCCGTGAAGGAGCCGAAGGCGGCCGCCAGGGCGGTGCTGGAAGCCAACCACGACCTCGAACCCGAAGCTGACCGAAGCCGAGATCAAGGCGACCCTGCCGCTGCTGGCGGCGAGGACCGCGGGGCAGCCCTACGGCTACATGGACCCGGCGGCCTGGGGGGAATTCAGCGGCTGGATGCGCGACAACGGCCTGATCGAAACGCTGCCGGCGCCCGCCGAGCTGCTCAGCAACGCCTACCTCCCGCGCGAGATCCCCGAATAGTCGCAGCGCCCCCTCGGCCAGCAGGCGGCTGACCTCCTCGCTGGGCATCGCCGCGTGGAAGAGGTGGCCCTGGGCGTAGTCGCAGCCGAGCCGGCTCAGCTCGGCCAGCTGGACCTCGCTCTCGACCCCCTCGGCGATCACGTCCAGGGACAGTGCCCTGGCCATGCCGATGATCGCCTCGACGATCGCCGTGCCCTCCTGCTCGATCCCGAGCGCGTCGACGAAGGAGCGGTCGATCTTCAGCGCGTGGAAGGGGAAGCGGTTGAGGTAGGCCAGCGAGGAGTACCCGGTGCCGAAGTCGTCGAGGACCAGCCGCACGCCGATCTCGTTCAGCGCCTCCAGCGAGGCGATCGCGGTCGCCGACTCCTCGACCAGGACGCTCTCGGTGATCTCCAGGCGCAGGTGGACGGGGTCGAGCTCCGTGCGGGCGAGGATCTCCTCGACGGTCGCGGCGAGGTCGCGGTGGGCCACCTGGCGGGCGGAGAGGTTGACCGCGACGTCGAGCGGGCGCGAGTCCGGCCGCTGCTCGTGCCACTCCTGAATCTGGCGGCAGGCGCGCTCCTGGACCCAGCGCCCGATCGGCTCGATCAGGCCGCTGTCCTCGGCGATCGAGACGAACTCGGCCGGGTCGAGCAGGCCGCGGTCGGGGTGGCGCCAGCGAACCAGGGCCTCCAACCCGGTGATCTCGCCGGTGCGCAGGCCGACGACCGGCTGGTAGTGCAGGGCGAGCTCATCGCGCTTCGAGCGCGTGGCGCAGCTCCCGTTCGACCTCCAGCCGCCGCATCGCGCGACGCCCGCATCTCGGCGTCGAAGAGCACGCAGCGCGCCCGGCCCCGCTCCTTGGCCCGGTACATCGCCGCGTCGGCGTCGCGGATCAGCAGCTCGGCGTTCGGCGGTGCGCTGCTCGGCGGGGCGGGCGACGGCGATCCCGATGCTGGCGGTGACGAAGTGCTCGACCCCGTCGATCGAGAAGGGCTGGGCGAAGGCCGAGGCGACGCGGTCGGCGATCGCCGACCGCCTCCTCTTCGTCGGCGAGGCGGTCGATCAGGACCCCGAACTCGTCGCCGCCGAAGCGGGCGACGATGTCGCCGGGGCGCAGGTGCGCGCGCAGGCGCGGGGCGACCGCGCGCAGCAGCGCGTCGCCGGCGTGGTGGCCGAGGCTGTCGTTGATCAGCTTGAAGTGGTCGAGGTCGAGGAAGAGGATCCCGACCGGCGAGCCGGAGACCGCCGCCCGGCGCAGCGCGTCGCCGAGCGAGTCGACGAAGCTGAGCCGGTTGGGGAGGCCGGTCAGCGAGTCGTGCAGGACCCGGTGGCGCAGCGCCTGGTCGGCGGCGTGGCGCTCGATCGCGTCGGCGAGGACGTTGGCGGAGGCCTGCACGAAGGGGACGTCCTTCGGGGTGAAGCGGCTGCGGATCGACGGAGTGGACGTCGAGCACGCCGAAGGGATGGTCCTTGCCGTCGATCATCACCGCGAGGCTGCTGGCGGCGCCGAGCGCCCGCAGCACCGGCGGCATCGTGAAGCGGCTCTCGTTGGCCCAGTCGGAGACGATCACGTGCGTGCCGGAGTCGAGGGCGGCGCCGGCGTGGGAGTCGCGCGCGGCCGAGACGCGCCGGCCGGCGCCGATCGCCTCGTCCTCCTCGAGGCCGGCGCGCAGGTTGAGCCGGCGGCCGTCGCGGCCGACCTCCCAGATGCAGGCGCTGTCGACGCCGTCGACCTCGCCGATCAGCGAGACGGCGTCGCGCATCAGCGCCTCCGGGTCGCCGTCCTGCAGCGCCCGCTCGCCCAGCCTGCGCGACCACCGCCTGCTGGGAGAGGGCGCGCTGCAGCTCGCTCTCGGCGCTCTTGCGCTCGGTGATGTCGTAGAGGACGCCGTGCCAGACCGGGACCCCGTGCTCGTCGGCCTCGAGCACCGCCTCGTCGAGCATCCAGACGGTCCCGCCGGCGCGCGTGCGCATCCGGTATTCGACCGGGCGGGTGTTGCGGTCGCCGAGGTAGTTCGTCGCTTTCGACCTCCAGCGCGCGCTCGCGGTCGTCGGGGTGCAGCAGCCGGGCCCAGAGGCTCGGGTCGGCCTTGAACTCCTCGGCGCTGTAGCCGAGGATCTCCTCGACCTGGGGGCTGACGTAGCGCCAGCGCCCGTACTCGCCCATCTCGGCGGCGTAGACGATCACCGGCAGGCGCTCGACCAGGCGCCGGTAGTCCTGCCCGCCGGCCGCGATCTGGTCGAGGAATTCGCTCACCTCGTGGTCGGGCCAGTTCCTGTCCCCTTTCGCCTCCACGCGTCGCTTATCGACAAAAAGTCCACACGCTTGACCACATGTTCGTCCAGGCACGACGTCGTGCAGGCGGGACCGGCTCAGGCGGCGCGGCGAAGCGGCGGGCCCTGGGCCACCCGGCGGTACAGGCCGGCCAGCGTCAGGGTCCCGGCCAGGCCCCGGAACGGGGCGTAGGGCGCGTAGAAGTCCTCCACCTCGGCGACCGTGGCGCGGCGGCCGAGACCGGCGAGGCGGCCGACCAGCTTGATGTAGGCGAGGTCGCCGGCGGGCAGCGAGTCCATCTCGCCGCGGCCGAACAGGCCGAGGCACTGCACGGTCCAGGGCCCGATCTGGGGCATCGCCAGTAGGCGGCGGTCGGCGGCCGGGGAGCCGGGGTCGCAGCGGCCCGCGGCGACCGCGGCAGCGACCCGACGCAGCGCCGCGGCGCGGCTCGGCGACGAGGTCCATCGAGCTCAGTTCCGCCGGCGCGCGGCCGGCGATCGTCGCCGCGGCGGGGACGTCGCGCAGCGCCTCCCGGCCCTCCCCCAGCCGCGGCCCCCAGCGGCCGACGATGCGCCGTTCGATCCGGGCAGCGCGCTCGGCCTCGATCAGCTGCTTGACCACGGCCGAGGCCAGCGCCTCCCAGGGCCACGGTCGGCGCTGCGGCCGGAAGCCGGGCATCCGGCGCAACAGCGGGCCGAGCAGCGGGTCACGGCGGAAGCGGCGGTGGAACTCGCCGAGGTCCTCGTCGACCGCGAGCGCGAAGCGCATCCGCTCCAGGGCGAGGGCGAGCTGGGCCCGCCCGGCGCGGCGCGGCTCGCCACCGGGCGGCGCCAGGGGCCGGACGACGGTCCCGGGGTCGACCGGGTCGGCGCGCAGCGCGACGCGGTCGCGGGCGGGCTGCCAGGCGCGGACCACCACCGGGCTTCCCCCGACGTCGAGCAGGCGGCTGAGGACGCCGCCGTCGGAGCGCAGCGTGCGGTCGTCGCTGCGCGAGGGCAGCCGGTAGGGCGAGGGAGGGCGGACCTCCAGCTCGATCCCGCTCACCTGCCGAGCAGATGCACGTCCACGAGGAAGGAGCGGCTGGCGACGACGTTCGCCGGGCGCTCGCGGCGGCGCGCGAGCCGGCGCGGCGAGCGCGCCTTGGAGCCGGCGGCGGTCACGGCGCGAACCGCGGCGACCGTGGCGGCCCCGGCGAGGACGCCGCCGGCGGCCGCGATCGCCGCCGAGCGGACCTCCGCCCGCAGGACCGGGGCGGCCGGCTGCTCGTAGGGCAGCGGCAGCGCCCGCACCGCCTCGGCGTCGCGCGGCTCGGCGTCCTCCTCGGCGACGATCTCGCCGTCTAGCTCAATCTCGCTCACCGGGCCGACTCTAGCGAGGGCGATGGTCGCGTCGGCCCGGCCGTCGAACGAACCCCGCAAGTTGCGGCCTCAGGCCCGCAACGAGCGCTCGTAGACGCGGTAGCGCTTTACGACCTTGCCGCCCATCCCCTCCATCGCCCGGTTCATCGCGGTGTTGGTCTCGAGGATCCAGCCCATCTCGCCGCCGGTCTGCGGCCGCTCCGCCGCCGCCTTGAAGTGCTCGACGAACAGCTTCGCCGCCACCCCGGTGTGCTGGTACTCGGGCTTTACCCCGAGGAAGCCGACGCGGACCCGGTCGATCGTCCTGCCCTTGCTGAGGAAGTGCCACCACCCCAGCGGCAGCAGCCGCCCCTTCATCCGAGCCAGCACCTGGTTGATGTCGGGAACGGTGATCGCCATGCCGACCACCTCGCCGGTGTCCTCCCGTTCGGCGATCATGAACCAGTGCTTGTCGAAGACGAGCTGTAGCTCCTGGGCGTAGGCGTCCAGATCCTTCTTCGAATAGGGCACGAAGTCCCAGTTCTTCGACCATGCCGCGTTGTAGACGTCGGCGAAGGCGTCCATGTCCTTGCGCAGCTGCCAGCGACGCATCGGCCGAACCCGGATCCCGTGCTCGCTGTGCACCTTCTCGGCGAGATCGAATATCACCGGCAGGACCTTGTCGCGATCGGAGACCTCGAGGTTCCACATCAGCAGGTCCATCGCCTTGGTCATCCCGCTCTGCTCGATCAGCTGCTGGTAGTAGGGGGGGTTCCACGGCTGTAGGACCATCGGGCGCAGGTCGAAGCCCTCGATCAGGATCCCGCTCTCGTCGTTCATCGCGAAGCTCGCCGGGCCGACCATGCGCTCCTTGCCCCGCTCGCGAAGCCAGGCGGCGGCGGCATCCAGCAGCGCTTGCAGCACCTCCGGGTCCCGCTCGAACTCCAGAAACCCGAACCAGCCCCAGTTCTTGCCCTGGTGCTCGTTGAAGGCGTGGTTGACGTGGGCGCTGATCCTGCCCACCTCGCGGCCCTCGCGCAGGGCCAGGAAGTACTCGGCTTCGCCGTGACTGAAGAAGGCGTTCATGCGGCGACTCAGGAACAGCCGGCGCTCGAGCTTCAGGGGCGGCACCCACAGCGGCTGGTCGCGGTACAGGCGAAAGGGAACCTCGATGAAGCGCTTCAGCTCGCGACGCGTCCGCACCGGCCGTATCGAGACGCTTCCCATGTGGGGCGCAACCTACACTCTGAGGCGATGAGCGAGACCGCGAAGGCCCCGGTCGACGTCTTCGAGAAGGCGCGCAGCCACGACCGCCGCGAGCAGCTCGAAGCGGCCCGCGAGCACGACGTCCTCCCCTACTTCCGCCTGCTCACTTCACAGGCCGGCCCGGTGGTCGAGATGGAGGGGCGCGAGACGATCATGCTCGGCTCCAACAACTACCTCGGCCTGACCGGCGAGGAGCGCGTCAAGCAGGGCGCCCGGGACGCGCTGGAGACCTACGGCACCGGGGTCACCGGCTCGCGGCTGCTGAACGGCACCACGCCTCTGCACCTCGAACTCGAGCGCGAGCTGGCCGAGTGGATGCGGACCGAGGACGCAATCGTCTACACCACCGGCTACCAGTCCAACCTGGGCTGCATCGGCACGATCCTGGGGCCCGGCGACACGGTCGTCTGCGACTCCGGCGACCACGCCTCGATCCTCGACGGCTGCCGCCTCTCCGGCGCCAAGCTGCGCCCCTTCCGCCACAACCGCATGGACAAGCTGGAGAAGATGCTCCAGCGCGCGGCCGAGGACGGCGGCGGCGTCCTGGTCGTCGTCGACGGCGTCTTCTCGATGGAGGGCGACGTCTGCGACCTGCCGCGGATCGTCGAGCTCTGCCGGGCCTACGGCGCCCGGCTGATGGTCGACGAGGCCCACGGGGCCGGCGTGCTCGGCGCCCGCGGCGCCGGCGCCTGCGAGCTGTTCGGCCTCGAGGACGAGGTCGACCTGCGGATGGGCACCTTCTCCAAGAGCCTCGCCTCCTGCGGCGGCTTCGTCGCCGGCCCCGCCGACGTGGTCGAGTACCTCCGCGTCGCCTCGCGCTCGTTCATCTTCAGCGCCTCGGCCGTGCCGGCGGCCGTCGGCGCGGCGCTGGCGGCGCTGCGGGTGATCCGCGCCGACGGGCCGGCGCTGTTCGAGAAGCTGCTCGCCAACGCCTCCTACCTGCGCGAGGGCCTGCGCCACCTCGGCCTCAGGGTGATCGAGCCCGGCACCCTGCCGGACGGCACCGTCGCCACCACCCCGGTGGTGCCGGTGATGGTCGGCGACGACTGGCAGGCGGTGCTGCTCTGGAAGGCGCTCTTCGACGCCGGCGTCTACACCAACGTCGCGATCCACCCGGCGGTGCCGCCCGGCGGGGCGCTGCTGCGGACCAGCCTGATGGCGACCCACGAGCCCGAGCACCTCGACGGCGCCCTCGGCACGATCGCCCGCGTGATTCGAGACTTCCCAGAGCTTCCGCGGTCCTAATCTGCCGATAACGAGTTTTTGACATCCCCCGTCGTGGGTAGTTTCAGGCTTGTCCAGATAGGGACAAGGGGCACTCGAACCTGAAATTGTTGCTCTTAGCGACCGGGCCGGCCAGTCATCCGATGACGCCGGCTTGACGTTTCGCACCCTCACCGCATAGCGTGGCCCCCTCGCCGAACGCCCGGGAGGGCGGACGGATTGAGAACTCGGTCCCCCCAAGGCCACCGCATCCCAAGGCGCGGACATCGGGTGGGCGCGAGGTACCCGTAACCGATTCCTTTGAAGGGAGGAGTCCCAGTGGAAGCTGCCACGACGGCACCCGCAATGACGATCGCATCTTCGGTGGAGGAGCCGCAGCACATGCGAGCGCTCGAACGAGCCAACCTGGTCCGGCTCGCGAGGGCCGAGCTGAAGCGCTCGATAGCGCGGGGGGATACCGATGCGTCCGAAGTGGTGCGCGAGTGCCCGTGGGAGACCGAGAGCATGACCATCGCCGAGCTGCTCACCAGCCAGCGCCGCTGGGGCCGGACCCGGGCCCGCAAGTTCCTGCTGCCGCTGTCGCTCAACGAGAACAAGCAACTCGGGACGCTGACCGCCCGCCAGCGCCAGCTGCTCTCGGCGGAGCTGGCCGCGCGGTCGGTGAACGGACGCGGCGCGATCGCCGCCTGAGCTGCGTCAGCCGCGCATCCCGCCGACCCGGAAGCTGAGGCCCCCGGAGGCGCGCTGGAAGGCGCGCCGGGCCAGGTAGAAGACGATCGCGAAGGCGACGGCGCCGATCGCGAGGCTGACGGCGAGAAGCTGGTTCGCAAGGTAGAAGAGACCGCCGACCGTGAGCACGAAGACCGTCCCCGCGATCAGCGTCGTGTGGGAGCGGTAGCCGGCGAAGTGCTCGCGGACGGCGACCTCCAGGCCGCCCAACCCCGCCATCACGACGCCGACGCCGATCGCGGTCTGATCGGCGCCGATGAGGCCGACCGCCAGCGCGACGATGCCGCCGAAGATCACCAGCTCGGCCAGCGGGAACGAGCCCCAGGGCGCCGGCGGGCGCTGCCCTGGCGCGCCGACGCGACGCGCCGGCTTCGGCGCCGGCGAGGGCTCAGCCGCTCGCCTGCCCTTTCGCTTGCTCAACGGCCGCAGGCCGCCCGGCTAACGGGCATCCCGATGAGACCTTGACCCGCCACCACCCCATCAGCATCCCGAGCGGGCCGAGACGAGGGCGCGAGTGCCAGGCGCCGCAGCCCGGCTCGCCGACGTCGTGGCGGGTCACCTTGACCCACCGGTGCTCGGCCGGCGCCGCCAGCATCCTGCGCAGCAGCTCGCGGTTGGCGGTCTCCACACGGGCCCGCTCGCCCAGGCCCAGCCGGGCCTCGGCGACGCGGTCGGCCAGCTCGTCGCGAACCCGCTCCAGCTCACCCAGGTCGAGGACCCTCGGCGCGGGGGCGACCGCGGCGACGCGGTGCTCGACCTCGGTCCGCCCGAAGGCCTCGCAGAAGACACTCGCGAGCTGGCGCTCGAGGCGGCCGATCTGGCGGCGCAGCTCGGCGCGGGCGAGGCCCTCGTCGGCCCCGACGCGAACCTCCAGAGGACTCTCTCGTTCGAGCAGGTCGGCCATTCGCTTGGCCCGAGTGTAGATCACGAAAGGGCCGTTACAAGCCGGAAACGGTTAAGCCTGGACCAGGCTCTAGGCGGCCTCGACGGTGGCCGCGGCCATCCACAGCGCCTCGTCGACGGCGATCTGCGGCACGCCCTTGACCTGCACCGCCGCCAGCGCCAGGCGGCGGCTGCGCGGAACCACCTCGTAGCCCTCGCCGGCGTCGCCGAACAAGAGCGCGACCGGATTCATCTCGTCGGCGATCGTCAGCGTGCCCTGGGCCAGCTCCACGCGGCGCCCGGAGAGCGACTCGCCCGGGGCCGAGTCGCGGATGCAGAGCCGGCCGGCGAGACGGTCGGCGTCGAAGGCGCACAGCGCCACTCCCGTCTCCACGGTGGCGATCGTCGAGCGCGTCCGCCGGCAGCCCCCTGCTCCTGAAGGCGCCGTCGTGGAGCCGGTCGAGGGCGAGCTGCTCGACCGGGGTGCGGGTGCGGTCGGGGTCGAGGCCGATCTGGCGGTAGAAGACGCGGTAGGCCCAGGGGATCGGCCGCTCGCGCAGGTGGATCGCGTGGGCGCCGTAGAAACGGTCGGAGAGGTCGCGGAGGCGGCGGCGCACCGGCTCGGGGCTGCGGCCCGGGCGCAGGTCGACCTCGATCCAGGCGATCCCGAGGCCGGGGAACTCGGCGGCGATGTGGGGGGCGACCCAGCCCTGTTCCGGCGCGGGGTCCCAGCCCAGGCTCGGCTCGGCCGCGCCGGCGCCCACCTCAGCCCCCCCGCACCCCGCGGCTGGCGGCGAGCAGCCGGCGGACCCGGGCGGCGAGCTGGGCGACGCCGAGATCGCCGCCGCTGGCGCTCCACAGCGTCCCGCCCGGATAGGCGTAGGCGAAGGTCGGGCAGCCGCCCACCCGGTAGAGGCTGGCGACGGCGCCGTCGCGGTCGTAGCCGACCGGCATCGTCCAGCCGTGCTGGCGGATCAGCTCGCGCACCGTTTCGCGATCGTCGCGCACGTCCAGCGAGAGGAAGTTCACCCGTCCACGGTAGCGCTCGTAGACGGCGTCGACGGCGTCCTGCTCCTCGGCGCAATCGCTGCCCTTGGTGAACCAGAACGAGATCACCAGCGGCCGGTCGAAGAGGTCGCAGACGCGGATCGCCCCGGCGGTCGGGATCCGGCAGGCGGGCGTGCGGCGCCGGTCTGACGGGCAGGGCACCGCCGAGGTTTCGCAGTCGTCCTGGGCGACGTTGGCGTCGCCTTCGAGCCTGCCGGCGGCCGCCGGCACGGCGAACTCCGGCAGCGGCCACCGGGCCGGCTGGCGGTCGAGCCCGAGCGTGTCTTCCCCACCGCCGCCGCCCAGGGTGTGGATCGAGGCGACCGCGACCAGGGCGAGGAACGCCAGCCCGACGACGATCGAGTACCGGTCCCTCAATCCATCGAGAGCGGCCCGCTGACGTCCGCGTTGAGGAACTGGCTGACGAACGGGTTGCCCGACTCGAACAGCTCCTCTTTCGGCCCCGACTCGACGATCTTGCCGTTCCACAGCACGGCGATGAAGTCGGCGATCCGGCGGGCGGTGCCGAGGTCGTGGCTGATCACCAGATAGCAGCCGCCATTCTCGGCGTGGACCTCGCGGATCAGCTCGCAGAGCAGCGCCGTGCGCACCGGGTCCAGGCCGGAGTCGGGCTCGTCGAACATCACGATCGCCGGTTCCAGCACCAGCGCCCGGGCGAAGCCGGCGCGCTTGCGCATCCCGCCGGAGAGCTCGTTCGGCATCTTGTAGGTGGCCTCGGTCAGCCCCACCTCTTTGAGCCGCCGGTTGACGATCTCGCCGATCTCCTCCTCGCCTTTGTCGGTGTGCTGGCGCAGCGGGAAGGCGGTGTTGTCGTAGATGTTCATCGAGCCGAAGAGGGCGCCGTCCTGGAACAGCAGGCCGAACTTTTTGCGCACCTCGAAGAGTTCGTCGTCGGTCATGTTCGGGATCGATTCGCCGTGGACGAGGACGTCGCCCGAGTCCGGGTAAAGCAGCCCGACGATGTGCTTGATCAGGACGCTCTTGCCGGTGCCGGAGGGGCCGAGGACCATCGAGACCTGGTCCTCGGGGAGGCCGAGGTTGAGGCCGTTGAGGATGCGGGCGCGGCCGAACTGCTTGACCAGGTCGATGATCTCGATCGCGTCCTCGCCGCCGTGGTCGCGCTTGCGCCCGGTGTGGAAGCGGTAGGGGTCGTGCTCGGCCGGGTCGACGCCCGGGATGACGAAATCGCGCCCCATCACCGACCCGTCCTCGCTCACATAGGGACCGCCGGCCTCGGCGCTTTCCGGGTGACCCGGCTCCACGCCCGCCTCGACACCGCGGTTCTCTTCGTCGCTCGCCACGTCAGCCTCCTATCGGCGCTCGCGGGTTGGCCCCCCAGAAGACAAGGGTCCCAAGCATCCCGATGATGTGGACTAAGACGATGTTGAGGACCATCGACTTGGCGGTCGCCGTCCCCACCCCGACCGGCCCTCCCGACGCGGTGTAGCCGTAGTAGCAGCCGACCAGCACGATCGCCGTCGCCATCACCATGCCCTTGACCAGGCTGAAGATCAGGTCGGGCGGATTCTGGAACATCCAGAAGATCAGGAAGTAGCCGCCCGAGGAGACGTCGCCGATCTGCTTGACGACGGCCAGGTAGCTGGCCAGGTACATGATCCCGATCCCGACCAGGTACATGAACGGGAAGGAGATCCAGGCGGCGAGCAGCCGGGTCGCGCAGAGGAAGGTGACCGGCGGCACCCCCATCACCTCGAGCGCGTCGATCTCGTCGGAGATCCGCATCGCGCCGAGCTCGGCGACGATCCCGGTGCCGACCTTGGCGGCGAGCATGTAGCCGAAGGCGTAGGGCATGATCTCGCGCAGGTCGCACCAGGCGGAGAAGACGCCGGCGTAGGCGGGCGCGCCCTGGGCGCGCAGCAGGTAGGCCCCCTCGATCCCGCACTGGAGGCCGAGGGTGAAGACCAGGCCCCAGATGATCAGCGCCGAGCCGAGGATCAGGATCCCGGCCTGGCGCAGGCTCTCGCCGAAGAAGCGGAAGACCCGCCCCGAGTAGACGAGGCCGGAGACCCGCGAGCCGAAGCGGGCGATCTCCCCGAAGGAGTCGAGCCATCCGCGCGGGACGGCGAGCCAGCCGGTCATCGGATCGCCGCCGTCATCGGATCGTCTGAAGCTCCGGGTTGGTGGCGAGCAGGGTCTGGGTGAAGACGTAGTTGAAGGCGAAGACGCCCATGAAGGAGATCACCACCGCCTCGTTGACCGCGCGGCCCACCCCGGCCGCGCCGCCGGACGCGGTCATCCCTTTGTAGGAGCAGACGACCGCGATCAGGGCGCCGAACAGCGTGCACTTGATCACCGAGCCCCAGAGGTCGGTGATCGAGGCGTTGGAGAAGAGCGTCGCGAAGAACCCGCCCAGCGGCTGGTGGTAGAGCAGCTCGGTGAGGATGCCGCCGCTGATCCCGAAGACCAGGGCGTAGATGTCGAGCAGGCCGGTGATCAGCATCAGCGCCAGGAAGCGCGGCACCACCAGGTTCTTGATCGGGTCGACGCCCAGCACCTGAAGCGCGTCGAGCTCCTCGCGGATTTTGCGGGCGCCGAGGTCGGCGGTGATCGCGGTGCCGGCGACGCCGGCGACCACCACGGCGGTCACGAACGGCGCGAACTCGCGGATCGAGGCGAGGACGAAGAAGCCGCCGAGCCGGTCGAGCGCGCCGAACAGCGAGAGGAAGTTGGCGGCCTGAAGGCCGGGGGCGCCGAAGCCGAAGGCGACGGTCGAGACCAGCAGCGGGAACCAGCAGAGCTGAAGCGCGAAGAGGAACTGGCCGATGAACTCCTCGCCGTAGGGGAACGGAGGTTTGACCGCGGAGACAAGCGTCTTCGCGGTGAGGATCATCATGTTCCCCACCTGCTCGAAGAGCGACTTCGCGGGCAGGAACGCCCTGTCTACCGTGGTTCTGACCATCTCTCCTCCGCGAGCCCCGTCGCAGGCGCGCGACGCCCGGCTCGCTGGGTTGAGTCTATGGGATGGTCAGGCCCCAACCGTTAGCCGAGTGTTGAGATCCGGCTAACCCGCTTCGGCGCCCCGAAAAGCGCCTGGCCGCGGGGAAACCCCGTGGTATGTTCCGCCCGCTTTGCGGGGGACCGGAAGACATTCCCGTCGCACCTGCCTCCGAGCCACCGCGACCGGGGTTGCCGCCGTGGCCGTGGCGGCGCTGCTGGGCGCCTGCGGCGGCGAATCCTCCTCGGACGCGAACCAGCCCACCGGGACCTTCGACGTGCGCGTCGTGCGAGCCGACTTCCCGACCGCCCAGGACCTCGGCCAGACCTCGCTGCTGCGGCTCGGCGTCCGCAACACCGGCACCAGGACCCTGCCGGACCTGACCGTCAGCTTCTCCGTCGCTGGCCGGGAAGGCAGCGACTCGGCCCTGCCGTTCGGGATCCGCGATCCCCAGCCCGGGCTCGCCCAGCCCGACCGCCCGGTCTGGGTGCTCTCGGCGACCTATCCCCGCCTGGCCGGCTCCTCGCGGCCCGGCGGCGCCACGACCTCCAACCCGAAGACCTTCGCCTTCGGCCCGCTGAAGCCGGGCGCCACCAGGGAGGCGGTCTGGAAGCTGAGCGCGGTCAAAGCCGGCCGCTTCACGCTTCTGTACCGGATCGACGCCGGGCTCAGCGGCACCGCCAGGGCGCAGACCGCGGGCGGGGTCGCCCCGGGGGGCTCCTTCGTCACCGAGATCTCCACCGTGCCGCCCGACACCGAAGTTACCGACAGCGGCGAAGTGATCGAAAAACCGCGCCGACGATGAGGCTCCTGCCCGCCGGCATCATCGCGGCCCTGCTCGGGCTCGCGCTGCCGGCGTGCGGGTCGGCGCGGCCCTCCGAAGGCGAAGACGCGGCCCCACGGCAGGGCGCCCGCGGCGTCGCCCTGAAGCGGGTCGGGAGCTTCGACCACCCCGTCTATGTGACCGGTGCGCCGGGCTTCCCGCGGCTTCTCTTCGTGGTCGAACAGCCGGGCCGGGTCTCGGTCTTAAACGGCGGCCGCCGGCTCGGGCACCCGTTCCTCGACCTGCGCGGAACGGTCGGCTACGACGAAGCCGAGCGCGGCCTGCTCTCGATCGCCTTCCCGCCCGACTACCGGGCCAGCCGGCGCTTCTACGTCTACTACAACGACAACGACGGGAACGTCCGCGTCGACGAATTCAAGCGCCGCTCCCCCGGCCGCGCCGCCCCCGGCTCGCAGCGGCATGTAATCGAGATCCCCCACCCGGTGAACGCGAACCACAATGGCGGCCAGCTCCAGTTCCTCGGCAACCTCCTCTACCTCGGCACCGGCGACGGCGGCTCTGGCGGCGACCCGCCCAACAACGCCCAGAACAGGGACGTCCTGCTCGGCAAGCTGCTGCGGATCGACCCCCGGCCGGCCGGTGGGCAGCCCTACACGGTGCCCGCCTCCAACCCCTTCGTCGGCCGGCCCGGCCGCGACGAGATCTACAGCTACGGCCTGCGCAACCCGTTTCGATTCTCCTTCGACACGGAGACCGCGGCGCAGCCGCGGATCGCGATCGCCGACGTCGGCCAGAACCGCTTCGAGGAGCTCGACTACACCACGGTCGCGGCGGCGGCCGGGGCGAACTTCGGCTGGGACGCCTTGGAGGGGTTCGCCCCCTACACCGGGGAAAACAGCGGCACGCTCGACCCCGGCGGCACGACCAAGCCGATCTTCGCCTACAGCCACAGCCGCGACGGCAGCTGCTCGATCATCGGCGGCTACGTGGTCAGGGACCGCCGCCTTCCGTCCCTCCACGGGCGCTACCTCTATGCCGACCTCTGCGAGGGCCAGCTGCGCAGCCTGGTCCCGCACCTGAAGCGAGCCGGCGATGACCGCCGGCTCGGCCTCGCGGTCGAGAGCCCGAGCTCCTTCGGCGAAGACGACCTCCACCGCGTCTACGTCTGCTCGCTCGCGGGCCCGGTCTTCCGCCTCGTCCGAAATTGACACTTCTGTGGCAATTCCCTAATGCGCGCTTAGCATCGTTTTGTCTACAATGCCATCATGGAGGCGATGAGGCAGGCCTGGACCGATGACCGCATGGACGACCTCGTCGCCCGCGTGGACGCGGGCTTCACCCAGGTCGACCGCAGGTTCGGGCAGATCGAAGGCCGGTTCGCCCAGGTCCACGACGACATCAGGGCGCTTCAGGTCGACAGCAGGGAAGCGGTCACCCGCCCGGAACTCAAAGCCGCCGTCGCCGAGCTGCGCGCGGAAATGAAGATGCGGTTCGAGGGCGTGGACGCTCGCTTCCACGGGGTCGACGCTCGATTCGACAACGTGGACGACCGGTTCGACAGGGTGGATGACCGGTTCGACAGGGTGGATGACCGGTTCGACAGGGTGGATGACCGGTTCGACAGGGTGGACGCTCGATTGGACCAGCGGTTCGACGCGCTCAATAGGCGCTTCGACACGCTTCAGATGACGCTGATCGCGGCGATCCTGACCGGCTTCGTCGGCTTCCTCCTCTCCCACTTCGCCTGACCCGGCCGGATTTCCGAACGGCGCCGTGGGCGGCTACAGTTGGCTGAGCAGCCAAGGGCGACGAAGGGAGCAGCAGTGGAGAGCGGCACCGCCGATACGAGGACGGAGAGCACCGAGACCGCGAACGGCGCCGGCGCCGCGCCGCCGACCGGATCGAGGTCCACAACCCCGCCACCGGGAGACCTGATCGCGACCGTCCCGATCGATTCGCCGCGGGCCGTCGCCGAGACCGTCGCCCGCGTGCGCGCCAACCAGGCCGAGTGGGAGGCGATCGGGATCGAGGGCCGCTACCACTGGCTCGGCAAGCTGCGCGACTGGCTGCTCGACAACCGCGACCGGGTGCTGGACACGATGCAGCTGGAGACCGGCAAGGTGCGCGCCGACGCCTCCAACGAGCCGGCCTACCTCGCCGACCTGATCAACTTCTACGGGACCAAGGCGGCCAGGTTCATCGGCGAGGAGAGCGTCCGCCCCCACTCCGCCCTGCTCGCCGCCAAGAAGCTGCGCATCCAGTACCGGCCCCACCCGGTGGTCGGCATCATCAGCCCCTGGAACTTCCCCCTGATCCTCGCCCTTGGCGACGCGATCCCGGCGATGCAGGCGGGTGCCGCGGTCGTGATCAAGCCCTCGGAGTTCACCCCGCTCGGCCTCGCCGAGGTGGTGAAGGCCTGGAAGGAGGAGATCGGCGGCCCCGACGTGCTCGACTGCGTGCAGGGGATCGGCGAGACCGGCGGCGCCCTCGTCGATGCCGTCGACTTCGTCCAGTTCACCGGCTCCGACCGCACCGGCCGCAAGGTGATGGCGCGCGCGGCGCAGACCCTGACCCCGGTCAGCCTCGAGCTCGGCGGCAAGGACCCGATGATCGTCCTCTCCGACGCCGACCTCGACCGCGCCGCCAACGCCGCGGCCTGGGGCGGGATGATGAACTCCGGCCAGATCTGCATGTCGGTGGAGCGGATCTACGTCGAGGAGCCGGTCTACGACGAGTTCCTCGCCAAGCTGACCGCCGAGGTGGGCAGGCTGCGCCAGGGCGCCGACGACGCCCGCGACCCGAAGGACGTCGGCGCGATGACCTCACCCAACCAGACCGCGATCGTCGAGGACCACGTCGAGGACGCGCTCGCGTCCGGCGCCCGGGCGCTGATCGGCGGCAGGCGCGTCGAGGGGCCCGGCGACTACTTCGAGCCGACCGTGCTGGTCGACGTCGACCACTCGATGAAGGTGATGCGCGAGGAGACCTTCGGCCCCGTGGTCGGGGTGATGAAGGTGCGCGACTCCGAGGAGGCCCTGCGCCTAGCCAACGACAGTCGCTACGGCCTCTCCGGCTCAGTCTTCGGCGAGCGGGAGCGCGCCGAGCGGGTCGCCCGCCGGGTCGAGTGCGGGGCCGTCAACGTCAACGACGTGCTGGTCAACTACCTCGCCTCCGACGTGCCGATGGGCGGCTGGAAGGAGTCGGGGATCGGCTTCCGCCACGGCGAACCGGGGATCAAGAAGTACTGCCGCTCGGAGTCCCTGGTGATCACCCGCTTCGGCGCCAAGCGCGAGCCCACCTGGTACCCCTACACCAGGGCCCGCCGCGGCCTGGTCGACCGGTTGATCCCGCTGTTCAACGCCCGCGACTGGCGACGCCGCCTGCGCATTCGCGGCTGACCCCCATCGGCGCAGGGGTCCGCACACCGTCCCCCGGAGGCTCATGCGCCCACAACCGAACCCTCGCCGACAATCTGCTGCGCGACGGCCTCCGGGGGACGGTGTGCGGACCCCTTACCCTTTGAGGTTCATGCCCGAACGTGACTACTTAGCAGCGGTTCGCGAGCGTGTCGTCGTCTTCGACGGCGGCATGGGCGCCACGCTGGAGCAGTTCGACCTGACCCAGGAGGACTACGGCGGCCTCGAGGGCAAATGCCACGAGGCGCTGGTCCTGAACCGCCCCGACGTGATCGAGGGGGTCCACGCCTCGATGCTGGAGGCCGGCGCCGAGGTGGTCGAGACCGACACCTTCCAGGGCTCGCGGCTGAAGCTCGAGGAGTGGGGCCTCGGCGAGCACACGCTGGAGATCAACACGAAGGCGGCTGAAATCGCCCGCGCCGCGGCCGGCGAGGAGCGCTTCGTCGCCGGCTCGATCGGGCCGACCGGGTTCCTGCCCGCGTCCACCGACCCGACGCTCGGCGACATCTCCTTCGCCAGGCTGGCCGAGGTCTTCGCCGAGCAGGCGCTCGGCCTGGTCCGGGGCGGCGCCGACCTGATCATCGTCGAGACCGCGCAGGACATCCTCGAGGTCAAGGCGGCGATCTTCGGCGCCCGCGAGGCGTTCGCGGAGACCGGCCGCACCCTGCCGATCCAGGCCAGCGTCTCGCTGCTCCCGCAGGGCGGCAAGATGCTGCTGGGCACCGACATCCAGGCGGTGCTGACGACGCTGGCGGCGCTCGAGGTCGACGTGATCGGCCTCAACTGCTCGACCGGTCCCGAGGACATGCGCGACGCGATCCGCTTCCTCGGCGAGCGCAGCCCGCTGCCCGTCCACTGCATCCCCAACGCCGGCCTGCCCCTCCAGGGCCCCGACGGCGAGACGATCTTCCCCGAAGAGCCCGAGCCGCTGGCGGCGACGCTGGCCGAGTTCGTCGAGCGCTACGGGGTCGGCATCGTCGGCGGCTGCTGCGGGACCACGCCCGAGCACATCCGCGCGATCCGCGAGCGGGTCGCCGGGCGCACGCCGGGCGAACGCCCCGCGCCCGGCCCGATCGAGGTCTCCTCGATGATGACCTCGACCCCGCTCGTGCAGGAGCCGCGGCCGACCTTGGTCGGCGAGCGGGTCAACTCGCAGGGGTCGCGCAGGGCCAAGGAGCTGCTGCTCGCCGACGACTACGACGGCCTCGTCCAGGTCGCCGAAGACCAGGTCGAAGGGGGCGCCCACGTGCTCGACGTCTGCGTCGCCCTGACCGAGCGCTCCGACGAGGACGAGCAGATGACCGCGGTGGTGAAGCGGGTCTCGCTGACCCAGCCGGCGCCGATCCAGGTCGACTCGACCGAGCCCGAGGTGATCCGCGCGGCGCTGGAGCAGATCCCCGGCCGGGCGATCGTCAACTCGATCAACCTCGAGGCCGGTCGCGACAAGGCCGACGTCGTCGTGCCGCTGGCCAGGGCGCACGGGGCGGCGCTGATCGCCCTCACCATCGACGAGGTCGGGATGGCGAAGACGGCCGAGCGCAAGCTCGAGATCGCCGAACGCCTGCGCGACATCGCCTGCGGCGAGCACGGGCTCGACCCCGAGTCGCTGATCTTCGACGCCCTCACCTTCACCCTGACCACCGGCGAGGCGGAGTGGAAGCCCTCGGCGGTGGAGACGATCGAGGGGATCCGGCGGATCAAGGCGGAGATCCCCGGCGCGAAGACCTCGCTGGGCGTCTCCAACGTCTCCTTCGGCGTCTCGCCGCGCCCGCGCGCCGTCCTCAACTCGGTCTTCCTGCACCACTGCGTCGAGGCCGGGCTGGACCTGGCGATGGTCAACCCCAACCACATCACGCCCTACGGAGAGATCTCCGAGGAGGAGCGCGAGCTGACCGACGACCTCGTCTTCAACCGCCGCGACGACGCCCTGGAGCGCTTCATCGCCCACTTCGAGTCCAAGGGCGAGGAGGCCGAGGGCGCTGAGGCAGCCGACCCGACCGAGGGCATGGAGCCCGAGGAGGCGCTGCACTGGCACATCCTGCGCCGCAAGAAGGACGGCGTCGAGGAGTGGATCGACCTCTCGGTGGAGAAGATCGGCGCCGTGCCGACGCTGAACGAGGTGCTGCTGCCGGCGATGAAGGAGGTCGGCGACAAGTTCGGCGCCGGCGAGCTGATCCTCCCCTTCGTCCTCCAGTCGGCCGAAGTGATGAAGCGCGCCGTCGCCCAGCTGGAGAACTACCTCGACCGGATCGACGGCCACACCAAGGGCAAGGTCGTGATCGCGACCGTGTTCGGCGACGTGCACGACATCGGCAAGTCCCTGGTCAACACGATCCTCACCAACAACGGCTACACCGTGATCGACCTCGGCAAGCAGGTCCCGGTCGACGCGATCATCGAGGCCGCGGTCGAGAACGAGGCCGACGCGATCGGCCTCTCCGCCCTGCTCGTCTCGACCTCGAAGCAGATGCCGATCTGCGTGCAGGAGCTGCACCAGCGCGGCCTCGGGTTCCCGGTGCTGATCGGCGGCGCCGCGATCAACCGCGACTTCGGCCGCCGCACGCTCTACCCGCATGGCAAGGACTCCGACGACGTCTACGAGCCCGGCGTCTTCTACTGCAAGGACGCCTTCCAGGGCCTCGACACGATGGACGCGCTTGTCGACGAGCAGGCGCGCCGGGCGCTGGTCGAGCGGATCCGCGGCGAGGCACGCCAGCTGCGCGAGAAGCCCATCGTCCGCGACGACTCCCCGCCCACCACCGACGCCAGCGTGCGCTCCTCCGCGCGCACCGACGTGCCGGTGCCCGAGCCGCCCTTCTGGGGCGGGCGCGAGGTCCCGATAGACCTCGACGAGGTGTTCCCCCACCTCGACCGCCACGTGCTGTTCAAGCTGCACTGGGGCGGGCGCGGGGTCAAGGGCGAGGCCTGGCGCGAGCTGGTCGAGGGCAGCGCCGAGGAGGAGGGCTTCGCGCCGAGGCTGGAGCGGATGTGGCGCGAGCAGGAGTTCCTGCGCCCGCGCGCGCGACTCGGCTACTTCCCCTGTAACGCCGACGGCAACGAGCTGGTCGTCTTCGACCCGCAAAGCCCCGATCGCGAGCTGGAGCGGCTGGTGTTCCCGCGCCAGCCCAAGCACGACCGGATCTGCCTGGCGGACTTCTTCCGGCCGATCGCCTCGGGCGAGCGCGACGTCGTCGCCCTCCAGGGGGTGACGGTCGGCCCCGAGGTGACCGAGCTGATCGAGCGCCTGGAGCGCGAGGGCGAGTTCGCCGAGCAGCTCTACGTGCACGGGCTCGGCGTGCAGGCCGCCGAGGGCCTGGCCGAGTGGCTGCACGCCGAGGTGCGCCGCGGGCTCCGAATCGACATCGACCAGGGGCGCCGCTACTCCTGGGGCTACCCGGCCTGCCCGGACCAGTCCGAGCACGAGAAGGTCTGGCGCCTGCTCGACCTCGAACGGATCGGCATGACCCTGTCGGGGGGCTACGCGGTACTGCCCGAGCAGTCGACGGTGGCGATCGTCGCCCACCACCCCCAGGCCGTCTACTTCGGCATGAAGTCCGGCTTCATCCCCGAGGAAAAGGCGCCGGACGAGCTGATCGCCGGCACCGACCGCGGCGGCGAGCTGCCGCCCGAGTCCGACCCGGACGAGGAGGAGCCGGAGCCGGCCCCCGCCGAGGCGCTCGGCGGCTGAGCCGCCGGCTCGCTCAGTAGATCGCCAGCGAGCGAGGCTGGTGCCAGATCTGGCTACAGTAGGCAAGCTCGAACCCGGCATGGCGGAGGTTGGCGCCGATCGCCGAGGTGCACTCCGGGGAGCAGCCGATTTCGGCGAATAGGGTGTGGCAGCCCGACTCCGCCGCGACGGCGATCCGGTGGCGCAGCAGGGTCAGCTGGCAACCGCGCCCCCTGGCGACGGGACGGGTCGCGTCGACTCCGAACTCGGCGATCCCTTCGTGGACCATCATCGCGCCGCAGGCGGCGAGTTCGCCCTCCAGCAGCGCCACGTAGCAACGCCAGCTGGGCCGGTTTGGGAGGTCGAAGAAGAGCGTCCCGGCCCATTCGGGCAGGCCCAGCGCCTCGGCCGCGATTGCGCTCATCCCTTCGCCTTCGTCGGGCTCCAGCTCGAGGATCTCGATGCCCGGCGTCTCGGGGAAGTCCGGCAGCGAGGCGTCGCGGATCAGTTTCTGCCATCCCTCGCCCTGCTCGTAGCGGCTCCGGTTGAGCCAGTCTTCGGCGGCGCCGGTGCCCGGGCGGCCCAGCGTCACCGGGATGCAGTAGTCGACTTCGCGCGCGTCGGCCCACTCGATCGCCTCGGCGAGGTAGCCGCCCTTGACGGCGGCCGGCTCCGCCGCGCCGAGGATCACGTTGACGGCCTGGATGTCTGGCAGCTCGGCGATCACGGTCGCCTGCACGGGCCCGAACGTCTGGACCTCTATCCCGCACTCGACGATCGCGTCGACCGGCGGCGTGCGCCAGATCTCCTTCCGGAACCGCTTCGCCATTCGCTCGAGCGCCCCCGGGTTGTAGTCCATCTCACTCACCCTCCTCCCGCATCGTGGATGAGGGCCGGGCCGGCACCGAGTGGATGGACTCGGCGCCGGCCGCGCGGCTCCTCGTTAGCCAGGGGTGCTGGCCTGGGAAAGGTGGCAACACCCCGTGCTCTTGCGCCAGCGCTCAACGCAAGCCTTTTCCTCAGCGCCTCGCGAGGTGGGTGGGCTCGTCGCCGCGAGCACGCCGCTCACCAATGGTGACTCTCTGCATTGGATCTTCCCCCCGAGAAATCGACTGGTGCGCCTTCCAAGGCACATCGTAGACGAACACATGGGAGTTTTTTATAGCTCAGGCAATTTTCCCTAAGCGACGCCTTCGCGGCGCGCTTCGGTGCGAGCGCGCGGCTTCGGCTCCAGCCGGACCGGCGCGGTGGAAAGCGCCTGCACCCGCAGGTCGCTCCAGGTCAGTCCCTCGCGCACCAGCGCCGGCAGGCCGAGGGCGACGGCGGTCGCGATCTCGACCGCCTGAAGGATCACGCCGTAGGCCAGCGCGTCGGCGGTGCCGACCCCGAAGCCGGTGTGCAGGACGCTGATCACGGCGAGCTGGAAGACGCCGATGTTGGACGGAGTCGCGGGCACGACCGCGGTCACGTTGACCGCGAAGAGGACGGCGGCAGCGGCGCCGATCCCGGCCTTGTCGTTGAGCCCGAGGGCATACAGGAGCGCCCAGCAGGCGGCGAGCTGGATCGCCCAGGCGCCGAGCTGGGCGGCGGCGGCGGCGGCCCCGCGGCGCGGGTCGCGGAAGACGGCGAGGCCCGCCCTCACCTGGACCAGCGCTCGGTGCAGCGCGGCGCCGAGACGCGCCAGGCGGCCGTTGCCGTTGCGGCGCATCAGCATCGGCGCGACCAGGAGCACAACCAGCACCACCAGCGGCACCAGGCTGAAGGCGAACAGCTTCTGGGTGCCGGAATGAAACAGCGGCGTGGTCGAGACGATGATCACCCCGAGCAGGGCCAACGCGAGGAGGTTGAGCATCGTCTGGGAGACCAGCGTCCCCAGCAGGACCGGGAAGGTCTGCCTCATCCTGCCGGTGCGGCGGGAGAGGGCGAGAGCGCGCGCCGGCTCGCCGAGGCGCGCCGGCAGCGTCGCCGACATCAGCACCCCGATCATCGTCGCCGAGGTGACGTCGCGGCGCCTGACCGAGCGGCTGGGCAGCGCCGCGCGGGCGATCCAGTACCACGACGCGGCGCGGAAGAAGAGCGAGAGGGACATCAGCGCGCAGGCGACCAGCACCCAGGTCAGGTTGGAGCGCACGATGCTGGCGACGACGTTGTCGACCCCGATCTTCTGCGCCGCGAGGGCGGTCAGGCCGACGCCGAGCACGCCGGCGACGCCGAGCCCCACCCGCCGCGCCACCCGCCGGCCGCGCTTGCTCGCCCGCTCCGGCGCGGGATCGAGGGAGGGGAGCTTTTGCGGAGCGCGGCGGGGACCGCCGTCGGCGGGCCGAAGCCCGGCCCAGTGCGCCACGCGCTCGCCGGCGCCGGCCGGCCGCCGTGCCGACAGCGCCTCCTCGTAGACCTTGGTCACGTCGTCGGCGACTCGCGGCCAGGCGTAGCGCTGGGCGCTGCGGCGAGCGGCATCCCCCATCGCCCGCAGCCGCTCGGGCTCGTGGTGGGCGCGCTGGAGCTCCTCGGCCAACCGCTGGGGATCTCCGGGGGGAACCAGGACCCCGTCGACGCCGTCGCTGACCACGTCGCTGTAGCCGGCGATGGCCGAAGCGATCACCGGGGTGCCGGCGGCGAACGCCTCGGTCAGCACCATGCCGAAGCTCTCGCCCGAGAGCGAGGGGGCGCAGAGCACGTCCGCCCGGTGCAGCTCTCCCCAGAGCCGCTCGCCGGAGACGCGGCCGTGGATGTCGATCCAGCGGATCAGGTCGGGGTCGGCGAGATAACGCAGGACGTCCTCGCGCTCGGCGCCGATCACGCTGAGGCGGCAGGGGACGTGCTCGACCAGGGCGCTGAACGCGGTCAGCAGGATCGGCAGGCCCTTGCGCTCCTCAGGGCGGCCGACGAAGAGCAGGCGCAGCTCCTCCGAAGCCGGCGCCGGTGTGCTCGGCACCGCCTCGACGTCGACGCCGTTGGGAATGATCGTGTACTCGCCGCCGAACCAGCGGCGGCCGGTCCAGGCCGCGGCCTCGGAGACCGCGATGCGGGCAGAGAGGCGGTTGAAGAGGCGGCGGGCGCCGACGGCGTTGGCGATGTGGTTGGGGACCGGCTTGGTCGAGTAGGCGTGGAAGGTCCCGACGACCGGCGTCCTCGCTCCCAGGGTGGCGTTCCACCCCACCAGCGGCACCAGCGGCTCGTGCACGTGGATGACGTCGAACCCGCCCTCGCGCACGGCGCGGCGGGGCGCGGCGACGCCGCCCAGGGGGAACGGCGCCAGGTTGGAGACGGAGCCGTTGGCGCTGAAGCCGACGGTGCGGCCCAGCGGCGTCAGGTAGTCGGGGACCTGCCGCCGCTCCGCCGCGGCCCGGTGCAGGAGGCGGCTGACCCGGCCCGGCGGATCGAAGGGGGCGAGGACACGGACGTCGTGCCCGCGACCGAGAAACTCCTCGGCAAGGGACTCGACGTGCCTGTTGACCCCCCCCTGGTAGGACCAGGAGTATGGCGAGACCAGAGCGATGCGCACGAACGGCTAAGGGTAGATCATCGGCCGGCCCCGACCCGGGGGCCGGGAGCGCCCTCGATCGCCGTTCCAGCCTCCGTCCACGTCAACCGGAGCCCGCCCGCGGGCGGGCGGCCTCGGCCCAGGCGAAGCCGGCGAAGACGAGCAGGTAGGCGGCGCCGATCTCCAGCAGCAGGGCGCCGGAGTCGTTGGCGAGGGTGCCGGCCGCCGTCGCCGCGACGGCTCCGAGCAGGCCGGCCCGCACCGTGGGGACGCCGGCGACCCAGGCCTCCAGGCGCTCGCGACGGGCTATCGCCAGCGCCGCGAGGGCGACGACGAGCGGCAGGAAGGCGAAGACGACCGGGCGGGTGAAGCTGTGGGCGGAGAGCTGGAGGCGCCGCTGGGCGACGTCGGCGAGGCTGCCCAGGCCACCGGCGTCGAGGACCGAGCGGGTGAGGTGGGCGTTGGCGCCGGAGGCGAGGTCGATCGCGGCCAGCAGCGCCAGGGCGGCGAAGGGTGCGGCGATCGCGAGCAGCACCCAGCGCCGCCGGTAGCCGGCGAGCGCGGCCGCGGCGACCGCCGCCCCGACCGGGAAGACGATCGCCGCCCCGACGTCGGCGCCGAACCTGCCGGCGGCAAAGACGAGCGCACCGAGGAAACCGGCCGCGAGGAACGCCCACGCGCAGCGGCGCAGCGCGAGACCGGGGGCGAACCCGGCGATCCCCGCCCCGGTGCCGGCGACGACAAGGACGACCAGGAGCGCCTCCAGCTCGTTCCCGATTCCGTAGAAGCGCACGCCGAGCCCCGGGTTGGGGCCCAACAGGGAGAGGGAGGTGAGCGGCGAGCCGGCGACGACGTCGGCGGCGTAGGCGAGCACGGTCAGCGCCGAGGCGGCGGCCAGCGCCCGGTAGCCGCCGAGGAGCGCCAACGTCGCGGCCCCCAGCAGCGGGCAGCCGAGCGCGACGATCAGCGCTTCGGCGCCCTCGCTCGGTTCGATCGCGGCGCCGGCGAGCAGCAGCAGGGGCAGGTAGACGACGGAGAGGCCAAGTGCGCGAACGCCCCCGCGCGCCGCGCGACCCCCGCTCGCCGCGACCGCCGCGGCCACGACGGCGACCCAGAGCAGCAGGCTCAGCCCGATCACCGCTCCGCGCCGGGAGGAGATCGTCGCCATCCGCGCCGCCAGCGATTCGATCGCCGCCGGGTCCACCTTGCCCTCGGCGCGGATCGCCTGGCCGGACATCCGCGATGGGACCGTCGCCCCGAATCGTTCGAGGACCGTCGGGGCGATGTCGGTGGAGAGGACGTAGCCGTACAGGCGGGTGCTGTCGGAGGTGAGGTCGCCGTGGAATCCGCGGCCGGCGATGCCGATCGCCAGGGCGTGGTTCTCGGCCGGCGGGGGTCGCTCGATCGCGATCAGCAGGTCGTCGGCTTGGAGATGCCCGGCGAGGGACGGGAGGTGGGCCAGGGACTCGTTGCGGACTTCGAAGGTGGGCGGGGGGGTGTGCGGGCGAGGGGTTCCGCTTAACTTTTTCGCTGATCGTTCCTGGCTGGCCGCCGGCGGTGGAGGCGAAAAAGTACAAGACACTCCACCCCTCGCCCGCACGCTCACTCCGGCCGCCGCGAGGGTCGATTGGAGGAGCCCGGGGACGATTTCGGCGGGAGCCGATTCCGCCCGTTCCTCCACAGCTCTCCACCAAGAACGGCAGTCGCCGGCCAAACGCGGTAGCTCGGAGCTGTAGAGCGAATCGAAGACCCTGTTGCCCTGAGTGACATCAAGGTAAGTCTGCAAAGCCGGCACCGATCCCAAGCCAGCAGAAAGCAACCCCGGCGACAAACCGCTCTCAGCAAGCCGCCGAACCGTCGTGCCCTTAGGCAGCCAAACGAGAGTCACGTGCAGTTGCGCCTGCCTGCGGCCCTTCGACCGTCCGCTTGCTCCGCTGTCGCCGCGAGATGGAGGGCGGTCGGTGGGTGGAGCGTCTTGTACTTTTTCGGCGCGCGATTCACGGCCAGCCGCCACCGCCTGCTCGAAAAAGTTAAGCGGAACCCACCGACCGCCCTCCACCGCCCCAAGAGCGAGCAACACGAGCGCTATCGTGAGCCCGATGGTCGACCGCACGTTCGCCAAGTTCACGTTTTTCAAGATCGATCCTGCCTGGCGCCGACGCGACGCCGAGCTTCGGGCCACCGACAAGCAGGAGTTCCTCGCCGCCTGCGAGGACTTCGGCGTCGACCGGTCGCTGCGCGCCTACTCAACCATAGGCACGCGCGGCGACGTCGACCTGGTCCTGCTCAGCCAGAGCCCCAACCTCGACGACATCCACACCTTCCACGTCGTGCTCGGCCAGAGTGGGCTGGCGAAATGGGCAGAGACGCCCTACTCGTTCCTCTCGATGACCAAACGCTCGCCCTACTCCGAGGAGCAGGCGCGAACCGAGATCTGCGTCTCCGACCGCAGGTACCTCTTCCTCTACCCGATGGTGAAGCAGCGGCGCTGGTACGGGCTGCCCGGCGAGGAGCGGGGGCGGATCATGAAGAGCCACATCGAGGTCGGCCGCCGCTACCCGGAGATCACCATCAACACCACCTACTCCTTCGGCCTCGACGATCAGGAGTTCGTGGTCTGCTTCGAGGGCGACGACCCCGGCATGTTCCTCGACCTGGTCAACGAGCTGCGGCCGACCGAGTCCAGCGAGTACACCGAGCGAGAGACGCCGATCTTCACCTGCGTGGCGATGTCGACCCGCAGGGCCCTGGACGCGCTCGACGGCGTGCCCGGCGCGGTCGCCGCCGGGGCCCCGTCGCTCGGCTGAGCCGGCGCCCGGCATTAGCCTGTAACCAATCGCCCACCCGATCCTCAGCTACGTGATCGACGACCAGGACCACCTGGTCAGGGTGGACGACGGCTACTACCGCTTCGCCGCCGAGAACGGCTGGGAGGGGGCCGGCGAGAGCCTCGGCCGCTCGCTCTGGGACTTCGTCGCCGGACAGGAGCTGGAAAGGCTCCAGCGGATGCTGGTGAGGCGGATCCGCGGCGAGGTCCGCAGCGTCGAGCTGCCGTTCCGGTGCGACAGCCCGGACGTGCGCCGGGAAATGGACCTGAGCATCGCCGCCAACTCCTCGGGCCGCTTCGTCGTCTTCTCGGCGACGGTCCGCTCCGAGGAGCGGCGCGGCGACCCGCAGCCCCTCCTCTCAGCCGAGAGCCCCCGCGACGAGCGAACGCTGACGATGTGCGGCTGGTGCGACCGCTTCCTGGTCGAGGGCCGCTGGGTCGAGGTCGAGGAGGCGGCCGCCCGGCTCGCCCTCTTCGCGCGCGAGGAGCTTCCGACCATCAGCCACGGCCTCTGCCCGGACTGCGGCGAGATGCTGATGGCCGCCTAGCCGGCCCGCGGTATTCCCTATTCTCCGCCTCCCATGACCAAGATCGGAAGCCCCGAGAACCCGCTCAGAGTCGCCATCGTCGGCGCCGGCCCTTCCGGCTTCTACGCCGCCGAGCACATCCTCAAGGGAGAGGACCTGCACGCCCAGGTCGACCTCTTCGACCGCCTCCCCACCCCGTTCGGCCTGGTCCGCGGCGGCGTCGCGCCCGACCACCCGAAGATCAAGTCGGTGATCCGGGTCTACGAGAAGACCGCCGCCCGCGACGGCTTCCGCTTCTTCGGCAACGTCAAGGTCGGCCACGACATCGAGGTCGAGGACCTCGAGCGTCTCTACCACGCGATCGTCTTCACGGTCGGCTGCGAGACCGACCGCCAGCTCGGCATCCCCGGCGAAGAGCTGCCCGGCAGCCACGCCGCGACCGCATTCGTCGGCTGGTACAACGCCCACCCCGACTACGCCGAGGAGGAGTTCGACCTCTCCTGCGAGCGGGCGGTGGTGATCGGCAACGGCAACGTGGCGATGGACGTCGCACGGATGCTCGCCCTGACCGACCACGAGCTGCGCCAAACCGACACCGCCGACCACGCGATCGAGATGCTCGACGCGAAGGGGATCCGCGAGATCGTCGTGCTCGGCCGCCGCGGGCCGGCCCAGGCCGCCTTCACCAACCCGGAGATCAGGGAGCTGGGCGAGATGGAGGACGCCGACGTCGTCGTCGACCCGGCCGAGGTCGAGCTGGACGAGGCGAGCGCCGCCTACCTGGAGTCCGAGGAGGCCGACAAGACGACCCGGGTCAACGTCGAGACCCTGCGCGAGTTCTCACAGCGCGAGCCGGAGGGCAAGCGCCAGCGGATCGTCCTGCGCTTCCTCTCCTCGCCGGTCGAGATCAAGGGCGAGGGCAGGGTGCGGAGCATCGTGATCGGCCGCAACGAGCTGGTCGAGGAGGGCGGCACCCTGCGGGCCAAGGACACCGGCGAGCGCGAGGAGCTGGAGTGCGGCCTGATCCTGCGCTCGGTCGGCTACACCGGCATCCCGATCGAGGGCGTCCCCTTCGACGAGAAGCGCGGGCTGATCCTCAACGAGGGCGGCCGCGTGCTCGACTCCCACGACGCCGGCCACAGGGTCGGCCACTACACCGCCGGCTGGATCAAGCGCGGGCCCTCCGGCGTCATCGGCACCAACAAGAAAGACGCCCTGGAGACGGTCACCCACCTGCTCGCCGACGTCGAGGCCCAGGCGCTGCTCAGCCCCGCGAGCCCAGAGCCCGCCGCGGTCGAGGAGCTGCTGGCCGAGCGCGGCGTCCGCTACGTCAGCTTCGAGGACTGGCAGGCGATCGACCAGGCCGAGGTCGGCCGCGGCGAGCCCCACGGGCGCCCCCGAGTCAAGTTCGTCCGCGTCGAGGAGATGCTGGACACCCTCGGCGAGAGGATCTCGGGCTGAGCCGCGCCGGATGAGATCAACCTGGACCGATTCGCGGCTTGACGACCTCAGCAGCCGGATCGACGCACGGCTGGCGAGCATCGACCACGAATTCCGTGAGCTGCGCGGTGAATTCGGCGCCCTCCAACGCACGATCATCCAGGTCGGCGGCACGATGATCGCCGCCTTCGTCGGCCTGATGGCGGCCGTGCTCGGGCTGATGATCACGCAGCTCTGAACGAGGCGGCGAGACATACAATCCGCCCGATGGCCGACCTGGTGGAGCTGAAGGGGATGATCGAGGCGGCGCTGCCCGGCGCGGCGGTCGAGGTGACCGACGAAACCGGCACCGGCGACCACCTGCGGGCGGTCGTCAGCGCTCCTCAGTTCGAGGGGCTGTCGCGGCTCGACCAGCACCGACTGGTCAAGGCGGCGGTGAAGCCCCGCTTCGAGGACGGCACGATCCACGCCCTCTCGGTCAAGACCGACGTCGCCGATTGACGGTCCGGTCCATCCGTCCGACCTGGGTGTTTGGACGCCGACAAAAAGTTACAATTCCGTGCACCACACGTGCGCCCTTTTTCTCTAGCCTGAGGAGCATGGAGTCGATGAGATCAACCTGGACCGATTCGCGGCTTGACGACCTGAATCTTCGTGTCGGTGACCTCAGCGGTCGCGTGAGCGAGCTCAGCGGCCGGATCGACTCGCTCCAGCACGCGATCCTTCTCGTCGGGGGCGGTCTCTTCGCCGCGTTCGTCGGCGTCCTGGCGGCGATCGTCGGCCTCATCGCCACCCAGCTCTGACCCCGCCGGGGCGGGCAGCTACCCTGTGGCAATGGCCGACGCGGAGCTGAAGTCCAAAGTCGAGGAGCTGATCGCCGCAAACCCCGTCCTGCTCTTCATGAAAGGGACGCCGGAGATGCCGCGCTGCGGCTTCTCCATGCGCGTCGTCGGCGTGCTCGACCAGCTGAACGTCGAGTACGGAGCGATCGACGTCCTGCCGGCGCTACAGCCGCTGCGCGAAGTCACGGTCGAGATCTCCGACTGGCAGACCTTCCCCCAGCTCTACGTCAACGGCGAGCTGGTCGGAGGAGCCGACATCGTCGAGGAGATGTTCGAGTCCGGCGAGCTGGCCGAGGCGCTCGGGGTCGAGCAGCCGCGGGCGGTGGCGGTTCCGGAGGCAAGCGCCCCGGCGCAGTCCCCGCCGCTTCAGATCGACGGTTAGACCGCGGCCTGCTCGGCGGCGTCCTCTTTGACCTGAAACGAGGAGCCGCAGCCGCAGGCGGCGACGACGTTGGGGTTGTTGACCTGGAAGCCGGCTCCCTGGAGCCCTTCGACGTAGTCGATCTCCGAGCCGAAGACGAACTGCATGCTGACCTTGTCGACGACGACGGCGACCCCGTCGACCTCGAAGACGTTGTCGTCCTCCTTCGGCTTGTCGAAAGCCAGCGCGTACTGAAAGCCAGAGCAGCCGCCGCCGCGAACGGCGACCCGAAGAGCCTGCTCGCCGCCATCGGCCTGCCCACCGAGCAGCTCGCCGATCTTCACGACGGCCTGCTCGGAAAGGGTGATCGCTGCCTGCGGCGTCTCAGTCACTTCACAAAGTGTAGCTGGGGTTGGGCGGGGTAGTGGGTCAGTTTGAATCGGCGCGGTGATCAGGGGGTGCAGAGCACAATGATCCCGGCGAACAGCATCAGAAGACCCACAGCTGCCACAGGGCCGGTCCACCGATTGCCTACTTCGTGATTGACGCTGCCGACGTAGGCAACGAAGCCCCCCGCAAAGACCAAAGCGAACCCTAGCCAGAGATGCCCCGCACTCGTTCCGGTCGCGATTACCAATGCTCTCCCCTCTGATCCTAAGCGCGCCGCACGGCTCAGTCCAGCAGCGCCGCGATCTCTTCGAGCGACCAGACGTGATCCGCGACGCCAGCAGCCATTGCCGGGGTGCGCGGATAGCGCTCCCTCAGGGAGGCGTGAGGACGGGCGAAGTTGTAATGCAGGAAGTGGAGCGAGACCGCGTGGGCCAGGTTCTCGACCTTGCGGCTGAAGCCGTTGGTCAACCGGGTAAAGCGCCGCATCCCCATCCGCATGGTCAAGTTCTGCCGCTCCACATAGCTGGTTGAGATTCGGTCCGGGTCGGGGTCGCCCTTCATCGGGAGGCGCTTGGCCCCCGTGCAGACCGCCGGGCTGTATTTACCGCCCTGGGAGGGATCTGAGGCGTAGGTCTTGTGGATCTGCGCCCAATCGACCTTGCCGCCGAAGGCAGGCCCCACCGTTGATTCGTACATCTTGTGCCCGTCCGTGGAGAGCTGGATTCGGCCGGCCATTCGGCTCGCCAGGTCGCGCAGAAAGAAGTCCGCGTCGTAGGCCGTGCGCTCACCGACCAGCCACGACGGGATCAGCTTCGTATCCGCGCAGACGGCGGTGAAGGTCCAGACGTCGCCATAGCCCGGCGTTCCCTTGAACTGCTGGGGCACATTCTTCTGCTTGGCGTAACAGAAGCTCCAGATCTCGTCGGCCTCAACCACTTTGCACGGCAGGCCCTGAAAGACGCCGTCCTGGTACTCGGCGCAGGCTTCCCCGAGATCGACCAGCAGTTTGGTGATCGTGTTCTTGGCCGCGCCGGTCATGCGCACCGTGGCGCGGATGCTGTTGCCCTCCACGAGCGCGCCGATGACCTGCGCACTCTTCTCAGTCGACAGCCGATTCATAATGACCATTATGCGTAAGCAATCGGACGGAATCAACTACCGAATGCCCGGGTAGCATTCCCAAAATATCGGCTTTTTTGGCTCTACTAAGCCGCTTGAGCCCCGGGGAATTGCATTGTTCCGGGAGCCGCTGCCGCCTTGGATTCAGCCTCGATGGTGCGGACCGGAGTCGGCGAGATACTCCCGGCCGTTGGGGGGTCCATGAACAGCGTGAACTGAACCGGATGTTTCCCGAAGCGCTCTGCTAGCCGCTGTCTCAATTCCGGCAGCGTCTGGCAGGTGGCGGCCATTCCGATGACCATCCAGATGTGCTCGGTGAGCCTCTTAAGGCCGTACTGGCTACTCAGCCACTGGTGATAGTTCTGCCCCTTGCGGGGTTCAGGTGCGTTCTCGCGTAGCCAAGTGGCAACATCGCTGTCGAGGTAGTCGTAGACCAACTCCATCACCAACTTGCCCCAATATCTTGGTCGCTGAGAGTGGACAGCGCCTTTCCAGTTCGTCAGCCGCCCAAACTCAGTCCAAAGCTGGTCCGGAAAGGTCTTCTCCCACTGGCGCATCTCCTCCTCCAAAAAGACCCGCATCTTGAGCCGCAGCGCATCCTCGGCGCGGTCATACTGATAGCCGGTCGCCTCATCGATCAGCGCGATCAGCCCCGTGGTCGCGCAAGCCGCCGCGAAGATTCCAGCGTGCACCGCAATCTCTCGCTGTCGTTGGCTCTGCAATGCGTTTGCATTCAGCGCCCTCATGTAGGCCTTGCAGATCTCAAGGAAGCTTTCCGCCGTGATCCCCCGAACGGTCTTATTCCTCACGCCCTCCAGGGTGAACTCGATCATCTGATCGGCAAAGTCGTCCGGCATGAAACCCCGAAGTGCTTCGACCCCTATGTAGCTCTCAAGATTCCCGCCAGTGCGCCCGGTAAGCGAGCTGGTAGCGCCGGTTCGACTAATCACACGTCGCCCGTCGTCTAAGACGTAGCACGGAAGTTCGTTCTCCCCAATCTGGAGCACGCCCGCCCACTTCGCCATAGGGACTTTCGGGGACGGATTCTCAGAACCGGGGACCGCGACCAATTCGGAGGGGTTCAAATTGACTCCCTCCCGAGAAGCAAGCTCCAGCAGTTGCCCATGCCACTTTGGAGGGATTCGGCCAGTGGACCCCCAGTACTGGACCGTGCTTGCCCGCTTATCGAGAAGTCTGGCGAGTTTCGACTGGCCGCCGAATCGCTCAATTACACGCGCTGCTGGCGACGCCTCCATTACGACCTTTCTGGTAGCCAATACCTGTTAGCTACCAAAGTATTTGGTCGTTCGGACGGAGCTTTTCGTTAGGGCTTTCGCCAGCGCGTCTTAGCGGCTTTTCGGGCGGCGGCCGAACGTTCCTCGGCGCTCATACGACTTGCCCGGACCTTTCCACCCTTCTGGCCGCCAAGTCGGCCAGCCCGAGCCTGCTGACTCTCCGGCTCCTGCGGCATCTCATTGGTCGCCTCGCCGACGATGGCAGCGGCGAGACGGTTCAGATCCGCCGGCTTCTTGGAGCGCTTAGCCATATCTGGAGGCTACCGTCCGTTCTCACGGAACTGGCCGTCTCGCGCCGGAGCGGGCGGCATCCACTCGATCCCGGTCAACAAGTCATCGGCGCTGACTTCGAGCACCGTCTTCAGCTTGATCAGCGTGTCGATCCGGGGCAGACGCTGGCCGTTCTCCAATTTGCCGACCTCGGTGCGATGGACCGAGGCCCGCTTGGCAAGTACTTCCTGAGAGAGACCAGCCCGGCGACGAGCGCACCAGAGGTTGCGGCCGAACCGCTCCGCCGTGGTCACGGCAGCCTCAATCGTTCAAGGTGGGCGGCTGCTTTGGTCGGCCGGATCGCGGTCTTGTGCCGTTCGAGCAAGCCGATCTGGATCAGCTCCAGAATGGCCCGCGTGAGAGCGCCCGCACTGCCGATCTCCCGCGTCAGTTCGGGGATCGTGCGCCAGCGCGGATATGAGGCCAGCGCCAATGCCATGACCACCCGCTGAAGGGGGAGCCGGTCGGCCGGCCAATGCCGCTTACGATTCGCCTGCATCGGAAGGTTCCGCCTTTCGGTGCCAGGCGGGGGGCTGTTAGCGCAGCGCCCCCGCCGCTTCGATCTCTTGGGTCAGACGAAGCTAGCGCGCATTCGGCTCTCGGTGGGCCTCATTCTCAAACTGACCCACTACCTTGGGCGGCAGCTCGCGCCGTGACCGCCGTCTGCCAGAATCGCCCCGTTGAACGCGAGCGGCCAGACGGCGATCGTCTGCGACACCACTGCCTACCTCCCCCTCGACCTGGTCGCCGAGCGGGGCATCGAGACGATCAGCCTCTACGTCTCCGTCGACGGGCACCAGGAGCGCGAGAGCGAGATCGCTGACTACGCCGCCTTCTACGAGCGGCTGCGGGCCTCCGAAAACGGCGCCACCACCTCCCAGCCCTCGATCGGCGACTTCCTGGCGGTGTATGAGCCGCTGCTGGACGCCGGCAGGGAGATCGTCTCGATCCATATCTCCGCCGGGATCTCCGGCACCTTCGAGGCCGCCGGCCAGGCGCGCCAGCGGCTGATCGACGAGGGCAAGGGGGGCGAGCGGATCCTGCTGATGGACTCCCGCTCGGCGGCCGGGGGCATGGGCCTCTGCGTGCTCGGCGCATCCGCGGCGGCGGCCTCCGGCGGCGACGCTGCCGCCTGCCTCGCCCGTGCCGAGGAGGCCCGCAAGGCGCTGAAGATGTGGTTCGCGATCGACACCCTCGAGTACCTGCGGCGCGGCGGGCGGATCGGCGGCGCCCGCGCCTGGATCGGGAGCGCGCTGAAGATCAAGCCGATCCTCACCCTGGAGGAGGAGATCACCCCGGTCGAGCGGGTCAGGACCCGCGCCCGCTCGGTGGAGCGGCTGCGCGACTACGCCCGCCAGCGCCACGAGTCCGGCGCCGACGGCTGGGTCGTCCAGCACATCCAGGACGAGGAGACGGCGAGCGGCCTGATCGACGACTGCCGCGAAATCTTCGGCTGCGAGCCGACCTTCACCTCTGAGATCGGCGCCGTGCTCGGCGCCCACGTCGGCCCGGGCCTGCTCGGAGTCGGCAGCGTGCCGACCGAGTTGATCTGAGCTCAGCGACGGCGGCGGAGCATCGCCAGGCCACCGAGGGCGAAGCCGACGATGGCGGCGCCGACGATCAGCTCGCCGCGGTGCTCGCGCACCTGGCGGCGCCAATCGGTCAGCTCGGTGACGCGGCCGCGGAGCGCTTCGACGGAGGTGCCGAGCTGCTGGCGACGAACGTCGATGTCGCGGCGGATCTCCGCCGCCGAACGTCCGGGGGCGCCGGGTGCGGCCGGCCGTATCGGCTGGGGGTTGGCGCTCACTTCTCCTCCTTTTCCAGCATCGCCCTGGTCAGCTTCGCCTCCTTGATCGCCTGCTCGGGCACCGGCGGCGCCCCGGCCTGAACCGAGCGGAAGGCGAAATACCCCGCGCCGGCGGCGATCAGCAGGAAGACGGCCGCCTCGATGAAGAACCCGGGCCACGTCTTGCCGTCGAAGACCTCTTCGTTCAGCAGCCAGGCGACCCCCTCCATGACCAGGATCAGGGCGAGGAAGGCGAAGGCGCCGGCGGCCATCCCGACCGCCGAGCCGCGCAGGATCTTGCCGACCTTCTCCGAGATCTCGGCTTTGGCCAGCTCGAACTCCTCGCGGATCAGCGACGAGGTGCCCTCGGTGACCTCGAAGACCAGCTCGGCGACGGACCTGTGGTCGCGCTCGGGCGGCGGGTTCGGGGGCGTCGCCGGCGGTGGGGTCTGGCTCGGCTCGGGCATCGGCTGAACCTACTCCGGGGGCTCTTCGTCGAAGAGGCGGCGCCAGAGCACCGCCGCCAGGCGCGACGCGGCGATGCTGGCCAGGGCGCTGCTCGCGGCGAGCAGCCCGCTCCAAAGCAGCCTTCTGACGAGGTCGTTCTCCATCGGGCCCCGACCTTACCTATCGCGGCTCGAGGCCGTCGCAAATCGTCGTCACGACAAGTTCCTTGGCCTGTTCGTAGTCCTGCTCGGAGGCCGGGATCAGCTCGAAGATCCAGCCCGAGAGCAGCTGCTCGATCGCGCCGTAGAACGACATCGAGGCGAAGATCGGGGCGATGTCGCCGCGGAAGGCGCCCGCGGCCTGCCCACCCTCGACGATCTTCGCGATCGACTGGTAGGCGCGGCGGATCTCCGGCAGATGGGTGCGCCCGAACGAGTTCGCGGCGCGGGTCACCTCGACGATGATCACCTTCATCAGCTCGGGGTCGTGGCGGTAGGAATCGATGATGAAGCCCGCCACCGCGGCGAGCTTGGCGCGCGGCGTCTCCCCCGTCCGATCGGCCTCCTCGACCGCCGCCAGCAGCAGCGACCAGCGCTCGACGAAGAGCTCGTTGAGGACCTCCTCCTTGGAGCGGAAGTAGTGGTAGACGAGGCCGTAGGCGACCCCCGCCTCGTCGGCGATGTCGGAGACGCGGGTCGCGTGGAAGCCCTGGTGGGCGAAGACGCGGATCGCCGCGTCGAGGATCTGCCGCCGCTTGTCGACGGGAGGCGCCTTGGCCATCAGGCGTGGGCCTCCACCAGCCGCGGCCACTCGTAGGCCCGCGGCTGCCGGTTGGCCAGCGAGGGCAGCGACTCGCGCACGCGCTCCTGCGCCGCCAGGTCGAGGTCGGCGGCGACGAAGCACTCCTCGTCGGGCGCGGTGGCAAGCACCACGCCCCAGGGGTCGACGATCGACGAGCGCCCGAACGAGTCGAAGCTCGGCGCCGCCTTGCCGACCTGGTTGGGAGCCAGTACGAAGGCCTGGTTCTCGATCGCCCGCGCCCGCAGCAGGACCTCCCAGTGGTCGCGGCCGGTGGCGAGGGTGAAGGCGGAGGGAACGGCGAGCAGGCGCGCGCCGCGCAGGGCGAGGATCCGGAACAGCTCGGGGAAGCGGAGGTCGTAGCAGACGGTTAGCCCCACGAGCACCTCTCCGACCTCCGCGGAGACGATCTCCGAGCCGGCCCGCTCGTGCTCGGACTCGCGGTAGGAGACCCCGCCGACGTCGACGTCGAACATGTGGATCTTGCGGTAGACGGCGAGGTCCTCCCCGCCGGAGCCGATCAGCACCGAGGTGTTGGAGGCCCCCTCATCGCCTCGCTCGCAGATGCTGCCGGCGAGCAGGTGGATGCCGAGCTCCCGCGCCCAGCCGCGGGCGGCGCTCAGGCTGGGGCCGTCGAGCGCCTCCGCCCCGGCCACCAGCTCCTCCCCGGCCGCCAGCAGGTTCCACTTCTCGGGCAGCGCGACCAGCTCGGCGCCGTCGGCGGCGGCGGCGCGCACCAGGCGCTCGGCGCTGGCCAGGTTCCGCGCCTTGTCGTTGGTCGAGTTGAGCTGTACCGCGGCTGCTCGCAACCTCTCTCCCTCGGTTGGGGGATTTCGATTGCTGGCTGATTGACCAGTCAATCGGCCCGCTCAGTATAGGCAGGATCGTCCGTCGTTCCTGGGATCAAAGTCCCATCGCCCGGGCGATGATCCGATCGAAGAGGGGCGTCGGGATCAGCGGCTTCAGCCGCGCCTGCGCCTTGGCGTCGAGGCCGACGAGATAGCGCGTCCGCGGCCGCCGCGAGCTGAGCGCGCGCTCCACCGTCCGCGCCACCTTCTCCGGGGCGATCCCCCGCTCGGCGAGCTGCCTGACCACCTTGCGGTAGCTGGCGATCGCCTCGCCGTAGAGGGCTTCGCGCCGCGGAGACCGCTCGCCGAGCTCATCGGCGGTGCGCTCGCCGCGCTCCCAGATCGGCGTGTCGATCGACCCCGGCTCGACGATCGCGACCGCGATCCCCCACGGACGCAGCTCCTGGCGGAACACGTCCCCCAGCGCCTCGATCCCGAACTTGGCGGCGTGGTAGGCGCCGGTCAGCGGGAAGGCGATGCGGCCGCCGATCGAGCTGATGAAGACGATCCGCCCTCGGGCGGACCGGATCGAGGGCAGCATCGCCTGGGTGACGGCGAGGTGGCCGGTCAGGTTGACCTCGACCTGGCGGCGGAAGTCCTCGACCGGGATCGTCTCCAGAGGGCTGGGGATGGCGACGCCGGCGTTGTTGACGAGGCCGTCGAGCCCGTCCGCCGACTCCGCCTCGATCCGCTCCGCGGCGGCGGCGATCTGCTCCGCCACGGTGACGTCGAGGATCAGCGGCGAGAGCCGCTCCGAGCTTGCCTCCCGCAGCGACTCGGCGTCGGCCTCCCTGCGCACGCCAGCGTGCACCCGCCAACCGGCCGCGTCCAGCCGTAGCGCCGTCGCCCGGCCGATGCCGGTCGACGCCCCGGTGACGAGTACCGATCGCACGCCGCCAGGGTACCGGCGGAGTGCTTCCCTTCCCCCGGCGGCCCCTGGCCCGGCGATGGCGCAGGCGTACCCTTGAGGCAGTGATCGATACCCCGAGGGACGACGCCGAGCGCAAGCAGGTGACCGTGCTGTTCGCCGACGTGAGCGGCTCGATGGACCTGGCCGAGCGCCAGGACCCCGAGGAGTGGCGCAAGATCATGCAGCGCTTCTTCTCGCTCCTGGCCGAGTCGGTTGAGCGCTTCGAGGGCACCGTCGATAAGTTCACCGGCGACGGGATCATGGCCGTCTTCGGGGCGCCGATCGCCCACGAGGACCACGCGCGGCGGGCCTGCTACGCGGCCCTGCGGATGCTCGACGCCGTCTCCGCCTACGCCGCGGAGCTGCGCCGCGGGCAGGGGCTCAACTTCTCGACCCGGATCGGGGTCAACTCGGGCGAGGTGGTCGCCGGCGCGATCGGCGACGGAGCCGAGGGCGACTACACGGCGATCGGCCATACCGTCGGCCTGGCCCAGCGGATGGAGGCCCTGGCCGAGCCCGGCACGGCCTACCTGACCGAGAGCACCGCCGCGCTCGCCGCCGGCTTCCTCGACCTCGAGGACCTCGGCGAGTTCGAGATCAAGGGCGCGAGCCGGCCCGTCCGGGTCTTCGAGCTGGCCGGGGTCGGCCCGGCGCGCTCGCGCTTCGACCTCTCCCGCGAGCGCGGCTTCTCCCGCTTCGTCGGGCGGGGCGCTGAGATGGGCGTGCTGGAGGAGGCGCTGGAGCGGGCCAAGGCGGGCAGCGGCGGCGCCATCGGCCTCTCGGCCGACCCCGGGGTGGGCAAGAGCCGCCTCTGCCACGAGTTCGCCCAGCGCTGCCGCGAGGACGGGCTCGAGGTCTTCGAGGCGCAGGCCCAGGCGCACGCCGGCTCGGTTCCCTTCCTCCCCGTGCTCCAGATGCTGCGCGCCTTCTTCGGCATCGGCGAGGGCGAGGACGAGCAGCTCACGCGCGAGAAGATCGCCGGCCGGGCGCTGCTGCTCGACCACGACTTCGCCGAGGACCTGCCGCTGATGTTCGACTTCCTCGGGGTGCCCGACCCCGACCGGCCGGTCGGGCAGATGAGCCCCGAGGCGCGCCAGCGGGCGCTGGGCGGGATCGTCTGCCGGCTCGTCAACGCCCCGCAACGGCGCAAGACCCTGGTCCTGATGATCGAGGACCTGCACTGGATCGACGCGGGCAGCGACGCGATGCTCGCCGATCTGGTCACCTCGATCCAGGGCACCAACACGCTCGCGGTCCTCAACTTCCGGCCCGAGTACTCGCCGCCGTGGGGAGCCGCCGACGGCTTCCGCCGCATCGCCCTGGAGCCGCTCGCGCGCGAGGACACCGGCGAGCTGCTGCGGGACCTGGCCGGCGCGGACCCCTCCCTCGACGGCATCGACGAGCCGATCCACGAGCGCACCCGGGGCAACCCGTTCTTCATCGAGGAGATCGTCCGCGAGCTGGCGGAGTCCGGCTACCTCGAGGGCGAGCGCGGCGTCTACCGCCTGGCCCGGCCGATCGAGGAGGCCGGGGTCCCGGTGACCGTGCAGGCGATCCTCGCCTCTCGCATCGACCGCCTCGACCCCGACGCCAAGCAGCTCCTCCAGGTCGCCTCGGTGGTCGGCAAGGAGATCGGCGGCCGCGCCCTGGGCTTGACCGCCGGCCTCGACGCCGAGCGAATCGAGCCGACGCTGTGCGAGCTGATCGACGCCGGCTTCCTCTACGAAGCCGAGCTGTATCCCGAACGGGTGCTGGCCTTCCGCCACCCGCTCACCCAGGAGGTCGCCTACGGGACCCAGCTGGCCGAGCGGCGCGCGGCCACCCACGCCGCGGCGGCGCGGGCGACGATCGAGCTAGAGCGCGACCGCCTCGACGAGCTCGCGGGGCTCATCGCCCACCACATGGAGCAGGGCGGCGAAACCCTGGAAGCGGCGCGCTGGTACGCCCGCGCCGCCTACTGGGCCGGCCACAGCCGCCCCCAGGACGCGCTGCGGATGTGGCAGCGGGTGACGGCGCTGGCCGACGAGCTGGAGGAGGACGAGGAGACGACGGCTCTCTCCCTGCTCTCGCGGATGCTCCAACTCGAATACGCCTGGCGGCTGGGGATGGACCGCGAGGAGGCCGACGCCGTGGCCGCGGAGGCCGCCGCCCTGGCGACGCGAATCGGCGACCTGCGCTCGCTGGCGCTGCTGAAGCTCCTCACCTCGGCCCGCCCCGGCGTCGCCGAGCACACCGACGAATGGGTGCGGGCGGCCGAGGAGGCGATCGCCCTCGCCGACGAATCGGGCGATCGCGGCCTGCGGGCGGCGATCCGCGGCGCCGCCGCCTACGCCCACATGTGCGCCGGCGACCTCGGCGGCCTGGAAGCGACGATCGAGGAGATGCTCGATCTGGTCGACGGCGACCCCGAGGTCGGCGCCGGCATCGTCGTCGGCAGCCCGATCGCCTGGGGGCTGATGGGGAAGTCCGTCGCGGCGCGGGAGCGCGGCGAGCCCGAGGAGGCCGAGCGGCTGCTCGACCAGGCGCTGCGGATCGCGACCGACCGCGACGACCCCGAGACCGAGGGCTGGTGCCTGGGCTCGAAGTCGGCGATCCTCGCCGACCGCGGGGAGATCGAGGCGGCGCTGGCGCTGGCGCTTCGCAACTGCGAGCTGACCGAACGGCTGGGCGACGTCTTCTCCCGCAGCATGGCACTGAGCGCCCTCGCCTACGTCCACCTGGAGGCGGGCGAATATGCCCCGGCGCTGGAGGCGGTCGAGCGGGCCGACGCCGGCTACCGCGAGGCGATGGGGACCGGCGGGGAGTCCGAGGGGTGGCGAGGGACCCTGCGCGCCCGCGCCCTGCTTGGGCTCGACCGGCCCGAGGAGGCGCTCGCGCAGGCCGAGTGGGCCGTGGAGACGGCGCGCCGCCGCGGCATGCACTGGCAGCTCACCCCGGCCCTGCACACCCTCGCCCGAGCCCGTGCGGCGAACGACGCCCCCGAAGTCGCCGAGGCCCTCGAGGAGGCGATCGCGATCGGCAAGCGCCACGGCCACCGGATGGCCCTGGCGCGGATCGCCGCCGACCGAACCGTGCTCAGCGCCTAGCGAATCGCCTCGACCCAGTCCAGCCGCTGGGCGCAGAGCTCGGCGGCGCGCGAGGCCGGCAGCTTGAGGACGGCTTCCGCCCCTTCGGGGCGCAGGACCAGCGGCCCGATCGGCTCCGGCGGGCCGCCGCTGCCCGGCCCGAGGTCCTGGCCGGCGAGCTCGAGGGTGACGACGTGGGTGCCCGGGCCGAGCGCGACGTCGCCGAAGAAGAGGAACTGCTGGGACTCGTTCAGCTGCTCGCTGACCGAGCCCACCTCGGCGCCGTCGATCGCGACCGTGAGGCGGTTGCGGGCACTGCCCTGCACGTAGACGCCGTAGCGGCCGCGCCGCGGCACCCGCAGCCGCAGCCGCGCGGTCCCAGCGCCACCGGGGAGGAGTTCGGGGCTGCCGGTTTCGGTCGCGACCCAGCTCGGCGGGTGGCTGGGTTCGGCCAGCGAGGCGACGACGTTGGGACGGCGGCGCACCGCCGTGAGGGTGCCCGCCGGGCCGGCGACCCGCGCCAGGCTCCTCACCTCGGCGCAGCTCGGCACCGCGGCGGGGTCTTCGAAGTCCCCCAGCGGCAGGTGCTCGGCGATCGTCGGGCTCCCGGACGGCGGCCGCTGCCAGACGTCGTAGTAGTCGCCTCGCCGCACCAGGAAATAGGACGACGGCGGGCGGCTCTGGGCGGGGCTGCGGCGCAGCACCAGCGTCCGGTAGGTCTCAAGCGCCGGCAGCGAGATCCGGTCGGTGTCGCCCCATTCGCCCTTTTCCAGTTCGCCCCCTTCCACCAGCGGCACCTGCCTCGCGCGCAGCTCCGAGGCCCCCTCGGCATCGGCCTCGCGGAGGAAGTGGCGCACCCCGTAGGGCTGGTATTCGGTCATCAGCGTCGGGCCCTGGCCGGCGGTCTCAGAGCCGATGCTCTGGAGTTCGCGAAGCTGGTCGTAGGGGGCGAGGCTGACGTCGTGATAGCCGAGCGCGTTGGACCAGAGCACGCCGCCGGCGACCGCGATGACGAGGACCGCGCCGCTGAGCCAGTCGATCGCGACGAGCGCCACCGCTCCGCAGATCGCCAGCGAGAGGGCCACCGGCGAGGCGGTCGCCAGCGCCTTGCCTCCGGCCCACGGCGATCCGATCAGGACGATCGCCAGGCAGGCGATGAGGGTGGTCGCGTAGAGCAGCGAGACGACGCCCCGCCGGCGCCAGGCGACCCAGAGGCCGAACCCGACCGCCGCGACGGCGAGCGTGAGCAGCACCACGTTGAGGAACCCGGCGCTGGGGTCAAACCGGAAATCGCCGTTGGGCCAGATCCCGAGCACCTGGAGGGCCTTGAGCGGGCCGCGCAGGTTGCCTTCAGCGTGCGCGTCGGTGAGCGGCGAGGAGGTCGGCGGCACCAGGCCGGCCAGGGCGACCGGGGTCGCCAGCACGGCGAGCAGGACCGCGAACGGGACCGCGCGGCCGACCGCCGCACGAAGGCCGAGATTCCGCAGCGCGAGCACCGCCAGCACGAGCAGCATCGGCCCCAGCCAGACCAGGCCGCCGACGCTGAGCACCCCGACCAGCGCGGCGCAGGCGAGCGCCAGCGGGACGGCGTCGCGGGGCCCGCCTCCACGGCGGATGGCGGCCGGCGCAACCCCGGCGGCCAGCGCGATGAAGAGCGCCGCTCCGAGCTCCTTGACGCCGCCCCACAGCGAGTAGCCGTAGAGCAGGGCCGGCTGGGCCGCGACGAAGACCGCGAGCGCCCTCGGCCTCGGCCTCTTGAGGACACCGCCGACGACCTCCCACAGCCCCAGCGAGAGCATCGCGGCGAGAAAGGCAAGATATGGCTGAAAGAGCCAGGCTAGGTCGCCGCCGACGAGCTGGCGGCCGGCGCCGAACGGGAGGAAGACGCCCACCGGATAGCCGCCGGCGAGGTTGAATTCCAGCGTCGCCAGGTAGCTGGAGGGGGCGAGGCCGTGAAGGCTGCGGCCGTGTTCCATGACCCGATCGGTCAGCGCCAGCCAGGTGGCGGTGTCGTCGAGCTTGATGTAGCCGGCGAAGGTCGGCTCGCCCGAGAGCACGACCGGGGCCGCGTAGACGGCGAACACGGCGAGAGCCACCGCGACGGGCCAGAGCTCGACCCGCCGCCCCCGCCAGGGGAAGGTGAGGAGGATGCCGGCGACGGCGAGCGCGATCGCCACCGGGGTCGTCAGCGGCGCCGTCGCGTGCGGCGCCGTGGTCAGGTCGCCGACCACCACGACGACGGCGAGGCCGGCCGGCGCCAGGAGGTAGCCGAGCCTGCGGCCCAGGACGACCTCGAGCAGCAGGCCGCAGCCCAGGCAGGTGCCGAGAAGCAGGATCGGGAAGAGGATCCAGGCCGCGATCACGCCGCTACCCGTCGGTGCCTCAGCCGGCCGGCTCCACCGAGCCCGAGAGGGCCAGGCTCAGGGCGCGCCGCGGGGAGGGGTCGAAGACCTCCACCTCCACTTCTGAGCCAGGCTTCGCGATGTAGACGCTGCTCGGCTTCCGCGGGTCGGCGGCGATCAGGGATCCGTCGCTGCCGGTGCGCACTCCCGCTCCGTGGCTTCCGACGAGCCTGCGGATCGAGGCGGCGGCGTCGGCGACGAGATAGGTGCCGATCGTGAGGAAGTCCGCGCGGGGATCGCCGGCCTCCGCCCCCGCCGGCAGGTAGCGCACGAAGGCGCTCCCGTCGGATTCGCGGGTCAGCTCCAGCTCGGTTCCCGGCCGGGCCCCCGCCCAGTAGATCGGGTTGGGACCGGCCCCGGCGATCGAGCGCAATTCCGAGAAGCTGACGATGCCGCGGATGCTGGCCGGAGCGCTCGGGGCGGAGTCGTCCCCGCCGCGATTCAGCCAGAGGCCCAGACCGACGGCGATCGCGACGAGCACAGCCAGCGCCACCCGAACCTGACCGGCCCGAGGCTCCGCCCCCGGCACTCCCGCCGCATCCATCGGCCTACTCTACGTATTCGCCGAGGGGCCGGGCAGAGCTAGCCGCGCCCGGCGCGGTGGCGCTCCAGCTCGGCCACCATCAGCTTCGTGTGCAGGGCCGCGATCAGGTCCTTCAGCGGCTGGGCGCCGGCTTCGAGCATCTCGACCACGCGCTCGGGCGAGACCTCGCCGGCGAGGCGGTTCATCACCACGTCGACCTCCTGGCGGACCAGCTCTTCGAGCGCGGTCTTGTAGCGCAGGGTGTCGTAGACGGTGAACCCGATCTCCTCGTCGTAGCCGCCGGCGCGGAAGCGGCTGATCGCCTCGATGATCGTCACGTCGGAAGGCGAGTAGCCGCGGCTGTTGGGGGTCAGGACCTCCAGCTTGGCGAGCCGGTCGAGCACCTCTTTGGGCACGCCGTAGCGCTCCTGCACCTCGGCGGCGCTGGTCCGCGCCCGCTCGCCGGCGAGGGCGCGGTCGAGGATGCGGTCCTCCAGCTCCAGCAGGGCGCCGGCCCGCTCGGGGTCCTCGTCGAGCACCGACTTGATCGCCTTCAGCGGCATGAAGCGCTCCTCCTGAAGGCGCTTGATCAGCCGGATCCGGTCGACGAACTCGGGCGGGTAGTAGGCCATGTTGCGGCTCGTCTTCACCGGCTCCGGCAGCAGGCCCTCGCGCAGGTAGTGCTTGATCGTCGGCGCCGAGACCCCGGAGGCCTCGGCCAGCTCGCCCATCCGCAGCAGCTCGGCGCCGGCGCTGCTCACGCTCGGAACTCCGCCGGCGTGGCCTCGGCGTCGGGACCGGCGGCGGCGCCGGAGGCCTTCATCGCCGCCACCTCCTCCGCGGTGTAGCCGGCCTCGCGCAGGACCTCGTCGGTGTGCTCGCCGAAGGCCGGCGCCGGGCGGCTCGGGTCCCCCGGCGTGCGGCTCATCTTCACCGGCACGCCGACCTGGCGCACCGTGCCGAGCCCGGGCTGCTCCAGCTCGACCACCATCCCGCGCGCCCGCACCAGCTCCGAGCGCAGGGCCTCGTCGAGGTCGAGGACCGGCTCGATGCAGCAGTCGTGCTCGTCGTTGAAGGCGAGCCACTCGGCGCGGGTGCGCGAGCGGAAGATCGCGGCGATCTCGCGCCAGGCGTCGGAGCCGGGCGCCTCGAACTGCTTCTCGACCAGGTCGGGCCGATCGACCCCGTTGCACAGGGCGGCCCAGAACTTCGGCTCCAGCGCCCCGCAGCTGACCCAGCCGTCGGCGACCTCGTAGGGCAGGTAGCAGACCAGGCCGCCGGCCAGCTGCTGCTCGCCGCGCCGCGGCACCTCCTCGTCGCAGAAGTAGCGCCCGGCGACCATCGCCAGCCAGGAGAGCGCGCCGTCGGCCATCGAGACGTCGACCATCTGACCCTCGCCGGAGCGGCGCCGCTCGTGCAGCGCCGCCATCACCCCGAACGCGGCCATCATCGCGCCGCCGCCGAGGTCGGCGATCTGGCCGGCCGACTGCACCGGCGGCCCGTCCCTGGAGCCGGTCAGGCCGAGCAGCCCGACCAGGCCGAGGTAGTTCATGTCGTGCCCGGCCCGCTGCGCGTAGGGGCCGTCCTGGCCGTAGCCGGTGATCGCGCAGTAGACGATGCCGCCGTTGGCCTCCCGCATCCGCTCGTAGCCGACCCCGAGTCGGTCGAGCACGCCCGGCCGAAAGCCGTCGAGGACGACGTCGTGGGAGGAGACCAGTCGCAGCAGCGCCTCCCGTCCCGGCTCGGACTTGAGGTCGAGGCGGATCGAGCGCTTGCCGCGATTGAGCGAGAGGTAGAGGGCCGAGCGGGTGCCGAGGGCCTGCTGCGCCTCGGTCCCGTAGTAGGGCGGCGCCCAGCGGATGTAGTCGCCCATGCCGGTGTCCTCGACCTTCAGCACCTCGGCGCCGAGGTCGGCCAGCAGCAGCGAGCAGAAGCCGCCCGGCAGCAGCCGGGTCAGGTCGAGGACCCTGACGTCGCTAAGCGGGAGATCGCTCACGCCTGGGCACTCCCAGCAGCTCGCGCGCCTCGGCGACGGTCGCGGCGCGGCGGCCGACGTCCTCGGCCATCTGCCGCGCCTTGGCGATCAGATCGCCGTTGGAGCGCGCCATCTCACCGTTCGGCAGGTAAAGGTTGTCCTCGACCCCGGCGCGGACGTTGCCGCCGAGCACCAGCGAGGAGGCGAGCAGCTTCCACTGGTCGCGGGAGATCCCGATCACCTGCCACTGGTTGGGGCCCTCGGGGCCGCCGGGGATCTGGTCGGACATCGCGGTGACGTTGCGGGGCGTCGGTCGGATGCCCCCGGTCACCCCCATCACCAGGGAGATCTGAAGCGGCGGCTCCAGCAGGCCCATGTCGACCAGCGGGTCGAGGTTGGCGACGTGGCCGGCGTCGAAGCACTCGTGCTCGGGCTTGATCCCCAGCTCCCGCATCGCCGTCAGGAACTCGACGATGGTGTCGAAGCTGTTCTCGAAGACGGCTTTGAAGACGAAGTCCTTGCGTCGCTTGGAGTACTTCGCGTAGTTCATCGAGCTCATGTTGAGCGCGGCGACGTCTGGGCGCAGCGCCCGCAGGTACTCCAGCCGCTTCTCGATCGGGATCCCGATCGCCCCGGTCGAGTAGTTGACGATCACGTCACCCACCTCGGCCAGGATCGCCTCGGTGATCGCCCTGAAGTCCTCGATCTCATAGGAGGGCGTGCCATCCGGCTTGCGGGCGTGGATGTGGATCTGGGAGGCGCCCTCGTCGACCGCTCGTCGCGCCTCCGCCGCGTACTCCTGCGGGGTGTAGGGGATCGCCGGGCACTGGTCGCGGTTGGCGATCACGCCGCTGATCGAGCAGCTGATGATCGCCGGGTCGGCGAAGGAGCTCATACCGGCATCACCCCGTGGCGTTTCTTGGGCTTCTCCACGTGCTTGGTCGCCGCCATCCGCAGCGCCCTGACGATCGTCGGCCGCGTCTCGCGCGGGTCGATGATGTCGTCGATCACCGCGTTGCCGGCGGCGATGTAGGGGTCGATCTGCTGGCGCACGGCGCTCAGCATCGCCTCGCGGGTGGCGTCGGGGTCCTCGGAGGCCTCGATCGCCGAGCGGCCGATGATGTTGACCGCCCCCTCGGCGCCCATCACCGAGATCTCCGCCCCCGGCCAGGCGACGATCTGGTCGGGCTCATAGGCCTTGCCGCACATCACGTAGTAGCCGGCTCCGTAGGCCTTTCGCACCACCACCGTCACCTTCGGCACCGTGGCGCGGCTGACCGCGTAGAGCATCTTCGCCCCGTGGCGGATGATCCCCGCGTGCTCGACCTTCGAGCCGACCATGAAGCCGGGGACGTCCTGAAGGAAGACGAGCGGGATGTTGAAGGCGTCGCAGAGGTTGATGAAGCGCGCCGCCTTGTCGGCGGAGTCGTTGTCGAGGATCCCGGCGAGGTGCTTGGGCTGGTTGGCGACGATCCCGGCCGGCTGACCGCCGAAGCGGGCGAAGCAGGTGATCAGGGTGCGGGCGAACCTCGGCTTGAGGTCGAACCACTCGCCGTCGTCGACGATCTCGCCGATCACCTCGTACATGTCGTAGGGCTTGCGCGAGGACTCGGGGACGATCTCCAGCAGCTTCTCCGACATCCGGTCCTCGGGGTCAGCGCTCTGCGCCAGCGGGGGCTTCTGCTCGCAGTTGGCCGGGAAGAAGGAGAGGTAGCGCTTGACCGCGGCGACGCACTCCTCGTCGTCGGCCACCTCGAGGTCCCCCACCCCCGACTTGCGGCAGTGGACCTTGGCGCCGCCCAGCTCCTCCATCGAGATGTCCTCGCCGGTCACCGCTTTGGTCAGGTGCGGGCCGGCCAGCGCCATCGCCCCCTGCCCGGAGACCATCGGGACGAAGTCGGCGAGGGCCGGGATGTAGGCGGTGCCCGCCGCGCAGGGGCCCATCATCGCCGCGACCATCGGGATCACGCCCGACATTTCGACCTCCTCGCGGAAGAGCTGCCCGGAGCCGGCGAACAGCGACCCGGTCGCCTCCTGAATCCGGGCGCCGGCGGAGTCGAGCAGCCAGATGAACGGCATCCGCTTGCTCAGCGCCATCTCGCGCAGGCGGCCGACCTTCAGCTCGCCGGTCATCCCCATCGAGCCGGCCATCACGGTGAAGTCGTAGGCGGCGATGCAGCAGGGGCGGCCGTCGACGTCGCCCCAGCCGGTGACGACGCCGTCGGCGGGCGCCTCCTTGCCCTCCATCGCGCGCTGGGCGAAATGGGGGCGGCCGTGGATCCCCATCTCGACGAAGGTGCCGTCGTCGACGAGCAGGTCGATCCGCTCGCGGGCGGTGAGCTTGCCGCGCTCGTGCTGCTTGGCGATCTTCTCCTCGCCGCCGCCCAGCTTCGCCTTGGCGCGCCGGCGGTGCAGCTGCTCGTTCAGCTCGGCGAGCGGGGCGGTGCCCGGAAGGAGGTCGCGCTCCTGGTCGGACCCGGTGCTGGCCACTACCTTCCCTTCCACTGCGGGTCGCGCTTCTCGAAGAAGGCGGTGACGCCCTCGACGATGTCCTCGGTGGAGAAGGTGAGGGAGAGCTGGGAGCGCAGGAACTCCAACGCGTCGTCCAGCGCCATGTCCTGCTGGCGGTACATCGCGTCGTGGCCCAGGCGCATCAGCACCGGGCTCTTGGAGGCGAGCTTGCCGGCCCACTCGGCGACCGCGGCGTCGAACTCATCAGCCGGCACCACCCTGTTGGCGAGCCCGAACTCGACCGCCTGCTCGGCGCTCAACCGCTCGCCCAGCAGCATCATCTCGTTGACCTTCTTGCGCGGGACGTTGCGGTAGATGATCGACATGATCATGTAGGGGAAGGCGCCGACGTTGATCTCCGGCGTGCCGAAGGTCGCTCCCTCTTTGGCGATCACCAGGTCGCAGGAGAGGGCCAGTCCCATCCCTCCCGCCAGCACGTGCCCGTTGACCGCGCAGAGCGAGGGCTTGCCGAGGCGCGGCATCAGCCGGAAGAATTCGAGGAAGAGGTCGCTGGCGAAGTGTTTCTGGACGAGCGGGACGTCGGCGGCGAAACCGCCGAGGTCGGCCCCGGCGCAGAAGACCTTCTCCCCCGCCCCGGTCAGGACCACCGCGCGGACGTCCTCGGAGTCGCGCGCGGCCTTCATCGCGTCGACCAGCTCGGCCAGCATCTGGCCGGAGAGCATGTTGCGCTTCTCCGGATTGTTCAGGGTCACCGTGGCGACGCCGTCGGCGACCTCGTAGGCGACCAGCTCGTAGCTTCCCTGGCTCATTCGAGCCGCAACGATAGCCGACCTGTCGAAAGTGGGAAGTGCTACTGTCTACTCGCCCTCGGGGGTGTCTGAGCTAAGCCGCCGAATGCGACCGGGGAACTCAGACACGTCCCGACCGGAACACGACCGAGGAGGAGAGAGTGGCGACCGCGACGACGAACGGCTCCAGCGTCATCAAGCCCGACCACGAGGCCGGGCGCAAGCACTTCATCTTCACCCAGGAGCACGAAGACCTGCGCGAGTCGATGCAGTCGTGGGTGAAGAAGGAGCTGTGGCCGCACCGCAACGAGTGGGAGGACACCTACTGGCCGACCGAGAAGATGAAGCGCGCCGGCGATCTGGGCTTTCTCGGTCTCTGCTTTCCGGAGGAGTACGGCGGCCAAGGCGGCGACTACTTCTACTCGCTGGTCCGCGCCGAGTGCATGAGCTACTCCGGCTCCGGCGGCACCAACATGGGCTTTGCCGTGCAGACCGACATGGTCCTCCCCCCGATCCACCTGCTCGGCACCGATGAGCAGAAGAGGCGCTACCTGGAACCGGGGCTGAAGGGCGAGAAGGTAGGCAGCCTCGGGATCACCGAGCCCGGCGCCGGCTCCGACGTCGCCGCGATCCGCACCACCGCGATCCGCGACGGCGACGAATACGTGATCAACGGCTCCAAGACCTTCATCACCAACGGGCCGCGGGCCGACTTCATCGTCCTGGTCTGCAAGACCGACCCCGACGAGCGCCACTCGGGGATCACCCTCTTCGTCGTCGACCTGCGCGACGAGAGCGGCGAGAAGGTGCCCGGCTTCACCGTCTCCGCCGAGCTGGAGAAGATGGGGATGCACGCCTCCGACACCGGCGAGCTGGCCTTCGAAGACGTTCGCGTCCCCGCCGACGCCGTCCTCGGCGAGGTCGGCAAGGGCTTCTACCACATCGCCTGGGAGCTCCAGGGCGAGCGCCTGGTCGCCGCCGCCGGCTGCCACGCCGGGGCCGAGCGGATGATCGAGAAAACGCTCGACTACGCCAAGGAGCGCGAAGCCTTCGGCCGCCCGATCGGCAAGTTCCAGGCGATCCGCCACAAGTTCGCGGAGATGGCGACCAAGGCCGAGGCGGCGAAGCAGTTCACCTACTCCACCGCCTGGCGCTTCGCCAACGGCGAGTACCCGGTGCGGGAGATCACGATGGCGAAGCTCTTCGCCTCGCGGATCGCCTGCGAGGTCGCCGACGAGTGCGTGCAGATCCTCGGCGGCTACGGCTACATGAAGGAGTACGAGATCGAGCGGGCCTACCGCGACGTCCGCCTCAACCGGATCGGCGCCGGCACCGACGAGGTGATGCTCGACGTAATCGGGCGGAGCTACGGGCTCTAGGGCCCGTGGTCACCCGTTGGTTGCGAGCACGGTGGCGATAGTGGCGAGCACGCCGATCATCGTCGATCCCCAGAGCTGGAACATCAGCGTTCGCAGGTCGCGGAGGTCGGTTCGCACCTCTCGAATGTCGCAATCGATCCGATCGAGGGACCTGTCCAGCCCGTCGAATCTCTCGCTGAGTCGCTCATCGCTCCACATCGTGCGCTCCATGGATAGCACGCTACCGGAGCCGGGCGCACGAGAAACGCGTTGTCTGCAAATTAAGCGTCACATCTCCGTGCCGTGACCGTCGTCAAGGACACCGGCCAGCGCGCCATCCTGCCCCCCTTCGGCGAGGAGCACGAGGAGCTGCGGGAGACCGTCAGCCGCTTCGTCTCCAAGGAGATCGCGCCCCACGTCGACGAGTGGGAGGCGGCGCGCGAATTCCCGCGGGAGCTCTACTCGCGCTGCGCCGAGCTGGGCTTCCTCGGCCTCAAGTTCCCCGAGGAGTACGGCGGCCAGGGTGGCACCCACCTGCACGACGCGATCTGGGTCGAGGAGCTGGCCCGCTCGGGCGGCTCCGGCGGCGTCGCCGCCGGACTCAACGCCCACGCCTCAATCGCGATGCCGCCGATCTTCAACTTCGGCACCGAGGAGCAGAAGCGGCGCTGGCTCGTCCCCGGGATCGCCGGCGAAAAGATCGGCGCGCTCGGCATCACCGAGCCCGGCGCCGGCTCCGACGTCGCCGGCCTCTCGACCAAGGCCGAGCGGATCGACGGCGGCTACCTCGTCAACGGCGCCAAGACCTTCATCACCAACGGCGTCCGCGCCGACTTCCTGGTCTGCGCCTGCAAGACGACGCAGGAGGGCGGCCACCACGGCATCTCCTTCCTCGTCCTCGAGCGCGAGATGCCCGGCTACGAGGTCGCGCAGAAGCTGGAGAAGATGGGCTGGCACTCCTCCGACACGGGAGAGCTGGCCTTCACCGACGTCGAGGTCCCCGCCGAGAACCTTTTGGGCGAGGAGAACGGCGGCTTCAAGCTGATCATGGCCAACTTCGCCTGGGAGCGGCTGCTGATGGCGATCGGCGCCGTCGGCGCGATGCGGCGGCTGATCGAGACCACCGTCGCCTACGCCCTTGAGCGCGAAGCCTTCGGCCGCCCGATCGGCAAGTTCCAGGCGATCCGCCACCACGTCGCCGAGATGGCGACCAAGGCCGAGGCCGCCCGCGCCCTCACCTACAACTCCCTGCGCCTCTTCCACACCGGCCAGGACTGCATCCGCGAGGTCAGCATGGCGAAGCTGATGACCCAGCGAGCCGTCCTCGAGATCGCCGACCAGTCCCTCCAGATCCACGGCGGCTACGGCTACATGCGCGAGTACGGCATCGAGCGAGCCGTCCGCGACGCCCGCCTAGGCCCGATCGGCGGTGGCACCGACGAGGTGATGAAGGAGATCCTGGGCAAACAGATGGGGTTGTAGGCCAGCCGCCGTTCGCCTGCTGCGCCCTGCCGTATATCCGTCCCGAGCCGGGTCAAAAAGCAGTGGGGCAGGTCTAGGTTTCCGCTCCTCAGGTCGACTCGGTCAAAGGAGCGGAGATGTCACGGAAGGTCCGGATGGCGACTGTGGGCGCGGTTGTCGCCTTCGCCTCGATCGCGGTGGCGCAGGCGGACAGCGGTGGGTCGGCTCACGCCGCGGCGCTCTCCCCGCCGGCGATCCACGAGCCGTTCGCCGCTCCGGGTCGTCTCCTCCCCTGCGACCCGAGCGACGACTCGACGCCGGGACTCGAGGGGTGCGCCGAGCACCGTGTCCTCAAGAGCGACGCGCAGATCGACAAGCTGAACGGCTCGATCGCCTCGGGGCTCGCGACCGCTCCCATGCGGCGCGCGTTCGTCGCCGCGCATCGGGCCTGGCTCGCCTACCGCAACGCCGACTGCAAGAGCATGTCGAGCATCTACGAAGGCGGCACCCTGATGCCCCTCGCCTACATCCAGTGCGTCGAAGCTCGCAACAAGCAGCGGATCGAGGATCTGCGCGGGTTCCGCGCGGCTCCCTGAAAACACGCGGTCCCAGCGCCGAAGCCGGAGGTTTTCAGACCCGGTTCCAGCGGGCGCCGGCTCCCAAGCCTTCGGGTCTGATCTGTCCGGAGTCGCGGAGCTCGGTGAGGACGAGCCGAATGGTCGCAAGGCTGATCCCGGGCAGCGCTCGCTCGACATCGCGGCGACGGAAACGGGTGGGCGCCTGGTGCAGAACGTACTCACGAACCCTGTCCTGCTTGCTGCCGGACGGCTCGCCGCCGGCGGCGCCGACTCGTTCCTCGAAATCGTCGTAGGAGGAGGCGAGGACGCGCGACAGGTAGGTGATCCACGGCCAGACATCGTGCTCGCCCTCATGCCAGTTGCGCTGAGAGTCATAGAGGGTTTTGTAATAGGTGTTCTTCGACTCGAAGACGCGCTGCTCGATGCTGACGTAGCGGGCAACCTTGTAGCCCTGCGCCAACAGCTCATAGGTGGTGAGCAGACGGGCGAGGCGGCCGTTGCCGTCGGCAACTGGATGAATTGCGAGGAAATCGAGCACCAGCGCCCCGATCAAGATCAGGGGATGCGTCGCGCCCTCGGCCTTCGCGGCTTCGTAGCGGACGAGAAGCTCGCTCAGCATGAACTCCGTTTCCTCGGGCGGGGTCGGCGTGAAGACGGTCTCTTTGCGGCCGCTCTCGTAGGAGACGATCAGGTTCTGATCGACCTTCAGGTGTCCACCGTTGCCATCCGTGTACTGGAAGAGCAATCGGTGGAGGTGGAGGACGAAAGGAACGCTCAGCTCCTCGTATCTCTCCAGCCGCATCAACATGTCGATCGCGTCCCGATAGCCGGCGAACTCACGCTCGTTGCGGTTGCGATAGCGGTGTGAGCCCTCGGCGATCCGCTCGGCGCGGTCGTCGCCGACCACCACCCCCTCGATCGCGTTGGAGGCTCTGATCGAGGCGATGCGGGCGTGCTCGGCGAGTTGCTTCAGAAGTTCAGGTCGCTGATCCTCGAAGAGCCGCTCCTGTCCCCTCCCGGTATCGATCCGCGCCAGCAGGGCTCCAAGCGAGCGGGGCTGCGACTCGAAGGTCTTGTCGAGGTCGACAAAGCTCTGCATGGCGCTAATCGTCTCATAATGGCGCTAATAAAGCAGTGGATTAGCGCGATTATTGACCTCTTAGCGCTATTTCTAGCTCGATCGGGGATGCGCGGCGGTCACTTGTCGATTCGGGTGGAGAGGCAGGAGCGGTAGTTGTGGATCGGCTCTGGCATCGACGTGAGCACCTCGTGGTAGACGTCGGCGAGCTCTTTGACGCTCGGATCTCCCGGGTTCACAGATTCCGGCCCGGTTTCCGTTTCCCGCACGTACATGGTCCGCCAGTAGTCGTAGGCGCCGGCGACGTAGGAATAGAAGCCCGAGTACCCGAGCTGGCATAGCGTCTGGCCCTGGAAAAGCTGCGTCAGCAGCGATGCGGGGACTCCGGAAGCCGAATCTCCATCCCCGTCCGATCCGCTCCCGGCGGATCCGCCGCCGCCCGTGCCTCCAGATCCGCCGTCATCGCCGGATCCACCGCTATCCCCCGATCCGCCGATTCCTCTCCGCGCCCGCTGGGCCACGGGGTGGGCGGCGGTCGGTGCATCGCCCGGGGTCGGCGCGGCCGCGATCGGGGGCGCGGCGGGTGCGACCGACGGGGCGACCGACTCCGACGGATCGGGATCGGCCTGCTGAGCCTCCACATGGGCGGTGACGTCGTGCGTCGAATCGTGGAGGACGAGGCGCTCGGCTCGCGCGCCGGCGGGGAGCAGTGCCGCGGCGATCAGGCCCGTCGCGGCCAGCGCGCCGAGCGCCGCCGTCCGACCCGGCCTCTGGAGTGCCTGCTCATGGTGGATCTCGTTCTGCATAGCCTCCGCTCCTCTAAGTCCGCCTGCTCACGATCGCGATTTCGGCGCGAACGTAACAGCGGGCGGATCAGCGCTAAGCGGATGTTTGACCGCGCCTGCCGCCATGCGGCCAGCGCATTCTCAGTGCCCGGGCCCGGCCTCGCATCCGTGCGAGCGGCCGACGCCCGGGCCCCCGTCGCAGTAGTCGTGGCCCGTGCCCCCGTAGAGCTGGTCCGCGCCGGAGCCTCCGAACAGGCGATCGTTGCCCTCGTCGCCGTGGCACCCGTCCTCTCCCGGGCCCATGTAACAGACATCGGTGCCGGGGCCTCCCCAGCAGCCGTCGCTGCCGGTGCTGGTCCGGCAGTAGTCGTCCCCGCCCCCGCCGACGCAGTCGCTGTTGCGCGGACCGCTGACGCAGACGTCGTCACCGCCGCCCCCGATGCAGCGGTTGCGCCGCGTCCCTTCGCCGTAGCAGGTGTCCCTCTCGCCGTTGCCGATGAATTTGTCCTCGCCGGCGCCGAGGTGGACGGTGAGTGGCAGCGGCATTCGGTCGAGCACTTCGACCAGGTCCCCGTTGGGCCCGGCGTCGACTTCGATCGCGTCGGCCGCGGCGAACGGGCAGGTGGCGGCGTAGGGGCCCTGGGTGAAACGGCAGCCCTGCGGCGGGCGGCGCGCCATCGACCCGCTGACCACAACGTCGGGCCCGCTCGTGCTCAGCATCAGGTGGGTGCCGGAGGCGGCTCCGTAGATCACTATCCGCCCGGCCGGGGAGGCCGCGGCCGGGAGCGCGATCAGTCCGATCGCGGCGAGCGCCGCGACGAGGATCGGCTGGGGCCGGCGCGAGGCGATCGTTCGATGCTAACGACGACGGGGCCCAGGATCTCTCCTGGGCCCCGGTCGCCTTCTCCCCCTCGCGATCAGTCGTCGTGACCGTGCTTCACGGCGACTTCATAGGTGCGGTTGTCACCGTGCTGCTGGGTGTAGAACCAGCGCCAGTGGCCGCTGTCGAGGCTCGGCACATCCCGACCGAGCACGTCGCCGGTGCCGGTCGCACCGTCGGAGACGTAGAGGCCGGTGATCTCGTTGTCCCCCTCGTTGGAGCCGAAGCCGCCGTTGGCGGCGTCGAGCGTGGCCGAGGGGTCGCGCCCCTCGGCCAGCCAGCGCACGGGCTGGTTCGCGGGGTTCGAGTAGTCGGTCCTGACGTCCCAGGCGAACGCCGAGTCGAGGGCGTTGCGCTGGCCGTGCAGGGTGTCGCCCGCGTCCTCTCCGAAGGAGATCGAGTTGCGCGAGAGGAAGGCGGCGTTGTCCAGCCCGCTGTGGGCTTCGTCGCCCCTGTAGAACATCTTCAGCGTGCCGGTGCCGGCGCTCGGGCTTTTCTGCGAGAGCACCATGATCGAACCCCAGCCACCGGCCGTTCCGTTCTCCGGGCTGGTGGCGTTGGTGTCGCCGGTCTCGTCGAAGTAGAACTTGCGGAAGTCCGAGCCCGGCTGGAACGCCGAGTTCTCGGGACGCTTGAACGGCGTCGCGTCGGCCGCCTTCGCGAGTTCGTTCGCGTTGAACGGGGCGAAGCCGTCCACCGCGGTGTCGTGGATCGTCACCCAGCGGGTTTCGAACGAGTCGCCGTAGGTGTGCAGGGCGACCTGGTCGGGGTTGTTCAGCGCCGCCTCGCTGGCGAACGTGATCGGTTCGCCCGCTTCGTCGCGAGCCTGAAGCGCCTGGAGCTTTCCGTGCTGGAGGTCGCCGGGGTGTTTCGGCACATAGCGGTAGACGAAGCTGTTGGGACGCTTCGCCGCGGTGCCGGACTTGGTGGAACCGCCGATGTCCTCGACGATCCAGATGTTGCCGTCGGAGTCGTCCTGAATCCCCTCGTAACCGCCGCGGCCGAGGGCCCCGGAGACGTCGGTGACGGTGGACGGGTAGTCGGGGGTGGCGGCGTAGGTCGGCGCGCCCGCGTTCTCGGTGGTGAACAGAAGGCGCTTGGACCACGGCTCCCACGAGGAGCCGTCGATCGTCGCCAGCGGATGGCCGTCGGCGTCGGTGGTGGCGAGCAGGGTGACGCGGTGCTCGGCGTCGGCGTCGAGGTTGATACGGGTGATGTCCCCCGCACCGCCGGCGCCGCCCTCGTGGCCCTGGAAGAGGAAGTGGGTGCCGTAGTCGTAGCTCCCGTCCGCTCCCTCGAGGCCGTGCTTGAAGACGAGGTAGGTGTTCTTGTCCGGCTCGGTCTTGTGCGCCTCTTTGGTCGGGCTGGCCGGGGTCGGGACCATCTGCGGCACTCCGAACGGGTTGAGGACGTCGTTGTCGTAGCCGTAGTAGGAGGTCAGAGCCGAGGTGTTCTCGAGCGGGGTCGAGCCCTGGGCGATGACGGTCTGCGACAGCTGCGGCGAGAGCTTGCTCGCCGGCGCGTAGCCATCGGACCTCGTGTTGGCGTGCGAGACGCCGGTCAGGCTCGGATCCGGGGATGCGATGCCGCTCGCGGCGAAGACCCCCGACACTCCCAGTACACCGCTGGCGAGCAATGCCACGACATGCCTGCGTCGTTTCACCTGCTTCTCCTTTTCGGTCGCGCCGGGCCCTCCGCCCGGCCCTGTCCGACCGAACCTAGAAACCGGCGAGCACCGCCCAGTTAAGTTCGTGCTTCCACACGGTGTCGATTTCGTGAACGAGCGACGGCGAGCCGTAGCATCTGGGCCGTGATCTACCTGCTCCGCCACGGCGACGCCGAGGACGGCCACGGCGACGACGCGGCCCGCCGCCTGACCCCGAAGGGGGAGCGGCAGGCCCGGGCCGCCGGCCGAGCGCTGGCGGCGCTGGGAGTGAAACTCGACGCCTGCCTCGCCAGCCCCAAGCGCAGGGCCGCCGACACCGCGCGGCTGGCCTGCGAGTCCCTGCGGCTGGAGCCGGAGAGCGCCGAGGAGCTGCGCGGGGGCGGCTTCGACGCGCTCGCGCTGGCGGCCGGGCGCGGCGACGTGCTGCTGGTCGGCCACGAGCCCGACCTCTCCGACGAGGTCGCGCGCCTCACCGGTGCCCGGGCGAAGATGCGGAAGGGCAGCCTGGCGATACTCGACGGCGGCACCCTGCTCGCGTTGATGCGCCCGCGCGACCTCGCCGCGATCGCCGGCGAGGAGTAGCGGAGCTCGCCCACCCCCGGCGCCGCCGGCCGCTACGTTCCTCCCACCCACCGAAACCGAGGAGACACCGATGCTTTCGTGGCTGGCCAAGAAGCTGATCGCCCGCAACATGGAGCGGGCGAGCGCCGGAGACCTGGGGCCGACGCTGAGGATGGACGCGGCCGACGTCAGGTTCCGCTTCCCCGGCGACAGCTCCTGGGCGACCGAGCTCCAGGGGAAGGAGAGGCTGGAGCAGTGGCTGCGCCGCTTCGCCGACGTCGGCATCCAGATCAGCCCAGACGAGGTGGTGCTCAAGGGCTTTCCCTGGCGCCAGACGATCTGCATCCGCGGCACCGACCACCTGGACTCGCCCGACGGGGAGCGCGTGTACGAGAACCGCTACGTCATCTGGGGACATCTCGCCTGGGGGCTGCTGCGCGACTACGAGGTTTACGAGGACACTCAGAAGAGCAAGAATCTGGACCAGTACCTGGCTCGGATCGGAAAGCTCTGAGCCCCCACACGGGGAACCGTCAGGCCAGCAGCGTGATCAGGCCGCGGGCGAGCAGGAGGATGCCGATCGCGAGGGCGCCGTTGACCGCGGCGCGGCGCCCGTTGCGCGCGAGCCAGTCGCGGAAGCGCGCCACCGCGTCCTGGGTCCACTCCGGCGCCACCGCGTAGCCGAGCAGCGGCAGCTCGAGCAGCATCTGCTGAATCAGGCAGAAGCCGATCACCAGCAGCGCCGTCGGGATCGTTGCCGCGTCCAGCTCGGCCATCCGGTCCAGCCCCGCCAGGTAGGAGACCCCCGGGAAGGTGAGCACGACGCCGACCGCGAACGTGACCCGCGCCGAACCCCGGCCCAGCATCCGCAGCGGCAGCGGTTCCCTCGCCTCCCCACCGTTCTTCGCCTCCTTGCGCTGGCGGCGCCGTTCCCGCAGCCGCTCGCCCCGCCCGCTCCTCAGCACCAGCCCGACCACCAGCGCGATCGCGCCGACGACCAGGTCCTCCACCGGGCTGAGGGTGTGGCGCGCGGTGTCGACGCTGCCGGTCCCATGCAGGGAGAAGACGATCAGCAGCCCCAGCGAGATGCTGGTCAGGTAGGCGCCGAGCAGGTAGCCGAACATCAGCTTCTTGGTGTTCGGCAGCAGCATCATCACCGTGGTCGCCGCCAGCAGCGTCGGGTTGAACATCGCCAGCAGCGAGAGCAGGAAGATGCTGAGCAGATCGCTCACCCCGCAGCCTCCCGGTCCTCGACGATCACGCCACCATTCTTACTGGAACAATCGGGGGGTGAAGCAGCGGGTAAGCCTGGTCACCCTCGGCGTCTCCGATCTGGAGCGCGCCCGCGCCTTCTACGAAGCGCTCGGCTGGAACACCGGCGCGCGGGCCGGCGAGGACGTCGTCTTCTTCCAGGCGGGGGACATGATCCTCGCCCTCTGGGACCGGGCCAGGCTCGCCGAGGACAGCACCGTCGAGGACGGCGGTGGCTGGGGAGGCGTGACGCTGGCGCTCAACTTCGGCTCTGCTGCCGAGGTCGACGCGACGATCGAGGAGGCCCGCGCCGCCGGCGCGAGAATCGGCCGCGAGCCCGCTGAGACCTTCTGGGGCGGCTACAGCGGCGTCTTCGTCGACCCCGACGGCCACCCCTGGGAGGTCGCCCACAACCCCCACTGGCGCATCGACGCCGAGGGCGGCGTCTACCTCTCCTGACCCCGGCCTACGCCGGGTAGTCGTCGGGCAGCAGACGAAAGGGCCGCCCGCCGAAGCCGCGCATGGCGCGGAAGTGGCGCCGGTCGAAGCTGAGCAGGTCGGAGGTGGCGTGCCGCTCGGCCAGGACCACGATCGATGCGTCGGCGAGGCCGACGCGCAGGTCGGCGTGGCGCCTCATCACCGCGCAGGCCTCCTCCACGTTCTCGCGGCCGAACTCGGCCAGCTCGTAGGCGCCGTCGACCACCTGCGCCAGCAGGGCGAGCTGCTCTTCTGGGCCGTGGCGCTGGACCAGCACGTAGTCCAGCTCGGCGAGGACGAACGGGGAGAGCAGGAACGGGCCGTCCAGCTCCTCGACCACGCGCAGCACGTCCGCGTGCCGGCGCCCGGTGGAGCTGGCCAGCTGTAGCGCGGCGCTGGTATCGACCAGGATCACTCCTCGCCGAACCCTTCCAGCGCCTCATCGACCCGGTTGGGATCGTCGAGCAGGGGATCTGAGAGCGCGAAGATCGCGCCCGGCTTGCCCCGCCGCGCCCGGTGGGCGTCGAGGACTTGGTCGAGTCCCTCCCGAATCAGCGCCGACTCGGTCCGCGCCGTACTCGCCGAGAGGGCCTCCAGCCCCCGCTTCTGGGCATCGGTGAGATAGATGGTCGTGCGCTTCACGCCATATATCGTGCCATATGTAGTCGACGCCTCCATGTCCACCCAATTGCCCGGCGGCGCGGATCTCTCCCCCCTACCCCCGGGAATTCGGCCCAAAGACCAGGGTTACGCCGATCCGTGTAGCCTCCGCGGCCGACTTCACGAACCAAAGGAGACGCAGACTGATGGGACTTCTGGATGGGAAAGCGGCGATCGTCACCGGGTCGGCGCGAGGCATCGGGCGCGCCACCGCCGAGCTGTTCGCCAGCGAGGGCGCCAAGGTGCTGATCAACGACCTCGACGCCGACGTCGCCGAGCAGGCGGCCGGGGAGATCGAGGGCGAAACCGCCGTCCACGCCGGTGACCTGACCCAGCCCGACGCCGCCGAGCGGCTCGTCGCCGCCGCGGTCGACGCCTTCGGCGCGGTCGACATCGTCGTCAACAACGCCGGCTACACCTGGGACGGCGTCGTCCACCGCATGAGCGACGAGCAGTTCCAGGCGATGCTGGACATCCACACGGTCGTCCCCTTCCGCATCACCCGCGCCCTCGCCCCTCACTGGCGCGAGGCGGCGAAGGCCGAGCGCGGCGAGGGCAAGGAGGTCTTCCGCAAGCTGATCAACGTCTCCTCGATCTCCGGCACGATGGGCAACGCGGGCCAGGTCAACTACTCGGCCGCCAAGGCGGGCGTCGTCGGCCTGACCAAGACGCTCGCCAAGGAGTGGGGGCAGTTCAAGGTCAACGTCAACGCCGTCGCCTTCGGCTTCGTCGAGACCCGCCTCACCGCCGCCAAGGAGTCCGGCGGGGAGATGACCTCGCCGACCGGCGAGAAGATCGAGCTGGGCATCCCCGAGCAGATGCGGGCGATGGCCTCGGCGATCATCCCGCTCGGCCGCCCCGCCCAGCCCGAGGAGGCGGCCGGACCGGTCCTCTTCCTCGCCTGCCCGCTGGCGAACTACGTCCACGGCCAGGTGCTGAACGTCACCGGCGGGCAGTTCGGGGGGATGTACACCTGACCGGCACGGCGACAGGTGGCAGGCGCCCACCCCGCTACCTCGACGTGGCGGACCGGGTCTGGCCTGCCACCCGCCGCCTGATGGGGATTCACACGCTCCTGTACCGGGCCAGCGGCGGCCGGATCGGGCACTCGATCCCCGGCGTGGGGGGAAAGATGCTGCTGCTCGACCACGTCGGGGCTAAGAGCGGAACCAAGCGCACCTCCCCCCTGCTCTACGTGAAGGACGGCGCCGACGTCGTCATCGTCGCCTCCAAGGGCGGCTTCCCGAAGCACCCCGCCTGGTACCACAACCTGATCGCCAACCCCGACACCACGGTGCGGATCGGCGCCGAGCGGCGCCGGGTGCACGCCCGCGTCGCCACCCCCGAGGAGCGCGAGCGGCTGTGGCGCAAGGCGGTCAAGGCCTACGGCGGCTACGAGGACTACCAGGTCCGCACCGACCGCCAGATCCCGCTGGTCGTGCTGGAGCCCCGCTAGCCCTTCGGGCGCCGCTCCTCGGCGACCGGCTCGCCGCCCTCGTTGGCGATCGCCGGCGGCGGCCAGGGGCCGGCCCAGTTGTCCCGCGCCCCGTCGATCGTGATCGTCGTGCCGGAGAAGAAGTCGCCGGCGGGCGAGGCCAGGTAGGCGACCAGCCAGGCCAGCTCCTCGGGCCGCCCGGCGCGCCCGATCGGGATCGAGCGCTCGAGGTTGTCGACCACCACCTGGGGATACTTGGTCAGCAGGGTCTCGGTCGCGAACTGGCCCGCGGCGAGGGCGCAGGTCTTGATCCCGAACCGCGCCCACTCGATCGCCAGGGTCCGCATCATGTTCTCGACAGCGGCGCGGGCGGCGCCGGAGTGGACCATGCCGGGCATCCCGTTGTGGGGGGAGAGGGTGACGCTCAGCACCTTGCCGGAGCCCTGCGGGATGAAGGCCCTGGTGGCGGCGGCGTGGGTCATCAGCCAGGTGCCCTGGACGTTCAGCTCGATCACCGTGCGGAAGCCCTTCGGGGTGATCGCCTCGGCCGGGCTGAGGAACTGGCCGCCGGCGTTGTTGACGAGCACGTCGAGGCGGCCGTGGCGCTCCATCAGGCCGTCGAAGAAGCGGCCCACCGGCTCCTCCTCGCGAATGTCGAGCGACTCGTGCTCGAAGGAGCCCGGCAGCCCCGCCGCCAACGCGGCCGTCTCGGCGAGCGGCTCCTCCCGGCGCCCGCAGGCGACGACGACCGCCCCCAGCCGAGCCAGCTCCAGCGCGGTCTCGCGGCCGAGGCCGCTGCCGGCGCCGGAGACCGCGCACACCAGCCCGTCGAGCAAACCGTCGCGAAACACCTGCGAATGCGAGCTTTCAGCCATCGCCGGGCAAGCCTATAGGCGGGCGGATCCGCGTAATGTGACCCCACGATGAAGGTCCAGGTGGAGGCGCAGCCGCTTCACGAGCCGCTCGCCGGGGGAACGCCGGGCGCGACCGTGGTGGTCGAACCGATGGTCGCCGGCCACTGCACCTTCCCGGTGCCGATGATGGAGAGCCCCGGCGGCCGCCTCATCACGCTGAAGCTGCTCCGCGCCCTGCTCAGCGGCAAGCCGCCGCGGACGGTGCCGGTCCCCGCCTTCCTCATCCGCCACCCCAGCGCCGGCGCGATCCTCGTCGACACCGGCCTTCACCCCTCGATCGCGACCGATGGCAAGGAGAACTTCGGCGGCATGGCCGCGCGGGTCGGCAAGCCGACGCTGGCGGCCGGCGAAGACGTCCCGGCGCAGCTGCGCAAACGGGGGCTGGATCCGGGCGAGATCCCGGTCGTGGTGATGACCCACATGCACCTCGACCACACCTCGGCGATCTCCGAGTTCCCACAGTCGACCTTCGTCGTCAGCGAAACCGAGTGGGAGGCGGCGGCGAGGGGGCCCAGCCCAACGCTCAACGGCTACCGCCGCCCGCACTTCGACTACGCCTTCGACTACCGCACGATCGACTTCGACCGCGGCGGGATCGACTCCTACGCCAGCTTCGGGCGCGCCTTCGACCTCTTCGGCGACGGCTCGATCCACCTCGCCTTCACCCCCGGCCACAGCCCGGGCCACATGTCGGTGGTCTGCCGCCTCAAGCAGGACGACCTGGTGATCGGCGGCGACGCGATGTACGTGCTGGCGCAGCTCGAGGGCAGGGCCCCGATGCCGCCGCGGCCCTACGACGCCCACAACTTCCGCCGCTCCCTACAGGAGCTGCGGCTGTTCCACACTCAGTTCCCGGGCGCGACGATCACGCCGGGGCACGATCCGGACTTCTACTCCCGGATCGCGGCTCGCTTCGAGTAGTGAGCGCCTCGTACATCCGCCGTACCCGGTCGAAGACCTCGGTCGCCACCTCCATCTGGCGCTCGCGGCTCGGCGCCTCCTCGACCCCGAAGCTGAGCGGCTCGCCGAACCGCACCGTGACCTTGGGGAAGCGCAGCCGCTTCCAGCCGCGGACCCGGGCGGAGCCGTGGATCGCCACCGGGACGATCGGCACTCCCGACTCCAGCGCGATCCTGCCGATGCCCGGTTTCGGCTTGCCCAGCTCGCCCGAGCGGGAGCGCCCGCCCTCGGCGTAGACCAGCAGCATCCCTCCCTGGCGGAGGATCTCGTATGCGGTCTTGAACGCCTCCTCGTCGTGGTGGCCGCGGCGGACGGGGAAGACGCCGCCGTGCTTGTAGATGTAGGTGAGCACGGGCGGGCCGAACATTTGCGATTTGGCCATGAAGCGGATCTTCCGCCGCAGGTAGACGCCGCAGAAGAAGTGATCCATCTGGCTGAAGTGGTTGGGGGCCAGGACCAGCGGGCCCTCGCGCGGCACGTTCTCCACCCCGATCCCCCGCACCCGGTAGATCAGGAGCGTCGGCAGGGTGAGGACGATGCGGGCGAGGGTGTAGGTCCAGCCGACCCCCTTGCGCGCCGCCTCGTGGAACTGCGCGAAGTACTCCGCCGGGCGCGGGTCCTTGTAGACCTGTGGCTTCATATCGGCCATGACGAGAACCGGCGGCGCGGGGCCGCCGCCTGTGCCTACCCTGCCCCCACGAACCGGTTACGCCGCGTCGGAGTTTTCCCCCACCGGGCTGGGGTCAAACTCCGACGCGGGGTCGGCCCAGCCGCGGGAGCGCTCCAGGGCTCGGTGCCATTCGGCGAGTAGGGACTGGCGTTCTTCGGGCGGCATTTGCGGCTCGTAGCGGGCTGCCTCTCGCCACATCTGGCCCACCTGCTCGATGCTCCAGCGCCCGGTCGCGATCCCGGCCAGGTAGGCGGCGCCGAGCGCCGTCGTCTCGGCGATCTCGGGCACGACCACGGGGGCGCCGAGGACGTCGGCCTGGAACTGCATCAACCAGCCGTTGGCGACGCCGCCGCCGTCGGCCTTCAGCACCTCCAGCCGCTCGCCGGCGGCGGCCTCCTGGGCGCGGACCGCGTCGACGGTCTCATAGGCGATCGCCTCCAGCGCCGCCCGCGCCAGGTGAGCGCGGCCGCTGCCGCGGGTCAGGCCGACGATCGTGCCTCGCGCGTAGGGATCCCAGTGGGGCGAGCCGAGGCCGGTCAGCGCGGGGACGAAGTAGACGCCGTCGTTGCCCGCCAGCGAGGCGGCGAGGCCCTCCACCTCCGCGGCCCGCTCGATGATCCCGAGGCCGTCGCGCAGCCACTGCACGGCGGCGCCGGTGACGAAGATCGAGGCCTCCAGCGCGTAGACCGCCTCCTCGCCGAGGCCCCAGGCGACGGTCGCCAACAGGCCCTCGGGCGGGGACGGAGCCTCCTCGCCGACGTTGAGCAGGACGAAGCTGCCGGTGCCGTAGGTGTTCTTGGCCATGCCGGGGCGGTGGCAGGCCTGGCCGAAGAGCGCCGCCTGCTGGTCGCCGGCGATCCCCGCCACCGGCACCTCGCCGCCGAACTCGGCGGTGGTCCCATATAGGTGGGAGGAGGGAAGCGGATCGGGCAGGCGCGCCGGGTCGATCCCGAGCAGGCCGCACAGCTCGGGGTCCCAGGCGAGCCGGCGGATGTCGAACAGCATCGTCCGCGCGGCGTTGGAGTAGTCGGTGGCGTGGCGCCCGGTCAGCTTGAACAGGAGCCAGGAGTCGACGGTGCCGAAGACGGCCCGCTCGGAGCCCTCGGCGTGCGCAAGCAGCCACTCGATCTTGGTGGCGGAGAAGTAGGGGTCGATGGTGAGCCCGGTCCGCTCGCGCACCAGCGCCTCGTGCCCGGCCGCCCGCAGCTCATCGCAGCGCCCCGCGGTGCGGCGGTCCTGCCAGACCAGCGCCCGGTGGACCGGCTCGCCGCCGGCGGGGTCCCAGGCGACTACCGTCTCGCGCTGGTTCGTGATCCCGATCCCGTCCAGCTCGCGCCCCTCGATCCCGGCGGCGGAGATCGCCTCGGCGGCGACCCGGCGCGTCACCTCCCAGATCTCGTTCGCGTCGTGCTCGACCCAGCCGGGCCGCGGGAAATGCTGCTCGAACTCCGAGTAGGCGCGCCCGGCGATCCCGCCCTCGCGGTCGAAGACGAGGCAGGTCGTCCCCGACGTCCCCTGGTCGATCGCGAGGATCAAGCGCCGCTCAGCCCCGCACCTTGCAGCTGCGATTGAGGGTCGAGGCCAGCGTGCGCCCGTCGGCGAAGGTCATCGAGGCGTGGGCGAAGGGGAAGACGGCCGCGGTGAAGCCGGGCGGGGCGGCGCAGGCGGCGGTCAGGTAGCTGCGCGGCTGCCCGCGGTAGGTGAAGCGGCGATGGAGGTTGAGCGAGATCTTCTTCACGTAGCCGTAGCGGTTGACCGTCTCCGGCAGCGATCCAGAGAGCACGGTGCCGAAGGTGCCGCTGTTTTCGCGGATGTGGAAGACGATGATTCGGGAGATCGGGACCGGGTCGGTGCCGTAGACGTGGGCGAGGATCGCCCGGTGCCCGCCGACGACGGAGTTGAAGGCGAGGATCTTGCCGCGGCTGGGGAAGGTCGCCTGGTCCGGAAACGCGGTCTTGGCGATAAAGCTGCCGTCGCCGACCAGGGCGTCGCCGCAGGCCTGGCGCGCTTCGGCGCTGGAGGATGGTTCGATCCGCCGGCGCGGGCAGACCGGCAGGCCGCGGGTGTCGAAGCGGCCGCCGCGGTTGATCGCGATCGTGATCCGGCGCAGCGAGGGCGGCCGTTCGCCGGAGAGGGTTTTGACCGTGCCCGAGATCTGGACCGAGATCGGCGCCCTCGCGTCGCGGGGCAGCGCGTTGGGGGCGATCCCCCCGCTGAACCTGACGAAGAGGTCGCCGCGCTCGGTCAACTCGGCACCCGCCAGCGAGGCGCAGAGCGCGCAGAGAAGGACGACACATCCAACGGCTCCGGCGCGCTTTCCCCATCCCGTCATCGCAATCCAGGCTAGATCATCGATTACCGCTCCTGGCCGCCGCGCGCGACCGGGGGCTCGCCCGCCTGCGCGAGGCGTAGACGCGGGCGAAGTCGCGCAGCTGCACGGCCCGGTGCAGGAACCCCGCCGGCGAGCGTCCACTGGCCCGGTGCTCGAGGTCCAGCGTGTACTCCCGCAGGCGGTAGCCGGCGCGAACGGCGTCGACGGTCATCCCGATCTCCATCCCGAAGCCGGCGGCGAACGGCAGGCTGGCCCGCAGGGCGTCGGCGTCGAGCGCCCGCTGGCCGGAGATCGGCGCCTCGGTCTCGGCGCCGCAGAGCCGCCGGATCGCCCAGCGGGCGAAGCCGCGGGCCGCTCCGAAGCCACCGCCCACGCGGCGGGAGAAGGCGGCGACCGCGAGGTCGCACTCGCCCCCTCGCACCGCCTCCACCAGCGGGCCCAGCCGCGCGGCCGACGCTCCGAGATCGCCGTCGCAGAGCAGCACCAGCCGCGGCGGCGGCTCCACGCCGAGGGCCGCCTGCACGGCGGCGGTGACGTTGGCGCCCTTCCCGTGCGGCCTGCCGCGGCTCACCACCTGCGCCCCGGCCGTCATCGCCACCTCGGCGGTGCCGTCGGTGGAGGCGTCGTCGGCGACCCAGATCGCGGCCCCGGGGAACTCCCCGCGCAGGGCCCGCACCGCCTCCCCCACCCGCTCGGCCTCGTTGCGCGCCGCGACGACGACCGCCAGCGCGGGGCTCGCGTCGGGCACCGGCTCTTGTCGCTCCGCCGTCACGCGCGGATATTCTCCCCGGCCATGCCAGACATCGAGGCTCACATCACCGGCAACGTGTGGAAAATCGAGGTCGCCGTGGGGGACAAGGTCTCCGACGGGGACACCGTCGTCATCCTCGAGTCGATGAAGATGGAGATACCGGTCGAGTCCGAGGACGACGGGACCGTGAAGGAGATCCGCTGCGAGGAGGGCCAAGCCGTGAGCGAAGGCGACGTTCTCGTGGTGCTGGAGTAGGGGAGGCGACGTGGAGGAGCGGCTCGCGGGGGGCAAGCTCGTGCTCGACCGGCCCGGCGAGGCCGTCGCGCGGCTGCGCATCTCCAACCCCGAGCGCCGCAACGCCCTCGACCACGAGCTGCTCGACGGACTCGCCGACGCCCTGGCGCTGCTGGATCGCGGGATCGAGACCCGCTGCGTGCTCATCACCGGCGCGCCGCCCGTCTTCTCCGCCGGCTACGACATCGCGTCGATCCCCGAGGAGACCTTCGAGCGCGACGCCGAGGCGCTCGTCGCCCATCCCTTCCACGACGCGATCGAGGCGATCGCCTCCTACTCCTGGCCGATCGTCGCCGCAATCAACGGCCACTGCCTCGGCGGCGGCCTGGAGCTGGCGATCACCTGCGACCTGCGGATCTGCGCCGCGGGGGCCAAGCTGGGGATGCCGCCGGCGAAGCTGGGGCTGATCTACGGCCACACCGGCCTGCGCCGGTTCCTCGACACGGTCGGGCTGGCGCGGACCAAGGAGCTGTTCCTGACCGGGCGCAACTTCGAGGCGACGCGGGCGGAGCGGATCGGGCTCGTCAACGAGGTGGTCAGCGACGACCGCCTGGAGGCGGAGTCGGTGGCGCTGGCGACCGAGATCGCCGCCAACGCCCCGCTCTCGATGAAGGGCAACAAGCACGCGATCGACCTGCTGAACGCCTGTCCCGTCCTCACCGAGCAGCAGGAGCGGGGGCTGATCGCCCTGCGCGAGTCCTGCTTCTCCTCCGAGGACCTGCGCGAGGGCATCCGCGCCTTCCGCGAGCGGCGCCCGCCCGAGTGGACGGGACGGTGAGCGCGAAGGCGCGCGCCGCGCTCGCCGCCTCGGACCCGACGATGGCGACGCTGATCGAGCGGGTCGGGGAGATCGACCTGGCGACGCGGCTGCGGCGGCGGCGCGAGGAGCGCCCGTCCGACGCCTACGGGGCGCTGCTGCGCGCGATCGTCGGCCAGCAGCTCTCGACCAAAGCGGCGCGGACGATCTACCTGCGGGTGCTCGACATCTTCGACGGCGCCACCCCCTCGCCCGAGCAGCTGCTCGAGGCGAGCGAGGAGGACCTGCGCGGCGCCGGCCTCTCCGGGCGCAAGGTCGAGTACCTCCGCGACCTCGCCTCCCACGTCCTCAGCGGCGAGCTGGAGCTGGACCGCCTCGACGAGCTTGGGGACGAGGAGGCGATCGAGGAGATCGTCGCGGTCCGCGGCCTCGGCCGCTGGACCGCGGAGATGTTCCTGATCTTCCACCTCGAGCGCCCCGACATCCTCTCCGGCGGCGACCTCGGCATCCGCAAGGCGGTGCAGATCGAGTACGGCCTGGAGGAGATGCCACCGCCCGAACAAGTGCTGGAGATCGGCGAGCCCTGGAGCCCCCACCGCAGCCTCGCCTCGCTCTACCTCTGGGAGTCGCTGGCCGCGGTCCCGGGGGAGTGAGCGGCGCCGAGGGCGGCGTCCGCGGCTATGGGCGCGGCAGGCCGGCGCGGAGGTCGAGCACTCGCTGCGCCGAGGCTTCGAACTCGCCCCGGTCGAGGGCGCCGGAGCGCAGCTTCGCGACCAGCGCCCCCTGGGCGCTTTCGGCGGCGCCGAGGTCGGTGAAGAGGAGCAGGTCGGTGCCGGCCCTCGCCGCAGCGACCCCGGCCTTCGCCGGGCCGCCGAAGGAGCGCACCGCGACGGTTTCGAGGGCGTCGGTGATCGAGACCCCCTCGAAGCCGAGCCGTTCGCGCAGCTCGCCGGTCGCGATCGAGCGGGAGAGGGCGGCGGGGTCGGGCGAGAACGCCGGGTAGATCGCGGTGCTCAGCATCACCATCGCGCCGCCGGCGGAGAGGAACGCGCGGTAGGGCGCCTCGTCGACGCCGCGGATGGTCTGCTTGGAGAGGTCGATCCGCTGCACGGCGAAGTCGGTGTTTTCGCGCGCCGCCCCGAATCCCGGGAAGTGCTTGCCGGTGGCGAGGACGCCGCCATGCTGAAGGGCCGAGGCGAAGGGAACCGCGGTGGAGGCGACCTGCTGGGCGGAGGCGCCGAAACCGCGTTCGGTTGCGGCGATCGTCCCGCCGGGGCGGGCGACGTCGAGCACCGGGGCGAGGTCGACGTTGACGCCGAGGTCGCGCAGGTTGGCGGCGGTGCGACGCCCCTGTTCGCGGCTGAAGGCGGCGCCGCGCGCGCCCATCTCCTGAGCCGAGGCGCTCGGCGCGCCGTCGACGCGCTTCACCAGCCCGCCCTCCTGGTCGACCATGATCAGCAGCGGGTCCCGCAGCTCGGCGGGGCGGCGGATCGACTGGAGCTGGGCGATCAGGCGGCGCCCGACGGGGCGGCTGGGGAAGTTTTCCGCGAAGAGGATCACGCCGGCCACAGCCCCCTTCCGCGACGGCGGCGGCCAGCCGCGGCGTCACCCCGGTGCCGGTGACCGGGGCGACGATCCGCTCCCCAGCCAGATGGGGCAGTGGCAGCGTGCTCACGACCTCGGGCCGAGGCGGCGACGCCGTCCCCGAGCGCGGCCCCAAAGACGAACGCCCCGGCCCCCAGGGCCGCCAGCGTCGCCAGGGTCAGCCAGCGCCTGCGCACTCCAGCTCGCTCCATGGCCCGGATGCTACGGCGCCGGACTTTGACCCCACCCCGGTGGGGTCAAAGTCCGAAGCGGCGCCCGGGGTTGCGGCGCGCCCCGGCGCCGTCCGGATCGGTGCCTAGCCTTGCGGCCAATCCACCCCGGAAGGGACGGTTCATGCCCCCGCTCATCACCTTCGAGGAAGCCCTCGCAGCTCGGCCAGCTGACCGACCACGACGCGATCGGCGAGCTTGTCGAGCGCGCCTGGGAGGTCCGCCGCGAGAACTTCGGCGACTCGACCGACATGTGCTCGCTGGTCAACGCCAAGTCCGGCGGCTGCGCCGAGGACTGCGGCTTCTGCGCCCAGTCCCGCTACGCCGAGGCGGACACGCCGATGCACGCGATGATGGAGCCGGAGCAGATCCTCGAGCACGCCCGTGCCGCCGAGGCCGCCGGCGCCCACCGCTTCTGCATGGTCACCCAGGGCCAGGGCCTCTCCAAACGGGACTTCCAGAAGATCCTCGAGGGCGCCCGCCTGGTCGCCGAGCAGACCAACCTCAAGCGCTGCGCCTCGATCGGCCACATGTCGGCCGAACGGGCGAAGGCGCTGCGCGAGGCCGGGATCCAGCGGGTCCACCACAACGTCGAGTCGCTCGCGCTCCTACTACCCGGAGGTCTCCACCACGGTCCGCTACGAGGGTCGCCTGCGGACGATCCAGGCGGTCAAGGAGGCCGGCCTGGAGACCTGCGTCGGCGGCATCCTCAACCTCGGCGAGACCCCCGAGCAGCGGGTCGAGATGGCCTTCGAGCTGTCCGAGATCAACCCGACCTCGGTGCCGATCAACCTGCTCAACCCGCGCGCGGGCACCAAGTTCGGCGAGCGCGACCTGATGGACGCCTGGGAGGTCGTCAAGTGGGTGGCGATCTTCCGCCTGATCATCCCCGGCGCCCTCTTCCGGCTCTGCGGCGGGCGGGTCGAGAACCTCGGCGACCTGCAGCCGCTGGCGGTCAAGGCCGGCCTCAACGGGGTGATGATGGGCAACTTCCTGACCACCCTCGGCGCCGAGCCCGAGGACGACCGGGCGATGTTCGAGGAGCTGGGGCTGAACGTCGCCCGCCAGCCCGACAACGGCGCCAACCCGCGTCCCGACAACCGCTCGGGCTGGCTCGACGGCGAGGCCCCGGCGACGCCGATGGAGGAGCTGATCGACCATCAGGACGAGGCCAACTTCTGGGACCCCTCGACCCAGCTGCGCGTGATCAAGAAGGCGAAGAAGCCTCCCCCCTACCCGCAGGCGGCGTGACCGACGTCGCGGAGCGGCTGCAGGAGCTCCGCGACCGCGGGCTCCACCGGCGTCTGCGGCTGATCAGCGGCCCGCAGGGCCCGCGGGTGCTGCTCGACGGGCGCCCGGTCCTGCTGCTCTGCTCCAACAACTACCTCGGCCTCGCCGACCACCCGCGCGTCCGCGCGCGCCGCGGCCGAGGCGGCGATGCGCTGGGGCGCCGGGGCCGGGCGCCTCGCGGCTGATCTCGGGGAACATGGAGCCGCACCGCCAGCCTCGAGGCGCGGCTGGCGGAGTTCAAGGGCTACGAGGCGGCGCTGCTGTTCGGCTCCGGCTACCTCGCCAACACCGGGGCGATCGCCGCCCTCGCCGGCAGGGGCGAGGTCGTCTTCTCCGACGAGCTCAACCACGCCAGCATCGTCGACGGCTGCCGCCTCTCGCGGGCCGAGACCTTCGTCTACCGCCACGGCGACCTCGAGCACCTGGCCTGGGGCCTGCGCGAGGCCGAGCGGCCGCGGCTCGCTGATCGTCACCGACGGCGTCTTCTCGATGGACGGCGACGTCGCGCCGCTGCCCGGAGCTGCTGGAGCTGGCCCGCCGCCACGGCTGCCGCCTGATGGTCGACGAGGCCCACGCCACCGGCGCGCTCGGCCCCGGCGGCCGCGGCTCGGTCGCCGCCGCCGGGCTCAGCGGCGAGGTCGACGTCGTCGTCGGCACCCTCGGCAAGGCGCTCGGCTCCTACGGCGCCTACGTCTGCGCCAACGCGGAGACCGTCGACTTCCTGGTCAACACCGCCCGCCCCTTCGTCTTCTCGACCGCGCCGCCGCCGCCCGCGGTCGCCGCGGCCACGGCCGCCCTGGAGCTGCTCGGTCCCAGCCCGCACCGGGTCGAGCGCCTGCAGGCGAACGCGACGGCGCTGCGCTCGGCGCTCGCCGCCGAGGGCCTCGACGCCGGGCGCTCGCGGACCCAGATCGTGCCGATCGAGGTCGGCGACGCCGAGCGCACGATGGAGCTCTGCGAGCGCGTGCTGGAGCGCGGCGTCTTCGCCCAGGGGATCCGGCCGCCGACCGTCCCCGAGGGCTCCTCGCGGCTGCGCTTCACGGTGATGGCGACCCACCGCGGCGGCGAGCTGGAGCGGGCCGCGAAGCTGGTCGGCGGAGCCGCCCGCGAGCTGGGCATCGCTCGCGCCCGAGCGCGGCTCGTCCGGGCCGCCTGAGCGCGGGCGGCTCGATGAGCGAGCGCGCGCCCGGGATCTTCGTCACCGGCACCGGCACCGAGGTCGGCAAGACCGTCGTCGCCGCGGCGATCGCCCACACCCTGGCGGCCGCCGGGCGCAGCGGTGGCGGTCTTCAAGCCCGCCGTGACCGGCCTCGACGAACCGCCGGCGAGGCCGGACCACGAGCTGCTGCGGCCGCGGCCGTCGCGCGGCTCGACGCCAGAGCGACGAGGAGATCGCGCCCTACCGCTACGGGCCACCGGCCTCCCCGCACCTGGCGGCGGCGCTGGCGGGCGAGGAGATCGAGCCGCGGCGGCTGCTCGCCGCGGCACGAGCGGCGGCGAGCGGCGCCGAGGCGCTGGTCTGCGAGGGGGTCGGCGGCCTGCTGGCCGCTCGCGTTGGCGCGTTCTGGGGCTAGGACCAGAAAGCGCCCGGCCTACCTCGTGCGCGACCTCGCCGTCGACCTCGGCTACCCGCTGGTGATCGCCGCCTCGCCCGGCCTCGGCACGATCAACCACACCCTGCTGACGATCGAGGCCGCGCGCGCCGCGGGCCTCGACGGTGGCCGGCGGTCGTCCTCACTCCCTGGCCCGAGCGGCCGAGCGAGATCGAGCGCTCCAACCGCGAGACGATCGCCGCCCTCGGCGAGGTGGAGGTCGACACGCTGCCGCCACTCGACCTCTCCGACCCGGCCACCTGGCCCACGGATTGTCGACTTTCTCAGGCTATGGCTGAGTAAGTCGACACTCGGGCCTCAGCCGGCGACGATCACGTCGAGATTCGAGCCGTTCAACTCGACCTCGAAGCCCGCGCCCGCCGCGATTGCCGCCACGCCCTCGGAGTCCGACGGGACCCGGCCCGCCCGCAGCAGCGCGTTCGCCACCTCGCCGCGCACCGCCTTGGCCATGTGGGTGACGGGCTTGCGACTCGCCGAGGCCATCGGAAAGGGCTCGCACCGCGAGCAGCGTCGCCCGCTTCGGCTTCCAGGCGGCGGCGTAGGCGGCCGAGCGCATGTCGACGATCAAGCCCACCCTCCTCGTCCGGCATCGCCTCTGCCAGCGGCTCGCGCCACCAGGCGGCCGGCGCCCCGATCCCGTCCACCCTCGCCTTGGCGGAGAAGCGGTAGTAGGGGATGCGGTCTCCGGGCCGCACGACCCCCCAGAGGGCGCTGGCGATCAGGACCCGGGCCTGCGCCGCAGCCGGCAGCTCCGGCAGGCCGAGCCGGTCGTAGAGGACGCCGGTGTACACCTCGGCGGCGGGCCCGGCGGGCGCGCCGCGCAGCTCGCCGTCGATCGCCACCTCCCCGGCCTGACCCGCCGAGACGCCGAGCTTCGCGACCGCCCGCTCGAGCGGCTCCGCGGCCAGCCGCTCCAGAGCGTCGAGCAGCGCCGCCCGCGACGCTCCCAGCCGCTCGGCGAAGGCGAGCGAGTCGAGCTCGAGCGGGGGCGCGCCGGCGGGCGGGGCGGCCTTGCCCTCGGAGGGCGGCAGCAGGATCAGCATCGGCCGGCTCGTTCAGGCAACCGGCTCGCCGGCCGCGAGGGGCTCCGGCGCGGCCTCGCGGGCCGCGAGCGCTCCCCCACCCGGATTGACGTCGGCCTCGGCGGCCTGCGCCGTGATCTCCGCGCGTTTGGCACGGATCGCGGTGGCGCCGACGACGGCGCCGATCACCGCGACGACCGCCGAGACCGTCATCGCCTGGCTCAGGGCGTCGACGAATTCCTGCGGACGGGCGCTCTCGAAGCTGGCGCCGACGGAGCCCTGGAAGATCGCGCCGGTGACGGCGACGCCGAGGCTGCCGCCGACCATGCGGAACATCGAGAGCACGCCCGAGGCGATCCCCGCCTTCTCGACCGACACCGCGTTCATCGCGGCGCTGGTCATCGGCGACATCGTCATCGCGATCCCGATGCCGAGCAGCATGAAGCCCGGCAGCAGGTCCAGGTAGGTGGAGTCGACCGCGATGCCGCTGAAGCTGTACAGGGAGGCGGCGACGACGGCGAGCCCTCCGGCGATCAGCCAGCGCGGGCCGAAACGGTCGGCCAGGCGCCCGGCGACCGGGGCCACGGTGACGATCATCAGCGTCGACGGCAGGAACCGCACGCCTGCCTCCAGCGGCGAGTAGCGCAGGATGTCCTGCATGTAGAGGGCGAGGAAGAAGAAGACGCCGAGCATCGCGAAGGAGACGATCAGCGCGACCACCACCGCGCCGAGGAAGTTGCGATCGGAGAAGAAGCGGAACTCGACCATCGGCACCTTCACCCGCAGCTCGGTCGCGACGAAGGCGACGGCGCCCACCACGGCGCCGGCCAGCAGCGCCACGATCGCGGTCGACCCCCAGCCCCAGGCGTTGCCCTCGACCAGGGCCAGGATCAGCGCGGTCAGGGTCGCGGTGAGCAGGGCGACGCCGGCGTAGTCGACCTCGCGGCCGACGGTGGTGTCGCGCGACTCGCGCACGGCGAACAGGGCGGCGGTGACGGCCCCGATCGCGACCGGGATGTTGAGGTAGAAGATCGCCCGCCAGCTGACGTGCTCGGTGAGGAAGCCGCCCAGCACCGGCCCGACCGCCAGGGCCAGGGCCGAGACGCCCGCCCACATCCCCATCGCCTTGCCGCGCTCGCTGGCCGGGAAGGCGTCGGTGATGATCGAGAGCGTCGCCGGCATCATCAGCGCGGCGCCGACGCCCTGGACGACCCGGCTGATGACCAGCGAGGTGTCGTCCGACGGCGAAGCCGGCGGTCGCCGAGGAGAGGGCGAAGATGACGACGCCGAAGAGGAACATGCGGCGGCGGCCGAAGATGTCGCCGAGCCGCCCGCCGGTGGCGAGCAGCACCGCGAAGGAGAGCGTGTAGCCGTTGATCGTCCACTCCAGGCCGGAGATCGAGGCGCCGAGGTCGCGCTGGATCGACGGCAGGGCGACGTTCACGACCGTGTTGTCGAGCATGATCATGAACAGCGCGAAGCACATCGCTCCGAGCGTCCACCACTTGCGGTTGTCCTCGGTGATCAGGTGGTGGTAACGGGTCAAGCGGGTCCAACTCCCTTCAGGTGCTCGTAGGTCTGCGCGATGTCCTCCCTGTCCATGAGCGAGTCGACGGCGGCGTCGAGCTTGCGCCGCTGGGCGGCGCTCAGCGTCGCGGCGAAGAACTCGATCCCGCTCTGGCGCACAGCGACCAGGGTCTCGACCAGCTCCTTGCCCTTGGCGGTGATCCGGACCTGACGGACGCGGCGGTCGTCGGGGTCCTCGACCCGCGTCGCCAGCCCCGCCCTGACCAGGGCGTCGACCGCCCGGCTCATCGACGGCACCGAGACGCCGAACAGTTCGGCCAGGTCGCTCACCTGCCAGGCCTCGGCGGACCGGCCGAGGCCTCCCAGCTCCAGCAGCGCCTTGCACTGCGTCATCGACAGCCCCGACTCCTCGATCACCCGCAGCTGGTTGCCGCGGTCATAGAGGAACAGGTGCCGGAACAGCGCGGTCAGCCGGGCGGCGGTCTCCTGCGCCTCGGGACCGACCTCAGCGGCGGCCTTCTCGGCGATCTCCTTCACATTGGTCGCGTGCATCAAAGTGATGGTTGCACTTGAGCAACTATTTCTCAACCACAATAGTTGTTCCTGTGAGCAAGATCACAGAGATCGTTCCGGCCGGGTGCGGGGCTAAGGTCGCCGCGATGCCGCTGGACCACGCGCAGCTCGATCACGACCACGTTTGGCACCCGTTCACCCAGCAGCGGGGATGGAGCGAGGAAGAGCCGCTGATGATCGAGCGGGCCGAGGGCTCCCACCTCTTCGACACCGGCGGCCGCCGCTACATCGACGGCACCTCGGCGCTGTGGTGCAACGTCCACGGCCACCGCCACCCGGTCATCGACGCTGCCGTGCGCGACCAGCTGGAGCGGGTCGCGCACACCACGATGCTCGGCCTCTCCCACCCGGGCGCGGCCGAGCTGGCCGCGCGCCTGGTCGAGATCGCGCCGGCGGGGCTCTCCCGCGTCTTCTACTCCGACTCCGGCTCGACCGCGGTCGAGATCGCCCTGAAGATGGCCTTCCAGTGGCAGCGCCAGCGGGGCGGCGAGCACGCTCGGCGCACCTCCTTCGTCCACCTCCGCGACGCCTACCACGGCGACACCCTCGGCTCGGTCTCCGTCGGCGGGATCGACACCTTCCACGCCACCTACGCGCCGCTTCTGTTCGAGGCCCACAGCGCCGAGCCGGGAGACGCCGCCCACCTGGACCGCATCCTCTCCGTCCACGGCGGCGAGGTGGCGGCGGCGATCGTCGAGCCGCTGGTCCAGGGCGCCGCCGGGATCCGCGTCCAGCCCCCCGGCTACCTGGCCGCCGTCCGCGACCTCTGCGACCGCCACGGGGTGCTGCTGATCTGCGACGAGGTGGCGACCGGCTTCGGCCGCACCGGGACGATGTTCGCCTGCGAGCAGGAAGGGGTGGCGCCGGACTTCATCTGCCTCGCCAAGGGCCTCACCGGCGGCTACCTGCCGCTGGCGGCGACGCTGAGCAGCGAGGCCGTCTACGAAGGCTTCCTCGGCGGCCCGGAGGAGCAGCGCACCTTCTTCCACGGCCACACCTATACCGGCAACCCGCTCGCCTGCGCCGCCGCGCTGGCCAACCTCGACGTCTTCGAGTCGGAGCGGACGATCGAGCGTCTCCAGCCGAAGATCCGGCTGCTCTGGGAGCTGCTCGACGGGGTCGCGGCGATGCCCGAGGTGGCCGAGGTCCGCGGCCGCGGCTTCATGGTCGGGATCGACCTCGGCGAGCACGAGCCGAGCCTGCGGATGGGGCACCGGGTGACGGTGGAGGCGCGGCGCCGCGGCGCCTTCGTGCGCCCGCTCGGAGACACCGTGGTGCTGATGCCGCCGCTCTCGATCTCCACCGAGGATCTGCGCGAGCTGGTCGAGATCGCCGCCGACTCGGTCCGGGCCGCGCTTCGCTCGACGCCGGCCCTGGCCCAAGCAGCCTGAAAGGGGGCGGATATGGCCAAGCAGCTCAAAAACGCAGGGAGCGCCGCGTGCTCCGCACGCAAGCGACCGAGGACGCCGAGATGCGCCGTGCCATATACGTCCCCCTGTGACGAGCTGGGGGCTGCGCCGTAGTAGTGACGTGAGCGAGACCCTGGTCGCACCAGCGCATGAGGCGCCGCGGGAGGCGGACCTGGCCTTCGACCGCCTCTACAGGTCGAGCCGGGACGACGTCTACGCCTACGTCGCCGGCCTGCTCCGCGACGCCGCCGCGGCGGAGGACGTCACCGCGACCGCCTTCGAGCGCGCTTACCGCAAGCGCGCGCGCTTCGACCCGCGCCGCGGCGAGCCGCGCGCCTGGCTGTTCGGGATCGCCCGCAACGCGGCGCTCGACGAGCTGCGCCGCCGCGGCCGCCAGACCGAGCTGGCGGTCGAGCCGGCCGACCTCTCCCATCCCCCGCTCGACCAGAGCGCCGAAGCGAGCGAGCGGCGGCTGGTCCTCTCGACCGCCCTCGCCGGGCTAGCGGCCCGCGAGCGGGAGCTGATCGCGCTCAAGTTCTTCGCCGGCCTCACCAACCCCGAGATCGCCGCGGTGCTGGGGATCACCGAGTCCAACGCCGGCACCAAGCTGCACCGAGCCGTGGCCAAGCTGAGGGAGGCATGCGATGGAGCGCTCTAGCGACGACGCCGAGCTGATCGCCGAGCTGCGCGCGCTGCGCCCGGCGCCGGCCCCCACCTTCGCCGCCGAGCTGGACGAGCGCGCCGCCGCGGGCTTCCCGCGGCGCTCGCCGCTGGCCGACTCGCGCCTCGGGCGCCTGGCGGCGAGGGTGCGTGAGACGCCGCCGAGGCGGCTGCTCCTCCCCGCCGGCGCCGGCGCCCTGGCCGCCGTCGTGATCGCTGCGGCGGTGGTCGCCGGCGGGGAATCGGGCATGGGAACTCGCGTGCCGAGCGAGAGGCCGGCGGGCCGAGTCTCCGCCGCTCCCGGTGCCGGCACCGCTGCCAAGGGATTCGACAAGGGTGGGGCCGACCGCTCGGCATACCAGTCGGGAACCGCAGTGCCCTCGCCCTCGGGTGAAGCGGCGCCGTCGAGCCTGGCCGCCTCTGGCGCCGCGGCCAAGAACGGCTCCGAGGCCGTTGCGCCCGCCGACGGGCCGGCCGGCATCGCCGCGGGAGCCGCGCACCGCGACGTCGAACGCTCGGCCGAGGTCGTCCTCGGCGCCGAGCCGGCCGACGTCGCCGATGACGCGGCCGAAGTGTTCGCCGCCGTCCACGCCGCCGACGGCGTCGTCCTGCGCTCCTCCACCCGCGAAGGGCCGGCGGGCGAGGCCGGCGCCCGCTTCGACCTGCTGATCCCGAGCGCCAGGCTCGCCGACGCCCTCGCCGCCTTCTCCAGCATCGACGAAGTCCGCTCCAGGCACGACGCAACCGCCGACATCACCGCGCCGACGGTTGCGGCGGGAGAAGGGCTGCGCGACTCCCGGGCGCGTATCGACAGCCTCCTCGCCCAGCTCGCCGCCGCGGAAACCGAATCCGAGCGCGAGGTCGTCGAAGCCGAGCTCGGCCGCGAGCGCCGCCGCGCCGCCGCCCTCAGCTCTCGCCTCGACCAGCTGCACCGGCGGTCCAGCCTCTCCCACGTCTCGCTGCGGATCGAGACCGGGGGAGCGCCGGTGCCATCGGGCCAGGGCTCATGGGGCGTCGGTGACGCCCTGCACGACGCCGGCCGCATCCTCGCGATCGCGGTCGCCGTCGCCCTCGTCTCCTTCGCCGCGCTCGGCCCAATCGCGCTGCTCGCCCTGCTCGCCTGGCTCGCCCACCGTGCCTGGCTGCGCCGAGGTCGCGAACGCGCCCTCGGCTGACCACAACGACAGGCCGAACCCACCCAAATTCCCCGCCCCCGGGGCGTGTCTGAGCTAAGGGGTCCCATGCCCCCGGAAAGCTCAGACACCCCCTATATGGTGGGCGGATGGAGGAGCGGCATCGTGGACCGGCCGAGGCGCCCAACTTCGGCGAGCCCTCCGAGCCTCGCCCGGCCGCCTCGGTTGTCCTCCTGCGCCGGGGCGGGAAGCACGGTGACCGGGCGCTGGAGGTGCTGCTGCTGAAGCGCAGCGCCGAGGCGAAGTTCATGCCCGGCGTCTGGGTGTTCCCCGGAGGCGCCGTGGACCCCGCCGACGGCGCCAGCGAAGCCGGATTCCGCGCCTGCGCGGTGCGCGAGCTGGCCGAGGAGGCGGCGATCGAGCTGGCCGACGGCGAGGAGCTGGTGCTGTTCTCGCGCTGGATCACCCCCGAGGTGATCTCGACCCGCTTCGACGCCTGGTTCTTCCTCGCCCTCGCCCCTGCCCACACGCCGCCCCGGCCCGATGGCATCGAGACCACCGAGGCGAGCTGGTTTCGGCCCGCCGTGGCGCTGGAGGCGCAGGCCGCCGGCGAGCTTGCGCTCGCCTTCCCGACGATCAAGCAGCTCGAGTCGCTGCGGGAGTTCGGCACCTCCGAGGAGGCGCTCGCCGCCCATCGCGACCGCCCGGTCGAGCCGATCCTGCCGAAGGTCCTCGGCGATCGCGAGGCGCACCGCGTCGTCCTCCCGGGCGACCCCGACTACCCGGCTTGAGGGCTCAGAACTCGGTCCAGGTTGCCGCCGCGTACGACGCGCGGCTGGCGCCTATGCGTCGGGAAACGGCTCCAGACCGGCGTGCCAGGGGCCCGGCGGATAGGTGTGGAGCCCGCTCTCCTCCATCTCGGACTGAAGCCGCCGGAACAGCTCGCCGGCGTTCTTCAGAGCGCTCTTCAACTCGTCCTCGGTGCGCTCGCGCAGGCGCCAGAGGAACCAGAGCTGGCGGTCGTTGACGCCGAAGTCGATCTCCCCGGTCATCGTCGTCACCCAGGCCAGGAAGCCGGGGCCGAACAGCTCGCGCAGGGCGACCGGGTCGTACTCCTTGGGCACCGTCGCCCAGAAGCGCCGGTTGAAGTCGATCGACTCGAATTCGACCTTGCGCGATAAGCGATGGGCGATCGCCTCGCGCCCCTCGATCGACTCGACGTTGAAGGCGGGGACGACCTGGGCCAGGTCCGGCATGTGGGCCTTGGCGAGCAGCGCGGTCGGCAGGACCGCCTTGCCGAACATGCCGCCGACCTCGCGTTCGTCGGCGTCGCAGGAGGAGCCCCAGAACCCCTGCGCCAGCTGGCCGGTGAGGCGGTTGACGCCGCCGACGCAGAGCGCGACCGGGCCGTCCTTCGGGTTGATCCCGCCCACCTCCTCGTAGGTCAGGCCGTTGCGCTCGCCGTAGCGGCGCACCGCCCCGGCCCACTCCTGCGCTTCCTGCTTGGCACCCATCGCCCGATCCTAAGCGCGGAGGCGCGCCGGGACCGGGCCAACGGCGTAGGATTGGCCTCGTCCCCGCTCCGAACACGGAGGAACGCACATGATCATCGTCCTCATCGTCATCGTCGCGATCGTCGTCATCGCGGTGCTCTACTACATCGGCAAGCGCAACGGGATCATCGCCGCGCGCAACCGGGTGGACGAGTCCTGGAGCGGGATCGACGTGCAGCTGAAGCGGCGCCACGACCTCGTCCCCAACCTGGTCGAGACGGTGAAGGGATACGCCGCGCACGAGACCGGCGTCTTCGAGAAGGCGACCAAAGCGCGGGCCGAGGCGATGCGGGCCGGGAGCGTCGGCGACACCGCCAAGGCCGAGCAGAAACTGTCCGGGGCGCTGACCGAACTGCGCGCCGTCGCCGAGAACTACCCGACCCTGCGGGCGACCGAGAACTTCCAGCAGCTCAGCCGCAACCTCTCCCAGCTGGAGGACGAAATCCAGGCCTCGCGCCGGATCTACAACTCCAACGTGCAGTCCTACAACACGGACATCCAGCAGTTCCCGGGCTCGGTGATCGCCAACCAGAGCGGCTTCACCGCGCGCGAGTACTTCGAAATCGACGCCGGCGAGCGCGAGCCGGTCGCGGTCAGCTTCGACGACAAATAGCGCTCTTCTAGAATCTGGTTATGACCGCGACGAAAGAAGCGACGCTTTGGATCTGCGACAGCTGCGGCTTCATCTACGACCCGGCGATCGGCGACCCGGACGGGGGCATCCCGCCCGGCACCGCCTTCGAGGACATCCCCAAGGACTGGTTCTGCCCCGTCTGCGGCGCCCGCACCTCCGATTTCCGCCCGCTCGATCCCAGCGAGGCCTGAGGGCCGGGCAATAGAGTTTGGCCAATGAGCCAGTTTGACTACGACTGGATTGTCGTCGGGTCTGGATTCGGCGGCTCCGTATCCGCGCTCCGCCTCGCCGAGAAGGGCTACTCGGTCGGCGTGCTGGAGTGCGGCCGGCGGTTTGGGGACGACGACTTTCCGCGCTCCACCTGGGACGCTCGGCGCTACTTCTGGGCGCCGCGCCTCGGCCTGCGGGGGATCTTCCGCCTCACCCCGTTCAAAGACGTCGCCGTGGTCAGCGGCTGCGGGGTCGGCGGCGGCAGCCTCGGCTACGCCAACACGCTCTATGTCCCGCCCGCCAGCTTCTTCGAGGACCCGCAGTGGCGCGACCTCGAGGACTGGGAGTCGGCGCTCGCCCCCCACTACGCCGAGGCGCAGCGGATGCTCGGGGTCGTCGTCCACGAGAACGACGACCCCGCGGACCAGCTCCTGCGCGAGTTCGGCGAGCAGCTGGGAGTCGGCGACACCTACCGCAAGACCCCGATCGGCGTCTTCCTCGGCGAGCCGGGCAAGACCGTGCCGGACCCCTACTTCGGCGGCGAGGGACCCGACCGCACGGGCTGCATGCAGTGCGGGCGCTGCATGGTCGGCTGCCCGCACGGAGCGAAGAACACGCTGGTCAAGAACTACCTCTGGCTGGCCGAGCGCCGCGGCGCCAAGGTCAGCGCCAACCGCACGGTTACAGAGATCCGCCCGCTCGGCGCGGCCGACGGCAGCGACGGCTACGCCGTCACCAGCGAGCGCTCGGGGCTGCGCCGCGGCCGCGGCCGGCGCACCCTCACCGCCCGCGGCGTCATCGTCGCCGCCGGGCCGCTCGGCACCAACAAGCTGCTCCAGCGCTGCCGGCTGGGCGGGGCGCTGCCGCGCATCTCGCCGCGCCTGGGCGAGCTGGTGCGGACCAACAGCGAGGTGATCCTCGCCGTCACCGTCCCCGAGGACTACCCCGACGACCTGACCAAGCGGGTCGCGATCACCTCCAGCATCTACCCCGATCCCCACACCCACATCGAGACCGTCACCTACGGCAGGGCCGGCGACTCGATGAACACCCTCTACACCCTGCTGGTCGGCGACGGGACGCGGATGACGCGGCCGCTGAAGCTGCTCGGGCAGATCCTTCGCCACCCGCTGCGCTTCGCGCAGGTGATGTGGCCGAAGGGCTGGTCGCGGCGCACGATCATCGTCCTCGTCATGCAGACCCTGGACAACGCGATCGCCCTGCGGCCGAAGTTGAAGCGCTCGGGCGAGGTGCGCCTACAGACCGAGCAGGACCCCGACAAACCGAACCCGACCTTCATCCCGATCGCCAACGAGGCCGCCGAATGGCTGGCCGAGCGCACCGGCGGGGTCGCCCAGAGCTCGATCAACGAGGCGCTGATGAACGTGCCGACGACGGCCCACATCCTCGGCGGCGCGGTGATCGGCCACGGCCCCGAGGACGGCGTCGTCGACAACCGCCAGCGCGTCTTCGGCTACGAGAACCTGCTGGTCTGCGACGGGGCCGCGGTGCCGGCGAACGTCGGCGTCAACCCCAGCCTCACGATCGCCGCCCTGGCCGAGCACGCGATGAGCACGGTTCCACCGAAGGGCGACGTCGGGCTGCGCGACCGCGAGGCCACGCAGCCCGCTTCGTCCACCTGACTCAGCCCGCGTCGGTGAGACGCTGGGCGACGTAGTCCCAGTTGACGACGTTCCAGAAGGCGTCGATGTAGTCGGGCCGCTTGTTCTGGTACTTGAGGTAGTAGGCGTGCTCCCAGACGTCGCAGCCGAGCAGCGGGGCGCTGCCGTCGGAGATCGGCGAGTCCTGGTTGGGGGTCGAGACGACGGCGAGGCCGGAGGAGTCCCTGACCAGCCAGGCCCAGCCGGAGCCGAAGCGGGCGATGCCGGCCGCTTTGAACTCCTCCTTGAAGGAGTCGAAGGAGCCGAAGGTGTCGGCGATCGCCGATGCCAGCTCGCCCCGCGGCTCGCCGCCGCCGTCCGGGCTCATCATCTGCCAGAAGATCGTGTGGTTGTAGTGGCCGCCGGCGTTGTTACGGACGGGGCCCTGCTTGTCGCCCGGCAGGCTGGAGAGGTTGCGCAGGACGTCCTCGACCTCGCGGTCGGCCCACTCGGTGCCCTCCAGCGCGGCGTTCGCTTTGTCGACGTAGGCCTGGTGGTGCTTGTCATGGTGGACGCGCATCGTCGCCTCGTCGATGTGGGGCTCGAGCGCGTCGTATGCGTACGGCAGGTCCGGTACCGAGAATGCCATCGAGGGTCTCCTTGTTTCGTTGGAAGTTCACCGCGGAGCCTAGCCGCCGCGGCATTCCCAGGTACCCGCCGCGCTCGCTCCCACGCGCCGGCGCCGGCGGCGCCCGCTCATTCCTCGATCAGCGCGCGGGGGACCGTGTCGGGGTCTCCCCCGGTCCAGACGTTGAACCGGTACCAGGCCGGCTTCGCTTCGCGCCTTTCGTTCAGCAGACCGGCCGAGTGGCAGAACTGGCAGGTGCCGCCTTCGTCGCTCCAGGTGAACCACCAGACGCCGCCGATCCGCCAGCGCAGGCGGTTCGCGGAGAGCATCCCGAAGGCGCGCGAAAGCTCGTCGGCCTGCCCCCAGGGACCCCGCTCCCACCGCGTCGGGCCGTTGCTGGACCCCCAGCCCAGCTCGGTCACGTAGATCGGCGTCGAGGAGTCGTGGTGGACGGCCATGATCCGGCGCAGGTTCACGATCTGCGCGCCCATCGCGCGGGCGTCGGCGACGTAGGGGTGCAGGGCGACGCCGTCGAAGTAGCGCTTCACCCCTCGCGCCCGGTAGACCCGGGAGAGGAAGTCGCCAGAGGCGATGTTCGGGGGTATCTGGAGCGGCCGCCCGAAGAGGCCGCCAAGGATCACCTGGGAGCCCGGGTCGGCGGAGTGCAGGATCCTCCCGGTGATCCGGATCAGGGCGGCGAATGCGAGCGGGTCGGGATGGGCGAAGGTGACGATGTTCTCCTCGTTCCAGATCTCCCAGCGGCGCACCGGCAGGTAGGTCAGTTCGGGGTGTTCTTCCCAGAAGTCGCCCCCTGGCCCGTAGCGCCCGACCGCGTCGCGCACGAACGTGCTCCAGCCCCAGCGCTGCCAGGCGCTGCTCACCGGCAGCTGCGTCCCTTCCGGCGCCGCCCATTCGGGCGTGCCGGTGAGGAAGGGCATCACCCGCATCCCGGCATCGGCGGCGAGGGAGACCTCGCGGTCGAAGTTGTCCCAGTCCGGTTCGGCCACGGTCGGGTTTTCGGTCTGCACGACCGACCAGATCAGCGGCATGCGCAGACTCTCGATCCCCGCTTCCCGCATCAGCTCGAAATCCGAACGGTTGGCCGGGCTCTGCGGCGAGATGCCGATGAACCCGGGCGGCAAGTAGGCGGCGGCGCTCGCCGGCACGAGCGCGGCCAGGGCCAGGGTGAGGGCAAGGATGGGCGGGAGCGTGCGTTTCATTGGGCCTTTGCAGGAACCGGGTCCAAGAACAAAGTAGCGGCGACCCCTCAACGGGTGGGACGCGCGTCCAGCCGCCGCTCTGAGATAATCGCCCCTCTCGGGGCGTGGCGCAGCCTGGTAGCGCGCACCGTTCGGGTCGGTGAGGTCCCCGGTTCAAATCCGGGCGCCCCGATGTTTGTAGCACGATTCGTGCTACATTAGATCCATGAGTCGGTCACTTCATGTTCGTTTGGACGACAACTCGGCGGCGGCCCTACAGATCGTTCGTGGGGGCTCCATGAGCGATTCCGAAGCTGTTCGAACCGCCCTCTTGGAGTCAGCCGCCCGACGCCGGGCGCGCTCGTCGATTGCGGCGGAGGTCGAGCGGCTGGCGGCCGATGAGGCTGACCGGGCCGAGATGCGGATCATTCGCGAGCAGATGGCCGAGCTGGCGCCAAACCCTGTCGAGTAGATGGTCCGCGGCGAGATCTTCCGGCTGCCGTCCCCTCGGGGTGCACGGGGACGGGAGCAACAGGGAGCGCGGTACGCGGTCGTGGTTCAGGCCGATGAGTTCATAACGCTAAGCACGACTCTCGTCGCCCCGACGTCCACGAGCGCTCGTCCGGCGACCTTTCGCCCGACCATTTCGCTCGACGACACCGAGACGAAGGTCCTGGTCGAGCAGACCACGGTCGTCGACCCGGAGCGCCTCGGGCGGTCCGCCGGGCGCCTCGACGCCGCAGAGCTGCAAGGCGTCGACGAAGCGCTGGCGCTGGTCCTCGGGCTCTGACCCCAGGGAAGCGGAAGCACTGCGGAGCCCAAGCGCCGGCCCCCGCGTCAAGCATTCCGATCCGTTCCATCTCGAAGTCCGGGTAATGAGCGAATGACGTACACCGCCGACCAATTAGACCCCCGCGACCGCGGGCCGTCGTGATCGCGGATGGCGGTCCAGGCCTCTCCGGTGGAGAACAGCTGCTCCTCGTCGGCAGCGGTCGTCGCCACTCCCTCGAAGGAGCCTTTGAGAGACCGCAGCGACGGCGCAGGCACGCCTCAGTCGCCCTCGCCGATCTCGGTCAGGGCGAGCTCGAGGACGGCGTCCCAGTAGCGCTCTCCGTGCTCGGCCGAGGCGCGTGCGGGGTCGCCGATCGCCCCGTTCTCGGAGATCGTCTTGACGCCGGAGAACACGCCCTGGAGCGCCTCTTCCATGCTGCCGGTGAAGCCGGGCTCGCCGCGCTCCATGTGCACTAGATCGGGACGGATCGCCAGCAGCATCGAAGTCTCCCACTCGCCGGCGTGAAGGCCACCCTCGCCGAGGGGCACGCCGTGCTCCCGCTCGCCGATCTGGGCCAGCTCGAGGCAGGGCGCGGACATCGGTGAGCGCCTGGACGGCGATGCCGTCGACCGGTCCGAGCCCCTCCAGGGCCGCCGCGAGCGGCCCAAAATTGCCCCCGTGGGTCGGCAGCAGGACCGCGCGCTTGAAGCCGGTGCGGGCAAACGATCGGACGTGGTCGGCGACAACGGCGTGGAACGTCCCGTCCTCCAGCGAGATGGTGCCTGCGAAGTCGAGATGGTGGCTGGAGCAGCCGATCCGGACGGTGGGCGCGACGAAGGCACCGAGGCGATCGGCGACGAGGCGGGCGAGGTGATCGCCAAGCAGGGCGTCGGTCGCCAGCGGCATGTGGAGCGAGTGCTGCTCAGTCGCGCCGAAGGCGATCACGACGGTGTCGCGCCCGCCCCGCAACTCGGCCTCGACCTCCGCCCAGGTGAGCTCGTCCAGCTCCAGCGCCCCCATTGGGAGAACGTACCAGCCGACCGCCCGCCCCCAGTCGTCTGATGTCTTTAGCCCCGTCTGCTACCGTGCGCCGCGCTTTCCGGCGGCCCCGCCGGCTTCGCAAGCACCTAGCCCTCGCGACGCGCCGGGGCAGCAAGGAGAAGCACTCGCATGAAGTCACGCCACACCGCCGCGCTGTTCGCGGCCGCAGCACTCACCCTTGGCCTCGCCGCCTGCGGGGGGTCGGGAGACAGCTCTTCCAGCGAATCGTCCTCGGCGACGACCCCCGCGGCCGAAGCGCCGAAGCCCGTCGCCGGCAACCTAACCCCGCCCGGCGCCCAGCTCAAGGTGGGCCAGGACGCGACGATCGCCTGGGTTCCGTTCGCCGAAGACGACGCGACGGGGACGGGCGCCAAGAAGGGGATCGAACTGAAGGCCTCGGTCGTGTCGATCGAAAAGAAGACGACCGACGACCTCAGCGGCATCGAACTCGAACCCGAAGAAGAGGAAAAGACCCCGTATTTCGTCAAGGTGCGGATCGAAGCCCTCGGCGACAAGGAACCGCCCGAAAACGAAGAGCCGGACATCCGCTTCGCCGCGATCGACGACCGCGATCAGGAAGCCGGATCCCTCACCCTTCTCGGGGGCAGCTTCGAAGACTGCGAAAACGAAGTGATGCCGCGACCGTTCACCAGCGGGGAGAGCTTCGAATCCTGCCTGATCTACCTGGTCCACAGCGGCGGCTCGATCGAGAAGGTCCAGTGGGCCGACGGCCCCGCCGGGGCGGAGGAAATCACCCCCTACTTCGACGAACCGATCGTCTGGGAAGGCAGCTGAGGCCGGGATCGAATGCCCGGGATCGCCCCCGGGCTATTCGACTTCGGCGATCGCCGCTTCGATCTCGCCCAGCTTCGGGCCGTCCTGGAGCGTACGGGTCCCGTTCGGGCCGCTGACGATGGCGGCCTGGCGGGTCCGGATGCCGAGCTGGGTGCCGAGCTCGTTGTAGCCGTCGAGCTGCTTGGAGATCGGGCCGTCGGAGCCGCCGTTGTCTTCCAGGTATTCCCGCCATTCGGGGAAGTTGAGTTCCTCGATCCCACCGGCGACCGAGTCGAGGAAGTTCTGGTCGACGCCGAACCGTTTCGCTTCGGCCTGGTTGCGGAAGAAGAGGTAGGCGTACTGCCAGCCGTAGCCCTGGGCCGCGGCCGCCTCGGCGCCGTAGAAGCCCAGCTCCTGCGGGCTTTCGCTGACCGAGTAGTGGCGGTAGAGGAGCTTGACGTCGCCCGGCCGAGCGTAGCGTTCGGTCAGCGCCGGGATCGTGCCGAGGAAGTCCTCGCGGCAGCTGGAGCACTGAAGGTCGTTGAAGACCTGGATCGTCACCGGCGCATCGGAGGAGCCGAGTCGATCGCCTTCCTGCGGCACGCCGCCGAAAATTTCCTGGGCTTCGGCGATGCCCGCCAGGTGGACGACCGCGCTCCCGGGCTTCTGGGTCGCGATGCCGTAGATCGCGTAACCGATCCCCCCCACCGCCAGGGCCAGCAGCAGGATCACCCACAGCCGCCCCCGGCGCGGGATCGCTTTGACGGCGGCTTCGGACATCGGCGGCCATTATCTCGTTCGGCCCTGGCGACGCCCCATCTGAGCGCCGCGTCGGACTTTGACCCCACCCAAGTGGGGGAAAAGTCCGACGCGGCGCGGGTTGGCGATTGACACGACCGCGACGAGCGAGGAGCATGGCGGTACGGAATCTCAACCACCCTGGAGGTCGTCCATGGCCCATCACCTGACGCCCGCGGAGCTCGCCGACCAGCTGCACATGAAACGGCAGGAGGTGATCGGCAAGTGCGTCGAGATGGGCGTCCCGATCTTCCACGGCCGCATCGACAGGACCCTCTTCGAGATCTCCCTGCGCAGCTACGCCTCCGGGCGCGGGGCGCGACGCGCCTCCCCAAGCTAGAGGCTTAACTAGACTTCCCCGCGATGAAGCGGGGCACCGATTCAAAGACCCTGGCCGACCTGCTGCCGCTCTCGGCGCGGATGTACGGGGACATGCGCGCCATCACCTACAGGGAGGACGGCGGCGGCTGGGTAGACCGCAGCTTCGCCGAGGTCGCCGAGATCGTGCGGCCGCTGGCGCTGGGCCTGGCCGAGCTCGGCGTCGAGAAGGGCGACCGCGTCTCGATCCTCGGCAACACCCGCCCGGAGTGGACCTACTACGACTTCGCCGCGCTCTCGATCGGCGCCACCGTGGTCCCGATCTACCAGACCAACTCGCCCGAGGAGTGCCGCTACGTGCTGGAGAACTCCGACGCCAGGGTCGTCGTGGTCGAGGACGCCGAGCAGCTGGAGAAGGTGCGCGAGGTGCGCGCCGCGCTGCCGAATCTGGAGCACGTCGTCCTCATGACCGGGTCGGCCGAGGACGCGGTCTCAACCGCGGAGCTGGCCGCCAAGGGCGAGGCGGTCGACGCCTCTCGCTGGGAGGCGCTCTACTCGGCCGTCACCCCGGCCGACATCTGCACCTTCATTTACACCTCCGGCACGACCGGCCCGCCGAAGGGCTGCGTGATCAGCCACGGCAACTACCGGGCGATGCTGGACATGGTCAACGAGACCAGCGTGATCGAGGAGGAAGACATCACCTACCTCTACCTTCCCCTCGCCCACTCCTTCGCCCTGCTGATCCAGCTCGGCAGCTTCGACCTCGGCGCGACGATCGCCTACTGGGAGCGCGACCCGCAGAAGATCATGGCCAACCTGGCCGAAGTGCGGCCGACCTACTTCCCCTCGGTGCCGCGCATCTTCGAGAAGATCTACACCGCCGCCACCAGCGCCGTGGAAAAAGAGGGCGGGCTGAAAAAGCGGGTCTTCGACTGGGCGATCCGGACCGGGAAAAAGGTCCGCGAGATCGAACGCCGCGGCGGCAGGCCGGGACCCCTGCTCAGCCGCTCCTACGCCTTTGCCGACAAGCAGGTCCTCTCGAAAATCCGCAACCTCTTCGGCGGCAAGGTGCGCCTGGCGGTCTCGGGAGCGGCGCCGATCAACCCGGAGATCCTGTATTTCTTCGACGCCGCCGGAGTGCTCGTGCTCGAGGGCCTGGGGGATGACCGAGACCTCGACCGCGGCGACGATCTCCTCGCCCGAGGACTACAAGATCGGCACGATCGGCAAACCGTTCCGGGGCTGCGAGGTCAGGATCGCCGACGACGGCGAGATCCTGGTCAAGGGGCCCAACGTCTTCCAGGGCTACCACAAGAACGAGGAGGCGACTCGGGAGACGATCGTCGACGGCTGGCTGCACACGGGCGACATCGGCGAGATCGACTCCGAGGGCTTCATCAAGATCACCGGCCGCAAAAAGGACATCATCATCACCGCCGGCGGCAAGAACATCACCCCGGCCAACCTGGAGGCGGAGATCAAGCAGCACCCGCTGGTCTCCCAGTGCGTCGTCGTCGGCGACCGCCGGCCCTACCTCGTCGCCCTGGTCACCCTCGACCCCGAAGAGGCGGTCGCCTACGCGAAGGAGCACGGCCTGCCCGAGGACCCCGCCGCCCTCGCCGACAACGCCGACGTGCGCGCTTCGATCGAGGCCCACGTCGAGAAGATCAACCAGGACTTCGCCCGGGTCGAGCAGGTGAAGAAGATCGCGATCCTTCCGCACGACCTCTCGCAGGAAAGCGGCGAGCTGACCCCGACCCTGAAGGTCAAGCGCGCCGTCGTCGCCGACAAGCACGAGCGGGAGATCGAGGCGCTCTACGCGGGTTAGCGTTCAGGCCGGCTCGACGCCGACCACCATGCCGGGCGGCCCGTCGATCACGTAGACGTTGTAGGGGTCGGGGCTGAGGATCGCGCGCCAGTTCTTGTAGGTCGAGCGCAGCGTCTGCGGCAGGAAGCAGCGCTCCTCGCCGACGATCAGAACGAGGAAGGTACCGCCGTACATGGCGCTGCTCCTCGTCGACATGATTCGCACCTGGCCGGTGAGGCAGCGCACGGCGGGGTCGCGGCGCCGCAGGCGCGGCGTCGCGACGCCCACCCCGAAGCCGATGACGACGACGCCGAGCAGGTCCGGCACGAACCACTGCCCGCCGTTGGCCTGGCTCATCGCCCCTCCCGCGAACAGCAGAACGCCGATCGCGACGCAGACCCCCAGGCCGATCAGCGCCCCCCTGCGGCGCTTTCGCCGCTGGAGCCGGCCCAGCCCGCCGCGGCGGTTGGCCTCGATGTCGGCCCGCTCTATCCCCAGCAGGGCCAGCGGCGCCTCCCTCCAGGGAAGCGTGTCCAGCGCCAATCGCGACACGAGAACCGCCCCGCGAAGGAGGGCTAGGAGGCCTCGCCAGACTGGCGCAGGAGGACCGACGTCGTCTGCTCGAGCACCCGCCGCCATGCGGAGGTCTGCTCCGCCTCCTCCTCGGCGGCGCGCTCGACCACCCGGCGCACGCGGCGCTGGGAGATCTCGAGGCCATGGCGCTCGGCGGTCTCTTTGAAGCTGTCGTAGTCCTTGGCCAGGGTGGCGGTGACGGATTCGAAGCCGTGGCGGGCGATCTTCAGGCGCCGCGAGTAGTCCATGATCGGCGTGCCGAACATCAGCTCGTCGTTGGGATCGGGCTCGATCAGGATGATGTCGACGCCGGGGTATTTCTCCTGCCAGAGCTGCACCGACTGGTGCAGGCGCTGGTGGGCGATGAGGCGGAAGGTCTGGTTGGCGATCGCCGGCAGGCCCATGTCGGAGACCCGCCGCACGCGGTTGCCGAACACGGTTGGGATCGTCTTCTCGAAGTCGTTGACGTAGGGAACCAGGGGGTTGACGACGATGATGAACTTGGCGCCCTGCTCGACCGCGATGTCGACGTTGGTGGTGGAGCGGATGCCGCCGTCGACCATCTGCCGGCCCTTGAGGTCGACCGGCTTGTAGACCAGCGGCAGCGCGGTGGAGCATTGGATCGCCTTGGAGATCGGCACGTCGGACCAACCGTCTTCGCCGAAGACGATCCGCTCGCAGGTGTCGAGGTCGGTCGCGGTCAGGTACAGCTCGCGATCGAGCAGGCGGAAGTCGTCGACGCGGCCGCTGTCGGAGAGGACCTCTTCGACGTAGTCGGCGATCCCCGCGTTGGAGTAGAGGCCGGTCGGCAGCGCCTCGGCCAGGCCGACACCGATGTCGATCGCCGAGAGCTCACCGATCCGGGCCAGCGAGCGGACCAGCTCCAGCGTCCTCAGCGGCAGCGCCACCGCTTTGGAGAGGAAGCCCATGTAGTTGGGCCTCAGCACCCTGTCGAGGTCGAGGTCTTCCAGCTCGGACGGAGCCTGGGAGTTGAGGACCTGCATCATTTCGTCGGGGGTGACGCCGTTGGCCAGCATCGCGGCGACGAAGGAGCCGGCGCTGGTGCCGACGTAGACGTCGAAGTTGTTGACGGTGCTGTTGACCGCGAGCAGGTCGAGCGCGCGCAGCGCCCCGATCTCATAGACGCCGCCGGTGAAGCCGCCGCCGCCGAGGACCAGGGCCGTCTTCGACGGGCGTTTCCGGTTGCGTCCTTTACGACGCGGTTGGGATTCGATGTCGACGACTTTGCCCATGTCGAACACGATTATCCCAGGCCGCCCGGGCGGGCCCGACTTTTCGAGTTCAATCGCTACTCTGCGCCGGACGCATGTTGGTACTGGTGATGAGACGGGCGGCCACCATGCTCGCGGTCACCTGCGTGATGGCGCTCCTGCTGGGCGCCAGCGGCGCCCGGGCCAGCCAGGCGTGCGACCAGATGCGGGGTTGGCTGACCCGCGGCGGCGGCTCCGCCAGCGGCCTGCTGGTGGTGAAGGAAGGCGGCGAGGTCCTCTGTGCCAAGGCGGCGGGGACGCAGCGGCCGCTGGCCTCGAACATGAAGCTGTTCACGACCTCGACCGCGCTCTCCCGCCTGGGCCCCGAGAGCCGCATCCCGACCAGGGTGCTGAGCGACGGCCAGCTCGACCCCGACGGGGTCCTGCACGGCAGCCTCTACCTGAAGGGCGGCGGCGACCCGGCCCTCGGCACCCCGACCTTCTACGACGGCTACCTGGCCGGCCTCGGCACCAACCTGTTCGCGCTGACGCCGCAGATCCGCACCGCCGGCATCCGCTCGGTCACCGGCCGCCTCTACGCCGACGACACGGTCTTCGACCGCCTGCGCGGGGTCGCCGATTCGGGCTACGCGACCAGCCCGGAAATCGGCCCCCTCTCCGGCCTCGACCTCAACTCCGGCTTCAGCGGCTCCAGCAGCGCCAGCGGCTTCTCCTCGGACCCGGCCAAGCTGGCGGCCTCCAAGCTGGCGCGCTCGCTGCGGGCGGCCGGCGTCTCGGTGCCCTCGCGGGTGGCGCTCGCGGCGGCTCCCAGGACGGCAGAAGCCCTCGCCGTCGTCCGCTCCCCGACGCTGACCCGGATCGTCAACACCACCGACGTCTACTCCGACAACTTCTTCGCCGAGATGCTGATCAAGCTGATCGGGGCGCGCCTGGGCAGGCGCCGGCACGACCGCCGCCGGCGCCGCCGTCGTCAGCGCCTTCGCCCGCCAGCTCGGCTCCGGCGTGCACGCGGTCGACGGCTCCGGCCTGACCCGCTCCAACCGCGCCTCGCCCCGCCAGGTGGTCGACCTGCTGCTCTCGATGCGTGGCGACCCGGCCGGGGAAGACTTCGTCGAAGACCTCGCCGTGGCCGGCCGCGAAGGCACCGTCGCCGACCGCATGCACGGCACCGCCGCCGACGGTCGCTGCCGGACCAAGACCGGCACCCTGACCGGCGTCAGCAACCTCTCCGGCTACTGCTTCACCGCCAGCGGCGCGACAATCGTCTTCTCGGTGCTGATGGGGAGCGTAGGCGACCTCGGCCTCGCGCACCTGGAGCAGGACCGGATCGCCGCCGCCGTCGCCTCCTACTGAAGCAGCGCCAGCAGGCCGGCTTCGTCGAGCACCTCGGTTCCCAGCGACTCCGCCTTGGCCAGCTTCGATCCGGGGCTCTCGCCGGCGACCACGTAGTCGGTCTTCTTGGAGACCGAGTTGACGACCTTGCCGCCGGCCGCCTTGATCATCGCCCCGGCCTCCTCGCGGGTCAGCTCCGGCAGGGTGCCGGTGAGGACCAGCGTCCTGCCCTGTAGCGGGCCCTCCGCGGGGCGCCGTTCGGAGGCGGCGGCCTGGAGCCGCAGGCCCTTCTCGCGCAGCTTCTCGACCAGGGCCCAGGTCGGCTCGTCGGCCAGGGACTCGGCGATCTGCACCGCCATGATCGGCCCCACGCCCTCCACCTCCTCGATCTCCTCGGGGCTGGCGGAGCGCAGCTCATCGATCGAGCCGAAGTGGTCCGCCAGGGCCTCCGCCGTCACGTATCCGACCCCCGGCAGCCCGAGCGCGTAGAGGACCCGTTTGAAGGGGCGCTCGCGGGAAGCGTCGATCGCCGCGAGCAGGTTGCGCGCCGAGACCTCGCCGAAGCCCTCGAGCCCGACCAGGTTCTCCTCGCTCAGCTCGTAGATGTCGGCGACGTCGGCGATCAGCCCCTCCTCGAGGAAGCGCTGCGCCTGCTTCTCCCCCAGCCCGTCGATGTCCATCGCGCCCTTGCTGACGAAGTGCTTGACGTGCTGGAAGGACTGCCCGGGGCAGCCGGAGCGGTTGGGGCAGATGGTGAAGACGGCGCCCTCGGGCTTCACCGTCGGGGTATCGCAGGCGGGGCAGCGCTTCGGCGGCCTCGGTTTGCGCGCGCCCTTCTTGCGGCGCTGGATCAGCGGCGCGACGACCTGGGGGATGACGTCGCCGGCGCGCATCACCACCACCTCGTCGCCGACCCGCACGTCCTTGCGCGCCAGGTCCTCCTCGTTGTGGAGGGTGGCGGTGCTGACGGTGACGCCGCCGACGTGGACCGGCTCCAGCATCGCGAAGGGGACAAGGTGGCCGGTGCGGCCGACGTTCCAGACGACCCCGAGCAGCTTCGTCGTCGCCGTGGTCGGCGCGAACTTCCAGGCGATCGCCCAGCGCGGCTCGCGGCCGACCACGCCCAGCTCCCGCCACAGCGCCCGCTCGTCGACCTTGACCACGACGCCATCGATCTCGTAGTCGAGCCGCTCGCGCCGCTCCTCCCACCAGTGGCAGCGCTCGACGACGCACTCGACGTTCTCGTGGTGGGCGGTGTCGGGATTGACCTTGAAGCCGCGCTCGCCGAGCCATTCGACCTCCTCCATGTGGGTCGCGAGGTCGAGGCCGCGGACCGCGCCGATGCCGTAGCACCAGGCCGAGAGCGGCCGTTCGGCGGCCAGCGCGGGATCGAGTTGGCGGATCGAGCCGGCGGCCGAGTTGCGCGGGTTGGCGAAGGTCGGCTCGCCGGCCTCGGCGCGGCGCTCGTTCAGGGCCTTGAAGGCCTCGATCGGCAGGTAGACCTCGCCGCGCACTTCGATCGAGCTCCGGCGCGCCGTCGATCCGCAGCGGCATCGAGCCGATCGTGCGCAGGTTCTGGGTCACGTCCTCGCCGACCCTGCCGTCGCCGCGCGTCGCGCCCCGCACGAGCACCCCGCTCTCGTAGGTGAGCGAGATCGCGAGGCCGTCGATCTTCGGCTCGGTCGTGTAGCTGAACTCCGAGGCGGCGATGTCGAGCCGCTTGAGGTGGTTGGCGAGGCGGGTCTCCCAGGCCCGCAGCTCCTCCTCGTTGCGGGCGTTGCCGAGCGAGAGCATCGCCTCGGCGTGCTCGACCTGCTCGAAGCGCTCCAGCGGCGCCGCCCCGACCCGCTGGGTGGGCGAGTCGGGTGTGCGCAGCTCGGGATGCTCTGCCTCCAGCGCCCGCAGCTCGTCCAGCAGCGCGTCGTAGGCGTCGTCGCCGATCTCGGGATCGTCGAGGACGTAGTAGCGGCGGTTGTGGTGCTCGAGCTGGCTTCGCAGCTCGGCCGCCCTGGTGCGCGCCTCGGAGTCGCTCACCGGCATCGCCCCCCGCTCACAGCGGAGCGCTCGCCGCCAGCATCTCCTCGAAGCCCCAGCCGCGCAGCCGCTCCAGCCCGCCGTGGTCGGTGAGGTCGAAGTGGATCGGGGTGACCGAGATCCGACCCTCGGCTACCGCGTTGAGGTCGGTCCCGTCGATCTCCTCGTAGCCGGGCTGCCAGCCGTAGATCTCATAGCGGCGCCGACCGCCGTCGGACTCCTCGCCGACCAGCTTCAGCTCGTCGTTGTAGATGCGTTTGCCGAGCCTCGTCACCTCGATCCCGTTCGGCGCCCCGGCGGGGCAGTTGACGTTGATCAGGGTCGCCTCGGGCATCGGCTCGGTCCCCAGCCGCCGCACCAGCTGGGCGGCGAACGCGGCCGCGATGGTCGAACTCGAAGCGGCCGCTGACATAGCCCATGCCGCCGCCGGAGGACTGCTGGGAGACGGCCACCGCCGGGATGCCGAGGACGATCCCCTCCAGCGCCGCGGCGACGGTGCCCGAGTAGGTGATGTCGTCGCCGAGGTTGGCGCCGTGGTTGATTCCGGAGACGATCAGGTCGGGGCGGTGCCCGACCAGGCCCAGCTCGGCGAAGCGGACGCAGTCGACCGGCGTCCCGTCGGTCGCGTAGCCGCGGTCGCCGTCGCCGAACTCGACCTCCTCGACGCTCAGCGGCGACCGCGTGGTGATGCTGCGGGCGGTGGCGCTGCGGTTGGAGTCGGGGGCGATCACGTCGACCTCGACCCCGTCCAGCTCGCGCAGCGCCCGCCGAGCGGCCTGCAGGCCCGGCGCGGAGATGCCGTCGTCGTTGGTGAGGAGGATGCGCACGATCTCGATTCTAGGTGTCGTGGATACTGCCTTCGGTGCCGACGGTAAAGCTCGACATCGAATACGACGGATCGGAGTTCCACGGCTGGGCGAAGCAGCCGGGACTGCGCACGGTGCAGGGAGAGCTGGAGACGGCGCTGGCGACGGTGCTGCGGAAGCCGGTGACCGCTGACCGTCGCCGGGCGCACCGACACCGGCGTGCACGCGAGGGGTCAGGTGGCGAGCTTCCTCGCCCGCCGCCGAGCCGCCCGGCGATCTGGCCCGGCGGCTCAACGGCTTCTGCCCCGACGACGTCGCCGTGACCGCCGCCGGCCTGGTCGAAAACGGCTTCGACGCGCGGCGCAGCGCGACCAGCCGCACCTACCGCTACCGACTGGCTGGCGCGCTCGGCGCCGATCCCGTTCGAGCGCGGCTACGCCCTGCGGTGGCCGCACCGGATCGACCGCGAGGGCCTCGACGCCTGCGCCCGGCGCTCCCGGGCAGCCACGACTTCACCGCCTTCACCCCCACCCACACCGACCACGTCCGCTTCGAGCGCAACGTCTTCAGCGCCCAGTGGAGGCGCGCCGGCGACATCCTCTCCTTCCACATCACCGCCGACGCCTTCATGCGGAACATGGTCCGGATCCTGGTCGGGACGATGCTCGAGGTCGCCTCGCATCGGCGCTCGGTGGCGAGCTTCACCGACCTGCTGAAGGGCGCGCCGCGCTCGGAGGCGGGCGATACCGCGCCGCCCCACGGCCTGTACCTGGAGTCGGTCTCCTACGACTGAGCCGGCTCAGACCAGCTCGAGGTAGACCATCTCGGTGGAGTCGCTCCGCCGAGGGCCCAGCTTGACGATGCGGGTGTACCCGCCCGGGCGGGTGGCGTAGCGCGGCGCCACCTCGTCGAACAGCTTGTGCACGATGAACTTGTCGTTGTGCAGGGTCGAGAGCGCCTGGCGGCGGGCGTGCAGGTCGCCGCGCTTGGCCAGCGTGATGAGCTGCTCGACCTCGGGCTTGACCGCCTTGGCCTTGGCCTGGCTGGTCTTGATCCGCTCGTGCTCGATCAGCTGCTTGGACAGGTTGGAGAGCAGCGCCTCACGATGGGCAGCGTCGCGGCTGAGCTTGTTCCGCTTCTTGCGATGACGCACAGGATCCTCCGCTCCACTCTCGCCCGTTGCCTCAGTCCGCCTGGAGATCGAGGCCGCGGGCGTGCAGCGTCTCGATCACTTCCTCGATCGACTTCTGGCCGAAGTTCGGGATCGCGTTCAGTTCCGCCCGCGACTTGCGGACCAGGTCGCCGACGGTCTGCACGCCGGCCCGCTTGAGGCAGTTGTAGGAGCGGACCCCGAGTTCGAGCTCCTCGATCAGGATCTCGTCGAGGCCGTTGCTGCTGCCGGCGCCGTCGCCGGCCTGCCCGCCGAGCGGGTCGGCGGGCATCGCCTGGACCGGCTCGTGCGCGGTCAGCTCCTCCACCCGGTCGGCATCGGTGAAGATCGCCAGGCTCTTGATCAGGATCTCCGAGGCCTCGCGCAGGGCCGCGGCGGGCTCGATCGAGCCGTCGGTCTCCAGCTCCAGCGTGAGCTTGTCGAAGTCGGTGCGCTGGCCGACGCGGGCGGCGGCGACGGCGTAGGAGGCGCGACGGATCGGCGAGAAGATCGAGTCGATCGGGATCACGCCGATCGGCTGCTCGTCGGACTTGTTCTCTTCGGCCGGCGAGTAGCCGCGGCCGCGGCCGATCGTCAGGTAGACCTCGAGCTTGGTTTTTTTCTCCAGCGTCGCGATCGGCGCCTCGGGGTTGAGGATCTCGACGCCCGAGGGCAGGTCGATGTCCTTCGCCTTGACCTCGCCCGGGCCGGTCGCGACCAGCGGCGCCTCGACCTCGTCGGCGTCGGTGTGCATGCGGACGACGAGGTCCTTCAGGTTGAGGACGATGTCAGTGACGTCCTCCTTGACCCCGGGCACGGTCGAGAACTCGTGCGCGACGCCCTCGATGCGGACGCTGGTGATCGCGGCGCCGCCCAGCGAGGAGAGCAGGACGCGGCGGAGGCTGTTGCCGAAGGTGTAGCCGAAGCCCTTGTCGAGCGGCTCGATGGTGAACGTGCCGCGACGGTCGTCGACCTTCTCGGAGATGATGCGTGGGACCTGGAAGTCAGTGGTCATGAGTTCCTTGCGTATGCGTGTTCAGAAATTTCGTGATCCGGGCTACTTGGAGTACAGCTCGACGATCAGCTGCTCCTGCACCGGCGCCGAGATCTCGGAGCGCTCGGGATAGCGCAGGACCTTGGCGGTAAGAGCGTCGTGGTCGGCCTGGAGCCAGGCCGGCACGGTGGAGACGAGTTCGGTGGCGCGCTGGATCGTCTCGGTCGCCGAGGAGCCCGGCTTGATCGAGATGATGTCCTCGGGACGGACCTGGTAGGACGGGATGTCCACGCGGCGGCCGTTGACCATCCAGTGGCCGTGGTTGACGAGCTGGCGGGCCTGGCGCCGCGAGGCGGCGAACCCGAGCCGGACGAGGACGTTGTCCAGCCTCGACTCGAGCAGGCGCAGGAGGTTCTCGCCGGTGACGCCCTGCTGCCGCGAGGCCTTGTCGTAGTAGGCGCGGAACTGCTTCTCCAGCACCTGGTAATAGCGGCGGGTCTTCTGCTTCTCGCGCAGCTGCACGCGGTACTCGGACTGCCGCAGCCGGCCGCGGCCGTGCTCGCCGGGCGGGTAGGAGCGCCGCTCGACGCCGCACTTGTCGGTGAAGCAGCGCTCGCCCTTGAGGAAGAGCTTCTGGCCCTCGCGGCGGCACTGCTTGCACTGCGGGGAGGTGTCGCGCGCCATCTAGACCCGCCTCCGCTTCTTCGGGCGGCAGCCGTTGTGGGCCTGCGGGGAGACGTCCTTGACCGTGGTCACGTCGAGCCCGGCCGCCTGAAGCGAGCGGATCGCCGTCTCGCGGCCCGAGCCGGCGCCCTTGGCGAAGACCTCGACCCGTTCGAGGCCGTGCTCCATGCCTTTTTTCGCCGCCGCGTCGGCGGTGACCTGGGCGGCGAACGGGGTCGACTTGCGCGAACCTTTGAAGCCGACCGAGCCGGCCGACTCCCAGGCGATCACGTTGCCGTCGGTGTCGGTCAGGGTGACGATCGTGTTGTTGAAGGAGGTCTTGATGTGCGCCTGTCCGTAGCTGACGTTCTTCCTGACCCGGCGGCGGGCGCGTCCCTTGGCGGGTTTCTTCTCGGCCATGCTCTGCCCCCTACCTCGGCGCCTTGCGCTTGCCGGCGACGCTCAGCCGCCGCGGGCCCTTGCGGCCGCGCGCGTTGGTCTTGGTGCGCTGGCCCCGCACCGGCAGGCCGCGGCGGTGCCGCAGGCCGCGGTAGGAGCCGATCTCCATCAGGCGTTTGACGTTCTGGGAGCGCTCGCGTCGCAGGTCCCCCTCGACCTCGAGGTTCTCGACCGCCTCGCGCAGGCGCATCACCTCGTCCTCGGTCAGGTCCTTGCCCTGGGTGCCGGGGGCGATCTTGGTGTCGTCGAGGATCTTCCCCGCGGTCGAATGACCGATCCCGAAGATGTAGGTGAGCCCGATCTCGATCCGTTTGTTGACTGGGATGTTGACCCCCGCGATGCGTGCCATGTGCCCCTAGCCCTGCCGCTGCTTGTGTCGCGGGTTCTGGCAGATCACGAGAACCGCGCCATTGCGGCGGATGATCTTGCACTTCTCGCACATCGGCTTTACGGAAGCTCGAACCTTCATCGCTCCGGTCTCGTATCGAAAACAGGATTCCCGCACGCCCCATGAGTCGGACGGCAGGCGTGAACATCCGGCCCCCTTGGGCCGAACGGGAAAGATAGCAGGGGTGCCTGCCCAGGCGTCCTTTCAATTACTCGGGCGTTCATGTGGCAATAGTCACGAATATGCGTCGAGTGGCCTGGCCCTGGCCGTGTCGCCCAAATACGTTGCCCGCAGAAATTGCCGGATGGGCCGGCGATCGTAGCCAGGGAAGGGATGAAATGCGGGCTGAATTCGCGGTGGGGAAGAGATTGTCCAGGGTGGGGATCGGAACGCTGGCCGTCGCGCTTGCGGCCCTCGCCGCGCTGCTGCCGGCGGGCGCGCGGGCCGATCTCGTCGTCCCCCGGGCCACCGGGCCCCACACCGTCGTCGTCACTCCACAGGGCCCGAGTCCGGCGGGCTCGACGACCCCGGCCCCCGCTTCCGCGCAGGAGCCGGCGCCCGCGCCCACTCCCAGCTCGGACCCGGCGGCCGGCGGCGATGCGGCCGGGGACGGCGGGGCCTCCGTCAGCGGCTCTGGCGATGCCTGTCCCGAGGACGGGTTCGGCTGCTGGCAGCCATCGGCGGACCAGGGCGATGGATCCAGCCCCGGCGGCGAGCCGTTCGTCTTCAACAGGCCCTGCGCGGAGCAGCTCGACTGCCGGTATCGCTCGGAGCCGGAGGATGTCGGGTTGGGGACAGCTCTTCTGTTCATCCTCAGCCCACCCACGGCGATTGCTTCGGTCTTCGCGGAAGGCGCTTATCTCAGCCGGGCCGAAATGATCGAGGCGCTGACCGAGGACTTCCCCGGTGGGATCTTCAGCGATCACGACTCCAAGCTCACCGATTCGACCTGCGCCAACAGCTTCCAGAGCTCGGTCTACGAGGTCGAGGACGGCGGCAACGGGATCCAGGGCTGCTGAGTTTTTTGGGCCGCCTTATTGGGCCTATGGCGGAATAAGGCGGCCCATCGGCGCTAGACGCCCTCCACGAGGCCGATCGTGAAACCGTCGTAGCCCTTGACGCCGACGGTCTGGATCGTGGTGGCGGAGACGCGTGGGTCCTCGGCGAGCATCTGGTGCAGCCGCCGCTGTGCCCGCGCGGCCTCGTCGTCGCTGTCGACCTCGGCCAGCGTGCCGCCGCGGACGACGTTGTCGGCGACGATCAGGCCGCCCGCACGGGCGTGATCGAGGGCCCAGGCGAAGTAGCCGGGGGTGTTGACCTTGTCGGCGTCGATGAAGACGAGGTCGAAGGGGCCCGCGCCCTCGGCCTCCAGCGCCGGCAGCGTATCCAGCGCCGGCCCGACGCGCAGCTCGACGACGTCCGCCAGGCCCGCGCGCTCGATGCTTCCGCGCGCGACCTCGGCGTAGTCGGGATTCGCCTCCAGCGTGATCAGGCGGCCGCCGGCCGGAAGCGAGCGAGCCAGCAGGATCGTGCTGTAGCCGCCCAGCGTCCCGAACTCGAGCACCGTCCGCGCCCCCACCAGCCGCGCCAGGATCTGAAGCAGCCTCCCCTGCGGCGGGGAGACCTGGATCGCCGGCAGCCCGCCGGCCTCCGCCGCCTCCAGGGCCCCCACAAGGGCCTCGTCGTCGGGCGTCAGGGTCGCGCCGACGAACTCGTCGACCGCCGCCCAGATCTCTCTTTCGCCCATGGATCGATCTTCCCATGTCAACGAGGGGGGAGAGATCGTCCTCCCGCAGGCCTTAGGGCGACATGTCGAACTCGATCGAAGCGCTGAATCTGCCGATCCAGCTATTCGTGGTTGGGACGGTCCTCGGGATGATGGGCGCGCTTGCCTGCTTTGCCCGAACCGGTGACCTCGCATACTGGCCGGTATATGTCGCCCTGCCGTCCGTCATCCTTTTCTTCCTCGGGTTGTTGCAGACAATTGTCCGAGTAATATGCTGAGAGCGATGGAAAAGAGCGTGAACATCGGGCCCGTGCTGTGGCGGCGCCTGGCCTACTTTTTCGTCCTCATCTGCTTGGCGGGCGTCGGCCTGGCGCTGCTCGGAGAGTGGATGGATTGGAGCGGCGGAGTTACGTTCGCGGCCACCGTCATCGTGGGCGCGCCGATCTCCCTGGCCGCGGTGCGGGAGACGGTCGCGTGCCTTCGCGAAGCCGCACAGGAATAGGCGCCCGCGCGCTGCCCTGAATCAGCGCGGGAGCCGCTGGGTCGGCGTCGCCACCTGCTGGAACGTCGGCCGGTTCTGGAACGGGAAGGGCCCGAGCGTGATTCCGGAGGTCACCTGCGGCCGGTTCTGGTCGTAGCAGGAGGGCTGCGGGTTGGCGGCGCAGTCGCCGTTGCCGCCGCCGTAGAGCTGCTGCGGCGTCACCTTGGTCGCCGCCAGGAGGCTGCGCTGGAGCGCCGCGCGGCAGCGCTTCTTCGAGCCGCCGCCGCAGTAGGCGCGGCTCCAGGGGTCCTTGGGCCGGGGGCCGAAGAGGTCGCGCAGGTCCTTGGACACGTAGCTGTACCAACCGTCGTCGTAGTCGGGCGCCCGCGGCGAGCCGCCGACGACGCTGCCGGTTTGGAGCATCCCTTCGAGCTGGGCGTAGGCCCGGCCGCCGAGCACCGGCTTGAACTCCGCTTCCAGCAGCTTCGGCCACCAGGCGTCCATCAGCTCGATCGCCGGGGTTTCCTCGTCGACGCCGTCGCGGTTGAGGTCGCGGCGGTGGGCGCCGTGCTGGCGCCAGGTGCGCAGGGTGGCCAGGGCGCCGCGCAGCTTCGCCGACTTCGGCTTGCCGATCGCCTCGAAGAGGATCGGCAGGAGCTTGTAGCCGCGCAGGTCCTGGCTCGCCGGTTCCTCCATCGCCTGGACCAGCTGCGCGATCGTCATCTTCCGGCCCCCCTTGATCGCGGACCTGACCTTGTCGGCGATCATCTGCGAGCGGAACACCGAGCCGTAGTCGTACTTGTCGTCAGCGGCGGCCCAGCCGGGCGCCTGCTTGTTGTTCCAGGAGACGAGGAAGTCGGGATCGACCGCCTGCGGGTGCTTGGAGAAGGGCAGGTAGTCGGCGCTCTGGGAGGCAGGTTTGAATCCCTTCCAGTCGTAGGGCCCGGTGCCGAGGATCGGGAAGTCGGGCGAGGTGCCGCGCGCCCGCTGCGGCATCGCCCCCGAGAGCGCGTAGGCGATGTGTTCGGAGTCGACGTAGGCCCAGTTGAAGAGGAAGTTGATGTTGGAGACGGCCTTCTTGAAGCCGGAGACGCCGGTGACGACGCCCGGTTCGTTCAGCTGCCCGAAGCCGACCACCGAGTCGGCCTCGTGGAAGTAGGTGCTGCGCTGGTGGACGAAGGCGACCTTGCGGCCCTGGACCCTGCCGCGGGCGAAGACGACGCCGTGCACGGTCCGGTAGGCGACCAGGGTCTGGGAGCCGGCCGCGGTGGAGTCGATCGCGTTCGGCGTCCAGCTCTCGGACTTTTCGAGCTTTTCCATCGGCAGGCACTTGCCGTGGTAGGAGTAGTGGAACTTGTCCTTGCAGAGAACCTCGGCGAAGGTGTCGACGTTGTCGGAGGTCGCGGTGGTCGCGCTCCAGGCGTAGTCGCGCCCGTGCCCCAGCTCGACGTAGAGATTGACCCCGGGGAAGGCGGCCCCGCGGGCGTCGATGCCGGGGCCGTGGAGGTCCTCCTCCATCAGGATCTGCGGCACGTAGTAGCCGACCTGGGGGCCCATCACGGCGATCGGGTGGCCGTCGGCGGAGTGCTTGGCCGAGACCAGCTCCCAGTTGGAGGCGTGCCCCGCCGACGCCAGCATCTTCCGCAGCTCCGCGCCGACGCCGCCCAGGCCCCGGCCGCTGCCGCCTGCCGTCGAGGCGCTCGCCGTCCTCGTCGCCCTGACGCTGCCCGGGTCCGGCAGGGCGAGCCCTCCCTTGGCGAAGGCACTGCGCGTCTCATAGGGGAAGCGACGCGAGATCGTGGTCGGCGCTTCGGGGTCGTTCTTGGAGCGGAAGCCGAGCCAGGCCTTCCGCCCCGCCTTTTTCCCCATGCGCTTGACGAAGGACTCCATGGTCAGGGCGGAGTTCAGCTCGTTGCCCCCTCCCCGCCCGAAGATGCCGCCGATCAGCGAGGAGATCGCGAGCACGTCGGTCGGCTTCCACGGTTCCATCGGCTTGCCGAGCAGCGCGTACTCGGCCGGCTCGAGGTTTTTCGGGTCGGCGTTGGCGGCGGCGATGTAGGCGTTGATGCCTTCGACGTAGGCCTGCACGTCTTCCACCGCCTGCTGGCCGGCGCTCCCGTACTGCTTCGGCGTCCGCGCCAGCTGCTTTTCGAGGTCGGCTTCGGTATAGGGGGCGAAGCCCCACTGCGAGGCGTCGGTTTCAGCGTTGCCGCCGCCGAGGAAGGAGGCGAGTTCGGCGCGGCCGGTGTGACGCAGCACGTCCATCAGGAAGAGGCGGTCGGCGGCCCCCGCGTAGCCGGCGCCGAACATCGTGTCGGCGCGCGTGGTGCCGTAGATGTGCGGGATGCCGTAGGCGGAGTCGCGCTGGATGGTCACGCCCGGCCGCGGTTCGATCGTCGATTCCACCTGGCCGGCCGGGACGCCGAAGGTCGCGTCCTTGTAATAGCCGGGGACCTGTTCGTCGGTCAGCGTCGGCGCCGCGTAGAGGAGGTTTTCGTAGAGCGGCTGCTGGTCGGCGAAGTGGGGCGGCAGGATTCCGGGACCGCGAAAGGCGAACAGCTGGCCGAGGGTGTCGAGTCCGTTCTCCCCAGGTGGGAGGACGTTGCGGAAGCCGCCGGCGTCGTTGGTCCCGTAGGGAGCGGGGGGCGCGGCGGCGGCGGGCGAGGCGAGCACGAGGGCAAACGCCGCGACGACAGGCAAGGCAAGGCGCAGACGAACTCGACGAATCAAGACTCTCTCCTTTGGTCGCGGCGCCCCCACCGCGCAACGAAAGGATAGACGAAGGTCCGCCCGGCTCAGGCGGCTTCGTGCCAGGGGGTGAGGATGCGCGGACCGTCGGCCGTGATCGCGACGGTGAACTCGAAGTGGGCGGCGAGCGAGCCGTCCTCGGAGTAGACCGACCAGCCGTCCTCGTCCATCCGCACCAGCGGGCCGCCGGCGTTGACCATCGGCTCCACCGCCAGCACCATCCCCTCCTCCAGCTCCGGCCCCTTGCCGGGCTCGCCGAAGTTCGGCACCTGCGGCTCCTCGTGCATCTCGCGGCCGATCCCGTGGCCGACCAGGGTGCGGATGATCGAGAGCCCCTCGATCTCGACCGTGCGCTGGATCGCCGCCGAGACGTCGCCGAGGTGGTTTCCGGGCCGCATCTGCTCGACCCCGGCGAAGAGCGAGGCCTGGGTCACGTCGAGCAGCTTGCGCGCGCCCGGGTCGATCGAGCCGATCGGGACGGTCATCGCGGCGTCGGCGACCCAGCCGTCCTTGATCACGCCGACGTCGATGGTGAGGATGTCGCCGCGCTTCAGCTCGTAGGCACCGGGGATGCCATGCACGACCATCGAGTTCGGGGAGACGCAGATCGAGCCCGGAAAGCCGCGATATCCCTTGAAGGCGGGCTCGGCCCCCTGCGAGCGGATGAACTTCTCCGCCGCGGCGTCCAGCTCTTGGGTGGTGACGCCGGCCCGCGACTTGGACTCCAGCATCTTCAGGCAGCGGACCAGGATCTCGCCGGCCACCGCCATCTTCTCGAGCTGCTCCGGGGTCTTGCGGATGATCATCCTGTACACGCTAGTGGCCCCCCACTAGACCGCCTCGTCCTGCTCCAGGCGCATCGTCGCCAGGGTCCTGCCGATCTCGTCGGCCACCTCGTCCGGCGTGGCGGCACCGTCGATTCGGCGCAGCACGCTGCGGTGGTCGTAATAGGCGACCAGCGGCTCGGTCTTGGTGTGGTAGGTCTCGAGGCGGTTGCGGATCACCTCGGGCCGGTCGTCGTCGCGGACGATCAGCTCGCTGCCGTCGAGGTCGCAGACGCCCTCCCGGTCGGGGGGGTTGAACTCGACGTGGAAGACGTGGCCGTTCTCGACGCAGGTGCGGCGGCCGCCGAGGCGGCGCACGACCTCGTCGTCGGTGGTGTCGATCAGGATCACCGCGTTGACCGCCCGCCCCAGCTCCTCCAGCTTGGCGTCGAGCGCCTCGGCCTGGGGCATGGTCCGTGGGAAGCCGTCGAGGATGAAGCCGTCGCGCGCCTCGGCGGAGTCGATTCGCTCCGCGATCACGCCGACGATCACCTCGTCGGGGACCAGGTCGCCGCGGTCCATGTACTCCTTGGCGCTGCTGCCCAGCTCGGTCTCCTCGCGCACCGCTGTGCGGAGGATGTCCCCCGTGGCGTAGTAGGGCAGGCGCAGGTCTTCCTGAAGCCGCTCGCCCTGGGTGCCCTTTCCGGACCCGGGCGGGCCGAGGAGAACTAGGTTCAGCTCAGGCATCCCGCCGAGCCTATTTGAGGAAGCCCTCGTAGTTCCTCATCATCAGCTGCGCCTCCAACTGCTTGACCGTGTCCAGCGCGACGCCGATCACGATCAGGATGGAGGTGCCGCCGAAGAAGAAGTTGGCCGACGTCTGGCTGATCAGAATCGTCGGCAGCGCCGCGACCGCGCCGAGGTAGAGCGCGCCGGGGAAGGTGAGGCGGGAGAGGATGCGGTCCAGGTACTCGGCCGTCGGCCGGCCCGGCCGCACGCCCGGGATGAAGCCGCCGTATTTCTTCAGGTTGTCGGCCTGGTCGACCGGGTTGAAGGTGACCGCGGTGTAGAAGTAGGTGAAGACGATGATGAAGAAGATCTCGCCGGCGACGTAGGGCCAGCTGTTGGGACTGAAGAAGTTGGCGAATTCGAGCGCGGCCGGGGTGTTGAGGAGCTGGCCGATGGTCGGCGGGAAGGCCATGATCGAGGCCGCGAAGATGACCGGGATCACGCCCGCCATGTTGACCCGCAGCGGCAGGTAGGTCGACCCCCCCGAGGTCATTTTGCGCCCCACGACCCGTTTCGCGTACTGAACCGGGATCCGCCGCTGACCCTCCTGGACGAAGACGATCGCGACGATCACCGCCAGCGCGATGAAGGGCATCATCACAACGAAGACCTGGTCCGGGTTTTCCCACCACTTGGTGATGCCGTTGGGGATCCGGGAGGCGATCGAGGCGAAGATCATCAGCGAGATCCCGTTGCCGATGCCGCGCTGGGTGATCAGCTCGCCCAGCCACATCAGCAGGGTGCAGCCCGCGGTGAGGCAGATCACGATCAGGAAGGTCCTGCCGAAGGTGAGGTTGCCGACCACGCTGGCGCCCTGTTCGTTGCCGAGCGAGCGGAAGAGGAAGACGTAGCCCAGCGACTGCCCGAAGGCGAGCCCGACCGTGAGGTAGCGGGTGTACTGGGTGATCTTCTGCTGGCCGACCTCCCCCTCTTTCTGGAGCCGCTCCAGCGAGGGCACCACCACGGTCAGCAGCTGGAGGATGATCGAGGCGGTGATGTAGGGCATGATCCCCAGCGCGAAGAGGCTGAGGCGCGAGAGGCTGCCGCCCGAGAAGAGGTTGAGGAAGCCGAGGATGTTGGAGCCGCCGAAGTTGTTCTGGATTTCCTTGACGGCGTTGACGTCGACGCCGGGCGCCGGGATGTAGGCCCCGAGCCGGTACAGCGCCAGCATCGCCGCGGTGAACAGGAGCTTCTTGCGAATGTCCGCGACGCTGAACGCGTTGAGAATAGTTTTGAGCATTACGGCTCCAGAGTGTGACAGGAACCGCCGGCAGCCTCGATCTTCTCTTTGGCGGCGGCGCTGAAGGCGTGCGCGTGGACGTCGAGCTTCTTGCCGATCTCCCCGCGGGCGAGGATCTTGACCGGGTCGGAGCGCTTGGCCAGGCCCTTCTCCTTGAGCGCGGCCGGGTTGACCTCGGCGCCGGCCTCGAAGCGCTCGTCGAGATCGACGAGGTTGACCGGCTGGGTCTTGGTGCGGAAGTTCTCGAACGGCATCGACTTCTTCATGTGCGGGCCGCGAAGCTTTCGCATCCGCATGTGGATCGGGTTCTGGCCGCCCTCGTAGTTGGCCTTGCGCTTGGCCCCCGAGCGTGAGCCGGCGCCCTTGTGGCCTCGCCCCGAGGTCTTGCCGAGGCCGCTGCCCTCGCCGCGCCCGAGCCGCTTGCGCGGCCTTTTCGAGCCCGGCTTCGGCTTCAGGTTGTGCAGCCCGATCTCCTCCGAGCGCTTGCTCTCGGCCATCAGGACTTCACCTCCACCAGATGGGAGACGACCCGAAGCTGTCCCCGCAGCTGAGGAGAATCCTTGCGCTCCACAGACCGACCGATCCGCCCAAGCCCAAGCGCCCTCAGGGTGGCTTTCTGGCTCGGATTGGTGCCGTTGGCAGACCGAACCTGCTCGATCTTCAAGCTCACGACGAACCCTCCTCGGTGGCCGATCCCTCCGCCGACTCAGCCGCGTCATCCGCGGGTGGCGTGGGGGATGGCTCCTCGCCCGCAGCTTGCGAGGACGAGGAGTCGTCCCCCGCGACAGGACCCGCGGGCAGGTGCTCTCCGTCTCCGTCAGCCGAAGTTCCGTTCTGCAACCCAAGCACCTGGGACACGGTCAACCCCCGAAGCTCAGCCACCTCCTCGGGCCGCCGCAGGCGGATCAGTCCATCCATGGTCGCCTTCACGAGGTTGATCGGGTTCTGCGTCCCGATGCTCTTGGTCAGCACGTCGCGGACGCCTCCCAGCTCCAGCACCGCGCGCACCCCGCCGCCGGCGATGACGCCGGTACCGGGGCTGGCCGGCCGCAGGACCACGTGCCCGGCGCCGAAGCGGCCGATGATCCTGTGGGTGATCGTCTGCCCGTATTTGGGCACGCGGATCAGGTTCTTGCGGGCGTCCTCGACCCCCTTCTGGATCGCCAGCGGGACCTCGCGGGCCTTGCCGTAGCCGATCCCGACCACGCCCTCCTCGTCGCCGACGGCGACCAGCGCGGTGAAGGAGAAGCGGCGACCGCCCTTGACCACCTTGGCGACGCGGTTGATCTCGATCACGCGCTCCTGGAGGTCGAGCCCGCGCGGGCTCACCGTCTCGACGTTCTTCGTGTCCATGCCCTTCATAGCGAGCGGCCCACCGTAGCGGAACTAGAAGGCCAGGCCCCCCTCTCGCGCTCCGTCGGCCAGGGCCTTGACCCGGCCGTGGTACTGGTAGCCGCCGCGATCGAAGACGCAGGTCTTCACTCCCGCCGCCTTGGCGCGCTCGGCCAGCAGCTCGCCCGCCCTGCGCGCCTGGTCGGTGGCGGTGAGCTTGCGCAGGTCCGGCTCGATCCAGTTGACGGCGGCCACCGTGTGCCCCTTGGTGTCGTCGATGAGCTGGGCGAAGACGCCGCGGTTGGAGCGGTAAACGGAAAGACGCGGCCGCTCCGTCGTGCCGCTGACGCGGGCCCGGACCCGGCGCCGCCGGCGCAGGCGGCGCTGTGGCTTGGTGAGGACGGTCATGCGCGCTTGCCCACCTTGCGCAGGACCTGCTCGCCGCGGTAGCGGATGCCCTTGCCCTTGTAGGGCTCCGGCGGGCGGCGCTTGCGGATGTCCGCGGCGACCTGCCCGACCAGCTGCTTGTCGATCCCGCGGACGACGATCTCGGTCGGCTGCGGCACCTCGAACTCGATCCCCTCCGGAGCCTCGACCGCGACCGGGTGGGAGAAGCCGAGCGCCAGCTCGAGGTTCTTGCCTTTGAGCTGGGCGCGGTAGCCGACGCCCTGGATCTCCAGGCGCTTCTCGAAGCCCTCGGTCACCCCTTCGACCATGTTCGCGATCAGGCTGCGGGTGAGGCCGTGCAGGGCGCGGTGCTCGCCGCGGTCGGTCGGCCGCTCGACGGTGACGACGCCCTCGCCCTGCTTGACCGCCATCTCCCGCGGGACGGTCTGGGTCAGCTCGCCCTTCGGCCCCTTGACGGCGATGTTGCCGGGGGCGATCTCGACCGTGACGGCCTCGGGAACGGGGACTGGCTTTCTTCCGATGCGGCTCATGGGGTCACCAGACGTAGGCCACGACCTCGCCGCCGACGCCCTTGGAGCGGGCCTCGTGGCCGGTCATCACCCCGGCGGAGGTGCTGACGATCGCGGTTCCGGTGCCGCCGTGGACGCGGGGCACGTGCTTGTGGTCGACGTAGCGGCGGCGGCCGGGGCGGGATACCCGTTCGATCCCGATGATCACCGGCTGGCGGTCCTCGGTGTACTTGAGGCTGACGCTGATCGCCTCGCCGACGGGCGCCGGCTTGCGGTGGAAGTCGTTGATGTAGCCCTGCTCCTTGAGGATCCGCGACATCTGGAGCTTCAGGCCCGAGAGGGGGATCTCCACCTCGTCGTGGCCGGCGCGCAGGGCGTTGCGGATCCGGGTCAGGTAATCGGCGATCGGGTCGGTCTGCATCGTCTCTTCCTACCAGCTCGACTTGGTCATCCCGGGGATGTACCCCTCGTGGGCGGCCTCGCGCAGGCAGATCCGGCAGAGGCCGAACTTGCGGTAGTAGGCACGCGGGCGCCCGCAACGGCGACAGCGGTTGTAGCCGCGGGACTTGAACTTGGGTTTGCGGCCCTGACGGGCCTTCTGCGAAGTCTTAGCCATTCTCTGAGCCCTCCTCCTCGGCCGCGCCGCCGGCCTCGTCGTTTCCGGCCTCTCCGGCCTCCTCGCCCTCGCCCTCCGCGCCCTCCTCGGCGGCGGGCTTGGCGTAGGCCTCGGGGTTCTCCTCTTTGAGCTGCTCCAGCGCGGCCTGCTCGGCCTCGGCCCGCAGGCGAGCCTCCTCCTTGCGCTGCGCCTCCTCGGCTTCGGCTTCAGCCTCGGCCTTTGAGGCCTGGCCCGGGCGCCCCTCCTGGGCGAACGGCATCCCCAGCCCCAGCAGCAGCTCGAAGGCCTCGACGTCGGTCTCGGCGGAGGTGGTGATGGTGACGTCGAGGCCGCGCACGACGTCGATCGAGTCGTAGTCGATTTCGGGGAAGATCAGCTGCTCCTTGACCCCCATCGAGTAGTTGCCGCGGCCGTCGAAGGAGCGTGGGTTGAGGCCGCGGAAGTCGCGGATCCGGGGCACCGCGATCGAGGTCAGGCGGTCGAGGAACTCCCACATCCGGGCCCGGCGCAGGGTCGCGGAGACGCCCACCGGCATGCCCTCGCGGACCTTGAAGGAGGCGATCGACTTGCGGGCGCGGCGGGTGTTCGGCATCTGGCCGGCGATCGTCGCCAGCTGCTTCTGCGCCGCTTCGAAGGATCGTTTGTCCTGCTTCTCCTGGCCGAGGCCCATGTTGAGGGTGATCTTGAGCAGGCGCGGCGCCTGCATCGGAGTCGAGTAGCCGAATTTCTCGGTCAGGGCCGGCAGCACGTCCTGCTCGTAGCGATCGCGCAGGCGCGGCGGCGGAGCGGCCTGGGAGGTGGGGGTCGCGGTCGCCTCCATCAGTCGATCGCCGTCCCACTGCGCTTGGCGTAGCGCACGCGCTTGCCGCCCTCGTCGCGGCGGACGCCGACGCGGGTCGCCTTGTTGCCTTTCGGGTCCAGCAGCATCACGTTGGAGGCGTCGATCGGCCCCTCCTTCTCGACGATGCCGCCGACCTGGCCGCCGCGCTGGGTGTCCTGTAGCGAGCGCGGGCGTTCGTGGCGCTTGACCAGGTTGAGGCCCTCGACGAAGACGCGGCGGCGCTTCGGGTCGGTGCGCACGACGCGACCGGTCTTGCCGGCGTCCTTGCCGCTGATCACGACCACCTGGTCGTCGGTCCGGATCCGCATCGACTTCGCCATCAGAGGACCTCGGGCGCGAGCGAGATGATTTTCATGAAGTTGCGATCGCGCAGTTCGCGCGCCACCGGGCCGAAGATGCGGGTCCCGCGCGGGTTGTTGCTGGCGGGGTCGATCAGCACGGCGGCGTTCTCGTCGAAGGAGATGTAGGTGCCGTCGGGGCGGCCGAGCGGCTTGCGCGTGCGCACCACGACCGCCTGCACGACCTCGCCCTTGCGCACGCCGCCCTGCGGGCTCGCCTGTTTGACCGTCGCCGTGATCACGTCGCCGACGCTGGCGTAGCGGCGGTGCGAGCCGCCCTTGACCCTGATGCAGAGGATCTCACGGGCGCCCGAGTTGTCGGCGACCTTCAATCTCGACTCCTGCTGGATCACGTCGCCTACCTCGCCTTCTCGACGATGTCGACCAGGCGCCAGCGCTTGGTCTTCGACAGCGGACGGGTCTCGATCACGCGCACCACGTCGCCTTCGCCGGCCTCGTTGCGCTCGTCGTGGGCGTGCAGCGTGCGCGAGCGGCGGACGATCTTCTCGTAGGTCGGGTGGCGGCGGGCGATGTCGATGCGGACCGTGATCGACTTGTCGCCCTTGTTGGAGACGACGATGCCCTGGCGGACCTTGGCCGCGTTGGCCTCGCGCCGCGCCGCCGGGGTGCCGGTCCCGGGCGCGCCCTTCTTCGCCTTCGCCGCGGCCCGCTCCTTGCGCCGTCGCGCGGCCTTCGCCCTGCGCGCCTCGCCCCGAGCGGTCGCCCGCTCCTCGGGAGTCCGCGTCGGCCCAGCTTCATGCGGCCGACGCGACCGCTCAAGCCGACGCCGCTCTTTCCAAGGAAGATCATCATCCGGACCCGACTCCGCAGGAGCCGCCGGAGCCTCGGCCTGCTCAGCAGCCGGCTCCTCAGCATTCTCATCCTCAACCGCAGCAGGCACTTCCTCCTGCTCAGCAGCAGGAGCGTCGTCGGACTCCGCCTCAGCCGCCGGAGCCTCCTGCTCCTCATCGGAGGCAGGGGCGCCTGACGCCGAGTCCTCGGCGGTCTCGTCCGCGGGTGGCGTGGGGGTCGGCTCCTCACCCGCAGCTTGCGAGGACGAGGAGTCGTCCCCCGCGACAGGACCCGCGGCCGCGGCCTCTGAACCCTCGTCGTCAGTCGTCTCGTCTTTTTTAGTCTCGTCGTCGCTCATATCCGCTTCGTCTCTCTCTCAACGTCGATCCCCCGCCTCTGAGCCACGGTCAGCAGCCGCGCCACATCCTTTTTGGCCGCTCCGAGCCGGGCGGTGTTCTCGAGCTCGCCGGTGGCGTGGCGGAAGCGCAGGTTGAACGCCTCCTGCTTGGCGTCGATCAGCTTCGCCACCAGCTCGTCGTCTTTCAGGTTGTGCACCTCGGAGGCCTTCATCGGTCCTCGGCCCCCTCGCGCATCACGATCTTGGTCTTCACCGGAAGCTTGTGCCCGGCCAGGCGCAGCGCGTCGCGGGCGAGGTCCTCGGGCACGCCGGCCAGCTCGAACATCACCTTGCCCGGCTTGATCACGGCGACCCAGCCCTCGGGGTTCCCCTTGCCGGAGCCCATCCGCGTCTCGGCCGGCTTCTTCGTGTACGGCTTGTCCGGAAAGACGTTGATCCAGACCTTGCCGCCACGTTTGATCTTGCGGGTCATCGCCACGCGGGCGGCCTCGATCTGGCGGTTGGTGATCCAGCCGCGCTCCAAAGACTTCAGCCCGTACTCGCCGAAGGCGACGGTGCTGCCGCCCTTGGTGTTTCCGCGCATCCGGCCGCGCATCTGTTTGCGGTGCTTGACCCGTTTCGGCATCAGCATCAGCGACCGCCCCCTCCGCCGCGCTGGCCTCCGCCGCCGCGCTGGCCGCCACGGTCGCCGCCACCGCGCCCGCCGCGATCGCCACCCCGGCCGCCGCCGCGTCCACCGCGGTCGCCGCCGGGCCGGTTCCCGCCCGGGCGCTGGCCGCGCTGGCCGCCCTGCGGCTCGCCGTCGGTCGAGGCGAGGTCGGAGCGGAAGCCCTCGGGCATCACCTCGCCCTTGTTGATCCAGCATTTGACGCCGATCCGGCCGGTCGTCGTCCTCGCCTCGAAGAAGCCGTAGTCGATGTCGGCGCGCAGCGTGTGCAGCGGCACCCGGCCGTCGGAATAGCCTTCGGTCCGCGCCATCTCGGCGCCGCCGAGGCGGCCGGAGACCTGGACCTTGACGCCCTTGGCGCCGGAGCGCATCGCCGAGGTCAGCGCCCGTTTCATCGCGCGGCGGAAGGCGACCCGGTTCTGGAGCTGCTCGGCGATCGACTGGGCGACCAGCTTCGCGTCGAGCTCGGGGCGCTTGACCTCGCGGATGTTGACTTTGACCGGGCTGCCGGTGAGCTTGTGCAGCTCCTTGCGGAGGGCGTCGACTTCGCTTCCCGACTTGCCGATCACGATGCCGGGGCGGGCGGTGTGGATGTCGACCGCGACCTCGCCGCGGCGCTCGATCGTGATGTCGGAGAGCCCGGCATGGGAGAGCTTGCCGACGATGTGGTCGCGGATCTGAAGGTCTTCCTGAAGCACGTCGGCGAAGTTTTTGTCCGCGAACCAGTTCGACTTCCAGTCGTGGATGTAGCCGACGCGGAAACCCTCGGGGTGGATCTTCTGTCCCATCTCAGTCCTCCACCGGGGTCAGGGCCACGGCGATGTGGCTGGTTCGCTTGTGGATCGGCGTCGCCCGGCCCAGCGCCCGCGGGCGGAACCGCTTCAGGGTCGGGCCCTCGTCGACGGTGATCGAGGAGACGCGCATCTCGTCGGCGATCAGGTCGTGGTTGTTCTCGGCGTTGGCGGCGGCGGAGTCGATCAGCTTGCGGATGTCCTCGGCGGCCCCGCGCGGGGAGAACTGGAGCAGGGCGCGGGCCTTCTCGATGTGCATGCCGCGGACCTGATCGGCGATCAGCCGCGCCTTGCGCGGCGCGATGCGGACGTAGCGGGCGCTGGCGTGGACGACCGGCGGCGGCGCCGGCCGCGCGGGGGGCGCCGCTTTCTTGCGCGGCGCTTTCGCCTTCTCATCGCCCTTGGCCTTGCCTTTCGGCGCCGCCTTCTTGGCGCTCTCTTTTTTCGCCGCTTTGCCCTCGGCTTTTTTCGCCGCGGCTTTTTTGGCGGGCGCTTTTTTCTCGGCTTTCTTCTCAGCCGTTTTTTTGCCGGAGGCGGTGGTTTTCTTATCGTCGGCCATCGTCATTCGCCCTTGCCGGTGCCGGAGTGGGAGCGGAAGGTGCGGCTCGGCGCGAACTCGCCGAGCTTGTGGCCGACCATCGACTCGGAGATGAAGACAGGGACGTGCTTGCGGCCGTCGTGGACGGCGATCGTGTGGCCGACCATGTCCGGGAAGATCGTCGAGGTCCGCGACCAGGTTTTGACCATCTGTTTTTTGCCGGCCTCGTTCAGCGCCAGGATCCGCCCCATCAGGCGCTCCTCCACCCACGGCCCCTTTTTCGTCGAGCGTCCCATCAGCGACCGCCCTTCTTCTTGCCGCGTTTGCGCCCGCGGACGATGTAGCGATCCGAGCGCTTGCCCTTCTTGCGGGTTCGGTAGCCGAGCGTCGGCTTGCCCCACGGGGTGACCGGGTGCCCACCGGGGGTGTGGTGGGCCTCGCCGCCGCCGTGCGGGTGGTCGACCGGATTCATCGCCACGCCGCGGCTCTGCGGCCGCTTGCCCTTGTGGCGGTTGCGGCCAGCCTTGCCGACCTTCAGGTTCTGGTGCTCGGCGTTGGAGAGGGTGCCGACGGTGGCGCGGCACTCGGCCCGCACCATCCGCATCTCCGAGGACGGCAGGCGCAGGGTGACCATGTCGCCCTCCTTCGCCACCAGCTGGATCGCGGTGCCGGCGGCACGGCCGAGCTTGCCGCCCTGGCCGGCGATCAGCTCGACGTTGTGGACGATCGTGCCGGTCGGCATCTCCCGCAGGGCCATCGCGTGGCCCGGTTTGATGTCGGCGCCGGGGCCGGACTTGACCTCGTTGCCGACCGCGAGCTGGGAGGGGGCGAGGATGTAGTCCTTGTGGCCGTCCGCGTAGTGCAGGAGGGCGATGTAGCAGCTTCGGTTGGGGTCGTACTCGATCGAGGCGACCTTCGCAGGCACGCCGTCCTTGAGCCGCTTGAAGTCCACCTTGCGGTAGCGCCGCTTGGCGCCGCCGCCGCGATGGCGGGCGGTGACGCGGCCGTTGGCGTTGCGCCCGCCGGACTTGCGCAGCCCCTCGGTCAGCTTGCGCTCCGGCTCCGACGCGGTCAGCTGCTCGCGCAGCGGGTAGGTCGCGAAGCGGCGGCCGGGGCTGGTCGGTTTGGTCTTTCGGTTCGGCATCCCAGGCTCCCTACGCGGTCTCCGCGCCCTCGAACAGCTCGATCCGTTCGCCCGGGGCGAGTTGGACGACGGCCTTCTTCCAGCGACGGGTGCGCCCCACCGTGAGCCCGCGGCGCTTGGGCTTCGGGCGCACCTTCGAGGTGCGGACCTGGGCCACCTGGACCCCGAAGACCTCGTGCACGGCCTGGGCGATCTGGGTCTTGTGGGCGCGGTCGTCGACACGGAAGGTGTACTTGCCCTCGGCGATCAGCGCGTAGCTCTTCTCCGAGATCACCGGGCGGATGAGAATGTTGCGCGGGTCCATCAGCCGAGCCTCTCCTTGAGCGAGGCCAGAGCGGTCTCGGAGACGACGATCGAGGCGGCGCCGATCACGTCGGCGACGCCGGTCGCGCCGATCTCCAGCACGTGGACCCTGGCGATGTTGCGGAAGCTCTTCATCGCGCCGGTCTCCTCGGCGTCGAGCACGACCAGGGTCGGGCCCTTGGCCCCCCATTTGGCCAGCGCCTCGGCGGCCTGCTTGGTCGAGGGCGCCTCGAAGGCGGAGGCGTCGAGGACGGCGACGCTGCCACGCTCGGCGTGCACCGAGAGGGCCGAGCGCATCGCCCGCCGGCGCGCTTTGCGATTGACCTTGACCGTGTAGCGGCGCGGCTTGGGACCGAAGGCGACGCCGCCGCCGAAGCGGTTGGGCACGCCGAGCGTGCCGACGCGGGCGCGGCCGGTGCCCTTCTGCCGCCAGGCCTTGGCGGTGGTGAAGGAGACCTCGCCGCGGGTCAGGGTCGAGGCGGTGCCGCGGCGGCGCGAGGCCATGTCGGCGCGCGCGGCCTCGTGCACCAGGGACTGGTGGAAGGGCTCGGCGAACACCTCCTTGGGCAGGTCCGCTTTCGTCGTCTTGCCGAGCACCGTCGCTTTAGACATCGGTCCTCACCTCGACGATCGCGTTGCGCGAGCCCGGGACCGAGCCCTTGATCAGCAGCAGGTTGCGGTCGGCGTCGACCTCGGCGATCTCCAGGCCGCGTTGGGTGACGCGCTTGTTGCCCATCTGGCCGGGCATCCGCATGCCTTTGAAGACGCGGGCGGGGAAGGCGCTGGCGCCGATCGAGCCCGGCGCGCGCACGTTGTGGGAGCCGTGGCTGACCGGCCCGCGGCTGAAGTTGTGGCGCTTGATCCCGCCCTGGAAGCCCTTGCCGATCGAGACGCCGGAGACCTTCACCCGCTGGCCCGCCTCGAAACCGGCGACGGTGACGTCGTCGCCGATCTTCGGCCCCTCCTCGGCCCCCAGGTCCTCGTCGCGGAACTCGACCAGGTGGCGCATCGGCGCCGCGCCGGCCTTCTTCAGGTGACCTTCCTCGGCCCGGCTCAGCCTGCCCTGCTTGACCTCGCCGAAGGCGAGCTGGACCGCGGCGTAGCCGTCGCGGTCGGCATCGCGGACGGCGGTCACCTTGCAGGGGCCGGCCTCGATCACGGTCACCGGGACGACCGTGCCGTCCTCGCGGAAGACCTGCGTCATGCCCAGCTTCTTGCCGAGGATCGCTGCCATGGCCTAGAGGCGGATCTCGATGTCGACGCCGGCCGGCAGCGAGTCCAGGCGCTGTAGCGAGTCGACGGTTTTCGGCGAGGGCTGGAGGATGTCGATCAGGCGCTTGTGGGTGCGGATCTCGAAGTGCTCGCGGGAGTCCTTGTCCTTGAACGGCGAGCGGATCACGCAGTAGACGTTTTTCTCGGTCGGCAGCGGCACCGGGCCGGAGACGGTCGCGCCGGTGCGCTCGGCGGTCTCGACGATCTCGCGGGCAGCCCGATCTATGGCGTCGTGGTCGTACGCCTTGAGCCGGATCCGAATTTTCTGTGCCGCTATCGCTGCCACGTTCTGAACTTGCCTCTCTGGTCTCTTTCTCGCGCGGCCTTACCGCGCATAAAGGGCGGGGCCCCATTTAGGTGGGGCGCCGCCCCGGTCGTATGTCCTTTTGCGGTTGTCCGTCGCCGGCCGGCGACGGAAGGGCGAGCCGAAGCCCGCCCTTGGGGGTCGCTACTCGATGATCTCGGCGACGACCCCCGAGCCGACGGTGCGGCCACCCTCGCGGATGGCGAACCGCAGGCCCTGATCCATGGCGATCGGCTGGATCAGCTCGATCGTCATCTCGACGTTGTCCCCCGGCATCACCATCTCGGTCCCCTCGGGGAGGTTGGCGATCCCGGTCACGTCGGTGGTCCGGAAGTAGAACTGAGGCCGGTAGCCAGAGAAGAACGGCGTGTGGCGACCGCCCTCCTCCTTCTTCAGGCAGTAGACCTCGGCCTTGAATTTCGTGTGGGGAGTGATCGAGCCGGGCTTGCAGAGAACCTGGCCTCGCTCGATCTCCTCGCGCTTGGTCCCGCGCAGGAGGGCGCCGATGTTGTCGCCCGCCTGACCCTGGTCGAGGATCTTGCGGAACATCTCCACCCCGGTGACGACGGTTTTGGTCGTGTCGTGGATCCCCACGATCTCGACCTCGTCGCCGGTGTTGACGATCCCCTGCTCGACGCGGCCGGTGGCGACGGTGCCGCGGCCGGTGATCGAGAAGATGTCCTCGATCGGCATCAGGAACGGCTTGTCCAGCTCGCGCACCGGCTCGGGGATGTAGGAGTCGAGGGCGTCGGCGAGTTCGAAGACCGCCTTCTGCGCCTCTTCGTCGCCTTCCAGCGCCTTCAGCGCCGAGCCCTTGACGATCGGGGTCTCGTCGCCCGGGAAGTCGTACTCGTTGAGCAGGTCCTTGACCTCCTCCTCGACCAGCTCGATCAGCTCGTCGTCGTCGACCTGGTCGACCTTGTTGAGGAAGACCACCACGTGGGGGACGTTCACCTGGCGCGCGAGCAGGATGTGCTCGCGGGTCTGCGGCATCACGCCATCGGCGGCGGAGACGACCAGGATCGCCCCGTCCATCTGCGCCGCGCCGGTGATCATGTTCTTCACGTAGTCGGCGTGGCCGGGGCAGTCGACGTGGGCGTAGTGCCGGTTGTCGGTCTCGTACTCGACGTGTGAGGTCGCGATCGTGATCCCCCGCTCCTTCTCCTCAGGAGCGTTGTCGATCTCCTCGAAGCTCTTCGCCTCCGCGCCGCCCTTGGTGGAGAGGGTCTTCGTGATCGCGGCCGTCAGCGTCGTCTTGCCGTGGTCGATGTGACCGATCGTGCCGACGTTCACATGCGGCTTATCGCGCTCGAACTTCTCCTTTGACATCGCTCTCCGTTCTACCTTTCGAAATCGTTTTCTGTCTGGTTTGGCTGCTTTGGTTCTGGTGGCCCTGCTTTTGCAGGGAACTTTTTGCTGCCTGCGGGCGAACCTGGGAAATATAGCCAGATGCCGCGCGCCGTCGCGGTTGGGTCTAGGACGAAGCCCCCACCGGTTCTCCCGAGCGGTGCTCGACGATTTCCTCGGCGATGTTGCCGGGGACCTCCTCGTAGCGCTCGAATTGCATCGTGTAGGTGGCGCGGCCCTGGGTCGAAGATCGCAGATCGGTGGCGTAGCCGAACATCTCGCCAAGCGGGACGAAGGCCTGGACCGCCAGCGCGTTGCCGCGCTGCTCCTGCCCCTGCACCTTGCCGCGGCGCCGCGAGAGGTCGCCGATGACGTCGCCGAGGAAGTCCTCGGGGGTGACGACCTCGACCGCCATCACCGGCTCCAGCAGGACCGGGTTGGCCTTGCGGGCGCCCTCCTGAATCGCCATCGAGCCGGCGATCTTGAAGGCCATCTCCGAGGAGTCGACGTCGTGGAAGGAGCCGTCGACGAGTTCGGCGCGGACGTCGACCATCGGGTAGCCGGCCTTGACGCCGTTTTCCAGCGCCTCCTCCATGCCCTGCTCGGCCGGCCCGATGAATTCGCTCGGGATCACGCCGCCCTTGATTTTGTTGACGAAGTCGAAGCCCTCGCCCGGCGCCGGCTCGAGGTTGATGACGACGTGGCCGAACTGGCCGCGGCCGCCGGTCTGGCGGACGAAGCGCGCCACGACCTTCTCGACCCGCTTGCGGATCGTCTCGCGGTAGGCGACCTGGGGCTTGCCGACGTTGGCGTCGACTTTGAACTCGCGCAGCATCCGGTCGACGATCACCTCGAGGTGCAGCTCGCCCATCCCGTGGATCAGGGTCTGGCCGGTCTCCTCGTCGGATTCGACCCGGAAGGTCGGGTCCTCCTCGCCGAGGCGCTGGAGCGCCGTGCCCATCTTCTCCTGGTCGGCTTTGGTCTTCGGCTCGATCGCCACCGCGATCACCGGCTCGGGGAATTCGATGTTCTCCAGCGCGATCGGGGCGTCGGGGGCGGCAAGCGTGTCGCCGGTCCCGGTTTCCTTCAGGCCGACGCCGGCGCAGATGTCGCCCGCGTAGCACTCCTCGATCTCCTCGCGGTGGTTGGCGTGCATCATCAGCAGCCGGCCGATCCGCTCGGTCCTGCCGCTGGAGACGTTGAGGACGCGGCCGCCTTTCTCCAGCTTGCCGGAGTAGACGCGGAAGTAGGTGAGCTTGCCGACGTAGGGGTCGGTCATGACCTTGAAGGCAAGGGCGGCGAAGGGGCCGTTGTCGTCGGCGGGACGCTCGGCCTCGGTCGGCTCGCTCTGGCCCTTGCCGGCCGGCACCGTCCCGGTCACGGGCGGCACCTCCAGCGGCGAGGGCAGCAGCTCGACGATCGCGTCCAGCAGCGGCTGCACGCCCTTGTTCTTGAAGGAGGAGCCGCAGAGGACCGGAGTCACCTTGGTGTCGAGGCAGGCGCGGTGCAGCGAGCTGGCGATCCGCTCGTGCGGGATCTCCTCCTCGCCGAGGTAGGCCTCCATCAGCTCGTCGTCGTAGTCGGCGCAGGCCTCGATCAGCTGGGTCCGGTATTCCTCGGCCTGCTCGCGCAGATCCTCGGGGATCTCGACCGCTTCGTATTCGGCGCCCAGCTCGTCGGTCCAGACCATCGCTTTCATCTCGATCAGGTCGACGACGCCTTGGAAGTTGTCCTCGCTGCCGATCGGCAGTTGGATCGGCAGCGGGTTGGCGCCGAGCCGGTCGGTCATCGTCTGCACCGAGTGGAAGAAGTCGGCGCCGATCCGGTCCATCTTGTTGATGTAGGCGAAGCGCGGAACCTTGTACTTGTCGGCCTGGCGCCAGACGGTCTCCGACTGGGGCTCGACCCCGGCGACCGCGTCGAAGACGGCGACCGCGCCGTCGAGGACGCGCAGGCTGCGCTCGACCTCGACCGTGAAGTCGACGTGGCCGGGCGTGTCGATGATGTTGATCCGGTGGCCCTTCCAATCGCAGGCGGTGGCGGCGGAGGTGATCGTGATCCCCCGCTCCTGCTCCTGTTCCATCCAGTCCATCACCGCCGCGCCCTCGTGAACCTCGCCCATCTTGTGGGTGCGGCCGGTGTAGTAGAGGATGCGCTCCGTCGTCGTCGTCTTGCCGGCGTCGATGTGCGCCATGATCCCGATGTTGCGGGTCTTCTCTAGGGGGAAGCTGCGTGGCATGTTCTTAAGGTAAGCGGTTCTCGCGAATGGGTTTGGATTGAAACGGAAACGACTCGGTACTGAGCAGGAGCGGCGTGGCCGGCCCCGGCGCAAAAAAAAGGCCCCAGCGGGCCCGGCGAAGCGTGCTGCGAAAAAACTGCCTGAGCGACGGGCGATGATAGCAGCGGCGCGGCCGCGCATCGCCCTCGTCTCGAGGAGGGTCGGGCGGCTGACCCGGGAGGCCGATCGCGCCGGCAACCGGGCGCTGGAACGGGCCCATCCACCGCTGCGCCGTGCCGCCCGGAGCACCGCCGCCGCGGCGAAGCGGATGGAGACGGCCCTGGCGCCGATCGTGCGCCCGCTCGCCGCCCGCTTCTTCGGGCTCCTCGCCGCCCTGGAGCGGCTGCTTCGCCGCGCCGCCGCCGGTGCCGTGCGCGCCGCGACCGCCGCCAGCGAGGTCGTCACCCCCCAGCGGGCGATCGCGGCGACGATCGTCGCCGCCGGCGCCTGCCTGCTCGCCTCGCAGTTCATCGACTACCGCGGGGTCGAGATCGGCCAGCCCGGCTATGCCGGCCTGCCCGGGGTCGCGACGCCGCCCACCGACGACGTCCGCACCGCGGGAGAGGCGCACGCCTACCTGCTGGTCCCGCTCGGCCTGCTCGCCGCCGCGATCGGGCTGCTCGCCGCCCGCCGCGACCGCCGCCGCCTCGGCCTGCTGGCCGCCGCCCTCGGCCTCCTGGCGCTGGCCACGATCCTCCTCGTCGACCTCCCCCACGGCCTCGACGAGGGGGTCCAGGCTTCGCGCTTCTCGGGGGCGACGGCGGTCCTCGACGACGGCTTCTACGCCGAGCTGGCGGCGGCGGCGGGGCTGGTCCTGGCCGGACTGCTCTACTATGCGCGGCCGTGCCGAATACGAATCAGCTCGTCAGGAAGGGCCGCAAGCGCCCGAAGAAGAAGACCACGACGCCGGGCCTCAAGTCGGGCCAGGGTCGCAAGAAGCGCGTAGCCGCCCCGCAGCGGCGCGGCGTCTGCACCCGCGTCGCCACGGTCACGCCGAAGAAGCCGAACTCGGCCCTGCGCAAGATCGCCCGTGTGCGGCTGACCAACGGCATGGAGGTCACCACCTACATCCCCGGCGAGGGACACAACCTTCAGGAGCACTCGGTGGTGCTGATCCGCGGCGGCCGGGTCAAGGACCTGCCGGGCGTGCGCTACAAGGTCGTGCGCGGCACCCTCGACGCGGCCGGAGTCTCCGACCGCAAGCAGGCGCGCTCCCGCTACGGCGTCAAGGCTTCCTGATGCCGCGCCGCTCCGCAGCGCAGATTCGCCCGGTCGAACCCGACGCCAGGCACCGCAACCGCCTCGTCCAACAGCTCGTCAACAAGGTGATGAGCGACGGCAAGAAGTCCCTGGCCGAGCGGATCGTCTATGACAGCCTCGCGATCGTCGGCGAGCGCAAGGGCGAGGACCCGGTGGAGACCCTGGAGGCGGCGGTCAAACAGCTGACGCCGGTGCTCGAGGTTCGCTCCCGCCGCGTCGGCGGCGCCACCTACCAGGTCCCGGTGGAGGTGCCGGCCCGCCGGGCGCGGACGCTGGCCGTGCGCTGGCTGGTGCAGTTCGCCCGCCAGCGGCGCGAGTACTCGATGGCCGAGCGCCTCGCCAGCGAGATCCTCGACGCCACCCAGCAGCAAGGCAGCGCCTGGAAGCGGAAGGACGACATCTACCGCATGGCCCAGGCCAACAAAGCCTTCGCCCACTACCGCTGGTAGTCGTTCGGCCGCCTCGCTGTTTTAGGCTGAGGCCATGAGCAAGCCGATCCTGGCCGTCGACGTCGATGGCGTGATCAGCATCTTCGGGTTCGAGGATCCTCCCGACCGCACCGAGACCCGCTTCGAGATGATCGACGGGATGGTCCACTGCATCTCGCTCGTTGCCGGGAAGCGGCTTCAGCGGCTCTCCGAGCACTACGACCTGGTCTGGGCGACCGGCTGGGAGGACCGGGCCAACGACTACCTGCCCAACATCCTCGGCCTGCCGGAGCTGCCCCACCTGACCTTCAACGGCGCCGCCCGGTTCGGGTCGGCGCACTGGAAGCTGGGCCCGCTGGACGACTACGGCAAGGGGCGGCCGATGGCCTGGATCGACGACAACTTCGACGAGAGCTGCTACGAGTGGGCGCGGGCGCGGCCCGAGCCGACCCTGCTGGTCCCGACCGAGGCCCACATCGGCCTGGAGGAGGTCCAGGTCGAAGCGTTGACCGCCTGGGCGGGCGGTCTACACTGAGCCCGATGACGGGTTTCTGGCCGATCTTCTTCCTGCTTGTCGTCCTCAAGATCCCCGTGCTCGGATCGCTCTGGCTGGTCTGGTGGGCGAGCCACGCGACGCCCGAGCCCGAGGAGGCCTCCGAGGACTCCGACGGCGGCTTCAAGCGCCGTCCACCGCCGCGGCTCCCGCGCGGGCCTCGGCGAGGCCCTCACGGGGGAGGTGCGGTGCTGCCGTTGCCGGCCTGCCCGCCGGGCGGCCGCACCCGGGTCGTCAAGCCCTCTGCGCAGCCTGCTTACGCTCGCGCCGGATCTCGCGCAGGTACGGATGGAAGTCCACCTCGACGGTATGACGCTTAGAGGCGACGAAGCGCTTCCGTTGCCTGGCTTCCTCCCTCTCGATCTCCCGCAGCATCTCCGCCGGCGGCGGTAGCGCCGCCCTGCCCGCGAGCAGGTCCGCGACCCATTCGGACTGGGCCTCGGCCAGCGGCATGATCGGCCCCAGCGGCTGGATGAAGCCGATGAAGTACAGGCCGGGGCGCTGCACGGAGGCGACGCGGCGGTAGAGCGGCAGGCGGTTGTCGGGCGCGGAGACGACGCTCTCCTCGAAGAACGGGAAGGTCATCTTGTAGCCGGTGCAGTAGACCACCAGGTCGATCTCCTCCTCGCTGCCGTCGACGAAGCGGACCGTGCGCCCTCCGGCGAAGCGGTCGATGTTCGGCTTGGGGATGACGTCGCCGTGGCCGAGCCGCGGCAGCAGCTCCGAGGAGACCGTCGGGTGCGCCTCGAACAGCTTGTGGTCGGGCTTGGGCAGGCCGTAGGAGGTCATGTGGCCCGAGGCGATCCCGAGCGCCCGCATGACGAAGAAGCGCTGCACCGACAGCGGCAGCATCGAGACCAGCGGATTCGCCGTCTCGTCGATCGGCTTGCCGTTGATGTACTTGGGCAGGACGTAGGCGCCGCGGCGCATCGCGATGAAGGTCGCGTCGGCGATCCGGGAGGACTCCACGGCGACGTCGGTGGCCGAGTTGCCGATCCCGAGGACGAGGACCCGCTTGCCCCGCAACACGTCGGCCTCGCGGTAGTGGTGGACGTGCAGCTGCTCGCCGGTGAACTCCTCGGAGCCCGGGAAGGCCGGTTCGGGCCAGCGCGGATCCCAGTGGTGCCCGTTGGCGACCAGCACGGCCCGGTAGCGGTTCGTCTCCCGCTCGCCGCCGGGGCCCTGCACGGTGACGTCCCATTCCCCCTCAACGGGCTCGACGCTCAGCACCTCGGTGCGGAAGCGGATCCGCTCGCGCAGGCCGAAGCGGTCGACGAATTCGTCGAAGTAGGCCGCCATCTGGAAGTGGTCGGGATAGTCCGGGTAGTGCTCGGGCATCGGCAGGGTCTTGAAGGCCATGACCCGGCGCGAGGTGTTGATATGCAGCGACCGATAGGCCGAAGACATCCCGTTGTCGTTTTCGAACCGCCAGTTGCCACCGACCTGCGACCCCTTCTCGAAGCAGTCGAACTCAATCCCACGCGCCTGAAGCACCTGGCAGGCGGCGATGCCGGAGCTGCCGGCGCCGATGATGCAGACCTTCGATGGGCTGGCCATGGACAGCGAAATCTAACCGACTGCCCGCCCAGCCAGAGAGCGTCTCCGGAGATCGCTCCGGCCGGCGAATCCGATGCCCCCTCGCGGGGGCATCGGAGCCTTCCCTATTTCGAGTGCCGGTGTTTGCCGGATTTCGGCAGCTTCACCGTGAACGTGTGCGTGGAGCTTTTCGCAAAGCCGCCGGTCGGCGTGAACGTGAACCGGATCTTCAGCTTGAGCTTGCCTTTCTTGTGCAGCGCTTTCAGCGCAGCGCCGGTCAGCTTCAGCTTCAGCGTGTTGGGGCCCGCGACGACCGCCTGGCTGAGGGGCTTGATCAGCGGCTTGGGCTTGCACTTGCCTTTTTTCCCTTTGGCGCATTTGCTCTTCGCGCCCTGGCGGGCATCGACCGCGGCGGCGCGTGCGTGGGATTCCTCGTCGAGAACGCTTTCTCCGATCACGTTGCCGGCGCTGTCGAAGACGATTTTCACGAGGACCACGTGACAGCCTTTGCTACAGCTGATCCGCGGCTCGATTTTGAAGTTGTTCGAGGGCGGTGGGCCGCAATGTTCGTTCACGTCACGCACCTGCCCTGGAGGGCAGGGCGGCAGCGTCGCGCTGGCGCCCGCTCTGACCAGTTCGGCGATCTGGCCGGCCAGGTTTTCGCCGTTGGCCTGAAGGGCCGAGCCGCCCGTCCTGGCGGTCCAGTTCTGCCAGTAGGGGAAGTACGGCGGAAAGCCGAAGTAGTCGACGAACTCGAGTGGCCTGCCGTCGTTGATCAACTTCGGTAGGACGACGTTCTGCCAGTCGAGGTCGTCGCCGGTGGCGACGGTGTTATCCGGGCCCGGATCGGCTCCGGTGTTGAACGGAGACTGGACCCAGAAATTGCTTGGAATTCCATCGTTCAGTTCGGTGTCGTGGGGCACGTTGTCGGCCACCAGGACGATCACGCCGCGCGTACCGGGTCTCCATCCGACGGCCGGATTCCCATCGGTCTCGAAGAGAGCCCTGCCATAGGCCTCGGGACCGTCTCCACCGCCCGTCGCGAACAGGCCGGTTATACCCCCGGCAACCGCGGACTGGTTCGCCGTGATCGGGACGACCAGAGTCCAGGGCTGGAACCCGCTGCCGATGTCATAGAGTTCTTCTTCTTCGATTTCTTCAGGCGTTCCGTTGAAGTTCACGGAGCTGTAGTCGCGCATTTCGGCAAGGCCGAACTGCACGTCGGGGAGGGAAGCGCCAATCTGCGTCATCGCTTCCTGAATCTGTTCCTTGGCTTCGGTTATGGCGCCGCCCATCGATCCCGTCGTATCGAAGACGAACATCACGTCGGTATGAGCGGGAGTGGCGGCTCCCGCGCTCGCCGGGGCGGCTGCGCCCGACGCAACGACTCCCAGCACCAGAAGCACGGCAGAACAGAGGCGCTTGGCGACAGCTGAATTTCTCACGGTATCTCTCCCCGGATCGAAAGAAGTCAAGTGCAGTTAAGCGAATGTTCTATATCACAACTTTGTAACTCCGCGCACCAGACAAGCGAGCGGCCGGGCATCGAGCCGGGCTGTTTTTCCTGCCAGCGCCCCGGGCGAACCGACACCCGGCCCAGCGAGAGCGCGGCGCGAGAGGGGTCCGGTGCCCCTCGGAACGTCTTGTACTTTTTCGCCGCGGCGGCCTCGGGCGTAAGCCCGGGGCGATTCGCGAAAAAGTTAAGTGGAGAGGGGTGCCGGACCCCTCCCCCACCAACCTATTTGCCCTCGTCCGAGGTCGACTCGATCTCCTGCGCCAGCTCCTCGAGCTCCTCGGCGAAGGAGGGGCCGAACCCCTCGACCGGGGACTCGACCCCGTCGACGCCCAGCTCGGCGGCCAGCTCGTCTTCGTCGAGCAGTTCGTCGTCGCTCGGCGCTTCGATCGCGATCGCCGGTTCGACTGACAGCGTCCGGTAGTGCTTGAGGCCGGTCGCGGCCGGGATCAGCTTGCCGATGATCACGTTCTCCTTGAGGCCGACGAGGCGATCGCGTTTGCCCTCCAGGGCGGCGTCGGTGAGCACCTTGGTCGTCTCCTGGAAGGAGGCCGCGGAGAGGAAGGACTCGGTGGCCAGCGAGGCCTTGGTGATGCCGAGGATGACCTCCTCGCCTTTGGCCGCCGTGCCGCCTTCTTCCTTGGTCTTCTTGTTGAGCCGTTTGAGGCTGCCGCGATCTTCGAGCTGGCCCGGCAGCAGGCTGGTCGAGCCCTTGGACTCGATCCGCACCTTCTTCAGCATCTGCCGCGCGATCAGCTCGATGTGCTTGTCGTTGATGTCGACGCCCTGGGCCCGGTAGACCTTCTGCACCTCGTCGACCAGGTAGAGCTCGGTGTCGGTGCGGCCGCGGATCGCCAGCAGGTCCGCCGGGTACAGCGAGCCTTCGTTCAGCTGCTGGCCGACCTCGACCTTCTCGCCGTCGGTGACGTGCAGGCGGGTGCGCGGCGGGAAGCTGTAGGCGTGCTCCTCGCCGCTGGACTCGGTCACGTGCAGTTTCAGCGCTTTGTCGGTCTCCTCGATCGAGACCTTGCCGGCCGCCTCGGCCATCTGCGCCAGGCCCTTCGGTTTGCGTGCCTCGAAGAGCTCGACGATGCGGGGCAGGCCCTGGGTGATGTCCTGGCCGGCGACGCCGCCGGTGTGGAAGGTGCGCATGGTCAGCTGGGTGCCGGGCTCGCCGATCGACTGGGCGGCGATGATGCCGACCGCGTCGCCGATGTCGACCATCGACCCGGTGGCGGGGGCGATCCCGTAGCAGGAGCGGCACACGCCCGACTCCGCCTCGCACTTCAGCGCGGAGCGGACCGGCACCTTGACCTCCTCCTCGCCGAACGCCTCGGCGATCGCTTCGACGTCGGGCAGGGTGATCTCCTGGTTGCGCTTGAGCAGCTCGCGACCGCGTTTGGTCTCGAACTTCTTCGCGGCCATGCGCCCGAGCAGGTTGTCGTTGAGCGAGCCGTCGTCCTTGCGCAGGACCATCTCGATGTGGTCTTTGGTCTTGCAGTCCTCCTGGCGCACGATCACGTCCTGGGCGACGTCGACCAGGCGGCGGGTGAGGTAGCCGGAGTCGGCCGTCCGCAGCGCCGTGTCGGCGAGACCCTTTCGGGCGCCGTGGGTGGAGATGAAGTACTCCAGGACCGAGAGGCCCTCCATGAAGTTGGCCTTGATCGGCCGCTCGATGATCTCCCCTTTCGGGTTGGCCATGAGCCCGCGCATGCCGGCGAGCTGGCGGATCTGTTTGAAGGATCCGCGGGCCCCCGAGTCGGCCATCATGTAGATCGGGTTGAGCTCGTTGAGGTTGTCCTCCATCGCTTTGGCGACCTCGTCGGTGGCCCGGTTCCAGTGCGCGGTGACCGCCTCGTGGCGCTCCTCGGCGGTGATGTAGCCGTCGTCGTACTGGCCCTGGATCGCCGCCGTCTCCTTCTCGTAGCGCTCGAGGATCGCCGGCTTCTCCGGCGGCGAGACGACGTTGTTCTTGGAGACCGTGATCCCGGCCTGGGTCGCGTAGTGGAAACCGAGGTCCTTGAAGGCGTCCAGCACCTGGGACACCGCCGGAGCGCCGTAGGCCTCGACCAGGTTGGAGACCATCTCGTTGACGTCGCGCTTCTTCAGCGAGTGGTTGACGAACTCGTACTGCTCGGGGTCGAAGTCGTCCCCGAGGGCGTCGGCGAGCGCCCGCTCGATCTTCTCGTTGAAGATGATGCGCCCGACCGTGGTCAGGAAGTGCTCGTGGCCGGCCCGCCGGTACTCGGCGTGGTCGTGCAGCTTGGTGCCGCCGTTCTCGTAGACCAGCTCGGCCTCCTGGGCGGAGCGGAACACCTTGACCTTCGGGCCGGAGCCGTTTGAGCCCTTGCCGGCCTTCAGCCCCTCGTCGATCTTCGCCAGCGCCTCCTCGTCGGGCCCGTAGGTGAGGTAGTAGATGCCGAGCACCATGTCCTGGGTCGGCGTCGCCAGCGGCGCCCCGTGGGCGGGCGAGAGGATGTTGTTCGCCGAGAGCATCAGGATCCGCGCCTCGGCCTGGGCCTCGGCGGAGAGCGGCACGTGGACCGCCATCTGGTCGCCGTCGAAGTCGGCGTTGAAGGCGTGGCAGACCAGCGGGTGGACCTGGATCGCCTTGCCCTCGACCAGCACCGGCTCGAAGGCCTGGATGCCGAGGCGGTGCAGGGTCGGCGCCCTGTTGAGCAGGACCGGGTGCTCGTGGATGACTTCCTCGAGCACGTCCCAGACCTCGGGGATCATCGACTCCACCATCTTCTTCGCCGCCTTGATGTTCTGCACGGCTTTGCGCTCGACCAGCTGGGCCATGATGAACGGCTTGAACAGCTCCAGCGCCATCAGCTTGGGCAGGCCGCACTGCTGCAACTTCAGGCTCGGCCCGGAGACGATCACCGAGCGGCCGGAGTAGTCGACGCGCTTGCCCAGCAGGTTCTGCCGGAAGCGGCCCTGCTTGCCCTTCAGCATGTCGGAGAGGGACTTCAGCGGCCGGTTGCCGGGACCCGTGACCGGGCGCCCGCGGCGGCCGTTGTCGAACAGCGCGTCGACCGCCTCCTGAAGCATCCGCTTCTCGTTGTTGACGATGATCTCCGGCGCGCCTAGGTCGAGCAGCCGCTTCAGGCGGTTGTTGCGGTTGATCACCCGGCGGTAGAGGTCGTTGAGGTCGGAGGTCGCGAAGCGGCCACCGTCGAGCTGGACCATCGGCCGCAGCTCCGGCGGGATCACCGGCACCGCGTCGAGGATCATCCAGTCCGGCTTGTTCTCGGAGTTGAGGAAGGCGGAGGCGACCTTGAGCCGCTTCACCGCGCGGGCCTGTTTCTGGCCTTTGGAGCTGTTGATGATCTGCTCGAGTTCCTCGCAGTCGGCCTCGAGGTCGACCTGCTCGAGCAGGTCGCGCACCGCTTCGGCGCCCATGCCGCCGCGGAAGTACTCGCCCCAGCCGAACGGCGAGCCGAAGCGGTCCTTGAGCTCGCGGAAGACGGTCTCGTCGTTGACGACGTCCTTCGGCTTCATCTCGGTGAAGATCTTCCAGACCTCGTGCATGCGCTCGATCGCCTCTTCGATGTAGGCCTCGGTGTCGGCGATCTCGGCGTCGAACTGTTTGCGCAGCTCTTTGATCATCTTCGCCCGCTCGTCGTCCTTCAGCTTGCGCAGCTGCGCCGCGGTCAGCTTCAGCGAGTCGGCCCAGATGTGGTCCTCGTCGTCGAACTTGTCCTGGCCGCCCTCCTCCA
>CAVTGX010000002.1:0-464885 GCA_963734405.1 uncultured Actinomycetes bacterium
GTTCGAGGACGAGCCGCCGCCCCCGCGACGCCCTCCGCGTAAGCCCCGGGCCGCCCGGCGGCGGCGCGGCCTGCGCGGGGAGCCGCCAAGCGGTGCTGGTGGCGCTGCCCTGGATCGCCTTCGCGATCGGATCACCGTCGCCGGCGGCCTCGTCTTCGCGGCGGCGATGATCGCGATCGGCATCGCCTGCCTCGCGAGTACGTCGAGATGACCGCGACCGACCGACCGCTGGCGATCCCGGCGTACCTGGCCGTCGCCGGGCTGATCGTCGCCGCCCCTTCGGCACCGCCTTCGACGTGCTGTTGGTCCTCGCCGCCTCCTTCCCGATCCTGTTCGCCTTCGGCGCCCGGCCGGCCATCGCGACGGTGACGGTCTCGTGGGTCACCCTGCTCGGGATCGTCTGGATCGGGATACCGCTGGTGCACGCGGTCCTGCTGCGGGACCTGCCCAGCCACGGCGCCGCCCTGCTCGTCGACGTCCTGGTCGGCACCTTCGTCGCCGACACCGCCGCCTACGCGACCGGCGCATGTTCGGCAGTCACAAGATCGCGCCAACCTCCCCCAACAAGACCGTCGAGGCCTGATCGGCGGCTTCTGATCGGCACCATGGGCTTCTGGTTCGCCGGCCTGTACCAGGACTGGCTCTCGGCGCCGACGCCCTGATCATCGGCGCCGCCGTCGCCGCGATCGCCCCGGTCGGCGACCTCTTCGAGTCGATGCTGAAGCGCGATCTGGCACGAAGGACACCGGCACCTGTTCGGCCCACGGCGGCATGCTCGACCGCCTCGACGCGGTCCTCTTCACCGTGGTGGTCGGCTCTACCTCGCGATCGCCCTGGTTTACTGAGACCCTGACCCGGACGGCGGAGCGCGCTCCGTATCCTCTTGGGCAATGAGGAAGGTCTTGATACTCGGCTCGACGGGGTCGATCGGGACGCAGGCGCTTGAGGTCATCGCCGCCTCGGCCGAGCTTCAGGCGGTCGGCCTGGCGGCCGGCTCGGGCTGGGAGCTGGCGCTGGAGCAGGCGCGCGAGCACGGCGTGCCGGCGGTGGCGCTGGCCGACGAGGCCGCGGCCACGCGGGCTCGCGAGGCCTGGAGCGGGCGCGTGCTGGCCGGCGAGGAGGGCGTACGGGAGCTGATCGCCGGCTCGGGCGCCGACCTGGTCCTCAACGGCATCGTCGGCGCCGCCGGCCTCGCCTCGACCGTCGTCGCCCTGACCGAGGGCATCGACGTCGCGCTCGCCAACAAGGAGAGCCTGGTCCTCGGCGGCGAGCTGGTGACGCAGCTGGCCGAGGCGACCGGCGCCCGCCTGCTGCCGGTCGACTCCGAGCATTCGGCGCTTCACCAGCTGATCGGCTCCCAGGCGCCGGGGACGGTGGAGAGGCTGGTCCTGACCGCCTCCGGCGGGCCCTTCCGCGGCCGTGAGGACCTGGCCGGGGTCAGCGTCGAGGACGCGCTCGCCCACCCGACCTGGAAGATGGGGGGCGGATCACGATCGACTCGGCGACCCTGATGAACAAGGGCTTCGAGGCGATCGAGGCGCACCACCTCTTCGGCGTCCCCTACGAGCGGATCGAGGTCGTCGTGCACCCGCAGTCCCTGGTCCACTCCCTGGTCCAGCTCAACGACGGCGCCTCGCTGGCCCACCTCGGCCATCCCGACATGCGGGTGCCGATCTCCTACGCCCTGCACTACCCCGAACGGGCCGACGTCGACGTGCCGCGGCTCGACCTCGCCGCGGCCGGGGAGCTGACCTTCGAGGCGCCCGACCTGCGGACCTTCGCCTGTCTGCGCCTGGCCCTCGAGGCCGGCGAGGCGGGGGGGACCGCGCCCTGCGTCCTCAACGCCGCCGACGAGGTCGCCGTCGCAGCCTTCCTCGCCGGCCGCATCCCCTTCACCGGCATCGCCGCCGTGATCGAGCGGGTGCTGGAGGAGATGCCGGCTCGCCCGGTCGGCCACTTCGCCGACCTCTTCGCAGCCGATACCGAGGCACGGGAGCGCAGCGAAGACCACGTTCGCGGGTTGACTCCAGCATGAGCTGGTTCCTGGTCTTCGCCGGCCTCTGCGGACTGATCGTCCTGCACGAGGCGGGGCACTTCTTCGCCGCCAAGGCGACGGGGATGCGGGTCGAGCGCTTCTTCCTCTTCTTCGGGCCGACGATCTGGTCATTCAAACGCGGCGAGACCGAGTACGGGATCAAATCGATCCCGCTCGGCGGCTACGTGAAGATCAGCGGCATGAACCCCGAGGAAGAGCTGCCGCCGCGGGTCGCACACCGCGCCTACCACCGCCAGCCGGTCTGGAAGCGGATCGTCGTCACCGCGGCGGGACCGGCGGTGAACATCGCCCTGGCGCTGGCGATCCTGTTCGTGCTGGCGCTGACCAGCGCGGTCGAACCGACGCGGACCGTGGACGAGGTCGTCCCCAAGACCCCGGCCGCCGGGGTGCTTCAGAAGGGGGACCGGATCCTCGCTGTCGACGGCCGCTCCTATCGCGGCGCCGACCCCGAAGCGCGCCTCGAACACTTCATCGAAGACGTCTCCGCGCACAAATGCGCCGGCAAGCAGGTCGACGGCTGCCGAGCGGCGACCCCGGTCGAGCTGACCGTGCGCCGCGACGGCGCGGCGCAGACGATCTCCGTGCGGCCCGAATACGACCGCGCCGCGGGCCGCACCCGGATCGGCTTCGGGTACGGCAGCGCTCCGGCCAACCTCAGCGTCGGCGGCGCCGTCGATCGCGCCACCGGCTTCGCCTGGCTGATCTCCCACGAAACCGTCAGCCGCTTCGCCAAGCTCTTCGAATCCCACGAACGCGAACAGATCTCCGGAATCGTCGGCGTCAGCGACGTCGGCCACCAGGTGGTGGGGCTCGGCCTGGTCGCGGGCCTCACCTTCCTCGCCGTGATCAGCCTCTCGTTGGGCCTGATCAACCTCTTCCCGTTCCTGCCCCTCGACGGCGGCCACATCTTCTGGAGCCTGGTCGAGAAAGTCCGCGGGTCGCCGGTCTCCCTGCGCACCATCGAGCGCGCCAGCGTGGTGGGCCTGCTGCTGGTCGCGATGCTCTTCGTGATCGGCTTCAGCAACGACCTCGGCCGGCTCACCGGCGAAGGCTTCAACGTGCGCTAACGGCGCCCGCGCAGGACCCTGAACGAGTAGGAGGCGGGGGAGGGGTCGAGGTTCCCGCTCGCGTCCCTGGCGCGGACCTGGAAGGCGTGGCGGCCGAAGGCGAGCTTCCTCGTCGTGAAGGGGGAGCGGCAGGGGGCGAACGGCTTGCCGTCGACCCGGCACTGGAAGCTCGACCCGCGCTCGTCGGAGCGGAAGCCGAAGGTGGGGGTGCGGTCGTGGGTTCTCTTCGGCGGCTTGCGCGTCAGCTGGGTCTGGGGGCGGCTGGACGCGCCGGTTTCTTCGGCGAGGCAGGGATGCTCGCTCGGCGCGGCCGAGTTGGGGCGCGGGCCAGGGAAGACGGGGGCGAAGTCGGCGGCGCTGTTGTCGTGGTCGTCGAGCGGCTCCAGCAGCGTCGCGCAGCCCGGGGAGATCGTGCGCCGCAGTGCCATCCCGTCCGGTATGGCGCCGGCGGGAGAGCCGGTCGGGCTCGGCAGCACGCCGGCGAAGCCGCCCCAGGCGACGCAGTCGGGCGGGGACCCTTCCGGCCAGCAGACCGCACCGCCGGCCGGGTCGAGCTGGCCGGACGGAGCCAGCCTGCCGTCGGCCCTGAAGCCGAACTGCGCCTCCGCCTCCGGCGTGGCGATCAGGATCGTGCTCTGGTTGGCCCCGTTGGCGGCGTCGCCTTCGATCCTGTTCGCCTCGATCGGCGTGCCCGAGGCGTCGTAGGTGTCGACGAGGTGCCCGCCGACGAAGTTCTGTCCGGCCGCGTACATCTGGAGCTCGACGTACTCGGAGTTCGGGTTGGCCAGGGACCCGGGGTAGATCTCGCGGATCGCCATCAGGTGGAAGGTCGCCGAGGCGCTCGGCGCCCACAAGGCCAGCGCCGAGAGGGCCAGCGCAGCCACCGAGGCAGCGAGCCGGCGCCGGCTCACCCGCCCGCCCTCGTCACCGTGACCGTGATCCGGGCCGGCGTCGGGTCGGCCAGCCCCGCCACGACCGCCCGCACCTGGACCGCGTGGCGCCCGGGCGTCAGCTTCTTCGTCGTGAACGGTGAGCGGCATGGCTTGAACGGCCCGCGGTCGACCCCGCACTGGAAGGTAGCGCCGGGGGTGGCGGAGCGGAAGCGGACGGTCGGCGTGCGGTCGGCGGTCCTGATCGCCGCCCTGCCCGCGATCGCCGTGGTCGGCACCAGCGGCTTGGGCGGCTCCGGGACGGGCCCGGGCCTGGGCGGCGCCGGCACCGCGACGCCGAGGCTGTCCCCGGCGGGGGTCGGGTCGACGTTGCCGCTGGAGTCGATCGCCCGCACCTGGAAGCTGTGGGGCCCGTTGGCAAGGCCGGCGTAGGCGATCCCGCTGGCGGGGCACGGCGAGAAGGGTGCGCCGTCGAGCGAGCATTCGAAGCTCGACCCCGCCTCGTTGGAGGAGAAGCCGAAGAAGGCGTTGGGGGTCGGGTCGGGGTCGGGCGGCCTGGTGAGGATCGTCGTCTCGGGCGGCGTCGTGTCGGCGATCGAGTTGTCGACGGTCCAGGTGTAGGCCTGCGGCGCTCCCAGGTTCGTCGCCTGATCGGTGGCGCGCACCTCGAAGGTCCATTCGCCGTCGGCGAGCGGCCCCGGGTGGGTGGCGTCGGGATAGGTCTTTCCGGTCGAGGGGCAGGGGCTGAACGACGCGGCCGTCCCGGCCATCTCGAGGCTGCATTCGAACGAGGCCCCGGTCTCGCTGGCGACGTAGGCGAAGGCGGCGCTGTTGCCCGGGCCCGGGCTCGGCGGCCTGGTGCCGATGCTCGTCGTCGGCGCCACCGTGTCGACGAACCAGGTATAGCCGGCGGGCGTCGGGTCCGGGCCGGAGGCGTTGACGCCGCGGACCTGAAAGGTGTGGCTGCCGTCGGTCAGCCCGGCGTAGGTCTTCGGCCCGAGCGGCGGGCAGGCGGCGAAGAGGGCGGCGTCCAGCCGGCATTCGTAGCTGGTCGCGGTCGGCGCGTCGTAGGTGAAGCCGGCTTCGGTGCTGTTGGAGTGAAGCGGCGGCTTCTCGTCGATCGCCGTGTTGGGAGCGCCCGCGCAGGTCGTCTCGGTCGGCGCGATGGCGTTGTCCCGGGGGGCGGGCGCGACGCCGGAGAAGTCGGTGGCGCTGTCGTCGCTGTCGTCGCTCTCCTCCAGCAGGGTCGGGCAGCCCGGGGAGATCGTGCGGCGGATCGCGGTCGCGGCCGGGATGCCGAGGGGGAGCGCCGGAGCGCCAGCTCCCGTGCCGGTCGCCAGCTTGAGCGCGGCGTCGCCGTGGAAATCCCCCCAGGAGACGCAGTCGGCCGGCGCCCCGCCCGCGTTCCAGCAGGCGGCGCCGCCGGTGGCGGAGATCGAGAGGCCGGCGTCGACCAGGTCCGGCGCGACCCCGAGGGCCGCCTGGACACCGGTGTCGCCGATCAGCACCGCGCGCTGGTTTTCGCCCTTGGGGAGGACGGTGCCGGGCGGGAAGGTCGAGGTGAGCAGCAGCGCCCCGGCCGAGTCGTACAGCGTCATCGAGTGCCCTCCGACGAAGTTCTGCCCGCCGGCGTACATCTGAAGCTCGACGTAGGCGTCCTCGGCGCCCGATCCGGGATAGACCTCGCGCACCTTGATCAGGTGAAAGCTCGCCTGCGCCGCGGGGGCGGCGAGCAGAGCCACCGCCGTGACCGCCAGCACCGCCGCGAAGAGCCGTCGTCCTCCCATCCGCCTGGGTCTACGGTTGCCGCCGCGGCGAGGTTCAACGGCGGCGCCACCCCCTCCCGGTACGCTTCGAAGATGGCCTCCAAACGGCAGATATTCGTCGGCGGCGTGCCGATCGGCGGCGGCGCGCCCGTCGCCGTGCAGACGATGACCAAGACCGAGACCGCCAACCTGGCGGCGACGATGGAGCAGATCCGCAAGGTCGCCGACGCCGGCGCCGACCTGGTCCGCTGCGCGGTGCCGCGCGAGCGCGACGCCGAGGCGCTGCGGACAATCGTCGCCGAATCGCCGATCCCGGTGATCGCCGACATCCACTTCAACCACACCCTGGCGCTGAAGGCGATCGACGCCGGCGCCCACTGCATCCGCCTCAACCCCGGCAACATCGGCGGCCGCGACAAGGTCGCCGAGGTCGCCGAGCGGGCGACCGCGGCCGGGGTGCCGATGCGGATCGGGGTCAACTCCGGCTCGCTGCCCAAGCACCTGCACGAGCTGGAGCGCGAGGCGCCGGTCGAGGCCCTGGTCGCCGCCGCGGTCGAGTTCGTCGAGCTGATGGAGGGGCTGCGACTTCGAGGACTTCAAGGTCTCGATCAAGTCGACCAACGTCCCCAACACGATCGCCGCCAACCGGCTGCTGGCCGAGAAGATCCCCTACCCGCTGCACCTCGGGGATCACCGAGGCGGGGACCAAATGGTCGGGCTCGCTGAAGTCCTCGGTCGGGCTCGGGACCCTGCTCGCCGACGGCATCGGCGACACGATCCGGATCAGCCTCTCGACCTTCCACGCCGAGGAGGAGGTCAAGGTCGCCTGGGAGATCCTCAAGGCGCTGCAGCTGCGCGAGCGCGGGCCGGTCCTGATCGCCTGCCCGACCTGCGGCCGCCTCCAGTTCGACATGGACTCGGTCGTGGCCGAGATCGAGCAGCGGCTGGAGGGCTACGCCGAGCCGATCGAGGTGGCGGTGCTGGGCTGCGCGGTGAACGGGATCGGCGAGGCCAGCCACGCCGACTTCGGCATCACCGGCGCCAAGAACGAGGGCCTGATCTTCGCCCACGGCAAGCCGCTGCGGAAGGTCCCGCAGGCCACCCTGGTCGACGCCCTCTTCGAGGAGATCGACAAGTCGCTGGACCGCGGCGAGGTCGAGGTCGACGAGGCGAAGTCGGCCGAGGGGGGCGCCTGGCTGGCCAGGATCGAGGAGGAGAACGCCGGCGACCTGACCCCGGAGAAGATCGCCCAGATGGAGCACGAAGCGGCCCAGAAGGGCGAGTCGGACAGGGTCCTGCTCGACGAGGAGGCGTCGCCGACCGCCGGGCGGCGCTTCACCAGGGCCTGAGGCCACCCGCCCGGCAGCGGATAGGTTTCCCCGGTGACCCGACTCTCGCAGGCGTTTCTTCCCACCCTCAAGGACCCGCCCGCCGACGCGGAGGCGATCTCGCACAAGCTGATGGTGCGGGCCGGGCTGATCCGCCAGCTCGGCGCCGGGCTCTGGACCTACCTGCCGGCCGGGTGGCGGGTGCAGCGCAAGGTCGAGGCGATCATCCGCGAGGAGATGGAGGCGGATCGGCTGCCAGGAGATGCTGATGCCGGTGCTGCAGCCGGCCGAGCCTGGGAGCAAGACCGGGCGCTACGCGATCGAGGAGCTGTTCAAGCTCGAGGACCGCAAGGGCTCGCCGCTGGTGCTGGCGATGACCCACGAGGAGGCGTCACCTACCACGTCGCCCGCGAGGTCCGCTCCTACCGCGACCTGCCCCTTGATGGTCTTCCACATCCAGACCAAGGAGCGCGACGAGCCGCGCCCGCGGGCCGGCGTCCTGCGCACGCGCGAGTTCACGATGAAGGACGCCTACACCTTCGACCGCGACGAGGAGGGCCTGGCGCGCTCCTACGAGCGCGCAGGCCGGCGCCTACGAACGGATCCTCGACCGCTGCGGCCTGCGCTGGTACCGGGTCGAGTCCGACGTCGGGATGATGGGCGGCTCCGGCGCCGACGAGTTCATGGCGCCCTGCGCGGCCGGCGAGAACGAGGTCGCGCTCGCGCCCGGGCTACGCCGCCAACGTCGAGATCGCCTCGGCGCGGGCCGCAGCCGGTCGAGCTGCCGCCGCCGCTGGCGGCGCCGGAGCCGGTCGACACCCCCGGCCTGACCACGGTCGAGGAGGTCGCCGACCGCGCTCGGCCTCCCCGCCGGCGCCTTCATCAAGACGCTGCCGGTGATCGTCGAGGGGCGCGGCATGGTCCTCGTCCTGCTCCGCGGCGACCACCGCCTCAACGAGATCAAGCTGCGCAACGCCCTCGGCGCCGACTTCCGCCAGGCCGAGCGCGGAGGAGATCGAGGCCGAGCTCGGCCCGGTCGGCTTCATCGGCCCGGTCGGGCACGGAGCTCCCGATCGTCAAGGACGCGGCGATCGACGGCGACTCCTACGTCAGCGGCGCCAACGAGCCCGACACCCACCTGCGCGGGATCCAGCCCGGCCGCGACTTCGAGTTCGAGGAGCTCGACGTGCGCACGGTCGAGGCCGGCGACATCGCCCCGGGCGGCGGCGCGATCGAGATCGAGCCGGCGATCGAGGTCGGCAACATCTTCAAGCTCGGCACCCGCTACTCGGAGCCGCTCGGCGCCACCTTCCTCGACGAGAACGGCGAGGAGCGCCCGATCGTGATGGGCAGCTACGGGATCGGCCCGGCCCGGATCGTCGCCGCCGCGATCGAGCAGCGCGCCGACGAGCGCGGCATCGTCTGGCCGCGGCGCGATCGCGCCCTGGCAGGTCCACCTCGTCTCGCTCGCCAAGGCCGGCGAGCCCGAGCGCGAGGCCGCCGACCGCGCTCTACGAGGAGCTGCGCGCCGCCGGCGCTCGAGGTGCTCTACGACGACCGCGACGCCGGCCCGGGCGAGAAGCTGACCGACGCCGAGCTGCTCGGCTGCCCGCTGCGGATCGTCGTCGGGCGCCGCGGCCTCGCCGACGGCGTCGTCGAGGCCGCCGAGCGCGCCAGCGGCGCCGAGCACGAGCTGCCCGTGGAGGAGGCCGCCGAGCGGGCCGCTGGCCCTCCTCCAGGGGCTCGATGCCTGAGACGCGCCCCCTTCGGGCGCGGCCGCCTGCGCCGCCTGCTTCGGGCTCGACCGCAGCGGGCCCAAACCGCGGCAGACGCGCAGGGGCGAGCCGCTCCACCCCTGGACGATCCCCAACTTCGTCGGCTACGTCCGCCTCGCCGCGATCCCGGTCTTCCTCTACCTCGCCTACGAATCCGACGACGGCGCGCTCGGTCGCCGCCGCCGATGGTCTTCTGGCTGATCGCCGCCGGCGACTACCTCGACGGCTTCCTCGCCCGCGTCACCGGCCAGTACAGCCGCATGGGGGCGCTGCTGGACCCGCTGATCGACCGCCTCACGATCCTCTCCGGCGCCGTCGTCTGCTGGAGCTTCGAGCTGCTGCCGCGCTGGGCGCTGGCGCTGCTGGCGCTGCGCGAGCTGGCGATGCTGTGCCTCGCCCAGTACGGGCTGCGCCACGGCGTCGACATCGAGGTCAACTGGCCGGGGCGGATCTCGGTCTTCCCGATCATGGGCGGGATCTTCTTCGCCCTGCTGTTCGCCGGCTGGGTGCCGACGGCGCTGCTGGTCTCGGGCCTGGCGCTGGCGATCCTCGCCACCGTCCTCTACGCCCGCACCGGCAGTGCCGCGCGGTGCGCGGCGCCGCGCTGCAAGCTGAGCGCCAAATCCGCGCAGAACCTTCAACCTGCAGTTGAACCTTGGGCCCGGCTCGACCTATAATCGTCGTCCGCGCAAACGGAGGCGCGCGCCGCCTCATTCGACCAAGGAGCGACGATGGAGGACACCTTTCCCGATCTCGGCTCTCTCAGCGACAAGGAGCTGAAGGAGCTGATCGACAAGCTCACGGAGGAGGAGAACGAGATCTCCTACAAGCGGCGCGTCCTGCACGGCAAGATCGACATCCTGCGGGCCGAGCTGGTCAACCGCCTGCGCCAGAAACGCGAGCGCGGCGACTCGCTGATCTCCGGCGACGACGTCGCGCCAGCTGACCGAGATCCTCGCCGGCAAGGCGCCGAAGCCGCCGGAGGACGAGCCCGCCGCCTAGCGCCGGGAGCGGCACTCGCATGGCCGTCCACTGTCCCGAGTGCGGGTTCGTCAACCCCGAGGGCGCCAACTACTGCCAGAAGTGCGGCGCCTACCTCGGCGGTCCCGACGGAGGGCGGCGAGGACCCGACGACGATGACCTACACGGTCGACGAGACCGGCGACATGCAGCCGGTCGACATCGACGAGGTGGTCGAGGAGTCGGGCGCGGCGCTGGTGATCCGCGCCGGCGGCGGCCGCGCCGGGGAGAGCTTCAGCATCGACGAGGACCGGGTCAGCATCGGCCGCAGCCCCGACGCCGGCGTCTTCCTCGACGACGTCACCGTCTCCCGCAACCACGCGCTGCTGGTGCGCCGCCGCGACGGCCTCTACATCGACGACCTCGGCTCGCTCAACGGCACCTACGTGAACCGGCGCCGGATCGAGTCCCACCGGCTCGCCGACGGCGACGAGATCCAGGTCGGCAAGTACAAGCTCAGCTACCTGGAGCGCTGAGGTGGCCGGTCTCCGAGCAACCCGCCCGCGCCGCCGGATTCGGCCAGCCGCCCGCGCAAGGCGCTGACGATCGGCGCCGTCTGCAAGATCCTGCAGAGCGAGTTCGACGACGTCTCGATCTCGAAGATCCGCTACCTCGAGGACCAGAAGCTGCTGAGCCCGCGCCGCACCTCCGGCGGCTACCGCCTCTACAGCCAGTCCGACGTCGAACGGCTGCGGACGATCCTGCGCCTGCAGCGCGACGAGTTCCTGCCGCTGCGGGTGATCCGCCAGGAGCTGGCGGCCGGCGGCGACATCGAGCCTCGGCGACGGCGAGCGCAAGCCCGACCGGCGGCGGCGTGCGGCGGGCGATCCTGGTCGACACCTCGCGCGCCTACCTGACGCTCGAGGAGGTGATCGAGGAGACCGGCGCCCGCGAGGAGCTGATCGCCGAGCTGGAGAACTTCGGCATCGTCCAGCCCGAGAAGCGCGACGGCAAGACCGTCTACGACGAGACCGACCGCGAGATCGTCCGCGCCGCCAACGAACTCTCGCGGGTCGGCGTCGGCGCCCGCAACCTGCGCGTCTTCCGCTCCTCCGCCGACCGCGAGGCGAACCTGCTGGAAGCGCTGCTGGGACCGTCGCTGCGCTCGCGCAACCCCGAGCGCCGCAAGGAGGCGCTGCAGAGCCTGGAAAGCCTGGCGGCGACGGTCAGCCACCTCAAGCACCTGCTGCTGGTCCGGGACCTCCGCCGCCTCGCCGGCGACTGACGCGCGCGGCCCCGGTGCCCCGCGTGACCCGCACGCCGCACGATCGCGGCGCCCGTCGCGGAGGTCTGGAAGCTCGTCTCCGATCCCTACAGCCTGCCGCGCTGGTGGCCGCGCACCGGCCGGGTCGAGAACGTCGAGCGCAGGAGCGGCGGCCGGCGCAGCCAGTGGACCAAGGTGCTGGAGACCGCGCGAGGGCAGGGGCGTGCGGGCCGACTACCGCTGCCTCAGCTCGGCCGAGGGCGAGCGCTACGTCTGGGAGCAGGAGCTGGAGGGCACGCCGTTCGCCCGCCACCTGCGCAGCTCGCGGGTCGAGATCGGGCTGCGGCGAGCGCGACGGCGGAGACCCAGGTCAGCATCACCTCGGTGCAGACGCTGAGGGGGATGTCGCGGCTGGGCTCGCCGATGATGCGCCGCGGCCAGGGCGCGATCCTCGACGAGGCCCTCGACGGGATCGAGAGGGCGCTGACGTGAGCGGGCTGGGCGCGTTTCGACCTAGGGCCGATAAGGCGCCCGCCATGACGCCCGCGGCGCGACTCGAAGTGGTGGGGGTGGGGCGACCCGGCGGTGGCGCCGGAGCTCGACGCCGAGGCGCTCGCGGTGCTGCGCGAGCGGATCGGCGAGCTGGAGCCGTGGCCGCTGGCGCGCGAGCCTCGAGGACTTCGAGCTGCCGGCGGCCGCAGCCGCTGCCGGCGGCGCTGGCCGACGCGGTCGGGGCCGAGCGCGTCTTCGCCTCGCGCCGAGGACCGGCTGCGCCACGCCACCGGCCGCGGCTACGTCGACCTGGCGCGGCTGCGCGGCGGCGGCCTCGAGGCCGCGCCCGACGCGGTCGTGATGCCGGCCGACGCCGACGGCGCTGCGGCGCGTCCTCGACGTCTGCGCCGAGCGAGGGCATCGCCGTCGTCCCCTTCGGCGGCGGCACCAGCGTCGTCGGCGGGGTCGAGCCGCTGCGCGGCGCCCACCAGCGCCTGATCAGCCTCGACCTCGGCGCCCTGCGCGAGGTCGAGGTCGACCGCCGCTCGCTGACCGCGCGGCTCGGCGCCGGGCTGCGCGGCCCCGAGGCCGAGGCGGCGCTGGGCCGCGAGGGCCTGACCCTCGGCCACTTCCCGCAGTCCTTCGAGTACGCGACGATCGGCGGCTTCGCCGCGACCCGCTCGGCCGGCCAGGCCTCGAGCGGCTACGGGCGCTTCGACGCCCTGGTCAGCTCGGTCCGGCTGCTCGCCCCGGCCGGGGAGCTGCGGACGCTGGAGACGCCGCACACCGCCGCCGGACCGGCGCTGCGCGAGCTGGTCGATCGGCTCCGAGGGCGTCCTCGGCGTGATCCCCGACGTCACCGTGCGGGTGCGCCCGGCGCCGGCGGTGCGCCGCTACGAGGCCTGGATCGCGGAGAGCTTCGAGGCCGGCGCGGAGATCGTCCGCGCCCTCGCCCAGGGCCCGGGCCTGCCGGACGTCATCCGCGTCTCCGACGAGGAGGAGACGCGGGGCTCGCTGGCGCTCTCGGGCCCGCGCGGCGCGGCCGGGCGCGCTCTTCGACGCGCTACCTCGGGCCTGCGCCGGCGCCGCGGCGGCTGCCTGATGATCGTCGGCTTCGAGGGCGAGCGAGGAGTCGGTGGCGCGGCGCCGGGCGCTGGCGGTGCGGGCGCTGCGCGCCGGCGGCGCCGCCTACCTCGGCCAGGCCGCCGGGCGCTCCTGGGAGCACGGCCGCTACCAGGGCCCCTACCTGCGCGACACGCTGATGGAGATGGGGGCGATGGTCGAGACGCTGGAGACCTCGCACACCTGGAGCCGGCTCGGCGAGCTGCACGGCGCGGTCGCCGCGGCGATCCGCGAGCTCGCTGGCCGGCCAGGGCACGCCCGGGCCTCGTCTTCTGCCACCTCTCGCACGCCTACGCCGACGGCGCCTCGCTCTACTTCACCTTCATCTCCCGCTCGCCGTCGCGGCGCCGAGCTCGAGCAGTGGGCCGAGGTCAAGCGCGCCGCCTGCGAGGCGATCGTCGCCAACGGCGGCACGATCACCCACCACCACGCCGTCGGCCGCGACCACGCCCCCTACATGGAGGCCGAGGTGGGGAGGACCGGGCTCGAGGTCCTGCGCGCGGTCAAGGAGCAGCTCGACCCGACCGGGATCATGAACCCCGGCAAGCTCGCTGCCCTGCGCATGCCGGCGTCCTCGATCGCTCTCGGCAGCGCTCCTGCTCCTGGCTTCTTCGTCAGCCGCTTTTGCGGCGCCGACGATCGGGCCGGTGATCGTGCCGCGCAGGACGTCTGTCGCCGGTGTAGATCGGGCGCCTTCTTTTCGCTGCGTCGCCTTGGCCAGCGCCGCTTTCAGGGTCGCGTCGGCGGTGCAGCGTGACGACGATCTGGTCGAAGGTCCCGCTTGGCGAGGTAGGCGAGGACTTCGGTCGGGACTTCGAACTGGGCGCCGATCCGTGCCGTCCTTGCCGACCGCGGTCGAGGCCAGCGGCAGCATCTTCTGCGGCGACTGCGCCAGCCAGACGGTGTAGGACTGGCCCTTGGCGGTCGGTTCGAGGCCGTTGGCTTCGACCTGCAGGGCGAGCGAGTTCTTGATCCGGCCGAAGATCGCGACGCCCTGCCGCTGGCGCCGCCGACCGGTTCGAGGACCGCCTGGGTCGGCTTCCGTGCCTCCGTTCGGTGGCGGCGCTCGCCCGAGTTCCGACGGTGGCTTCGCGCCGTCGCCGGAGCTGGCGGTGGTCGAGTCGAATCGCCGCCGCCGCCGCTGACGATCAGGACGACGACCAGGACGACCAGCACGACCGGCCGCCGGCGGCGATCGCCGCGCGGGCGCCGCTGCTCGGAGGGCAGCGAGAGTCTGGGGCCTGGCGGTCGGAGCGCGTTTGCGCGGGGCGGCACGCGGCGCGGGAGGCTGGGACGGCAGCCGGCTGCGCGACCGGCTCGCGGGCTGCGGGCGAGCGGCTCCTCCGGCGTGACGGGGTCGGTCGGCCGAGGCTCCTCGGCATCTGCGGCGGCTCCTGGCGGCGCCGGGCGCCGGCGGCGCCGGGCTTGCCTTCGGCCTCGAGCTGGGCCAGCGCGTCCGTCGACCTTGGCCCGGACCTCCTCGACGCTCAGGCCCATCAGCGCCGCGATGTCGTCGTAGCCCTGCTCGCGCTGCGCGAGCAGGCGCAGCATCGCCTTCTGGTCGTCGCTGAGCGCCATCCGCCGCAACCCTACGGGGAGCGGCGCGGATGGCCTGCGTCGCAGCGGTCGCGAAAGCTTAATTCGGCCCGATAGGGTTCGGCCCGATGGCCGAGGACCAGCGCGGGCTGCTCTCCCACTTCGACCGCGCTGATCGGGACCGAGTGGCTCGACGACGATCCCGACCACGCCCGGGTCCGGGTGCGAGATGCGCGACGAGCTGCGCCAGCCGTTCGGGCTGCTGCACGGCGGCGTGATGTCGAGCCTGGTCGAGAGCATCTGCTCGCGGGCGACGGCGCTCGCCGTGATCGGCGAGGGGATGATGGCGATGGGCCAGTCGATCGCCGTCAGCTTCATCCGCCCGATCACCGAGGGCGCGCGCCGAAGTCAGGGCCACGGCCCGCCACCGCGGCCGCACCACCTGGGTCTGGGAGGCCGAGGTCCTCGACGACGAGGGCCAGCTCTGCGCCCTGGCGCAGATGACGATCGCCGTCAGGCCGGCGCCGTCCGGCTAACCGCCGAAGCGGTTGGTGATCGGCAGGCGGCGGTCCTGCCGAAGGCCTTCGGGGTGATCCGGATCCCCGGCGCCGCCTGGCGGCGCTTGTACTCGGAGTGGTCGACCAGGCGGATCACGTCGTCGACGGTCGCGCGCCGGCAGCCCGGCGGCGATCATCTCCTCGCGGCCCTGGTCGCGCTCGACGTAGGCCTCGAGGATCCGGTCGAGCAGGTCGTAGGGGGGCAGGGAGTCGCTGTCGAGCTGGTCGGGGCGCAGCTCGGCCGAGGGCGGCGCGCTCGATCACCGAGGCCGGGACCAGCTCGCTCCCGGCGCGCTCGTTGCGGCGCCGGACCAGCTCGTAGACGAGCGTCTTCGGCACGTCCTTGATCACCGCGAAGCCGCCCGCCATGTCGCCGTAGAGGGTCGCGTAGCCGACCGACATCTCGCTCTTGTTGCCGGTGGTCAGGACCAGCCAGCCGTGGCGGTTGGAGAGCGCCATCATCAGGTTGCCGCGGATCCGCGCCTGGATGTTCTCCGCCGCCAGGTCGGGCTCCGAGGGCCGCGCCGGGTCGCGCGGCGGCTGCGTCCTCGCCGGCCGCGGGCGCCTCGCCGGGGCTCGAGCGAGCCGGCCAGGATGCGCTCGTAGCCGACCATCATCGGCTCGATCGGGATCTCGATCAGCTCGCAGCCGAGGTTGGCGGCGATAGTTCGGGCGTCCTCCTGGGTTGCAGAGCTGGAATGCGGCGACGGCATCACCACGCAGCTGACCCGCTCGGGCCCGACCGCGTCGGCCGCGAGCATCGCCACCAGGGCCGAGTCGATGCCGCCCGAGAGGGCGATGCCGACGTGGCGGAAGCCGTTCTTGGCGACGTAGTCGCGCAGGCCGAGGACCAGCGCGCGCGTAGACCTCGTCGAGGTCGGCGAGCGGCTCGGCGAGCGGCGCCGGGCGCCGCCGCCGGGACGTCGCAGACCAGCAGCTCCTCCTCGAACTGGGCGGCGCGGGCGATCAGTCTCGCCGTCGGGGCCGACGAGGAGGCTCTGGCCGTCGAAGACCAGCTCGTCCTGGCCGCCGACCAGGTTGCAGAAGGCGAAGTGGGCGCCGTAGGCGCGCGAGCGCTCGGCGAACATCGCCTCCCGCTCGCGGCCCTTGCCGCGGTGGTAGGGCGAGCCCGAGGGGTTGGCGATCAGCGTCGCGCCCCGCTCGGCCTCGGTCTGCGCCGGCGGCCCGGCGACCCAGCAGTCCTCGCAGATCGTCAGCCCGACCCGCTGCGCCGCCGACCTCGATCGTCATCGGCTCGGTGCCGGGGATGAAGTAGCGCTGCTCGTCGAAGACGGCGTAGTTGGGCAGCCGGTTCTTGCGGTAGACGCCGCGCACGGCGCCGTCGGCGAGGACGGCGAGCGAGTTGTGGGCGTGGCGCGAGTCGCCGCCGCCCGGCGGCCGGCTCGGCGAAGCCGACCAGCGCCGTCATCGCCGCCGACGCCGCGCGGCCAGCTCCTCGACCGCGCGCCGGTTGGCCTCGACGAAGTGGCGCTTCAGGTAGAGGTCCTCGGCCGGGTAGCCGGGCAGGCAGAGCTCGGGGAAGATCGTCAGCTCGGCGCCGGCCGCGCGCGGCGCGGTCGATCCACTCGGCGATCTTCGCCGCGTTGCCGTCGATGTCGCCGACGGTGGGGTCGATCTGGGCGAGGGCTATGCGCATGGGTGCCTCGCGGCGATCACCGCCGAAGTATCGCCGCCGCGGCCGCCGGAGCGGGCCGAGGCGCCCGCTAGGCTGGCTCGCGATGCGGGACTGCCGCCGCCACCTGGCCGGCCTCTCGGCGGCCGGCTCTCCTTCTGCTCGCCGCTCGTGCCCGGTGCGGCGGCGGCCTCGACCGGCCTCGCCGACGCCGTCCCCGGCCTCGCCTCGCCCGTCGCAGAAGCCGTTCATCGCGCCGCAGCCGCGGCCGACCGAAGCGCGGCGGCGGCCGACCGACAACCCCGACCCCAACCGCAACGCCTACACCGTCCCGGAGGCGCCGCGCTCGCCCGCCTGCGGCGCCAACTTCTGCGTCCACTGGGTGGCCGAGGGCATCGACGCGCCCAGCCTCGCCGACTCCAACGGCGACGGCGTCCCCGACTTCGTCGAAAAGGTCCTCGCGCGTCGCCGAACACGTGCACTCGGTCGAGAACGGCAAGCTCGGCTGGCGCGAGCCGAAGAGCGACGGCACGAAGGGCGGCGGCAGCGGCAAGACCGACATCTACCTCTCCCAGATCGGCGGCGAACTGTTCGGCTACGCGGCGCCCGACCGCGGCCAGGCGCTCCAAAGGCCACCGGATGCCGCGCCGCCTGCACGGCTACCTGGTCCTCGACAACGACTACAGCGCCTTCGAGTTCCCCGGGACGACGCCGGCGGCCACGACCTCGAGGTGACGCTCGCCCACGAGTACAACCACATCCTCCAGTTCGGCTACGACGCCTTCCAGGACCCCTGGTTCGCCGAGTCGAGCGCGACCTGGATGGAGGACCAGGTCTACAACGGGATCAACGACTACCTGCGCTACGTGCGCCGCTGGGTGCAGCGCTGGGACACGCCGCTGACCACCAGCTCGATCAAGGAGTACGGCTCGGCGGTCTGGAACGAGTGGCTGGCGCGCCGCTACGGCCTCTCGATCGTCCGCCAGGCCTGGGCGCGGGCGATCCACACCCGGCCCGGCGGCTTCTCGGTCGCCGCCTACGAAGCGGCGATCCGCGCCGCCGGGCCCTCCGACTTCGGCCACGACTTCGCCCGCTTCGCCGCCGACGTCGCCGAGTGGCGCACCGGCGAGGGATTCCGCGAGAGCTACCTCTATCCCGGACATGCCGCGCCAGGGGCGGCTGCCGCTCGGACGGCGAGCCGCTGACCCGCCGCTCAACCACACCACCTTCCAGCTGCTGCGAGTCCACGCCGGCGGCGGCCGCGCGGTCGCGGTGCAGGCTGACGGCGCCGCGCGGGGATCGCGGCCGGCCTCGCCCTGGTCGGCCGGATCGGCAGCGAGCGCCACGGGCGCACCGTCACCCGCCTCGCACTTCAGCCGCGGCGGCGGCGAGCTCGGCGTCCGCCTCGCGCGACCCGCGCCGCTTCAGCCGCATCACCGCGGTCGCTCGTCAACGCCGACACCAGCGCCGACGGCTTCAGCGCGCGCCGGCTCGACTGGCGCTACCTGACCGACCAGCGCCCGTTCCGGGTCCGCGGCAAGCTGGTTCGCTGAGCGCGGCTAGGCGCGCGGTCTCGGCGGCGACGGCGGCGGCGCCGTTGGCCGAGGCCTTCGCCTGCCGCGGCTTCTTCGCCGGCTCGGCGCGGTCGCGACGACCTCGGCGGTCGCCGCCTCGAGGTCGAGGGCGAAGCTGTCGAGGTCGGCCATCGCGTCGTAGTCGCCGATCAGGCCGAAGTTGACCTGGCCGTTGTAGGACATGATCCCGACGCAGAGCGCCTGGCGGCGGGCCAGCGGCACCATCGGGAAGATCGACTCCATCTTGCGGCCGAGCACGTAGAGCGGGAACTGCGGCCCCGGCACGTTGGTGACGACGAGGTTGAAGAAGCGCTGCGCCGGCTGCAGGCGGGCCGCCTGGGAGGCGATCGTGGTCGGCGCGAAGTCGGTGATCTTGGTCAGGATCTCGGCCCCGACCGCCTGGCCGGAGGCCTTCAGGTCGCCCATCTCCTCGGTCGATCACCCGCAGCCGCTCGACCGGGTCCTCGCACCAGACCGGCAGCGGCGCCATCATCGCCGAGATCCGGTTGCCGAGGGCGCCGTGCTCCTCCTCGGCGCGGACGCTGACCGGGACCATCGCCCGCAGCTCCAGCCCCTCGGTGTCGTGGCCGCGGGCGCGCAGGTACTGCCGAGGGCGCCGGCGACGATCGAGAGGATGACGTCGTTGACGGTGCCGCCGTGGGCGTCCTTGACCCGCTTCAGCTCGGCCAGGTCGGTCTGGGTGATGGCGAAGCGGCGGTGCGGGCCGATCTCGACGTTGAAGACGGTGCTGGGGGCGGCCATCCCGGCGCCGACCATCTTCGAGGTGGCGCCGACGCCGCGCAGCACCTGGCGCGGGCCGCGCAGCGACGGCGCGGACGCCGCGGACGATCTCCTTCGGGCTGGTCAGCCGCTCGCGGCAGCGCGTCGCCGAGCAGGCTGAGGTCGGTCGGTTCGGGACGGGCGAGCCACGGCGGCGGCGCGGCCGGCGAGCCCTGCGGCTCGGGGTCGAGGTCGAAGAGGACGGTGGTGATGTCGACGCCGGAGACGCCGTCGACCAGGGCGTGGTGGCTCTTGCCGACGATCGCGAAGCGGCCGTCGCGCAGGCCCTCGACCAGCCACAGCTCCCAGAGCGGCTTGCTGCGGTCGAGCTGCTGGGAGAAGATCCGCGCCGCGAGGTTGCGCAGCTGCTCCTCGGAGCCGGGCGCCGGCAGCGCGGTCTGGCGCACGTGGTAGTCGAGGTTCAGGTGCGGGTCGTCGACCCAGACCGGCCGGCCCTGGTCGAAGGGGACGAAGCGCAGCTTCTGGCGGAAGCGCGGGACCAGGTGCAGGCGCGAGGCGATGTGGTCGCGGAACTCGTCGTGGGTCGGCGCCGGCCCCTCGAAGATGATCGTCGAGGCGACGTGCATGTGGGCGCCGGCGCGCTCCATGTGAAGGAAGGAGGTATCGAGCCCGCTCAGTCTGTCCGCAGCCACGCGTTCATCTTCGCACACGTACGAACGCCCAGATTGGGATGTTTTTCCGCCCCTAGCCGGGCACGCTGAGTTGGAGCTGGGACTCCGCCGGCTGGGCCTCCTCGGCGGCGGCCGCCTCTCCCTCGAAGGAGGCGACGCGAACCCCGAGCAGGCGCACCGGGCGCGGCGGGTCGTAGGCACGCAGCAGGTCCAGCGCGACCGGGCCGACGATCGCCGCGTCGTTGGTCGGCCGCTCGACGGTGTGGGAGCGGCTGACGTTGGTCCAGTCGTCGAGGCGGACCTTGATCCCGATCGTCCGCCCCTCCAGCCGGCGCTTGCGAAGCCGCCCGCACAGCTCCTCGGCCAGCGCGCCCAGCGAGCGCTCCAGCTCGGCCCGGTCGCGCACGTCGACGTCGAAGGTGGTCTCCGCCGACTGCGACTTGGTCTCGCGGACGGGTGTGACCGGGGTCTCGTCCCAGAGCCGGCCGCGGGCGTGCAGCCAGGCCCCCGAGCGCGGCCCGAAGGTCGCTTCCAGCTCGGAGCGCTCGCGGGCGCCGAGCTCGGCCAGGGTGCGGACGCCGATCCGCTCCAGCCGCTGGACGGTCTTCGGCCCGATCCCGGGCACGAGGCCGGGGGAGTGCTCGGCGAAGCGCTCCAGCGCCTGCTCGCGCGAGAGCACGACCAGGCCGGCGGGCTTGCCCAGCTCGCTGACGATCTTCGCCAGCAGGCGGCTCTCGGAGATGCCGACCGAGCAGCCGAGGCCGGTCTCGCGCTGGATCTCGGCGGCGATTCGCCGCATCGTCGCCTTCGGCGAGAAGAGCCCGGTGAGGTCCAGGTAGGCCTCGTCGAGCCCGACCACCTCGACCGTCTCCACGTTGCGTCGCAGCACCTCCATCACCCGCGCCGAGGCCTCGCGGTAGGCGGGGAAGTCGGGCCGCAGGTAGACCGCGTCCGGCAGCCGCCGCCGAGCCACCGCGGCCGGCATCGCCGAGTGGATCCCGGCCAGCTCCCGCGCCTCATAGCTCGCCGTCGTCACCACCGCCCGCGGCCCGGAGCCGCAGACCACGACCGGCCTGCCCCGCAGCTCCGGCCGCCGCCGCAACTCCACCGACGCGTAGAAGGCGTCCATGTCGAGGTGGGCTACGGTCCGCGAAGCGGCCACCCAACGATCGTAGGACCGCGGCGGGACGGGTTCGCGGGCACGCCTCTAGGCTCATGGCGATGGCTTCCCCGGAGGCGAAGAACCTGGAGGCGATCTCCAGGGCAATCGACCAGCACAACGCCAACTGCCCCTTCCCGGCGGCCGAGGTGCGGATGAACCCGTTCGAGGTCGAGCGGCTGGGCTGGGAGCAGATCCGCGGCCTGCCCGTGGTGCCCGACGCGGAGATCGGCACCGGCCGCTTCCGCATACGTCTGCTCCCGCGACCTCGAAGGCGAGGGCATAGAGGAGGAAGAGGCGGTCGGCCAAGAGCTCCCCTCGCCCCAGCTTACCGACGAGTCTGCTTCTGACCCCCTATAAGGGGTAAACATGCAGACTCGCGGCTCAGACCTGGTTCCAGAAGTCGAGGCCCGAGGTTCGAGAGGGCGTGTTCTGGGCTTCGATGTTCAGGTGGCTCAGTTCGCCGTTGAGGATCAGGATGCCCATCGCGATCAGGATCGCTCCGCCGACGGCGACGATCGCCTGGTAGTGACGCTTGACCACGGCGAAGGCGGTCGTCATGCGGGAGAAGGCGAGGGCGGTGAGGAGAAAGGGGATCGCCAGCCCGGCCGAGTAGACGGCGAGCAGAAAGGCGCCGCGGCCGGCTGAGCCGGTGACCGAGGCCGCCGAGAGGATCGCGCCCAGGGTGGGGCCGATGCAGGGGGTCCAGGCGATCGCGAAGGCGGCCCCGGCGACGATCGGGCCGCCCCTGCCAGCGCGCTCCAGCAGGGCGTCGACGTGCCACTCGCGGTTGAGGCGGACGACGAACAGCGAGGCGACGAAGAGGACTCCCATGGCGACGATCAGCACGCCGGAGATCGTCGTCAGCAGTTCCTTGTGGTCCTGAAGGGTCGAGCCGATGCCGGTCGCGGTGAGGCCGAGCAGGATGAAGATCGCCGAGAAGCTGGAGACGAAGAGCAGGCTCGGGCCGAGCACCCGGCGCCAGCCGGCCTGGTCGAGCTCGGCGGCGGAGACGCCGGTCACCGCCGAAAGGTAGCCGGGCACGAGCGGCAGCACGCAGGGGGAGAGGAAGGACACGACCCCCGCCGCGAGCGCCGCGAGGATTCCCACCCCGGCGGCGGGATCGGAGCTGAGGACGGCGGTGACCACGACCCCTCAGGTTACCCTCGGCGGGTGCCCTCCGGGGGCGGGGAGGCGGCGCGAGGCCGGGCTGGCACCGCCGGAGGCGGCCACGCGGTAAATTCCTGGCTACGCAGCCAAACCTCCGCGGGCACGCGGGAGAACACAGGAGCCAGCTTTGAGCAACCGCACGTTCGTGATCGGGGTCGGGATGACCAAGTTCGAGAAGCCCGGGACCAAGCAGGGCGACTACCCGGACTGGGCCAAGGAGGCGGGGGAGAAGGCACTCGCCGATGCCGGAGTTCCCTACGAGGACGTCGAGCAGGCCTACGCCGGCTACTGCTACGGCGACTCGACCTACGGCCAGCGGGCGCTGTACCAACTCGGCCTGACCGGGATCCCGGTCGTCAACGTCAACAACAACTGCTCGACCGGCTCCTCGGCGCTGTTCCTGGCCCGCCAGGCCGTGCGGGGCGGCGTCGTCGACTGCGCCCTGGCGCTCGGCTTCGAGAAGATGGAGCCCGGCAGCCTCGGCGTCAAGTACACCGACCGCACCAACGCGATCGACAAGCACGCGGCGCGGATGTTCGAGATCCGCGACCCCGAGGCCTCGCCGCCGGCGCCGCAGATGTTCGGCAACGCCGGCCGCGACCACATGCAGAAGTACGGCTCCGAACCCGACCACTACGCCTGGATCGGGTGGAAGAACCACAAGCACTCGGTCAACAATCCCTACGCCCAGTTTCAGGACGAGTACACGCTGGAGGACATCAAGGCGGCGAAGATGATCCACGACCCGCTGACCAAGCTCCAATGCTCGCCCACCTCCGACGGCTCGGCCTGCGCGATCGTCGCCTCCGAGCGCTACGTCGACGATCACGGCCTCTGGGAGCGGGCGGTGGAGATCGTCGGCCAGTCGATGGTCACCGATCTCAGCTCGACCTTCGACGAGGGCGCCAACTGCATGACCATCGTCGGCTCCGACATGTCGAAGACGGCGGCGCGCAACGCCTACGAGGAAGCGCAGGTCGCCCCCGAGGAGGTCGACGTCTGCGAGCTGCACGACTGCTTCAGCGCCAACGAGCTGATCACCTACGAAGCGCTCGGGTTCGCCGCGGAGGGCGAGGCGCACAAGCTGGTCGAGGCCGAGGCGACCACCTTCGGCGGCCAGGTCGTCGTCAACCCCTCCGGTGGGCTGATCTCCAAGGGCCACCCGCTGGGCGCGACCGGGCTGGCCCAGTGCTCGGAGCTGACCTGGCAGCTGCGCGGCGACGCCGACAAGCGCCAGGTGGAGGGCGCGAAGGTCGCCCTCCAGCACAACATCGGCCTCGGCGGCGCGGCCGTGGTCACCGTCTACAAGCCGGCGGCCTGAGGCCGCGCGGAAGGAGGCCAGCGATGGCGAAGGAGCGACGCTCTCTCAACGGCAAGGTCGTGGCGATCACCGGCGGCGCGCGGGGGATCGGCATGGCCACCGCGACGGCGCTGGTGCGCAAGGGCTGCCGCGTCGCGATCGGCGACCTCGACCTCGAGCTGGCCGAGCGGACCGCGGCCGGGCTCGGCGGCGGCACGATCGCGCTGCCCCTCGACGTCACCGACCGCGGCTCCTTCGAGCGCTTCCTGGCCGAGACCGAGCGCCAGCTCGGGCCGCTGGACGCCGTCGTCAACAACGCCGGGATCATGCCCGTCACGCCGTTCGAGGAGGAGGGCGAGGCCTCGGTCCGCCGCCAGGTCGACATCAACCTGCACGGCGTCATCACCGGCACCCAGCTGGCGATTCAGCGGCTGCGCCCGCGCGGCGCCGGCTACATCGTCAACATCGCCTCGCAGGCGGGCAAGGCCGGCGTTCCCGGCATCGCCACCTACTCGGCCACCAAGCACGGCGTGGTCGGCCTCAGCGAGGCCGTGCGGCAGGAGCTGCGCGGGAGCGGGGTCGAGGTCGTCTGCGTGATGCCGACCGTGGTCAACACCGAGCTGACCAGCGGGGTCGGCCAGCGCTGGGTGAAACCGGTCGAGGCCTCCGACGTCGCCGATGAGATCGTCGACGCGATGGAAGTTCCCCGCTTCGACGTCTTCGTCCCGCGCGCCAACGGCGTCCTGTTCCGGGTCGTCAGCCTGCTGCCGCGCGGCGCCCGCGAGGGGCTGGCGCGACTGATGAAGGTCGACAGGCTGATGTTCGAGGTCGACCACGGCGCCCGCCGCGCCTACGAGGAGCGCGCCGCCGCGAGCAGATCCGGCGCCGCTGGCCAGGGCGAAGGGGAGCCGGCGCCCGCCGAGCGCGACGCCGCCTGAGGAGCGCAGCCGAGATGGGACGGGTCTACGACGCGACCTGGGGCCGGTTCTTCTCGGCAATCTACGACCGGGCGATGAAGGGGACCGAGGAGGCGGGGATGCGCGAGATGCGCGCCGCGCTCCTGGCCCAGGCGCGCGGGCGGACGATCGAGATCGGGGCCGGGACCGGGATCAATCTCGACCTGTATCCGGCCGAGGTCGACGACCTGGTCGTCGCCGAGCCCGACCCGCACATGCGCAAGCGACTGCGGGCGAAGCTGGCGGGATCGGGGCGCGGGGCCAAGGTGATCGAGGCGCCCGCGGAACGGCTGCCGTTCGAGGACGCGAGCTTCGACACCGCCGTCGCCACGCTGGTCCTCTGCACGGTTCCCGACCCGCGGGCCGCGGTCGCGGAGCTGGAGCGGGTGCTGAAGCCCGGCGGACGGCTGCTGTTCCTCGAGGACGTGCGCTCCGAGGACCCCGGGTTGGCGCGCTGGCAGGACCGCCTGGAGCGGCCCTGGCGCTTCCTCGGCGACGGCTGCCACTGCAACCGCGACACCGTGGCAACGATCGACGCCTCGGGATTCGAGCTGGGCCAGGTGGAGCGGGACCGCCTGCCAAAGGCCCCGCCGCTGGTCCGCCCGTTGGTTCGCGGCAGCGCCGCCGCTCCAGTCGCTCCCGCGGCCGACTGATGAGTTGACATGCCTATGGGGTCATAAAGGCATCAGTTGGCGCCCCGCCGTCGCTTCCAACGCACGATAATGGTGGTTATGTCAACTTAGGCCTGGCTTTTCAGCTGGCCTTTTCGATCGCTTCTTCGATTTCCTCGGGCGTTTGGGGGCTGATCAGTTCGGTCCCGTTGCTGTTGGGGCCCCGGATCGCGAACGACGGGGTCCCGGTGAAGCCGAATTTCTGCGCCTGTTCGGTCGTTTCCTTGACTTCGCTGGTGATCTGGGCGCCCTGGCGTTCCTTGTTCCACTGGGCGATGTTCTTGACCCCGGCGCCCTTGGCGATCGCGGTGAAGAATTCGGGCGTGGCGTAGCCGGAGTTCTCCTTGCCCTGGTTGCGGTAGAAGAGCTCGATGAAGTTCCACCCGCGCCCCTGCGCGCCCGCCGCCACCGCCGCCGCGCCCGCCGGCACCGAATCCGGCCCGATGATCGTGAAGTTGCGGAAGACCAGCTGCGCGTTGCCCCGCTTGACCGGGCCTTCGATCACCTGCGGCAGGATTTCTTCGGAGTAGGCCTTGCAGAACGGGCACTGGAGGTCCCCGTACTCGTAGACCGTGACCGCCGCCTTCGGGTCTCCCAGGGCCAGCCCCTGCTGCGGGATGTCGGCCAGCAGGCTGTCGACGGCGCCGGTTTCGACCACGTTGGTGGCGTCGCCGCCGCTTTCGCTGCTCGACGAGTTGGCGACGATCAGCACCGCGATCGCGACCACGACCAGGAACGCCGCCCCGGCGCCGAGCTGGAGCAGGCGCGTGCGCCGGTCTTTGGCGTCGACCTTCGTTTCCTCCTGAAGCCGCTGTTCGCGGCGCTTCTCCCTCTCCCGCCTGTTGCTCATCTCATCTCCCGTCGGGTTGCCCGCTCAGCTCCTCTGGGGCACGGCCGTGGCGGTCGTCCCCGCGTAGCCGATCAGCCGGGTCGCGTTGAGCGCGAAGAGGATCGTCATCAGGATCGCGCTCGCCACGCACCACTGGCAGATCGCTTCGATCTTGAACAGCTCGAGGTAGGTCAGGTAGACGCTGAAGCCGAAGCCCCCCAGCGAGACGGCGAAGCCGCCGAAGCGCGCCAGGTCGCTGGCCGAGAAGGCCGAGGCGAGCAGCAGCACGTAGCCGACGATGCCGAAGACGGCGATGTTGACGCCGCCGATGTGCGAGTAGGAGCTGCTGGCGACGGTCTGACAGCCGCTGCCGCCGGCCAGGCAGGTCGGCGCGCCGCCGCCCGAGTCGGCGATCGTGATGTAGGTGGCGACGCCGATCCCGAGCGCCGCGACGAAGGCGATCAGCCGGCGCAGGGTCGCTTCGGTCGGAAACTTCATAGCGATCAAGATAGAGCCTCGGCATAAAAGGCAGCTATCTCGCGCGAAAGCCTGCCTCCCTGCCAGGCGAGCGGCGATTCGGCCTCCGCCTCGCTCAACAGCCGCGCCCGCGGCAGGCGCTTCGCGTAGGCCGCCGCGACCGCGTACGGGTGGCCCGGATCGGCCTCGTCGCGGCTGGCGACGACCAGCGCCGGGACGTCGAGCCGCTCCAGCTCCTCCATCGACTCGAAGGGGCGCGAGCGCGGGATCTCGCGCAGCGCCGCGACCATCGCCTCGGGATGGCGGTGCAGGAGCATCCGCTCGCGGGTGAAGCGCAGGACAGTCTCGCGCCAGTCGGGGTCGATGTCCTGGTTTTCGCCGATGTAGGCGAGGAAGCCGTCCACTCCCCCCTCCTCGATCGCGTCGGCCAGCCCGTCCCAGTAGGCGACCGTCTCCTCCGTGACCTCTCCCGCGTACACCGGCCCGGCCACCACCAGCCCGGCCAGCCGCTCCGGATGAGCCAACCCGTACGCCACCGCCGTATGCGCCCCCATCGAGTGCCCGGCAAGCAGAAAGCGACCCTCGCCGACGGCGGACGCGACCACGCGTTCCAGGTCGGACACCAGCCACGGGTATCCATAACCCTGGCCGGGCGGGGCGGGGTCGGACTCCCCGTGGCCGCGGGCGTCGTAGGAGACCACCCGGTGCCCGGCCCGCTCCAGGGCGCGGGAGCCGTGGGTGACGTAGCGCCGGGTCGCGGTGATCCCGTGGCAGAGCACCACCGGGGGTCCCTCCCCCGCCGCCTCGCCGCGCAGCACCGGCGCCGGCGCCAGCTCGAAGGTCGCCGCGGCGGCGGCGGGCATCAGCCCAGCGCGGCTACGGCCTGCTGGAGGTCGTCGACCGACTCGTAGGTGAGCCCGGCGAGGGTCACCTTGCGGTGGCGGATCGTGCCCTGCTCGTCGACGATGAAGATCGCCCGCCGCACCATCGGGCCGGCGAGCACGCCGTAGGCGCGCGCGACCTCCTTGTCCTCGTCGGCCAGCAGCGGCACGTTCAGCCGCTTCTCCTCGGCGAAGCGCTCGTGAGAGTCGACCGACTGCGGGGAGATCCCGAGCACCTCGGCCCCCAGCCCGTCCAGCTCCTCGCCCTGGTCGCGGTAGGAGCAGAACTGTTTGGTGCAGACGGCGGTGAAGTCCCCCGGGTAGAAGGCGAGGATCACCTTGCGGCCGCGGTAGTCGGAGAGCCGGTAGGTCTTCTGGCCGGTGCCCGGCAGCTCGAAGTCCGGCGCCGCGTCTCCCACCTTTGGCTTCGCCATGGACGCAGCCTACTCCCGCTCAGCCCTTTTCGATCGTGATCTTTTCGATCAGGACCGTCTGCTTGGGTTTTTCGGTGGGCGTGCCCAGCTTGCCGATCCGCGCCACGACCGGGTATCCCTTGCTGATCTTGCCGAGCAGGGCGTATTCGGGCGGCAGGCCGGCGTCGGCGCCGGTGACGATGTAGAACTGGCTGCCCGAGCTGCCAGGCGGGTCGGCCGAGCTCTTCGCCATCGCCACCACGCCCTTGGTGTAGGCGAGGTTGGCCGGCGGCTTCTCGACGATCTTGTAGCCGGGACCGCCGAGGCCGGTGCCGAGCGGGTCGCCGCCCTGGATCACGAAGCCGGGGACGATCCGGTGGAAGGTGAGGTCGTCGTAGAAACCCTGTTCGGAGAGGTAGGCGAAGGAGTTGGAGGTCTTCGGCGCCCGCTCGGTGTCGAGCGCGATGTCGAAGCTGCCGCAGCTGGTCCTCACCACCGCGGTCACCTTTTCGCCCCGCTTCAGGGTCTGCTTGGGCGCCTTCAGGGAGACGTGCTTGGGCTTCGGCGCGGCCACCTTCTTGCAGCCGTTGGCGCTGGTCGCGGCGGCGGTCGAGTCGGTGCCGCCCCCGTCACTGCCGCCGCGCGAGATCAGGATCGCCGCGACCACGCCGACGGCGACGACCGCGAAGACGGCGAGGATGATCCAGCGTCGGTCGACCTGCTCCCCCATCGGCGCGGCATCCTAGACCAATCGCCCGCCGAGGCGGTCTACGATCGGCCGGGATGGATGCGCCTCCGCTGACCCCGCTGGCCGCGGCGGCCCTGCACGTCGGCGAGCCCGAGCGGGTGCTCGCGGCCGAATGCGGCGAGGGCGAGGCGGCGCTGTTCCTGGCCCGCGAGTTCCCCCGCGCCCGCGTGCGAGGGGTCGACCGCTCCGCGGAGGCGATCGCGCGGGCGACGGCGAGGGTCGGCCTCGACCCCGAGGGCCGCATCGCCTTCAAGCAGGGTGTCCCGGGCTCCCTCCCCTACCCCGACGACCATTTCGACCTCCTCGCCGCTCTCGACAGCCGGCCCTCCCCCGGCGAGGCCGCCCGCGTCCTGATCCCCGGCGGCCACCTGATCCTCGCGAGCTCTCACGCTCCCTCCCCATTCGCAAGCCTGCACGGACGCCTACTGCGGCGGCGTCTCGCCAGGCACGGTCTGGAGCATGTCCTGACCGAGCGCGCCGGCAACGGATCGTTCGCCATCTACCGCCTCCATTAAGGGGACAAATAGGCTGCAACCGATGGATATCTCCGGCCTCCCCCTGGCGCTGCTCGTCAACCCCTCCTCGGCGGGCGGCAGGACCCTGAAGCTGCTGCCGCGGGTGGAGCAGGCGCTGGACGTCGCGCGGGCCGAGTTCCGGGTGCAGCGGACGAAGGGGCTGGAGCACGGCGTCGAGCAGGCGCTGGGGGCTGTCGAGGCCGGCGAGGTGCCGGTGGTGATCAGCGGCGACGGCCTGATCGGGGCCGTCGGCGGCGCCATGGCCGGGGCCGAGACGCCGCTGGGGATCGTCCCCGGCGGGCGCGGCAACGACCTCGCCCGCGTGCTCGGCATCCCCGACGACCCCGAGGGCGCGGTCGAGGTCCTGCTCGCCGGCCACAGCCGCCGCATCGACGTCGGCGAGGTCAACGGCAAGCGCTTCCTCGGCATCGTCAGCGTCGGCTTCGACTCCGAAGCCAACCGCCGCGCCAACGAGAACCACTTCATGCGCGGCAACCTCGTCTACGCCTATGCGGCGATGCGCACCCTGCTGGGCTGGAAGCCGGCCCGCTTCACGATCCGGGCCAACGGCGAAAGCCTGCGCGTCAGCGGCTACTCGATCTCGGTCGCCAACAGCCGCGCCTTCGGCGGCGGCATGTACATCGCCCCCGACGCCAGGCTCGACGACGGCGAGTTCGACATCGTCAGCGTCGGCGAGGTCGGCAAGCTGCGCTTCGTGGGTAACCTGCCGAAGGTGTTCAAGGGCACCCACGTCGAGGAGGACGAGGTGCACGTCTTCCGCGCGCCGCACCTGGAGCTGAGCGCGAGCCGGCCCTTCCCGGTCTACGCCGACGGCGAGCACCTGACCGAGCTGCCGGCCTCGCTGCGGGTGCTGCCGAGGGCCCTGAGCGTGCTGGCGCCGCCGCAGGGCGACGCTTGAACGCGGCGGTGGCCGGGCGCGGCGCGGGCGGACCGCTCTTCGGCGCCAAGGCGACGCTCGCGCGGGCGATCGGCGCCGCCAGCCGCCGCAGTGGGCGCGGCGGCGGCACCACCCTGCCCGGCCGTGTCCTGCTGCGCCTCGCCCCCGACGCGATCGGCCGGCTCGGGGCGAGCCTGGACCGTGGCGCCACGATCGTCAGCGCCACCAACGGCAAGACCACCACCGCCGGGATGATCGCCGCGATCCTCGCGGCCGACGGCCGCCATCCCGTCCACAACCGGGCCGGCTCCAACATGACCTGGGGAGTGGCGACGGCGCTGCTGGAGCAGGAGGGGCGCGAGGGCCTGTTCGAGGTCGACGAGGCCTGGCTGCCGCGGGTCGCGGCCGAGCTCGACCCCTCGCTGATCGTCCTCGGCAACCTCTTCCGCGACCAGCTCGACCGCTACGGCGAGATGGAGGCGCTTGCCGAGGAGTGGGCCAGGACCGTCGCCGCGCATGCCGAACACTCCGGCTTCGCCCTCAACGCCGACGATCCGCTGATCGCCGACCTCGGCCGCGACTCCGACGAGCGCCCGCGCGAGGGCGTCGTCTACTTCGGCGTCGAGGACTCCTCCCAGGCGCTGCCGGAGCTCCAGCACGCCTTTGACGCCAAGCACTGCCGCCGCTGCGGTCACCCCTACGCCTACGAGCGCGCCTTCGTCGGCCACCTCGGCCACTACTCCTGCCCCAACTGCGGCGCCGAGCGGCCCCGGCCAGAGGTCGCCGCGACCGAGATCGAGCTGCTGGGGATGGACGGCTCGCGATCGCGGGTTCGGACTCCCGCTGGCGAGATCGACATCGAGCTGCCGCTGCCGGGCCTCTACAACGTCTACAACGCCCTCGCCGCGGTGACGGCGGGCCTGAGGCTCGGCGTCGGGCTGGAGCGGATCGCGAGCGCGCTCGGCGGCATGCGGGCGGCCTTCGGCCGGGTCGAGACGATCGCGATCGGCGAGATCGCGCTCTCGATCCTGCTGATCAAGAACCCGGCCGGAGCCAACGAGGTCCTGCGCACGCTGCGGCTGGAGGCGGGCGGCGACGGGCTCGACCTCTGGGTCGGGCTCAACGACCGCATCGCCGACGGCCGCGACGTCTCCTGGATCTGGGACGCCGACTTCGAGCTGCTGGACGGCGCCGTGCGACGCGTCGTCTGCGCCGGCACGCGGGCGCCGGAGATGGCGCTGCGGCTGAAGTACGCTGGCTGGCCGACCGAGGCGATCGAGGTCGAGCCTGAGGTCGAGGTTTCGCTCGACCGCGCCGTCTCCGGCGCCGAGGGCCGCCTCTTCGCCCTCCCCACCTACACCGCGCTGCTGGAGCTGCGCAAGCTGCTCGCCGACCGCGGCCTGGCCGAGGAGTTCTGGCGGTGAGCGCGGCGATCTGGCACGACGTCGAGTGCGGCGCCTACGCCGCCGACCTCGGCCTCTGGGAGGAGCTGGCGGAGCGCGCTGGCGGGCCCGTCCTCGACCTCGGCTGCGGCACCGGCCGGGTCGCCCTTCACCTCGCCCGGCGCGGGCACGAGGTGACCGGGGTCGACCTCGACGCGGAGCTGGTGGCCGCCTTCGAAGAGCGGGCGGCGGGATTGCCGGCGCGGGCCGTGGCCGGCGACGCGCGCGACTTCCGCCCTCGAGGGCGAGTTCGCCCTCGCCCTGGCGCCGATGCAGCTGCTCCAGCTCTTCGCGGGACGCGAGGAGCGCGTCGCCTGCCTCTCCTGCGTGGCGGCTCAGCTGCGCCCCGGCGGCATCGCGGCGCTGGCGATCGTCGAGGACCTGCTCGCCGGCGTGAACCACGAGGCCGACGCGGTCCCAGACGCCCGCGAAGTCGACGGCTGGCTCTACGCCAGCTTCCCGCTGGAGACCGCGATCGACGGGGAGCGGATCACGATCCGCCGCCTGCGCAAGACCGTCTCCCCCGCCGGCGAGCTGCGCCGCGAGCCCGACCGGATCTCGCTGCGGGTCCTCTCCGCCGCCGCCCTGGAGGCGGAGGCTGGGGCGGCCGGGCTGCCTCCAGCCGGCCGCCGCGAGGTGGCGCCGACCGAGGCCCATGTCGGCTCCACCGTCGTCCTGGTCCGGAGGGAGGCCTGATGGAGCTGCGGGTGCTGAGTCTCTACCCCGATCAGATGAACATCTACGCCGACCGCGGCAACATCGTCTTCCTGCGGCGCCGCTGCGAGTGGCGGGGCATCGGCTTCAGCCACGCCGGCGCCGGGCCCGGAGAGCGCGTCGACCCCGCCGCCCACGACCTCTTCTACATCGGCGGCGGCCAGGATCGCGACCAGCGCATGGTCGCGGCCGACATGGTCGCGAGCAAGCGCGAGGCGCTGGTGGCGGCGGTCGGCGACGGCGCCGGGCTGCTGGCGGTCTGCGGCGGCTACCAGCTGCTGGGCCACAGCTACGAGCTCGAGGAGGAGAAGCTGCCGGGCCTGGGCCTCGCCGACCTGGAGACCGTGCGCGAGCCGGGCGAGCGGCTGATCGGCAACGTCGCGATCGAGGTCGACCTCGGCGCCGGGCCGAGGATCCTGGCGGGCTTCGAGAACCACGGCGGGCGCACCTACCTCGGCCCCGGCGCGACGCCGCTCGGCCGCGTCGTCAAAGGCTTCGGCAACAACGGCAGGGACGGCCTGGAGGGCGTGCGAGGCGACAACCTGATCGGCACCTACCTGCACGGGCCGCTGCTGCCGAAGAACGCCTGGCTCGCCGACCACCTGATCGCCCTCGCCATGGAGCGGCGCTACGGCGCCGCACCCGACCTGGAGCCGCTCGACGACACCTTCGAGGCCGCGGCCCACGAGAGCGCCCGTGCCGCCGCAGGCCTGCGCTGAGCCTCAGCGCCCGCTGGAACCGAAACCGCCCTCGCCGCGGGCGGAGTCGGCGAGGGTCTCGGCCTGGACCGGATCGGCGAGTGCGACCGGTGCCAGCACGAGCTGGGCGATGCGGTCCCCGGCGGCCACCCTGAAGGTCTCCGCCGGGTCGTTGTTGAGCAGCAGCACCCGCACTTCGCCGCGGTAGCCGGAGTCGATCAGGCCGGGGCTGTTGACGAGGGAGATCCCGTGCTCGCGGGCGAGGCCCGAGCGCGGCAGGACCAGCCCCGCGTGGCCGGGCGGGATCTCCAGCGCGATCCCGGTGCCGACGCTCCACCGCTCCCCAGGCCCGATGTGCGCGTCCTCGCAGGCGTAGAGATCCAGCCCGGCGTCCCCATCGTGCGCCCGGGTCGGCAGCACCGCGTCATCCCTCAGCTTCGCCATCGGCAGGTCCACGGCGTTGACCCTAGCGGCCGCTCGCGCGGGTGGCTCCCTGACAGGGGCCGAGAACGTACACCTCGCTCGCAGGCCCCTGTCAGGGAGACAGGACCCGCGCGCCATTGCCGCTGGCGTCGAGATCGGCGAAGCGGTGCAGCTCGGCGACCGGGACCCGGGCCTGAACGAGCACGCCGTCCTCACGGTCGGTGCGCCGCAGCTCGCCGGCCACCTCGTGCAGCTCGTGCAGGCGCGCGCCCTCGGTGTAGGGCACGAGCAGCTCGACCTCGGCCAGGGTCGCCTCGAAGGCTGCCTCGATCGCCTCGCTGAGGGCGTCGAGGCCCTCGCCGGTCAGGGCCGAGACCAGCACCGCGTCGGGATGTGCGAGCTCGGCCTCCTCCCGCGCCTCGGCGTCGAGCAGGTCGGCCTTGTTCAGCACCAGCAGGCGCGGTTTGCCGCCGGCGCCGATCTCCTCCAGCACCTCGTCCACCGCGCGCATGTCGAGCAGGCGGCGCTCCTCCGGCGCCGCGGCGTCGACCACGTGCACGATCAGGTCGGCGAGGACGGTCTCCTCCAGCGTCGCCTTGAACGCCTCTACCAGCTGGTGGGGCAGCTTCTCGATGAAGCCGACGGTGTCGGTCAGCAGGTAGTCGCGGCCGGACAGCTCGAGGCTGCGGGTGGTCGGATCGAGGGTATGGAAGAGCCTGTCCCCCACCCCGACCTCGGCCCCGGTGAGGGCGTTCAGCAGCGTCGACTTGCCGGCGTTGGTGTAGCCGGCGAGGGCGACCCGGGGCAGCGAGGAGCTGTCGCGACGGGCGCGCATGACGCCGCGGTTTCGCTCCATCCGCTCGAGGCGGCGGCGCAGGGCGGCGATGCGGTCGCGGGCGAGGCGGCGGTCGGTCTCGATCTGGCTCTCCCCCGGCCCCCTGGTGCCGATGCCGCCGTCCATCCTGCCGGCGCCGAGGCGCTCGAGGTGGGTCCAGAGCCCCCTCATCCGCGCCATGTTGTACTCCAGCTGCGCCAGCTCGACCTGGAGCTTGCCCTCGGCCGAGTGGGCGTGGTCGGCGAAGATGTCGAGAATCACCGCGGTGCGGTCGATCACCGGCACGCCCAGGGCGGCCTCCAGGTTGCGCTCCTGGCGCGGCGCCAGCTCGTCGTCGCAGGCGACCAGGTTGGCGTCGGCGGCGGCGATCTCCCGTTTCAGGCTCTCCAGCCGCCCGCGGCCGAAGTAGCGGTCGGGGTCGGGCTGAGGCCGCTGCTGGGTCGCGACGCCGGCGGTGGCCACACCCGCCGTTCGCAGCAGCTCCCTCAGCTCGGCCAGCGGCTCGCCTCGCTCGGGGCCGGCGAGGACCCCGATCGCCATCGCCCGCTGGCGGGCCCGCGGGTTCGAGACGCCGGCGCCGTTCGCGCCGTAGCGCGTCTGCGTGTCGCGGCCATTTCTCGAACGATGCACTCAGGGAGATTGTAGGCATGCGCCCCGGCCGGATAGGCTGTGCGATCGTGAAGGTCTTCGTCACGGGAGGCACCGGGTTCATCGGCGGCGAGGTCGTGCGCCAGCTGCGCGCGCGCGGCGACGAGGTCGTCTGCCTGGTCCGCAACCCCGAGAAGGGCAGGAAGGTCGAGGCGCTCGGCTGCCAGCTCGCCGCCGGCGACCTCGGCGACGAGCGGGCGATCCGCGACGGGATGGCGGGGTGCGACGCGGCGATCCACGCGGCGGCGATGTATGAGGTCGGGATCCCGGCCTCCCAGCGCGAGGCGATGCGCGAGGCCAACGTCGGCGGCACCGAACGCGTCCTCGGCGCGGCGCTGGCGGCGAAGATCCCCAAGGTCGTCTACGTCTCCACGGTCGGTGTCTTCGGCAACACCCACGGCAAGGTGGTCGACGAGTCCTACGAGCACCCGGCCAAGGACTTCACCTCCTACTACGAGGAGACCAAGTGGGAGGCCCACCAGGTCGCCAAGCGGATGATCGGCGAGGGTCTGCCCTGCACGATCGTGCAGCCGGGCGGCGTCTACGGCCCCGGCGACACCTCCTCGATCGCCGAGCTGCTCAACCAGTTCCTCTCGGGGAAGATGCCGCTGATGCCGTTCCCCGAGCTCGGCATCTGCCTCTCCCACGTCGAGGACATCGCCGCCGGCATCCTACTCGCCCTCGACAAGGGAGCGAGCGGCGAGACCTACGTGATCAGCGGCCCGGCGACGACCGTGCGCGAGGCGATCGGCGTCGTCGCCGAGGCGACCGGCCGCAAGGCGCCCAAGCGGGCGATCCCGACCCCGCTGATGAAGGCGATGATCCCGATCGGCCCCCTGGTCGGCAAGGTGATGGGACAGCCGCCCAACCTGCGCGAGCTGATCTCCTCCGCCGACGGCGTCACCTTCTGGGCCAGCTACGACAAGGCCAAGCGCGAGCTGGGCTACGAGCCGCGGGGCCTCGAAGAGGGTCTGCGCCAGACGCTTCAGGCCGAAGGGCAGATCCCGGCCGCCGCCGTGGCCTGAGCCCGCCGTGCGGGTAATCGACGTCGAACACCTCGGCCGCCCGCACGTGATCGGCTGCTGGGAGGTCGACGGGGCGCTGGTCGACCCCGGGCCGGAGTCCTCCCTGCCGACGGTGCTCGCCGCGCTCGGAGACGAGCGGCCGCGCGCCGTGCTTCTCACCCACATCCACCTCGACCACGCCGCCGCGACCGGGGCGATGGTGCGCCGCTGGCCGGACCTCGAGGTCTACGTGCACGAGCGCGGCGCCCCGCACCTGATCGATCCCTCCAAGCTGCTGGCCAGCGCCGAGCGGCTCTACGGCGAGCACATGCAGCGCCTCTGGGGGGAGATCGTGCCGGTGCCGGAGGCGAACGTGCACCCGCTCGCCGGCGGCGAGACGGTGCTGGGGATGCGCGTCGCCTACACGCCCGGCCACGCCTCCCACCACGTCTGCTACCTGCACGAGGACAGCGGCACCGCCTTCGTCGGCGACGTCGCCGCAGTCCGCATCCCGCCCGGGGACCTCGTCGTCCCGCCCACGCCGCCGCCCGACATCGACATCGAGCTGTGGGAGGAGTCGATCGGCACCGTCGAAGCCTGGCGACCGCGGCGACTGGCCCTGACCCACTTCGGCGCCGTCGAGGACCCCGTCGGACACCTCGCCGTCGTCCGCGAGCGGCTGCGCGAGGAGGCGCGGCTGGCCCGCGAGCTGTCGGAGCCCGACTACGAGCGGCGCCACGTCGAGCGGGTCGAGGCCGCCCTGGCGCCGGAGAACGCGGCCGAGACGATCCAGTGCGTCCCGCCCCAGTACCAGTGGCGCGGCCTCGACCGCTACTGGCGCAAGCGCGAGGAGCGCGAAGCAGCCTAGGCCAGGTGCTCGCGCATCCGCTCGACCGCCTCTTCGATGCGCTCGTCGGGGGTGGTGAGGGCGATGCGGAAGAAGCCCTCGCCGCTGGGCCCGTACATCGATCCCGGCGAGACGACGACCGCCGCCTCTTCCAGCACCAGCTCGGCGAAGGAGGTCGAGGTCTGGCCCTCGGGGACGGGAGCCCAGACGTAGATCGTCCCCCGCGGCGAGCTCACCTGCACCCCGATCTCGCGCAGGGCGCCGACGACGAGGTCGCGGCGGCGGGCGTAGGTCTCGTTCATCCGCTCCAGCGGCCCCGGCGGGCCGCCCAGGGCGGCGACGCCGGCCATCTGCACCGCCTCGAAGAGGCCGGAGTCGACGTTGGTCTTCAGCCGCCAGTAGGCCTGGACGGCCTCGGCGTTGCCGAGGATCGCGGCGCAGCGCCAACCGGTCATGTTGAAGCCCTTGGAGAGCGAGAAGACCTCGACGCCGATCTCCTTGGCCCCGGGGGTGGCGAGAAAGCTCGGCGCCACGTAGCCGTCGTAGGTGGTCTCCGAGTAGGCGTTGTCGTGGACGACGAGGATCTCGTGCTCGCGGGCGAAGGAGACGACCATCTCGAAGAACCCCTCCGGAACCACCGCCCCGGTCGGGTTGTTCGGGTAGTTGAGGAACATCAGCCGCGCCCTGGCGGCGACGTCGGCGGGAACGGCGCCGAGGTCGGGGACGAATCCCAACTCCGGTACCAGCGGCAGCAGCTCCGGCGTCGCCCCGGCGAGGATCGGGCCGCCGGTGTAGACGGGGTAGCCCGGGTCGGAGGCGAGCGCGACGCCGCCCGGGTCGAGGAAGGCGAAGCAGAGGTTGTAGATGCACTCCTTGGCCCCGATCGCGGGGATCAGCTCGGATTCGGGGTCGATCTCCACCCCGAAGCGGCGCTCGTAGAAGTCGGCGAAGGCGCGGCGGAACTCCTCGCGGCCGCGATTGCTGGGGTAGCGGTGGTTGGCCGGATCGGCGACCGCCTCCCGCATCGCCTTGACGATGTGGGGGTAGGTCGGCTCATCGGGGTCGCCGATCCCGAGGCTGATCACGTCGATGCCGGCCGCGCGCTTCTCGGCGATCCGCCGCTCCAGCTCCTGAAACATGTACGGAGGCATCGCCTCCAGGCGTTTTGAGGGGTCGGCGATGCCCATGGGCGCGGAAATCTACCTAGCCGTCGAGGTCGGCGAGCGCGGCCACCAGCTCCGGCGAGAGCTCCCCGGAGCAGACGGGCTCGGCCCAGCCGGTCAGCGTCACCGCCAGGTCCTCGCCGACCTCCACCTCCAGCTCGCCCCCGTCAAGCTCGACCGCCAGCGGGCTCGACGCCCCCTTGAGGAAGGCGGTCACCGCGGCGCCGCTGGCGCCGGTTCCCGAGGAGAGCGTCTCCCCCACCCCGCGCTCGAAGATCCGCGCCCGAACGTTGCTGCCGTCGATCGCCAGGAAGGAGACGTTGGTGCGGTTGGGGAACAGCTCGTGGGATTCGATCTCAGGCCCGATCTCGCCCAGGTCGAGGCCCTCCAGCTCGGCGCCGACGACGATCGCGCACTGCGGGTTGCCGATCGAAACGTGCTGGAACTCCCAATCGCGCCCGCCCGCGCCGCAGCGTCCCACGGCCGTCCTCCTCGCCGGAGGGGAAGTCCTTGGAGGCGGTCGAGGCCCTGCCCATCTCCACAGCGCAGGTCAGCTCGCCGGTGATCGTCGGCACGATCGGCCCAGCGGCGGTGCGGATCGCGAAGCGCGTCCTCGTCGGTCCACCCGTGGCGGCGCAGGTAGAGGATCGCCTCCCGCGCCCCGTTGCCCGACAGCTCCGCCTCGGAGCCGTCCGGATTGAAGATCCGCAGCTCGGCGACGAACTCGGGGTCCTCGCCGCGGGCGAGCAGGAGGATCCCGTCGGAGCCGACGCCGAAGTGCGGGTCGCAGAGCCACTCGATCCGCCCGGGCGTCAGCTCCCAGGGAAGCCCCTCCGCCTCGATGATCAGGTAGTCGTTGCCCAGCGCCTGCCACTTCTCAAATCGCATCCCCGGAGCCTATTCGCCCGACTTCTGATCGGTTGATGACCCTATGGGGTCATAAAGGCATCAGAAGTTGATCGCCTCGGCGATCTCGGCCGCCACCGCCCGGTCGTCGCGGGCGGTGCGGTCGATCGGGTGGAGGTTTGGGATCTTGCGCATCCAGGTGAGCTGGCGGCGGGCGTAGTTGCGCGAGCGCTTCTTCATCGCCTCGACGTCGCCGCCGAGCAGCTCGTCGAAGCCGAGCGCCTTGCGGGCCGTGCGCGAGGGTCCCAACGCCTCGGCCCGGCGCACCTCCTCCTCGGCCCCGGCGGCGACGATCGCGTCCACCCGCGCCTCGATCCGCTCGTACAGCAGCGCCCGGTCCATGTCGAGCCCGAAGATCGTCGTCCGGTGCCGGGTCCGCGGCGACCAGAGCTCGGAGTCCTCCGATTCGGGCGCCGCCTTCACCAGCGAGAGCTCCGCCACCGCCGCCCGCAGATACAACCCGGTCCCCCCGACGACGATCGGCGTCCGCCCCGCTCTCCAGCGCCGCGTCCACCTCCGCGTGCGCCAGTCGCATGTAGTCGCCGACCGAGAACGGCTGGGTGACGGGCACGAACCCGACCAGCCGGTGCTCGAGCTTCGCCCGCTGCTCGGCGCTGGCGACCCCGGTGAGGACCTCCAACCCCTCGTACACCTGAAGCGCGTCGCAGGAGATCGCCACCGGGTCCTCCCCCCGCTCCCGCAGCGATTCGGCAAGGGCGACCGCGACCCCGGTCTTCCCCACCCCCGTCGGGCCGAAGATCGCCAGGACGCTCACGTCAGGGTCAGGAGCCTCTGCGTCCCGGCGAGGGTCTGCGAGGTGGCGGAGTCGATCTCGACCCGCACGAGCTCTCCCGGCTCCGCCGTCCCTTCGAAGTTGACCGCCTTGTTGTGCCGGGTCCGGCCGCGCAGCTTCGACCGATCGGTGCGGCTGGGGCCCTCGACCAGCACCTCCATCTCGCGGCCCGACGAACCGCTGCGCCCGCTCCGTCGCGCGCCGCTGCACCGCCTCGACCAGCCGCCCCATGCGTTCGACCTTGACCGGGTGCGGGACCTGGGCATCCATCGTCGCCGCCTCGGTTTCGCGCCGGGGCGAGAAGACGAAGGTGAAGGCGCCGTCGTAGCCGACCTCCTCGACCACCTCCAGCGTCTGCTCGAAGTCGGCCTCGGTCTCGCCCGGGAAGCCGACGATGACGTCGGTGGTGATCGCGCAGTCGGGGACGTGCTCGCGGATCAGCGCGACCCGGTCCATGTAGCGGCGGCGGTCATAGGTGCGGCGCATCCGCTTCAGCACGGCGCTCGAGCCCGACTGAAGCGGCAGGTGGATCTGCTCGCAGAGGGAGGGCAGCTCGGCGTGGGCGCGGATCACGTCCTCCTTCATGTCCTTGGGGTGCGGGCTGGTGTAGCGGATGCGGTCGATCCCCTCGACCGCGTCGACCCGCCCCAGCAGCTCGGCGAAGCCGATCCGCGCCTCCCTCGGCAGGTCGCGCCCGTAGCTGTTGACGTTCTGGCCCAGCAGGGTCACCTCGCGGACCCCGTCGGCGGCCAGCGCCTCGGCCTCGGCGACCAGCTCGCCCGGGTCGCGGCTGACCTCGCGGCCGCGGGTCGAGGGGACGATGCAGTAGGAGCAGACGCAGTTGCAGCCCTGGGAGATCTGCAGCCAGCCCTGGAACTCGCGCTCGCGCCGGGTCGGCAGGTGGCCGGAGAAGTCCTCGAACTCGAAGTAGCCCTGGGCGGTGAGCGAGTCGGAGTTGAGGAACTCGGCGAGCTTGTGGATCTGCCCGGGGCCGAAGGCGACGTCGACGAAGGGGAAGCGCTCGAAGACCTCCTCCTTGACCGACTGCGCCCAGCAGCCGCCGACCCCGACGACCCGGCGCGGGGTCTTCGGACTTCAGCCGCTTCGCCTCGCCGAGATGGGCGATGAAGCGACTGTCGGCCGACTCGCGGATCGAGCAGGTGTTGAAGAGGATCAGGTCGGCGCCGTCGCGGCTCTCGGCCTCCTCGTAGCCGAGCGAGGAGAGCATCCCCCGCATCCGCTCGGAGTCGTGCACGTTCATCTGACACCCGAAGGTGGTGACGTGAAAGCGCCTCATGTCAACCCAGCGTACTCACGGCGCGGAGATGCGCCCGCTAGCGCACCGTGAGGGTGCCTTCCATGCCGGCTTCGCGATGCCCGGGGACGGTGCAGAAGAAGTGGTAGGTGCCCGGGGACAGGTCGGCGCTGACCGAGGTCTTGCCCTTGCCGATCAGCGCCGAGACGGCGAGTTCGGTGCCTTCCGCGTCTTCGATCGCGACGTCGTGTTCGAGCGTGGCGGGATTGGTGAAGTCGATCGTCACCTTGCCGGGCTTGCTGGCGAGGCTGGTCTTGTCGAAGGCGAGTTCGGTCGGGTCGGCGGCGAGCTGCGAGCGTCCCTCCCGGTCCCTTGGCCGCCGCTTCGGGCTTTGCCGCGGAGCCGCCCTTTTCGGGCGCCTTCGATTCGTACGGGGCCGCCGGTCTGGTCGCTCTTCGATTTCCCGGCCGGCCTGCTGGAACTCGGACGCCTTCGCCTTTTCCTCGTCCTGGGCGTGCAGGACGGCGAAGGTGGTCGCGGCGCCGACCAGGATCGCGAACCAGAGGACGACCAGCGGGAAGTGCTTCCCGGGGAAGCTCTTCACTTTCAGCCCGACGAGGCTGATCAGCACGGCCGAGACCGCAAGCGCGATTCCGAAGATGAAGAAAAGGGTTTCGTTGCTCATGACAGGCGCGGAATCCTATCCGCCGAGAGGCTCCCTCGCGCTAGGGGAACTAGGCCGCTTTTGCCTCGGCCACGGCGGCGGCGGGCTCCGGTAGCCGCCGGCTCGGTCGGCCCCCGCGGCGGGCTCCTCGCCGTCGATCCCCAGCACGGTCCGCACCTTGGTTTCGATCTCGGCGGCGAGCTCGCGGGTTGTCGACCAGGAACTGTTTGGCGTTGTTGCGCCCCTGGCCGAGCCGCGTCTCCCCGTAGGAGAAGAAGGAGCCGGATTTCTGCACCAGGTCCTGCTCCATGCCGAAGTCGAGCAGGCCGCCCTCGCGCGAGATCCCGACCCCGTACTCGATGTCGAACTCGGCCTGGCGAAACGGCGACGCCACCTTGTTCTTGACGACTTTGACCCGGACCCGGTTGCCGACCGCCTCGGTCCCTTCCTTGAGGGTCTCGATGCGGCGGATGTCGAGGCGCTGCGAGGCATAGAATTTCAGCGCCCGACCGCCCGGCTGGGTCTCCGGCGAGCCGAACTGGACGCCGATCTTTTCGCGGATCTGGTTGGTGAAGACGCAGACCGTTTTGGTTCGGTTGAGGTTGCCGGCCAGTTTGCGCAGCGCCTGCGACATCAGGCGCGCCTGGAGCCCCACCGTCTGGTCGCCGATCTGACCGTCCAGCTCGGCTTTCGGGGTCAGCGCCGCGACCGAGTCGATCGCGACCACGTCGATCGCGCCGGAGGCGATCAGGCGGTCGGCGATCTGCAGCGCCTGCTCGCCGTAGTCGGGCTGGGAGACCAGCAGCTCGTCGGTGTCGACGCCGATCGCCCGCGAGTAGACCGGGTCGATCGCGTGCTCGGTGTCGATGAAGGCGCAGACGCCGCCCAGGGCCTGAGCCTGGGCGATGATGTGGTTGACCAGCGTCGTCTTCCCCGAGGACTCCGGGCCGAAGATCTCGACGATCCGGCCGCGCGGGACGCCGCCGATGCCGAGCGCGAGGTCGAGCGCGAGGGCGCCGGTCGGGATCGCGTCGACCTTGACGGTGCCTTTGTCGCCGAGGCGCATCAGCGACGCCCTGGCCGAAGTCGCGCTCGATCTGCGTCACGGCCGCCTCCAGCGCCGCGTCCTTGGCCTTGGCCTCCTTCGCCGAGGCGTCCTTCAGGTTCACTTTCTTGTCCGCCATCTCGATCACCTCACTGCCGCCCCATCCTGGGCAGCTCGACTTGGGCCAGCGGGACGTATCGCGCACCCGATGGCTGGAGTTCAGAACGGTAGAGCGTCATCCGGACGCCCAAAAACGATTTCGCGAGCTCCTCCGGCAGCGGTCCCGGCGCCGCCGCGACGGCCATCGGCCGCCTCGCCCCCCGCGCCTCCGGGCGCACCCGGGCGACCGTCACATGCGGCCAGAACGGGCGCTTCTCCGGCTCGTGGAGCCGCGCCGCCGCGAGCCGCTCCTCCAGGCCCGCCTGCAGACGCTCGGTGCCGGGCGAATCGGCCGGCAGGGCGAAGAGACGCGCCCGCCCCCGCGGCGGCCGCTGCACCGGGTCGCCCAGCTCGAGCGAGGGCGCCGGGGCGACACTCGCCCCCACCACCGCGCCGATCCGCTCGATCTCCTTCTCCGGCTGGTAGCCGAGGAAGGCAAGGGTGATGTGAAGCGACTCCGGCGCGACCCGCCGCAGCGCCGGGTCGGCCAGGGCCCTCTCGCCCCAGGTCGTCGATCCCGGCCCGCACCTCGTCTGGCAGGTCGAGCGCCACGAACAGTCGCGCCCGCGGGCTCTTCAGTCGCTCCTTCGCCATACCCCTCTAAGTCCTAGAGCGACGACTTCTCTCCCCCCAGCAGCATTCGCAGCAGGTGCATGCCGACCAGGGCCGAGCGTTCGCGGATGTCGGCGCGGCCGCCGGGGATCACCGGCTCGCGGGCGATCGCGGTGCCGTCGGCGAGGCGGGCGTTGAAGCAGACGTAGCCCGACCGGCTTCTCCTCGCTGCCCCCTTCGGGGCCGGCGATGCCGGTGATCGAGACGGCGACGTCGGCGCCGAAGCGCTCCAGCGCGCCGATCGCCATCGCCTCGGCCACCTCCGGGGAGACCGCGCCGTTGCGCTTCGATCAGCCCCGGGTCGACCCCCAGCAGCTCTGCCTTGGCCTCGGTCGGAGTAGGCGACGACGCCGCCGGCCATGTAGGCCGAGGCGCCGGGAAGGTCGGTGATCCGCGCCGCCAGCAGGCCGCCGCTGCACGACTCCGCCAGGCCCAGCCGCCGGCCCGCCAGCAGGCCCGCGACCTGGGAGTCGATCGTCTCGCCGTCGAGGCTGAACAGGTGCCGCTCGTGGCGCTCGGCGAGCCCGTCGCGGACCGCTCCCGCCACCGTCGCGCCCTCGTCGCGATAGCGCACGTCGATCTCGATCTCGCCGCGGCGCAGGCAGGTGGTGATCTCCACCGCCCCCAGCTCGACCCCGTCGGACTCGATCTCCCGCAGGCTCTTGGCGATCTCCGACTCCGGCACGCCGAACATCCGCAGCGTGTAGCCGTGCAGGGGCGTCGCCCGCGCCAGAACCTCGCGCACCGGCCCCGTCTCCAGCGCCGCCGGCCACATCGGCCGCAGCTCCCGCGGCGGCCCTGGCAGGACCACGACCACCCGCTCCCCGGCCGGGACGACCAGACCAGGCGCGGTCCCCACCGGGTCCAGCGCGATCGCCCCCTCCGGCACCATTGCCTGCTTGCGGTTGGCCTCCAGCATCGCCTCCTCGTCGAAGTCGAAGCGCCGGGCGAAGTTGCGCAGGATCGTGGCGATCTTGCCCTCCACCTCCCGGTCGAGGACCAGCTCGCGACCGGCGAAGCGGGCCACCACCTCGGCCGTGAGGTCGTCGGCGGTCGGCCCGAGGCCGCCGGTGGTGACGATCAGGTCCATGCCCTCGTCGGCCATGAAGCCCAGTGCCGCGTCGAGGTCGGCCGGGCGGTCGGCGACGACCTGGATGTGGGCGACCTCGACCCCGAGCTCGGCCAGCCTTTCCGACACCCACGGCCCGTTGGAGTCCGCGATCCGGCCGGTCAGGACCTCGGTCCCGGTGACGACGATGCCGGCGCGGATCATGTGCAGCTGGGCCGTTCGCCTTCGGGCAGCTCGCGCAGGGTGCCGTCGCTGCCGATCGAGTATCCGAGCGGGCTGGGACTTTCCGGAATTTCCGCCTGCTGTCCGTTCACCGTCATCGACACCTCACCGTTGCCGAGCGAGACGGTGAAGCTACCGGACCGGTAGGGACCGGCCTGCGCCCCCGGTTCGAGGATCTGGCCGTCGAGGACCGGTTCGCCGCCGTCGTCGAGCACGCAGACCCAGACTTCGGCGATCGCGGTCAGGCTCAGCGAGAGGCCGCCCCGTTCCCTCTGGGCCGTCTGCCCGCCGCTGGCGGTCTGCCCGGTGCCGGCGCCCCGGTGCGGATGGGCGGCCCTGCCGGAGGGGCCACCGTCCCCCTGGCCGCCGCCGGAGATCCCGACCACGATCAGGATCGCGACCAGGATTGCGCAGACCGCCACCGCGGTCAGGCGTGGAGGGAGACTCGGAGCGCGCCGACGGCGCCGTGGAGCGGTCGGAGCGGTGTCGACTCGCGGCAGGCGTTCGGCCGGGCGGGTGGCGCCGACGTCACGGCGGTGCTCCTCCGCCAGCCGCTCGCCGTCGAGGCCGAGGAACGACCCGTAGGTTCGGATGAAGGCGCGCACATAGGCGTCGCCGGGCAGAACGTCCCACTCTTCGTTCTCGATCGCCCGCAGGTAGCGGAGGCGGATCTTGGTCGACTCCTCGACCTGCTGAAGGTCGATTTTGCGCCGATTCCGCGCGTCCCTCAGGGTCTTGCCGACGGCGTGGTCCACGCTCACATTGTGGCCGGTCGCCGTGCTCGGGCGTGAAAGATGCCGCCTATGCGTCTGCCTCCGGCTCCCCCGCCTGGGCTGCCGGCGCCGGGCCGGCGCCGGCCGGGGCCAGCACCCGCGAGAGATCGGCCTGGGTGATCAGCACCTGGCGCGGTTTGGAGCCCTCGTACCCGGAGATAACCCCGCGCCGCTCCAGCATGTCGATCAGCCGCCCGGCGCGGGTGTAGCCGACCCGCAGGCGTCGCTGGATCATCGAGACCGAGGCGGTCTCGGTCTGAACGACGAGGCGGATCGCCTCGTCGAGCAGGTCGTCGCTATCGGGGTCGAAGTCGCCGTCGGCGCCCTCCTCGGGAACCTCCTCGGGCGTCTCCAGCAGCTCGGCCTCGAACTCCGGCTCGCCCTGCTTTGCCCAGTGGCCGGTGATGCGGGCGATCTCGTCCTCGGTGATGAAGGCGCCCTGGACCCGCTGGAGCTTCGAGGTGCCGGCGCCGCGGAAGAGCATGTCCCCCTGGCCCAGCAGCGCCTCCGCCCCACCCTGGTCGAGGATCACCCGCGAGTCCGTCTGGGAGGAGACGGCGAACGCGATCCGGGCCGGGATGTTGACCTTGATCGTGCCGGTGATGATGTCGGTCGAGGGGCGCTGGGTGGCGAGGACCAGGTGGATGCCGGTCGCGCGCGACTTCTGGGCGAGGCGGATGATCGAGTCCTCGACTTCGGCCGGAGCGACCATCATCAGGTCCGCGAGCTCGTCGATCACGCAGAGGATGTGCGGCAGCGGCGCCTCCCCCGCCCGGGCGCGGGCGCGGTTGAGCTCGCCGAGGTTGCGGCAGCGGGCCTCGCCCATGATCCCGTAGCGGCTCTCCATCTCGCCGATCAGGTTGGAGAGGACGTTGGCCGCGAGCCGGGGCGAGGTGACCACCGGCGTCAGCAGGTGCGGGACGCTCTCGTAGTGGTTCAGCTCGACCTGCTTGGGGTCGACCAGGACCAGCCGCACCTCGTTGGGCGAGGCCTGCATCAGGATCGAGGAGAGGATCGCGTTGACGCAGCCGGACTTGCCCGAGCCGGTGGTGCCGGCGACCAGCACGTGCGGCATCTTCGCCAGGTCGGTCCAGACCGCGTTGCCGTCGATCCCCTTGCCGAGCCAGGCGACCAGCGGCGAGGTCTTCTCGGGGCGGCCGGCGTAGATGTCGCCGAGGCGGACGATGCGGCGGCGGGTGTTCGGCACCTCGACCCCGACCGCCTGTTTGCCCGGGATCGGCGCCAGAATGCGGATGTCGGTGGAGGCCAGCGCGTAGGCGAGGTCGTTGGCCAGCTCGGTGACTTTCTTCACCTTGATCCCCGGTGCCAGGCGCAGTTCGTAGCGCGAGACGTGGGGACCGCTGACGACGCCGACGATCTTCGCCTCGACGCCGAAGTGGCCGAGGGTCTCGACCAGCTTGCGGCCGACCACCTCGTGATCGCGCGGGTCGGGGCCTTTGTCGCTGTTCTTGCCGCGCTCCAGCACTTTCGCCGACGGCGGCCGGTAGTCGATCTCATCGGAGGTCGTGACCCCGCGCGCCTGGCCCATCGGGGTCAGCGCGACCTGCTCTGCCTCGACCGGCCCGGCGGGCGCGACCGCGTCCTCCTCGGAGGTCGAGATCTCCTCCAGTTCGCGGTCGAAGTCCTCGGCGGCGACGCCGACGTCCGGCTCGTCCTCGGGCTCCTCGGCGAGCTGCACGGTCGGCTCGAACTCGTCGGTGTCGGGATAGCTGCTCATCACGTCGGTCGGCCCGGCCACGGTCTCGGCGTCGGAGCGCGTCTGGCGCTGCTCGCGCCAGTCGGCGTGGGTGCGCGCCACCGTCCGCGCCGCCGCGTCGCCGCCCATAAACACCCCGCGGAAGACCCTGCGAAGGGCGCGGCCGATGCCCCGCGCCAGGGCCGAGACCGAGGTCCCGGTCAGGAGCATCCCGCCGACCAGCAGCATCAGCACGGTGAAGATCCGCGCCCCGACCTTCCCGAACAGGTAGATGAGCCCGGTTTGCACCCCGTACCCGACCTTGCCCCCGTCCCAGCCGAGGAAGAGGACGAAGACCAGGTAGACCCCGGCGGCGACCAGCGCCAGCCCGATCAGGTCCAGGTGGCGCTGCTCCAGGCCGACCGGCAGGCGCAGGCCGGCGCCCTTGGGCGCCTTCGTCCGTTTGGCCCCGGCTTTTTTCCGGCGCGCGGGCGCTGCCCGTTTCTTACGCACGAACATGGTGTCCCGATTCGACACCGAGCCCGGCTCCCCTGCGAGCGCGGACGAGAGGTGGAGCGGCCCACCTCTAAATTCGCCCTAAAACCAGCACGTACCGGCCAAATACCGGGCTAACATCGGACAATCGTGCCTACCGATACCGAGCAGGTCGGCGGCCGCGTCCTCGTGGTCGAGGACGACGCCGACATCGCCGACGTCCTACGCCGCTCCCTGCGCAACGAGGGATACGAGGTCCGCACCTCCGCCGACGGCGTCGAGGCGCTCGACGTCGCCTCCGGCTTCGTCCCCGACCTGGTCGTCCTCGACCTCGGCCTGCCCCGCCTCGACGGGGTCGAGGTCTGCCGCCGCCTGCGGCTTGAGGGGGACGTGCCGATCCTGATGCTGACCGCGCGGGCTGAGACCGAGGACCGGGTGGCGGGGCTCGACAGCGGCGCCGACGACTACCTGGTGAAGCCGTTCGAGCGCCGCGAGCTGCTGGCCCGGATCCGGGCGCTGCTGCGGCGCCGGCCGCCGCGCGGCGCCGCCTCGCTTCAGGTCGGCGACCTCCAGCTCAACCCCGACACCCGCGAGGTGCGTCGCGGCGAGCGGGAGATCGAGCTGACCAACCGCGAGTTCGAGCTGCTCGAGTTCCTGATGCGCAACGAGCGCCTGGTGATCTCCCGCGAGCGCCTGCTGGACGAGGTCTGGGGCTATGACCCGATGGCGGCGACCAACACCATCGACGTCTTCATCTCCAACCTGCGGCGCAAGCTCGAGGCCGGCGGCGAGCCGCGGCTGCTGCACACCAAGCGCGGCGCCGGCTACGTGCTGAAGGACTAGGCGTGCGCTTCGCGTCGATCGGGGCCAGGGCAAGGCGGAGGCTCCTCCACCCGGGCAGCTGGCCGCTGCGCTGGCGCCTGGCGGCGGTCTCGGCGACCCTCACCCTGGTGATCCTGATGCTGTTCGGCGCCGTGGTCGGGGGCGTGGCGACGCAGCGTATCCGCGACGACTTCAACAGCGAGGTGCGGACCGCGGCGCAGATCCTCGCCGGCGAATTCAAGATCGAATACACCCCGTTCCGCACCCGCGTGCAAGAAGGGCCGCGGCTGAACGACTTCGTCCTCCCCGACGGCGCCTCGGCCCGGGTCCTCGACGTCAACGGCGACCTGCTCAAGGAGACGCGCGGGGCGGGAGGACTCGGTCCGCCCAAGATCGGCCTCTCCGACCACGGCCAGATGAAGGTCGCGACCGAACGGATCGCCGACGAATTCGGCAGGACGACCGGCTACGTCCAGTACGGGCGGGACGTCCAGCACGTCGACTCGACCGTCGACCGCCTCTGGCTTTTCATCGCCGCCGGCGTCCTCGGCGGCACCCTGCTGGCGGTCTTCGCCGGGCTGGCGATCGCCGGCCGGGCGATGCGCCCGATCGCCTCGCTGACGGCGACCGCGCGTGAGATCGCCGCCACCCGAGACCCCTCGCGCCGCATGCCCGAGCCGGCGGTCGAGGACGAGGTCGGCGAGCTGGCGCTGACGCTGGAGGAGATGCTGCGCTCGCTCGACGCCGCCCGCGCTGAGCGCGAGGGGGCGATGCAGAAGCAGCGCGAGTTCGTCGCCGACGCCTCGCACGAGCTGCGCACGCCGCTGACCAGCGTCCTCGCCAACCTCGAGCTGCTCCAGGCCTCGCTGGCGATGCCGGGGCAAGCCGAGGACCGCGAGGTGGTCGACTCGGCCCTGCGCTCCTCGCGGCGGATGAGCCGGCTGGTCGGCGACCTGCTGCTGCTGGCCCGCGCCGACGCGGGGCGCCACGGCAAACACCGCCGCTGCGACCTGGCCGAGATCGCCGGCGACGCCGCCGCGGAGGCGGCGCCGCTGATGGGCGAGCGGACCCTGACGGTGGACAACGAGCGCCCGCTGCGGGTGCGGGGCAACCCGGACGAGCTGCACCGGATGGTCCTCAACCTGCTCGACAACGCCGCCCGCCACACCCCCCCGCGGGCGCGGATCGACCTGCGGTTGCGGACCGACGGCGCCGACGCCGTGATCGAGGTCGTCGACGACGGGCCCGGGATCCCGGTCGCGATGCGCGAGCAGATCTTCGACCGCTTCGTCCGCGGCGAAGGCCCCGCCGACACCGCCAGCGGCTCCGGAACCGGCCTCGGCCTGGCGATCGTCAGCGCCGTCGCGGAGGCCCACGGCGGCCGGGTCGAGGCGGCGGAATCGGAGGCCGGCGGCGCCCTCTTCCGGGCCCGCATCCCCCTCGCCAGCTCTGAAGGAGTTGTTAGCAGACCTTTAGGAGCGCTTTAGGGGTTGCCTTTAATTTCTCCAGCGGACGAGACACACCAGCCCGCCGGGGTTCTCCCCAGACACCGCCCCGGCGGGCTTTTCTTGTTCGGCTCTGGAGGTGTCTGCGGGAGGGACGGTGGGTGCCTCTCCGGAAATTGGTCGCGCGCCCTGCGGGCGCTGCTCCGGGGATTTGCTGCCCGCCTATGGCCGACACATGAGTATCCGGTTCGCTCAGGCCGGCGCGTCAGCTCTCCAAAAGCTCCCGGCACCATGGCTTCGCCGAGCCGCGCGATCGAATGAAGGGTTGTGGTGCCTGGAGCCACCACAACCCTTCAGCGAGTGCCTCGGCTATGGCCGGTGGGTCGGCCCAGCCCGGTCAACCTGAGCGAACCGGATACTCATGTGGCGGGCAAATGCCAGATTGCATTTCGCCGCCTTCGGCGACATTTCCGGAGAGCCACCCACCATCCCTCCCTCCGCGCCCAGCCTCACCCAGGAACGTCACGCCTCCAGCGAAAACTCCCAACCCTGAGCCGTGCCGCCGAGCGTGGGCAGGGGGAGAGCCCGGTGGGTGGTTGGGCGAATGTGGCCGAAGGCCGCGAAATGCAATCTGTCTCCTGCGCGCCATAGGCGCGCACCATCATCCGGAGCTGCGCCCGCGGGGCGCGCGACTCAATTCGCCCGGCCACTCACCGGGCTCTCCCCCACCCCAACCGCCCAGCTAAACCTCCACCACCACCGGCAAAATCATCGGCCGCCGCCGCAGCCTCTGGAAGACGAACTTGCCGACCGCGTCGTGCAGGTCTTCCTCGATCAGGTGGGACTCGCGATTGCCGGCCTCGGCCGCTCCGTCGAGGCAGTCTTCGACCAGGTCGCTCAGCTCTTCGACCAGGGCGTCGGCTTCATCGAGGAAGGCGACGCCGCGGAAGATCACCTCCGGGTCGGCGACGACGGTGCCATCGTCGGAGGAGATCGTGGCGACGACGATGAAGATCCCGTCCGCCGAGATCTCGCGGCGGTCGCGCAGGGCGGCGTCGTCGGGGTCGCCGATGTTGAGGCCGTCGACGAACATCGTGCCCGCGTGGGTGTCCTCGCCGAAGCGGGCGCCATCGCGGTCGATTTCCAGCGGCAGGCCGTTGCGGCCGCGGAAGACGTCGGCGGGGTCGACCCCGACCGCGTGGGCGAGCTCGGCGTGCAGGCGCAGGCGCTTGTGGTCGCCGTGGACGGGCAGCACATAGCGCGGTTTGGTCAGGTTCAGCATCAGCTTCAGCTCCTCCTGCCAGCCGTGCCCGGAGGCGTGGATCGGCGCGTCGCGGGCGGTGATCACGGTCGCGCCGATCTCGTAGATGCGGTCGATCGTCTCGTTGACGGCGCGCTCGTTGCCCGGCACCGGCGTCGCCGAGAAGACGACGGTGTCGCCGGAGTGCAGCTCGACGTCGCGGTGGTCGTTGTTGGCCATCCGCCGCAGCGCCGAGAGCGGCTCGCCCTGGCTGCCGGTGGAGATCACCACCACCTTCTCGTCGGGGAAGTCCTCGATCTCGCGCGGTTGGATGAACAGCCCCGAAGGCGCCGCGGCCATGCCCAGGTTGGAGGCGATGTTGAAGTTCTTGCGCATCGAGCGGCCGACCAGCGCCACCTTGCGGTCCAGCTGTATCGCCGCGTCGATCACCTGCTGCACGCGGTGGATGTTGGAGGCGAAGGAGGTGACGACGATCCGCCCCTCGCAGCGGGAGAACTCCTGTAGCAGCGCCGGGCCCACGCTGGACTCCGAGGGCGCCACGCCGGGCCGGTCGGCGTTGGTCGAGTCGCCGCAGAGCAGCAGCAGCCCTTCGCGCCCGATCTCGGCCAGGCGCGGGATGTCGGCCGGCCGGCCGTCGACCGGCGTCTGGTCGAACTTGTAGTCGCCGGTCATCAGCACCGACCCGACCTCGGTGCCGATCAGGACGCCGCGCATGTCGGGGATCGAGTGCGCGAGGTGGATCAGCTCCAGGCTGAACGGCCCGTGCTGCACCCTCTCCCCCGCCGGCAGCTCCTGTAGCGGCGCGGTGTCGGCCAGCTTGTGCTCGTCGAGCTTGGATCGCACCATCCCGATCGTCAGCAGGCCGCCGTAGATCACCGGCGGCTCGCCGATCTCGCGCAGGACGTAGGGCAGCGCCCCGACGTGGTCCTCGTGCCCGTGGGTGAGGACAATCGCCTCGATGTCCCCGGCCCGCTCGCGCAGGTAGGAGAAGTCGGGCAGGACCAGATCGATCCCGTGCATCTCCGCCGTCGGGAACATCAGCCCGGTGTCGACGACGACGATTCGCCCGTCGTACTCGATCAAGGTCATGTTCTTGCCAATCTCGCCGAGCCCGCCCAACGGCAGCACTCGGAGCTTCTTTCCTGCCACTTACAGCTCCCTCTCTTTCGAAGTCCTTATCGAGCCACCGGAAGGCCGACGCCCTCCAGCGCGACCCTGACGGCGGCGCGCTGCTCTGGGTCGGCTGAAACCATCGGCAACCGCAACCGGTCGGGCGCGAGCCCGAGCATCTCCAGCGCCGCCTTCAGCGGGATCGGGTTCGCCGTCACCGAGAGCCCCTCGTAGAGCGGCGTCAGCTCGGCGTCGATCCGCCTCGCCCGCTCCAGGTCCCCCTCCTGGGCGGCGTCCCACATCTCCCGCATGCGATCCCCCGCCACGTGGGAGGCGACCGTGATCCCGCCGGCGCCGCCGAATTCGAGCACCCGCAGGAACGTGTTGTCGTTGCCGGCGAGGACGGCGAGGCCGTCGATCGGCCCCAGCTCCTCGTCGTTGGCCTGCTTGACCGCGACGATGTTCTCGACCGCGGCCAGCTCCGCGAGCAGGGCCGGGTCCATGTTGATCACCACCCGCGATGGGATGTTGTACATCACCATCGGCAGCTCCGGCGCCGCCGCGGCAACCGCTTCGAAGTGGGCGCGCAGGCCGGCCCGGTTGGGCTTGTTGTAGTAGGGCGCGACGACCAGGGAGGCGTCGGCGCCCGCCTGTGCCGCCATCTTGGTCAGCTCACAGGAGTGATGGGTGTCGTTGGTGCCGGTGCCGCAGATCAGCAGCGCCTCCTCGCCGACCTCCTCGCGCACCGCGCGCAGCAGCAGGATGTCCTCCTCGTCGGTCAGCGTCGGGCACTCGCCGGTGGTCCCGGCGATCACCAGGCCGTGCGAGCCGTGCTCGAGCAGGTGGGCGGCAAGGCGCCGGGCGGCGTCGAGGTCGACGCCGCCGCCCTCCTCGAACGGCGTCGCCATCGCCGTGATCACGCCGCGAATCTGCTTCATCGATTCCAGGGTATCCAGTCCACCGGCCTACAGCAGGTTCTCGAGCCCGACGGTGAAGCGATCGGGGAGGTCGGCGACGCCCCGCACGGCGAGCAGCACGCCCGGCATGAAGGAGCGGCGGTCGATCGAGTCGTGGCGCAGCGAGAGCGTCTGCTCCTCGCCGCCGAAGATGACCTCCTGGTGGGCGACCAAGCCCGGCAGGCGCACCGAGTGGATCGGCTGGTGCACGTTGCCCCCCGCCGCGTCGATCAGCTCCTGGGTGCGCTTGGCGGTTCCCGAGGGGGCGTCGAGCTTGCGGTCGTGGTGCAGCTCGACGATCTCGCACTCCGGCATGTGGGGCGCGATCGTCTGGGAGACCATCATCAGCAGCACCGCCCCGATCGCGAAGTTGGGCGCGACGAAGCAGTTGGCCTCGGAGGCCTCGGCCGCGGCCCGGGCAGCGTCGAGGTCGAAGCCGGTGGTGCCGACGACGACGTGCACGCCGGCGCCGAGGCAGGCGCGGGCGTTGTCGAGCGCGGTCTCGGGCACGGTGAAGTCGACGACGACATCGGCCTCGCCGAGGATCTCGGCCAGCTCGACGCCCAGCGCCGGGTCGGCGCGGCCGGTCAGCTCCATGCCCTCGGCCCCCCGCACCGCCTCGCAGACGGCCTCGCCCATGCGCCCGGCGGCGCCGCTGACACCGACCCGGATCATGCCGCCACCAGCGCCTCGCTGACCGGGCCGAGGGCGGCGCGGAAGCGGTCCTCCTCGGCGCCGACGCAGGCCGCCGAGAGCCGCTCGGCGCCGTAGAGCTCGGCCGCCAGCTCGGTCAGGTCGTCGACCTCGACCGCGTCGATCTTGGCCAGCATCTCGTCGAGGCTCTCGATCGGCAACCCGAACAGGGTCGCGCGGGAGATCCGCGTCATCCGCGCCGCGGTCGACTCCGAGGAGAGGACGAGGCGCCCCTTGACGCTCTCCTTGGCGCGCGTCAGCTCCTCGGCCGAGACCGGCTCGGAGCGCAGGCGGGCCAGCTCGGCGCCGATGATCGCGCAGGCCTCCTCGACGTTGTCCTCGCGGGTGCCGACGTAGGTCGCGACCAGGCCCTGGTCGGTGAACTGCTCGTTGTAGGAGCCGACCGAGTAGGCCAGCCCCCGCTTCTCGCGCACCTCGCGGAAGAGCCGGGAGGAGGTCGAGCCGCCGAAGATCGAGTCCAGCACGGCGAGCGGGTAGCGGCGCTCGTCGTCGCGGCGCAGGCCCGGCGCGCCGAAGCAGATGTGGTACTGCTCGGTCTCCTTGCGGTGGAAGCGCAGCCGGGCGCCGCTGTCGAGCTCGGTGTCCGGAGCCGCCCCCTCGCCGCCCGCGGGCGGGCTCACCAACCGCTGGGCGAGCTCGACGATCCGCTCGTGGTCGAGGTGGCCGGCGGCGCCGACGACGATCTCGGTGCCGGTGTAGCGGGCGTGGTGGTAGGACTCGATGTCCGGAATCGGGATCGAGGCGATCACCTCGGCCTCGCCCAGCACCCGGGCCCCGAGCGGGTGGGAGCCGAACACCGCCTCGGCGAGGACGTCGTGGACGCTGTCCTGGGGCTCGTCCTCATACATCGCGATCTCCTCCAGCACCACCTGGCGCTCGGAGTCGATGTCGGGATAGGTGGGCGCCAGCAGCATCTCCGCCAGCAGGTCGAAGACGTCCTCGGTGTGCTCGTCGAGGAAGCGGGCGTGCAGGTGGGTGGTCTCCTTGCCGGTGGCGGCGTTGACGGAGGCGCCGAGCCCGTCGAAGCGCTCGGAGATCTCGATCGCCGAGAACCGCGCCGTCCCCTTGAACAGCAGGTGCTCGAGGAAATGGGAGACCCCCGCCTGCGCCGGGCTCTCGTTGCGCGAGCCGGTCCGGACCCAGAGCCCCAGCGCCACGGATCGGACCGAGGGAACCTCCTCGGTCACGACCCGGACGCCCGAGCCCAACTCGGTGAGCTGGGGTGCGCTCAACTTCTAGCTGCGCCGCTCGCGCTCTCGCCGGCGGCCGCTGTCCCGACCCCTGCCGCCGCGGTCGCCGCCGTTGCGCCGACCGCCGTCGCCGGAGCCGACCGAGGCCAGTTCCTCCGGCGATTTGCCCTCGACCGAGGGGTCGCTGGAGAGACGAAGGCCGATCCGGCCGCGCTCCTTGTCGACCTCGACCACGGTGACGTCGATCTCCTCGCCCGCCTTCAGCACGTCGTCGACGGAGTCGACCCGCTCGCCCGGCTTGACGTTGGAGATGTGCAGCAGCCCGTCGGTGCCCTTGACCAGCTCGACAAAGGCGCCGAAGGTGGTCGTCTTCACCACCTTGGCCGAGTTGTAGCGATCGCCGATCTCGGCCTCCTTGGTCATCGAGTTGATGCGGGCGACGCAGGCCTCGACCAGTTCGCCGGTCGGCGCGTAGATCCGCACCGTGCCGTCGTCCTCGACGTCGATCTCCGCTTCGAACTCCTCGCAGAGGGCGCGGATCGTTTCGCCGCCTTTGCCGATCACGGCCCCGATCTTCTCCGGGTCGATCTTGATCGACTCGATCGCCGGCGCGTGCTGGGAGAGCTGCTCGCGCGGGCCGTCGATCGCCTCGGCCATCTTGCCGAGGATGAACTGGCGGCCCTTGTTCGCCTGCTCCAGCGCGTCGGTGAGGATCTCGAAGGTGACGCCGGTGATCTTGATGTCCATCTGGAGGGCGGTGATCCCGTCCTTGGTCCCGGCGACCTTGAAGTCCATGTCGCCGAGGTGGTCCTCGACGCCGGCGATGTCGGTGAGGACGATGTAGTCGTCGCCCTCCTTGATCAGGCCCATGGCGACGCCGGCGACCGGCGCGCTGACCGGAACCCCCGCCGCCTGGAGGGCCATCGAGGAGGCGCAGACCGAGCCCATCGAGGATGAGCCGTTGGACTCCAGCGTCTCCGAGACGGCCCGGATCACGTAGGGGAAGTCCTCTTCGCCCGGGATCGTCGCCGCCAGGGCCCGCTCGGCGAGCGCGCCGTGGCCGATGTCGCGCCGCTTCGGGCCGCGCATGAAGCCGGCCTCCCCCACCGAGAAGGGCGGGAAGTTGTAGTGGTGCCAGAAGCGCTTGGTCGTCTGGAGGCCGAGCGTGTCCAGCCGCATGTCCATCCGCGTCGTGCCCAGGGCCACGTTGGAGAGGATCTGGGTCTCGCCGCGGGTGAACAGGGCGGAGCCGTGCACGCGAGGGGAGATGTCGACCTCGCACTCGATCGGGCGGATCTCGTCCTGGGCGCGGCCGTCGGGGCGCTTCTTGTCGACGGCGATCGCCTTGCGGATCGTGTCCTTCTCGATGCTGTCGAAGGCGGTGGCAACCTCCGCCTTGCGGGCGGCGTCGGCATCGGCGTCGTCGGTCTCGGGGGCGTACTCGGCGACGACCTCCTCCTTGACCCTGTCGATCGCCTCGTAGCGCTCGAGCTTGCCCTCGGTGGCGATCGCGTCGACCAGAGCCTGGCCGTGGGAGGAGCGGATCTCGCTCAGCAGGCCCTCGTCGATGCTCGGGGCCTCGACCTCGATCTTGTCCTTGCCGGCCTTGCTCTGAAGCTCGTCCATCGCCGCGCAGAGCTTCTTGATCTCGCTGTGGGCGATGTCGAGGGCGTCGAGGATCTCCTGCTCGGTGACGCCGTCGGCGCCCGCCTCGACCATCAGGATCGCCTCGTCGGTGCCGGCGACGATCAGGTCCAGCTCCAATTCCTCGTGGGTCTCCTCGGGGGGGTTGACGACGAAGTCGCCGTCGAGCTTGCCGATCCGCACCGCGCCGACGTGGGCGGCGACGGGGACCGGGGAGATCGCCAGCGCCGCGGAGGCGCCGTTCATGGCGAGGATGTCGTAGGGGTTGAGGTGGTCGACCGACATCGGGATCGCCACCAGCTGGGTCTCGAAGTGCCAGCCCTTGGGGAACAGCGGGCGGATCGGCCGGTCGATCATGCGCGCGGTCAGCGTCGCCTTTTCGCCGGAGCGCCCCTCGCGACGGAAGAATGAGCCCGGGATCTTGCCCGCGGCGTACATCCGCTCCTCCACGTCGACGGTCAGGGGCAGGAAGTCGACATCCCTCAGGTTGCCCATCGTCGCGGTGCAAAGCACCATCGTGTCGCCAGCGCGAACGACCACTGCGCCGCTCGCCTGCTTGGCAAGCTTGCCCGTCTCGAAGGAAATCTGGCTGTCGCCGACATCCACCGAGACCCGGCTAACGTCAAACATGCTCATTTAGTTGTCCTACCTCCGGCCGCCCGGATGGCGGCCATTCGCTTTCAGAACTCTCGTTCTCTAACTGCCACAAGGGTACAGGCATCGAACAGCGCGGGGGTGCCGGCGACGCCGGCGCGGATGCCGGTCTCGAAGTCGCGCCGCACACGGGCCGCCGTCTCCGGCGCGCGCCGGTCGCGCTCGAAGCGGTCCAGATCGAGCCCGAGCCGCTCGATTCGCTCCCACAGGTGCGGGTCGTCGACCCGGCCGCGTTCGGCGTAGAGCGAGTCGACCATCTCGAAGAACGCCCCCTGCGCCCCCGCCGCCTCGGCCGCCGCGTGCAGGGCGGGCGAGCGCGGGTGCTTGCTGGCGACCGGGAAGTGCCGGAAGGCGATCGCATCGGCCCGCCCGACCAGCTCCGCCCAGGCGGCGGCGCAGTGCGGACAGCCAAGGTCGGCATAGACGATCAGCCCGTCCGCCCCGCCCCGAACGTGGTCCTCGGGCCCAACCGGCGGCACCGCGGCACTGGTCAGCTCACTCACACCGCCAGCCTGACAGGCGCTCAGCGCTTCGGGGTTAGGCCAGCGCGTCGAAGATCAGGTTGGCGCCGGGGATCTCCAGCGGCGTCGGGGACTCGTGGACCCACTCGACCGTGCCGTCCTCGTCGACCAGGACCAGGGAGCGGTTGGCGTGCCCCGTCTTCTCGATGTAGGCGCCGTAGGCGCGGGCGACCTCGCCCTTGGGCTCGAAGTCGGCGAGCAGCCGGGTGTCGATCCCGAGTTTCTCCTGGAAGGCCTTGTGGGCGAAGCCGCTGTCGACGCTGATGCCGAGCATCCGCACCCCCTTGGCCTCTATCTCCGGCTTCACCTCCTGGTAGATCGAGAGCTGGTCCGAGCAGACCGGGCTGAAGTCGAGCGGGTAGAAGACCAGCAGCACCTTCTCGCCGCGGAAGTCGGAGAGCGAGACCGGCTCGCCGTCCTGGTCGCGCAGGGTGAAGTCGGGCGCGGCCTCGCCGGCCGAGATCATCGCCGCAGGCCGAGATCGGCGACGAGGGCGCGGTAGCGCTCGAGGTCGGTGCGTTCGAGGTAGCGCAGCATCCGCCGCCGTTTGCCGACCAGCATCAGCAGGCCGCGGCGCGAGTGGTGGTCTTTGCTGTGCTCGCGCAGGTGACCGGTGAGGTCGTTGATGCGTTCGGTGAGCAGGGCGATCTGGACCTCGGCGGAACCGGTGTCGCCATCGGCTCGGCCGTATTTGCCGATCAGCTCGCTCTTCTTCTCTTTGGTCAGGCTCATCGCGGAGTCGTCTCGAAAAAATACCGCGAACCCACTGGCTCACGGCCGCTGGAAGCTAGCACAGACCCGCTTCGCGTCCTCGACGTCGCGGTGCATCTGAGCGGTCAGCTCCTCGGCGCTGGGGAAGCGCTTCTCGCCGCGCAGGCGCCGCACGAACGCGACCCGCAGGTTCTTCCCGTAGAGATCCTCGTCGCGGTCGATCAGGTAGGTCTCGATCAGCACCCCGCGGCCGGTCTCGAAGGTAGGGCGAACGCCGACGTTGACCGCCGCCGGGACGCCGTTGGCGAACGCCGAGTAGACGCCGTGCCCGGGGATCGCCATGCGGTCGTCGGGGACGATGTTGGCGGTCGGGAAGCCCAGCTCGCGCCCGCGCCGGTCGCCCTCGACCACCGTGCCCTCGACCATGAACGGGGCGCCGAGGCAGTGGCGGGCGCCCTCGACGTCCCCGGCCGCGATCAGGGCCCGGATCCGGGTCGAGGAGACGGTCTCGCCGTCGACCTCGACCAGCGGCACCACCCGCGTCTGGAACTCGGGCCGGGAGGCGAGCATCGCCGGATCCCCCTGGGCCTTGGCGCCGAAGCGGAAGTTCTCCCCGACCGAGACCCGCTCGGCCCCGAGCCGCTCGATCAGCACGGCCTCGACGAAGCCCTCGGCCGGCACGCTCGCGAACTCGCGGTCGAACGGGATCACGACCAGCTCCCGCACGCCGAGGCCCTCGATCACGTCGCGCTTGACCGCGAAGGGCGTGATCAGTTTCGGCAGCGCTGCCGGGTGCAGGATCTCCAGCGGGTGCGGCTCGAAGGTGAGGACCGTGTCGGCGTCGTCGATCACCGCCTGGTGGCCGAGGTGGACGCCGTCGAAGGTCCCGATCGCGACGTGGCGCGGGCGCGGCTCGGCGTCGGGGAGCGAGGTGACCCGCATCTTCACCGCAGCGCGCCCTCGGCTGCCGGGACCAGCTCGCCAACCCGCTCCACGCTCAGCTCCAGGCCCGCGTCGCCCAGGTCGAAGGGACCGACCGCGGTCCGCCGCAGCTCCGCGCAGTAGGCGTCCCCCAGCGTCTCGATCAGGGTGCGAACGTAGGTGCCGGTGGAGCACTCGATCTCATAGGTCGCGCTCTCCTCGCTGGCCTCGATCAGCTCGGCCCGGTAGACCTCGACCTCGCGCTCGGGCGTCGGCACCGTCTCGCCGCGGTGGGCCTTGCGGTAGAGGCGCTCGCCGCCGACCCGCACCGCGGAGGTCATCGGGACCCGCTGGCGCACGGTCCCGGTCGGCAGCTCCAGCGAGTCGGGGACACGACCGGTCCGCTCCAGCTCGCCGTCGGGGTCGCCGGTGCTGGAGCGCCAGCCGAGCCGGGCCGTCGCCAGGTAGGTCTTGGGCAGGCCGACGAGGAAGCGCTGGAGGCGGGTCGCCCGGCCGAGCAGGACCAGCAGCAGCCCGGTCGCGAAGGGATCGAGGGTGCCGGCATGGCCGGCCTTGCAGCCGCGCTCGCGCCGCACCGCGGCGACCACGTCGTGGGAGGTCACGCCGGCCGGCTTGTCGTAGAGCAGCACCGCGCCCTCAGCCTCGCCCCCGGCCATGCTCAGGGCCCGAGCTGGGAGACGACCTCGCCGCACAGGAACGTGACCAGCTCCTCCAGATCGAGGTCGGTGGAGAAGCCGGCCGCGCGTTTGTGTCCCCCGCCCCCGTGCTTGCGGGCGATCGCCGAGACGTCGATGTCGCCGGCGCTGGAGCGCAGGCTGACCTTGCGGGCGGCGCGGCCGCGGTCGCCGAGGTCGCGGATCATCGCCGCCACCTTGGTGCCGTCGATCGAGCGCAGGTGGTCGATGATGCCCTCGGTCATCTCCTCCCCGGCGCCGGTGGCCTCGTAGTCGGCGGCGGTGATGTAGCTGAGCGCGAGCCGGCCCTCGCAGTGGCGTTGGATCCCCTCAAGGGCACGGGCGATCAGGCGCAGCTTCTCGACCGGGACGTGCTCGTAGAGGCGGCGGTAGGTGTCGTCGACGTCGACCCCGACGTCGATCAGCTCGGCGGCGACCCGATGCGTGTGCGCGTCGGTGTTCTCGTACATGAATTTGCCCGTGTCGGTGACCAGGCCGACGTAGAGCGCGGAGGCCATCTCCTTGGTGATCCGGGCGCCGAGCAGGATCGCCAGGTCGTAGACGATCTCCGCCGTGCAGGAGGCCTCGACGTCGACCAGGTTGAAGTCGCCGAAGCGCGTGTTGTCGTGGTGATGGTCGATGTTGATGACCGCGCCGCCGTCCTCGCTGAGGAAGTCGACCGGCATCCGGTCGATGTTGCCGCAGTCGAGGAAGATCACCGTGCGGTCGGCCATGTCGGCCGGGGGCTCGTGGAAGACCTCCTCCAGCGGCAGGAACCGGTACTCGATCGGCAGCGGGAACTCTTTCGCCGCCAGGAACATCACCGAGTCCTTGCCCAGCTGGGTGAGCAGGTGGTGCATGCCGAGCAGCGAGCCGAGGGCGTCGCCGTCGGGCCCCTCGTGCGCGGTCAGCAGGAAGCGATCGCGCGAGCGCAGCTCGGCGACGACCCGCTCCAGGTCCGACGCGGTGACGCCGGGCAGCTCGGTCATCGTTCCTCCTCGGCGTCGTCGGGGGCCTCGCGCTCGAGCAGGTTGGAGATGCGCACGCCCTGCTCGATCGTGTCGTCGTAGTGGAAGGTGACGGTGGGGGTGCGCTTCATCCGGGTCTCGGCCGCGATCCGCGACTGGATCACGCCGTGGGAGGAGCGCAGACCGCTCAGCGTCGCCTCCCGCGCCTCCTCGTCCCCGAGCACGCTGACGAACACCTTGGCGGTGCGCAGATCGGGACTGGTCTCAACCGACGTCACGGTGACGAAGCCGATGCGGGGGTCGCTCAGGTCGCTGGAGATCGCCGCGCCCACGACCTCGCGAAGCACCTCGTTGATGCGCCGCATTCGAGCGCCGGCCATCCTACTCCAGCGTTTGCTCGACCTGCTTGGTCTGGAAGAACTCGAGCACGTCTTCCTCCTTCACGTCAGCGTAGCCGTCGAGCACGATGCCGCACTCCTGCCCCTCCTCGACCTCCTGCACGTTGTCTTTGAAACGGCGCAGGGAGCCGAGCTTGCCGGTCCAGACGACCGTGCCCTCGCGGACCAGGCGGACGCTCGCGGTCCGGGTCGCCTTGCCCTCGGTGACCACGCAGCCGGCGATGCGGCCGACCTTGGAGGCCTTGAAGGTCTGTTTGACCTCGGCCTCCCCCACCGCCTCCTCGACCTCGACCGCCTCCAGCAGGCCCTCCATCGCGTTGCGCAGGTCCTCGGTGACTTTGTAGATGACCGAGTAGGTGCGGATGTCGACGCCCTCGCGCTCGCCGGCGCGGCGAGCGTCGGCCAGCGGGCGCACGTTGAAGCCGATGATGATCGCTTCCGAGGCCGAGGCCAGCATCACGTCGGACTCGTTGATGCCGCCGGTCTGGGAATGGATGATGTTGATCCCGACGCGCTCCTGCGGAACCTTGGCGATCTCGTCCTGAAGCGCCTCCAGCGAGCCGGCCACGTCCGCCTTGAGGACGATGTTGAGCTCCTTGATGTCGCCCTCCTGGGCGCGGGCGAAGACCTCGTCGAGGCTGACCTTGCGGGCCTGGCGCCGGGCCAGCGCCTCGGTCTTCAGCCGGTTGGCGCGCTCCTGGGCGAGTTGGCGGGCGCGGCGGTCGTTCTCCACCGCCTGCACGAATTCGCCGGCGTCGCTGACCCCGTCGAAGCCGAGCACCTCGACCGGCATCCCCGGCCCCGCGGCCTGCACCCGTTCGCCGGTGAAGTCCTGCATCGCCCGGACCCGGCCCCACTGCGGGCCGGCGACCAGCGAGTCGCCCACCTTAAGCGTGCCGCGCTGCACCAGCACGGTGACGACCGGCCCGCGGCCGGGGTCCAGCTGGGACTCGATCACGGTGCCCGAGGCGGGGGCGTCGGGGTTGGCGCCGAGCTCCTCCAGCTCGGTCACCAGCAGGATCATGTCGAGCAGGTTGGCCAGCCCGTCGTGGGTCTTGGCGGAGACGTCGCAGAAGACCGTCTCTCCCCCCCACTCCTCTGGGCTCAGCCCCTCGCTCGCCAGCTCGTTGCGCACGCGGTCGGGCTGGGCGCCCTCTTTGTCGATCTTGTTGACGGCGATCAGGATCGGCACGTCGGCGGCGCGGGCGTGGTCGATCGCCTCTTTGGTCTGCGGCATCACGCCGTCGTCGGCGGCGACCACGACCACCGCGACGTCGGTCACCTTGGCGCCGCGGGCGCGCATCGCGGTGAAGGCGGCGTGGCCCGGGGTGTCGAGGAAGGTGATCGTCTTGTCGTCGTGGTGGACCTGGTAGGCGCCGATGTGCTGGGTGATGCCGCCGGCCTCCCCGGCGGCGACCTCGGTCGACCTGATCGCGTCCAGCAGCGAGGTCTTGCCGTGGTCGACGTGGCCCATGATGGTGACCACCGGGGGCCGGTCGGAGAGGTCCTCGGCGGCGTCGGAGAACTGCGGCTCCTCGGGCTCCTCTTCGGCGGCGGTGACGATCTCCAGCTTGCGGTCGTACTCGTCGGCGATCGCCCTGATCGACTCGTCGGTGAGGGTCTGGGTGAGCGTCGCCATCTCCCCCATCGTCATCAGCTTTTTGATCACCTCGGCCGGGGCGAGGCCGAGCGACTCGGCGACCTCGCGCACGGTCGCGCCGGAGTTGACCTTGGTCGCCTCGGGCTCGACCGGGGTGGTCGGGGCGGCGGGCGGCTCCTCGAGCAGCGGCCGGCGCCGGCGCCCTCCTCGCCGTCGCGGCGGACGCTGGGGCGGCGGGCCGCCCATCTGGTCGCGGCGGGCGGCCTGGGAGTCGATCACGACGCGGCGTTTTTTCGCCCCGCCGGCCGCGCCGCCGCCGCTCTGCGCCCCGCTCGCGGGACGCACTGGTTTGGTCGAGGCCGACGCTTTCGCGGCGGGCGCGGGTTTGGCTTTGGCAGGTGGCGCTGGCGCGGCGGCTTTCCCGTCCGTCGGCGCCGCGGACGCCGTGGCTCCGGCGGCAGGCGCCGGTTTGGCCGCGGCCTTCGGCGGCGGCGCCTTCTTCTCGGCCGCCTTTTTCGCCGGCGCCTTCTTCGCCGCGGCGGCCTGCGATGCGGCGCCGCCGTTCCCCTTCGCCGCCGCGATCGCCTTCAGCGCGTCGGCTTCCTCGACGCTGGAGGCCGCCGCTTTCGCCTCCACGCCGGCCGCTTTCAGCGCCGCGAGCAGCTCCTTGCTGCTGACACCCTGCGCCTTGGCGATTTCGTGAACCCGCTTCTTAGCCACTAAGCCTGCTCAGCCTCCTCGGCAACCTCAACAACCCCAGAAGTCTCCTCCTCCTGCTCCGCTACGTCATCAGCCACCTCGGCCGGCCCCTCCTCAGCAGGCTCCGCAGACGCTCCATCCGCGGGTGGCGCGGAGGATGGCTCGTCGCCCGCAGCTTGCGAGGACGACGAGTCGTCCTCCGCGACAGGACCCGCGGGCGGAACGTCCTCGGACTCCCCCGCGACAGGACCCGCGGGCAAAACCTCCTCAGGCACCTCCTCGACGAAGTTAGCCGAGGCCCGCGCGACGATCTCGTCCACCTGCCCCTGATCCCCCTCGGGATCGGCGAGGATCGCCACCTCCGCCTCGGAGACGTCGCCGAGCACCGCGACCTGGCTGGTCTCGAAGCGCGAGAGCGCCTGGTGTTGCGGCAGCCCGCAGTAGGTCGAGCCGGGGACGGCGGCGTTGGGGCAGCGGCGCCCGTTGGAGAGGACCGCCAGACAGCGCCCGTCGGATTGCTCCTCGCCCTCGTACTCGATCTCCGTTTCCTCGGAGGCGAACTCGGTCTCCGACTTGATGTCGACGCGCCAGCCGGTGAGGCGGGCGGCGAGGCGGGCGTTCTGGCCGTCGCGGCCGATCGCCAGCGAGAGCTGGTCGTCGGGCACGATCACGGTCGCTTGGCGCTCCTCGTCGTCGACGATCACCTCGCGCACCCGCGCCGGCGAAAGCGCTTTGGCGACGAAGCGGGCGGGCTCGTCGTTGTGGGGGATGATGTCGATCTTCTCGCCGCGCAGCTCCGAGACGACCATCCGCACCCGCGACCCGCGCGGGCCGACGCAGGCGCCGACCGGGTCGACCCCTTCGGCATGGGAGATGACGGCGATCTTCGAGCGGTAGCCGGGCTCGCGGGCGACGCCGACGATCTCGACCAGCTTGTCGGCGATCTCCGGCACCTCCAGCTCGAACAGGCTCTTGATCAGCTCCGGGCTGCGGCGGGAAACGACGATCGCCGGCCCTTTGGTCGAGTCGGAGACGTCGGTGATCACCGCCTTGACCCGCATCCCGTGGTCGTAGCGCTCGTTGTAGACCTGCTCGGACTTGGGCAGCAGCGCCTCCACCCGCTCGCGCAGCTGGACCAGCGTGTAGCGCTTGTCGGACTGCTGGATGATGCCGGTGATCAACTCGCCGACCCGGTCCTGGTACTCGTCGTACATCATCTGGCGCTCGGCCTCGCGGATCCGCTGGAGGATCACCTGCTTCGCGGTCTGGGCGGCGATCCGGCCGAAGTCTTCGGGGGTGACGTCGCGGGTCGTGATCTGGTCCTCGTAGGGGGCGATCATCTCCGGGTCCAGCTCGGGCTCCTCGGGCTCGCGCATCTCCCCGGTCTCGGGGTCGATCTCGGGCTCCTCCTGCTGCTCGGCCGCTTCGGCCAGCAGCTTCTCCTCCAGCTCCGGCGGCAGGATCAGCTCGAAGACGCGGAAGTCCCCGGTTTCGTGGTCGAGGTCGACCCGGGCGTACTTGGCGGCGCCGGGCGTCTTCTTGTAGGCCGAGAGCAGGGCGTCCTCGAGGGCGTCCATCAGCTTGTCGGCGGAGATTCCCTTCTCCTGCTCGAGCGCTTTGACTGCGTCGACGATCTCCTTGCTCACTGAAGCGGCTCCTTGGTCTCGGAAGGCGAACTGGCGGCACGGCGGTACTTGGGCCCGGGCGAGGAGACCTCGAGCGAGTAGTCGACCAGCAGGTGGTTGAGGTGCTTGGTGACGCGTTCGCAGAGCGCCAGGTCGACACCCCCCGGGTGGTCGATGTAGATGCGCAGCGACTCGGTGCCCGGCCGCTCCAGGGCGACCAGATCTAGCTCCGCGTCGAGTTCGGAGAGCTGCTGCTGAATGTTCTGCTTGAGGTCGTTCATGCCCGCCTTGGGCCGAAAAAAAAGTGGGCCAGGCCCACTTCTCAAACGCTGATAGGGACAGAAAAGCTTGTGGCAAGTATAGCCCGCTCTAGTGCGTGGGCCGGGTCGCCTCGCTTCGGAGCCGATCGACTCTCTCCAGAATCGCCTCGGCGATCGCGTCCTTGGAGCCGCGCGGGACGTCGGTCTCGCCGGCGGGCTCGATCAGGGTCACCGCGTTGTCCTCGCTCTCGAAGCCGATGGTCGGGTCGGAGATGTCGTTGAGGACGATCAGATCGGCATTCTTGCGGGTCAGCTTGGCGCGGGCACGATCGACGTCGTGGCCGTGTTCGGCGGCGAAGGCGACGACGGTCTGCTCGGCGCCGCGCGCCTCGGCGAGGCCGGCGAGGATGTCCTCGGTGGCTTCGAGGCGGACGTCGAGGTGCGCCTCGGAGCGGGAAAGCTTGCCCCCGATCGTCTCGGTGCGGAAGTCGGCGGGTGCCGCGGCCATCAGCAGCACGTGCGCCCGCGGGAACTCGGCGCGGACGGCGGCGCCGAGCTGCGCGACCGTCTCGACCTCGATCCGCCGCACCCCGGCCGGCTCGGGCAGGGCGACGTTGGCGGCGATCAGCGTCACCTCCGCCCCGCGGCGGGCGGCGGCGGCGGCGAGGGCGAGGCCCATGCGGCCGCTGGAGCGGTTGCCGATGAAGCGGACGGCGTCGATCGGCTCGCGCGTGCCGCCGGCGGTGACCAGGACGCGGAGGCCGTCCCAGGGTCGGTGGCCCCGTGGCAGCTCCGCCTCGATCCGGGCCAGCAGGCGTGCCGGGTCGGGCAGGCGCCCCCGGCCGTGCTCGCCGCGGGAGGCGAGAGCGCCCTCCTCGGGCTCGATCACCGCCACCCCGCGCTCGCGCAGCGTCGCCAGGTTGGCCTGGGTCGCGGCGTCCGCGTACATGCGGTCGTTCATCGCCGGGGCGAGCAGCCGCGGCGCCGCGCAGGCGAGGAAGGAGGTGGTCAGCATCGAGTCGGCGATGCCGGCGGCGAGCTTGGCGATCGTGTTGGCGGAGGCCGGGGCGACGAGGAAGGCGTCGCAGTTGGCCGCCAGCTCGAGGTGGCCGATCGGGTCGTGGCCGGCCTGGCCCTCGCCAGGGAAGGCGCCGCGCATCGGGTCGCGCTCGAACTCGGAGACCAGCACCGGCGCGCCGACGATGCCTTCGAAGGACGCCGGGCCGACGAACCGGGTCGCCGACTCGGTCATCAGCACGCGCACGCCGTGACCGGCGAGCGTCGCCAGGCGGGCCAGCTCCAACGACTTGTAGGCGGCTATCCCGCCGCTGACGCCGAGCAGGATTCTGGCCATCTCCGGACTCCTCGGGTTTGGCGCCCGCGGGGCGCTAGGCGCGGTACTCGTACTTGAGCTTGCCCTCGGCGAGCTCCTGCAAGGCCATCGAGAGGTAGTTGCGCTCGGCGCTCATTTCCACCATCGGCGGCGGGTACTCGCCGAAGCCGCCCTCTCCGAGGTTGTGGAAGTAGCTGTTGATCTGCCGGGCGCGCTTCGCCGCGACGACGACGGCGGCGTAGTGCGAGTCGGCGTGTTCGAGCAGTTGGTCTACGCGTGGTTTGATCATCTGGGGGAAGAGTCTAGTGGCAGGCCGAGCTCGACGCGCACGATCCCCTCCAACTCGGCCGCCGCCGTGGCGAGATCGTCGTTGACGACGCGGTAGGCGAACTCGTCCTGGGCGGCCATCTCCTGCTCGGCGACCTCGAGCCGGGCGTCGATCGCCTCCGGCGCGTCGGTGCCGCGCGCGTCGAGGCGCTGGCGCAGCACCGCCGGGGTCGGCGGCGCGATGAAGACCTGCACCGACTCGCGCATCGCCGCCCGCACCTGGCGCGCGCCCTGGACCTCGATCTCCAGCACCACCGAGCGGCCAGCGGCCAGGCGCCGCTCGACCTCGGTGCGCAGGGTGCCGTAGCGGTTGCCGCTGTAGGTGGCGAACTCGAGGAAGTCTTCGCGCTCCACCCCGCGGTCGAATTCCTCGCGGCTGAGGAAGTGGTAGTCGCGTCCGTCGACCTCGCCCTGCCGCGGCTCCCGCGTGGTCGCCGAGATCGACAGCTCCAGGTCCGGCACGCGCTGGAGCAGCTCCCTGATCAGGGTTCCCTTGCCGACCCCGGAGGGACCCGTGATGACGAAGACTTTGGCCATGCGGCCGGGAATATTGATGGGGGCGGCGGTCGCCCTAGCGGCGAAGCAGGCCAACCAGCTCGGTGCGCTGACGCTCGGAGAGACCGCCGATCGTCTTCGAGGGCGAGATCCGGCACTGGTTGAGTATTCGGTTGGTCTTCACACGGCCGTACTTGGGAACGGCGAGGAGCATGTCGAAGACCTTGGCGGTCAGCACGTAGTCGGGCGGGTCGAGCAGGATCGCGTGGATGTTGGCGCGGCTCGCCTTCAGATCCTTCTTCAGCTTGGCCCGCGCGGTGCGGATGTCGTTCGCCCGCTTCAGCGCCTCCATCCTCTGGTCCAGCGACCTTTCGGGGGCCGCGGCTGACGTCTTGACTGGAGGGGCTGCCATGTGGGCGGCGAGTATAGCCGCGGCTGGAACGCGCGCAAGTGGCCGGTGGCGAATTGCCCACAAATTCACCTCAACCTCTACTCGAGGTCGAGTACTGGGGCCGCCCCGATCGGCGCCGAGGGCATCGCGGCGAGCTCCGCGGCGACCCGCGAGCCGGCCCGGGGGTCGCGGAAATTCTCCGTCCCGACCGCCACCAGAGCGGCTCCGGCGGCGAGGAATTCCCGGGCGCTGGGGCCGTCGTGGACCCCACCCATCCCGATCGTCGGCAGCCCGACCGCGGCGGCGACGGCGCGGGTCTGCCGCACCGCGACCGGCCGGATCGCCGGGCCGGAGAGCCCGCCGTGCCCCGCCGCCAGGCCGGGCACGCCGTCGGCGTCGAAGGCCGCTCCCATCAGGGTGTTGACCAGGGAGACGGCGTCGGCGCCTCCCGCCTCGGCGGCGACGGCGACCGCGGCGGGATCGGCGACGTTGGGCGTCAGCTTGACGATCAGCGGCTTGGCGGTGAGCGGGCGCAGCGCCTCCAGCAGCGCCTCGGTCTCGGCCGGCTGCTCGCCGACGATCAGGCCGGAGTGGACGTTGGGGCAGGACACGTTGAGCTCGATCGCCGCGACCTCCTCCCGCTCCCCCACCCCCCGCACCAGCCGCGCGAAGTCCTCGCTGCTGGTCGCCATCACCGAGACGATCAGGGGAACCGGAAGCTCCGCCAGCCGCGGCAGATCCTCGGCAAGGAAGCCGTCCAATCCCTTGTTCGGCAGCCCGATCGAGTTGAGCATCCCGGCAGGCGTCTCCCAAATCCGCCGCGGCTCATTGCCAACCCGAGGCTCGGGCGTGATCGTCTTCGAGACGAAGGCAGCGAACGGGAAGTCCTCCAGCAGCTCGTCGCCGAAGACCCGGCGGGCGGCGATCGCATCGAACGTCCCCGAAGCGTTGATCACCGGGTGTCTCAGCTCGATCCCGCAGAAGTCGACTGAGCGCTCGGCCGCGGGTCCTGTCGTGGTGGTCACCCCCACGGTGCTCGGATGCTCCGCATCCTCCGCTCCGCGGGGGTCCCCCACCACCACGCCACCCGCGGAGGAGCGCATCACTGGCCCGTCTATGCAGAGGCGGTGATAGCCGCCGTCCGGTTTCGGGACGGCGCAGCCGTAGCAGGCGCCGTAGCCGCAGGCCATCGGGGACTCCATGGCGAGCTCGCTGGGGACCCCTCGGCCATTGCAGATGTCGGCCACCGCGTCGAGCATCGGCGGGGGGCCGCAGGCGTAGACGACCGCGCTGCCCGCGTCGTCGCCGGCGAGCATCGTCTCCAGCAGGTCGGTGACGTAGCCGCGGTGGCCGGCGTGGCCGTCCTCGCTCGCCAACCGCACCTCGCAGCAGGCGAAGAGGTCCTCCAGGCCGCCCGAGTGGGCCTCGTCGCGAAAACCGAGCAGGACCCTGGTGGGGACGTTGCGCTCGGCGAAGTGGCGGCGGAGGATGGCCAGCGGGGCGATCCCGATGCCGCCGCCGACCAGGATCGCGCCGGCTGCGCCGGGAGCGACCTGGCGCGGCTCGGAGAAGCCGTTGCCGAGCGGACCGGTGACCCAGACGCCCTCGCCGGGGGCGAGCTCGCTGAGCCGCTCGGTCCCCGGGCCGACGGCCTCCAGCAGGAAGTCGAGCCGCACGCCGTCGGCGCTCGGCGTCGCTTCGGCAACCGAGAGCGCCCGCGGCAGGAAGGGGCGTCCGCCCCGCTGCTCCCAGCGCTCCTGCGCCGCCAGCATGTAGAACTGGCCCGGGGCCGGCTCCGGCCCGTCGCGGTCCAGCAGGGAGAGGACCCGGTACCCGCCGGAGCGCCGACTCTCCCACACCTCGCAGAGTCGCCGCCCGAAGGGCGCGGTCATCGCGGTTGCGGGGCGCGCATGCCGTGGATCTCCTGGATGCTGCGGACCTCGGCGGCGCCCTCGCCGGCGGCGATCGCCCGCGCGGCCGCGGTCGCCCCGGTCATCGTGGTCAGGCAGGGGATTCCGTGGCGGACCGCGGCGATCCGGATCTCATACCCGTCGGCGCGCGCGCCCGAACCGGTCGGGGTGTTGATGATCAGGTCGCAGCTGCGCTGGCGGATCAGGTCGAGGACGTGCGGCGAGCCCTCGTTCAGCTTGTTGATGCGGGTCACCGGCACCCCCATGCGCTCGATCGCTTGCGCGGTGCCGCCGGTCGCGATCACCTCGAAGCCGAGGTCGTGGAAGCGCGTCGCGAGCTGGGTCGCGGCCGGCTTGTCGGTGTCGGTGACGGTGATGAAGACCGAGCCCTCGCGCGGCAGCCTAACCCCGGCGGCTGCCTGCGCCTTGCCGAAGGCGGTCGGGAAGTCGGCGGCGATGCCCATCACCTCGCCGGTGCTCTTCATCTCCGGCCCCAGCACCGAGTCGGCGCCGGCGAAGCGGTCGAAGGGCAGGACCGCCTCCTTGACGCTGACGTGCTCGATCCGGCCCTCGGGAAGCTCCTGGTCGGCGAGGCGCTGGCCCAGCATCAGCCGGCAGGCCATCTTCGCCAGCGGCACCCCGATCGCCTTGGAGACGAAGGGCACGGTGCGCGAGGCGCGCGGGTTGGCCTCGATCACGTACAGCTCGCCGGCGGCGACCCCGTACTGGATGTTGATCAGCCCGACCACGCCCAGCTCCAGGGCGATCCGCCTGGTCGTCGCGCGGATCTCCTCCAGCATCTCCTCGCCGAGGCTGAGCGGCGGGATCACGCAGGCTGAGTCCCCGGAGTGCACGCCGGCCTCCTCGACGTGCTGCATGATCCCCGCGACCCAGACCTCGGAGCCGTCGGCGAGCGCGTCGACGTCGACCTCGATCGCGTTCTCGAGGAAGCGGTCGAGCAGCAGCGGGTGCTCCTGGTCGGCCTTGACGTGAGCGTCGAGGTAGGTGCCGAGGTCGGCGGTCGAGTAACAGATCTCCATCGCCCGGCCGCCGAGCACGTAGGAGGGGCGGACCAGCAGCGGGAAGCCGACCTCGGCGGCGATCACCTCCGCCTCCTCGGCCGAGAGCGCGGTGCCGTAGGGCGGGTGTTTGATCCCGAGCCGCCCCAGCAGGGCGCCGAAGCGGCCCCGGTCCTCGGCCAGGTCGATCGCGTCGACCGGGGTCCCGAGCAGCGGCACCCCCGCCTCTTCCAGCGTGCGGGCGAGCTTCAGCGGGGTCTGGCCGCCGAACTGGACGATCACCCCCTCGGGGTCCTCCTGCTCGCAGACGGCGAGCACGTCGGCGGCTGTGAGCGGCTCGAAGTAGAGGCGGGCGGAGGTGTCGTAGTCGGTCGAGACGGTCTCCGGGTTGCAGTTGACCATCACCGCGTCGCGGCCCAGCTCGCGGGCGGTCATAGCGGCGTGGACGCAGCAGTAGTCGAACTCGATCCCCTGGCCGATCCGGTTCGGGCCGGCGCCGAGGATCACCACCGAGTCGCGCTCGCCGCGGCGCACCTCGGAGGCCGGCGGCCCCCCGTCGGCGCGCGGGCGCTCGTGGCCGGAGTAGTAGTAGGGCGTCGCCGCCTCGAACTCGGCGGCGCAGGTGTCGACCGCCTTGTAGGTGCGCACCAGGCCCTCGGTCCCATCGCCCTCGCGCGCCAGCGCCTCAAGCTCGCGCAGGAACCAGCGGTCGACCAGGCAGCGCGCGTGCACCGTTTCCACCCCGAGGCCGCGGCGGAAGGCCTCCAGGACAAGGTCGAAGCGCTCCGCGCAGGGCTTCTCCAGCGCCTCCAGCAGGTCGGCGTCGGCGGCCGGCGGTGTCGGTTCCGCGTCGAGCTCGCGCGAGCGCAGGGCCTTGGCGAAGGACTCGCGGAAGGTGCGGCCGATCGCCATCGCCTCGCCGACGCTCTGCATGTAGGTGGAGAGGCGGCCCTCGGAGCCGGGGAACTTCTCGAAGGCGAAGCGGGGCATCTTGGTGACGACGTAGTCGATGGTCGGCTCGAAGGAGGCCGGGGTGGCGCGGGTGATGTCGTTGGGGATCTCCTCCAGGGCGTAGCCGACCGCCAGCTTGGCCGCCATCTTCGCGATCGGGAAGCCGGTCGCCTTGGAGGCCAGCGCCGAGGAGCGGGAGACGCGCGGGTTCATCTCGATCACGGCGATCTCCCCGCTCTCGGGGTTGACCGCGAACTGCACGTTGGAGCCGCCGGTCTCGACCCCGATCGCGCGGATCACCTTGATCGCCTGGTCGCGCAGGTCCTGGTACAGCGCGTCGGTCAGCGTCTGCGCCGGCGCCACGGTGACCGAGTCGCCGGTGTGGACCCCCATCGGATCGACGTTCTCGATCGAGCAGACGATCACCACGTTGTCGTTGCGGTCCCGCATCACCTCCAGCTCGAACTCGCCCCAGCCGATCACCGACTCCTCGACCAGCACCTGATTGATCGGGCTCGCCGCCAGGCCCTCGGAGACGACCTGGCGCAGCTCGGTCTGGGTGCGGCCGATGCCGCCCCCCTGGCCGCCCATCGTGAAGGCGGGCCGGACGATCGCCGGCAGCGAGATGCGGCCGTCGGCGAGCGCCTCCTCGGCCTCGCCCAGCGTCTCGACCGTGATCGACCAGGGGATGCGCAGGCCGGCCTCGGTCATCGTGCGGCGGAACTCCTCGCGGTCCTCGGCGCGGCGGATCGCGGCCGCGTCGGCGCCGATCAGCTCCACCCCGAGCCGCTCCAGGGTGCCGTCCTGGTGCAGCGCCATCGCCAGGTTCAGCGCCGTCTGCCCGCCCAGCGTCGGCAGCAGCGCATCGGGGCGCTCCTTTTCGATGATCCTGGTAACCGGCCCGGGCAGGAGCGGCTCGATGTAGGTCGCGGTGGCGAACTCGGGGTCGGTCATGATCGTCGCCGGATTGGAGTTGACGAGAACGACCTCGAAGCCCTCCTCCAGCAGCACCTTGCAGGCCTGCACGCCGGAGTAGTCGAACTCGGCGGCCTGGCCGATCACGATCGGGCCGGAGCCGATCAGCAGGATCTTGTGGATGTCGTCCCTACGCGGCAAGGGCGAGAAAGCGGTCGAAGAGGTGGCAGGCGTCGTGCGGCCCCGGGCCGGCCTCGGGGTGGTACTGGACGGTGGCGCCGGCGACGTCGCGCAGGACCAGGCCCTCGACCGTGCGGTCGTAGAGGTTCAGCTGGGAGAGCTCGGCGACGCCGAAGTCGGTCTCCCAGCGGACCGGCTCATCGCCCTCGATCCGCGGCTCCCCGCCCGGGCCCTCGACGGCGAAACCGTGGTTCTGGGAGGTGATGTCGATCCGCCCCGTCTCCAGGTCTTTGACCGGGTGGTTGGCGCCGCGGTGGCCGAAGGGGAGCTTGTAGGTCTCCAGGCCGACCGCGCGGCAGAGCAGCTGGTGGCCGAGGCAGATGCCGAAGATCGGCCGCCTGCCGACGATCTGGCGAACCGTCTCGACCACGTAGCCGAGCGCCGCCGGGTCGCCGGGCCCGTTGGCGAGGAAGACGACGTCGGGGTCCTCGGCCAGGACCTGCTCGGCGCCGCTGTCGCAGGGCAGCAGGGTCAGCCTGCAGCCGTGCTCGCGCAGCTGGCGCACGATGCTGAGCTTGACCCCGGTGTCGATACCGACCACGTGCGGGCCCTCGCCCTCGAAGCGGACCGGCTCCGGCGGCGTCACCGTGCGGGCCAGGTCGGCGCCCGCCATCGAGGGCTCGGCGGCGATTGCCTCGCGCGCCTGGGCTTCGGGGGTCTCGGCGGCGAAGATCCCACCCCGCATCGCGCCGCGGTCGCGGATGTGGCGGACCAACGCCCTGGTGTCGACGCCGCCGATCCCGGCGACGCCGCGGTCCCCGAGCCAGTCGAGCCAGCCGCCCTCGGCGGTGGCCGCGTCCTCGCGGTTCTTGCCCTCGCGCATGACGACGCCGCGGGCGTGGGCGCGGTCGGACTCCATCGCCGCCGCGCTGACGCCGTAGTTGCCGATCAGGGGATAGGTGAAGACGATGATCTGGCCCGCGTAGGAGGGGTCGGTGACCGACTCCTGGTACCCGGTCATCGCGGTGTTGAAGACGACCTCGCCGGTGACCTCCTCGCCGTGGCCGCAACGCGCCCCGTCGAAGCGGCTGCCGTCCTCCAGCAGCAGGTAGCCGCTCATTTTCGCCGACTCCTTTGTCGAGTTACTCAGCCATGGGCTGAGAAAGTCGACAGTCGACCTCACGCCGCCACTCCCAGGCTGAAGCTGCGCAGGCGGAAGGCGACCTGGCCGGCGGCGAAGGTGAGCAGGACGCGCCCGGTCAGCGTGCGCCCGGCGCACCAGGAGTTGTGCGAGCGGCTCTCGTAGCCGTCCTCCCCAACCGTCCACTCGGCGGCGAGGTCGCAGAGGGCGACGTTGGCCTCCGAGCCGGGGGCGAGGCTCGGCCGCTCGATCCCGAACGGCTCCGCCCCGCCGGCCATCCGTTCGACCAGCAGCCCCAGCTCGATCGTGCCCGGCAGGACCAGCTCGGTGTGCAGGGCGGCGAAGGCGGTCTCCAGCCCGGTCACGCCCATCGCCGCCTGCTCGAAGGGGACCTCCTTTTCCTCGTCCTGGTGGGGGGCGTGGTCGGTGGCGACGCACTCGATCGTGCCGGCGCGCAGGCCCTCGATCAGCGCCTGGCGGTCGGCCTCGGCGCGCAGCGGCGGGTTCATCTTGAAGCGCCTCGGGTCGAGGCTCCTCACCTCCTCGTCGGTGAGGCAGAGATGGTGCGGGCTGGCCTCGGCGCTGATCCGCACGCCGGCCGCCTTGGCGGCGCGGACGGCCCGCACCGACTCGGCCGCCGAGAGGTGCTGGACGTGGATGCGGGCGTCCTCGTAGGCGGCGAGGGCGGCGTCGCGGGCGATCATCGTCGACTCCGAGACCGAGGGGATGCCGGTCAGCCCGAGCGCAGCGGAGACCGGGCCCTCGTGCATGGTCCCGGCGCCCGAGAGCTCCGGGTCCTCCTCGTGCAGAGCAATGGTGCCGCCGCACAGCCGTTGGTACTGGAGGGCGCGGCGCATCACGCGGGCGCTCGCGATCGGCAGTCCGTCGTCGGAGAAGCCGACCGCGCCGGCCTCGCGCAGCTCGACCATCTCGGTCAGCTCCTCGCCCCTCATCCCGCGGGTGACGGTGGCGAGGAAGCCGACCGCGACCGAGGCGCTGGCCCGGGCCTCCTCGCGCAGAGCGGCTACGTCGGCCGCCGTGGAGACCGGCGGCTCGGTGTTCGCCATCGCGAGGATGCCGCAGTAGCCGCCGGCGGCGGCGGCGCGGGTGCCGGTCTCGACGTCCTCCTTGTGCTCGTGACCGGGGGTGCGCAGGTGCACGTGGGGGTCGAAGAAGGCCGGGAAGGCGTGCAGGCCCTCGGCCTCCACCACCTCGGCGCCGTCGGCGTCGCCCTCCCCCGGCGCCGTCAGCTCGGCGACGCGGCCGTCGCGCAGGACGACGTCGTGGACGCCGTCGATCCCGGCCACGGGGTCGAGCACGGTGGCCCGCCGCAGGACCACGTTCGCCTCCTCGCCGGGCCGGACGTCGAGGGTCTCGCGCAGGCTCACGCCGGCTGTCCGATCGGGGTCGGGCTGGCCGCGTCCTCGCCGCCCTCGCCGAGCGGCACCGGGGCCTCGCCGCCGGCCAGCAGCTCGTAGAGGATCGCCATCCGCACCACCAGGCCGGCCGCGACCTGCTCGGCGATCAGCGACTGGGGCGAGTCGATCGCCTCGCCGGAGATCTCGACCCCGCGGTTGACCGGGCCGGGGTGCATCAGCAGCTGGCGCGGGTTGAGCCGCCTGGTGTCGATCTGAAAGGTCGCCGCGTACTCGCGCAGCGAGGGGACGAAGCTCTCGCTCATCCGCTCGCGCTGCATCCGCAGGGCGTAGACCACGTCCGCCTCGCCGACCCGCTCCAGCGACGGCGCGACCTCGCAGCCCAGTTGCTGCGCCCCGCGCGGGATCAGGGTCGGCGGCCCGCACAGGGTGACCTCGGCGCCCATGCGCCGGAAGGCGATCAGGTTGGAGCGGGCGACGCGGCTGTGGAGGACGTCGCCGACGATCCAGATCCGTTTGCCGTCCAGGGCGCCGAGGCGGCGGCGCAGCGTGTAGACGTCCAGCAGCGCCTGGCTGGGGTGCTCGTGCTTGCCGTCGCCGGCGTTGATCACCGCCGCCGGGGTCCACTCGGCGACCATCTGGGCGGCGCCGGCGTAGGGGTGGCGGATCACGATCGCGGCCGGGTCGTAGGCGGAGAGGGTGGCGACCGTGTCCTTCAGCGACTCGCCCTTCTCGACCGAGGAGCCGGCGGCCTTGACCGCGACCAGGTCGGCCGAGAGGCGCTTCGCCGCCAGCTCGAAGGAGCTGCTGGTGCGGGTGCTCGACTCGTAGAAGAGGGTGACGACGGTGCGGCCGCGCAGGGTCGGCACCTTCTTGATGTCGCGCCGGCCGACCTCGGCGAAGCTCTCGGCGCGGTCGAGGATCGCCTCGATCTCCCCGCGCGAGAGCTGCTCGATCGAGAGCAGGTGCCTCATGCCAGCGCCTCCGCCGCGCGGGCGTCGGAGATCGTCACCCGGTCGACGCCGTCGGACTCCTCCAGGTTGACGTTGACCCGCTCCTCGCGCGCGGTCGGCAGGTTCTTGCCGACGTAGTCGGGGCGGATCGGCAGCTCGCGGTGGCCGCGGTCGCAGAGGACGGCGAGCTGGACCCGGCGCGGGCGCCCGTAGTCGAAGAGCGCCTCGATCGCCGCCCGCACCGTGCGGCCGGTGAAGAGCACGTCGTCGACGAGGACGACGGTGCGCTCGCTGAGGTCGAAGTCGATGTGGGAGGCGTGGACGACCGGCTGTGTGTGCGGCGCCTTGGCGCCGACGTCGTCGCGGTAGAAGGAGATGTCGAGGTCGCCGATCGGCAGCTCGGCGCCGGTCAGCTCGGCGAGGACGGTGTGCAGGCGGCGGGCGAGAACCGCGCCCCGCGTGTGGATCCCGACGATCGCCAGGCCCGCCGAGTCGGGGTTCTTCTCGACGATCTCGTGGGCGATCCGCTTCAGCGTTCGCCGCAGGTCATCGTGCTCCAGCACGATCTTCTCGCTCACTCTCGCTTCCTTCCTGGCCTCACCGGACCGGGTTAAAGGACGCCGTCAGCGTAGCAGCGGCCGACGACGGTCACGCCTCGCCCGAGCCGTTGCGTTCGCGCGCCCCGTTGGGGACCAGCTCGGGGTAGCCGCGCTCGGGGAAGGGGATCTCGATCGTGTCGAAGTCCTTGGGGGCGACGGTCGGTTCGTAGACGTCCTGGGCCTCTTCGAGGACCTTGCCGACGTGGTAGCGGGAGGAGATGTGGACCAGCGCCAGCATCTTCACGTGGGCCTCGCGGGCGACCGCGGCGGCCTGGCCGACCGTGGAGTGCCCGGTCTCCGCCGCCCGCTGGACCTCCTCCTCGGCGAAGCTGGCGTCGTGGATCAGCAGCTCGGCATCGGCGGCGGCCGCGACCGTGGCCGGGGAGGGCGCGGTGTCGCCGGTGATGACGACGGTGCGGCCGGGACGGGCGGCGCCGACGACCTCCTCGGGGCGGACGGTGCCGCCCGACCCCTCCACCTCCTCCCCGCTCTGAAGCGCCGCGAAGGCGGGGCCTTCGGGGACCCCGAGCCGCTTCGCCGCCTCGACGTCGAAGCGACCCGGGCGCTCCTCCTCGACCAGGGCGTAGCCGTAGGCGCGCACGCTGTGGGCGACCTCGAAGGGCCGCACCTCGTAGCCCTCGTGCTCCACCGCCTGCCCCGGCGCCAGCTCCACCAGGTCGAGCTGGAACCCGACCCGGCCGACGATCGGGCGCAGCTCGGCGAAGAGCTGGCGCAGGCCGGGCGGGCCGTAGACGGCGAGCGGCATCTCGCGGTCGGTCAGGTCGTAGGTCTTCAGCAGCCCGGGCAGGCCGAGCACGTGGTCGGCGTGGAAGTGGGTGAGGTAGACCTCGTCGACCTGGGCCAGGCCGACCGAGCGCTGGAGCTGGCGTTGGGTCCCTTCGCCGCAGTCGAACATCAGCCGCTCCCCGCCGCGCGCGACCAGCACGCTCGCGGTCGAGCGCCGGGCCGAGGGCACCGAGCCGCCGGTGCCGAGGAAGATCGCCGAAAGATCCACGGCGGCTGAGCCTACGCGACCCGTGCGCGGCCGGCGCGCGACTAGACTGAATCGCGCTGCGCCCGTAGCTCAGCTGGATAGAGCGCCACCCTCCGGAGGTGGAAGTCGCAGGTTCGAATCCTGCCGGGCGCGTCGCGGCGACGACATCAGGCGGTCTTGAAGTGCGCCCGCCACTCGTCGCGGTCGAACCTCGCCGGCTCGGTCTCGGCGAGGAAGCGCTCGAGGACGGCGACGAAGCGGCCCGGCTCCTCCAGCTGGGGCAGGTGGCCGGCTCCCTCGAAGACCTCCAGGCGACTGCCGGGCAGGGCCGCGTGGGCCTCTTCGCCGTGGCTGGCCGGGATGATCGGGTCGCGCGAGCCCCAGACGATCAGGATCGGCAGGGTCTCGGCCAGGTACAGCCGGTCACCGGCCGCGACGCGCTGGCCGCGGGTGCCGACGACCGAGCGCAGGGTGGCGAGGAAGGCGGCGCGCCGATCCGGCTCGGCCAGCGAGGCGTAGCCGCGAGCGACCTCGGCGACGTCGGGGTTCGGCCGCAGCCCCAGCGCTCCGAGGCCCCGTCCCAGAGCCGACCCCGCCCTGCCCCCCACTCCGGCCGTGGCCGCGATGAAGGCATTGGCGCCGGGCAGCGCCGCGGCGCGCAGGATCACGCTCACCTCCGGGCCGAGGCCGCCGCTGGAGACGAGGATCAGGCGCTCGACCATCTCCGGGAACTGGTAGGTGAACTGCATCGCGATGCCGCCGCCGAGCGAGTGGCCGACCAGCGTCGCCCGCTCGTGCCCGAGCGAGAACAGCAGGTCGCGGAGGGCAGAGGCCAGCGAGCCGAGCGAGTAGTCGCCGCCGCCGGGCTCCGAATCGCCGTGCCCGGGCAGGTCGGGGGCGATCACGGTGTGGGCGCGGGCCAGCGGCTCGATTGCCGCCCGCCAGTTCTCGCGGTTGCCGGCCATACCGTGGATCAGCAGCAGCACCGGGCCCGAGCCGGCCTCCGCGTAGGTGATCGCGCGGCCGTGGACGATTGCCGTCTTCGTCTCTACCGGGCTCGCCCGCGGCGGCGTCCGTTTCTCGGCCACGCCGAAAAGGTACTCGCGATGCGGGTCGCCGTCGCGAGACCGGCGAATCCGCTGCCGATTCCAATACTGTCGCGGGCCGTGACCGAGGCGCCGCCGGACAATCGCCCGCCCCGCGGCGCCGTGATCGTCGTCGCCGTCGGCCTCCTCGCCTGCCTCGCCGCGGCCCTGCTCAGCAACAGCAACGCCTCCGCCGGCGCGGCGGCGCTCGAATGGGAAGCGAGGCAGCCCATCCCCGACTCCAAGGCCGTCGAGGTCCCGGGCGGCGGCGGCAGGATGCGGATCGTCGAAGCCGGCCTGCGGGCGACCGGCACCAACGTCAGCGGCTACCAGCTCTACCGGATCGCGGCGGTGCTCTCGATCGACAGGGGTGCCCCGATCGGGAGCGGCAGGGTCACCTGCACGATCCGCGTCCCCAGGCGGACGATCGTCGCCCACACGCCGAACAACCGCGGCTCCTACCCCCGCCCCAGCGAAGAAGAAGACCTGATCAAGCAGGAAGTGCCGGAACAGGTGGTGGTCGAATTCAACGCCCACGGCACCGACGCCGCCATCGTCGGGTTGGGCGACGCCTTCGGCGAGTACGTCGGCGAGCGCGGCGTCACCGTCTCCTGGGCGCCGTTCAGGATCGCCCAGCAGGGATGGCAGTGGGGCCTGCCGCCAGGGCGACCGAAGAAGCGGGTCGAGCTCGGCTTCGCCTCGATCTGGCGGACCACGGCGAAACCGTCCGCCCACCTCTCCTGCACCCTGACCACCGGCGCCGGCTCGGCCACCGTCGCCACCGGCGGCGCCCTGAAGGCCGAACTCGGCCCGCTGGCCGAATAGCGCCCTAGGAGGCGGGCGCGACCAGCAGCTCCGGCCCCTCGATGCCTTTGCCGACCTTGTTCAGCTTCGGGTTGGCCGGCTGGCCGTCCATGCGGCCGGCGTCCAGCGGGGCGCACATCGCCACCGCGTCCTCGACGCTGAGGTCGGGTCGCAGCCATGCCAGCTCCGCCTCCGCGCTGGGCAGGATCGCCGGCATCCGGTCGTGGACGGGGGCGACCACCGCGTTCGGGGTGGTGGTGACGATCGTGCAGCTGTAGAGCCAGCCGTCCTCGAAGCCGCGGTCCTCGGGGTCCTCCCACTCCTTGCGGGTGCAGATGCCGGCGAAGGCGAAGGGCTCGCCGCCGTCGACGGTGAAGCGCCAGGGCTGGCGCGGCTGCTTGGGGTCCTCCGCCTTCATCCACTCGTAGAAGCCGTCGGCGACGATCAGGCAGCGGTGGCGGAACTTGCCGACCAGCGGGCCGTAGGCGCGGCTGGAGGTGAGGTTCTCCGCTTTCGCGTTGATCATCCGGTAGCCGACCTTGAGGTCCTTGGCCCAGCGGGGGACCAGCCCCCAGCGCATCAGCCGCGCCTCGCGCTCGCCCCGCGCCGCCTCCTCGGGGTCGGGAGAGGACCGCACGGTGAGGATCTCCTGGGTCGGCGCCACGTTGAAGCGGCCCAGCGCTTTCGCCGCTTTCTCCGCCCGCTCCCGGCTCGGCGGCGGCGCCTCCCCGTCCCCGCTTCGCTCCAGCGCCTTCTCCAGCTCGACCTGGAAGCGGTCGGCGATCTTCTTCGTGTCCTTGGCCGTGACCGTGAACCGCCCGCACATGGCTTCAGCCTAGAAGACGAGCGATGCCTACCGCGCCAGCACCTCCGGATGCTGGCGGTACCACTCCAGGGCCATGGCGAGACCGTCGCGCAGGTCGACCTCGGGCCGCCAGCCGGTCGACTCGCGCAGCTTGGTGGAGTCGACGTACTGGCGGTCGATCTCCCCAGCCGGGTTGCCGGTCCCGTTGTATTCGGGCTCCAGGCCGCCGGAGAGCTCGGAGATCGCCTCCAGCACCTCGGCCACCGAGTACGGCCGCTCGCCGCCGGCGTTGAAGGCCTCGCCCGCGGCCGGGCCGCCGGCCCCGACCGCGTGCTCGATCGCCAGGTAGGCGGCGACGGCGTCGTCGACGTAGAGGAGGTCCCGCTCGGGGCTGCCGTCGGAGCGGATCCGCGGCCGCCGCCCCTCGATCGCCGCGGCCATCGCTTCGGGGATGAGGCGGGAGAAGTTGAGGTCGCCGCCGCCGTAGATGTTTGCGAAGCGGCTGACCGCCACGGGCAGGCCGAAGGCGGGCCAGTAGCTGAGCGAGATCGCGTCCGCCGCCGCCTTGCTCGCCTCATACGGCGAGGCGGGCCGCAGTCGCATGTCCTCGCGGTAGGGGAGCTCGTCGCTGGGCCCGTAGGCCTTGTCGGAGGAGGCGACGACGACCGCCGGCACGTCCGCGCGACGGCAGGCCTCAAGCAGCGTCCAGGTGCCGGCCACGTTGACCTCGAAGGTCGCCGCCGGCCCGTCCATCGCCGGCCCGACCAGGGTCTGGGCGGCGAGGTGGAAGACGACGTCGAACTCGCTCGCCTCCACCGTGGCCCCGACCGCGCGCGCGTCGCGCAGGTCGGCCTCGACCAGCTCCACCTCGGAGGCGATCCCCTGGAGCTCCAGCCCCGAGACGCGGGGCGGCGCCAGGTCCAGCACGGTGACGGCGTCGCCGCGCTCCAGCAGCGCCCGGGCCAGGTGGGAGGCGACGAAGCCGTGGCCGCCGGTGAGCAGGGCGCGCTTCACCGCGCCGGGGCCCCGCTCGCGTCCCAGACTCGCCAGGGCGCCTCCCCCGCGGCCCAGAGGTCGTTGAGCACGACCGCGTCCTTGTAGGTGTCCATGCAGTCCCAGAAGCCCTCGTGGCGGAAGGCGCGGAGCTGACCGACGTCGGCCAGTTGCCGCAGCGGCTCGCGCTCGAGCACGCTCTCGGCGTCGAGGTGCTCCAGCACCGCGGGCTCGAAGCGGAAGAAGCCGCCGTTGATCCAGTGCTCGCTGCGCGGCTTCTCGGCGAAGCCGACCACGCGGTCGCCCTCGCCCAGCTCCGCCACGCCCCACTGGAGGTGCGGCCGCACCACGGTCACCGTCGCCAGCGCGCCGTGGGACCGGTGGAAGTCGAGCTGCGCCGCGAGGTCGACGTCGGCGACCCCGTCGGCGTAGGTCGCGCAGAAGGGTTCGCCCCCGAGGCGGTCGGCGAGGCGCGCGATGCGCCCCCCGGTGGGCGTGTCGAGGCCGGTGTCGACGCACCGCACCTCAACCCCCTCCGGCCAGCGCTCAGCCGCGGCGAACTCCTCGATCGCCTCGCCCATGTAGCCGGTGGCGAGCAGGAAGCGATCGAACCCCTGGGCGGCGTAGATCTGGATCACGTGCCAGAGGATCGGCCTGCCGCCGATCTCCACCAAGGCCTTGGGCACCGACTCGGTCCGCTCGCGCAGCCGCGTCCCCCGACCGCCACACAGAATGACTACCGGTGGTTTTTTCATTCAGCTCCTGACGGTGACTGTGGCCAAGCAGCTCAAGGACGCAGGGAGCGCCGCGTGCTCTGCACGCAAGCGACCGAGGACGCCGAGATGCGCCGTGCCACAGCCGCCGTCAGCCGCCGGCTACGGCGGGGAGGATCGTTACCTCGTCGCCCTCGTTGATCTGGGTCTCCAGGCCCTGCTGGAAGCGGATGTCCTCGCCGGAGACGTAGACGTTGACGAAGCGGCGCAGGTCGCCGTCCTGGGTGATCCGCTGGCGCAGGTCGGCGTGGGCGGCGAAGACGGCGTCGAGCGCCTCGCCCACGGTGGAGCCATTCACCTCGACCTCGGCTTCGCCGCCGGTCGCGGCGCGCAACTGGGTCGGGATCTTCACGGTGATTGCCATCAGACGACTACCTCCTGGCGGAACTCCGCCTCGAAGCTCTCGAGGTCGGGGTCGATCTCGTGCATCTGGAACGTATCGCGGGTGGCGTCGAGGGTCTTCAGCCCCTCGCCGGTGATGTAGACGACGACCCGCTCTCCGGCGGCGATGTCGCCCCGTTCGGCGAGCTTGCGCAGGACGCCGACGGTGACCCCGCCGGCGGTCTCGGTGAAGATCCCGGTGGTCTCGGCGAGCAGCTTGATCGCGGTGCGGATCTCGCCGTCGTCGACCGCGTCGACGGCGCCGCCGGTGAGCCGTGCCTGCTCGACCGCGTAGGGGCCGTCGGCCGGGTCGCCGATCGCCAGGCTCTTGGCGATCGTCTCCGGCTTCTGCGGCCGGCAGACGTCGGTGCCCTCGGCGAAGGCGGTGGCGACGGGGCTACAGCCCTGCGCCTGGGCGCCGTTGAAGACCGGCTGGGAGCCGGAGAGGAGGCCGAGGTCGAGCCACTCCTGAAAGCCGCGGCCGAGCTTGGTGAACAGCGAACCCGAGGCGATCGGGCAGACGACCCGGTCCGGCAGCTCCCAGCCCAGCTGCTCGGCGGTCTCGTAGGCGAGGGTCTTCGAGCCCTCCGCGTAGTAGGGGCGCAGGTTGACGTTGACGAAGGCCCAGGGCCGGGTTTCGGCGAGCTGGGTGCAGAGCCGGTTGACGTCGTCGTAGTTGCCGCGGACGCCGACCAGGTTGGTCCCGTAGACGCCGGTGGCGAGCAGCTTCTGCTCCTCGAGGTTGGCGGGGACGAAGACGTAGGAGGCGAGTCCGGCGGCGGCGGCGTGGGCGGCGACCGCGTTGGCGAGGTTGCCGGTGGAGGCGCAGGCGACGGTGTCGAACCCGAGCTCCTGAGCCTTGGCGACGGCCACCGCGACGACCCTGTCCTTGAAGGAGTGGGTCGGGTTGGCGGCGTCGTTCTTGATCCACAGCTCCGCATCCAGGCCGAGCCGCTCGGCCAGCCGGTCGGCGCGGACCAGCGGCGTCAGCCCCGGCTCCAGCGGGTCGCGCGGGCGCCCCTCGAAGGGGAGGAAGTCGGCATAGCGCCAGATCCCCCTCGAGCCGGCCTGGATCCGGCGCTTGGCCTCGACCGGGTCCAGCCCGGAATGGTCGTAGGCGACTTCCAGCGGGCCGAAGCAGGTCTCGCAGAAGTAGCTCGCACCCAATTCTCGGGTCGCCCCGCACTCCTTGCACTTCAGGCTCTCGATGGACATCCGATCCTCTTTCTCGCTCTCAAAAAAACCTCCGCCTTGTGTGGGGCAGAGGTCCGGATCGGACGTCCCCCACATCTTCCAGGCCCCGACGCGGCCTGCTGGACTTGGCACCTCCCCTCGAACCGATGGTCCGAGGTGGTTGCCGGGGCTTCAATGGGCCAGTCCCTCCACCCCTCTAGATGTGGCGCTTATGTTGGGAGGAACCTTACCAAAGGCCCCCGCATCGATTGGATCCGGGCCGGGCGTCTAACCTGTCTGCACCATGACCCTGCCGCGCGACGAGAAGACGGGCCCAAGCGATGCCGAACCTTCCGAAACCAAGGCTGCGGCGGCCGGGTCGGCGCGGCGAGCACCTCGCCCCGGCGCCACCGCCTGAGCCGCAGAAGCCGAACGTCGAGCAGATCGACTCCTCCGGCCTGCGCTGGGTCAACATCGAGCACCCGGGCGCGCTGGAGCGAGCCTGGCTGGAGGAGCACTTCGCCTTCCACGCCCTCGACCTCGAGGACGTGCTCTCGCGCAACCAGCGGCCGAAGATCGACGTCTACGACGACTACCTCTTCATCGTCCTGCACCTGCCTGTCTTCGACCGCGCGGCGAAGCGGCTCGGCGCCGGCGAGCTCGACGTCTTCGTCGGCCCCGACTACATGGTCACCATCCCCAACCAACCGTTGCAGCCGGTCGAGTACCTGTTCGAGCGCTGCCGCGGAAAGGAGGAGGTGCGCGAGCAGCTCTTCTCGCGCGGCTCGGGCTACCTGCTGTACCGCCTCGTCGACGACAGCTTCGACTACTGCTTCCCGATGCTGCGCAAGATCGGCAACAAGCTCGACGCGCTGGAGGACGACATCTTCGACGGCCGTTCCGAGGAAGTCGTGCGCGACATCTCCAACGTCAAGCAGGAGATCATCAACTTCCGCAAGGTGATCCGGCCGCAGCGGCCGGTGCTGCGCGACCTCGAGAAGGTCAAGCAGCGCTACCTCGCCACCGACCTCGACCTGGAGATCTATTTCGACGACATCGTCGACGCCCACGAGCGGATCTGGGACATGCTGGAGAACTACAAGGAGGTCGCCGAGGCGCTGGCCGAGACCAACGAGTCCGTGATCTCCCACCGCGTCAACGACATCCTGCGGGTGCTGACCTCGATCAGCGTCATCGTCCTGCCGCTGACCCTGATCGCCAGCGTCATGGGCATGAACTCCTGGGTGCCGGGAGAGCACAACGAGGCGGGCTTCTTCGTCGTCATCGCCGTGATGGCGATCCTCCTGATCGGGATGGTCGCCTACTTCCGCCGCCGCCGCTGGCTCTGAACCCGCCCCGGCTCTCATAGGATGGGGAGCCCGTGGCCAATTTCCGGATCTGGGCGCCCTGGCGCCTCGCCTACGTGAAGGACGCGTCCAAGGACATCGAGGAGGAGTGCATCTTCTGCGCCAAGCCGGCGGCGGAGGACGACGAGGCGAACCTGATCGTCCACCGCGGCGAGCGCTGCTTCGTCATCCTCAACCTCTTTCCGTACACCAACGGGCACCTGATGGTCGCCCCCTACGACCACCTCGCCCGCCTCCAGGATCTGCCGGCGGAGACCCTGGCGGAGATGATGTCCCTGGCCCAGCGGGCGATGGACCGACTCGAGGATGCCTACGAGCCCCACGGCTACAACGTCGGCATCAACCAGGGGCGCGTCGCCGGCGCCGGGGTCGAGCACCACATCCACCTCCACGTCGTCCCGCGCTGGGGCGGCGACACCAACTTCATGCCGGTGATCGCCGACACCAGGGTGATGCCGCAGACGATCGAGCAGAGCTTCGAGGCGCTGAAGGGGGCGTTTTGAGCGAGCCGGGCCCGCTGGCCCCCGCCGGCATCTTCAAGGCCTACGACATCCGCGGGATCCACGGAACCGAGATGGACGAGGGCACCGCGCACGCGATCGGGCGCGCCTTCGCCCGGGTGCTGGGCCGGATGCGCGGCAAGGAGCCGGGCGAGCTGCGCGTCGGCCTCGGCCGCGACATGCGCCTCACCGCGCCGGCGATGGCGGCGGAGCTGCGCGACGGCCTGATCTTCGAGGGGGCGACGGTGCTCGACGCCGGCATGGTCGCGACCGAGATGCTCTACCACCTGGTCGGCTCGCGCCAGCTGGACGGCGGCGCGATGGTCACCGCCTCCCACAACCCCAAGGCCTACACCGGGGTCAAGCTGGTCCGCGAGGGGGCGCTGCCGCTCTCCGGCGACGCCGGCATCGCCGAGGTCCGGGAGGAGATCGAGGCCGGGCTCGGCCACGCCCCCGGCGGCGGCTCCTTCGAGGAGGTCGACATCTGGGATGAGTACCGCGCCCACGCGCTCTCCTTCATCGACCCGGCGAACGTGCGGCCGATGAAGGTCGTGGTCGACGGCGGCAACGGGATGGCCGGGCCGATGGTGGGGCCGATCCTCGCCAAGCTCGGCCTCGACCTGGAGGAGATGTACTTCGAGCCCGACGGCGAGTTCCCCGACCACGAACCCAACCCGCTGCTGCCGGAGAACCGGCGGCTGATCGTGGAGCGGGTGCGGGCCAGCGGCGCCGACCTCGGCCTCGCCTGGGACGGCGACGCCGACCGCTGCTTCTTCATCGACGCCAGCGGCGAATTCTGCGACGGCGACTTCGTCTGCGCCCTGCTCGCGCGCTCGGTTCTGCGCAAGCAGCCCGGCGCGACGATCCTCTACGACCCGCGCTCCAGCCGCGCCGTCCCCGACCTGGTCGCCGCCGAGGGTGGGCGCTCGGACCTCTCCCGTGTCGGCCACGCCTTCTTCAAGGCGCGGATGCGAGAGGAGGGCGCCGCCTTCGGCGGCGAGGTCTCCGGCCACTACTACTTCCGCGACTTCTGGAACGCCGACTCGGGCACGATCCCGGCGCTGCTGATGCTGGAGCTGCTCTCGCTCGACGGCCGCTCCCTCGCCGAGCTGATGGAGGAGTTCCGCTCCCGCTACTTCATCTCCGGGGAGATCAACTCCGAGGTCGCCGACCCCGGGGCGAAGATCGAGGAGCTCGCGGCCCGCTACTCCGACGCGGAGATCGGCCGCCTCGACGGCATCTCCGTCGACTACCCGGACTGGCACTTCAACGTCCGCCCCTCCAACACCGAGCCGCTTTTGCGGCTGAACCTGGAGTCGCTCGTCTCCCGCGAGGACATGGAGCGCCGCCGCGACGAGGTCCTCGGGCTGATCCGGGCGTGACCGACTCCCCCGAGCAGGCGCTGGAGCAGGCCGCGCTCGCCGGCATCCACTGCCTGCGGATCCCGACCCCGTTCGCGGTCGGGCGGGTCAACTGCTACCTGATCGAGGACAAGCCGCTGACCCTCATCGACACCGGCCCCAACTCGGGCAAGGCGCTGGACGAGCTCGGCACCCAGCTCGGCGAGCGCGGGCACTCGATCGACGACCTCGAGCTGGTCATCGTCACCCACCAGCACATCGACCACCTCGGCCTGGTCGAGATCGTGGTCCAGCATTCCGGCGCCGAGGTGGCGGCGATCGGCGTCGCCGCCGAGCGGCTCGCCAACTTCGACGCCGACGCCGAGGCCGACGACCGCTTCGCGGTCGAGCTGATGCTGCGCAACGGCATCCCCGAGGAGGTCGCGGCCGCCCTCCAGAGCGTCTCCCGCAGCTTCCGCGGCTGGGGCTCGCGGGTGCGGGTGACCCGACCCCTCGAGGACGGCCAGGCGATGCCGTTCGCCGACCGCACCCTTCAGGCGCTGCACCGCCCCGGCCACAGCCCCTCCGACACGATCTTCTGGGACGAGCGGCGCCGGATCCTGATCGCCGCCGACCACCTCCTCCCCCACATCTCCTCCAACCCGCTGATCGCGCGGCCGCTGGACGGCTCCGCGCGGCGCACCCAGGCCCTCGCCACCTACATCGAATCGCTGCGAAAGACGCGTGAGATGCCGGCCGAGATCGTCCTCCCCGGCCACGGGGAGCCGATCGTCGACCACGTCTCGCTGATCGACGAGCGCCTCGCCAAGCACGAGCGGCGCAAGGAGAAGATCCACGCCCTGATCGCCGAGCGCCCGCGCAGCGGCTACGAGCTGGCCCAGGCGATCTGGGGCAACGTCGCCGTGACCCAGGCCTTCCTCACCCTCTCGGAGGTGATCGGCCACGCCGACCTCCTCGTCAACGAGGGACGGGTACGCGAAGTGGACGACGGAGCCGTGGTCCGCTACGAGGCGACCGGGTAGACGAAAGGCCGCCCCGTCGGGACGGCCTTTCGAGAGCGGCGATCTTCAGCTATGCCGTGCGATCAGTTCTTGGTGGTGCAGTCCGCCCACGCGATGAGGTTCCAATTCGTATTGCCACCCACCTGAAGTGCCACCGCGTGCCATCCGGTGTTCCCTTCGGGTTCGCTCTGAACGATGTCCGCGCTGGCTCGGTCTGGGCCCGAGAAGGTGAACCCGCCGCCCGTGACGGTGCTGCCAGGAGGGCATTCGGCAATCGCGCTCCGCGTTCCCGACGCCTGCGGGGCAGTTGCGCTCTTTTCGATGGTGGCGTTGACCTTGCTTGCCAGACCGGTGAGGGCTTCCCCGGCCTTCGTCAGCGCTTCCTGGGCCGCGACTTCTCCGCCTTTGGGCCCCTGCGGACCGGCCGGCCCGCGCTGGCCCTGCGGCCCCGCCGGCCCGCGCTCTCCCTGCGGCCCCGCCGGACCTACCGGCCCCGCCGGGCCCCGTTTGCCTCGCGGCCCGCGCTTGACCTTCGAGGCCGTCGCCTGGTGCTTGGCAGAGCGCAGGTGCGTGGCGGCGTAACCGGTGCCGCCGAGGGCGACGAACAATGCCACGCAGGCGATCACCATCGCCGGCGAGGGGAGCGAGCGTTTCAACATGAATCCTCCATTCAAATCCTTAGCTTGGTGAGAAGGCGGCCGTGGGCCGTCACGCACGGCCTACGCGGATCCGATCCGAAAGTTCGACGGATCGGCGGATCTCCTAGCCCGCGAGCGCCCAGGTCAAACAGGTCAAGAGGTGGTGGCGCAAACGGCGTATGCCTTGACGGTGAAGGCTCCCCCGACGGCCTCCACCGACCAGGCGTTGCCTTCCGGGGCGCTTTCTCTTATCTGCGGACTGCCGGCAACGATCGCGAACCCCCCGCCCGTCAGGACGCTGTTGGCGGGACAGGTGGCTTCGATCTGTGGGAATCCCTGCTTTTCGTCCTGTTTCACGAAGGCCTCCTGTAGCTTCACGCTCAGGGCATTGGTGGCCAGCGCCAGCGCCTGCTGTGCCTGTACTTCGTCGCCCTGCGGGCCCTGCGCCCCCACCGCGCCGCGCTGGCCCTGAGGACCCATGGGTCCCCGCTCACCCTGCGGGCCCTGCGGTCCGACGGCTCCGGCGGGGCCCTGCGGCCCCCGAAGCCCCCGCTTCAGATGGGTCGCCGCGTATCCGGTGCCACCCAGGGCCAGAAACAGGGCCAGGCAGGCGATCGCCATCGCCGGCGAGGGAAACGAGCGTCTTATGGCGCGGCAGTGAGACAACGGGCCCACGCCGAGAGTTCGTATTTGTTGCCGGTGCCAAACCCGGCGGTGGCCTCCACCGACCAGGCGTTGCCTTCCGGCGCGCTGCTTCTGATTTGCGGGCTTCCGCTGGGGATCGAGAATCCGCCTCCCACCAGGACGCTGTTGGGGGGGCAGGGGGCTTCCACGACGTTCGTGCCGCCGACGCTGAAGATCAGAGTCACGGGGCCGGTCGGCTCGATCCTCTTCAGCTTCACCGCCAGGGCTTCGTTCGCCTTCGCCAGCGCCTCGGCCTCGGTCGCTTCACCGCCCCTCGGGCCCTGCGGCCCCGCCGGCCCGCGCTGACCCAGCGGGCCCGCCGGCCCCCGCTCGCCCGCCGGACCCGCCGGGCCAGCCCGGCCGACCGGCCCGCGCTTTCCCCGAGGCCCCCGCTTCAGCTTCGACGACAGCGCCTGGTGCTTGGCAAAGCGCAGGTGCGTGGCGGCGTAGCCGGTGCCGCCCAGGGCGAGGAACAGCGCGATACAGGCGACCACCATCGCCGGAGAGGGAAGGTCGCGCTTCATGGCTGCGGGGTGAGGCAGCGAGCCCATGCCGAGATTTTGTAGCCGCTGCCCGAGGTGGCCTCCACCGACCAGGCGTTGCCTTCCGGCGCGCTGCTTCTGATTTGCGGGCTTCCGCCAGGAATGGAGTACCCCCCGCCCGCCAAAACGGTTCCGCTGGGACAGTGCGCTTCGACGAAATGCGTGCCGCCGGTGAACGATTCCGTTGCGGGAGGGGTCGACTCGATTCTCTGGAGCTTCACCGCAAGGGCTTCGTTCGCCTTCGCCAGCGCCTCGGTCGCCGCCACTTCGCCACCCTTCGGGCCCTGCGGCCCGACTGGCCCGCGCTGGCCCTGGGGACCCACCGGGCCTCGCTCGCCTGCCGGTCCGGCGGGTCCGGCGGGTCCGGCGGGACCCCGCTTGCCCCGCGGCCCTCGCTTCACCTTCGACGACAGCGCCTGGTGCTTACCCGACCGCTGATGCGTCGCGGCGTATCCGGTGCCGCCCAGGGCGACGAACAGTGCTAGGCAGGCGACCACCATCGCCGGCGAGGGAAGCGAGCGCTTCGACATGAATCCTCCGTTAACCCGTGGTTGGTATGGAAATCTCGGCCCTGGGCCGCTACCCACGGACTACGAAAAACCTCCGCTGAGGTTCATCGAAATCAGTCGGCTCAACGAATGGATGAAGGTGGGCTCAACTCAAAGTCCGTCCTGCCCCGAGGCCCTCCAAATCGCCGTTATCGTGGCGCCAGGGAGGCGTCCTCGACGGGGAGCCAGAGGTGAGGCGCCCCGCATTGCCCTGTTGGACCGGACGACGAGGAGGACTGAATGGCCAGGCGCTCGCTCGCCATCGCATCGGTGGCTTTGGGAATGCTGCTGCCCGCGTTCAGCGCCCGAGCGAATACGGCCGACATCCTCGAACCCCAGCACCATCCCGCGACCATGTTCGACGGATGGCAGGCCGGGCCGTGCACGTCCGACGAACCGCTCAAATGCGCGCCCGATACGCCCTCGCTGTTCTTCAAGCAGGCAGGCGGGCACCCACCGAGGGCCTTCGTCCAGTTCATCGTCCGGCACCAGGTCCTTCAGCAGGACAAAATCGAACCCCTGATCGAGCCGCTCCGAGGGCGGATCGTCAAGACCGTCAGGGTCGATCTCCCGCCCGGCCTTTCGATCAACCCCGAGGCCTCGGGGTCGAAGTGCGCCCTGGCCGAATTCACCCACGAAGAAAAAGGGCTCCTCAAACCGGAATGCAAACCCGGCAGCAAGATCGGCGAAAGCCAGGTGAACCTGGTCACGGGCGAACCGTTCCTCACCTTCCAGACGGGGGAACGGATCCTCACGCTGCTCCCGGACTTCACCAAGGTGAGCCTCTTCAACCTGGCGCCTCCGTTCGGGGAGCCCGCCCTCTTCGGGTTCGTCGTCGGGAACGCGGTGCGTGTCTTCCTGCGCCCGGAAATCTCGTGGGAGAGCGACTTCCACGAGAGCTTCACGATCGAAGGGCTCCCCGACTACAAGACGATCGTGCTGGCCGGGCTGGTGGCTCCGGTCGGGATCCACAGCGCCCGGCTGGTCAGCTTCGGCGATTCGGGCGACGGAACCCTCGCCACCAACCCGACGACGTGCTTCAACTCCGACGAAGCGCCCTTCGCCCATCTCTACTCCAGCTGGATGCGCCAGGACTCCTTCGAAGAACCGGATCCGCAATTCCCATTCGGCAGCACGCCGATCGAGTCCGGCCTGCCGACCGGCCAGCATCCGGAAGGATGCGCGAACATCCCGTTCGATCCGTCGATCCAGGTCCTGCCGGGCACCGACGAAGTCGACTCCGCCGCCTCCCCGACCGTCACCACCAAGCTCGAGGTCGAGGTGCCGCAGAGGGGCGGCAGCCCGATCGCGGAGTCTCACCTGCGACGGCTCGAAGTGACGCTGCCGCGTGGGATGGCCCTGAACCCAGCCGGCTCCGGCGGTCTCCTCGCCTGCTCGGACGCCGACTTCAACAAGGGCAAGCGGATCGTCGACAACACCTGCCCCGCCGAGTCCGTGGTTGGGTCGGCGGAGATCAGAACCCCAGTCCTGGCGAAACCCCTGCCGGGCACCATCTACGTCGGGGAGCCGAAGAGCACCGACCCCGCCTCGGGCGAAGAGTTCCGGCTTTTCGTCGAAGCCAGGTCGGCGGAAGTCGGCGTCGTCGTCAGGTTGATCGGCAACGTCAAGGCGGATCCGAAGACGGGCCAGCTCACGACGACCTTCGACGAACAGGAGGTGAGCCCGTTGTTCGGCGCTCTGCCCAGGGGGCTGCCCCAGCTGCCCTTCGAATCGGTGTCACTCGCCTTCAACGGCCCACACAAGCTCCTCAGCACTCCGCCGACCTGCTCGACGAGCACCACGACCAGCGCGATGGAACCGTGGGCGCGACCTGGCACCCACGCTTCGCCGAGCGCCTCCTTCACCCTCTCCCACATCCCGGGCGGAGGAAGCTGCCCGCAGACCCTCGCTCAGAGGCCTTTCGCGCCGGCCTACGCGGCCAGGTCGGATGATCCCCGGGGCGGGTCCTTCAGCCCGTTCCGCATCCACATCGGCCGTCTCGAGGGGGAACAGGAGCTCAAGCTCCTCGACGTCACCCTGCCCAAGGGCCTGCTTGCCAAACTGGCCAAGATCCCCTACTGCTCCGAGGGAGCGATCGCCGCCGCGGCGGGTAGGCGCGGCGGCGCGGAGCGGGATTCCCCGAGCTGTCCGGAGGCCAGCATCGTCGGCACCACCTCGGCCGAATCGGGCACCGGAGCGGAGCCGCTGAAGCTCCCCGGCAACGTCTACCTCGCCGGTCCCTACAGGGGAGCCGCGCTGTCCGTGGTCTCGATCACCCCTGCGGTTTCGGGGCCCTATGACCTCGGCACCGTCGTGGTCAGAGTGGCGCTTCACGTCGACCCCGCGACCGCTCAGATCCGCGCTGTCTCCGACCCCCTCCCCGACATGTTGGGCGGCGTCAGGCTGGACCTCCGCGCGATCGACTTCAATCTCGACCGCGACCGCTTCGCCGTCAACCCGACGAACTGCGCCTCAAACGCCACCGCCGCCACGATCAACGGCGGCGGCGGCGATCCGAGCAACCCCGCCGCGTTCAGCTCCTACGGCCTGCGCCTTCCCTTCCCGGTGACCGGCTGCGACCGCCTCTCCTTCATGCCGAGGCTGGTCACCGTGCTTTCCGGCCCGACGAAGCGGCATGGCTATCCAGCGCTGACCGCGACGCTGGAGGCACACACCGGCGAGGCGAACGTCACCAGCGCCTCGTTGACCCTCCCCCACTCGTTCTTCGTCGCCCAGGAACACATCGGCTCGGTCTGCACGCGCCCGCAGCTCGCCTCGCACACCTGCCCGAGTTCCTCGGTCTACGGCGAAGCGGAAGCCAGCTCGCCGCTGCTCGCGGACAAGCTGAGGGGCCCGGTCTATCTGGTTCCCGGTGACAACAAACTGCCCGACCTGGTCGCCGACCTGCACGGTCAGGTGGACGTTCAGCTGCACGGGGTGATCAGCGCCCCACACGGCAGGATCAAGACGGTGTTCGACTCGGTGCCCGACGTGCCGGTGAGGGAATTCGTGCTGAGGCTGGCGGGAGGCAAGAAGGGGCTGCTCGTCAACTCGGCCAACCTCTGCAAGGGCCTACAGCTGGCGGAACTCGACATCGCCGCGCAGAACGGCAGGCACGTGAACAACAGCCGGTACAAGCTCGGCGTCGCCAGCTGCAAGAAATCGACGCGCCACGGCGGCCGCCGCAAGCACAAGCGCCACTAGGCCGGTCGAGCATCGGCGGATCGGCCCAGAAAGGAATCACATTGAACACCAGGCACCGAAGGCTCACCTCCGCCCACGCGATCTCGCTGGTCGCGCTCTTCGTGGCGCTCGGCGGGACCGTCTACGCCGCGAACTCGATCAGCGGCACCGACATCCAGAACGGCACGATCAAGGCCACGAAGCTGAAGAAGAACACGCTCACCGGCGCCCAGATCAACGAGCTCTCGCTCGGTTCGGTGCCGAGCGCCGAACACGCCGACTCCGCCACCAACGCCCGGCACGCCGACTCGGTGGCCGAAGCGGAATTCGCGACCCAGGCGGCGACGGCCACCAACGCGACCAAACTCGGCGGCCTCGCCGCGGGCGCCTACCCGCACGGGGTTCACCTGGTGAGGAAGGCCAGCGCCGCGACCGTCGGCACGAAGGTCGTCACCGCGTCCTGCCCGGCCAACGAGGTCGCGATCGGGGGTGGCGGCAACAACACCGCGAATACGGGAACCGTGACGTTCGACAAGCTTCAGCTCGAACCCCACTCGTTCACGGTGATCGAGTTCGAATTGAATCCCGGGTCCCAGGGCCCCTGGGTGGCGGAAGCCGAGGTCGCCTGCGTCGTCGCGCCCTGAGGGCGAGCTGAGCACGGAGGTCCGCCGGGTCCGGATCGCATTAGGCTGCACTGGCTCGCCCGGCGCGCCGTCCCCGCATGACCCCAAAGCTTCCCTCCAGAAAGTCGAAGAAGCCCGCCAAGAAGCGGATGCTGATCATCGTCAACCCCTACGCGACGACGGTCTCCGACCGGCTGCGCAACCTCGTCGTCTATGCGCTTCAGGGCCGCTATGAGGTCGAGGCGGTCCTGACCGAGTCCCAGAACCACGCGACCGAGATCGGGCGCGAGGTGCGGGACCACGGCTACGACATCGTCGTCGCATTCGGCGGCGACGGGACGCTGAACGAGGTTGCCAACGGCCTCGCCGGCACCGACGTCCCGGTCTCGATGCTCCCGGGCGGCTCGACCAACGTCGTCTGCCGCACGCTCGGCATCCCCAACGACGTCGTCGACGCCACCGAGCACCTGCTGGCGCTGCTCGACGACTGGGCGCCGCGGCGGATCGACCTCGGCCGGGTCGACTCCCGCCATTTCGTCTTCTCCTGCGGGGTCGGGATCGACGCCACCGTGGTCCAGCGCGTCGACGCCCATCCCAGGCTGAAGGCCAGGGCGGGGCCCTACTACTACAGCTGGGCGGGCATCTCGGCCTTCTACCGCCGCTATCTCCACAACGCCGTTCGGGTCCGGGTCGAAACCGCCGACGAGGCGGTCGAGGGCGTCACCGCGATCGCCCAGAACTCCGAGCCCTTCACCTACTTCGCCAGCCGCCCGATCCGCGTCTGCGAGGGGGTGGCGATCGACGACGGGACCCTTTCCCTCGGCGTGCTGCGGCGAGCCCGCCAGCGCGACATGCCGAGTCTGATCAGCCGCCTCTTCAGCGAGAGCCGCCCGGCATCCGGCCACCGCCAGGTGAAGCACCTCGACGACGTCGCGGAGGCCACGATCCGCTCGACCTCCGAGGACGCCGACGGAGCCCTGCGCCCCTTCCCCCTCCAGGTCGACGGCGAGTACATAGGCGAGCGCAGCCGAATCGAGCTGGCGGCCGAGCCGGGCGCTCTGACCGTCGTGGCCTGACGCCGCGTCGGAGTTTGACCCCACCGGAGCGGGGTCAAACTCCGACGACGCGTCAGTCGAGGAGACCCACGGCTCGGGCGGCGGCCGCGGTCTGGGTCAGGGTTTCGGCGGCGTCGAAGCGGGGTTTCCAGGCCAGCTCGCGGCGGGCCTTGGCGGTGTCCATCGTCACCGGGGTCCGCAGGGCGACGGCCCACTCCAGCTGGGGAGAGGCGAAGGCCAGGCGGCCGGCGAGGCGGGCGCCGAGCTCGACGGCCGCCCCGGGCACCCGGACCGAGTGCCAGCCGATCGCGTGGGCGACGTCGGCGATCCCGACCTCGCCCTCGCCGGCGAGGTTGTAGGCGCCGGGCGGGCCCTCGCCGGCGATCGCCGCCGCCAGCGCCCGGGCGACGTCGTCGTGGTGGACGAGCTGGATCGGGACGCCACCGTCGGGCAGGACCGGGCGCGGCAGCGGCAGCCTGCCGACGGCCCGCCGAAGCCACGGGACCGGGTCGCCGAGGCGGGCGCTCTGGACCACGCGCTCCACCAGCATCGTGGCCCTCGGCCCGGCGACGATGCAGGGACGGAAGACGTAGGCGTCGACACCGGTGCCGACGGCCAGCCCCTCCAGCGTCGCCTCCAGCTCCGCCTTCTGAGCCGAGTAGTAGAAGCCCTCGCTGCCGCGGGCGGGAACGTCCTCGCTCAGCGGCCGCGGGTTGTCGGGGTGAAAGCCGTAGGCGGCGACCGAGGAGGCGTACACCAGCCGCTGCACCCCAGCCTCGATCGCCGCTTCGAAGACGTTGCGGCTGCCCTGGAGGTTGACCCGCCGCGTCTCCTCGCGGCCGCCGAAGATGGCGAAGGCGAGGTGGACGGCGACGTCGGCCCCGTCGAAGAGCAGCGCGAGCGAGTCGCGGTCGAGGATGTCGCCGCGGCGGTAGGCGACCTTCTTCCAGCCCTCTCGCCCCGGGTTGAAGGGGCGCCGAGCCATCCCCCGCACCTCGCCCACCGCCTCGCCGCGCTCCAGCTCGGCCAGCAGCGACAGCCCGATCTCCCCCGTCGGCCCGGTGACGGCGACGGTCAGGCCATCAGGCCGCGGCGCGATGACCAAGCCCCCAGGCGCCGGTCATCACGCCGCGGGGGTGATGCGGTAGGCGTCGAAGACCGACTCGACGTTGCGTAGGCGGCCGATGCACTGCTTCAGCTGCTCGGTGTCCCCCACCTCGACCACGAACCGGTTCTTCACCATCGGGTGGTTGGTCGTGCAGGAGGCGCCGATGATGTTGATCCCCGCCTCGGAGAAGGTCCGCGAGAGATCCTCGAGCAGGCGGGTGCGGTCGTAGGCGTCGATCTGGAGCTCGACCTTGTAGGAGGCCTCGTTTTCGCCCTCCCAGCCGACCTCGACGAAGCGCTCCGGGGCCTTTTTCAGCGCCCGCACGTTGTTGCAGTCGGCGCGGTGGATGGTGATCCCGCGCCCCAGCGAGACGTAGCCCGCGATCTCGTCGCCCGGCACCGGCCGGCAGCACTTGGCGAGGCGCACCGCGACGGTGTCGACGCCCTTGACCGTGATCCCGTAGTTGGCGGCGTCCTTGGTGCGGCGGGCGCGATCCTCGCCGCCGCCGCCGCCGCTGAGGTGCTCCGCCGGGCCCTCCTCGACCGCCTCGCCCGCCTTCAGCCGCTGCATCAGCTTGTTGGCCGCGGTCTTGGTCGAGACCTTGCGCTGGCCGAGGGCGATGTAGAAGTCGGTCGCCTTGCGGTATCCCATCTCGCGGATCACGTCGGCGAGCAGGGCCGAGCCGGCCACCTTCTGCATCGGCAGCCCGCGCTTGCGCAGCGCCTCCTCGAGCGCTTCGCGACCGTCGCGCTCGGCGTCCTCGCGGCGCTCCTCTTTGAACCAGGCGCGGATCTTGTTGCGGGCGCGGCTGGTCCGCACCAGCTTCAGCCAGTCGCAGCGAGGGGCCGCGCTTCTGCTTCGCGGTCAGCACCTCGACGATGTCGCCGGAGCGCAGCTGGTAGTGCAGCGGCACGATGCTGCCGTTGACCTTGGCGCCGACGCAGCGGTGGCCGACGTCGGTGTGGACCGCGTAGGCGAAGTCGAGCGGCGTCGAGCCGGCCGAGAGGCTCTTCACCTCACCCTTCGGGGTGAAGACGAAGACCTCGTCCTCGAACAGGTCGACCTTGAGCGACTCGAGGAACTCGGCCGGGTCCTGTTCGCCCTCGGCCTCGACCAGCTGGCGCAGCCAGGTCATCTTCTCGCGCTGGGGATCGCCGGCGCTGCCCTCTTTGTAGGCGACGTGGGCGGCGATCCCGTACTCGGCCAGCTTGTGCATGTCCTCGGTCCGGATCTGGATCTCCAGCGGCTTGCCCTCGGGGCCGATCACGGTCGTGTGCAGGGCCTGGTACATGTTGGCCTTGGGCATCGCGACGAAGTCCTTGAAGCGCCCGGGCAGCGGCTTCCAGAGCGAGTGGATGACGCCGATCGCCCCGTAGCAGTCCTTGACCGAGCCGACGATCACCCGCATCGCGGTCAGGTCGAAGATCTCGTTGAACTCGCGGCCCTTCTTCGCCATCTTCGTGTAGATCGAGTAGAAGTGCTTGGCGCGGCCGGAGATCTGGGCCTCGATCCCGACCTGCTCCAGCTCCTCGGAGAGGAACTCGCCGGCGTCGCTGACGTAGCTCTCGCGCTCGTCGCGCTGCTGGGCGACCAGCTGTTTGATCTCGGCGTACTTGCGCGGGTGCAGGGTGGCGAAGGCGAGGTCCTCCAGCTCCCACTTGATCGCGTGGATCCCCAGCCGGTGCGCGAGCGGCGCGTAGATCTCCAGCGTCTCGTGCGACTTCGCCATCTGCTTCTGCTTCGGCAGGGCGCCGAGCGTGCGCATGTTGTGGAGGCGGTCGGCCAGCTTGATCAGGATCACCCTGACGTCGGTGGCCATCGCCACCATCATCTTGCGGTAGTTCTCGGCCTGGCGCTCGTCGCGGCTCTCGAAGGTCATCCCGGTCAGCTTGGTGACGCCGTCGACCAGCTGGGCGATCTCCTCGCCGAACTCCGCGCGGATCTCCTCGAGGCTGGCGCTGGTGTCCTCGACCGTGTCGTGGAGCAGGGCGGCGCAGAGGGTCTCGGTGTCGAGCCGCATCCCGGCGCAGACCTGGGCCACCCCGACCGGGTGGGTGATGAACTCGTCGCCGGAGCTGGCGCAGCTGGTCGGCGTGGCGCTCGCAGGCGAAGTCGAAGGCGCGCTCGACCGCGGCACGGTCGATCGTCGCCACCGCCACCGCGGCGCCGCCGCCGTCCCCGTTCGCGCTCGGCGAGGAGTCGAACTCCTCGACCACGGCGAAGAGGTCGGCGAGGAGCTCGCTGTGCTCTACGGCTGTTTGCGTCTTTCGAGGTATTGCTGTGCCTCCGAGTGCTCTGCTCTGTAGGCGCGGAACGCGGCCGAGCGCTCCAGATCGGTCCCCTCTGAGGATACGACCCCGACCGCTCCCGCGCCGCTCCTGGGCTCGCCGCGCACGAGCCCGAGCTCGGAGAGGACCCGCAGACAGCGCGCCGCCGCCTCGGGAGAGCGAGGGTGATCTCCGTCGCCCGCCAGCGCCTCGCGCAGGGCCGGACCGCTCGCCTCCCCCGCCTCGCGCAGCCCGCGGAAGACCGCGGCGATCGAGGCCCGCGAGGCGAGCCGCTCGTCGAGCGCGGCGAGCGAGAACGCGCAGCTCGGCCTCGGTCCAGACCGGGTGCAGGAAGCCGGCTCCGAGGCCCTCGACCCGTCGCGCTCGCCGCCGCCTCCCACGGCCGGACCGCCCGCTCTCGGCCTCGGCGCAAGGCGGCGGATCGACGAGGACGACGTGCTCGAAGCGCTCCGCCAGCCGTCCGCCCGGCTCGAGCGCGGCGTAGTCGGTCAGGGCGAGGCCGCCCTCGGCGCGCCCGAGGACGCCCGCCAGCGCCTCGCCGCCGCAGCGGGAGCAGGCGATCCTCGCGGCGCCGCCGTTGAAGCGGGCGAGGCCGCTGGCGCCGGCGGCCAGCGCGGCCCGGCGCGAGGCGTCGGCGCAGACCGCGAGCACCCCGGCGCCGCTGGAGACCAGCTCCGCGATCGCCGCGGTGGCCGAGCCGGTGCCGCGGACCGGCATGCGCGCGCCGGTGGGCCGCCTTTCTGGGCCGATGCGGGCATAAGGCGGCCCATCGCCGCCGGCGTCGAGGTCGCGGCGCAGCTCGGCCTCGAAGCGCTGCCACCACTCGGCGTCCTCGCAGTGCGCAGGGATGAAGCGCCGGGGCGGGATCCTCGGCCTCCGCCAGCGGGTAGAGCTCGCGCAGGACGACGCGCGGCTCGACCGAGCCGTTCCAGTGGTTGACCTCGAGCCGCACCGCGGCGTCGACCGGGTCCTCCTCGCCGACGCCGAGGCTGGAGCGGCCGAAGGCGACGCCGAGCGCCCGGTGAGCGCCGCTGTGGAGGCTGAAGCGGGCGTGCTTGCCCTCCCCCATCGTCCGCACGTCGCTGACCCGGGCCGACGGGACCATCAGCCGCACCCCCGGGTTGCCCATCCCGAACGGGGCCAGCCGGCCCAGCTCCTCGGCCAGGTCGAGGCCGAGGCCGACGCCGCCGACCATCGCGTCGATCCGCTCGGTCCGCGTCAGGTCCTCGGGGCCGAGCACGCGAGGCCGCGTGGGCGGCGAAGGCCTCGCGGAAGGCGTCGAGGCTCTCGGCCCGCAGCGACAGCCCGGCGGCGGCGCGGTGGCCGCCGAAGCCGACCAGGTGCTCGGAGCAGGCCTCCAGCGCGGCGAGCAGGTCGAAGCCGGGGATGCTGCGCCCCGAGCCGCGCCCGCCGCCCTCGCCGTCGAGGGAGACGACGACGACCGGCCGGTGGTGGCGCTCGACCAGGCGCGAGGCGACGATCCCGATCACGCCGGGGTGCCAGCCCTCGCCGGCGAGGACCAGCGCCGGCGCCTCGCGCAGCTCGCTCGGGCAGCTCGCGCCGGGCGGCCTCGGCGGCGGCGTCGACCTCGCGCTCGGTCGCCCGCCGCTCGGAGTTGGCGCGGCTCAGCTCGACGGCGATCTCGGCCGCCCGGGCCTCGTCCTCGGTGAGCAACAGCTCGACCCCGGCGTCGGCGCGGTAGAGGCGCCCGGCGGCGTTGATCCGCGGCGCCAGCCGGAAGGCGAGGTCGCCCTCGTCGAGGCGGGTCGGCTCGCAGCTCGCCGCCGCCATCAGCGCCCGCAGCCCGAGCCGGCGCGCCCGCCGCATCTCCGCCAGCCCGCGCCTGACCAGCGACCGGTTCTCGCCGACCAGCGGCACCACGTCGGCGACCGTCGCCAGCGCCACCAGGTCGAGGTCGCTCGGCGTCGGCCGGATCGGCACCGGCCGCCTCGCGCAGCGCGCAGGCGCAGCTTCCAGGCGACCGCGGTCCCGCACAGCGAGCCGAACGGGTAGCCGCTCAGCTCCGGGTGCAGGATCGGGCAGTCGGGCAGCTCGGCGCCGGGCTGGTGGTGGTCGGTGACGACGACCTCCATCCCCAGCTCGCGGGCCAGCCGCACCTCCTCGACCGCGGTGATCCCGCAGTCGACGGTGATCAGCAGCGAGGTGCCGCGCTCGGCCAGCCGCTCGACGTTGGCGGCGCTGAGCCCGTAGCCGTCGGCGATCCGGTCGGGGATCAGCCAGTCGCACTCGGCGCCCAGCTCGCGCAGGGTCGAGACCATGATCGTCGTCGCGCAGACGCCGTCGACGTCGAAGTCGCCGTGGACGGTGATCCGCTCGCCCGGCCTCGATCGCCGCGCCGCACCCGCTCGACGACCTCGCCCATCGAGTCGAACGCCGCCGGCGGGTGCGACTCGTCGGCGGCGAGGAAGGCGCGCGCCTGCTCCGGCGTCCGGTAGCCGCGGCGGACCAGCGTCACCGCGACCGGCTCGCTCAGGCCGAGCTCGCTCGGCGACCGCCCGCACCTCGGCGTAGGAGTAGGGCTCAGCCGCGTAGGCCTTGAGGGATTCCGGCACCCGCCCAGGCTAGGAGCCGCCCGAGACGGATTCGCCGCGCCCGGAGCTCGGAAAGTGCCGCGGAAACCGCGGCTACTCGAGCCGCCTGCTCGGCGCGGAGGCCGATCAGCGTAGACGACGCCCAGGCCGATCGCCACCCCGGGGATCGGCGATCAGCGCCGTGCCGAGGTCGGTGTTGCCGAGGCCGCGGCCGCTGATCGACCTCGACGATCGCGCCGAAGACGATCGCGCCGAGCACGGCGCCGAGGAAGGCGCCGACGATCCCCTGCCAGAAGTGGTCGGGCAGGAAGACGGTGAAGTGCCAGAGGGCGATGCCCATCGTGAACCAGACCAGCAGTGCCATCAGACGTCCCCTCCATCAGCGGTTCCTCCCGTGCTTGCGGCGCTGCTGGCGGCGGGCCCGCCGCTCGGCGTTTCGCTCGCGGCGCTCGGTCGGTCGCGGCCGAGTCGGCCGCTCGCCGTCGGCGACCGGGTCGGCCCCGTTGCCCTCGCCGGCGGCTCGACCGTCGCCACGGCGCCCGGCCTGCGGCTGACCCGCCGGCTCCCGCGCTTCGGCGGCCGTCGCGTCGAGCGGTCTCGGCCTCGCTCGTCGGTCGTCGCCGAGCTTCGCCAGCTCGATGTCGTCGGCGAAGGCCGGGACGCTGCCCTCGACCTCGGCGATCCGCGCGCGCCGCCGCACGAAGCCGGGCTCGCGTTCCTTCCAGGCGGTCAGCACCGGCGAGGCGATGAAGATCGACGAGTAGGTACCGGAGGCGATCCCGACCAGCATCGCGAAGGCGAAGTCCTGCAGGGTCGCGCCGCCGAAGATCAGCAGCGAGGTGACCGCGAGCAGGGTCGAGAAGCTGGTCGCCAGCGACCGCGTCAGCACCTCGCTCATCGAGCGGTTGACGATCTGCGAGAACGCCGCCCGCGGCATCCGCGGCATGTTCTCGCGTATTCGGTCGAAGACGATGATCGTGTCGTAGAGCGAGTAGCCCAAGATGGTGAGGAAGGCGGCGACCGTACCGCTGCTCACCTCTTTCCCGGTCAGCGAGTAGATGCCGGCGGTGATCAGGATGTCGTGGAAGAGCGCGATCAGCACCGGCACCGCGAACTTCGGGTCGAAGCGCAGCGCGACGTAGCCGCAGATCACCAGCAGCGAGAAGATCAGCGCCTTCAGGGCGCTGCTCGCGACCTGCTGGCCGAAGGTCGGCCCGACGCTGGTGCTGTCGAAGCCGTTCTTGGCGATCCCGAATTCGTCGCGCAGCGCGCGCTCGGCGCTCTTTGACCTGCTCGGGCCCCAGCTCGCGGGTCTGGATCTGGAAGACGTTGTCGCCGAAGACCGGGTCGGAGACCTGCTGGATCTCCTCGCCGCTGACCCCGATCGTGTCGAGCGCTTCGCGCACGCCTTCCTCGTCGGTCGGCTTGACCAGCGCCACCTTGATCCGCGTGCCCGACTCGAAGTCGATGCCGAAGTTGAGCTGCTTGGTCGCCAGCGAGAGCGCGCCGACCAGCAGGATCACCCCGGACATCGTGAAGAACCAGCGGCTGGCGCCCATGAAGTCGAAGTGCCAGCGCATGCCCTTGCCGACCGGCGCCGAGCACGCTCGGCGAGCGCAGCAGCCGCGAGCGGCTCATGCTGCCGAGCAGCGCCTGGGTGAAGACGACCGCGGTCAGCAGCGAGACGATCGTGCCGACGCCGAGGGTGAAGGCGAAGCCCTTGACCCCGGCCGTCGCCAGCACGAAGAGGATGAAGGCGGTCAGCAGGGTGACGACGTTCGCGTCGACGATCGTCGCGATCCCGCGTTTGTAGCCGGCGGCGATCGCGCTCGACATCGAGCGCCCAGCCCGCACCTCCTCCTTTATTCGCTCGAAGATGACGATGTTGGAGTCGGCCGCGACGCCGATCGTCAGGACCAGGCCCGCGATCCCCGGCAGGGTCAGGGTGATCGGGATCAGTTTGATCAGGGCGAAGAAGATCACCCCGTAGGCGCCGAGCGCGATCGACGCGATCAGGCCGAGGAAGCGGTAGTAGACGAGCAGGAAGAGGACGACCAGGGCGAGGCCGATGATCCCGGCCTTGATCCCGTCGTGGAGCGCCTGGCTGCCGAGCGTCGCCGAGACCTGGGTCTGGCTGATCAGCTTCAGGTCGATCGGCAGGGCGCCGATCTGCAGCGTCGTCGCCAGTTCCTGCGCCTCGTGCGATGCTGTTGAAGCCGCCGGAGATCTGGGCGCCGGTGCGGCCGTCGATCCCGTCCGGGTTTTCGGCGAAGTTGATGATCGGGCGGGTCTTGACTTCGTTGTCGAGGACGACCGCGAAGTGGCCGGAGAGCGCCGCCGCCTGCTTCGGCGCTGACCGGGCCGATCGCCTGCGCCTGGCCGCGCTGGGCGATCTGGCGGGTGACGTCCTGGAAGGCTGTCGCGGCCCTTGTCGGTGAATTCGAAGGTGACGTTCGGTTGGTTGAACTGGCCGTAGTCCTGCTTCGGGTCGGTGATGTCGGTGCCCGAGAGCGCCGGGTCGTCCTTGAGCGCGAACCAGCCCGGCTGCGGCGGTTTCGTCGAGCTTGCCCGTTTTCGTCGGTCGGGTATTCGGAGACGAGGACCGTCCCGGCCGGGACTTCGACGACGATCCCGTTCTTGCGGCCGCTTTTCGCCGGTCGGGCTGACGTAGAGGTCCTTCTTGGTCAGCTCGGGCCCGGCGATCAGTTTGTGCGGCGCGTCTTGTTCGAAGAGGTAGAAGCGCGGCTTGGCGACCGAGCAGTTTGTCGCAGTCTTCGGCCGGCTTCTGTTCGGCGGCGAGCAGCGCCGCGTCGTAGGCGGTCGGGTAGGCGCCGGCGACGATCAGCTGCTGGTTCTCGCCGCTTTTGGCGTTGCGGCCCGCCGCCTTCCACGCGCTTTGGCCAGCTTTTTGAGCGCGCCTTCGGGCGGCTGCTGGCCGGGGTGGCCGCCGATCGCCTTCTCGGGCCCGATCAGGTTCGGCTCCCAGTCGTAGAAGTAGAGCTGCGCGGTCGTGCCGACCTGTTCGATCGCCCGCTGCGCGTCGGTGACGTCGGGCAGGCTGACCGTGATCTCGTTGTTGCCGAGGCGCGCGACTTCGGGCTCGGAGACGCCGAGCTTGTCGATCCGCTGGCGGATGATCTCGATCGAGCGTTCGATGTCTTCGCCGCTGACCGACGTCACCTGGCCGGTCGGCTGGCCCTGGTAGACGAGCTCGACGCCGCCCTTGAGGTCGAGGCCGAGCTTGGTCGCCTTGTTGGCGATGACCAGCGCCGAGACGAGCGATCAGGCCGAGCACGAAGAGCAGGACGAAGAGATGTGCGGCGCCGTCCTCCCCATCGCTCCAGCCCTCCGGGGTGAGGACGAGCAGCAGGCCGCCGTCGTCGTCGTAGGCGGGGAAGACGTCGGCGACGGCCGCGCGCCGGGAGGTCGCCCTCGGCGTTGACGGAGACCCGCTTGCCGAGCGAGCGCACGCCCCACTCCAGCGAGGTCTCGATCGGGTCGGTGATCGCCGTCGCCGTTGGTGTCGGCGCTCTCGCCGCCGTCGCCCTTGTCGATCCAGTCGAGGCCGAGCACCTCGCGCACCGGGCGGCCGATCACGTCCTCGTCGGTGAGGCCGGTCAGCTCGAAGCTGCCCTTGCCGGCGTCGATCACGCGTTCCTGCTTGTCGCAGACGAAGAAGGCTGCATTGGGAGCCGGATAATAATCGTCGAGTAGTTCGAAGACGAAGCCGAAGCCGCATTTCGAGCAGCCCTTCGGGCGCGTGCTGAAGCCCGGCGGTTCGCTCGCTGCTGACCTCGCGGTGCCCGCAGTTGGGACAGATGAAGAACGGCATCCTCGACAGGCTAGCGAGCGCGCGGCTCAGAAGAGGCTCGCCGCGCCTTCGGGCGCCGGCAGGCCGAGGTGGTCGTAGGCGCGCTGGGTCAGGACGCGGCCGCGCGGGGTCCGCTTCAGCAGGCCCTGCTGGAGCAGGTAGGGCTCGAGCACGTCCTCGATCGTGTCCTGCTCCTCGCCGATCGCGATCGCCAGGGTCGAGAGGCCGACCGGGCCGCCGCCGAACTTGGTCGCGACGGTGTCGAGCAGGGCGCGGTCGCTGCGGTCGAGGCCGCCGGCGTCGACCTCGAGCATCTCCAGCGCGTCGGCCGCGACCTCGGCGCCGATCGCGGCCCGTGCCCTTGACCTGGGCGAAGTCGCGGACCCGCTTCAGCAGCCGGTTGGCGACCCGCGGGGTGCCGCGCGAGCGGGAGGCGATCGTCTCGCGCGCCCTCGGCGTCGATCTCGACCTCGAGGATGCGGGCCGAGCGCTCGACGATCAGCGCCAGGTGCTCGGGGCTGTAGTGCTCGAGCCGGTGGGAGACGCCGAAGCGGTCGCGCAGCGGCGTCGTCAGCAGGCCGGCGCGGGTGGTCGCGCCGATCAGGGTGAAGGGCGGCAGCGGCAGGGTCACGGTGCGCGCGCCGGCGCCCTGGCCGAGCACGACCGGCAGCTCGCCGTCCTCCATCGCCGGGTAGAGGGTCTCCTCGACGGCGCGGCCGAGGCGGTGGATCTCGTCGATGAAGAAGACGCTGCCGGGCTCCAGCGCGGTGAGGAAGGAGGCGACGTCGGCCTTGCGCTCCAGCGCCGGGCCGGCGGTCTGGACCATCGGCACCCCCAGCTCGGCGGCGACGATGTGGGCGAGCGAGGTCTTGCCGAGGCCGGGCGGGCCGGCGAGCAGGACGTGGTCGAGCGGCTCGCCGCGGCCGCGCGCCGCCTCGATGAAGATCGCCAGCTGCTCGGTGACCTGCGCCTGGTTGACGAAGTCGGCCAGGGTCGGCGGGCGCAGCGAGCGGTCGAGGTCCTCGTCGGGCACGTCGGCGCGGGCGTCGTGGACCCGGACCTCGGCGTCGAGTCGGCCCGGAGGGCTCCTCGTCGATCCCGGGCGTGCGGATGCGGTTGGCGCCGATCGGGTCGTCACGCGGCCCTGCCCGCGCCGGCCTTGCGCAGCGCCGTCGCGAGCAGCTCCTCGGCGTCGTCGCCCTCGAGCCCGTCGAGCAGCTGCTCGGCCTCCAGCGGCGCGTAGCCGAGGTTGACGAGGCCGTCGCGGGCCAGGGCGCGGGCGTCGCCGCTCTCGCGCGGCGGCGAGCGCGACCTCCTCCTCGAGCGCGCCGGCGACCTTCTCGCGCAGCTCGACGATGATCCGCTCCGAGGTCCGCTTGCCGATCCCCGGCACCGCCTGGAAGCGTTTGGCGTCGCCGGCCGCGATCGCCCGCAGCAGCTCGCGGGCGCTGCCGCCGGAGAGCGTCGCGATCGCCACCTTGGGACCGATGCCGCTGACCGAGATCAGCAGGCGGAAGAGGTCGCGCTCCTCCTCGGAGGAGAAGCCGTAGAGGGCGAGCGAGTCCTCGCGGGAGATCAGCTCGGCGTGCAGGAAGGTCTCGCGCCCGGTCGCCGGCACCGCCTTCAGCGTCTCGGCGGAGACGCGAGCCGGTAGCCGACGCCGCCGGCGTCGATGACGACGTGGTCGGGGCGGCGCACCATCACCTCGCCGCGGACCGCGGCGATCATCCGGCCACCCGCGCCGGCGAGGCGCCGGCTGGCACCGCGGCGAGCGAGGCCACCGCCTGCCGGTGCCCGGCGCCGCCGCCGTGGCAGATCGCCACCGCGAGCGCGTCGGCGGCGTGGTCGGGCGTGGGCGGCTCGGGCAGGCCGAGCAGGGTGCCGACCATCCGCTGCACCTGGTGCTTGCCGGCGGCGCCGGAGCCGCAGACGGCCATCTTGATCGCCTGCGGCGTGTAGGCGAAGCAGGCGATGCCGCCCTGCGCGGCGGCCAGCATCGCCACGCCCGCTGGCCTGGCCGACCGCCATCGCCGAGCGGACGTTCTTGCCGAAGTAGACGTCCTCGATCGCCATCGCCTTCGGCTCGTGCCAGGCGATCAGCTCGGCGAGGGCGCCGTGGATCCGCTCCAGGCGGCGCTCCATCGGCAGCTCGGCGCTGGTCTCGACCACACCGCCGTCGAGGGCGACCATGTGGTTGCCCTCGACACGCACGATGCCGAAGCCGAGGTTTGCCGCGCCGGGGTCGATCCCCATCACTACCTGCATTGGCAGTGATTCTGGAAAGAGGCTCGGATGCCTTCAGGCGCCGCCGCCGGCGGCCAGCTTTTCGAGCACCTCCTCGGGGATGTCGAAGTTGGCGAAGACCTCGTCGACGTCGTCCTGGTCGTCGAGCGCGTCGAGCAGCGCCAGCAGCCGTTCGGCGTCGTGTCCCTTGACCTCGACGGTGCTCTTCGGCTCGGTCGCGATCGCCGCCGACTCGATCTCCACGCCGGCCTGCTCCAGCGCCTCCCGGACGGGGCCGAGGTCGCTCGGCTCGCAGATCGCCCGCAGCTCCTCGCCGTCCTCGCGCACGTCCTCGGCGCCGGCGTCGATCGCGGCGATCAGGTCGTCCTCGCCGTAGCGGCTCGCGTCGAGGACGACGACGCCCTTTTTCTCGAAGATCCAGGCCACCGAGCCGGGCTCGCCGAGGCTGCCGCCGTGCCTGGTGAAGGCGAGGCGGATCTCGGCGCTGGCGCGGTTGCGGTTGTCGGTCAGCGCCTCGACCAGGACCGCGACCCCGGCCGGCCCGTAGCCCTCGTAGACGATCCGTTCGATCGCCGCCCCGTCGGAGCCGGCGCCGGTGCCGCGGTCGATCGCCCGCTGGATGTTGTCCTTGGGCATCGAGGCGTCGCGCGCCTTCTGGATCGCCGTCGCCAGCGCCGGGTTGCCCTCGGGGTCGCCGCCGCCGTCGCGGGCCGCCACGGTGATCGCCCGCGCGAGCTTGGTGAAGAGCTTGCCGCGTTTGGCGTCGGCGGCGCCCTTCTTGTGTTTGATCGAGGACCACTTCGAATGACCGGACATCCGCGTGTCATTCTATGAAGTAGCGAGATGGCCTCGAACGCCCACATCCACAATCCGGGTCGTGGGCTCGCGGCGGGCGTCGTCTTCATGGCGATGCTGCTGGCCGCCTTCTCGCTGTGGACGGCGATCCCGCTGACCTGGGTCTACATCGCTTCCAAGGTCTCCCACACCCAGTTCCCAAGCGGCGGCCCCTACGCGCTCGTCGCGATCGGGATCATCGCCACCGTCCTCATCGTCGCCTGGCTGATCGGCCGCCTCAACCGGCTCTACATCCGCATCACCGGCACCAACCAGCTCGGGCCGATGCGCCCGGTCTGGCTGAAGAGCATGCGCGACACCGGGCCGGCGCAGGGCTCGGTCACGGTGGTCGAGGCGGTGCTGATGGCCTCGGTGATGCTGGCCGCGCTGGCGCTGACCGTCTGGTTCTTCCTCCTCGCCGGGTCGCCGATCCCAAATCAGTAGCGCTTCCGTGGCAAAGCCTTGACGTTGTGCAGACAACACGTGACGGCGCCCTCTTTAAACTGGCATGATGGAGACGATGGTGAGAGATGCCTGGACCGACGACCGGCTGGACGACCTGAACCACCGAGTGGACGAGGGGTTCGGCGAGATGCGGGAGGAATTCCGCGTGGCGCGGGTCGAGGCGCGAAACGAATTCGCGGCGGTGCGATCGGAGATGCGCGGCGAATTCGCCGCCGTGCGGTCGGAGATGGCAACCGAATTTGCCGCGGTGCGGTCGGAGATGGCGACTGCATTCGCCTCGGTGCGCTCGGAGATGGGGACCGGGTTCTCCGCGGTGCGCTCTGAGATGGCCGCCATGCACCGGACTCTCATCCAGGTCTGGCTCGGAACGTTCGCGACGATGCTGGTGGGCTTCGCGGCGACTATCGCGACGATCCTCGTCCAGCACTGAGGTTGCTCTAGACGACGAACCTGCCGTCTTCCTGCATCACTACCCCGTCGACTTCGAGCTTGCCCCCGAGGCGCAGGTCGCAGACCAGGTCGGTGTGGACGGCTGACTCGTTGACGCCGCCGGACTCGGGATAGCTGGTGCCGACCGCCATGTGGACGGTGCCGCCGATCTTCTCGTCCAGCAGCACCTCACGGGTGCCGCGGTCGATGCCGTAGTTGGTGCCGATCCCCAGCTCGCCGAGGCGGCGGGCGCCGTCGTCGGTGTCGAGCAGTTTCAGCAGGTACTCCTCGCCGCGCTCGGCGCTGGCCTCGACCACCCTGCCGGCCTCGAAGCGCAGGCGCACGCCGGAGACCTCGCGGCCGCCGATCACGGCCGGCAGGTGGAAGCTGACCTCGCCCTGCACCGAGTCCTCCACCGGCCCGGTGAAGAACTCGCCGTCGGGCATGTTGTGGCGGCCGTCGCAGGGGATGAACCTGCGGCCGGCGATGCCGAGCGTGATGTCGGTCCCGGGCGCCGTCACCCGGACCTCCTCGTGCCCCTCGATCCATTCCGCCAGGCGCACGGTCTCCTCGGAGGCGCGTCGCCAGGCGCCGAGCGGGTCCTCGTCCCCGGCGAGGCAGGCACCGTAGTAGAAGTCCTCATAGTCGACCAGGCTCATCTCCGCCTCCGAGGCGTAGGCGCTGGTCGGGTACAGCGTGTAGCACCAGCGGAAGTCCCCCTCGGCGCTGCGCTTCATCGCCCGCGCCATCAGGTCGCCGGTGACCGACTGGCGCAGGGTCTGGCGCTCCGGCGGCACCCCGGAGAGCTCGCGGGTGTTGGTGCTGGCGCCGATCGCGATCCGCACGTCGGCGTTGTCGACCATCCACTCGGCGAAGGGCGAGATCCATTCCAGCTGGGCGTCGCTGGCGTGCTTGAAGTAGGCGGCGACCTGGCCCTCCAGCGCGATGTTCAGGACCGGGTTGGCGCCGGCCTTCAGCACCTCCTCGTAGACGGCGAGCAGCAGCGGCGCCGCCGCGCTCTCGCCGTCGATCGAGACGACCTCGCCCTCCTTGACCTCGGTCGAGTAGCCGACCAGGATCTTCGCCAGGCCCGCCGTCCTCGGATCCCTCATCTCGCCGCCTCCTCCCGCGCCCGCTCGGTCGCGCTGGTCGTCATCGCCATGAAGATCGCGTGGAAGCGCGGGTCGTCGGTCAGCTCCGGGTGAAAGGCCGAGGCCAGCACGCTCCCCTCCCGCACCGCGACCGGGTGCCCCTCGTAGGAGGCGAGCACCTCCACCCCGGGCCCGTGGCGCTCGACCCAGGGCGCGCGGATGAAGACCGCGCGCAGCGGCTCGTCGCCGATCCCCGCCACCTCCAGCTCCGCCTCGAAGCTCTGAAGCTGGCGCCCGAAGGCGTTTCGCCTCGCGGTCGCGTCGAGGAAGCCGAGGTGCTCGGAGTCGCAGACGATCAGCCCGGCGCAGGTGCCGAGGATCGGCCGCCCGGCCTCGTGGTGGGCGCGTAGCGAGGGCTCCAGGCCGGCCGACTCGATCCCCTTGGCGATCGTCGTCGACTCCCCGCCGGGGATGACGAGGCCGTCGAGGCCGGCCAGCTGCGCCGGGGTGCGCACCTCGGTCGCCTCCGCGCCGAGCTGGCGCAGCGTCCGGAGGTGGGCTTCGAAGTCGCCCTGAAGCGCGAGGACGCCGATGCGCAGTTCAGGCACCGCGGTTCTGGAGCAGGGCGTCCTGCGCCGCCAGCCCGGCGATCTCCAGGCCGGGCATCGCCTCGCCGAGGCCGATAGAGGCGGCGGCGACGCGCTCGGGGTCGTTGAAGTGGGTGGTGGCCTCGACGATCGCGCGGGCGCGGCCCTCGGGGTCGGCGCTCTTGAAGATGCCGGAGCCGACGAAGTTGCCCTCGGCGCCGAGCTGCATCATCAGCGCGGCGTCGGCCGGGGTGGCGATGCCGCCGGCGCAGAACAGCGGCACCGGCAGCCGTCCCGCCGCCGCGACCTCGCGAACCACCTCCAGCGGCGCCTGGTGCTCCTTCGCCGCCGCGGCCAGCTCCTCCGGGCGAAGCTGGGCGAGGCGCTCGATCCCGGCGGTTATCTCGCGCATATGGCGAACCGCCTCGACCACGTTGCCGGTCCCGGCCTCGCCCTTGGAGCGGATCATCGCCGCCCCCTCGCCGAGCCGCCGCAGCGCCTCGCTGAGGTTGGTCGCGCCGCAGACGAAGGGGACCTCGAAGGCGAGCTTGTCGATGTGGTTGCGCTCGTCGGCCGGGGTCAGCACCTCGGACTCGTCGATGTAGTCGACCTCCAGCGCCTGGAGCACCTGCGCCTCGGCGAAGTGGCCGATCCGCGCCTTCGCCATGACCGGGATGCTGACCGCCTCCTGAATGCCCTTGATCGTCGCCGGGTCCGACATCCGGGCGACCCCGCCGTCGCGGCGGATGTCGGCCGGAACCCGCTCCAGCGCCATCACCGCGCAGGCGCCCGCCTCCTCGGCGATCCGCGCCTCCTGTGGCGTGACCACGTCCATGATCACCCCGCCCTTCAACATCTCCGCCAGGCCGGTCTTCAGCCGAAAAGTCGCACGCTCAGTCATCCCGCCCCATATTACGTGCCAGGGGCCGACGCCTGCGCTACTTCAGTTTGTAGGCGCGGATGCGGTCTTTGTGGGCGGCTTCGTCGCGGGCGTAGAGGCCGTGGGCGAGCGCCTGGACCAGCGCCATCAGCGCCGTGTTGGAGCGTGCGAAGGAGGGGCTGTTGGAGGAGAAGTAGAGAGTCAGCTCGGCGTGCTCGCCGACCTCCGACATGGTCGCGTCGGAGATCGCCAGGGTGCGGGCGCCGCGGTGCAGGGCGAGCTTCATCGCCCGCAGCAGCAGCGGGTGCGCGCGGCCGGCGGAGAGGGTGATCACCAGCGTCTCCTCGTCGATCCGGCCCAGCCGCTGGAGCGACTCGCCGCCGGTGCTGGCGACGATCTCGGCGCGGATGTCGAGCAGGCTGAGGGTGTGGCGCAGGTAGCTGGCGAAGAACGCCATCTGGTCGACGCCGACGATGACGATCCGCTGCGCGGTCGCCAGCGCCGCCACCGAGGCATCCACCTGCTCGGGGGTCAGCTTGCGCGCCGTTTCCTCCAGGTTGGAGTAGTCGGCGCTGAGCGAGCCCTCCAGCTCGGAGTGGTCGAAGGAGAAGAGCGCGCCGCCGTTGGCCGCTCCGCTGGCGGCGATCGTCGTGCGGTACTCCTCGATCGCGGCCTGCTGGAGCTCGGGGTAGCCCTCGAAGCCGAGGGCCTGGGAGAAGCGCACCACCGTCGATGACGAGGTGCTCGCTCTCCTGGCCAGCTCCTCGGCGGTGAGGAAGGCTGCCTCGTCGAGGTGGTCGACGATGTAGCGGGCAACGTCTTTCTGGGAGCGCGAGAAATCTTCGAAGCGCTCCTGTATGTAGTCGGAAAGGCTTTTCAGCTGGGGGGATTTCGTCGCGGTCTTGGTCACGGCGGTCCATTTCGCCGAACCCGGCCCTTTCCCTTCCGGCGGGTCTCGCACTCGCCGGCGCGAGGGCGCCGGGCGCCGATCTGGTTGGATTGAGATGCGATGACGCTCGAACAGGCCCTCCGCCTCACCAATCGCAACATGATCGCCTTCGACCTCGTCCTCGGGACGGCGGCAATCCTCGCCCCCGCGGGCACCCTGAGGGTGCTCGGCCACGAGGAGCCCTCGCCGGACGCGAAGCACCTGTTCCGGCGCTGCGGACCGATCTGGCTCACCTTCGCCGCCGCCCACGCCGTCGCCGAGCGGCGCGGGAGCGCCGCCGACTGGCAGTCCCTGGCCTGGCTGCGCGGGACCGAGATCGCCACCGACGCGCTCTGGGCCTCCTCCCCGGCGGTGAGCCGCCCTGGCGCGAAGCTCGGCCTGCGCCTGGCCGGCGTCGCCAATGTCGCCATGGCCGCCGGCTTCGCCTGGATGTCGAGGCGATGAGATGGGCCAGTTCGACGGTCAGCCGAGCATCCGCTGGAGCCTGCGGGGCCTGACCGAAGAGGGGGACGAGGCCTGGCTCATCCGCGGCATCGCCCGCAAGCTCTACCGCTGCCCCGGCTGCCACGGTGAGATCGAGGTCGGCGACGAGCACACGATCGTCCAATACGTGCGGCGGCTGAGCGGCACCGACCACCACCACTGGCACAGGCGATGCGCGGAAGAGCTGCTGATCCCCGAGCTCGGCAGCCTGCGCCGGGTGCCGGCCTCGGAGTCCAGCCAGTCCAGACTGGAGGCCCGCGGTCGGGTCAAGCCCGGCCGCCGGCGCGACTGACGTGGGCCGCGGCCGCAGGCTGGCCTCGCTCTACCTCCGCATCGCGCGCACCTACTGGGCGTGGCGGCGTTCGCTGCTCCAGGGAGCGGTCGTCGTCTTCGTCCCGCTCGGGCTCCTCGACGCGATAACGATCCACGCCGACATCGGCTCCTTCGACCTCGGCAACGGGCTGGAGCTGGCGGCCGCGATCGGGGCAGTCGCGGCGCTGAGCGTGACCGGGCTGGTCGGCGAGGTCTTCTTCAGCGGTGCCGTCGCGGTCTCCCTGACCCAGACCGAGCACGGGAGGGCCCCGACCCTGCGGGAGATCTCCCGGCGCCTCGACTACCGGCGCCTGATCGCCGTCGACGTCCTCTACGGGCTGATGGTGACCCTCGGCCTGGTGGCGCTGGTGGTACCCGGGGTCCTGCTCTTCGTCTGGTTCGGCCTCTCCGGCCCGGTGGTGGAGATCGAGGGCCGCGGCGTGCGCGGGGCCTTCGCCCGCAGCTGGCGCCTGGTGCGGGGCCACTTCTGGACGGTGCTGGCGGTACTGGGGCCGCTGGAGATCGTCGGCGACGGCCTCACCGGGCTCCTCGCCCATGCCGTCCACGGCCTGATCGGCGATTCCCTGTTCGGCACCTGGCTGGCGGAGGCGCTCGCCAACATCGCCTTCACCCCCGTCTACGCGGTGGCGGCGGTGCTGCTCACGCTCGACCTGATCGCCGCCAGGGACGGCACCGCCCCCCGGGTGGCGCCGGAACCGAGCCCGGCGCCGGCCTGAGCATCGGCTAGCCCCGGGCCTCGGCCGGGCGGTGGCGGCGGGTGCGCTCCAGCACCCGCTCGACCCGCTTCGGCAGGTACCAGTTCCAGTCGCCGAGCAGCTTCATCAGCGCCGGCACCAGGATCGCGCGGACGATCGTCGCGTCGAGCAGGATCGCCGCCGAGAGGCCGACGCCGAACTGCTGGAGGCCGACGAAGGAGCCCGCCGTGAAGCCCGAGAAGGCGGCGATCATGATCAGCGCCGCGGCGGTGATGATGCGGCCGGTGTGCTCGAGCCCGTAGGCGACCGCCTCCTCGTTGTCGTGGCGCTTGTCCCACTCCTCGCGGATGCGGGAGAGCAGGAACACCTCGTAGTCCATCGAGAGGCCGAACAGCATCGCGAAGAGGAAGATCGGGATCCAGCCTTCGATCTGCGGCGAGCCCTGGAGGCCGAGGCCGGAGTGCAGGCCCTGCTGAAAGACCAGCACCAGGACCCCGTAGGTGGCGCTGACCGAGAGCAGGTTGAGCAGCACCGCCTTCAGCGGCAGCACCACCGAGCGGAAGGCCCGCAGCAGCAGCAGGTAGGAGAGGACGAGGACCGCGACGACGAGCCAGGGAAACGCGCCGTAGGCGGTGTCGACGAAGTCGACGCCGAAGGCGGGGGCGCCGGTGAGGACGACTTCCGCGTCGCCGAAGCGGGCCGCGGGCACGTAGGTGTCGCGGATCCTGTGGACCAGGTCCTGCGCGGCCGCCGTCCCCGCGTCCCCTTCGCCCGCGGCGCGGATCTGGACGACTTCGCCGCGCCGGTCGACGAGCCCGGCGCGCCGCGCCGCCGCCCGCCCGGCCGGGCCCGCTGGCAGCCGCGAGGGCGAGAGGATCGTCGCCGGCTTCACCTCCGGGTCGCCGCGCAGCTCGGCGACGAGCCGGGCCTCGGCGGCGCGGACCGCGGGCGAGTAGGCGCCCCCGGGCCGGCCGGTGAGGACGATGATCTCGTTCGGCGCCAGGGCCCCGGCGCCGAGCGTGGTCCGCAGCAGCTCGAAGCCCCGCGTCGACTCTTTGGTCAGCGGCACGCCACGGTTGTCGCCACTGGTCAGGTGCAGGCTCAGGGCCGGCAGCGCCAGCCCGACCATCAGCCCGCCGGCGAGCGCCAGGTAGAGGACCGGGCGGCGCATGATCGAGCGCGCCAGCCGGCTCCAGGCTCCGGCCCTGCCCTCGGCCCGGTGCTCGAGGACGCTGCGCGGGATCACCCGCAGCCGGTTGACCCTCGTCCCCATCACGCTGAGCAGCGCCGGCAGGAAGGTGGCCGAGGCGGCGATCGAGAACAGCGGCACCAGCAGCCCGCCGACGCCCATCGAGCGCATGAAAGGCAGCGGCATGAAGACCAGCAGGGCCAGGCCGACGGCGACGACCGCGCCCGAGAAGAGGGTCGCCCGGCCGGCGGTCTTCATCGTTTCGATCAGGGCGTCCCGCGGCGAGGCGTGCCCTTTCTCCAGCTCTTCCCTGTATCTGAAGACGACCAGCATCGAGTAGTCGATCGCGATCGCCAGCCCGATCAGGGTGACGATGTTGGTGACGTAGATCGCCATGTCCATGAAGTGGGCGACGACCCAGACGGCACCGAGCGTGGAGGGAATCGTCACCGCCGCGAAGGCGAACGGCACGGCGATCCCGCCCAGCGTCCCGAACATGAAGGCCATCACCAGCAGCGCGATCGGGATCGCGATCAGCTCGCCCTTGGCCAGGTCTTCGTTGTAGATCTTCTGGGTGTCGTGGTTGATCGCCGGGAAGCCGGAGAGATAGGTGGTCGTGCCGGGCAGCCGCGGCGTCGCGGCGCGGATGTCGGGGGTCTTCTTGGCGGCGTCCTCGTTTTCCAGCGGCGTGTTGATCTGGACGTAGGCGACGTGGGGGGACGCCTTCAGGACCGGCCCCGGCCTGGCGCCGTCCACCGCCGAGGAGGCCTGCCGCGCGGCCCGCTCGGCTTCGGCCTGGAAACGGGCGGTCGCGGCGACCGGCCTCGCGGTCTGGAAGACCAGCGTGAAGGCGCCGTCGCCGCGCTCGTTGAAGCGTTCCTTGGCGATGTCGAGCCCGCGCTCGGCGTCGGACCCGGGCACGCTGAAGCGGTTGCTGAGGAGGTCCCCCAGGTGGGACGCGCCGTAGCCGCCGAGCGCGAAGAGGACGAGCCAGGCGGCGAGGACCTTCTTGCGGTTGGAGATGACGGCGCGAGTCCAGCGCTCCATCGGGTTCCTTCCGGGTCGAGACAAGGCGACAAATACTAGGAAGTCGACGCCGTCGGCATGCTATTCAGCGCAACCGATCGCCGCTCCTCCCGGGCGCCGCTCGTCGTCAACGCGACGCGAGGCGGCGCCGCAGGTTGGCCCGGACCTCCGGCCACTCCTCGTCGATGACGCTGTAGTAGGCGGAGTCGCGGACGCCGACGCCGGGGACGATCATGTGCTTGCGCAGGACTCCCTCGAACCGCGCCGGCAGCGCCGCCATCGCCGCCCGCGAACGCTCGTTCCGGGCGTCGGTCTTCAGCTCCACGCGGACGCAGCCGAGCGTCTCGAACGCGTGCCCCAGCATCAGCAGCTTCGCCTCCACGTTCGCGCCACTGCCCCAGACGCTCGGGTTGAGCCAGGTCCAGCCGATCTCGACCACGCGGTCGGCCGGCCTCACGTTCAGGTAGCGGCTGCTGCCGACGAGGGTGCCGCCAGCCAGCTCGCGGGTCGCGAAGACGCCCTCGCTGCCCTCGGCGTTCGCCGCGAGGCCCTGCGCCATCCACCGCTCGAACAGCTCGCGGTCGCTGCCCAGCGGCGCCAGCCAGCGCCAGATCTCAGGCGCCTGGGCGGCCTGCCAGAGCCCCTCCGCATGCGCCTCCTCGAGCGGCTCGAGGGCCACCAGGGAGCCCTCGAGCCGGATCGCCAGGTTCTCCACCCGGCCATCTTGACCGATCCTCAGGAGCCTTTCGTAAGGTGTCCTTACGTCTGGACTTCGACCGGGGTGCCGTGATAGCCGGCCCGGTTGAGCAGCCGTTCCTCGCCCTCCGGCCAGACGGTGAGCCTGACGTCGGCGCGCGAGCCGGCCGGCTCCATCCGCAGCCAGGCCAGCGGCGCCTCGGCGCTCGCCGCGGCGCCGGCCTCGCGGATCAGCTCGGCGAGCGCCTCTCGTTCGGTCGCGGGCAGGTACTGGGTCACGACCGAGTGGAAGACGACCGTGGCGAGGCCGGGCGAGGCCTCGCCGAGCCGCGCGGCGGCCCAATCGGCGGCCCGGCCGCGGTCGACCGGCGCCGGGGTCTCGGCGGCCAGCTCCAGTGCGGAGAGCATCCGCCGCACCCGCGGCGGCTGATCGGCCCAGACGTAGGAGAGCAGGGTCAGCCGTCCCTCCTCGCTGCCGGGATCCAGCGGCGCGGTGTCGCAGCCGCGGCGCTCGGCGACCGTCGCCGCGCTCGGCTTCGGCGGCGGGCCGGTCAGCTCGAAGCCGATCTCAAGCGCCGAGTCGGCCGGGCCCCAGGCGAAGCCGTCGGCCCGGTAGCGGTAGCGGTCCCAGCGCAGGTTGAGCCCGGCGCTCGCCCCCAGCTCGAGCAGCCGCAGCGGCAGTCCGGTCCCCGCCGCCACCGCGAGGAAGCCCGGCAGCAGGGCGGCGCAGCGGCCGGCCTCGTTGGTCTGGACCGGGCGCTCGATCAGCTCGCGCAGCTCCGCGGCGTTGGCGACCAGCGCCGCCGAGAACTCGCGCCAGGTCGCGTCCGGATCCCCAGCCGGGTCGGCGTAGCGCTGCGCCAGAGCCGGCAGCCGTCCTTCGAGCACGAGCCGGTTGACCGCCCCCATCAGCCGCAGGGGAAGTGCCGACCCGCGCGAGTCGTGCTCGTGGCCGCGCAGCAGCTCCCGGGTCGGGCCGCCGGCCTCGACGTCGTCGGCGGCGCGGGCGAGCAGGTCGGCGTAGAGGTCGGAGCCGAGCATGGTGCAGGCGCGCGCCTGCGTCCGCAGCTGCCCGCGCAGCTCCGCCGTCTCGGCGCCGGCCATTCACTCCCCCATCGCCTTGATCACCACCCGCTTGCGCCGGCGTCCGTCGAACTCGCAGTAGAAGACCTGCTGCCAGGGACCGAGGTCGAGGCGGCCGGCGGTGACCGGGACGATCGCCTGGTGGTGGACCAGCAGGTTCTTGAGGTGGGCGTCGCCGTTGTCCTCGCCGCCGCGATGGTGGCGGTAGTCGCCGCCGTCGGGAAGCAGCTCGGCGGCGACCCGGTTGGCCGGCGCGGCCCAGCTCGGCGGCGCCACCTTGTCGAGCCACTCCAGCACGTCCTCGTGCAGGCCGGGCTCGTCGTCGTTGACCCAGATCCCGGCGGTGATGTGCATCGCCGAGGCGAGCACCATGCCCTCGGCAATGCCGGCCTCCTCGACCGTCGCCTGAAGCTCCTCGGTGATCCGGATCAGCTCGCGGCGCTCGCTCGTCTCGAAGCTGAGGTAGTTCGTGCTCGACTTCATTCGCCTTCCCCTCGTTCGCGTTTGCGGGCCAGCGCTGAGGATGACGACCCGGGCAGGGCGCCGCCTCTCCCCAGGGGCCGCGCCTAGACTGGCGGGGATGGTGCGACGCCTTCGCAAACCCGCTCTGCTCGCGATCGTCGTCCTGACCCTCGCCACCGCGGCGCAGGGCGAGGTGTTCCGCAACGGGGACCTTCAGATCAGCCTCCACGGCCGCTTCAGCCCGCACTCGCTGCCGCGCGACCGGCCGGCGCCGGTGACGGTCAGCTTCCAGGGCAAGATCGAGACGACCGACGGCTCCCACCCCCCGCCCCTGCGCAGGATCGAATTCGCCCTCAACCGCAACGGGCGGCTCTCGACCCGCGGCCTGCCCACCTGCGCCAGTCCCCAACTCCAGTCGACGACGACGCAGGGGGCCCTGGCGCGCTGCCGCCCGGCGCTGGTCGGCCGCGGCCACTTCGGCGCCAGCGTCGACTTCCCCAACCTCAACTTCCCCGCCCAGGGGACGGTGCTCGCCTTCAACGGCCGCCGCCACGGCCGCCCGGCGCTGCTGCTCCAGCTCTACGGCACGACCCCGGTCCGCGCCACCTTCGTCCTCCCCCTCGCCATCTCCCACCCCGCCGAGGGCCGCTACGGGACGGTGCTATCGGCCGACCTGCCGACCCTGGCCGGCGGCCTCGGCTCGGTCACCGAACTCGACCTCAAGGTCGGCCGCACCTACAGCGACGAAGGGCGCCGGCGCAGCTTCATCAGCGCCGCCTGCGCCGCCCCGGCCGGGTTCCCGGGGGCGGTCTTCTCATTCGCCCGCGGCACCTTCTACTTCGCCGACGAACGGGTCCTGCGGCCGACCCTGGTCGGCAACTGCCGGGTCCGCTAGGCGCTCCGCGCCGGCCGCGGAGGGCTCGGGGAGCGGGTCGGCGGGATCGAGCCAGCGGCGCCGGCCGGGGCGCCAGCGCCCGCCGACAGGCACCGCCTCGCTGAGCAGCTCGGCGTAGGGCGGGCCGGGCTCGGCCGCGGAGCCGAAGCCGAACAGCAGCTCCGGCGCCAGGCAGGCACAGGCCTCCGCCCGGCCGTGGACCAGCCGCCGGTAGTCGTTTCGCTCCAGCTCGCCGCGGTGGGCCGAGAGCGCGGCGAGGATCTCTTCCAGCCGCTCCTCGTCGAAGCGGGTGGCGAAGGTCGGCTCGGGCGGAGGCCCCCAGAGCGCCCAGGTCCACCAGCGCGGCGCCGCTGGGCCCATCTCCCGCACCGCGTCGCGGGCGGCTCGGGCGACCGCCTCGTGGGCCGGGTGGCGGTCGCCGGGCCCCGGCGAGACGACGACGGCCGGCACGATCTCCCCGACCGCCTCGGCGACGAGGCGCGTCAGATCCTCCGCCGTGACCGCGCGGTCCCTCTCGTCCCACGCCGGCGGCGGCAGCCGCAGCTCGAAGCCAGCCAGCCCGCAGGCCTCGCGCAGCTCCGCCTCGCGGCGGGCCCGCTGGTCGGGGCGGCCGAGGCCGCAGGCGAGGTTGACGACGCGCCAGCCGGCGTCGCGGAGCGCCATCAGGGTCGCCGGGGAGCCGATCAGCTCATCGTCGGGATGGGGCGAGAGATGCAGGACGGCGGCGCTCACAGCCCGAGCCCGCCGACACCGCGCTCGTTCCAGCCGAGGTGGTGGGCCAGCTCGTGGCGCAGCGTCCGCTCGACCTCCCGCGCCAGCAGGCGGGGATCGTGGCCGAAGTCGCGTTCCAGCGTGTCGCGGTAGATCACGATCCGGTCCTCGTAGCGTTCGCGGGCGACGCCGTCGCCGTAGTACTCGCCGTAGGCGTGCTGTTCGGTGCCGAGATCGGAGACGACGACCGCGACCCGTTCCAGCACCTTCTGAAATTCCTCCGGCAGGGCGTCGATCGCGTCGACGACCAGCGCCTCGAACTCCTCCGCCGAACGTTCCCCGGTCATCTCCATCCAACGGTAGAGTCATCCAACCTGAGAATCCACCCCGGGGGGAGTGTCAGATGAGAGTAGGCCGAGCAGCCACCAACAGGTTCCACGCGTTCGGCACGGTGCTGGCCGTCGTCGCGATCGCCGCCGGCGGCGCCGTCTGGTCGGGCTGCGGGAGCAGCAACGACAACAGCGAAAGCACCTCCAACGCGCAGAGGGAAATCGAAGCCGGCACCAAGAAGGCCGAAGAAGAGCTGAAGGAAGGCGGCGAAGAAGCGAAGAAGGGCCTCGAAGAAGCCAAGAAGCAGGTCGAAAACGGCAAGGGGAGCGCCTCCAAGGGAATCGAAGAAGGCGTCAAGAAGGCCGAAAAGGGGATCGAAGAAGGCACCGCCCAGGCCGAAAAGGGCATTAAAGAAGGGAAGCGCTACGCCGAAGAATACGCGCCCTGAGCGAGCCCCCGGGCGATGACCCAACCTCGGAGCGCGTGCGGCCGCTGACCCGCCGCCTGGCCCGGATCGCGATCTGGGTCGGCGGCGTCGCGCTCGTCGTCCTGGTCCTCGACCTGCTCGGGGTTCCCGTCTCGGGCTGGCTCCGCGACCTCCTGCACAAGGTCCGCGAGGTGCCGGCCTGGGCGGTCGTCGCCGGGGTCGTGCTGGAGACGGCGCAGACCTCGCTGGCGGCGCTCGCCTGGTTCGGGATCCTGCGGGCGGCCCTCCCCCGCGCCCACATCCCCTACCGCCTGGTGCTCGCCTGCTACGCCGTCGCGGTGGCGCTGAACGGCTTCCTCCCGGCCAATCTCGGCACCTGGGTGATGCTGCTGATGTTCACCACGCTGATCGCCGGCGCGACCTTCGCGATGGTCTTCTCCGGCCTCCTGGTCGAGAAGATCCCCTTCTCGGTCTTCAACGTGGCGCTGTACCTGTACCTGTTCCTGGCGGTCAGCGGCTCCTTCTCGATCAAGCTCGGCTTCCTCGCCGACCACACCGGGCTGGTGGTGGCGATCGCGGTCGGCGCGGTCGTCCTCATCGTCGTGCTGGCGCGCGTCTTCTGGGAGCGCCTGGCTGGCCTCCGTGCCCAGCTCCTCACCGGCGGCGCGATCCTGCGCCGCCCCCGGCGCGCCCTAACCGACCTGGTCCTGCCCGAGCTGGGCAGCTACGCCGCCAGGCTCGCCATCGTCGCCGTCTTCCTCGGCGCCTACGGCATCCCCGTCAGCTTCCACAACGTCGCCACCGTCACCGCCTCCAACTCGATCTCCAACAGCGTCTCCGCCACGCCCGGCGGGGTCGGGGTCACCCAGGCGATGAACTCGGTCGCGCTCTCGGGCTCGACCGACGCCTCCACCGCGACCGCCTACTCGATCGGCCAGCAGCTGATCATCACCGCCTGGGACGTCGTTCTCGCCGTCGTCCTCGTCTCCTGGGTCTTCGGCTGGTCCGGCGGCAGGGCGCTGGTCGAGTCCTCCTACGCCGACGCCAAGGTCAGGAGCCGCGAGCTGAAAGAGAAACGGCGGAAGCGCTGAGGCCGGGCGTGGCGGGCGAGGCTAGAGCTTGCGGCTCTCGACGAAGATCTCGAACTGCTTGTGGGTCGGCTCGCGGACCTTGCCGCTGCCGTGGAAGACCCTGACCACCTCCATGCCGACCGAGGACATGATCTCCTTCAGCTCGTCCACGGTGTAGAGGCGCTGGCGGAATTCGATCGGCTTCAGCTCCTCGAGCACCTCGCCGAAGCGGACCGGGATCATCGCCCCTTCCATGTAGCGGTCGCGCTTGTTCCAGCGGTGCTCGACCAGTTCGATCATCGAGGAGCCCGAGATCCACGACTTCTGCGGCAGGTGCTCGCGGGCGTAGAGGACGTTCGGAAGCTGCATCAGGTGGCCGGCGCCCTGGCGCAGCGCCCGCGCGATCACCGCGAAGGCGCGCAGGTTCTCCTCTTCGGTCTCCAGGTAGCCGATCGCGCCGTCGTTGAGGCTGAGCACGATGTCGAACTCCCCCTCGAAGTCGAGCTCGCGCAGGTCGGCCTCGACGAAGGTGACGTCGAGGCCCTCCTCGGCCGCGTCGCGCGCGGCGATCTCCAGCAGCTCCGGCGAGATGTCGACCCCGACCACCTCGAAGCCGCGCCGCTTCAGCTCCAGCGAGTGCCGGCCGGATCCGCAGGCGAGGTCGAGGACCCGCTCGCCTCCCTCCGGCTTCAGCATCCGCAGCGCCCGGTCGACTTCGGCCTCGGTCCGGTCGGTCCAGGCCATGTCCGCGGTCTCGGCGAAGGCGGTCCGGTACCAGTCCTCCGCGATCTCCTTCGAAAGTACGCTCATCGAACCCGCTCCCCGAGAAATTCAGTTGCTCTAAGAATCGCCAATCACTCAACTTCTCCGTAGTGGCGAGAAGATAGCGAACGATCGCCCTTCGCGGGGCGGCGGCTCGGTCCCGAGACGAGCGGGAGTCTCGAAATCGACCGGCTACTCGCCGGAGAACAGCTTGCCGGCGCTGATCCGCTCGGCCATGTCCTTGGACTCCTCGCGGTAGACGCGGCCGTCCTCGAACTCGATCGCGGGGTATTTGCGCTGGCCCGAGAGCTTCTCCAGGTCATCGCGCTTGGAGGGACGCAGGGGACCCTTCGCCAGCTCGTACTCGACCCCCTGCTCGTCGAGCGCCCTCTGCACTTTCCAGCACGGGTGGGAACCGATCTTCAGCCACTCGAGCGAGCACCTGTGAAGCTTGACCGCCATTCGCCAACCCTACCCGGTCGGCGCCCACCGAGGCTAGGTTCGCTTCTCCTCGGCGACCTCGGCCTCGCTCGGCGTCTCGGGAGGCGTGGCCGGCGGCGAGGCGCTCAGCGCCTTGTCGTCCTCCTCCTCCCGCTTGTCGCCGGTGACGGTGTCGCGGAACTCGCGGATGCCGCGGCCGAGGCTGCTGCCCAGCTCCGGCAGCCGTTTTGGCCCGAAGACGATCAGGGCGATGATGAGGACGACCAGGATCTCCAGCGGGCCGACATTCCCGAGTCCGAACATTGAGTCATGGTAGCTGGGGTGGGAAGGGGGGGATGCGGAGTTCGTGGACCGATGACCTAGGCCGGATGTAGGACATCCGATGTTCGGTGGTTTGGCCGGTCTAACGTCGGCGCATGGAGCAACCCGACTCCCCCTCCCGCCGCGACTTCCTCAAGGGCGTCGGGGCGGTGGGCGCCGGTCTGGTCGCCGGCTCGCTGGGCGCGGACTCCGCCGTCGCCTCGCCGCGCGGGAAGAAGCCGCACCGAGGCGGGCCCCACCATCCTCACCATCGCCACGGGCACGACGCCCCCGGCGCCCCGGCCAGCCCCGAAGACTTCGGCCGCATGTTCCCCTCCCTGCGCCCCTTCGCCGAGGCCAACGACAGGGTCCGCGCGGCGCTGGTCGAGGTCGGCGCGCCGGGCGGCATCATGGACGCGAAGGACAACCTCGCGGCCGGTCCCAAGGCGTTGATCCTGGACCCGACGGTGAACGGGAATCCCACCGCCGCGGATCCCTACGGGTCCAACCCCGACAACCCGACGATGACCGCCGGCTCGACCTTCGTCGGCCAGTTCATCGACCACGACATCACCTTCGACCAGACCTCGCAGCTGGGCGTGCCCCAGAACCCGCTGATCTCGAAGAACACCCGGACTCCGGCGCTGGACCTGGACTCGGTGTTCGGCGGCGGGCCGGGGCTGCGTCCCGACCTGTACGAGCCCAACGAGGACGGTTCGGTCGGGCCGAAGATGAGGATCGGCACCGGCGGCGTCCACGAGGACGTGCCGCGGGTCGGGGGTGGCGACAACTCGGCGGTCCTGGCCGACCCTCGCAACGACGAGAACCTGATGGTCGCCGGCCTCCAGTGCGCCCACATCCTCTTCTACAACCGGGTGCTGGACGAGCTGGGCCAACACGACCTGCGCGCCTTCCCCTCGGCCCGCGGGGGCGATCTCTCCCACCGCAACGTGGCCTTCCTCGCCGCTCGCGAGGTGACCCTCTGGCACTACCAGTGGCTGGTGGTGAACGAGCACCTGCCGCAGATCGTCGGCCAGGCGACGGTCGACGACGTGCTGAAGCGCGGCAACCGCTACTACCGCCCGCCGAGCAAAGGCGGTTACATGCCGATCGAGTTCGGCGGCGCCGCCTACCGCTTCGGCCACAGCATGGTCCGTCCCTCCTACCGCGCGAACTTCACCAGCGGCACCGGTGACAGCACCAACCCGGCGGCGGCGCCGTTCTTCGGCTTGGTCTTCGATCCCAACGAGCCTCACTTCGACGAGCCCCACGACCGCGGCGACCTGCTCGGCGGGTACGCGGCGCCGAAACGCTACATCGGCTGGCAGACCTTCTTCGACCTCGGCGACGGCCAGGTAAAACCGAACAAGAAGATCGACCCCAGCATCTCCAGCGTGCTGTTCAAGCTGCCGCTGCCATCGATCGCGCCGCACACCCAGACCGCGCCGGTGGTGCTGCCCCAGCGCAACCTGCTGCGGCACCTGACCTGGGGGCTGCCGTCCGGCCAGGACGTCGCCCGCGCCATCGGCGCGCCTGCCCTCGGCCGCCGCGACCTCTCCGACATCGCCGGCGTCTACAGCCCCTTCGGCACCAGCACCCCACTCTGGTACTACATCCTCGCGGAGGCCAGGGAGGCCGCCGGCGGCCTCAACCTCGGCCCCGTGGGCGGTCGCATCGTCGCCGAGACCCTGATCGGCCTCCTGCGCGCCGACCCGACCAGCTACCTAAGCGCCAACCCGAGCTTCCGCCCCTTCCTCGGCAGCGACACCACCCTCGGCTCCAACATGAACGCGAGCGTCACCGGCAACCGGACCTACACCCGCTCGCACTTCCTCGCCTACGCGGGGGTCGTGTCACCGGGCAAGTACCGCTGACGCGGCGCCGGTTGGGCCCGCGGAGCGATCTAGAGAACGACCAGCTCGCGCTCGGGCTTCTTCGTCGAGCCGAACTCGAAGCCGAGGACCGCGCGGGCGCCGAAGGCATCGCCGAGCTTCTTGAGGGTCTGCGCACTCGTCGCGTGCTGGCCGCTCTCGATTCGGGAGATCGCCGAAGCGGTGGTGCCCATCCGCGCCGCCAGTTCGGCCTGCGTCAAACCCAGTGCGGCGCGGCGCGCGATCACGATCCGGGCAAGCTCCTCATAAGGGGCAAGACGTTCGTACTCGGCCCGGAACTTCGGATCTCTGAGGGACTCCTTGATGTCGTCGGAAACCGTAGTCCCGACCGGGTTGACTCGCCTGTTCACGCTTGACCCCTCGACTGATTGAAAGTCGATGTTAGCAACGCTGCTAACCCTGTTCTCGCCAGGCCTATGGCGCATCCCGACCCGCCGCGCGTGGTGGTCGGCGCGGCTGAGCGTTCATCCGCGCCCTAAAGTCCTGCCACCGCACCTGGGCAGCCTTGATCTCGCTCGCCGGCAGTTTGCCAGTGGTCCTGTGGAAGGCGTGCAGGAGGACGATCAGCCGCCCTGATCGCCGGTACAACACCCGGTAGTGCTCGGCGCCCACGTGACACCGCAGCTCTCGCAACTCCCCGTCGACCTGGGAGCTGTGCGGAAACGGCAGGTGTGGCAGAGGGTCCGAAAGGTCGTTCAGTCGGTCGAGCTGACGCCGGATCGCCGCTCGACGCTTCACGTCGAGGCCATCGATCAACAGGCGCACCGGCTCGGTTCCTCAGGGGCTCGGTAATAGACAGCCTGGAGGTTGCTCGCGAGGTTCCCGATGCCAATTCAAGGCGCAACAGGCGCCCGATACTCCCCTCGAAGATTCGTCGAGAACCGACCCACATTCGGACCGTTCTGCGGACAGCGAGATGAGCGGCGTGGGAAGGCAATTCCGGACAGAGTTTGAAATCAAGAAGACCGATCACTGAGTGCTGGCTCGCTAGTCTCGATCCGATGAACGCCGTCTTCGACCGCATGCGGGAACTGCCAGGAGGAGACCTCATCGAGCGTGGCATCGCAGATCTGGACTCCGGAAGACAGACGACTGAGGCTTTGCTGGTCTCAATTGGCGCGAGTCGGCTGCGATCAATCGGCATAGACCTCCCCTCACCCATTTCGTCTCCCGAGCACAAGCTCTACCTGCTCCTGGCGAAGGAAAGGGGCAATGCCGCGCACTCGGCATACAACGCGTTGATTCGTCGGCTCGTGAGTTTCGAGCGAACCGGGCAATGCGCGATCTAGCGGACGAAGCGCATATTGAGCAGTTCATGCGCGCGTTGGGTCGGGCCGCCAAGATCGAGGGTCGCGTCTACCTCACCGGTGGCGCCACCGCGGTACTGCACGGTTGGCGAGCGAGCACGATCGACGTCGACATCAAGATGATTCCTGATCGGGATGAGCTGCTACGGGAGATTCCGAAACTCAAGGAGCAGCTCAACCTCAATGTCGAGCTCGCCGCACCTTCCGATTTCATTCCCGTCCCAGTTGGCTGGGAGGAGCGAAGTCCCCTGATCCGCAGGGAGGGCAAGATCTCCTTCCACCACTTCGACCCGGTTGCCCAGGCACTCGCCAAGGCCGAGCGCGGACACGAGCAGGATCTCCTCGACGTGAAGGAGCTGATTGCCAGTGGTTTGGTCGACCCGGCCGAGGCTCTTGCGCAGTTCGAGTCGATCGAGCCGGAGCTCTACCGATTCCCGGCCATCGACCCGGCCTCGTTCCGTAGGTCGGTCGAACAGCTCTTCGGGTAAATGGGGTCGAATCCTCGACCGACGGGGGCGCTCACGGCCCTCGACTGGCATCGACCGTCTAACCCAGCCGACGCGGGGGAAAGCCCGCCCCCAGGGCCAGCGCGAGAAAGAGCAGGGCGCCGAGGGTGCCGGAGGCGAGCAGGAGGACCAGGAGGGACATCCTGAGGCCGCCAGCCTGACCGGCGTCGGCCCCCGAGAATGGAGAGCCGGAGTCCGCGGAACCTTCAGAATGGGCGGCGCTCACTCCCCCTTCGCCGCCTGCCCCGAGGATCGCGTGGAGCCGATGCGCCGCCGTGGTCGAGAGCAAATCCCAAAGCCCCCCACTCGGGCCGGGCGCCGTGAACGGGCCACCGAACGGCCCGAGCGCGATGGCTGGCCAAACCCGGGCGAGCCAGCGCCGGAATGGCGCCGGGTGGGCCGGGTCGACCGCGTGCCGCCTGGCGTGACCGTCCGTCGGAGCGGGCCCTCTTGGGCTGCCGTTGGCGGGGAGCCCGCCGGTGGTGCCAGCGGCGCCCGCCGTCCCAGCGGCCAAATCGGCCGATCCGGTCGCGATTCGGACCGGCCCGGCGTCCCCGCTCTGGGAACCGGCGATCGCCTGGGGCCCACTCGGCGCGCCGCCGCCGGATCGGACAGGCGAAATCTCAGCTGGAGGCGGATCGGCCACGGTTGACGCAGGGACGTCAACCCGGACCGTGGGCGCAGCCGGGGCTTCGGGCAAGGAGGACTGGATCGGTGCGGTCGAAAGATCGGGGAGCGACGAGGTGACCGTCGACACCGTGTCTTCCAGCGGACCGGCGGACGCCGAGGACCCCCCAAGCAGAAGGAGGGCCAGCGCGAAGCAAATGCACGAAACGCCGTATCGCATGATTCTCAACTTTAGTTATACCCAAAAATATGGACAAATATCCTACATAATTTATGAGCAGACGATGCCACGGGCGCTTGCAGCTCCTCCAATTCGCATGGGGCGGGAAGGACTCGAACCTTCGACCGACGGATTATGAGTCGAGCCGGGAACTCCGGATGAGAATCCAGCTAGCTGGTCACCTGCACGCGAATTAACAATTCAAAACGGGATGCAATTGGAAGCGAGGGTGCCACGGGTGCGCCAAGAGCAATACCAAAACGGATTTCAGCAGTACATCCAAGGAGCGCAACCCCGCCAAATAGCATGGGTTACGTTTTGCGAATCAACGCGGCGGAAGGGGCAGGAATGACAGGGCGTACTCGCAGGGAGTTCCGGTGGAAACGCTGGATTGCCGCAACGCTCCTCGCGCTGATCGTAGCCGCGTTTCTGCCGACGCTCGCCCAAGCAAAGCCGTTTAGGCTCGACCGTGGCTTTGGCACGGGCGGAAAGGTCGTAACCGCAGTCTCTGGTGCGTTGCGTGGTATCGACTACCGCGGGGTGCCCATCGCAATGGCGCAGACTCAAACGGGTGGTGTCGTCGCCAGCGGCGGCACCGACATCGTTCGTTACGGGGCAAATGGCTCGATCGACCGCCGGTTCGGCCGCAAGGGAAGAGTCTCCCTCGGCTCGCCAGCAGCAACCCGGTTCGTGGTCGAGGGCATCGCCGTAGACTCGAAAGGGCGGGTCCTCGTCGTCGGGACGACCAAGCCATATCCCTACGCACTCAGTCCCGCGCCCGAACTGTCGCCACCGCTTTCGGGTCCCTACATCATGGGTCCCGCGCTGGAATACGCGACCATAAAGCGCTTTCTGCCGAACGGCAAGCTCGATCCGAGCTTCGGCACGAACGGGGTGGTAGATACCCAGTTCGACTTCCCTCCGCCAACGGCCGATGGCCCTCCGCATGCCCCTTACACGAACGCCTCGGTGCAGGGGACTGGGATCTTCGTAGACGGCAAAAACCGACCGCTGGTGACTGGGACGTGGGTAAAAGAAATCGCAGGAAACTACTTGACCCACTTCCCCGAATACCTGGAGCTGCGCTACTCAGCGAGGCTCAGCGCCTCGGGAAACATTGATCCGAGCTTTGGCGAAGGCGGCAAGGCAGTCGGCCCGCAGGTGACCTTTTTCCGCGGAAGCAAACCGCCGCCGCTGAGCAGTTCGACTGCCGCTCTGGCCGCGGCGGTCGACTCGGTCCGCACGCCTGACGGCGGCACGATGCTGCTACTCGAAACGCAGGAACCCACTCCTGAAGATGTCTCGACTGTCACCCTGGCAAAGCTGAACCGGGCCGGTCAATTCGCCGCGAACTTCGGAGACGGAGGCAGTCTCACTGTGCGACTACCAGCGGGGGCCTGCACGGATTCGCTCGAGGTGGATTCGGCAGGCCACCTGCTGCTCGCCGGGACCGCGCAAACGAAGTTCTGCTACGAACTGCCGGTACCGGGAAAGACGGTCTTCTTGACGCGCCTCACGAGCGGCGGGCATCTCGAACGGGACTTCGGCCAGAACGGCTCGCTCTCGACCAGCTTCGGGCCCCGATCGACGATCGAAGGAGTCACCGTCGACTATGGCCGCGGAGGGCTGGTAGTCGTCGCAGGTCGGCTCAAGGACCCTAGGTTTGGCAGCGGCCGAGCATTCGCCCTCATCCGCTACCGCGGCTAACGCAAGTCACCTTCATATCATCGGCCGGAGGGCGGTGACACGCAGATTTTACTGCCGGTTCGCCAGTCGTCCGAATCCGACCCAAGGCCCCGATATGCCGCGTAGGCGGCCCCGTCTTTCGGCATCGACCGCAGCCTAAACGCCGAGCACGGGGGTACGTTTCGACGATGGCCGATCCGTTCACCCGCCAGCTCTCCACAGACGCCCGCATTGGACCCAAGGAAGGCCATCCCGCGTACCACTGCCCGCCGACTATCGAGTCGAGATCAGGGACCGGCAACTCGCCGCCGCCTGAGCGCGCCTCCCCCTCGATGGGGCGGGAAGGACTCGAACCTTCGACCGACGGATTATGAGTCGCGCCGGAATCCGTCTATAGAGCCGAATCTGGCCTGATAGAGCGAATTACGTCCAAGGAGTTCGGCTGAGTTCGGTGGAGTCGGGGACCAATTTCGGGACCAAGTCTTACGAGGGTCGTTTGTCCTCCGCTCCCGCTTCCACAGGAAGCTCAGATGATGGCTCTCTTCAACAAAGTATGGGTCTGGATAGGAATCCCCGCGGGGTCGCGTCCGAGCGTGAATCCCATCGCAGTCGTTTGAACCATATGGGACACGGCTTCCCAACCTTCAGCGCCAAGTTCGTTCAGGATCTTGACAAAAGTCGTCTTATGCTCCTTATCACCCGTGGTCCACGCGGACCGGATATCTGCTTCGGCGGCATCCGGGAGCCAGATACTGAAGGCCTCGGACTTCCACCAGTAATAAGCCCATTTCTTTCGCTCCCATTCCGATCGGACCTCAGGTGAGAGCCGCTTGTACTCGGGGTCAGCTTTGCTGATTTTTCGTGCGTCCTCAGACCAGACCACCGTCGCGTACTCCCACCGCACTACGGACATGACATCAGCAGGAGAAAGCTGGCGCGCTGCTTGCGAGCAGCGTCTTCTTCTTCGCGGGCATGCGCAGCGCGGACAGCTTGCATCTGGTGCATCTGCTGCTGCTGCACCATCATCTGTTGCTGCGCCACAGACTTAACGGCCGAGTAGTAGTTCCGGCGCCCCTCCTCAGTAAACGGGAAGTCTTCCGGCCTCGGCGCAAGTGAGCCTGCTAGAGCAAGCTCCACATCCGGCCTCGGGTTGAAGACGTCCTGTGGCGCAAGTGGATCGTGCCACGGGTGCTGGGCTCCGAATGCGGGGGGATGATCACCATACATCTCCATGAACTCTAACGCGAGAGAAGATGGCAGTGCGCTGAAGCTGGCGGAGCCCGACTTAGATGTGAATCCGGATGAGTTGCGAGGCATTGCTTGATCCATAGGCAAGATGAGCCCTCTTGAGCAGTTTTCTATGGGGCGGGCAGGACTCGAACCTGCGCTCCACGGATTATGAGTCGGACCGGAAGCCGTCTATGGAGCCGAATTTGGCCTGATAGAGCGAACTACGTCCAGGGAGTTCGGCTGAGTTCCGTGGAGTCGGGGACCAATTTCGGGACCAAGTTTTAGAGAGGATCAACCGCCCTCCCCGAGACCGAGCTTCTCGGCGAATTGACGGCTCTGGTGGAATTCGACTGCCTCTGGCGTATCGACGAAGGTGAGGATGTCACCCGCGACTTCAACGAGATGAGCTTTGACCTCCTCTGGGGTGGCGTAGAAGAACTCTCGACGCAGGTTGACCCGATTGACCCTCCTGTCCTCCATCAACTTGTGCAGTTGCGCCTCTAGCTCGACAGCGTCCTGGGAGAAGACGAGTGCATGGGTATCGAAGCGGAACGGGACGGACGCATCCCCAAGCTCGCGAACCCGAATCTGGGGATCAAGACGACGAGTGAGGCCAACCTTGACAACACCCTCACCGAAGGAGCCAATGTTCGAGATCACATACACATAGCCAGCCTTGATGTTCGCGGCTCGGTAGTCCACGTCCTCGATCGCGCGCTCGATGTCTTTCAGCTCACCTTCTAGGCGAGCCACTGCCTCGGCATCCCCCTTCGCCCGGAGCTTCTCGATCGAATTCAGATAGTGGGTCTGCTCTTTTTCGAGTCGCGCGCGCTCGCGTTCCATTTCTTTCTGCGCCTCGCGCTCTTCCTTGAGCCTCGCCTTCTCTTCCCGCTCGCGCTCTTTCTCTTCGGCCTGCTTCTCTCGGTAGTCGGCGGTCAACTGCAACTCGTATTCGCGCAGCTCGTGATACTGGCCGGAGATGTGGATGTCCATCGTCGTCCCGAGCTTTGCGATCGTGGCGGCGACCTTGGTAAGCCGCTGGATCGAGGATTCGAGCTTGTAAGGCTTCATCCCCCTGGCCAAGTTGTCGGCCTCTGCGTTGTAAGCCCGCAGCATCAGCTTTGAAAAATCGCGAACCATCTTCCTTCCCTGCGCCGCCGAGCCGTTCACCTGCCAGTTGGTATTGCCTCGAACCGCGCCTCCGTCCTTCTTGGTCATTGCCTTGATTTGCTCGCGGACCCCATCTAGCGCGGCCTTGTACTGAACGGAGTCGTCGAGCGGATGACGGTACTCGTAGACACCTGCCTCCTGGAGGAGTGCCGTCTCCTCGGTCTCGACCACATCTAGCCTCAACTGCTCTAGCTCCGCGCTGATTTTTTGGCGCTCGGCTTCTAGCGCCTGTCGTTGCTCATCGACTTCCTGACCGAGCTGACGGCTCTTCTCTTCGAGTTCGATCACCGAAAGACCCCCCAGGCGCTCCAGCTGGGCACGAAGATCAGCGACTTCTGCCGCCAACTCCCGCGCCTTCTTCCGCGCCCCGAACAACGGCACGCTCTGATCGATGGCTGTTACGTCATTGTCCAAGATCGCCTCCCAGCACTGCGCAGTTGTGCCGCGCCACCAAGTACCTTCCGGGTCGAATCTAACTCACCTGACCTGGACCGCGAAGGGAAACTACCGGGCAGCATTTTGAACCCCGATGTTTATATCTAGGCCCCAAGTTGCAAACCGGGACGCCCGTTGAGAGCGCCGCAACACGAGCCGAGGGGCGCTCACACATCCACAGCAATCGGGACTCGACCCTGCATCCACGGATGTGAGTCGAGCCAGGACCCGTCTATGCAGCCTAGTCTGGGATCAGGAAATACCTGGCAATCCGGACGCGACTTGGACTCTGCTCAACAGTATTTCTGAGTGCCGACTGAGGCACCCCGGGAAACCGGATGACTTGATTCGTTGCTTCAGTGCCGAGATTGAGGGTGGTCATCTCGGTGCGTTCCGTTTCACCCTCGACATCCAGCCCGATAGCTAGCTCGTTAACGCATCGGGCGGCCTCGACTTCGCCCTCTGGGTCAAGCGCGGCTCGCCGGAGAACAAGAACGGCGAATTCATGAATATCAGTCATAGGCCGAGGATACGCAACTACTACTACCCCCCCCTCTCTCTTAGACGGCGGCCGGAAAGCCAGACCGGCGTGTCCGACCAGATGGCGATTCCGCGCGTGACAGCTGCTTCTCAGGGGCCAAACCAACCCGGGGAGTCCCTGTGACCAGTTTCGTCCTAGGCAGTGGCGATGATGACTGGATGGTGGCCGTCATCCGAGTACTTGGACTTGAACTCGCGGGAGGTTCGTCGGGTCTGATCGTCGAACTCGGACCACTCCTCATCGCGGGAGTTGCCGCGTTCGCTGCCTGGCTTGCAGCTCGTACGGCCAGTAGGCGCCAAGAACTGCAGCTCCAGCACGACGGTGAGCGGCAGGATCGGCAGCTTGCGCACGACCGAGAGCTGCAGAATCAGCAGCACGCACGGATCGTTGTCGGTCAGGCTTTCGAGAGGGTCAGCCACGCCCTGGATCGAGTGACGGCTTTGGGGTTCTCGATTCGCGCAGCGGAACAGGCCCGGCGCATGCTCAAGACCTCAGAAGAAGTCGGTGACCCTGGCGAGGCAATTGGGAAGGCTCGTCGCCTTGAGGAGGAGCGAAGCGACGAGGCAGAAGAAGGGCTCAAGGTCGTCGAAGCCCTGATGCTCGAAATGCTCGCCGACACGACGCGCCTGCGTCTCATATTTGAGCCCGACAGCGCAATGGTCACGGACCACTACAAGATTCGGATGGCTTTCGCGCTTTGGCACGAGAGCCTTGTGCATGGCGCGATGGTCAACCGAATTAAGTCCGAAATAGACGGAGAAAACACAGCTCGCATGCGATTCGCAGAGAGACTTGAAGCATTTGCTGGGACCTGTCGGAAGCAGTTCGGCTTGTCAGACCTAACCACCTAGACAGTCATTATCGCGACCACCGCCGTCTTGGTCGTGTAGCGCTTGGTTCAAGTTCGTAGTTCTCTCGGCCAGCGGTTTCTCGGGGGCCGAAGCCACCCGGGGAGTCCCTGTGGCCTGCGCTTGCACCCTATTGGGGAAGCAAGCACCCCCCGAGCGCTTCGACCCCCGAGAAACGGCTGTCACCGCCACGCTGCCCAGCCGTCACCCCCGCTCAGCCGCCTGACGCGGAGTGCCGAACGGCTCGGCAGGACGAGTAAGCCGTTGCTGTGCAGCAACCCCTCCTCGACCAGATCGCGCACGGCGCGGGCGAGCGCCATGCCGCCAGCAAGATCGTTCGGGTTCTCGAACAGCTCGCAGGCGAGCGCCGGGAAGGTTAGAAGGACCGGGTATTCGCGCAAGATCACGGCGAGGACGACACGCTGCATTTCGTCGTCCGTCATGACCGTGAGCCCTGGGGAGCGGCGCAGGCGACGCCGCCACGCCCCGCTGCCGCCCCACCGCATCAACCGCGCTTCCCCTCAAGTAGCGAGAGGAGGCCGTGCAGCGCGTCGTGGTTGGCGGCAATCTCGGCGTAGTTGCTCGCCTCGTCGTCGGCAGTTGCGATCTTCCTGGCCGCCGACAACGCCGCCGCGTCGGGGACGAGAATCTTGCCCCGTGCCAGCCCCGCCAGTAGCCGCTGGTAGGCGTCGGCTTCTTCGTGTGCCTGGTCCGGGTCTTTCACTGTCTCGAGGGTTGCCAGGTCGCCCTGTACTCCTTCGAGACAGTCGGCAAGCGTGTCGCGCAGAATCAGAAGGTGATCGGCAGGGAGGTCGAGAGACACGGCCCGCGTCCCGCCCGTAGGGTTCTTCTCAGCCATGAGGAGGTACACGCTCCTTGTGGTCAGGCGGCCCGTTGCGTTAGCGCGCGGCGGGTCGCCGCTTGATGTTGGACGCTGGAGAGCGTAGCAGAACTGGCGGGAAATTCCCTACAGTTGGCTTTGGCTATTCGCCACGGAGGATTTCCCCGACTCGGGAGCGGTGCAGGCCGACCGCCTCGCCGATATCCCGCAGGGACAGCCCCGCCTTCTGCGCTCGGGCGAAGCTCTCGCGCCTCGCCTCGCGGGCGGCATCGATATCGCGCTCGTAGGCGAGCTGCGCCCGCTGGGCGTCGGCGATTGCCTTCTCCTTCGAGTCCTTCGGCATCGACCGCACCCTAAACGCCGAGCACGGGGATACGTTTCGACAATGACCGACCCGTTCATCCGCTGGCTCTCCGCAGACGCCCGCATCCTGGTTGATCTGGAGGGTCGCCCGATGGAACGCTACGCGGTCATGCTCCAGCTACGGATCGACGGCAAGTGGCAAACGATCCGCCTGCTTGACAACGCCCACGGGGACCACGATATGCACCGCTACACTGGTTCCGAGAAGCAGCCTGCGGAGCGGTTTTCCGAGGGTGCGGTCAACGAGGTCGTGCCACAAGCCATCCGCCACCTGATCGACCATTGGGAAGCAATCGCGGAATCATGGAAGAGCTAGAGCGCAGCAAGTTCACTCCCGCAGGCGAAATCGCCAACGAGCGGCTGATCGACGCCGTGCTCGATCCCGACCGATACCCCGAGGGAACCACCTTCATCGCCGCCGACCAGGAGGGCTTCGGCTCGATCCTCGCGGAGGCCGTTGCCGAGCACCGGCCGCTCGCAATCGTCTACCCCGACGGCCGCGAGATCGTCGCCGCACCCCGAGGGGGCGCGCTCGCGTTCTTCGAGCATCTGCTGACCCGCCGCCGTGAGTCGAAAGGCAAGCGCCGTGAGCCCGTCGTGCCCCTGCCCGCCGATTACCAGGTGGAGATCAGGGACCGTCAGCCTCTCGCCGCCGCCTGACCGCCAGCCTCCCCTGCCCCGACCTACCCGCAGAACTAGCACCGCGAGGGCGGCAGTCAAGGGCGCGAAGCGCCCGACCCCCGCAGGGGGTTGACGGCCGCCCGAGCGGTGCTTCAATCGCCGGTAGGTCGGGGCGCTGCCACTCATCGACCGATGCTCAATCCCCTGCCGAGCTGGCGTGCTCTCGCCGCGTGCTGCCCCAGGCCGAGGGCTCGCTGCGCCTCTTGCAACCGCCGCCGCGTTGCCTGCTGCCGCGCTCGCTCGGCTCCTCGCTTCGCCTCCCGGCCAAGGGCTTTGTTCGGGTCCTTGATGCCGTGCTCCTGGCGGTAGCGCTCGATCTGCGCGACGCCGCGATCCCAAGCCTTCCGCTTGGCCGGGTCGCTCGGCCTCTCCCCCAGCTCATTCTTGACGTAGGCGGGCGGGGAGATCCGAGCGGCGATGATCGCCAGCTCGCGCCGCTGCCCGAGAACCTGATCAGCGAAGGCCAGCTCGCGGCGGGAGGCATCTCCGACGGCGGGCATGTCCGCCAGCTCGGCCTCAAGGCGCGCAGTCTCCCGGCGCGACCTCGCCTCCCAGGAGTCGATGCGCGCCAGCTCCTCGCGGCGCTCGCGGCGCGGTAGCGCCTGCGCGGCCGCGCGCTCGGCCCCAAAGCCCTCGATGTGCTCGCGGGCTCGCTCGATCCGCTCCTGCAAGCTGCGCCGCTGGCTCTCCCGGCTCTCCTCATGGCTTGCAGCAGGTCGCAGCTCGGCGCGGCGGGCGATCAGCTCCTCGGTCGGCAGGCCGGAGAACTGCGAGCGCAGCGCCTCATCGTGCGCGGCGAGCTGGGCGCGGTCGCGCTCGGCGGCTTCGCCGATGTGCGGGATGCCCTCGCGCTGGTGGGGCGACTCGCGGCGCGATCTCCTCGCGGTGGGTCTGGATCTCCGGCGTCGCGTAGATGAAGGTCTCCTCGCGGCTGCGCGAGGCGGCGACGTAGAGCTCCTGCTTGTCCATCGACGGGTCGGCCGCGACGAAGGCGCGGTCGACGGTCGTGCCCTGCGCCGAGTAGGTCGTCACGGCGTAGGCGTGTTCGAGCGCCGGGGCCTCGGAGTGTGGGTTGGTCCGCGCCAGGTAGTCGGCTCCGACCTCGACCGCCGCGCCTGGTCGATGCCTTCGAGAGTCATGCGCCCCTCGGCGGCGTCGACCTCGGCGATCCGCCAGCGCTCGCGGTTGTAGATCTCGGCGCGCGGGTCGTTGACGCGGGTGATGACCTGATCGCCGGCGGCGAAGCTCGCCTCGCCGACTTCGATCTCCTGCCGACCAAGCTGCCCGGCCTGGCGACGGACCTCGCGCGCGATCTCGTTCAGCTTCCTCGACCTCGACGTTTCGCTTGGCGACCATCACGGCGTCCTCGCCGCGCTCGAATGCTTCATGCCAGTCGCGCGACCATCGCCTCGCGGCGCTGCCTCGGCGTTCGGGGCGACCGTGACCCGCTCTCGCGACTGGTAGAGGCCCAGCGCCTCGCGGCCCTCGCCCTCGCGTATTCGCTTCGCCGCGTCGCGGTCGAGGTCGTGGTGGTGGCGGATCACCTCGTCAAGGTGGATCGGATCGGTGCGCTCGGCGAGTGCCCGGAACAGGCCGCCCGCCTCGATCTCGCCAAGCTGCTCGGGATCGCCGACGAGGACGAGCTTCGCCTGCGGCTCGCTCGGCGTGGGAGATCAGCCGTGCCAGGGTGGCCGAGTCCACCATCCCGGCCTCGTCGATCAAGAGCACCGATTCACGTGGCAAGCCTTCGCCGCCTTCGTGCTCGGCTCGGTCGAGCTTCGACGAGCAGGCTGGCGATGCTCGATCGCCGGCAAGCCCTCGGCGCGCATCACGTTCGCCGCTCGCCAGGTCGGCGCTGCGGCCCGCAGCTCGATCCCGGCCTGCGCCCAGCCCTCGGCTGCGGCGACGATGGCGAAGGTCTTGCCGGTGCCCGCCTCGCCGATCACCACGGCGACTCCCTCGGGGCTCGCGAGCAGGCGGCGGACCATCTCGCGCTGGTCGGCCTTCAGGGTCGGGCGAGCGCCGATCACGCGCGCGGCGATCAGCTCGCCTGCCGGGCGTCGGTTCCTGCACCCGCATCCGCTCGGCTGCCGCCAGCGCTTCGCGCTCAAGCTCCCAGATGCGCCGGGTCGTGTAGCGGGGGCCTTTGGCGGTCTCGGCGATCCGGATCACGGAATCGGAGGCGAGGAAGGCATCGGCCAACCGCTCGACCTCCGCGCCGGGCGCTCCTTGGCGCAGCGAGTCGGCGACGGCCTGGATCGCGTCGCGGCGGTCGAAGTGAGACGCCGCCGCCGTGACGGCGCGACCAAGCTGCGCCTCCGAGAGAAGGGGCGCGTCGGGGCGGTCGATCCTCAGCGCCGCCTCGGGGTCGAAGGTGCGCGCGATCGCCTCGCGGTCCAAGGCCGATCTCCTCGGCCCTCGATCGCCAGCGCTCAAGCAGCTCGCCGCGGCCGACGTCGCGCTCCTTCGGCTTGCGCGTGGCGAGCGTCGGCGACCTGCATCGAGCGCGCCGAGGCGTCGGCGCCCGCCGCCTCGAGTATCTGTTGGCGGCGGGTGGAGAAGGCGCGTAGGTGCTCGTCGGCGAAGCCCTCGATCTCGGCGATGCCCTTGCGGGTCGGCTGCCACTCGACGCCGAGGCGGCGGGTCAGCTCGTGGCGAAGGTGGGCCTCGTAGATGTAGCTGGCGGTCTTGGCGTGGTCGTAGATCGCCGGGTGGTAGAGGCGGGTCCAGCGCCCGTCCGGTCCCTTGGTCGCGTTGGCGACAGGACGTGGGTGTGCAGCTGCGGATCGCCGTTGCGCGAGGAGCGGTGGAGGTAGGCGGCGGCGAGGTAGCCGTTGCCCTTGACGAACTCCGAGCCGCCCGCGCCCCGGCGGGTCCAGCACGCCTCGCGCTGCATGTAGTCGAGGGCGGCTTCGACGGCTTCGCGGTGGGCCGCCTTGACTTCGAGCGCGGTGACGGGCCCGCCGAGCGCCCAGAGCAGGGAGACCGACTTGGGAGCCGAGAAGGTGAGATCGAAGCCGGGGACCGCGCCGTTGGCCGGGACGCCGCGCATCCCGACCAGCGGCTCGCCGTCTACCGGGTTTCGGCCGGTCAGCATCGCTGTGAGCTGGTCGGCCTCGACCTCGCCGGAGAGGCCCAGCTCCTCGGCGGCGTCGCCGATCCATTCCCCGGCGACCTCGCCCTCGCCGGAGTAGTAGTCCTCAGCGCCTTCGGCGACCTTGTCGAGGTAGTAGCGCTCCTGGCCTTTGCCGAGCTTGCCGATGGAGAGCATCCACGGGGTATGTCCGTGGAGAGCGCTCAATGCCCCGCTCTCTTAACAAAGTGATAGGGCGTGAGGGTGGTTGCTGTTGGCTGTTGAGGCTTCGGCCTGGGTGGCTTCTCATGGCTGGATAGCTGCCATGAATGCCTGGCTTCTTCCTGTTGGCTCTTGCCTGGCTGGTGGTCTTTGCTGGCTGGTTGATCTTGGGTTGGGATTGCCTGGCTGTGGGGTTCGTGGCTGTGCTCGCCGTCGAGGATCGCCGCGAATTTCCGGGGGCGCTCGCGGGAGTTTTCGGACGTATCCGATGCAAATGACCGATGCAAACGACCTCCTTAGTGGACAACAGCAATAGAGATGCCCGACACTCCGATCCCTACCGAGTCCTTGATGACCGCCGACGAAGCGGCGCAGTTCTTGCACGTCCCTCGCAGCACGCTTTACGAGCTGGTCCGCTCGCGGGGCTTGCCGCATGTTCGGATCGGCGAGCGCGGGTTGAGGTTCACCCGCTCCGACCTTGGTGGCTGGATCGCCGAGAACACCTATGGAACGCGCCGCCGCCGTTAGGTCGGCGTCACGCGGCAGGAGCCGATGCTGGGGACCCCTGCGGCTCCTCCAACCTGAACGCTTCAGAGACACGCTTGGCGGCGTCCTCGCGGTCCACAAAGGCGAGATAGCGCCGCGTCGTGGTCAAGTCGGCATGGCCCATCCACTCCATGACCTCCCGCGAGTCGGCGTGGCGGATCACAGTGCTGCCGAAGGTGTGGCGGAGGTTGTGGAAGCGGAAGGCCTCGCGGAGGTTCGCCGCCCTCAGCGCGGCGCGGTAACGCTCCTTCAAGGACTTGTAGCCGACGTGCTGGCCGCGAGCCGTGCAGAAAGCGAGATCGTCGTCGGTGGTGAAGTGCTGGCGCTGGCCGAGCCGCGCCAGCCGTTCGGCGACCTCCTCGGCCATCGGCACCGCACGCTCCGTCCCGCCCTTCGGCGTCGTCGTCTCGCCCTGGGTCCAGTTCTCGCGGACGTGGATCGTGCGGCGGGTGAAATCCACGTCGCGCCAGCGCAGCGCCAGCAGCTCCCCCATTCGCAGTCCGGCGAATGCTGCGGTGTGGAAGATCGCCGCGTCCTGCTCGGACTCCGCAGCCCTGACGAGCGCCAGGACCTCCTCCGGGCGCAGCACGTCGATCTTGGCTGCGCGGCGGACTCGCGGGCGCTCCACGAGATCGGCCGGGTTGCGGGGCAGGCCGTAGACCTTCATCGCCCGCTTGAAAATCGAGCCGAGGCAGACGAGGTACTTCTGCCGCGTCCGGTTGGAGCCGCCGTAGCCGCTAATCCAAAGGTCGATGTCCTGGGTCGTAATCGTCTCGATCTTGCGACTGCCGAACTCGCGGACGAGCACGCGGGCCATGTTGCGGTAGTCGCGCATCGTGGACGGCTTGCAGTCGCGGACGTTCTCGCTATATGCAAGCCACTCATTGGTGGCGTCGGCGAAGGTCTTGCCAGTCTGAACCAGCCCCGGCAGGGAGCCGTCCCGCGCTTGCCGCAGCAACTCGTCCAGATGCGCTTGGGCCTTGCCTTTCGTGAAGTAGCCATCGGGCGGGGCGGTCTTCTCGGTCCAGGCCAGCCCGAGTCGCTTCTTCTGCTGCCGCCCATCGGGCAGGCGGAACTTGGCGTACCAGACGACCCCGCGCTTCCCCTTGCGCTTGAAGACGTGACCGGAGATTGGGCGGGGCGTTGGCTGTCGCATCGGTCGCGAATTCTAGCGCGTTTCGGGACCAATTCGGGACCAATTTCGCTATTTCGTGCCGAACGGCTCTAATCTATTTGGCTCTACAAAAGACTTTTCGTAGTGGGGCGGGAAGGACTCGAACCTTCGACCGACGGATTATGAGTCCGCTGCTCTAACCAACTGAGCTACCGCCCCAGATGGGGCGAGCGTAGCGCGCGGCGGGGCTCTCAGGCGCTGAAGAGCTGGGCGAGGGAGCGGCCCACGTCGGGGGGCTCCTCCTTGCCCGCGGCGGCGGCGGCGGCGCCGTCGGCGAGGGCCTTGGCGGCGTCGGCTATCTGGTGGGCTCGGCCGCCGCGGATGACGCCGGTCTTCTTCGCTTCGGCGAGGTCGGACTCCATCAGGCCCGCCAGCTCGGCCAGGCGGCGGAGGCCGACGACGCCGGCGGTGCCGCGCAGGGCGTGGGCTTCGGCGCGCATCGTCTCGAAGTCCGTCGTCTCGGTGGCGAGGCCGGCGGCAATCACGTCGCAGCGGCGCCGCGCCTCCTCGGCGAAGGACTCCAGCAGCTCGGAATCCGATGCGGATTTCTCGCTCATTCCCCCACCGCCTTCTTCACCACTTCGGTCATGTGTTCGAGCCCGAAGGCCCCCTCGGTCGCGGAGCTGACGACGCCGTCGCGATCGATCGCGAACAGCCACGGCTCGCTCGGCAGGTGAAACGCGCGCACCTGGGAGCGGACTCCCTTGCTCGGGTCGTTGTCCTTGTAGATCTCCATGTGGATGAAGGCCGCCTTGTCGCCGTATTCGCGCTTGAGCTGCTCGGCCACGTCGACAACCGGGCCGCAGACCCGACTCTGGCAGAACTGGGGGGTCGCGAACAAGAGCAGTATCGGTTCCTTACCTAACGCATCCGCATAGTCCACTTCGTTCTGGGTGTCAGGTGGGATGCGCGTGGTGATCTTCGAGAGGTCGCCGCCGGCGTCGGCCGCGGTCGGGGTGTGAATCGCGGGCGCCCTCTGGCCGGGGCGCGGGATCCTGGCGAACTGGCCGACGACGGCGCTGGGCAGCAGCGTGCCCTTCAGTTCGCCGCCTTCCCTGATCAGGGCCGCGACCCGCCACTCGCCGTCGCTGGGGAAGTCGACTTCGGTCACGTAGACGACGCTGGCCGCGTCGGGATCCTCGACCGTGGTCTTGGCGCGGAAGGCCGGTTCGGTCGCGAGCGTTTCGATCGAGGCCGGGAACGGGCCCACCGCCGGCTCGTCCAGCGCCTGGGCCGCGGCTTTGGCGCCCGGGGCCTTGCCCTGGGCCCCGGCCTTCGATTTCGGCGTCGGGGTCGGCCCCTTGGCGAAGTACAGCGCGATTTCGGCGTCGGGGACCTGGGTGCGATCGCGTTCGAAGACGCCGAACGGGTAGCGGTTCTCACCCCTGTAGAAGGCCGAGGCGGCGGGCGAGACGACCAGTTCGGAGGGACCGCCGGTCGCCGCTTTCAGCACCTGGCGCAGCGTCTTTCCCTGAGCGCTCGGGAAATCTCCCTTGGGGGGCGCGGGCCGACTCTTGCCGCTCTCCGCCGAGGAGGTCGAGCCGGTCGAGTCGGAGCCGCCGCCGCAGCCGACGAGATAGGCACCGAGCACGAGCAGGCAGACGAGGGCGAGGCGGGTGGCGCGCATCCGGCGGCATGTTATTGCGACAGCCGTCCAGACCGGAGTGCGGCGAGGGCCGTCGCGGGCCGGATTTCCCATATAGGGTGCGCGACGGCACCGAAACAGGAGGAGACGGGATGGCGGAGCGAGCGGCACTGGTAACTGGGGCGTCGAGTGGGATCGGCCTGGCGATCGCCCGCACCTTCGGCGAAGAGGGATACGCGCTGACGGTCTCGGCGCGGCGCCCGGAGAAGCTGGAGGAGGCCGCCTCCGGCCTGCGCGAGGAGGGCTTCGACGTCCAGGCCGTGGCCGCCAACATGACCGAAGAGGACGACGTCCTCGCCGTCTTCGCCGCCCACCGCGCCGCCTACGGCCGCCTCGACGGGCTCGTCAACAACGCCGGCGTCGGCATCGGCGCGCCGATGGAGGAGATCCAGACCAAACACCTGGACATGCAGCTCGCGGTCAACCTGCGGGCGCTGATCCTCGGCACGCGCGAGGGGCTGTCGCTGCTGCGCGAGGCCGGCGCCGAGCACGGCAAGGCGCTGATCGTCAACACCGCCTCGATCGCCGGCAAGGGCGGGCAGGCCTGGCTCTCGATCTACGCCGCGACCAAGGCCGCCGTGATCAACTTCACCCAGTCGACCCACCGCGAGGCCGGCGGCGCCGGGATCCAGTGCACGGCGCTGGCGCCGGGGTTCGTCGACACGCCGATGACCGAGTTCGCCAAGGGCGAGGTCCCGGCCGAGACGATGATCCGACCCTCCGACCTGGGCGAGGCCGTCCGCTTCCTGCTCCGCACCTCGCCCAACTGCCACGTGCCGGAGATCGTCTTCACGCGACCGGGCGAGGGCCTCGACACCCCCTGACGGGCGCCGGGCTGAGAATCCTCGTCGCCGCCTTCGGCGACGCCGGGCACGCCTTCCCGGCGATCGCGCTCGGGCGGGCGCTGGCGGGGCGCGGGCACGAGGTCGTGGTCGAGACCTGGGAGGAGCGCCGGGAGGCGGTGCAAGCCGCCGGGCTCGGCTTCGCCGCCGCCGAGGAATACCGCATGTTCCCACCGCCGGAGCCCGACTCCGACGACGGGCGGCACGCGGCCGAGGCGGCGCTGGCCCTGGCTCCCCTGCTGGAGGAGATGGCCCCGCATGCCGTCGTCAGCGACATCCTCACGCTGGCGCCGGCGCTCGCCGCCGAGCGCGCCGGGGTGCCGCTGGCGACCCTGATCCCCCACATCTACCCGGTCGTCGAGCCCGGGCTGCCCTTCTTCGCGATCGGCCTGCGGCCCCCGCGCACGCCGCCCGGGCGGACGCTGTGGCGGCTGGGGCAGCGCGCGCTGCGCGTCGGCCTCGAGCACGGCCGCCGCGACCTCAACCTCCAGCGGCGCCGCCTCGGCCTGGCGCCGATCGACCGCTTCCACGGCGGCATCAGCACCGAGCTGGCCCTGGTCGCCACCTATCCCCAGCTGGAGTACCCGCGGCGCTGGCCGGCCGGGGTCGAGGTGACCGGGCCGATGACCTTCGAGCTCCCCCACCCCGACATCGCCCTGCCGCCCGGCGATGACCCGCTCGTCCTGGTCGCCCCCAGCACCGCCCACGACTCCGACAACCGCCTCGTCCGCACCGCGCTGAAGGCGTTCGCCGAAGAGCCGGTGCGGGTGGTGGCGACGACCAACCGGGTCGCCCCGCAGCGGCCGGTGGAGGTGCCGGCGAACGCGACCCTGGTCGACTGGCTCAGCTACAGCCAGCTGATGCCGGCCGCCTCGCTGGTCGTCTCCCACGGCGGCCACGGCACCGTCGCCCGCGCCCTCGGCGCCGGCACCCCGGTCCTCGTCTGCCCGATCGTCGGCGACATGAGCGAGACCGCGATGCGGGTTGCCTGGGCCGGCGCCGGCCTCTCCCTCCCCTGGCGCCTCTGCCATCCCACGCCCCTGCGCTGGGCCGCCCGCCGCGTCCTCGGCGAGCCATCCTTCGCCGCCCGCGCGGGCGAGATCGCCGAGTGGGGCCGGCGCCACGACGGCGCCGAGCGCGGCGCCGAGCTGGTCGAGGGGCTCGCCCGCCGCGGCGCGGGCGATACGGGAACGAAGCTCCGGGGGTGGGACTCGAACCCACAACCTCTCGATTAACAGTCGAGCGCTTCTACCAATTGAGCTACCCCGGATCGTTGTAAGCTATCCGCCCACAGCTCGCCAACTCTAGCGGGCTTGGGCGGGCAGATCCTTGCCCCTAGCCTCCACCTGAGCATGACAGTTCGCGCAAAGCAAGATGCACTTTGCCGCCTCACCACGCGCCCTGGCGATTGACCTCGTCAGCCCGCATTCGCTGAGCTGAAACTCCTTTTCCATGGGATTCAGGTGATGGAAATGCAGCGCCGACGGGTGCTCGTCAAAGCCGCACAGCAGGCACATGCCACCCGCCTCGTCCACGAGTTGTCGCTTGATCGTGCGACGGCGGCGAGATACCGCGGCCGCGCTGCACTTGGCGCACCGAAATCCGCCGTCGGGCCGAGCGTAGAAGGATGTATGGCCATGCTTCGGACATCTCATATGGATGCGCCGGCGCCCGTCCTCCCGGGCGCGTTCCCCAGCACAGCGGCGGACGGTCCGCGCGGTCTGAAGGTTCAGCCGTCCGAGCCAGTGGCGCACGGTCGAGTAGCTGAGCCCTAGCTCGTCAGCAATGGCCCTAATCGAGCGTCCTTGCTCGACAAGCTCACGGAGTCGACCGGGATCTATTCCACCCCTTGACATATACGCCTCGCCTCCGACAGCCCTCAGCCCGTGTTTTCGTAGCCAATAGCTAACCGTGGAAGGGTGCCTGCCGGCCACAGAGCCAATCGCCTTAAGCGACATTCCTTTCGTAAGACAATCCGTCAGAAACTGCTTGCTCATTGAGACATGATGACCCGCGCAGCGGACGGGAGGGCTGTCACTGGACGCTGAACGGGCTGATCTCTGCGAGCTGCTTGAGACTCGCCTCACGTTCCCTGCGGGCCTCGGTCTCTGACGAAATAGGAGGGGCCGTAGAAGGTGCGGCGGGCCCGGCATCGGCTCTGTCATCCTCGCGTATCTTCGGCGCCTTGGTCCTTGGCGCGATCAGTCCCTGGACTAGATCCCGGTAGAAGTCGGTGGCCTGTCGACGCGTTTCGACCGCAAACGAGCCGTCCGTCCGCCCCCGCTTCTTCCCCATGGGCTTGGAGTGAGCAAGCAGGAACGAACGCGGCTCACGTTTTGGTTCGTCCTCGAAGAGCAGCCTCTCAGGTCTCTCCCGACAGTCGCGAAGCAGCTCAGACCGCGTGCCACGTACCTGGCTGAAGCGCACCTCGACCCGGAGATCTCCTGAAGCATCGGCGAGCTGGCGAAGCAACCAATTGACGCGCGTCCTCGGGCGCCCTTCCTTCGGGGCTGGAATTTCAACCGTGGTCGTGACGCGACCGGTTCGGAGGTCTGCCTCGACCCCAATCAGGCCAACCGCGTCAGGCACCCTTATCGAACAAGCCAGGGTGCCCTCGGCAGTCAGTCGTTTCGTTACACCTACCACACGCTCCTCTGGATTCTTTCCTCGGGGGCGCTGGTGCCTAACACTCACGCCAAGCTCCTGGCTAAGATGGAGGCACAGATACTCGACGAATTGCTCCCAGCGAACAGCGATCTTCTTTGCCTCTGGATCGCTGGCTCTCAAGGTCTCATTGCGAGCGCTGTCTCGAACTCGTACCCACTCTGGCCCCATCCCTTCAAATCCACCGGCACCCGACTTCTCATCGTCGAGATAGCGGATGAGCTCGTTGAGAATCCAAGCCTGGTCGGGGTCGTCAATACCACGGAATCGATACTGCACGATCGCCTCCGTGAGGACCCGCCACCACGACAGGTGGTAGACGGTCAGCCCTCGTAGCCTGCGCTTATCGACGGAATACGGCAAGGCCTCTGGGTCGCTCCGAATCTGATTGGAGATGGTGAGCAGGCCGTTGAAACCGTGCTCGCGGGCCAAGTCGAGATAGCGGGAGATCTGCTCCGGGTCAAGGATGGCGTTGCTCGTCTTGATCTCGACGAGGCAACGCCAATTCGTTTTCCCGCGCTCAATCACGAGAGCGCCATCCGGTATGTGCAGCTTCTCGTCACCGTCTCTAAAGCGAAGCTCGGTATAGGCCGAGACCGCGCCCTTCGGCGCTTTCATCCCCGCCAATAGCGCATGGCAGAAGTCTGGGACGGCGCCCATCACGGCAAGCAGCGCTGACGCCGCGCGCCTCTCCTGCTCGCCTTGATTGCGAATACCTGCGGTTGGCAACAGCCTTGCCGGAACCCAATCGTCCTGCTTCACCAAGTCGAGATTTCCCATAAACAACTCCTCCCGTACTGGAATAGAACGGAAGATTATTCGGCAGTCATGCTGACTGACCGACTCAGGTCTCGGCCCGCTGGGTGTGGGCGATGCGCTCCACCAGCGAGGCGCGCTCGCGGCTGAGGCCGGCGCGCCGCTCGTAGTCGCCGCGCTCCCCGGCCGCGGCGATCTCACCCTCCAGGCGGCGCTGCTCCAAGAGCAGGAAGTTCAGCTCCATCGCCTCATGGGAGGACGGCTCCTCGTGGGCCACCATCACCAACTCGGAGATCACGCTGGCGAGGGCGTCGTCGTCGCGCGGCAGGTTGGAGGCCGGGTCCTCGGGGTGCTCGCGCAGCCAGGCGGCGGCGCGCAGCCCGCTCGGCGAGAGGTGGGCGTCGGTGAGCCGCGCCAGGTACTCCTTCCCCTCCTGTGGCATCGCGATGCACATCGCCAGCAGCGCCCGCTCGCGCCGCTCGCGCGAGGTCAGCTCGGCGGCGCGCCGGGGCGCCGGAGCGCGCTGGCCGTCGGAGGCCGCCTCCCCGCCGCCGCTCGCCGGCCGTGCCGCCACCACCCGCCCCATCACCATCGCCGGCTCCAGGTCGAGGCGCTCGGCCACGCGGCGCACGAGGTCGTCGCGGCTCGCCGTCTCCCCCATCGCGCCCAGCACCGGCGCCACCTCGGTCAGCGCCCGGTCGCGCTCGGCCGGCGAGGCGACGTCGGTGCGGTCGAGCACCAGCCCGACCTGGAAGGCGTTCAGCTCCACGGCGGCGTCGACCAGCGCTCCGAAGCGCTCGGCCCCGCCGTCCTCGGCCATCATCTCGGCCGGGTCCACGCCGGCCGGCATCGCCGCCACCCGCAGTCGCATCTTGCGCCCGGCGGCGACGCGCTGGGCCCGCAGCATCGCCTCCTGGCCGGCGGAGTCGGCGTCGAGCGCCAGCACCACCTCCTCGACCATCCCCGACAGCGCCGCCACCTGCTCGCCGGTGATCGCCGTGCCCATCACGCCGACCGCCTCCTCGATCCCCGCCTGGTGCAGGGCGAGGACGTCGGTGTAGCCCTCGACCACCACCGCCCGCGCGGCCTTGGCGATCGCCGCCTTGGCCCGGTCGACGCCGTAGAGCAGCTGGCTCTTGTGGAAGAAGTCGGTCTCGGCGGTGTTGACGTACTTGGCGCCCTGGTCGGAGCGCATCGCCCGCCCGCCGAAGCCGAGGGTGCGCCCGCGGCGGTCGCGGATCGGGAACATGATCCGGGAGCGGAAGCGGTCGTACTCGCCCCCTCCCCGCCCCCGCTGCACGAGGCCGACGCCGCGCAGCTCCTCGACGCTGAAGCCCGCCCGCTGGCCGCGCACGAGGATCTTGTCCCAGGCGCTCGGCGCGTAGCCGACGCCGAAGGCGCGCAGGACCTCCTCGCCGAGGCCGCGCTCGGCCAGGTACGCGCGCGCCGCGCCAGCCTCCTTGGACTCCCACAGGTAGCTGGCGTAGAAGGAGGCGGTGCGGTCCAGAAGCTGCTCCAGGCGCCGTCGCCGCTGCCGTTTCGCCTCCGCCCGCGGGTCCTCGCGCTCGCGCTCGATCTCCACGCCGTAGCGGTCGGCGAGCAGCTCCACCGCCTCGGCGAACCCCAGCCCCTCCTTCTCCTCGACGAACTTGATCACGTCGCCGCCGACCCCGCAGCCGAAGCAGTGGTAGAGCTTTTCCTGGGCGTCGACGGAGAACGAAGGAGTGCGCTCCTCGTGGAAGGGGCAGAGCCCGACCCAGCGCGCGCCCTGGCGGCGCAGGTCGGTGTGGGCGGAGATGACCTCGACGATGTCGGCGGTCTGCTTCACCCGTTCCAGGCTCTCGGGCGAGATCAGCGCCATCAGAAGCGCGCCTCCTCGGGCACAGTCAGCTCGGTGAACTTGGCGATGCAGAAGCGGTCGGTCATGCCGGCGATGTAGTCGGCGACCCGCTGGCAATCGCCGGCTCCCGGGTCCCAGCGCGGCAGCTCGTCGGGATGGGCGAGGTAGTGGTCGAAGAGGCCGCGCATCGCCAGCTCGACCCGCTCGTGCTCGCGCCTCGCCGCCGGCCCGAGGTAGACGCGGTCGAACATGAACTTGCGCAACCGCAGCATCGCCCCGCCGATCTCCTCCCCCTGGACGATGTCGCCGGCCGGCTCGGAGCGCTCGACGATGTCGCGGACCAGGGTGTCGATCCGCGCCGACCCGGTCGGCCCGAGCAGCTCGATCTCCGCCGCCGGCAGGTCGGCCGGGCGCAGGATCCCCGCCCGCAGCGCGTCGTCGATGTCGTGGTTGATGTAGGCGACGCGGTCGACCAGCTTCACGATCCGCCCCTCCAGCGTCGCCGGCTTGCGCGAGCCGGTGTGGTTGAGGATGCCGTCGCGCACCTGCTCGGTCAGGTTCAGGCCGTGGCCGTCGCGCTCCAGCACCTCGACCACCCGCAGCGAGTGCTCGTTGTGCTTGAAGCCGGCGCCGCAGCGCTCGCGCAGGGCCGCGTCCAGCGCCTCCTCGCCGGCGTGGCCGAAGGGCGGGTGGCCGAGATCGTGGCCGAGCCCGATCGCCTCGGTCAGGTCCTCGTTCAGGCCCAGCGCCCGGGCCACCGTGCGGGCGATCCCGCAGGCCTCCAGGGTGTGGGTGAGGCGGGTCCGGTAATGGTCGCCCTCGGGGGCGACGAAGACCTGGGTCTTGTGCTTGAGGCGGCGGAAGGACTTGGAGTGCACGATCCGGTCGCGGTCGCGCTGGAACGGCGTCCGCAGCGGGCTGTCGGGCTCCTCGACGGCGCGCCGGGCGGGGTAGGAGCGGGTCGCGTGCGCGGAGAGGAACTCCTCCTCCCAGGCTTGGACTCGGTCCGCGAAGGTGGCGGTGGCGGGCACCGCTCGATCTTAAGCGGCGGCGCGAAGCTGCACGTGGGCGTGGTGCTCCAGCGTCTCCCCCACCGCCCGCTCCACCGCCCGCAGCTCCCGTGGCTCGGCCGCCGGCGCCTCGGCCAGCGGCTGCGCCAGCGCCCCCACCATGAAGCGGTGCGCCCCCTCGGAGAGCTCGAACGCCCCCGCCTCGCAGCCCGCGCAGACGACCCCTCCCGCGGCGCCAGAGAAGCCGACCAGGCGGTCGCCCTCGCCGCAGCGGGCGCAGGAGGCCAGCTCCGGCGAGAACCCCGCCGCCATCGCCAGCTTGAGCCGGAAGGAGAGCGCCGTCTCCAGCTCCGCCGCGCGAGGCTGCCCCGGGTCGTCGAGCAGCTCGAGGTAGCGGCAGAGCAGGTTGTAGGCGGGCGGGTTGGGCTCGGCCGAGTCGAGCAGCCGCAGCACCGCGTCGCAGGCGCGGGCGCCCGCCGTCAGCGCCGGGCCGCTGGAGCGCAGGCGCGGGTAGCCTTCGACGGTCGCCACGTTGGTCACGGTCATCAGGTCGCCGCGGCCTTCGTGCAGGAGCAGGTCGAGGCGGAAGAACGGCTCCAGCCGCCCGCCGAAGCGGGACCTGGGACGCCGCGCGCCCTTGGCGATCGCGCCGAGGCGCCCGCGGGTCTTCGAGTAGAGGTGGAGGATGCGGTCCGCCTCCCCGTAACGGATGCTGCGCAGCACCACCGCCTCGGTCTTCACGGTCTTTCCGGCCATCGCCTCCTAAGTTGACCGGCGAGCCGGACGGCGACGGCGCGGGCGCCGCCGCAGCCGCACCTGGCAGCTCGGGCAGAAGTAGGTGGAGCGGCCGGAGACGACGATGCGCTCGATCGGGCCCCCGCAGGAGGGGCAGGGCTCCCCCTCGCGGGTGTGGACGAGGAACTCGTCCTGCATCGTCCCCCGCTCGCCGCGGCCGTCGCGGTAGTCGTCGATCGAGGCGCCGCCGCCGTCGATCCCCGCCTGAAGCGCGGCGACGACGGCGTCGCGAAGCGCCGCGTGGTGCTCGGGCTTCATCGAGCCGGCCGGGGAGAGCGGGTGCAGGCGGGCGCGGTAAAGCGCCTCGTCGGCGTAGATGTTGCCGACGCCGGCGATTCGGGACTGGTCGAGCAGGAAGGACTTCAGCGGCGCCGTGCGCCCAGCCGCGATCTCCCCCAGCGCCTCGGCGGTGAACTCGGGCGAGAACGGCTCGACGCCGAGCCGTGAGAACCGCGCCCCCAGGTCGGCGTCGGCGATCAGGAACGCCTCGCCGAAGCGGCGCGGGTCGGTGAACCAGACCTCGCGCCCGTCGTCGAGGAGGAAGCGGGCGCGCAGATGGCGGGCCGAGGCCGAGCGCTCGCCCTCGTACAGCCGCCGCCCCTCGGAGGGGTCGATCACGTCCTCGCCCTCGACCAGGACCAGGTTGCCGGTCATCCGCAGGTGCATCACCAGGGTCTCGGCGCCGTCGAGCGCGAGCAGCAGGTACTTGCCGCGCCGTCCCAGGCCCTCGACGGTGCGGCCGCCGACCGCCTCGCCCAGCTCAGCCGGTGCGACGGGCCGCGACCAGCGCTCGTCCAACACCTCCAGCGACTCGATCCGGCGCCCCTCCAGCTCCGGCTCCAGCTGGCGGGCGACGGTCTCGACCTCGGGCAGCTCGGGCATCGTCCGGTTCTATCAGCCGGGTCGACTTGCTCTCGCATACCGGGAGCAAGTCGACCCGTGGCGGCCGTTCAGCCTGCGCTGGCCCTGGGATGCGCGCTGAAGTAGACCTCCTTGAGGCGCTCGCCGGAGAGGTGCGTGTACATCTGGGTGGTGGCGATGTCGGCGTGGCCGAGCATCTCCTGAACGGCGCGCAGGTCGCAGCCACCGGCGAGCAGGTGGGTGGCGAAGCTGTGGCGCAGGGTATGCGGGCTCATCCGGCCCGAGAGCCCCGCGTCGCGGGCGTGACGCTGGACGATCTTGTAGAGGCCCTGGCGGGTCAACGGCCCGCCGCGGAAGTTGACGAACAGCTTCGGCTCGTGGCGTTCGCCGACCAGCTTCGGCCGGCCGCCGCGCAGGTAGGCGGCGATCGCCGCGATCGCCTTGCGGCCGAGCGGCACGAGCCGTTCCTTGGAGCCCTTGCCGCGGGCGCGCAGGAAGCCCTCGCGGGTGTCGATGTCGCCCAGCTCCAACCCGACCGTCTCCGAGGCCCGCAGCCCGCACGCGTACATCACCTCCAGCAGCGCCCGGTCGCGCAGCGCCGTCGGCTCGCTGCCGCGCGGGGCGGCGAGCAGCTTCTGGACCTCGGCGTAGTTGAGCACCTGGGGCAGCTTCTTGGCCCGGCGCGGTGCGCTCAGCGCGGCGGTCGGGTCGTCGGCGATCAGCTCGTCGCGGCGCAGGTGCTTGTAGAAGGAGCGCAGGCAGGCGGCCTTGCGGTGGATGGTCGAGGCCGAGCACGCCGGGCGCCCCTCGCCGGTGGCCAGCTCGGCCAGGAACTCGGAGACGTCGGCGGGTCGCGCCCTCAGCGCGTCGAGCTCGTGGGCGGCGAGGAACTCGCCGTACTGCGTCAGGTCGGTGCGGTAGGCGTCGAGGGTGTTGCGCGAGAGGCCGCGCTCCAGCTCCAGGTAGCTGAGGAAGTCCAGAAGCAGCCCCTCGAAGCGGGCGCCGGCACCGGCCGAGGCCGGCGCCGGAGGTGCCGTGGGCTTGACCGCGATCGCCATGAACGCAGGTTCTGCCCGGCCGGGCGCAACCCTTGGCCCGCAAGGGACCGTGCGCCCGTTCCGCTATTCGACCAGCAGCCGCCCTGCCGCCAGCGGGGCCGCGAAGAAGAGCGGGTCTTCCCGAATCGAGCGCCCCATGGTCGTGCTCGGCAGACCCGAGGCGGCGTAGGCGTCGAGATCGGCCGGAGCGTGACGCAGGCGGTGGCGGTCTGCGCTGGCCATGGCGAGGGACGCGGTCGCTGCCGGCTCGCCCGCCGGAACCGCGATGTCCACCGGGGCGAGGAGGTGGCTGAGGACGGTGCCGGTGTGGTGGCTGAGGCCCCGATGGCGGTCGCGGGGATCGGAGCTGGAGAGGCGGGGTGAGATCAGGGTCGGCAGGCCCAGGGAAAGGGCGGCGTGAGCGCTCTCCAGGGCGGCGATGCCGCCGTGGCCGAGGCTCGTGCTCGAGCCGATGATCCCCGGGCCGGGACCGATCAGGATCGCCTCCCAGCCGAGCCGCCTCGCGGCGGCGTCGAGGGCGCCGACGGCGCTGAGCGACTCGTGCTCGCCGCCGTAGGCGGGCCCGGCGGTGATCTGGCCGCACAGCAGATTGCGCTCGCGCAGCTCGGCGACGTCGCGGCTGAGCGAGCCCGGCAGCGCCCCGCCGGCGGTCTGGACGTAGCCGACCCTCACGCCCGGGGAGGCCCGCGCCGCCGCCCAGGCCGCCGGGGCGAGGTGGCCGTGCAGTGGCAGGACCAGGACGGGCACCGGGCGAGCGCGGGACCCGGCCGCCGCCTCGCTCCCCTCCCCTAGGCTGCCCTCGACCGGCTCGACCGGGTGCTGGAGCGAGGTGTAGTTGAGCTTCATCACGTGCTCGCCGTCCCCTCCGCCCCCCTCCAGCCCGCGGGTCAGGTTGACGTGGACGACGTCGAAGCCGCCCGAGCCGAGGCCGAGCTCCAGCGAGGCGACGTTGACCACGACCTCGTCTCCCTCTCGCATCTCGCCCAGCAGGACGGTGTCGGCCCAGGCCGGGCGGCGTTCGCCGTCCACCTCGACCGCCAGCGGCTCGGCCGAGACGACGACCCCGCGGCGCAGCTGGAGGCGGCCGCTCACGCCTCGGCGCCCGCCGCGGCCGCGACGATTCCCTCGCAGACCCGGAGCATCGTCTCCAGGCTGCGGGCCGCGACGTGCTCCTCGGCCGTATGGACGCCCTCGGTTCCGTTGGCGAGCAGGACGCAGTCGAAGCCGTCGAGCCGCAGCGCGTTGGCATCGCTGCCGCCGCCGATCGCCACCCGCGCCGGCTCCACGCCGGCGCCGCGCAGCCCCCCCTCGGCCAGACTCAGCGCCGGCGAGGACGGGGGCACCTCGTAGCCGCGGAACAGCTCTTCGAGGCGGACGTCGACGTCGCAGCCGTGCTCGCTGGCCCCCCAGGCGCAGGCGTCGGCGATCTCCCCCGCCACCTCGGCCGCGCGACCGGCGTCGAGGCCGCGAGCCTCGGCCTGGAGCCAGCAGTGGCCGGGCACGACGTTGCCCGAGGTGCCGCCGTCGATCAGGCCGACGTTGGCGGTCGTGCCGGGGTCGAGCCGACCGAGCGGCATCCGGGTTATCGCCGCCGCCGCGGCGGCGATCGCGCTGCTGCCGTCCTCGGGGCGGATGCCGGCGTGCGCCTCGACCCCGGTGAAGTCGGCGAGGATCTTCTGCTGGGTCGGGGTGGCGACGATCACCTCGCCGACCGGTCCGGCGTGGTCGAGGACGAACCCGGCTCGCGAGCGCAGGGCCGAGGCGTCGAACGCCTTCGCCCCGCGCAGGCCCTGCTCCTCGGCGACGGTCAGGACCAGCTCGATCCCGACCGGCGGCGGCTCGGCGACATGGCGCGCCATCAGCTCCATGAAGACCGCCACCGCGGCCTTGTTGTCGGCGCCGAGGATCGTCTCGCCGCGGCTGCGGAAGACCCCTTCGTCCTCGACCACCTTGACCTGGCCCCGGTGCGGCACGGTGTCGATGTGGGCGCAGAACATCACCCACTCCTCCGAGCGGCCCGGCAACCGCGCCAGCAGGTTCCCGGCCCCCGCTTCGGCGGGGCCGGCGGCGTCGTCCTCGCTCACCTCGATCCCCAACGCCCGCAGCTCGGCCGAGATCGTGTCCGCGACCTCGCGCTCCTCCCCGGTCGGGCTGCGGATCTCGCAGAGCCGGACGAAGGTCTCGAAGAGCCTCTCCACGCGGAGAAGGCTAGTGGCGTCGCGGGCTCGTCACCTGTTCCGAGGACTCCTCGGCGGGCTCCAGCTCGCCGCCGTCCGCGGGTCGTTCACCCGCGTGGCGCGCCGCGGCGCCAACGAACTCGCGGAAGAGCGGCTCGGGGCGGTTGGGGCGGGAGTTGAACTCGGGGTGGAACTGGGAGGCGACGAAGAAGGGGTGGTCGGGAAGCTCGACCATCTCGACCAGGCGCTCGTCGGGCGAGGTGCCGCCGCAGACCAGGCCCTCGTCTTCGAGCCGGCGCCGCAGCTGGTTGTTGACCTCGTAGCGGTGGCGGTGGCGCTTGTAGATGACCTGCTCGCCGTAGATCTCGCTCGCCCGCGTCCCCTCGTGCAGCTTGACCGGATCGGCGCCGAGCCGCATCGTGCCGCCCATGTCGGAGACCTCCTTCTGCTCCGGCAGCAGGTCGACCACCGGGAACGGCGTCTCGGGGTCGAACTCGGCCGAGTTGGCGCCCTCCATGCCGACCACGCTGCGGGCGAACTCGACCACCGCGATCTGCATCCCGAGGCAGATGCCGAGGTAGGGGATCGAGCGCTCGCGGGCGATCCGCGCCGCCTGCACCTTGCCCTCGATGCCGCGCTCGCCGAAGCCGCCGGGGATGAGGATGCCGTCACAGCCCTCCAGCTTCTCGGGGTCCAGGTGCTCGGAGTCGACCAGCTCGACCTCGACACCGACGCCGTGGTGGAAGCCGCCGTGCTCGATCGCCTCGATCACCGACTTGTAGGCGTCGGCGAGTTGCACGTACTTGCCGACGATCGCGATCCTCACCGTGCCCGTGGCCGAGTCGGCGCGGCGCACCATCGCCTCCCACTCGGCCAGGTCCGGCGCCGGCGCCTCCATCCCGAAGTGGTCGAGGACGAGGTCGTCGACACCCTCGGCGCGGAAGACCAGCGGCACCTTGTAGATGTTGTCGACGTCGTTGGCGGAGATCACGCCCTCGATCGGGAGGCTGGCGAAGAGCGCGATCTTGCTGCGGATCTCCCGGTCCAGGCGGCCCTCGGAGCGGCAGACCAGGGCGTGCGGCTGGATCCCGATCCGGCGCAGCTCGTTGACCGAGTGCTGGGTCGGCTTCGTCTTCAGCTCCCCCGCGTGCCCGACGTATGGGACCAGGGTCAGGTGGACGAACATGCTCCGTTTCGGGCCGAGGTCGGTGTAGAGCTGGCGGATCGACTCGAGGAACGGCAGCGACTCGATGTCGCCGACGGTGCCGCCGATCTCGGTGATCACGAAGTCGACCGCCTGGGACTCGGCGACGATCAGGATCCGCTGCTTGATCTCGTTGGTGATGTGCGGGATCACCTGCACGGTGGCGCCGAGGTAGTCGCCGCGGCGCTCGCGCCGGATCACCGAGTTGTAGACGGCGCCGGCGGTGACGTTGGAGGCGCGCGAGGTGTTCTCGTCGGTGAAGCGCTCGTAGTGGCCGAGGTCGAGGTCGGTCTCCGCCCCGTCCTCGGTGACGAACACCTCGCCGTGCTGGAAGGGGCTCATCGTCCCCGGGTCGACGTTGATGTAGGGGTCGAACTTCTGGAGCTGGACCCGGTAGCCGCGGGAGACCAGGAGGCGCCCAATCGAGGCGGCGGCGATCCCCTTGCCGAGGGCCGAGACGACCCCGCCGGTGACGAAGATGAACCGGGTATCGCCTTTGCTGGAGGGAGTCATGCTCTGCCGAGCGAGTCTAGCCAGCGCAGGGGCGGAATCGAATCGATGGTCCGCGAAAGAGACCGCATCTCCCCGTAAACGGTGAGCGCCGCGACGATCGCCAGGGCCACCAGCCGCCCGTCCCCCCCAAGATTGGTCAACAGCCACACGCCGGCAACCGCTCCGACCAGGTTGGAGCCGGTGTCGCCGAGCATCGCCCGCTCGCGCAGGGTCAGCCGGGCGCCGACGAGGATCGGGCCGGCAAAGATCCCCAGCAGCTCGATCGGCGCCAGCGTCCAGGCCCCGAGACAGAGCCCGACGCCGAGCAGCGCCAGCCCCTTCTCGGCCCGGCCGGGCCGCAGGTCGAGCAGGTTGAAGAGGTTGGTGGCGAGGATCAGCAGCGCCACGTCGGAGAGATAGCGCCACGATTCCAGGCCGCGCCCGGAGACGACGTAGGCGGCCAGCGCCAGCGCCCCGACGGCCTTGATCGCCCCGGTCGAGAGGCTGCCCTCGCGCAGCGCCCGCCCATGCCCGCGCCAACCGCGCGGCGCGGTGGAACGCGCCCCCTGGCCAAGGGCGTCGTCGAGGAAGCCGAGGAAGGCGATGCCGAGCACGTAGGGCAGCCAGCGCCGCAGGTCGGGGTCGAGCAGGTCGAGGTCGGCGCGGTCGTTGAGGAAGGCGAGCGGGGCCAGGGTCACCAGCGCGGCGGTCGCCAGCACCGCTCCCAGCGGGAAGGCGAGCTGCGCGCCGCGGTAGTTCTCCCGCACCAGGCCGGCGTCGCGCAGCCCCCGCGCCCCGGCCGGGACCACCAGCAGCGAGAGCGCGATCGCCAGCGGGAAGCCGACCCAGAGCACCTCAGCGCCCTTGGGTCAGGAGGTCCGGCAGGAGGCGGTCGGCGCTGCCCTTGACCCCGAAGCTGCCCTCGGCCCCGAGCATCGAGAAGACCATCGCCAGCTTGCCGGCGGTGAGCTCGACGTCGTCGACGCTGGAGAGGTCGTTGGCCTGGAAGAAGGCGATCGAGGACGGTTCGGCGGTCGAGGTCTCGATCCCCACCGCGGGCGTGGGCGTCGCCGTGATCCCGCTCATCAGCGCCGCTTCGAGCCGGCCCGCGTTGGAGCGCTGCACCGGTCCCAGGTCCTGGGGCTGGACGCGGACCACGATCACCCCGTCGAGGGCGCCGAAGCTGCCGCTCGCGCGCGAGAAGAGGTGGCCGCGGACGACCTCCGGCAGCGTTCCCCCCCGCACCAGCTGGCGCCCGAGGCCGACGCCGAAGGCGGTCAGCGTGTCGGGGTTGCGGCGCAGGTCGGCGAAGCGGGTCTTCGCCAGGTCGCCCGCGAGGCCGCCCAGGTCGAGCGGCTCGCGCACCACCCCGACGCCGACCAGTTTCGCCCCGGTCGGGCCGAGGGCGTCCTCGACCGCCCCGGTGACCTCTCCCGGCAGGTCCCCGAGGGCGAGGATCGCGATCCGCTTGCCCTCCAGCCGTTCGCGCACCAGCACCGGGTAGACGCGGTCGGCGAACTCGTTCGAGCGGCCCAGCTCGGAGCTGAGTTCGTCGCTCTTGGAGCGGGCGTCCTGAAGGTTGCCGACGAGGCTGTGCTCGAGGTTGCGGCGGGTGCTGGTCAGGGCGTCGCCGCCGAACTCGGCGCCGATCAGGATGCCGATCGCGAGGGCGAGGAAGACCGCGATCAGCGAGGTGGCGTGGTAGCGGGCGCTGTAACCCATCAGCCGCCGAAGGCTAGATGGTCGCCGCGGCCGTCGCTATATCCCAAGCCAGATCCTGACCTTCAGCCAGACCAGTTCGAAGACGTCGTTGAGCGCCGGCGAGGTGATCACGAGGATCGTCAGCAGGATCGCGAAGGCGACCAGGAAGAGGCCGGCCGGCGCCAGGGTCGAGCTGGGGTTGTAGAGGCGGCTGACCCCCTTGGCGTCGACCAGGCGCTCGCCGATCCGCAGCCGCGTGAGGAAGGTCGAGGACATGCCGCCGCGCTTGCGGTCGAGGAACTCGATCAGGTTGAAGTGGGCGCCGACGCTGACGATCAGCGCCGCGCCCTTCTCGTGGGCCATCAGCATCGCCACGTCCTCGCTGGTGCCGGCGGCGGGGACGACCGTGTGGGGCAGGCCGGCCTCGCGCAGGCGCTCGCGGCCGGGCGCGCGGCCGTCGGGATAGGCGTGGACGATCAGCTCGGCGCCGCAGGCGAGCGCGGCGTCGCTGGCGGAGTCCATGTCGCCGAGGATCACGTCCGGCTTCAGCCCCGCTTCCAGAGCGCCGTCGGCACCGCCGTCGACGGCGACGACGAGCGGCCGCACGTCGCGGATGTAGGCGTTCAGCGCCTTCAGGTCGCGGCGGTGGCGGTCGCCGCGGACGACGATGAGGACGTGGCGGTCGCGGAAGGAGGCCTTGGTCGGCGGGAACTCGACGCTGCCGGTCAGCAGGTCGGTCTCCTGGCGGACGTGGGCGACGGTGTTCTCGGCGAAGTCCGCCAGCGCCTCGTCGATCCGCTCGCGCTGCTCCTCCAGCTCGCGTTCCAGCTCGATCGCCTCCAGCACCCGGCCGCGCAGCACCTCGCGGTCGCCGACGCTCACCGCGCCGCCGTCGATCCGCACCGTCTCGCCGTCGCGCAGCAGCTCGAAGAGGCCGGCGCCGGGGGCGTCGATAACCCGGATCCCGGCCCGCGTCAGCATCAACGGGCCGGCGTTGGGATAGCGCCCGTTGGAGGACTCCGAGGCGTTCAGGACCGCGGCGGCGCCGGCTTCGATCAGCTCCTCGGCCGCGATCCGGTCGATGTTGACGTGGTCGATGACTGCGACGTCCCCGGGGCGCAGCCGCTTGACCAGGTGCTTGGTCCGCTCGCCGAGGCGCGCGGTCCCCTCGATCGGGGCGTCCGGCCTGGCCCCGTTGCGGCGGCCGAGCAGTGCGGGCAGGCGACGGTGACTGGCGATGGCCACCCGCCCAGGTTAGGCGACCGAACCGGCGGCGGGCAAGGTGGGCCGCGTTATTGGGGCATAGGCCCAGAAAGGCGGCCCAACCGGGGTCAGGCGGCGGCGAGCAGCTCGCGGGCGTGGCGGGTGGCGGCCTCGTCGGAGCGATCGCCTCCCAGCATTCGCCGGATCTCCTCCACCACACCCTCGCCGTCGAGCCGCTGCACCGTGGCCAGCGCCCGTCCCGCCTCCACGCCCTTCTCGAGCCGGAAGTGGGTTGTGGCCAGGGACGCGACCTGCGGCAGGTGGGTGATGCAGAGCACCTGGGAGCCCTCCCCCAGGGCCCGCAGCCGCTCGCCGACGACGCGCGCGGTGTTGCCGCCGATCCCGGCGTCGATCTCGTCGAAGACCAGCGTCCCGGCGCCGGCGGCGCGGCCGAGCCCGCTCAGCGCCAGCATCACCCGCGAGAGCTCGCCCCCCGAAGCGGCGTCGCGCAGGGGCGCCGGCTCGATCCCGGGGTTGGGCGCGACGCGCAGCTCGACCGTCTCGCGCCCGTTCGGCCCGAAGCCCTCGGGGTGGGGATCGAGCGCCACCTCCAGCGTCGCCCCCGGCATCGAGAGCCGCTCCAGCTCCGCCGCGACCCGCTCCTCCAGCCGCCCGGCTGCCTCGGCGCGGCCGGCGCTGAGCAGCTCGCCCAGCTCCTCCCGGCGCCCCTCGGCCTCGGCCAGGGCGACCTCCGCCCGCGCCCCGCGCACCTCGGCGCCCTGTAGCCGCTTGATCTCCTCCCGGCAGCGCTCGGCGTGGGCCAGCACCGACTCGACGCTGCCGCCGTGCTTTCGCTCCAGCCTGTCGATCGCCTCCAGCCGCTCCTCGACCGCGAGCAGCGCGGCGGGGTCTGCCTCGATGCCCTCGGCGTAGTCGCGCAGCTCCGAGCCGGCGTCGCCCAGCTCCAGCGCGAGGGCCGCCACCCGCTCGCCGATCGCGTCCAGCCGCGGGTCCAGGCCGGCGGCTCCCTGGAGCAGGGATTCGGCGCCGGCCAGCGCCGCCGCGGCGCCGCCGCCGTCCTCCTCGGCCCCCGCCAGGGCGGCGTGGGCGCCGGCCGCCGCCTCGCGCAATCCCTCGGCATGACGCAGGCGCTCGCGCTCGGCGCCCAGGCCCGCCCGCTCCTCCGGCTGCGGTCCGACCTCCTCGATCTCGGAGAGCTCGTAGCGGTAGAGATCGAGGTCGCGCTCCCGGGAGCCCTCGCGCTCGCGCAGCTCGGCAAGCTCGGCGGCGAGCGCCCCGCACTCGCGGTGCGCCTCTCGGTAGCGGCGGCGGGCCTCCAGGTGCTCGGCCCCGGCGAAACCGTCGAGGACCTCCAGCTGGGCCGAGGAGATCGTCAGCTTGCGGTGCTCGTGCTGGCCGAAGAAGGCGAGCAGCCGCCCGCCGAGCAGCCTCAGGTCCGCGGCCGCCGCCGCCCGCCCGGCGAGGAAGGCGCTGGTCCGCCCGCCGGCGGAGACCCTCCGTCCCAGCACCACCTCCTCGGCGCCCTCCGGCAGCCGCTCGGCCAGCTCGGCCATCTCCGGCTCGGCGAGCAGCCCCTCGGGCAGGTCGAAGACGCCCTCGACCCATGCCTCCCCGGCCCCGGGGCGGACGATCTGCGGCTTGGCCTTGCCGCCCATCAGCAGGTCGAGGGAGTGCGCCAGGACCGTCTTGCCGGCGCCGGTCTCGCCGGTGATCGCGTTCAGGCCCTCGCCGAGCCGCAACTCGGCCCGCTCGATCAGCAGCAGGTTCTCGATCCGCAGCTCGCGCAGCACAGGGGTCTGTGTAGCAACGGGGGCGGACCGACCCAGCCCGTTTTCCCGCTGCGTGCGGGGACTCAGAAGGTCGGCGCTTCGCCGACCACGCCGCCGAAGGCGCCGGTCACGCGCACGCGCGTCCCGTTGAACAGCTCGCTGCCGAGCACGGCGTGGACGCGGAATTCGACCGCGGCGCCGATTTCGCAGCTCGCCTGCGTGAAGACCATTGAGCCGGAGGCCTCTTCCTCGTTGGTGGAGGCTTCGACGAGGGGATTGCGTACGTAGGCGAACAACAGGGCTCCGTGCGGGTTGTCGAATCGGACGTCGCTCGGGAACTCGATCCGGCGGCCGAGCTTCAGATCGCGCTGGACGGCGGTCAGCTCCCAGCCACGGCTGGCGGTCCTCAGTTCGACGTGGATCGAGAGACGGGAGGAGCCCCCGACCTCCCACGGCCCGCACCACACCCGCGGCGTGCCGGCGAAGTGGATCGGCGCCCCATGGGCGCGCTTGAACGTCAGTTCGGCCTGCGCGGCGGATGCCCCCACGAGGAGGCACGAGAGGGCCAGCACCGCGGCGAGGAGGCCCCGGAGCCCGTGGCGGCGCGCATTCGGTCCCAGCATCGGCCGAACATACATTCAGGCCGCGGCCGGCTCAACCACACCCTCGGTCTGCTGGACGAAATCCCGAGGGCGCACCAGCGCGTAGCCGAGGGCCGCGCCGACGAAGGAGAGGATCGCGGCGATCAGGATGATCTCGTTGAAGCCGGCGGTGAAGGCGACCTGGGAGGCGTGGACGACTTCGCCGCGCAGCGCCGGCGGGCTCGCCGCGGCGGCGGCCCGCGAGCCGCCGGAGGCGACCGCCTCGCCGAGGCCGGCCGGGGCGTTGGGCAGCAGCTCGCCGAGCTTGGAGTCCACGCGCGACTGGAAGATCGCCCCCAGCGCGGCGACCCCGGTCGCGATCCCGACCTGGCGGAAGGTGGTGTTGATCCCCGATCCCATCCCCGCCTTCTCCACCGGGACGACGGCGATCGCCGCCTGACCGATGCCGGGGTTGGTGATCCCGATGCCGACGCCGGCGACGAGGAAGCCGGCGAGCAGGGTCGTCCATTCGGAGTCGGGCGAGACGCCGTGCATGAGCAGCAGGCCGGCGCCGACCAGCGAGAGCCCGAGCCCGAGCAGGACCCGGATCGGGATCCTGTGCGAGAGCGCGCCGGCGATCGGCGAGGCGATGAAGGAGAGCACGGTCAGCGGCAGGAAGCGCAGCCCGGCCTCAAGCGGCGAGTAGCCGAGCTCGCCCTGCATATAGATGGTGAGGTAGAGGAACATCGCGAACATCCCGCCGGAGAGGCCGAAGGCGACCGCCGAGACGCCGTTGAAGGCGGGCTTGCGGAAGAGGGTCAGGTCGAGCATCGGGTGACTGCTGCGGGCCTCGATCGCGACGAAGGCGGCCATCAGCGCCGCCGAGCCGATCAGCGAGGCGAGGATCGGGGCGCTGGTCCAGCCGTCCGGATTGCCGCGAATCAGGCCGTAGATCAACCCGAAGAGCGAGAGCGAGAAGGTGAGCAGGCCGGGGAAGTCGACCCGCTGGGGGTCCTGGGCGGCGACGTTGGCCAGCTTGCGCTCGGTGAGGAAGATCGCCACCGCCCCGATCGGGACGTTGACGAAGAAGATCCACTCCCAGCCGAAGTTCTCGGTGATCACCCCGCCCACCAGCGGGCCGATCGCCACCGCGCCGCCGATCGTCGCCCCCCAGACGCCGAACGCGGTCGCCCGGTCCTTGCCGTGGAACTCCTGGCCGATCAGCGCCAGCGAGGTCGCGAACATCGCCGCCCCGCCGACGCCCTGGAGGCCGCGGGCGAGGTTGAGCAGGGTCGGGTCGCCGGAGATGCCGCAGAGGAAGGAGGCGAAGGTGAAGGTCGCGAAGCCGATCGTGAAGACGCGGCGGCGCCCCAGCCGGTCGCCCAGCGAGCCGGCGGTGAGCAGGAAGGCGGCGAGCATCAGCGAGTAGGCGTCGACGACCCACTGAAGGCTGGAGAGGCTGGCGTCGAGTTCGCGCTGGATGTCGGGCAGGGCGACGTTGACGACCGTGATGTCCAGCAGCAGCATGAACGTCGCGATCGAGATCAGGACGAGGGTCCACCACTTGCGCTCCATGACGACCTCCAGGGGTACTTGGCCGGACTCCGGCCCAGGGTATCGAGCGACCGCCGTCGGCCCCGGCGGCCCGCTAAACGGCCAGGTGGCCGAACTTCTCGCGGATGCGCTGGTAGAAGCTGGTGCCCGGGAGCTGGGCTAGGCGGCCGACGCCCTCGGCGAAGCGGACCTCCAGCGCGGAGCCGGCGTCGAGGTCGGCGACGTGGACGCCGTCGACCGCGACCTCCACCGCCTCGCGCCCCTCCGCGTTGCCGACGTGCAGGACGTCGGTGGGGGCGACGACGAGGGCGCGTGCGGTCAACGAGTGCGGGGAGATGTAGCTGACCGCGTAGCCCTTCACCCCCCAGGCGAGGATCGGCCCCTGGTTGGCGAGGTTGTAGCCGGTGGAACCGGCGGGCGTGGCGGCGACGAGCCCGTCGCAGCGGACGTGCCCGACCTCCTCGCCGGCGATCCGATAGCTCAGCTCGGCGACGCGGTCGTGCGGCCGGCGGGTGACGGTGACGTCGTTGAGGCCGACCCCCTCGGCGCCGTCGAGCGAGACCTCCAGCCCGGGCAGCTGCACGGTCTCGATCTCACCGGCGAGGGCGCGGCCGATGCCGCGCTCGGCGTCGTCTCGCTCGACCGCGGCAAGGAAGCCGACGGTGCCGAAGTTGACGCCGAAGACCGGCACGCCGGTGCGGGCGTAGCGGCGCAGCGCGTGCAGGATCGAGCCGTCGCCGCCGAGCACCAGGCAGAGGTCCGGCAGCGGATCCTCGTCGGCGAGCACCTCGATCCCTTGGGCCGCGGCGCCGTGCTTGGCCAGCTCCTCCTCTGTCGCCGTGAGCCGCCAGTCGGCGTCGCGGGCGATGCCGACGGCGGCCGCGACCGCCTCGGTGGCGGCCGGCGGGTGGGAGTGGGTGATCAGCGCCGCGGTCCTCATCCGGGGCCCTCCGCGGCGCGCACGGCGGCCTCGAGGTCCTCGACCGCGGGCCCCTCCCCGCCGCACCAGACAAAGGTCTCGCGGTTGCCCTTGGGGCCGGGCAGCCCCGAGGATGCGAACCCGCGCACCGGCAGGCCGAGCTCGGCGGCAACGACGGCGACGGCGAGAATGGCCTCGCGGCGGTCGTCGGCGTCGCGGACGACGCCCCGACCGACCCGCTCGCGCCCCAGCTCGAACTGCGGCTTCACCATCGCCAGCGCCTCGCCGCCCGGGGCGAGGCAGCGCGCGACCGCTGGCAGCACCTTGGCCAGCGAGATGAAGGAGACGTCGACGGTCGCCAGCGAGGGCGCGAAGGGCAGGTCGGCGGGCTCCATCGCGCGGGCGTTCAGCCGCTCGATCGCGGTCACCCGCGGGTCCTCGCGCAGCCTCAGGTCGAGCTGGCCGTAGGCGACGTCGACCGCCGCCACGCGAGCGGCGCCGCGCTGGAGCAGGCAGTCGGCGAAGCCGCCGGTGGAGGCGCCGACGTCGAGGCAGTCGCGGCCGGCGACGTCGATCCCGAGCGCCTCCAGCGCGTTCTCGAGCTTGATGCCGCCGCGGGAGACGTAGCGCGGGCCGGGGTCGACGATCAACTTCGCCTCAGGCTCGACCAGCTGGCTCGGGCGCAGGGCAACCGGCCCGTCGGCGCCGACGCGGACTTCGCCCGCGCGCACCGCCCCGGCGGCCGCCGAGCGCGAGGGGAACAGCCCCCGCTGCGCCAAGACCGCGTCGATCCGGGCCTTCTTCATGGCCGAAACGCTACAGCGCACCCCCCGACCGGTCCCCCATGCCCCCCACTCGTCCCTTAATTGGGGCCTTAGGCGGCCGTGCAACATTCTTTTAACCGCTTTTCGGCTTCAATCTGGTCTGCTGGAGACGCAGCGGAGGTCCGAGAACCGGGGATACCCCATTTGCAGGGGTCTCTGTGATCGCTCTCACACACAAATCGCACGTATGTTCGTACGCTGTTCAAGGATCGAGATGGAGATGACGATGCAAAGCGAGGCAAACAGACTTTTTGGCTGAGTCCCGCGCCGTTACATGGCCCCCGTCGCTTCCCACGATGGGCGCCCACGGCACAACCGGGCTCACCTACCTCCCACCGATCCACATATATAGAGATACATATCTCTCCTCCCTGTAGTAACCCCAGAAGCGCCCCGCCTCCCGGCGGGGCGTTTTCTGTTGTGGGGCCAAAGTCAGCCCTTCCGCGGCCTCAGAATCGCCTGCGGTCAAACACTGACCCAGCCAGGGTGTGAATTGCGGATGTAGGCGAGTCCTGCCGACCATACCCTCGTGGCATCGTGGTGGGTTGGGCCAAAACGGGTGTGGGGCAAGCGCGATGAGTGGCGGGTCCACCCGTAGGGGCACGGTGGCCGCGCGCCTCATTTCGATCCTCCTCCTCGGGCTCCTCGTCGCGTTCCTCGCGGGCTGCGGCGGCGACAGGCGACGCGGCGAGGCCGAGACGTCGGAAGCGACGAACCAGGCGAGCACGGTTCGAGCGCCCGAATCCCCGCAGCCGGGGTCGAGCGGACCGGTGCGGGTGACCAAGGTCACCGACCCCGCCCGCCGCGCCTACGTGGCCCGAGTCGACGCTGTCTGCGGCAAGATCGACCCCGAGCGCAGCAAAGAGCAGGAGCGGGTTGGAGCGTCCGCTGACTCCGCCGAGGCGGTTAGGGCGTACGAGGGCACGATCGCGCTCGGCTGGCAGGAGCTGCGGCAGATCGAAGCGATCGCCCCGCCGCCGGGTGAAGAGGCGCTGCTGCGGGCAAACGTCTTCGACCCTGTACGGGGTCAGCTGGCGCTGAGGGCGAAGATCCGCTCGGCGCTCGCCAACGCCAACGTCCCGCTGGTCCGGCGCCTGCGGGCCCAACTCGACAACTCGACCCGAGCGCTAACCGGGTTCGCCCGCGGCTACGGCTTCCAGGTCTGCGGAGAGCAGTGAGCGCGGTGGCCGACAAGCCTGCCCGGAAGCGTCCTCGCGGGCCCAGCCCGCTCGCCGTCATCACCTCCTCGCTGGGGCTTTTCTTCGTCGTCCTCACCCTGCTCGCGATCCAGGTGCGAAGCGGCAGGGATCCCGCCCTCGGGCCGGGCATCGTCTCGCCGGCCGCGGTCACCCAGCCCGCCGCCGGCAAGGGCGGCAAGGCGCAGGCGACGGAAGCCGCCGCGATCGTCACCAAGACCTCGCCGGCGCCGCCGCCATGAGCACCGCCTCGCCAGCCGTTGTCGCGGACGAGGGTGGGCCGAGCCCGATGACCAGGGTCGCGGCCGTCGTGGTCGTCCTGGCGCTGGCCGGGATCGCCGCCTACGCGATGTTCTCGGGCCCGACGAGGGTGCCGGCTCCAAGCGAAGGGCACGCGGCCAAGGCCGCCCCGGGCAAGATCGCTCCAGCGGGCGAGGCAGAGCCAGGGGAGGGCGGCGGTGATCGCTGAGCCAGATCCCGGCAAGTACCCGTGGTGGCTGGCCGCGCGATCGGCGGGGATCGTGGCCTTCCTCTTGATCACCGCGGCTGTCGTGATCGGCCTGCTGCTGGCGTCGAAGCTGATCAAACGGCCGGCCCTGAAGCGCAATCTGGTCAAAGTCCACAAGCAGGTGGCGCTGACGGCGCTGGTGGCGATCGGCGCCCACGGGGTCCTCCTCCTGGGAGACTCCTGGCTCAACCCCGGCGTCACCGGGATCACGATCCCGTTCACCCTCGAATACCGACCGGTCTGGACCGGCCTGGGGATCCTCGCCGGCTACCTGGCGCTGTTGCTGGGGCCGACCTTCTACTGGCGGCGCAAGATCGGCGCCAAGCGCTGGCGGCAGATCCACCGCGCGACCGTCGTCGTCTTCGTGCTCGCGGTCGCGCACTCGCTGGGATCGGGCACCGACGGCGCCAGCGCCTGGTTCAGGACGATGGCGCTCGGCAGCGCGGCCGTTGTCCTCGCCCTCGTCGTCGTCCGTTACGGTCGCCAGACGCCGGTCCGCGCCGGGGTGGCGCGCCGAGTCCCGGCCTCGCCGGAACCCGGGTACGATGCCGGTCGTCTATAGGTATCTCTAGATCCCCGACAGATAGGGACCGGTCGCGCGGCTCGAATGGGCGGTGGGTGGCCGTGGCGATCGGGCTCGCCGGCCTGGTCCTGGCCGTGCTCGTCCCCGTCGGCATTTCCGAATGCTGGCTGGGGATCGGATCGTGCCCGGCGCCGAAGCCCGAAGTCCGCATCGACCTTCCCTCCTCGGTGCTGAACGCCCCCGCCTACGACAACCCCTCGGACGAATACATCTGCTTGGTGAACGCCGGCGAGATGGCGGTGAACGTCACGGGCTGGGAGCTGCGGGAGGGCAGCGGCGACGTCGTCAACACCATTCCAAGCCTCTCCCTCGCGCCCGGCGCCGAGGTCAGGGTCCATCCGGGCAGAGGACACGACTCCGGCCACGACGTCTTCGGGACCAGTGGAAGTCCGGTTTGGACCAACAGCGGCGACTCGGTGACGCTCGTCGACGCCAGCGGAGAGGAGATCGACTCCGCGGCCTACGGGGAGGAAGGGGAGCACCGGCCCGCCAGCCGGTGCTCCTGAGCGGATAAGACCGCCGCCCTGGCCGAGTCAGCCGGCCTCTGGTCCCCCGATCAGCACGAAATCGTGCCGTCGATACCCTCCTCGACCTGAGCGAGCGAATCGAAGTAGCTCTCGGAGCCTGCGCAGGGATTGGGCGCGTCGGAGACCTCCGTGTAGCCGCCCTGCTCCCTCACGGCGAGCTGCGTCTCCAAATCCTGTTCGTGTTCGAGTGCGCTCAACGTCTGTTCCAATTTCACCAATCTGCTCAGGACCTCCAAGCCCTGCATCGACGGCGACAGCTCGGGATACGACGAAGGGTCCGCGATCCATTCGGCGAACTGCGCCTGCCAGGGACGATCGCCATAGAGGGCGTCGAAATAGTAACGAGAGGGGTCCCTCACGTAGAAGTCCGGCGAGCCCACATACCTGTTCCGGACGTCGGCGGTCTGGTCCAAAATCGCCGAACCTCCCGAGTTCTCCTCAAGGCCTGAAGGTGGTGCGTCACCTGGGGTCGCGACCGGGTCGGGGTTCGACGCTGGCGCGGACGTCGGAGCCGGTGGCGGCCTCGGGCTCGGCACGGACGGGGCATTCGACGCGGCCGGCGATGCGACCTGCGCCTGGTACGCCCCCTGCTCCGCCACGGCGATCTGCGTCTCCAGTTCCCGCGCGTGTCTCAACTCGGACCATTCCTGTCCCAGCCACGCCAAATCGGCCAGCGACGCCAGGTCGAGCTCGCTCTGGCCGAGCTTGTTCCATCGATCGGCGATCAAGCTGGCAAGGTAATCCACCATCGCGGGCCCGCCTATCGCACCCACGGCGACCATCCGGTCGACATTGGGGTCCCTCATGTAGAGGGCTGGGCCCGTCGGCTGCCTGGCGGGGTCTCCGGCCCAGGGGTTGCTCGGCGGCGCTCCATCGTCGGAGGGGCTTGAGATCGGGGTCGTGTCGGTGCTCGGCGCGGGGGCGGAATCGGCGGGCGGCGCGGGGGCGGGCGGCGGCACCGGCGTCGGGCTCGACGCCGGTGCCGCATTCGATGCGGGCGCGGGCGCGACCTGCACCTGGTTGGGCTTAACCACGCGCGGGGTGACCAGAGCCTGCGCGCCCGCCGGAAGCATGGCCAGGGCGACCAGTCCCGCGCTCAAGATGCCAGTCGCTCCGCGACCGGTCGCCCCTGGGGTGTGTCCGCTCCGCATTCGATCTCCCGTCTTCGTCGATATTTCCAGCGCTTCCGCGGGCGGACGGTATCCGCCCCAAATGGCCGTTCGGCGGATGTTTGAGGCAACGAGCGGCCGAACGTTGGCGATGCCCCGCCTAGGATGTGGAGTCGAGCCGGAGAGATATCCTCGGAGCCGTCAGCACGGGCCGGTGCCGTTGGTTCCCTCCTCCACCTGGGCGAGCGAAGCGAAGTAGCTCGCCGAGCCGAGGCAGGGGTCGCTGGGGTCGCTGGCCACGTCACTGACCTCCGAATACCCGGTGTACCGCCTCACGGCTACCTGCCCTGCGAGCTCGTATCCGTGCTCGATGCTGCTCAGTATCTGTTCCATGTTCACCAAGTGGGCGACCAGCTGGAGTTCGGGTTTGGGCTGGGCGAACCATGCCCAGCGATCCGCGATCAACTCGGCCAGCCGATCGGCGGTTCGACGGGCCGGATCCCTGTCGGCGGTCTCGGACGTAGCACCCTGATCGTCGGACGACGACCCGGCCGCCCCTGCGCGCGGCTCAGCCGCGTCGGCCGAATCAGGTCCAGGCTCGGCGGCCCGAGGAGACACGAGTCCGGTGGAACTCTCCGACTCAGAGCTCGGCACCGGCGCGTGCCTTGGCGCCGTCTCGGAACCCGAACCCGATACCGAGCTCCCGGCAGGCCCCGCGCCGCTCGCGGGCTTGGCGACGTGCGGAGTCACCGCGTCGCCGGCGACGCGCGGTTCGATCGGGTCACCCGTCGCGGCCTCGGCGCCGGCGGGGGCGATTCCGATCAGGAGAGTGCCGAGCGCCAAAGCGACCGTTGCCTGGCGGCGGACAACCCTGAACGTGGATGCGAATCGCATTCGATCTCCTGAGTTCGAGTTTTGGGAACACTCCGAAAATGAGGTGCGAGGCTAGGCCCGAGGGGTGACGTCTCGACAGATGTTCCGGCGTGCCCGTGGACGGATGTCACGACCGCGAGTCAACCTGGAGGCAAACCGATCCCCGACGCCCCGAGGCGGGGCCCCGTTTGCCTAAGGTCCCGGGCATGAGTCGTGTCGCCGTCGTCACCGGGGCATCCAGCGGGATCGGAGCCGCCACCGCCCGGGCCCTGGCCGGGAGCGGGTTCGAGGTCGTGCTCGGCGCCCGCAGGTTGGATCGGCTGGAGGCGCTGGCCGGGGAGATCGGCGGGAAGGCGCTGGCGCTGGACGTGGCCGACCCCGAGTCGGTGCTGGAGTTCGCCGCCGTCGTGCCGCGCTGCGACGTGCTCGTCAACAACGCCGGCGGGGCGCTCGGTCTGGAGTCCGTGGCCGAGACCGACGAGGAGCAGTGGCGCTCGATGTATGAGTCCAACGTGCTGGGGACGATGCGGATGACCCGGGCGCTGCTGCCCGCGCTGGTCGCCTCCGGCGACGGGCACGTGGTCGCGGTCACCAGCATCGCGGCCTTCGAGGTCTACCGCGGAGGCGCCGGCTACACGGCCGCCAAGCACGCCCAACGGGCGATGCTGCGGACGTTGCGGCTGGAGCTGCTGGGCCAGCCGGTGCGGGTCACCGAGATCGTCCCGGGAATGGTCGAGACCGAATTCTCCCTGGTCCGCTTCGGCGGCGACGAGGAGGCGGCGGCGCGGGTCTACGAGGGGATGGAGCCGCTCAGCGGCGAGGACGTCGCCGAGTGCGTCCGCTGGGCTGTAACCCAGCCCGCGCACGTGAACGTCGACGAGATAGTCGTCCGCCCCCGCGACCAGGCGACCGCCACCGAGGTCCACCGCCGGCGGTAGCCGACCCTCTGCCCAAACCCGTCCCATCGGCGCCAGCCGCGCCCCACGACCCCACCGCCTTGGCGGCCGGATCGCGAGTGGCCCGCTTCCCCTAACGGACCACACATATAGAGATACGTATCTCTCCTCCCTATGGCGATCCCCAGAAGCGAGGTACGCCGGAGAGCTTGCGCAGGCTATTCGATTGCGCCGATTGACGCAAGCCCAATTTTCATTAGCCCGGGATCGGCTGCGCGGAGGGCGTCGCGGCCAGTACCCGCTCCGCCACCGACTCGCCGGTGAGGCCGGCCTCGGCCCGCAGCAGGTCCGGCTTGCCGTGGGTGACGTAGCGGTCAGGCAGGCCGACGCGCAGCACCCGGGCCCGCTCCGCCGGGCCCTCGGCGAAGGCGTCCTCGAGGTGCTCGAGCACCGCCGAGCCGAAACCGCCCGGCAGCACGTTCTCCTCGATCGTCACCAGCAGGTCGTGCTCGCGCGCCAGGCGCGCCGCCAGCTCGCCGTCGATCGGCTTGGCGAAGCGCGCGTCGGCGACGGTCGCGCTCAGGCCGTGCTCGACGAGGATCGCCGCCGCCTCGCGGGCGACGGTGACCCCGTAGCCGTAGCCGAGCAGCGCCACCCGCTCGCCCTCGGCCAGGACCTCGCCGTTGCCGATCGGGATCGCCCGCGGCCGCGACGGCAGCTCGACGCCCTCGGCCGCGCCGCGCGGGTAGCGCAGCGCCGCTGGGCCCGTCGTGGGCGATCGCGGTGCGCAGCATGTGGACCAGCATCGCCTCGTCGCGCGGCGCCATCACGACCACGTTGGGGATCGGGCGGAAGTAGGAGACGTCGAAGGCGCCGTGGTGGGTCGGGCCGTCGTCGCCGACCAGCCCGGCCCGGTCCATCGCGAAGGTCACGTCGAGCTTCTGGAGGCAGACGTCGTGGATGATCTGGTCGTAGGCGCGCTGGAGGAAGGTCGAGTAGATCGCGCAGACCGGCTTGGCCCCCTGGAGCGCCAGCCCCGAGGCCAGCAGGACCGCGTTCTGCTCGGCGATGCCGACGTCGTAGTACTGCTCGGGAGCCTCGTCGGCGAGCTTCTGCAGACCGGTCCCCCCCGCCATCGCGGCGGTGATCCCGATCACCCGCGTCGTCGCTCCGGCCTCGGCGACCATCGCCTCGGCGAAGACCTGGGTGTACTGGGGCGGCGCCGCCGGCGGCGGGCGGCTTCTCCAGCCGCTCGGGGCGATCCCCTCGGGCGAGTCGGTTTCCGTCACCGGCACCGGCTTCGCGCCGGCTGCGCCGTTGACGATCGAGTTCGGCTTCGCCGCGTGCCACTCCTCCATCGTCTCGAGGCCGCCCTCTTCGGCCGGGGCGAAGCCCTTGCCCTTGACCGTGTGGATGTGGACGACGACCGGGCGTTCGGCCTCGAAGGCCTCGCTCAGCGCCTCGCGCAGCGCGTGCACGTCGTGGCCGTCGATCACCCCCATGTAGGCGAGGTCGAGCTCCTCGAAGAAGAGCCCCGGCGCCCAGTAGGCCTTGATCGCCGACTTGATCTCCGGCCCGAGCCGCTCGATCCGCCGGCCGAGGCCGAGCGGCAGCTTGGTCAGCCGGTCCTCGACCCCCTCGCGGGCGTGGTAGAGGCGCGGGTTGAGGCGGATCCGGTTGAAGTAGCGCGAGAGCGCGCCGACGTTGGGCGAGATCGACATCCCGTTGTCGTTGAGGACGATCACGATCGGGGTCTGCAGGCCGCCGGCGGCGTGCAGCGCCTCGTAGGCGACGCCGCCGGTGAGGGCGCCGTCGCCGATCACCGCGGCGACCCGGCCGTCCTCGCCGATCCCCTTGCGCATCGCCTCCTTCAGCCCGACCGCGTAGCCGATCGAGGTCGAGGCGTGGCCGGCGCCCATGATGTCGTGCTCGGACTCGTCGATCGAGCAGAACGGGGCGAGGCCCTCGTACTGGCGGATCGTCGGCAGCTCGTCGCGGCGGCCGGTGAGGATCTTGTGCGGGTAGGACTGGTGGCCGACGTCCCAGAGGACCTTGTCGCGGGGCGAGTCGAGCAGGCTGTGCAGGGCGACGGCCAGCTCGCAGGTGCCGAGGTTGGCGCCGAAGTGGCCGCCGATCTCACCGATCGTGTCGATGATGTAGGTGCGCATCTCCTGCGCGACCTGCTGCAGCTGCTCGTCGTCGAGGTCGTGCAGGTCGGCGGGGCCGTCGATGCCGTCCAGCAGCGGCTCGGCCTGCTCGTCCTCGTTGCCCTGGGTGGTGGGGCTTCTCGCTCATTCGTTCCTCGTGAAGATGTAGTCGGCGACGCGCCTCAGGTCGTCGGTCTCGCCGCGCGGCCTCGGCCAGCGCCGCCGTCGCCTTCGCGTGGGACTCGGCGGCCAGCTCGCGCGCCCGGTCGAGGCCGAAGAGGCTGACGTAGGTGAGTTTGCCATGTCGCTCGTCGCTTCCATGTGGCTTGCCGAGCTGCTCGTCGCTCTCGGTCACGTCGAGGATGTCGTCGACGATCTGGAAGAGGACGCCCAGCTCGTCGGCGAAACGGCGATAGGGAATTGTCTCAGGTTCGCCGAGGCCCTCGAGGGTCAGGACGACGCCGACGCTGGCGGCGATCAGCCGGCCGGTCTTCAGCGCGTGCAGCGCGCGCAGGCCCTCGGCGTCGCCCTCGCCGCCGACCACGTCGACGTACTGGCCGCCGACCATGCCGTCGACGCCGGTCGCCGCGGCCAGCTCGCCCAGCGCGGCGAGCACCCGGGCCGGGTCGCCCGGCTGCTCGCAGAAGAGCCGCACCGCCTCGGCGAAGAGGCCGTCGCCGGCGAGGATCGCCACGTCCTCGCCGAACTTGACGTGGGAGGTCGGCAGGCCGCGGCGCAGCTCGTCGTCGTCCATCGCCGGCAGGTCGTCGTGGATCAGCGAGTAGGTGTGGATCAGCTCGATCGCGCAGGCGACCGGGAGGAAGCGCTCGGGGTCGGCGCCGAGGGCGCGGGCGGTGGCCAGGCGCGAGCACCGGGCGCACCCGCTTGCCGCCGGCCAGCAGCGAGTAGCGCATCGCCTCCTCGAGGCCGGCGGTCGGCGGCGGCGTCGGAGAAGCGCAGCCGGTCGAGGGCGGCGTCGACCAGGGCGCGCAGGTCCTCGGGGTACTCAGCGGCGCCGCGGCGCCGCTCACTCGGCGCTCGCCGCTTCGCGCGCCTGCGCGGTTGGCCTCCTCGACCGCCTCGGCGGAGAGCTCGGCGGCCTCGGCCGCCAGCTCGGCGGCGCGCTCGTCGCTCGGCCTCCTCCGCCCTCCAGCTCGGCGGCGATCTCGCGCAGGCGCTCGGCGATCTCGCGCAGGCGGCTCATTTGGCCGGCTCCCGCTCGCGGACGATCGCGCCGAGGATGCCGTTGACGAACCGGGCGCGTCGGCGCCGCAGTACTCCTTGGCGATCTCGACCGCCTCGTCGATCGCCACCTCGATCGGCACGTCTCGCTGTGCTCGATCTCATACAGCGCGACCCGCATCACGTTGAGGTCCAGCGGCGCGATCCGGTCGAGCGCCCAGCCCTTGGCGTGGCGGGCGATCGATCTCGTCGAGCTCTTCGCGGTGCGGCCTCGACCCCCTCGGCCAGCTCGCGGGTCAGCGGCCGCGCGTCGGCGATCAGCTCCTCGAGCGGGCGGCCGGTGACGTCGCGCTGGTAGCAGGCGAAGACGGCGTCGCGGCGTTGGTCGGATCTGCGCATCGGCTCATTCTCGCGCTTCGGGCCGGCGGCGGCCGCTCAGGCGCGCGAGACGTACTCGCCGGTGCGGGTGTCGACCCGGATCGTCTCGCCCTCCTCGATGAAGAGCGGCACCTGGACGATCACCCCGGACTCCAGCGTCGCCGGCTTGTTGCCGCCGCCGGAGGCGGTGTCGCCCTTGAGGCCGGGGTCGGTCTGGGTGACCTTCATGTCGATCGCGCTGGCGACCTGGACGTCGCTCGGCCGCTCGTCGACGAAGAGCACGTCGACCTCGGCGTTGGGCAGCACCCACTGCATCGACTCGCCGAGCGCCTCGCGCGGGATCTCGATCTGCTCGTAGTCGCGGCTGTCCATGAAGACCGCCGCGTCGCCGGAGTCGTAGAGGTACTGCATCTTGCGCGACTCGGTGCGCACCGGGCGGAACTTCTCCCCGGCGCGGAAGGTCTTGTCCATGCACCGAGCCGTCCTCGATCCGGCGCAGCTTGGTCCGCACGAACGCGCCGCCCTTGCCCGGCTTGACGTGCTGGAACTCGATGATCTTGAAGATCTTCCGTCGATTTCGATGTGGGAGCCGTTCTTGAATTGGTTGGTCGAGATCACGGCGGCGAATCCTAAAGAGCGGCGGCGACCGGGGCGGTCTCACGTCGCGCCGCGCTCGGCGTCGCCGGCGGTGCTGGTCGTCAGGTTCTCGGCCGCGCCGCCGGTGAGGACGCGGCGGACCAGGCGCGGGGCGAGGATGCGCAGCCACCGCGGCGAGCGCGTAGGGGCGGGGGACGTAGCGCTCGGCCTTGCCGCCGGGGCCGGCCTCGTACGATCGCCTCGGCGACCCGCTCGGGCTTGGAGACGATCCAGCGGGTGAGCGCTTTCTCGCGCAGCTCCGTCGCCGGGAAGCCCTCGGTGGCGATGAAGCCGGGCAGGACCATGCCGACGTGGACGCCGTGGGGCTTCTCCTCCGCGTAGAGCGAGTCGCGTCCAGCCGATCAGCGCGAACTTGCTCGCCGAGTAGGCGCCGGTGCGGGCGCGGGAGACGCGGCCGGCGGTGCTGGCGACGTTGACGATCGCGCTCGGGGCGGACGGCGCGCAGCAGCGGCAGCAGCGCCTCGGTGAGGCGGACGACGGCGTCGAAGTTGAGCTCCATGTGGCGGTGGACGTTGGCGTAGCCGGTCTCGGCGAAGCTGCCGCGCCAGGCGGCGCCGGCGTTGTTGACCAGCAGGCGCAGGCGGTCGCCGTGCTCGGCCTCGACGTGGGCGCGGACCCGCTCGGGCGCGTCGGCCGTCGGTCAGGTCGACGGCGAGCTAGGTGGCCCGGCAGGGCAGCGACTCGGCCAGCTCGCGCAGGCAGCTCCTCGCGGCGGGCGACCAGGACCAGCTCCGTGCCCGGCTCGCGCGCGAGCCGCCTCGCGGTCGCCTCGCCGATCCCGGTCGAGGCGCCGGTGACCACCGCCACCCTCGCGCTCTCCGCCATGGCACACGCTATTGAGATCCCTAGACCGCCGCCGGCGTCGCGCTCGGGTCGACGCCGAGCGCGACCGTCGCGGTGAGGCCGCGCTCGACGGCGCCCTCCAAGCTCAGCATCGAGCGCGAGCCGCCCTGCTGTACGAAGATCGCGTCGGCCGAGTTGGCGACCCGGGGCGCGGTGTCCCGGTCGTAGGGAGAGCGGGCGTAGACCCGATCGCTCACCGGTTCTGGGAAGAACAGCTGGCCGTTGTGGGCGACGTGGCCGCCGCCGAAGGTGCGGCCGGATCGCCTGCCGCCGACGTGGACCTTGACGTGGATGTGGGTCGCCCGGCCCGGGTAGTGCCCGGGGTAGACGGTCCGGAATTCCGCCCTGCCCTCGGCGTCGGTTATCTGGATGCCGCGGAGGAACTCCCTGCCCTCGGTCCCTTCGGAGGCCTCGTCGCCGTAGACGCCGAAGGCGTCGCAGTGCCAGATGTCGACGGCCGCTCCCTCGACCGCGGCGCAGGCTGCGGGGTCGAGGACCCGCACCCGCAGCGCCAGCGGCACCCCGGCGCTGCCTTCGACCACGTCGCGGCGGACCCGTCCCAGCTCCACGTAGAAAGGCCCCTCGTCCTGCTCTGGGGTGAGCGCGAGGCATGACCTGACGGCCCGGGCGACGGTCTCCCCGGAGTCGCCGCCGCCGGAGAGCCCGGCGATCGCGCCGCCGACCGCCAGCGCCGCCCCGGCGGCCCCGGCCAGCCCCAGGGTCTGGCGGCGGGTCAGGCCCGCTCGGCCTCCGGTCGGCTCCTGGCTGTCGCCCTGTTCGCTCATCGCTCTTCGGTTTGTTCTCTTTGACTTTGACGTGCCGGGGCCTCGCGGGGCCGCTTGCAAGGATGGGCGCCATGCCCAGCTCCTCCCCCGCGTCGCACGCTCCGCGCCTGACCGCGGTGCCGCCGCGAGGGCGAGCGGGTGACGCCGCTGGAGCTGTTCTTCGACCTCGTCTTCGTCCTCGCGATCACCCAGTGCACGGCGCTGATGTCCCACCACCCGACCTGGTCGGGGCTGGCCCAGGGCCTGCTGGTGCTCGGCGTGCTCTGGTGGTCCTGGGTCGGCTACGCCTGGCTGACCAGCGTCGATCGACCCCGAGGAGGGCGCGGTGCGGCTGGTCATGTTCGCGGCGATGGCGGCGCTGCTGATCGTCTCGCTCTGCGTGCCGGAGGCCTTCGGCGACCTCGCGCTCACCTTCGCGCTCGCCTACGGCGTCGTGCGCGTCGCCCACATCGCCCTCTTCATGCTCGCCAGCCCCGACGACGACGCGCTGCGCCACTCGGTGCTCGGCCTCGCCGTCAGCACCGCGGTCGCGGTCGGCCTGCTGGTCGGCGGCCTCGCTGCTTCGACGGCCTCGCCCAGGGGGCGCTCTGGGCGCTCGCCCTCTTCCTCGACATGGCCGGCCCCTACTTCTTCGGCTCCGAGGGCTGGAAGCTCGTCCCCGGCCACTTCGCCGAGCGCCACGGCCTGATCGTGATCATCGCCCTCGGCGAGTCGATCGTCGCGATCGGCGTCGGCGCCGCCGGCGCGCTCGACCTCGGGATCGGCGCCGCCGCCGTGCTCGGCGTCGCCCTGGCCGCGGCGATGTGGTGGATCTACTTCGACGTCGTCGCCCTGGTCTCGGCCCGGCGCCTGGCGCGAAGCCGAGGAGGGCCGGGAGCGAACGAGCTCGCCCGCGACTCCTACTCCTACATCCACCTCGCCGATGGTCGCCGGGATCGTCCTCGTCGCCTTCGGCCTGAAGACGACGATCGGCCACTCGACGACCACCTCCACGCCGTCCCGGCCTTCGCCCTGCTCGGCGGCGTCGCCGTCTACCTGCTCGGCCTCGTCGCCTTCCGCTACCGCCACGTCCACACGATCAACCGCCAGCGGCTGCGGCTGGCGATCGTGCTGCTGATCCTCGTCCCGGTCGCGATCGAGCTGCCCGCGCTGGCCACGCCTGGCGATCGCCGACGCCCTGATCTGGGCGATGATCGCCTACGAGACACCGCGGCTACGGCGAGGGTCGCGACGCAGCTGCGCCACGAAGCCGCCGTGTCCGGCACCCAGGCTGCCTGAGCGAGCTGCACGACGGACGTTCGTACGAGTTCGACATACTGCCGCAACCTTGAGCCAGACGCCTCCACTTCTCGACGAACTGCTGCGCGCCGGCGCTCCCTCCGGCTACGAGGGGCCGGCCGCCGCGGTCTGGCGCGAGGCGGCCTCCTTCGCCGAGCTCTCCACCGACGGGCTCGGCTCCTCGATCGCCCGCGTCGGCGAGGCGGCGCCGCTGCTCGCCGTGGTCGGCCACATCGACGAGATCGGCCTGATCGTCACCCACATCGACGAGAAGGGCTTCCTCTGGTTCGCCCCGATCGGCGGCTGGGACCCGCAGATCCTGGTCGGCCAGCGGGTCGAGGTGCGCGGCAAGGACGGGCTCGTGCCCGGCGTCGTCGGCCGCAAGCCGATCCACCTGCTCGAGGCCGACCAGCGCAAGAAGGTCGTCGAGCTGAAGGGCCTGCACATCGACATCGGCGCCGCCGACCGCGACGAGGCCGCCGAGCTGGTCCGGGTCGGCGACCCGGTGGTGATCGCCGCCGAGCCGATGCGCGGTCGCCGGCGAGCGCCTGGTCTCGCGCGCGATGGACAACCGCCTCGGCGCCTACGTCGCGCTGGAGACGCCTGCGCCGCTGCCACGAGCGCGGCGGGCCGGTCGGCTCCTTCGCCGCCGTCGCCGCGGTGCAGGAGGAGATCGGCCTCTTCGGCGCCCGCACCGCCGCCTTCGAGGTCCGCCCCGACATCGCGATCGCGGTCGACGTCACCCACGCCACCGACGCCCCCGGGGTCGACGAGAAGGAGATCGGCAGCCACCCGCTCGGCTCCGGCCCGGTGATCGGCCGCGGCTCCACCCTCTCCCCCAAGGTCTTCGAGCTGCTGGTCGAGACCGCCGAGGCGGAGGGCATCGAGCACTCGATCAGCGCCAGCGGCCGCGGCACCAGCACCGACGCCGACGTGCTCCAGATCTCCCGCTCGGGCATCCCCACCGGCCTCGTCTCGATCCCGCTGCGCTACATGCACTCGCCGGTCGAGATGGTCGACCTCGCGCGACGTCGAGGCGACGGTCGAGCTGCTCGCGGCCTTCGCCGCGCGGCTCGACGGCCGACGTCGACCTCAGCCGCTGACCCACGGCGCTAGTTCAGCGAGCTGTCCATGAAGACGGTGTCGCGGCCGCCGGCCTTGGCGGCGTAGAGCGCGGCGTCGGCGCGGGCGACGAGGTCGTCGGTGTCGACCGTCTCCGGCGCGGCGACGGCGACGCCGATGCTGACCGTGACCTGGACGCCGACCGGGCGGCGCTCGCGCACCTCGCTGGCGCAGGCGCTCGGCGATCTCGACCGCGTCGGCGCGGCCGGCGCCGGGCAGGATCGACGAGGATCTCCTCGCCGCCGACCCGGTAGATCGAGTCGCCGGCCCGCAGCGCCGCCCGCATCGTGTAGGCGACGTCCTGGAGGACGGCGTCGCCGGCGGCGTGGCCGAGCTGGTCGTTGACCCGCTTGAAGTGGTCGAGGTCGCAGAGCAGCAGCGCGTGCGAGAGGCCCTCGTCCGGGTCGCAGGGCTGCCCGTCGAGCTCGGCCAGCCGCTGCTCCAGGGCGTTGCGGTTGAAGAGGCCGGTCAGCGGGTCCAGGGTCGAGCGGCGCCGGTGGGCGCGGTCGGACTCGACCAGCGCGCCGGAGAGGATCACGGTGCTGAGGATCAGCGCCGCGGCGGCGATCAGCGCCTGGCGGTGGTCGAGCGCCGCGCCGGGTCGGGGAGCGACCGCGCTGGCCGACGAACAGCGCCAGGATGAAGAGCGGTGCCGACCACCATCCCGCGCGGCTCGAAGCGGACGCCGAGGGTCACCGCGGGCAGCGCGAACCAGACCAGGACCGGGCTGGTCGGCGCCGCCGGTGAGCGAGCACCGCGGCGGCGAGCAGGAGCGGCAGCATCGCCCCAGGCGCCGGCGACCCAGACCGCCGGGCGGGCGCTGGTGCGCATGAAGCGATCGGCGACGGCGAAGCCGGCGAAGCCGGCGACGCAGCGGCGCCACCCACCACCAGCCGACCTCGGTCCCGCCGAGGGCGAGCGCGACGGCGAGGATCGCGAAGCAGGCGGCGCGGTAGCGGCGCACCCGCAGCTCCATGTCGAGCAGGCGCTCGCGGCGGGCCTCGTCGCGGATCGCGACCAGGGTCTCGGCCGAGTGGCCGGGCTCGGGGACGCGGCTCGAACGCTGCCGCGGGGATTGTCGCGCGTCCAGTTCACAACCGGGCCATCGACGCCGCGCGGGCGCGACTTAAATACCGGTACGTCGTCGCCCCCCCGGCCTGGCCCCGGCCGAGCCGCTCAGTCGACCAGCTGCAGCTCCTTGGGCAGGCCGCTGAGGATTGCGGTGGCCGTCCTCGGTGACGACGACGAGGTCCTCGATCCGCACCCCGAGCTCGCCCGGCAGGTAGACGCCGGGCTCGACCGTCACCACTTCGCCGGCCGCGAGCACGTCCTCGGAGCGCTGCGAGAGCCGCGGCGCCTCGTGCACCTCGAGGCCGACCCCGTGGCCGAGCCCGTGGCCGAAGCGCTCGCCGTGGCCGGCCGTCGTCGATCGATCTTGCGGGCGACCGCGTCGACCGCCTCGCCCGTCGCCCCGGCGCCGACCGCCTCGAGCGCCGCCAGCTGCGCCTCGCGCACGACCTCGTAGACCTCGCGCGCCTGCCTCGCCCGGCTCGCCGGTGGCGAAGGTGCGGGTGCCGTCGGAGCAGTAGCCGTCGAGCTTCGCCCCCATGTCGAAGACGACCAGCTCGCCGCGGCCGATCTCGCGCTCGCCCGGCTCGGCGTGCGGCAGGGCGCCGTTGGGCCCGGCGGCGACGATCGCCGGGAAGGAGGGGTCGGCGCCGAGCTCGCGGATCCGCGCTTCGGCGGCGCGGGCGACCTCGCGCTCGGTGCGGCCCGACGAGGCCGCGCTCCAGGCTCCAGCGCCAGACCTCGTCGGCGAGCTCCGCGGCGGCCTCGATCGCCGCCAGCTCGCCGTCGTCCTTGACCCGGCGCAGCTTCTCGACCGTGCCGCCCGGCCGGGACCGCCTCGACCCCGTCGGCCGAGTTTCTCCTCCAGTCGCTCCAGCGTCCGCACCGACATCTGGTCGTCCTCGAAGCCGACCCTGCCCTCGAGGCGCTCGGCGATGCCGGCCAGCCAGTCGCCGCTCGACGGTGACCGCCTCCCAGCCCTCGACCTCGGCGGCGGCGCGCTCGGTGTAGCGGAAGTCGGTGAGGAAGAGGCGCACGCCGGGCCCGCAGACGCAGGCGCCGTTGGTGCCGGTGAAGCCGGTCAGGTAGCGGACGTTGACCAGGTCGGTGACCAGCATCCGGTCGAGCTCGCGCTCGGCCAGGAGCGGCCTCGAGCCGGTCGCCGCGGCCGCGCATCAGGCCGGCGGCGCCGAGCTCGCGGGCCGAGCAGCTCGAGCGCCTCGCGGTAGCCGTCCGGGCCCTTGCCGGAGATCTTCGCCAGCACCAGGCCGTCGAAGACCGAGACCTTGCGCCAGTCGTCGCGCGACTCGACGTCGGAGAGGTGGACCTCGACCGCGGGCAGCCCGGCGACGTCGAGCGCGTCGGCGATCGCGCGGCTGTAGTGGGTCCAGGCGCCGGCGTTGATCAGCGCCGCGTCGGCGAGGTCGGGCAGCCGGTGCAGGTACTCGACGAACTCGCCCTCGTGGTTGGTCTGGAAGAAGATCGGTTCGAGCCCCAGCTCGCGCGCCCAGCCGGCGATCTGCGTGCTCCAGCTCGCTCAGCGAGAGGCCGCCGTAGACCTCGGGGTCGCGGCGGTCGAGGATGTCGAAGTTGACGCCGTGCAGGACGGCGACGCGGTTGCGGGTGGCGGTCATTCGACGCAGCTCCTCCACGGCCGCCCGGACCCTATCGGGATCGACCAGCTGCCCCGTCGCGGGGCTCGCCGGGCTCGGAGAGGAGGACGAAGCCGACGCCGTCGGCGGTCCGCTTCTTGTCGCGCTGCAGCGCCTCGAGGATCGCGTCGACGTCGACCTCCGGCGTCGAGCGCGGACCGGCAGGTCGTGGCGGCGCAGGATCGCCTCGACCTCCTCGCGCAGCTCCGGCGCCTCGGAGAGGCGCAGCGCCGCCAGCAGGCCGAGCCCGACCGCCTCGCCGTGGCGGTAGCGCTCGTAGCCGCTCGCCGCCTCGATCGCGTGGCCGACCGTGTGGCCGAGGTTGAGGACGGCGCGCAGGCCGGCGTCGCGCTCGTCGGCGGCGACCACCTCGCACTTGTAGCGGGCGCAGGCGAAGACGACGTCGTCGAGCTCGGCGGGGTCGAGCGCCTCGATCGCGCGCACCCGCTCCCAGAGCGCGCCGCCGGCGAGCAGCCCGGTCTTCAGCACCTCGACGAAGCCGGCCGCCAGCTCCTCGCGCGGCAGCGTCGCCAGGGTCGCGGTGTCGGCGAGGACCGCCGCCGGCAGGTGGTAGGCGCCGGCGTAGTTCTTGCCCTCGGGCAGGTCGACGCCGGTCTTGCCGCCGTAGGCGGAGTCGACCTGGGCGACCAGCGTCGTCGGCACCTGGACGACCGGCACGCCGCGCTGGTAGAGGTGGGCGCAGAAGCCGGCGAGGTCGCCGACGACGCCGCCGCCGAGGGCGACGACGTGGTCCTCGCGGGTCATCCCGGCCGCGGCCAGCTCGCGCAGCACCCGCTCGGCCTCGGCCATCGTCTTCGCCCCCTCCCCGGGCTCGACCTCGACCCGCGCCGCCAGCGGCGCCGAGCCGCTCGGCGTAGAGCGCCGCGACGGCGGCGTCGGTGACGCAGAAGCGCCGGCCCGCCAGCGGCCACCATCGCTCGCGCGCCTCGAGCAGGCCGCGGCCGACGAAGACCGGGTACTCGCCGGAGGCGCTCGCCGCCCAGAGCATCCTGGTCCCGGCCGGCAGCTCGGCCAGGGCCGCGGATCGCCGGCAGCGCCCGCGCGACGATCGCGCGGTCGCCCGCCGGCACGACCGCGTCGGCGAGCTCCTCGTAGAGCGGCAGGCGCGCCGCCAGCAGGCGCGCGACGTCCTCGGCGCTGGTCGCCAGCGGCCGGTCGCTGTGGGCGATCCGCCGCCAGGCCTCGTCGGCGTCGACCTGCAGCCAGACGACGATGTGGCGGCCGAGCGCGTCGCGGACCCGCTCGGAGAGGACGCTGCCGCCGCCGAGCGCGATCGCGCCGCCGTCGGCCTCGCTCCAGCAGCGCGCCGACCACCTCGGCCTCGCGCGCCCGGAAGGCCTCCTCGCCGTGCGCGCTCGAAGGCCTCGGCGATCGGCATCCCCAGCTCGCGCCTCCATCAGCTCGTCGATCTCGGTCGTCTCCAGCCCGGCCTCGCGGGCGGCGGCGAGCGCCGTGCTCTTGCCCGCCCCCATGAAGCCGATGAAGACGATCGCCGGCTTCACTCACGGCGTCACCCGCGCCAGTCGATGCGCTTCTTGTAGGCGTCGACGGCGGCGAGCACGTCGTCGATGTGGTCGCCGCCGAACTTCTCGCGGTAGCAGCGGGCGAGGGTCAGGCAGACCATCGCCTCGGCGACGACGGCGGCGGCCGGGACGACGGTCGAGTCGGTGCGCTCGCGCAGCGCCTGCGCCGGCTCCTTGGTCTCGGTGTCGACCGAGCGCAGCGGCTTGGTCAGGGTCGAGATCGGCTTGATCGCGGCGCGCACCGAGAGCGGCTGGCCGTTGGTCATCCCGCCCTCGAGGCCGCCGGCGTGGTTGGTCTCGCGGAGGTAGCCGCGCTCCTCGCGACCAGAAGATCTCGTCGTGGGCCTCCGAGCCGGGGCGCGCCGGCGACGTCCCAGGCTTCGCCGATCGCGACGCCCTTGACCGACTGGATCGAGGCGACGGCGCCGGCGAGGCGGCCGTCGAGGCGGTCTTCCCAGGAGATGTGGGAGCCGAGCCCGGGGACGAGGCCGAAGGCGAGCACCTCGAAGCTGCCGCCGAGGCTCTCGTTGGCCTTGCGCAGGCGGTTGATCTCCTCGACCATCGCCGCGCTGGCCTCGGGGTCGAGGCAGCGGACCGGGTCGTCGTCGACGCGCGGCGAAGTCGGCCGGGGCGAGGTCGGTCGCGCTCGGGCGCCTGCACCGAGGCGATCTGGGTGACGTGGCTGTGGACGCTGACGCCGAGCGCGGTGAGGAAGCCGCGGGCGATCGCGCCGGCGGCGACGCGGGCGGCGGTCTCGCGGGCGCTGGCCCGCTCGAGCACGTTGCGGATGTCGGTGTGGCCGTACTTCTGGGCGCCGACCAGGTCGGCGTGGCCGGGCCGCGGCAGGTGGACCTCGTCGGGCTCGAACCCCTCGACCGGCCAGGGGTTCATCCGCTCCTCCCAGTTGGCGTAGTCGCGGTTGGCGACGAGGACCGCGATCGGGCTGCCGAGGGTGCGGCCGTGGCGCACGCCGGAGCGGATCTCGACCGTGTCGGTCTCGATCTTCATCCGCCCGCCGCGGCCGTGGCCGAGCTGGCGCCGCGCCATGTCGCGGTCGAGCGCCTCGCGGTCGAGCTCGAGCCCGGCCGGCATCCCCTCGACGATCGCGACCAGCCCGGGGCCGTGCGACTCCCCTGCGGTGGTGAAGCGGAAGGCGGTCATGCGCGCCAAGGCTATAGGCGCGACGGCTGACGAGTTGATGACCCTATGGGGCCTAAGGCGTCAGCAGTCGCTCAGCCGCGGGCGGCGGCGCGCATCGCCTCGATCGGCGGCTCGCGGCCGGTCCAGATGCGCGAGCGAGAGGGCGCCCTGCTGGACGAGGATCTCGATCCCGTCGACCGTCGGTCGCCCCGGCCGCCTCGGCGGCGCCGCAGCAGCGCGCTCGGCTCGCTCGCCGTAGACCATGTCGACGACGATCTGGCCGGCGGCGAAGCCGTCGGCGCGCAGCGGCAGCTGCTGCGAACGGGTCCTCGCCGCGCAGGCCGACCGCGGTGGTGTTGACGATCAGCTCGTAGGCGGCCTGGTCGGGCTCGGCGACCGGCGCTCCCGCCGAGCTCGGCGCAGAGCCGCTCGGCGCGCGCGGCGCCGGTCCGGTTCCAGACCTCGACCTCGGCCCCCTCGCGCACCAGCGCCCAGACCACCGCCCGGGCCGCGCCGCCGGCGCCGAGCACCAGCGCCCGCGCGCCCCGCGGCGAGCCGCGGCAGCGCGGCCAGCAGGCCGTCGGCGTCGGTGTTGTCGGCGCGGATCTCGCCCGTCGGCGAAGGCGAGCGTGTTGGCGGCGCCGATCTCCCGCGCCGCCTCGCTCGCCTCGTCGGCGAGCGCCAGCGCCGCGTCCTTGTGCGGGACGGTGACGTTGGCGCCGGCGAAGCCCTCCGCCGCCATCGCCCGCACCCGCGCCTCGAAGCCCTCGGGCGCGACCTCGATCGCCTCGTAGCTCCACTCCGCCCGCCAGCCCCAGCGCCGCCAGCGCCGCGTTCTGCATCGCCGGCGAGCGCGAGTGGCCGACCGGGTGGCCGAGCACCGCCAGCCGCGGCACCTCTATTCCCCGCAGGTGGTCGGCGAGTTGCCGCCGTTCGCTTCGCGCGCCCGTTGTAGCGGGCGACGTCGGCTTCGAATTCGGCTTCGGTCTTGGAGAAGGCGAGCTCGCCGCAGGTGCCCGGCTTGTTCACGTAGAAGAGGTAGTCGGTCTTGGCCGGGTGCGCGGCGGCCTCGATCGCGGCCAGGCCGGGGCTGTCGATCGGCCCCGGCGGCAGGCCGGCGTTGGTGCGCGTGTTGTAGGGGGAGTCGATCGCCAGCTCGGATTCGGTCAGCGGCTCGGTGTAGTTGCCGGTGGCGAAGCGGATCGTCGCGTCGATCCCCAGCGGCATCCCTTCGTGCAGGCGGTTGTAGATCACCGCGGCGACCAGCTTGCGCTGCTTCGGCGACGCCCGCCTCGCGCTCGATCATCGAGGCGATCGTCAGCACGTCGTAGACGGTCAGGTTCTTCGACTTCGCGTAGCTCATGTCGACGCCCTTGATCCGCTGCTTGAAGTCCTGCAGCTGCAGCTGGACCAGGTCGGCGACCGGCGCCGTCGGGCTTCAGTTCGAAGGTGTCGGGGAAGAGGAAGCCCTCGAGGTTCTTGGCGCCCTTGCCGCCGTAGTCGGCCGGGTTCAGGTACTTCGACGTGACGGTCTCCTTCATGTAGCTGCCGGCGAGCCCGTCTTCTTCGACCAGCTGCGCCGCCTGCGGGCGGCTGTAGCCCTCGGGGATCGTCACCGTGGTCGATCGCGCTTGACCGGCGGCCTTGGAGAGCGCGTCGATCGCGGCGCCGTAGCTCATGTCGTGGGCGAGCGTGAAGTGGCCCGGCGTAGAGGTCGGAGCGCTTGCCGGCCAGGGTGACGCGGATCTGGAACAGGGTCGAGCTGTGACGATCGACGCCCTTCTCGTCCGAGCAGGTCGCCGACTTCGCTGACGCTCGCGCCTTTCGGGATCGTCACCGCGACCTTGCCCGAGCCGTCGCCGTGGAAGGGCTGGAAGAGCGCGAAGAGGAACCAGAGCGACGAGCAGGGCGACGATCGCGCCGACGATCCGGAACGGGTGGCGGCCGCAGGGCGCCGAGCACCCCGCGCCGCCGCGCTCGCCGGCCGAGCGCGCCGGCCGCGCGGCGCTTCGTCGGACGCCTCGCCGGCCGGCGCCGGCTCGTGCCGGCGCTCGCTCGGCGCGGCGCGGCGCCTCGGCGGCGGCGCGGCGCGCCGGCGCGGCTCGCTCCGGCGGCTCCGCCGAGGGCTCGGGGTCCTCGTCCCAGAACTCCTGCCTCGGGCGTGCGCGGCGGCTGGCCGGCGGGCTCGGCGCGGCGGCGGCGCGGCGGCTCGGGCGGCGGCGGCGGCGCCGGCGGCGCCTCCTTCTCGGCCTTCTTCGCCTCGCGCTGGCGGCGCTTCTCCTCGCGTTCGCGGCGGCGCTGCTCGCGCTCGCGGGCGGCCGGGTCGTCGGGGTCGGCGAAGGGGTCGTCCGCGCGCCAGTCCTCGCTCATCGATCCTCCTCCTCGTCCTCGGTCGCGGCCTGGCCGGCGAGGTAGGCCTCGAGCAGGTGCGCGGCGGCGAGCGAGTCGCGCGCGGCGGTCGGCGCCGGCGCGCCGGCTGGCCTCGGCCATCCGCGTCGTCAGGCGCTCGTCGTAGGTCTCGACCGGGATCGACAAGGATCGCCTCCAGTTCGGCGCAGAAGGTGCGCGCCAGCGCCGCCTGGCTGCCCTCCTCGCCGCTCAGGTGGAGCGGCAGGCCGACGACGACCCGCTCGACCCCGTGCTCGGCGACCAGCTCGGCGACCGCGCGCGGCTCCGGCGGCTCGATCATCGGCAGCGGCGTCGCCAGGGTGCCGCTCGGGTCGGAGATCGCGCAGCCGATCCGCACCGTGCCGTGGTCGAGGGCGAGCACGCGCACGGCTCAGCCCAGCTCCCGCTCGATCGCGGCGCGGGCCGCCGCCAGCGCCTCGTCGAGCTTCGACGGGTCGCGGCCGCCGGCCTGGGCCATGTCGTCGCGCCCGCCGCCGCCGCCGCCGACCACGGCCGCCGCCTCGCGGACCAGCGCGGCCGCCGAGAGCCCGCGGCCGACCGCCTCCTCGGAGACCAGCGACGACGAGCGCCACCTTGTCGCCGTCGCCGCCGCCGAGCACCAGCGCCGCGGCGCCGCCGAGCGTCGACTGGACCCGGTTGGCGAGGTCGAGCAGCTGCTTCTGGTCGGCCAGCTCGCGCCGCCGCGACGACGACCCTGACGCCGCCGAGCTCCTCGGCGCCCGCCGCCAGCCGCTTCGCCTCCTCGCCGAGCAGCTGGCGCTCCGCCTGCTCGGCGCCCGCGCCCGGCCTCGCGCAGGCGCTCGGCCGCGCGGCGCGCCGCCGCCGAGCGGGTCCTGCGGCGTGCCGAGCAGCTCGCCGGCCTCGCGCAGCTGCGCCTCGCGCTCGCGGAACCAGTCGATCGCGGCCGGGCCGGTGATCGCCTCGATCCGGCGCACGTTGGCGGCGCTCGAGCCCTCGGAGGCGATCTTGAAGATGCCGATCTCGGCGGTGTTGGCGACGTGGGTGCCGCCGCAGAGCTCGCGCGAGACGCCGTCGACCTCGACCACCCGCACCCACTCGCCGTATTTCTCGCCGAACAGCGCCATCGCGCCGAGCTTCTCGGCCTCGGCGCGCTCCATGTTCGAGCCAGCGCACCGGGCGGCTCGCCTTGATCCACTCGTTGACGCGGTCCTCGACGTCGCGCAGCTCCTCGGGGCTGAGCGCCTGGCCGTGGGTGAAGTCGAAGCGCAGCTTGTCGGGGCGGACCGCCGAGCCGGCCTGGCGCACGTGGGTGCCGAGCCGCTCGCGCAGCGCCGCGTGCAGGAGGTGGGTGGCGGTGTGGTTGCGCATCGTCGCGTGGCGGGTCTCGCGGTCGACCTCGGCCTCGACCGCGACGCCCGGCTCGATCGCCCCGCCGCTCGGCTCGACCTCCAGCGCCTGGTCCTCGCCGACCCGGTAGACGTCGACGACCCTCGCCTCCTCCCCGCCCCAGCGCAGCACGCCGGAGTCGGCGACCTGGCCGCCGCCCTCGGCGTAGAAGGGGCTCTCCTCGAGCTTGACCAGGGCGCGGCCGTCGTCCGGCTGCGACCGCGGCCAGGCCGGTCGTCGCGCGCAGCGTCTCGTAGCCGACGAAGCGGGTCGGCGGCGCCGCGGCGGCGAAGGCGATCACCTTCTCGTGGCGGTCCTCGGAGCCGTGCGCGGTGGCGGCGCCGACGCGGGCGCGCTGGCGCTGCTCCTCCATCAGCTCCTCGAAGCCGGAGTCGTCGACCGAGAGGCCCCGCTCGGCGAGCAGCTCCTTGGTCAGGTCGTAGGGGAAGCCGTAGGTGTCGTGCAGCTTGAAGGCGTCGGCGGCGTCGATCCAGGAGGTCTCCGACTCCTTCGCCTCGGCGACCAGCCGCTCCAGCAGCTCGGTGCCGCGCTCCAGGGTGCGGCCGAAGCTCTCCTCCTCGTCGCCGACCCAGCGGGCGATCGTCTCCCGCTCGGCGCTCCAGCTCGGGGTAGGCCTCGCCCATCAGCTCGATCGTGCGCTCGGCGAAGCGGCCCAGCCAGGGCGACTCGAGGCCCGAGCGTGCGGCCCTGCTGGATCGCCCGCCGCATGATCCGCCGCAGGATGTAGCCGCGGTCCTCGTTGGAGGGGACGACGCCGTCGGCGATCAGGAAGGCGGCGCCGCGCGAGTGGTCGGCGACGATCCGCATCGCCCGGGTGACCGCGCCGCCCTCGTCGTAGGAGCGGCCGGAGAGCTCCTCGGCGAGGTCGATCAGCGGCCGCACGTGGTCGGTCTCGAAGACCGAGGGGACGTCCTGGAGGATCGCCGCCATCCGGTCGAGGCCCATGCCGGTGTCGATGTTGCGCGTCGGCAGCTCGGTCAGGGCGCCGTCCTCGGCGAGGTCGTAGCTCATGAAGACGTGGTTCCAGAACTCGAGGAAGCGGTCGGTGTCGTCGCCGGGGCGCTCGTCGGCGGCGCCGAACTCCTCGCCGCGGTCGAGGTAGAGCTCCGAGCAGGGGCCGCAGGGCCCGGTCGGGCCGGCCTGCCAGAAGTTGTCCTCGCGGCCGAGCCGGACGATCCGCTCCTCGGGGACGCCGGTCGCCGCGCCAGATCTCGATCGCCTCCTCGTCGGGGCCGAGCCCGAGCTCCTCGTCGCCGCCGAAGACGGTGACCCAGATCCGCTCCGGGTCCATCCCGAAGCCCTCGGTCGAGAGCTCCCAGCCCCAGGGGATCGACTCCTCCTTGAAGTAGTCGCCGAAGCTCCAGTTGCCGAGCATCTCGAAGAAGGTGAGGTGGCGGGCGGTGTTGCCGACCTCCTCGATGTCGGTGGTGCGGAAGCATTTCTGCACGTCGGCGAGGCGCGGCGCCGGCGGCTTCTCGCGGCCGAGGAAGTAGGGCTTGAAGGGCTGCATCCCGGCGGTGGTCAGCAGCACCGAGGGGTCGTGCGACGGAGGGCACCAGCGAGGCCGAGGGAACGATCTTGTGGCCCCGCTCCTCGAAGAACGAGAGGTAGGTGTCGCGGATCTCCTGCGCCTTCATGAGGGAGCAGAGCCTACGGTACTGGCGGCGGCGCTTCGGCGCGGGCGTCAGGCCGCGGCGGCGATCGTGCCGTGGCCGACGATCGTCTCGCCGTCCAGCAGCACCGCCGTCTGGCCCGGGGCGGCGCCGGCGAACGGCTCGCCGAGCTCGACCTCGAGGGCCTCGTGGCGGCCCGGCGCCGGCGGCGCCGACGGAGGCCGGCAGGGCGCGCGAGTGGTAGCGCAGGCGGACCGCGTCGACGCGGGCGCCGTCGCGGTGCAGGACGGCGTCGCGGACGCGGACCCGGCGCGTCTCCAGCTCGTCGCGGGTGCCGACGGTGACCGTGTTCGCGGCGGCGTCGGTGGCGATCACGTAGAGCGGCTCGCGGGGCGGAGACGCCGATCCCGCGGCGCTGGCCGACGGTGAAGTTGTGGTGGCCGCGGTGGCGGCCGAGCGCGCGGCCGGAGCGGTCGAGGACGGCGCCGTCGCGGTCGCGCAGGCCGCCGTGGCGGCGCAGGAAGCCGCGCTTGCCCTGGCCGGCGAGGAAGCAGAGGTCCTGGCTCTCGGCCTTGCGGGCGACCGGCGAGGCCGTGGCGCGGCGGCGATCTCCCGCACCTCGGGCTTGGTCAGCTCGGTCAGCGGGAAGCCGAGCCGGCCGAGCAGCTCCGGCGGCAGCGCCGCCAGCATGTAGCTCTGGTCCTTGGCCTCGTCGGCGGCGGCGGCGAGCAGCGGCCCGTCGCCGTCGTCGACGATGCGCGCGTAGTGGCCGGTGAGCAGGCGGGTGGCGCCGAGCGCGCTCGGCGAGGTCGACCATCGCCGCGATCCGCACCTCGCCGTTGCAGAGGACGCAGGGGTTGGGCGTGCTGCCGGCCGCGTAGCCGTCGACGAAGCGGCCGACGACGCGGCGGCGGAATTCCTCCTCGAGGTCGAGGGTGAAGTGCGGGATGCCGAGCGAGTGGGCGAGCCCGCGGGCGCCGAGCACGGCCTCCGGCGAGCAGCAGGCCTTGGCGCCGTCGGTCTCGGGGTCGGCCCAGAGCTTGACCGTGACCCCGACCACCTCCGCCCCGCGCTCGCGCTCCAGCAGCGCCGCGACGGCGCTGTCGACGCCGCCGGACATGGCGACGGCGACCCGTTCGACGCGGCTCGCCGGACGTCGCCGGCGGGAGCGGCCGGATCCGGCGCCGTGGCCAGGCGCGTGGCCGAGGCGGCGGCGCCGGCGAGCGCCCGGTGCAGGGCGTCGCGGCGAGCTGGGCGGCGTGGCGCTTGGCCGGGGTGAGGCCGCCGAGCGCCGCGTCGACCTCGTCGATGCCGAGCCGCGGCGGCCTCGAGCACCGGCTCGCCCTCGACGATCTCGGCGACGGCCGCGGTGGCGGCCCGAGTCGCCCCGCAGCCCTCGGCGTCGAAGCTGACCGAGGCGATCCGGCCCTCCTCGACGGTGAGCGAGATCCGCGAGAGGTCGCCGCAGGCGGCGCCCCCGGCGGCGCCCGGTGAAGGCGCCATCGGCCGCCGGCCCGCGCCGCGTCTCGTCGCGCAGGTAGTGCTCGAAAAGCTCCCGCTCCATCGCCTACAGGGTAGGAGGCGCCGACGGCCGTTCCGCAGCAGACTCGCCAAGATCGCCCGCCAGCGCCTCGGGTTCGTCCCGCAGCTGGTCGCCAGGTGCACCCGCGATCGACCGCCACCCCTCCGGCGAGGAGGATCCGATCGCGCTCGCCGATCGCTCTCGAAGGCCGCGGGCGTGCCGTGAGCCGCCCGCCCGTCGAGCTCGACGACCAGCCGCTCCCGCTGCCAGAGGCAATCGACCTCGAAGAAGCCGCCCGCCGATCGGCGAGCGTCGCGTTGAGCCGCGGCCGGGGCAGGCCGTGGGCGTCGAGGAAGGCGACGAAGCGCTCCTCGAAGTCGTTGCGGGTGATGCCACCGGGCGTCTTCGCGGCGAGCAGAGCGCGCAAGGTCGTCGCCCCGCGACGCCGTGGATGGCGGTCCAGCAGGTCCGGCAGCGAGAGCCGGTCGGTCAGCCGACGCACCTCCGCCTCGTTCAACGCCCGCTCCAGTCCGCGCCGGGGAAGGACCGCGGCGAGGTCGAACAGCGTTCCGGACACCGAGGTGACCGGGATGCCGCGCACCACGCTCGACCTCGTCCGCCGGCAGCGTAGACCGATGGAGGACGAGATCTGGCCGCCGCCGGAAGAATCCCGGCCTCGTCACCTCCGGCGAACCCAGGCGACTGCGGCGTCAGCCCCCAAAGCCGCCCGGCAGAGCGATGGCTGAGCACTGCATCGGGCCCGCAGGCGAGGACCGCCGCCATCCATCGTCCCTCGACAGCTCAACGATCGGTGGCCGACCGCATAGACGCCGCGATGGATGCGATGCAGAGCGCCCGCGCGCGATCCGCCCCTCGATAGCCCCCCTCCCGATCCCCAATCGATCCAACTGCCACCGCGCCAACGACGCCATGCTGCCGGCCGGCGAGCTCGCCGATCGCCCCGTCCACCCCACCGACTCCCCGGGACGACCGACGTGGAGTGCGTTTCCCATCCCTGAGCTGTGAAATGCACTCCTCGTCCGGCATGCGCCCGATGGTGGCGAGCCGCGGCGGACGCGTGGCGCGCACAGGGTCACATCTTTGAGCCAACACCAACGCAAAAGGCCCCAACCCGCCGTTGCCGCCTCTGGCTTTGATCCCTTCAAGTGAAGGTGGGTGCCTGCTCCCGACCCCAGGGGGACCGGGAGACTTCGGCTCCCGCGCCGTTTGTGTTGGGTCAAACGGTGAGACGGCTCTCGTACGGGTTCGAGCCTGGCCCAACCGTAGCACCGCCGCGCCGGCCTCAGCCCTCTTCCGCGTCGAGGTTGGAGAGATGCAGCTCGGCTTCGCTCCAGCGCTCCGGCGGGGACTCGCAGGGCGATGTCGCCGTGGCCGAAGCGGTCGAGCGGCCAGTCGGCGGTCAGCACCGCCTCGATGTCCGCCTCGGTCAGGGCCTGGTGCCAGGCCCGGGCGGTGCGCAGGTCGCCGAAGTCGCGCACGACCTCCCAGCCGTCGAAGCTCGGGTCGTCGACGAAGACCGGCGTTTGCCCCGGGCCCGGGGCCGGGCGCCAGGAGCGGGGAAGCCAGTCCCGAAGGCCCATCTCACTCAGTGCCCGGCGAGCTTGCGGCTGTGCAGCGAGATGCCGAGGTCGCGGAGCTGGACGTCCTCGACCGGCGTCGGGGCGCCGGTCAGCAGGTCGAAGCCCGAGGCGGTCTTCGGGAAGGCGATCACGTCGCGGATCGTCTCGGCGCCGTAGAGGCGCTGGACGATGCGGTCGACGCCGTAGGCGATGCCGCCGTGCGGCGGCGCGCCGTAGCGCAGCGCCTCGAGCAGGAAGCCGAAGCGCGCCTCGGCGCTCTCGGCGTCGATACCGAGCGCCGCGAAGACCGCCTGCTGCACGTCGGCGCGGTTGATCCGGATCGAGCCGCCGCCGAGCTCCTGCCCGTTCCAGACCACGTCGTAGGCCTGGGCGCGGGCGGCGCCCGGATCGTCGGGGTCGAACTCCCCCGCCGGCGCGGTGAACGGATGGTGCAGGGAGTCCCAGCGCCCCTCCTCCGCGTTCCACTCCATCAGCGGCCAGTCGACGATCCAGACCAGCCGGTGCTCGTTCTCGTCGATCAGGCCGAAGCGCTCGGCCAGGTCGAGCCGCATCTGGCCGAGCACCGCGTCGGTGACCGCGCGCTGGTCGGCGACCAGCAGCAGCAGGTCGCCCTCCTGCGCCCCGAGCCGCTCGTTCAGGTCGGCGAGCTCGGCGGCGCTGAGGAACTTCGCGGTCGGCGAGCGCCAGCCGTCGCCCTCGCGGAAGGCCCAGACCAGGCCCTTGGCCCCCAGCTCCTGGGCGCGGGCGATCAGCCCGTCGAGCTCCGAGCGCGGCATCTCGCGGCGGCCGGCGTTGAGGCCGCGGATCGCGCCGCCGCCCTCCAGCACCGAGCGGAAGACCTTGAACTCGGTCTCGCCCAGGGCCTCGCCGAGGTCGACCAGCTCCAGCCCGAAGCGCAGGTCGGGCCGGTCGGTGCCGAAGCGGCCCATCGCCTCGTCGTAAGACATGCGCCGCATCGGCAGCTCGATCTCCGGCCCGCCGGCGCGCTCGAAGACGTGGGCCAGCAGCCGTTCGTTCAGCGCGATCACGTCCTCGACGTCGACGAAGGACATCTCGACGTCGAGCTGGGTGAACTCGGCCTGGCGGTCGGCCCGGGTCGCCTCGTCGCGGAAGCAGCGGGCGATCTGGTAGTAGCGCTCGAAGCCGGCGACCATCAGCAGCTGCTTGAACAGCTGCGGGGACTGCGGCAGCGCGTAGAAGGATCCCTGCTGCTGGCGGCTGGGGACGAGGAAGTCGCGGGCGCCCTCGGGCGTGGAGCGGGTCAGCATCGGGGTCTCGATGTCGACGAAGCCCTCGCCGTCGAGGAACTCGCGCATCGCCGCGGTCACCCGGTGGCGGAGGATCAGCGCTTCGCGCATCTGCTCGCGGCGGAGGTCGAGGTAGCGGTGGCGCAGGCGCGCGTCCTCGCCGACCTCGCCCGAGAAGCCCTCGATCTGGAAGGGCGGCGTCTCGGCGTCGGCGAGCAGCTCGGCGCCGCCCACCTTCAGCTCGACCTCGCCGGTCGGCAGCTCCGGGTTGACGGTCTCGGCCGAGCGCCGGACCACGGTCCCGACCGCGCTCAGCACGTCCTCGGCCCGCAGCTCGTGGGCGAGCTCGAACGACTCGCCCGAGAGGTCGGGATTGAAGACGAGCTGGACGATCCCGGTGCGATCGCGCAGGTCGATGAAGATCAGGCCGCCGTGGTCGCGGCGGCGGTGGACCCAGCCGGCGACCCGGACCTCGGAATCGACCCGGTCGGCAAGCACCTGGCCGCACCAGGTGTCGCGGAACCCGTTCGGCCGCAGCGCCGGCGCATCGCTCATGACTCTCCCCCCGTCATCTCCCCGACCAGGTTGGCGGTATCGGCCGGCCGCTGCTCGCCGCTGCCCATGTCGCGCAGCTGGGCCGAGCCATCGGCATCGAGGATCAGCACGCGGCGGGCGCCGATGCGGTCGGCGTGTTTGAGCTGGCCCTTGAGCCCGCGCCCGGCGAGGTCGACCTCGGCCGAGAGCCCGGCGTGGCGGAGCTCGGTCGCCAGCGCCATCGCCCGCCGCCGCTGGCCCTCGTCGGCGATCGCGACGAAGGCGTCGCTGCGGGGAGGCTCCTCCTCGGCCCCCAGCGCCAGCAGGATCCGCTCGATCCCGGCCGCCCAGCCGACCGCCGGCGTCGCCGGCCCGCCGAGCTGCTCGATCAGGCCGTCGTAGCGCCCGCCGCCGCCGATCTCCGACTGCGCGCCGAGCGCGTCGCAGACGAAGGAGAAGATCGTCCGCGTGTAGTAGTCGAGGCCGCGGACCAGGGTCGGGTCGACCTCGTAGGCGATGCCGGCGGCGTCGAGCAGCGCCCGCACCTCGGCGAAGTGCTCGGCGTCCTCGCCCTCCAGCCGCCCGACAATCGTCGGCGCGCTGGTCATCGCCGCGCGCGTCCCCTCGTGGTCGGAGTCGAAGGCGCGCAGCGGGTTGACGTCGATCCGCTCGCGCACGTCCTCGGAGAGATCGCCCTCGTGCACGTGCAGGTGGGCCTTCAGCTCCTCCAGGTAGGCGCGGCGGGAATCGAGCGAGCCGAGGCTGCCCAGCCGCAGCCGCACCCCGGGCACGCCGAGCTCGCCGAGCAGGTCGGAGAGCAGCATGATCGCCTCGGCGTCGGCGAGCGGGGAGTCGGTCCCGATGCACTCCAGGCCGAGCTGGTGGAACTGGCGGTAGCGGCCCGCCTGCGGTCGCTCGTGGCGGAAGAACGGGCCGGCGTAGTGGAGCTTCACCGGCTGCGCCAGCTTGTGCATCCCGTGCTCGAGGTAGGCGCGGCAGATCGGCGCCGTCCCCTCCGGGCGCAGGGTGATGCTCCGCCCCCCCTTGTCCTCGAAGGTGAACATCTCCTTGCGGACGATGTCGGTGGAGCGGCCGACGCCGCGCTCGAACAGCTCGGTGTCCTCGAAGGCCGGCGTCGCGATCGGCTCGTAGCCGGCGCGGGCGAGGATCTCCGCGGCGGCGCCCCGCACGCGTGCGCGGGCGCGGGTCTGCTCGGGCAGCACGTCGAAGGTCCCCCGGGGCGCCTGGTACTTGCTCGCCATGCTCGCCACGACCCTATTCGCCCGGCCGGCCGCCCTACCGGACCAGCGAGGCCAGGAACGGGTTGGAGGCGCGCTCGGCCCCCAGCGTCGTCGTCGCCATGTGGCCCGGGTAGACGACGGTCTCCTCGGGGTGCGAGTCGAGCAGGCCGCGGATCGACTCCAGCAGGGTCGGCCCGTCGCCGCCCGGCAGGTCGACGCGCCCGACCGAGCCCTGGAAGAGCACGTCGCCGGAGAAGATCGCGTCCTCGCCGCGAACCGAGTAGGTGACGTGGCCCGGGCTGTGGCCGGGGGTGTGGATGACGTCCAGCTCCAGCCCGGCCAGCTCCAGCGTCTCGCCGCCGCTCACGGTCTCGTCGGCGTCGTAGCTCTCGAACGGGCCGAAGCCCTCCCAGGGGACGAAGCGCATGATGTCGGCCAGCAGCGGCACTTCGAGCTGGGGGCAGTAGACCGGCGCCCCGGTCGCCGCCGCCACCGGCGCGACCGCGCCGATGTGGTCGAAGTGGCAGTGGGTGAGGAGGATCGCCTCGACCTTGGCACTCATCTCATCGACGGTGGCGAGGATGCGCTCCGCCTCTTCGCCGGGGTCGACGATGACGGCGCGCTCGCCGCCCTCGGGCCGCAGCCAGGAAGCAGTTCTCGGCGATCGGACCGACGGTGAGCATCTCGCACGTCGAGGCTCACCGCTCCTCCTGCTCGCGGATCCGCGCCCGCTCCCGCCGCCGCCACATCGTCATGTCGATGAAGTAGCCGGCGGGGATGTAGAAGGCGAGCATGAAGGCGCCGAGGATCAGCGCGACGCCGATCGGCCGGCTGAAGATGAGCAGGAGCAGGACGGTGAAGATCGCGGCCGCGGCGAGGCCGCGGATCACCGAGCTGCGCCAGGTCGGCGGCAGGTCGGAGCGGGTCGCGGGCTTGCGTTTGGCGCGGGCGCGCGCCTTCGCCTCCTCGCGGGTGCGGGGGCGGCTGGCGCGACGGCGGGCGTCGACGCTGCCGCCCTGGGTGCCGCGGCGCTTGCGGCGGCGCTTCTTCTTGGTCTGGGCCATGGCTTGAATCTAGATGATCGGTTCGCGGTGCGGGTCGAGCGCGGGATCGGCGCGTTACTCGGCCAGGGCGGCCAGCCGCCGCTCGATCAGGTGGCGCTCGGGGTCGAAGCCGCGCAGCGCCACGTCCTCGGGGTAGCCCGCCAGGGCTGCGGTCGGCGCGAGGCCGATCAGCTCGGCCTCCAGCGGGCGGGCGCCGAGCGGCGCCGCCAGCTCGCGCACCCGCTCGACCACAGCCGCCGAGCGGCACCGCCAGCGGGTCGTGGACGTTGGTCGAGACCTGGCCGCGGCCGCTGGAGAGCGTCAGCCCGATCGCCCGCACGCCCGGCAGGCCGCCCCCGGACTCCCGCAGCCCAGCGGCCACCGCGCGGGCGACCTCGACGTCGCCGCTGTCCAGCTCGACGTTGAAGGCGGCGAGCGGCGGGCGGGCGGTGACGCAGGGTGGCGCCGGCACGGGGGTGCGGCAGGTCGGGGCCGAAGTCGGGGCGCAGCTCCCCCGCCTCCATCCGCAGCCACAGCTCGGCCAGGCCGCCGTTGCGGAAGTAGGCGCGCTCGGCGCGGCCGGGCCCGCGCGCCAGCTCCCCGTAGAGGAAGACCGGCACCCCGAGGCCGCCGATCTGGGCGGCGACCGCGACCGCCTCGGTGCGGGCGGCGTCGCGCTCGGCGGGGTCGAGCCAGACGACCGGGCAGACGTCGAGGGCGCCGACCGCCGGGTGCGCTCCCCGGTAGCTCGCCATGTCGATCGTCTCCACCGCCTCCTCGGCGCCGCGCAGGAGCGCCTCGGTCAGCGGCCCCGGCGGGGCGGCGAGGGTGAACACGGTGCGGTCGTGGTCTGCGTCGGAGTGGCGATCGAGCAGGGCGACCCCGCGGCCGAAGGCCGACTCCAGCGCCGCCAGCCGAGCCCCGTCGCCTCCCACGGAGACGTTGGGGACGGCGAGCAGCGGCGGCATGAGCTGAGGCTAGCCGCTCGCCCCGCGGCCGGCTCAGATCAGCAGCTCGCCGCCGCCGAGGACCGCCTCGCCGTCGATTTCGACCGTCGGTTCGAGCACCACGCAGTCGAGGTGGACCGGCACCTGGACGGTGCCGCCGATCGCCGCCGAGGCGCCGAAGGCGACGTGGGCGGTGCCGAGGATCTTCTCGTCCTCGAGGATGTTGCCGGTCAGGATCGCCTCTTCGTTGGTGCCGATGCCGAGCTCGGCGACGTTGGTGCCGTCGGGCCCGTGGACGCTCAGCAGTTCCATCAGCGTCGCGCCGGCGTTGCCGGTGGTGTCGGTCAGGTGGCCGGCGCGGACGGTCAGCGAGGTCGGTGTGTCGAGCAGGCCGACGCCGGCGATCGAGCCGTCGACGACCAGCGTCCCCTCGCCGGTCCCCTCGACCGGCGCGATGAAGCGCCTCGCCGCAGGGGAGGTTGCCGAAGGCGCCGCGGTTGCCGAGTTCGCCGGCGTCGACGATCGAGAGCCGGCCCTCGATGCCGAGCCGCAGGTCGCTGCCGTTGGGGCAGGTGATGCGCACCTCGGCGCCCCTCGTTGAGCGCCGTGCTCAGCGCCCAGCCCCGCCGCCGCACCTCCTCCAGGTCGCTGGTCATCAGCCGGGTCAGCATCTCCTCGGTCACCCCGGGCAGCGTCCCGATCCTCACCCCGGCTTCGCTCGCCTGCTTGCGGGCGGCGGTGTGGGAGAGCGACTGGATCGTCGGCGCCAGCACCACGTCCGCCTCGGCCATCGCGGCGGCGACCGCGTCCGGCGGCTCGGCGGCGGCGGATTCGCGCTCGGAGATCACCGCCAGGGTGGCGTCGGCGCCGTCCCCCTGCGCCTCGATCCGCATCAACGCGCCGATCTCTTCGGTCACCGGGTTGCAGACGACGAGCACCTCCTCGCCGGGTGAGACGCTCATGCACTCGCGGACTATCGTCCTGATCGCCCTGTCGAGCTCGGCACCCACGGCGCAAGCCTAATGGTCGCCTACGGGTCGTCGTCGTGCCGGCGTCGCAGCGCCCACAGCTCGAACCAGATAAGCCCGACCAGCAGCGAGCCGAAGGCGATCAACGGCGCCACCCAGCCCCCAGGACGCGCAATCGCCAGCGCCGCGACGACGAAGACGTCGGCGAGCAGCAGGAAGCCGACCAGCACCGGCCGCATCGCCGCCCATCCCGACCCCGGAGTGCCGCCGGATCCAGCCGCCATCGCCTACGATCTCCTCCCCGCCGGAGTAGCTCAGCTGGTTAGAGCAGCGGAATCATAATCCGCGTGTCGGGGGTTCGAGTCCCTCCTCCGGCATCCGGTGCAGCTTGGGCCACGTTACTGGGCCATAGCCCCAATAACGCGGCCCACTCAGACCTCGACCATCACCGTCACCGGGCCGTCGTTCACCAGCGCCACGCCCATGCAGGCGCCGAACACGCCCTTCGCCGCCCCGAGCCGCTCGCAGAAGCGGTCGTACAGCGGCTCCGCCACCTCGGGCCTGGCCGCTCCGACGTAGCTGGGCCGGTTGCCCTTGCGCGTATCGCCGTAGAGGGTGAACTGGCTGACACAGAGGATCTCGCGATCTCCGAGCGGCTCGTTCGTCCTGCCCTCGGCGTCGTCGAAGATCCGCAGCGCCCGGACCTTGTCGGCGAGACGGTCGGCCTGCTCCTCGCCGTCGCCCGACCCGACTCCCAGCAGGACCAGCATCCCCGGGCCGATCTGGGCCACGCGCTCCCCCTCGACGTCGACTGCGGCCTGGCTGACGCGCTGGACGAGCGCCCTCAAGCGCCGCCCGCCGACTCGCCGCCGCCCTCAAGCGCCTCGACCAGCGAGGAGGCGTCGTAGGCGCCGTAGAGGCGGGCGCCGTTGGCGAAGAAGGTGGGGGTGCCGGTGGCGCCGCTCTCCCTGGCCGAGCCGAGGTCGCGCTCGACCCGGCCCCGGTGCGCGCCGGAGTCGAGCTCCTCCGCCATCCGCTCGGCATCGAGGCCAAGATCGCGCCCGACCGCGAGCATCGTCTCGCGGGAGAGCTTGGGCTGGGCCGCGAACAGGGCGTCGTGGTAGTCCCAGAAGCGGCCCTGGGCCGCGGCCGCCTCGCTGGCCTCCGCCGCCAGCGGCGCCAGCGGGTGGCGCTCGGGGATCGGCAGGTGGCGGAAGGCGAAGAGGAGGCGGTCGCCGAGCCGCTCGCGCACCCGCCGCAGGACCGACTGGGCGCCCAGGCAGTAGGGGCACTGGAAGTCGCCGAACATGACCAGCTCCAGTGGAGCGGCGGGCTCGCCGCGCAGGTGATCGGCATCGTCGAGAGGGGGAGTCAGCCTGTCGTCCACGCGTCACGATGTTATGTGCTCGTGGCAAACGTCGAGTACGTCCTGGTGATGCTGATCGCGGCCGCGCTGCTGGTCCGCGTCGCCGACTTCGGCAAGGTGCCGGCGCCGATCGTGCTGGTGCTGGGCGGCCTGGGGATCGCCCTGCTGCCGGGGGTGAAGACGATCGAACTCGACCCCGACGTCGTCTTCCTCGTCTTCCTGCCGCCGCTGGTCTACGCCGCCGGCTGGCGCACCTCCCCGCACGAGCTGCGGGCGCTGCGCAGGCCGCTGGGGCTGCTGGCGATCGGGCTGGTGTTCCTCACCGCCGCGGTCGTCGCCCTCGCCGCCCACGCCCTCGTGCCCGGGCTGGGCTGGGCCGGGGCGGCGGTGCTGGGCGCCCTGCTGGCGCCGACCGACGCCGTCGCCGCCACTGCGATCTTCCGTCGCCTCGGCGCCCCCGAGCGGGTCCGCCTCCTGGTCGAAGGGGAGTCGATGCTGAACGACGGCACCGCCCTGACGATCTACCGGATCGCCGTCGGGGTCGCCACCGGCGGCACCTTCAGCGCCGGCGGTGCGGCGCTGGAGTTCGTCGGCATCGCGGCCGGGGGCGTCCTCGCCGGGCTCGCGGTCGGCGCCCTCTCCGACCTCGTCGTCCGCCGCCAGACCGACACCGGCCTGGTCATCGTCCTCACCGTGCTCACCGCCTACAGCGCCTACATCGGCGCCGAGGAGGCGCACGTCTCCGGCATCCTCGCCGCCGTCGTCGCCGGCCTCTACGCCGGCTACCAGTCGCCGCTCAGCCTCGACGCCGACACCAGGCTCAGCGCGATCGCCTTCTGGCGGGTCTCGGTCTTCGCCCTGGAGATCACGCTGTTCGTCCTGCTCGGCCTCCAGCTGCCGACCATCGTCGACACGCTCGACGCGAGCGCCTCGGGCGTCGGCGACCTGCTGCCGGCGGTGGCCGCGATCGCCGTCGGCTCGATCGGCGCCCGGCTCGCCTTCGTCTTCGCGATGGGGACCGACGCAGGCGAAACCGCCGGCCAGCGCTTCGCCGTCGGCTGGAGCGGGATGCGCGGCGCCGTCTCCCTCGCCGCCGCCCTCGCGGTCCCCCTCGACGCCCCCGACCGCCCCCAGATCGTCTTCCTCGCCTTCGCCCTGATCCTCATCACCCTCGTCGGCCAGGGCCTCTCCCTGCCTCTCGTCGTCCGCGCCCTCGGGCTGGAGGAGCCGCGGCGCTGGAGCGACGAGGAGGCCGTGGCACGGATGGAGGCGGCGCAGGCGGCGCTGGACCGGATCGACGAGATCGAGGAGGAGGGGCGCGCCTCGGAATCCCAGCTGACCCGGCTGCGCGACCTCTACCGCGCCCGCTTCCGCATGTGCGCGGCGATCATCGGCGGCGAGGACCCCGGGGCGGCCGCGCGCGAGCAGCGGATCGCCGACTACGGCGAGCTGCGCCGCGAGCTGATCGGCACCGAGCGCGAGACCCTGCTCGGCCTGCGCGGCACCGGCCGGCTGCCTCAGCAGACGATGCGCCAGATCGAGCGCGACCTCGACCTCGAGGAGGCCCGGATCCGCTCCTAGCCGGACGTGGCCGCCCCGCCCTCCGGGGCGAACAGCTCCCGCGCTCGGGCGGCGACCAGGTCGGGACGCTCGTCGGCGATGAAGTGGCCGCAGCCGGGGACCAGCTCGACCCGCATCTCCTCGGCGTGGCGCCGGTAGCCGGCGAGCATCTGGGGCCGCAGGACGAAGTCGTCTTCGCCGAAGACGAGCAGGGTCGGGACGGTGAGCCGCGCCTCCTCGTAGCGGCCGCGGACGATCGGCGCCATCTCGCGCCAGTTGAAGACCCGGTACATCCGCACCGCCGCCCGTGCCCGGGGCGGCTCGGCGTAGTTGTCGGCAAAGGCGCTCAGCGCCTCCTCGTCCCAGACGCCCTTGATCTCGGAGCCGCCGAGCAGGATGCGGCGGACGAAGTCGCCGCGGCGGTGCAGCCGGTAGCCGATCCCCGGCGCCAGGACCACCTGCTGGTACCAGAAGCGCCAGGCGTGGCCGACGACCGCCCTGACGCTGGTCCAGGGCGGCACGATGTTGAGCGCGAGGAAACGCTCGAAGCGCCGCGGCGAGCGCAGGCAGAGCAGGAAGCCGATCCAACCTCCCCAATCGTGGCCGACCAGCTTCACCCGCTCCAGGCCGAGCTCGTCGAGGACGGCGAGCACGTCGGTCGCCATCTCCTCCTTCTCGTAGCCGTCGCGCGGGGCATCGGACCAGCCGAAGCCGCGCAGGTCGAGCGCCAGCACCCGGTGGCGGTCGGCGAGCGCCGGCATCAGGTGGCGCCACTCGTACCAGTGCTGGGGCCAGCCGTGCAGGCAGAGCACCGTGTCCTCCCCCGCCCCCGCTTCGGCGAGGTGGAAGTCGATCCCCCGTGCCCGCACCGTGCGGTGGCTGACGCCGTCGATCTGGGGCGGCTCGCTCACGCGCACAGGCTAGGCGACTCCCGGGCATGGGGACCGGCCGCGCCCCGACGCGCCGGTCACCCGCCCCCCCGTCCGCTCAGCGCAGCGCTGCCGCGGCTGCCTGGCGGAAGTCGGCGAGCATCGCCCCCATCGTCTCGACGTCGCAGGCGACCATTTCCGGCCACGGCTTGTCGGGATGCTCGTGAAGCGTCTTGAGCCCGTTGCCGCTGATCACGGCGACGACGGTCTCGTCGGGGCCGATCTTGCCCTCGGCGGCGAGCCTCGCGGTGGCGGCGATCGTGGTGCCGCCGGCGGGCTCGGTGAGGATGCCCTCGGTGGCGCCGAGCAGGTCGATCGCGCCGAAGATCTCCTCGTCGGTGGCGGTCGCCGCCGAGCCCTCGCGGGTGCGGACCGCGTCGAGGACCAGGTTGCCGTCGCCCGGCGCGCCGATCGCCAGCGAGTGGGCGGCCGTGTCCGGGGTCTGCGGCACGATCTCGCCGCCGCCGAGAATCGCCGCCGCGATCGGCCCGCAGCCGCTTGCCTGGGCGATGTTGATCTTGGTCGCGGCGGTCCGCGCCAGCCCCACCGTCTCCAGCTCCTTCAGGCCCTTGTGGACGCGCGAGGAGAGCGTTCCCCCCGCGGCCGGGATCACAAAGTGGTCGGGCGAGTCCCAGCCGAGCTGCTCGACGACCTCGAAGGCCACCGTCTTCGCCCCCTCGGCGTAGAACGGGCGCAGGGTGATGTTGGCGAACTGGATGCCGCTGGCCAGCGACAGCTCGCGGCAGGCGCGGTTGGCCTGGTCGTAGTTGCCATCCAGCTGGCAGACCGCGGCGCCGAGCGCCCGGCAGGCCTTCGCCTTGCCCTTCTCCATGTTGCCCGGGTAGAAGATGTAGGCGGCCGCGCCGGCCTTGGCGGCGAGCGCCGCGACCGCGGTGCCGACGTTGCCGGTGGAGACGCAGCCGACCTCGTCCTTGCCCAGCTCCAGCAGGCGGGCGATCGCCATCCCCACCACCCGGTCCTTGTAGGAGAGGGTCGGTCGGTTGGTCGAGTCGTCCTTCAGGTAGAGCCGGCGCAGGCCCAGCTCGGCGCCGAGCCGCTCGGCGTGGATCAGCGGCGTCTGCCCGGAGAACTGGGCCACGCGCGCCTGCGCCGCCCGCGAGGTGATCGGCAGCAGCTCCTCGAAGCGCCACACGTTCCACGGCCGCTCCTCCGCCCCCCGGGCGGCGATCGCCGCCTTGGCCCGCTCGTAGTCGTATTCGACGTCGAGCCCCTCGCCGCAGGCCGGGCACTTGAAGGCGGTGTCGAGCAGCGGCGTGCGGTAGCCGCAGTCGCGGCAGACGAGTTCGGTGGCGCAGGAGGTGGTGCGCGGCCCGGCTGGGGGTCCTCCCGAATGCGGATCGACCGCGTCGCTCATGACTCCTCCTTTGCCGCTGCGGGCGGGGCTACGCGGGCCCCGGACCCCTCCAGCGCTCGTCCATTGATCGCATGGGTATAACACATAGGGTGCAAGCGCTCAACGCTTTCTGCGTAAATATTCGGTGACCGACTCACGGCGCTGGACTGCAAGGTAGCGGAACTGAGCGGGCGCGTCGGGCTTGGGAAACCTGTTGTCTGTAGAGTTCCTGTCGTCAGCACCAAAGAATCGTCCCACCAGTGAGTCCCTCCCCACCATTGAGCCCCCAGGAGCGCTTCGCCGCCAACCTGCGCAAGGCTCGCACCGACGCGGGCATCTCCCAGGAAGAGCTGGGCTACCGCTGCGAGCTGCACCGGACCGAGATCTCCCTGCTGGAGCGGGCCGGGCGCGAACCGCGACTGGCCACCCTGGTCAAGCTGGCGGGCGCGCTGGGGACGACGCCGGGCGAGCTCTGCGCCGGCCTCTCCTGGCAGCCATCGCGACGACGCTTCGAGGTGAAGCGGGCGCCGCGAGCCGGGAATTAGAACGGGCGAGACGTCGATGAAGAGAGGCGGGGCCGCGCCGACAGTGCCGGCGTCGCCAGGGTACCCGTCTGCGGTCCTGGCTCAACGACTGGTCCTCCTTTGCCACCCCAAGGCGGTTTCCCAGTTTGAGGGCCCCGCCTCCTTCACCGGTTTGATCGCCCGGCAGGACCATTCATAACACACGCGGATGTAACAATCAAGTCTGTTTGCTTAATCGATTGGTTTTGTCTTCAGCCGCCGCTCAACCGGTCGCCGCGGGGGTCTCGGCGGCCACCGGAATCGACGGGGAATCGGGCCAGCGGGCGGCCAGCTCGACCCCCCGCTCCGAGCCGGCGCCGGCGATCAGCAGCTCCTCGGCCGCGTGCGGGGCGAACGGCGCCAGCACCCGACTCAGCAGCAAGAGCGCCGCGATCTGCGCCTCGGCGTCGGCGCGGCCGAGCTGCCCACGGCGCTGGACCACCCGCTTCTCGAAGTCCTGAATCCGGTCGAAGAGGCGGGTCAGGTTGCGGATCGCCTTGTGCATCTGGAGCTCCTCGACGTCGGCGGTGATCCGGGTCAGGCCGTTCTCACACCATTTGCGCAGGCGGTCGCGCATGAACTCGGTCTCCGCGGCGGCCTCGGGGTCGTGCTTGGCCTGATCGAGAGCGGCGAAGCGGTCCTGCGAGTAGGTCCAGAAGTTGCGCAGGAAGCGGTTGGCGAAGCGCAGGGCGCCGTCGCTCCAGTTCAGCGTCTTCGCCGGGCCGGCGGCGTAGAGGACGGCGAGGCGGACGGTGTCGGCGCCGTAGCGGCCGACCAGCTCGTCGGGGTCGACGACGTTGCCGAGGTGCTTGCTCATCTTGCGCCCCTCGGCGATCACCATCTCGTGGAAGAGGCAGCCGGCGAAGGGCTCGCCGTCGGCGATGAAGGACAGCGGCCCGATATCCCGCAGCGCCTTGGTGACGACGCGCTGGTCGAAGACGAAGTTGCCGCTGTCGCCGCCGGCGACCAGGCGCGCGGCCGGCAGCCACCGCTTCAGGTCGGGGTGCTCGAACATCCGCTCGGCGCGCTCGGGCGGCGGCACCGCTGCGGGGATCCAGAGCCAGAGGGCGTCGAAGTGGCAGTCGAGGGTGTCGGTCTCGCGCTTGGCGGGAGCGCCGCACTTCGGACAGGCGACGTCGACGAAGTCGGGGCGCTCGGCGAGCGGGTTGCCCTCGCCGGTGGGGGCGATGTCGCGCGGCAGCACCACCGGCAGCTCGGCGAGCGGCACCGGCACCGCGCCGCAGGCCTCGCAGTGGACGATCGGGATCGGCGTGCCCCAGGAGCGCTGGCGCGAGATCGAGAAGTCGTTGGCGCGGAAGCGCTTGGCCTCGCGGGCGCCGGGGACCGGCGGGGCCTCCGGTGGCTCCCCCTCCCCCTCCTCGACGTCCGCTGCCCTCTCCATCCGCCTGGCCAGCTCGCAATCGGCCTCGTCGACGGCGGGGATGCCGAGCGCCGCCGTGGGCCCGAAGCGGGCGTCGACGATCGGCGAGACGAAGACCGGCAGCTCCTCCGTGCCCGGGCCGGCGACCGATGTGCCGGTGTCGACGATCGGCACCGAGCGGGCGTCGCGGGCGCTGCGCTCCCAGCCGCCGGAGCGCATCTGCTCCAGCTCGGCCCCGGCCTCCGGGCTCCGCACCCAGGCGTCGACCTCGGGGTGGCGGGGGGAGAGCACGACGAAGCGGGCGAGGCCGGCGGCGTCGCGGTGCGGGGTGAAGGCGGTCAGCGAGCGCTCCCCGGACCCGAGGTCGACCTCCACCCCGTCGCTGCGGCCGAGGATGAAGCGTTGGGTCGCGAGCGAGAGCTCGTCCCAGTCGCGCAGCAGCTCGGTGTTGCGGTCGTTCTCCTCCAGGTAGGGGACGATCCGCAGGAACCAGGTCGGGCGGCGGATCAGGCGGACCTCGTTGTGGCAGCGCCAGCAGCGGCCGTCCTCGACCTGGATCGAGGCCAGCGTCGTGTCGCAGGTGTCGCACCAGTCGACGGTGGCGTCGTCGCGGTAGATCAGGCCAGCCTCCAGCAGAGTGAGGAACAGCCACTGCGACCAGCGGTACTGGCCCTCGTCGGAGCTGTAGAAGACGCGGTCGTAGTCGAAGGAGAAGCCGAGGCGCTTCATCTGCCCCAGCATCCGCTCGCCGCACTCGGCCACCCACTCGCCGGGCGGCTCGCGGCGCTCGATCGCCGCCAGCTCGGCGGGCAGGCCGAACGCGTCGAAGCCGAAGCCGAAGAGGACGGCGTCGCCGCGGGCGCGGCGATAGCGGGCGTAGGCGTCGCCGATCGAGTAGTCGCGCACATGGCCCATGTGCAGGTTGCCCGAGGTGAACGGGCTCGACGGCTTGACGTAGGCGCAGGCCTGATCCGCCGCCGGCTCAGGCGCCTCGAAGTCCCCGCGACTCTCCCAAACCGCCTGCCTGGCAGCCTCAATCGTCGCCGCGTCGTAGCTGGGCTTGCCCTTGCTCATGATGCGCTCAAGGCTAACTGAGGACCGAACCGAGCCCCCAGCGCCGATCCCGGTAGGGGTGGAGCGTCTTGTACTTTTTCGGCGCCGCCCAACTCGGAAGACCGAGGCGGGTCTCGAAAAAGTTAAGCGGAACCCCTACCGGGATCGGCGCTGGCCCTCAGGCAAAGGTCCAGAGCTTGTTGCCGAGGAAGTTGAACGGCATCGCCACCGCCACGGCGATCGCCTGGGCCGCCAGTTCGCCCAGCCCGGCGCCCGAGACCAGCGCCTCCAGCACGACCAGGTTGATCGCGAGCGAGGCGAGGCTGACGGCGAAGAAGCGGGCCGCCTGGAAACCGGCGTGGCCGTCGCCGGGGCCGAAGGTCCAGTAGCGGTTCCAGAGGAAGTTGTTGGCGACGGCGACGCAGAAGGCGCCGATCGCGGCGAGCGAGTGGTGCACACCGAGGTTCTCGGCGAGCAGGGCGAAGACCCCGAGGTTGATCACGTACCCCGAGCCGCCGACGATGCCGAATTTGAGCAGCTGGAGCCAGTTGGCGGGGCGCCGCGCCGCCGTTCCCATCCGCCCGGCGAATTCGGAGGCGTTCACGGTTTCCCTCGCCGCGGTGGCCTCTCCCGGGGGCCGTCGAGGACCACGGCGTCGACGCCGAAACCGGTCGGCAGGTCGCGCAGGGTGTGGAACCAGATCGGCATGGGGCGTTTCGATACGTACCGGGTGAGGGTGAGCCGGTCGAGTCGCAACCGCTCGACCGGGCGAAACGAACGCGGGAGGTTAACGGCCTTGCCAGCCGTCAAGGGCTTGCTGAGCAGGTCGACCTCGCTTATCCGTTCAGGTCCACTGTAGACCCGCAGCGAGCGATCGTGCAGGTAGTACCGGATCGGGTCGGCCGCGAGCTTCCACGAGACGATCGCGCGGCGATGGCCGTGCGGCGGGCCGAGCTCGTCGGTGACGGTGCGGAAGTCGGGCCGCTGGAGGTTCGGGGTCTGGGTCACGTGCACGTCGAAGGCGAGCCAGTAGGCGCAGAGCGCCACGGCCAGCACCAGGCCGAGGCGGCGGGCGCCGGCGGCGGCGAACCCGAGCGCCGCCACCGAGAGCAGCGGGACCAGCGCGGGCAGCAGGTTGCGCTCGACCACGTAGTCCTTGCCGAGCACGGCGGCGAGCGCCGAGAGCCCGACCGTCCCCAGGCCGAGGGCCAGCCCGACGGCGGCCGCGCGCCGCTCGCGGCGGGCGGCGCGGAACGCGAGCAGAAGCAGCGCGGCGGCGATCAGGATGACCGGGACCAGCGCGTAGCGCTCCCGCGGCGGCTCGGCGATCACGTGACCCGTCTCGCCGATCAGGAAGCTGACCCCGGTCTCCCAGAGCCGTTCCGACAGGGCGCTGTGGTCGATCCAGCCGATGTGGGTCGGGTTCGTCTGCGCGTTTGCCAGGGGCAGCAGCGCCAGGCCGGTGGCGCCGACGGCGGCCAGCGCCGGCAGCACGGCGCGCCAACGCCCGCGCAGCGCGACCAGCAGCCAGACGGCCTCGATCCCGACCGCGAAGACGGCGTAGTAGTGACTACAGAGGGCGAGCGCGGAGGCCAGCGCCCAGAGCAGCGAGGTCGGCGCCGCGGCGGGTGTTCAGGGCGCGCAGGAAGAAGAGCAGGGAGAGCGCCGCGAAGAAGACCAGCAGGGCGTAGGAGCGCGCCTCCTGCGAATACCAGATCAGCATCGGGTTGACCGCGATCAGCGCCGCCAGCAGCAGGCCGGCGCGGCGGCTGGCGAGCTGGCGGCCGATCAGGTAGCCGACCGGGACAGTGGCGGCGCCGAAGAGGGCCGAGAGCGAGCGCAGGCCGAACTCGCCGGTGCCGAACGCCTTCGCCCAGCCCCAGGCGAGCACGTAGTACAGCGGCGGGTTGGACTCGCTCGTCTTGACCCGGTGCAGCATGTCCACGAAGCTGCCCGGGATCACCCGCATCGCGGTGATCACCTCGTCGTGGTGGTAGCTCTGGAGGCCGAGGCTGGCGAACCGCACCGCGATCCCGAGCGCGGTCAGCCCGGCCAGGCCCCACAGAACCGTCGAGCGACCCGGTGCCTCGCTCACGGCGCGCAGGCGCTCCGCGGCATCTGCCGTCGGGGTCCGAAGGAGGGCGGGACGTCAGCAGCGCCGGCGCCCCAGCCGCGGTCGGGCCGCGTGCCCAGCTCGAAGTCGAGCGTGGCGCCGCGGGCGAGGGCGCAGTAGGTGGTCCAGGGCCGCGCGTAGGCCTGGCCGTCGAGGCGCAGCGAGCGCACGTAGGGAGCGGCGGCCGGGGCGACCGCCTCGACCCGCCTGCGCCGGTGCCTGCCGTGGCCGCCGAGGAGGACCCGGTGGGCAGCGGCGAGGATCAGCGCCCGGCGGCGGTGCGCGAGGCGGACTTCGGCCCGGGCGAAGAGGGGGCTGCCGAGCGCCAGCACCCCGACCCCCGGGGTCATCGGGTACAGGCCGAGGGCGCCGAACACGTACCAGGCCGAGAGCGTGCCGAGGTCGTCGTTGCCGGGATAGCCGTCGGGCGAGGTGTCGTAGAGGGTCAGCAGGGCGCGGCGCACGGCGGCCTGGGTCAGGTAGGGCCGCCGCATCCAGTCGTAGAGCCAGGGAGTCTGCAGGGTCGGCTCGTTGCCGAGCAGCGCGTGGTCGGTATGGGTCCCCCCCGGGCCCCCGTTCAGCTCGCGCAGGAGGCCGTCGAGTCGAGTCGAGGCCCTTTCCGGCCCGCCGAGGGCGGCGATCAGGCCGCCCGGGTCCTGCGGGACCATCCAGGTGTACTGGGCGGAGTCGCCCTCGACGAAGCCCCCGCCGCCGAGGTTGTCGTAGTGCGGGCGGAAGCTGCCGTCGGCGAAGCGCGGCTCGATCATCGCAGCTGGCGGGATTGAACAGGCGCCGCCAGTTCGCCGAGCGGCGCATGAAGGCGTCGTAGGTGGCGCGATCGCCGAGCGAGCGGGCCGCGAACTGGGCGATCGAGAAGTCGTCGACCGCGTACTCCAGCGTGGTCGCGGCCGAGCCCCAGACGGCTTCGGGATCTCCGTAGATCGAGTTCGCGTTGCGGGTGTTGGTGTCGAGGTCGAAGGGGATGTAGCCGAGCGCCTCGTACTCGGCGAGGCCCTGGCGCTCCAGGTATTCGCCGTTGGCGCTGCGGCAGGGTTCGCTCGCTCCCCTCACCATCGCCGCCAGGGCCGCGCGGCGGTCGAAGGCGCCGGCGCCGAAGGCCGCGGCGGAGGCGAGGATCGGGTCGGCGGAGTCGCCGACCATCGTCATGCTCTGCCCGGCGGCGTAGGGCCAGCGCGGCAGGCAGCCGCTCTGTTCGGCGTCGGCGAGCAGCGAGCGCATCATGTCGGCGGCGCGCCTGGGGGTCAGCAGCGAGAGCAGCTGGACCTCGCTGCGGTAGATGTCCCAGCCGGAGAAGTCGGCGTACTGGGTGCGGCCGCGGGCGAAGTGGACCGCCCCGTCCATGCCGGGGTAGGCGCCGTCGACGTCGTTGAAGGTCCGCGGCGCCAGCAGGGCGTGGTACAGCGCGGTGTAGAAGGTGTCGAGGAGGCGGGGCGGGCCGCCGCTGACGCGGACCCGCCCCAGAGCGGCGTTCCAGGCGCTGCGCGCCCTCGACGCCACCGTGCCGAAGCCCAGACCGGGGTCCTCGGCGGCGAGGTTGGCGCGGGCGCCCTCGACGCTGACGAAGGAGATCCCCACCCGGGCCAGGACCTCCCGGTTGTGGCCGGTGACGAAGGTCGCGTAGGCCCCGGCGTCGGCGCTGGTGGGAGGGTTCCCGGCCGGTTCCCGGGTGTCGAAGGCCGCGGTGGAGCCGGGGTCGAGCTGGTCGCGCCGCCAGGTCCCATAGGCGGCGAAGCGGCGGTTGAAGACGGCGGCGAAGTAGATCCGGTAGCGCGGTCGCTGCCCACAGAACAGGCCGCTGGAGGCGGTGCCGGAGATTTCGCGCGCCCCTGGGTCGACCCGCACTTCGGCGAGGTCGTCGGGCTGGGCGCTGCCGCCGGCGTCGATCAGGACGCTCGCGTGGGGGCTCGGGGGGAAGGTGAAGCGGGCCATGCCGGTCCGCGTCGTCGCCGTCAGCTCGGCCTCGATGTCGGCCCCGCCCACGGGGTTGAGCCGGACCGAGTAGTAACCGGGCCGGGCCGACTCGCCGGCGTGGGAGAAGCCGGGCTGGAACTCGCCGCGCAGGCCGGCGCCCGGGACCGCCGGGGAGCGGGTGAGCGGCTCGGTCGTGGGCAGGAAGGGGAAATCGCCGTAGAGCTCGCAGCCGGCGCCGCTGAGGTGGGTGAGGCTGAAGCCCCGCAGGTGGTCGTCGCGGTGGTCGTAGCCGCCGGCGCCGTTGCGGTCGGCCGGGGTGGTGTCGGGGCTCCACTGGACCATCCCGAAGGGCAGCGCGGCGCCGGGGAAGTTGTGGCCGCCACCGAAGGTGTCGGGGCCCGGCCTGGTGCCGGCGAACGGGTTGACGCGGCTGGCGAAGCCGCCGGCCGACGCCGGCGGGGCGAGCGCGGCGAGGCCGAGCAGGGCCAGGATCGCGATCGCGGCTGTCAGTGGGGGCTGGCGAAAGTTAGGCGTAATGTTCCCGCTCCGATGCGTGGAAGAACCGCAACCATTGCAGCGCTGGCGGCGACCGGCGCCGCGCTTGCGCTGGCTCTTGCCTTCGGGGGGCGCAACGACTCAAAACACCCGCGGACGAGCGTCGAAGCGGTGCCCGGGCAGCCGAGCGTCTCCATCGTCTCGCCCCGCAACGGGGCCCGCCAGACCAGCCGCGCCGTCGTGGTCAAGGTCCAGGTCGAGAACTTCCGCCTCGCGCCGGCGCGCTTCGGCGGCGAACCCCAGCTCGGGGAGGGCAACATCCGCTTCAGCCTCAACCGCGTCCCCGACTGCGTCGACCCGGTCAAACTCCAGCACGCGATCGACAGCCCGATCGGCCACGGCCGCCTCGTCGGTGCCTCTTACGACTTCCCCGAATACGCCGGGCCCAACGGCGTCCTGGCCGTGCGGATCGGCTCGGCCGGCAGCTACTCGCCCGCGACCAGGCCGGAGATCTACTACCACGGCCTGAAATCGGGCTTCTACCGCCTGATCGTCAACCTGGCCGAAAACAGCGGCGCCCCCACCCCCTTCCACGCCGTCACCAACTTCCAGATCCTGCCCCGCCCGGGTCACGGCCCCGGCCCCTGCGAGAACGGCAAAGTCTCCAGCGCCAAGGCCGCCGCGCGGCTTCAGTAGCGAGGCGCCGCCGCGGCGGCCGGGATCGCCCGGCTCCAATACTTCACTTTGTATAGTCGGTTCGATGCGGACCTATCGGCGGCTCATGGGGTTCCTGCGGCCCTACCGTCCTCAGCTCTGGGGGTCGATGGTCTTCGCCTGGCTGGCGATCGGGATGTCGGTGCTGATCCCGCTGCTGACCGGGCACGCCGTCAACGCGATCAAGAACGGCGAAAAGGCCGACCTCTTGCCGCTGGCGCTGGCCGTGATCGGCGCCGCCGTTCTGCGCCTGGGGCTGACCGTGGTCCGCCGCCTGGTCGCCGGCAAGGTCTCCCTGGCGGTCGAATTCGATTTGCGCCAGCGCTTCTACGCTCACCTTCAGCGGCTCGAGCTGGGCTTCTTCGACTCCCAGCAGACGGGGCAGCTGATGTCCCGCGCCACCGTCGACCTCCAGTCGATCCGCTTCTTCCTCGGCTACGGGCTGATCTTCATCACCCAGAGCCTGCTGACGATCGTCCTCGCCAGCGTCGTCATGGTCGCGATCAACCCGGTGCTGGCGCTGATCGCGCTGGCGCCGGCGCCGCTGATCGTCTTCACCGCCTCCCGCTACAACCGCGTCTCCCGCCCCGCCCTTCAGGAGGTCCAGCAGCGGATCGCCGAGCTGACCGCCGAGGCCGAGGAGAACGTCTCCGGAATCCGCATCGTCAAGGCCTTCGCCCGCGAGGAGCACCAGCTGCACCGCTTCCAGCGCGCCGTCTCCAGGGTTTTCGAGCAGAGCATCTACTCGACCCGGCTCCAGGCCTTCTTCTCGCCGCTGATCGGGCTGCTGCCCCAGCTCGGGATCGCCCTGGTGCTGCTGGTCGGCGGCCGCGAGGTGATCGCCGGCAACCTCAGCCTCGGCAGCTTCAGCGCCTTCTACCTCTACCTGGGGATGCTGGCCGGGCCGATGCGGATGCTGGGGATGGCGATGGCGATGTCCCAGCGGGCGATCGCCTCCGGCAACCGGCTGTTCGAAGTGCTCGACCGCGAACCGCGGATCGAGAGCCCCCCCGGAGCACCGTCGCTGCCGGCCGGCGGCGGCCGGGTCGAGCTTCGCGACGTCACCTTGCGCTACGAGGCAGGGCCTGGCGCCGGGGAGGCCGAACGCGAGACCGTGCCCGCCCTCACCGGCATCGACCTGGAGGTGCCGGCGGGCCACACGGTGGCGCTGGTCGGGCCGTCGGGCTCGGGCAAGACCAGCCTGGTGGCGCTGATCGCCCGCCTGTATGACCCCAGCGAGGGCGCGGTCCTGGTCGACGGGGTCGACGTGCGCGAGGTCGACGTCGCCTCGCTGCGCTCGGAGATCGCCTTCGTCGCCGACGACAGCTTCCTCTTCACCGCCAGCGTCGCCGAGAACATTGCCTACGCCAGCCCCGGCGCCGCGCGCGAGCAGATCGAGGAGGCGGCGCGCCGGGCCCAGGCCGACGCCTTCATCCGCGAGCTGCCGGACGGCTATGAGACCAGGGTCGGCGAGCGTGGCCTGACCCTCTCGGGCGGGCAGCGGCAGCGGATCGCGATCGCCCGGGCGCTGCTGGCCGACCCGCGGATCCTGATCCTCGACGACGCCACCTCCTCGGTCGACGCGACGACCGAGGCCGCGATCAAAGCCGGCCTGCGCGAGGCGATGCGCGGGCGCACCACGTTCATCATCGCCCACCGCCTCTCGACCGTCTCGCTGGCCGATGAGATCGTCGTCATCGACCGCGGACGGATCGTCGACCGCGGCACCCACGAGGAGCTGATGGAGGGCTGCGGCTTCTACCGCGAGATCGCCGAGCACGGCCTCGCCGACAGCGTCTTCCTCCAGCGCGACCTCGAGCGGCGCGAGGAGATGGCGCGACTGTGAACGAGCGCGAGGCAAACGGGGCGCTCGGCAACGCCTTCCAGCTCTTCGTCGCGCTCTGGCGCCTGCTGCGCGGGGAGGACCAGCGCGGCCGCAAGGTGCGCTGGATGCTGGGGCTGCTGCGCCCCTACCGGGGCCGCGTCATCCTCATGTTCGTCGCCCTGCTGATCGAGACCGGCGCCGGCCTCGCTCCCCCCTACCTCGCCGGCCACGCGATCGACGCCGGCATCGTCACCGGCGACGTCACCGCCCTCGACCTCACCGTCGTCGCCTTCGTCCTCGCCGCCCTGCTCTACGCCGCCGGCACCTACGCCGAGACCTACCTGGTCGGGTGGGTCGGCACCCGGGCGCTACAGGACCTGCGCGAACGGCTCTTCGGCCACATCCAGTCGATGTCGATCGGCTTCTTCACCCGGCGCAGCCCCGGGGTGCTGATCTCGCGGATGACCAACGACGTCGAGGCGCTGAACCAGCTGGTCACCAGCGGCGTGGTGACGATGTTCTCAAGCACGCTGACCCTGGTCGGGGTGGTCGTGATCCTGCTCCTGCTCGACGTCAAGCTGGCCCTGATCACCTTCCTCACCTTCCCCCTGCTGGCGATCGCCAGCGTCGTCTTCCGGATCGTCTCGGCCGGCGCCTACCGGGCGACGCGGGAGCGGATCGCGGCCGTCACCGCGTACCTACAGGAGACGCTCAGCGGCGTGCGGGTGGTGCGCAGCTTCGGCCAGGAGCCGCGCCACGTCGACGTGATGACCGAGCTCAACGAGCGCAACCGGGCGGTGAACATGAAGACCGTCTACCTCAACGCCTCCTACTTCCCGGCGGTGGAAATGCTGGCGGCGGTGGGCACCGCGGTGATCCTGCTCTACGGCGGCAGCCAGGCGATCGACGGGGCGATCCAGATCGGCGTGATCGTCTCCTTCGTCGGCTACCTGGCCACCTTCTTCGAACCGATTCAGCAGCTCTCCCAGCTCTACACGACCTACCAGCAGGGGATGGCCGCACTCGACAAGATCTTCGACCTGCTCGACACCAGCCCGGACATGGTCGACGCCGAGGACGCGATCGACCCCGGCACCCTGCGCGGCGAGATCGAGCTGGACGGGGTCTGGTTCTCCTACGAGGAGGAGCCCGAGGACGGCGCCTGGGCGCTGCGCGACGTCGACCTCCACGTGCCGCCCGGGCAGACGCTGGCCCTGGTCGGGGCCACCGGGGCCGGCAAGTCGACCTTCGCCAAGCTCGTCGCCCGCTTCTACGACCCGCAGAGGGGTCGGGTATCGGTCGATGGGCACGACCTGCGCACGGTGCGCCAGCGAGCGCTGCGCCGCCAGCTCGGGATCGTGCCCCAGGAGGGCTTCCTGTTCTCCGGCAGTGTCCGCGAGAACATCGCCTTCGGCCGGCCCGAGGCGACCCTGGCGGAGATCGAGGCGGCGGTGGCGACGGTCGGGGCGAGCGAGTTTGTCGCCGCCCTCCCGCGCGGGATCGAGACCGAGGTCGGCGAGCGCGGGGTCCAGCTCTCGGCCGGCCAGCGCCAGCTCGTCGCCTTCGCCCGCGCCCTGCTCGCCGAACCCCGCATCCTGATCCTCGACGAGGCGACCTCCAACGTCGACGTCCGCACCGAGAAAACGATCGAGAAGGGCCTGGAGCGGCTGCTGCGCGGGCGCACCGCGATCGTCATCGCCCACCGCCTCTCGACGATCCGCCGCGCCGGCAAGATCGTCGTGCTCGAAGGAGGGGGAATCGCCGAGCAGGGCACCCACGAGGAGCTGATCGGCGCCGGCGGGCCCTACGCCCGGCTGTACGGCGCCTGGTCTGAGTCCAGCGCCGCCTGACGGTCCCTGCTCAGCCCGGGCCGACCCCGCCGGAGCCCGAGCCGCCGCCTTCCCCTTCGGAGCGCGGTTCTTCGATGCCGCCGCCGCCCGCGCCGCCGGTTTCCGGCGCGACTTCTTCCGGCGCGACTTCTTCGACTTCCGCTTCTTCGCCGGCTTCGGGGGTGGCTTCGATCCCGCCTTCTTCGGCTTCGCCGGAGGGAGCCGTCGAGGCCGGGGCGCTGGGGCCTTCGCCGCACTGTTCGAAGCCGTAGCTGCCGGCGGTCGCCTCGAATTCTTCGAGCGCGGGCGCGGCCTTTTCGGCGGCGGCGCCGAGGGCGGCGCTGTCGCCCCGTTCGGCGGCGAGCTTCGCTTCGCCCTCGGCCTTGGAGAGCGCTTCCGCCGCGGCGATGAATTCGGAGTAGTCGGCGCTGTCTTCCGGCGTGCCCAGGTTCTTGATGTCGTCGACCAGGTTGATGTAGAGGTCGGAGACCTGGACCACCTGGCTGGCCGGTTCGGAGCTCGAGGCGCCGACCGAGCCGACGGCGGCGTTCACCTCGGCGCAGATCGCGTCGCCCTTGGAGATCAGGGCGAATTTGCTGACCGCCGGGGCGGCTTCGGTCGTGGTCGCCGGCGCCGAGGCGGTCGAGTCGCCGCTGCCTCCACCGCCGCAGCCGGCGATCGCCAGCGCCGCGACCGGAAGGGCGATTAACGAAGTCCTGAGCGGTCTCATCGGCGCGACGCTAGCAAAGCGATTCGACGGCTTTACGGGAGCTGAAGAGCTGCGGCCCAGGGATTCGAACCCCGACTACCTCTTCCAGAGAGAGGTGTGCTGCCATTACACCAGGCCGCAACGAGGGGAAAAGAATATCGGCCGGGTGGGGAGAGATCGGGTGCGCCCGCGCCTCAGCCCCACATGAACGAACAAATCGTTGTGAAAATCAATGTAGACATAAGTGTAGACTTGCGGTATGGCGAGTGTGGAGACGACGACGATCCGGGTCAGGCGCAGCACCCAGCGGCGCCTTGCGGAGGAGGCGAGGATGGCTGGAACCAGCGTGACCGAGGTGCTTGACGCGGCGGCGGACCTGCTCGAGGAGCAGCGGCTTCTGGAGGGCTTCGAACGCTCCTACGAGAGGCACGGCGCCGCGATCCATGCCGAGATGAAGGATTGGATGGAGATGCCCGACCCTCCGCTTCCCGACGACGACTGGTCTGATGTCTAGCTCGCCGGTGGTCGAGTTGCGCGGCGGGCCGCGGCGCGGCGAGCTGTACATGGTCGATCCAGGCCCGACCGTCGGAGGGGAGCAGCGTGGCCGCCGGCCGTATCTCGTCATCTCCGTCAACCGGATGAACGCCGCCCCCGTTGGGCTGGCGATCGCGGTTCCCCTCACCACCACCGAATGGGGCAACGGCCTGCACGTCCGCATCGAGCCGGCTGAGAGCGGGCTGCCCCGGGTCAGCTACGCGATGCCGGAGATGGCGCGTTCGCTGTCGGCCCTCCGCCTGGAGCGGCGGCTGGGTCGCGTGTCGGTGCAGACCGTCGACACCACTGCCCGGCACGCTGGCGTCCTCATCGGCCTCGGCCGCACCCGCTTCTAGGCGATCTCGGAGAGGTCCGAGTCGGCGTCGGCGATCCGCTCGCGGGCGGCGGAGACGTCGACGCCGTCGGCGAGCATCCGGCGCGCCTGCGCCAGGTCTTCGGAGCGGCCGACGCTGAGGGCGCCGGCGAGGAGACCGTCCTTCAGGTACCAGACCGAGAACTCGCCGCCATCGCGGTCGCCGCGCCAGACCTCCTCGTCGGGGTCCTGGGCGGGGCCCACGTACTCGAGGCTGGCCCAGTCCGCGAGGTCGCTGAAGAAGTAGGGCACGACGTCGTAGTCGCGCTCGGCGCCGAGCATGTTGGCGGCGGCGTGCATCCCCTGCTGCATCGCCACGTCCCAGTGCTCGACCCGCAGGCGGCGGCCGTGGATGACGCTGTCGTAGGAGCAGCAGTCCCCGGCGGCGTAGATCCCCTCGGCCGAGGTCCGCAGCTTGGAGTCGCAGAGGATGCCGTCGCCGACATCCAGCCCGGCCCGCTCGGCGAGCATCGCGTCGGCCCGCACCCCGGCGCCGACCACGACCGCGTCGCACTCGACGCTGAGGCCGCTTTTCGTTACCACCGCCCGCACCCGGCCGTCGCCCTCGAAGGCCTCCAGCTCCTCGCCGCCGTGGACGGTCACGCCCCGGTCCTCCAGGCGCTGCTGAAACCAACGGCCGGCGTCGGTGCCGAACGTGCGGGAGAGGACCACGTCCTCCATCGCCACGATCGTGCACCTGGTCCCGGTCGCGGTCAGCGAGGCGGCCACCTCGGTGCCGATGTAGCTGCCGCCGATCAGCACCACGTGCTCGGCGGCCCGCGCCTCGGCTCGGATCGCGTCGGAGTTGCCGAAGGCGCGCAGGTAGTGGATGCCCTCGTTCTCGGCACCCTCGACCCGGAGGATGTTGACCATCGCGCCGGTGGCGATCAGCGCCTTGCCGAAGGCGACCTCCTCCCCGCCCTGGACGCTCGCCGTGCGCGCCAGCGGGTCCAGCGACATCACGTTGCGCCCGCTCGCCAGCTCGACCCCGTTCTCCTCATACCAGGAGCGCGGGTGGACGTGGGCATCGGCGCGCTCGGACTCGCCCCGCAGGTACTCCTTGGTCAGCGGCGGGCGTTCGTAGGGCGGCTCCGGCTCGCGACCGACCAGCAGGATCGACCCCTCCGCCCCGCGCTTGCGCAGCTCCGCCGCGCAGTGGGCGGACGCCATGCCGCCTCCCAGCAGCAGGAAGTCGACCTCGCGGTCAGCCACCGGCGCCGCCGTTGCCTTCCGGCCCGAAGAGCGCCTTGAGCTCGTCCTCCTTGCCCGGATCGAGCACGGCCAGGATCTCGTCGCCTTCCTCCAGCACGGTGTCGGCGGTGGGGACGAAGCCCTTGCCGGCGCGCAGGACGGAGATCAGCAGGCTGCCGTCCGGCATCCGCAGGTCGCCGACCCGGCGCCCGGTCACGCCGGAGTCCTTGCCGAGCAGCATCTCGATGATCTCCAGCTGCTCCTCCTGAAGGTCGAGCAGGTGGACCAGCCCGTACTGGGGAACCTCGTGCTCCAGCAGGCGCAGGATCAGGTCGGTGGCGGAAACCGAGGGTTTTACCCCGAGCAGGTCGAAGTGCTGGCGGTTGCGGGGGTTGTTGACCCTGGCGATGATCCGCTCGACCAGGTACTTCTCCCGCGCCACTTGGCAGATCAGCATGTTGTCCTCGTCGTCGCCGGTGACCGCGATCACCATGTCCGCGCGCTGGATCCCTGCCCGCTCCAGCACCCACAGCTCCGAGGCGTCGCCGTAGGAGACGTTGTGCTCCAGCTCCTGCTCGACGGTCAGGTAGCGGCGGCGGTTGCTCTCGATCAGCGTCACCTCGTGGTCCTTCTCGAGCAGCTCGCGCGCCAGGTTCCAGCCGACCTTGCCCGCTCCGACGACGATTATGTACATCCGCTCCCCCAGCCCCTCTCTCTAGGCGGCTTCCGCCGACCCGTCGGGCGGGCCGGCCCCGGCCGCCTTGCGGACCGCGCCCTCGAGCATGTCGATCGCGACGCTGGTCGGGCAGACCGTGTGCAGACCCTGGCGCTGGTACCACTCGGCGCGCAGCGGGTCGAGCACCCGCGCGACCACGGTCGGCACCTCGTAGCGCCGCTGGGCGATCTGGGCGATGACGATGTTGGTGTTGTCGCCGTCGGTGGAGGCGATGAAGGCGTCCGCCCGCTCGATGCCGGCGGCCACCAGCGCCTCGGTCTCCAGCCCGGCGCCGACCGTGAACTGCCCGCCGAGGTCCTCCCAGCTCTTCTCCAGGCCGACCTCCAGCCGGGCGTGGGACTCGGGGTCCTCGTCGAGGCAGGAGACTTCGTGGCCTTCGCGGAGCATCCCCCGCGCCACCGAGGAGCCGACTCGGCCGCAGCCGACGATCAGGATGAACATGCGGGGGATACTAGTGAGACGCGGGCGTGGCTACGCGCCTTCGGGGGGCGCGGTGAGGAGGACGCGGCAGGGCGCTTTCTTCAGCACGTACTCGGTCGCCGCGCCGATCTCCTCCGGCTTGGCGGCGCCGATGCCGCCGATCGTCGCCCCGCCGCGGATCTTCGTCGGCGGCTCGCCCCCGATCACGATCGCCTCGGCGCCGCTGCGCCGGGCCGCCTCGAGGATGCCGGCCCCGACCTTGCGGGCGCGGATCACCTCGGTGCTGACGTCGACGTCCTCGTACTCCTCGCCGACCTCGCGCGCCCGCTCCAGGGCCCGCCTGGCCTCCTCCTCGCGCTCGGGCGGCAGCGGCGCGTCGAGGGGCAGCGTCAGCGGCACTTCGATCACGTAGACGACGTCGAGCCGGGAGTCGCCGTCCCCCCCGTCGGCGCGCTCCTGCTCGGCGGCGGCGAGGCGTCCCGCGGTGGCGACGATGTCGTCGTCGAGGGCGGTGCCGAAGACGGGCACCAGGATGTTGCGGTATTCGACCTCGGGCACCTGCTTGGTCAGGGCGTGCTCGGGCACCGAGACCCGCTTGGTCAGCGTCGTCCCCTCGAAGACCTTGCGGTAGACGACGTAGAAGAGGAGGCCGAAGGCCATCCAGCCGCCGCCGACCCAGCGGGCGGTGTCGTGGTAGGCGAGCACGCTGACGAAGGCGAGCGCGCTGAGCAGGGCGGCGACGATCGCCGGCAGCGGCAGCTCGGCCCCGCGCCAGCGGACGCCGAGCGGGATCCGGAAGGGCCGGGAGCGCTCGGGGTCGCGAACCCGCAGGCGGATGATCGAGAGATGGGCGATCGTGATCGCCAGGGTCGCGCCGAAGGCGTAGATGCCGGCCAGCAGCTTCACGTTGGTGGGGATCACCAGGCCGAGGGCGATGACGCCGCTGAGCGCGATCGCCACGTAGGGGGTCGCGGTCCGCCTGCCGAGCTTGCCCAGCCAGCTGGGGATCTGGCGGTTGATCGCCAGCGTGTAGATGTGGCGGGAAACGCCCAGCATCGAGGTGTTGGCGGCCCAGAAGAGGACCGGCGCGGCGATCAGCGCCACCATCCAGCGCATCGTGTCGGCGACCCAGCCCGGATGGAAGGCGGAGACGACGCCCAGCACCGGCTCCTCGACGAACCTGCCGCCGAGCGCCGTTTCCGGCCCGTGCGGCCCGGCGACCACGGGGACCGCCATCAGCGCGATCGCCGCCATCCCGGCGTAGACGAGCGGCACCGCCACCGCCCCCAGCGAGGCGATCCGTTTGAGGTCGCGGCGGTCGACCTCGATGTCAGGGGCCAGGTCCGATGCCGCCTCGATCCCGGCGTAGGCGAGCATCGCGACCACGGCGGCGTAGACGATGTCCTTGAAGCTGGGGTCGGTGAAGAGGTCGAGCTGGGCGGTCAGCCGGTCGGGGTGCATGACGACGAGGGCGCCGACGACGATCACCGCCAGCTGGAGCCCGAGGTCGGCGAGGGCCAGCACCGCCAGCGAGCGCTGCCGCTCGCGCCCGGTGACGTTGAGGATGTTGAGGACGCAGACGGCGGCGATCACCGCGGCGGCGACGCCGATCTCCAGGCCGGGGCGGGCGAAGTCGCCCGAGATCGGCTCCAGGTAGTGCGGCACCGAGATCGCCGCCAGGGCGATCACGATCAGGTAGTCGATCAGGATCGCCCAGCCGGCGACGAAGGCGATCAGCTCGTTGAAGGCGTGGCGGGCGAAGGTCGAGGAGCCGCCGCGCTCGCGGAACATCGCCCCGCCCTCGACGTAGCTGAGCGTGGTCAGGCCGAAGAGCAGGCCGGCGGCGAGGAAGATCAGCGGGGTCAGCCCGAGGCCGCGGTCTGCGACGACCCCGAGCGCGAAGTAGATCGAGAAGCCGACCGCCGAGTAGGCGGCGGCGAACAGCCAGGGGACGCCGAGGCCGCGCCTCAGCCGGCCGTCCCGTCCTTCCCCGCCAGCCTCCCTGGGCGCCTCCGGCTCCACCCGCGCGCTCATCCCTGCATCCGCGAGGCCACCCAGAGGCGCCCGACGCCGACGGCGACGAAGATCGCGCCCATCAGGACTCCCACCGAGGCCGGGCCGCCCCCGTTGGCCAGGGTCACCGCGAGCACCGCCAACCCGATCGCGACGAACAGCAGCGAGAGCCCGCGGACGGCGCCGCGATAGACGCGCGCGCCGGCGCCGGGCGCCGGGTTGGGGCCGCCTGCATCCGTCATCGCGCGACCTCGGCCAGCGCCGGGGAGGGCACCGTCGCCGGTTTGTCGGTCGGGTCGGAGACGACGATCACCCGGCAGGGACGCTCGCCGAGCACCGTCTGAAGGGTCTTGTCGTAGAGCGGGACGCCGCCGCGATAGCGCAGGCCGACGACGATCGCCGCCGCGGCGATCATCTCCGCCTCCTCGGCCAGCGAGTAGCCGGCCTGTCTGGGCCGGACCCGGGCGACGTGGCCGGTGACGCGCTGGCCGCCGATCAACTTCGCCTCCTCGATCTTGCGCTGGGCTTCGGCTTCGCGCTCGTCCATCTCGGCGTTCAGCGGCAGGTTGGTGGGCACGGTCAGCATCGAGTGGATGTGGATGCCGCGGCGGCGCTTGGAGGCGAGCTTGACCGCGGTCGCGACGACCTCGGCCGAGAACGGCTGGCCGTCCTCGAAACCGACCAGGACGCTTCGGTACTCGACCTCCTCGACCCCGAGCGGCTCCGGCAGCACCACCTTGACGGTCTCGGTCAGCGGCAGCTTCTGGTTGCGGCGGTAGAGGACGTAGACGGCGATCCCGAACGCCATCCAACCGGTGCCGACGACCAGGGTGCGCGGGTTCAGCGCCATCACCACGATCCAGGCCGCGAAGGTGCCCAGGCCGCCGAGGACGGCGGTCAGCGGCACATCGAAGCCGAAGGCGCGGACGTTCAGCGGCGGCTTCCAGGTGCGCTCGACATGCCCGTTGTTGCGGCGCAGCTGGATCACGGCGAGGTGGGCGATGGTGAAGGAGAGCATCGCGCCGAAGGAGTACATCGTCGCCAGGAAGTCGGTCTGTCCCGGCAGCAGGGTGACGATCGCGATCGCGGCGAAGATCAGGATCGCGACGTAGGGGGTGCGGTAGCGCGGGTGGACCTGGCGCAGGGCCTCCGGCAGCTGGCGGTGCTGGCCCATCGAGTAGGTGAGGCGGGAGACGCCGATCAGCCCGGCGTTGGTCGCGATCAGCAGGATCACCGCCGCCAGGACGCCGACGTAGTAGCGCAGGACTTCGGTCGGCCCTGAGGAGAGCCCGAGGTTCTCGACGATGCCGAGGATCGGGTCGTCGGCGAACTTGGTGCCAAGCGCGGTCACGTAGTGCCCGGCGGCGTTCTGGACCACCGGCATCGCCGAGAGCGCGACGATCGGGATCAACAGGTAGAGGCCGAGCACGGCGATCACGACCAGGCCGACGCTGCGGGGGATCGTGCGCGAGGCGTCCTTGGCCTCCTCGGCCATGTTGGAGATCGTCTCGATCCCGGTGTAGGCGATCATCCCGACCGCGATCCCGAGGGCGAAGTCGCTCCAGCTCGGGGCGACGCCGAGGTGGATGTTGTCGACCAGGATCTGCGGGCTGAAGACGAGGACGAGGCCGATCCCGACCAGGACGACCTGGGTGGCGAGGTCGGCGATGGCGAGGACCAGGTTGAGCTTCGCCGACTCCTGCGAGCCGCGGATGTTGAGCACGGCGAGGGCGACGATCAGGACGGCGCCGCCGACGATGTCTCCCGGGCTGTCCCCGAGAGCAGGCCAGAAGACCGCCAGGTAGTGGGGCACGAAGAAGGCCGAGATCGCGACCGTGATCGTGTAGTTGAGCATCTGGCCCCAGGCGGCGACGAAGCTGACCAGCTCGTTGAAGGCGTGGCGGGCGAAGCTGGAGGAGCCGCCCGCCTCGGGGAACATCACGGTCGCCTCGGCGTAGGTGGCGGCGGTGGCGGCGAAGATCAGGCCGGAGACGACGAAGGCGACCGGGGTCAGGCCGAGGGCGAAGGCGGCGGTGACGCCGAGCGCGTAGTAGATCGAGGAGCCGACGTTGCCGTAGGCGGCGGAGAACAGCCCGCCGACGCCGTGGACGCGGCTCAGCGATTCGTCTCTGGGGATGCGCTGGGCCATCTGTTCGGGTGCCGGAAGCGGGTCGCTTCAGAGCGAATATACGGAGGTGACCGGTGCTCTCCGCAGGTGGCCTCTCCCAAGGTCTCCGGGCGACGGGCAGCCGCACAGCGCCAGGGCCAGCTCGAGCTCCTCGCGGAGCAGGCCCAGGACGCGCTCGGCGCCCTGCGCGCCGGCGGCGGCGAGCCCCCACAGGGGCGGTCGGCCGACGAGCACGGCGTCGGCCCCGAGCGCCAACGCGATCGCGACGTCGACGCCGCGGCGGATGCCGCCGTCGACCAGGACCGCGGCGCGGCCGTCGACCGCTTCGACCACCTCGGGCAGGGCGTCGCCGCTGGCCAGCGCCCGGTCCAGCTGGCGACCGCCGTGGTTGGAGACGACCACCCCGGCCGCCCCGTGCTCGACCGCGAGCACCGCGTCCTCGGCGCTCAGGAGCCCCTTCACCAGCAGCGGCACGCCGCATTCCGAGGCGAGGTCGGAGAGGTCGGGCCAGCCGAGCGTGGGATCCATCAGCGCGAAGGTCTCCTCGATCGTCACCGCCCGCTCGACCCCCATCGCCGCCGCGACGCTGGGCACGCCGAGGCCCTCGGGGATCCTGAAGCCGGTGCGGCGGTCGCGCTCGCGGTTGCCGGCGCGCGGGGCGTCGACGGTGAGGACGATCGCCTCGAAGCCGGAGTCGACCGCCTCCTCGACCAGGGCGCGGGTGACCGCCTCGTCCCTGAAGCAGTAGAGCTGGAACCAGCGCGGCCCGGGGGGCGCCGCGGCCGCCACCTCGCTGGGCCGGGCGGTGGCCAGGGTCGAGAGGCACATCACCGTGCCCGCCGCCGCCGCGGCCCGCGCCATCCCGACCTCCCCCTCGGGATCGGCCAGGCGCTGGTAGGCGACCGGCGCGACCAGGATCGGCATCGAGACCGGCGTCCCCAGAACCTCGCTGGCGGTGGTGACGGAGCCGACGCCCACCAGCGCCCGCGGCAGCAGCCGCCAGCGACGCCAGGCCTCGACGTTCTCGCGCAGCGTCACCTCCTCGCCGGCGCCGCCGGCGAAGTACCCGAGCGCGCCGGCGTCCAGCTTCTCGGAGGCGAGGCGCTCGAAATCGGCGACGTTGATCGGCCCGTCGTCCACGGGCGCGACATTAACCTGAGCGGCACCGAGCCGCGCCCCCCGCCCCTCCCGGCGCCAGATCCGGCGCCTCGCCCCGGCGCGCTGCCGACACCAGACCCCATCGCCCCTTGCGACTTTCACCACACTGCGGTGGGGTCAAACTCCGAAGCGGCGACGGTCAGCGGTCCGGGGAGCCCGCCGGCGGGGTGCCGGGGGGTGGGGACGGGCCCCAGCTTTCGCGACCGTCGGTGGTCTCGATCGGGAGCTTCGGGCCGGCCATCGCGGGCGTCCCGAGGGTCACGTCGGCGAGCGCCTTGACTCTCGAGAGCACCTCGCGCACGTCGCTTTTGACGCCCTGGATCCCGTAGGGATGGAGGTCGGAGGTGAGGCCCGTCGCGTCGATGCCCGCCTCGGCGGCGAGGAAGAGCGCCCTCGGCATGTGGAACCCCTGGGTGACGACGACGGCGTCGCGCACGCCGAAGATCGAGCGGGCCCGGACCATGGTCGCCCAGGTGTCGAACCCGGCGTGGTCCTCGAAGACGTCGCGCGGCGGCACGCCGTCGCGGACCAAGGCCCTGCGCATCGTGTCGGGCTCGTCGTAGGCCCAGGTGCCGTGGTCGCCGGAGACCAGCAGCCTGTCGACCTTGCCCGCGTGCCACAGGGCCGACGCCTGCCGCACCCGGTCGGCGAGCATCGTGCTCATCGACCCGTCCGGGTTGACGAGTGCCCCGGGCACGATCGCCACCTGCGCGTGCGGCACCTCGGCCACGCTGTCCGTCGACCCTCCGCCCGCGCTGAGCACATAGGCGTTCGCGAGCGCGATCGACAGCCCCAGTGCCCCGGCCCCTCCGATCGCGAGCCTTGAAAGCCGCGGCCAGCGCCGCAACGAATAGATCGCCTTTCGCAGAACCCCCCGCACGGCGGAAACGCTAACAACAACCCCAGCGGCCCCGTGCAAGAGGCGTGTCTGAGCTAAGCGGGTACAAAGAACCCGTTAGCTCAGACACGCCCCAAGCCAGCGAACGAGCACGGCCCTGATCGTCCCGGAAGCACTTCCACGCCGGGAGATCGGGAGGGGTCGGTACCCCTTCCTGCGGCTTGTACTTTTTCGGCAATTCGCCCGCGGCCAGCCACCGACGCTTCACCGAAAAAGTTGAGCGGGAAGGGGTACCGACCCCTCCCCGCCCCGAACTCAGAAGTGGACGATCGGGATGATCAGGATGGCGACGATGTTCGCCACCTTGATCATCGGGTTGATCGCCGGACCGGCCGTGTCCTTGTAGGGGTCGCCGACGGTGTCGCCGGTGACCGACGCGGCGTGGGCCTCGGAGCCCTTGCCGCCGTGGGCTCCATCCTCGATCAGCTTCTTCGCGTTGTCCCAGGCGCCGCCGCCGGCGGTCATCGAGATCGCCGCGAAGAGGCCGACCACGATCACGCCGATCAGCAGCCCGCCGAGCGCGTCGACGCTGAGCAGGCCGACGATCACCGGGACCACGATCGGGATCAGCGAGGGCAGGATCATCTCTTTCTGGGCGGCGAGGGTGACGATGCTGACCGTCTTGCCGTACTCGGGTTTCTCGGTGCCCTCCATGATCCCCGGGTGCTCGCGGAACTGTTTGCGCACCTCCTCGACCACCTGGCCACCGGCGCGGCCCACCGCCTCGATCGCCAGGGCGGCGAAGAGGTAGACCATCATGCCGCCGATGATCAGCCCGATCAGCACGTCGGGACTGGTCAGGTGGAAGAGCCCGTTGAGGTCGAACCCGGCGGGAGCTTCTTCTTTCAGCTCGCTTTTGAAGGCGGCGAACAGCACCAGCGCGGCCAGCGCGGCGGAGCCGATCGCGTAGCCCTTGGTGACCGCCTTGGTCGTGTTCCCGACCGCGTCGAGCGGATCGGTGACGTTGCGCACGTCCTCCGGCAGATCCGCCATCTCGGCAATGCCGCCGGCATTGTCGGTGATCGGGCCGAAGGCGTCGAGGGCGACGATCAGGCCGCAGAGCGAGAGCTGCGCCATCACCGCGATGCCGATGCCGTAGATCCCGGCCAGCTCGTTGGCCCCGAGGATCGCCAGGGCGATCACCAGCGCCGGCGCCGCGGTCGACTGGAAGCCCTGGGCGAGACCCTGGATGATGTTGGTCGCGTGCCCCGTCTCCGAGGCCTGGGCGATCGTGCGCACCGGGCGGAAGCGGGTCGAGGTGTAGTAGTCGGTGATCACGAACAGCAGCCCCGTCACGGCGACGCCGATCACCGCGCACAGCCAGAGGTCGGTGACGCTGACCGCCTTGGCGGCGGTGCTGGCGAAGCCGAGCCGCAGCGGTTCGCTCATCAGCCAGTGGGTGATCGGGTAGAAGGCCGCGATCGAGATCGCCCCGGAGACGATCATCCCGGTGTACAGCGCGCCCTCGACGCGGTCGGTCTTGGTCCGCACCGAGAGCGCCCCGACGATCGAGGCGAGGATCGCGACGCCGCCGATCACCAGCGGGAAGATCGCCACCTCGCGCGCGTAGTCGGAGGTGAAGGTGAGGACCCCGAGCAGCATCACGGCGACCGAGGTGACCGCGTAGGTCTCGAACAGGTCGGCGGCCATGCCGGCGCAGTCGCCGACGTTGTCGCCGACGTTGTCGGCGATCACCGCCGGGTTGCGCGGGTCGTCCTCGGGGATGCCCGCCTCGACCTTGCCGACCAGGTCGGCGCCGACGTCGGCGGCCTTGGTGAAGATGCCGCCGCCGAGCCTGGCGAAGACCGAGATCAGCGATCCTCCGAAGCCGAGGCCGATCAGCGCGTCGACGGCCTCCTTGTCGGTGCTGCCGGTGACGATCAGGATCCCGTAGTAGCCGGCGACCCCGAGCAGGGCCAGGCCGACGACGAGCAGGCCGGTGACCGAGCCGCCTTTGAAGGCGACGTCGAGCGCCGGCGGCACGCCGCCGCGGGCCGCCTCGGCGACGCGGGCGTTGGCCCGCACCGAGAGGTTCATCCCGATGAAGCCGGTCGCGCCGGAGAGGAAGGCGCCGATCACGAAGCCGATCGCCGTCTTGTAGTCCTGGAGGAGCAGCAGCAGGATCGCGATCGGCACCGCGACCGCGGCGATGATCGTGTACTGGCGGTTCAGGTAGGCCTGGGCGCCTTCCTGCACCGCGCCGGAGATTTCCCTCATGCGGTCGTTGCCGGCGGACTTGGAGAGCAGGCGCTGGGTGACTATCAGTCCGTAGACGACGGCCGCGCCCGCGCAGACGAGCGCGACGACGACCCCGTATTCGGTCAAGAAGCTGGTCAAAGTTGGTTCCTCCAGTGGGATTTAGCGGCGCGGGAGTCTATAGACGAGGGCGGCGGCGCGGCCCCAGACCGCCCTAAGCCCGCTCAGCGGTCGCCTGTTCCGCGCCCGCGTAGGTTCGCTTCGTCTCCGCCACCGCGTCGCGGTAGACGTCCTCGATCGCGACTCGGGCGTCAAGCGCCTGCCGGGCCCGCTGGGCGCCGTTTCGGTCCGGCAGCGCGCACTCGATGCCGAGCTCGGCGCGGGCCGGCTCCGACCAGGCCAACACGGACTCCAGCATCTCCCGCGCCTCCACCTCCACCCCGCGCCGGAAGTCGATCATCCGGCCGCTGAGGCCGTGGCGGATCGCCCGCCAGAGGTTCTCCTCGATCTCGCGGTCGGCCAGCGGCGCCCCCCGGCCCGAGTAGCCGTGCTCGTCGTAGTCGAGCGCCGTCTGGGCGATGCAGGCGGCGATCAGGCCGGCCAGGGCGAAGGACTCGTCGCCCCGAGTCTGCGCGTCGCAGATCCGCACCTCGACCGTGCCGAAGTGGTGGTGGGGGCGGACGCTCCACCAGAGCTGGGTCGACTCGACGATCGAGCCCGCCCGCTCCAGCATGCCGACGAACTCGGCGTAGCGCGCCCAGTCGCCGAATGGCGAGGGAACCCCGCAGCGGGGGAAGGTGCGAGTGAAGATCTCGGTGCGCACGGTGTGCAGCCCGGTGTCGCGGTGGTCGAGGAAGGGGGAGTTGGCCGAGGCCGCCAGCAGCAGCGGCAGCAGCTCCCGCATCCAGTCGCAGACGGCGATCGCCCGGTCGGCCCCGCGCACCCCCATGTGCACGTGCATGCTCCAGGTGTTGTTGCGCTGAGCGACCCAGCCGAGCTCGTGGCGGAGCCGGTTGTAGTGCGGCGTGTCGATGATCCGCTGGTCCAGGTAGTCCGCCCAGGGGTGCGTTCCGGTCGCGCCCAGCGCCAGCCCCATCCCCCCCACCAGCTCGAACAGCCGCGCCCGCCGCCGGCGCTGCTTCGCCATCGCCTCGGCGAAGCTCTCCGAGCGCCCCGAGCGGATCTCGATCTCCGAGGCGATCAGCTCGCCGGCCGCGGACTCACCCAGCACCTCGTCCTCGCGGCAGGCCGCGTAGACCTCCTCGAAGCGGTGCTCAAGGTCCAGCGTGGCGGGGTCGAGGATCGCGAACTCCTCCTCGAGCCCGACCGTGAAGTCGGTGGAGGACTCGAATCTCTCGCGTACGAGGTCGAGATCGAGGGACAAGGAATCAGGCCAGGTAGAAGTAGAGCGCGTAGAGCAGGTCGACCGCGGGGCTGGACGTGTGGACCGTCACCTCCGGCGGCACCTGGAGCAGCTGCTCGGAGTAGTTGAAGATGATCTTGACGCCGGCCTTGACCAGGCGGTCGGCGACCTCCTGAGCCGCGTCGGCCGGGACCGCGAGGACGCCGACGACGATCTCCTCCTCGGCGACGACCGATTGAAGCTCGCCGATGTCCCGCACGGCCAGCTCGCCGATCCGCTTGCCGACCACCGAGGGGTCGACGTCGAAGACGGCCACCACCTGGAAGCCGTGGTCGGCGAAGATCGCCGAGCTGGCGATCGCCTGACCGAGGTTGCCGGCGCCGAAGAGGGCGATGTTGTGCTGGCCGGAGGTGCGGAGGATCTTGCGGATCTCCGAGACCAGCGACTCGACGTTGTAGCCGACGCCGCGCTTGCCGAACTTGCCGAAACCGGAGAGGTCGCGGCGGATCTGGGTCGGGTTGATGTGGGTGTACTCGGACAGCTCTTGCGAGGAGATCGTCTCGCGGCCCATCTTCCGCGCCTGGGTCAGCACCTGGAGGTAGCGCGAGAGGCGCGCGGCGACGCCGAGGGAGAGGCGCTCCCCTTCGACCGGGAACGCGCCCGAAGCCTCCAACTCCTCGATCACCTCGACCATGCCCCCACAGTATCGAGCTTCGCCCGCAGGCCCACCTCGTCGAGAAGCAGCTCGGAGACCACCGTCCCCTCGACCTCGACCACGGGGATTCGCTCCAGATGGCGGCGCAGCAGGAGTTCGTCGCTCTCGATGTCGACCTCGCGCAGGACGAAGCGAAAGCCCTCCTCGCGCAGGCCGGCGATCGCCTCGATCGCCTCCTCGCAGAGGTGGCAGCCGGGGCGCGAGTAGACGACGACCTCGGTCACCGGTTCCTCACGCGGCCATGCTCTCGCCGCTGGCGAAGGCGTCGTAGCCGAGGTAGTCGGGGTAGGGAAGGCGGGGAGCGAAGCGGGCGGCGGAGCCGATCATCGCCGCGTTGTCGGTGCAGAGCTCGGGCGGGACCAGCTTCAGCCGCACGCCGCGCTCCTCGCAGAGGCGCGCGACGGCATCGCGCAGGGGCCCGTTGGCGGCGACGCCGCCGCCCAGGGCCACCGCCTCCCAATCTCCCCGCTTCAGCGCCCGCCCCAGTTTCGCGGTCAGCTGGCCGACCACCGCGGCCTGGAAGGAGGCGGCGAGATCGGCCGCGCGCGCCTCCACCCCCTCCGGGCCGAGCTCGCGGCAGCGGTACACGAGCGCCGTCTTCAGGCCGCTGAAGCTGAAGTCGAGCCCGGGGTCGCGGGCCATCGCGACCGGCATCTCGAAGGCCTCGGGGTCGCCCTCGCGGGCGAGGCGCTCCAGCGCCGGGCCGCCCGGGTAGCCGAGCCCGAGCAGCCGCGCGGACTTGTCGAAGGCCTCCCCGGCGGCGTCGTCGAGCGTCTCCCCCAGGACCTCGTGCCCGCCGTGCTCCCGGACCGCGGCGAGCAGCGTGTGACCGCCGCTGGCGATCAGGCAGAGGAAGGGCGGCTCCAGCGGCTCGGGCTCCAGGAAGTTGGCGGCGACGTGTCCCTGGAGATGGTCGACCGGGATCAGCGGCAGCCGCCGCGCGGCGGCGAGCCCCTTGGCGGTGCTGACACCGACCAGCAGGGCGCCGATCAGGCCGGGGCCGGCGGTGACCGCGACCGCCTCGACGTCGTCGAGGGCGACGCCCGCCTCCGTCAGGGCGACCCCGAGCAGCGGCGAGAGGAGCTCGAGGTGGTGGCGCGAGGCGACCTCGGGCACGACGCCGCCGAAGCGGGCGTGGGCGGCGGCCTGGGAGGAGATCAGGTTGGCGAGGATCCGCGGGCCGTCGAGCACGGCCACGCAGGTGTCGTCGCAGGAGGTCTCGATCGCGAGGATCAATCGAGCCACATGATCAGCGCGTCCTCGCCGTTGTCGTGGTAGTAGCGGGGACGGACGCCGGCGGAACGGAAGCCGAACCGTTCGTACATGCCGATCGCCTGGCGGTTGGAGACGCGCACCTCCAGGGTGAAGGGCAGCACCCCTCCCGCCTCCTCGAAGAGCCGCCTCAGCAGGCGCCCGGCGACACCGCCGCGGCGCCGCTCCGGGGCGACGGCGATGTTCATCAGGTGCCAGACCTGGTCGTAGCGGGAGCAGACCACGTAGCCGAGCAGCTCATCGCCGACGCTCGCCGCGAGGCAGATGCCCGACGGCTTGGACAGCTCAAGCACAAACATCGCCAGCGACCAGGGCGTGGGGAAGGAGCGGCGCTCGATCGAGATCACCGCCGGCAGGTCGCTGTAGGCGAGCCTGCGCACCCTGACCTCCTGGGTCACATCATTCGGCTCTCTGGAAAGAATCTCGGTCACGCCACCGCTCCGCGTCGGGAGGTCTGAGGTAGATCGGGGTGAGCGGGCCCACCCCGCCGTCCCCCTGGGCGGCCGCGAGAGCGCAGATGTGCCGCGCGGCGACCCGGTGCACAGGGTCCGAATCGTCGGCTATGGGGACGCCGTGACGTGCCAGCTCTTGCCGGAATCGTACCGCTCCCGAGCCGGCGGCCGAGGGGGGCGCCTCGATCGCCGCGACCCGCTCGGCGAGCTGCTCCGGCGGGCAGACGAAGGGCTCCCAGAGCCGTTCCCCGGTCGCCGAGTAAAGCGCCGCGAAGACCTCGCCGCGGCGGGCGTCGAGCACCGCCAGCCGCTCCCCGGCGGCGCCGGCCTCGGCCAGCCCCAGGCCGATCGCGTCGAGCGTGCAGACCCCGACCGCCGCCAACCCGAGACCGGCGGCGAGCCCGAGCGCGGTCGCGACGGCGATCCGCAACCCGGTGAAGGAGCCGGGGCCGAGGCCGACGGCGATCCGGTCGACCGCCTCCCAGCCGCCCGCCGCCGCCGCGCAGCGCTCGATCTCCTCCAGCAGGGCGGTCGCGTGGCCGGGGCTCCCCCCCTCGCCGGGCCCGAGCAGCGACTCGTGCAGGAGCTCGCCGTCGCGCCAGGCGCAGGCGGCGGTGTCGGCGGTCGCGGTGTCGAAGCCGACGAGCGACCAGCGCGGCGCCGCTTCTATCCCTTGACCCTGAAGACGAAGGAGCCGACTTTCTTGCCTTCGACGAACCAGGTCACCCGGTGCTTGCCAGGGATCGTCGACGTGATCTTGTTCACGTAGAGCGTTCCCTGGGTCGCTTCCTGCTTCTGCGCGCAGAGGTTTTTGCCGCTCGGGAACTTGACGCAGACGCTGTAGACGACGTCGGCCTTGAGGCTTTTGAAGAAGGCGCCCTTCTTGCTCCCCTTGGGACAGGTGTGCGAGGGAGTCGCGTTGCGGGAGATCCCACAGCCGACGTAGTGCTTGTACGCCGCCGCCGCGGCCGTGGCGGGCACGGCGCCGGCCAGCAGCCCGGTCGCCACCAGCACCGCCGCAAGCGCTTTCAGTCCCTTCATCGGTCCTTCCCTTCGTGGATCGAGTTTCGCGCCGATGCTACAAGCTGGGTTCACCGTCACAAACACGGGCGGCCGCCGCTCGGTGCGGCGGCGCGGTCGCGGTCGGCGTCAGCCCTCGATCTCGATCCGCCGGCTCTCGCCGCCGGTGTGCTCGAGCCGGATCTCCAGCGCAGGCCGGCCGAGCCGCTCCGCCCCCACCGCCGGCCACTCGACGAAGGCGACGCCCTCGGGGTCCAGGTAGTCGTCGAGCAGGCCCGGATCCTCACCCTCGAGGCTTCCGAGCCGGTAGAGGTCGAGGTGGGAGACCGGGACGCGGCCACCGCCGTAGCGCTGGCCGATCGTGAAGGTGGGCGAGGTGATCGGCTGCTCGATCCCGAGCGCCCGGCAGGCGCCGCGGATCAGCGTCGTCTTGCCGGCCCCGACCTCGCCGCTGAGGAGGACCACGTCGCCGGGCGCGAGCCGCTCGGCGACCCGTGCCCCGAGCGCTTCGGTCTCGGCGGCGGAATGGGTTCGCAGCCGCTCCACCTCAGCCGAACATGTCGAGCTGGTCGGCGGAGGGCGGGGCACCCTGGGCGTCCTCCCCCTCCTCCTCGAGGGCGGCGGCGACCTCGGACGCGCTCGGCGCCTGCGCCGGGGGTGGGCCGGCGAGCAGACCGGGGATCGTCGCGAAGTCCTCGCGCAGCGTCTCCTTCACCGCCGGCGTCCGCAGCGCCGCCGCGGGATGGAACAGCGGCAGCAGGAAGACGGCGCGGCCGCCCAGCTCGTGCACCTGCGGCGTGCCCCGAACCCTGGTGATCCCCGCCGGGTTGCCGGTGAGCAGCTTGGTGGAGAAGTTGCCCAGGGTGCAGAGGACGGTGGGCTCGATCAGGCGGACCTGTTCGAACAGGTAGGGCTTGCAGGCCTCTATCTCCAGCGGCAGCGGGTCGCGGTTGCCGGGGGGGCGGGACTTGAGCACGTTGGCGATGAAGACGTCCTCGCGCGAGAGCCCGATCTCCTCCAGCAGCTGGTTCAGCAGCTGCCCGGCGCGGCCGACGAACGGCAGCCCCTGGCGGTCCTCCTCGGCCCCGGGCGCCTCGCCGACGAACATCAGCTCGGCGTCGGCGTTGCCGGCGCCGAAGACGGCCCTGGTGCGGGTCTCGTGCAGGGGGCACCTGGTGCAGGCGGAGACCTCCTTGTACAGCTCGACCAGCCGCTCGCGCCGCTCGGCGGCGCCGGGGCTCATCTCCCGCGCGCCTTCCTCGACTCCGCGAGCCGGTCCCGGCGCGCGGCCTCGCGCTCGCGCCGGCGCGATTCATCGGAGCGCACCCCGGCCCCCCGCGGCTGGCGCCCGGGCGGGGAGACCGTCGAGATCAGCCGCCGCGTGCGAAAGGAGCCGCACTCCACGCAGGCGGCCTCCGCCGTCGGGACAGCGACCAGCTCCTCGAAGCGAGCCCCACATCCCTCGCACTCGAACTCGTAGATCGGCATCAGGGGTATCGACCTTTTACCAGCCAGCGGGCTCAGGCGATTGGAAGCCCGGACCCCGGGGACGGCCCTCCTACCGGAGCGCCTGCTTCAGCAGGAGCGTCCTCGCCTTGGTCGAGGGAGACCCTTCGGCGGGGGCGAAGGTCACCCTCGCCCGCAGCTTCAGCGTCCCCGTGGCGGCCAGCTCCCGCTTCGCGTCGCCGGTCGGCCTGACCGGCAGCTCGACCAGGACCTCGGTCGCGGTTCGCCTGGCGCTCTTCAGCTCGCGGCCCGAGAGGACCACCGAGCCGGGATTGGAAACCAGCACCCGCAGCGTGGCCGTGCCCGTCGTCCGGTGCAGGACCAGCCCTCCGAGCAGGAAGTCGTTGGAGGGTTTGCGCCTGGGCGGCAGCGGGGTCGGGGGGCTTTCGGTCGGTTCTTCGAAGGTTTCCGCGAAGGGTTCGAGGACTTCGACCACGACCGACCTGGTCGAGAGCGCCGAGCCGTTGCAGAGTGCGGTCTGGCCGCCGAAGAGGAATTTGTTCGAGCAGCCCTCCTCGTCGGTCTCGCGCACGGTCGCGTGGTAGAGGCCGGCTTCGGCGTAGATGTGGGTCACGCGGGGGCTGGTCGAGACGGCGGTCTCATGGTCGCCGAAGTCCCAGTTGTAGGCGAGGACCTTCCCGTCGGGATCGACCGAGGCGGAGGCGTCGAGTTCGACCGGTGCCCCGACCGGCGCGAAGGATGCATCGAGCGCGGCGCTCGGCGGCTGGTCGGGAGCGATCGCGATCGCGACGGGGTTGGTGCCCACGTCGACTTCTCCCAGCACCTGGTTGGTCGCCGTGTCGATCACCGAAACCCCGCCCGAGCCCCTGTTGGCGACGTAGGCGCGGGAGCCGTCGGGGGCGATCGCGATCGCGCGCGGCTGGGCCCCGACTTCGATTCCCCCGCCGACCACCTGATTGGTGGTCGTGTCGATGACCGAGACGGTGTTCGAGGGGTTGACGACAGAGCCGCTGTTGGCGACGTAGGCGCGGGGGCTGTCGGGTGCGATCGCGACGGCCGAGGGGGCATGGCCGACGGCGATCCCCCCGCCCTCGACGTGATCGCTCGCGGTGTTGATCGCGGAGACGGTGTCGGAGCCGAAATTGGCGACGTAGGCGCGGGAGCCGTCGGGGGCGATCGCGATCGCCACGGGGTTGTCGCCGACCGCGGTCGTCCCCAGCACCGAGTCGGTGGCGGTGTCGATCACCGAGATCGCGTTGGAGGCGCTGTCGGCGACGTAGGCGCGGGAGCCGGGGCGGATAGCGATCGCGCTCGGCAGCCCTCCGACTTCGATCTCGCCGACCACCTTGTTGGTGGTCGTGTCGATGACCGAGACTTCGCCCGCGAGCCTGTCCACGACGTAGGCGAGATCGCCGTGGGGCGCGATCGCGATCGCGGAGGGCTGGGCGCCCACCTTGATCGTGGCCACGACGTGTTTGATCGCGGTGTCGATCACCGAGACGCTTTCGGAGCCGAGGTTGGCGACGTAGGCGCGGGAGCCGTCCGGGGTGATGGCGATGGCGGAGGGCAGGCTCCCCACCTCGATTTCCCCGCCCACCACCTGGTTGGTGGTCATGTCGATCGCGCTGACGCTGCCGGAGGACTGGTTGGCGACGTAGGCGGTGCGGCCCTCGGCGCTGCCGCCCAGGGCGCAGAGCACGGCCAGGGCGAGCGGAAGCGAGAGCGGCAATCGCCGGAAAGTCCTCAGATGACTCATGAGGCGAACCTAGTCGAGCCGAAGCCGGGTGAGGAGATCGGGACACTCGACCGGACGGATAGTCGATGACGCGGTCTTGCGCCAGAGCGTCGCCGCGAACCGCTCACTACCCTCGCGCCTCGCATGAGAACGAGCCGACGGGGAATCCCCGCGATGAGCTGCGCCGCGGCCCTGCTGCTGGCGCCCGGCGCGGCGACCGCCGCCGGGCCCTCACATCCCCCCGGTCCCGTCCGCAGCTTCTTCGAGGCAAAGCTCCAGAGCCCGAACGGATACGTGGTCTCGATCGCGAACCCCGATCGGCACCATGTCCAGGTCCTCGTGTCGCGGGAGTACGGGTCGACGTACACCGTCGACTCCGCCAGCTACAGCGTCCCCGGGACGATCGCCCGAGACGGTCTGAGCGCGAACCTCGGCCGCTTCGGCCGGATCTCGCTGCGGTTTCACGGGCGCCCGGTGCGGTGGGTTCCGGACGGGGAGCGTCCGGGGCCCTGTCAGCGCCACGAAACGGTTCACGAGGTTGGCACCTTCACCGGCACGATCCGGTTCGCCGGCGAGGGCGGCTACGCCTCGGTCTCGGCGAAGAGGGCGAGCGGTTACGCGCTGCGCGAATCCAGCCGCGCCTGCCCGGCCCCGGCCCGGCGGGCGGCGGGAGCGCGAGCCGCGGTCGGGACGGCCACCGATCGGCTGTTCCTCACCACGCTCTTCGCCGCGAGCAGGACCGAGAGCCGCTCGGTCCGAGTGGAAGCCTTTGCCCAGAGGCCGCTCGGGGCCGGGGGGCCGGCGGCGACGTCGACGCTTGTGGCCGACGAGCGCGAGCGGGTCGGGCGGGTACTGATCGACAGGAACGCCTACCTCGAACTCGACCCGGCGAGCTTCCCCGCCAGCCCCCTGGGCGCGACGCCGGTGACCGCCACCCTGACCGCGCCGAGCCCGTTCTCCGGCACCGCCGCCTACCTTGAGCAGGCCGGCTCGCCGGCGAGCTGGAGCGGCGACCTGAGCGTCGACTTCCCAGGCGCGACCGTCGCCCTCGCCGGGCCCGAGTTCACGCCCGTCCTCTGCCGCGGCATGGATGGGGAACGGCGGCTGGGGCTCTGCCAGCTCGACGCCGAAAGGCTGCTCGAACCGCCGCCCGCCCGCGGGCGGTGAACCCCGGAGCGCAAGCTCGCGTAACCAGGGGTGCACCGTCATGGAGAGGAATCTGAGACAGGCCGCGTCGCGGCCCGCGGGGGTGGGCCTCTGGCTGCTCCTGGCTGGGCTCGCGACCGTGCTGGCGCCGGTGCCGGCCCAGGCGGCGCCCGCGGAGATGAAGATGTCCCTGCCCGCCAGCCACGGCTACCGGATGCGGATCGTCGGATCGCCCGGGGGACGGGTCGAAGTGGAGGCGATCAAGGGCGCCAGCTACGCCAACTACGCGGTTCCCGGGCACGTCAGCAGCGACCGGATCGAGGCCAACCTGGGCCGGCTCGGGCGGGTCTCGGTCAGGTTCCATGCCGCGGGCGAGAGGACCGGCGGATCGCCTCCGAGCGGCTGCGCGGGCGCGGGACGCTCCATCCACCAGGTGGGGACGTTCAGCGGAACGATCCGCTTCCGCGGCGAGGAAGGCTTCACCTCGGTCTCGGCGACCCGGGCCAAGGGCTCGCTCTCGCGCCGGTGCGCGACCGAGGCGGGCGCGTCGAAGGCGGGGGCCTCGAATCCAACGCGCTCGGAGCTCTTCGAAACGATCCTGGTCGCCGCGGCGCGGACCGACCGTCGACTGATCTCGGTCGACAGCGAAGGCTTCTCCGACCTCCTTCCCAACGGCGAGATCCGAAACCCGGACAACCTGGTCGTGAGCCATCTGGAGGAAGATCGGGGCCGGATCTCGATCGACCGATCGGCGATCGTTGAGGCGAAGCCGGTGGAGGTCACCCCGCTCGGCGCGACGCCTGTCACCGCCTCGCTGACGCTGCCGCGCCCGTTCGGCGGAACCGCAACCTACCGCGAGGAGCCCGGCGGCCCGCCGAGCTGGACCGGCGACCTGACTGTGGACCTGCCCGGAGCCTCGGACGTCCCGCTCACCGGCCCGAGCTTCGCCTCGATCCTCTGTCGCGGCAGGAGCAGCGACCCGCAGCTGCGCCGTTGCCAGGGCAGGGCCGACGGCCTGCTGTTCCCCCCCGACCTGCCGTAGAGCGCTAGGGCAGCGGCTCCCACTCCCAGCCCTTGGCCGAGGCCAGGCTCTCCTGGTCGAGGTAGCGGCGGAACTCGTCCAGCTCGGCCGGCTCGACGCTGTAGACGTGGTCTGGCTCGGGGAAGTGGCGGGAGCGGACCTCGCGGCCGTAGCGCTCCACCGCCTCGACCATCGTCTCGTGGACGTCGGCGTAGCGCTTGACGAACTTCGCCACGTGGCCGGTGGTGATGCCGAGCAGGTCGTGGAAGACCAGCACCTGGCCCGAGGTGGCCGGCCCGGCTCCGATCCCGATCGTCGGCACCTCCAGCTTGGCGACGATCGCTTCGGCGATCGCCGCCGGGACCGCCTCGAAGACGATCGCGAAGCAGCCGACCGACTGGAGCGCCAGCGCGTCCTCGCAGAGCTGGATCGCGCCCTGGGCGGTCTTGCCCTGGGCTTTGTAGCCGCCGAGGGCGGTGGCGGTCTGGGGGGTGAGGCCGACGTGTCCCATCACCGGGATGCCGGAGCGCACGATCGCCCGCGCCCGCTCGACCACGACCCCGCCCGCCTCCAGCTTGACCGCCTGGCAGCCGGTCTCCTTGACCAGCCGCTGGGCGTTTTGGACGGCCAGCTCGTTGCTCGCCTCATAGCTGCCCATCGGCATGTCGCCGACCATCAGCGGCGTCTTCAGGCCGCGGCGGACGGCCTTGCCGAGGACGATCATCTCCTCCATCGAGACCGGCTCGGTGCCGGGGTACCCCAACACCACCATCGCCGCCGAGTCGCCGACCAGGACGACATCGACGCCGGCCGCCTCGGCCACCGTCGCCGAGGGGTAGTCGTAGGCGGTGACCATCACGATCGGTTCGCCCGCGGCCTTCATCTCGGCCAGGCGCGGCAGGGTGATCGGGGCGCGCCCCGAGGGCGGCGGCGCGGTGTGGGAGCGTCCGCCGGCGCTCATGAGAGGAGCACCTCGGGATGGCTGTCGACGGCGACGGAGCGATTGGCCTCATCGACGTGGACGACGACGGGCGAGTAGCGCTCCAGGTCGGCCTCGTCGTAGGCGCCGAAGGAGGCGACGATGATCTTGTGGCCGGGCGCGGTCAGGTGGGCGGCGGCGCCGTTGACCTGCATCGTCCCCGAGCCCGGCTCGCCGTCGATCGCGTAGGTGACGAAGCGGGCGCCGTTGTCGATGTCCCAGACGTGGACCTGCTCGTTGGTGAGCAGATCGGCGCTCGCCATCAGCTCGGTGTCGATCGTGATGCTGCCGATGTAGTCGACGTCGCAGTCGGTGACCGTCGCGCGGTGGATCTTCGACTTCAGCATCTGTCTCTGCATTTGGCTCTCCCCTTGCCGGGTCGGTGTTGTCAGGGTTCGATAAGCACGTTGTCGATCAGCCGCGCGCCGCCGAGCGAGGCGGCCAGCGCGACCAGGACCGGGCGGCCGTTCAGCTCGGCGACCGGCTCCAGGGTCGCGGCGTCGCGAGCCTCCAGGTACTCGGGCTCGATGCCGGCGCCGGCCAGCTCGCGCCTGGCCGCGGCCAGGCCGGCGGCCAGCGACTCCTCGCGGGCGCCACGCTCGGCGGCCCGCAGCGCCCGCGAGAGCGCCGCCGCGCGCTCGCGATCGCCCGGATCGAGGTAGGCGTTGCGCGAGCTCATCGCCAGCCCGTCGGCCTCGCGCACCGTGGGCAGCACCTCGATCCGCACCGCGAAGTCGAGGTCGCGGGCCATGCGGCGGATCACCAGCGCCTGCTGGGCGTCCTTCTGGCCGAAGTAGGCGAGGTCGGGGCCGACCGCGTTGAAGAGCTTGGCGACCACCGTGGCGACGCCGCGGAAGTGGCCGGGGCCGCGGCGGTCGGGGTCGCCCTCGAGGACCTCGGTCAGCGGGCCGCCGACCTCGACCGCGGTCGAGAAGCCCTCGGGGTAGACCTCGGCGACGGGCGACGCGTAGACGATGTCGACGCCCGCCTCATCGGCGAGCCGCAGGTCGCGCTCCTCGTCGCGCGGGTAGCGGTCGAGGTCCTCGCCGGGGCCGAACTGGGTCGGGTTGACGAAGAGGCTCATGACCACGACGTCGCACTCGGCCCGAGCCGCCGCCAGCAGCGAGAGGTGGCCCTCGTGCAGGTAGCCCATCGTCGGCACCAGTCCGATCGTGCGCCCCTCGCGCCGAGGGAGCTCCAGCGCCGCGCGCAGCTCGTCGCGGCCGCGGAGCACGCTCGCGCCGTCGGTCCTGGGGAGGGGATTGGCGATGCCGAGGTTCAGATTCATCTGGTCCATGCCCTTGGGGTCACGGCCGTATGCACCCGAAGTATAGGGGCCTCAGGCGCCGAACTCGATCGCCCTGAGAACCCGAGCGGGGGCGCCCGCGGCGATCGTCGCCGGCGGCAGGTCGTGGGTGACCACCGAGTTGGCGCCGACCACGCAGCGCTCCCCGATCCGCACGCCGCTGGTGACGACGCAGTTGGCGCCGAACCAGCAGTTGGCGCCGATCTCGACCGGCCCCTTCGAGGTGAACCCCTGCCGGGTGATCGGCGTCTCTGGGTCGTCGAAGCGGTGGTCGGCGTCGCCGACGAAGCAGCCGTTGGCGAACATCGTGTGGTCGCCGATCGAGACCCGCTCGTGCGCGGCGACCATCGTGTTGCGGTTGAGGAAGCACTCGGCGCCGATCTCGATCCGCGCCCCCGGCGCCAGGGTCAGCCAGCAGCCCGGCTCCAGCAGGGTGCCCGGCCCGATCGTCAGCCGACCCTCGTCGAGCGCCTCCAGCACCTCGCCCTCGACCGGGTAGCGGACGAAGAAGCCGCCGCGGGCGGCGTGGCGGTCGATCCGGCGCCGCCGCAGCCAGCGCCGGTTGCGCTCGTACCAGCGCCGCTTCGCCCACCACAACCTCCACCCTCTCGGCTCGGCCACGTCCCTAGCTTTCCAGAGCCCCCGGGGGTAAGGTCGCCTCGCAAGCCGGCGAGGAGAGGAGAGCGCGTGGCGATGTTCGAGATGTCCGACGAGCAGGCGGCGGAGTGGCGCCAGAAGATGCGGGACATGGTCGCCCCGCGGGTGAACGGCGAAGAGGTCGTCTCCGCGGCCGCCTTCCGGCGCGGCGGTGCCAGCGCGAGCATGGTCGCCTCCAAGGCGCAGCTGGGTGGGATCGTCTACGCCGGGGTCAAGATGCTGCGCAAGAAGAAGGCCGGCGGGCTGCCGGAGCGGGTCGCGCTGGCGCTCACCCCGGACAGGCTCTACGCCTTCAAGCTCGGCTTCAAGGGCCGCGACTACAGGGTCGGCGACGAGGTGGCGGTCTGGGATCGCGCCGGGCTGAAGGTCTCCACCGAACCGGCGTCGGGCATGACCGCGCTGACGATCGAGTCTCCGGCCGAGGGCGAGAAGGCGACCCTGGTCGGGATCGGGGTCAAGGACGACCCGGTCAGCCAGGAGCTGATGGCGGCGCTTCAGGGACAGGCTCCCCCCGCCTGAGATGGCGATCCACAAGCGCCGCGGCGGCGGATACTGGTACTACTGGCTGATCGTCGTCGGAGGAACCATCTTCGTGGTCGCCTACTACGCGACCGACGGGTTCGGGTTGAAGCCGTGAGCGCGGCCGGCGCCCCGCGGCGCGGCGGCATCGACCTCGGCGGCACCAAGATCCAGACCGCGGTGGTCGACTCGGTCGGCAAGGTGCTGGGCGAGTCGCGCGGGCCGACCCCGACCGGCGGCGGCCCCGCCGACGTCGCCGAGGCGATGGCGGGCGCCCTGCGCGAAGCCGCCGCCGAAGCGGGGGTCGACCCCAGCGCCCTGGAGGGCGTCGGCGTCGGCTCGCCCGGCGATGTCGACGAGAGGACCGGCGTCGTCTCCGGGGCTCGGAACCTGCCCGGCTGGGACGGCAGCTTCCCGCTCGCGAAGACCCTGAAGGAAGCGCTCGGGACCGAGGTGCGGGTCGGCAACGACGTCCAGGTCGCGACCGAGGCCGAGTTCCACCTCGGCGCCGGGCGGGAGTTCAGGAGCCTGATCGGCGTCTTCTGGGGCACCGGGGTGGGCGGCGGCCTGGTGCTCGACGGCAAGCCGTGGCTGGGCCGCGGCGCCGCCGGGGAGATCGGCCACATGGTCGTCAAGCGCGGGGGCGCCAAGTGCCCCTGCGGGCGCAAGGGCTGCCTGGAGGCCTACGCCGGCCGCGCCGCGATGGAAGCCGAGGCGCGGCGCCAGCACAAGGAGGGGGTCAAGACCGACCTCTTCAAGCTGATGCGCAAGCACGAACGCGACCGCCTCACCAGCGGCATCTGGGAGCGCGCGATCGACCACAACGACCACCTCGCCGAGGACCTGGTCGCGCGGGCGATAGAGGCGCTCGGCACCGGCATCGCCTCGGCGGTCAACCTGCTCGACCCCGAAGCGGTGATCGTCGGCGGCGGCCTCGGCGTCCGCTTCGGCGAGCGCTACATGGAGCCGCTGACAAAGGAGATGGGCAAGCACCTGTTCGTCGACGAGCGCCCACCCGCGGTGCGGGTCGTCTCGCTCGGCGACCTCGGCGGCGCGATCGGCGCCTCCCTCCTCTTCGCCCGCTGAGAGCGCCCGATGGCTAGACGCGACCCTCGGCCTGGCGGCGATTGCGCGCCACCGCGTCGACGATCACCGCCGCCAGCAGGACGCCGCCGGTGATCATGAATTTGACCGAGGCTTCCAGCGCCAGCAGGTCCATGCCGTTGGCGATCGAGCCGATCACCGTGGCGCCGAGCAGGGCCGACCAGACCGAGCCGCGGCCACCGAACAGGCTGGTCCCGGCGATCACCGGGCCGGCGATCGCTTCCAGCAGCAGGTTGCTGCCGCCCGAGCTCTGGTTGACGGCGAGCAGGCGCGAGGCGGCCATGATGCCCCCGACCGCGGCCATGCTGGAGCAGAGGACGAAGGCGATGACGCGGATCCGGGTGACGCTTATCCCCGCCCGCCGCGCCGCCTCGGCGCCGCCACCGACCGCGAACAGGTGGCGGCCGAATAGCGTTCGCGTGGTCAGCAGCTGGAACCCGAGCACGAAGGCGAAGAGGATGATCAGCGCCAGCGGCAGCCCGCGGTCGGAGTTGAGGATGAGGATGGCGACGATGGCGACGATCGCGACCAGCGCGATGCGCACCACGAGCAGGGCGAACGGCTCGGTGGTGACCCCGGCCGCGATTCGCTTTCGGTGCCCCCCGAGGGTGATCAGGGCGAAGATCCCGACCCCGACCGCGACCACGATCCAGGCCACCGTGGGCGAGTAGTAGGTGTTGGCGAGGTTGGTGATGCTGGAGTTGCTGAGGTTCACCGTGCCGGTGTTCCCCAATACCTTCAGCAGGGCGCCCTGCCAGGCCAGCGAGCCGGCCAGGGTGACGACGAAGGAGGGAATGCTGAACCGCGTGAAGAGCATGCCCTGTAGCAGGCCGATCGCCGAGCCGGTGAGCACCCCCGCGGCGATCGCCAGGTAGGGGTTCCAGCCCTGTTTCACGTTCAGCACCGCCATCACCGCCGCGGCCAGGCCGCTGACCGCGCCGACCGAGAGGTCGATCTCGCCGATCAGCAGCGCCATCACCACGCCGACCGAGATCAGGCCGACGGCGGTGATCTGAAGGAAGAGGTTGGTCAGGTTGACGGCGGAGAGGAAGCGGTCGTTCTGGAGCTCGAAGACGATCCAGATCACGGCGATCGCGAGGATCACCCGCAGCGAGGCGAGGTCGCCCTGGAGGAAGCGCCGCAGGATGTCCCGGCCCGAGGTCGGCTCAGCCGGGGCGTCGGCGGGCGCCGCGTAGTCGGGGTCGCCGATCCTCACGCCTGCGCCCCGCGCTCGTTGCCATTGTCGAGGTCGGCTCCGGTGATCGCGCCGACGATCTGCTCCTCGGTCGTGTTCTCAGCGTCGAACTCGCCGGCCCTGCTGCCGAGGCGCAGGACGAAGATCCGGTCGGCGACCTCGAACACGTTGGCGAGGTTGTGGCTGACCACGATCACGCCCAGATCGCGCTCGCGCAGCCGCTTGATCAGCGCCAGCACCTGTTTGGTCTGCATCACCCCCAGCGCCGCGGTCGGCTCGTCGAGCATCACCACCTTCGGCTCGCCGAGCAGCGAACGGGCGACCGCGACCTGCTGGCGCTGGCCGCCGGAGAGCGTCCCCACCTCCGAGCGCACGCTGGGGATCGTCACCGAGAGCTGCTCCAGCAGCTGGTGGGAGCGCTGCTCCATCGCGATCTCGTCCAGCGCCCGAGCGAGGTGGGCGGGGCCGCCGACCACGGTCTCCTGCCCGAGGAAGAGGTTGGCGACGACGTCGAGGTTGTCGCAGAGGGCGAGATCCTGGTAGACCGTCGCGATCCCCAGCGCAGTGGCGGATTTCGGCCCGGCGATGGTCACCGGCCTGCCGTCGAAGAAGAAGTCGCCGCGGTCGACCGAGTAGATGCCGGAGATCGCCTTGACCAGGGTCGACTTGCCGGCGCCGTTGTCGCCCACCAGGCCGACCACCTCGCCGGCGTTGACCTCGAAGTCGACGCCGTCGAGGGCCTGGACCGGCCCGAACGCCTTGCTGATCCCCCTCATCGAGAGGATCGCACCGCTCCCGTTCACGTCGTCTCCCATGGTCGGTGAAGAAGCCGGAACGGGCCACACTCTAGGGCCCGTTCCGGCGTTGCTGCGGCTATTCGATGCCGGTTTCTTCGCACGCCTTCTTGTAGGGGGCGGTGCAGATTTCCGACGTCTTCCAGAATTCGTCCTTGACGATCGTGTCCTTGATGTTGTCCTTGAGGACGGCGACCGGTTCGAGCAGGACCGAGGGCACGTCTTCGGCTTCGTTGTTGGTTTTTGCGTTGACCAGGCCGGAGGGGATTTCTTCCCCTTCGGCGAGGGCGACGGCGATTTCGGCGGCGGCGTTGGCCTCCGGTTCGATCGCCTTGTACACGGTCATGAACTGTTCGCCGGCGAGGATCCGCTGGATCGCTTCCAGTTCGGCGTCCTGGCCGGTGGTCGGCTTGGACGACGGTTCGATCCCGGCCGACTTCATCGCCGCGATCGCGCCGCCGGCGGTGCCGTCGTTGGCGGCGTAGGTGGCGGCGAACCCGGTCTTGCCCAGCGCCGTGATCGCCTGCTGCATCTCGTTCTGGGCCTGGTCGGGACTCCAGTCGGGCGTGTCGTAGGACTTGGCGGCCGTCACGCCTTCTTTATCGAAGACCTTCGTCGCGCCTTCCTTGAACTGGCCCGCGTTGGGGTCGGTCGGCGAGCCGTTGATCATCACGATCGGGCCGCTCGCGTTGCCGTCTTCCTTCAGTTTTTTCGACAGCGTTTCCGCCTGTAGTTCGCCGACCTTGACGTTGTCGAAGGAGACGTAGTAGTTGATCGGAGCGCCGAGGATGAGGCGGTCGTAGCTGACGATCGGCACTTCTTCTTCGTTCGCTTTCTTTACCACCGAGCCGACCGCGGTCGCGTCGACCGCGTCGAGGACGAGCACTTCGGCGCCCTGCGTCAGCGCCGCTTCGGCCTGGGACTGCTGTTCGCTGGTGCTCTGGTTCGCGTTGCTGTAGATGATTTCGCAGTCTTCGCATATTTCTTCGACCTTGGCTTCGAATTCCGGCCGGTCGTGCGATTCGTAGCGGCTGGTCTTCGACTCGGGCAGCAGCAGAGCGATCTTCGGACCGCCTCCGCCTCCGCCGCCGCAGCCGGCCGCGAACGCCGAGACGGCGATCAGGCCCACCGCGGCGATCATTGACAGTCCAAACCTGGATCTCCTCGTTCTCACGATCAAACCTCCTGGGGTTGGGTCCGCACATGCCGAAATCGCGCGGCCGCCTGTAGCACTAGACCAAATCCCCGTTTTCGCCCGTTTCAAGCATCGAGCGGCCCTTCGGGGCGAGAACTAGGCGGCGACGGCCTCGCGGCGACGGCGGGCCCGGGCCGGTTTGGCCGGCTCCAGCAGCCCGGCGAGGAAGCGCCCGGTGTAGGAGCCCTCGGCAGCGGCGACCTCCTCGGGGGTGCCGGTGGCGACCACCTCTCCCCCTCTTCTCCCCCCTCGGGACCGAGGTCGATGAGGCGGTCGGCGGTCTTGATCACGTCGAGGTTGTGCTCGATCACGACCACCGTGTTGCCGGCGTCGACCAGCCGGCCGAGGACGTCGAGCAGGCGCTGGACGTCGGCGAAGTGCAGGCCGGTGGTCGGCTCATCGAGGATGTAGAGGGTCTCGCCGGTGGCGACCTTGGAGAGCTCGGTGGCGAGCTTGACCCGCTGCGCCTCGCCGCCGGAGAGCGTCGTCGCCGGCTGGCCGAGCCGGATGTAGTCGAGGCCGACGTCGTGCAGGGTGCGCAACCGGCGGGCGATCTTCGGCACGTTCTCGAAAAAGGAGACCGCGTCCTCGACCGACATCTCGAGCACGTCGGAGATGCTCTTGCCCTTGAAGCGGACCTCCAGCGTCTCGCGGTTGTAGCGCTTGCCGTGGCACTGCTCGCAGGGGACGTAGACGTCGGGCAGGAAGTGCATCTCGATCTTGATCTGGCCGTCGCCCTTGCAGACCTCGCAGCGCCCGCCCTTGACGTTGAAGCTGAAGCGGCCCGGCTTGTAGCCGCGCGCCCGCGCCTCCTGGGTCTGGGTGAAGAGCTGGCGGATGTGGTCGAAGACGCCGGTGTAGGTGGCCGGGTTGGAGCGCGGCGTGCGGCCGATCGGCGACTGGTCGATGTTGATGATCTTGTCGATCTGGCTGAGCCCGTCGATGCCGTCGTGGGCGCCGGGGCGCAGCTTCGCCTGGTGCAGGCGGTTGGCGACGGCGTGGTGCAGGGTCTCGTTGACCAGGGTCGACTTGCCCGAGCCGGAGACGCCGGTCACGCAGCAGAAGACGCCGAGCGGGACCGCCACGTCGATCCCCTTCAGGTTGTGTTCGCGGGCGCCGCGGACGAGCAGCGCCCCGCGCGGCTCGCGGCGCTCGGCCGGCACCTCGATCGTGCGCTTGCCGGCCAGGTACTGGCCGGTCAGCGAGGCCGGGTCCTTCGCCACCTCGGCCGGGGTCCCGGCGGCGACGACGTGGCCGCCGTGTTCGCCGGCGCCGGGGCCGAGGTCGACGAGATGGTCGGCGGCGAGCATCGTCCCCTCGTCGTGCTCGACCACGATCACCGTGTTGCCGAGGTCGCGCAGGCGGTCCAGGGTCGCGATCAGCTTCTCGTTGTCGCGTTGGTGCAGGCCGATGGAGGGCTCGTCGAGGACGTACATCACCCCGACCAGGCTGGAGCCGATCTGGGTCGCGAGCCGGATCCGCTGCGCCTCGCCGCCGGAGAGCGAGCGGGCCGAGCGCGAGAGCGAGAGGTAGCCGATGCCGACGTTCTCCAGGAAGGCGAGCCGTTCGGAGATCTCGCGCACGATCAGCCGCGCGATCGCCCGCTCGGTATCGGTCATCTCCAGATCCGCGATCCACTCCGCCGCGGCCCGCGCCGAGAGCGCGCTGTACTCGGCGATGCTGAGGCCGCCGACCTTGACCGCCAGGCTCTCCGGCCGCAGCCGGGCTCCTTCGCACTGCGGGCAGGGCTGCTCGGCCATGTAGCCCTCGATCCGCTCGCGGTTGGTCTCCGAGTCGGTCTCCTCGTAGCGGCGCTGGAGGTGGTTGACGATGCCCTCGAAGCGCACCCGGTAGGAGCGCCGGCGGCCGAAGCGGTTCGTGTAGGCGACCAGGTGGCGCTCCTCGCCGGTGCCGTAGAGGAAGACCTCGCGCTCGGATTTCTTCAGCTTCGACCAGGGCTTCTCGGCGTCGATGCCGTTCTCCTCGGCGACCGCCGCGATCAGCCGCCGCCAGTAGGCGGTGACGCCGCGGTTCCAGGGCTGAAGTGCGCCCTCGGCGAGCGAGAGGGTCGGGTCGGGGACGACCAGCTCGGGGTCGATGACGCGCTGGAAGCCGAGCCCGTGACAGCGGTCGCAGGCACCGTGGGGCGAGTTGAAGGAGAAGATCCGCGGCTCCAGCTCGGGGATCGAGGTGCCGCAGCCGAGGCAGGCGAACTGCTCGGAGAAGAGCAGGATCTCGCCCGCGTCCCCGCCCTCGACGATCTCGACTTCGATCAGGCCGGCGGCGAGCCCGGCGGCGGCCTCGACCGACTCCGAGAGGCGGCGGCGCAGGTCCGGCTTCATCGCCAGCCGGTCGACGACGACGGAGATGTCGTGTTTGAACTTCTTGTCGAGGACGATCTCCTCGTCGAGCCGGCGCAGCTCGCCGTTGACCTTGACGCGCGAGTATCCCTCCAAGCGCATCTGCTCCATCAACTTGCCGTACTCGCCTTTGCGCCCCCGCACCACCGGCGCCATCACCATGAACTTGACCCCGTCCTCCAGGGTCATCAGCCGGTCGACGATCTGCTCCTGGGTCTGGCCGGTGATCTCCTCGCCGCACTCGGGGCAGTGAGGGACCCCGATCCGCGCCCAGAGCAGCCGCAGGTAGTCGTAGATCTCGGTCACCGTGCCGACCGTCGAGCGCGGGTTGCGCGAGGTCGTCTTCTGGTCGATCGAGATCGCCGGCGAGAGCCCCTCGATCGAGTCCACGTCGGGCTTCTCCATCAGCCCCAGGAACTGGCGCGCGTAGGCCGAGAGCGACTCGACGTAGCGGCGCTGCCCCTCGGCGTAGATCGTGTCGAAGGCGAGGCTCGACTTGCCCGAGCCGGAGAGCCCGGTGATCACGATCAGCGCGTCGCGGGGCAGCTCGACGTCGACGTCCTTGAGGTTGTGCTCGCGGGCGCCAGAGATGACGATTCGATCGGAAGCCGGCACTTGACCCGATTCTACGCACCCGAACAGATGTTCCCGGCTGGCGTGGCCGAGCTTTGTAGCGGTATGCGCGACAAAGCTCGGCCACGGGGACAACCTTGTGCGACCGCGGCGGTGGCGGTACGGTGGACGAAAGGCAGGGCCAAGCCAATACGGAGGTATTGAGATGTCGAACGTCGACACGGCCCGCACCGCCTATGACGCATTCGGACGCGGCGACCTCGCCGCCCTACAGGACTCATTCGCCGAGGACGCGGTCTGGGTGACCTCGGACGAGCTGCCGCTCGGAGGCACGGTCGAGGGGCGTGACCAGATCATGGCCAACTTCGCCCAGATCCCCAACTACTGGACCTCGTTCAGCGTCGATCCCGAGGAGTTCATCGACGCCGGCGACTATGTCGTCGTCCGCGGGACCCAGCGCGCGGGCAACGACAAGGGGAGCTTCGAGGCCCCCTTCGTGCACCTGCTCAAGTACGAGAACGGCAAGGCCGTGCGCGGCGAGTTCTTCACCGACAGCGCCAAGGCGGCGAAGCTGCTGGCCTAAGCGCTTCCGCGAACGGCGGCCCCGGCCACGAGGAGCTTCTCCTCGACGACGGCCCGCTGCTCCTCGACCGGGCGCCCGCATGAGCCGGGCTCCGCCCCCTCGAGGAGCCGGGTCGTCCCGTCGCGGAGCTGGATCCGCATGCGGCTGGGAAAGGTCATCCGCAACGTCGGGGGGTCGAGGTCCTCGACCCCTCCCCCGCCCCGTCCGGCGCCCAGACGCCCGCGCAGCATGCCGGTGAGGACGCGGCGCAGCTGAGGATCGGATGCCGCCGCCCGCAGCAGCGCCGGGCCCGGGTTGGCGTCGTCCATGTTGACGGCGCCGAGGCGACGGCGGATGCCGAGGAAGTCCCGCAGGGAGACGTCGTCCAGGGTCGCCCCCGCCTCCAGCGTGCCCCGCAGGGTCCGCGCGGTCAACGCCGGATCGTGGCTGAGGCGGACGCGGGCGGCGAGGTCGCGGATCGCGTCGGCGTTCTCCGCCAGCCACCGCGGCCGCAGCTCGGCCGGGGTCAGCCGGCCCGCCAGGAGGGCGATCGCCGTGCTCAGGGTGGCTGAGAAGTTGACCCGCACCGGGGTCAGGTCGGGCCCGCGGCCGAGCTCCTCCATCTCACAGGTGAGCCAGCCGGCCTCGATCTCCACCGCCGCCACCTCGGCCGCGTCGACCGCGGCGGCGCAGGCGGCCTCGCCGACGGACTGGAGGTAGGCGCAACCGGGCAGCCGCTTGAAGGCGAGGGTTTCCGTCAGCCAGACCCGCCCGAGAGCGCCGAACATCGCCGGGCGCGGAGCGAAGGAGAGGTTGGCCAGCACCCCGCGGGGGTGCTCGATGACGTCGAGGGCGCCGTTCACCCCCTCGGCGGCGAGCAGCGTCGCCCGCACCCCGACGGCCGCCGGCTCCGCCGCGGTCAGCAGCTTCGTCTCCGGTCCCATGAACCCGGGCCACATCCCGTAGGGAGGCTGGTAGAGCGCTATCGCCAGCGCCTGGGCGGTCCGCCCGGCGTCCAGGCCCAACGCGACCGAGGCCGCGATCGCCGCCGAGGCGCAATGGATCGAGGCCCAGAACTGACCGTTGTGGGGCCCGAGGAAGAGCGCCGCGCCGAGGCGGCCGGCGACCTCGTTGGCGGCGAGCTGGCCGAGCAGGACCCGCTCGGGGTCGGCGCCGAACGCGGCCGCCGCCGGCACCGCGGAGTGGCCGGTGTGGCCCATGAAGAGGTAGTCGTCCCAGTCGTGGGCGATCGAGGCCGCGGCGGAGCGGTAGACCTCGCCCGCCGGACCGCCGGGCGCCACGGAGGCGATGGGGGCGGCCGCCTCGGCACCGGCCGTCCGCGCGGCCTCGATGCCGAGCGCCTGTAGCCGGCAGCGCTCCAGCGCGGTGGCGGGCACGTCCTCGGTCCGCAACGCCGCCGCCCAGGCCCCCACCTCCTCGCAGATCGTCACCCCGCGCATGCTCTCAGAACGCCACCGAGAACCACCGGGCTACGCCCCGGCGGTCATCCCGTCGAGGTCGCGGCGCAGCTCCTTCAACTCGTCGCGGATGCGCGCCGCCTCCTCGAAGCGGAGGTCGTCGGCGGCGGCGAGCATTTCCTCCTCGAGGGCGACGATGCTGCGCTCCAGCTCCTCGGGGCTGGCGAAGTCCTCGCTGCGCTTGCGGCGGCGTCGCCGCGGCGCCCGGTCCTCCATCGCCAGGAACTCGGCCATCTCCGAGATGCCCTTGCGGACGGTCGCCGGGGTGATCCCGTGCTCCTCGTTGTAGGCGACCTGGATCGCCCGGCGGCGGTCGGTCTCCCCGATCGCCGCCCGCATCGCGTCGGTCTCGCGGTCGGCGTACATCAGCACCCGCCCGTTGACGTTGCGGGCGGCCCGGCCGATCGTCTGCACGAGGCTGGTCTCGCCGCGCAGGAAGCCCTCCTTGTCGGCGTCGAGGATCGCGACCAGGGAGACCTCGGGCAGGTCGAGGCCCTCGCGCAGCAGGTTGACCCCGACCAGCACGTCGTACTCGCCCAGCCGCAGGTCGCGGACGATCTGGATCCGCTCCAGGGTGTCGACCTCGGAGTGCAGGTAGCGGACCTTCACCCCGTACTCGAGCAGGTAGGCGGTCAGGTCCTCGGCCATCTTCTTGGTCAGCGTGGTGACGAGGACGCGGTCGCCGGCCTCCGCCCGCGCTTTGACCTCGTTCATCAGGTCGTCGATCTGGTTCCTGGTCTCGCGCACCTCGATCTCGGGATCGACAATCCCGGTCGGGCGGACGATCTGCTCGACGACCCGGGTCGACTCCGCCCGCTCGAACGGCCCGGGGGTCGCCGAGACCATCACCAGCTGCTTCACCCGCTCGAGGAACTCGCCGAACTTGAGCGGGCGGTTGTCGATCGCCGAGGGGAGGCGGAAGCCGTAGTCGATCAGCGTTTGCTTGCGCGAGCGATCCCCCTCGTACATGCCGCCGATCTGCGGGATCGTCTGGTGGGACTCGTCGACGAAGACGACGAAGTCGTCGGGGAAGTAGTCGATCAGCGTGTGCGGCGGACTGCCCTCGGGGCGGCCGTCGAGGATCCGCGAGTAGTTCTCGATCCCCGAGGTGAAGCCCAGCTCCTTCAGCATCTCGATGTCATAGGCGGTGCGCTGGCGCAGCCGGTGGGCCTCCAGCTGCTTGCCCTCGGCCTCCAGCTCGGCGGTGCGGGAGTTCAGTTCGGCGCGGATCTCCTCCACCGCCCGCTCCAGCGTCTCGTCCCTGGTCACGTAGTGGGAGGCCGGCCAGACGGAGACGTGGTCGATCGTGTCGAGGATCTCCCCGGTCAGCGGGTCGAAGTGCTGGATCCCCTCGATCTCCTCGCCGAAGAGGGCGATCCGGTACGCCGACTCGGCGTAGGAGGGCATGATCTCCAGCACCTCGCCGCGGACCCGGAAGGCGCCGCGGCCGAGGACCGAGTCGTTGCGCTGGTACTGCATCTTCACCAGCTTGCGCAGCACCTCGTCGCGGTCGATCTCCTCGCCGACCTTGAACAGCTGCATTTTTTCGTTGTAGACCTGGGGCGAGCCGATCCCGTAGATGCAGGAGACCGAGGCGACGATGATCACGTCGCGGCGGGCGAACAGGGCCGCCGTCGCGGCGTGGCGCAGGCGGTCGATCTCGTCGTTGATGGAGGAGTCCTTCTCGATGTAGAGGTCCTGGGCGGGGACGTAGGCCTCGGGCTGGTAGTAGTCGTAGTAGGAGACGAAGTACTCGACCGCGTTGTCGGGGAAGAACTCGCGGAACTCGTTGCAGAGCTGGGCGGCCAGCGTCTTGTTGTGGGCGATCACCAGCGAGGGCCGCTGCACCGCCTCGATCGTCGCCGCCATCGTGAACGTCTTGCCGGTCCCGGTGGCGCCGAGCAGCGTCTGGAAGCGCTCCCCCGCGCCCAGCCCCTCGGCCAGACCGGCGATCGCCTTCGGCTGGTCGGCGGTCGGCGTGTAGGCGGGGTTGAGCTTGAACTCGGGCACCGGACGACCTTAGCTGGCGCGCTCGTCGCGCCCCCCGGGCTGTGGGAGACTGCGCGGTCGATGCGGCGGTCTCGGAAAGCGCTTGCCGGGTTCTTCGCCCTCGCCGGGGCGATGCACTTCGTCGTTCCCCGCAGCTATGAGGCGATGATGCCGCCCTCGCTGCCGCGCCACCGCGAGGCCGTCATCGTCAGCGGCCTGGCCGAGATCGCCGGGGCCGGCGCGGTCCTGCACCCCGCCGGCCGGCGCTTCGGGCGCTGGTGGCTGCTGGCGCTGCTGCTCGCCGTCTTCCCCGCCAACGTCCACATGGCGCTCAACCCCGAGCAGGTGCGCGGGCTCGACCTCGATCGGGTGCCGCGGTGGGCGCTCTGGGCACGGCTGCCGCTTCAGCCGCTGGCGATGCTCTGGGTCTGGCGCGCCACGCGCGCCTGACCGCGTCCGACTTTTGCCCCACCCCGCTGGGGTAAAACTCCGACGCGGCGACGGGTTTGCGCCCCGCGGCCCTACGGCAGCAGTTCGAGCAGGCCGCCCACCGGGCCCAGCAGGCTTTCCAGGGTTCGCAGCGCCGAGCGGGCGTCCCTCACCAGTTCGATCGCCTGGTCCAGGGGGAGGTTTTCGACCCCCGCCCGCAGCGGCCCGGCGAGCAGGGGGTTGAGCGCGCCCGCCCGTTCGGCGTCGTCGACCGCGCGCACCAGGCCGGCCCGGATCGCCTTCGCCAGCGTCGCGTCGTCGATGCCGTAGCGCCGGCGGAAGCGTTCGCGTCCTTCTTCGGTTGCCAGCGCCCGGGCCAGCGCCTCGCGCGTCACCCCGAGCTTGCAGGCAGCTCCGTCCAGGGCGGAAAGGGAGAACTGCTCGGCGATTTCCTGTAGCCCCTGGGGATGGCGCCAGGGGCGCGGCTTGCAGGGGTCCTGGGTCTTCTCCGGGGTGTAGGAGGAGCCGCCGGCCGCGAGGTAGGAGCCGACGAGCACAAGCGCGGCGACGATCGCGCCGCCGACCAGGATCCGCCCGCGCAGCGCCCCCTCCCCGCCGCTCACAGCTCGACCCTCCGGGCGAGTCCGATCGGGATCAGCGCCAGCAGGCCGAGCAGGGCGCCGATCAGGAACGAGGGACTGAAGGCGTGGGTGGCGCCGCGGTCGAGCTGGTCCTGAAGTTCGCCGCGCAGGCCTTCCACCGCCGCCCGCTCGGTCGGGTCGGAGGGCAGCGGGTCGAAGGCGGGGCCGATCGTCGGCACCCGGCCCTTCTCTTCTTCGAGGCGCCCCTCGAGCCGCTGCGCGAGGCCGATCTTCGCCAGCGGGTCGACCCGCGAGTCGAGGATCACCGCGGTGCCGGCGTCGATCGCGTCGCGGCGCTGCTGGGCGATGTCGGCGGTGAAGACCGGCGTCAGCGCCAGCAGGCCGACGACCACGCCGGCGTGGCGGGCGGAGATCGTCCAGCCCCCGTGGATCGCCTGCGGGGCGCGGCCGGCGAGGGCGGTCTCGGTCAGCGCCGAGAGCACCAGCGCCAGCCCGATCCCGACCAGCACCTGCGGCGGCAGGGTCAGCGCCACCTCGGCCTTCGGCAGGTAGGCCAGGCCCGCGAGCCCGCCGGAGACGAGGATCGCCCCGGCCGCGGCCCGCGCCCTGGCGCTGGGGACGAGCGGGTCGATGCGACTGCCGAGCAGGGCCGAGAGCGGCATCGCGGTGACCACGATCGCGGCGCCGATCGGGCTCAGCCGCCATCCCTCGATCAGCAGCAGGACCAGCAGGAAGAGGGCCGCGGCGATCGCCGCCGAGACCATCGCCAGGGCCAGGTTGGCGAGGAGATGCGGGCGGCCGGTGCGGCGCAGCTCCGGCTCGACGATCCCGGTCGCGGCCTCGTGCTTGGCGACGGCGAGGATCGGCACCGCGGCCGCCAGGGCGACCGGCACCTGGAGCAGGAAGATCGACTGCCAGGAGACGAGCTCGGTGAGGATGCCGCCGACGGCGGGGCCGAGGGCGGCGCCGGTCGCCCCGGCGCTGGCCCAGACCACGGCGGCGCGGCGCTCGGAGCCGACCGTCGCCGGCAGCAGCTCCAGCGCCGCGGTCACCGCCGCGGCGCCGCCCAGAGCCTGCACGCAGCGGGCGACGATCAGGGCTCGAGAGCTGGTCGGAGAGGCCGCAGGCGAGGCCGGCGCCGGCGAAGATCGCGAGCCCCACGGCGGCGGTCCGGCCGGGGCCGAGGCGGCGCGCGAGCAGCGCCGCCGGCACCGCCGCCAGCGCCATCACAAGGTTGAAGGAGACGAGGACCCAGGTGACGCCGGCGACGCTGGTGTCCAGCTCGCGGTAGATCTGCGGCAGCGCCAGGACCACCACCGAGGAGTCGGCCAGCACCAGGCCGACCGCCAGCGCCAGCGCGGCGACGCGGGGCCGTGGAGCCGCCGCGTTCAGTAGCCCAGCTCCCGCGGGTACTTGTCGCGGTAGGCGCGCTGCTTGTCGAGCACCTCTGCGACGTAGCTGCGCGTTTCGGGGAAGGGGATCTCTTCGAGGTCGAGGCTCGACCCGCCCCAGCGGTCGACGTTGCCCGGGCCGGCGTTGTAGGCGGCGAGCGCCGCGACCACGTCGCCGTCGTAGCGGTCGAGCAGTTCGCGCAGCTGGTAGGTCCCGTAGCGGATGTTGATTTCGGGATCGGAGAGGTCGGTGATCTTGAAGGTGGTGCCACCGCTGTGTCGCTCGATGTCCCTGGCCGCGGCCGGGGTGATCTGCATCAGGCCGCGCGCGCCCGCGCTGGAGGTCTGGTCGACGAAGCGCGACTCCGAGTAGATCACCGCCGCGATCAGCGCCGCGTCGACGCCCTTTTCGGCTGCCTGCTGGCGGATGATGTCCTCGTGGCGCAGCGGCAGGGTCAGCTCCTGGATCGCGTGGTCGACGTCGCCGAACAGACCCAGCGCGGCGCCCGCCGCGACGCCGGCGGCGACGGCGCCGATCCCGATCGCGACCCGCCGCCGCACCTTCGGCCTCATCTCCTCAGCTTCTCGATCAGCGCGGACAGCGCCCGCTCCAGGTCCTCCACCGAGCCGTCGTTCTCGATCGTGTGCGTGGCCCGGGCGGCCTTCTCGTGCTGGGCGAGCTGGCGCGCCTCGCGCTCCTCGACCAGGGCGTGCCCGCGCGCCCGCGCCCGCTCCCGGCGCAGCTCGTCGGAGGTGACGACGGCGACGGTGGTGTCGAAGACGCCCTCCATGCCGGACTCGAACAGCAGCGGCACCTCGATCGCGGCGATCTCGGTATCGGCCGGCAGGCTGGTGAGCCAGGCGCCGATCCGCTCGCCGACCAGCGGATGGACCTGCCGCCTCGAGCCAGGTCAGCTGCTCGGGGTGGGCGAAGACGATCTCGCCGATGCGGGTGCGGTCGACGGCGCCGCCGGGCGCGACCTCGGGCCCCCAGCGCTCCACCAGGCGGCCGAGGAGCGGTTCGGAGTCGAGCAGCTCGTGGACGACGGCGTCGCTGGACAGGGTCGCGGCGCCCAGTCGCCCGAAGGCGGCCAGGGCCTCCGACTTGCCGGCCGCGATACCGCCGGTGAGGCCGATCGTCAGCGGCGCCACGGCGCCGGTCAGCCCTGCTCGGACTCGCTCGTCTGCGCGTCGTCGCCGGCAGCCTCGGGCTCCGCGGCGGCCTCCTCGGCGGCACCCTCGGGCTCCGCCTCGGCCTCCTCCGCTGTAGCCGCGATCTCCCACTCAGCCAGCGGCTCCTCCGAACCAGCAGTCTCCTCAACAACAGGCGCCTCGTCCTGAGCCTCTTCAGCTGGCGCAGCCTCGACGGCCTCAACCGCCTCGTCCTGATCCACCTCGGCAACAGGCTCCTCCACCGCAGCGGGCTCCTCAGCCGCAGGAGGCTCCTCCGCAGCGACCTCATCCTGAGCCTCCTCGGTGGAAACCGTCTCGGCCGAAGCCTCAACCGCCTCGTCCGCGGGTGGCGTGGAGATGGGGTCCTCGCCCGCAGCTTGCGAGGACGAGGGCTCCGTCTCCGCGACAGGACCCGCGGGCACAGCCTCTGAGCCCTCGGCCGTCTCACCCTCGCCCGCCTCACCGTCCGCCTCGATTTGATCCCCAAGCCCTTGCATCGGCATGTTCTGTCCCTCGACCCGCTTGATGCTGAGCGACAGCCGCCGCCGCTCTTCGTCGATCTCGAGGATCTTCACGTTCAGGTTCGTGCCCGGCTCGACCACTTCGCTGGGGTTCTCGACGTGGTGGTCGGCGAGCTCGGAGATGTGGACCAGCCCCTCGACGCCGGGCAGGATTTCGACGAAGGCGCCGAAGGCGACGACCTTGGTCACCGCGCCCTCGAGCACGTCGCCCGGGCGGTGGGTGCTGATCACCCGCTGCCACGGGTCCTCCTGCGTCTGCTTGAGGCCGAGCGAGATGCGCTGGCGGTCGCGGTCGATGTCGAGCACTTTGATCCGCACCGTGTCGCCGATCGCGACGACTTCGGAGGGATGGTTGACGTGGCTCCAGGAGAGCTCGGAGATGTGGATCAGCCCGTCGATGCCGTCGAGGTCGACGAAGGCGCCGAAGTCGACGATGTTGGAGATCTTGCCTTCGACCACCTGGCCGGGCTCGAGGCGCCCGAGGATCTGCTCGCGCACCTCCTTGCGCTCCTCCTCCAGCACCGCGCGGCGCGAGAGGACGACGTTGTTGCGGCTGCGGTTCAGCTCGATCACTTTGCACTCGAGCGTCTGGCCCATGAACTCGTCGAGGTTGTGGACGCGGCGGATGTCGACCAGCGAGGCGGGCAGGAAGCCGCGCACCCCGAGGTCGAGGATGAGGCCGCCCTTGACCACCTCGATCACGCTGCCTTCGACCGGTTCGCCGGAGTCGGCGGCGACCTCGATGCGGCGCCAGGCCTTCTCGAAGCGGGCCCGCTTCTTGGAGAGGATCAGGCGCCCCTCGGCGTCCTCCTTGGTGAGGACGAGCGCGTCGATCTCCTCGCCCAGCTCGACCTCTTCGGCCGGGTCGACCGACTTGCGGATCGAGAGCTCGTCGGAGGGGATCACCCCCTCGGACTTGTAGCCGATGTCGACCAGGACCTCGTCTTTGTCGATCCGCACGACCTTGCCGTTGACGACGTCGCCCTCGTCGAAGGAGACCATCGTCGCCGCGTAGTTGGGGACGACCTTGCCCTCGATCTGGAGCAGCAGGCCGCCCGAGCCCTCGACGGGCGTGCGCGGCGGGTGCGGGAGCGGTCAGGGTGTCTGGTCGGGGACACGGCGGCGAATGATGGCAGAATCGAGCCCGATGCCGGTGCGAGCGACGAAGCGCGGCGAGGAGCGGACGCCGCTGGACGGAACGCGGGACGTGCTGATCTGCGGCGCCAGCTTCGCCGGGCTGGCGGTCGCGCGCGAGCTGGCGGGCAGCGGGGCCGACGTGCTGGTCGATCGACCGCTACGAGATCGGCGAGCGCCAGACCTCCGCCTGCGGGATCCCGACCGAGTGGCTGCGACGGCTCGGTTTGATGGACAGCCGAGCGCCAGCGCTTCGACTCGCTGGTCATGCACACCCCCCACGGCGACGCCCGCTACCGGCTGCCCTGGACCTTCTCCACCTTCGACTACCGCGAGCTGTGCGAGCTGCTCTGGCGCGACTGCGACGCCGCCTTCGAGACGGCCAAGGTGAACGGCCGCGGCGCGCCCGCCAACGGCGACGGCGCGATCCGGATCGAGACCGACCGCGGCACGATCGCGGCGCCGCTGGTCGTCGACGCGCTCGGCTGGCGCCGGATGCTCGCCAGCGGCGACGGCTACCAGCCGCCCGACGCGCCGCTCTCGCGCGGGCTGGAGGTCCACCCCGAGGGCGGCGGCGAGGACCTCGAGGTCTGGATCGACCGCCGCTACGTCCCCGCCGGCTACGGCTGGTCCTTCCCCGCCGGCGACGAGCTGCGGATCGGCGTCGGCTCCTTCGACCCCCGCTTCCACGTCCGCGACACGACCGAGCTGCTGGCCCGAGGACCTCGGCCGCGATCGGGTCCGCTACCAGGGCAACTGGATCCCCCACAAGCTGCGCCGCGCGACCGAGGGCGGCGTCTTCTTCGTCGGCGACTCGGCCGGGCACTGCCTGCCGCTGAGCGCCGAGGGGATCCGCACCGCGCTCTACTTCGGGATCGCCCTCGGCCGCGAGCTGCGCGCCGTGGTCGAGGGACGCCAGAGCCGCGAGCCGGCCGCCGACGCGCTACGCCGAGTTCCACGACTCCCACGAGTGGAAGTTCCGCTGGATGCTGCGGGTGCAGCGGCTGGTCCCGCGCATCCCGCCGCGGCTGCTCGGGCCGATGATCCGGCTGATGGGCTCCAAGCGCTTCGTCGAGTGGTCCTTCGAGCACTACCTGCGGATCGCCCCGCCCGAGTTCGCCGGCTCAGCGGACGACCAGCAGCGTCCCGACCAGCAGCAGGGCGACGCCGAGCAGGCGCTCGGGGCTGAGCGAGACCTGGTCGAGGCCGAACAGACCTAGGCGGTCGATCACCACCGAGGCGGTCAGCTGGCCGGCGACGGTCGCCGCGGCGACCCCGCCGGCGCCGATCGCCGAGACCGCGATCAGGGCGTTGGTGACGTAGACGGCACCGAGCACGCCGCCGATCAGGTAGTACCAGCTGACGTCGAAGGTCGAGCCGAGGCCGCCGGCGTTGCCGCTGAGCACGACGATCGCGGTCAGCGCGATCGAGCCGACCGCGAAGGAGACCAGCGCCGCGGCCAGCCCTCCCGGTCGCCTTGCCGAGGCCGGCGTTGATCGGCGCCTGGAGGGCGATCAGGCCGCCCGCGGCGGCGGTCAGGATCACGGCCAGGCCCCGGTCCATCAGCCCCTCACTTGGCGTCCAGCCAGTCCCGGCCGACGCCGATGTCGACCTCGAGCGGCGGATCGAGCTGGTAGGCGGCGCACATCTCGCGCCGCACCAGCTCGGTCGCGTCGTCCATCTCCCCCGGCGGGCCCTCGAAGAGCAGCTCGTCGTGGATCTGAAGGACGAGCCGGGTCTCCACCCCGGCCTCGCGCCAGCGCCCGCTGACAGCGCACCATCGCGACCTTGATGATGTCGGCGGCGGTGCCCTGGATCACCGTGTTGACGGCGAGCCGCTCGCCGAGCCGGCGGGTGTTGGGGTTGCCGGAGCGCAGCTCGGGGATCGGGCGGCGGCGGCCCATCAGGGTCGTCACGTAGCCCTCCTCCTGGGCCCGCTCGACGACCTGCTCGCGGAAGGCGCGCACCGCCGGGAAGCGCTCCAGGTAGCGGGCGACGAATTCCTCGCCCTCTTTGCGCGGGATGTTGAGCCGGTCGGCGAGGCCGAACCCGGTCAGCCCGTAGACGATGCCGAAGTTGACCATCTTCGCCTTCGAGCGCTGGCCGACGTCGACCTCCTCGCGGGAGATGTCGAAGACCTCGGCCGCGGTCGCCGCGTGGACGTCGTCGCCGGCGCGGAAGATCTCCTTCAGCACCTCCTCGTCGGCGACGTGGGCGAGCACGCGCAGCTCGACCTGGCTGTAGTCGGCGGAGAGCAGGCGGGCGCCGTGCTCGGCGACGAAGCAGGCGCGGACCGGGCGGCCGATCTCGGTCCGGATCGGGATGTTCTGGAGGTTGGGGTTGGTGCTGGAGAGGCGCCCGGTGGCTGGTCGCCGCCTGGTTGAAGGTGGTGTGGACGCGGCCGGTCTCGGGGTCGATCAGGTCGGGCAGCGAGTCGAGGTAGGTGTTCTTCAGCTTGGTCAGCTCGCGCCAGGACTCGATCTTCTCGACGATCGGGTGCTCGTCGCGGATCTGGGCGAGGACGCGGGCGTCGGTCGAGAAGCCGGTTTTGCCGCGGCGCTTGCGGGTCAGGCCGAGCTTCTCGAAGAGGACGCGGCCGACCTGCTGCGGGGAGCCGATCGTGAACTCCTCCTCGGCCAGCTCGAAGATCTCCTTCTCCAGGGTCGCGATCCGCTCGCCGAAGCCGGCGCCGACCTCGGCCAGGCGCTCGGCGTCGAGCTTCAGCCCCTCGCGCTCCATCGCCGCCAGCACGTGGACCAGCGGCAGCTCGACCTCGCGCAGCAGGCGCTCCAGGCCCAGCTCCTCGATCCGCGGCCGCTGGACCTCGGCCAGCGCGGCGACCAGCCGCGCCTCCTCGGCCGGGTCGAGGCCGGCCTCGACCTCCTCGCCGAGGGCGAGCTGGCCGTCGTCGGCGGCCGCCGCCGGCGGCGGCGCCCTCGGCGAGGCCGATCCCGGCGTCGGCGGCCAGCTCGGTCAGCTCGTAGGTGCGGCGCTGCGGCTCCAGCAGGTAGGCGGCGATCATCGTGTCGTGGTCGAGCGCCAGCTCGACGCCCTCGCGCGCGGCCGCGGCCAGCAGGCCGTGGCGGCCGCCGCCGAGCGACTTGGCGTCGTGGGCGAGCGAGCGGCGCGGCCGGCCAGCGCCACCGCCAGCTCGTCGAGGCGTCGCAGGCGCCGGTGAGCGATGCGCTCGCCGTCGGCGGCGGCCCAGCGATCGCCGGCGATCGCCAGCGCCGCCGGGCCCTCGCCCAGGTCGGCCGGGCGCGCCCTCCATCGACCTCGACCTCCAGCTCGGTCTCGACGCTGCGGCCGGGCACCGCCTCGCCCTCGGGCAGCGCCTCTTCGAGCCGCTCCATCACCGCCCGCAGCTCGAACTCGCGCATGAAGTCGCGCAGGGCGCCGCGGTCGGGCTCGGCGCCCATCGCCGCCGCCAGGTCGACCCCGGTCTCGATGTCGTACTGGAGCGTCGCCAGCTGCTTGGACATGCGGGCGTCGTCGGCGTGCTCGACCAGGTTCTGCTTGCGTTTGGCGCCGGAGATCTCCTCGACGCTCGCCGAGCACGCTCCTCCAGCGAGCCGAACTGCTGCAGCAGCTGGGTCGCCGTCTTCTCGCCGATCCCGGGGACGCCGGGGATGTTGTCGGAGGTGTCGCCGCGCAGGCCCATCAGGTCGGTGATCAGCTCCGGCGGCACCCCGTAGCGCTCGATCACCGCCTCGCGGTCGTAGACCTTGGTCTCGGTGATCCCGCGCGAGGTGCTCATCACCCGCACCCCGTCGCCGACCAGCTGGTAGGCGTCGCGGTCGCCGGTGACGACCATCACCGCGATCCCCTGCTCGCGGGCCTGGCGCGCCAGCGAGGCGATCACGTCGTCGGCCTCGTAGCCCTCGACCTTGACGTTGGTGTAGCCGAAGGCCTCGACCAGCGGCATCAGGTGGGGCCACTGCTCGCGCAGCAGGTCGGGGCGCGGTTTGCGCTGGGCCTTGTAGAGGTCGTAGGTGACCTCGCGCCCCGACATCCCGGCGTCCCAGGCGACCACGACCCCGGCCGGATGGTGCTCGTCGATGATTTTGACCAGCATCGAGGCGAGCCCGTAGATCGCGTTGGTCGGCCGCCCGTCGCTGGTCCCGATCGACTCCGGCAGCGCGAAGAAGGCCCGGTAGGCGAGCGAGTTGCCGTCGATCAGGAAGAGCTCGGGTGCGTCGGCCATCGGCGCCAACTCTATGAGTCGAGGCCGAGCGCGTCGCGCAGGTCGGCCGCAACCTGGGCGGCACGGTCGCGAACCTGCCGGTCGGTGAAGCGGCGCACGGCGAAGCCGCGGCGGCGCAGGTCGAGGTCGCGGGCGTGGTCGTCCTCGAATGCGGTGCTGCCGCGGTGATAGCGGTAGCCGTCGGTCTCGACCGCCAGCCGCTCGGCGCGCCAGAGGAAGTCGACGGTCCAGCGGCCGATGCGGACGTTGACCTCCGGCTCGGGCAGGCCGTGCGCGGCGACAGAGCCGCAGGAAGTCCCGCTCGAGCTCGCTGCGAGTGCGGTCGGCGTCGATGCCCGGCCCGAGCGGAAACCCGGCGACCTCGGCCTGCCGGACCGCGCGCCGCAGCAGCTGCGGGCGAAACCGTGCCGCGCAGGTCGGCGATCGTCCGCGCGGGCGTGGTGACGGGAATGCCTTGGCGCTGTGAAATCAAACCGGGACCGAGCGTGGGGCACCGATGGAGACGAATGCCGGGACGCCTCGCACGCCCGCTGCGCAGAGGAGTCGAGACATCGATTGGGCCAGCGGTCGGCCTCAGCAATCCCCACAAGGTGGCCGCCCCCATGTGACTGAGGGCGGCGCCCTTCCCACAGGCGAGGACCGCCGCCATCCACCTTCCCTCGATCGTGAGGCCCGAATGCCCCACCGCGTACACGCCCCGATGAACGCGGTGAAGCCGACCCGCGCTGACCCTCCGTGAAATACCGCTCCTCTCGATCCCAGCAGCCCGAAGCTGCTCAACCGCGACCACGCCATGCTGCCGCGCCGCGATTTTCGCGACCACCAGTTCGGCCGGGGCGAGTTGCTCTCGCATACCGAGACTAAGTCGCCCGTCGAACCGAAGTCTCCCCCCGCGGCCCTCGAATCTGATTCGATAGCCGGCCCATGGCCGTCAGCGCCCAGTACAGCGTCACGATCCGCGTCGAGCTCGATGCGCGGCAGGAGCCGCTGGGCAAACTGACCGCCTCGATCGCCGAGGCGGGCGGGCAGCTGCAGGGCGTCGACCTGGTGCCGGGCGCCGGGGCCAGAGGGCAAACGGGTGCGCGAGTTCACGATCGACGCCGCCGACCGCGAGCACTGGGAGAAGATCCTGCGGGCGATCGGCTCGACCCGGGGCGCCCGCGTGCTCGACTACGTCGACCGCACGATGCAGATGCACCGCGGCGGCAAGATCGAGCAGCACAACAAGTACCCGCTGAAGACGCGCGACGACCTCTCGATGGCCTACACGCCGGGCGTCGCCCGCGTCTGCATGGACATCCACGACGACCGCGCCAAGGCCTTCGAGTACACGATCAAGAAGAACACCGTGGCGGTCGTCTCCGACGGCAGCGCCGTGCTCGGGCTCGGCAACATCGGCCCCGAGGCGGCGATGCCGGTGATGGAGGGCAAGTGCATGCTGTTCAAGGAGTTCGCCGGCGTCGACGCCTTCCCGATCTGCCTCGACACCCAGGACGCCGACGAGATCGTCCGCGCGGTGGAGCTGATCGCCCCCACCTTCGGCGGCATCAACCTCGAGGACATCTCCGCCCCGCGCTGCTTCGAGATCGAAGACCGGCTGAAGGAGTCCCTCGACATCCCCGTCTTCCACGACGACCAGCACGGCACCGCCGTGGTGACGATGGCGGCGCTGTTCAACGCGCTGAAGATCGTCGGCAAGCCGATCGAGGAGCTGCGGGTGCTGGTGGTTGGGCTCGGCGCCGCCGGGGTAGCGGTGACGAAGATGATGCTCGCCTCCGGCGTCACCCACATCGTCGGCTGCGACCGCCGCGGCGCCCTCTCGACCGCGCGCGAGGACTACCTCTCGGGCGAGATGAACGCGACCAAGCGCTGGTACGCGGAGAACTCCAACCCCGACGGGGTCGAGCGGGCAGCCCGACGACGCGATCGAGGGCATGGACCTCTTCGTCGGCCTCTCGGGGCCGGGGATCATCGAGCCGGAGGCCCTCGGGCGGATGAACGACGATGCGATCGTCTTCGCGATGGCCAACCCCAACCCCGAGGTGATGCCGGAGGACGCCGCTCCCTACGTGCGGATCATGGCCACCGGCCGCTCCGACTACCCCAACCAGATCAACAACGTGCTCTGCTTCCCCGGGATCTTCCGCGGCGCGCTCGACGCCGGCGCACCCAGCATCACCGAGGAGATGAAGCTGGCCGCCGCCAAGGGCATCGCCGAGGCGGTCACCGAGGACGACCTCTCCGAGGACTACATCATCCCCAGCGTCTTCAACCGCGAAGTGGCGCCGAAGGTCGCCGCGGCGGTGGTCGAGGAGGCGAAGCGGGACGGGATCGCCCGCCTCAACGAGGAGACCGGCACCTTCGCCACGGTGGAGGATCGCTAGCGCCGTGAAGGTGCTCGTCACCGGAGCCAGCGGCCTGATCGGCTCGGCGCTGTGTGACACGCTGCTGGTCCGCGGGCGACGAGGTCGTCGGCCTCACCCGCGACCCCGAGCAGGCGCGCCGCTCCAATCCGCGGGTCGACTGGCAGCCCTGGGAGCCGACCCTGGAACGCCCCCCGGCCGAGGCCTTCGACGGCGTCGACGGCGTGGTCCACCTGCTCGGCGAGCGGATCGACCAGCGCTGGACGGCGGAGGCCAAGCGCCGGATCATGGAGAGCCGGCGCATGGGCACCCACAACCTGGTCCAGGCGATCGCCGCCCTGCCGCGCCGCCCCTCGGTGCTGGTCAGCCAGTCGGCGGTCGGCTACTACGGCGACCGCGGCGAGGCGATCGTCGACGAGTCCGACGACCGCCGGCGGGAGAGCTTCGACGCCGAGGTCGTCCGCGAGTGGGAGAAGGCCGCCCACGAGATCGACGGCAAGGACGTGCGGCTCGTGATCGTGCGCACCGGCCAGGTGCTCGACGCCAGCGGCGGCATGCTGGCCGAGCTGCTGACCCCGTTCAAGCTCGGGCTCGGCGGGCCGCTGGCCGGCGGCGGCCAGTACCTCTCCTGGATCCACATCGACGACGAGGTCGGGATCCTGCTCTGGGCGCTCGACGACGAGCGGGTCAGCGGCGTCGCTCAACGCGACCGCGCCCAACCCGGCGACCAACCGCGAGTTCTCCAAGGCGCTGGGAGGAGCCCTCGGGCGGCCGGCCGTGATCCCGGTGCCCGGGCTTCGTCCTCGACCTCAAATTCGGCCGCGAGTTCGGGGCGGTGCTGCAGGGGCGGCCAGCGGGCGGTGCCGAGGCGGACGCTCGACCTGGGGTACGAGTTCCGGCATCCGGACCTGGACGAGGCGCTGCGGGACCTGCTGTAGTGGGGGCGCGGGGCGGGACGACCCTCGCTCGACAGATGTGGAGGTCGGTCAGGGGTCGTCCCGCCCGACTCACCGCTCGACAGGGATTCGCTCAGCGACTCCCGGAGGTTGCTGGGTCGCTTGCTTGGATCGCGTGGAGCAGGTGCGTCATCGCTGCCTGTCCTGAGCTTGCGGCGATCCAGGCGATGCCGGCGGCTTCGAGGATCGGGTGGGCGAAGCGGGCGGCGGGGGGTCGGGGGATTCGAGGTAGGCGACCGCGGTCGAGTCCTCGGTCGCGCGGCGGGCGTTGGCGCCGACCGCGGCGAGGTTGAGCGCTCCGCGCGCTCGCTCGCCGGTCGGCAGGCAGACGGCGCGGACCCGGACCGACCCGGCGCGCCGCCGCCGTCCCGCGCCAGCTCGCGCTTGGCGCCGGCGCACGAGCGGCGCGCCGACGTAGGCGCGAGACGGTGGCCCCGCTGGAGACCCCGGCGCCGCTCCGCAGCCGCGTCACGAGGAGCCCCGAGCGCGCAGGCCGCGAGCAGGGCAGGGCACTTCGGGGCGCGGCGCACGGCTCGCGATCATAGACTCGCTCGCGATGCGAATCGGAGTCCTCACCGCCGGCGGCGACTGCCCCGGGCTGAACGCGGCGATCCGCGCCGTCGCCCGCGCGGCGATGTTCGACGGCGACGAGGCGGTCGGCATCAGGCGCGGCTACCGCGGCCTCGCCGAGGGCGACTACATGCCGCTCGACATGCAGACCGTCTCCGGCATCCTCCCGCTCGGCGGCACGATCCTCAGCACCTCCAGCTTCGAGCCGCTGCGCGAGGGCGCGGTCGAGCGCGTGCGCCCAGGCGTTCGCCGAGCAGGGCCTCGACGGCGGTGTCGCGATCGGCGGCGAGCACACGATGGAGATCACCCGCCAGCTGCACGCCGACCACGGCCTGCCGCTGGTCGGCGTGCCGAAGACGATCGACAACGACGTCGGCGGCACCGACTTCACCTTCGGCTTCGACACCGCGGTGCAGATCGTCACCGACGCGATCGACCGCCTCCACACCACCGCCCAGTCGCACGACCGGGTGATGGTGGTCGAGGTGATGGGGCGCAGCACCGGCTGGATCGCCGCCTACGCGGGCCTCGCCGGCGGCGCCGACGCGATCGTCATCCCGGAGACGACGACCACGGTCGAGGAGGTCGCCGAGGGCGTCGAACGCCGCCACGACCGCGACAAGGACTTCTCGATCGTCGTCGTCGCCGAGGGCGCCAAGCTGGCCTTCGCCGGCGGCGAGGAACGGCTGATCCAGCCGATCAAGGACACCGACGAGTACGGCTACCCGCGCCTCGGCGGGATCGGCGCCGCGCTGGCGACCGAGCTGGAGTCGCTGCACCGGGTACGAGACCCGGGTCACCGTGCTCGGCCACGTCCAGCGGGGCGGCACCCCGACCTCGACCGACCGCATCCTCGCCACCCGCTTCGGCGTCTTCGCCTACGAGCTGGCCAAGGCCGGCGACTTCGGCAAGATGGCCGCGCTCCACGGCACCGAGATGGTCGGCGATCCCGCTCGAGCAGGCCGATCGAGGTCAAGCCGCTCGACCTCGAGATCCTCGAGATAGCCAAGCGCTTCTTCACCTGAGACAGGCTGAGTCGGGATGAGCGAGGCCACCCGACCTCGAAGCGGTCACCCAGATCCAGCAGCACGATCTGGTCGGAGGGCGACTTCGCGATGGTCGCCAGCCTCGTCACCGACGTCAGCCGAGGACCTGGCCGAGGCGCTCGACATCGTCCCCGGCGAGCGCGTGCTCGACGTCGCCTGCGGCAGCGGCAACGGCGGCGATCTGCGGCCGCCCGGCGCGCCTGGGGCAACACGGTCGGCGCCGACTTCGTCCCCGCCCTGCTGGAGCGCGGCGCGCGAGCGCGCCGCCGCCGAGCGGCTGGAGGTCGAGTTCGTCGAGGCCGACGCCCAGGACCTGCCCTTCGAGGACGCCGGCTTCGACGTCGCGATCTCGATCTTCGGCGCGATGTTCGCGCCCGACCAGCAGAAGACCGCGGCGGAGCTGCTGCGGGTGGTCAAGCCCGGCGGCCGGATCGGGATGGCGAACTGGACCCCCGACGGCGGCGTCGGCACGATGTTCATGACGATCGCCAAGCACGCCGCCGCCGCCGCCCGGGCGTCGCACGTCGCCGCTGCTGTGGGGCACCGAGGAGCGCCTGCGCGAGCTGTTCGGCGACGGCGTCTCCGAGCTGCGGGTCGAGCGGCGCCGCTCGCGCCAGGCCTTCCGCTCCGCCGACCACTACATCGAGTTCTTCCGCACCTACTTCGGCCCGACCAAGATGGCCTACGAACGGGTCGGCGCCCGAGGGCGAGGAGGCGCTGACCGCCGACCTCCGCGCCTACCTCGAGGAGGCGAACACCGCCGGCGAGCGGGCGCTGGTGCTCGAGCCGGAGTACCTGCGCGCGATCGCCACCCGCGCCTGAGCCAGCCTCGAACCGCTCAGCGCTTGGGCTGGGAGACGCGGATCCCGGCGCCGATCAGCAGCACCGTGAAGAAGACCAGGCCGGCGACCGGGCCGCCCTGGCCGAAGGCGTAGGAGACCGTCATCGCGGCGAGGGCCAGGAAGAGGGTGACGACCATTCCCATCGCGGCCGGAGCCTATCCGGCGAGGGCGACGCGCGTCTCGCTGAGGAAGGCGGCGACCGCGTCCGCGGCGCCCCGCGGCGAGCCGGCCTCGCCGGCGGCGCGGACGAGGCGGCTGCCGACGATGACGCCGTCGGCGATCCTCCCCACCTCGGCCGCCTGCGCGGCGGTGCCGATCCCGAAGCCGACCGCGACCGGCATCCCCGGCGTCCTCCTTGGTCGCGGCGACCAGCTCGGCCAGCGTCGGCCGGGACCTCGGCCCGCTCCCCGGTCGTCCCCACGGTGGAGACGACGTAGACGAAGCCGCGGGCGACGGCGCAGATCCGCGCCCGCCGCTCGGCCGGCGTCGTCGGCGCCACCAGCGGCACCAGGGCCAGCCCGGCGGCGGCGAAGTCCTCGCGCACGTCCTCGGCCTCGCCCAGCGGCAGGTCGGGGACGATCGCGCCGGCGGCGCCGGCGGCGAGCGGCGAGGCGGGCGAACTCCGCCGGCGCCGCCGTGGGCCAGCACCATGTTCGCGTAGACCATCAGCACGACCGGGACCCGCTCGGAGACCGAGCGGCAGACCTCCAGCGCGGTGGCCAGGGTCGCCCCCGCCTCCAGCGCCGCGGTCGCGGCCGCGTGAATCGTCGGCCCGTCGGCAAGCGGATCGGAGAACGGAACCCCCAGCTCGATCAGATCCGCCCCGGAATCGACGTAGGCGGCAGCCACCGCCAACGAGGACTCCCGGTCAGGAAACCCGGCCATCATGTAAGGCATCAACGCCGCCCGGCCTTCGCCCTTCGCGAGCTTCGAAAGGCGGCCGCGATCCGCTCCTCGCCGGCGCGATCGCCCCTCGCCAATGACGCCCCCGGCGCGCGAGGGGCTGGGGGATGACTCGGCGGAGCCTCCCCGCTGTTGCTCGACGGGTCACCCCCCGCTCCCACCGCCGGTGCGCAATCACCTCGGCGAGGTCCTTGTCCCCGCGCCCCGAGAGACAGAGAACGTCGAATCCGCCACCGCCCGGGTTCTCCAGCAGCCAGGCGATCGCGTGGGAGGACTCCAGCGCCGGGATGATCCCCTCCAGCCGCGCAGAGCTCGCCGAAGGCGGCCAGCGCCTGCCTCGTCGGTGACCGCGACGTAGCTGGCGCGGCCGCGTGTCGCGCAGGTGGGCGTGCTCGGGACCGACGCCCGGGTAGTCGAGGCCGGCCGAGACCGAGTGCGCCTCGAGGATCTGGCCCTCCTCGTCGGCGATCACCGACGAGAGCGAGCCGTGCAGGACGCCGGTCACCCCGGCCCCCAGCGAAGCGCCGTGGCGGCCGCTGTCGAGCCCCTCCCCGGCCGCCTCGACGCCGATCAGGGCGACCTCGGCGTCCTCGACGAACGGGGTGAAGATGCCGATCGAGTTGGAGCCGCCGCCGACGCAGGCGATCACCCGCGCCGGCAGGGCGCCCTCGCGCCGCCAGCGCCTGCTCGCGCGCCTCCTCCCCGATCACCCGCTGCAGGTCGCGGACCAGGGCCGGGTAGGGTGCCGGGCCGACGGCGGAGCCGATCACGTAGTGGGTCGTCTCGACGTTGGCGACCCAGTCGCGGATCGCGGCGCTGACCGCCTCCTTCAGGGTGCGGGCGCCGGCCTCCACGGGCGCCACCTCGGCCCCCAGCAGCCGCATCCGCTCGACGTTCGGCGCCTGGCGTCGGATGTCCTCGCTGCCCATGTAGACGACGCATTCCAGGCCGAGCAGGGCGCAGGCGGTCGCGGTGGCGACGCCGTGCTGGCCGGCGCCGGTCTCGGCGATCACCCGCGGCTTGCCCATCCGCTGCGCCAGCAGCGCCTGGCCGATCGCGTTGTTGATCTTGTGGGCGCCGGTGTGGGCGAGGTCCTCGCGCTTCAGGTAGACCGTCGAGCCGACCCGCTCGGAGAGGCGCTCGGCCAGGTAGAGCGGCGTCGGGCGGCCGATGAAGTCGCGCCGCAGAAGCTCCAGGCGCTCGAGGAAGGCGGCGTCGCCGCGGGCCTCGGCCCAGGCCGCGGTCAGCTCGTCCAGCGCCGCGATCAGCGTCTCCGGCACGTAGCGGCCCCCGTAGGGGCCGAAGCGCTCCTCGATCGCGCTCATGGGGCGCCGATGCCGGCCGGCTGCGCCGCCTCGACGAAGGCGGCCATCGCGGCGTGGTCCTTGCGGCCGGGCTCGACCTCGACCCCGCTCGCGACGTCGACGGCGTAGGGATGGGCGACGGCGATCGCCGCGGCGACGTTGTCGCGGCCGCAGCCCGCCGGCGAGGATCGCCGGCACCTCGGAGCGGTGCCCGCGCAGCAGCTCCCAGTCGAAGCTTTCCCCGGTCCCGCCCCAGAGGCCCCTTGCCGCGCCGGTCGAAGAGGTGGAAATCGGTCCGGTAGGCCTCGGCGCCGTGGATGTCGGCGGCGCTCGCCACGTGCACCGCCTTGATCACCTTGACGCCGGTCCGCCGCGCCACCTCGCCGCACAGCTGCGGCCCCTCTTCGCCGTTCAGCTGGACCATCGTCAGCCCGGCGTTCTCGACCGCCTTGTCCACTTCCTCCAGCTCGGGGTTGACGAACACTCCCACGACCTCGCACTTGCGCCGGAAGGCGGCGCCGATCTCTGCGGCCACCTCGGGCTCGCAGCGGCGTGGGCTGCGCTCGTAGTGGATCAGCCCGACCGCCCAGGCGCCGAGCCGCACGGCCTCGGCCGCGTCGTCGAGGTCGGTGATTCCGCAGAACTTGACTCTCACGCCCCCCAGCGTACGCGACCGGGATCGCGTCCGGCTCGACTATTCGGCCGATGCCGGGCGCTTGCCGAGCGTCACCGTGGCGGTCCTGGTATTGCCGTCACGCAGGATCGTCACTTCGAGTTCGTCGCCCGGCTTGGCCGCGTTGACGATGTTCGACCACGTCGTCCATCCCGGCGACCTTCTTGCCGTCGATTTCGGTGATGATGTCGCCGCCGAGGCCGATCTGGGCGCCTTCGATCGTCGCCGTGGTGTTGCCGCCTTCGATCCCGGCCTTGTCGGCCGGACCGCCCTTGACCACGGACTGGACGATCACGCCTTCGGAGACCGGGAGGTTGATCGCGCGGGCCAGGCTCGGGGTGATCGTGCCCCCGCTGATGCCGAGGAAGGCGTGTTCGACTTCGCCCTTGGTCTCAAGCTGTTGGATCTCCCGGCGGGCGGTGTTGATCGGGATCGAGAAGCCGATGCCGACGTTGCCGTTGCCGCCGCCACCGGTCTCGATCTGGGAGTTGATCCCGATCACTTCGCCGCGCGAGTCGATCAGCGGGCCGCCGGAGTTGCCGGGATTGATCGCCGCGTCGGTCTGGATCACGTTGGAGATGGAGAAGCCGTTGGGGGCCTGGATCTGGCGCTGGAGGGCGGAGACGATGCCGCTGGTGACGGTGCGGTCGAGCCCGAACGGGTTGCCGATCGCGACCACCGGGTCGCCCACTTCCATCTTCGAGGAGTCGCCCAGGACCAGCGGGTGCAGCTGGTCGGCCGGGGCGTCGACCTTGAGCAGGGCCAGGTCGGTGGCCGGGTCGGCGCCGACGACGGAGGCCTTGTAGGTGGTGTTGGAGGCGCCGAGCTTGACCTGGATCCGGCTGCCGTCTTCGACCACGTGGTTGTTGGTGAGGATGTGGCCTTCGGAGTCGATCACGAAGCCCGAGCCGGTCGCCGTGCCACCGCCTTCGGATTCGGGTTCGCCGAAGGGGGAGAGCGAGGAGCCTTCTTTGGGAGGGATCGAGGATTCGATGAAGGCGACGCCGTCCCCATCGCGGCGGTAGATCTGGTTGACGACGTTGGGGTCGCTTTCGTCCCCCGAGCCCCCCCTGCTCACCACCGGCGCCGCCAGCGGCGCGGCGACGGTCGTGGTCGAGCCGCCTTCGGACTTGATCCAACCGGCCGCGATGGCGACCAAGCCGAAGGCGGCGACCACGCAACCGCCGAGGAGGGCGGAACCGAACGGGGTGCGGAGAAATCGTCGTGCCTTGCTCATCGGAACGGCATAGTGGACCGGGGCGCTGACTCGTACCTAAACGCTCTCCAAAGATTGTCTAAATTCGGGAGCGCCGGCCGGCGGGGCTCAGAACAGGTGCTCCCGGGTGCCTTCGTCGGCGCCGGTCAGCTCCCGCGTCTTTGCCTCGGGATCGGCGGCTTCCATCAGCGCCCCGCCGATCAGCACCGCGTCGACCCCGACCCGCTCCAGCTCGGCCAGCTCCTGGCGCCCGGAGATACCGCTCTCGGCGACGACGGTCTTGCCCGCCGGCACGTCCGGCATCAGCTCGAAGGTCCTCGCCAGGTCGACCGTGCCCTCGTCGAGGTCGCGGTTGTTGATCCCGATCACCGCCGCGTCGGCCTCCAGCGCCCGCTCCAGCTCGGCCCCGTCGTGGACCTCGACCAAACAGTCGAGGTCGATCGCGCGCGCCTCCTCATACAGCGAGCGCAGCTCGTCGTCCTCGAGCGCGCGGACGATCAGCAGCACGGCGTCGGCCCCGTTGACCGCGGCCTCGTACAGTTGGTAGGGGTCGACGATGAAGTCCTTGCGGATGATCGGCAGCCCGCAGGCGGCGCGGGCGTCGCGCAGGTCCTCCAGCGAGCCGCCGAAGTGGGGCTCGTCGGTCAGCACCGAGAGCGCGGCGGCGCCGCCGCGCTCATAGGCGCCGACCTGCTCGGCCACGGTCGCGGTGGCGGAGATCTCCCCGGCGCTCGGCGAGCGCCGCTTGAACTCGGCGATCAGCGAGAGCCCGGGACGCACCAGGGCCTCGCTGAAGGGGCGGTCCTCGCCACGGCCGGAGAGGCGCGATTCCAGGTCGGCCTGGGAGACCTCGCCGCGGCGCGTTTCCACGCCCGCCCTGGCCCCGACGATCAGCTGCTCGATCATTCCCACTTGAACCGCTAGAGCCTAGTCGGCGCCGGGGACCGTCGCCGAGATCAGGGCCTCCAGCACGTTCCCGGCCGCGCCGGAGTCGATCGCCGCGGCCGCCCTGGAGATGCCCTCCTCCAGATCGGCGGCGAGGCCGCCGACGTAGATCGCGGCGGCCGCGTTGAGCAGGGAGAGGTCGCGGCGGGGGCCGGGCTCGCCCTCGAGCACCGCCCGCACCGCGGCCGCGTTCTCCGCCGGCGTGCCGCCCGCCACCGCCTCCAGCTCGGCCGGCGCCAGGCCGAACTGGCCGGGCTCCACGAACCACTCCGAGGTGCCGCCGTCGGCGACCTCGATCACCCGGGTGCGGGAGGAGAGCGAGAGCTCGTCGAGGCCGTCCTCGGCGCTCACCACCATCGCCCTGACGCTGCCGAGCCCGACCAGGGCCTCGGCGATCGTCTCCTGGTAGTGGCGGTCGGCGACGCCGAGCAGCTGCCTGCTCGCCCCGGCGGGATTGGTCAGCGGCCCGAGGAAGTTGAAGATCGTGCGCACCCCGAGCGCCTTGCGGACCGGGACCACGTGGGCCATCGCGGCGTGGTGGCGGGGGGCGAACATGAAGCCGAAGCCGACCTCGTCGATGCAGCGCCCGACCTGCTCGGGGTCGAGCTCGACGTCCACCCCGAGCGCCTCCAGCAGGTCGGCCGAGCCGCACCTGCTGGTGTTGGAGCGGTTGCCGTGCTTCGCCACCGCGCAGCCGGCGCCGGCGGCGATCAGGGCCGCGGTGGTGGAGACGTTGAAGGTCGAGGGGCCGCCGCCGGTGCCGGCGGTGTCGACCAGGTCGGCACGGTGGCTGGAGACCGGGGTCGCCAGCCGGCGCATCGTCCGCGCCAGGCCGACCAGCTCCGGCACCGTCTCCCCCTTGGCCCGCAGGGCGATCAGGAAGGCGCCGGTCTGCACCGGGTCGCTGCGCCCCTCCATGATCTCGGCCAGGACCGTGGAGGCGTGGTCGGCGGTGAGGTGATCGCCGGCGCAGACGGCGTCGATCGCCCGGCTGAGGACGTCGTTGGGCATCAGCCCTCCCCGAGGAAGTTCTTCAGCAGGTGCTTGCCCTGCGGGGTCAGCACCGACTCGGGATGGAACTGCACGCCCTCGGCCGGCAGCTCGCGGTGGCGGGCGCCCATCACCACATCGCCGAGGAAGGCGCTGCGCTCCAGCACCTCGGGAAGGTCGGGGTCGGCGACCAGCGAGTGGTAGCGGCCGGCCACCAGCGGGCTCGGCAGCCCGGCGAAGATGGTGCGGCCGTCGTGGCTGATCTCGGCGTCCTTGCCGTGGATCGGCTCGCCCTGGACGACGCGGCCGCCGAAGGCTTCGACCATCGCCTGGTGGCCGAGGCAGACGCCAAGGACCGGGATCCCCGCCTCGGCGAAGGCGCGAACCGCCTCGACCGAGATCCCCGCCTCCGCCGGCGTGCAGGGGCCGGGCGAGACCACGAGGCGGTCGGGGGGGCGCTCCAGCAGCTCCGCGACCGTCGCGCGGTCGTTGCGGACCACCTCCACCTCAGCCCCCAGCTCGCCCAGGTACTGGACCAGGTTGTAGGCGAAGGAGTCGTAGTTGTCGATCACCAGGGCGCGCATCTCAGGGCCAGTCCGGCTGCTCGCAGGCGACCTCGACCGCGCGGAAGACCGCCTTGGCCTTGTTCACCGACTCGATGTACTCGTAGGACGGCTTGGCGTCGGCGACCGTGCCGCCGCCGGCCTGGACGTGGAGCTGGCCGTCCTTGATCACCACGGTGCGGATGTGGATCGCGGTGTCGAGGTCTCCGTCCCAGGCGAGATAGCCGATCGCGCCCCCGTAGGAGCAGCGCTTGACCGGCTCCAGCTCGTCGATGATCTGCATCGCCCGCACCTTCGGCGCTCCCGAGAGGGTGCCGGCCGGGAGCGCCGAGCGCAGCACGTCCATCGCGCTGACCCCCTCGCGCAGCCTCCCCGAGACCTGGCTGACGATGTGCAGTACGTGGGAGTAGGTCTCGACCACCATCAGCTCGTCGACCGAGACGCTGCCGTACTCGCAGACGCGGCCGAGGTCGTTGCGGCCGAGGTCGACCAGCATCACGTGCTCGGCCCGCTCCTTGGGGTCGTTGACCAGGCGCTCGGCGAGGCGGCGGTCCTCGTCCTCGCTGCGCCCGCGCGGGTAGGTGCCGGCGATCGGCCGCGTCTCCACCCGGCGGCCGCTGACCTTGACCAGCGGCTCGGGCGAGGCGCCGGCGAGCTGGAAGTCGCCGAACTCGAGGAAGTACATGTAGGGAGAGGGGTTGACGGCGCGCAGGCCGCGGTAGACGGAGAAGGGCTCGACCGAGGCGGGGGCGGAGAAGCGCTGGGAGGGGACGACCTGGAAGGCGTCGCCGGCACGCACGTAGGAGACGATCCGCTCGACCGCGGCTTCGAAGTCCTCTCGCTCCATGTTGGAGACGAACCGCGGCGGCTCCACCACCGAGGGCGTGGCGGGGACCGGGACGGCGCCGCGCAGCCGCTCGCGCATCTCGGCGATTGTCTCGGCGGCGCGCGCGTAGGCGGCGTCGATCCCGCCCTCGGAATCGGCGAAGGCGCAGGCGAGGATCGTCAGCTCGTGGCGCAGGTGGTCGAAGGCCAACATCGCGTCGGTCACCATCAGCGCCATGTCGGGCAGCCCGAGCGGATCGGGATTGGGCTCGCCCAGCGGCTCCACCGTGCGCACCAGGTCGTAGCCGAAGAATCCGACGGCCCCGCCGGCGAACGGCGGCAGCCCCTGAACGGGGGCGGGGCGGTAGGCGGCGAGCCGCTCGGCGACGGCGGCGTAGGGATCCGGCGCGGGCTCGGTGCGGCTCGGGCCCTCGCCCGCCGCGGCCTCCTCCCCGCTCCATTCCTCCAGCGTCCCGCCGCTCCAGCGCAGCACCGCGCGCGGCCGCAGGCCGACGAAGGAGTACCGGCCGACCTGGCCCTGCTCGGCGGACTCCAGCAGGAAGCAGGGCGATCCCTCCGGCTCTCCGGCGCGCAGCTTGAGGAATGCCGAGACCGGCGTCTCGCAGTCGTCGAGCAGGCGCGCGCGGACCGGCACCACGTTGCCCTCCCGGGCCAGCTCGCGCGCCCGCTCGAGGCTCGGCTCGAGCCTCAGCTCCGAATCAGCCGCTACGGGCATTCAGCACTTCCATCACGGCCGACTGGGGAATCCCGCGGGAGGCGAGCAGCACGCTGAGGTGGTACAGCACGTCGGCGGCCTCCTCGGCCACGCGTTGGTTGGACTCTTCGCGGGCGGCGCGGACGACCTCCTCGGCCTCCTCCTCCACCTTCTCGCCGATCAACCGGTCGTCGTCGAGCAGCTTCACCGTGTAGCTGCCGTCGGGGCGCTCGACGGCGCGACTGCGCAGCGTCCGCTCCAGCGCCGGCAGCGCTTCGTAGTTGACGGGGAAAGGCTCGCCGGGGGCGGGCGGGGCGTCCTTGCGGCTGGACGCCGAGCCCAGCACCTCGCGGTAGAAGCAGCTGCGCTGGCCGGTGTGGCAGGCGGGGCCGGCGGGATCGACCATCGCCACCAGGGCGTCGCCGTCGCAGTCGTAGCGGAGCTGGCGCAGGTGCATGAAGCTGCCCGAGCTTTCGCCTTTCCTCCAGAGTTCGTCGCGGGAGCGGCTGTGGAAATGCAGGTCCCCGGTCTCGAGCGTCATTTCCAGCGATTGCGAGCTGATGTAGGCCAGCATCAGCACCTCGCCGCTGGCGAAGTCCTGAACCACGCAGGGCGCCAGGCCGCGCTGATCGAATTCGATTTCGCCGAACATCGGTCCAAATCGTAGTGACCGACCGTTTATTCGATCCCGAGCCGGTCCAGCAGGTCCTCGTCGCGGCGCCAGTTGCGGCGCACGCGGACGGTGAGGTCGAGGTGGACGCGGGCGTCCAGCTCGTGCTCCAGCGAGCGCCGCGCGGCGGTGCCGACCTCGCCGATCTTCGCGCCCCCCCTGCCGATCAGGATCCGCTTCTGGGACTCGGTCTCGGCCCAGATCTCGGCCTTCACCGTGACCAGGCCGTCCTCGCGCGTCCACCTCCTTGACCACTGAGACCTCGACCGAGTGGGGGATCTCCTGGCGGGTGCGGTTGAGGACCTGCTCGCGGATCAGCTCGGCCAGCAGCAGCTCGCTGGACTGGTCGCTGTGGTCCTGCGGCGGGTACATGTAGGGACCCTCGGGGACCAGCTCCCCCAGGCGCCCGACCAGCGCATCCAGCCCCTCGCCGCCGCGGGCGCTGATCGGGAAGACCTCGTCCACGCCGTCCAGCTCGGCGGCGGCCGAGAGCGCCTGCACCGTGGCGCCGGGGCCGAGCCGGTCGCACTTGTTGACCGCGCAGAGCACCGGGATCTTCGGCCCCGCCGCGATCAGGGCGCGGGCGATGAAGCGATCGCCGGGGCCCACCCCCTCCTCGCCGTTGACGACCAATAGCGCCACGTCGGAGTCGGCCAACTCGCGCTCGACCCGGTGCTGCATCCGCCGCGTCAGGGCGTCGCGGGGCCGCTGCACCCCGGGCAGGTCGACGAGGACCAGCTGGCGCTCCGCCTCGAGGTCGGTGGCGACGCCGCGGATCGCGCGGCGGGTGGTCTGCGGCCGCACCGAGACGATCGCGACGTGGGAGCCGACCAGCGCGTTGACCAGCGTCGACTTGCCGACGTTGGGCCGGCCCGCCAGCCCGACGAAGCCGGCGCGGGTCATCGCAGCGACGCCATCACCGACGCCTGTAGGGCGAGCATCTCCCCCTGGTCGGCCTCGTGGTCGTACCCGCAGAGGTGAAGGACCCCGTGCACGGCCGCCTCGGTCACGTCGGCGCAGCGCTCGGGGCAGATCGCGACGTCCCCCAGCTCGCGGGGGCCGGCGGTGGGGCCGGCGCCGTCGAGGGGGAAGGCGAGCACGTCGGTGGGGGCATCGGTGCCGCGGTGCTCGCGGTTGAGCTCGCGAATGCGATCCTCGCCGACCAGCTCGACGGCGAGGTGCCCGTCGTCGACCCCGGCAGCGGTCAGCGCCGCCCCGACAGCCTCGCGCAGCTCGGGCGGGACGTCGGCGAGGTCCGCGGTCAAGGGCTGGGCGCAGGCCCGTGTTCGGCCCGCGCCGCGCGCTCGCGGTTGCCGTGCTCGTCGTAGGCGGCGACGATCCGCTGCACCAGCTTGTGGCGGACCACGTCCTCGCCGCCGAAGTGGACGAAGGAGATGTCCTGAACCCGGTCGAGGACGTCGCGGACGGCGATCAGGCCCGAGCGCTGGTCGGTGGGCAGGTCGATCTGGGTGATGTCGCCGGTGACGACCATCCGCGAGTTGAAGCCGAGCCTGGTCAGGAACATCTTCATCTGCTCGGGGCTGGTGTTCTGCGCCTCGTCGAGGATGACGAAGGAGTCGTTGAGGGTGCGGCCGCGCATGAAGGCGAGCGGGGCCACCTCGATCACATCGCGCTCGAAGTAGCCGTTGACCCGATCGGGGTCGATCATGTCGTAGAGGGCATCGAAGAGCGGCCGCAGGTAGGGGTCGACCTTGGCCTGGATGTCGCCGGGCAGGAAGCCGAGCCGCTCCCCCGCCTCGACCGCCGGGCGGGTGAGGATGATCCGCTGCACCTTGCGCTCGGTCAGCGCCGCGGCGGCCATCGCGACCGCGAGGAAGGTCTTGCCGGTGCCGGCGGGGCCGATCCCGAAGGTGATCGTGTGGCGGCGGATCGAATCGACGTAGCGTTTCTGGTTCAGCGTCTTCGGCGCGACCTTGGTGTTGCGGTGGCGCCAGACGACGTCGTCGAGGATCTCGGCCGGGCTCTCTTCGGCGTCGAGGGCGCCGGCTACCGCCTCGATGGTCCCCGGCGCCACCTCGTGCCCCTGCTCGATCAGCTCGACCAGCTCGTCGACCACGGTCGCCGCCGTCTGCACGTCGCCGGAGTCGCCGTCGAGGGTGAGCACGTTGCCGCGCAGGTGCAGGTCGCAGTCCAGGCGCCCGCGCAGGGCCCGCAGCACGGTGTCCTCCGAGCCGGCCAGCTCGGCGGCGACGGTGTTGTCGAGGGTCAGCTGCCTACGAGCCAAGCCGCTCACGCACCGCCGCGCTGACCCGCTTGCCGTCGGCGCGCCCGGCCACCTTGGGCATCAACGCCGACATCACCTCGCCCATCTGCCGCCGCCCCTCGGCACCGGTCTCCGCCACCGCGGCATCGACCAGTCCGGCCAGCTCCTCCTCGGAGAGCTGCTGTGGAAGGTAGCCCTCGATCAGCTCCGCCTCGAAACGCTCCGCCGCCGCCTGCTCGGCGCGGCCGGCGCCCTCGTAGGCCTCGGCCGCCTCGATCCGCTTCTTGCGCTCCCGCTGGAGAACCGCGACCTCGTCGCCCTTGCCCAGCTTGGCGTCTTGCTGGAGCACGTCGACGACCATCCGCAGGGCGGAGGCCCGCTCGCGGTCGCGCGCCTTCATCGCCGTCCGCACGTCGCCCTGAACCTGCTCGAGAACGCTCATGCGCTAAGGGTAGTCGGCCCTGTCGGGGGCGACAGCGAGACCCCTGGAGACGAGGTCGGCGATATCGGTGCTGACCAGGGTCCAGCCGTTGAGGCGGGCGACGGCCACGTAAGCGGCGTCATATGCCGTAAGCCTGTGCTCGGAGGCGATCGCCAGGGCCGAGTCGGCCAGCTCGGGATCCACTCCCACCACCCGGTCGCCGCAGCGCGCCGAGATCGTGCGAAGCAGCTCCAGCGCGGTCTGGTGCCGGCCCCCGCGGGCGCCGACGACGTTCGCGACCTCGTACATCGTCAGGTCCAGGGCGGCGACGGCCCGTTCGGGGTCGAGCACGAGCGGGCGCGCGGCGGCGAAGTAGCGATCCTCGGAGTCCTTCGAGGCGACCCAAACCCCGGCGTCGAGCAGGAGCATCAGCGCGAGTCGCGATCTTCGCGGATCAGCCTCGCGGCTTCTCCGCCCATGGGCATAGGTGGGCCGAGCAGCTCCTCCAGCTCCCTGCGCCGGCGACTGTCCTTCTCGAGCAGCTCGCGCTGCGCCAAACGGCGCAGGAAGCCGCTGCGCGTCTCGCGGAGCGAGCGCGCGTGAGCGTCGATCCGCTCCAGCAGTTCGTCGGGAATGGAGATCATCACCTTTGCCACGGGATCAGTATATACGGTGTTGCCGGCGGTCAAAGTCGTCATGCTCGGCATGGTCCCGGGCGCGGGCGCACGCGTGGCGCGCAGAAAGCGCCAATTGAGTGCCAACTTCGGCACGAAAGCGTCAATTCGGGGCGATCTCGACCCGCTCGACCTCCCCGAGGGGCATCTGGAGGAAGCGCGTGCCCACGGCGTGGAAGGCGTCCACGTCGCCGGTGCAGAGGAACTCGTAGACCCCCTCGCCCCGCGGCTCGCGGGCCAGCCCGGCGCCATCGAGCGTGCGCTGGACGGCGGCGGCGACCGCGTGGCCGCCGGAGACCAGGCGCACGTCGCGGCCGAGGATCCGCTGGAGCATCGGCGCCACCAGCGGGTAGTGGGTGCAGCCGAGGATCAGGGTGTCGACGTCGGCCCGCTTCAGCGGCTCGCAGTAGGAGCGGGCCATCGCCATCGTCTCCTCGTCGAAGAGGGAGCCGTCCTGGATGAACGGGGCCAGATCCGGGGCCTGCACCTCGGTCACCTCCAGGGCCCGCCCCTCGGCTTCCAGGGCGCGGCGGTAGGCGCCGCTTCGCACCGTGTTCGGGGTCGCCAGGACGCCGACCCTGGCGTTGGCCGTGATCGCCGCCGCGATCTCGGCCTGCGGCTCGACCACGGGAACTACCTCCACCCCGCGCTCGGCGGCGACCGCGCGCGCCACGTCCTCGCCGACCGAGGTCGCGGTGTTGCAGGCGATCACCAGCAGCTTGGCGCCGCGCCCGAGCAGCAGCTCGGCGATCCGGGCGATGCGCTCGCGCAGGCGCTCGGGATCGCGGCCGCCGTAGGGGAACATCGCCGTGTCGCCGAGGTAGACGAAGTCCTCCTGGGGCAGGGAGACCAGGCACTCGTGCAGGACCGTGAGCCCGCCGACGCCGGAGTCGAACATCGCGACCGGAAGCGAGGGGTCGAGCTGGGTCGGCGCGCCGGACAGGGCCGTCAGGGCTGGACGACCATGAAGAAGATCGCGATCACGACGATCAGGCCGGCCAGTTTGCCGCCGTTCTCGAGCTTCTTGGAGATCTCCGCGTACTCGGGGCTGAGGGTGTCGCCGGCGGCCAGGTCGCGATCGGCCAGCTCCAGCGCCTTCGCGGTGTTGGGCTCGGAAGAAGCCGTGGGCCATCCCGAACAGGGCGATGATCGCGACGAAGCCGACCGTGACCCAGGACTCGCTGGCCGAGATGTCGGAGTCGATCAGCATGTAGATGCCGGCGAGCAGCACCACGATCAGGCCGGGGCTGACGAGGTAGCGGTCGACCCGCTGGATCCCCCGCAGCACCGCGGGGACGCTGCGCGGGTAGCCCTCCTCGGCCACCGCGACGAAGAACCCGTACCCGAAGGTCGGCCCGAAGGTGAGCACGACCGCGAGCACGTGCACGAACAGGCCGATGCTGAAGCCGGTGATCGTCGCGAGCATCGCCGGAAACATAGCTCTCAGCGCCGACGGAGCGCCAGGGCGGCCCAGTCGCCCTCTTGGCGGCGGGTGGACTCGGTTAGGCCTGCCGAGGCGAAGGCGGCGGCGACCTCGTCGAGCTCGGCGGGGAGGATGCCCGAGCAGACCAAGGTGGTGGGGGTCGGGGTGGGGTCCCTCGGAGCAACGGTGGCAGAGGCCTGGGTGGGGTCTTCCGGAGCCTCCCCGCTGTTGCTCCGGAAGACCCCACCCAGGCCTCCATTGCGGTCGAGCTGCGTTGCTACCGCCGTCAGGACGGGCGTGGTCATGTTGGCCACGACCGTGGGTGAGAGCTCGGGAAGCCCTTCGCGGAGGTTGACTCGCTCCAGGTCGAGGTCGACGGCGTTGGCTTCGGCGTTGGCTGCCGCGGCCTCCAGGGCCGGGGGCTCGTGGTCGTAGGCTCGGACGGGTTCCAGCCGAGCTTCGCGGCGGCGATGGCGAGGACTCCGGAGCCGGTGCCGAGGTCGGTCAGGGCGCCGCTCGCACTCGCCTTCGGCCTCCAGCTCCAAGAGCAGCTCGAGGCAGAGCCGGGTGGTCGGGTGGGCGCCGGTGCCGAAGGCCTGCCCGGGGTCGACGACGACGTCGATCGCGCCCTCCCGCGGCGCCTCCCAGGAGGGGCGCAGCCAGAGTCGGCCGCCGACCAGAAGCGGCTTGTGGAAGTCGCGCCAGCGGTCGGCCCAGTCGTCGGGGATCTCGGTGGCGCTGACCTCGACCGTGCCCGTCGCCGACCACGGCGTCGATCTCGCCCAGCTCGGGCAGCTCCCCCTCGCCGCCGTAGATCGCGTACTCGACGTAGCCGGGGCCGCGCTCCTCCTCGACCCCGTTGGGCGCCAGCACGGTCAGCTCGGCGAGGACGAGGTCGGCCTGCTCCGGCGGAGCAGCGGACGGCGAGCCGGATCACCGAAGGCGCGGCGGACGCGGCTGAAGAGGCCCTCGTGGCGCGGGCCGAGGTTGTCGCTCCTCGAGCGACTCGTCGAGGCGCTCGACCGTCTCGCCGCTGCTCCTCGCCGAGGTTGGTCGGGACGATGACGTCGAAGACGACCCGCTGGTTGCCGCGGCGACGGGCGCCGAGGCGCGGCAGGCCGGCGCCGCGCAGCACCTCTTCGTGGCCGGGCTGGGTGCCCGGCCGCGATCTCGATCTCGCGCTCGCCGTCGAGGGTCGGGACGGTGACGGCGGTGCCGAGCATCGCCTCGGTGGCCGGGATCGAGACGACGCTGATCAGGTCGGTGCCGTCGCGCTGGAAGCGCTCGTCCTCGGCGACCTCGACCTCGACGTAGAGGTCGCCGGCCGGGGCGCCGGCCTCGCCGGCGTGACCGGCGCCGGAGACGCGCAGCCGCTGGCCGCTTTCGATCCCGGCCGGGATCTCGACCTCCCGGGCTCCGGTGCCCGGGCGTGCGGCCGCTGCCGGCGCACTCGGCGCAGGGGGTCTCCGGGATCTTGCCGGCGCCGCCGCAGGCGTCGCAGGCGACGCCCCGCACCATCTGGCCGAACGGGGTGCGGGCGACCTGGCGCAGCTGGCCGGCGCCGCCGCAGCGCTCGCAGGTGGAGATCGGCGTGCCCGGCTCGGCGCCGTTGCCGTGGCAGTGCTCGCAGGCGCCGACCGCGTCGAAGCGCGATCTCGCGCCGGACCCCGGTGGAGACCTCCTCGAGGTCGAGCTCGACGGAGACGAGGATGTCGCCGCCGGCCGCCGGCGCCGCCGCCGCCGAAGCCGAAGGCGGCACCGCCGCCGAAGAAGGCCTGCAAGATGTCGTCGATCGAGCCGAAGGAGGAGGCGCTGCGCGGATCGAAGCCGCCGGAGCGCAGGCCCTCGTGCCCGTAGGCGTCGTAGGTGCGCCGCCGCTCGGCGTCGGAGAGGACCTCGTAGGCCTCGGCCGCCGCCTTGAACTTCTCCTCGGCCTCGGGGTCGTGGTCGTTGACGTCGGGGTGCAGTTCGCGGGCGAGGCCGCGGAAGGCCTTCTTGATCTCGGTCTCGTCGGCGTCCCGGCTGACGCCGAGCACCTCGTAGTAGTCGCGCGGCATCGCGCTCAGCCGTCGTACACGGTCTCGAAGTAGCGCGAGAGCTCACGGGCGGCGCCGCGCACCGAGGCGATCGCCGTCGCGTAGTCCATCCGCAGCGGCCCGACCACGCCGACCGAGCCGAGGTTGCGGTGGCCGAGGCCGTAGTTGGCGCCGACCACGCTGACCGAGCGCAGCTCCGGCTGCGGGTTCTCGTCGCCGATCCAGAGGAAGACCGAGCGCTCGCTCCAGCGAGGAGCGCAGCATCTGCAGCACGCCGGCGCGACGCTCCAGCGCGGTCATCAGCTCGTCGGCCCGGGGCAGGTCGGCCAGGTGGGCTTCGGAGAGCAGCCGCGAGGCGCCGTCCATGTAGAGGTCGGCGCCGGTCGTCGCGCTCGAGCTCGGTGAAGGCGGCGCCGAGGGTGGCGACGAAGCTCGGCCTCGGCCCGGTCCAGCTCGGGGTCGGCGAGGCGGCCGGCGATCATCCGCGAGCCGACGCCGAGCCCGGTCAGCGACTCGTTCAGGTAGCTGGAGGCCCACTCGACCAGGCCGGGGTCGACCGCGCCGCTCGAACTCGAAGACGCGGCGGGCGACGTCGCCGGTCGAGGCGATCGCGATCACCACCACCTTGGTCGGCTGCAGGCGCAGCACCTCGACCCGGTGGATCGTCGCCGCCGCCAGGCGGCGGCGCCGTCGCCATCGCGACCAGGTCGGTGACCTGGGCCAGCGCCGCGGTCGTCTCCCGCATCGCCTCGTCGACCTCGCGCCGCAGCCGCGAGAGCTCCAGCTCGACCCGCGTCTCAGCCGGCGGCGCCCCCGACTCCATCAGCAGGTCGACGTAACGGCGGTAGCCGACGTCGGTCGGCACCCGCCCCGCCGAGGTGTGCGGATGGGTCAGGTAGCCCTCGGCCTCGAGCAGCGGCCAGCTCGGCCCGAACCGTCGATGGCCCCCAGTCGACCTCCGGCCGCTCAGCCACCTCCTTGGAGGCCACGGGCTTGGCCGAAGCCAGGTACGCATCGACCACCAACTGCAGGATCAGCTCTTGTCGCTGACGGAAAGCATCGCCCCGAAGTCTAGGAGGAGCGTCGGGTGACCCTCTCCCAAAACACTCAAGCGAGGCTCCCGCCGAGCGTTTGGGAGGGGTCACCCGGCGCTCCTACAGCTCGACTTCCGCCTCGGCGTTCTTGATGATCTCGGTCTCGCCCTGCGCGGCGACCGTGTCGACGACGACCCGGTCGCCGTCGACCGACTTGACGGTGCCGGAGACGACGATCTCCTGCTCGGGCATCGCCCATGCCGCGGAACTGGACCGAGAGCCGCTTCAGCGCCCGCGGGTCGCCGCCGGCGAGGGCGGCGTTGGCGCGGGCGACGAGGCCCATCGAGTAGAGGCCGTGGAGGATGTTGCGCGGCAGGCCGACCGCTTTGGCGAACTCGTCGTCGATGTGGATCGGGTTGAAGTCGCCGGAGGCGCCGGCGTAGCGGTGCGGCAGGTACTTGTCGGGCGTCACCTGCAGCTCGGGGACCGGGTCTCCCACGTTCAGATCGCTCATCTCAGACCCCCCTGACGATGTTGGTCCAGGTCCGCGCGCACGACCTCGGTCGCCGTTCTGGTTGACGGAGACGGACTCGAAGACGTAGAAGCCCTTGCCGTCTTTCTCGTAGATCTCGAGGCACTTCGGCGTGGTCGTGATCTCGTCGCCGGAGCAGACCGGCTCGCCCCACTCGAACTCCTGGCCGCCGTGGACCATCGCGGCGAAGTTCATCCCCACCTCGGGGTCGAAGAGGACCGGGCCCAGCGCCGGGCCGCTGTAGACGACGGCGAACATCGGCGGCGCGACGACGTCGCGGAAGCCGGCCGCGCGGGCGGCCTCGACGTCGAAGTGCACCGGGTTGTCGATCCCCAGCGCGTTCGCGTACTCCTTGATCTTCTCCCGGCCGACCTGGTAGGTCGTCCCGGGCCATTCCTTGCCTATCGCATCAGTCTTTATCGGCATGGGCGGGCACTCTATCCGGCCGCGCCGACCAGGCTGGCGGCTCCTACTCGTCGATCTGCAGGACCGCGAGGAAGGCCTCCTGCGGCACTTCCACCCGGCCCACCGACTTCATCCGCTTCTTGCCCGCTTTCTGCTTCTTCAGCAGCTTGTTCTTGCGGGTGACGTCGCCGCCGTAGAGCTTCGCGGTGACGTCCTTGCGCAGCGCCTTGACGGTCTCGCGGGCGAGGATGTTGGAGCCGATCGCCGCCTGCACGGGGACGTCGAAGAGCTGGCGCGGGATCGTCTTGCGCAGGCGCTCGACCAGGCGCTTGCCCTGCTCGTAGGCGAAGTCGCGGTGGACGATGATCGAGAGCGCGTCGACCTTGTCGCCGGCGAGCAGGATGTCGACCTTGACCAGGTCGGAGGCGCGGTTGCCGATCGGCTCGTAGTCGAGCGAGGCGTAGCCGCGGGTCGAGGACTTGAGCAGGTCGAAGAAGTCGAGGACGATCTCGGCCAGCGGCATGTCGTAGCGGATCTGCACCCGCTGCGGGCTCAGGTAGTGCATGTCGACGTGGGTGCCGCGGCGCTCCTGGCAGAGCTCCATCACCGCGCCGACCTGCTCGGAGGGGCAGATGATCGTGGCGCGGATGTAGGGCTCTTCGATCGACTCGATCGTGCCCGGGTCGGGCAGGTCGGTGGGGCTGCGGACCTCCTCGCGAGGCGCCGTTGGTCAGGTGCACCTCGTAGCGCACGTTCGGCGTCGTCGACAGCAGGTCGAGGCCGTACTCGCGCTCCAGCCGCTCGCGCACGATCTCCATGTGCAGCAGGCCGAGGAAGCCGCAGCGGAAGCCGAAGCCGAGCGCCTCGGAGGTCTCCGGCTCCCAGGAGAGGGCGGCGTCGTTGAGGGCCAGCTTCTCGAGCGCGTCGCGGAGGTCTTCGTAGCGGTCGGTGTCGATCGGGAAGAGGCCGCAGAAGACCATCGGCCGCACCTCGCGGTAGCCCTCCAGCGGCTCCGCCGCGCGGCCGCTCCTGGGCGGTCAGGGTGTCGCCGACCCGCAGCTTGGCGACGTCCTTGATGCCGGTGATCAGGTAGCCGACGTCGCCGGCCTCCATCCCCTCGCACCGCGGTCATCGCCGGCCGGAAGAAGCCGATGTCGTCGATGTCGGCCTCGGTCCCGTTCTGCATCGCCAGGATCCGCTCGTGCTTGCGGAAGGAGCCGTCGACCATCCGCACGTAGGCGATCACGCCGCGGTACTGGTCGAACTCGGAGTCGAAGATCAGCGCCCGGGTCGGCGCCTCGGGCTCGCCCTGCGGCGGCGGGATGCGCGCGACGATCGCCTCCAGCACCTCGAGCACGCCCTCGCCGGTCTTGGCCGAGATCCAGCAGCGCTTCCTCGGGGTCGCCGCCGAGTCAGGTCGGCGATTTCCGCCGCGACCCGCTCCGGCTCGGCACCGGGCAGGTCGACCTTGTTGATCACCGGGATCAGCTCCAGCCCGTTCTCGATCGCCAGGTAGGTGTTGGCGACGGTCTGCGCCTCGACCCCCTGGGCGGCGTCGACGACCAGCAGCGCGCCCTCGCAGGCGGCGAGGCTGCGCGAGACCTCGTAGGAGAAGTCGACGTGGCCGGGCGTGTCGATCAGGTGCAGGTGGTAGGTCTGCGCCGTCGGCGGCCGTGTACTCGACCCGCACCGCCTGGGCCTTGATCGTGATCCCGCGCTCGCGCTCGAGGTCCATCGAGTCGAGCATCTGCGCCTGCATTTTCTTCGGGTCGACGGCGCCGGTGACCTCGAGGATGCGGTCGGCCAGGGTCGACTTGCCGTGGTCGATGTGGGCGATGATCGAGAAGTTGCGGATGCGGTCCATGGGCGTGGCGGAGTATGGCGACGGAGGCGGTCGGCCGGCGGGTCCTGTCGTGGGGTGGGGGTGGCCTCCTTGCGCTTCGATCTGCTCGGGGCAGAGGGTCGACCCTGCTCGGGACGGAGCTCGCCCTTCGCAGACTCCGCGCGGCGGACACCACCCCCACCCCACGCCACCCTCCGGAGGAGCGCCTTCAGGTCACGGGCACGCCGATGGATCCAGTTGTCCTTTAGCTGGAAAACGACCGTGGGGGGCTTGCTGCAGGATGACTTTGGCTCCGGGGCCTTCGGTCCAGCGGGCCTGGGGTGGGTATGGGGGCTTGCCGGGTTCGATGCGGTCGCGGGTGGCGACCACGTAGTCGTAGTGGCCCTCGTTGAGCTCGTCGGCGCCAGGCGCGGCAGGTGGTTGGGGCCTCGAAGCCGCCGTGGGGGCGTCTCTTCGCCGACGAACTGGACGTGGTTGGAGAGGTCGGTGCCGAAGAGGGGGTACTGGCGGGTGCTGGTGGTGGCGATGCGGGCGTCGCAGACGTCGCGCGGCCCAGGCGAAGGCGGCGTTGAGGCCGGGCGTGGTGAAGGTCGGGTCCGCGTAGCGGCTCTGCAGGTAGTGGCGCTGGACCGGGTAGCCGACGCGACCGCGAGCAGCAACCAGGCCGCGAGCGCGAGCCCAGGACGCGCGCCACGAACCGCTCGCCGGGCGCGGTCGAGCTTTGTCGCCGCTATGCGCGACGAAAGGTCGCCGCACTCGCCGAGGCGAGCGAGGCGAGCCGCGCAGGAGCGGCGTCGCCGGGCAGCAGGGCGAGGCCGAGGACCAGGGCCGGGGCCAGGTAGCGCAGGCCGGACTCGAAGCCGCGGGGCATGCCGTCGGGGCCGGAGGCCGAGGTCGGGGCGATCAGCCAGGCGAGCGCGGCGGCCAGGCCGACCAGGCCGGCCACCCGCAGTCAGAGGGCTGGCGCCGCGGCCGCAGGCAGAGCAGCAGGCCGGCGAGCGCCGCGGCGCACCAGCAGCGGCCAGACGATCCAGAGGCCGTGGTGCAGGCCGGGCAGGAACCAGTCCGACCAGACCGATGCCGTCGGTCAGGTAGCCGAGGACGCTGTGCGCTTCGCGGCCGCCCAGGGCCTGCTCGGGCGCCGGCAGCGAGATCGGGCCGAGGTGGTGGATCCAGGGCAGCGGGTTGCCGCTGTGGACGAGGTTGCGCAGGTACCAGTAGCCGCCACCCGCCAGCGCCGCGAGCCCAGATGCCGCGAGCGCCCGCCAGCGTCCGCCGCGGGGCGCGATCGCGACGAGCCCGACGACCAGCACTGCCGCCGGCAGCAGGAAGTTGAGCTTGGTCCCGGCAGCCAGCCCGCGGCGAGGCCGACGACCGCGAGCGCGCCAGCCGACAGCGCCTCCTCGTCCGCGGTCCCGCTCCGCCCAGGCATTCAGGGCAACGGCAACGGCGGCGAGCAGGAAGAAGATCCCGACGATGTCGTTCCGCGCCTCCCCGGCCTGGTCGGAGAGGGCGGGCACGCTGAGCGCGATCGGCCCCGAGCACCAGCGACCAGGCGCCGACCCGGTACGGGCCGCCCGATGCACCAGCACGGCGACCAGGCATCCCGCGAACCAGCCGAGATTCAGCAGCGGCGAGAGCAGGTCCCGCCCGAACGCCAGCATCCCCACCGCGTGGAAGATTTCGCCGTTCGCCGGGTAGAACCAGGCCAGGAACTGCGGCGCGATGAAGTGCAGGTCCATCGTGTTGCCGCTCTGGAAGAACCCCGCCGCGAACGGCCCGTGGTACCAGGTGCTGTCGAACCCGGTCATCCCGGTCGACAGCCGCGACTTCGCTCCAGCCGCGAAGTGGACTACGGCGACGAGCGCGATGGCGAAGGGCGACCGCCGTCGGGACCGACGGCGCCTGCGCCGCGGGTCCTGTCGCGGCGGATCCGCGACGGTGCTCGATCCTCGCGGCCTCCGCGCGGCGCGGAGCCGCCCGCCACGCCACCCGCGGAAGGAGCGCCGCGTGATCCGAGCGCAGCCCCGACCAGCGGCGACGACGCCAAGGAGATACGGCAGCGGCTTGAGCACGCCAACGGTGCCGAGCAGCTCCGCGACCCAGATCAGCGAGCGCCAGCGCCAGCACCGCGGTCGCCAGGTGGGCCGGGCGCGCCCGCGAAGCTCGGGGCAGCAGGCGCGCACGCGAGGCTCGACGCCCCCAGCCAGGCGAAGCCGACGAGCAGGGCCAGCTCGGCGACGCCCAGCAGGTAGCGGCCGGGGCCCGAGCATCTAGCGGCGCCGCAGCAGGCGCATGATCTGCTCCAGCTCGGCGATCCGCAGCAGCCTCGCGACCGCGAGTAGACGAGCCGCGCCGCCGCCAGGCCGGCGCCGAGCGAGACGATCTGGCCGGCCAGGCCGCGGCCGAGCGCCGCGTCGAGCAGGTCCCAGACGACCGCAGCTGACGCCGGCCAGGGCCAGCGGAGGCGACCGTGATCCGGACCGTGGTCGAGAAGCAGCCGGCCGAGCTCGAGGCCGCCGAACTCGCGGCGCAGGATCACCGCCTGGGCGACGACCGCGGCGCTGGTGCCGATCCCGGTGCCGGCGACGATGCCGCCGATCGCCGAACGGCTTGTAGAGCGACCAGCGCCGCCAGGCCGGAGACGACCAGGTCGATCCCCGCCAGGCCGGTCGCCATGCCAGGGGCGCTGGAGGCTGAAGAAGGTGCGCGTCTGCAGCAGGTAGAGGCCGTTGGTCGGCAGCGAGAAGGCGAACCAGAAGAGCGCCGTCGCGACCAGCGTCGTCTCGGCCGCGTTGAAGGCGCCGCGCTGGTAGACGAGCCGGATCATCGGCTCCGAGAGCGCCAGGATCGCGGCCGCGGCCGGCAGCAGGACGAAGAGGATCTGGCGCATCCCGTTGGCCATCGTCGCCCGCAGGTTGTCGATCTCGCCGCGCGTTGGCGAAGCGGGCCAGGGTCGGGAAGAGGACCGTCGCGATCGCGACCGAGAAGATCCCCTGCGGCAGCTGGTAGATGCGGAACGCCTTGTCGATCGCCGCCGGCGCCTCGTCGCTGACGAGGCTGCCGAAGAAGCTGTTGATCAGCAGGTTGAAGTTGATCAGGCCGAGGCTGATCGTCACCGGCAGCATCAGCAGCAGCACCCGCCGCACGCCCGGGTGGCGCCAGTCGAAGCTGAAGCTGAACTTGAACGGGGTGTTGCGCAGGTCCCAGGCCGGGATCAGCAGCTGCACCAGGGTGCCGACGAGGATGCCGATCGCGTAGGCGTAGATCCTGTTCTGGCCGTGGAAGAGCGGCTCGAGCGACGACCAGGACGACGATGATCGTCAGGTTCCAGAACAGCGGCGAGATCGCGAAGGCGCCGAAGCGGTCGTAGCTGTTGAGGATGCCGACGACGACGCCGCTGACCCCGAGCAGGATCAGGATCGGGAAGAGGACCTGGGAGAGGGTGACCGTGAGGTCGAGGATCTCGCCCTTGAAGCCGGGCGCGAAGAGCGGCATCACGACCGGGGCGAGGAGCGACGAAGAGGGCGGTGATCGCGCCCAGCACCATCGTCACCAGCAGCAGCAGGGTCGAGGCGAGCCGGAAGGCCTCGCGGTAGTTGCCTTCTTGCCGAGCAGTTCGGTGAAGACCGGGACGAAGGCCGGCTGCAGGGCGGCGTCGGCGAAGAGGCGCGGATCAGGTTCGGGACCTGGAAGGCGATCGTGAAGGCCGACATCGGCCCGCTGATGCCGTAGTAGCCGGCGGCGACGACTTCGCGGCACGAGGCCGGCGACGCGCGAGGCGGCGGTGGCGATCGAGAAGAAGGCGGTGGAGCGGGCGATCCGCCCCGCCTGGCGGCCGGGCGCGGGCTCCGCCGGCGAGTTCCTCGCCGGGATCGAAGGCCTCGGCCGCGCGCAGGGCCGCGTCGGCGTCGATCGCCGCCCGCTCGTCGTCCTCGGGGGTGTCGGGTGCCTTGGGCGTCTCCAAGCTGGTCTGGTCTCAGTCGCTATAGTCGGCGGCCGCCCGGAGCCGGCACGGCGCCCGCTCGGGCACTCGACCATGGCCAACATAGCCTCACAGAAGAAGCGGATCCTACGCAGCGAGCGCGAGCGCGCGGAGAACCGGCTGCTCACCAGCACGGTGAAGACCCACTTCCGCCGGCTCGAGAGCGCCGTCGAGGGTGGCGACGCCAGCGCGATCGCCAGCCGAGGAGCGCGACCTCGTCTCGAAGATCGACAAGGCCGTGCAGAAGGGCGCCATGCACAAGAACACCGGCGCCCGCAAGAAGTCCAAAGCCGCCCGCATCGCCGCGGCTGCACGGCGCATCGCGGCGTCGCGTCAGTCGTGTGCAGCACACTCGCTCCCGCGCGCGGCTCGCTCGCCTGCAGCGGCGCAGGGTGAGCGCCAGCTCGTCGCCGTAGTCGGCGCCGCCGCGGCACCAGAGCTCCAGGTCGGCCAGGGCCTCGGTCGCCATGCGCAGGTCGGCGACGTCGGTGTCGCGCAGGCGGCCGACCAGCAGCTTGGCGGCGTAGGGGTGCATCTTCAGCGCGGACTCGACCTGCTTGGGCGGGACGCCCTCCTCCAGCTGGCCGGCGGCGGCGCAGGCGCTCGCGCAGGCGCGAGGCGAGGCCGTAGATCAGGCCGGTGACGTTCTCGCCCTGGTCGATCAGGCGCTCGCCGATCCGCAGGGCGGTGGCGGCGTCGCGTTCGAGCAGCGCGTCGGAGAGCGACCAGACGGCGGCCTCGGAGGTGTCGGCGATCATCGCGTCGAGGTCGGCGGCGGTGACCTCGCCCCCCTCCCCCGCCCAGAGCGCCAGGCGCTCCAGCTCGTGCTGCAGGCGCACCGGGTTGGCGCCCATGCGGTCGACGAGGATGCGGGCGGCGGCGGGCTCGAGCCGGAAGCCGAGCCGCTGGGCGTCGGCGACCAGGGCCCGCGGCATCTCCCGCGCTTTCGGCGCCTCGAACTCGTGGATCTCGCCCTTCGCGGCCTTGACCGCTTTCGGCCAGCTTGGCCGGCGCCTTGGCGCGGGCGATCAGGACCAGGGTCAGGTCGGGCGGCAGCTCGCCGAGCGCCGCGGCGACCGCCTCGAGCTGGCGGTCGCGCCAGCGCTCGACCCCGTCGGCGAGCAGGTAGCGGCGCGACTGCATCAGCGACATCGCCGGGATCGCCGCCAGCAGCGCCTCGTGGTCGGGCATCCCCCGCCCCTCGCCGGGCTCGAAGACCTCGAGCGCGTCGGACCCCGCCTCGCGTTCGGCACGCGCTCGCAGGCGGCCGCGGGTGGCGTCGATCTTCGCCCCGTCGGTGCCGGCGATCAGGTACAGCGCTCGCATCTCCTCGGCCACGTCGGCGAGTCTAGATGCCGGCGCGGGCCTCCGGCCGAAGGTGCCGCCGAGTCTAGTGACCGGGGCCGTAGCCGTGACTCCCATAGCCGTAGCCATGGTCGTGACCGTGGCCATGCTGGGATTCTTCGGAGGGTGGCGCCGCTTTGCCTTCGGGTTCGGCGATCGGTTCTTCGACCTGGGCGGGAGGAGCGGTCGGAGTCGGCGATCTGTGCCGGTACCCACCGCCCCGCGTGCCGGATTGGCCGCCCGAGCGCGAATCCGAGTGCTCGTCGGAATGGTCGTGGCTCCCGTACCTGCCGTAGGGGTTGTCCCCGTTGCCGGATGCGTTCTGGCCCTCCGGCGGGGTCGACGTCGATGCCGCCGTGGCGGTTACCGAGGGCTGGGCCGGCGCGGATGGGGTGGCCGGCGTGCTGGTCGGCGCGGTGGCCGGCGGAGCGGCCGGAGTCGCGCTCGGCCCTGGCGCCGCGGGCGGCTTGGCCGTCGGGCCGGGCGCCGGGGGCTGGCTGCCGCCCGTCTGCGACGGTGGCGGGGCCACTGCCAGCTGGTGAGCGCCGGAGACATTGGACCTGGCGGGCTCGGCGGCTGCCGCGCCGCGATGCCGAGCGCCGCCCACCGCGCCCCTGGTGCCGGGGCGACGCGCGGCGCCAGCGATCGGGGCGCGGTGCGCCCGGACGATCCTCGCTTCCCCGACCGCCACGCGCCCGCTCGAGGGACCCACGATGGGGCCGAGCGGCAGGAGCGGCCAGCCCTGTTGGGCGATCAGGGCGACGAGGCCGAGCGCGACGGCCGCGGTCACGCCCAGCATCGCGAAGGTGGTGCTGCGTGCCCGGTCGAGCAGGTCGTTTCCCGCGAGGCTGTGCCTGCTCGCGAGCCGAGAAAGCCGCTTTGCGCTTCTCTGGAGCACCTGATCTGTCCATCGGCGCCTCGCCGATAGGGCGATAGCCCCGACAACTCGAAACCTAAGTTTTGATTCGAACATTCGTCTATCCCCGTCAGCCACCCGCTTCGACCTCAATCCCATTGTGATGGACGGCGATGACAACGGTGCCGTCGACGTCGGTGCGCAGGGTGCGGACGCCGTGCGCGGCGAGGGTCGCGCAGGGTCCCGGCGGTCGGATGGCCGTAGGAGTTGTCGGCGCCGACCGAGATCACCGCCAGCCGCGGCTCGATCCGGTCGAGCAGGGCGCCGAGGCCGGCGTCGTCGCTGCCGTGGTGGGCGACCTTGAGCACGTCGACCGGGCCGGGGTCGAGCGGAACCGCCTCCGCCTCGGCGTCGGCGGTGAGCAGCATCGAGAAGTCGTGCCAGCGGGCGAGCAGGACCAGCGGCCAGCTGGTTGGGGTCGGTTCCGGGCGGAGGCTCGGCGAGCAGCTCGGGCGGCGGCCAGAGGACCTCGCAGGCGGAGGCCGCCCGGAGCGCAGCTCGCTGGCCCGTGGCTGAGCTCGCACCGGGACGGCGCCGGCTGCCCGGGCGCTCGCCGAGCGGCCGGCGCCCGAGCCGCGCATAGACGAGCCTGGCGACCGGGAGGCTGCCGAGCAGCTCTTCGATGCCCGCCGACGTGGTCGGACTGGTCGTGGCTGACGACGACCGCGCCCAGGCGCTCGACGCCCGCCGCGCGCAGCTTGGCGCGCGAGGTCGTCGCCCGCGCGGGCCGCCGTCGACCAGGACGGCGGCGGCGCCGGCCGGCTGGAGCAGGATCGCGTCGCCCTGACCGACGTCGAGCACCTCGATCCGCAGCCCGGCGCTCGGCGCCAGCCGCGCGGTGCCGGCGCCCGCCACCGGAGCGAGAGCGCGACCAGGGCCAACGCCGCGACGACGAGCGCGGCGAGCTCGCGCGAGGCGGGGCTGGGCCGTGCGCCGCTGTCTCCGAGCCGCGCCGCCGGCGACCGTCCGCGGCGCCCCGTCGCGCCGCCGCGAGGCGGCGTCGGCGGCCGAGCCGCAGCGGCGCCAGCGACGACGGCCCGCGAGCGCCAGGTAGGAGACGACCAGACCGACGAGGCCGAGATGGACGCCGACCTCGGCCCAGCTCGGGCGCCCGCACCAGGCCGCGACCTGGGCGATGTAGCCGAGCAGCAGGGCGTTGAGGCCGTTCAGGACCTCGACCGGCAGGCCGGGCACCTGGGAGGCGGCGGCGCTCGCCATCCCCAGCCACATCGCCGGCGCCACCGCCGGCATCGCCAGCAGGTTGGCGACCAGGGTCGTGGTCGAGAGCGTTTCGAAGTGGAAGGCGATCAGCGGCGCCGTCGCCAGGGTGGCGGCGATCGTCACCGCGGCACCCTCGGCCAGGGCGCGGCGCCAGCCGCCGGAGCCGATCCGGGCCGCGATCGCCTCGCGCAGCGGCGCGGCCAGCAGCGAGGATCCCGAGCACCGCGGCGAAGCTGAGCTGCCAGCCGATGTCGGCGGCGACGCCGGGGTCGATCGCGAGGGTGACGCCGAGCGCCAGCAGCAGGCGCGTAGAGGCGCGAGGCCCGCCGCCCGGCCAGGGTCGCCAGCACGCCGGCGGCGCCCATCACCGCCGGCGCGCTGGATCGAGGGTCCGGCCCCGGCCAGCGGCACGTAGACGACGATCAGGCCCAGCACCCAGACCAGCCGCTCGCGCAGCGGGATGCCGAGCGCGCGCCAGCAGCGGCATCGCCAGCAGCGCCAGCAGGGTCACGTTCTGACCGCAGACCGCGAGCAGGTGGCTGAGCCCGGCGCGGCGGAAGTCTTCCTCGGTCCGCGGGTCGACGTCCTCGTCCTCGCCGAGCACGAAGCCGCGCGCCAGCTCGGCCTCACGGGTCGGCATCCCGCGACCCAGGCCGTCCTCGGCCCGCTCGCGGATCTCGCCGCTGCGCGCCAGCGCGAGCGCGACCAGGGCGCACGATCCCGAGCAGGACCGGCAGCGGTGGGCGCGGCGAGCGCACGCGGCCGCCTCAGGGCTGCAGCCGAGCCCGCAGCGACTCCATCGTCGCCGGCCCGATCCCGGAGACCTGGTCGAGCTGGTCGACCGAGGCGAGGCCGCCGTGCTGGTCGCGGAACTCGACGATGTCCTGCGCGGTGACCGGGCCGATGCCGTCGATCGTGTCGAGCTGCTCGACGGTGGCGGTGCCGAGGCTGATCGGCCCTTCTTCGCCGCCGCGCCGCGACGCCGGCCGCGCTCCCGCCCGGCGCCGCGCTCGGGCACCACCACCTGCTGCCCGTCGGCGAGCCGGGCGGCGAGGTTGACGGCTTCCAGCTCGGCCCTCGGCGCCGGCGCCCCCGGCGCGCTCGCATCGCGTCGTCGACCCGGCTGCCGGCCGGCAGCCGGTAGACGCCGGGGCGCGCGACCGCGCCGGTGACGTCGACGACCAGGTCGCCGGCCTGGCCGCTGAGCGTGAAGCCTCCGCCGAGGAGGCGGGCCGGAGGAGGAGCCGCGCCGGCCGAGCCGGCGGCGAAGGACTGCTCGGTCCCGCCCTCGGAGCGGATCGCCCGCGCGCCGACCAGCAGCAGGGCGACGGCGATCGCGCCGTAGACGACGACCTGGGCTCTGCTCAGCTCGGGCATCGACCCGAAGCCTCGGGCAACAGGGCGCACGCGTGGCGCGCGCAATCGAACGACTTAGCTAGAATCAATCCGTCGTCGTCGTCGTAGCCGGCGACCTCGGCGAGCTGGTCGCTGTAGAGCTCGGCGGCGGCGACCGGGCGGCGACTGGATCGAGACGCAGGCGAGCTCCGCCTCGCCGTCGTTGGCGACCGAGTGGTCGGTCGCCGGCGGGACCAGGATCAGGTCGCCCTCCCCCACCTGCTGGGTGTCGCCCGCAACCGACATCGTGCCGGCGCCGCGGACGACGACGTAGGCCTGCTCGGCCTCCTGCGTGGGAGCGCAGCGTCTGCTCGGCCCCGGCCGGCAGCGAGAGCCAGGTGACGGAGAGGTTGCGGGAGCCGAGTTCGCCCGCGTCCATGAGGACGTGCGTGCGCAGCCGGTGCCACTCCTCAACTGGTGCGTCCTCGAGACGCCTGACGAGCATCGGCGCGCTTTGTACCAGAAGCAGGCGGCGGCGGGTGACGCCGCCGGCTACCGGACCACCAGGTTGACCAGCTTGCCGGGCACGACGATCTCCTTGACGACCTCTTTGCCGTCGAGGTGGCGCCGACCTTCTCGCTCTGCCCGCGCCAGCGCCAGCAGCTCGCTCCTGCGGGGCCTCGGCCGGCGCCTCGATCCGGTCGCGCAGCTTGCCGTTGACCTGGACGATCAGGGTCACGGTGTCGCTGACCAGCAGCGCGGGTCGGCCTCGCGGCCAGGGCTGCTCCCAGACCCGCTGCGCCGCTCAGGCGCTCGAAGACCTCGGCTGCCGAGGTGGGGCGCGAAGGGGAAGATCAGCGAGGCGGCGGTCACGGTCGCGAAGCGCACCGCGGCGACGCGCCGTCGGGGTCGCCGTAGAGGCCGTCCTTGAGCCGGTAGACGTCGTTGACCAGCTCCATCACCGCGGAGATCGCGGTGTTGAACTGGAAGCCGCGCTCGAAGTCGCGGGTCACCTTGTCGATCGCCCAGTGGGCCTTGGCCAGCAGCTCGCGCGCCTCGCCGTCGGCGGCGTCGGCGTTCGACGTCGACGCCGGCGGTGCGCTCGGCCTCGACCTCGTCGCAGAGCCGCCAGAGGCGGGAGAGGAAGCGGTTGACGCCCTCGACGCCCTCGTCGGACCAGTCGCCGCCGCGCTCGGGCGGGCCCATGAAGCAGACGTAGGTGCGGGCGGTGTCGGCGCCGTAGCGCTCGACGTACTCGCCGGGGCTGACCGTGTTGCCCTTCGACTTCGACATCTTCGCCCCGTCGCGGGTGATCATCCCCTGGGCGAAGAGGTTGGCGAACGGCTCCTGCACGTCGAGGTGGCCGAGGTCGGCCAGCGCCTTGGTGAGGAAGCGCGCGTACATCAGGTGCAGGATCGCGTGCTCGACGCCGCCGATGTACTGGTCGACCGGCAGCCAGTGGTCGGCCGCGGCGCGATCCCAGGCGGCCTCGGCGTTGCGCGGGTCGAGGTAGCGGATGAAGTACCAGGAGGAGTCGACGAAGGTGTCCATGGTGTCGGTCTCGCGGCGGGCCGGGCCGCCGCAGCGCGGGCACTCGGTGGCGACCCAGTCCTCGGCGGCGGCCAGCGGGCTCTTGCCCTGCGGCGCGTAGTCCTCGACCTCGGGCAGCTCGACCGGGAGCTGGTCGTCGGGCACGGGGACGATCCCGCACTCGCTCGCAGTAGACGACCGGGATCGGCGCGCCCCAGTAGCGCTGGCGCGAGACCAGCCAGTCGCGCAGGCGGTAGTTGACCGAGGGCTTGCCGCGGCCCTCGGACTCCAGCCACTCGACGATCTCCGCGTAGGCCTCGCGGTTGCCGCTTGCCGTCGAAGCGGCCGGAGCCGATCATCGGGCCGTCGCCCGGGTAGGGCAGGCCCTGCTCGTCGCGCGCGGCCTCGGGGTCGTCGCCCTCGATCACGCGCTTGACCGGCAGGTCGAACTTGCCGGGCGAACTCGTAGTCGCGGGCGTCGTGGCCGGGCACCGCCATGATCGCGCCGGTGCCGTACTCCATCAGCACGTAGTCGGCGACGAACATCGGGATCTCCTCGCCGTTGACCGGGTTGACGACGCTGCGGCCGAGCGGCACGCCGGTCTTCTCGCGGTCCTCGTCGCCGCGCTCCTCGGCCGACTCGCGGGCGACCCGGTTGACGTACTCGCGCACCGCCTCCTCGGCCGGGCGTGCCGGCGACCAGCCGCTCCAGCTCGGGGTGCTCGGGGGCGAGGACGAAGAAGGTGGCGCCGAAGAGCGTGTCGGGGCGGGTGGTGAAGACCGGGAAGTCGAGCTCGAGCTCCTCGCAGCGGAAGACGACCTCGGCCCCCTCGGAGCGGCCGATCCAGTTGCGCTGCATCGTGATCACGTGCTCGGGCCAGGACTCGAGCAGGTCGAAGTCGGCGAGCAGGCGCTCGGCGTACTCGGTGATGCGGAAGAACCACTGCTCGAGGCTGCGCTGCACGACCTCGGTGCCGCAGCGCTCGCAGCGGCCGTCGACGACCTGCTCGTTGGCGAGCACGGTGGCGTCCTTGGGGCACCACTGCACGGGCGCCTCGGTGCGGTAGGCGAGCCCGTGCTCGAACAGCTGCAGGAAGATCCACTGGGTCCAGCGGTAGTACTCGGGCGTGTGGGTGCCCAGCTCCCGCGACCAGTCGATCGAGATCCCCCACTCGCGGAACTGGCTGCGGAAGGAGGCGATCGAGCGCTCGGTCGCCTCCCGCGGCGGCTCGCCGGTCTTGATCGCGTTGTTCTCGGCCGGCAGGCCGAAGGCGTCGTAGCCCATCGGGTGGATCACCTCGAAGCCGTGGCGGCGGCGGAAGTGGGCGATCGCGTCGCCGACGGCGTAGCACTTGAGGTGGCCGACGTGGGGCTCGCCGGACGGGTAGGGCAGCATCTCCAGCACGTAGGACTTCGGCTTGCTCTCGTCGAAGCCGGGCTGCCCGGGATTCGCGACCTCCCAGGTCTTCTCCTCGGCCCAGACCTGCTGCCACTTGCGCTCGATCGCCTTCGGGTCGTATCCGCTCATCGGAGCGGCGATCTTACGAGGGGCCGATGAGGGGAGTCGGGCGCCCCTCCCAGGAGGCTTTGGGAGCGGCTACCTCCCGCATCGCCACTTCTGCCAGCCGTACGGTCTCCTGGGAGGGGCGCCCGACTCCCCGCCTCAGACCGCTGGGCAGATGGCTTCAAGGATGTGAGGCCAGACGTAGACCTCGATCGGTTGCCGCGGCGACGAGGGTGGGAATGGCGAGGGCGACGGTGATGAAGGTGGCGGCGAGGAGCTGGTTCCACTCGCCGCGGCGGCTGGCGATCAGCCAGGCGGCCAGGGGCAGGAAGAGGGCGGTCAGCTCGGGGAGCGCGTGCGGCAGGACGCTGAGGATGAGGTCGAGGCGGGAGATGTGGAGCTGGTAGGCGATCGTCGATCCCTGGAAGCCGAGGTAGAGGGCCTGGGTGGAGAGCGAGAAGATCGTCACCGCGCAGACGAAGAGGATCGCCAGCTCGCCCGCCTTGACGTGGATCCAGCGCGAGAGGCCGGTGCGCTGGGCGGCGGCGATCGGCATCGAGGCGCCGGCGATGAAGCCGGCGACGCAGGCGGTCGCGTGCAGGGCCAGCACCAGCGAGTTGCGCCAGAGGATCGGCAGCAGGTCGCCCGGGCTCGACGGTTCGGTCAGGCCGGGCAGGTGGATCGGGGTGATGTCCGGGGTCAGCAGGCCGGCGACGAACCAGACCGCGACGAGCAGCGTCAGCGCGATCGCCAGGCTGAGCGCGAGCCAGCCGCGCAGGACCGCCCAGGGGCGCTCGTTCCACGCCTCGAACGTCTCCCGCGTGTCCCGCAGTCCCATGCGAGAACACGTGCTGGTTGGCCGCGCTCATCGCTCAATCATCGGCAGCAGGCCCGGCCGCGTTGAGATCTGGCGGGCAGAGCCGCGCGACCCTTCTCCCCCACCGGGTGATCTGCACCTCCCCACCAGCCTCCGCCCGCCTGACGTAATGGGCGAGCTTGGCGCAAAACTCATCCATCCCGACCGTGTCCTTAAGGCCCCGGAGGGTGCCGCGACCGGGGAGGCTGGCTCCGATCGTCGCGGCTAGGTTGGAGGTGGAGCTAGCGGGACTCGAACCCGCGACCTCCTGACTGCCAGTCAGGCGCTCTTCCAGCTGAGCTATAGCCCCTTGCATCTCATACGCGGCGGCCAAGTTTACCGCTGCGCGCTGGTTGTTCCTCGCCGGTTTGAGCCGAAGGCTGATTCTGCTCTGACCGGCCACAAGCCCAACGGGGAGCAGGTAGCAGCGATCCAGGGCGGCGCAGTAAACGGCGATGAGGTCAACATCTGCCTCGTCGTAGGTCGACTTGACGTATCCCCGGGTGGGCGAATGGTAGGACGAACTGACTCGGACGCAAATGACCTCGTCCTGTCGAGCGCCCCACTTGCATTGCACGCGCACGAGGCGGCCCCCGATACCGAGCACCAGGTCATAGCGCTCGTGCTCGGTCAGCGGCTTCAGGACCGAAAGGCCCAGCCTCGCCGCCTCGGTCGCGATCGCCAGCTCGGCGACGTTGCCCTTGTGGTTGGGATCGTCCACCCCGCCAGGTTCGCGGGCCGGGTGTCACGACTCAAGACGCAATCGCGACGACTGCCGCACGCAATCGCGCCGGCTCGCGCGCTCGGCCCTCGGCTCAGGCTGCTCGGCGCTCGGGGCCTGCGTCCTCGTCGACGTCGAGGATCAGGTTGCCGGGGGCAGTGTGGCGGACCTTGAAGTCGAGGCTGGAGAGGTCCTCGAGCTCGCCCAGCAGGTCGACCGGCTGCTCGAGCCGCATCGAGAGGGTGGCGCGACCCTCGGAGAAGCGCTCGACGGAGATCTCCGAAGCGCCCACCCGGCCGACCGCGTCCTCGAAGCCGACCAGCTGGGAGAAGTCGCCGAGGGGGCCGATCTCGAGCTTGATCCGGCCCTCGAAGAGGCCGTCGCCGCTTCCGTTGGCGGCGGCGGGCGCGGCGGGCGCGGCGGCCTCGGCGGGCTCCGCCTCGGTCAGGGCCTGCACCCGCCGGCTGACCTCGACCGCCTCGCGCAGCGCCTTCATCCGGATCCTGGTCGCCTGCCCGCGAGCCTGGCCCTGGATCTCCTCCAGCCGGGCGGAGACGGCGTCGAGCGAGGCGATGCTGCGGTCGTGGCACTCGTTCGCCTCGCGCAGCCGCTCGGTCAGGCCGCGGATCTCGCGCTCGCGCTCGATCACCATCCCCGACAGCGAGGTCATCTCCGCTTCAAGCCCGGCGATCGCCTCGGCCTGGCGCGAGCACTCCGCCGCGGCCCAGTCGAGCCGCCCGATGCGGGCGTCGCGAGCGGCCATCGCCTCGTCCACGTCGGCGCGCCGATAGCCCAGGAGCGCCCGCTTGAAGCTACCCATGCGCGGCACCGTAAGGGGGCTCTCGGACGGATATTCGTCACACCCCCGCCGAACGCTCGACGGATTCCCCGGCGGTCGCCTCAGGCGCTCGCGGCGGAGGGCGCGCCGGGAGCGGCGTCGAGGTCCAGCTCCAGGCGCGGCGCCTCGCGCCAGAGGTCCTCGAGCTGGTAGCGCTCGCGGGCCTCGGCGGTGAAGACGTGCAGGACGCAGTCGAGGTAGTCGAGCACGACCCAGCCGTCCTCGCCGGCGCCCTCGACGCCGCCGGGCAGCAGTCCCCTCCTCGCGCTTCACCCGCACCCTCACCTCGTCGACGACCGCCCGCGCCTGGCGCTCGTTGCGCGCCGTGCAGATCGCCAGGAAGTCGGTGTAGGAGACCAGCCCGCGCATGTCGAGGACGACCAGGTCCGGTCGCTTTTTTGGCGTCGGCAAGCTCCGCCAGGCGTCGCGCCAGCGCCTCTGAGCCGGGACCGCTCACGAGTAGATCCCCTTCTCCTCGATGAACCGCGCCACCGGCTCGGGGACCAGGTAGCGCAGCGGCCGGCCGGCGGCCGCCCGCTCCCGCACCGCCGAGGAGGAGACGCCGAACTGCGGCATCTCCAGCATCGTCGCCCGCTCGTCGGCGCCGAGGCTGCGCAGCACCGCCCCCACGTCGGCGTCGGAGACGCCGGCGCGGCGGGCCACCGCCAGGCGCGCCAGCTCTGACCACGCGCTCGGGCCGACGCCAGCTCTCCAGGCCGACGGCGGCGTCCGCCCCCATCACGAACACCAGCTCCGTGTCGCCCCGTTCTTCGGCAAGCAGCTCCAACGTCTCATACGTGTAGGACGGCCCCTCGCGGTCGACCTCGAGGGTGGAGACGGAGAAGCGGGAGTCGTCGGCGGCGGCCAGCCGGGTCATCGTCAGGCGCAGCTCGCGGCCGGGGTCCTCGGCGATCCGCTTGTGCGGCGCCTTCCCGGTCGGGACCAGCACCACCTCGTCGAGCCCGAGCTGCCACAGCGCCTCCTGGGCCAGCGCCAGGTGGCCGAGGTGGGGCGGGTTGAAGGCCGACCCGAGCACCCCGATCCCGGCGCCCCCCGCGCTACCCACGCACCTGGCCGTCGCCGTGCGCCACGTACTTGAACGTCGTCAGCTCCCGCATCCCGATCGGCCCGCGAGCGTGCAGCTTCTGGGTCGAGTTGCCGATCTCCGCCCCCATCCCGTACTCGAAGCCGTCGGTGAAGCGGGTCGAGGCGTTGACGTAGACCGCGGCGGCGTCGACGCCGGCGGCGAAGCGCTCGGCGGCGGCCTCCGAGCCGGTCACGATCGCCTCCGAGTGCCCGGTGCCGTGGCGGTTGACGTGCTCGATCGCCTCCTCCACCGAGTCGACCACCGCGACCGCCATCTTCAACCCCAGGTACTCGGTGTCCCAGTCGCGCTCCTCCGCGACTCCCACCGCGACATCGCCGGCCAGCGCGCGGACCCTCTCGTCCCCGACCAGCTCGACCCCCGCCTGGCTGAGGTCGGCGAGCACCGCCGGCGCGAAGCGCTCGGCGAGGGCGGCGTCGATCAGCAGCGTCTCCGCCGCGTTGCAGACGCCCGGGCGCTGCACCTTCGCGTTGACCGCGATCCGCCGCGCCATCTCCGGGTCGGCCTCGGCGTGGACGTAGACGTGGCAGTTGCCCGCCGCCGCGTACATCACCGGCACCGTCGCGACGTCCTTCAGCGCCGCCTTCAGGCCTTCGCCGCCGCGCGGGATCAGCAGGTCGACGGTCCCGTCCTGGGTCGCCAGCTCGGCCAGCTCCTCGCGCCCGCCGCCGGCGAGCAGCACGACCGCGTCCTCGGGCAGTCCGGCCTCGGCCAGCGCCTCGCGGACGATCGCCGCCAGCGCCCCGTTGGAGCGCTCGGCATAGCTGGACCCCCGCAGGACGATCGCGTTGCCGCTCTTCACCGTCAGCGCCGCGCAGTCGACCGTCACGTTCGGGCGCGCCTCGTAGACGACCGCGACGACCCCCAACGGGACCCGGATCTTGCGCAGGTCGAGACCGCTGGCAAGCGTCCTGTGCTCCAGCTCCTCGCCCACCGGGTCCTCCAACTCCGCGACGACCCTCACCCCCTCGGCCATCGCCGCCACCCGCGCCTCGGTCAGCGCCAACCGGTCCCTCAACGCCTCGGTCAGCCCGGCGGCACGCTCGTCGGCCAGGTCGGCCGCGTTCGCATCGAGGATCTCCGCGGTCCGCTCTTCCAGCAGCCGAGCCGTCGCCTCCAGCGCCGCGTTCTTGGCTTCGGTCGAGGCGTTCGCCAGCGCCCTCGCAGCCCTCTTCGCAGCTGCGCAGCTCTCGCCAACCGTGGTCGTAGTAACAGCCATGCGGGAAAGGGTAGCTGGGGGAGCCGGGGCCCCTCCCAGGAGGCTTTGGGAGCGGCTACCTCCCGCATCGCCACTTCTGCCAGCCGTACGGTCTCCTGGGAGGGGCCCCGGCTCCCCCCGTCTGCCTTGCTACAGCAGGACGAAGCGGTCTCTGTGGATGACCTCGTCCGCGGCGTGGGGGAGCAGCTCGCGGACCGCGTCGGTTTTCATGCCCCTCACTTGGGAGAGCTCACGGGATGAGTACTCGGAGATGCCTTTGCCGATGACCTGGTCGTTGGCGGCGACATCGACCGCATCGCCCGCTTCGAAGTCGCCGTCGACGGCGGAGATACCCACGGCTAGAAGGCTCGAACCACTCTCGCGCAGGACGCGGGCTGCGCCGTCGTCCACCAGGAGCCGGCCGCGTGCCGGCTTCGCGTACTTGAGCCAGAGCTTGAAGCTGGATGCTTTGCCAGCTTGAGGGGCGAATCTGGTCCCGGCTGCTTCTCCGGCGGCAGCTGCTGAAAGAGTTCCCAGCTTCGTCCCGTTGCAGATCACGGCTGGGATGCCGGCCTCGCTGGCCATCTCCGCCGCCGCCACCTTGCTCGCCATCCCTCCCGAGCCGAAGGTCGAGGTCTGCTCGCCGATCTCGACCGCGGCGAGCTGGGCGAAATCCTCGACCTCGGCGATCAGCTCGGCTTCCTCCTCCAGGCGCGGGTCGGCGCTGTGCAGGCCGTCGATGTCGGTCAGCAGCACGAGCAGGCGGGCGTCGAGCAGCAGCGCCACCTGGGCCGCGAGGAAGTCGTTGTCGCCGAAGCTGATCTCGTCGGTGGCGGTGGTGTCGTTCTCGTTGACCACCGGGACGACCCCCCAGGCGAGGAGGCGGTTGAGGGTCCCGCGGGCGTTCAGGTAGTTGGTGCGGGCGGCCATGTCGGCGGCGGTCAGGAGCACCTGGGCCGCTTTCGTCCCCTGCGCGGCCAGGCGGCTCTCGTAGGCGCGGAACAGGTCCCCCTGCCCGACCGCCGAGGCCGCCTGAAGCTCGTCCATCGCCCGCGGGCGGGCCGCCAGCCCCAGCAGCCGCCTCCCCCGCGCGATCGCCCCCGAGGTGACCATCACCACCCGCTCGCCGCCCCGCTCCAGCGCGCTCGTCTGCTCGCACACGGAGTCGAGCACGTCGGTCCGAAGCTCGCCGTCGTCGGCGGCGACGATCGAGGATCCGAGCTTTACCACAAGGGTCATGGCGAGGAGTCTAAGAGCGTCCTCCCGCGTGCCGATCTGGCCCGTTGCCCGTCCGAAATAACCGAGCTACGGTGGGAGGAAGTGAGGCTGGTCGCAGTCATCCTATCCGCGTTCGCCCTGGTGGCCGTAGGTTGCGTCGCCTCGGTCCCCGCCGCCGGGGCGCACGGGTGCCACACCGCCAAGAAGTGCAAGAAGGCGCACGACGGCACGAAGGAGCGCTACTGCCCGGCGACGATCTACGAAGTCGCCGACGGGACGCTCCCCGCCGACTCCAGGGTCCGCCTCAGCGGCGCCCTCTCCGCCGTCGCGGCCTCGGGCGAGACCGCCTGGCTGGGGACGAGGCCGAGCGATCCCGGCTACTCCGGCCCCGGTTACTCGGGCCTGGAGATCGACCTCGCCGGCCTCTCGCCCCTCCCGGCGATGGCGGTGGGGGATCACGTGAGCGTCTACGGAACCGTCGTCGTGGCGCCGACCGGGAACCGGCTGGCCGCAGCGGGCCTCAGCGCCAAAGCCTCCGAAGGGGCCTTCCCGCCCTTCGAAATCAGTGCCGCCACCTTCGTAACGCCGGGCGAAGCGGGGCCGCTGGACGCGGTCCTGGTCCGCGTCCCGAGCCAGTCGATCGTCAGCCAGACGCCCTCCGAATGGACGCTGAGCGGCGGCTTCGCCCTCGGCGACGACGCGATCGGCGAACTGCCCAACGGGACCTTCCCCGACTCGACCCAGTTCGAAGCCGTGACCGGCATCGCCGACACCCTCGGCTCAGCCCCGCGGCTGCTGCCACGCGACATCGGCGACCTCCTCCTCTCCTCGTAGGAGCCGCCGCCGCTAGACGTGCAGCTCGAACTCGTGCTCGCCTATGCGGACGTCGTCGCCGGGTTCGAAGCCGGCGCGGGCGAGGGCGGCGATCACGCCGATCTCGCCCAGTCGCTGCTCCAGGTAGGAGAGGGCTTCCTCGTTGCGGACGTCGTGGCGCTCGAAGAGCAGCTCGACCCCGCGGCCGAGGACGCGGAAGGCACCGTCGCCCTCCCGCTCGATCCGGTAGCCGCCCTCGCCGACGGGGCGGTAGACGCGGTGCTCGGCCTCGAACTCATCCGCCTCGGCGGCGGGCGCCTCCGGCCTGGGAGGCTGGGCCCCCGCCAGCTCGGCCATGATCCGGTGGCGCAGCTCCTCCAGGCCCTCGCCGGTCGCCGAGGAGACCGCGAGAACGCCCAGCACCTGGCTCCCGAGCCGGCGCCGCCACTCGCCCAGAGCCTCCTCCACCCGCTCGGGGGCGAGCAGGTCCCGCTTGGTCAGCGCCACCAGCTCCGGCAGCCGCTCCAGGCCCGCGCCGTGGGCGGCCAGCTCGGCCCGCACGGTCTCGTAGTTGCGCTCTGGCTCGCCCTCGGTCGGCGCCAGGTCGACGAGGTGGACGAGCATCGCGCAGCGCTCGACGTGGGCGAGGAACTCGTGGCCGAGGCCGGCGCCCCGCGCCGCGCCCTCGATCAGCCCCGGGATGTCGGCGACGACCGCCTGCCGATCGTCGTCCTCGATCGTCCCCAGCGCCGGCGAGAGCGTCGTGAAGGGGTAGTCGGCCACCTTGGGCGCCGCCCGCGTCAGCCGTCCCAGCAGCGAGGACTTCCCCGCGTTCGGCAGGCCGACCAGACCGACGTCGGCGAGCAGCTTCAACCGCAGCTCGATCCAGTCCGCCTCCCCGCCGGTTCCCTTCTCGGCGAACCGGGGCGCCTGCCGGGTCGAGGTGGCGAAGCGCTTGTTGCCGTGGCCGCCGCGGCCGCCATGAGCCACCACCGCCCGCTGGCCCGGGCGCAGCAGGTCGATCGCGCTGCCGTCGACCGCGGTCGCCTGGGTCCCGGGGGGCACCGGGATCACCCGATCCTCCCCCCGACCCCCGTGCCGGTTGGACCCTTCTCCATGCCGCCCCCGCTCCCCACGGAAGTGCCGACTCCCTTTCAAAGCCCCCAGATCCCGCCGCGACGCGTCGCAGAGGAGCACCACGTCCCCCCCATGCCCGCCATCTCCCCCATCGGGCCCACCGCGAGGCACATGGGCCTCGCGCCGAAAGCTCACGCAGCCATTCCCGCCAGCCCCCCCCTCAACCCAAATCTTCGCTCTGTCGTACATCGCAGATCAGAGCCTAGTGTCGCTTTTCCGGGCTATAGGCTGAGAAAAGCGCCAATCGGGCGGCAAGCCGACCACGTCCCACCGAAAAAGTTGAGCGGGAGGGGCACCCTCCCCAACTCAGTCGTCAGCCAGAACCCGAATCGTCCGCCCCCGCCGCGCCGGCTTGAAGTCCACCTTCCCGGGGCGCGTGGCGAAGATCGTGTGGTCGCGCCCGATGCCGGTCCCGTCCCCGGGCCAGAAGCGGGTTCCCCGCTGGCGCACGATGATCTCGCCGCCGCTGACCCGCTGGCCGGCGAAGACCTTGACCCCGAGCATGTTCGGGTTCGATTCGCGGCCGTTGCGGCTGGAGCCCAGGCCTTTCTTATGAGCCATCGGAGCCCTCCTCCTTCGCGGCGGCTTTTTTCGCGGCGGGTTTCCTGGCGGCGGCTTTTTTCGCCGGAGCTTTTTTCTCGGCCGGTTTCGCCGCCGCCGTTTTCAGCAGTTTCAGCTCGGTCACCTCGAGCTTGGTCAGCTCGGAGCGGTGGCCGGCGCGGCGGCGGTAGCCCTTCTTCGCCTTGTATTTGAAGACCTTGATCTTCGGCCCACGCAGATGCTCGGAGACCTTGGCCTCGACCCTGACCTTCTCCAGCTCCTTCGGCGCCGCGACGACGTCGGTGTCGCGGAACATCACCGCGCGCAGGGCGACCTTGTCGCCCTCCTTGGCATCGAGACGGTCGACGAGCAGGGAGGTGCCCTTCTCGACCTTGTACTGCTTGCCACCGCTTTCCACTACCGCGTACATGTTCACTCGTCCTTGCTGCCTTGTTTGGCGCGCGAACGCCCCCGACCGCCTCTGCGGCCGCGGCTGCGTGTGCGCGAAGCAGCGCCGGAGTCTAGCTCGGAGCCGTCCTCCTTCGCGGCGCCGGCGCCGTTGGAGGAATCCGCGCCCAGCAGCGAGGCGGTCGCGGTCGAGCGCTCGACCTCCTCGATCCGCACCAGCTTGCGCTGGCCGACGAAGCGGCCGCCGCCGGTGACGCTGACGATGTAGGAGTCGATCCGGGCCACCGCGTCGTCGGCGTTGTACATGTGCGGCTCGTCGATCTTGACCAGCACCTCCTCGCCGACCTTGAACGGCAGCGCCCGCTCCTCGATCTCCTCGCGGCTGCCGGACTCGACCAGCTCGAAGGTGTCGATCGCCAGCGCGTCGCCGCCCTCGAAGTGAAAGCGCTTGCCGGTCTCCTCCTCGAACTCGGCCAGGCCGCTGTCGGCGTCGGTCAGCTCCGCCGCCACCTTCGGGTTGACCCGCACCAGGAAGGCCTCGCTCTCGGCGTTCTCGGCGACGATGTCGCGCATCTTGCGCAGGCCCTCCAGCGCCACCGTCTCGGCCGAAAGCACGACCCCCTCGCCCGCGCAGGTCGGGACAGGGGGCGGTGAGGATCTCCCGCACCCCGTCGGTGACGTTCTGGCGCGTCATCTCGACCAGGCCCAGCGGCGAGACCTCGACCACGTAGCTCTTCGACTTGTCCGCGTCGAGCGCTTTGCGCATCGTCTTCAGGACCTTGTCGCGGTTGCTGGCGCGGGCCATGTCGATGAAGTCGATGACGATGATGCCGCCGATGTCGCGCAGCCGCAGCTGCCGAACCGCCTCGTCGGCCGCCTCGGTGTTGACTTTGGTGATCGTCTCCTCGAGGCCGCCTTTGCCGCGGCCGGTGAAGCTGCCGCTGTTGACGTCGATCACGGTCAGCGCCTCGGCGTAGTCGATCACCAGGTAGCCACCGGAGGGCAGGTCGACCCGGCGATTCAGCGTCGACTCGATCTCCTCGTCGATCTTCCATTTCTCGAACAGCGGCTTCTGGCCGGTGTACAGCTCGACCCCGCTCGACCAGCTCCGGCGCGGTGCGTTGGAAGAAGCCGGTGACTCGCTCGAACTGCTTCTCGGAGTCGATCATCGGCTTTCTCGAACTCGCTGAGGAAGACGTCGCGCAGGACCCGCACCGGCAGGTCGGCCTCCTGGAAGACCATCGCCGGCGCCTTCACCGCCGTCGCTGCGGCGCTCCAGCACCTCGTTGAGCCGCTGGAGGTAGCCGATCTCCCGCACGAAGTCGGATTTCTTCGCCCCGTGGGCGGCGGTGCGGACGATCAGCCCGCCGGGGCCCTTGTAGGTGCGGTCGACCATCTTGCGCAGCCGGTCGCGCTCGGAGTCCGAGAGCCGGCGGCTGACGCCGACGCCGCTGCCCTGCGGCGCGTAGACGAGGTAGCGGCCGGCGATCGAGACGTTCATCGAGAGCCGCGCGCCCTTCGTCTTCAGCGGGTCCTTGACCACCTGGACCAGGATCTCCTGGCCGGGTTTGATCAGCTCGTTGATGCGCTTGCCGGTGCCGCGGCCGCGCTTGGGCGCCTGTTCGCCGCCCGGCAGGACGATCTCGTCGACGTGCAGGAAGCCGTTGCGCTCGAGGCCGATGTCGACGAAGGCGGCCTCCATGCCGGGAAGGACGTTGTCGACCTTCCCCTTGTAGATGTTGCCGACGATGGAGCGGCGGCCGCGGCGCTCGATGTAGAGCTCCGCCACGTCGCGTTTGCCGCCTTTGGTCTTCGACTCGAGGACGGCAACGCGGGTCTCGCCGCGCTCGGCGGAAACCAGGATCGTTTTCTTCATTGATTCAGCTCAGTTCGGGTTGGTACGCAATGCCGGGCTCCCTCTGACGAGGGGTCACCAGGCGAACCTCTCCCTCTGGCTGAGACGCGCTTGGATGTTGATGCTCTGAAGCACTCCGACCGCCAAGAAGGTGGCGAGCACGGAGGATCCCCCGTAGCTCATCAGCGGTAGGGGGATGCCCGTGATCGGCATGATGCCGAGGTTCATCCCGACGTTGACGAAGACCTGGAACAGCAGCGAGACGGCGATGCCGCCCGCGACCAGGGTTCCGTAGGAGTTCTTCGAGAGCGTCACGATCCGCAGCGCCCGCCAGAAGAGCAGGGCGTAAAGGGATAGGACGAACGCGGCGCCCATGAACCCGTAGCGCTCACCGATCACCGCGAAGATGAAGTCGGTGTGCGCTCGGGAACGAAGTCGAGCCGCGTCTGGGTGGCTCGGTCGCCACGGCCGGTCTTCTCACCGGCGCCGATGGCGATCACTGCCTGATGCTGCTGGTAGCCCGCGCCGCGGGTGTCCTGGCTGGGGTGCAGGAAAGAGGTGAGCCTCTGCTCCTGGTAGCCCTTCAGACACGGGCGTCCCGACAGCGGGAGCGACCACGAGGACGAGTGCGATCAGTGCGACGAGGGCGGCGCCGATGACAGCGCGAAGTGCGTCCAGGGGACACCTCCGAAGTACATCACGGCGAGGGTCGCGACCACGAGCACCATCGAGGTGCCGAGGTCGGGCTGGAGGAAGACGAGTGCGGCCGGTGCCAGGCCGAGGCAGAGGTAGCGCACCGTGCGCTGCCTCGGCGAGCCCCGCCTGGCGCCGTCGATCACGAACCCGGCAAGCGCCAGGACGAGCAGGAGCTTGCCGAGCTCGGATGGCTGGAAGCTGAAGAAGGGAAGTTCGAAGGCGCGCCGCGAGCCGCGGGCGGCGAAGCCGAAGACGAAGACGAGGGCGACGCTGGCGCAGAGGAAGGTGTAGATGCCGACCCGCAGCTCGCGGAAGCGCGAGTAGTCGATCGCGGGCCAGCAGCAGCATCCCGACCAGGCCGAGGACGCCGTAGATCGCCTGGCGGTCGACGTAGTAGTGGGGATTGCCGGGCACGTCGTGGAGGGTCGCCTGGCCGAGCGTGAAGACGCTGAAGGCGACCAGGCCGACGGCGGCGATCGTCAGCGGCCAGTCCATGTGGGCGAGGCCGAGGCGCTCGGCGATGCCGAGGCGGACCGCGAACGGCTCGGGTCGGGCGTGTCTGGTGCGGGTGGCGTACATCATCCGGGGCTTCCCCCGTTGGCGGCCGGCGGTGCCGGTCGCGTGCTTGTGGAAATAGGCCTCGAGGATCTGCAGTGCCGCGGGCGCGGCGGATTCGACGCCGAAGCCGCCTTCCTCGATGGTCACGAGCGGTGACGATACGGGGATTCGGATACGGAGCGAGCACGATGTACCAGGACTGGTCGGCGTGCGGCGGGCGCTGCGCGGTCCCGGTCTTGCCCGCGACCGGCACCGGAAAGCCGCCGAAGACCCCGTAGGAGGTGCCTCCGGGGGCCTGGGCGGCCTCGTGCAGGCCTTCCAGGATCGCCGCCCGGTAGTCGGGGTCGATGTGGACGTGGCGCCGCGGTCGGCGGGTCGAATTCCTTCAGCACCCGCCCGGCCGCGTCCTCGACTTCCAGGCCCACGTGCGGGGTGACGACGGTGCCGCCGTTGGCGAGCGGCGGCGTAGGCGATCGCCATCTGCAGCGGGTTGGTCTGCAGGTCGCCCTGGCCGGTCGCCAGCTGGATGTTGTCGCCGGCCGACCAGGGGCGTTCGGTTTCGCCTTCCTTGTAGAGCTGGTCGCGCCACTGTTTGCTCGGCAGCAGGCCGTTCGGCCTGCCCGGGAGGTCGAGCCCGGTGGGACGGCCGATCCCCAGCTTGTGCGGCCCAGTGCTGGAGCTCGCCGGTGTCCCACATCTTCAGGCCCAGGTCGTAGAAGAAGACGTCGGAGGAGACCTGCAGGGCGGGCACCAGGGTCAGCGGCCCGTAGGAGGCGCCGCCGGCGTTCTGGAAGCTCTCGCCGCCGACGGTGATCGAGCCGCTGTCGAAGATCGTCGTCGCGGGCGTGATCACGCCGCCTTCCAGCGCCGCCATCGCGGTGATGAGCTTGAAGGTCGAGCCCGTCGGGTACAGGCCTTCGGTGGCGCGGTCGGTCAGCGGCGCCGTGACCGGGTCGCGGTAGAGCGCGTTGACCTGCGCCTGGGTCATCGGTTGGGTGAAGACCGAGGGGTCGTAGGTCGGGAAGGAGCCGAGGCCGAGGATCTGGCCGTTGTCGACGTTCATCGTCACGAAGGCCCCGGGCAGGCCACTGCCGGCGAGGGCGCTTTCGCCCGCCGCCTGCACTTCGGGGTCGATCGTCAGCTTCAGGTTGTCGCCGGGGGTCGGCGGCTGGGAGACCAGCTGGCCGCCGGGGGTCGGCTGGCCGAGCGCGTTGACCTGGATCTTGGTCAGCCCCGGCTCGCCGCGCAGGTAACGGTCGTAGGTGTACTCGACCCCGCCCTTGCCGACCTCGTCGCCCGGTTCGAGGCCCTTGTACGGCGGCTTCCTTCAGCTCTTCTTCGGAGACCTCGCCGACGCTGCCGAGGACGTGCGCGGCGCGGCTGCCGTCCGGGTAGTCGCGCACGAAGACCCGCTGCACGGCCACGCCGGGGAAGCGCCGCTGGTTCTCTTCCAGGTAGTAGACGAGGTCGTAGCCGACGTCGCGGCGCAGGGTCATCGGCGCCCCCGCCGCGACTTCTTCCTGTTCGCGGATCGTCCTCCGCACCCTGCGCAGCGACATGTGGGCGAGCTGGCCGAGCTGGGTCAGCTCGGCCCGTTCCGCGGCCGGGTCCTCGGGCAGCTTCTGGGTGTTCAGCTGGAGCGCCAGGCTGGTGCGGTTGTCGACCAGGACGTTGCCTTCGCGGTCGAGGATGTCGCCGCGCGGGGCGATCACCTTGAACTCGCGGGTGCGGTTGTTCTTCGCCTCGGCCAGGTACTGCGAGCCGGAGAGCACCTGCAGGTCCCAGAGCCGGAAGAAGAGCACGGCGAAGAGGGCGACGGCGACGCCGCCGAGCACGGCGATGCGCAGCGCCATGCGGTTGCCGGCCCGGGGTCGGTCGTCGGAACGCAGGTACACGGTCGCCCCTAGGCTCCCAGCACCGTCGGCTGCCGGCGGCGCCGGCGGCGCCGGCTCCTCGACCAGCGCCGGGCGCAGCGCGCGCGCGCAGCCCGAGGTAGATCGGCCAGCCGAGGAAGAAGGCGAAGATGCTCTTGAGCAGGATGTCGCGGACGACCAGGGCGCTGACCGTGGCGTCGGCGCCGAGCATCAGCTCGACCGCGCCGAAGCCGAGCTCGGCGAACAGGGTCAGGCCCATGCAGAGCAGCGGCGGCACCAGCGGCGCTGCGGATCTCGAAGCGCTCGCGGAAGAGCCCGGCCAGGTAGCCGGTCGCCGAGCAGGACCAGGGAGCCGCCGCCGAGCGGCTCGACCAGCAGGCAGTCGAGCAGGAAGCCGACCGAGAACCCGGTCACGGCGCCGGTCATCGTGCCGCCGAGCAGGCCCAGCGAGACCACCAGCGCCGGCAGCACGTCGGGGCTGGTGTGGAAGAGCGCCACCTGGGAGAAGAAGGAGAGCTGAAGGAGGACGCCGAGCAGGACGATCGCGACCAGGCGGGCGAGGATCTTCGGGGTCAGGATCATCCGCGCGACCCCCCGGTCAGGACCTGGACCAGGTCGAGGTCGCGCAGGTCGGCGTAGGGCCGCACGTGCGACCTGCTGCTGGGCCTCCTGCTCGACGATCGAGGCGCGGGTGACTTCGCCGATCGGGATGTTGGGCGGGAAGCGGGATGCGAGGCCCTGGGCGCGCCAGCCGGCGGTCACCACCGCCTGCCCCTTGTGCACGTGCCTGGTCGAGTCGATGAAGTCGAGGATGAGGTCGCCGGGGTCGCCGACGTTCGGGCCGGATCACGCCCTGCACGCCCGCAGCGGCACGACCTTGGCCGAGACGGCGCTGGAGTGGTCGGCGATCAGCGTCACCTGCGCCGAGCCGCCGGTCACCGCCGAGACGGTGCCGACCAGCCCGTCGCCGTTGACGACCGGGTCGTCGACCCGCGACGCCGTCGTCGCTGCCGACGTCGATCGTGACGTCGGCGAACCAGACGGTCGGGCGAGCGGGCGATCACCCTTCCCGTAACCGGTTCGTAGCCGGACGGGATCGCCCCGCCGCGGTCGAGCGCGAGCAGCTTGCGCAGCTGCGCGTTTTCGGCCAGCGCCGCGCTGCGCCGCCCACCGCCTGCCTGCGCGCGACCTCGCAGTTCGGAGTGCAGGCGGCTGTTGCGGCCGCGCGCGTCGAAGGTCTCGTCGAACCAGTTGACGAGGTCGCGGGCGGGCTTCAGGGCCCGGTCGGCGACCGACTGGACCGGGCTGAAGATCGCGCTGACGCCGCGCTGGACCCCGTTGGAGCCCTGCCCGTAGGTGATCGTCAGCAGCGCGAAGGAGCCGACGATCAGCAGGGCGAGCACCGCCCTACGGCGGCGTACTTGCTTTCGATACACGTGGGAGACCTAAGTTTGGGGCTTTACATGAGCGGCGGCTAAACACGGTGCCGCGCTCCGGAGCTGTTCTTGCGGGCGCGATGGATCGCCTCGAACTCCTCGAGCGAGATGCCCGAGCCGACCGCCACGCACGTCAACGGCGACTCTGCCAGCTGACAGGGCATCTGGCACTCGTCGCGCAGGCGCTGCTCCAGTCCTTGCAGGAGCGCGCCGCCGCCGGCGAGGGTGATGCCGCGGTCCATGATGTCGCCGGCCAGCTCCGGCGGGGTGCGGTCGAGCGTCTCCTTGACCGCGTCGACGATGTGGCCGACCGGTCTCGTCGAGCGCCTCGCGCACCTCCTCGGAGCCGAGCGTGATCGTTTTCGGCAGCCCGGAGACGAGGTCGCGGCCGCGGATCTCGGTCCGCACCTCCTCCGGCAGCGGCGAGGCCGAGCCGGCCTCCAGCTTCACCTCCTCGGCGGTCTGCGTGCCGATCGCCAGTTTGTAGGCGCTGTTTGCAGTGGCTGACGATCGCCTCGTCGAGCTCGTCGCCGCCGACCCGGATCGACTGCGAGACGACGATCCCGCCGAGCGAGATCACCGCCACCTCGGTGGTGCCGCCGCCGATGTCGACGATCATCGAGCCGGTCGGCTCGGCCACCGGCAGGCCGGCGCCGATCGCCGCCGCCATCGGCTCCTCGATCAGGTAGGCCTGGCGGGCGCCGGCCGAGAGGCAGGCCTCCTCGACCGCCCGCTTCTCGACCCCGGTCACGCCGGAGGGCACGCAGACGACGACCCGCGGGTGGGCGAAGCGGTTGGAGTGGACCGAGTGGATGAAGTGGCGCAGCATCTGCTCGGTGACGTCGAAGTCGGCGATGACCCCGTCCTTGAGCGGCCGGATCGCGGTGATCGTTCCCGGCGTGCGCCCCAGCATCCGCTTCGCCTCGACGCCGACGGCGTGGACCTGGCCGTTGCGGGAGTCGATCGCCACCACCGAGGGCTCGGAGAGCACGATGCCGCGCCCGCGCACGTAGACGAGGGTGTTCGCGGTTCCGAGGTCGACGGCCATGTCGCGGCCGCCGAGTCGTGTCAGGTAGCTGAAGACGCCCATGCGGGGATTTCCAGCGGAATCATCTCAGACGGTCGACGTCGCCATGCGCGAGAGGGGTATACGTGGAGTATTATCTGAGAACAGCAGTGCAATCGAGAGGATTTGCCGCCACCCCATGGAACGCGAATCCGAGCCCGCCCGCCAGGGCGGGGCTGACTCGACGTTCGAGCAGTTCTTGGAGTTCGTGCCTGACGCGGTTCTCGGGGTCGACTGCGACGGCAAGATCGTCCTGGTCAACGGGCAGGCGGAGAAGATGTTCGGCTACCCCCGCGAGGCCCTGATCGGGGAGACGGTCGAGCAGCTCGTGCCCCAGCGCTTCCGCGACCGCCACCCCGAGCACCGGGCGGCCTATTCCGAGGCCCCGCGGACCCGGTCGATGGGGGCCGGCGTGGAGCTCTTCGCGCGGAGGCGGGACGGGACCGAGTTCCCGGCCGAGATCAGCCTCTCCAGCATCGAGCTCGAGGGCGAGACGATCGCCACCGTGGCCGTGCGGGATATCAGCGACCGGGCCGAGAGCGAGCGCGAGAGGGCGCTACAGACCCAGCTCGACCGGGCGCGGCGGCTGGAGAGCGTCGGCCAGCTCGCCGGCGGCATCGCCCACGACTTCAACAACATCCTCGCGCGTGATCATGAGCTACGCCGAGTTCGTCGCCGGCGAGTTCGAGCCGAACTCGCAGGCGAACCAGGACGTCGAGGAGATCCGCCGCGCGACGGAGCGGGCGGCGGCGCTGACCCGCCAACTGCTGATCTTCAGCCGCCGCGAGGTGGCGAAGCCGGAGATCCTCTACCTGCGCCAGGTGATCGGCGACCTCGAGAACCTCCTGACGCCGGGCGCTCGGGGAGCGAATCGAGCTGGAGACCCACTTCAGCGCCGAGCGGCTGCCGGTCGAGATCGACCCCGGCCAGCTCGAGCAGGTGCTCGTCAACCTCGCCGTCAACGCCCGCGACGCGATGCCCGACGGGGGCCGCCTGATGATCGAGGTCGACCGGGCCGAGCTCGACGAGGAGTACGCCTACATGCACCCCGACACCGAGCCCGGCTCCTACGTCCGCCTCAAGGTCAGCGACACCGGCGTCGGGATGGACAGGGAGACGATGGAGCGCGTCTTCGAGCCCTTCTTCACGACCAAGGACGACGGGACCGGGCTCGGGCTGGCGACCGTCTACGGCATCGTGACCGGAGTCGGGGGGCGGATCGACGTCTACTCGGAGCCGGGGATGGGGACGACGATCAAGGTCCACCTGCCGTTGGCCGCGGCAGCGCCGGCGGAGCAGTGCGTCGAGGCGAGGCCCGGGGCGAGCGGGCAGGGCGAGGTCGTGCTCGTCGTCGAGGACGAGCCCGAGGTGCGGCGGATGGCCGAACGCATCCTCACCAAGGGCGGTTACTCGGTGATCGGCAAGGACCGCGGAGACGCCGCGGTCGAGGTCTGCCAGGAGGAGGCCCAGGCGATCGACCTGATGCTGACCGACGTGATCATGCCGGAGATGCTCGGCACCGAGCTGGTCGAGACGGCCCGCTCGCTGCGGCCGGAGCTGAAGGTGATCTACATGTCCGGCTACAGCCACGCGGTGCTGGCGCCGGCGGCCCTGCTCGGCCGCGACCACAGCGCCTTTCTGGAGAAGCCGTTCAGCTCGAAGGAGCTGCTGAGCACGGTCGAGCGGCTGTTGAGCAATGGCGTCCGGTCCGGTGGCTCCTGAGCGGCCCCGAATCCTCGCCACCGACGACCGCCCCGAGGTCCTGCGGCTGGTCGAGAGGACGCTCGGCGATCGCTACGCCTGCGACTTCGCCAGCGACGTAGAGACCGCCCGCGAAAAGCTGCGCGAGACCGCCTACGAGCTGGCGCTCTGCGACATCCAGATGCCGGGCGAGTCGGGGTTGGTCCTGGTCGAGGACATCGTCCGCGACTGGCCCGAGACCGCGGTCGTGCTCGTCACCGGGGTGGACGACCCGGCGGTGGCCGACCAGGCCTTCCAGCTCGGCGCGCACGGCTACCTGGTCAAGCCGTTCTGGCCCGGCCAGCTGCTGATCACCACGATGACGGCGCTGCGCCGGCGCGAGCTGGAACTCGCGCAGAAGAGCCACAGCCGGACCCTCGAGGAACGTTTTCAGACGATGATGGACAGGGCCCCGGTGCCGATCTACATCAAGGATCGCGAGCGGCGCTACGTGGTCGCCAACCGGGTCGCGCACGAGGTCGCCGGCCTGGAGCCCAGGCGAGCTGGTCGGCCGCACCGACGAGGCGATCATGCCGCCGGACTCCGAGCGGGCGGCGCGCGAGACCGACCTCCACATCCTCGGCGGAGGCGAGCCGTTCGAGACCGAGGAGACGCTCCAGGTCGGGACCGAGCGAGCGGACCTTCCTCACGGTCAAGTTCCCCTACGTCGACGACAGCGGCGCGATCGTCGGCATCTCCGGCATCTCGACCGACATCACCGCCAAACGCCGCGCCGCGCGGCTACGGGAAGAGCTGAGCGAGGCCCAGGAGCGGGCGATCGAGGAGCTGCGCTCCTCGCGCCAGGAAACCGTCGAGCGGCTGGCGCGTGCGATCGAGATGCACGACGCCGAGACCGGCGCCCACGTGAACCGGATGGCCGCGATCGCCGCCCTCCTCGGCGAGGGGATGGGCCTCGGCCCCGAGCAGGTGCTGCTGCTGCGCGCCGCCGCGCCGATGCACGACGTGGGCAAGATCGCGACTCCCGACGAGATCCTGCGCAAGCCCGGCCCGCTCACCGACGAGGAGCGCGAGGAGATGCAGCGCCATACGACCGTCGGGCACGAGATCCTCGCCGGCTCCGACAGCGAGCTGCTCCAGATGGCCGCCCGGATCGCCCTCACCCACCACGAGCGCTACGACGGCAGCGGCTACCCGCGCGGGTTGCGGGGAGAGGAGATCCCGATCGAGGGGCGGATAGTCGCGGTGGCCGACGTCTTCGACGCCCTGCTCAGCGACCGCAGCTACCGGCCGGCGATGAGCGTCGAGGAGGCGACGGACGTGATCCGCAACGGCAGCGGGACCCATTTCGATTCCGAGATCGCCGAGCTGCTGCTCGACCACCTCGACCAGGCGATCGCCCTGCGCGGCTGATCAGGCCGGCGGCTCCAGGAGCGCCGGGGCGAGCTCGAACAGCAGCCCCACGGGCAGGCCGACGACGTTGGAGACGCTGCCCCGCAGGCGCTCGACCAGGGTCGAGCCCAGGGTCTGGATCGCGTACCCGCCCGAGCGGCCCCGCCACTCGCCGAAGCGCACGTAGCGCTCCTTCTCGGCCTCGCTCAGCTCCTTGAACGCGACGGCGGTCCGCTCCAATCCCGATCCGCTCCTCCCCACCCTCCAGCACGACCAGGGCGCTCAGCACGGTGTGCTCCCGCCCCGACATCCGGTCCAGGTAGCGCCGCGCCTCCGCCTCGTCGGCCGGCTTGCCGAGCGCCCGCCCATCCAGCACCACGTCGGTGTCGCAGGCGATCACGATCGCGTCCGGCGCGGGTCCGATGGCCCGGGCCTTGATCCGGGCGTTCTCCAGCACCTCGACCTCGGGCTCGCCGCCGCTCAGCTCCGGCACCCCGGGCACCGCCACCTCGAACTCCACCCCGAGCTTCTTCAGGATCTCCCGCCGCTGCGGGGACCCCGATGCCAGCACGACCCTCACCGGAGGCCTACAGCTCTGGGAACCAGATCTCGATCTCGCGCGCCGCCGACTCCTCGGAGTCCGACCCGTGGACCATGTTGAAGGTCACCTCCAGGGCGAAGTCGCCGCGGATCGAGCCGGGCGCCGCCTCGACCGGGTTGGTGGCCCCGATCAGCTGGCGCGCGGCGGGGACCGCCTCGGCCCCCTCAAGCACCATCGCCACCAGCGGGCCGCCGGTGATGAAGGAGACCAGCTCGCCGAAGAACGGCTTCTCGGCGTGCTCGGCGTAGTGGCGGTTGGCGATCGACTCGTCGGCGGTCATCGTCTTCAGCGCGACGAGGCGCAGGCCCTTGCGCTCGAAGCGGGCGATCACCTCGCCGGTCAGGGCGCGCTCGAACGCGTCAGGCTTGACGAGGATCAGGGTCCGGCTCACGGCTGGGGCTCCTTTTCTCTGGTTTGGGGCTCGGCGGCTCCTGCGAGGCATCGCGGGGCGTCGCTTTTTTGGCGGCGCCGGTGGAGGGTTTCCGGCCCGAGACGGCGGGGGCTTTTTTGCGCCGGCGGCGCGGCCGCTCGCCGCTGGGAAGCGCGGTCTCGCAGTAGGGGCAGAGTCCCCAGCGCGGGTCGACCGGCTTGCCGCAGGTCGGGCAGGGGTCCTTGAGCCGGCGCTGGCAGTTGGGGCAGCGCAGGAAGTTCTTCTCGACCGGGTACTCGCAGTTGGGGCAGGTCATCTCCCGCAGCTGGCGCACCCGCAGCTCCGCCGCCTTGATCTCCAGCTCGCGCTCGTGCGCGTCCTCGAGGAACTCCGGCGGTCGCACGATCGCGTAGACGGCGGTGCCGATGTAGGGGAAGAAGGAGGCGACGGTCGCGCAGGCGACCAGGAACGGGTCGGAGATGCGGCGGCGGGCGTCGAGGTAGGTGTAGACGATCAGCGCCAGCCAGAGGACGACCAGCATCAGGAGAAAAAGGGTCGCGACCAGGTTGAGGCCGCTGTTGCTGATGCCGAAGATCGCTGATGACATGGGTGGGCGCTCCGCTGCGGGGAGGCGGGCAGTCTACTTCGCCGCGCGCGCCGCGAACCCTGTCGAGGCCGCCTGGGCGTCGGCGACCGTCAGAGGAAGAGCCGCCCGAACAGGTAGCCGACCCCGAAGAAGACGAGGATCACGATCGCGACCACGGCGGCGACCAGTCCCATCATCGAGAGCAGTTCGGAGCCGGCGCCGCGATCCATGGCCGAATCCTCGCACAGTCAAAGCGCTTCGCGGGCGGGGGCGATGCCGTAGTGGGAGCCGGCCACCAGGACCGCGCCCTCGGGCGGCTGGGAGGCCAGCGCGCGGGCTCGGCGCAGCGCCGCGGCGAAGTCGGGCACGGCCTCGGCTGACAGGCCGGCGCGTTCGCAGGCGGCGCGCAGCTCCGCGGCGGGGTGCGAGGCGGCGCCGGGGCGGCCGTGGGCTTCCAGCGCCTGCGCCGGCAACTCGGTGCAGATGGCCTCCGTCAGCGCCGGCGCCAGCGCCCGCACCATCGCCTCCGCGTCCTTGTCGGCGAGGATCGCCAGGCAGGCGACGACGCGGCGGCCGGAGCTGAGCGCCGGCAGCGCCTCGGCGAGGGCGGCGGCGCCGTCGGGGTTGTGGGCCGCGTCGACGTAGGTCGGCGGGCGCTCGGCGATCCGCTCCAGCCGGCCGGGGATCGCCAGCGTCGCCGCCACCTCCGCCACCCGCTCCGCGTCGAGCTCGCCGAGGAAGGCCTCGGCGGCGGTGCGGGCAATCGCGAAGTTGCGGCGCTGGAAGGCACCGGGGGCGAGCAGCCGCGTCTGCGTCCCGGGATCCTCCGGGGCGTGCAGGAGGCGGGCGCCGCGGTGCGCCGCGGTGCGTTCGGCCAGCTCGCGCACCTCGGGCGATACCCCCCCCAGCACCAGCGTCGTCTGGTCGCGGAGCACGGCCAGCTTCTCCGCCGCGATCTCCAGCTCCGTCTCCCCCAGCCACTCGGTGTGGTCGAGGCCGATCGAGGTCAGCACCGTCACCCGCGAGGGGATCGTGTTGGTCGCGTCGAGCCTCCCTCCCAGGCCGGCCTCGATCGCGGCCGCCTGCACCCGCGCGCTCGCCAGGGCGACAAAGGTGGCCGCGGTCGCCGCCTCGAACTGGGTCACCGCGTCGCCGTCGTCGAGGCCGCGGTTGACCCCCTCGGCGGCGCTCGCCACCCGCCCCACGGCGCTGGCCCAATCCGCCGCCCCGATCTCCTCGCCGCGGATCAGGGTGCGCTCGGACCAGCGCGCCGTGTGGGGCGAGAGACAGGCGCCGGAGTCGACGCCGTGGGCTTCCAGCAGCGCCGCGGTCATCCTCGCCACCGAGGACTTGCCGTTGGTGCCGACGACGTGGATCGAGGCGAAGCGGTGCTGGGGCATCCCAAGCGCCGTGGTCAGCCGGTGCATCCGCTCCAGGCCGAGCCGCCAGCCGATCGGCTCCAGCGAGTCGAGGTAGGCGTCGGGGTCTATTCGGCGAGCTCCTCGAGCTCGGCCCGGTAGCGCTCCAGCTTGCCCCGCTCCTCCTCCACCACCTCGGCTGGCGCCTTGGCGAGGAAGCCCTCGTTGCCGAGTTTGCGCTCGGCCCGCTCGACCTCGGAGCGCAGCTCCTGGCGCCGGCGCTCGAGCCGGCCGGCAACCGCGTCGGCGTCGAGCCGCTCGGAGGGGAGCACGCGGACGGGACCGACCGAGGCGACCGGGTCGGCGCCGTCGGCGGCGGCGAACTCGAAGCGGGCGAGGCGGGCGACGAACTCGGGCGGGTCGACGCCTTCGACCCGGGCCGCCAGCACGCTCGCGGCCGGCACGTCGACCAGGTCGCGCCAGGCGCGCAGGCGCTGGGTCAGCACGATGCCGCCCTCGACGTCGGCCTCAGCGGCCTCGTCGAGGAGGGTGCGCTCCGGGCGCGGGAACGGGTGCACGGCGAGGTGGCCGCGCCGCGCCGGGTGGAAGGACCAGATCTCCTCGGTGACGAAGGGCATCGTCGGGTGCTGTAGCGCCAGCACCCGTTCCAGCGCCCAGAGCAGCGTCGCGGAGACCTCCGCCTCGCCGTCGTAGAGCCGCGGCTTGACGATCTCCAGGTACCAGTCGCAGAGGTCGCGCCAGAAGAACGAGTAGGCCTCCCGCACGGCGTGGGCGAAGTCGTAGGACTCGAGCTTGCCCGTCACCGACTCGATCGTCCGCTCCAGCCGCGAGAGGATCCAGCGATCCTCGACGTGGAGCGGCTTCGGCTCCGGCTCGACCGCGGCCGCGTTCAGCAGGATCAGGCGGCTGGCGTTCCAGAGCTTGTTGGCGAGGTCGCGGCCCTGCTGCACCTTGGCGTCGGAGAAGCGCACGTCCTGGGTCGAGGACATCGCCAGCAGGCCGAAGCGCAGGGCGTCGGCGCCGTGGACGTCGATCTCCTGAAGCGGGTCGATGCCGGTGCCGAGGCTCTTCGACATCCGCCGGCCGTCGCGGGCCTGGATCACCGCGTGGACGTAGACGTCGCGAAAGGGGACGTCGCCGGCGAACTCGATCCCGGTCATGATCATCCGCGCCACCCAGAGGAAGAGGATCTCGCGCGCGGTGGTGAGGAAGCTGGTGGGGTAGAACGAGCGCAGCTCGGCGGTGTCCTCGGGCCAGCCGAGCGTCGCGAATGGCCAGATCGCCGAGCTGAACCAGGTGTCGAGCACGTCCTCCTCCTGGCGCAGCTCGCCCTCGCAGGCGCCGCAGCGCTCCGGTTCGCTCTCGGCGACGAAGGTCTCCTCGCAGGCGTCGCAGTACCAGACCGGGATCCGGTGGCCCCACCAGAGCTGGCGCGAGATGCACCAGGGGCGGATCTCCTCCATCCAGTCCAGGTAGACGCGCTTCCACTGGGCCGGGGAGATGCGGACGTCGTCGCGCCGCACCGCCTCGATCGCCGGCCTGGCCAGCTCGTCCATGCGGCAGAACCACTGGAGCGAGATCAGCGGCTCGATCCGCTCCCCGGAGCGGTGCGAGAAGGGGACCGAGTGGGTGTAGGGCTCCTCGTCGCGCAGCAGGCCCTGCTCGCGCAGGGCGACGACGACGGCCTCCTGAGCCTCGGCCGCGCTCATCCCGGCGAACTCCCCCGCCTCCTCGCTCATCCGCCCGTCGGGGCCGATCACGCCGATCTCCTCGAGCCCGTGGCGGCGGCCGATCTCGAAGTCGTTGGGGTCGTGCCCGGGGGTGATCTTCAGCGCCCCGGTGCCGAACTCGGGGTCGACGTGCTCGTCGGCGACGATCGGCAGCCGGCGGCCGACCAGCGGCAGCACGCAGTGCCGCCCGACCAGGTCGCGGTAGCGCTCGTCGTCCGGGTTCACCGCGACCGCGGTGTCGGCCAGCATCGTCTCCGGGCGCACCGTCGCCACCGTCAGCACGCGGTCCGACCCCTCGACCGGGTAGTCGATCGAGTACAGGGTGTCCTCCACCTCCCGGTTCTCGACCTCGAGGTCGGAGATCGCCGAGTGCGAGCCCGGGTCCCAGTTGACCATGTAGTTGTCGCGGTAGATGTAGCCCTTGTCGAAGAGCCGCTTGAAGACGCGGTAGACCGCCCTCACGTAGTCGGAGTCGAGGGTGAAGCGCTCGCGCTCGTAGTCGCAGGAGGCGCCGAGGCGCTTGTACTGCTCGACGATCCGCGAGCCGTACTCCCGCTTCCAGGCCCAGACCCGCTCGACGAAGGCCTCCCGACCCAGCTCCTGGCGCGTCTGCCCTTCGGCCCGCAGCTCTTTCTCGACCACGGCCTGGGTGGCGATCCCGGCGTGATCGGTTCCCAGCACCCAGAGGGTGTTGCGGCCGCGCATCCGGTTCATCCGCACCAGCGCGTCCTGCATCGAGCCGTTCAGGGCGTGGCCCATGTGCAGGGCGCCGGTCACGTTGGGCGGCGGGATCGCGACCGAGTAGTTCTCCGCCGGCGTGCCCTCGGCCGCCGGGTGAAAGTAGCCGCCCTCGATCCAATCGGCGAAGACCCGCCGCTCGACCTCGGTCGGGTCGTAGCGGGTCGTCTCCTCCAGCCTCTTGCGGTCGGCGGCGCTCAAGTCGCCGAGTCTAGATACCGCTTCCGACTTTCGGCCCCCTATAGGGGCCACAAACTCGGACGCGCTACGCGGATTCCTCGCTGAGGTCGTCTTCGGCGGGGGCGATGTCCTGGGGGGCGGCCTCGGTGACGAGGGTGGGGCGGCGGCCCTGGGCGATCGTCTCCCTGGTCACCACGCACTTGGTGACGTCGCGGCGTGAGGGCAGCTCGAACTGGACGTCGAGCAGGGTCTCCTCAAGGATCGAGCGCAGCCCGCGCGCCCCCGTCTCCCGCTCGAGCGCCTTGTCGGCGATCGCCTCGAGGCTGTCCTCGGCGAAGACCAGCTCGATGTCGTCGAACTCGAAGAAGCGCTGGAACTGGCGGGTGAGCGCGTGGCGGGGCTCGGTCAGGATCGTGGTCAGGTCCTCGCGGCTGAGCTGGTGGATCGCGGTGATCACCGGCAGCCGGCCGATGAACTCGGGGATCAGCCCGTATTCGATCAGGTCCTCGGGCAGGACCTGCTCGAACCATTCGCCCGCGTCCTTCTTCTCGCGGGCGGAGATCGCCGCGCCGAAGCCGACGCCGCGGTCGCCGACGCGGCGCTCGATCACCTTGTCCAGCTCGGCGAAGGAGCCGCCGCAGATGAAGAGGACGTTGGTGGTGTCGATCGTCAGGAACTCCTGGTGGGGGTGCTTGCGCCCGCCCTGCGGCGGGACCGAGGCGGTGGTCCCCTCGAGGATCTTCAGCAGCGCCTGCTGCACCCCTTCGCCGGAGACGTCGCGGGTGATCGACGGGTTGTCCGCTTTGCGCGCGATCTTGTCGATCTCGTCGATGTAGATGATCCCCGTCTCGGCCTTCTTGACGTCGTAGTCGGCGGCCTGGATCAGCTTCAGGAGGATGTTCTCGACGTCCTCGCCGACGTAGCCGGCCTCGGTCAGCGCGGTCGCGTCGGCGATCGCGAAGGGCACGTTGAGGATGCGGGCGAGGGTCTGGGCGAGCAGCGTCTTGCCGCAGCCGGTCGGCCCCAGCATCATGATGTTCGACTTCTGAAGCTCGACCTCGGTCTCCTCGGACTGGGCGATCTGCACCCGCTTGTAGTGGTTGTAGACCGCGACCGAGAGGGCGCGCTTGGCGGCCTCCTGGCCGACCACGTACTCCTGTAGGACGGAGTGGATTTCGCGCGGCTTCGGCAGGTTCTCCAGCTCGAAGGCGGGCGGCGCCGTCAGCTCCTCGTCGATGATCTCGTTGCAGAGATCTATGCACTCGTCGCAGATGTAGACGCCGGGGCCGGCGATCAACTTCTTGACCTGTCGCTGCGACTTGCCGCAGAAGCTACAGAGGAGCTGCTCGTTCGAGTCTGTGGGGCGTGCCAGCGGAATCCCCTCCTAACGGGACGGATTTCGGACCTCCGGCGGCCCCGACAGCTTAGACGGGTGGACACGCCGGTACGAGATGCGTTTACGGCGCGCGGCCGGCGGTCCCTGCCCGTGATCCGCGCCTTGCGCTCCGCGATACCGTGAGCCGCGTGCCGGACCAGCCCGACATCGCCCCGGTCGCGGCCGCAGAGTTCGAGGAGATCCTGCCCCTGATCGCCGCCTACCAGCGCTTCTACGAGGTGGAGGAGATCGACGACGATCGCAACCGCGAGTTCTTCCGCCGCTTCCTCGCCCCGAGCGAGGACGGCCTGCTCCTGCGGGCGCGCCAGGAGGGCGTGCTCGTCGGCTACGCCTGCCTCTACTGGCACTTCAGCTCGCTCTCCGCGACCGAGGCGGTGCTGATGAACGACCTCTTCGTCGCCGAGGGAGCGCGCGGCCACGGCATCGGCCGCGCCCTGATCGAGGCCAGCGCCACGGTCGCCCGCGAGCGCGGCGCATCCCAGCTCGAGTGGTCCACCGCCCCCGACAACCGCACCGCCCAGCGCCTCTACGACAGCACCGGCGCCGAGCGCTCGGAATGGATCAGCTACGCGCTGGCGCTCTGAGGATGACGAGGAGTGCATTTGCCATCGCATAGAAGGGAAACGCACTCCTCGCCGGAGATCTCCCTGGAACAGGTGGCCCGCGAGGACCTCAATGTGCGGGCGCTGTACGAGGTCTTCATCCGCGAGGCGGACGCGCCGCTGGGAATCGACCTCGAAACCGAGTTCGCGGCCGGTCCGCCGGCCGACCTGATGCCGCCAAACGGAGTGCTGCTCCTGGTCCGGGTCGACGGAGAGCCCGCCGGCCTCGGCGGCATCCGCCACCTCGACACCGAGATCGCCGAGGTAAAGAGCATGTTCGTCAGCCGCTCCCGGCGGCGCCTCGGGGTCGGCCGCAGGCTGTTGGCCGAGCTGGAGAGGATCGCCGCCGAGAACGGCTGCCGCGCCGTCCGCCTCGATACCTCCGGCTACCTCACCCCCGCGCTCGAGCTCTACCGCTCGGCCGGCTACCGCGAGGTGGCCGCCTACAACGAGAACCCCAAAGCCGACGTCTGGTTCGAACGCTCGCTGGAGGATCCTCAGCTGTAGCGGTCCCAGCGGCGCAGCTCGGGCTCGGGGTCGACCGGGACGCCGTGGACGTGGATCTCGAAGTGCAGGTGGCAGCCGACCGAGATCGCGTTGCCGGTCTCACCCACGGCGCCGACCCTCTCCCCCGCCCAGACCCACTCGCCCCGGATGGACGGGGGCCGGCCGCGGCAGGTGGGCGTAGAAGTAGCTGCGGTCCTCGCCTTCGCCGTGGATCAGTAGGTAGTTGCCGTAGAGGACCGGGTCATAGCCCCGGCGCAGCACGCGGCCGTCGCGACGGCGACCAGCTCGGTCCCGCAGGCGGCGACGACGTCGAAGCCCTCGTGGGTGCGGCCGCCGCTGCGCGGCGCGCCGAATTCGCCGATCGCCCCCCGCGTCCCGTGCGGCCCCTGGACGGGGAAGACGTGGCCGTAGTAGGGGACGGCGCCGTCGCGGCCGAGGACCTGGGCCGAAGCGGGTGCGGCAAGCGCCGCGAGGAGAACGAGCGCGAGAAGGGCGGGACGGCTAGTGATGCTCGATGACACGGTCGACGATGCTGTACTCCTTCGCCTCCTGAGCACTCATGAAGTAGTCGCGATCGGTGTCTTTGGTGACCTTGTCGAAGGGCTGGCCGGTGTGCTTGGCGATGATCTCGTCGAGGCGGCGGCGCACGTCGATGATCTCTTTGGCGTGGATCTCGATGTCGGTCGCCTGGCCCTGGAAGCCGGCTGAGACCTGGTGGATCAGGATCTTCGAGTTCGGCAACGCCATCCGCTTGCCCGCGGCGCCCCCGCAGAGCAAGAGCGCGCCCATGCTCATCGCGACGCCGACGCAGATCGTCTGCACGTCGGGCTTGATGAACTGCATCGTGTCGTAGATCGCCAGGCCGGCGTAGACGGAGCCGCCCGGGGAGTTGACATAGAGGCTGACGTCCTTGTCGGGATCCTCGGACTCCAGGTGCAGGAGCTGGGCCACGATCAGGTTGGCGATGTCCTCGGTGACCGGGGTGCCGAGGAAGACGATCCGCTCCCCCAGCAGGCGCGAGTAGATATCGAAGGCGCGCTCGCCGCGCGAGGTCTGCTCGACCACCATCGGTACCAGAGGGCTCATCGCCCCGGCACTCTATAGAAGGTGCCGGGCGCGCCCGGCACGCCGCGGGCGCTACTCCGAGCCCGGAGTCCAGAGGCTGCCGGCCGCCTCGCGCTCCTTCTCCGGCGTCCAGATCTTCTCCCGAGCCTCCGCCTGCTCGATCGGGATCGGCCTCGCGGCCTCGGCCACCAGCTCGATCGCCTTGCGGGCCCTGATGTCCTCGCGGATCATCGCCTCGCGCCCGTTCTCGCGCAGCCGCTCCAACAGTTTCTGCGGCGTCGTGCGTTCGTGCTCGGCGCTGTGCTCGAGCGCCTCCAGCAGGTCCTCGTCGGAGACCTCGATCTCCTCCGCTTCGGCGATCGCCGTCACCACCGCCTCGCGCTTCAGCTCGCGCTCGGCGTCGGGCTTGGATTCCTCGATCAGCTCCTCGCGCGTTTTCCCCTGCATCTGAAGAAAGGCGGCGGGGTTCATGCCGCGGCCGGCGAGCTGGCGTTCGATCCGCTCCCAGCGTTCGGTCGCCCGCGCGGTGACCAGGTCGGCGGGGACCTCGACCGTGGCCGCATCGACGGCGGCGTCGACGGCGGCGACCCGGAAGTCTTCCTCTGCCCTGCTGTCGAGCGCGGCGCCGACTTTCTCGCGGATGTCGGCGCGCAGCTCCTCGAGGGTGTCGAACTCAGAGGCGTCGGCGGCGAACTCGTCGTCGAGCTCGGGCAGGACCTTTTCGCGCACCTCCTTGACCGTGACGGCGAAGACCGCGTCCTTGCCGGCCAGCTGCTCGGCGCGATAGTCGTCGGGGAAGCCGACCTCGACCTGCGCTCCGCCGCCGGCCTCGGCGCCGGGAGCTGCTCCTCGAAGCCCTCGATCAGCTGGCCGGAGCCCAGCTCCAGCAGGTAGTCCTCGGCCTTGCCGCCCTCGAAGGCGGCGCCGTCCACGGTGCCCTCGAAGTCGATCAGCAGCGCGTCGCCCTCGGCCGCGGCGCGCGTCACCGGCTCCAGTTTGGCGAAGCCCTCGCGCAGCCGCTCGACCTCCCGCTCGACGACGTCGTCGGGAACCTCGTCCTGCGCTCGGCCGACCTCGAGCCCCTCGGTACTCGCCCAGCTTCGCCGGCGGCCGCACGCCGACCTCGAAGCGGAAGGCGAGCGGCTCGCCCTCGTCCTCGGGGGTGGCGACCATCTCGATACTCGGGATCGCCGATCGGGTTGACCGCCGCGTCCAGCAGCGCCCGTTCGTACCACTCCGGCAGCCCCTCGCGGATCGCCTCCTCCAGCACCGCGGGGAAGCCGAGTCCGCTGGATCACCAGCGACGGCGGCGCCTTGCCCTGGCGGAAACCGGGCATCCGCATCTCCTTGGCCAGTGCCCGCGCGGCGCGCGAGGTGGCGCGATCGACGTCGGTGGCCGGGACCCGCACCTCGACCCGTACGCGCGAATCGGGCAGCTCGGTGAGCGTCGTCTCCATCGGGCTGACCCTAGATCACTCGCTCCGGCGGCGCATCGTGCGCAGCGCCACCGCGAAATCGACGGCGAAGGCGAGGCCGCGGCCGAGCGGGCCGGTGACGAGCCAGGCTCGCGCCCTATCTCGCGGCGACACCGGGCTCCCCCACGCTCGGCACCGCGCCGGCGAGGATCTGCTCCTCCAGGCGCGCCGCGTGGCCGGCGGCGACCGCCCGCTGGGCCCGCTCCTCGTCCAGCTCGAAGCCGCGATCCTGGGCGAGGTCGAGCAGCCGCTGCTTCTCGATCCCCTCGCGCGCCACCTCGAAGAACACCCAGGCCAGGACCCCGAGCGCGAGGAAGGTCCCCTCGACCATCATGATCACCCCGGCGGTGCTCTGGTCGGCCAGCGGCGAGAGGCCCCAGTGGCGCTCCCCCGGAGCGTAGATCGTGTACAGCACGGTGCCGGACCACATCAGCACGTTGCCGAGGATCGCCCCGGCGAAGCGGACGCCGACCACGTAGGCCACCTTCCAGCCCGCCGTGAACCAGCGCGGCGTCGGCAGCGGGCCGAAGACCGGCATCCACATCAGGCAGCCGAAGAAGATGAAGGTGGTGTGCTCAAGCGCGTGCAGCGGCGCGCCCGCGTAGGCGGCGTCATACAGCGCCGGCACGTGCCAGAAGTAGAAGTTCAGCGCCCACAGCGGGAAGGCGACGGCGGGGTTGGCGAGCACGCGCAGCCGGTCGAAGACCCGGATCGCCAGGATCGGCTGAAGCAGCGGCCCGGTCAGGCCCAGCACCAGCAGCAGCGTCGCGATGTCGCCGAGCAGCAGGTGCTCGGCCATGTGGGCGATCACCAGTTCCTCGGCGACCTCGGATATCGGCGAGACCAGCGCCGCCGCGATCGCCAGCAGGCCAGCGGCGAAGCAGAGCTGGCGCCAGAGCGGGACCGGCCGCCCCCTGGCCGCCAGGGTCGCCGAGCGCTTCGCGTACAGGCCGGCGGCGATCAGCATCGGCGCCAGCTCCAGCGGGCCGTAGACGCCGGTCTCGTGGGCGAACGGCAGGGTCACGGAGTCCAGCGTACCGGCGCGCCTCGCGCCTGAGCCGCCAGCGCCGCTGGTAGCTTGGCAGCGCCGTGGCTGCCTCCAGCAACGACCGCTTCCCGACGATCGGCAGCTACGGATTCCTCTCCGACTGCCACACCGCCGCCCTGGTCTCCTTCGACGGCGCCGTCGAGTGGCTCTGCCTGCCCCGCTTCGACTCCCCGAGCGCCTTCGCGGCGCTGCTGGATCGCGGAGCCGGGCGCTTCACCCTGCGGCCGCGCGGGGTCGTCGTCCCGATCAGCCGCCGCTACAAACCGGGGACGCTGGTGGTCGAGACCACCTGGGTCACCGAGACCGGCTGGATGATCGTCCACGACGCCCTCACGATCGCCGAGTGGGCGCGCTCGGCCGGCGCCGGAAGCCGCCCCGACACCGAACACGAGTCCGACCACTCGCTGCTGCGGACGGTCACCTGCATCGACGGCGAGGTCGAGCTGGAGATGGAGTGCCTGCCGCGCTTCGACTACGGCCTGCGGGCGGCCACCTGGAGCGGCGGCGAGATGGGCGAGGCGGTCGCCCACGGCGAGGACGGCACCGAGCTGCGACTGACCAGCGACATGGAGCTGAGGATCGAGGACGGCGCCGCCCGCGGCACCCTGACCCTGCGCGAGGACGAAAGCGGCTTCTGCGCGCTGACCTGGGGCGAGGACGAGCTGGGCGGGCCGCGCAGCGCCCCGGAGGCACTGGAGCGCCTCGACTCCACCGAAGAGTTCTGGCGCTCCTGGCTGCGCGACGGCAACTTCCCCGATCACCCCTGGCGCATCCACCTTCAGCGCTCCGCCCTCGTCCTCAAGGGCCTCACCTACACCCCGAGCGGGGCGATCGTCGCCGCCGCCACGACCTCGCTTCCCGAGACCCCAGGGGGCGAACGCAACTGGGACTACCGCTACAGCTGGATCCGCGACTCCACCTTCAGCCTCTGGGCCCTGCACACGCTCGGCTTCGACCAGGAGGCGCGGGACTTCATGCGCTTCATCGTCAACGTCTGCCGCGACCACCCGGACCTTCAGATCATGTACGGGATCGGCGGCGAGAAGCGGCTCCAGGAGAGAACGCTGGACCACCTCGGCGGCTACGGCGGCGCCCGCCCGGTGCGGGTCGGCAACGGCGCCTACGACCAGCGCCAGAACGACGTCTGGGGATCCCTGCTCGACTCGATCTACCTGCACGAGAAGGCGCTGCGGGGCTCGGGGACCCCGGCCGACCGGCAGCTGATCCGCTACCAGGTGGAGGCGGCGATCGCCGCCTGGCCCCACCCCGACCAGGGCATCTGGGAGTCGCGCGGGGCGCCTCAGCACTACGTCTCCTCGAAGCTGATGATCTGGGTCGCGGTCGACCGCGGCGTCCGCCTCGCCCGCGCGATCGGCTTCGAGGAGATCGCCGAGGGGTGGGAGAAGACGGCGGAGGAGATCCGCGCCGAGATCCTCGACCGCGGCGTCCGCGACGGCGTCTTCCGCCAGCACTACGACACCGACGCCCTCGACGCCTCGCTGCTGCTGATCCCCCTGCTGCGCTTCCTCCCCCCCGACGACCCGCGCGTGCGCGCCACCGTCGAGGCGATCGCCGAGGATCTGACCGAGCACGGCCTGGTGCTGCGCTACAGGGTCCAGGAGACCGACGACGGGCTCAGCGGCAAGGAGGGCACCTTCCTGATCTGCTCCTTCTGGCTTGTCTCGGCGCTCTCGGAGATCGGCGAGCCGATGCGGGCGCGGCAGCTCTGCGAGCGCCTGCTGGAGGCGGCCGGGTGGCTCGACCTCTTCGCCGAGGAGCTGGAGGCCGACTCCGGCCAGCACCTCGGCAACTTCCCGCAGGCCTTCACCCACCTGGCGCTGATCAACGCCGTCTCCCATGTGATCGCCGACGAGCAGCGCGGCGACGGCGGCGTCACCGCCGTCTTCACCGAGATGGGGGGAGTCCGCGAGGGAAGCTGAACCTGGGCGCGCGGTCCTCCGTACCCCGTGAGATGCGCCCACTCGACGCAGCGAGGCCGAGGTCGCGCCCGATCGCCATCGCCCTGACCGTCGGCGCCGCCCTGCTGGCCGTCCCGGCCGCCGCGCCCGCCGCGCAGATCTTCGGCAGCAGGCTCGAACACGCGCCGGCGAACTCGGGCGAGTGCGCCAACTTCTTCGGCGCTGCCTGCACGATCGCCTCATACGTGGTCCCGCACGACGGCGTCCTGGACTCCGGCGGCGCCCCCAGCGACGGGGTGATCACCGCCTTCAGGGTCCGCGCCCAGGCCGAAGCCGCGACCCAGATCGCCTTCCGCATCGTCGACCCCATCAGCCCGGCGGCCGACCAGAAAACCGCCACCGCCACCGCCGTGGCCAACGGGCCGACCGTGACGCTTCAGCCGACGGCCGCGGGGGCGGAACCAGGCATCCAGGCGTTCCCCGCCCGGGTCCCGGTCAGGAAGGGCCAGCACCTGGCGCTCGAGGGGGCCAACTTCGAAGCCACCTACAACTCCGGCGGCGAGAAGTTCAGCTACGCCTTCTCCCCCCCGCTCACCCTGAACCAGCCGCAGGTGGGCCAGTCCACGGGCGAGTTGCTGGTGCAGGCGACGCTTGAGCCCGACGCCGACGGCGACGGCTTCGGCGACGAAAGCCAGGACCGGTGCCCGAGCCAGGCCGCCACCCAGGGCGAATGCGATCGCACCAAGCCGGCCGTCAAGCTGCGGGTGAGCAAGGGCAGGGTCGACTACACGCTCTCGGAGCCGGCGACGGTGCGCTTCGGGCTGACCAAGAAGCGGCCCGGCCGCAGGCTCGGCAGAAAGTGCGTCGCGCCGACCCGCCGGAACCGAACCAAGTCGCGCTGCGCGAGGTTCGTCGCCGTCGGGCACGCGTTCGGCGGGCCCGGGCGCGCCGGGGCCAACCGGGTCACGCTTCCGAACCTGCGCAGGCTGGGTCCCGGCGAGTACCGGCTGACCCTCACCGCCACCGACGAAGCCGGCAACGAAGCGACGCAGACGACGCGCTTCGCGATCGCGCCAAGACCCACGCGGTAGGCCTCCGCAGACAAAACATTTCGTTTGCTCTATATTGCCCGGTCAGGATGGCGAGTCTCGACCGCTCGGGCGACAACGATCTGCTGGTGGCCCTGCGCCACCCACTGCGGCGCGACATCCTGCGCGCGATGGCCGGCGAGGAGGAGATCAGCCCGCGCCAGGTGTCCTACTCGCTCGACCGGCCGCTCAGCAACATCAGCTACCACGTCCGCGTGCTCGCCGAGTGCGGCGCGATCCACCTCGTTCGCACCGAGCCGGTGCGGGGCTCGATGCAGCACTTCTACCGCGCCGAAGTCGAGGCGCCCTGGGCACGGGAGGTGCTCGGCTTCGACGACGGGACGGGGGAGAACTCGACCGACCCGGGGACTTAGCAGGAGCGATGGGCGAGATCGACCAGAGCCGCAGCACCGAGGCGCGGGACGCGGCCACCGAGTCGGTCGTGCTTCAGCAGGTCCTCCATCTTCACCCGACCCAGCTCACGCTGGCCGACCTGGTGCTCGAGATCGGCGGCGAGTCGCCGGAGTTCGCCGAGCGCGACGCGATCGAACGCGCCGTCCGCGACCTCAGCGGCGCCGGCCTGCTCCACGCCGACCGGCCCTTCCTGGTTCCGACCCGAGCGGCGCTGCGCTTCAACGAGCTGCTGGGCCGCTGAGGATCAGCCGCCGGAAGCCGGCCCTGAGCCTCGAACTCAGCTCGGCCGCCGCCGCCTCCCCCGCCGGATCCTCCGCGGCGGTCCCGGTGACCAGAATCACCTCGGTCGCGGAGAAGCTCCCCAGCTGGTCCTCGACCGCCTGCACGAGGTCCTCGTCTCCGACCCGGGCCTCGGCGGCGACGCCCGCCTTGGCGAGCGAGGCGACGGTGATCACCAGGTTGCGCTGGGCGGCGGCGCGCGCCGCCTCCATGTCGGAGGCCCAGCGGTCGAGGAAGCCGATCCGGGCCGGCGCGAGGACCAGGACCTCGGTGCCCTCCCGGCCGCCGCCCGCGCCGGCCTCGGCGGCGATCTCACGGATCGCGGCGGCGTCCTCAACCGGGAGGCCGACCACAACCAACAGGCGCCGGGGCGAGGCCGGCGTGGGCGCTTCGCCGATCGCACCGCGGGGACGCGCGCGGGCGGCGGTGAGGACGATCGCGACGGCGACCAGGGCCCCGGCCGCGACGCCGACGCCCGGCCCGCCGAAGTAGAAGGCGGCGACGATCAGGACGGCGATCGCGATCACGGCGACCGGTAGCTTCCAAGGGGCCACGGTCAAAGCCTGCCACGCGGCCGCCGTCCCGTCCCAGGCTCAGGAGCCCTTGCTGATGGCCACCGGAGTAACCCGCTCCTGCATCGTTCCGATCCGCATGCCGCCACCTCCCCTCGTCTGCCGAAGTGCTTCCTCGCCGACCCGTTTCGAACGGATCGCGAGAAGAGACTGAGTAATTACTTTAATTATTTATATCAATCAGTCTCGGGGGAGCAAAATGCGGCAATAAACGAGAGAAACCCAAACGTTGTGGAATTCCTGAGCTTCGATCTCTACAGTGTCGTTATCGGCCGCCACCCCGGAAAATCGAGAGAAGGAAGCGTTTTGCCGAAATCAACGCAGAAAGACGGCGTCGAACAGATCGTCGCCAAAGCATTCGCGCATCCCCTGCGCGTACAGATCCTGATCATTCTCAATGAGCGGGTTGCCAGCCCCAACCTGCTCTCCCAGGAGCTCAACCAGAGCCTCAATTTGGTCGCCTACCACGTGCGGGTCCTGGAGAAGTACGACTGCATCGAGCTGGTCGACACCAAACAGCGACGCGGCGCCACGGAGCACTTCTACCGAGCCACCAGGCGCCAGTTCCTCAGCGACAGCGAGTGGGCCCGGATGCCCGAGGCACTTCGTCCCGGACTTTCCGGGGCGATGCTGAAGGCCGTCTTCGACGACGTCGAGGATGCCGTCAGCAAGGGCACCTTCGACGAGCTCGAGGACCGGCATCTCAGCCGCACCCCGATGGTCGTCGACAGGAAGGGCTGGGAGGACGTCGCCTCCCTGCTCAGCGACACGCTCGACCGCATCCTCGCGATCCAAGCGGAGGCCTCCGAACGGATCGCCAAGAGCGGCGAGGAGGGCATGCTCTCCAAAGTCGAGATCCTGCATTTCAAGTCGCCTCAGCCGGTACCCGAGGCTGGAGCGGGCGGCGAGGCCAGCACCTCGCCCAAGGCCGACTCCGCCTCGCCGGCCGAAGTCGAGGCGGAGTCGCCGGTCCTCCCCGAGTAGGGGTCAGCGGCCGACGGTCAGGGCGGCGCCGCTCGGTGTTTCCGAGCGGCGCCGCGCCCAGGTGGCGGGGGCGTCAGTACTTCGCCGCACGCAAGAGCAGTGCCCTGCCCGGATGTCGGCGCCACCGCGCCGACATACGGTGCGAGTTGCATATGAGTGAGCGAGTCATCTCAAATCTCGCGACGGCGTCCGGCGTGTCCCCTGCCTCGTCGGACGCCGTCCGAGGCTTCTCCAGCCTCTCCCGAGCCGACGTCGATTTCGCCGGCGGCAAGGGCGCCAACCTCGGCGAGCTGACCGCCGCCGGCTTCCCCGTCCCCCCCGGCTTCGTCGTCGGCGCGCCCGCCTACGCCGCCTTCTGCGACCCCACCGGCCTGCGCGAGCGGATCGAGGAGCGCCTATCCGCCGTTGACGTCGAGGACACCGCCGCGCTCGACGCCGCCGCCGAGGAGACCAGGCGGATGGTCGAATCGGCGCCGATCCCCGGCTGGCTGGCGGAGTCGATCCGCGACGCCTACGCCAAGCTGGCCGGCCACGACGAGTCGGTCGCCGTCGCCGTGCGCTCCTCGGCTACCGCCGAGGACACCGAGTCGGCCTCCTTCGCCGGCATGAACGAGACCTTCCTCAACGTGACCGGCAGCGAGGACGTGGTCGACGCCGTCCGCCGCTGCTGGGCCTCCCTCTTCGGCGCCCGCACCGTCTACTACCGGGCCAAGCGCGGCTTCGGCCAGGCCGACATGGACATCGCGGTAGTGGTCCAGCGCCAGATCCGCTCGACCAGGGCCGGGGTGATGTTCACCATCGACCCGGCCTCCGGGGCGACCGACCGCCTCGTGATCGAGGGGGCCTTCGGGCTCGGCGAGTCCGTCGTCTCGGGCTCCGTCTCGCCCGACCGCTACCTCGTCGACAAGGAGCGCCTGACGATCGAGCGCCGCGAAGTGCGCCGCAAGGAGCTGGCGATCGAGTCGGTTCCCGGCGGCGGCACCGTGACCCGCGAGCTGAGCGGGCAGGAGGCCGAGCTGCCGGTGCTTAGCGACGAGCAGGTCGGGCAGCTGGCCGAGCTGGGAACCAGGATCGAAGCCCACTACGGCTCCCCCCAGGACACCGAGTGGGCGGTCGACGAGGACGGCGCGATTTGGATGCTCCAGTCGCGGCCGGTGACCGCCTCCGGCGGCACCGCCCTGGCCGAGCCCGAGACGCGGCGGGGCAAGGAGCTCGTCCGCGGCCTCGGCGCCGCCCCCGGCGCGGCCGCCGGCCCGGCGCGGGTCGTGGCCTCGCTGACAGGACGCCGGCAAGTTCGCCGCCGGCGAGGTGCTGGTCGCCCACATGACCGCGCCCGACTGGGTGCCGCTGATGCGCAAGGCGGCGGCGATCGTCACCGACTCCGGCGGCATGACCTGCCACGCCGCGATCGTCTCCCGCGAGCTCGGCATCCCCTGCGTGGTCGGCACCGCCGAGGCGACCAAGGTCCTGCGCGACGGCGAGATCGTCACCGTCGACGCCGGCGAGGGCGTCGTCACCGAGGGCGACAGCGTCGTCGAGAGCTCGCCCGCCCGCGGTAGCGGTCCAGGCGAGCGCCGCCGCGCCGGTGACCGGGACCAAGGTCCTGGTCAACCTCTCCGAGCCCTCCCAGCTGGACCGGGTGGCCGACCTCCCCGTCGACGGGGTCGGCCTGCTGCGAGCCGAGCTGATGGTGGTCGAGGCGCTCGACGGCGTCCATCCCAGGCTGCTGATGGAGCAGGGCCGCAGCGAGCGCTTCGTCGCCAAGATGGCCGACTCCCTGACCGCCTTCGCCAGCGCGATGGCGCCGCGGCCGATCACCTACCGGACGATCGACTTCCGCACCAACGAGTTCCGCGGCCTCGAAGGCGGCGAGCGCTTCGAGCCGCAGGAGGCGAACCCGATGATCGGCTACCGCGGCGCCCTGCGCTACATGCGCGAGCCGGAGCTGCTGGGGCTGGAGCTGGAGGCGATCGAGCGAGTCTGGGACGCCGGCCACGACAACTTCCACGTGATGCTCCCCTTCGTCCGCACCCCGCGCGAGGTGCTCGCCTGCCGCCGCCAGATCGAGTCGGCCGGGCTGCTGTCCCGGCCGGGCTTCGAGCTGTGGGTGATGGCCGAGGTGCCCTCGGTGCTCTTCCACCTCGAGCGCTACGCCGAGCTGGGGATCGCCGGCATCTCGATCGGCTCCAACGACCTCACCCAGCTGATGCTGGGCGCCGACCGCGACTCCGAGCTGGTGGCCGAGGTCTTCGACGAGCGCGACGCCGCCGTCACCGAGTACATCGCGCGACTGCTGGAGCGGGCCCGCGAGCTGGGCCTTCAGACCTCGATCTGCGGACAGGCGCCCTCGGTCTACCCCGAGTACGCCGAGATCCTCGTCCGCGCCGGGATCGACGCGATCTCGGTCAACATCGACGCCGTCGACCGCGCCCGCCGCCTCATCGCGGCGGCGGAGCGGCGGGTCCTGCTGGCCTCGGCACGAGGCTAGCCACCAGCTCGACGTACTCGCGCAGGCGCTGGACGCCGAGGAAGCGGTCGACCACGCGGCGCCGCGCGGCGTCTCCCATCAGCCCCGCCCGCTCGGGGTCCGCCAGCAGCGCCGCGATCGCCTCGCCGCACGCCAGGAGGTCGAGCGGGTCGTCGATCAGCACCCCGGACTCGCCGTCGACGATCTGGTCCTGGATGCCGCCGACGCGACTGGCCACCACCGCCCGCTCCTTCCACATTCCCTCCGCCACCGTCATCCCGAAGCCCTCGGCGATGCTCTTCTGCACCAGCACGTCGGCGCGGCGCTGGATCGCGTTGACCATCGCCCCGTTTTCCTCCAGGTCGTCCATCGGCAGGCTGGCGACGTGCACGCGCCGGCGCTCGCCGGCGGGCAGCGCGCGCCAGGCGGCGGCCAGCTCGTCGTAGACCCCCTGGCCCTCGGGGTCGTCGGCGACGGCGCCGTCGGCGGGACCGGCGAGCAGCAGGTGCGCCTCGGGGTCGGCGACGTGATCGGCGAAGCAGCGCAGGACGCCGAGGTGGTCCTTGAGCCGGTCCCAGCGGGAGACCTGGACGACCAGCCGGGCGCCGAGCGGCAGCGGCGCCTCCTGAAGCAGCTCGGCCGGCCGTTCGACCCGGCCCGGGCTGCCGTCGCCGCGGGTGAACACCGGCGGCCCGTCGGGCGGGCCCGCGGTCAGGCCGATCTCGGCCAGGATCGATTCGACCGTGCCCATGCCCAGCTCCTCGTTCTTGGGGCAGAAGGGATCGAGCGAGGGGGGCATGACCCAGCAGCGGGACTCCTCGAGGCCCTCCCAGAAGTACTCGCGACGGGAGAAGACGCAGGCGTCGGCCTCGCCGACGTAGGGACGCAGGAAGTCCCAGGCGCGGCGGACCAGCTCGTTGGGGCGGTCGGCGCCTATGTGGCAGCGCCAGACCGTTTTCGTCCCGCGCGCCTTGGTCGCCGGGATCAGCCCGGCGGTCTGGGGGTCGTGCAGGTAGGCGACGTCGGTGGCCTGGGGCGGGCTGCCGATTTCGGCGGCGCTCGCCGCCAGGGACTCCTCGTAGAGGCGGCGCTCGGCGTCGCCCAGCGGACCGCCATCGCCGGGGTAGCCGTGGAGGTTGTTGTGAAGGCGCTTGGTGAGGACGAAGAACTCGGGCTCCTCCTTCAGCACCGCCCAGCGGGTGTCGACGCCGGCGCCGCGGACGTAGGGCAGAAGCGCCCGCAGCATCTCCGCCACCCCGCCGCCGCGGGCGGTCGAGCTGACGTGCCAGATCGCCCTGCCAGCGAACTCGCGCCGCGCCCGCTCGGCGACTCTTTCGATCGCCCCGAACTCCTCCCCCAGCAGCGGCTTGAAGCGCTCCAGCGGCTGCGAGGGAATCTGCACCAGACTCGGCCTCGCCACCGACCCAGCGTAAGGGGTGCGGAGCCGATAACCAAGCGGGTTACACGCACGGAAAGTCCGTAGCAAGTACCGATGCCGGCCGGCGCCGGGCTGCCTACGGTGTCACAAGGCGATCCTGTAGCGCACGACAGCGGAGGTGGACGATGACCGAGACGATGAAGGCGGCCGTGTTCGAGGGCCACGAGCGGATCGTTCTGGAGGAGAAGCCGATCCCCGCCTGCGGCCCAACCGACGCCGTCGTGAAGATCTCCCTGACGACGATCTGCGGCACCGACGTCCACATCTGGCGCGAGGAGTACCCGGTCGAGCAGGGACGGATCGTCGGCCACGAGCCGGTCGGGACGATCCACCAGCTCGGCGACGCCGTCTCCGGCTACGAGGTCGGCGACCGCGTCCTGGTCGGCGCGATCACGCCCTGCGGCACCTGCTTCTACTGCCAGAACCACAACGAGGCCCAGTGCTCGGGCTACGAGGACGAGTGGAAGATGATCGGCGCCTGGCGCCTGGGCAACGCGATCGACGGCGTCCAGGCCGAGTACTTCCGCGTCCCCTACGCGCAGGCCAACCTGGCGAAGATCCCCGACGACCTCTCCGACGAGCAGTGCGTGCTGCTCGCCGACATCGCCTCGACCGGGATCTCGGCGGCGGAGACCGCGAACGTGCGGATCGGCCAGACCGTCGCCGTCTTCGCCCAGGGGCCGATCGGCCTCTGCGCGACGGCCGGCGCGCGGCTGATGGGAGCCTCGCTGGTGATCGGCGTCGACCGCATCGAGGGCCGCCTGGACGCTGGCCCGCAAGATGGGAGCCGACGAGATGATCGACTTCAGCCAGGAAGACCCGATCGCGGCGATCAAGCGGCTGACCGGCGGCCGCGGGGTCGACGTCGCGATCGAGGCCCTGGGCACTCAGGAGACCTTCCAGGCCTGCCTCGACGCCACCCGCCCCGGCGGCATCGTCTCCAGCCTCGGCGTCTACGGCGGCAAGCTCGAGGTGCCGCTTGAGTCCTTCGTCTACGGGATCGGCGACAAGCAGATCCTCACCACGCTCTGTCCCGGCGGCAAGGAGCGGATGCGCACGCTGATGGAGATGGTGCGCCACGGCCGCCTCGACCTCGAGCCGCTGATCACCCACCGCTTCTCGCTCGACCAGATCGAGGAGGCCTACGAGCTGTTCGGCAACCAGCGCGAGGGCGTGGTCAAGGTCGGCCTCACCCCCTAGCGCACCGCCCGGGCCGGTCGGCCAGGGACCGCGGAGATGAACGGCCCCGAACCGAGACTCGATCCGAACGAGCGGATCGAGCTGCTGCTGCGCGACCTGCGGGCCTCCCGCGGCGGCCTCTCCGCCCGCGAGGCGCGGCGGCGGCTGCTGAGCGACGGCCCGAACACGCTCGAACGCCGCGCCGGGCGGCGCTGGCCGCGGGAGCTGGCCCGCCAGTTCACCCACCCCCTGGCCCTGCTCCTCTGGGGGGCGGCCGCGCTGGCCGCGCTCGCCGGGATCGCACCGGTGGCGATCGCGGTGGTCGTCGTGATCGTCCTCAACGCCGCCTTCGCCTTCGCCCAGGAGCGCCAGGCCGAGCGTGCGGTCGAGGCGCTGCGGCGCTACCTGCCCGAGCGCGCCAGGGTGCTGCGCGACGGCGCCCCGGTCATGGTCGACGCGGTCGAGCTGGTCCGCGGCGACGTCCTCCTGGTCGAGGAAGGCGACCGCGTCTCCGCCGACGCCCGTTTGATCGAGGGCGCGGTGGAGGTCGACATGTCGACCCTGACCGGGGAGTCGGCGACGACGACGCGCTCGGCCGACCTGGTCGAGAGCGAGGGGCCGCTGATCCACTCCCGCGACCTGCTCTTCAGCGGCACCAGCTGCACCGGCGGGGAGGCGCGCGCGCTGGTCTTCGCGACCGGGATGCGGACCGAGCTGGGGCGGATCGCCTCACTGTCGGAGCGCGCCGAGCCCGAGGAGAGCCCGCTCGAACACCAGGTGCGTCGGGTCGCCTGGCTGATCGCCGCGATCGCCCTGGCGATGGGGGTCGCCTTCATCCCCCTCGCCTCGCTCGGCGCCGGGCTGCCGGTCGGCGACGCGGTCGTTTTCGCGATCGGGCTGATCGTCGGCAACGTGCCCGAGGGCCTGCTGCCGGTGATCACCCTGGCGCTGGCTGTCGGCGTCCGCGGACTGGTCCGCCAGGGGGCGGTGGTGAAGCGCCTGAGCGCGGTCGAGACGCTGGGGTCGACCGACGTGATCTGCACCGACAAGACCGGGACCCTGACCGAGAACCGGATGCGGGTTGCGCGGATCCGCTGCGGCGGCGAGGAGATCGACCTCGAGGACCGCGAAGGAGGGGCGCGGGAGTCATTTGCGTCGCACAGCGGGACAAACGACCACCCCCCGGGATTCGCGGCGCTGCTGGAGGCGATGACCGCCTGCAACAACGCCGTTCTCGAGGGCGAGGGGGCGAGCGGCGACGCGACCGAGGTGGCGATGCTGCGTGCCGCCCGCGAGCTCGGCGCCGGCCCCGACGGCCGCCGGCGCGCCGAGTTCCACTTCGACCCGGTGCTGAAGCTGATGACGACCGCCGACGAGCGCGACGGCCGGCTCTGGGCGCACACGAAGGGGGCGCCGGAGGCCGTGATCCCGCTCTGCCGGACGCGCGTCGAACCGGGCGGCAAGGCGGTCCCGCTGGGCCCCCGCGAGCGCGAGGCGCTGGAGCTGGAGGTCGACGAGCTGGCGGCGCAGGGACTGCGGGTTCTCGCCGTGGCCGAGCGTCGGCTCGACGGCACCGTGCCCGAGCGGCGCGAGGAGGCCGAGCGCGACCTCGCCCTGCTCGGCCTGGTGGCGCTGATCGACCCGCCGCGCCCGCAGGTGCCGGCCGCGGTCGCCGACTGCCACCAGGCCGGGATCCGGATCGTCGTCGTCACCGGCGATCACCCGCTGACGGCGGCGGCGATCGCCCGCCGGATCGGGATCGCCCGCGGCGAGCCGACGGTGGTGACCGAGGAGGAACTGGACCGGATGAGCGAGCCCCAGCTGGACGCGCTGCTGCGCGAGGGGCGCGAGCTGATCTTCGCCCGGGCGACGCCGGAGGCGAAGCTGCGGATCGCCGACGCCCTGCGGGCGGAGGGCCACGTGGTGGCGATGACCGGGGATGGCGTCAACGACGCGCCCGCCCTGCGCCGGGCCGACATCGGCGTCGCGATGGGCCGCTCGGGCACCGACGTCGCCCGCGAGGCGGCGACGATGATCCTCACCGACGACAACTTCGCGACGATCGTGGCGGCGGTGGCGGCGGGGCGGCAGATCTACGACAACATCCGCAAGTTCATCGTCTACATCTTCGCCCACACGACGCCGGAGGTGACGCCGTTCCTGGTCTTCGCCCTCGCCGGCGGCGCCGTCCCGCTGCCGCTGACGATCCTCCAGCTGCTCGCCTTCGACATCGGAACCGAGACCCTGCCGGCGCTGGCGCTGGGGCGCGAGCGAGCCGAGCCGGGGATCATGCGGCGTCCGCCGCGCCAGCGCGGGCAGGGCATCATCACCGGCGCGATGCTCGCGCGGTCCTGGCTCTTCCTCGGCCTGATCGCGGCGGCGCTCTCGATGGGCGCCTACTTCTACGTCCTGCTCAAGGCCGGCTGGAGCCCCAACGACCCGGTCAAGGAGGGGGACCCCCTGCACCACGCCTACCTTCAGGCGACGACGATGACCTTCCTCTCGATGGTGGTCGCCCAGATCGGCACCGCCTTCGCCGCCCGCACCGAGCGGGCCTCGCTGCGCTCGGTAGGGGTCTTCAGCAACCGGCTGCTGCTCTGGGGGGTGGCCTTCGAGCTGGTGCTGGCGGCACTGCTCATCTACGTCCCCTTCTGCCAGGACCTGCTCGGCACGGCGGCCCTGCCGCCCGCCGACCTGGCGATCCTGGCGCCCTTCCCGTTCATCGTCTGGGGTGCGGACGAGCTGCGGCGCTGGCATCGCAGGGCCGCCACGGACGGGCGAAGAGGTCGTAGGACTTCCGGATCGCGCTGAAGCCGATCGCCGCGGCCGCGGCACAGAAGCGGGCCGGTTCGAGTTCGTACTCGGCCTCGAAGACGGCCTTGCCGCGCTCCACGAAGACCCGGTAGGCACCGCACTCTTCGTACTGGAAGCACTGCTCGACGATCGCGAAGTCGAACAGGCCCGCCAGCCGGCTCGCCTGCGGGCCGTCGTTCTTCAGCGCCACCGCCATATCCCTGGCGTGGACCCGGCGCGCGATCCAGCGGTTGAACCGGAGCTGGTCGTCGCGGTCGATGGCGAAGCCGGTCCTGTTTTCCCAACCCGCCAGATTGTCAGGCTCGACCGCGTCAAAGCCCTTGCGGGCGCACATCGCGATCCGCCGGCGCAACGGCACGGCGAAGCTGTGGAAGCGGCGGACATCGAGCCAGCGCTCGTCGGGGAAGCCTTCGTAGCGGCGACCGATCGCCGCGCGCGGGAACTCGCCGGCGTCGGGCCGGTAGCTCTCCCAGCTGCCGACGTCGAGGTAGCAGACGACCCTGCGGCCCAGCCTGTGCAGCGCGCCCACGGTGCTCGCCGGCGTTTCGAATCCGTCCACGTCGTAGACCCCCGCGGCGGCGCTGGTGTCGACCCTGCCCTGAAGCTGCCACTGCCAGGCGGCCGTGGTCGGCCGCGGATGCCAGATCGCGGCGGAGCCGGCGGTCGGGAGCGGGGCGAGAAGCGTCACCGCGACGCCCACGAACGCTGCCACGCATCGGCTTCTCCGTTTCATCGCTCAAAAGCTAGCCGGGCAGCCCAGGAGGGCGAGCGGCGCCCCTCGCTATGGTGTAAAGCGGTGGCCAGGACGGCCCCAGGCGCTGCACGGCTTTGGACTCGAAGTCCCAGGGCGGCGCCGGCTTGAGAATCCGGCGCGAGGCACAGATGGCAGCGAAACGGGACGAGAAGCGAGCGGCGCGGAACCCGAGCGCGCCGGAGCTGGGCGACGGACTCGCCAGCGAGCGCGTGCTCTGGGCGCAATTCGCCGCGAACCATGACGAGGCGACCCGCGAGGAGCTGGTTCGCCGCTACCTCCCCTTCGCCCGCAACCTGGCGCTGCGCTACCGCGGCGCCAGCGAGTCCTTCGACGATCTGCTCCAGGTCGCGAACCTGGGGCTGGTCAACGCGATCGACCGCTTCGACCCCGGGCGCGGCACGCCCTTCGCCGCCTTCGCCGCCCCCACCATCCTGGGAGAGCTGAAGCGGCACTTCCGCGACCGCGTCTGGACCGTGCGGGTGCCGCGCGGCCTGCACGACCGCATGGCCGACGTCGACAAGGCGATCTCGGCGCTGACGGTCGAGCTTCAGCGCTCGCCCTCGGTGGGCGAGATCGCCGCCAAGCTGGAGGTCCACCCCACCGACGTGCTGGAGGTGCTGGAGGCCAACCACAACCGCCGGCCGCTCTCGCTCGACCGTCCGGTCGGCGGCGAGGACGAGGAATCGCCGGCCTCGGAGTGGGTCGGCGGCGAGGACGAGAACTTCGAGCTGGTCGAGGACAAGATGGCGCTGGAGGGCGCCCTGCCCCACCTCGACGAGCGCGAGCGCCTGGTCCTGCGGCTGCGCTTCGTCGAGGACATGACGCAGTCCCAGATCGCCGAGCGGATCGGCCACTCGCAGATGCACGTGTCCCGCATCCTGCGCCGCACCCTGGAGCGGATCCGCGCGGAGGTCGCCGAACAGGGAGGCGAGGGGTCCTAGGAGGCCAGCGAGTCGATCGCGACGACGAGGAACTCCCCCTCGCCGTCCTGCTCGATCCGCAGCTCGTCGGCGAGCGTCTCCAGCGATCCGCCCAGCTCGGGCAGCGCGAGGCTCTCCCGCAGGCGCGTCGCCGCGCCGCTTCGCATCGGACCGACGCGAACCTCGACCCCCTCGGCGCGATCGGCGACGCTGAGGCAGACGTGGCCGTCGCCGAAGCCGCGCGGAGCGCCGGCGGAGATCGCGTCGCTGAGCAGCATCGCGTCGGAGAGCCGGTCCACGCCGATCTCCTGGCGGGCGGCGAGGGCCCCGATCACCCGACTCAGCACCGGCGCCACCAGCTCGGGGGGCCCGACCCGCATCTCGGTCGCCTCGATCGGGGCGGGCCGCGGCGCCTCGGCGGGCTCGGTCGCCGCCGGCTCCTCACGGCCGCGCAGCGGCAGGTGCATGCTGATCTCGGTGCCGCGGTCGGTGCCGCCCTTGATCTCGAAGCTGCTGGAGAGCGCCGCGATCAGGGTGAGGCCGATCCGCAGGCTCGGCCGGTCGACATCGGGGCGCGGCCGGATCCCCATCCCGAAGTCGCGGACGACCACGGTCAGCTTCTCGCCGTCGGAGACGGCCTCGACCTCGAACGGGCCCGGCTCCCCCTCGGGGTAGGCATGGACGACCACGTTCATGCAGGCCTCGGTCACGATCGTCTTCAGGTCGGCGATGCCGGAGTCGTCCATGCCGAACCTTTCGGCCAGCCCCGCCAGGGCGTGGCGAACCACCGCCACGTTCTCTGCCCTGCCGGGAACGGACATCTGAAGCCCGGATCGATCGCCGGTCGTCGTCTTCACAAATTCAGCCTGTTCCAGGCGCCGGAACGCCGGTCGTCGTTCTCGCGGCGAGCATAGCTTTCCGCGCCGCCGTCCCGCTTGTACCCACGCGCGCGCGCCGGCAAACCGGGGTGGGCCGGCGGCGATTATGTAGCATCGGCCGGGTGAGTCCCGCCCCCTTCGAGGCAACCGCGGCCGAACTCGACGACGGGGTTCGCGTCGTCTCCGTCCAGGGAGAGCTGGACCTCAGCACCGCTCCCGAGCTGGACACCCAGCTGGAGGACGCGATCTCCTCCGGCGACGCCTCGCTGTTGATCGACCTCTCCGCCTGCGAGTTCATCGACTCGACCGGCATCGCCCTGATCGTCAGGGCCTGGCAGCGGCTCGACCGCGGTGCCGAAGGCGACGGCAAGGGCCGCGTGGTCATCTGTAGCTACAACGACCAGGTGCGGCGGGTCTTGGAGATCACCGGCCTGGAGCTCTCGATCCCGATCCACGGCACCCGCGACGAGGCCCTGGCCTCGCTGCGCGACTGAGCCCCGGCGGCCGGTCACCCGGCGGCGTCGAGGTCGGGACGAACCCGTACGGATGAGCTGGGGCAGGAACAGTTCGTTCAGCAGCACTCAGTAGTACTTGCGCCAATGCCACCACTCTGCGAGTGTGTGTCGGTGGCTGAGACGCGGAAATGGAATCCGGAGGCGGACGGTGTGTTCCGGGGAGGCGGGGTGAAGGGAATCGCCCTGGCCGGAGCGCTGGAAGGGTTTGCCCAGCACGATCGCTGGCCGGTGAAACGGTGGGTGAACGTCGCCGGGGCGAGCGCCGGGGCGATCATCGCCTCCTACCTCGCGCTCGACCACGACGCCGGCGACATGGTGAAGCTGCTCGACGAGACCGACTTCGGTCAGTTCGCCGACTTCCCGGGCGGCCGCGCCGCCCTCGGCCTCGCCAACCTCTTCCGCCGCCACGGCATGGCACACGGACGGCGCTTCGAGGAGTGGTTCGACGAGGTGCTCGAAGGGGCGACCTTCGAGCGGGTGAGGGCGAGTGAGGAGGTGGGCGGCAAACCGGACTGGCGGCTGAAGATGGTCGCGGTCGACGTCACCAACCGCAGGCTGCTGGTGCTGCCCAACGACCTAGCCGAGTACAGCAACCCGAAGACCGGCGCCCGGATCGACCCCGACCGGTTCCCGATCGCGCGGGCGGCGCGGATGAGCATGTCGATTCCCTACTTCTTCGAGCCGATCGAGCTGGCCGACGCGAACCGCCGCATCGCCACGATCGTCGATGGCGGCACCCTCTCCAACTTCCCGGTCTGGATCTTCGACGTCGACCCCGAACAGGCCGGCAGGCCGCCCTCGCGGCCGACCTTCGGGTTCACCCTGAGGGGCGGGCGCGGACTCGGCGGTGGGCTCAGGTTCGCCTCAAAGCTGGCTCCCTGGCCGGTGCGGTTCGGCATCGACATCTTCCACACCGCGCAGGACGCCTGGGACGAGCGCTTCGTCTCCCACTCGACCCGGGTGCGCACGCTCGCGGTCGACGCCGACGACGTCGCGACGACCGAATTCGACCTGCCCGAGGCGAAGAAACAGGAGCTGCTGGAGAACGGGCGCCGGGAGGCGAAGGCGTTCCTCGACGCGTTCCACCCCTCCGACTACGAGAACACCTTCCACGCCTCGCTGGCGCCGGCGCCCTAGCCGTCCGGCGGGATCGTCTCGTCCGCCTCGCCGTACTCCGCACCCTCGGCCTCCTCGGGCGCCGGGACGTCGCGGTCGGGAAAGCGGTGCTGGTCGCCGTGGCTGGCGATGTCCTCCAACTCCTTCTCGGCCAGCTCGAATCCCTCCGACTCCCCCTCCCCCGCCTCCGAGAGAGGGCGGGTCGCCGGGTCCTCGGCCGCGTCGGGCACCTTGCCGCCGATCTCCCCCGCTTCCTCGCCGGCGGCCTCGGACTCCTCCTCGACGAAATCCTCGTCGCGCGGATCCTCGGGCGGCGTCATCGGACCAACCTCCTCACCAGGCTCACGACATCAGGATACTCGCCTCTGGATCGTAAAACCAGTGTGTTCGCCAAATGTACAGATCCGTTGGTAGGCGTGAAATAACCCATATTGCGATAAACCGACCAGTGTGATGTCAGGGATTGCATCGGAGTGTGCAATTTTTTCTTTGTGGCGTGTAAAGTGTGTGAGGACGAGTGTGGTCCGCTTTTGGACTTCATTCTTCTCCCTCGCATTACCGGGCCGGAGCGGTTCGGCTTCACCGTCGAGACGCTCCGGCTCGTTTAGGCAGGTCGCCCGCTCAGGATCGGGGCGGCCCGGCCCCGACTCCGACCCGGCTCCGCGACGCGACGCCGACAGCATCGTCCTCGACGCCGACCGCGTGCCCGTCGTCGTGCACGAGGATCAGCCGCGGCGAGGGATCGATCTGCTCCCGGGCCCTCTCGAACAGGCCGTGCTCGAACCAGCGCGCCCGGTCCTCGGCGTGCTCGAAGATCAGCACCTCGTCGGCCGGGGCCTCGCGCAGCGCTTCTTCGGCGGCCAGCACGGGGTCGGGGTCCCCGACCTCGCCGGCGATGGCGACGCCGCTGCTCCGCAGCGCCGTCAACGAGGCTTCCAGCCGAGCCCGAGCCTCCCGCGCCGGCTCGTCGCAGTCGCCGAGGGTGTGGCGGAAGAGCGTTTCCTCGACCACGGGCAGGACGATCCTGACCTTGGCCGGCTCGCCGCCGAGGCGGCGCCGAAGCTCGTCGATCGACTCGGGCCCGACCAGCGGTTCGGTGACGACCGCAAGCAGGTGCCGGCCGGCGGTCATGCCGAGCGGCCCCCGCCAAGAACGTCCCGCACCGAGCCATGAAGCACGCCCCGAAGCGATCGCGAGTCGGACGACATACCCCAATTCATACCAGCTACGTACCCTGTATTGGCGATGGGGAAACTCCCCCTCGCCATCAGCCTTGACTCTGCCTCAGGCTAGTTCGACTTGGGCGCTTCGAATCCGGCGATGGAGAAGATCGCGCTTATCCCGTCCTCGCCGGACTCCTCGAGCCGGGCGGCGCACTCTTCTTCGAGGCTGGCGATCCAGGTCCACGTCGCCTTGAGTTTCTTGACCATCGCCTTCCACCCCTGCTCGTCCAGCCTGACCGGCTCCCAACTGAATACGAAGTCGTCTCGGGCCTGAAAGGTTCCGGCCTCGATCGCCCCCACGGTCACACCGACGAAGTCCCGCAGGGCGGCACCGGCCAGACCCCCTTTGATCGACTCGGGGACCTTCTGCCAATCCGCCTTGCCGAAGATGGCGCGACGGGTTCCCTTGTAGAAGTGCTCGACCGCGCCGCGCACCGGGCGCGTGTCGACGAGCTCCAGGGCGCCGTACTTGACCAGGGCCTTGAAGTGGTAGGACACCTTCTGAACCGGCACGCCCTGCTCACGGGCGAATTCCGCGGGGCTGATTTTCTCCTGAACGGACGCGGCCGCGAGGATGCTGACCCTCATCGGATGGGCAAGCGCCTTCGCCAGGCGGTTGTCGAGGAGTTCGCCCTCCTTGAGCACGGGCTCCGTCTCCGGCGCCGCGTTCTCCACTGCTATGTCCGCCTCTGAAGATATCTGGGGTCCTACGGCCATTTAGTCGCTCCCTGTTTAGTCAGAAGTCAAAAAACGCTCCACCACCCTAGCGACTGGACTCCCTGGCAAGTGGCCCAAATTGGGTCAGAATAGGTTACTGCTAGAAACTGCTAAAGCAGTGAGATGCCTCTTACCATCAGCGGGAAGACGCGCTCGCGTCCCTCGCGGGGGGCGGCTCGGCCTGGCTCTGCCAACCCCCCCGGGAGGGGCAAACGGGGGTCGGGGCTGCTCCAACACCCCGCACCCCGCACAGAGACGGAAGGGGGTGAGCGAATGACTGTCGCAAAGTGTGAGACCGTGGTGCCTTCGCTGTCGATTCTGAAGTCGGGCTGAAGCGCCAACGGAAGCTCCTCCCGGGGCGCTCGGATCCGACCGCGGATCGGGCCCCGGGGGGAGACCGTTTTTCGACCCGCCGGCCCGAACGCCTCGCCGTAAAAGAAACGGTTGGTCATCTCACCCGAGCGGGAACCGGATCGCGTCCGATGAAAGCCGCTGGGACCGGGCCGGCGGGCGGCCCACCGAGATGGCTACCCGGGCCGGCGGGCCGGTAAACCCGGCAACACCCGCCCCGCGAGGCGGGCGGCCGCCCCGAGAGGGGTAGCGTTTGTACCGATGGAGATTCGCGACAGGCCCGATTCCCCGCCCCTCTCCGAGGAGGAGGCAGAGGCCCTGCGCAATCACCTCGCCGAGGTGGTGCAGGGAACGCAGGACGCCGTCCTCAGCAAGAACCTCGATGGCGTGATCACCTCGTGGAACCCCGCGGCCGAGCGCCTCTACGGCTACCGCGCCGAGGAGGCAATCGGACGCCACATCTCCTTCATCGTCCCCGGCGATCGCCAGAACGAGGAGCAGGTGATCCTCGATCGGGTCCGCCGCGGCGAAAGCATGGAGACCTACGAGACGGAGCGGATCCGCAAGGACGGGGCGCGAGTCGACGTCTCCCTCACCATCTCGCCGCTGCAAAACAGCCTGCTCGGGGTGTTCGGGGCCTCGGTGATCGCCCGCGACGTCACCGCCGCCAAGCGGCGCCGCCGCGCGCAGGAGTTCCTGGTCGGGGCCAGCCGCTCGCTCGACGCCTCGCTCGATCCGGTCCAGACCGCGCGCACGATCGTCTCCACAGCGGTCCCCGAGTTGGCCGAGCTCTGCGTGATCGACCTCGTCCGCGACGACGGGCTGATCGGCAACAGCGTCGTCGCCGCCGCCGATCCCGAGGCGGCGGTCCGGCTGGAAGAGATCCGCCGCGACGCCCCGCTAGACCCCGACGGCGAGCACCCGGTCGCCCAGGTGCTGCGCAGCGGCCAACCGATGATCTGGCGCGACCTGAGGGCGCCCGGAATCGTCGAGCAGGTGGCGCAGAGCGACGTCCACCGGCAGCTGATGGAGGACGCCGGCTACAACTCGGCAGCGGTCGTCGCCCTGCTCGCCCGCGGCCGCACCCTGGGCGCCCTCTCCTTCCTGCACGCGCAGGCCGACCTGCGCTACGACCCGGACGACCTCGCCTTCCTCACCGAGCTGGGGGACCGCGCGGCGATGGCGCTGGACAACGCCCGCCTGTACCACGAACGCGACCGGATCGCGAGCAACCTCCAGCGCGGCCTGCGTCCGCCCAGCCCGCCCGAGGTGCCGGGGCTCGAGTTCTCGGTCGTCTTCGAGGCGGCGGGCAAGGGGATCGAGGTCGGCGGCGACGCCTACGACGTCCTGCCCACCGAGGACGGCTGCTGGGTCCTGATCGCCGACGTGGCCGGCAAGGGGACCGAGGCGGCCGGGGTCTCGGTCGCGGTGCGCCACGCGGTGCGCGGGCTGACCCGGGCCATCGACGAGCCGCGGGAGGTGCTGCTGCGGGTCAACGAGCTGCTGCTCGAAGGCTCCAGCCTGAACGACTTCGCCACCGCGCTGTTGGTCCGACTGCGCAAGGACGCCGACCGCTGGCACCTCGCCCTCGCCGCGGCCGGCCACCCGCCGGCGGTGCACGTGAGCGGGGACGGCGCCGTCGAGCTTGGCGGCGGCTCGGTCCTCGGCGCCTGGGCGCAGGGCGGGGTCGACCGCCACGAGGCGCTGCTCGGCGAGGGGGACACCCTCCTGCTGTGCACCGACGGCTGGTTCGAGGCCGGCCCGGGCGACCGCCATCGCGAGCCCGGGGCGCTGGCCGAGATGGCGCTCTCGCTCTCCGATCTCGGCGTGACGGAGACGACCGACCGGCTGCGGCGCGACGCGATCCACCGCGGCGAGGGCCGCCTGCGCGACGACATGGTGATCCTGGCGCTGCGCTCCTCGCCGCTCGACCCGGCATGAGGCTGGCCGCCCGAGCCGCGCTCGGCGCCGCCGCGGCGCTCGCGCTCGGCGCCCTGCTCGCCGCGCCCGTCGGCCCGGCCGCTGCCTCCCACCCGAGCGCCGCCGCGGCGAGCGCCGGCGTCGCGCGGCCGCCGATCGTCGAGCGGCTGATCCCCTTCGGCCCCAAACGCAAGCGCGAGATGGCGGCCTACTCCAGGCGCCACTACGGCCGGGCCCAGTGGCACCTGCGCCATCCTCAGGTGATCGTCGAGCACATCGCCGTCGCCTCGACCGCGGCCGCCGTCTACGACACCTTCGCCCCCGACGTGCCGGACCCTGAACTGCACGAGCTGCCGAACGTCTGCGCCCACTTCGTCGTCGCCTCCTCGGGTCGGATCTTCCAGCTGGTCAACCTGCGCACCCGCTGCCGCCACACGGTCGGTCTCAACTGGACCGCGATCGGGATCGAGCACGTCGGCTTCCGCGACTCCGACGTGCTCGGCAACCGACGCCAGCTCGACGCCTCGCTGAGGCTGACGCGGTACCTGCGCTGCCATTTCCAGATCAAGCTGCTCGACGTGATCGGCCACAACGAGAGCCTCAACTCGCCCTACCACCACGAGCTGGTGCCGAGCCTGCGCCAACAGACCCACGGCGACTGGAAGCACCGCTCGATGCGGGTCTACCGGCAGCGGCTGTGGCGGATGGGGCCCTGCTAGAGCCGTCCCAGCAGGAGCAGGACGAGCAGGACGATGGCGATCAGGCCGAGGATGCCTCCGGCCACCGCGACCTTGAGCAGGACCAGAACCAGCGCCACCACGATCAGCACAGCGATCAGACCACCAACCATCGTCAGCTCCTCTCATGACTCCCTGGACAGACCCCGGTGAGATACCCACGGAAGCGGATCGGGAAACCCGAGCGGTTTCAGCCGGGGAGCCCGACCGGGGTCGGCAGCGGCGCACCGCGGACGGCGGCGATCGCGTTGGCGGCGGCCAGCTCCGCCATCGCCCGGCGGGTCTCGACCGTCGCCGAGCCGAGGTGCGGCACCAGCGTCACGTTGTCCAGCTCCAGCAGGCCCGGGTGGACCGCGGGCTCGTGCTCGTAAACGTCGAGCGCGGCGGCGGCGAGCGGGCCGTCCCGCAGGGCGTCGACCAGGGCCACCTCCTCGACGATCGGGCCGCGGGCGGCGTTGACGAGGATCGAGCCGGGCTTGATCGCGGCCAGGCGCCGCGCGTCGAGCAGGTGGCGGGTCTCCTCGGTCAGCGGGCAGTGCAGGCTGATCACGTCGGAGGCGGCCAGCAGCCGGTCGAGGTCGAGCCGCTCCGCCTCCAGCTCGGCGACGGTCGTCGGATCGGCCTCGTGGCGGCAGTTGTAGGCGATCCGCATGCCGAAGGCCCGGGCACGAGAGGCGACCCGGCTCCCGATCGCCCCGAGGCCGACGATGCCGAGCCGCTTGCCGCGCAGGTCGCGCCCGAGCATGAAGGACATCGACCAGGCCCAGGGGCGCCCGGCGCGGATCAGTCTCTCCCCCTCCCCCAGGCGGCGGCTGGCGGCGAGGATCAGCGCCATCGTCAGGTCGGCGGTGGCGTCGTCGAGCACCCCGGGCGTGTTGGCCACGGCGACGCCGCGGCGCGCGGCAGCCTCGAGGTCGACGTTGTCGTAGCCGACGGCGACGTTGGCGACGCAGCGCAGGGACGGCCCGGCGGCGTCGAGCAGCTCGCCGTCGACGCGGTCGTGCAGCAGGGTGAGGATCGCTTCGGCGCCGCCGACCAGCGCCAGCAGCTCCGCCCGCGGCAGCGGGGCGTCGACCTCGGCCAGCGCCACCTCGCCGGCGCCGTGCAGCATCTCCACCGCGGACTCCGGCACCCGGCCGGTGACCGCGAACCTCGGGCTCACGCGGCCGCCACGCCCTGGCGCCAGCTCGGATGGCGCGGCTGCCAGCCCAGCTCGCGCTTGGCCTTCTCGTTGGAGGCGCCGCGGGACTCGGTCATCATCACCGTCGCCGCCTCCCCGGCGAGCAGGCGGCCGAGCCAGCGAGGAACGTGGCGCGGCGGCTTCGCCCCCAGCGCGCTGGCCATCGCCGGCAGCCACTCCGAGACCGGCGCCGGCTCGTCGTCGACGACGTTGTAGATGCCACGCCGGCCGCGGTCCAGAGCGGCGACGGTCGCCTCGGCGGCGTCTTCGACGTTGACGAACGACCAGACCCCGGCCCCGTCCCCGACCACCGGGAACTTGCGCCTGCGGATCAGCTCGACGTGTTCGCCGCCCGGCGCCATCGAGGTGCCGGGCCCGTAGAAGCCGCCGTAGCGCAGGACGATCCCGTCGGTCCACTCGGCGCCGGTCACCGCCCGCTCCAGGTGGCGGATCGCCTCCAGGGCGCCGCGCATCGCGGCCGGCGGCGTCGGGTCGAGCGGGTCCTCCTCGGTCTTCACCGGGCCGCCCTCGCGGGCGAAGGGCCAGCCGGCGAAGCTCTGGGCCAGGAAACGCCGCACGCCGGCGGCGCGACCGGCCGCCAGCAGGTTGTCGGTGGCCTCGGTGCGCAGGCGGTTGGTGGGCTCGAAGTCGCGCTCGATATGGCGCATGTCGATCGAGGCCGACAGCGCCGTCAGCTCGTGCAGGATCGCCTCGGGCTCGATCTCCGCGACCGCGGCGGAGACCGCCTCGGGGTCGAGCGCGTCCAGCACCACCGGCGTCGCGCCAAGGTCGCGCACGGCGGCTGACCTGGCCGCGCCGCGCGTCGTGCCGTGAACCTCGTGCCCCGCCTCGGCCAGGCGGGGCAGCAGCTGCCGGCCCAGCGCTCCCGTCGCTCCCGCTACCAGGACCCTCATGATCGCCCTCCTTTGTCTCGGGTTCGCCAGGGAAGGCTAGACTCCGAGCCCTATGGGCGACGCGATCGAGCACGGGTTCAGGGAGGGCGACAAGGTCTGGGTCGAGGACGCCGACGGCAAGCGCCATCCCGGCATCTTCGTCGGCAACAACGAAGCCGCCGGCTGGTTCGGCGGCGGCCCCAGCGCCTACGTGGCCCACCCCGAGGCCCACCAGGCCGAGGTCGTCTCGATCTTCCGCATCGTCCCGCGCGAGGACTAGCCGCCTCCCGGCGATGTCGATTTCGCCCGCGCTCGTTCGTCGCGAGGGTGAGCGTTTGCTCGTGACCGCCTACCCCGCGACCCACAATCGAGGTTATGGCAGTCGCGCGTGATATTTCGATCGGTGACTTGGTCGAACTGAAGGAGTCGGCCGGGGCGGCGCCGGCTGGGGCCCGGGGGGCATCACCGACTATCGCCGTGGGACTCGGATTCCCGCCGAGCCGCTGCATCCCGTCCTGCTCAAGGCGCAGCATGCGCCAGTCGTCCAGGCGGGTGGCGCCGAGGGCGCGAGTGGCGCAGCGCCTCAGGGTCGCCACCGACCGCGTCGGAGAGCTTCTCGTAGGCGGCCAGCTCGAGGATCAGCGAGAAGAGCAGCTCGGCGTCCTCCTCACCGGCAGGCCGAATTCGCGGTCCATCCGCCTGGTTCTCTATGGATCGCCAGCCTAGATCACGACGAGAACTGCTTTTTGCACCGTATGGGTGGTAAATGCAGTCCTCGTCGGTTGATCTAGGCTGGCGCGGCGATGGAGACGATCGACGCGCTGCTGGCAAACAACAGGGCATTCGCCGAGTCGCTGCCGGATCGGCACCTGGATGTCGAGCCCAGCCGGCGGCTGGCGATCGTCACCTGCATGGACTCCCGCCTCGACGTCTTCGCCGCGCTGGGCCTGCGCGACGGGGAGGCGCACGTGCTGCGCAACGCCGGCGGCGTCGTCACCGACGACGTGATCCGCTCGCTGGCGATCTCCCAGCGCCGGCTCGGCACCCGCGAGGTGATGCTGATCCACCACACCGACTGCGGGATGCAGAAGCTGACCGACGACGGCTTCCGCGCCGAGCTGCTGGAGGCGAGCGGCGTGACGCCGACCTTCGCGATCGAGTCCTTCAGCGACGCCGACGCCGACGTCCGTCAGTCGGTGCTGCGGGTCCGCCGCTCGGCCTTCCTCCCCCATCGCGATCGCGTGCGTGGCTTCGTCTACGACGTCGACACCCACGCCCTGCGCGAGATCGAGGTCGCCTGAGGCAGAGAAACACCATGACCTCCGCATCCTGAGAAAACCGTAGAAACCACTGATGCCGAGACGGGTACCGGCGCATACCTTGAACCCGACCGGCTCCGAGTTTGCCTCGCAAGAGGTCGGGAGGAGAGAGGATGGGCCCAGTTCCACCGGTACCGCTGGCGGCGATCTTCGACCTCAGCCACCCCGCCGAATACCTGCACTGGCATTTCTTCCAGATGTCGGTCGCCAACTTCGTCGTGATCGTGCTGATGATCGCCGTCTTCGTCGCGGCGATTCTGATCCCGTTCCCGAAGCGGCGACACGAGCCGTGAGCGACGGCGAGCACGGCGGCGGCGCCACGCCGGCCGAACGGCAGATGTGGACCACCTGGGTGCGCGAGCGCGCGGTCGCCGCGCTGCCGCCGGAGAAGCTCCTGCCCGACCGCCAGCCCTCCTACGTGTCGTCGTGGATCTACGTCTTCGGCGTCGCCACCCTCGCCTCGCTGGTGGTGGTCATCGTCTCGGGGACGATCCTCGGCCTGAAGGGGCCGGAATGGTGGCACCTGACCGAAATCGGCCGCTTCTTCAACAGCATCCACCTCTGGGGAGTGGAGCTGCTCTTCTTCACCATGGTCGTCCACCTCTGGGGGAAATTCTTCATGGGCGCCTGGCGCGGCGGCCGCGGCCGCACCTGGGTGACCGGGGCGGTGTCCTTCCTGGTCGCGATCGGCGCCGCCTTCACCGGCTACCTCTCCCAGCAGAACTTCGACTCGCAGTGGATCGCCAGCGAGGGCAAGGACGGCCTCAACTCGGTCGGGATCGGCTCCTTCTTCAACGTCATCGACTTCGGTCAGATGTACACCTGGCATGTGATCCTGCTGCCCGTCGTGGTGGTGGCGCTGGTGATCGGCCACGTGCTGCTGGTGCGCCGCCACGGGGTCGTCCCCCCTTACCCCGCCAGGTCCTCCCCGCCCACCCCCGCCCCGGCTGGGGCGCCGACGGACAGAAGCCCATCGTGAGCGCCGTCGGCGCCCCGCCCGGCGCTCCCGACGAGCGCGCCCCCTGGCCCGGACCGTTCGTCCGCTACGACCTGGTCAAGGAGTTCGTCGTCGCCCTCGGCGTCATCGCCGCGCTCGCGGTGGTCCTCACCATCCTCTTCTCCTCCCCCGACGACTCGCCGACGACGATCCAGAGCTGGGCCCAGGCCGACCCCGCCGACTTCCTCGCCACCGCGACGACCGAGCTGAACCGGACCAGCGAGATCGCCACCTACGGCCCGCCCTACAACGACGTCTCCGGCTCGGCTCAGAAGATCGGCCCTATCTCCCTTCAGGAAGCGGCCGGGGTCAAGGTCCCGATCGAAACCGCGCGGGACTTCGTGCTCGAACCGCTGAGCGAGATCCCGGCCGCCCCGCGCCTGAAGGCCGCGCTCGCCGCCTACCGGGCGGCGCCGCCGCGGCTTCAGGAAGCCTGGGCCGCGGCCTACGAAGAAGCGCTGCCACAGGCGCGGATCGTGCGCGGCGTGCCGATCCTGCCGGCCGGCCGCTACGGGCCGGTGGCGCCGATGATGGCCTCGCTGCTGGCGCTCGCCCAGAGCGGCGGGCTCGACGGCGCGCTGGTGGCCGCCAACCACAGCTTCTACGCGACCAACTACACCAAGCCGCTGCTGTTCCTCTCCGGCGGCGAATACTTCGAGGAGCGGGCCGAAGGCCAGCACCTGCTCGGCACCCAGTGGGGGATGATGAACGAGACCGGCAGCTACCCCGGGCAGGTGTGGCTCTGGCTCTACACCTTCTGGTACCAGATCGAACCGTTCAAGGAATCGCCCAACGCCGACGCGCTGATCTTCGTCCTGATGGGGATCCTCAGCCTCGCCTTCGTCTGCATCCCGTTCATCCCCGGGCTGAGGACGCTGCCGCGACACCTCGGCGTGCACCGCGCGATCTGGCGCGACCACTACCGCGAGGTCGAGAGCTGAGCCGGGCCGGGACGGTGGCTAGGAGCCCATGGCGCGGGCGATGACGACGCGCTGGATCTCGTTCGTGCCCTCGTAGATCTGGGTGATCTTGGCGTCGCGCAGCATCCGCTCGACCGGGTACTCGTTGACGTAGCCGTAGCCGCCAAGAACCTGGATCGCCTCCACCGTCACCCGCATCGCATTGTCGGAGGCGAACAGCTTCGCCATCGAGGTCCACTTGCCGAGGTCGGCCGGACGGTCGGGGAGGTCGGCCAGCGAGCAGGCCTTGTAGAGCAGCTCGCGCGCGGCGGCAGTGCCGGTCTCCATGTCGGCGAGCTTGAACTGGATCGCCTGAAGGGCGTTGATCGGCTTGCCGAAGGCGACCCGCTCCCCGGCGTAGTCGTTGGCGTGGTCGGTCGCCCCCTGGGCGATCCCGACCGCCTGCGCGGCGGCGCCGAGGCGGGTGCGCTCCAGGGTGCCCAGCGCCACCCCCAGCCCCTTGCCCTCGGTGCCGATCAGGTTCTCGTGGGGCACGCGGACGTCGGTGAAGGACGGCGAACCGGTGGGCGAGCCCTTGATCCCCAGCTTGTGCTCCAGCTGGCCGGGGTCGAACCCCTCGCGGTCGCTCTCCACGACGAAGGCGCTGATCCGGTGGCTCTCGCGGTCGGTGACGGCGAAGACGACATAGAAGTCGGCGATCGAGGCGTTGGTGATCCAGTTCTTCTGCCCGTTGATCACCCATTCCTCGCCGTCGCGGACGGCGTGGGTGCGCATCGAGGCCGGGTCGCTGCCGGCCTCGGGCTCCGAGAGCGCGAAGGCGGGCGACCACTCGCCGCTGGCGCACCTGGGCAGGAAGCGCTCCTTCTGCTCCTCGGAGCCGAAGAGCTGGATCGGCAGCGTCCCCAGCTCCTGAATCATCAGGATCAGGGCCGAGGAGGCGCAGGCCTTGGCGATCTCCTCGACCGCCATCTGGAGGACCAGCGTCCCGGTGCCGGTGCCGCCGTAGCGCTCGGGGAACGGCAGGCCCAGCACGTCGTGCTCGGCAAGCAGCTCGCGGACGTCCCAGGGGTACTTGCCCTCGCGGTCGATCTCGGCCGCCCGCGGCGCGATCCGCTCCTGGGCGAGGCGGCGGACCATGTCGCGCAGGTCGCGCGCCTCCTGGGGGATCTCGTAGGTGCCGGTCACCGCCGCGGCAGTCTATGCCGCGGGCTCGACCGCCTCGCCGGAGGAACGCGCGAGCCTGCCGGCCAGCAGCACCAGCGCCGGGGCAACCGAGATGGCGAGAAGGGCAAGGAACCAGAGCTGGCCCGCGTCGGTGCCGGCGCCCACCGAGTGGACGATCCCGAGCGCCCAGAAGAGCGCCGTGAAGCGGTGCAGCGAGCGCCAGCGCGACTGGCCGATGCTGGCGCGAGCGTAGTAGGAGAGCCCGAGCAGGGCCAGCCCCCAGCCCCCGGCGATCCCGACCCCGGTCCAGAACGGCCGGTAGGCGCCGGTGAACGGGATCGAGATGTCGAGGAGGCTCGGGTGCAGGTAGTGGTCGCCGAGCAGGGCGGCGCCGTGGACGGCGATCGCGGCGAGCGTGGCCAGGGAGAGCGACTCGTGCAGGGCCCTGGCGTCGCCGCCGAGCCCGCGCCGCGGGGTCCCGCGGGCGCCGATCAGCAGGCCGGCGCCGACCGAGGCGCTGGCGAGAACCATCGCCGCAATGCCTGCGGCGCGGCTGGTGATCCAGAAGACGTGCGGCGCGGCCGAGGTCGCGGTGAGGGCGATCACGAGGAAGAGGTGATGACCGGCGCCGGTTCGGGTTCAGGTTCGGGTTCCGGTTCGGGAACGAATTCCGGTTCAGGTTCAGGTTCTTCGAATTCGGGTTCCACTTCGACTTCCGCCAGCGGCTTCTCGTGGCTCGACGCGAGCGTCTTGCGGGGGGCCTTGAAGCTGCTGAGCGCCGGGTCGTTTCCGGTGACGAGCTGGCCGAAGACGATCGCCCAGGCGAGCGCGAACAGGGCCAGCGAGCCGCGGATCGTGCGACTGCGGATCGAGCCGACGCGGCGTCGCCTGGCACGGATCTTGGCCCGGGCAAGGCCCTTCGCCTCGAGGCGGTTGAACTCGTCCATCCGCGGCATGGTTCGGGCTTAGCCCTAAGCGAGGCCAAATCCCTCCTGAGAATGCTCTTAAGGGGCCGACCGGCCCGCCTAGACTCCCGCTCGTGCCTGAGACCGCTCCATTCGGCGCCTGGCGCTCGCCCGTCAGCGCCAGCGTCGTCGCCCGGGCCGGGCGGCGGCTGGCCGCGCCGCGGATCGCCGCCGACGGCGCCGTCTGGTGGGCCGAGGGGCGGCCGGCCGAGGGCGGTCGGGTGGTCCTGATGCGACGCGAGCCCGGCGGCGAGGCCGAGGAGGTGACGCCCGAGGGCGTCAATGTGCGCACGCGGGTGCACGAGTACGGCGGTGGCGCCTGGGCCCTCGCCGGCCCCGACCTGGTCCTCTTCAGCGACTTCGCCGACCAGCGGCTGTACCGCCAGCGGCTCGGGGAGGCGCCGGAGGCGATCACCGCGGCGCCGCCGGAGAGCGCGGGCCTGCGCTATGCCGACGGCCGGACGACGCCCGACGGGCGCACCCTCGTCTGCGTGCGCGAGACGCACGGCGACGGCGAAGCGAGGAACGAGATCGTCGCGATCCCGATCGACGGCTCCGAGGCGGCCGCGGTACTCCTCTCCGGCCGCGACTTCTACTCGTTCCCCCGGATCGGCGACGACGGCCGCTGGCTCGCCTGGACCTGCTGGGACCACCCCAACATGCCCTGGGACGGGACCGAGCTGTGGACGGCGCCGCTCGATGCCCCGGCCGAGGCGCGGCTGCTCGCCGGCGGCCCGCAGGAGTCGGTCTTCCAGCCCGAGTGGGACCGCGAGGGCCGGCTGCACTTCGTCTCCGACCGCGACGGCTGGTGGAACCTGTACCGGGCGGAGGGCGACTCGGTGACCCAGCTCACCGCGGAGGAGGCCGAGCTGGGGCACCCGCAGTGGCTGTTCGGCGGCGCGACCTACGCCTTCCTCGCCGACGGATCGATCGCCTGCGTCCGCTGCCAACGTGGCGAGGAACGCCTCTTCCTGCTGGAGCCCGGGGCCGAGCGTCCGCGCGACCTCGGCCTCCCCTACACCTCCTTCGGCTTCCCCTCGCTCTCGGCCAGCGGCACCAGGCTTGCCTTCGCCGCGGCCAGCCCCGAGCGCGAGACCGAGGTCGTCCTGCACGACCTCGCCAGCGGCGAGTCGGAGATCGTGCGGAGCGCCAGCGATGAGCCGATCGAGCGCGCCCACGTCTCGATCCCACGGGCGATCGAGTTCCCGACCGGCGACGGGGAGACCGCGCACGGCTTCTACTACCCGCCGGCGAACGCCGGCTTCGAGGCGCCGCCGGGGGAACGGCCGCCGCTGATCGTCCAGAGCCACGGCGGCCCCACCTCCCACGCGACGCCCGCCCTGGACCGCGAGTTCGTCTTCTGGACCAGCCGCGGCATCGGCGTCGTCGACGTCAACTACCGCGGCAGCAGCGGCCACGGGCGCGCGTACCGCGAGCGCCTGCGCGGCGGCTGGGGCGTGGTCGACACCGAGGACTGCGTCGCCGCCGCCAGGCACCTGGCGCGGACCGGAGAGGCCGACGGCGCCCGCCTCGCGATCCGCGGCGGCAGCGCCGGCGGCTACGCGACCCTCTGCGCGCTCGTCTTCCACGACGAGTTCGCCGCGGGCGCCAGCTACTACGGCGTCGCCGACACCGAGACGCTCGCCACCGACACCCACAAGTTCGAGTCCCGCTACCTGGACAGCCTGATCGGCCCCTACCCAGAGCGGGCCGAGCTCTACCGGGAACGCTCGCCGATCAACCACGCGGAGCGGCTGCGGGCGCCGGTGATCCTCTTCCAGGGCCTCGAGGACGAGGTGGTCCCGCCGAGCCAGTCCGAGACGATGGTCGCGGCGCTGCGACGCAACGGCGTCCCCCACGCCTACCTCGCCTTCGAGGGCGAGGCACACGGCTTCCGCCGCGCCGAGACCGAGATCCGCTGCCTCGAAGCCGAGCTGTACTTCTACGGCGCCATCCTCGGCTTCGAGCCGGCCGACGAGCTGGAGCCGGTGCGGATAGAGGGCGGCTGAGCCCTCAGTGCACCAGGCAGTGAGCGCCACTCTCGCTCTCGCCCTTGGCCGGGAAGGCGTGGGCGAGAGCGTGGGCGATCAGGGCGGCGCGGGCGGCGTAGCCGGGGGAGGTGAAGTGGATGCCGTCTTCGATGAACCAGGCGTCTTTGACGTCGGCGGCCCAGTCGTAGACGCGCATGTTGGGGTACATGGGGCACGCTTCCAGCAGGGCTTTGTCCCATTCCGCCATGTTTTGCGCCGAGTAGGGATCGCCGCTTTCGACGATCGAGCGCACGTTCACCCACATCACCGGTTCGTCGCCGATCGCGTTCATCATCAGTTCGATCCGTTCCATGTCATCGACGGCCGAGCCGACGAAGACGTCGGCGCTGTCGTTGGTGCCCAGCGCCAGCACCCAGCAGCCCTTGAACCCTTCGTACTTCCACGCTTCCGCCACTTCCCGCGCGTTCGGTTCGCCTTCGAAGGTCTCGACGATCGAGCGCGCGCCGGAGATCTCGTAGTGCTGTTCGACCGCGCCGACGTCGGCGTACTGCGCTTCGATCCGCTGCGAGGCGAGGGGCAGGTATTCGGGTGAGGTGAGGCCCTCCGAAGTCGAGTCGCCGATGTGGACGACGGCGCGGCAGGAGGAGCGCTTGGAGGAGGCCGCCTGGGCCGGCGTCAGCGGCGGCGGCTTGGTCGTGCCGTGGGCCCTCGCTTCCGCCACCTCGGCCGACCCTTCTGCCGGCGCCGAGTTCACCCCCGCCATGCCGGCGCAGGCGGCGGCGACGACGAAGAACGCCGCGGCGGCGAGCGCCCATCCCTCGCGCGAGAGCCGGGGCGGGCTCCAGGCGCCCGACCGCGCCCGCCGCCAGAGGCGGCCGAGGGCGCCGTGGCGGACCGGCTCCTCGACGTAGCGCCAGGAGAGCGCCGAGACGGCGAGGATCGCCGCCACCTGAAGCGCCTCGCGCAGGTATTCGCGACCGTCGGCGACGCCGCCGGGGGTGGTGAGGACGATGATCGGGAAGTGCCAGAGGTAGATGCCGTAGGAGCGCACGCCGACCCAGCGCAGGGGCGCCCAGCCGAGGATCGGCCCCAGGCGGCAGGCCGGGTGCGCGAGCGCGGCGACGACGAGGACGGTGGCGACCGAGAGCAGCACGAACCCGCCCCGGTACAGGAACGTGGAGTACTGGCTGGTCTGCCAGATCAGCAGCGCGATCCCCGCCAGGCCCGCCACCCCGAGCCCGTCGAGGAGGTTGCGGGCGCCCGGCGCGATCCCGCGGCTGAGGCGGCGGCTGGGCCAGACCATCGCCAGCGCCGCGCCGAAGAGCAGCTCGCCGGCGCGGGTGTCGGTCCCGTAGTAGACCCGTGAGGGATCGAGGCTCGGGTGGTACAGGGCCCCCATCAGGATCGCCGAGACGACCGCGAGGCCGAGCGTGGCCAGCGCCAGCCGCGGCCGCACGCCCGAGGGCAGCGGCGCCTCACGGACAAGCCGCGCCCCGACCATCAGCATGAACGGCCAGAGGATGTAGAACTGCTCCTCGATCGCCAGCGACCAGAGGTGGTTGAGCGGCCCGGGCGGGCCGAAGCGGGCGAAGTAGGAGACGTCGCCGAAGATCAGCTGCCAGTTGCTGACGTAGAGCGCCGAGGCGAGGACCGCGTCGCGGAACTGCTGCGGCTGGGCGGGACCGAAAACCGTGACCCAGGCGACGACGACGAACAGCATCAGGAACAAAGCCGGCAGCAGGCGCCGTGCCCGCGCCCCCCAGAAGCGCGCCAGGTGGATGCGGCCGGAGTTCAGCTGCGCCAGCAGGATGTCGGTGATCAGGTAGCCGCTGAGGGTGAAGAAGATCCCGACCCCGAGCAGGCCGCCGGGCGCCCATCCAAACCCCAGGTGGAAGGCGATCACGGAGAGGACGGCAATCGCGCGCAGCCCGTCCAACCCGGGCATATAGCGCTGATTGCGCTTTACCGGTTCAGGCATCTACCGCCGCAATGGTACGCGGGGGGCCCGACCGACAGCCTCGGCGAGGCGCGGCCCGGAAGGGGCCTCACTCGCCCAGTTGCGCCGGCAGGCCGAAGCGCTCGAAGGTGCCCTTCAGGCGCCGGCTGTCGACGGACTGCTCGGGCCAGCGCTCGTAGGCCTCCGGCTCCGCCGGCTCGATCGTGCGGGCGACGAAGGCGGTGACGTCGCCCACGGTGCCGTCCTCGCGCAGGCCGAGCACGTTGAGCGCGAACGGCAGGTGGGCGCCGCGCTCCTCGTCCCAGGCGTAGAAGGCGAGCGCGGGCTGCGCGTTGGCGCGGGCCGGCAGGGCGCGCCAGCGCCAGGCGCCCGAGAGCGGCCAGCCGGCGGCCCAGCGGGCGATCCCCTCCCGCCCCCGGTACCAGCTGGCCAGCGGCGGCATCGCGAAGGTGGCGTCGGCGGCGAGCATCTCGGCGAAGGCGGGAACGTCGCAGCGCTCCCAGGCGTCGAGGTAGCGGTCGACCAGGCGCCGGACGGCGGCGTCGCCGAGCGAGCGCAGGGTCGCCTGCTGGCTCGGCTCGGGCACGCGCTCCTCGACCGTCGCCCGCGCCCGCTGAAGGGCGCTGTTGACGGAGGGCACCGAGGTCTCCAGGGTCTCCGCCGCCTCCTTCGCCGAGAAGCCGAGCACCTCGCGCAGGATCAGCGCCGCGCGCTGGTTCGCCGGCAGGTGCTGGAGGGCGGCGACGAAGGCCAGCTCGACGCCCTCGCGGCGCTCGTAACGGGCCTCGGGCGCGGCGCGGCCGTCCGGCACCCCGAGCGCCTCGTCGGGAAGCGGCTCCAGCCAGACCGACTCGACCACCGGCTCCCCCGGCGGCGCGTCGGGCTCGGCGGCCGGCCCGTAGTCGGTCGGCAGGACCCGCTTGGGACGGCGGCCGATCTGGTCCAGGCAGGCGTTGGTGGCGATCGTGTAGAGCCAGGAGCGAACCGAGCTGCGTCCCTCGAAGTGGGCGATCCCGCGCCAGGCGCGCAGCAGCGTTTCCTGTAGCGCGTCCTCGGCGTCGTAGACGGAGCCGAGCATCCGGTAGCAGTGCACCTGAAGCTCGTTGCGGTGGGCCTCGGCGAGGGCGTTGAACGCGGCTTCGTCGCCACCCCGCGCCGCCGCCAGCAGCTCATCCTCAGACCCCGCGCCCGCTCTCGATCGCGCTGCCATCTCCCCGAGATTAGACGGCTGCGGACGCCGGCTGCGGACGCCACCGATTAGTTTGGCCGAGTCCGCCGGTCTCAACCTGCGAAACCCCTACGAACAGGAGGATCGCGATGAACGCGACGAAGAGCGGTACCCGACTCACCCAGGTCGGCCGGGTGATGATCCCGGTCGCGGACCAGGACCGGGCGCTGGAGTTCTACACCGAGACGCTCGGCTTCGAGACGCGTGCCGACATCCCCTTCGGCGACGGCAACCGCTGGATCGAGGTGGCCCCGCCCGGCGCCGCCACGGCGCTGGCGCTGGTCCAGCCGCGCGAGGGCGAAGCGACCGGCATCGACACCCACGTCGCCCTGAGCAGCGAGGACGTCGACGCCACCCACGCCGAGCTGCGCGACCGCGGCGTCGACGTCGACCCCGAGGTGTCGCGCATGGGCGACCCGGTGCCGCCGATGTTCTGGCTCCGCGACCAGGACGGCAACACGCTGCTGGTCGTCGAACCGGGCTGAGTGGACGTGGCCTCGCCGTCGCCCGGCGGCGGCGAGGCTCGTCCGGCCGGCGGATATTGACTGGGGATTTACCCGATCTTGACCTGGGCCCAAGCCGCGCCCCCGATGCTGGCGGTGTCACCCAACGAAGGAGGCACCATGCCCCAGATACTCGTAGTGACCGACGCGCCGCGCGACGCCAGCACCGTCGTCTACAGGGAGCGGATCGCGACCTCGGACCTGGAGTCCGACCACTTCTCGGGCCAGCTGGTCGAGCGCGTCGGCTGGGCCGTGCTCGACGCCGACGAGCTGGAGCGCGGCGAGGAGGACGAGGCCGGGCAATAGCCCGGCCTCGGGGCGGCGGGCGGGCGACCGCCTAGGCCACCTCGTCGAGGAAAGCCGCCAGCTCGTCCGTCAGCCGCTTCGGTTTCAGCCGCCACTCGAAGATCGAGTCCGCCTCGACCAGGCGCGCGTTCGCCAGCTCTTCGGCCAGCATGCCGGAGTCGCTGAAGGGATGAAGGGGATCGCGCGGGTGGCCGACGATCAGCGTCGGCTGCTCGATTCCGCGGCGCTCCTCGCGGTGCGGCGCCGTCTCCCCCAGCAGCAGGCCCTCCAGCACCGCTCCCGAGGGGCCGGGGCGCTGGCGCACCCAGTCCAGCCCGATGTCGAGCAGGTAGTTGGTGCGGGGGATGGCCGAGCTGAGGCGCGAGGTCAGCTCCAGGGCCGGGCGGAAGAGCCGCAGCCCGATCAGGACCGGCGCGAAGGCCCCGGCCACCGCCGGCAGGGCGTTGTCGAGCACCGGCATCTCGATGAACAGGCCGCTGGCCCGCTCGGAGCTGCGCGTCGCCAGCTCCAGGGCGACGTTGGCGCCCAGGGAGGTCCCGCCGACCACCGCCGTGGGGCAGCCCAGGTGATCCAGCAGCGCCACGATCTGGCGGGCGAAGAGCGGCATCGAGTACAGCCGCAGGTCCTCCGGGCGGTCTGAGCGCCCGTGGCCGAGCAGGTCGACGCAGACGATCCGGTGGCCGTGGCGCGCCAGCTCGGGCCCGAGGCGCTCGAACATGCGCCGGTTCATCAGCAGGCCGTGGATCAGGACCAGGACCCGATCGCCCTCGCCGTAGGAGTCGTACTCGATCCGGTGGCCCTCGTAGAGGAAGTCGCCCATCGGTTGATCGTGACAGGGCGCGGCGAACCGTACGCCGCGCCCTGGGTATGGGCCTCAGCCGACCGCCTGCTTGGCCAGCAGCTCGTCGAGGCGCTCGAAGGTCTCGTTCATGCCCTTCTCCATGCCGGACTCGAGCATCCCGTCCCGTTCCTCGGTGGCGTGGAAGACCGAGATGGAGACCACCCTGGTGCGCTCGCCGAGATCCTCGAAGGTCGCCGTCTCCACCGAGACGTGGCCGGGCATGCCCTCCCATTCGAAGGTCTGCGCGATCCGCTCCGGGGGCGACACCTCACGGTAGACGCCGCGGAAACCGGTCTCGGTGCCATCGGAGTTGTGGGACACGAATCGCCAGGCGCCGCCGGCCCTCGCGTCCATCTCCTCGACGCTCGCCCTGGTGCCGTGCGGCCCCCACCACTCGGGGATCAGAGCCGGGTCGGTGTAGGCCGCGAACACCCTCTCGCGGGGAGCGTCGAAGACCCGCTCGGCGCGGATCTCGCGGTCGGAGGGGGTGGTCAGGGTCGCCTTCATCTCGTCGCTCATCGCGTATCTCCTTTCGTTCGCGCGACCGGCTCCTCGAGCCGATCGAACCGCTCCTTCACCAATGCCCGCTGGGACCCGATCCACACCCCTCAGCCGAACTCGATCACGCTGCGGATGCCGTCCTGGGCCTCCATCAGCCCGAAGCCGCGGTTGACTTCGTCGAGGGTGAGGCGGTGGGAGATGAAGGGCTCTACGTCGATCTCGCCGTTCATCGCGCGCTCGATCAGCTCGGGGACCTGGTCGCGCCCCTTGACCCCGCCGAAGGAGGAACCGGCGACGCGGCGGCCGGTGATCAGGAGGCGAGGGACGATGTCCAGCGTCTCCCCCCTGCCGGCGACGCCGGCGACCGTGCACAGGCCCCATGCCATGCGGGCCGCCTCGACCGCCTGGCGCATCACGGCGACGTTGCCGGTCGCCTCGAAGGTGTAGTCGGCGCCGAAGCCGTCGGTCATCTCGAGGATCTCCTCGACCGCGTTCTCGCCGCCGGCGAGGAGGTCGGTCGCGCCCTGGCCGCGGGCCAGCTCCAGCCGCTCGGGCGAGAGGTCGACGCAGACGATCCGCTCGGCGCCCCGCAGGCGGCAGCCGGCGACGGCGCCGAGGCCGACCATCCCGGCGCCGAAGACGGCGCAGGTGCTGCCCGGCGCCACCGCGGCGGTGTTGATCGCCGCGCCGAGCCCGGTCGAGAGGCCACAGGCGAAGAGGCAGGCATGCTCGAACGGCGCGTCGGGGTCGATCTTCGCCAGCGCGATCTCCGGCATCACCGTGCACTCGGCAAAGGTCGAGCAGCCCATGAAGCTGCGCACCCCCTCGCCGTCGCGCGCGATGCGCGTGGTGCCGTCGGGGAGGAAGCCCCTGTTCTGCTGCTCGCGGATCGCCATGCAGAGGTTGGTCCGCGGGTCCAGGCAGTGCACGCACTCGCCGCACTGAGGCGAGAACAGCGTGACCACATGGTCGCCCGGGGCGAGCGAGGTGACCTCGGGCCCGACCCGCTCGACGACCCCGGCGCCCTCGTGGCCGAGTACGGTCGGGGCGTAGCCGGAGGGATCGGCGCCGGAGGCGGTGTAGAGGTCGGTATGGCAGACACCGCAGGCGCGCAGCCGCACCAGCACCTCCCCCGCCCGCGGCTCCTCCAGCTCGACCTCCCGCACCCGCAGCGGCTGCCCGAACTCCTCGAGCACCGCGGCGCGAATCCTCACCCGGCGCCCACCAGGCTGCGGCCGCAGTCGGCGATCGTCTCCTCGACCGGGCGCGGCTCCCAGCCCAGCACCGTCCGCGCCTTCTCGCTCGACAGCTCGACCCGCTTGCCCAGCTGCTCCGCCACAGCGCGGATCGACGGGTTCCTCAGCCCCATCGCCCGCACCAGCAGGTTCGGCAGGTTGCGCCTGGGCACCTTCGCGGCCGAGTCGCCGAGGCGGTCGCGCAGCACCTCGGCGACCTCCGACATCCAGGCGAACCGCGCCACCGCGATGAAGCGCTCCCCGCCGGCCTCGGGAGCGATCATCGCCCGCAGGTGCAGGTCGGCGACGTCGCGAACGTCAACGATGTTGAAGCCGATCCGCGGCGTCCCCGGCAACCCGCCCAGCAGCCGCTGGACCATCTCCAGCGAGTAGGAGCGATCGTCGCCGAGGACCGGCCCGAGGATCGCCCCCGGGTTGACCACCGCCAGCTTCTCCCGCTCGCCGCGCTCCTCGACCAGGTCCCAGGCGGCGCGCTCGGCGATCGTCTTGGAGCGGGTGTAGGGGGTCAGGTCGAGGTCCTCGGCGTCGGTCCAGTCGCTCTCGGTCAGCGGCGCCGGCGCCTTGGTCACGCCGCCGCGCACAGCCGCCACCGAGGAGGTGACGACGACGCGCCCGACCCCGGCGTCGAGGGCGGCGCGCAGAACCCGCAGCGTCCCCTCGCGCGCCGGCACGATCAGCTCATCCGGATCCTCGGGCTGCGTCGGCGGGAAGGGAGAGGCGACGTGCAGGACGTGGTCACAGCCCCGCACCGCCTCCTCCCACCCCTCGTCGCTCAACAGATCGGCGGCGAGCACGGAGAGGCGGTCGCCGGCGTCCACCGCGGCCACGACCTTCGTCCGCACCGCCGGCTCGCGCCCGAGGTCGCGCACCGTGGTTCGCACCCGGTGGCCGCGCCGCAGCAGCTCGACCAGGCACCAGCCGCCGAGAAACCCCGAACCGCCGGTGACCAGAACCGTCTTCGTCTCTCCTTCGGGGTTCACCATCGGCGAGCATAGCCGGGGACGCGCCGGGTCTTGACCCACCCGCCGCCCAGCCCGTTGACGGCGCGGCCGCGGGGGTGGATCCTGTGTCGATGGGACGGCGAGCGATAGAGGTTGGCGGGGTCGGAAGCGAACAGGGCCTGGCGGCATGGAAGCTGCCGCTGATCGTGGCGGCGATCGCGGTCTCGATCGTCGGCGGCTTCTACCTCGGCGGCCCGGGCCTGGGCATGGCCGTCGGCGGCCTCGCCGCCGCCGCCATCGTCGCGATGGCGGTTCGCCACCCACCCCTGCACCCGATCGCGCCGCCCGCGGCGGCTGACCCTCGCGGCCACATCCTCCTCGTCCTCGGCAGCCCGCTCGAAGACGGCGCCGCGATCGAGGTCGTGGCCCGTGCCGCGCGTGCGGATGACCCGGACGACCCAGCGCCCGAGGTCGTCGCGATCGAGCCCTGCCGCAACCGCTTCCTCGACCGCTGGGCATCCGACGTCGGCCCGGGCAGGCGCAGGGCCCAGCGCGACCTGGTCCTCAGCGTGGCCTCCCTCGCCAAGGCGGGAGTCGAGGCCAGCGCGCGCCTCGGCGACGAGGACCTCGTGCAGACGGTCGAGGACGAGCTGCGCAGCTTCCCGGCCACCGAGGTGATCCTGGTCACCGGCGACCCGGCGGGAGACGCGCGGGGCGAGATCGCCGCGAGGGAGCTGGAGTCCCGCCTGCGGGCTCCGCTCCGCCGCCTCGTCGACTCGACCGCCTCCGGGGCCGAGCGACGAGCTCGCGACGTGGGCGGTCGCACGCCGGCGCCTCGCCAGGCATAGGCCCGCTGTCAGTACCACTTCCCGCGGGCGAAGCCGCCGAAGGCGATCAGCCCGATCAGGGTCACGATCAGCCCGACCCAGAAACTCCAAACGATCATCAGGACTATCCCGATGATGACGATGATTCCGCCGGTCGAGATGCCGACTCCGGAACCTCTCTCTCTTGCTGCCACGATTCCTCCTTGCGGGTGGGTGTGCGCACACCGGCTACCCGACACGCGGCCTGCCGAATCGCGGCCGGACGACCGCGCGAAGGGATCACCGCCGCAAGCCGGGTCCCCAACTAAAAACTCAATGAGTACTTGACCGGTACCGCATGGGACCGAGAGACTGGAGCCGATGCTCGGCCTCAGGCGCGACTCTCGCACTCACAGCCGCTCCGGCGTGCTCGGGCATCTGACCAGCCATTACGGTCGACCGCTCGCGCTCGCCGCCGCCGCTTTCTTCCTCTGCCTCGTGGCAGCCCCTGTCGTGCTCCCATTGAGCAAGCCGTTTTCCGGGGCGGGAGGATTCTTCGACAATCTCGACCACAGCTTGGCCGCCGGGGTCGCTCTCGCCGGCGCCGCCTACTTCTGGTTCTACTTCTGGACCTCCCACTCGGTCACGCGCAACCTTTTCCAGGTGGCCCAGCGGACCCCGGAGCTGATGTTCCCCCACTCGCCCGAGGCCGGAGCGGCCGAACGGGTCTTCGGCCGCGACGACCTGGTCGAGGAGATCGCCACCGACCTCAACTCGAAGCTCGGCTCCGGCCCTCAGATCGTGGTCGGAGACACCGGCTCGGGCAAGACGACGCTGCTGCTCGCGCTCGCCCAGCATCTCGCCAGGGACCATCGCATCCTGCCGATCGTGCTCAGCCTGCGCGACAGCGAAAACGACCTCGAGCGCAACGACTTCTCCGAACTGGCCGCCAAACGCTTCGGAGAACTGGTCGACCCCTACATCAAGACCACCGCCGAAGGCGAAAAGCTGTGGCGCTGGATGTGCGGTCGAAAGCGGATCGCGGTCCTGGCCGACGACCTCGACCGCAGCACCCAGGCCGGTGCCGCCTACCCCTACAAGGCACAGATCCGCCTGGCGCTGGACGCGGCGCGGCGCCGCAAGCTGCCGCTGGTCCTGACGACGCGGCCGGCCGGCCTCCCACCCGACCTCGGCGAGCAGCCGATCGACCTCTCCGACCGACCGCTCGAAAACCAGGCCGACGCCCCCGGATTCGTGCTGGGGCAGGCGGGGCGCGAGGACCGTGACGACGAGGCCCGCACGCTCGTCGAGAAGAACATCGAAGCCGGCAAGCTGCTTGAAAACGCCTTCTACCTCAACCTGCTGACCGGCCTGCTGCGCGCCGACCTGCTCGACGAGCCTCCCGAAGGAGGCAAGCACGCGGTTCGGGTCGCGCTTCTGGAGGCGGAGCGCGAACGCCTCTGCGGCGCCGACGTCGTCGAGGAGGAGGAGTACAAGCGGCAGGAGGAGGCGATGCGGCGGGTCGAGCGTTTCGCGGTGGCCTGGCTCCTGCCGAAAGAGGAGCCCGGGTTCGAATCGTGCTGGGTGGACGCGATCCGCGACGGCGAGCGGTTCGGGCTTCTCGCCCTCGACGACGACAGGCACCCGCAGTTCAAGCACGAGGTGCTGCACGCCTACCTCGCATCGAGGGCGATCGCGAGGGGAGATCCGAGCTGGAAGAGAGCGCTCGACGACAGGCCCAACGGGGCGCGGGTGCAGCTGGCCCTGATCCTGGCGGCGGCGGCGCGAGGCGAGCCCCACTGCCGCGATGCCCTCCGTCGCGAGACCTTCTGCGCGGAGGCCTGCGAACGACTGCTCGCCGAGACGCCGGGCGCCACCGCCGACCTGCGGCTGCTGCGGGCATCGGCCGCGGCCGAGATCGGCAGAGCGGGGTCCTTCCCAGACCTGGACTCGAAAATCGCCGAGCGCTGCGACAGGGCGCGGGCCGACGCGGGCCCGGTGGCGAAACGCGCGGCGCTCGAGCAGCTCGAGGCGCTCGGAGGCGACGCCGCGGTCAAGACCCTCTGGGTCTACGCCCACGACGAGGACTACGGCACGCGCTGGGCAGCCGTAAGACGCCTGGTCGGCCGCTGCTCGGGGGGGACGACGCTCGACGGCGAATCGATTCGGCCCCCCTTCGGGCCCGCCGCCTACGAGATCGTCGATCCCGAAATCGAGAAAGGCCTGAGGGACGGCCATGAGCTTCTACGGCTGGGCGAGGAGGAACGGCCAGACGACTGGCACCCGAAGATCGTCCTGCTGAAGCAGATCGCCTGGATGCTCCCGTCCCTGCGAACCGGTGCTGAGGACTGCCTCCGCGACCGCCTCGACACGCACCTGAAGGAACTGCTGTATCTGGAACGCGAACGCGTCACCCTCCAGCGCGGCCTCGAGGCATCGGTGGCTCAGGGGTTCAAGGCCGACGCGAACCTCCACCCGGGGAAGTCGCCCGATCGCGACGCCGTGAAGATGCTGCGGACACGAGCAGTGTTCTGGTACTCCCAGATCAACCTGATCCACGCCCTTGCCCTGCGAATGGCGGAAGACCCCGACTCCGACGCCGGCTCGCTGAAGTCGATCGTGGCGAGCGTCGGCGAGCGCGAACGCATGGAGAGGAGGGGCTTCGCCAACGGGGCCACCGTGAGGGGAGACCTGCACCCGATGGCGAAGGTCGCCGCGGAGCTCTGCGTGAAGGCGCTCAAGGGCGACCCCGGTGAGGAGAGGCTGGAACGGGTCAGGCGCCAGGTCTGGGACGACGAGGGGATCGTCGTCTCCGGGCGCCCCGGAGAGCTCGACCGCGCGGCCGCGCAGCTGGTCGGCGAGATGACCCTCCTCCTCGACCTCAACGAGACCGGCAGCCCGGCCCAGCGCCAGGCGTTCGGCGAGAACCCGACCCTCCCCCACTGCCTATCGCGCAGCCGCGATCGGAGGGAGATGCGCACCCGCTGCCACACCGATTGCCGGTTCGACCTCTGCCCCTACCGACCGGCCCGCGACAAACCTTCCGCCCATCGCGAGCTGAGCGGCGCGTTCTGCCGCGACCAGCGCCGCCGTGCGAGCCGCTGGACGGCGTGGCGCTGGGGCTCGCGCGTGCACGGGCGAGGCCTGCGGGAGCTCTGGCGGTGGCTGGAAGCCCAGGCCCGGTTCTAGCCCGATGGGCCGCCTTATCCCCGCATAGCACCAGTAAGGCGGCCCAACCTACTCGGCCATCGCCGCCTCGACCGCGGCCACCGCCCGCTCGATCCCGGCCCGGTCGACGTCGAGGTGGGTGACGGCGCGGACCAGCTCGCCGCTGCCCCAGAGCTCGACCCCGTTCGCAGCCAGCTTCGCGACCAGCGCCCGGGCGTCGGGAACCTCGAAGACGACGATGTTGGTCTCGACCGCGTCGAGGTCGATCGCGACGCCGTCGATCGCGGCGAGCCCCTCGGCCAGCAGGCGGGCGTTCTCGTGGTCCACGGCGAGTCGCTCGACGTTGTGCCGCAGCGCCCAGAGGGCGCCGGCGGCGACGATCCCGGCCTGCCGCATCGCGCCGCCGAACATGTGCTTGTAGCGCCGGGCCTCCTCGATCAGCTCGCGCGAGCCCGCCAGACAGGCGCCGACCGGCGCCCCGAGGCCCTTGCTGAAGTCGATCCAGGCGGTGTCGAAGCCGGCGGCGAAAAAGGCGGCGCTGTGGCCGGAGGCGACGACGGCGTTGAGCAGCCGGGCGCCGTCGAGATGGGTGCGCAGGCCGTTGCGCGCGGCGACCGCGAGCACCTCGTCGATCGCCGCGCGGGGCCAGACCCGGCCGCCGCCGAGGTTGGTCGTCTGCTCGACCGAGACCAGGCGCGAGCGCGGCTGGTGGAAGTCGTCGGGGTTGCGCATCGCCGCCTCCAGCGCCGCCGCGGTGAACATCCCGCCCTCGCCTTCGAGCGGGTGGACCAGGGCCCCGGCCAGCGCCGCCGCCCCTCCGGCCTCGGCCACGACCGGGTGCGAGGTTCGATGGGTGTAGAGCTCGTCCCCCAGCGGCCGGACGTGGAGGCGGATCGCGATCAGGTTGCACATCGTCCCCGAGGGCAGGAACAGGGCGGCCTCCTTGCCGAGCAGCTCGGCCACCGTCTCCTGAAGCTCGTTGACGGTGGGGTCCTGGCGGCGCTGCTCGTCGCCGACCTCGGCCTCGGCCATCGCCCGCCGCATCTCCTCGCCGGGCCGGGTCTGGGTGTCGGAGAAGAGGTTGACCGGCGCCGCGCTCACCGGCGGAACGCTATTTGACCCGTGCCGGGGGCGGGGTGATCAGGGCGACCGGGATCGCGAGGCCGGCGGAACGGCGCAGGGTGGCGATCCGGCGGCCGGGCTGGACCGCGGCGCGGGCCTCGCTGACGTCCTCGCCGAGGCCGGCGACGGTCGCGTCGAGGTCCGGGGTGAGGAGGGCGAGACCCCAGAAGAAGGCGGGCCGATCCGCCCCGCCGCGCCGGATCGCGTCCTCGGGCTCCTGCACGACCTCGAGGACGCTGGCGCCGAGGCGGAAGAACGCCTGACGCGGGGCGCCGGCGGGCGTCGGCTCCTCGCGGACGCGACGGAGGTCGAGGCCGGCGGCCACCAGCGCCGCCGTGGTGCGGTCGAGCGCCGGGGTGATGGCGACCACGTGGTCGAGCCCGGAGATGCCGTTGGGATGGGACGGCCGGTCGCTCGGCGACGGCCGGTCGGAGCGCGTCGTCGCCAGCCCGTCCAGCTCGGTCGTCTCGATCTCGCGCAGCGACCAGGCGGCGATTCCGCTGCCGGACTCGAGGCCGGTCAGCCGGATCCGCACGTCGCCGAGGAGGAAGGTGTCGCCGTCGAGCTCGAATCCCAGCCTCGACCAAGCATCGGGGGAGTCGGCGACGGTCAGCTCGTCGATCGTTGGCGCCACCGACCAAACGGTAGCCGCACCGGGCCCGGTGCCGACCCCAGGCCGCACCCGCCGGCCAAAATGCCCGGCGGGTGCGACTGAGTCATCTACTTAGCCGATTTCGTATGTGCCTTTGTTGGTGCCTTCGACTTCGAGCGAGCCGACGGTCTTGTAGGTGCCGGTTTGTCCGCTCCATTCCAGTTCGGAGATTTCTTTGGGCGTGTTGAGCGTCACTGTGAGACTGGCGATCGTCTTGTCGAGTTCTTTGGTTTCACAGCCGGTGAAGGTGCGCTTGGTGTGAAAGTTTGTGATCGTCAGGTCTTCAGTGTTGACATCGACACTCCAGGGAAGGCCGATCGATTCGGATTTGGAGAGCACGCATTTTTCCAATTTCCCGGTGCCCGTCGGGCATTCCGTGGTTTCGTATTTGGTGATTTTCGCGCTGCTCCCACCTTCGGTGGTCATCGTCGCGTGGATTTTGCAGGACATGCCTGATTTTTCTTCGACTTCGAACAGTTCGCCACCGCTCATTGTGAATTCGGTGAGTTTGGTGATTTTCGTCCCCGTCGCGTGGTCCTTCCACACCGACGCCATGGCCAAAACGGGAACCGCGAGCACCACAACCGCGGCAATCATGCTGGCGATAAGCAGCCGTCTGTTGTTCTTCATCTCTCCCCATTTCCTTTCTAGTGACACGATCCCCCGCCAATTCCGTTGCTTGGCGGAGACGAGTCAGTTGTTAGAGAGGAAAGTTATTATAATCAAAAGTTTTAGAGAATAAGTGCGCGAGGGCGACCTCCCTTCGCCAATCCGAGGCGTCTGTTACGAACGGCAGAGCCGGCTCAGTGCCCGTGAGGGCGAGCGGCGAGCCGAAGCAGCACCGATGCGCTCGCCGCTTCCCTGCCGCCGTCGTTCGGCTTATAGGTGACCGCCACCCTCACCCGCAGCCTGTGCTTCTGCTTGAGGATCGCGAGGGCGAAGGGGGTCGGTTTGAGACGGAGCTTCACCGTGCCGGCGCCCGCCGCCTTTGCGCTTGCCGGCTTGATCGGCTTTCCAGACCTCTTGCCCGCGCCCCCACCGACGAGCGAGGCCGCGACTGAGACGGCGCTCCCCTTCGCGGCGATAGACCCGGCGCCAGGGACCTGGACCGGCAGGGTCGCGGTCCCGTTGCGCGGGTTCGCCACCGCCTTGCCGAGGCGCAGCCGGTCGGATCCCCTGGAGGAACCCGGAGGATTGCTGGAGATCGAGACCGCGTCGACGCCGGCGTTGAGGACTTCCTCGTGCACCGCGACGGCCACCCGCAGCCGCACCGTTTGCCCCGCGAACGGGGTGAGGTCGGCGGTCAGCTTGGTCGGCGCCATCTTCACCGGGTCGCCCGGGTTGGTCTGAAAGACGGTGCGAAGGATGTCTGCCGGGTCCAGCGATTCGATCGGGGCGCCGGGCTTCATCACATCGATTCGAAACTGCTGGTTCTTCTGCCCGCCGAGGGCGTCGTCGGCGACCGAGAGGGTGTCGGGCGTGGGCACCGCGATCGGCTTGTAGGAGTCGTAGTAGGCGAGCAGGCTGAGGCGGTGATTCTGCCCCGCCTCGAGGTCGACGTCCTGGTAGAGGATCAGCGTGTCCGGGTTGGCCTCGTCGACGATCGCCGCGAAGGCCCCCTGCGGCGGCGCCTGAACGGGCGCGGCGCCGCTCCGTTTCTTGCCGATCGGCGGTTCGGTCCCCTCGTAGGCGAACCAGCTGCCGGCTTCGGTCACGTGGCGAAGGTGCCACCCCTTCAGGGTCCCGGCCTCGAAGTCGCCGTTGACGACGGTGGCCGCCGCGGCGCTGCCGGGCACCAGCAGCGCCAGCGCAACCGCCATCGAGAGGATCGAACGCTTCCTGCCCCGCTCTCCCATGCCAAACACTCCCTTGATTGACCGAAAAGTAGTCGAGCGAAGACTAGCGCGGCCGGGTGTGAGCGTTAGAAAGGTCTCCGAACGTCCGCTCGAGAAAGTCGTTGCGCAGGAGGCCCTCGGGGTCGAGTTCGGCCTTCAGCCGCATGAACTCCTTCGCGTGCTCGCCGTACATCTTCGCCAGGGTCTCCTGCCTGGCGAAGACGTTCTTGACCAGGTACACCCGGCCGCCGAACTTCTCCCACAGCACGTCCGCGAGCTCGCTGAAGGCCTGCTCGGCCCGCCTGAGGGTGCGCATGTTGGAGGTCTCGAACGCGTAGCTGACCACGAAGCCCGGCAGGTCGGCGCTCGCCGAGAGGAGGAACGGCAGGTCCCGCGGCAGGAAGAGGGCGTCGTTGAGGGTCGGGGTCAGGTCGCGCTCGCGGAGGAAGCTGTGGGCGAACTCGAGCCACTCCACCAGGTCGTCCCTCGTCTTGTCCCAGCCCCCCTCCGCCCCGGGGTCGCTGGGGAGGACGAAGGACTGCTGCACGTTTCGCATCGGGAAGCCGAGGGACCTGCCGAAGTGCTTCGCCCGTGAGTTGCCGTCCATGAAGAAGGCGAAGCCCTCGATGTCGTCGACGTACTCCTCGCCGTCCTTGAACATGAACCGGAAGTAGACGGTCCAGAGCAGCTTGGCGATGAACGAGATCCTCATCGCGTACTCGACCAGGAAGCGGATCAGGAGTCGCGGCTGGTGCAGCGGCATGCGCCGGCGCCTGGTCTCGGTCGTGTACCTGGAGGTGAAGAACAGCGCCGACTGGGCGCCCTTGCCGCGCGCATCCAGCGCGGACCAGATCGCGTCGAGCTTCTCGGGGTCCCTGGGGTCGGATTCCTCCAGGTGCGCCTGCCTGGTGGCCGGCACCAGGTCGGCCGCCAGCTCGGCGAAAGTGTTGAACTTCCGCACGATCGTCCGCACTCCGATCTTGCCCTCGGTGGAGCCGACCGAGAGCACGCGGTAGGTGATCGAGACGACCGCGCCCAGGTACCCCAACCCGCCGATGACTCCACAGAAGGCGCGCTCCTCCCGCGTCCAGCCCGCCGGCTCGGAACCCCGCTCGGGCGGCGTGCAGCGAAGGAGCTCGCCCTCGACGGTCAACAGGTCGAAACCCTCGATCCACTCCCCTTCCTTGCCGTAGGCGGGCGCGAACCGGGAGAGGCAGTCGCCGGACAGCGTCCCGCCCGCCGTCGCGTGTTCGGTGGTGACCATCACCCCGGGCACCAGGCCGAGGGGCTGGAGCTTGGCGAGGATCGCGCCCCACGTGGCGCCGGGGCCGACGCGCATCCTCGCCTCCTCCGCCATCACCTCGATCCGGTCGAAGCGGGTCATCGAGACGACCAGGTCCTCGCCGATCGCCTGCCCGTCGAAGGAGTGGGCTCCGGCCCGAAACGTCACCCGCCGCTTCTGCTCGCGGGCGAAGGCGAAGACGCGACGCAGCTCGTCGAGGTCGGCGGGCGCCAGCACCCGAGCGCGGGTGGAGTACAGCCCGGAGTAACACCCGAGTTTTTCCTCTGTACTCGACAGATCGGAAGGTGGATCGGCGACCGTACCCGTCATCGCTTGCTCAGCTTACCTTTTTCAACATTAAGATGCGGCCAACCGGTTAAGCCCCGTTACAACCACCAGCGGTTTTGTTGGTAGCTTGCCGTGAAGAAATCTTTCTGGTGGGATCGGAAGTGAGCGACCATGAGCTCCGTGGAGACCGTGACGGTGCTGTTCACCGACCTGGTCGGCAGTACCGGGATGGCCCTTCGAATCGGTCCCGCCGCCGCGGAAGAGGTGCGCAGGGAGCACTTCGGCATCCTCAGGGAGGCGATCGCCGAAGCCGGCGGCGAGGAGATCAAGAACGTCGGCGACGGGATGATGGTGGCGTTCGGCAGCGCCTCGGCCGCGCTCAGCTGCGCGGCGACGATGCAGCGGCGGATCGCGCGGCGAAACCGACGCGCCGACGAGCAGCTCTCGATCCGGGTCGGCGTCAGCCTCGGTGAGGCGACCCGCGAGGAGGGGGACTACTTCGGCCCCCCGGTGATCGAGGCCTCGCGGCTCTGCGCCGCCGCCGAGGGCGACGAGGTGCTGGTGTCCCACCTGGTGCGCACCACCGCCAGCCATCACGACGGCGACCTGGTGGCGGCCGGCGAGCTCGACCTGAAGGGGATTCCCGAGCCGATGGCCGCCTTCAGGCTGCTCTGGCGCGGCGGTTCGGACGAGGTCGACCTGCCGCTGCCCCCGCGCCTGCGCGGCGTGCCCCAGGTCGGCTTCGTCGGCCGCGCTCCGGAGCGCTCCGCGCTGGACGAGGTCGCCGCCTCGACGCGGACCGGCCACCGGCGCCTGGTGCTGATCTCGGGCGAGCCCGGCATCGGCAAGACCCGCCTCGCGACCCACACCGCCCTGGAGATGCACGCTCGCGGGGCCGCGGTCCTGTTCGGGCGCTGTGCCGAGGGCCTGGAGGTGCCATACCGGGCCTGGGCCGAGGCGCTTTCGCACTACGTCGAACACGGGCCCCAGCGGGTGCTCGAGCGCCATGTCGAACGCCACGGCGGCGAGCTGACACGGCTGGCGCCCCGGCTCGCCCTGCGGTTCCCCGACCTGCCGCCGCCGAAGCAGACCGACGCGGAGACCGAGCGCTACCTGCTGCTCGCGGCGGCGGTCGGGCTGCTTCAGGAGGCGAGCCGCGAGCAGACGCTGGTCCTCGTCCTCGACGACCTACAGTGGGCCGACAGCCAGACCCTGGCTCTGCTCAAGCATCTGCTCGCCTCGGTGACCGATGCCGAGCTGCTGCTGCTGGCGACCCACCGCGACTCCGAACTGGCCCGGGGCAACCCGCTCAACCAGCTGCTCGGCGACCTGCGACAGGAGAGCGGGGTCGAGCGGATCGCCCTCGCGGGCCTGGGAAGCGAGGACGTCACGGCGCTGATGAAGGCCGCGGTCGGCTACGAGCCGCCGCGGGAGGGCGCCCGGCTCGCCCAGGAGATCATCCGCGACACCGACGGCAACCCGTTCTTCGTCGCCGAGATCCTGCGCCACCTCGACGAGTCCGGGGTGGTCGCTCCCGACACCTCGGGGCGCTGGGAGCTGACCCGCTCGCTCGCCGAGGTCGGCCTGCCCCAGAGCATCAGGGAGGTCGTCACCAGCCGGGCGGAGCGGTTGGGCGAGGAGAGCGCCGAGCTGCTCTCCACGGCGGCCGTGATCGGGCGCGACTTCGACCTCGACCTGCTCGCCCGGATCGTCGGGCGCGACGAGGAGGAGCTGCTCGGCCGACTCGAGGGCGCGGTCGAGGCGGCCCTGCTGCACGAGGGCCGCTCGCCCGGCCGGTTCAGCTTCGCCCACTCCCTCGTCAACCACACCCTCTACGACCTGATGGGCCCGACCCGCAGGGGCCAGACCCACCGCGGGATCGCCGAGGCGCTGGAGGAGGCGTGCGGCCAGGACCCCGGCGAGCGGACGGGGGAGCTGGCCCTGCACTGGCTGCGGGCCGCCTCGCCCCGCGAGCCGGGCAAGGCGGCGCACTACTGCCAGCTGGCGGGCGAGCGCGCCCTGGCCGCCCTCGCCCCGGAGGAGGGGCTGAACTGGTTCCGGCGGGCGATCGAGCTGCTCGACCAGATCCCCGACGCGGATCCGAGCGGCCGCTGCGACGCGCTGATCGGCCTCGGCGACGCCGAGCGCCAGGTCGGCAGGGACTCCTACAGCGAGACCCTGCTCGAGGCGAGCGACCTCGCCTACCGGCTCGGCGACGGGGAGCGGATGGCGAGGGCGGCGGAGGCGAACACGCGGGGCTTCGCCAGCGCCGTCGGCCAGATCGATCGACGCCGCGTGCAGGCCCTGGAAGCGGCTCTGCGCCTTTGCACGGAGAGCGGGCAGCGCGCTCGCCTGCTCTCCCTGCTCGCGGTCGAGCTGAGCTACACCGCGGACCTGGAACAGCGCCTGAACCTGAGCGCGGAGGCGGTCCGGCTGGCGCGCGAGAGCGGCGACCGCCACACCCTGGCCTGGGCGCTGGCGCGGCGGCAGATCGCGATCGCCGCCCCCGGGACGCTGAGCGAGCGCCTGGCGGAGGTCGGCGAGCTGATCGAGCTGGCCGAAGAACTCGACGATCCGATGCTGCGCTACTGGGCGCACGTCTGGCAGGCGATGGACGCGATCGACCTCGGCGATCTCGAGGCGGCGCGCCGCGGCCGGGAAGTGCAGGAGGAGATCGCCGAGGCGACCGGGCAGCCGATGTTCCGCTGGGTGAACACCTTCGCCCCCGTGGTCCTCGCCTGCCTGGCGGGCGACTTCGAGCTGGCCGAGGAGATCACCAACCGCTCCGCCCAGATCGGAGCGGAGTCCGGTCAGCCTGACGTGCTCGCCATCTACGCCGGGCAGATCCACGCGATCCGCTACGAGCAGGGGCGCCTGGACGAGATCCTCGAGGTGCAGGAGCAGGCGACCGAGGAGGCTCCCCTGGTCGAGGCCTACGCGAGCGCCCTGGCGCTGAGCTACTGCGAGCTGGAGGAGATGGACAAGGCCCGCGCGGTCCTGCGCCGCGTCGCCGCCGAGGGCTTCGAGGTGACCAAAAGCTCCTCGAAGAACGCGCTCTGCCTCCTGGCCGAGGTGGCCTCACGGGTGGAGGAGCCGGAGGCGGCGCGGACCCTCTACGACCGCCTGCTCCCCTGCCGCGATCAGCTCAACTACACCGGGATCACCCTGTTCGGCCCGGTCGAGCGCTACCTCGGCCTCGCCGCCACCTGCCTGGGCCGATACGAGGACGCCGAAGACCACTTCCGCCGCTCGGCCGAGATATGCGAGCGAATCGGGGCGCCCACCTGGCTCGCCCGCACCCGCCACGAGTGGGCCCTGATGCTCAACCGGCGAGGCCGGGAGGGAGACCGCGAACGGGCCGAGATGCTGCTCGGACAGGGGCTCGAGGCGGCGGTCGCCTACGGGTGCCGGAATCTGGAGCGCCGGGTGCGCGCCGAGCTGGACGGCCCGGCGCCCCCCTCAATCTGAGGCAAAACCCCAGACGCGTTCTCACCACATGACGTGGAGGACGTCGGCGCATCCTTCGTCGTCCCACCGGGCCTCATAGTTGTCCAGCACCTCGTCGCCGCTGTTGACAAGCGAGTCGATATCGGTCTCGTCCGGCCTGAGATAACGGATCCGTCCCCTGATGTCACCGCGGAGTTTTCTGCACGACCTGCGTCGCGCCCAGCTCCTGAATCTGCCGAACGGCGAGGTGTCACCCGACTTCGCACCCGAATTGGTGGGCCCGCCTGTACTGGTGTCGTTGCTGCTGCTGTCATCGCCATTGTCGTAGCCATTGCCGTCGTAGGTGATGTTCACATCGCCACCGGTGTTGGTGCTGCTGGACTCGCTGCCGGTCCCTCCGGTGTCGGAGGGTTCGGAGGTGTCCTCCCAGGGCCAGGGGTCCTCACCGGAGCTCACCTCCCCGGAAGACGATCCGCCGTCGCCATAGCCGTAGCCGCCGCTGGAGGTGCCGCCGTCGCCGCCCCCCTCTTCGACCAATTTGCAGTCGACGGGGACCCAGAGCAGCGAGCAGTTTTCCCCGCCCAGGTCGTCCGCCGCCATGGCGGGAGCCGGCGTGAGTGCCTGCGCGCCTCCGGCCAACACGGTTGCGGAGGCGAAAAGCGCGATCGCGATCCTGCCGCGCCGCGGGCGCGGCTTGCGGCTACCGGTCTTCATTCTTAGGTCCCTCCATGATCGACACTGCGGTTTCCGCGCGCACCCTAGGTTGGTCCCCGCCTGGCGACAAGAGCCCACGGACAAATGTTTTGGAGGAATGAACGCCGAGTGAAGAGACGCCAATGGAGTGCTCTGGAGCGCGTCGGTCGCGGAAACGCGATCAGTCGCCAGGCCGCACCGGCACGGGGTACCCTGAACCTGAGATGGACACCGCACGGGAGGCGCAGGTTCCGGCGCAGTTCGTCTACGGGTTCGCCGAGGGCTCCAAGGAGATGCGCGACCTGCTCGGCGGCAAGGGCGCCAACATCGCCGAGATGGCCCGGCTCGGCCCGCCGATCAGGGTGCCGGCCGGGTTCACGGTGACGACCGAGGCCTGTGTCGCCTATCTGGCCGAGGGCGGGGCCTTCCCTCCGCGGCTGGAGGAGCAGATCGACACCGCCCTGGCGGCCCTGGAGGACGAGGCGGGCAGGCGGCTCGGCGACCCGGCCGACCCGCTCCTGGTCTCGGTCCGCTCCGGCGCGCGCGAGTCGATGCCGGGGATGATGGACACGGTGCTCAACCTCGGCCTCGGCGACACCGCGGTCGGCGGCCTGGCGGCGAGGACCGGCGACGAGCGCTTCGCCTGGGACTCCTACCGCCGCTTCGCGCAGATGTTCGGCGACGTGGTCTGCGGGATCGACTCGATGCTCTTCGAGCGGGCGATCCGGGCCGTCAAGGACGAGCGCGGCCTCTCGCTCGACACCGAGCTGGAGACGGCCGACCTGCGCCGCCTGGTCGGTGACTTCAAGCGGATCTTCGCCGAGCGGACCGGCGAAGAGCTGCCGCAGGAGCCTCGCGACCAGCTGCTGCGCGCGGTGGCCGCCGTGTTCGACTCCTGGAACGGCGAGCGGGCGATCGAGTACCGCCGGATCAACCGCATCCCCGACGAGTGGGGCACCGCCGTCAACGTGCAGCAGATGGTCTTCGGCAACAGGGGCGAGGACTCTGGCTCCGGCGTCGCCTTCAGCCGCGACGAGATCACCGGCGCGCCGCGGCCTTCCGGCGACTTCCTGCGAAGCGCCCAGGGCGAGGACGTCGTCTCCGGCACGCGCGACACCGCCGACCTGGCGCGGATGGCCGAGATCCTGCCCGAGGCCCATGCCCAGCTGGTCGAGATCCTCGCCGCGCTGGAGCGCCACTTCGGCGACATGCAGGACGTCGAGTTCACGGTGCAGGAGGGGACCCTCTACATGCTCCAGGCGCGCTCGGCCAAGCGGCCGCCCCACGCCGCCGTGCGGGTCGCGGTCGACATGGTCGCCGAGGGCGTGCTCACCCGCGAGCGGGCGCTGGCCAGGATCGACGCCTCCAAGCTGGAGGCGCTGCTGCATCCCTCCTTCGACCCCGCCTACGAGTTCGAGCCGCTCGCCCGCGGGGTGCCGGCCTCGCCCGGAGTGGCCAAGGGCAGCATCGTCTTCTCCGCCGAGCGGGCGGTGGAACGGGCGGCCGCGGGGGAGCCGGTGATCCTGGTCCGCCCCTTCACCGAGGCCGCCGACGTGGCCGGGTTCCATGCCGCGCGCGGCATCCTCACCTCCGAGGGCGGCAAGGCCTCGCACGCCGCGCTGGTCGCGCGCGGGATGGGCAGGCCCTGCGTCTGCGGGGCCTCGGCCCTCGACATCGACCTCGAGGCGCGCGAGATGCGGGTCGACGGCGAGGTGCTGCGGGAGGGGGATCCGATCGCGATCGACGGCTCCAGCGGCGCGGTCACCGCCGAGGACGTGCCGCTGGTCCCGGTCGAGGTCGACGAGCACTTCCAGGCCGTGCTCGAATGGTCCGACGAGCTGCGCCGGCTCGAGGTGCGCGCCAACGCCGACCGCCCGGCCGACGCCGAGGTCGCGCGGCGCTTCGGCGCCCAGGGCGTCGGCCTCTGCCGCACCGAGCACATGTTCCTCGACGACGACCGCCAGCCGAAGATGCAGGCGATGATCATGGCCGAGGAGGAGGCCGAGAGGCGCGCCTGCCTGGCCGAGCTGGAGCCGCTACAGCGGGGCGACTTCGAAGGGCTGTTCGCCCAGATGGCGGGGCTGCCGGTGACGATCCGGCTGCTCGACCCGCCGCTGCACGAGTTCCTGCCCCATGCTTCCGACCTGGTGACGGAGATCGAGCACCGCCTCGCCGCGCCCGGGCGCGACCCGGTGGCGCGGCTGGAGCGCGAACTGCGCCGGGTCCGCCAACTGGAGGAGACCAACCCGATGCTGGGCACCCGCGGCTGCCGCCTGGCGCTGCTCTTCCCCGAGATCTACGAGATGCAGGTGAGGGCGATCGTCGCCGCGGCCGCCGCGGTGCGCGAGCGGGAAGGCGGGGCGCCGCGGCTGGAGGTGATGATCCCGCTGGTCGACTACGAGCGCGAGCTGAGCGCGATGCGGGAGCTGGTCGAGCGCACCGCCGCGGAAACGGTGGCGCGGCTCGGCGTCGAGCCGCTCTCCTTCGCGGTCGGCACGATGATCGAGCTGCCGCGCGCCTGCCTGGTCGCCGAGCGGCTGGCCGCTCACGCCGGCTTCTTCAGCTTCGGCACCAACGACCTGACCCAGACCGCGCTCGGCTTCTCTCGCGACGACTCCGAGGGCCGCTTCCTGACCGAGTACCTGCGCCGCAAGATCGTCGAGCGCAGCCCCTTCGAGTCGATCGACGTCGAGGGCGTCGGCGAGCTGGTCAGGATCGCGGTGCGGAGGGGCCGGCGCGGCCGTCCCGACCTCGGGCTCGGCGTCTGCGGCGAGCACGGCGGCGACCCCGACAGCATCGCCTTCTTCCACGAGGCGGGGCTCGACTACGTCAGCTGCTCGCCCTACCGGGTGCCGATCGCCCGCGTCGCCGCGGCCCAGGCCGCGATCGCCGCTTCCTAGGGCCCGGCTCAGGTCCGGCGAGCGCCGGAGACGGCCAGTCCGGGAGGTGCGCGGTGCAAGCAAGCACCGGCTCACGCCAGCTATCTCGGCCTCCGGCTGAACTAGCCGGTTGAGGACGTGTTCAGCGCCACGGCGGCGCGGATCAGCGCCTTCAACGCCTCCTCGTCGATCTCCTCGCCCTCGTGGAAATCGATCGCGCGCCTGGTGTTGCCGTCGAGGCTGGAGTTGAAGAGGCCCGAGGGGTCCTCCAACGAGGCGCCCTTGGCGAAGGTCATCTTCACCGCGCTCTTGTACGTCTCACCGGTGCAGATCATCCCGGCGTGGTACCACACCGGAACCCCCCTCCATTTCCACTCCTCGACCACCTCGGGGTCCGCCTGCTTGACCAGATCTCGGATCCGAGCGAGCGTCTCACCCCGCCAATCGCCCAGCTCCTCGATCCTCGCGTCTATCAGCTGAGAGGGGGAGCCTTCGCTCTCTTTCGTCATCGTCGTGTCGCTTTCCCGGTGGTTGTCGTCAGCCGTCGCCCGGCGGATTGCCTGGAGCGAAGGCTACGACAACGGTGGCGTCGCTCCGGGTGCCGCAACCTCGTCCTTGTCCTGACCGTCGGAACAGCCGGCGTCGCGATCTGAATTGCGGCACCCAAGCGTCGCTGGGCCCATCGACGAAACCTAGGCCGTGGCGAGAACGGCTTCGCAGCCGCCCAGAGCGAATGACCCCGCGTCGAGCGCCCGCTTCTTTGGCAACCGGGTCTCCTTCTTCTCCGGGCAGATGTCGATCATCACCTCGATGTCCAGGCCGCTGGCGACCCTGATCAGGCGCTCCAGGCATCCGGGTCGCTCCCGAGGCTGTGGGTCGACGAACCCACAGGAGGAGAACCGGATGCAAAGCACAAGCGTAGGCGGCTGCCCGGTTGGCAGCGAGGAACTGAAGGTCTATGCGGTGAGGTGTGCAAACTGCGCCGGGACAGCGAGATTCCCGAAGAGCGCTTCAGCGTTTTTCGCCGCAGAGCTCGACCCATGCCGAGCGAAGTGAGCGTGTTCGTCGACGGCCATAGGATCTAGTCCACTTTGAGCAGTTCGATCACATAGATTCGCGGGCCATCTCGGTAGGCCAGTCTCGATGGAATGATCAACTCGCGTCGCCCCCCCACCCTCATTTTTTTAAGGCCGACTACCCAGCCCTTGAGGATTCTGCCTGGGTCGAACGCCCAGTTAAATGATTCCTTTCCCCAGCGTTTTTCCAGCAGTTCGCCAGAGTAAGAGAAGGAGGCATAGTTGACGGTGAGCGAATCACCCACTCTGAGAACGGGGCCGTGTCCGTTCTTTAAATCCCTTGCAATCACCTCCTTTGGAGGTGGGCCCCTCGGGATCAGGACCCGGCGTGGGGCAGACGCTACTTTTCTCAGGCGGGTCCAGTCTGACGTCAATTTGTAGCTGGGCGCTCCTGAGTTGCCAGGTTCACTTGGCACTTCACTCGGCGCCTCGCTGCCACCACAGGCTGAAATTACGGTAAGTCCAAAAAATCCAAGCAAAAAGATTTTCCTCATTATTTTTTAAATTGTAGACAGGCGTCGGGACGCCCGATGACGGCCAGCGGGGCCCCTAGAGGCTTGATGTGGGTTCAACGCTCATCGCGAGGAACCCGGCCGTGGACAAGGAAAAGGGCCTCCAGCCCTATCCCCTCGTGATTGGAGCACGAGATGACAGCATCGCTGGAGACCCTTGTTGTCGCAGCCTACGTGTTCGCCCACGCGCTGCCGATTCCTCGCCCCGGACCCGAAGGCAAGATCACCGACCCCGAGCTGGTCGCCCTGGCGGTCGCTCAAGCGGCGATGGGCGAGTCCTCCGATCGCAAGTTCCTGGGCATGATCGGCTATCGCCTGCCCGGCTGGTTTGACCATCTGCCAGACCAAACGCAATACAACCGCCGCCTGCGCCGTCTCACCCCCTACATCGTCATGGTCCAGCTCGGCTTGGCCGAGCTGATCGCCGGCGGCGAGACCCGCCTGGCCGATGGCACGCTGATCGGCTGCGCCAACTACGCGGGCTGCGCTTCCCGCAGCCACTTCGCCGGCGAGGCCGGCTACGGCTACTGCCCCTCCAAGAGCCGCTTTTACTGGGGAATGCGGCTGGTGCTGGTGACCGACGAGATGGGCGTCCCGGTGGGCTATGACCTGGTGCAACCCGGGGAAGGCGAGCGCGAGCCGCTCTTCCGGCTCGCCCAGGCCCATCCCGGCACTGTGTTCTTTGCCGACAAGGGCTTTTGGGGAGCCGAGTACGAGCGCACGATCGAGCTCATCTCGGTCCAGCTCATCACCCCCGAGCGCCACCGGCTCGGCGAGCGCCCGCCCGCCGAGGTCGCCAAGGCGACGGTGCGCCTCGTCATCGAGTCGGTGTTCGCCAACCTAAAGGGCCAGATGCGACTCGAAGAGCACCTCGCCAAGACTCCCGGCGGCCTGCTCCAGCGAGTCGCCCAACGCCTGCTCGCCCTGACGCTCGGGATGTTCATCAACGTTCAGTTGGGGCGGCCGCTGCGGAGCCTCGTCGCCTATGACGGACGCTGAACCCACATCAAGCCTCTAGCTCGTCGCCCAGGAGTTGTATGGGGTGTCGAGCATCAGCGCCGCGTAGGGCTCAAGACGTAGCTCTCGAAATTGTCAGCGATCGTCACGACTCGGAAGTCCATCGCAGACACCCGCTCCTTTTGGCGCACGAACTCCCGTCGGAAGCGGCTGTCCTGCTGCAGATCAGCACGCACAGTCGGCAAATCCTCAAACTTGCCGTCGATCGCCTCCACCGCAAGCCGCCAGGCGAAGGTCGCCTGGTTGTGCGCGGAAGAGGGACGCGTGTGGCCGGCGAGACGGGTGCCGAAGTTGGAGTGACCCCCTCCCCTCTTCGCAGCACGCTCGGTGAGACCACATCGACCGACGTAGAGATGCCACCCTGCCTCGGTGAACAGGTAGACGCCGTGCTCGCGAGGCGGTGGCCTGCGGCCGGGGCCGCGGCCGAAGGCCTCGGAAGCAAGCAGTGCTTCGAGGTAGCCCGGGAGCTTCGCCTCCACTTTCGCCCAGTCGCGTTTGCTGGTCGGTCGTGCCATCGACGAGATCCTTGCGACCCCAGGCACTTCTGGGCCAGAAGTGCCTGGGATGGGGCCGCATTCTTAACATGGTTGGAACGAAATTCGGCCCATTTCGCCTATCCAAACCTGCCGATTAGCAGCCACTTCTACAAGGGGTGGACGACCGGATTCGAACCGGCGACCGCCTGGACCACAAATGAGAAGCCGAAATCGCCCGCCCCATCCGTTGAGAGCGCGATTTGCAGGGATTTTGTGCCACCTCTACCACCCCGCGTTCTAGCTCGAAGTGCGGCGATACGCGGGGACATGCGGCGATTCGGGCACTTCTGGCGAAAAGTGCCTGAAACCGCGACGCCATTTCCAACCGCACGTCACACGGTGCCCAGGCATTTGACCGCCCTCCGAATCGCGGAGCGGCGACGGCGCGGGCCAGGCCGAAGCCGACGAGCGTCCGCGACGCGCTCGAAAGGACGACGATCTCGCCGCGATCCACCAGTCGGATCGCCCGATGTCGCTGCGCATGGCCGATCCGACCCCAGGCTTCCGCCACGCCGAAAAACCCGATGAGCACTCACGATGCCGGCCGGCCACACACTAATGTCTGTACCGGCCGATGATGGGAGGGTCGACTCACCACAGCCCGCGGTTGCGACAGGTCGAGGAGGCGTTCGCCACGCTGCCCGAGCGCTACCTTGGCGCCGAGGAGGATCGCCACGCGGCCGTCGAGATCCGCCTCTCCGACGTCGGGCGCAGTTGGCAGGTCGAGTTGCGGGGCCACCGCTGCAAGGTCCGGCCCTCGCCCCGGGGTAGGCCCGACGTGACGATCAGCACCGACGCCGCGACCTGGCTGGAGCTGCGCGAGGGTCGGCTCTCAGGCCTCGACGCCTTCCGCCAGCGCCGGCTCTGGGCTCGTGGCGACCTCGACGTCGCCGTCGGCTTCGAGGGGTTGTTCAGGCTTCCCGACGAACGCGCGCCGCTGCTGCGGATACACGACGTGCGCGTGCGCGGAGCGCGGATCTCCTGCCTGACGGCCGGCCACGGGCCCAGGCACGCGATCCTCATTCACGGGCTGGGCGGCGCGAAGAGCTCCTTCTACGAGACGGTGGCCGCGCTTTCCCCCGACCACACCGTGCACGCGATCGACCTGCCGGGCTTCGGCTCCTCGTCCAAGCCTCTCGGCTCCTACGACCCAAGCTTCTTCGCCCGCCACGTGCTGCGCCTGATGGACGCGATGGCGATCGACCGGGCGGACCTGGTCGGCAACTCGATGGGGGGACGGGTGGCGCTCGAGGTCGGCCTGCGCGCGCCGAGCCGGGTGCGCACCCTGAGCCTTCTCGCCCCCTCGATGGCCTTCCGCCGCAGCCGCGAGCTGGTGCCGCTGGCCCGCGTCCTGCGCCCAGAGCTGGGTGCGCTGCCGGCCGTCTTCGGCGCGCGCCGAGTGCGCGAGGGCTTCTGGCGGATGATCGCCCGCCCCGACCGCGTCGACCCTGCGCTCGGCGACATCGCCGCCGACGAGTTCCTGCGCACGCACCGCTCGGCGGCCGCCCGCGTCGCCTTCTACGCTGCGGCACGCCAGATATACCTCGAGGCGCCGCACGGGCCGCACGGCTTCTGGACCCGCCTCGGGCAGCTGCGACCGTCGGCCCTGTTCGTTTGGGGCGGCGAGGACCCGCTGGTGCCGGCGCGCTTCTCGCGTCACGTCGCCGTGGCACTCCCCGAAGCCACGCAGGTGATCATGCCCGAGTGCGGGCACGTCCCCCAGGTCGAGCTGCCCGAGGAGACCCACGGCTTGGTACGGGAATTCATCAACTCGGGCGGCGCCAGGCCCTCCTCCGAGCCTGTGGATCTGGCCCGTTCCGCTTAGCGCGCCTAGTATCTATCTATGTACTACAGAGAGCCGCGGGGGGTCGCCTCCACCGCGGTGCGGTTCCTCCGCCAGCGCATCTCCAACCGGCTCGACGCCCGTCTCGAGGACCGCGACCCCGACTACCTGCGCGAGATGCTGCCGCTGCTCTGGCTGCTCTCCACCTTCTACTTCCGGGCCGAGGTGCGCGACCTCGGCAACGTCCCCGCCGACCGCCCGGTGCTGCTGGTCGGCAACCACTCCGGCGGCAACGTCATCGTCGACACCTTCATCTTCTCGCTCGCCTTCTCGACCTACTTCGGGGTCGAGCGGCCCTTTCACCAGCTCGCCCACAACCTCGCGATAGCCTGGCCCTTCGCCGGTGAAATGCTGCGCAAATCGGGCACGATGAGCGCCTCCCACGAGCACGCCGAGCAGGCCCTCGCCGCCGGGGCCCCGGTGCTCGTCTATCCGGGCGGCGACTGGGAGACGCACCGGCCCAGCTGGGAGGGCGACAAGATCGACTTTGCCGGTCGCAAGGGCTTCATCCGCCTGGCGCTCGACGCCGGCGTGCCGATCGTCCCGGTGGTCTCGATCGGCGGCCAGGAGACCGCCCTCTTCCTCAGCCGCGGCGGCGGGCTCGCCAAGGCGCTGCGGCTCGACAAGCTCCTCCGGCTCAAGGTTCTGCCGATCTCGATCGCCCTTCCCTGGGGCCTCAACATCGGCGACTTCGCGGGCCACATCCCGCTGCCGTCGAAGATCACGATCGAGGTGCTGCCGCCGATCGACCTCGAGCGCGAGTTCGGTCCCGACCCCAACGTCGACGAGGTCTACGCTCATGTCACCGCCCAGATGCAGGAGGCGCTCGACGGCCTCGCGGCCGAGCGCCGCCTCCCGGTGATCGGATGAGGATCAACGAGTCGACCGTCGTCGCCGCTCCGCCCGAGACGGTCTGGCGCTACCTGGCCGACCCTGAGAACTACCTCCGCTTCATGTCGGGGATCACCCACTGGGAGGTGGTCGGCGACAGGGCCAACGGGCTCGGTGCCCGCTACCGGATCCTGGTCCGGGTCGGAGCGGCCGAGGTCGGGGGGCTGGTCGAGATGGTCGAGTGGAACGAGCCGTTCGACATCGCCTGGCACTCGGTGACCGGGGTCGACCACCGCGGCCGTTGGCGAATCCGCGAGCACGGCGAGGTCCGGGCCCGGATCGAATACCGCTTCGCCTACGGCGTCGTCGGTGGCGGGATCGCCGGCCTTCTCACCGAGGTCGCCGCCGCCCTCATCGTGCGCCGCCAGATGCGGCGCACGATGCGCCAGCTCAAGCGCCAGGTCGAACACGAGCAGCGGCGTCTCGAAGCCGAGCGCCGCCGCGCCGAGCGCGAGGTGGCCCAGACCTGACGATCAGGGCGCCGCGATCGCGGCCTGGGCCGCGGCGACGCGGGCGATCGGCACCCGGTAGGGCGAGCAGCTGACGTAGTCGAGCCCCGCCTCGTGGAAGAAGGCGATGCTGTCGGGGTCGCCGCCGTGCTCGCCGCAGATGCCGAGCCCGAGGTCGGGACGGCCGCGCCGGCCCCTCCGCACCGCGATCCTGACCAGCTCGCCGACGCCCTCGACGTCGATCGACTCGAAGGGGCTGCGCTCGACGATCTTGCGGCGCAGGTACTCGGTCAGGAAGCGGCCCTCGGAGTCGTCGCGAGAGAAGCCGAGCGCGGTCTGGGTCAGGTCGTTGGTGCCGAAGCTGAAGAAGCCGGCGTGAGCGGCCAGCCGCTCGGCGACCAGGCAGGCGCGCGGCAGCTCGATCATCGTGCCGACCGCGAAGGAGAGCGGCTCGACGCCGAGCCGCGCCACCGTTTCGGTGGCGGTGCGCTCGACCAGCTCCCGCATCGCGCTCAGCTCGCGCTCGTAGTCGACCAGCGGGATCATCACCTCCAGCCGCGGCGCCCCGCCTTCCCGCTCGCGCACCGCGGCGGCCGCGGCGACGATCGCCCTCACCTGCATCTCGTAGATCTCGGGGAAGAGCAGCGCCAGGCGGCAGCCGCGGGTGCCCAGCATCGGGTTGGTCTCCTCCAGTTGGCGGACCCGGCGCAGTTCGCGCTCCAGCCGCGCCACCGGGTCGCGCCCGGGCGCGGCGAGGCGGTGCTCGATCTCCGTCACCAGGTCGGAAGCATGGGGCAGGAACTCGTGCAGCGGCGGGTCGAGCAGCCGGATCGTCACCGGCAGCCCCGCCATCTGGGCGAACAGCCCTTCGAAGTCGCCCCGCTGTAGCGGCTCCAGCTCGGCCAGGCAGGCGCGCCTCTCGGCCTCCTCCTCGGCCATGATCATCGCCTGCATCTTCGGCTGGCGGTCGTCGTCGAGGAACATGTGCTCGGTGCGGCAGAGGCCGACGCCCTGGGCGCCGAAGCGCCGCGCGACCTCGGCGTCGGCCGGGCGGTCGGCGTTGGCGCGCACCTCGAGCCGGCGCAGCTCGTCGGACCATTCGAGCACGGCCTGGAAGTGCTCGTCGACCTCGACCGGGACCAGCGGCACGTCCTCGGCGGTGACCGCGCCGCTGGAGCCGTCGATCGCGATCGGATCCCCCTCCCGCAGCACCTCGCCGTCGACCCGCATCTCGCGCGCCTCGAGGTCGATGTCGAGGGCCGAGGCCCCGCAGACGCAGGGCCTGCCCATCCCGCGCGCGACCAGCGCGGCGTGCGAGGCCTTGCCGCCCTCGGAGGTGAGGATGCCGCGCGCGGCATGGAACCCGGCCACGTCGGCGGCCTCGGTGAAGGGGCGGACCAGGATCACCGGCTCCCCCGCGGCCGCCCGTTCCACCGCCCGCTCGGCGGAGAAGACGATGCTGCCCTTGGCCACTCCGGGCGAGGCCGGCACCCCGCGGGCGAGCGGCTCGAACTCGTAGGCGGGGTCGAAGGAGGGATGCAGCAGCGCCTCCAGCTTGGAGGCGTCGATCCTGGCCAGCGCCCGCTCGCGGGTGAGCACGCCCTCGGCGACCATGTCGACCGCGACCCGCACGGCGGCGTGGGGCGGCCGCTTGGCCGAGCGCGCCTGGAGCATGTAGAGGGTCCCCTCCTGCACCGTGAACTCGACGTCCTGCATGTCGCCGAAGTGGCGCTCCAGCGCGGCGAGGATCTCGACCAGCTGGGCATGGGCCTCGGGCAGGATCTCGGCCATCCGCGCCAGGTCGGCGGTGTCGCGCGTGCCGGAGACGACGTCCTCGCCCTGGGCGCTTCGCAGGAAGTCGCCGGAAGGCCGCGGCGCGCCGGTGATCTCGTCGCGGCTGAAGGCGACGCCGGAGCCAGAGTCCTCGCCCCTGTTGCCGAAGACCATCTGCTGCACGTTGACGGCGGTGCCCCACTCGTCGGGGATGCGGTTGATCCGGCGGTACTCGATCGCCCGCTCGCCGTTCCAGGAGTCGAACACGGCGGCCACCGCGCGCAGCAGCTGGTCGCGAGGCTCCTGCGGCAGCTCTTCGCCGGTCCGCTCGGCGAAGATCCGCTTGAAGTCACCGACCAGGCGGCGCAGGTCGGCCGTCTCCAGCTCGGTGTCGAGCGAGAGGCCGCGCTCGTCCTTGACGGCCCGGATCGCCCGCTCGAAGAGCATCGAGTCGATCCCGCAGACCACGTCGCCGAACATCTGCGCGAAGCGGCGGTAGGAGTCCCAGGCGAAGCGCTCGTCGCCGGTCCTCGCCGCCAGGCCGCCGACCGCGGTGTCGCCGAGGCCGAGGTTGAGCACCGTGTCCATCATCCCCGGCATCGACTCGCGCGCGCCGGAGCGGACCGAGACCAGGAGCGGGTCGGCCGGGTCGCCGAGCCGCCTGCCCGCCTCGTCCTCCAGGGCCGCCAGGGCGGTGTCGATCTGCTCCTCCAGCCGCGGAGGGAAGGCCCCGCCCTCGGCCAGATAGGCGACACAGGCCTCGGTCGTCACCGTGAACCCGGCCGGCACCCTGATCGGCGGGCCGAGCCGGGCCATCTCGGCGATGTTGGCGCCCTTGCCGCCGAGCAGGTCGCGCATCTCCTTGGAGCCCTCGGCGAACCCGTAGACGAACTTCGGCTGGCTCACTTGGCGAGCAGGTGCCCGAGCAGGTCGACGTACTGGAGCGTATGGCGATTCTCGAGGAACGACGCGCGTACGCTCTGGTGCGCCGCGAGGCCGATCCGGCGCGCGCGCTCCGGCTCCTCGAGCAGGCCCCGCATCGCCACGCCGAAGGCCTCGAGGTCGAATGGGTCGGCGAGCAGCAGGCCGGTGACCCCGTCCTCGATCTGGTCGCGGATGCCGCCGGTGGCGCTGGCGACCACCGGCCGCGCCTTCCACATCGCCTCGGTCACGGTCAGGCCGAAGCCCTCCTTGAGGCTCTTCTGCACGACGACCGAGGCCTGGCGCTGAAGCGCGTTGACGATCGCCGCGTTCTCCTCGAGGTCGTCCATCGGCAGGCAGGCAAGATGGACCCGGCCGCGGACCGCTGGAGCGAGGTCCCGCCAGCCCTCCTCGACATCGCTCAGCACCGCGATCCCGTCAGGGTCGTCGGAGACCGAGCCGAGGCTGGGGCCGGCGAGGATCAGGTGGGCGGCGGCGTTGCCCGGGAGCGCGCCGGCGAAGCCCCGCATCACCCCGATCGGGTCCTTGAGCCGGTCCCAGCGCGAGACCTGCACCACCAGCGGCGTCTCGGGGCCGGGCAGGAAGCCGTCGGTGATGACCTCGCAGCGGCGCTCGACCCTGGCCGTGCCACCCACCGGCCGTGTGAAGACCCCCTCGGCACCGTCGCGGCGATCCTCGGCGAGCAGCCCGGTGTGGCGCAGGATCGCCTCCACCTGGGTCGGTGTCATCTCCTGGTTCTTCGGCGAGAGGCCGTCGATCGAGGGCGGCACGATTGCGATCCTCACCCCGCTCTCGCGGCAGACGTCCGGCACGTAGGCCTCGCGTGAGAAGACGCAGGCGTCGGCCCGGGTGACGTAGGGGGCGAGGAAGTCCCAGGCCACCCGGCTCTGCTCGTTCACCTCGTCGGCGCCGATATGGCAGCGCCAGACGACGGTGCGGCCGGCGCTCGCGATGTGTGGGATCAGGCCGGCCGTCTGCGGATCGTGGAGGAAAACCACGTCGCGCGGGCCGATCGCCGCGAGGACCGCCTCCGCGTTGGCGCGGGAAACCCGCTCGTAGACCTCGTGCTCGCTCTCTCCCAGGTCGCCCCCGTCGCCGACCTCGCCGTGAAGGCGGTTGTGGAGGCGCTTCGTCAGGGCGAAGAACTCGGCGATGCCGGAGATCGTCAGCCAGCGCATGTCGATGCCGAGCCCGCGCGCGAGGCCGACCCAGGACCAAAGCATCTCGGCGACCCCGCCGCCGGCCGCGGTCGAGTTGACGTTCCACAGCTTGCGCTCGGAGAGCAGCGACTGGGCCGTCTCCAGCCCGGCTTCCAGACGCGCCCATTCCCCGGCGTCGATCAGGCCCCGCATCCGCTCGAGCGTAAGCGGCGGCACCTCGACCTCCCGCGCGGTCACCATGGTAATTGTCAGGGTACCGCCCCCGCTTCTGCCTGAGGACCGTCTGCGGGCGAGCCCCTATGCCGCGTCGCGCGTCTGAAGCATGGCGTTCCAGTCCTTGCGCTCCAGCGTCGCCGGCTCGTTCTCGACGAGGAACTCTTCGAGCGTGAGGACGAAGCGCAGGGGTACCTCGATCTGGGGCAGGTGGCCGACGTCCTCGAAGATCTCGAGGCGGCTGCCGGGGATGTGGCGGTGGGCATCCTCGCCGTGGCGGGCGGGGATGATGCGGTCCGCCGCACCCCAGACGATCAGCACCGGCACGGCCTGGGCCAGGTAGAGGCGGTCGGTGGCGGCGACCTTCTGCCCGCCGGTGCCGATCACGGCCCGCACCGTCCCCAGGAAGGCGGCGCGGCGCTCGGGGTCGACCAGCGAGCCGTAGCCGCGCAGCACCTCGGAGACGTCGGCGTTGGGGCGCAGCCCGAACGCCGAGAGCGCCCGCCCGACCAGCGGCCCGACGCGGCTCCCGAGATCGGCGGTGGTCGCGATGAAGATGTCGGCGCCCGGCAGCGCGGCCGCGCGCAGCACCAGGCTCACCTCGGGGCCGAGCCCCCCGCTGGAGACGAGCACGAGCCGCTCGATCATCTCGGGGAACTGGTAAGAGAACTGCATCGCCACTCCGCCTCCGAGCGAGTGGCCGACCAGCGTCACCCGCTCGTGGCCGAGGGCGACCAACAGGTCGCGCAGGTTGGCGGCGAGCGCGCCGACCGAGTAGTCGCCGCCGGCCGGGGCCGAGCCGCCATGCCCCGGCAGGTCGGGCGCGATCACGGTGTGCGTGCGCGCCAGCGGCTCGATCACCTCGGCCCAGTTCTCATAGCTTCCGCCCAGTCCGTGGATGAGGAGCAGGACGGGGCCCTCTCCTGCCTCCGCGTAGGTGATCGAGCGTCCGTGCAGGATCTCGCTCTTGACCTCGAAGGCGCTCATGCCGTGCGCCCTCGTCTGGGGATTCGGGCAGGGAGCTTCACTTGCCCTCCTCCTCTCCGCCCGTGGGCCGCAGGGCCTCGCCGGCGCCGTGGACGACGTTGGTCAGGAAGTCGTACTGCACGCGCACGAGCTTGCTGGACATCTCCAGCGCCGAGTCGATCACCTCCTGGCGCCGCGACGGGGTGGCGCCGCCGATAGGCAGCGCCTCGTCGACGGACTCCATGAAGCCGCGCACCGCCTCGATCGCGCTTTCCTGCGTGTCGCGAATCTGTTCGAGCAACTGCTCGGAGAACTCTCCGCCCTTCTCGAGCACGCCCTCCTCGGCGGGTGGCTCGGCGGTCTTCTTCTTTGGGCTTGGCTGGGTGGCCATCTCGGCCTCCTTTCTCGCTCCCAGCCCGCTCGGCCGGGTCTATCCATATCTACACGAATTCGTGTAATAGTTACGCGACTGCGGATGCGGCTGCGACCGCGGCCTGGCCGTAGGAGACGCCGCCGTCGTTGGGGGGGAGCCGCTCGGGGACGAGGACGCACAGGCCGGCGGCGCGCAGGCGCTCGGCGGTGCGCTCGAGCAGCAACCTGTTCTGGAAGGCGCCGCCCGAGAGGACAGCGGTGTCGAGGCCGCTCGCCTCCGCCGTGGCGGCGAGCGCCGCCGCCGTGGCGACCGCGAGGCCGTTGTGGAAGCGGGCGGAGACGTCGCCGGGGGCGGTGCCGGCCGCGAGGTCGGCGGCGATCGCGCGAATCGCCTCGCGGGGATCGAGGACGAGCCGCGGCTTGCCATCGGGGCCGTCCTCCTCGGCCCTGTCGAACCGGTAGGCGCCGCGCTCGTCGGGGCTCGCCGCTGCCTCCAGCTCCATCGCCGCCTGGCCCTCGTAGAGCGAGCGGGCGCGCAATCCGGCGAGCGCGGCGACAGCGTCGAAGAGCCTGCCGGCACTGCTGGTCGGCGGCGCGGCGGGGCCGCCGCGTGCGAGCGCGGCGACGGCCTCCCACTCGGCGACCGCCACCTCGGCCGCGAGGGTGGACGGGAGGGGCGGCGCGTCCCCCTCCCTCGCCGCGACCAGCCAGGCGCAGGCCATCCGCCACGGCTCGCGCGCCGCGGCGTCGCCGCCGGGCAGGGGAACCGGGCGCAGCATCCCGGCTCGCGCGTAGGAGGCGGCGTCGCCGACGAGGATCTCACCGCCCCAGACCGTGCCGTCCGGGCCGAGCCCGGCGCCGTCGTAGATCGCGCCGACGGCCCGCCCGGCGACGCCGTGCTCAGCCAGGCAGGCAGCGAGGTGGGCGTGGTGGTGCTGGACGGCGACCGTCTCTACGCCGTCGCGTTCCAGCGCGTAGCGGGTCGAGAGGTAGTCGGGATGGAGGTCATGAGCGAGCAGCTCGGGCGCGAACGAGAGCAGCCGTTCGAAGTGGGCGACGCCCTGGCGGAAGGCGACCAGGGACTCGTAGTCGCGCAGGTCGCCCTGGTGGGGGCCGACCCAGGCGCGCCCGCCGGCGGCGAGGCAGAAGGTCGACTTCAGCTCGGCGCCGCAGGCGAGCAGCGGCGGGGGCGTCGCGGGGGCCAGCGCGAGCGAGCTCGGCACGTAGCCGCGCGAGCGCCTCAGCATCAGCGGCGCCGGGCGCTCCGCGGAGAGGGCACGGAGGACCGAGTCCTCGGCCCGGGTCTCGATCCGGCGGTCGTGGGCGAGGAAGGCGTCGGCGATCGGTCCGAGCCGTTCGAGCGCATCGGCGTCCTCGTACGCGATCGGCTCCTCGGCGACGTTGCCCGAGGTCATCACCAGCGGCTCGCCGGCATCGCGGGCGAGCAGGTGGTGAAGCGGCGAGTCCGGCAGCATCAGGCCGAGGTTGGCGCAACCCGGCGCGAGGGAGGCGGCAACCGGGGCGACCGGGCGACGCGGCGCGAGCACGATCGGCCGCTCGCGGCCGGCGAGCAGGCGCTCCTCGGCGGCGCCCAGCTCGGCCAGCTCGCGGGCGGCGGTGAGGTCGGCGGCGAGCAGCGCGAAGGGCTTGGCCTCGCGGCGCTTGCGGGCGCGCAGCTCGGCCACCGCCCGCTCGTCGGCGGCGCGGCAGGCGAGGTGGTAGCCGCCGACGCCCTTGACAGCGACGATCGCACCCTCGGCCAGCAGCGCCGCGGCGGCGGCGACCGGGTCGGAGCCGGGCTCGACCGGCAGCGGCTCGCCGCCGGGGTCGAGCAGCCGCGCGCGCGGCCCGCACGCCGGGCAGGCGTTGGGCTCGGCGTGGAAGCGGCGGTCGGCCGGGTCCTCGTACTCGGCCCGACACGCCGCGCACATCTCGAAGCTCGCCATGGTCGTCCGCGAGCGGTCGTAGGGCACCTCACGGACGATCGTGAAGCGCGGCCCGCACTCGGTGCAGTTGAGGAACGGGTAACGGTGGCGGCGGTCGGCGGGGTCGAAGAGCTCCGTCAGGCAGGCCTCGCAGGTGGCGACGTCGGTCGACACCGGCGCCGCCCCGGCGCCGCCATCCCGGGAAGCGACGATGCGGAAGCCGCGCTCGCCCGTGACCGCGAGCTCGGTGGTCTGGACCGATTCGACCGCGGCCAGGGGCGGCGCCTCAGGCTCCAGCCGGGCGACCAGCTCGGCGACGACGCCGGCGTCCCCCTCGACCTCCAGCTCGACGCCCTCGGAATCGTTGCGGACGAAGCCGCCCAGCCCCAGCTCGGCGGCGAGGCGGTGGACGAAGGGCCGGAAGCCGACCCCCTGCACCGTGCCGCCGACGCGAACCGCTACCCGGCGGCGAGCGCCGCCAGCCACTGGACCCATGCCTCGACGCCCTCGCCCGTGCGGGCGCTCGTCGTCAGCACCGTCACCCCGGGGTTGACCGCCTCGATGTTGGCGAGCAGCCGATCGAGGTCGAACTCGATGTGCGGGAGGAGGTCGATCTTGTTGACGCAGACCAGCTCGCAGCTGCGGAACATCAGCGGGTACTTGAGCGGCTTGTCCTCGCCCTCGGCGACCGAGCAGACCATCGCCCGGGCGTCCTCGCCGACGCGGAACTCGGCCGGGCAGACGAGGTTGCCGACGTTCTCGATCGCCAGCAGGTCGATCTCCTCGAGCGGCAGCTCTCCGATCGCCGAGCGCACCATATTGGCGTCGAGGTGGCACTCCCCGCCGAAGCCGGGGTCGGTGTTGAGCTGCACGACGGGGACGTGCAGGTGGGCGATCCGGTCGGCGTCGAGGCTGCCCTGCACGTCGCCCTCGAGCACGCCGATCCGCGGCCCGCCGAGGCCGGTCTCGATCGCCCGCTCTAGCAGCGCCGTCTTGCCGGCCCCGGGCGCGGACATCAGGTTGACGACCGTGACCCCGGCGCGGTCGAAGTCCTCGCGGTTGGCGCGCGCGATCGTCTCGTTCGCGTCGAGCACCCCCTCCGCCACAGCCACCCGCACCTTATGCATGAGCCGCTTCCTCGACCTCGATCCAGGCGACTTCGAGCGCCTCGCCGGCGAGCGTCTCGATCTCCAGCACAGCCCCCTCGCAGTCCGTATCGCGGGCGAGGATCTCGAAGTAGAAGGCGAGCGAGCGGGGGACTGCCTGGCGCAGGGATCCGAGCCTGACATGGACCGTCTCGACCGGCCGCCCCTCGGCGTGACGGAGGGCGGCGTCGACGATCGCCCGCGAGAGGGCCAGCTCATGCATCGGCGGGCTCCATCAGCAGATCCTCGGCAGCGGATCGCCGGCGAGCAGGTCCATCACGCGGCGCCCGCCGAAGCCGGTCTCGACCAGGACCATGCCCGGCGGTTCCTCCTTCACCGCGCCGATCTCGGCCGCGGCCTCGCAGCCAGGCGCCGAGCGCAGAGCCGCCAACGCCGCCTCGGCACCGTCAGTGGCGACGAAGGCGACCAGCACGCCCTCGTTGGCGATGTACATCGGGTCGATGCCGAGCAGCTCGGCGGCGGCGGCGACCTCCGGCTGGACGGGAACGGCGCCCTCGCTGACCTCGACGCAGACGCCCGAGGCGCGGGCCAGCTCGTTGAGCGCCGAGGCGACGCCGCCGCGGGTCGCGTCGCGCAGGCAGCGCAGCGAGGGTCCGGCGGCGTCGAGCATCGCCTCGACCGCCGGCCAGAGCGAACGCGTGTCGGAGGCGATCTCGGCGTCGAGCCCGAGCTCGTCGCGGGCGAGCATGATCGCCGTGCCGTGGGCGCCGATCGGGCCGGAGACGAGCACCTTGTCGCCGGGCTCGATCTTCCCGGTGCCGAGGTTGGCTCGCCCGTCGACCCGCCCGAGCCCGGTCGTGCACACGTACATCGAGTCGCAGTGGCCGCGCTCGACCACCTTGGTGTCGCCGGCGACGATCTCGACCCCGGCCGACTCGGCTGCCGTCGCGATCGCCTCGACCTCGGCGCGCAGCTCCTCGGCCGACAGGCCCTCCTCGAGCACCAGCGAGACGGTCAGCGCCAGCGGCCGCGCCCCGGAGACGGCGAGGTCGTTGACCGTTCCGTTCACCGCCAGCTCGCCGATCGAGCCGCCGGGGAAGCGGATCGGGCGGACGACGAAGCTGTCGGTGGCGATCGCCATGTCGGTCCCGTCGACCTCGACCGCGCCGGCGTCGCCGAGCTCGGCCAACGCCGCCGAGCCGAAGGCGGGGACGAGCAGGCCCTCGATCAGCGTCTGGCTGGCCTTGCCGCCGGCCCCGTGCGCCATCGTCACCAGCTCGTCCTTGAAGCGCGGGCGCTTGCCGCGCGCCGTCTCGATGATCTCGAGCACGCGCTCCTCGGACCTCACGCCGGCGTCCCCTCGCGGGCGAAGCGCCCGTAGTTGTAGTAGGCGGCGCAGGCGCCCTCGGGAGAGACCATGCAGGTGCCGATCGCGTGCTCGGGCGTGCAGGCGGTGCCGAAGACCTTGCACTCCCAGGGCTTGATCGCGCCCTTCAGCACCTCGCCGCACTGGCAGGCCTCGGGGTCGGCGACGCTGCGGCCGGGCAGCTCGTAGCGCAGCTCGGCGTCGTGCGCGGCGAAGGCCTCGGTCAGCCTGAAGGCGCTGCGCGGGATCTCGCCCAGGCCGCGCCACTCGAAGCTCTCGCGCAGCTCGAAGACCTCGCCCATCGCCTTCAGCGCCACCGGGTTGCCCTCGGCGGGGACGACCCGCCTGTACTGGTTCTCGACCTCGCAGCGACCCTCGACGAGCTGGCGCAGCAGCATCTCGATCGCCTGGAGGATGTCGAGCGGCTCGAAGCCGGAAACGACGAAGGGCTTGCCGTGCTCGGCCGGAATGAAGTCGAAGGGGCGGGCACCGACCACGGTGGCGACGTGGCCGGGGCCGACGAAGCCGTCGAGGCTGAGGTCGGGCAGCGCCAGCAGCGCCTTCAGCGGCGGCACGATCGCGACGTGGTTGCAAAAGCAGGAGAAGTTGGCGATCGCCTCCTCGCGCGCGCGCATCATCGTCAGCGCGGTCGAGGGCGCCGTCGTCTCGAACCCGATCGCGAAGAAGACGACCTCGCGCTCGGGGTTCTCGCGGGCGATCCGCAGCGCGTCGAGCGGCGAGTAGACGACGCGGATGTCGGCCCCCGCCGCCTTCGCCTCGAGCAGCGTGCGCTCGGAGCCGGGCACGCGCATCATGTCGCCGAAGCAGACGAGGATCACGTCCTCGTGTTCGGCGATCGCGATCCCGTCGTCGACCCGGCCCATCGGGATCACGCAGACCGGGCAGCCGGGCCCGTGCACCATCTCGACCTCGTTGGGCAGCAGGTCGTCGATCCCGTAGCGGTAGATCGCGTGCGTGTGCCCGCCGCAGATCTCCATCAGCTTGTAATGGCGGCCGGGCTCGAGCAGGGAGAGGATCTGCGCAGCCAGTGCGGCGCCCAGCTCGGCGTCGCGGAACTCCTCGACGTACCTCACTCGATCGCGCTCCCCTTCAGCTCGTCCAGCTCCTGCTGGTACTCGCCGCCCATCTCCTCGAGCAGCTTCAGCGTCGCCTCGGCCTCGTCCTCGTCGACCTTGGAGATCGCGAAGCCGACGTGGATCAGGACCCAGTCGCCCGGTCCGACCCCGCCCTCCTCGTCGTCGAGCAGCGCGACGCTGACGTTGCGCTTGACCCCGGCCACGTCGACTCGGGCGAGCCGGTTGGGCTCGTCGACGATCTCTAGGACTCGGCCGGGAATCGCCAGGCACATCCACGACGACCTTAGCGCGGACCGAGCTCTGCGGCGACCGCGTCGGCGACGCCCTGGGCCGCGACGCGGACGGCGGGGCCGGGCTCGGCGCCCGTCTCGAAGCTCGCCGCCTCGATCCCGAAGACGACGAGGCGCGGCGGCAGGCGGTCCAGCGCCCGGGCCAACTCGACCGCCTCGGCCAGGCCCATCGCGTGGGTCGAGGCACCGGCGAGCGCGGCGGGCAGCGGGCCCTCGCTGGCGTCGATTCGGTGCAGCTCGCCCGGCTCGCCGCCCGAGGAGACGGCGTCGGCGACGACGACCGCCTCGGCCCCGTCCCAGGCCTCGATCAGGTCGACCGGCTCGCCCTCGAGCTCCAGCACCTCGACCCCGGCGAGCCCCCGCTTGCGCAGCGCCCGCGCCGCCAGCAGCCCGGCGGCGTCGTCGCCGCGCAGGGGGTTGCCGATGCCGACGAAGAGGCGCCGCGGCGCCGTCACACCCGCTCGACCTCGAGGTCGAGGAAGTGGGTCGAGCAGGAGATGCAGGGGTCGTAGTTGCGGATCGTCTGCTCGCAGCGGTGGCGCAGCTCGTCGTCGGGCAGCGAGGTGTGGGAGGCGACGAACTCGCGCAGGTCCTCCTCGATCGAGCGCTGGTTCTGCGAGGTCGGCGGCACGATCCAGGCGGAGACGATCTCACCCGCCTCGTCGATCTCGTAGCGGTGGTAGAGCAGGCCGCGCGGCGCCTCGGAGACGCCGTGGCCGACCGCGGCGCGTGGCTCCCACTCGACCGCCGGCGCGTCGGGGCGCTGGTAGGCGTCGATCAGGCGCAGCGCCTCGTCGAAGGCGTAGAGGACCTCTACCGCGCGGACGACGATGCTGCGGAAGGGGTTGCGGCAGCCCTCGCCGATGCCGGCCTCGGCTGCCGCCTCGGCGGCGAGCGGCGAGAGGCGCTCGCGGTTGAGCTCGAAGCGGGCCAGCGGCCCGGTCAGGTACGCGCCGCGCACCCGCACCCGGGCGTGCAGCGCGGTCGAGTGCGACACGTGCTCCTCCTCGAAGGTCGCGTCGAACTCGGCCGGGGGGACGTCGATTCCCTTCGAGGAGACGATGCGGCCGTTGTCGATCGGGTACTCGCCGTCGACCGCGGAGCGCAGCGAGACCAGCTCGTAGTCGCGCTCGAGGTCCGGGAACTCGAGACCGGCCGTCCAGCGAACCGTCTCCAGCGCCTCCTCCCGGCAGCGTTCCAGCTCGCCCTTCAGCGCCTCCAGTTCGCGGCGCTCCGGCGCCCGGTAGAAGCCGCCGACGCGGACGTTGATCGGGTGCACGGCGCGACCGCCGATGACCTCGATCAGCCGGTTGCCCATCTTCTTCGCCCGCAGCCCGCGCTCGACCACCTCGCGATGGTCGCGCGCCATCGCGATCCCGCTCTCGTAGCCGAGGAAGTCGGGCGCGTGCAGCATGTAGAGGTGCAGACAGTGGCTCTCGATCCACTCGCCGCAATAGATCAGCCGGCGCAGCGCGCGCAGCTGTCCCTCGACCTCGATCCCGAGCGCGTCCTCCATCGCCTGGCAGGCGCTGGTCTGGTAGGCGACCGGGCAGATGCCGCAGATGCGAGCGGTGATGTCGGGGGCTTCGCCCAGCGCCCGGCCGCGCAGCAGCGCCTCGAAGAAGCGCGGCGGCTCGAAGATCCGCAGCTCGACCTCCTCGACCGTCTCGCCGCGCAACCGCACCCGCATCGCCCCCTCGCCCTCGACCCGGGCCAGGTAGTTGGTGTCGATCCGGCGCGTGCCGCCGTTGCCCTCGCTCACCGGGCGGCCTCCTCCTCGCGCTCGCTCGCCGCGCGGAAGGCGGGCGCGCTGGCGTTGAAGCTGCGGTATGCGCGGATCAGGTCGGGCGTCTCGGCGCCGAGGCCGCGCATCCAGGCCGTCAGCGACTCGGTATTGGGCGACTCCATCGGGCCGAAGCAGCCGTAGCAGCCGCGGTCGTGGGCGGGGCAGAGCGCGCCGCAACCGGCCTGGGTCACCGGCCCGAGGCATGGCGTGCCGTGGGCGACCGTGACGCAGACGTTGCCGCGCCGCTTGCACTCGACGCAGACGCTGTAGGAGGGGATCGCCGGACGGCGCTCGGCGATCGTCGCGGCGACCACCTCGAGCAGCTGGTAGCGGTCGACCGGGCAGCCGTGCAGCTCGAAATCGACGTGGACGGCGTCCGAGATCGGGGTCGAGGTCGCCAGAGTCGATATATAGGAGGGGCTGGCGTAGACGGTCGAGACGAACTCGTCGACGTCGGCGAAGTTGCGCAGCGCCTGGATGCCGCCCGCCGTGGCGCAGGCACCGATCGTGACCAGCCTGCGCGAGACGCGGCGCACCTCCTGAATTCGCTCCGCGTCCTCCGGCGTCGTTACGGAACCCTCGACCAGCGAGAGGTCGTAGGGCCCCTCGACCGTCGCCCGGCTCGCCTCGAGGAAGTAGGCGATCTCGATCTCCTCGGCGAGCGTCAGCAGCTCGTCCTCGAGGTCGAGCAGGCTGAGCTGGCAGCCGTCGCAGGAGGCGAACTTCCAGACCGCCAGCTTCGGCTTGGACCGCGCCATCGCCGTCACAGCTCCCTCACCCGGAAGAAGGGCTCGAATCGAGCCGTAGCTCGATCACCGGGCCCTCGCGGCAGGCGAAGCTGGGGCCGAACTGGCAGCGCCCGCACTGGGTGACCGCGCACTTCATGTTGCGCTCGATCGAGATGTGGACGTCGGCGGGGTCCATGCCGCGGTCGAGCAGGGCGTCGACGGTGAAGCGCATCATCAGCTCCGGCCCGACGATGAAGGCAGTGGCATTCGCGGGGTCGAAGGCCGCGCCCCCGATCAGCGTCGTGACGACGCCGACGTGGTCGCCCCAGCCCGGCTCGGCGCTGTCGACGGTGACGCCGACCTCGAGCCGCGGGTCCTCGCGCCACGCCTCCAGCTCGGAGCGGTAGAGGAGCTGCGACGGCGAGCGACCGCCGCAGAGCAGGACGAGGCCGGCGAGCCGCTCGCGCCCGGCGAGCGCCCCGAGCAGGGCCGGGCGCAGCGGCGCCAGCCCGATGCCGCCGGCGACGATCACCGACGTGGCGCCCCTCGGCTGCCGCCAGCGGCCAGGAGCTGCCGAAGGGCCCGCGGACGCCGAGCTGGGTGCCGGGCTCGGCGCGGCAGATCGCGGCGCTGACCGGGCCGACGGCGCGCACCGTGTGCTCGAGCGGGCCCTTGCCGCCGGGGTCGCCGCTGATCGAGATCGGGACCTCGCCGACACCGAAGGCGTAGAGCATGTTGAACTGCCCGGGGCCGAAGGCCGGTGCCGGCCGGCCGCCGGCCGGCTCCAGCGACAGCGTCCAGGTGTCCTCGGTCTCCTGGCGCCGTGAGACGACGCGGAAGGGCCGCGGGACCATCGGCCCGGCCGCGGCGGCGGCCTCACTCGCCAGTGGGCTTCCCATAGACGTCCAGCAGCTGGAGGCGGGTGGCCTGGAGGCGGTCGAGCATCACCGCGGCGAAGCGCCGCATCAGCTCGTAGCCGAGCTCGTGGTCGGCGTCGCACTTGCCGCGCAGGCAGGCGCCGTCGAAGGCGACGACGCGGCGTCTGCTCGAGCGCGCGGGCGTCGAAGCTCCAGCGGTAGGGCGGGAAGAGCCACGACCAGCCGACCACGTCGCCCTCGCCGAGGGTCTGGAGATCATCAGCGGGCCGCTGCGCGGGGGCGGCGAGCTCCAGCGCGACGCGGCCGTGGCGGATCGCGAAGAAGGCGTCGGCGGCGTCGCCCTCGCGGGCGAGGAACTCGCCGGCCTCGAAGACGCGGTTGCTGCCGCAGCCGGCGATCAGCTCGAGCTGCGCGGGCATCGAGCCCGGCGAAGGTCGGCAGCTCGGCGACGAGGTCCATCGTCATCATCGCAGCTCGCATCGCCGCCACGGATCGCCGCGCACCTCCTCGGTGATGTCGATCGCCACCGGGCACCAGGTGATGCAGCGGCCGCAGCCGACGCAGCCCGAGGTCCCGAACTGGTCGATCCAGGTCGCGAGCTTGTGGGTCATCCACTGCCGGTAGCGCGACTTCGACGAGGAGCGGACGCTGCCGCCGTGCACGTAGGAGAAGTCGAGGGTGAAGCAGGAGTCCCACTGCCGGCGTGCGCTCGGCCGTCTCGCCGGCGAGGTCGGTCGCGTCCTCGACCGTCGTGCAGAAGCAGGTCGGGCAGACCATCGTGCAGTTGCCGCAGGTGAGGCAGCGCTCGGAGACCTCGTCCCAGCGCGGGTGCTCGAGGTTGTCGTAGAGCAGCTCCTTGATTCCCTCGGTCTCCATCACACGACCCTGGCTCGCGGCGGCGCGAGCGACGCCGGCTCCGCGGCGGCCGACCTCGGCCGGCCCGGCCGGCGAGCTGGGCAGCTCGCCGAGCAGCTCGGCGCCGCGCTCGCTGCCGGCCTCGCACAGGAAGTAGTGGCCGCTCCTCGTCGATCACCTCGGTCAGCGCCAGGTCGTAGCCGGACTCGGCGCGTGGTCCGGTCTCCATCGAGACGCAGAAGCAGGTGCCGCCCGCCACGGTGCAGTTGACGGCGACGATGAAGGCACCTTCCCGCCGCGCCCGGTAGAAGGGGTCGGGAAGCTCGCCCTCCATCAGCACCCGGTCCTGGATCGCGATCGCGTGCAGCTCGCAGGAGCGCACCCCGAGGAAGGCGTAGCTGGGCGCCTCCGGCGCCTCCTCGCTCACCTCCAGCTCGCCGTCGGCGCCGCGCCGCGCCCGCCAGAGGGTCAGCTCGGGCGGGTGCAGGAAGCGCTTCCAGGACTGCGGGCCAACCGCGTAGCCGAAGAGTGCCTCGTCCTCTCGCCGCCGCAGCCGGTAGCTCCCGCCATCCTGCTCGTCGGTCCAGCCGGCGGGAAGATCGTCGCAGCTGCCGATCTCGTCGTAGACGATCGCCCCGTCGCGAACCGTCGGGCCGATCAGCTCGAAGCCGCGCCTACCCAAAGCTGCGAGGAGCTCGTCGAGCCCGGCCCGATCGATCGTGACCTGAACGGACATCAGTCCTCAAGGTTAGCCGCGCACCTCGATCTGGGCGACCTTGATGCCTGATCGAGCTTCGCCGCCCGGCTACGACTGATCCCGAATGCGGTCGATCCCCGTCGCGAGATCACTCAGTCTGATACCGAAACCCTCGACGATGCGAATGAGCGTGGCGAAGGTCGGATTAGCGGTCTTCTCCTCGTCTGGAGTGGTCGCGAGAGCACCCCGCGCGTGGGCGAATTCATGGTGGAGCTCCGCGATCAGTTGAAACTCGGGGCCCACTGAGCCGGACCAGGTTCGACGGAGACCCTAATCCACTTCCGAAGAAATGGAGTCGGGACTCTCGAATCAGGCGGCTCGTTGGGTTGCGTTGTGTAGATCCTCGTATTCGATTGGGGGTAGCTGAGCTCGATTCGGGTCTTCCAGCGTTTGCGGTGAAGCGCTCGACTTGCATCCGCATCCAGAACGACTCGACCATCGCGCAGTCATATGCGCTGGCGACGGCACCCATCGAGGGTGTGATTATGCGCAGAAGGCCAAGGCGCGCCTCCCGCCGACCCTCCTCTTGTTTGAAAGCGGCTGTTCCACGTCAACTCTGCGGCGATTCCCTGATGCGTCGGTACCGGCGGGATGGGAGCCTGGGCCAGCGTGTTCAAGCCCTGTCCTTTTCTAAAGCGGGGCTCCCCAACCCACACGAGAGAAGGCACGATGAACCGTCTACGACCACGACCGACCACGATCATCGCCTGCTTGGCGCTCTTCCTATCGCTAGGCGGAGGCGCATGGGCGGCCGGTAAGTACATCATCACCAGCAAGAGCCAGATCAAGCCCTCCGTCCTCGAGCAGTTGAGCGGTGATCGAGGCCCCAAGGGAGCGCAGGGCATCCAAGGGAACCCAGGGAGCCAAGGGAGCCAGGGGATCCAAGGCGTTCAGGGGATCCAGGGTGCGCCAGGAGCCAACGGCACCGGGTCGATCGTGGTCGCGCACGAGGAGGCCGAAGTCGGGCCCCTGACCAAAGGAGCCACCGTAAGCGAGAATGTGGCGTGCCCTGCGGGCTCCACCCCAACCGGAGGCGGTGGATGGGTTAACGGCAAGCTCGTCCTGATCGGCGATTCGCCGGGCGAACTGGGACATGGGTGGCAGATAGAAGCTGTAGCCACCGAAGCCTTTGCAGCAAACGAAGGCGAAGTCTCGGTGACCGTCTTCTGCAAGACGGAATAGCTATGGGGGTCTGGGGTAGACCGGCGAGGAGCGCGGCGGTGGCGAGGCCTGAGGGATAGACGGCGACATGACGGTGGTATCGAGCAGATAGCTCAAAGCTCGACCGGGCGGCCGCCGTCCTCGGGCCGCTTGAAATCCGTGTCCTCGCCGACATCGGGCATCTCGAGGTGTAGCTTGAAGAGCGCACCGGCAGGTCGCACTGTTAGCGATTGCATCCCCCACCCGGCGCACCCGCAGCCGGAGGGGTGAAGCTACTCCCAGTTTCAACAACGTTTAGCCCAATGTCACCGACTGGCGCGGACTTCGGCCAGCCGCGAGTGGGCTTGACGGGCCGCAGCCCTGGCTTCAGGGAAGGAAGAAGATCCGGTTTCGCAATGCTCCGTCGGCGAGGTTGGCCTCGAGGAAGCCGTTCAGCGTCTGCACCCAGAGCGGGATCGAGCCCTTGTTGCGCGGCATCGCCACGTCGTCGGTGAAAAGGATGCCGTAGTGCTCCTCGCCGTTGGCGAGCATCCGGTTGTGGATGGGCTGGAAATCGAGCACGTCGTTAGTGACGAGGGCGCGGCCCTCGGCGGCGGCATGGCGCATGACCTCACGGTCAGCGAGTGCTTCCAGCTCGGGCCGGTCGGCCTTGACGGCCACGACGTCAAGGCCCTCGCGCCGCAACTCGCGGGCGATACGCGGCGAGATCATCTCGTCGAGCAACAGCTTCACGGGCGTGCGCTCAGGCCAGTGCTTCGCGCTGGCGGTTCCAGCGCTCCCGCTCGCGCTCGGCGGCGAGACGGGCGCGCTCGATCAGGGCGTCGACCTCTTCGGTGTACTCGCCGTAGTAGCGGGCGGCAGCCTCGACCAGCTCCACCGGCGCCTCCAGGTAAGAAGCCGCCTCCTCCACCGAGCCGTCGTTCTGGCGGATCGTGGTGATGACATCGGCGACATCCAAGCGGGAGCCGAGCAGCGCCGGGCGCCGTCCCGCCTCTCCCTCGCGGAAGTAGATCAGGGGGTGCTCGTCGCGGCGGATCCCCTCCTCGATGTAGCGCTCGGCTAGGGCCGTCTGGCCGGACCCCGCCTCAACGGCACGATCTTTCAGCCGCTTGACGACAATCGGGTCGAAGCGGAAGCTGACGCTCTGCTTGTTCTGGGTGGAAGCCATCGGGGACGTGAGTAGGCAAGGAACTATACAGCGCAATACATCAAAATACAAGGTGAGACTGCGTCGAGGAGCCCGTCCCGCTAGAGATCCGCGGGCAGCAGCGAGAACGATCCACCCTGCAGCGGCGCCACAGCGCGAAAATGGCGCTCGTCGAAGCTGAGCAGGCGCCGGGTTTCGTAGCGGTCCGCAAGAACCGCGATCGAGCAATCGGCAAGGCCGAGGCCGAGGTCGGGGTAGCGAGCGTCGATCTCGGCGACCACGGGGTAATCGCCGGCCTCCAGACACGCCACGTCGTAGCGCTGGGCAGCGAGATCGCTGAGAAAGGCACGCCGGGCCCCTTCGCCGAAGCGGACGCCGAGCCGGTAGTCGACCTCGGCCGCGACCGGCGCCGGCAGGACCAACGGGCCCTCCTCTTCCTCGCGGACTCTCAGCAGCGCCTCTAACTGCGGCTCCCTGGCGTCCGCCAATGCCACCAGCGGCGCTGCATCGAGAATCAGCGTCACTCGCCGAAGCCGCGCATCAGCTCGTCCTCGGGGATCTCCGAGATCGGGCGTGAATCGGCGTCGATGCGCTCGAAGTTGCCGGCGAGGGCGAAGTTCCGATCTCGCTTGGGCGTGGTCCGGTAGCAGGAGATCGCCTCGCGGACGATCTCCGCCTGGGGGCGCCCCTCTGCGCGGGCCAGACGGGCCAGGCGCTCGGCCTGCTCGTCATCGAGGTAGATGCTCGTCTTGCGCATGACGAGGGGCATTATAGGGCACTACGTAGGGCATCGGCCCCATGATCCACGCGCAGGCGGTGTCCGGCAGCTCCGGGCCCATGTTGACCCCGGTCGCTATAAACGATCTGGTTTGTAAATGCCCGAAACTTGAGCCGGACCAGGTTTGACGGAGACCCTGATCCACCCCCGTCTCGACGGAGTCCCGTTTCTAGAGTCCTTCGGCACCAAGGAGGATTCAGATGCCCCACCGCTACCCAGCAGAAGTTCGTTTTCAGGTGATCGAGCTAGCTCGATCAGGCACCAAAGTCGCCCAGCTCGCCGAGACCTTCGGCATGAGCGACGCCACCATCTACAACTGGCTCAAGCAGGAGAGGGTCGACCGCGGTGAGGTTCCCGGGCTGAGCACCGAGGAGGCCCTCGATCTCGCCGCCGCCAAGCGCAGGATCAAGCAGTTGGAAACCGAGCTGGCCGTCTCGCGGAAGGTAAACGAGGTCTTTCTCGAGGGGGACCTCCCCAAAAGGCTCTTCCCGGTGATCGAGTCCCTGATCGGGCAGGGGATCAACGTCCGCCACGCCTGTCGCGTGCTCGGGGTCTCGGAGTCGGGCTACTACGACTGGAAGGATCGGCCGGCTGCGCCACGGACCCTGCGGCGGATTTGGCTGGCCGGAGAGATCGCCGACGTCCACGAGGCCTCCGCCGGCACCTACGGCTACCAGCGGGTGAGCGCCGAGCTGCGCCACGGCCGCGACATCGTCGTCGGCCACAACACGGTCGGGGCGATCATGCGAGAGATCGGGCTCAAGGGCCTGCCGACGCGCCGTCTGCCCAAGGGCGCACGACTGGCGCAGGTCACCTCCCTGGACCTCGTCCGGCGTGAGTTCGGTCGTGAGGGGCCCCAATCAGCTGTGGATGACCGACATCACCGAGCACCCGACAAGGGAGGGCAAGATCTACTGCTGCGTCGTCCTCGACGCCTTCTCTCGGCGCGTCGTCGGCTGGTCGGTCGAAAGCACCCAGACCACGGTCTTGGTCACCAACGCGCTGGGGATGGCCACCAACCGCCGCGACCGCGCCGACGGCCTGGTGATCCACTCCGACCGGGGCGTCCAATTCACCTCCTGGGCCTTCAGTCACAAGGTCCGCGACGCCGGTATCGCCCCGTCGATGGGAGCCGTCGGCAGCGCTTACGACAATGCGATGGTCGAGTCCTTCTGGGGGCGAATGCATGCGGATCCGGGGAAAGCGCGACATCTACAACTACAGCGGGAGCCCACACGAGCCTGTCGGGGGTTGAGCGAGCCGCGCGCAGTGGAACATGCAGGAACTGGGGCGAATGACCTCGGACGCCTCACGCCCCAATGTTGCCACGACCAGTCTCAGCATTTGCCCTCTTGCCTCGCTGCTCCAATCGAGAAGGCACCCTGGCGCCCGCTCGTTGCACCGCGCGGCCCAGTGACTCACGGTAGTCACGACGTAGCCGGCTCTGGTTCTCGGAGCGAAGGAGGGTGTCTTGGCGCGTGAGCCGGTGACCGCGAAGGCGAACACGGACTACCTTCTTGAGGAGGTGGCCATCAGCAGCCGCGTGGCGGTCCGCTCGCGATGAGGGTGGAGCCAGGAAGAACGGGTGCGCAAACGCCCTTGCATGGCTCGTAACTGGGACTTGACACCAATTGAATATTCGATTCGCACCGCTCCTCGGCCGCCACCCAGATCCGCCCTTCGAACACTGCCGATCCCTTGACTTTCGCACTGCACAAGATCTCACCGTTGGTTCGGCTGTTCCGAACGCAACGAGCTCTCCGCATGCCGGGGGTCCCTTCCACCAAAAGAAATCGTCGGAACGCCCTTATCGGACCGAACTCAGACCCCTCAAGGGTCACACGGGACACCTCGACACCGATTTCCCCGCTGGGACCCGTCGGACGACAACGCGCCCGAAAGTCAACGGCACCGGCCCTGGGACCGAGCCACGTGCTTCCAGCAAAGCAGGATGGTCGGGGTGAGGAAGTTTCGCCCTTCTCAACCCTGAGGCCAGGGATGTGGTCCCGTGATGCGTCAGCGGCATTGCCGGATAGGCCAAAAATATGCCCCAACCCCAGCGCGACGATCGCTAGGGTCACAATGTCCACGATCAGCGTGCGTTCACAAACCACGGACTAGACCCACCCCCAGAGTCTGCATCGCGCCAATTGGGTAAGACTTATCGGCAAAGGGCAGTAGTGGCGTGACCAAGGTCAGAGGACACCAGTGTGGTGCTGGGCTCCCAAGACGCGGCTTTGGCACGCATTTCTTTTTCGGCCCGTCTTTACCGCCGGACAGGATGCCGACGGCCTTTTCCGTCTTTTCGTCCCAGACCGGCGATCCACTGTCACCCTGAATGTTCGCTCCTGCTATCCACATGCCTATAAACTTTTTGCCTGGTTCTCCTTCGAAGTAAGTTCGTTCCCGCCTGAACGCCCTTCCGCATTCCAGCCCTCCATTCATTCCGGACCAGCAGTAACGACGGTTCAACTTCATTCTAGACATCCCGTAGATCTGCATCAGATCGTGCGGGTTGCCATAGAACACGTTGCTTGACTGCGCCTTCCACTGGACCGCTTCGATCGCATCGGCATCGGTGAACAACCCGTTGGAACCCGCATTGTAGAAGCCCGACCTCTTCACGCGTCCGATCGGAGCCCACTTGGGGTCTTCCAGACTCGGCGCGGTGTTCACTGCCCTGCTCGATTTCCGCCAGAATCGGTCGATGTACCCACCGCAATGCCCAGCGGTTAACTTGAAGTACGCGATGTCAGGCTCGCCGCGGGTGACGCCAGCTTGTGCTTCTCCCGAGTAGTTCGCGGTGCAGCCGCCACCGGTAGCGCCATTCTCGATCCAATCGCCACCATGGACGACGCCATCGAGGTGAAAGCGTCCTTCGCTCGACGTAACGGGAGTATGCGCATTTACTTCGATCGCGGCCCCGGCGCCAAATTGGTTGTCCAAGATCGATTTTAGGGCGGGTGGATTTGATGACTCAACCACGACCCTGCCGGTGTCGGCCGAGTACCCAACGGAGTCGGTCAGGCTGCTTGCTGACGAGTTGCCATCGATGAAGTTGACAACCGACTGTTCGAGCGATTCCACGTTGACGAGGGCGTATTGTGGCGGCACAGGCATCGGTTCAACCCGTGCCGGGGCCATAAGCACTCCGCTAGCTTTCAGCGCTTCCACCGTGGCCGCCTGTTCTGCCGGAGAGCCGGTGAAGCCGACGTGAATGATGCCTCCGGCTCGATCATCCACGTAATAGCCGCCGTAGGTGGAGGGCGCATGGGCTTCCGCCCATTCCGGAATCACTTCCGACGCCTGCGCGACATAGGCGCGCCGGTATTCCATCTCCGCGAGTTCGGGCGCTCGCATGGGAACGCCGAACTCTTCGACAGCTCGAACGGGTGCGTATTCGCGGCTTTCCCACTCATATAGGAGTTCCAGGATCAATTCGGTTAGCTGAAGGGTGGAGAGCGATTTTCCGTTATCCAGCCCGTTTTCTTCACGCTGAAGCTTGATCGAGTCGAAGTCGGGCCTTGGCACGGCTTCGGGATCAGGCGGATCCGGCTGGGGAACGAAGACATAGAACCTTTCCGACGCCTGGTGCCCGAGCAGGTCGGTGACGATGACTTCCAGGTCGAGTCGACCGGGCGGGAAGTCAGATGCGGAAGTTACCCACGGCAGGGTCCATTTGTCGCAATGATGATCCGGCGGCACGGCTTTGTCTTCGCACGTTTCTTCGGCTGCCACGGAGTTGCCGTTGGCGAGAACCTTGATCGAGCCGATGCCATGCGGCGAGCTGGCGGGGACGAACAGGGTGTGATCTTTGTTTTTTTCGATCTCCTGCCCTTTTTTCGATATGAGGCTGCCGCTCATCGGTTCGATCGTCGGTGGGGTTTCGGCCCATGCCCATTTCAGGACCGAGCCGTCTTCGCCGATGTCATAAGTGGTTTCGGCGACGCCACCGCCCCAGACAATGGTCCGACGGGGTTCGGCCTGATAGAAGAAGTTGGTCGTTTTCGCCACTTCCGGTCCGGCCGGATCGACTTTGACCGACGTCGCCCTGGAGGTAGAGTCGTAGGTGATCGACGCCGTCGTCCCGTTCGGAAGCGTGACCGAGATCAGCCGTTCACTGCCGTCATAGGTGTATTTGGTTTCTCCTGCCGGGGCGTCGGCCGCGGTCATCCGTGCGCCTTCGTAGGCGTAGGTGCTGTCGCCGGCCTCTTCGCTCTCGACTTCGGTCACCTTGTTGGTGCTGAGGACGAGGTCGAGTTCCGGGTCGGGTCCTTTGGTCGCTTCGTCCTCGAGCTGCATCGCCTCGAGCTTGCCGTTTTCGTATTCGTAGTCGAGGACCGGGGGATCGAAGTACGGAGCCAGCACTTTTTCTTCGCTGCCGGGGACGATGGTCAACGTCTTCCAGCGCTGGATCCGATTGTTGTTGGCATCGGCGATCCAGGCGCTGCCGTTCGCCGTGACGGCGAAGCCGAATGGATAGCTGAAGCTGAACTGGCCTTCGCCCGAGCCGCTGGCCCCGAACTTGGTCACAAATTCGGCGTTCTGGTTGAAGATCTGGATGCGGGCGTTGTTCTGGTCGCCGATCCATACCATCCCTTGGGCGTCGACCTCGACCGCATCCGGCCGGTTGAATTGACCATCTCCGGTCCCGCCGCTGCCGAACGAGCGGATCAGGGCGCCCGCTTCGCTGAACTCGACCACGCGGTTACCTGCCCAGTCAGTGACCCAGATGTTGCCGTTGGCGTCCGCGGCGATCCCGGTCGGTTCGATTGCACCGAGGCCGGCGGGGTTCACGACCTTGACGAATTCGCCGTTCGCGTTGAACTCCTGGACCCGGTGGTTGTAGGTGTCGGAGACAAAGATGTGACCGTTGGGGGCGATCGCGATATCTTCGGGCCCGTTGAACTGCCCGTTGCCGCTGCCGGACGCGCCGGTGGTTTTCAATGATTCGCCTTTGCTGTTGAACTTCTGCAGGCGATTGGTTGAGCGCTCGGCGACCCAGAAGTTGCCGGCGGCGTCGAAGGCGATCGAGGACGGCCCGGAGAGCTGTCCGGCGCCGCTCCCCAGGCTGCCGTATTTGGCGACGAATTCGCCCTGCGGGTTGAACTTCTGGATGCGGTTGTTGAGCTTGTCGGGGACCCAGAGATTGCCTTCGGAGTCGATCGCGACGTCGGCAGGGTGGCTGAACTGGCCGTTGCCAGCGCCGGCGGAGCCGAAAGAGCTGGCGTAGGTGGGCACGTAGCCGGGGACCTGCCACCGCTGCACACGGTTGTTGGCGGTATCGGAGATCCAAAGGTTGCCCTTGCCGTCGCTGGCGATCCCCATCGGCCAGCCAAAGCTGAACTGACCCTGACCCGAGCCTTTGGTGCCGAACTGGTCGACATATTTGCCGGTCTGGTCGAACTGCTGGACGCGGCCGTTGTTCTGGTCCCCGACCCAGACATTCCCACGGGAGTCGACCTCAATCACGTCGGGGCGCGCGAACTGGCCGTTGCCGGTTCCGCTCGATCCGAACTGGCGGACGAATTCTCCATTCGAGTTGAACACGCTAATCCGGTTGTTGCCCCAGTCGGCGACCCAGACGTCACCGCCCAGCCCGATGTCTATCCCGGTCGGTTCGATCATCTGGCCGGTGCCAGAGCCTTTGGAGCCGACGACTTTGATGAATTCGAAGGCTGAGTTGAACTTCTGCAGGCGACCGTTGTAGGTGTCGCCGACCCAGATGTTCCCCTGGCGGTCGATCGCGATCGATTCGGCGGAGTTGAACTGGCCGTTGCCGCTGCCGGCGGAGCCGAATTTTGCCAGGAATTCGCCTTTTTCATTGAACTTCTCGACCCGGCTGTTGCCGGCGTCGGTTACCCAGAGATTCCCGGCGGCGTCGACGGCGATGTCGGTCGGGCGTCCAAACTGGCCGTTGCCGGTGCCGGAGCTGCCAAAGGCGCTCTGGAATTCGCCGGCGGCGTTGAACTTCTGGACGCGGTCGTGTTCCTCGTCCACGACCCAGATCGTCCCTTTCGAGTCGACCGCGATCCCGGCAGGGTGGCTGAACTGGCCGTTGCCGGTACCGGCGGAGCCGAAGGAGCTGGCGTAGGTGGGCGCGCCGGGTTCCAGCAGTTCCAGTTCTTCTTCGCTCCGAGGCTCCAGGTAGACAGGCGTGTCGTCGCCGAGCATCACTTCCTGGACGCGGCCGTTGGCGTCGAACGTGGTCGATTCATCGGCCCCCACCGGTTCGACTTCGTAGCCGCCAGCCGTCTTCGTCACCATCGCACCCAGCTTCGCGCTGTACGTTTCCTGCCCGGCACTCTGGGGGACCGAAACGCCGCTGGTGATCGCGCCGCGGCGCTGCATCGTCGCCGTCTGGACGGGGGTTTGTTCGGGTTCCGATTCGAACACGGGCGCCTGGCTGATCTCCCACCCCCTTCCCCATTGCGTGTCCTGTTTAGTCGGCTGCTGGGAGTTGTAGACGCGCTCCAGTTCGATCCCGGCCCGTTCGGCGCTCACTTCGACGTCGCGCTGGTGAAAGACGACGTTGCCATTGATTACGTTGACCGCGATCTCCGGGCCGTGGTATTCGGCTTCACCCGAGTAGTCGTTGCCGTCGGGCAGGCGGAAGTGCTGCATCACGTACTCGTCCTTCATGCCCGTCGCGGGGAAGTATTCGAATTCGATATTGCGATTCGATGGGGATGCGTTGCCCACCTTGTCGACGGTGACGATCCACAGCGAGTGCTTGCCCGCGTCGAGCCCCGGCAGGCGCAGCGTGTATTCCATGTTCAGGGTCCGGGCGCAGCCGGCAGTCGGGCAGCTGCCCGCCGATTTCGTCGCGGTCGGCACGGCATTCGGTTCTTTGCTCGGGTCTTTGTCGAGGTAGACCTTGATTTCTTGGACACCGGAGCGGTCGGCGCCGTCGTCGGCTGCGATCTGCAGTTTGTAGGTCGGCAGGCTCAGTTCGTCTTTATCGGACGGTCCGTTCTGCGGTTTCTCCGTCGCGCCGACCTGATCGGTGATCGTCGCCAGCTGGCCACTCAGGCTCACGCTCGGTGCCGTCCCGTCGAGCCAGATCGGCCGCTGGAGCTGCCATTTCTTTTCGGTCGGATCTTCGACTTGAACGGTGAATTTGCGTTCGACGCCTTCGCTGCTGTAGCGGCCCTCAAAGGGAAAGCCGTTCGTGGTGAAGGTGATCTGGCCGCTATCGGAGTTATTGCACCTGTTTTCATAGGTGCCCGCGCACCAGCCTTTGCTCCATAGCCAGTTCTGCGTCCCGGCTCCAAACATGCGGACCGTGCGAACGCCAAGGCCTTCGTCGCTGGCGGTAACGGAGAAGGTGCGCGGCGTCGCATCCTTCTTCACCCATCCTTCAGGGGTCGCGCCAACTGAATTCAAATATGGGTATTGCCAGTCTTCGAGCCAGATCTGGGTGCCCCCCACCCTGACGTTTCGCCAGCATTCGTTCGACCTCGCAGAAGCGTTGCCGTAGCCGATGACGAACTCGTTTCCCCAGGAGTTGATGAACGAGTTGCCGTAGTTATAGGCGTCGTTGTTGCGATAGCCGTTCCAGTGAGGAGTTTCCGGCGTGCCGCCGTTGTTCCAGGTGTACATGCCGGTGAAATCGTAAGGGTCTTGCCTTAACGGCGAGCAGAAGTCGCCTCGCCAGAAGGTGTTGATTGCTGCCTTGGCGATATAGGTTTTTTCATTCGGAGGAAAGTAAGCCAGCTCGGTCCAGATGTTTGCTCCAAGAGCGCCTGGCTGCGCTGCGAAATACAAACCGGGAACACCGGGCCAGTAGTTGTCGCTGGTGCCATAGGGGATGCCATTGTTGGCCGAAGATTGATACGGATACCAGGGTCCGTTCGGGGCAATCCCCGGCAGGTTGCCTTGGTTCCAGTTCATTTCCAGTTCTGGGTCGACAAGGATCGGATAGGCGATCTCTGCTTCTCGGTGCGAGACGTGGACTACGAGGTTGTCGCCTTCGACCTCAAGCGTCGTAGGCACGAGCGAGCCCTGGGCATCCGTGGATATCGGACGCGGCACTTCGTAGAGCGCGGCTCCGTCCGCGCCGGTCACTTCCGCGCCCCCATCTTGGTTTGAGCGGAGCTGCGCGCCCGGCGGGAGGTCTACGTGGAAGCGCAGCGTCTCCGGACTGTCTACCGATCGAAGCAGGTCAGCGAACTCGACGCCGAAGGCGGTCGGAGCGACGAGGAGGTCAGTGTCGCTGCCCGGTTCCACTTCTCCGTAGAAGACGTTCTTGTCGCCGAAGAGGCTCGCGGGGCTTTCGCCGGCGCCTACCTGTTCGACCGTGATCGGAGGCAGTTCTTCCGCGCTGCCATCGCCGCCGATCACGACGCCTTCGGAAGCGATGTCGCCGATCGAGACTTCGACGAGCGGATTCTCGGCCTCAATGCCTTCATCGGTTTCTTCCAGAGAGACATCGACCTTTTCGAGTTCGCCTTCATCGTTTCCGGTTTCGACTGGATAGGTCCCTTCGAGCAACTGGGTTTTGCCTTCTTCAGTCGTCACCACCGCGTCGCCATTGCCGAGATTGCTGTCGAGCCGACTGTCGGTCAGCGAGCGCGCGGGGTCGGCGTTCAGTGCCGCAAGGAAGTCGGGGAACTTGGCGGTGAGGAGTTCTTCTGCCTGTGCCAGAGTGAGATCCGCATACGCGTGAAGCGAATCTTCGCGTTCATTCGCCGCGGCCGGACTCGCCAGTATCTCTTGTCGTTCTTCTTCTTCGCGTTCGGCGCCTTGGAGAGCTTCGATCACCTGCTCATTGCTTGGGCCGTTCGGTGGAGGTCCGACGTTGGCCGGGGGGCCGCCACTTACAGGAGATTCAGCGGGAACGTCCGACGCAGCTTGTTCGGACGAATCGTCGGCAAGCACCGGGGCTGCGGAGCACAGGAACAGTACGAGAGCCGCAAGCATCCAGTGCGACCGTGGGCGAGGAGCACCCCGCAGTCGATCGATGGCTCCAATCAACATCCGCCGAATCCGCATGCCTCGAACCAGCTCCTTACGCTCTGGTATCGAAGTCCAATGAGTTCGTACCCCGACGCGGAAATCGCAGCTTAGGAGAACCCATCTGACCCCTCCTTCGATTTATAGCCAGCCGTTGTCTAACCTAAAACTCCCTGAACATTCTGTCAACCGCTGACGTACTCAAAATTGGGAACTTACGGTGTTTCTTGGAACTGTTGGTCTTAATAAGGACTCCCTTCTCGACACGCCGGCCAACGTGATCGCTGTACCCGGGACCCCACAAGAGCGCTTCGCAGTAAATCTCCCAACCAGGCACGCGCCCTGCTTCCCCACGGCATGTTCCGTTGGCGGTTCCCGGAGCCTCGACTACCGCGAATTTCCTCCAGATGGCTGCTACGCGAGCTTCTCGACCGCCACGGTCGGCCGTAGTTCAACGGTAGAACTTCGCGTTGTGGTCGCGACAATGAGGGTTCGATTCCTCCGGTCGCCTTCTCGCTCGCCCCTGCCCAAGCGTCTATCGGGAACGGACCGAAGACCTGCTCGACCCACGCAGAGAGAGTGCGCTTGCGCCATAAGGGGCGTAAGTAAGATCCGCTCCACGGGAACGCCAACGGATCGAGAGGAAGCAGATGCCAAGTACCGCAGGGGTGATGGATGAGGCGCGCCGGCTGATTGAGAAACGGCTCGCCGAGCTTGAGGACGAGCGCAAGAGTTTGGAGCGAGCCGTCGCCCAGCTCGGCGGCGGAGGCGAGCGTCGTGGTCGGAGCCGCTCACCCAGAGGGCGAGGCAGGCCGGGACGCCGTCGCAAAGGCGGCCGAAGTGCCCAGGTCCAGAAGTTGATCTCTGCGAATCCCGGCGCCACCGTGCCCGACATCGCCAAGAACATGAAGATCAAGCCCCCCTATCTCTACACCTTGCTCGGGAAACTCACCAAGGAAGGCGCGGTGCAAAAGAAAGGTCGTCAGTACTTTCCGGCGTGACGCGGCGCACCCCTGTACGAATCAAGCGCGCCGCTTTTGTTTACCGCTGCCATTCAGTCCTCCTGTTCTGAGCAAATGATCGTCGCTCATCGTAGGTCAAAGCTTGAACGCTTTGGTTCCCTTTTACCGAAATGCATTTCAATGTTGGAATCGCTTCCAGCGATCCCGCAGGTCGGGCTTCCATAGGCGTTTAGCGGAAGGGGGTGATTCCATGACGGTTTGCGCGGTCGAACGGGCGGTCCCGTTGATCTCCATCGCGAAGACCTCCTAGAGGCTTGATGTGGGTTCAGCGTCCGTCATAGGCGACGAGGCTCCGCAGCGGCCGCCCCAACTGAACGTTGATGAACATCCCGAGCGTCAGGGCGAGCAGGCGTTGGGCGACTCGCTGGAGCAGGCCGCCGGGAGTCTTGGCGAGGTGCTCTTCGAGTCGCATCTGGCCCTTTAGGTTGGCGAACACCGACTCGATGACGAGGCGCACCGTCGCCTTGGCGACCTCGGCGGGCGGGCGCTCGCCGAGCCGGTGGCGCTCGGGGGTGATGAGCTGGACCGAGATGAGCTCGATCGTGCGCTCGTACTCGGCTCCCCAAAAGCCCTTGTCGGCAAAGAACACAGTGCCGGGATGGGCCTGGGCGAGCCGGAAGAGCGGCTCGCGCTCGCCTTCCCCGGGTTGCACCAGGTCATAGCCCACCGGGACGCCCATCTCGTCGGTCACCAGCACCAGCCGCATTCCCCAGTAAAAGCGGCTCTTGGAGGGGCAGTAGCCGTAGCCGGCCTCGCCGGCGAAGTGGCTGCGGGAAGCGCAGCCCGCGTAGTTGGCGCAGCCGATCAGCGTGCCATCGGCCAGGCGGGTCTCGCCGCCGGCGATCAGCTCGGCCAAGCCGAGCTGGACCATGACGATGTAGGGGGTGAGACGGCGCAGGCGGCGGTTGTATTGCGTTTGGTCTGGCAGATGGTCAAACCAGCCGGGCAGGCGATAGCCGATCATGCCCAGGAACTTGCGATCGGAGGACTCGCCCATCGCCGCTTGAGCGACCGCCAGGGCGACCAGCTCGGGGTCGGTGATCTTGCCTTCGGGTCCGGGGCGAGGAATCGGCAGCGCGTGGGCGAACACGTAGGCTGCGACAACAAGGGTCTCCAGCGATGCTGTCATCTCGTGCTCCAATCACGAGGGGATAGGGCTGGAGGCCCTTTTCCTTGTCCACGGCCGGGTTCCTCGCGATGAGCGTTGAACCCACATCAAGCCTCTAGTCCAAGAGGAGGGGCCGGTCTCGATCCACGGGACCGGCCATAACGATCCAACTCGCCAGTGATGCCCGAAGGCGGCTCAGCCTTCCCGCGTGAGCCCTGCGCTAGATGTCGAACCCCAACACGTCCCGAACGCGCTCCATAGGCGGCCGGTTGCCGAGCGCTGAGTGTGAGCGCCGCCGGTTGTAGTGGTCGGTCCAGTGTGGCAGCGCCTCGCGACGGGCATCGCTTGAGGCGTATTCGAGGGCGTAGGCCCACTCCCGCATCAGCGTCTGGTGGAAGCGCTCGACCTTGCCGTTGGTCCGCGGCGTGTAGGGCTTGATCGTCAGGTGGGAGACGCAGCGGCCATCCAGCAGCGCGGCCAGCGCCCTGCTCTTGGTGTAGCTGAAGTGGTTGTCGGTCATCAATCTCTCGATGGCGATCCCGCGCTCTTCGAACCATTCGAAGGCCCGGCGGGTGAACGCGGCCACGGTCTCGGCCCGCTCGTCGTCGTGGATCTCCGCGTAGGCCAGGCGGGAGCAGTCGTCGACGATCGAGTGCACGTACTCCCAGCCGACCCGCCGCGACCGTCTCCGCCGGTCGCCGGTGAGGGCGTGGCCGGGCTCGGTGAAGCGGCCGAGCTTCTTGACGTCCATGTGCAAGAGGTTGCCCGGGCAGGGCCACTCGTAGCGGATCACCGCCGGCGCCGGGGGCCTGGGGCGGCGCGAGCAGCCGCCGCGGCGCAGCACGCGGTGCACGGTTGAGTGGGGGCGGCCGATGTCGGGCTCATCGGCCAGGCGGCGCGGGCTCCAGCCCGTCTTCCTGCGGCGCTCGCAGATCTTCTGAGCCTCCTCGTCGGGCACCTGGGCGGGGCTGCGCTTGGGGCGCGAGGAGCGGTCGGTGAGGCAGCTCAGGTCCGCTCGCTGCTCCTCGTCGGCTTCCCGCCAGCGCGAGACCCAGGTGTGGGCTGTGGATTTCGCCACGTTCGAGGCGGCCGCGGCCGCCTCGAACGTGAGCCGCTCCTCTTCTACGAGCGCCACCAAGCGACGCCTTCCGTTCGGGGTGAGCGGGGCGTTACGGTGCTGCATCCGGGTCCTCCTTGAGGTCGTAGGCGTCAACACCCACAGCCTCTCGGCGGGCCCGGATCTACTTCACGGCGTTCGGAACGTCCCTGGGCTCGTCAGCTAGCCGCAGTGGAACCGGGTGTCCGTGCATTGCCGCCCTCGTCCGTTGAACGCATTGGCCCTCCGCGCGGTATGAGACCCAAAGCGCTACTGGCCAGCCGGGCCGAGATCGAAAGTGCCTGGCTCAGACGGCCTCCCTGCCCACCAGGCCATGTCGACAAGCAACTCGGCCGGGGCGATTTCAAGCCCGCCGGCGAGCTTGATGATCGTGTCGAGTCGCGGCATGCGCAATCCCCGCTCCAGGTGGCCGATCTGCGTTCGATGCAGCGAGGCGCGCTCGGCCAGCTCCTCCTGTGAGAGGGCGACGCGTCGGCGGGCTCGCTTCAGGTTCTCGCCGAAGCGCAGACAAAGATCGCGGTCGATCATCGTCTGAGCCCCCGCCGACGCGTGCGGCCGCTCATAGCTACTTGGCCTCCTTTAGAACGTAGGCGCGCGGTTTCCTCTTGGCCTGGCGCACCGTCTTCTTCTTCGCCAACCGCGCCAGGCAGTTGGCGACGGCGCCGGGGGAGCGTTCGAGTCCCCTGGCGATCGCGCTGGCGGTCAGTGCCCCGTCATCCTTGTGCTGGCGCATGTAGATAAGCACGAGGCCGTCCAGTTGACCGGAGCGCAGGCGCGTTGCTTTCTCGGGTGCGGTCACTCTCACTCACCCCCTCGGGGGTCGAGATCGGCCAGCACGCTCTTGCAGGTTTCAAAGCCGCGCTGGAAGCGCCCGTTGGTTTCGGCATCCTCGCGGCTCGACCGCGCCTCGGCCCCCGAGGTGATGAGAATCTGCGCCGCTTCTCCCTGCAAGCGCTGGAGCAGTTCGATCAGGTCGTGGAGTGGCATGGTCAGCTCGACGCCCTCCTCACCCTCATCTTCGTTCCAGCCCAGGTCCCCCAGCAGCCTGAAGTCTTCGGCGAACTCCAGGCCGAGCCGCTCGGCGGTGGCGAAATCCTTGTCGCGCTCGAAGGCATTCCAAAGGTCGCCTACGGAACCGAGGTGGTTGCGGACCAGCTCGTAGAGTCCGTCGCGCTGGTCGCGGTCGATGGTGATCGTGGTTGCGGGCATGGCGCCCTCCTTTCGGTAGGGCACCGAAGAGGCGCCGCGATGCCGCCGTCAAAGAGCTTCGGCGAGTAGCGTTTCGCTTGCATCGAAGGTCTTGCTTCGGTGCCGGCCCCGGGGCGTCTTCAGCGCCGCCGGGGCGTTTATGTATTGGCGCCGCCGACGCTAGCCCCGCCGCCACCGGAAAGCGAGCCGGAATCACCCGAAATCGCCGCTAATCGCCGCGCATCGCCGCGATTTCGGGCACTAGTTGTCCTACCCACGGACGTTGTGAACGCGGCTGATCGGCGGCCGGTCTCTCAGTGAGCTGTGTGGGCGACGTCGGTTGTAGTAGCGCAGGAAGGATGCCAGGGCCCTGGTGCGCTCGGCGGAGTTGGGCCAGGAGTGGGCGTAAGCCCACTCCCTCTTCAGGGTCTGGATGAATCTCTCCACCTTGCCGTTCCAGCGCGGCGTGTAGGGCGGGATCAGGATGTGGCGGGCGCCGTGGTGCTCAAGGATCTCCCGGAAGGCGTTGGACCTTCGATAGGCGAGGGCGTTGTCGCTCATCACAGCCTCGGGCGCCTTCAGGCCGAGGAAGGCGAAGTGCTCGATCGCCCGCCCCAGCACTGCCGCCGCGGTGTCGCCGCCCTGGTCTGGGTGCTGCTCGACGTAGGCGTAGCGGGAGTGGTCGTCGACCACGCAATGCAGGTAGACGTAGCCGACTGCGGCCCGCTTCTCGGCGCCGGTCAGGTCGCGGACTCCGGTGACGGCATGCCCGGGGCGATTGAAGCGCGCCAGGCGGGCGATGTCGACGTGCAGCAGCGCTCCCGGCCGAGACCACTCATAGCGGCGGTAGGTCTCCCTGGCGCCCTTGCGCCGCTGGGAGAGGCCGTGGCGGTGGAGCACCTTCCAGATCGTCGAGCGAGCTCGGCGACAGATTCCCGCCAGTCGACCAGGATCGAGGTTGGTCTGTCTGCGTGCCCGCAGGATCGGCTCCTCCTCGGTTGCGCTGAGGCGCCGCGGTTGGCGGTGGGGCCTTGAGGAGCGATCCGCCAGCCAGGCGCCCGAGAGGCGCTCTGCCGCGCTCGCCAATCGCCAGCGGTGCCACCAGCGGTGGGCTGTCGCCGGCGCCACGCAGAAGGCGGCAGCTGCCGCCTTCTGCGTCATCCCCGACTCGATCGCTTTAACCAGCGCGAGCCTTCCCGCCGGTCCGAGAGCAGCGTTAGCGTGAACCTTCATCCGGGTCCTCCTTGGCTTGGGCGTCAGAACCACAAGCCTCTTGGAGGGCCCGGATGCCTCTCAGGCGTTCACAACGTGTGTGGGCGGGACAACTAGTGCCTCAAATGGAGGGCGAATCCAGGTCGCGGTTGGAGATTTTTCGCGAAAGCGAAGTGGCCCGTTTGCAGCCACTTCTACAAGGGTGGACGACCGGATTCGAACCGGCGACCGCCTGGACCACAAATGAGAAGCCGAAATCGCCCGCCCCATCCGTTGAGAGCGTGATTTGCAGGGATTTTGTGCCGTCGCTGCCATCCCGCGCTCTACCTCGAAGTGCGGGGATACGCGGGGATATGCGGCGATTCGGGCACTTCTGGCGAAAAGTGCCTGGCGCATCGCCGCGATTTCCAACCGCAGACGGGCTGAGCCGGGCCAGGATGCCCGAGGTCGATCTCGCTCGAAGCAGCGATTGGGGATTCGAACCGCACGACCTGCTGCATGGCAATTAAGCCGGTCTCCGACGCGGTGCGGCGGTAATATCACCGATTTGCAGGGCTTTTATAACGACGCTGCGGAATGCTGCGATCAGAGATACGCGCGGATACGCAGCGATATGCGGCATTTCGGGCACTCATGCGCATGAGTGCCCGAAATCCAGAAAGGCGGTTTGATTTGCCTGGCGGCCGTCACTCACACGCCGAGCCCGGCGGGGACGCCGACCAACCCTTCACTAGGGCCCGTGATCCTCCCCGTCGTCTCCGGGCACCGGAGAGGGCTTCTCGGACCTGTCGGTCGCCCGAATCAGGGTCAGATGACAGGCGACCTGGATTAGCAGAGCCGACTCGACCCCGCCGACGCGCTGCCGGATGCCATGGGCGATGTCGTTTCTAAGGTTGGTCGCCAGCGGGTCACAGAGCAGCGCCTCGAGATAGTCGAACCACGGCATCTCGTAGAGCTCGCGGAGCTTGGCGAGGACGACGTTCAACGAGACGACGCCGGTGAACCTGCCCTCCTCGGCGGGCCTGACGATCGGGATCCCGCTGACGCGGGCGACGTCTCGCAGGATGCCCTCTAGACGCGGCACGATCAGATGAGCTGACTCGTCGTATTCCTCGTCCCAGAAGAACTCGACGGCACGGGCGATCCGCTCACCGCGGATCTCGCCGATCAGGTCGGTGGCGAAATGCGCGGCGAGCTCCTCGTGGGAGGGGCGGCCGTGGAAGTCGACCGCCTCGTCGAGCATCGGCGCGTAGAGGATCTGGCCGTAGAAGCCGATGTGGAACTGGCGCTGGCGCCCGCGGCTCATCAGCTTCTTGCTCTCGTCGGTGCTGGCCACGAAGGTCGGAGCCGAGGTCTCGGTGCCGAACATCGAATGGGAGAAGAGGTTGAGGAGAGGACTTTCCTTCACCTGCTCTTCGACCTCGCGGTCGATGTCGGAATGAGAGCCCCCGGGCGGGCCAAAATCGCCGAGGCGTTTGAGCGCTTCGAAGATGTCTGCCGCGTGAGACCCGACGATGAGGTCAACCTGTTCGCGGATTTCCTCGGTCGGCAGCTCGATGCTCTCCTCCATCGACTCGAAGCCCAAGTTCTCCCTGGGGAGATCCTGCTGCTGCTTAAGCAGCTCCTCCATCTCCCGCGTCAAGCCGAAGCGGCGAGCGAGCTCGATAGCTCGCTGGAGCATCGTCACCTTGGCCAGCCCCTCCGATGCATCGGCCTCATCGATCCGCAGTTGGAGCTGGCGACGACGGAGCTCCTTCTGGCGCTCGGGATCATCGGTTGCCTCCGCGGCCAGATCGAGCGCGCTCTCGCCCGCATGACTGGCGGGAAAGCGCTCAATCGCCTGCGTGAGCAGCACCTGCAGACCGTCGGGCCGGCGGTCCTTTCAGCCCGACCAGGGCGCGGAGAACGCTGAGCGGCGGGCCGGGGTGCTCTTGATCGAGCAGGTCGCGAACAACGGCTTCGGCGGCTTCGAGAACCTCGCCCAGCCCCTTGCGGTCGTTCAACTCGACCAGGATCTCGATCGAGCGCGCCATGCAGACCGCACGGCTGAGCGGCTCGCGCTCTGATTCGCCGGCGAGCGCGGCAAGCTCCCGAGCGGCCCGGCGGCCGTCGGCGTGGGCCGACTTGCCCTTGCCGACGTAGAGGAGATCGGAGACCCGGGCGCCGATAATTGGATCCTCGACCCGCTCGCGGGCCGAGCGCCAGACGGAGCGGACCTCCTCGAGGACTTCGGCGGGGCGGGGCGGATAGATGCCCTCCTCGGGCTCCTGCATCGAGGCGTAGGGCCCGCCGACGTTTGCTCGGCGCCCGTCGTCCTGCGGGGGGATGAGGTCATAGACGAAGGCGAGGCTCAGCATCCGGAGCGCCTCGCTGCCCCTCACATTCGCCGCCTCCTCGAGCGCGCGGGCGAGATCGAGCCACTCCGGGCGTCCGGTGAGGGCCTCGCGCAGGACGGACTGCTCGTCTTCGTTGAGCTGTGTCGGTAGTGGCATCAGTTTCGCCGAATCCTCAGTCGGCGGCCAGCGAAGATGCTTCGGTGAGGTACCGCTGGGCGGCTTGGGCCAGGAGCAAGTCGAACGTCGTCTCGCCGCTCGCCTTCGGACGCGCTGGGTCGAGCTTCCATGCAATCTGGGGAGTAGGCGCATCGATGGTGTCGACCGGGAGCCAGACGAAGACCGAGCCCAGAAGCACGATGGTCAGGCCCGTCATCCCCTTTGCCCGCTGGAAGAAGATCAGATGATCGGCGCCGCTGACAAACCGCTCGACCGGCGTCCCTGTCACCTGCCTTGGAACCAAACCAATCGCCTGCCCCGCAGGCACGAGCGCATCTTTGCCGTTTAGCCATTCGCGAAGCCGAGCCGCGTCCGCGCCGGTCCGCCACTGCTCGGGGTAGACCTTTGAGCTGATCGCGAGGGCGATCTTCGCCGCCTGGCGGAGCCAGGCCAGCGTGTCGACGCTCATCCGCCAGCTGATCCGGGGGTTAGAAGAGAAATGCTTGATCGTCTCGTCGGTGATCTCTTTGCCGGTTTTCCGTTCGATCCGGCGCTTCAGGCGCTCCATCTCCTCCATCGAACCGGCCCGGATCTGGAACTTCTGATCGCCGAGGTCGACGATGCGCGAGCGCATCTTCGGAGTCCCGTTCGCGTCGAGACTGACGAAATCGCCTTCCTCGGTGAGCCCCTGCATCATCGGCGAGCTGATCGGGCGGCTCTTTCGGCCTCGTCGCGGATCGACGACCCCGCTCTGACTGCGGTGCAGGCGGACCCAATCGTCTTCTAAAAATGGCTGGTCGACCTCTTTTCCTGCCCAGCCGTTGCAGGGATCGCAGACGGTGTCGACGATCAGTGAGGCGCCGAGCGCGGCTGGGATCGCGTGCTCGGGTTTCTCGTCACCGCTCAGCGCTGGCTGCCCGCAGTAGGCGCAGATCCCTGCCATGCCATTGAGGATAGGCACACCGTCATCAGCCATTCATCGACCCGCCCCTACCCGGGCCGAGCCCCGCCCCGAGGCAGCCGTGGTGCGTGAGATCGTTTTCCCATGAGTTCTGAAGAGGGGAATCCAGCGGAACTGCCTGACCCGTCTGACGACGCGCCCGACCTGCGCTTCCCGATCCTCACCAGCCATTCGCAGGAGGTGTTGGAGACGCTGGCGCGCCAGAAGGGTCGAGCCGATCACTTCTATGAAGGCGCGCTGCGAGCACTCACGGACCGATCGAACCCGGTCCGAGCTGAAACGGCCGCCTACTGCCTGCGTGAGCTGATCGAAGAGCTCGAGCGGGCGGCGCTCGCTCCGAAGCCCGGACCCCGTCTCGGCGAGCTGTTCGATGCCTTCCGACCGGCATGGAAGGAGGCGGCGCGAAGGCCCGAGGACAACGGCCTCCTTGACAACTGCGACCCCGCCGTCTTCGCCGCCGACCAGTTCGTAGAAGCCGCTGAGGCAACCCGGGCGGCCCGCAGGGATCGCGCCCAGACGACGTTCGCCGAGCTCGACCCCGTTCAGCGCCCGGACCCGCCGGACACCCACGAAGCGCGGGTGAAACGGCTACTCAACTTCCGCGACGAGTTCAATCACGTCCTCCACGGCGAGGAGCTGACCGATCCCGAGGGCTTCAAAGCAAGCGTCGAATCCTTCGAGACCTTCCTGCTCGCCTGGTTTGCGCCACGCACCTTCGAGGACTTCAGCGAGATCGACGAGCTGCTCGAGGAAGGACCTCCGGCGTGAGCGGGCGGAGCCGCAAGAAGAAGGTCGAGCTGATCCGCGCCTCCGCGGCGAACCTCGATTACTTTTTCTCCAACCTCAAGGACGCCTCCTGGCTGCCCTTCCTGCTTGAGGAGGGCTTCTTCGAGAATCCGACCCCGCCCGAAACTGGGACGACCGATGAGGGCCAGACCTGGTTTCGGTATCCGAACTGGCCGGAGTCTCGGTACCTGGCCCGGATCGCGGCGGAAGCTCCCGAGAAGATAACCGAGGCGATCGAGCGCATCCCCGACACCGCCAACCCCCGCGTCCACGAGGACACCATCCTCGCCGCCACTGCCCTTCCGGGAGAGCTCGCGGCCCGAGTCGCCCTGCGGGAGCAGCGCTGGCTCGCGCGTTACAAGGGGCACCTCATGTCGCTGCCGCGCCCCGCCGGCAACCTTCTCGCCCATCTCGCCCGCGAGAACCAGATGAGGGCCGCCTTCGCGCTCGCTGGAACGCTGCTGAAGATCGTGGTCAACCCCACCTACGAGAATCGGTCCTCTCATCACCGGGCAGTCGCGCTCGTGGGCGATTGGGAGTACGGAGAGATCCTCGAGTCGGCGTGGCCGCCGATGATGGCCGCCGATCCGGAGCGTGCCTTCAGCTTCCTTTGCCACCGTCTGGCGGAGGTGATCGAGCTCGGCTTCGTCGCCGGCTCGAGCTTCGATCCGACCTACATCTGGCGCTCGGCGATCGAGGACCACGCCCAGAACACCGGCCACAGCCTGCTGGACACCCTGATCGAGACGGTCCGCGACACCGCCCTGGCTGAGGCTGAGAAGGGTCCGGAGGCCCGGGACCTCGTACTCGCCGAGCTCGCACGTCACGACGCTCCGCTCTTTCGCCGCCTCGCCCTCTTTGTCCTCGCCGCCTTCGGCACGGCCCAGCAGGTCGCCGACGTGCTCGCCGAGGAGGCGCTTTTCATCGACGTCAATGTCTGGCACGAGTACGCGGAGTTGCTGCGCAAGCGATTCGGCGACCTCGATGTCGAGCAGCGAGCACCGATCCTGGCGCTGATCGCCGCGGGCCCAGACGATCGCCTGAAGGACTTCCAGCGGGAGCGCGGCGAAGACGAGGAAGGTGTCGAGGCCTATGGTCGCCACTGGCGGCTCGAGCACTACGACCTCATTGCCGAGCATCTGGAGGGCGAGACGAAAGCCAACTACGACGCGTTCCTTGCGGAGTTCGGCAGGCCCGACCACCCGACGTTCCACTCGATGATTACCCACTGGAGCGGTCCCACCTCCCCCTACAGCGCCGAGGAGCTGGCGGAGATGGGTCCCACTGCGGTAATCGAGACGCTGAGGAGCTGGGTTCCCCAGGATGACCCCGAACGCGAGTCCAAAGAGGGACTCGCGCGGATCCTCGAGGTCACGGTCGAAAAAGACGCCGAGGGATTCGCCGCTGTCGCCACCGAGTTCGTCGACCTCGATCCCGACTACACCCGCGCCCTGCTCGGAGGGTTTGCCAAAGCCGCTCGCGAGAAGGTCGCCTTCGCCTGGATGCCCGTCCTCGACCTCTGTGAGCAGGTGGCAGCGAAGCCGGTCACCGACACGCAGGTCGGTGGCGAGGAAGCGCCGGCGAGATGGCTACACCGGACGATCGTCAGCCTGCTCTCCGACGGACTGAAGGAGAGCGAGGCGGAAATCCCATTCGAGGAGCGGGCCCGGACCTGGGCGCTGATCGAGCCTCATCTCGAAGACCCCGACCCCTCAACCGAGCGCGACAAGGATGGCGAACCGGCGACGGTGGCGATCAACTCCGTCCGCGGCGAGGCGCTCCACGCAGCCATCAACTACGCCTTCTGGGTTGAGCGCGCGCTCGGAGACTCCTTCGAGGGGATCGGCTCGCTGCCCGAGTTGGCCGAGGCAGTCGATCGCCGGCTCGATCCGGCCATCGAGCCCTCGCTGGCGATCCGAGCCGTCCTCGGCCAGTGGTTCGTGCAGTTCGTGCGGATGGACGAGTCCTGGGCGAAGACGCTGGCGTCGCGGATCTTTCCGTCCGATCCCGAGCTGGCCGACTCCTTCTCTGCGGCCTGGAACGCCTACGTCGTCTTCAACCGAGCCTGGATCTCGGTCTTCGAGATCTTGCGCGAAAGCTATGGCTTAGCCGTCGAGCGCTTCGAGGAGGTCGACGAGGAGCGCTACATGGCCGGCAACCCGCGGGAGCACCTCGGCGAGCACCTCGTCTTCCTGCGCTTCTCCGGCACGGCTGACCTCGCCGCCGGCGGCCTCTTCGACCGCTTTTGGAGCGCCGCTCCGGTCGAGATCCGAAAGCACGTAATCCGCGACGTCGGTTGGTCGCTTGGGCACGGCAACCCACAGCTCTCCGAGGAGATCCGCTCGCGGATCGTTGAGACCTGGGAGTGGATAGTCGACCAAGACCCCAAGGACCGAGAAGCGCTCGCCGAGTTCGGGGCCTGGCTCGGCGCCCACCAGCTCGACGAGAGCTGGCTGCTCGCCCAAAGTCAGCGGCTGCTCGAGCAGGGCATCCCGCTCGACCCCGACCATGTCGTCTACGACGCCTTGCCACGAATGGCCGGCGAACACCCTCGCGAGGTAATCGAGATCCTGCGCCTGATGATCGTCACCGAGTCCGAACGGTGGTCGGTGCTTGGGTCGATTGACGAGGTGCGCGGGACCCTGGCAACGGTGATCGACTCGGGCGACAGCGTGGCGCGCAGCGCCGCCGTTGGGGTCCTCAACCTGCTTGGTGCCCGCGGGATGAGCGAGTTCCGCGACCTGGTGCCACGGGCCGCAGACGGCTAGGTCGCTTACCTGAACTACCTCACGACCACACTCGATACCTCAGATCGGCAGCTGACGAACACGCAGGCGATCTCTCGTGAGGCTCACGATCGCTCCCTTCTCCAGGTCTTCGGCGATCTGCGGCAAGTTGGCCGCCATCAGCTCCGCCTGCTCGTTCGGGCGCAAATGATCGGCGGAACGCAATAGCAGGACGGATGGCGACGCCAGTGAGCCCAAGGCCAGCAATGCCCCAAAGTCAGAGTCCGCCGTGAGCAGGACGCGTTCCTCTTTCGCTGCGGCCCGCAGGATCACCGGGTCGGTTGCGGTCAGCAGCCCGATATCCGCGACGTGGATCGCGTCGTGCCCCGCCTCTTTGAGACGGCGCCCAACCTCGGGTGAGAGGTTCGCGTCGAGGAGCAGCTTCACGCTGCCGGAGCTACAACCGCCAGCTCGCGCTCCTGCGCAGCGGCAGCTGCGTATTCGAGCGCGGCGAGGACGTCCTCGCGTTCCAGATAGGGGTAGTCGGCCAGCAGCTCGTCAATGCTGGCGCCAGCAGCAAGCTGGCCGAGCACCGCGCTGACGGTCATGCGGGTGTCGCGGATGCTGGGCAGACCGCGCATCCGGTTTGGATCGACGGTGATTCGCTCCTGGGCCATAGGGCTAGGGTACCTCGCCGTCCGCCTGCTACCGCGCCTGCGGGACCAATGCAAGGCGGAATCGGCCGAAATCGCCGCTCATCCGTGCGCATCCACGTCGTTTCGGGCACTAGTTGTCCCGCCCACACAGCTCACTGGGAGACCGGCCGCCGATCAGCCGCGTTCACAACGTCCGTGGGCGGGACACCTAGCCCGTGAACGGGTCGAGCAGCTCGACGCCCGTGCCCTCGACATCGGCGATGTTGCGGGTGACCAACGTCAGGCCTAGGATCTTCGCCGTCGCAGCCAGCAAGCCGTCGATGACGGGCAGCGGGTCGGGTACGCTCATCCTCCCCCACTCCTCGGCGATCGCGCGGTCGACTGGGACGATTCGGTCGCCGTGGGCATCAGCGAGGCGAGCGAGCCAGCTATCCAGCGCAGCCGCCGAATCCGGATCGCGGCGTCGCACGCTCTCGACCCCGCGGCGCACCTCTCCGATCGTCAGAACGCTGAGAAAGATCTCCTCCGCGGCGAGGCCGGCAAACCAGGTGCTGACGCTGGGGTCGGCCCGGTCCCCCTTACGCAGCTCGGAGATGACGTTGGTATCGAGCAGATAGCTCAAAGCTCGACCGGGCGGCCGCGGTCCCCGGGTCGCTCGAAATCCCTGTCCTCGCCGACATTGGGCATCTCGAGCAAGAGCTGTTTGAGGGACTTAGCTGGCCCTCGGGTCCGCAGCGTCTCGCGGAGGATCTGCCGGTGCTCCTCCTCGGCGGAGCGACCATGCTGGGCGGCGCGGACCTTCAGCTCGCGCACGACGTCGCTCTCTATGTCTCGAACCAGAAGCTGTGCCAACGTGATAGCAATGATAGCGCACTCGCTGAACGACTCCTGCGGTCTTGGCGGTCCCTGTCGAAGTGCCCGATAAGAGCCGTTAGGTAAACCTGCAGGCAAGCTGTCTAGGGCATCTCAAATAGCACCCCATCCTCGGCTCGCGACATAACTACGGGCGTCGCCCACTCGCTCTCGTTGGGCATGAAGAAGATGGCGCGACGAGCGTCGGCGATGGCGGTGTCAAGAGAGCCGTCGTCGGCGAGCGCCCGGTAGAAATCATCGGCAAAGCGGATCGCCGCAGCGTCGGAAATTGAAAACTGCATCGCGACCGATGCCGGCAGGCCCCGAGAGACCAGCGCCACAGCGACGCTCGTGAGGGAGTCCTCGGGTGCGGCGCGGGCCCCTTCGCAAGCGTTGAGAACTGCCACCCGCAGCGCGGGATGGTTGGAAAGCAGCGTTCCCAGCTCGAAGCCGCTATGCATCTCCGACGTGCCGTTGGTGTTCTCAAACATCAGGTAAGTCCCGCCCTCACGCTCCAGGTAGCGCCCGTGGCCGACAAAGTGCCAGACGTGAAACGGGCTACCGGCGATATCGGCCGCGCGGATCATCGAGGCAAGCGTTGCGATCGTGCCATCCGGGGCGACATCCACCCGGACTAGGCCCGCAGCGACGAGCGGCGCCAGTGCCGCCTTCAGCCCCTCCACCTCCTTTTCCGCGTCGAGCGCCGCCTGGTCAGTCGGAGCGCTGACCGTGACCGCGACGCGCAGCGGGCCCTCGATCATCAGCGGGCGCAGCGACCGATCCGCGTCGACGTGGCGAGTGATGCTGACGGCGCCGGTGAGGGCGATGAAGTCGCGGCCGTCATACAGGTACTCCCACGGCAGGCTCGCCAACCAAGGATCTGCCGCAGTTCGCAGGCGAATCCGCAGGCCAGTGTCGGCGGACCCCATCGCCGCGATGTGCTTCATATAGAGATCGCGAACCGGCCCGCTGAAGAGAGCGTCGAAGAGCCCGCTCCCGAAGTCAGCGTAGGGCTGGAGCGAGGGCGGCGTCCAGCCCCGGACAGGGCCGCGCAGCGGATCACAGTTGCGGAGGATGAAGTTCTCCAGATCACGATCGTCGAACGGCACCGTCATGTCGCCTTCGGCGTCGCCGAGCCGGGACTCTGCCGAAACCCGGTAGTGCTGACCCTCGGTCGGCACGAACCGGAGCGTGAGATCGTCGAAGGACTTGCGCGGCCTTGGATTCAGCAGGGCGAAACACTCCTTCGCATCCTCCAGCAAGTTGAGCTGCTGTCGGACCACCTGCGCTGACTCCAGCTCGAAGAGTTCACGCCAGATCTCTGGCGTTATTTCCGACCCCACCCGACGCAGCGCGAAGTAGGAGCTCAGCAGGGCGAAGGCCTTGTCGAACGCGGCCACTGGCACCGCCGGCGAGCGGTCGAGGAACGGACGAACCCGATCGAACCACACCCGGTAGCGCCGGAGGAGCGCGGCCCCCGCCTGCTGCTGGCTCGGCCCAGGAGCGAGGGCGATGGTCGCCGCTGACCCCCCTCGCGACTCCTCGACCAACTCAACTTCGTTCATCAGGGTGAGAAGGTCGCCGTGCAGGCTCGTGAGCTCCTTGACGACAGAGCCGAGGAACTCGTCTGATCGCGACCTCGCCACGGCGACCTTGCTCACGCTCATCACTCCTCGCTAAGCGCGACTTCGTAGGCGACGCGGGTGCGCCCGGACTTGCTTTTGACCCGCCGCACCCGCAAGTCGGCCAGTTCGCCGGTTCGCGCAACATGCGTTCCGCCACAGGGCGAGCGGTACCCACAGGTGGTGACGACCCGCGTCGGCTTGTCGGTGGGGATACCAGCCGGCATGAAAACGCCTTCTGCGAGGAGATCCCCCACCGTCGTCGACTCGACCAGCACCTCTTCGTCGGCCGCAACCATCTCATCGATACGACGCTGGAGCACCTCGACCATCTCCGCCTTGGCCTCCTCGTCGAGCGTCCCATCGAACTCGACGTACGCGCCTTCCGGAAAATGAAATCCCTTTACTGCGCGCAGACCAGTGAGCTCGAACATGGCGGTCATGATCAGGTGACCGCCGCTGTGCAGAGCCGCGTGCAGAGCCCGAGCTGATGCGTCGATCCTGGTGCGGACAGACCCCGTCGCGGGCTCACCCGCGACGGCCACACCCTGGTGATGGACCACGCCGTCCACCAGCACCGCCTTGCGGACAGCAAAGGTGAATCCGTCCCCCTCGATGGTGCCGGTGTCGCTCGGCTGCCCGCCACCCTGGGGGTAGAACGGCGTGCGGTCCAGGATCAGGGCGATGCCGCCGTCGCTGTCCTCGACCGACAAGACGTTCGCGTCAATCTCGGTTTGATCCGGTGCCGACATGTACGCCAACTCGGTCATTTGCATCACTCCTTTGGCCATCTCAATCACTCCTTCTTTCTTGTTGCTTTCTGTCAGGAAAAGGCGAGCAGGGGCGCCTGGGGGCCCGAGTAGCCGATGAACCCGGAGACGCTCAGTCGCTGGCCTTCTCCGGCGCATGGGGTCACCGCGTGGGGCTTGCTGGCGGCGGCGATGAGAAGGGTTCCTGGCTCGATGCTGATCGTCTCGGTCGGCTCGGGGAGCAAAGCTCGGTCGAGCGCATAGCTCCGCGTCTTGCTCCTCAGTGCGTCGTAGTCCGACTTGGCGGGGACCTCCGTGTCCCAGAGCTCGAGGTCGCCTCCGCGCTCGGCTTGGCTGAGGTACACGTTCACGAATAGCTGCGTCCGGATCACGGCGGTCTCTGGGCAAGGCAGGTCCCAATCGGCCCGATCGGTATGGGGCTCGATCCCACCCCCCGCCCGCACCAACCTGCATAGCCCGTAGAAGGCCGGCCTGCCCCCCACGCGGAGCAAGCTGGCGCCGGCCGGCCACTCGTTGTCCATCTCGATGCGCACGCGGTCAGCAGGGTGGCTCCACGGGGCCAACACCTCCCGCAGGGCGCGATTGCGATCCGGCGCCTTCGCGAAGTAATCCTCGCAATCGGGTGACAGCTCGTCGCCGACGCAATTGAACAGCGCGCCGCCGGACGTGCCGATGTGCTCGGCGCCGCTCCCAGCCGGATAGGTGGTCCATAGCCGTGGCGCGCCCAGCAAGTGGGCGGCCATCTCTTCGCAGGCCACGTCCGAGTAGTAGCCCTCCACCATCACCGCAAGCGCCTTACCCTCTGCGACGGCGAGAACATCGGTAGCCCGCAGGTCGTCGCGCTTCAAGATCGGGCTCGCCTGCTCGACCCCATCCTGTTGCGGCACCTTCTCGACGATTTCACTGACCTGTCCCATCTGGCCCTCCTCGGCTCGTGGGTCCGACTTGCCGCCTTTACAAGGGGGGGTATGCAAGGACCTGTCAACGAACGTGCGCCGAACGTTCAGTGAACATCCGGTTACTTAGCTCATCTGAAACACTCCGCCTGTGCGGGGCGCGAGCGGGGATTCCGAGCTTGAGCAGCAGCTCGTCAAAGACCTGAAAGCAGTTGCCCGCCTCCATTGGAACGACCCAGACGGATTCGAATTCGGCTGGCTGCCAGGGCTCACCGAGATCCTCGATCTCTCAGACGGCGAGGACGAAGTCCAGCGATTGCGACGACGGCTGCAGGATCTGGCCATGGAAGCAAGCGAGGACGAGAAGGCCTCGAAACCGCGCTACAACCGCTCACTGGCGGGAGCATGGACCGTCCTACTTGGTCTCAACGAGAAATGGGGCGCCAAGGAGCTCAGCGAACGCAGGGCGTATATGAAAAGAAATTGGAGGACGAAGCGCAACGAGGAGAGCGCCACCGTTGACGCCTTCACGAAGAACCAGGAGCCAGAGATCTACAAGGCCCTGTCCAAACGCCTGCTCCGATCCCACCAGAGCAAGGGGGGACGAACGGCGCTGCGGCTGACTACGCCGAGGAAGATGCCGCAGGTGAAGCCGGCCCCGTGGCCGGACCCCGAGCACGTTCCGGTCGAGGGGCAAGAGATCGTGATTCTGATCGCCGCGCAAGCGATGCGCCGGGGGCCCGCCAGCCAACTGGCAAAGCTGGTGCGCGAGTTCGCGCCTTACTGGCGCGCCACCGAAACGATGGTCTACGCGCTCGAAGGCTCCTACAAGGCCATCTGGAGAGCTGGGCTCCTGCACGACTACAAGAACTTCAGACCCCTGCCGGCGGGGTACGCTGGCGGACTGGTCCACGCGACCGAGATCGTGATTGCCGGGGCGGAGGCTAGCCCCCGGCGCACGGCGCACGTCGTCTTCCTGATCGACCCGCACGAGGACAGCTCGCTCTATCCGGCCACTTCATCCCTTAAGCGCGAGTGCCTGCTGACCAACACGGCGTTCCTGACGAACTACGAGGGTGCTGCACGCTGGTTCCGACTGGAGTGGGGACGCCGCGTCGCCGAGGGGGACGAGCCGAATGCGAGCGACTTGCTGCTGCGGCGGCCCGCCGACGGCTTCAGCGAGTCGTCGGGCCTCGCCCACTCGGCGCGCGTACTCGCACTCGCGGCGCACGACCGTCACAAGCGCGCGCTGATGGACTTCGCCGACACCTACGCCGATCTCTTCGAGCGCCATTACCAACAACGCTGGGCAACCCGCGTCAGCGGCCACCTCCTGAACGGCGGTTCCATCTTCGACGAGGAATACGCGGAAGATATCTTCTACGACGTCAAAGGCCAGAAGCGCGAAGACCTGAAGGCGCTCATCGAGGAGAAGACCTTCGGCTGGGAGGTGGAAGGACGCGAGTGTGGACCCGGCAGCGTGAACTGGGTGCAGCAACTGACCCGCGGCCGTCAAGGGGGCGTTATTCAGCTGGCGCGCAAGGTGCTGGATAACGAGTGCGACACCGTTCTCTTCTTCCAGGACCCCGAGACGCCGCGTGAGCACGACATGGAGATTCAGGTACTCGATCGCGCTGCGGAGATGGCAGACAACCACTGCCTGCTGCTCTACGACGAGCAGTCGGCCGCGCGATGGGCGGACAACGTCTCCGTCTGCCTCGACGGGGAGGACGCCGCCGGTGCCACGACGCTAGTGGAGGCCTACCGCCGCGTCTTCGGGGTCGAGCTCGTGCTTGCGGAACCAGGCCCCGCCGACGAGGAGGACGATGACAAGGCGACCTGGAGGCAGATCACCAGAACGGCTGCGACCCTTGTGGTCGGAGCACTGCGTTCTGCTAGGCGTCGCCGCGCGGAGGAAGGAGAGCCGGTGCGCTTCGGCCTACCTTGGGGTGGCGCCGTGTACGACGTCCTGGGTGCGGTTGACGAGGATCAAAAGGAGACCTCGGAGGACGACGGGGCCGAACACGAGTTCGAGCGCGTGCTCGCGGGGGCGCTCGGCCTGCAGGAGTTCGTCGACGAAAAGAAGGACGTGAAGGACCTCCACGAGGACAGGCAGTACGCGTTGAGGGCGCGAGAATGGCCTCCCGCACCGAAGGCGCCGCAGCCATTCAGAAGAGACGAACTGAGGATCATTCCCACGGTCGGGGTAATCGGTGCTCGCGACCGCTCCCTTGAGTCGTACTCGCTCGTCGAACGCGCGGTCAAGATCCTTGGCGGCAGTGGAGTCACCTACCCCGCATCTGCGTTCGCGTTGAAGCAGAACGCACGTGACGACCCACTCGGAGAGCCGCCGGACGAGGACTGGAAAAGGCTAGACGTCCTCCTGCTCAGTGCTGCACCCATGCAACCAGACCGAAGCGGCGTGGCTCTCGCCACCGCTCTACCGGCTGACCTCGCCGAGTCGTACGGAGACTGCCTTGGGGCCGTCTCAACCATCTATCTGGAGCAGGCGGCCGAGGGAGTTGCCCAGCGCAAACACCATTCCTACAAACAAGTAGGGATCAAGCTGGAGCAGATCCGCAAGCTGAGGAAAGACAGTAACGCCAACATCGTGCTCGTGAACGGAGCGGAAAAGGACGAGGGCCGGAGAAACGCTTGCTGGGCCGCACTCAAAGCGGGGATCGCCACCACCTTCGTCACCGATAGAGCCTTTGCCTGGGCCGTGCTTGAACGGGAGATTCCAGAGCTGAGTCGCTCGGATCACTCCCACGCTCGATAACACCCCCTTATGTGGATCTGGACCCGACTCTAGCTTCCGGCGGTCATGCCTAGGCCTTCGGCAACATGGCCGTCGTCATCGCGATTCGCGGCCGCGTGGCAGCCCAAGCGCAAATGCTAGCTTCCTTCCAAAGGACAGAGATGCGGATGCTCCGTCCTTCAGATCCGCGTGCCCGGCGAGACGAGTGACCGACTCCTGAGCAACGGGAGGGAGACCAGCATGAGGTCCAGCGATTTGATCGCTGCTGTTCGGCAGGTTGATGCAAAGAAGCGCCGCAGCTCAGGTCAGGCATGTCGGCGGAACTAACTCTCTACGGGCGCCCTGTCGGCACCGTCTTCGACCTACTCGGCAGCAAGGAGAACGACATCACCTACTCGCTCGGCTGGGCGCTGGCAGAAAGTGAGGGGCTGTCGAGCGCTCTACTTGAGGACGTGGTCCCGGCATCGAAGGCAGGCCTCACCGCCGACTCGGTTCACCTTCAGGAGGGAATCTCGGGCGCCGGCTTCACCGATATTGAGATCCTCGCTGGTTCAGGCGATGTCCATGTCGTACTCGAGGCGAAGCGAGGCTACGACCTGCCGGCGCTGGCGCAGTTGCAGAAGTACGCGACCAGGACCAAACCGCAACCCACCGTGCTCGTCGTCTGTGCCGAGGCGTCGCCCGACTTCGTCGCGGACAAGCTCCCTAGCGCTGTGGCGGGGATACCGGTGCTCTACCGCTCCTGGCGAGAAATCGAGGCGCTGGTCTCATCTGCCGTAGATCGCGCTCGCCGCCACGCGGAAAAACGACTTCTTCGAGATCTATCCCGCTATCTGAAAGGTTTGATGACCATGCAGGACGTCAGTTCGAACCTCGTCTACGTCGTCAGCCTCGGCGGGAAGATCGAGGACACCGGGATGACCTTCCGGAACGTCGTCGTCGATCACGACACCTACTTCTGCCCGATCGGTGGTGGATCAGGACGCTGGCCAAAGGAGCCGCCCAACTACCTAGGCTTCCGCTTCGACGGCAAGCTGCAACGGGTTAGCCACGTCGAGGACTACAGGGTCACCGACGACAACCATGCCGGCTTCGATCCACTGAAAGGGAAGGTGGACTGGTCGGACGAACACCATTGGGTCTTCAGCCTTGGCCCGGTGATGAAGCCGATGCACGAGGTCCGCACCGGCAACCTGTATCGCGCGCAGCGGGTCTGGGTGGCGCTCGACCTGCTGCTCACCGGCGAGACGATCGCCGAAGCTCGCGACAAGACCAAGCTGCGGCTCGCGGACGCTGGCCTCTAGCTCGTCGCCCAGGAGTTGTATGGAGTGTCGAGCATCAGCGCCGCGTAGGGCTCAAGACGTAGCTCTCGAAATTGTCAGCGATCGTCACGACTCGGAAGTCCATCGCAGACACCCGCTCCTTTTGGCGCACGAACTCCCGTCGGAAGCGGCTGTCCTGCTGCAGATCAGCACGCACAGTCGGCAAATCCTCAAACTTGCCGTCGATCGCCTCCACCGCAAGCCGCCAGGCGAAGGTCGCCTGGTTGTGCGCGGAAGAGGGACGCGTGTGGCCGGCGAGACGGGTGCCGAAGTTGGAGTGACCCCCTCCCCTCTTCGCAGCACGCTCGGTGAGACCACATCGACCGACGTAGAGATGCCACCCTGCCTCGGTGAACAGGTAGACGCCGTGCTCGCGAGGCGGTGGCCTGCGGCCGGGGCCGCGGCCGAAGGCCTCGGAAGCAAGCAGTGCTTCGAGGTAGCCCGGGAGCTTCGCCTCCACTTTCGCCCAGTCGCGTTTGCTGGTCGGTCGTGCCATCGACGAGATCCTTGCGACCCCAGGCACTTCTGGGCCAGAAGTGCCTGGGATGGGGCCGCATTCTTAACATGGTTGGAACGAAATTCGGCCCATTTCGCCTATCCAAACCTGCCGATTAGCAGCCACTTCTACAAGGGGTGGACGACCGGATTCGAACCGGCGACCGCCTGGACCACAACCAGGAGCTCTACCAACTGAGCTACGCCCACCACGCAGGGTCAATCTAGCGTGCCGGGCTTGGGTTGGGCGGCGTCCCCGGCCGGATGGTCGTCCGCGACCTTCGACGCCGCCGGTCGGCCGCGCTAGTTTTGCCGGAATGGCCAAACGTCCCCGCCTCACCGTCTTTCGGCCCGAGCCTCGTCCCCTCACCCTGACCGGCGCTCAGGCGCGGGGCGCGTTGGCGATTGGGGCGCTTGCGGTGGGAGCCGCGGCCGTTGGCGGCTTCGCGATCGGGCGCCTCAACATCGGGCAGCTGGCGGTCGGCCGGGCCAGGATCGGGCGGCTCGCCGTCGGTCGGCTCTCGGTCGAGGAGTTGGAGATCGGGCGGCTGAGCGTTCGCGAGGGCCTGCCGAAGGGAACCGGGTGAAGCTGGCCGGGCCGGTGGGGCTCGCGGTTCTCGTCGTCCTCGGCGCCGTCGGGCTGGCCGGTCCGGCGCGTGCCGTCGGGCCCTATCCCGACCTCGGCTCCTGCCAGGTCTTCCCCGACCCGCCCGCCTCGCTCTCCCCCCGCGCCCCGTCCCTCGCCACCGAGGCCGCCTGGAACCAGGACGTCTCCAGGGCTCCGCGCGACCCGCGCTCGGCCGCCTACGTCGCCCACATCAACTCGGGCGGCGGCGACCACCTGCACCCCGACTTCGGCTCGCCGCGCGGCTACGGATTCCCCTACGCGGTGGTCGGCGCGGGCCAGCCCAGGCTGCCGATCCACTACACCGCCTACGGCGACGAGAGCGACCCGGGGCCGTTCCCGGTCCCCGGTCGCGCGCCCGTGGAGGGCGGCAACTCCAGCGACGGCGACCGCCACGTGCTCGTCGTCGACCGCGACAGCTGCACGCTCTTCGAGCTGTACCGGGCCTTCTTCGTCGCCAAGCCGCGCCCCCACTGGAACGCCGACGCCGGCACGGCCTGGAACCTCGGCTCGGCCGGGCGCCGCCCCGACTCGTGGACCTCGGCCGACGCCGCCGGCCTGCCGATCTTCCCCGGCCTGGTCCGCTACGACGAGGCCGCCTCCGGCCACGTCGAACACGCGATCCGCGTCACCGTGGAGAGCACCCGCAACGCCTGGGTCCACCCCGCCTCCCACTGCGCCGGCGACACCTCGGACCCGAGCGCGCCGCCGATGGGCCTGCGGCTGCGGCTGAAGGCCGGCTACCCGCTCGGCGGCTTCAGCGGCCCGGCCCGCGCGATCGCCGAAGCGATGAAGCGCTACGGCCTGATCGTCGCCGACAACGGCTCCAGCTGGTACATCAGCGGCACCAGCGACCGTCGCTGGGACGACGAGAACCTGGACCAGCTGAAGCGGATCCCTGGCGCGGCCTTCGAAGCGGTGAAGAGCGCCGCCGCGGTGCACTCCTGCTGAGATCGGCCGCGGGCTCAGGCGGAGCGGGCGCTGCCGCGCCCCATCGCCAGCCGCCAGAGCCGGCCGATCGCGGCGAGCACGGCGAGTGAGATCGCCAGCCCGATCGCGCCCAGCAGGAGCAGGAAGAGGACGAAACCGACGATCGCGAACGGGATCAGCAGGACTTTCACACACTCACATCCTGCCCTCCCAACCTAAGCGAACGCTTAACCGGGGCGCGCTCTAACCTGCCTATGGTGGTGCACATCCGCGCACTCGCCTGCACCCTCGCCCTGGCGGCACTCGCATCCTGCCCCTCGACCGCGGCCGCCGAACCGCCCGGCCGCCCCACCCGCGGCGCCTTCGGGATGCTCGGGCAGACCGTTCTCGCCGCGATCGCCTCCTCGACCAACGCCGGGCAGGCGCTGGGCGCGCTCGGCGAGAGCCTCGCGATGCTCGAAGCGCGCAGGCGGGTCGAGCGCCGCGCGAGTCGCCCGAGCCAGCCGCCGCCCACTCCCGACCCCAAGCCCGCGACCCCCGCCGATCCCTCCTCGATGCCACCCGCCTCGGCCGGCTCCAACGGAACGACGACGCCCCTGCACGACGCCGCCACCGCGGGCAGGATCTTCGCCCACGTGCCGGCCGGCGGCAGCGAGTCGCCCGCGATCCTCCTCACCGGCATCGCCCTGGCCCCGCCCGACGCGCCCGAAGCCGTCCAGGGCGCGATCAACGCCGCCAACACCATCGTCGGCCGCCCCTACGTCTGGGGCGGCGGCCACGGCTCCTTCTACTCCAACGGGTACGACTGCTCGGGCTCGGTCAGCTTCGCCCTCTTCGGCGGCGGTCTGATCCCGCGCCCGCTGACCTCCTCCGAGCTGGAGCACTGGGGCGCGCCCGGCCCCGGCAGATGGATCACCGTCTACGCCAACGGCGGTCACACCTTCGCCGAGATTGCCGGCCTGCGCTGGGACACGGTGGGAGACGCCCAGGGCACCGGGCCGCGCTGGCACCTCGCCCCCACCTCCACCGCCGGCTTCGTCGTCCGCCACCCGCCGGGCTACTGAGAGCCCCCGGCGAGCTCGACGAGGTGCGCTCCGGCGGCTGGTCGGAGCAGCCCCACCCCACCCTGGAGCCGCTGCTACCTCGCTACGAACCCATGGATACATCAGAGTACAAAAACGTGTGCCTATACTGAGCACGGGTGAAGTACTCGATTGGGAGCCGTCAAATCCAAGTGGATCGGCCTGTGCTGGTCTGCTTGGTGATCATCGGGCTATTCCTAGCGTGCACGGCGGGGGCTCTCGCCACCGATCTGTCGCATTGGACGGCCGAGACCTTGCCGCAGCCCCCGAATTCCGGCAATGGGCACGAAGCGTACGGCGTCTCCTGTATTCAGCCCAAGGACTGCATCGCGGTCGGAGGTAACTGGAACCTCGATTTGCACACCCGGGTCACCCTCGCCGAGCGCTGGGACGGCAAAGCCTGGACCGTGTTACCAACGCCGAACCCGCCAGGGCTCAATGAAGGTTGGAAACATCAATGGTATGCCGTGCTCAGCGGGGTGTCGTGCGTCTCAGCAAGCAATTGCATTGCCGTCGGCCGTTACAGAGATGCTGAAGAAGCGGTGAAGCCACTCGCCGAGCGCTGGGACGGCGGCGAGTGGACGATCACCACGGCATCCCTTCCAAGCGCCGCCGCAGCTGGTCAGCTCGAAGCGGTCTCGTGCATTTCAGGCACGGCATGCACGGCGGTCGGGTACTTCGAAAACGTTTCGGGCACGGTCGAAACCCTGGCCGAGCGCTGGGACGGCAGCGAATGGTCAATCGAGCCGACGCCGAGCCCAGGAGAAGCGTTGGGCAGCCGGCTGCTGGGTGTCTCCTGTCCCACCATCACCGCATGCACGGCAGTCGGCTTCAATCATGGCCTCGATGAAGAAACGACGCTCGCCGAGCATTGGAACGGGGACGAATGGTTGGTCCAGGCGACTGCCGATCCCGGCGGAATGCAGCCGTCGAACAGGCTGTCCGGCGTCTCGTGCAGTTCGTCCGCGGCCTGCACCGCAGTGGGCAGACACGAGTACAAGCTGGGAGCCCAATTCCTTCTGGCGCCTCTCGCCGAGCGCTGGGAAGGCAGCAACTGGTCGACCCAGACGACTCCCGAACCAGTCACCAGTGAACAGGGGGGCCTGTCGAGCGTGTGGTGCGTATCGTCCAGCTCATGCACGGCTGTCGGCGACTACCGTGAGATCGAAGGCGCTGACAGCTCTGCGGAAGTCCTCGGCGAGCGCTGGGACGGCACGACCTGGTCTGTCCTGAATCTCATGGGGATATCGGATCCTCCCGGCTGGTGGCATGAAAGTTGGCTGTACGGGGTGGCCTGCGCGAAAGCCGAAGCCTGTACCGCCGTCGGCGCGGGCCTCAGCGCGCCCTCTGGGGCTCTCTCGCCCTACCGGGCTCTGGGCGAGCATGAGGGAAGGTCGCCCACCGCCTCCTTCTCGTTCACTCCCAGCTTGCCCGACGCCGGCCAATCGGTGACCTTCGACGCTTCGCCCTCAACAGAGCCCGGCCACACGATTACCGACTATAGCTGGGACTTCGGGGACGGCTCCCACGGAGACGGTCAGGCGCCCACCCATACGTACACGAAGGCTGGTGACTACACGGTCACGCTCGCCGTAACCGACGATGAAGAAAACAGCGGGCAAGTGTCACGCGTTGTCCCAGTCGCTCAGTCCATTAATCCCGGGATCATCGGAATTGGGCTTCCTTCCGAGGGCTTCAGCATTCGTCATGTCGTTGCCCGCTGTGATGGGCGGATCGCAATCTCGCTCGACGCTCGGAGGCCCGGGCGCGTTTCCGCCGTCGCCACGGCAATCCCAGATGCTTCAAGTAGGCACCCGCGCGGTGCGGGGAACGGTCGCTGCAACACCGGCCGTCCCGGCGTCCCCTCGAGACGCGACAGCAAACGCGTTACGCCCAACGGACGCCGCCGAATCCCCTATGGCTCAGCCTCGGCCGTAGCAGCCACGCAAGGAGTCGTGCGGCTGACGATCCTTCCACGCCATGGAACCCTGGCCGCATTGGCGAGGCTCAATCGGTTCCAAGTAGGCATCTCGATCAGCTTCTCGGAGCCCGACGGAACGGTGGAGACGGCGCACAGATGGCTGCGCATCCGACGCTAGGAGGAGCGCGGAGCATCGGCCTCGATGAGCCCGTGGTAGACCCCCCCTTAGAACCCTGAGGCCCCTCACTGCCTCGGCCTGTTGGCCCGGTAGTCGTCGAGGTCGCGCAGGAATCGATCAGCTGTCGACGACGATCGAGCCGACTCGGGAGATGCACTCGAAGTGGTCGTCGCAGGTCAGGACCGTGGTTCCGCTGCGGGCCGCGGTGGCGGCGATCCAGACGTCGTTGGTGGGGACCGGCGTTCCTGCCTTGCGCAGCTCGGCGACTATATGCGCATAGTGTCGGCTCGTCTCGGAGTCGACCTGTAGCACCTCCACCACAGAGCTATCGAGAAAGGTCTCCAGCTCCGTTTCGTTGCGTCGTCGCCTGCTGCCGAGCAGGAAACCGGTGCGCAACTCGCCGAGTGCGACAGTCGACACGCCCACCAGCTCGGCCTGATCGAGAAGTGCCGCCATCTCTTCATTCCCCCGCCGAAAGTTGCTGTAGGCGGAGGTGTCGAGGCAGTACGCGCTCAATGCCAGAGTTCCTCGTCGACCGTCTCGAACTGCGCGGTCGCCCGCTCGAAATCGCGGAACTCGTCCTCGCTCCAGCCCCCGGCGAGACGGCCCAGCCCATTGGAGCGCACGCCCTGCGCGCCGAGTCCCTGTCCGAGGAGGTCGATGACCGTCTGGTTGAGCGACTTGCCCTTGCGGCGCTTCTCGCGCTCGAGAGCTTCCGCAAGGCTCGGAGGCACGTTCCTGATCGTTAATGCCTTGATCCTCTCCCCCCTTTGCAGTCAATTGATGCATTCATCTGATGCAGTAGTTTACAGCATCGTTGGTGCGTCGACCACCGCAGGCCCTATCCCAACCGAGGCAGCCACTTCCTTGCCCATGGTTCGACCACTGGAAAGATCAGACTGGTCAGTACCCCCGGCTGGATTCGAACCAGCGACCCACGGCTTAGAAGGCCGTCGCTCTGTCCACTGAGCTACGGGGGCAGGACGGGCTGCGTTTCGCCCTTGGCAGCCAGTCTCGTATCCTAGGCAGCATGGCACTGCGACGGGTTAGCGTCTCCGCGAAACTGCCATTTCTTGAGATCGGGGGCGAGTGGGAGCCCGACGATGCCGAACAAGAAGCGGCGTGGGAGATGTACATCGAGCTGATCACTCGCACCTCGGTGGTGGAGTTGGCGCCCGGCGAGGGCATTCTCCGAGAGGCGCTGAACTCTCTGTACTCGTTGTTCGCCACCACCCGGGACATCCTCCGAAGGTATGGGCCGTCGATCGCACAGTCCTCCAAGAAGGACTCCCTGTCCTTCGGCCATATCGCGGTGGCGGTGCTCAACGGAGTGTTGCGCCCGGTGCTTGCCAAATGGCATCCGAGGTTGCAGGCCTACGAGAGCACCCGCCCGGAGGGCCGCTCAATCGTCGAGCACGAGCGGGAATGGCCCGAGGAGGCCGAGCTTCGCGCCGCACTCGACACGACGCGCCTCCAGCTGCGTGCCTACGCCGCCCTGCTCGGAGAAGTCACCGGCGCCCCCAACCTCATAGACGCAGGCTGAGGACGGCGCGAAGCATGGCGGGGGGAAGGAAGGTGGCGGTGTTCTGCGACGTCGATGAGGTCCTCACCGAGAAACCCGTCAACCTTCAGCTCGCGGCCCTTCTTCGGGTGGAGGACCAGCTGGCGGAGATCGAGGAGCGCTTCTACAGGGACGGCAGCACCTCGGCGTTCAACCGGGACTTCATCCCGCTCTTCAGGGGCGCGGGCTTCAACAAGGCCAAGGCCGAGGAACACTTCGACCGCGTGGAGCTGAGAAACCGTGCCGGCGAGCTGATCGGGCTGGAAGGAGTCGACACCTTCCTCGTGTCCAGCGGGCCGAGCTATTACATGGACATCCTGGCGAACCGCCACGGACTGGATATCGACACCCGGTGCAAGTATTCGCGCTATGAGTTCGACGACGACGGAACGCTCTCCTCGACGGGGTGGATGGCGGTCGGGGCGGCGGCAAAGAGGTCGTTTGTGAAACGCCACGCCAAGGACTACACGCTGACCGTCGGGGTCGGCAACAGCGTGGTGCTCGACGGCCCGTTCCTGTCGGTGTGCTCGATCCCGATCGTGGTTGGCGAGCTGGAGAAGGCGTTCCTGTGCGTGAACGAGCTCGATCCGGTTATCGACGTGATTTCGAGCCTGATCGAATAGGACGAGCGCCATGGCAAGCCATCGCGTCTTCGTCAGCCGTCCCACCGCTCTCAGCGCGAGCCAGGAGCGCTTCAGCGTCGCGCTCGACCGGACCTTCAGGGAGAATGGGTTGGAGTCGCACACGGTCGGCACCCAGGACTTCACCAACCGCTCGCCGTTGGCAAAGGTTCTCGAGGTGATGAACAGCTGCGATGGCGCCTGCGTCCTGGGCCTTGTGCAGGCCAAGGCCGCGAGCGTCGTCGTCAAGCCCGGGACCAAGGACAGGCGGACGGTGACCGATGCGGTCTTTGCCACGCCCTGGAACCAGCTCGAGGCCGGGATGGCGCTGATCAGGGGCCTGCCGCTGTTCGTCATCTGCGAGGCCAGGGTCAGCGGAGGCATCTTCGACGACGGCGTCGCGGACGCCTACATCCACCGCCTTCCCTCACGGGATCGAGAGAGCTGGCTCGAAAGCGAGGCGTTCGTCGGCTCCATGCACGCGTGGATCGAGACGATGCACCGAGCGGTCCCCGCGCGAGCGCCGCGCGCCTGACGGTCCGACGCCGTCGGCATCGCGTACCATCGCCGGCGTGCCGAACGTCGCGGTGCCAGGGAGAGAGCTCTACTACGAGAGCACCGGCGAGGGCGAGCCGCTGCTGCTGATCCAGGGCATGAGCGCCAACCACCTGGCCTGGGGCCGCCCCTTCCTCTCCCTGCTGGAGGCGGGCCTGGAATGCATCGCCTTCGACAACCGCGGCATCGGCCTCTCCGGCCCCGCGGCGGAGCCGTTCACGATCGCCGAGATGGCCGCCGACACCGCCGCCCTGCTCGACGCGCTGGAGATCGAGAGCGCGCACGTGCTCGGCATCTCGATGGGCGGGATGATCGCCCAGGAGCTGGCGCTCGCCCACCCCGAGCGCGTCCGCACCCTCACCCTCGGCTGCACCTACTGCGGTGGGCCGGGATCGGAGCTGATGGACCCCGACGACTTCCGGGGCCTGGTCGAGGCGATGGCATCCGGCGATCGCCAGCGCCTCCTGCGGGCGATGTGGGAGCTGAACCTCTCCCCCGCCTTCCGGGCGCAGGAGAGTCGCTACGCCGAGTTCGCCGCGATGGCCGAAGAGCTGCCGGTGCCGCGCGAGACGATCGGCCTCCAGGTGCAGGCGATCGCCGCCCACGACACCAGCGCCCGCCTTGCCCGGCTCGCGCCGCCGACCCTGATCGTCCACGGCACCGTCGACCGCGTGCTCGGGGTCGCCAACGGGCGCCAGATCGCCTCCCTGCTCCCGAGCGCCCGGCTCGAGATCCTGCCCGAGGTCGGCCACATGTTCTGGTGGGAGCAGCCACGGCGCTCGGCCGAGCTGGTCCGCGAGCAGGCGCTGGCCGCGCCGACACACTGACCCGGCGGGTCCAGGTCAGCTCTTGGCGCCGAGCTGGGCGCAGCCGGCCGGGTCGAGCCTGCCGTTCACCTTGAACACGTAGTCGGGCTCGGGAGTGATGTCGGGCTCGCTGACGACAGGCTTCAGCGCCGGGTCCGTTTTCACCCAGGCATAGATCGGATACCAGTAGGGGGCGTCCGGGGAGTCCTGGGTGTACTGGCTGAGGACGAGGTAGTCGTAGTGGCCGGCGTTTACGCGGCGGCGGAACTGTCGGCAGCTCGTCGCCAGGCGGTAGGTGCCGTCGGGCCCGGGCACGCCGATGTACTGGACGTAGTTGGAGAGGTCGGCGCCGTAGTACCCGTACTGGCCGAAGAAGATCTCCCCCGAGCCAGCGATGCCGATCCGCTTGTCGTGCTGCTTGCGGGCGAATTCGTAGGCCTTCTGCGGGCCGCCGTCCTGAAGGAAGAGCGACGTCCTCGTGTAGTGATGGTCGACGTACTGCACCTCCTGAGCCCGTCCCAGCACCACCGCCAGCAGCAGGATCGCGCCGCCGGCGACGGCGACCGCGCGGCGGCTCACCTCCCCGCGCGCCCGTCCCAAGCCCAGCGCCGCCGGCGCCCAGACCAGGGCCAGGGTGATGAAGACCGTGCCGACGATGAAGCCCGGATACCAGCGCGGCGTGGTCAGCACCGTGATCGCGTAGACCGCCGCCAGGAAGAGCAGCGTCTGGCGGGCGCGGCTGTCCGGAGCCCGCAGCGGCCGCGCGATCGGCAGCAGCGCCATCGCCAGCACCAGCCCCGGCACGAGGTAGCGGGTGTTGGTGAAGAACCCCGTCGGCGAACCCTCCTGGCCGGCGGCGGTCAGCGGCGTGAAGACGTAGACGACCGCGGTGGCGAGGGCGCCGACCGCGATCACGCGCAGGATCCGGTTGCGCGAGCGCACCGCGATGAACACCGCGGCGGCGACGGCGACGATCAGGATCAGCGGCCAGAGCGGGCCGAAGGCGTTGTCGAGCTGGGGGAAGAACCACTTGCGGTAGACGGTCGGGTTGGTCAGGTAATGAGCCACGGCGAAGCGCGGCCGCGGGTCCAGCGGCATCTGGTCGGGACGCGGCAGGCGCAGCGGGCCGAAGCCGATCTGTGGGATCGGGTTGCCGCCGGTCTTGATCGCCGCCCGCAGGTACCAGTAGCCGCCGACGACGAGCATCGAGAGGCCCATCACCCAGGCGGTGGTGAGGCGGCGCCCGCGACCGCTGAAGACGACCACGCCGAGCGCGATCGCCCCCACCGGAATCAGGAAGGTGAGCTTGACCGAGGCCGCCAGCCCGCCGGCGATCCCCGCCATCATCAGCGGACCCCGATCGAGCAGCGGCGCGTCGCGCTCGGGCGCGTCCTGCACCGCCCCCGCGCTCGGCGCCCGCCGCTGGTGGCCGTTGATCAGGAAGGCGGCGAAGGCGATCAGGAAGGCGAGTCCCATGATGTCGTTGCGCCCCTCCCCGGGCTGGGTCTCGATCATCACCCCCGCGTCGAGGACGATCGCGGCGGCGACCAGCGTCGCCGGGCCGACCTTGTAGGGGCGGCCGACGCACCAGGCGGCCAGCAGCGCGATCGAGAGCCAGACCAGGTTGATCAGCGGCGATAGCCAGTCGCTCTTGAAGAGGACGATCGCGGTGCCGTGGATCAACTCGCTGCTCTGCGGGTAGAACCAGGCGGCCAGCCGCAGCGGATCGGTGAAGTGCAGGTGCATGGTGGAGTGTTCCTGGGCGATCCGCGCCGCGAAGGGCATGTGGTACCAGGTGGTGTCGCCGCCGAACATGCCCTGGTCGAGGCTGAGCTGGGAGGGGAAGGTCCACTCGGCGACGGTGAAGGAGGCGACGGCGAGCGCGATCAGCAGGGCGACCGTCTGCACCTGCGGCGCCTCGATCACCTGGCCGTCGCGCGGCGCCATCCGCCGGCCCAGCAGCGCCGCGGCGAGCCCCACCGCGACGCAGCCGACCACGATCCACCCCGTCCGGAGGAGGCTGAGGGTGCCGAGGATCTCCAGCGCGATCACCAGCAGGGCGACCGCGATCGTGGCGTCAGCGAGGCGCGCCAGGGCGCCGGAGAACTCGGGCACGATCCATCGCCGCAGCCAGTAGCCGCCGAGGCCGACCGCCGCGACGACGCCGATCACGGCGAGGCAGCCGCCTATGTAGGAGCCGAAGGAGGGTGCCACGGGCGCGGGATGCTATTCGCCGCGCCGGTGGGGTAACCCCGCGGTCAGGGAGCGGCCGCGGGGATGCGGCAGGAGACGCCGGTCCCGGCCAGCCCGCAGTACCCGTTCGGGACCTTGTGCAGGTACTGCTGGTGGTAGTCCTCGGCGTAGTAGAAGGGCCCGGCGGGCTCGATCTCGGTCGTGATCGGCTCGTGGCCCGCGGCCCGCAGCGAGGCGTCGTAGGCCTCCCGCGCCATCTCCGCCGTCGCCTTCTGGGCCTCGTCCTCGAAGTAGATGCCGGAGCGGTACTGCGTGCCGACGTCGTTGCCCTGGCGCATCCCCTGAGTCGGGTCGTGCTCCTCGAAGAAGATCTTGAGCAGGTCGGCGTAGGAGACCTTGGCCGGGTCGAAGGCGACCAGCACCGCCTCGGCGTGGCCGGTCTGGCCCGAGCAGACCTCCTCGTAGGTGGGGTTCGGGGTGGTCCCGTTCATGTAGCCGACCGCCGTCGTGTAGACGCCGTCCAGGCCCCAGAAGAGGCGCTCCGCCCCCCAGAAGCAGCCGAGCGCGAAGTAGGCGGTCTCGATCCCGTCCGGGAAGGGCGGCTCGATCGGCGTGCCGAGCACGGCGTGGCGCTCGGCGATCTCGAAGGCGGGCTCGCCGCGGCCGGGCAGCGCCTCCTCCGGCGTCGGCATCCGGCTCTTCTCCGGATTCAGCATCGTCATCAGCTTTCCGAGTCTGGTCATGTCCGTTCCTCCTACCCTCACGTTACGCCAGTTGTCCAACCGGACCGTGACGCGGTACCGTCTTCCCATCGGCTGTCTCGTCGTCCTCTTCGCCTTCATCTCACCGCGGCTGGCGCTGTTCGCGCTGTGGCTGTTCACCGACCTGCTCAGCCGCGCCTTCGACAGCTGGTTCGTCCCCTTCCTCGGCTTCTTCCTGCTGCCCTGGACGACGCTCGCCTACGCGGCGATGTGGAGCAGCTCCGACCGGGTCTCCGGCTTCGAGTGGTTCATCGTCATCCTCGCCTTCCTGATCGACCTCGCCTCCTACGCGAGCCGCGGGCGGGTGCGGACTTCGGAAGCCTGAGGGCGGGCGAGGCCGCCCCGCGTCAGCGCGCCGGGTAGGCGAGCCGGATGTGGCGCTTGGCGAGGACGACGAAGGGCCGTTCGGTGACCCTGCCGTCGATGAGCGAGGTGATCTCGACGTTGGTCAGCGGCAGGAAGTCGACGTCGCGGCGGTTGAGCGAATCCGAGAACCGGCTCTGGTAGCCCTCCGGTGGCAGGGTCACGTCGCCGACCACGAGCTGGCGGTCGGTTTCGAACACCGCGCGCTCCACGCGCCGCTCGATCTGCTCCGAAGGTTCGCTCATCGCCTCCCTATCGGTCGAACTGGCCGCAAGCCGTAACCGTACAAACGTCCATGCAGGTTGCGGGGAGGCGTGGCGGGCTAGACGGGCGGGGCCAGGGGCAGCGGAACCAGCGCGGCGCTGCCCCTCGGATCGACCCGCCCCTGCTCTCCCTGCTCGGCGGCGCGAAGGATCGCGCGGACGACCCCGGAGGCGCCGAAGGTGAGCACATCCAGCCCCGCCTTGCTGAGGCGGTCGCGCCCGTCCCCGATTGCCGAGACCACCTCGGGATCGAGGTACTCGCACCCCTGGAGTCCCAGGAGAACGTGGCGGCGGTCCTTGATCGACGCCGTGAAGGCGGCCTCCAGCCGCGCGACGGCGGCCCGTTCGACGTGGCCGATCAGCAGGACCTCGACGCAATCGTCGCCGATCTCGCGTGTCTGAACATCGAAGGAGGAGGACACGGTGCTGCATCATTCCATGCAGCATCGGAATGAACAACCCGACTTGGTCAAACTTAGAGTTGCAAGGGCGTGCCCTGCGAGCCGTCGATCCAAAGTCGGGGCGCCCGGATTCGAACCGGGGACCTCGGCCACCCAAAGGCCGCGCGCTACCAGGCTGCGCCACGCCCCGACCGGGGTCAGTCTAAAGGCGCGCGAGCCAGGCGGCGAGGTGGGGGCCGGGGGCAGTCGCTAGCTTTCAGCGCCCGATGGCTGACGTCCGCCCCTTCGACGCCCTGCACTACGACCTCGACCGGGTCGGCTCGCTGGACGCCGTGGCGGCTCCTCCCTATGACGTGATCGACGCCGCCGGCCGCGCCCGCCTGCTGGAGCGCTCCCCTTACAACGCGGTCGCGATCGACCTGCCGAAGCCGTTCGACCCCGCCGACCCGGCGAGCAACCCCACCGGCGACCCCTACCGGGAGGCGGCCGAGAGGATCGAGGAGTGGCTGGCGAGCGGGGCGCTGGTGCGGGACCAGGAGCCCTCGATCTGGGCGCTGACCCAGGACTACACCGCCCCCGACGGCTCCAGTCATAGCCGCCACGGGATCCTCGCCCGGGTCCGGGTGGAGGACTACGAGAGCGGCGGCATCCGCCCCCACGAGCGGACCCACCCGGGGCCGCTACAGGACCGGCTCGAGCTGACCCGAGCGACCGGCTACAACCTCTCGCCGATCTTCTCGCTCAGCACCGCCGACGCCTGGCCGCTGGTCGAGCCCGCGCTCGGCGGCGAGCCCTGGGGCGTAGCCACCGACGAGACCGGCACGGTCAACCGCGTCTGGCGGGTCGGCGACCCGGCCGTGCACGCCGCCGTCACCGAGCTGCTCGCCGGCGCCGAGCTGCTGATCGCCGACGGCCACCACCGATACGAGACCGCGCGCGCCTACCGCGACGAGGTCGGCGGCGAGGGCCCGCACAACTACACGCTGATGGCGCTGACCGGGCTCGACGATCCCGGCCTCACCGTCTTCCCCACCCACCGCCTGCTCTCCGGCTTCGCCGAGGACCCCGAGCGCCAGCGCCGCCTCGGCGCCGGCCTGCGCGAGCTCTTCGAGGTGCGGGAGATCGACCTCGGCGCGCTCGACCCGGCCAGCGAGGAGGGGGTCGGCGTCTTCGGCCTCTACGACAGCTTCCACCGCCAGGCCTACCGGCTGCGGCTGAAGGACCTCGCCGAGCTCGACCGTCGCCTGGAGGGCAAGCCGGAGGCCTACCGCCGCCTCGACTCGGCGATCCTCGAGACGCTCGTCCTCAAGGGCCTGGCGGAGATGAGCGACCACGACATCGACGAGCGCCGTGGGCTCGAATACGCCAAGAGCGTCGAGGACGCGGTCACCCAAGTGCAGGGCGGCGCCTTCGACGTCGCCTTCGTCCAGCGGCCGGTCCCGGTCGATCAGGTCAAGGCCGTCGCCGAGACCGAGGAGAACATGCCGCCGAAGTCGACCTACTTCTTCCCCAAGGTGATGACGGGGATGGTCTTCAACCCCGTCCGCTGAGGCGGTTGGGCCGCCTTATCCCTCCTATGGCCCAGTAAGGCGGCCCACGCGCGTAGGATCTCGGCGTGGTCAGGATCTACACCAAGAAGGGGGACGACGGGACCACCTCGCTCTGGTACGGCGGTCGCGTCCCCAAGCACCATGGGCGCACCGAGGCCTACGGGTCGCTGGATGAGGCCTGCTCGCAGCTCGGCGTCGCCCGCTCCCTCTGCGCCGCCGCCGAGGCCGAGCTGGCGGCGGACATCCTGCGCCTTCAGGACGACCTCTTCGTCGCCGGCGCCGAGCTGGCGACCGCGCCGGAAGCCGCGGAGCGGCTCGAAGACGGCGTCAGCCGCACGACCGAGGCGATGGTGGCGGAGCTGGAGCGGCTGATCGACCGCTACATGGCCGAGGTCGACCTGCCGCCGAAGTTCGTCATCCCCGGCGGCACCCATCTCTCCGCCCAGCTCGACGTCGCCCGCACCGCGATCCGGCGCGCCGAGCGCCGCATCTCCGCCCTCGCCGAAGCCGGCGAGCTGAGCGGGGAGACCGTGATCCACCTCGTCAACCGCGCCTCCGACCTCGCCTTCGCGATGGCCCGCTTCGCCGACGTCGAGGACCCCGCCCTGTTCGAGGGGCGCGGCAGGGCCCAGGCGTGAAGGTCCTCGCCCGCCGCCGCGAGGGGCTGACTCACGATGTCGAGATCGAGGGCGGCCACGAGATCGTCATCGACGAGCCCGCCGAGGCCGGCGGCGCCGACCTCGGGCCGCGGCCGACCCAGCTGCTGGCGGCCAGCCTCGCCGGCTGCACCGCGATCACCGTCGAGCTCTACGCCGCCCGCAAGGGCTGGGACCTGGGCGAGGTGGAGGTCGAGGTCGACTTCGAGTACGAGGGCTACACGCCGACCGCGTTCGAGGCGATACTGCGGGTGCCGCGCGAGCTCAGCGAGGAACAGCGCGAGCGGCTGCTCGCGATCGCCCGCAAATGCCCCGTCCACCAGGTGCTCGCCGGCGGGACCACGGTCACCGTCACCGACCGAGTCGAGCAGATCTAGATGATTGATTCCACGCCCTCAGGCGACGTAGTCGACCAGGGCTCGACTCGGACGCCCGAGCCTGTGGTTGAGCGCGATGCAGGCGGCCAGTGCCAGGAAGCGCTGGGCGATGCGAACACGCAGGTTGTGCAGGGTGCGGGCACCGTGGCGCTCGAGGGTGAGCATGTCCTTGCAGGTCCAGAAGATCGACTCGATCCGCTGGCGGATCGGCGCGAGGTGAAGGCCGGTGTCGGGCTCGTCCTTGCGCGCCGGCCGGACGATCGTGGCGTCGAGCTCGCCGACCGCCGCGGCGAAGTCGCGCCCGGCATAGCCCTTGTCGCCGATGACGATCTCCCCGCCGGACCTGCTCGCGCGTCGGAGCAGCTCGAGCCCGACCTCGCGCTCGTCGCGCTTGGGAGAGGCGAGGGTGAAGGCACGAGGAGTGCCGTCGGGCGCGAAGAGGCCGTGCAGGCGAAAGCCCCAGAAGAAGCGCGAATGGGAGGCGCAGTAGCCGTAGTCGGCGGCGTCGGCGAGCGCCGAGCGTCGTGTCGTCTGCGACCGAGCGGGCGCACTCCACCGGGGTCGAGTCGATGAGCAGCAGGTCGTCGTGGAAGCCGGGGGACTCGGCGGCGAAGACGCCGATCAGCCACTCGATCGTCTCGGCCAGGCGGGCTCGGCGCTTGTGGAAGCCGGGCTGTTGGGGCAGCTCCGGGAAGAGATCGCCGAGGCGCTTGCGGGCGACCGCCAGAAAGCGGCGATCGGAGGGGATGCCCATGATCGCCTGGGCGACGCAGAGCGTGACGACCTCGGCGTCGGTGACTCGGCGCCGGGCGTTTCCGGGCTTCTCGGGCAGGAGATCGTCGGCCGTGCAATAAATGACGGTGCAGAGAGTGTCGAGGTCGGCGTCCATCGTGGCCTTCCGGTCGACGGTTGCTTCAGCACCGTCGACTTCGGCCTCTCTGCTTTGAAATCCCTCGATCACGGCCATCGTCGTGGAATCAATCATCTAGATGGACCTCGGGCTGGCCGGGCGCGCCTGCGTCGTCACCGGCGCCAGCCGCGGCATCGGCCGCGAGACCGCGCGCCAGCTCTGCGCCGAGGGCGCCAGCGTCCTGATGGTCGCCCGCGACGAGGAGCGCCTGGCGGCGGCCGCCGAGGAGGTCGCGGCCGCCGGCGCGGAGGTCGCGGCCGCCGGCGCGGAGGTCGGCGGGCGCGCAGCGGCGCTGGCCCTCGACGTCACCTCCGCCGACGCCGGCGAGCGGATGCTGGCCGAGGCCTCGCGCCGCTTCGAGGGCCTCGACGTCCTCGTCAACAATGCCGGCACGGCCCGCTGGCGCGATCTCGACGAGGTCCCCGACGAGGACTGGCGCGCCCAGTACGAGCTGAACGTGATGGCGCCGCTGCGGGCGATGCGCGCGGCGGTGCCGGGGATGGCCGAGCGCGGCTGGGGCCGCGTCGTCAACGTCTGCTCGACCGCCGGCAAGCGCCCCTCGGCGGCGATGCCCGAGTACTCGGTGGCCAAGGCGGCGGAGCTATCGCTCTCGCGCCTGTTCGCCGACCGCTACGCGAAGAGCGGCGTGCTCGTCAACGCGATCTGCCCCGGCCCGGTCGAATCGGAGATGTGGATGGAGCCGGGCGGCCTGCTCGACCAGTCCCAGGCGATGTCCGGTGCCGCCAGCCGCGAGGAGGCGCTGGCCGAGGCCGGCGCCAAGCGCCCGATCGGCCGCCTCGCGGAGGCGCGGGAGATCGCCTCCGCGATCGTCTTCCTCTGCTCCGAGCGCGCCTCCTACGTCGCCGGCGCCGCCTGGTCGGTGGACGGCGGCACCGTCCAAACGATCGTCTGACCCGGCGACGGGGCGACTTTGTAGCGCTATGGGGGACAAAGTCGCCCCGAGGCGCCCCGGTCGAGGATGATGCGGCGATGCCGGGCAGCTCCGACCTGCGCCGACGCCTCCTCAGCGCCGAGGAGGCGGCCGGGATGCGAGCCGGGGCGGGACCGACGCCGCCGTGCTGCTGGCGCTCTACGGCTGGCCCGAGCGGCCGGGGCTGATCCTGACCGAGCGCCGCGCCGACCTGCGCCGCCACGCCGGCGAGATCTCCTTCCCCGGCGGCCGCCAGGACGAGGCGGACGCCGACCTGGCGGCGACGGCCCTGCGCGAGGCCCAGGAGGAGATCGCCCTGGACCCGGCGGCGGTCGAGCTGAGCGGCGCCCTGCCCCCCGCCTCCACCTTCGTCACCGGCTACCGCATCCAGCCCTTCGTCGGGCTCGTCGGCCACCCCGCCGAGCTGAACCTCGAGCCCAACCCGGCCGAGGTCGAGACCGTCCTCACCTTCTCGCTGGAGCTGCTGCGCGAGAGCTACGCGATGCGCCGCCTCCTGCGCCGCGGCATCCCCCTCCACACCCCCACCTTCGAGGTCGAAGGGCACCTGATCTGGGGAGCGACGGCGCGCATCCTGGGCGACCTACTGGAGCGCCTCGGGTAAGCTCGCGCACCTGTTCGGCAAGCACGGGAGGTGTGCGTTGAAGGGGCGATCGAAGGCAAGAATCGCGGTTGCGGCCCTCGCAGCGGTCGGAGCGCTCGGCGCCGGCTGCGGCTCCGGGGGCGGTTCGGAAAGCACCGAAACGACGGGGGCGCGGCGGTCCTCCGAAAGCGCGAGCGACCGAGCCGCGCGGCAGCTGAAGCGGGAACTCAACCGCCAGGCGCGGCGTCAGCTCGGAAATCCCGCCGAGGTGGCCGCCGCCCGCCGGCAGATCGCGCGCGAAAATCGCGAAGCGGAGGCCGAAGAAGCCGGCGGCTCGTCCCCCTGAGCTAGACGTCCTTCTCGATCGGGACGCCGACCAGGTTCCCCCACTCGGTCCACGAGCCGTCGTAGTTCTTTACGTCCGACTCGCCGAGCAGCTCGTGCAGGACGAACCAGGTGTGGGCGGAGCGCTCGCCGATCCGGCAGTAGGCGATCACCGGGGTTCCCTCGGCGAGCACGCCCTTGGAGGTGTACAGCTCGCGCAGCTCCTCGGCAGTTTTGAAGGTGCCGTCCTCGTTCACCGCCTGCGCCCACGGCACCGAGGCGGCGCCGGGGATGTGGCCGGCGCGCTGGGCGCCCTCCTGCTCGTAGCCGGCCATCGCGATCAGCTCGCCCGAGTACTCCTGCGGGCTGCGCACGTCGACCAGGTTGGTGCCGTCATCGAGCGCGCCGCGGACTTCGTCGCGGTAGGCGCGGATCGCCTCGTCCGGGCTCTGCGCGGCGAAGCTCGCCGCCGCGTGGGAGGGCACCTCGGTGCTGGTCTCGCGCCCCTCGGAGATCCACTTCTCGCGCGGCCCGTTGACCAGCTTCACCTTGTCGTGCCCGTAGTAGAGGAAGTACCAGTAGGTGTAGGCGGCGAACCAGTTGTTGCGGTCGCCGTAGAGGACCACGGTATGCTCGTTGGAGATGCCGCGGCTGCCCATCAGCGCGCCGAAGTCCTCCGGACCGAGAAAGTCGCGCTTGACCTGGTCCTGGAGGTCGACCTTCCAGTCGAATCCGATCGCCCCCGGGATGTGCCCCTCCGCGTACAGCGCCGGGTTCTCGTCGACCTCGACGATGCGGATCGAGTCGTCGTCGAGGTGCTCGGCAACCCAGTCGGTCTCGACCAGTACGTCCTTCGCGTAGCTCATCCGCAGCCTCCTAGCTCGACGGTCTGGCGGTCTACCTGAATTCCTATCGGAGTTTAGACCTTTGCCCTCACCCGCCGGAGAGGAGGCCGCGAACCGCGCCGCTCATCGACTCGAGCCAGATCGCGAGCGGGTCCGCCCAGGTGAGGCGGTCTTCGGGATCCACCCTGACGATCGAGACCGGGATCCTCCAGATGCCTGACGCGGCCTCGATCGCCTCGGAGGCGCGCGCCAGGAGAATCGGGTCGACCGTCCCGGCCGCCTCGTAGACGAAGCCGCGCACCGGGGTTTCGACCAGCCGCTCGATGAGCCGGTCGAGGCCGGGCCCGTGGATCGCGGCGAGGTCCCTCTCCCCGCCCTTCGCCGAGCCGAGGAGCCAGGCGACGACGGCGACGTCGTCGACCAGCTCCAGCAGGGTGCCCGGCCGCCGCGGATCGGCCAGCGCCGGCTCGATCCCGGCCGCCTCGATCGCCGCCAGGCCCTCCTCGCGGCGGCTGGTGCCCCGCACCGCCCAGCCCTCGGCCAGCAGCGCCTCGCCCAACGAGCGGCCCCGGCAGCCGCAGCCGACGATCAGCGCCCGCGCCAAGCGACCGGCCTAGGCGGCTTCGAAGGGGCCGCGCCCGCGCAGGCGCGCCTGCTCGTCCTCGGCCACCTTCTCGCGCAGGTCGGCTTCGGTCATCTCGGGGGCGCCGCGGCGGCGGCGCATCTCGTTCTGCGCCTCCATCATCTGGCGAATGTCGTCGACCTCGTTCTGCGCCTCGACCTCGGGCGAGCGGGTCGGCTTCCAGTCGACGAGGTCGGCGGAGGTGCCCGGGTAGAAGTGGCCGACGACGAGCAGCGCGCCGACCATGAAGGCGATCACTCCCAGGGTTCCGAGGATGAAAAGCACCCGACAAGGATACGGTTCGGTGCCATGTCCGAGGCTTATGTGCTCGAAGCGCTGCGAACTCCGATGGGCTCCTACCGGGGCGCGCTCTCCGGCGTGCGCCCCGACGACCTCGCCGCCCATGCGATCGGCGCCGTCGTGCAGCGCGCCGGGGTAGACCCGGAGGAGATCGTCGACGTCTACTTCGGCGCCGCCAACCAGTCGGGAGAGGACAACCGCGACGTGGCGCGGATGGCGGCGCTGCTAGCCGGGCTGCCCTCCAGCGTCCCCGGGGCCACGGTCAACCGCCTCTGCGCCTCGGGCCTGGAGGCCGTAAACACCGCCGCCCGCGCGGTCAAGCTGGGCGAGGGCGACCTCTACCTGGCCGGCGGGGTCGAGTCGATGAGCCGGGCGCCGTGGGTGGTCGAGAAGCCCGAGCGGGCGCTGCCGCGCGGGCCGCAGACGATGCACGACACGACCCTGGGCTGGCGCATGGTCAACCCGCGGATGGACGAGCTGGGCGTCTCGACCGAGTCGATGGGCGAGACCGCGGAGAACGTCGCCGAGCGCTACGAAGTCAGCCGCGAGGACCAGGACGCGTTCGCCCTGCGCAGCCACCAGCGCGCCGTCGCCGCCGCCGAGGCGGGCAGGTTCGCCGAGGAGATCGTCCCGATCGAGGCCCCCAGCGGCCGCGAGACGGTCGCGGTCGAGGCCGACGAGGGCCCGCGCCCCGACGCCTCGGCCGAGAAGCTGGCGCAGCTGCGCCCGGTCTTCCGCGAGGGCGGCACGGTGACCGCCGGCAACGCCTCGACCCTCAACGACGGCGCCGCCTGCCTGCTGATCGCCTCCGAGGAGGGCGCGCGCCGGCTCGGCGCCGAGCCGCTGGCCCGGGTCGTCTCCTTCGGGGTGGCCGGCGTCGACCCCGCCTACATGGGCATCGGCCCGGTGCGGGCGGTGCCGCGCGCGCTCGCCGCCGCCGGCCTCTCGCTCGACCAGATCGACCTGGTCGAGCTGAACGAGGCCTTCGCCGCCCAGGTCCTCGCCTGCGCGCGGGAGCTGGACCTCGACCAGGAGAAGCTGAACGTCAACGGCGGCGCGATCGCCCTCGGCCACCCGCTCGGCTGCTCGGGCGCCCGCCTCTCCACCACCCTGGTCCGCGAGCTGCGCCGCCGCGGCGGCCGCTACGGCGTCGCCACCCTCTGCGTCGGCGTCGGCCAGGGGCTCGCGACCGTCTTCGAAGCGCTCTGAGGTAGCCTCGCGAGCCGTGACCGACGGGTTCGAAGAGCTGGCCAGCGTCGACGGGACGGTCACCCCGACCGCGGCGGCGACGGTGTCGATGAAGGACGACGGGCTCTACCGGGGCGACGGCGCCTTCGAGGTGATCCGCCTCTACCGGGGCCGGCCGTTCGCGCTCGCCGACCACCTCGACCGGCTCGGCCGCTCGGCCGCGGCGATCGAGCTGGAGTTCGATCGGGCGGCGCTGGAGCGCGAGATCGCGGCCCTGCTCGCGGAGGCCGGCGCGGTCGACGGGCAGCTGCGCTTGATCGTCACCCGCGGCGGGCGTCGGATCGCCGCCACCGAGCCGATCCCCGACCACGGCGAGACGCTGAGCCTGGCGGTCGTCACCTACACGCCGACGGTGATCCTCAACGGGGTCAAGTCGCTCTCCTACGCGGCCAATATGCAGGCGACCCGCATCGCCAGGGCCCGCGGCGCCGAGGAGGCGGTGCTGGTGCGCCCCGAGGGCACCGTGCTGGAGCCCCCCACCTCGGCGATCTTCTGGGTCTCCCCCGAAGGCGAGCTGCGCACGCCGGCGCTCGACGACGGCGTGCTGGAATCGATCACCCGCGACCGCCTGATCAAGGCCCTGCACGTGGAAGAGGGCAGCTGGCACGTCGACGACCTGCGCGCCGCCCACGAGGCCTTCCTCGCCTCCACCACGCGGGAGATCCAGGCCGTCGCGGCGATCGACGGCACGGCGCTGCCCGCCGCGCCCGGGCCACGCACGAGCGAGGCCAAGGAGGCCTTCGCCGAGACCCTCGGACGGGAGCTTCGAGAGCTTTGACGACCACGAGAGAACAGGGGTGAGATGGACTTCCAGTTGAGCGACGAGCAGCGACTGATCTCCGAGGCGGCGCGCGAATTCGCCGACCGCGAGATCGCCCCCCGGGTGCGCGAGAACGACCGCGCCGCCCGCTTCGACCGCGAGCTGGCCAGCAAGCTCGGCGAGGTCGGCTACCTCGGCGCGCCGGTCGCCGAAGGCTACGGCGGGCGTGGCCTCGACTACATCGGCTACGGCCTGATCGTCGAACAGGTGGGTCGCGCGGACTCCTCCGCCCGCACTGTGGTCTCGGTGCAGACCTCCCTCGTCGCCGGCTCGATCGAGCGCTGGGGCAGCGAGGAGCAGAAGCGGAAGTGGCTGCCGCGGCTCTGCTCGGGCGAGGCGCTGGGCTGCTTCGGCCTGACCGAGCCCGACACCGGCTCCGACGCGGCCAACCTGCGCACGCGGGCGACCAGGACCGACTCGGGCTGGTCGATCAGCGGCCAGAAGATGTGGATCTCCCTCGGCAACTTCGCCGAGGTGGCGCTGATCTTCGCCCAGACCGACCCCGACAAGAAGCACCGCGGCCTCGCCTGCTTCCTCGTGCCGACGACGGCCGAGGGCTTCACCGCGCAGGAGATCCACGGCAAGCTCGGGCTGCGCTCCTCCGACACCGCGGAGCTCTCGCTGGATCAGGTCGAGGTCGGCGAGGACGCGATGCTGGGCGAGATCGGCGACGGCTTCAAGGTGGCGATGAGCGCGCTGGACAACGGCCGCTACAGCGTCGCCGCCGGCTGCGTCGGGATCTGCGAAGGGTGCGTCGAAGCCTCGGTCGCCTACTCCAAGGAGCGCCAGCAGTTCGGCGTCCCCCTCGCCCGCTTCCAGCTGGTGCAGGAGATGATCGCCGACATGATCCTCAAGCGCGACGCCAGCCGGATGCTGGTCTACCGCGCCGGGGCGCTGAAGGACGAAGGCAAGCCGAACAAGATGGAGACCTCGGT
>CAVTGX010000003.1:0-187576 GCA_963734405.1 uncultured Actinomycetes bacterium
ACCCGGCGCGCCAGCGACTCGCTCAGCTCCTGGGTCCGCTTCTGCTGTTCGGACTCGTAGGAGTCGACGACTTTTTTGACCTCTTTCTCGAGTTTGCCGACGTCCTTGTCGCGAGCCTCGACGTCGACCCAGGTGATCATCGACGCGGCGAAGTAGAGGACCTTCTCCAGCTCCTTCGGAGCCATGTCGATCAGGTAGCCGATCCGGCTCGGCACACCCTTGAAGAACCAGATGTGGGAGACCGGCGCGGCCAGGTCGACGTGCCCCATCCGCTCGCGGCGGACCTTGGAGCGCGTCACCTCGACGCCGCAGCGCTCGCAGACGATGCCCTTGTAGCGGACCCGCTTGTACTTGCCGCAGTAGCACTCCCAGTCCTTGGTCGGGCCGAAGATGCGCTCGCAGAAGAGCCCGTCTTTCTCGGGCTTCAGGGTCCGGTAGTTGATCGTCTCGGGCTTGGTGACCTCGCCCCAGCTCCAGGAACGGATCTTCTTCGAGGACGCGAGCCCGATCTCGATCGCGTCGAAATTGTTGATGTCGATCATCAGTCCTCCACCTCGGCCGGCTCGGCCTCCTCGGCGTCGGCGGCGCCGTCACCGTCGGTTCCTCCCTCGCCCTCGGAGACCACCTGCTCCTCCTGCTCGTCGGCGGCCCCGCTGGAGGAGTCCGCGCGCACGCCGGTCAGATCCATCCCCAGCTCCTCGGCCGCTTTCAGCAGGTCGTCCTCCTCGTCTGAGATCTCCACGTCGGTCCCCTCGGAGACCACGTTGGCGTCCAGGGAGAGGCTCTGGATCTCCTTCAGCAGCACTTTGAAGGACTCCGGAATCGAGGGCTCGGGGATGTTCTCGCCCTTGACGATCGCCTCGTAGGCCTTGACCCGCCCGACCGTGTCGTCGGACTTGACCGTGAGCATCTCCTGAAGCGTGTAGGCGGCGCCGTAGGCCTCCAGGGCCCAGACCTCCATCTCGCCGAAGCGCTGCCCGCCGAACTGCGCCTTGCCGCCCAGCGGCTGCTGGGTGACCAGGGAGTAGGGACCGGTCGAGCGGGCGTGGATCTTGTCGTCGACCAGGTGCAGCAGCTTGAGGATGTACATGTAGCCGACCGTGACCTTGCCCTCGTAGGGCTCGCCGGTGCGGCCGTTGTAGAGCTGGGCGGTGCCGGCGCAGCGGGCGCCGGGGCGCTCGCGCTTGTCGACGCCGAGGTCGATGCCGCGCTCGCCGTTTTCCTCCGACCACTCGACCAGGGCGGTGTCGACGTCCTCGACGGTGGCCCCGTCGAAGACCTGGGTCGCCACGTAGACGCGCCCGTCGCCCTCGGCGGAGTGGGCCTGCTTGTAGGCCTCCGAGCCGTCGTCGTACCAGCCGTTGGCGGCGACCCAGCCGAGGTGCGTCTCGAGGATCTGGCCGATGTTCATCCGGCTCGGCACGCCGAGCGGGTTGAGGATGACGTCGACCGGAGTGCCGTCGGCGAGGTGGGGCATGTCGGCCTCGGGCACGATCTTGGAGATCACACCCTTGTTCCCGTGGCGGCCGGCGAGCTTGTCGCCCTCGGCGATCTTGCGCTTGGTCGCGACGTAGACGCGGACCAGGTCGTTGACGCCGGGGGGCAGGTCGTCGCCCTCGTCGCGGCTGAAGGTGAGCACGTCGATCACGACGCCGCCCTCGCCGTGCGGGACTTTGAGGGAGGTGTCGCGGACCTCGCGCGCCTTCTCCTTGAAGATCGCGCGGATCAGCTTCTCCTCGGCGGTCAGCTCGGTCTCGCCCTTCGGCGTCACCTTGCCGACCAGGAGGTCCCCGGAGACGACCTCGGCCCCGACCCGGACGATGCCGCGCTCATCGAGGTTGCGCAGGCTCTCCTCGGAGCGGTTGGGGATGTCGCGGGTGATCTCCTCGTCGCCGAGCTTGGTCGTGCGGGCGTCGATCTCGTACTCCTCGATGTGGATCGAGGTCAGCTCGTCGTCCTTGACCAGGCGCTCGGAGAGGATGATCGCGTCCTCGAAGTTGTAGCCCTCCCAGGACATGAAGGCGACCAGGCAGTTCTTGCCGAGGGCGATCTCGCCGCCGCCGGTGGAGGAGCCGTCGGCGAGCACGTCGCCCTCCTTCACCTTCTGCCCGTTCTTGACGATCGGGCGCTGGTGGATGATCGTGCCCTGGTTGGAACGCATGAACTTGTGCAGCGGGTAGTCCTCGCTCTTGGAGCCGCTGCCGACGACAATCCGCTCGGCGTCGACGTGCGTCACCTCGCCGTCGGCCCTGGCCAGGACGACGTCGCCGGTGTCGACGGCGGCGCGGCGCTCCATGCCGGTGCCGATCAGCGGCGGGTCGGGCTTCAGCAGCGGCACCGCCTGGCGCTGCATGTTCGAGCCCATCAGCGCCCGGTTGGCGTCGTCGTGCTCGAGGAACGGGATCAGCGAGGTCGCCACCGACCAGATCTGCGAGGGCGAGACGTCCATCAGGTCGACTTCCTTGGGCGCGGCGGTGGCGTACTCCTGCTCGCCGGCGCGGACCAGGACCTGCGGCCCTTTCAGTTTGTGGGTCTTGGGATCGACCTCGGCGTTGGCCTGGGCGATCACCTTGTCCTCCTCCTGGGTGGCGTCGTAGTGGACGATCTCGTCGCTGACGACGCCGTCGGAGACCAGGCGGTAGGGGGTGGTGACGAAGCCGTGCTCGGAGACCTGCGCGTATGAGGAGAGCGAGCCGATCAGGCCGATGTTCGGCCCCTCCGGCGTCTCGATCGGGCACATCCGCCCGTAGTGGGTCGGGTGCACGTCGCGGACCTCGATCGGCGCCCGCTCACGGGTGAGGCCACCGGCGCCGAGCGCGGAGAGCCGCCGCCTGTGGGTGAGCCCGGCGAGGCTGTTGGTCTGGTCCATGAACTGCGAGAGCTGCGAGGAGCCGAAGAACTCCTTCATCGCCGCCACCACCGGGCGGATGTTGATGATCGTCTGCGGCGTGATCGCGTCGGAGTCTTCGGTGGTCAGCCGCTCGCGGACGACGCGCTCCATCCGGTAGAGGCCGATCCGGAACGCCTCCTGAATCAGCTCGCCGACGGTGCGCAGGCGGCGGTTGCCGAAGTGCTCGTACTCGTCGAGGTGCTCGTAGACCGGCTCGCGCGGGTAGGTGATCGCCTCCGCCGCATAGTCCTTGATCGGGTGCTCCTCGTCGATCTCCTCGGGGATCCCGAGCAGCTTCGGCAGGGAGACGAGCTCCTTGACCAGGGCGATGATGTCGTCGTGGGTCAGCACCCGGGTCTCGAGGTCGATGTCGAGGTCGAGGCGGGCGTTCAGCTTGTAGCGGCCGACCCGGGTCAGGTCGTAGCGCTTGGGGTCGAAGAAGAGCTGCTCGAGCAGGCCGCTGGCGGCGTCGACCGAGGGCGGCTCGCCGGGGCGCTGCTTTTTGAACAGCTCGATCAGGGCGCCCTCTTCGGTCCGGGTCGCTTCGGTGTCGGCCTCGATCGTGTGGCGCATGTAGATCGAGTTGTCGAACATCTTCAGCAACTGCGTCGTCCTCGACGTAGCCCATCGCGCGCAGCAGCACCGTCACCGGCAGCTTGCGCTTGCGGTCGATGCGGACGTAGACGCGCCCTTTTTTGTCGACTTCCAGCTCCAGCCAGGAGCCGCGGGCCGGCATCAGGTTGGCGATGAAGACCTGCTTTTCGGGGTCCTTGGGCGCCATCACGTAGGCGCCGGGGGACCGCACCAGCTGGGTGACGACGACGCGCTCGGTGCCGTTGATGATGAAGGTGCCGCGCTCGGTCATCCAGGGGAAGTCGCCCATGAAGACGGCCTGCTCGCGGATCTCGCCCGTCTCCTTGTTCTGGAAGGCGACCGTCGCGGTCAGCGGCCGTGAATAGGTCATGTCCTTCTCCCGGCACTCCTCGATCGTGTGGGGCGGCTCCTCGAACTTGAACTCGCCGAAGACGATCTGCGAGGTTCCCCGTGTAGTCCTCGATCGGGGATATGTCGTTGATCGTCTCTCGCAGTCCCCCGCTCTTCGGATCCGTCAGTTCCGCGAAGGAGCGGCGCTGGATATCGATCAGATGGGGGACTTCGAGTGGGTTCTCTAGGCGGGAAAAGCTCCTACGGGTTACGGGGGCAGCGTTCGAACGTGCCAAAGTCGGCGACTCCTCAGGACGGTCAGAGGGACGTAGATAAAGCGCAGATATGGGCAGGGGAACTCAAATGGCGCGCGACCGCAAAAAATAACACACAGCGATGCGCGACCTCAAGCTTGGCTCCCCGCCTAGGGATCCGCGTGACGATCGGGGACTCTACTTCGAGCTCGACCGTGGCGCCGGCCTCCTCCAGTTCGGCTTTGAGTTTGTCGGCCTCCTCGCGCTCGACGCCCTCTTTGATCGCCTTCGGGGCCTCGTCGACGAGCGCCTTGGCCTCTTTCAGGCCGAGCCCGGTGGCGGCGCGGACGACCTTGATCACGGGGACCTTCTGGCCGCCGACCTCGGTCAGGACGACGTCCACGGTCGATGCTTCCTCCTCGCCGCCGCCGTCGCCGGCCGGGGCACCGGCCGCGGCCGGGGCCGCCGCCGCGACCGCGGTCGCGGAGACGCCGAACTCCTCCTCGAGCGCTTTGATCCGCTCGGAGAGCTCCAGCACCGAGATGCCTTTCAGCTCCTCGATCCAGTCCTCGGTTGAAATCTTGGTAGCTGCCATCAGGTTCTACTCCTCTTTCTCTTTCGAATCTTGATCTGAAGTCTCGTCCTGCGGCTCAGCGGTCTCCTCGACCTCCGCGGCAGGCTCCTCGGCGGCCTCCGGCTCGTCAGCAGTCTCAGCTTTGGGCTCCTCGGCGGCGTCAGCCTCCCCCGTAACGAGCCCCTTCTCAGCGATCTGCCCCAGCTGCGACGCCAGCCCCTGGATCATCGAGCCGAGCCCGCGGACCAACGCCGGTCAGCGGGCTGGCGACGATGCCGGCGAACTGGCCGTTGAGCACTTCGCGCGCAGGGCAGGCGGGCGATCGACTTGAAGCTGTCCTCGTCGAGCGTCGTGCCGTCCATGAAGCCGCCCTTGTAGGTGAGGACCTCGTGCTCTCGGTTGAAGGTCGGTGATCGCCTTCGCCGCCTGCGCGGTGTCGCCGCGGACGAAGGTGAGGGCGGTCGGGCCCTGCAGCAGCTCGGCGAGGCGCTCCTCGCCGGCCTTGTCGGCGGCGAGTTTGGTCAGCCGGTTCTTGACGATCGCGGAAGCTGGCGTCGGCCTCGCGCAGCTTCGAGCGCAGCTCGGCCGCCTGGGGCACGCTGATGCCGCGGTAGTCGACCGCGAAGATCGCCTCAGACGCCTCGATCTGGGCGGCGATCTCTTGGATGGTTGCGGACTTTTCCTCGCGGTTCATCGTCTCACCTGCACCGGGCTTGCGGGACGGACCCTGCCGGTGGTCTGGGGTCAGCGGCGACGCAGTTTAGGCGTTCGCCGGCTCCTCTCGCCGCCTCGGTGGGGGCGGCGGCCGACCAGCTCGCGGTCGCTGGCCTTCGCCGTGTCGACCCGAATGCCGGGACCCATCGTCGTCGTCAGGGTGCAGGAGACGATGTAGCGGCCCTTCGCCGAGGCCGGCTTGGCGCGGACGATCTCGTCGAGCACGGTGGTGTAGTTGTCGAGCAGCTTGTCCTCGTCGAAGCTGGCCTTGCCGATCGCCATGTGGACGATCGCCTGGCGGTCGGTGCGGTACTCGACCTTGCCGGCCTTGGACTCGGTGACGGCCTTCTCGATGTCGTCGGTGACGGTGCCGACCTTGGGGTTGGGCATCTTGCCCTGCGGACCGAGCACGCGGCCGAGCTGGCCGACCGTCGGCATCATGTCCGGGGTCGAGATCGGCGACGTCGAAGTCGGTCCAGCCCTCTTCGACTTTCTTCGCCAGGTCCTCGCCGCCGACGAAGTCGGCTCCGGCGGCCTCGGCGTCGCGCGCCTGCTGGCCCTGGGCGAAGACGGCGACGGTGACGTCCTTGCCGAGCCCGTGGGGCAGCGCCAGGGTGCCGCGCAGCTGCTCGTCGGCGTGGCGGACGTTGACGCCGAGCAGGATGTGCACCTCGACGGTCTCGTCGAACTTGGCGCTGGCGGTCTCCTTGACCAGCGCGATCGCCTCGGCGGGCGGGTAGGCGCGGTCGCGCTCGACCTTGTCGTACTGCTGGCGGTATCGCTTGCCGTGGGCCATCGGATCTCCTATTTGACGTCGACGCCCATCGAGCGGGCGGTGCCGGCGATGATCTTCGAGGCGGCGTCGAGGTCGTTGGCGTTGAGGTCGGGCATCTTGCGTTCGGCGATCTCGCGGATCTGGTCCTGGGAGATCGTCCCGACTTTGTTGACGTGGGGCTCGCCCGAGCCCTTCGCGATCTTGATCGCCTCCTTGATCAGGACCGCGGCCGGCGGCGTCTTGGTGATGAAGGTGAAGGAGCGGTCCTCGTAGACCGTGATCTCGACCGGGATGATCGTCCCGCCTGTCGGCCTGGGTCTGCGCGTTGAACGCTTTGCAGAAGTCCATGATGTTGACGCCGTGCTGGCCCAGCGCGGGGCCGACCGGCGGCGCCGGGTTGGCGTTGCCCGCCTGGATCTGCAGCTTGATGAGGGTGAGGACTTTTTTGGCCATCGGGGTCGGGGAGGGTAGCGGTCCGCGCGCGCTAGATCTTCTTCACCTGGTCGTAGCCGACCTCGACCGGGGTCTCGCGACCGAAGATCGAGACCAGCACCTTGAGTTTGGCGGCGTCCTCGTTGATCTCGGCGATCTCGCCGGAGAAGTCGGAGAGCGGGCCGGAGATGACTTTGACCGATTCGCCGATCGAGAACTGGGCCTGGGTGCGCGGGCGCTCGGCGGTCTCGCGGTGCAGCAGGCGGTCGACCTCCGGTTTGGAGAGCGGCACCGGCTTGTTGCGCGAGCCGACGAAGCCGGTCACGCCGGGGGTGTTCTTGACCAGGCCCCAGGCGTCGTCGGTCATCTCCATGTTGACCAGGACGTAGCCGGGCATCGTCCGTTTCTCGGTCTGGACTTTCTGGCCGTCCTTCATCTCCGAGACCTGCTCGGTGGGGACGACGACCTGCCGCACGTTGCGGTTCTGGCTCATCGTCTGCACCCGGTGCTCGAGGTTGTGCTTGACCTTGTTCTCGTGCCCGGAGTAGGTGTTGATCACATACCAGCGATACAAATCGGAAGCCTTTGTTCGGGGATCCCGGAGCTACAGGATCCGCTTGATGAGGAAGTTGAAGAGGGCGTCGAGGGCGCCGAGGTAGACGGCCGCGACGGCGACGAAGAGGATCGTCACCGCGGTTGCCTGGATCAGCGTTTCGCGATCCGGCCACTGGACTTTCTTCAGCTCCGCCCAGCAGGAAACCAGGAATCCGATCACGCCGCCGCGCTGGCGTTCGGCGCTGCGCCTGTTTCTGCTTCTTGGCGAGCTGCTCGCTCTCGCGGCGCTTCTGCTCGTCGCGCTGGCGCTTCTCGGCTTCCTTCTGCGCCTTCGCTTCGGCGCGTCGGACGCGAGCGCGGCTTCGGCGCGTCGGGCGTCTCCAGCTGCGCCTCGGGGGCGCCGGCGGCCATCCCGGCCTCGACCGCCTCGATCTCGGCGATGTCGCCGGAGACCGGGACCTGGGTGTCGTGCTGGGCGCGCGACTCGGCGCCGCCGCTCGCCGTCGGAGCGCTTCCGCTCCTCAGCTTCCCGAGCCCGGCGCTCGGCCTTGCGCTGTGCGCGGGTCTTTGCCATCGGGAACTACCGGGTCTCCTTGTGGGCCGTGTGGTGACCACACCAGCGGCAGTACTTGCGCAGCTCGACTCGGTCCGGCGAGTTGCGCCGGGACTTGTTGGTCTGATAATTCCGTCGCTTGCAGTCTTCGCAAGCCAGCGTCACCGCGATGCGGACATCTCCGCGAGCCATGCTTCTCCTCGTTCCGAGGACGGTCGTTACAGAAGAAAACCCCGGGCCCAGGCGCGAGGCTGAGCGAAGGATAGCGCCCCGCCGCCGCCGCGGATCTCCGGCAGCGGGAGATCGCGGGTGGGCCGCCTTATTGGGGATATGGCCCAGAAAGGCGACCCACCCGGGTCAGAGGCCGAGGGTCTTGGCGATGATGTTGCGCTGGATCTCCGAGGTGCCGCCGTAGATCGTCGAGACCAGCGAGGTGCGGACGAGGCGCTCCATGTCGTACTCGGAGGAGTAGCCGTAGCCGCCCATCAGCTGCATCCCCTCGAGCGTCGTGCGCTTGGCGACCTCGGTGACGAAGAGCTTCACCATCGAGGCCTCGCGGGGCAGCATCCGGCCGGGGTCCTCGTCGGTCAGGGTCGCGACCCAGCGGGTCATCAGGCGGGCCGCCTCGAGGTCGGTCGCCAGGTCGGCGAGGCGGTGCTGGAGCGCCTGGAAGGAGCCGATCGGGCGGCCGAACTGCTGGCGCTCCTTGACGTAGGCGAGGGCGTCGTCGAAGGCGCGCTGGGCGATGCCGAGCATCGTCGCGGCGAGGATCAGCCGCTCGACGTTGAGCCCGGCCATCAGCTGGGTCCAGGCCTGGTCGACCTCGCCGAGCACGGCGTCGGCCGGGGCCGCGCAGTCGGTGAAGTAGAGCGTGTTGGTCTCGCGGCCGCCCATCGTCTCGATCGGGACGATCTCCATCCCCTCGGCGTCGCGCGGGACCCAGATCATCGTCAGGCCCTCGTGCTTGGACTCGCCCTTGGTGGTGCGGCAGACGACCAGGACGTGGTCGGCGATGTGGGCGTTGGAGATGAAGACCTTCTGGCCGTTGAGGACGAAGCCGCCGTCGACCCGCTCGGCCGAGGTGGTGAGCGACGCCGACGTCGGAGCCGGCCTCGGGCTCGGTCATCGCGATCGCCTCGACCGCGCCGGCGGCGATGCCGCCGAGGATCTCCTTCTTCTGCTCCTCGCTGCCGAAGCGCTGGGTGGCGCCGGCGACGATCAGCGTCGTCGCGTAGCCGCCGATCGGCGCCAGCCCGCGCGAGGTCTCTTCCATGAAGAGACAGGCGTCGAGCATCGAGCCGCCGGAGCCGCCGTACTCCTCGGGGATCGTCACCCCGAGCCAGCCCAGCTCGGCCATCTGCTTGTAGAGGTCGAAGTTGTGGTGCTCGCGGTAGCCGTCGGTGAGCCGCTCGCGCTGGTCCTGCGTGCCGCACTCGCGCTCGCAGAAGTCGCGGATCGCGTCGACGAAGTCGCTCTGCTCGTCGGTGAGGGCGAAGTCCACGGGCGGGAAGCCTATATATGGCGCGCCGGGCTCAGCCGAATGGAGTCAGCGCAAGCGGCTACAAGCAGCTTCCGATCGAGTGGGAATTCTCGATCGCGTCGATGGTCAGCGACCGGGTTATGCCGCCGCAAAGAATCTCGTTGAAACTGCCGATGATCGCGTTCAACAGCTCCTCCATAGGCCCATCGCCCCCGGAGTCGGTCCGGTTGAGCACAGAGGCGTCGTCGGGCATCGCCGGCTTCTGAGGCTGCGCGGCGCCGTCGGCCGACGAGATGGCATCTACGACCGGCGGGGGCTTCCCATTGACCTGTTCCATTCGCTGTTCCCAGGCTTGCCCCCATTCCTGGGTCTGCCGGCAGGTGCCGCCACAGGCATCTATGTTCTGGGTGGCGGGGACGGGTAGTGGGCTGTCCGGCGGCGACGGGGCCGGCGGCGGATCAATGACACGCGTCGCAACCACATGCGTGGCCCCATGTGGGGAGACCGGTAGAGGCTTGACGGCGGCCGCGTGCGCAAGGGCTGGAAGCAGCGCGAGGGACAGCGCGACGGCGAAGGCCGGGCCGCCGGTGAACGCCTGTCGGTGTGAGCTGAGGAGGCTGGCTGCGCGCATGGCTTCGGCCGAGGTCTGGATCGAGACTCGAATCGGATCGATCCGATTTGCGCCGATGAGACTAGGGCCAGTCCGAGCGCCGTCCAACGAATATCCGAGGGCGCCGAAGCGAAGCCCGGGACGAGACTCGAACTCGTGACCCCTTCCTTACCATGGAAGTGCTCTACCAACTGAGCTACCCGGGCGGGTCCCGATCGATATTAGGGGAGCGCGGCTAGGGGCGTCTGACCCGGAAGCGGAAGACGGCCGGCGTGGGATCGGCGTTGCCGGCGGAGTCGATCGCGACGACGCGGACCGTGTGTCGACCCGGCCCGACCGTGTAGGCGCGCGGGGACGCGCAGGGGCGCGGGGGCCGGCGGTCCAGCCGGCAGCGAAAGTGCGAGCCGGCCTCGCTGGAGGCGAAGCCGAAGACGACGCGGCGGCGTGCCGCTCTGGCGACCACGACCCGGGCGGGATGGTGGGCGATCGAGGTCCGGGGCGGGGTGCGATCGAGGGCCGGCGGCTTCGGTTCGGGCCCGGGCGGCGGGGGCGGCGGCAGCTCGGTCGTCGTCTGGAAGCTGTTCGGCGGAGCCTCGCGCACGCTCTCGCAGCCGACCGGGGCGGCATCTTCGTATTCGCCGGGGTGGGGGATGTCGATCAGGGCCGTGTCGGGCCCTTCGCCGCAATCGATCGACGGGTCCGAGTCGCCGGAGTTGGCGAGGACCGAGTCTTCGCCCCCGAACGCCGCGTAGACGTCGGGGCCGCTGTGGCCGAGCAGCTGGTTGGGCCCGGCGTCCCCGCGCAGGACGTCGGCGCCTTCGGAGCCCTCCAGATCCTCGACTTCGCGCATCGCGTCGAATTCGTTGCCGGGGCAGACCGGCGCGCCTTCTAGCCCGGGCCGCCCGACCTGCCCCGCGTCGATCGAGGCCGCCACCGCGTCTTCGCTCAGCCTCGCCCAGGAGGCGTTGTCGCGACCGGTGCCCCCGTCCAGGGCCTCGGTGTCGCAGATCGAGACGGAGAGGAAGAGGTCGTTTCCGGCGCCGCCGAGCAGTTCGTCGGCGCCACCGTTGTGCAGGAGGGCGTCGTCGCCCCCGAGAGCGCTCAGCCGGTCCACCCCGGCGGACGGCCCGTCGACCAGGACGTCCTCGCTTTCATCGCCGCCGCTCAGCTCGTCGTCTCCTTCGCCGCCGGTGAGGACAACGCCGGTGGAGGTCGGGAGGCCGGCGGCTTCGATCGTGTCCGCGCCGCCCATCCCCGCCAACACGATCGAGTCGAGGGGCGAGGCCAGCGGGCAGGTGGCCGTGGTCGGCGTCACGGCGCAGCCGGCGGCGGTGTCGAAGGCGCCCGCCGAGAGTGAGAGGCTGACGGCCGACGGCGAGTAGGTGGCGCTGAGCGCGTCGCTGCCGCTGCCGCCGGTCGCGTACAGCTGCGAGAGGCCCGAGCCCTCCGCCATCAGCCCGACGGCGACCTTGGTCGTGTCGCGCGGAACCACCTCTTTCGCCGAGCCCTCGCAGACCGTGGGGCCGACGGCGTTCTGGCAGTTGTCTTCGCCGGCACCTCCGTCGAGGCTGTTTTCCCCCGTGCCGCCGTCCAGGTCGTCGCCGTCGGCACCTCCGCGCAGGGTGTCGTTGCCGCCCTTGCCGAGGATGACGTCGGCGCCGCCGCCGCCGTAGACAGTCTCGGCGGCTTCGGTGCCGACGATGTAGTCCGAGTAGGGCGTGCCGATCACCGTCTCGAAGCTCTGCCCTTCCACCCTGTCGACGCCGCCGCCGAGGGAGGCGACGCCGTCGTTGGCGTTTTCCCCGGAGGCGCCCAGTTCGAGGCGAACCCCGCGCTCGCCGCCTGCCGGCGGAAAGCCGGCGTATTCGGCCGCGACGGTGCCACCGAAGCCGGGGGTGACGCCGGTCGAGTAGCTGAGCGTGTCGGCGCCGCCGCCGGTGTCGAAGATCCGGTCGATGGTGCCGTCGCCGCGGACGTAGTCGTCGCCGGCTTCGCCGTCGATCGAGTCGGCTCCGAAGCCCCCGGAGAGCAGGTCGTTGCCGGGCCCGCCTTCGAGCAGGTCGTCGCCGATCCCGCCGTAGAGGCGGTCGTTGCCTTCGCCGCCGCGGAGGGTGTCGTTCCCCCGCTCGCCGAAGACGACGTCGTCGCCCGGCCCGCCTTCGAAGGTCTGGCTGCCGACCCCCAGGTGGCAGCCGGCGGGGCAGGAGGCGCTGGCCGCGATCGGTGCCGGGACGATCGTGTCGTCTCCCCCTCCTCCCGCACCGTCTCCACCCCCGGACGCGCGAGGATCACGTCGGCGCAGGGCGTGCCGACGGTCGTCGCCCCGACCGTGAGCGGGCCCGCGGCGCAGCTCGGCGCCGCCGGTCGGTCCGGCGCGGCCGCGTCCGCCCCGGCCACGGAAAGCGCGAGCGCGAGCGCGGCGATCGAGCTCCCCCATAGCGATCGCATCTCCTCTTGAATACCCGGGCAGGGCGATTCGACGCGCCGCGGCTCGGGTACTCTTGGTTCCAAGCCGCCCGGGAGATCAGGGCCCCGACGGTGCCGTGCCCGTGGGAGGCTGGGCCGCCGACACTCCACGCGCTAGGAGAGACATGAAGCACACCTCCGCAGTCTCGATCCTCGTACTCGGGCTCTGCCTCGTCCTCGCCGGGCCCTCCCCCGCTCTCGCCAAGAAGGGCGGCGGCCCGCCGAAACAGGCGAAGTCGAGGGTCTTCGAAGTCTGCAAGCACGGCTGCCGGTACCGGACGATCCAGAGGGCGGTGGACGCGGCCGGCTCCTTCGCGTTCAAGAAGAAGAACCGGGGGATGAAGGCGGTCGTCGCAGTGCGGCCGGGCAAGTACGTCGAGGGCGTGGTCGTCGACGGGACCCTGAAGAGGAAGAGGTTCGACGGGCTGACGATCATGGGGACGAAGAAGAGCCGGCGCAAGACGATCCTCGAAGGCAGGGGCGCCAAGGGGGAACTGGGGGCGGCGCAGAACGGGATCGAGGCGATCGACGTCGACGGCATCGTGCTGAAGAACATGTGGGCTCGCAACTACCAGTCCAACGGGTTCTTCGTCCACGCCGCCAACGAAGGCGGCCAGCACTGCAACGGGTACACGATGGACAACCTGCTCGCCTCGGCCAACCGCTCCTACGGCCTCTTCGCCAAGAACTGCTTCGGCGGCAAGATGGTGAACTCGGCCGGCTACCGGCACGGCGACTCCGGCTTCTACGTCGGCGAAACGCCGTGCGACAGCGCGACCTGGACCAACCACGGCATCGTGCCGCCTCCCGCACCCTGCCAGCGCAAGCCGAAGTGGACCCTGCTGAAGAACGACCGCGGCTACGAAAACGTGCTGGGCTACTCGGGGACCAACTCCAAGTACGTGAAAATCGTCGAATCCGCCTTCTACAACAACGGGGCGGGGATCGTGCCGAACACGCTCGACAGCGAGGGTGTGGAGCCGAACGGCTGGAACGTGTTCGAACGCAACGACGTGTTCTGGAACAACTACGACTACTTCCTCGCCGGGGCGGCGTTCCACACCGTCTCCGAGGGCCTCGGCCAGCTCGCCGGCGCGACGGTGAACTACCCCACCGGGGTGGGGATCGTCCTCTACGGCGGCGCTGGCAACGTCGTCCGCGACAACAACGTGTTCGGCAACTACAAGTGGGGGATCGCCTCCTTCTCGGGCCCCGGGGAAATCTTCGTCGCCAACGTCGGCGACGACGCTAAGAACATCGACAACCAGATCGTCGAAAACAAGATGGGCCGCGAAGGGGCCGACCCCAACGGCGAATTCGACTTCTGGAACGACGGCACCGGCGGCGGCAACTGCTGGTCGGCCAACAGCGCCGGGGCCACCTTCGCGCCCGGCAACGGCAAAGTGCCACTGGCCGAGATCTACCCCGGCTGCCCGCAGCCCCAGGTGCTGAGCGACCAGGTCCACAGCCTCAACATCGCCGCCGGCCTTCAGATCGACCTCGGCAACGAAGCCAACCCGGCGACGATCCTCGGCTACGCCGGCTCGACGCCGCCGCAGAAACAGGAGTGCAGCTGGGTCCGGCGCGTGCCCGCCCACCCCGCCTTCAAGGACTACAAGCCGGTCGAGGTCGCGCCGAAGCCCGGTGAACTGGTGTGCCCATGAGACAGCGCGCGGCGCGGCGCCTGGCGGCGCTCGCCACCTGCGCCGTCGGCGCGATCGCGCTTGGCGGAGGGGCGGCGGCGGCGAGGGCGCCGGCCAAACCCACCACGGTGAGCGTCAACGACTTCTACTTTGGACCGGACGCGGTGACGATCGCGGCGGGCGGCTCGGTCAGGTGGGTCTGGTCCTCGGCCAACACCTACCCGCACGACGTGCACCTGAAGAAGGGACCGAAGGGACTGAAGGACAGGGGGACCTACTCGACCAAGACGACCGCGGTGAGGAAGGCTCACTTCCAGCACGCCTTCCCCACCCCCGGCACCTACAGGTTCATCTGCACCGTTCACCCGACCCAGATGGAGCTGACGGTGACGGTGAAGAGGTAGGTCGCGGGCTCAGCGCCCGCGGCGACCGGCGGACTTGGGTTTGGCCGCCTTGGCGCCACGCCGGCGGGTCGGCTTGGCCGCTTCCTGAAGGGTGCGTTCGCCGGCTTTCTCGGTCGCCTCCCCCATCGCCATCTGGAACATCGCCACAAGGGCGTCGGAGGCGAGCGGGCGCAGCCGGTCGAGCGCCTCGCGCACCTTCGGCCAGTCCTCCTCGGGGCGGCCGGCGCGGTCGAACGGGTCCCAGATCTCCTTGACGAAGAGGTCGATGAAGGCGCGCGCCGCGCCTTCGACCTGGCGGCGCAGCTTGTCGGCGAGGTCGAGGGCGGCCTCGGGGCCGATCCCGAGCTCGATCAGGGCGCCGCCGGCCCGCTGAAGGCGCGGGCTGATCACCTCGAAGCGGCCGTCGGGGAGTTCGCGGAGGACGCCGAGCTTTTCGCCGTGGCGGATCAACTTCGGGTCGATCCCCTCGGCGCCCCAGAACCCGGCCAGCTCGGCCGGCTCGAAGATTTCCGGCGTCTCGTCCTCGAACGGCGCCCGCACGGCGCGGGCGAAGTCGACGATCTCGTGCGAGGCGCCGTCGCCGGTGCTGCCGAGGACGCGGCGAATCGCCTCCAGGTTCAGCCCCTCGGCCTGCATTTCGCGGGTCAGCTCGATGCGGGCGACGTGGTCCTCGTTGTAGTAGCCGGTGCGGCCGTGGACCTCGGGCGGCGGCAGCAGTCCGCGGGTCTGGTGGGCGCGGATGTTGCGCACGGTCATCCCGGTGCGTCGGGCCAGCTCGCCGATCGTCATCTTGCCCTCGGGGGGTTTCCGCCGTCGCGGCTGCGGGCTCATCGGCCCATGGTAAGCGGCAGCCGCTGGCCGTTCATCTTTTCGGCCGCATCCGAGCAGAGGAAGGCGATCCCCTCGGCGACCTGCTCGGCGGGGGTGAACGTCGGGAAGTCCTTGCCGGGATTCTCGGCCCGCATGCGCGGCGTCAGGATCGCCTCGACGACGACGATGTTTGCGGTGGCGTTGGCGGGGAGGCCCTGAGCGAGGGCGAGGGTCCAGGCCTCGGCGGCGGCCTTGGCCGCGGCGTAGGCGGCGCTGGTGTTCGACGGCGCCTGGGCCTGCTTGGCCGAAACGAGGACGAAGCGGCCGTGCTCGCTCGCGCCGATCTGCTCGCGGAAGACGCGGCTGGTGTGCTGGACGGTGCGGATCAGCAGGTCGTGGAGGAGATCCCAGTCGGAGAGCGGAGCCTCGTGCAGCGGCTGCCCGCCGCGCCACCCGCCGACCAGGTGGATCAGCCCGTCGACGCGGCCGAAGCGCTCGACCAGGCTGGCGCACCAGCCGCGGGTCGCCTCCTCGTCGAGCAGGTCGACGACCCGGCCGTCCCAGCGCTCGGCGGGAATCCCGAGCTCGGCCGCGAGCGAGTCCAGCGCCGCCTGGTCGCGATCGGTCCCGGCAACCGTCGCCCCGTCCCGAGCGAGCTGAGCGGCGACCACAGGCCCCAGCCCACCGCCGACACCGGCAATCGCGAGAACGCGCCCCCCGAGATCACTCATCGGCGGGGGCAGGAAGTCGCTCGTTCGCTCATCCACGCAGCGTAGTTCAGCGAAGGGCGTCCTCGACCAGTTGGCTGTGATTGGCGCACCCAGGTAATGAGATGTTCTGTCTGCGTTACATGCCAGCGTACGTGCGTGTTGGACCTGCGGCAGGCGAACCCACGACAGCAAGGCGACGTCGGTGAGATGAGCGCCGCGGACTGGCTGGCGAGAAATGGCTTTGGCGTCTGGATCCCACTCACCCACAGCCCCGACATGGACCTGATCGCCCAGCGCGGTGCCACGCTCTTTCGCATCCAGGTGAAGACCTCAACCGTCTTCTGAAAAGGCCGCTTCGCCGTGTCCGTGTCCACCGAGGGCGGAAATCAAAGCTGGACCGGGCGCGTCAAGACCCTTGACCCTGTGAAATACGACTACCTATTTGTGCTCGTCGCAGGTGGTTCATTCCCTCGTCCGAGGTGAAGGGAAGAACCATGATCTTGCTGGGTGGTCCGAAATACGCGCGCTTCGAGGTGGATCGAGGCGACTCGGACTCCGTGGGGCCGATGGGGGAGGCAGGATTCGAACCTGCGTAGGCATAGCCGCGCGATTTACAGTCGCGTCCATTTGACCGCTCTGGCACTCCCCCGGGGAGATTTGGGCAGGCGATTCTAGAGGGTAATTGGCTAGGCGACGCCGAGCCGCTCCGCCATCCGCTCGTTGAAGCGGTTGAGGGCCGACAGCGGGCGCATGAAGACGGTCAGCTCGGCGACCTTGCCGTCCTCGTCCAGCTCGAGGAAGTCGATGCCCTCCAGCTCGCGGTCGCCGACCCTGGCCTTGAAGCGCAGGACGATCGTGCTCTCGTCGCTCAGCTCGTCGGTGTAGGCGAAGTCTTCGAGGGTCGCGGCGACGTGGGTGAGGACCTGGCTGACCGCCTCGCGGCCCTCGAAGCCGCGGAAGAGGATCGGGCTGTGCAGCACGACGTCCTCGCGCAGGGTCTCGGTCAGCAGCTCGACATCCTTGGCTTCGGCGGCACGGCGAAAGGGATGCATCGCCCCACTCTACGGGGCATGGGGCGCCTTTTTCACCCATAGGAGTAGAAAGGCGGCCCACCAGCCCGCCTGGGATACTCGACGCGATGCCGAGCGACCGCTTCTACACGCGCCTCTCGACCTCGATGGGAGCGACCGCGCTGCGCTGGTCGGGGAAGCTGAACGTGCCCGTCTACCGGGCGACCGGCGGGCGGCTGATGGGCAGGGTCAACCGGGCGCCGGTGCTGCTGCTGACCACGACGGGCCGCAAATCGGGCCAGATGCGCACCGCGCCGGTCGTCTACCTCGCCGACGGCGAGCGCATGATCGTGATCGGCTCCAACGCCGGCAACGACCGCGTGCCCGCCTGGGCGCTGAACCTCAAAGCCAACCCCGACGCCGAGGTTGAGGTCGGCCGCCGCCGAATCAAGGTGCGCGCGCGGGTCGCCGAGGGCGAGGAGCGGGCCGAGCTGTGGCGCAAGGCGAACCAGCAGTACGCCGGCTTCGACGACTACGAGGCACGAACCGACCGCAAGATCTCCGTCTTCGTGCTCGAACCAGTCGCTCCCTGACGCTCGGAGCCTGTCCCGGTAGGGGTGGAGCGTCTTGCACTTTTTCGGCGGCGCGCTACCTCGGACGGCCGCGAACGCCGCACGAAAAAGTTAAGCGCAACCCCTACCGGGACAGGCTCCGCTCAGCTGGCGTCGCGGAGCATCTGGGCCTCCGGCAGGCGCTTCAGCTTCTTCAGCGTGTTGTTCTCGATCTGCCGAATCCGCTCGCGGGTGACGCCGAAGGTCCGCCCCACTTCCTCCAGGGTCAGCGGCTCGGCGCCGGAGAGGCCGTAGCGAAGTTCGATCACCTGGCGCTCGCGTTCGGGCAGAGCGTTGAGCGCCCGGCGCACGCCCTCCTTCTGGAGGTGCTCGCTTGCTTCCTCGAACGGCTCCAGCACCGCGTCGTCGGCGACGAAGTCGCCGAGCTCCGATTCGTCCTCGTCGCCGACCGGTTTCTCCAACGAGACCGGCAGTTGGGCGACGCGAAGGATGTCCCTGACGTCGGAGACGGGCCAGCGCAGCTCCTCGGCGATCTCGGCCGGCTCCGGCTCGCGGCCGAGTTTTTGCACCAGCTGGCGCTCGACGTGGGCGACGCGGTTGAGTTTCTCGACCATGTGGACGGGGATCCGGATCGTCCGCGCCTTGTCGGCGATCGCCCGCGTCACCGCCTGGCGGATCCACCAGGTCGCGTAGGTGGAGAACTTGTAGCCACGGCGGTAGTCGAACTTCTCGACCGCCCGGATCAACCCCAGCGAGCCCTCCTGGATCAGGTCGAGGAAGCTGAGCCCGCGGCCCAGATAGCCTTTCGCGATCGAGACGACGAGGCGCAGGTTGGCCTCGACCATCTGCCGCTTGGCCAGCATGTCGCCGCGCTCGATCCGCTTCGCCAGCGCCACCTCCTGGGCGGCGGTGAGCAGCTCGACCTGGCCGATCGAGCGCAGGTAGAGGCGCAGCGAGTCGAGGCTGGGCTCGACCGTGAGGTCCAGCTCGGCCTTCTTCGGCTGCCCGTTGGACTCGGCGCCGCGCTGCTCCTTGAAGGCGCTGACGCCGTCCTCGGCGATCACGTCGACGCCGTGCTCGATCAGGTGCGCGTGCAGGCCGGAGACCTGCTCCTTGGTGATCTCGACCTCCTCGAGGGTGGCCGCGATCTGCTCGAAGGTGAGATAGCCCCGTTCGCGGCCGAGTGCGACGAGCCCGCGAAGCTCCTCGACTTCGGCGACGGGGCCATCTCCCCCATCGCGCTCCACGACGTCGGTCACCGTCTCCAACGGTTCGATAGCAACTTCCTCCGCTGCTTCCCTCTCCCCCATTGCGAGGATGCCGGCCCCAAAGCTCCGGCCGCGGCGAAGTATAGGCGGAAGATTCTCCCCAATGGCGCGCCGGCGATCCGGGTCGCCTACGCTTCAGTGGCCGATGGCCAGCCAGCCGACCGCAACCCCAGCCGCGCCAGACGTGCAGGCCTCCCTGCCGGCGACCCAGGTCAGCCTCTCGCGGGTCGGCGTGACCGGGGTCGAGAAGGTGATCCGGGTCAAGGCCGACGGCACCGAGAACCTCTTCTACGCCGGCTTCGAGTGCTTCGTCGACCTCAACCCGCGCCAGGCCGGCGTCCACATGTCCCGCTTCGAGGAGATCGTCGGCGAGGCGATCGACGAGGTCGTCCTCGGCGAGGCCTTCAGGGCCGAGGTGCTGGCCGCTCACGTCGCCCAGCGGGTGCGCGAGCGCCAGGGCGGGCTGCGGGCCGAGGTCTCGGTGACCGCCCGCTACCCCGAGACCGTCTCGACCCCGCAGAGCGGCAGGAGCACGCAGGAGATCTACGTCCTCTTCGGCACCGCCGTGGACTCCGAGAGCGGCACCCGGACGCTGACCGGCGTCCAGGCGCAGGGGATGACCGCCTGCCCCTGCGCGCAGGAGATGGTCGCCGGCCTGGCGCGCGAACGGCTGGCCGAGCGGGGCTTCGACCCCGAGGAGGTCGAGAGCGCCCTGGAGGCGGTGCCCGTCGCGACCCACAACCAGCGCGGCATCGGCACCCTCTACGTCGGCTGCCCGGAGGGCGGGCCGGCCTGGATCGACGCGCCGGAGCTGCTGCGGATCGTCGAGAGCTCGATGAGCTCGGAGATCTACGAGCTGATGAAGCGCCCCGACGAGATGGCGGTGGTGGTCAAGGCGCACGAACAGCCGCGCTTCGTCGAGGACTGCGTGCGGGAGATGGTGCGGCAGGTCGTCGAGGGCTACCCCGACCTCCCCGACGCCGCCTTCGTGATGGCGCGCCAGGAGAACCTGGAGACGATCCACCGCCACAACGTCGTCGCCGAGCGCCACGGCACACTGGGCGAGCTGCGCGCCGAGCTGGCCAGCGGCGAGCGCCAGGTCCGTCACCAGACGATGCGCGAGTGGCTGGAGGCGCCGGCCGGCTAGGAGGCCGGCTTGGCCTTCGCGCCGGCCCGCTCCCTGCGCTCTTCCTCGATCCGGCGGCGCAGGCCGAAGAAGTAGTCGGCGCCGCTGATCACCGTGGCGGCGACCGCGAGGTAGACGAGGACGTCGACCCAGGCAGGGGCCGGGTTGGCGGCGATCAGCGCGATCACGGCGGCGATCTGGAGAACCGTCTTCACCTTGCCGAGCCAGCTGGCGGAGATCACGATGCCGCGCTCGGCGGCGATCCCGCGCAGGCCGGTGACGGCGATCTCGCGGGCGATGATGACCATCGCCACCCAGGCTTCGAGGCGGTCCAGCGAGACCAGCGAGACCAGCGCCGCGGTGACCAGCAGCTTGTCGGCGAGCGGGTCCATCAGCTTGCCGAAGGTGGTGACGGCGTCGCGCGAGCGGGCGAAGTAGCCGTCGAGGCCGTCGGTCGCCGCCGCCAGGGCGAAGACGGCGGCGGCGAGGGCGTCGCCGTTGGGCGTCTCCCCGAGCAGGGCGACGACCACCACCGGCACCGCGAGGATGCGGAGCAGGGTGAGCGCGTTCGGCAGGTTGAGGGGGAACATCAGGCGGCGTCGCGCTTGGCGAAGTACTCCTCGCCCTCGATGCTGATGTGGGGGACGATCCGGTCCAGCCAGCCTGGCAGCCACCAGGCGCGGCGGCCGAGCAGGACCATCACCGCCGGCACCAGCAGGCAGCGGACCAGGGTCGAGTCGATCGCGATCGCCACCGCCAGGCCGACGCCGAACTCCTTCACCACCGGGTCGCCGTTGAGGACGAAGCTGGTGAAGACGCAGACCATGATCGCCGCCGCGGAGGTGATCACCCGGCCGGTGTTGGCGAGGCCTTCGACCACCGCCCGCCGCTCGTCGCCGTACTCAGTGAAGTGCTCGCGCATCTGCGTCAGCAGGAAGACCTCGTAGTCCATCGAGAGCCCGAAGAGGATCGCGAACATCAGCAGCGGCACGAAGCTGACGATCGGGATCGAGTGGTCGAGGCCGATCAGCGAGGAGCCCCAGCCGAGCTGGAAGACCGCGGTGACGACGCCGTAGGCGGCGGCGACCGAGATCAGGTTCATCGCCGCCGCCTTGAGCGGCACCAGCAGCGAGCGGAAGGCGACCAGGAGGACGAGGAAGCTGAGCGCGACGACGATCGCGATCATCAGCGGCAGCTTTTCGGCGATCTGGTTGGCGAGGTCGATGTAGCCGGCCGTCTGCCCGCCCACGTAGGACGCGGCCGCGGTGCCGGCGAGCGCCTTCGGGATCACCGTGTCGCGCAGCCGTTCGACCAGCGAAACGGTTTCGTCCGCCCACGGCTCCGATTTCGAGATCACCGTGAAGACCCCGGCGGTCCCCTTCGCGTCCAGGGTCGGTTCGGTCACGGCGGCGACGTCGGCGGTCGCGGCGATCTGCTTCTGGAGCCCCGGCAGCACCTGCTTGGCTTCCGCCGGGGAGCCGAATTCCGAGGCGATCAGAAGCGGCCCGTTGAACCCTGGGCCGAAGCCGTCGTTAAGGCCTTCGTAGGCCTGGCGCGAGGTCGTTTCCTTGGGCAGGGCGCTGATGTCGTTCTGACCCAGCTCGAGCTGGAAGATCGGCAGCGCCAGCACCACCAGCACGGTCGTTGCCGCAAGCGCCGAGCGCCAGGGACGCGAGGCGACCCGCTCGGCCCAGCGCCGCCACCCGTGCGGCTCGGAGTCGTCGGGGTGCGTCTTGCCGAGCTTGACCCGCAGCGAATCGATCCGCGGCCCGAGCGCCCCCAGCATCGCCGGCAGCAGCGTCGCCGCCGCGCAGACCGCGACCACGACCGCGATCGCCGCGGTGAAGCCGAGGGTCGTCACCAGCGGGATGCCGGCGAAGCCGAGCGAGCAGAGGGCGATGACGACGGTGAAGCCGGCGAAGACGACGGCGCCGCCGGCCGTCGCGGTGGCGCGGGCGATCGACTCGCGCAGCTCCATCCCTTCGCCGAGCTGGAGTTTGTGGCGGGTGACGATGAACAGCGCGTAGTCGATCCCGACGCCGAGGCCGATCATCGTCGCCAGGGTCGAGGCGACGCCGGGGATCTGGATCGCGTGCTCGAGCAGGCGGATGATCGAGAGCGCGCAGGCGAGGCCGATCACCGCGGAGACGATCGGCAGCATCATCGCGGTGGCCGTGCCGAAGGCGAAGAGGAGGATGATCACCGCCGCGGCCAGGCCGATCGCCTCGCTGGTCTCGGTCGCGGGCTTGGAGAGCTGCTGCCCGACGTAGCCGCCGATCGAGGTGTGCAGCCCCGCGGCCCGCGCCGGCTGGGCGGCGTCGAGGATCCTCTGCGCCTGGGCTTCGTCGATTTCGCCCGGGCCGATGCCGAGCACGACCGGGATGTAGCCGATCCCGCGGTCCTTGCTGAGGAAGTTCTCCCCGGCCGGGGTCAGGGGGTTGACCGCCGAGTTGACGTCGGGCAGGGCTTCCAGGCGCTTCGCCGTTTCCGCCACCGCCGCGGCGTATTTCGGTTCGGTCAGCTGGCCGCTCCCCGCCTCGATCACCAGCGGGTTGCTGCCGTAGGCCTGTTCGGGCAGGTCGTTTTCCAGCAGTTCGGTCGCCCTGGTCGAGCCGGTGCCCGGCAGGGTCAGGTTTTCGCTGGTCTTGCTGCCGGAGGCCTGGCCGGCCGCCACCAGGGCGATCGCCGCCAGCACCCAGACAGCGATCACCGGGTAGTGATGGCGGGAGCAGAAGCGACCGATCGCGTAGAGGGGGCCGGTCATGGCGCAATCATCTCCTACCGTTCGGCCGCCGTGCCACCTCAGCCACCCGGCGGCGGGGTCGTGCCGTCCTCGAAGGCCTCCGGCACCAGGTCGGAGGCGGGGGCGCCGAGGGCACGGCGCAGCAGCAGCAGGTGCTGGGCCTGGTCGGCGACGATCGAGCCGAGCAGCGAGCGGGGCCAGGGCGCGCTGAGGTGGGAGATCGCGCGCAGGCCGTCGGCGACCGAGACGCTTTCGAGCGCGTAGAGAAAGCCGAGGGCGTCGGCTCGGGACCTGAGGCCGTCGGCTTCGATCTCTTCTTCCTCGGGCTCGGCCGGAGCGCCGAGGCCGCGCAGCGCTTTGACGATCGCGTCGACGTGTTCCTGTTCCTGCGCGCGGAACTCGCGGGCGAGGGCGAGGGCGGGGCCGTGGAGCGGCCGCGCGGCCCGCTCGTCGGCGTCGATCGCGGCCATCTCGCGAGAGAGGACGCGGTTGAGGATTTCGGCGTCGGCGGCCTTGTCGGGGACCGCGGTGGTCGTCCCGCCGCCACCGCCGCAGGCGGTGAGGACGGCCGCGGCGGCGAAGGTGATGGCGAGCGCGGGGGCGGCGCGGCGCACGGCGCCGCCTCGCATGATTCGGTTCGGTGCCATGGTGAGGCGGCGAAGCCTATGAGCTCGGCAGGAGAAGACGCGTTGGGGGCCCTGGCGCGGGAGGTCCACGGCTGCCGGCGCTGCCCGCGGCTGGTGCGGTGGCGCGAGGCGGCGGCGGCCGACCCGCCGCGACGCCACCGGGGGCAGGAGTACTGGGCGCGTCCGGTCGAGGGGTTCGGCGACCCCGCCGCCCGGGTCGCCGTCGTCGGCCTGGCGCCGGCCGCCCACGGGGCCAACCGGACCGGCCGGATGTTCACCGGCGACCGCTCCGGCGAGTGGCTCTACGCCGCCCTTCATCGCGCCGGCTACGCCAACAGGTCAGAGTCCGAGCGCCGCGGGGACCCGCTGCGCCTGCGCGACGCCTACGTCACCGCGGTCGTGCGCTGCGCGCCGCCGGCCAACCGGCCCACACCGGCCGAGCGCGACAACTGCCTGCCCTACCTGGAGCGAGAGCTGGCGCTGCTCGAGCGATGCCGCGTCGTCGTCGCGCTCGGCGCCTTCGCCTGGGACGGCACGCTGCGCGCCGCCCGCGCCCTCGGCGCCGAGGTCCCGCGCCCGCGACCCCGCTTCGGCCACGGGGCCGAGGCAACGGTCGGGGGCTGGTCCCTGCTCGGCTGCTACCACCCGAGCCAGCAGAACACGTTCACGGGCAGGCTGACCGAACCGATGATCGACTCGGTCTTCGCCCGCGCCGGGGAGATGGCCGCCTAGTCCTCGGACCGGCTCGGGGGGCCGGCGGCGGGCGTTTCGAACGCCATCGTCGCGACCGACATCTTGATGCCCGGCCTGCCTGTGCCGGCCAGGCGCGTCGCGCTGGCGCTTTGGATCTCGAGGATCCGGTCAAGCGCCGACCTCAGCACGGCGTTGACGTCGCTCCAGCCCTCCTCGTCGACGATCATCGGCGTCCACGAGAAATGGCGGTCGTCGCGGGCGTCGAAGGTGCCGGCGCTGAGCGCCCCGGCGGCGTCGTCGACCAGGTCTTGCATCAGCGTCGCGCTGAGGGCGGGCCGCACCGAGGCGGGGAGGCGGCGCCACTCTTCGTCGTCGAGGAAGACCCGCGCGGTCGCCCGGTAGTAGTGCTCGACCGCCCCGCGCCGCGGCACCGTGTCCACCAGCTCGATGCATTCGCAGCTCTTCAGCACGTTGATGTGGTAGCTGACATGGCCGACGCCCTGGCCGAGCTGTTGGGCGATCTCGTTCGGGCTCGCCACCCTTTCGTTGAGGATCGCCAGGGCCTGCGCGCGAACCGGGTGCGCGAGGGCTTTGATCACCTTCTGGTCGACTATCTCCCTGATCGGGCCCTGCGCGCGACCTTCGCGTTCTTCCTTGGATTCGGTGGCCATGTCGGAACCTCCGTTCGTTGGGGAACTTCTGAGCATTTAAGTCTACGGCTACTACTGGATGATTTCACGAATTTGCAGGGGTTTCGGGAAAAACCACTCAACTGTGGTAACCCTTTCCACCAGTGCATCGGTCTTAACCAAAGCGCCCGGAGGCTTCTTCGGCGCGCCGGACCAGGGACCAGCCAGGAGAGGGGAAGAAGTGAAGATCGGCCAAATCTCGCACGTGATTCCAGTCGTCGCGATCCACAAGCACGGCTAGGGGCGCAGGTGCAGCGACCGCGGATCAAACGCACCACGGAGCCGATCGGCTCGCCCGACGGCGACATCTACCTGCTGCGGCCGAGCGCCGACAGCGACATCCGGATCGAGAACCCCGAGCCCGAACAGCGCAAGCTGCTCCAGGCACTCGACGGGGAGCACACGCTCGAGCAGCTCGAGGAGGAGTTCGGCAAGCAGGAAGTCGGCGACCTGATCTCCCAACTACAGGAGCTGGAGGTGGTGGAGGACGCCGCCGACGAAGACCTGCTGCCCGAGCGCGAGCGGGTCCGCTTCGACCGCCAACTGCGGTACTTCAGCGACATCGGCGGCGAGCTGACCCCGTCGGAGTGCCAGGCACGGCTGCGCGAGGCGAAGATCGCGGTGCTGGGCGTCGGCGGGCTCGGCGGTTGGGCGGCCTGGGCGCTCGCCTGCCTCGGCGTCGGCGAGATGTGGTTGATCGACGGCGACCGGGTCGAGCCGAGCAACCTCAACCGCCAGATCCTCTACACCGAAGCCGATATCGGCCTGCTCAAGGTGGAGGCGGCGGCGGCCAGGCTGCGCGCCTTCAACTCCTCGATGCGGGTCACGGCGACCGCGCGGCGGCTGGAGAGCCAGGCCGAGATCGCCGACTTCGTCGACGGCTCCGACGTCGTCATCGACGCCGCCGACTGGCCCGCGCACGACATCGAGCGCTGGTGCAACTCGGCCTGCTTCGAGGCGCGCATCCCCTACATCACGATGAGCCACTTCCCGCCCGTCGCCCGAGTCGGGCCGCTCTACGTGCCGGGGCAGACCGGCTGCTTCGCCTGCCAGGAGACCGCCTACAGGCGCGAGTACCCGCTCTTCGACGTGGCCGTCGCCCAGCGGCGCGCGCAGCCCTCGCCGGCGGCGACCCTCGGTCCGGCCTGCGGGATGATCGGCGGCCAGGTGGGGATGGAGATCCTGCACCTGCTGACCGGGCTGAGCAAACCGTCGACCCTCGGCGTCGCCCACATCTACGACCTGCGGACGATGGAGGTCGAACGGGAGCCGGTCGTGCCCGAGCCCGACTGCCCCGTCTGCGGCGAAATGCAGCCGGCCGAACCGGTCGAGGAGGTGGCCGGCGGGTAGGTTTGGCGCGATGAGGCTCGCCACCGCGTTCGCCACCGCCGCCCTCCTGGCCACAGCGCTCGCGAGCTGTGGCGGCTCGTCTTCCACTTCGGGTGGGGAATCGCAGGGAAGGTCGGCCCCGGACGGGGGGTCGACCGCGCCGCGAAGCAGCGGCGCGGGGGCGCCGGCCGGGGCGGCCGTGCGGAGCTGCGCGGCCCAGGCGGGCGGTGTGGCGGGAATGCGCGTCACCGGGGTCGCCTGCGCCGAGGCCGGGCAGGTGGCGCGGGACTGGCGGGCGGAGGGCGCCTGCTCCGCCTCTGCGAGCGCCTCGCGCGGCTCCTGCGCGGTCCGCGCCTACCGCTGCCTGAGCGTGCGGACCGACCGCGGCCTCGCCGTCAGCTGCTCACGCCCCGGCAGGGCGATCGCCTTCGACCTTCCCCGCCGCGCCGGACCGCAATGATCGACCCAGGGCGCAAACGAAACCGCGGCCCGATCGTCCCTAGAATGGCCCCTTCGCGCCGGCGTAGCTCAGTTGGTAGAGCACTTCATTCGTAATGAAGGGGTCCCCGGTTCAAGTCCGGGCGTCGGCTCTTAGAAAGCCCAGCAAATAGCCATATTTAGCTAGGCGGGCTTTCGGGATGGACGAAAATATGTCCCGAATATGTCCCAACAAAGGCTAGATTTGGGACATGGCAACGCTTCGACAGGCTCCTCCGAGGCCGCCTTCGGGCCACGTCTTCCGAGCTGAGCGCAAGCGCGGGCCTCAGTGGTTCGCCAAGTACCGGCTCCCAGATGGGCGCCAGGTTCAGCGAAGGATCGGCCCGGCCTGGTCTGAGCGGGGCCGCCCAGCGGCCGGCTATTTCACCAAGCGGTCGGCCGAGGAATGGCTCAGGAACGTGCTCGACGAAGCTCGCCGCGGAACGCTTCCGGGCCTCGTCAAGACGGATGTGACCTTCGCGGAGGCAGCCGAAGAGTGGCTGCGCTACGTCGAGCACGATCGCGGCCGCAAGCCGTCCACGATCGCCGGCTACCGAGCCCTCCTCCGATCACAGCTCCTCCCCACCTTCGGCGAGCTGCCGATCGAGTCGATCACGACGCCGATGATCGAGGCATGGGTCTCGGGGGTAGACCGCTCTCCCGCCACCCGAACCAAGGCGCTGGTCCTGATGCACGGAGTCTTCAAGCGGGCGCGGAAGGTCTACGGGCTGCCAACGAACCCGGCGGCCGAAGTCGAGAAGCCTCCCGCAAGGCAGAGCGGCGACATCGACGTCTTCTCTCCAGATGAGGTGATGGCCCTGGTCCGGGCGGCAGCGTCGGAACAGGACGCCGCGATCTACCTCACGGCTGCGTTCACCGGACTCCGCCGTGGCGAGCTGCTGGCGCTGCGCTGGCGCGACGTGGATTTCTCCAGCCAGGTCATCCGCGTTCGGGCCAGCTACGCAGAGGGCGCGCTGACCACGCCGAAGTCAGGCAAGGTCCGCTCGGTCCCAATGGCCCCCGACGTCGCCAAGGCCCTGGCGAAGCTCGGCCAACGGGATCACCAGACCGGCGACGACGATCTCGTCTTCGTCGGCCAAGCCGGCAACTACCTGGACGGCCGCGCCCTGCGCCGCCGCTACGACGCGGCGCTCAGGCGAGCCAGTCTCCGCAAGCTCCGTTTCCACGACCTCCGCCACACCTTCGGCACCCGCATGATCGCCAAGGCCGATATCCGCCGAGTGCAGGAGTGGATGGGCCACGCCGACATCCAGACGACGATGAAGTACCTCCACTACGCCCCGCGCGAGGGGGACGCAGCACTTGTGGCCGAAGCGTTCCGGGTCGAGGGATCGCAGGCGATGAGTCGTGGCTGAGAACCGCTTCGCCAGACGGTTGGCCGATCTCGATCAGGACGAGCGAAAGCTCGTCGTTCCGGCGATCAAGGCAGCCCGGACATCGTTTGCCGGCTTCGAAGAGCGGCCGGAATCCGACTACCGCTCCGCGCCGGGCCTTACCGCCGAAGAAACCTGGGCAAGGGTCGCAGAAGAGTTGGGGCGGGTTGCCGCCCTTACGACCCTTGAGGGCTATCGCGACCAGCCGTTGAGCCTCTCGGACATCGAGTTGATCCACGAGGCGATCTTCGAGCCTGTATTTGGCGAGCAGACTCTGGGCTTCCGTTCCAGGTCAACTGATCGGGTCGAGTTTCCGATCGTCAAGGGCAAGCGGGAGGCGCCGCTGATACGCAGTAGGCGCGGCTCGGGAGGCAAGCAGGTCAGGCCCAGTCTTGGGAGGGCACTCGCGCTCTTCGAGCGAGAGGTCGCGGCACTCAGCACTCAGAGGAGTCCAGCGCTGAGCGAAGCGGCGCTATCGGCCGTGAAGCTCTACGCGAAGGTGATCGGCATTCATCCGTTCTTCGACGGCAACGGACGAACCGCGTGGGCGGTGCTCAGCTATACGCTCCAAAGGTGCGGTCTTGTCGAGATTGCCGTGACGCCGTCCGACGCGACGCGTTGGGCACTCGGTCGGGCCCTCCGACAGGACGGCTCTCAAAGTTATGGACCTCTGACCGACCTCGTAGTCGATGCGATTAGGAACTCGGTTTAGAAATCGCATTCTGGCGGGGTATCCTGTTTGTGGAGCATGATTTCCTAGAGTTGAAATCGCGATGAAACTTCACTTCTCAGATTACGACGGTCCAACCGGCCTTTTCGTTGCCACCGGGAAGAAAATGCTGCGGTTGGACGGCGCTGCCGGAGCTGCGGCCTTTGTCGGTGCCGGAATGCAGTCAGGAACCATCGATCCCGAGCAGTCCACCCAGATTCAGGCAGCGGTAGATACCGCGACGCGTTCGGGCGATTCAGACGCGGCGCCGCTCTGAGCATCTAAGCGGCGAAGGTATTTTCCTCGACCCAACGGGCGAGAGCTGCGCGAGTGAACCGAAGACCACGGCGACCGATGCGCACATACGGCAGACCGCCCGAGCGAACCAGCTCGTAGAGGGTGCTGCGCGGCACATGAAGTAGACGCGCGGCCTCATTGGCGTTCAGCAGCGGCTGGTCGAGTGCCCGCGCATCGGGGGTCGGCGGGACCCTCACAGCTCGATCTCCATCTCCACCGCGCGCTCCGAGACCGGCGCCTGCTCCAAGCCGAGGCTGCGCTGCGCGCGGCGAATCGAATCCCTTGCCTGCTCCCGCGCCAACCGAGCCGTTCGGTCCCCCGGCTCGGCCCCAAGCGCGCTGTCTCTGTCCCCAATGCCGTGCCGCTGGCGGTAGCCCTCGATCCCCAGCACCGCCCGGTCCCAGCTCTGCCGCTTTACCGGATCGTCGGGACGCTCGCCCAGCTCGGCGGTTATATAGTCGGGCGGGGAGACGCGGGCGGCGGCGAGGGCGGCTCGCTCGCGCTCGGCGAGGAGGTGGTCGATCACCGCCATCTCGGCGCGGGCCTGGTGCTCGACCGGGGGAAGCGCCTCGCGCTCAGATCGCAGCCTGGCGACCAGCTGATCTCGGCCGCCCCGGTCGGGCAGCGCCCGGAACTCGGCGATCCGCTCCTCAAGTTGCCGGGCTGTCTCCTGGTTGTGGCGCTCGGCGCCGGCCTCGGCCGCCAGCTCCTCGCGCCGTCGGGCCAGCTCCTCGCTGGAGAGGGCGGCGAGGGAGGAGCGCAATGCCTGATCGTGGGCGGCGACCTGGGCGCCGTCGCGCTCTGCCGCTTCGGCGATGTGCTCGAAGGCCCTCGCGCGGGTGGGCGGAGCGCGGCGCGTACTCCTCGCGCTCGACCTGGACCTCCGGGGTCGCGTAGAAGTAGGTCTCCTCGCGGCTGCGCGAAGCGGCGACGTAGAACTCCTGGCGGTCCATCGAGGGGTCGGCCATCACGTAGGCGCGGTCGACCGTCGCCCCCTGGGCCTGGTAGGTGGTGGCGGCGTAGGCGTGCTGGAGCGCCGGCGCTTCGTCGCTCGGGTTCACCCGCTCCAAGATAGACGGCATCGACACACACCCGCCGCCGGGTGTCGATGCCGTCCAACACGACGCTCCGGCCTCCGCGTCGACCTCGATCCGCCAGCGCTCGCGGTTGTAGATCTGGCTTGGTGGTCGTTGACGCGGGTGATCACCTGGTCGCCGGCGGCGAAGCGGCCTCGCCGACCTCGATCTCGGCCTCGCCGAGCCGCCCTCGGCCCGCATCGCTCCCGCGCCAGCTCGTTCAGGCGCTCGACCTCGGCGTTTCGCTTCGCGACCATCAGCGCGTCCTCGCCCTCGCCGAAGCCTGCCACCAGTCGGCGACCATCGCCTCGCGTCGCGCCTCGGGGTCGGCGGCGACCACCACCCGCTCCGCGGAGCGGTAGACCTCAGGCCTCGGCGCCGTCGCCTTCGCGGATCCGCTTCGCCCCCTCGCGGTCGAGGTCGTGGCGGTGGCGGATCACTTCGTCGAGGACGACCGGCTCGGTGCGGTGGGCGAGCGCGGCGAAGAGCCCGCCCGCCTCGATCTCGCCGAGCTGGGCGGGGTCGCCGATCAGGACCAGCTTCGCCTCGGCCGCCTGGGCGTGGTCGATCAGGCGGGCGAGGGTGGCGGAGTCGACCATCCCCGCCTCGTCGATCAGAAGGACCGAGCCGGGCGGCAGCGCCGCTCGCCCGCTTCGGCCGGCCCGATCGAGCTCGCCGAGCAGGCGGGCGATGCTGGTCGCGTCGAGGCCCTCGCGAGCGCAGGACGTTGGCCGCCCGCCAGGTCGGCGCCGCGACCCGCATCGTGCGACCCCGGCGGCGGCCCAGCCCTCGCGCGGCGGCGACGGTGGCGTAGGTCTTGCCGGTGCCGGCCTCGCCGATCACGACCTGGAGGCCCTCGCCGCCGCGCGAGCAGGCGCTCGACCATCGCCCGCTGGTCGGGCTTGAGGCTGGGGCGGGCGGCGAGCACGCGGGCGACGACGATCGGCTCGGCCGCGAGCGCGCGGTCGTCGCTCGCCGGCCATCCCTCGGCGCTGGCGAGCGCCTTGCGCTCCAGCTCCCAGATGCGCTGGGTGGTGAAGCGCTCGCCCTTGGCGCTCTCGCCGATCCGGATCACCGCCTCGCGGGCGAGGAAGGCGTCGGCCAGCTCCTCGACCTCGTCCGCCGGGGCGCCGCTGGGGCAGCTGTCGGCTACCGCCTGGATCGCCTCGCGGCGGTCGAAGTGGGAGGCGTGGGCGGTGACAGGGCGCCTCGACCTCGGCGCGCCGAGACCGTGCACCTCGGGCGCCGGTGGCGCTCGCTGACCGAGGCGTCGCTCGGATCGCCTCGCGGTCAAGGCCGATCTCCGCGCGCCTTGGAGCGCCAGCGCTCGCGCAGGCTCTCCGTCGGTGAGGTCGCGCTCCTTGGCCTTGCGGGTCTCCAGGGTCGCGACCTGGCGGGCGCGGGCCGAGGCGTCGGCGCCCGCCGCCTCGAGGATCTCGGCGCGGCGGGTGGAGAAGGCGCGCAGGTGCTCGGGAGCGAAGCCCTCGATCTCGGCGATGCCCTTGCGGACCTCCTGCCAGCGCACGCCGAGGCGGCGGGTCAGCTCGTGGCGCAGGTGGGCCTCATAGATGTAGCCGGCGGTCTTGGCGTGCTCGTAGATCGCCGGGTGGTAGAGCCGGGTCCAGCGGCCGTCGGGCCCCTGGGTCGCGTTGGCGATCAGGACGTGGGTGTGGAGCTGGGGATCGCCGGCCCGGGAGGAGCGGTGGGTGTAGGCGGCGGCGAGGAAGCCGTTGCCGGGGACGAACTCGTGCCCGCCGGCGCCGCGGCGGGTCCAGCAGGCCTGGCGCTGCAGGTAGTCGAGGGCGGCCTCGACGGAGGCGCGGTGGGCGGCGCTGACCTCGGCCGGCGCCGGATGGCCGCCGAGCGCCCAGGTCAGCGAGACCGACTTCGGCGCGGAGAAGGTGAGGTCGAAGCCGGGGACCGGGCCGCGCCCGGCGACCGGCTCGCAGGCCGAGCGGCTCGCCGCTCGACCGGATTGCGGCCGGTCAGCATCGCGGTCGAGCTGGTCGGGCTCGACCTTGCCCTCGAGGCCGAGGTCCTCGGCGGCGTCGCCGAGCCAGTAGCCCTCGGCCTCGCCCTCGCCGGAGTAGTAGTCCTCGGCGCCTTCGGCGACCTTGTCGAGGTAGTAGCGCTCCTGGCCGGCGCCGAGCTTTCCGATCGAGAGCATCTACCGGCGATGTCCGTCTCGGGGGCGGAATCCGTCCTCGCCTTTCGCCATGCCCCTGTTGACAGGAAAGGGGCTTGCCGTTCCGGGTCGGTTGGCGGCGGCGATCTGCTGTGTCCCGCGAAGCCCTTCGCGCCGGGGCTGGAGGCCGGGGTGGAGATCGGTCCAGTTGGCTTACGAAATGCGCGGATGTTCGACTACGGCCGGCCGGGCGGGTGGCTCGGTGGGGCTTGGGTCTTCCCTGCAAGGGACGCGGGCGGTGGCGGCGCCGCTCGCCGCGCGGCGGGAGGGATGCCGACACTCAGTGATACTGCGTTTGGGGGTTTGCTGTTGCTGTTTGGGGTCTGCCTTTCTGCCTGGGATCGCTCCCTTTCTATGGCCCTGTGTCAGTCCATGTTTGGCTTCTGGTTTTTGCCTTCGCTTCCTGTGCTTCTGGCTTTCGTGACTGACTATTGGCTCAGCTGCCTTCTGACTAATGGCTTCCTTGGCTGTCCTTGAAGAACGCCCCGCCCGCGGGGTAGCCGCCGCCGACCCAGTTGATCCCTCGACCAGCTCGCCGATCTCGGCTTCTATGGCAGCGGCGAGCTTGATGGCGGTGTCGATGCGCGGGAGGCGTCGACCGTGCTCCAAGTGGCCGATCTCGGTCCGGTGCAGACAAGCCCGGACGGCGACCTCTTCCTGGGAGAGGCCAACCCGGCGGCGACAGCGGATCAGGTTTTCGCCGAAGCGCTCGGCCACCTCGCTCATAGATCTTCCTCCAAGCGCGAAAAGTGGAGCGCGGCTCGCGTCGGGATGACCAGAGCATCGCAGCGATGGACGAGGGCCGCCGCCGCAAGGTCGCGGACCGCCCGCTCGATGCGGTCGCGCTCGGCATAGAAGCTGGGGTCGGTGGCGATCTCGCGCACGAGATCCTCGAAAGTCAAATGGACGGGCCAGTTCGACAGAACCTGCGTGAGGACAACGGCCTGGTCTCGGAGGTCTTGGACTTCGGGCGTGGGAGGCTCGGCGGCGCCCGTGCCCGTAGGGTTCTCATCAGCCATGAGGAGGTACACGCTCCTTGTGGTCAGGCCCTCGGTTGGCGTTCCACCGCCGGCCGGGGGCCGCTTTCTTGTCCCGTTGAAGCTAGCAGAAGCATAGATATATCTCCACTAGTTGACCATCTAGACCTGACTAGCTCAAGCTGAAAGCGTCCTCCTTGATGGCACCTTCGGACCAGCCACAGCCCGCGTTAGGAAAAGCGATTCGCCAGCTTCGCGAGAAGCAAGGCGCAACCCAGGAAGCCGTCGCTCACGACGCCGGCATCACCACGGCCACTCTCGGCGTAATCGAGCGTGGCCTGTCGAATCCGACCTGGGCCACCGTGAGAAGCATCGCCAAGGCACTCGGAGTTTCGATGGTTGACATCGCAAGGGCAACCGAGGGAGTCGAGCAGTATGCGTCCCAGCGCCAGTAGTCAGCGGGCTATCTCTCTGCAATCACAACGTTCGCGGCGGCGCTCACAACCGCTCCCAGCACGAAAGACCATGCCCGCCATTGGAGCGTGGCGGAGGTCCCGGGCGCTCAGATGATTTCTTCCTCTCGCCTCTGAAGCTGCAATTGAAGCGCGCCCAGCGCCCCTTGCCGCCTCGGTCCCCATGTCGATCCTCTGATTAGCGTTCCAAAAAACCGGTGTTGCTGAACTTCCGCGTCCAACTGCTTGAAGTTTTTCTCAAAGACACGCAAGCGCCCACTCCAGCTCCTCACCGCTTGAAAAAGAGACGCCTTCCTCGCGAAGGAGTTGACGCAGCCCCCCCGTGGGAGATGTCGGTGACCACCCTTTGGCGATCAGGTAGTCGGCCAGCCTTGGCCAGACTCCAGGTCGCAAACGGCCGGTCGAGATCGGTCGGCATCGAGAGCGCGATCTTTCTTGATCTCGGGCCACTGGAGCAGGGTGAAGGTGGGTGGCTTACTTGCGTAGCGGGGTAGAGGACGTCGAAGCCGTCTCGGTGAAGTTGTGGATCACTCGCGCACCGTGTCGGGGTCGGCGAAGACAACCGCCGCCCATGTGGTTCAATCGTCGATTGCGCTCGGAAAGGCCACCTTCGGAGGCGAGGCGTGAGCCCTTACGGAAACCAGCAAACGTTGTCGGCTACCCCCTAGGTCGACCAAGGGCCGGCAGGCGCCAGAAGTCATTGTGGGGTTCGCAAGCGCGTTGCCCAGCGAAAGGCCAGCGCCCACCGGGCACGCCGCAATGCCTAGCGCGCCGACGATCGGGCGAATAGCCTAGCTGCCTGGTCTCCTGGCAACACGGGCGGCGTCGGGACCTAGTTTCGAGATGCGACACTGCTTACCCGGAAATAAGCAGTGGGCTGTAGTTCCGAGACTGCACCTTGGCCTCCCACGGACTCAACTTTGAACCACACCCTGTAAAGCCCTGGCCGCCAAGAATCTGATACTGGTACTTCCAAACAAGTAGAAGTCATGTGCTGCGTGAGTTCCAAGAGAACTCCAGGGAATCCAACCGGTACGCCACCCTGTACAAACGCGCGAGGATGCCACAGTCCGTGAACAAGCTCGTCGACCTCGGGCTTGACCCCGTATTCGAGCACCGCCTGCCCCGTATTCACCAGTACTGCAAACATTCGACGGCCCGGTATGACAACTGCCTTATCGAGTAGGAGCTTAGCCGCAGATCGTCGCGACCTTCCCGGTCCGCTCCATGGCTGACGGCAGAATGTGGCTCTGCTCCTTCTGCCGTTTGACTTCATTTCCGCAAGTCGAAGCTGTGCCGTAACATTTTCGAAATCACCGTGCCAAAACGCCGCCGCATTTGGACCTTTCGGTGGACCCGAACCATCGCCCGAGCCGCACGACGTCCCCGCCATCAGTAGCACCGCGAAGGCAATAGCAGCGAGAGGGGCCCTTGCGCCGATATGCCCAAGACGCGGACCCTTAGCACGGTCCATCAAGGAGCTTCTTCCAAGTCGAGGCCTTCGAAGGCCGCCGCACCAAAGACCCCGGGGGCCTGGGATATAGGCACACCCTTGGGATGAATCAGAGGAGTCGCGTACGACACCCAGTCCACATTCCAGAAATCGGGGAAGTTCCGAGAGCCCGTTGCGCCAGCCAGCAATCCCACGACATCACCCGTCGTCTTGTCCCAGACCGGTGCCCCGCTGTCTCCCTCTCTGCTCTCTACCCCGAACCGGACCACCCAAGCGTTACCGTGATCATGGCCAAACAAGAACGGGTAGTGCTGTACGCTCGTATCAAGGGCCGTTCCGCACTGCGGGTAGCCGCTCTTGACACCGGAAAAACATAATTCATCCCCTGGATGAGCCCGACCGGCAGCAGTCACGCGCCGCGGCGGTGATTCCGGCCAGTAGATATACCTTGGCGATGAGATTCCTTCCAATCTAGCTGCTAAAGCATCGGTTTCCCATTTGTGGAAGCCTGCGAAAGACGTCTTCGCTACCTTCCCAATACCAAAGTAGTTGTCGGTGCCTCTCGGAGCTTTAAACTTTTGGACCGGCTCGCCTATCGTGGAACAATGACCGGCCGTCAATAGAAACTGTACGCGATCCACTCCCCCGGATGGCCTCTTCACAGGTCTGAACGCACCGAACCCAGAGGTGCAGTTTCCAAAGATGGTGTTGCCGGTTTCTTCATTGTAGATTCTTACCCGTAGATTTTCGCCAGCCTTTAGCCGATCACCGGAATTTAGAGTCATTACGGGCTCTTCCTCAACTGCAATCGGTGCGGACGCCCCAAATATCGAATTGAGCGTCGCTTCGGCCTGGGCGGTGTCACTGGCTCCGACGCGCACCACATCTGCAGTTGCCTCTATTGCCACGCTGGACACTGAATTATCCAGCGTACTATTACTTTCCAATGCCGCAGAGACTTCTGCCATCAATTGCTGCAGAGAGGCAAGCGACCGGCCCCGCGGCGCGACATAGGTTGCAAGCCTATCTTGCGCCACAAGCGGTACTTCCTGTTTCAATTCAGCAAGCGATTCACCTGCGTGTTCGGTGAAACCAACGCGGATGATGCCTCCTGAGGCGGCATCCATCACCGTGCCGGCATACACCGACGCGTGAGCTTCGCCCCAATCTTCGATCTTGGGTAGGTCAATTGCGAGATACCATTCTCGGTATTCCATCTCCGCCACGTCTAGCGCACGCATGGGGACCCCCCAATTGGCACTGGCATAGCGGGCGACTTCTCCGGCGGGCGTGTTCGGATTATTCCAAGAGCCTATGAGATCGAAGATCCGGTTATTCAAAGTCTGTTTTTCCGTGACTGGATTGAGATCGAGATCCAGGCCATGACTGATTCGGTATTCCTTGATCGCTGAAAAGGTGGGGAGTCTCGCTTCTTCTTCAGATGGCGGTGGAGTATACGGAATGTTTACCCAGAATCGCTTGCTTATCGAATTACCGAGTCTGTCGGTCACAATGACTTCAACTTGAAGGATGCCGGGCGTCAGGCTGCCAGTTTCTATCACCCATTCTGCTGGTAAGCTCCGGCACTCAATTCCTGGTTTTTCGGGGTCCTGTTCGCAGCGTTCTTCTTCGACCACGGTACTTCCGCCCGCAATGATTTCGACTGATGCAACACCTTCTTCGGAGTGAGCGAGAACTTCGAGGTTGTGGAGTCCAGTTTCAATTGCGGTCTGCGTTTCCCGTTTTTCGTAAAGGGAGCCAGCCATGCTTTCAATTTCTGGGGGTTTGACCGCGTTCCACCATTTCAGTAGTGACCCGTCTGCCGCAAAGTCATAGGTGACCACGGGAGAGCTTGGCGGGGTCACAATGGTCCGGCGCGGTTCGTTGGAATATTCAAAGTAGGTGGTTTTTGCCGGTTCGGCGCCGGCTGGATCGACGGTCACAGCGCTCACGCGATGGTAGGTAGGCTCGTATTTGATCGTGGCTTTGGTCCCGTTTGGCAATTGAACCATCGTGAGGCGTTCGCCACTGTCGGTTTCGTATTTCGTTTCGCCTTCCGGCCCTTTGGCGGCCGTGAGATCGTCGGTTGAGTAGGCGTAGGTCGTTTTGCCGGCATCTTCCCCTTCGACGCTGCTGACGAGGCCGCTTGAGACTTTGACCTCGACCGCTGGGTCGTTTGGTTCTTCGGCAGTTTCGATTAGTTCTTCTTCGATTTCACGAGTTGGGGTCACCCATCGTCCGATGCGATTGTTGCCGGTATCCGTGACCCAAATCTGGCCTACCGAATCCGTGGTGATCCCCACCGGGTAGCTCATCGCGAACTGGCCGGGCCCGCTGCCTTTGGCGCCGAACTGGCGTAGATATTCGCCATCCTCGCTGAAGGCCTCGACACGGTTGTTGCCGCTGTCGCCCACCCAGACGACGCCGCTTGAGTCGACGTCGAGTGCGAAGGGCTGCTGGAACTGGCCATTTTCGGTCCCTTTGGAGCCGAACTGAGTGACGTAGTTGCCTTGCTCGTCGAACTCCTCCACGCGGTTGTTGGACCAGTCGGCGACCCAGAGATGCCCGTTGGGGCCGAAGTCGATCCCGCAGGGTTCGATGAACTGACCGGGGCCCGAGCCACGCGAGCCGACGACTTTGATGAATTCGCCTTTTTCGTTGAACTCCTGCAGGCGGGCGTTGTAGGTGTCGGCGACCCAGACGTTGCCTTCTGAGTCGACGGCAATGCCTTCGGGTTCGCGGAACTGGCTATTGCCCGATCCGCTTGAGCCGAACTTGCGGACGTATTCGCCTTTTTCGTTGAACTCGGTGACGCGGGCGTTGCACTTCTCGACCACCCAGAAGTTCCCTTTGGGGTCGATCGCCACTCCGGCGGGACATGAGAGCTGGCCGTTCCCAGAGCCACTGCTGCCGAATTTGCCGATGTATTCGCCTTTTTCGTTGAAGTGCTCGATGCGGTTGTTGCCCTCGTCGGCGACCCAGAGCTGGCCATTGGCATCGCGGGCGATGTCGGCGGGATGACTGAGCTGGCCATTGCCGGAGCCGGCGGTGCCGAAGGCGCTTGCGCGCATCAAGGTGTACTCAGGTACGTAGTCTGGAATGGCCCATCGCTCGACCCTGTTGTTGCCGGTATCGGTGACCCAAACAACCCCTTTTGAGCTCGCAATGATCCCCACCGGGTAGCTCATCGCGAACTGGCCGGGCCCGCTGCCTTTGGCGCCGAACTGGCGTAGATATTCGCCATCCTCGCTGAAGGCCTCGACACGGTTGTTGCCGCTGTCGCCCACCCAGACGACGCCGCTTGAGTCGACGTCGAGTGCGAAGGGCTGCTGGAACTGGCCATTTTCGGTCCCTTTGGAGCCGAACTGAGTGACGTAGTTGCCTTGCTCGTCGAACTCCTCCACGCGGTTGTTGGACCAGTCGGCGACCCAGAGATGCCCGTTGGGGCCGAAGTCGATCCCGCAGGGTTCGATGAACTGACCGGGGCCCGAGCCACGCGAGCCGACGACTTTGATGAATTCGCCTTTTTCGTTGAACTCCTGCAGGCGGGCGTTGTAGGTGTCGGCGACCCAGACGTTGCCTTCTGAGTCGACGGCAATGCCTTCGGGTTCGCGGAACTGGCTATTGCCCGATCCGCTTGAGCCGAACTTGCGGACGTATTCGCCTTTTTCGTTGAACTCGGTGACGCGGGCGTTGCACTTCTCGACCACCCAGAAGTTCCCTTTGGGGTCGATCGCCACTCCGGCGGGACATGAGAGCTGGCCGTTCCCAGAGCCACTGCTGCCGAATTTGCCGATGTATTCGCCTTTTTCGTTGAAGTGCTCGATGCGGTTGTTGCCCTCGTCGGCGACCCAGAGCTGGCCATTGGCATCGCGGGCGATGTCGGCGGGATGACTGAGCTGGCCATTGCCGGAGCCGGCGGTGCCGAAGGCGCTCTGGTAAGCAAGCGGGCCAGGTGCGGGGAGTTCTGGGGGCACCGGAGGGTCATCGCTTGAGGCGGTCGGATCTTCAACGGCGATTTCAGAGAGGTCGCCGCCTTCGTAGTCGTATTCGACTTTGGCCGGGCCGCCGGTCTGCATTTCCTGGGCCTGTCCACTTGAGTCGAAGCTGAGCGTCGTATCCGATCCGCCGCTTTCATCAGCCAGTCCATAGCCGCCATCGGCCTGCTTGGTGATCGCCGCCTGAAGCTCGGGGTTGAACTGCGTTTGGCCGCTTTCGGTCGGAAGGGGAACGTCACCCTTTATCGCGCCGCTGGCTTCAAGCAGCTTGGCCTGGTCGGGCGCCGGCGAGCCCCCGGTGTCGACGGGTTCCATCTCCGGCGTCTGCGCCAAGCTCCAGCCATCTCCCCATTCCGTGTTCTCCGTGGTCGGGAGCTGGGAGTTGTAGAAGCGTTCGACTTCCAGATCGACGTTCGGGCCTTCGACATTGACGTCGCGCTGGTGGTAGACAAGATTGCCGTTCATCAGGTTAACCGCAAGTTCGGGACCTTGGTCGACCGCTTCGCTTTCGTGATCGAGGCCGTCGGGGAGCGGGAAGCGCTGCATGATGTATTCGTCTTTCATCCCAGTCGCCGGCACGTATTCGAAGTCGATTTCCCGTTCGCGGATTTCGCCGACCTGATCTTTGACAGTCACCTTGACCACGTGCTCCGTCTCGGGGCTGAGTTCGGTGAGCTGCACCGGCACGACTTTCGTCAATCCGCAGCTGTCGCAAGGGCTGGGATTCGTCAGCGGTTCTTTCAGAATACTTTTGCCGTCGAGGAAGACTTCGATGCTCTTCACCCCTGAGCGTTCCAGGGCAGAATTTCCTTTCGTTCCATCACTCGCTTTGATTTCCAGGTTGTAGATCGGGAAGCTGAGTTCGTCGTCGCCGAGCGTCTGGGATTTCGGTTCATTGCCTTCCTGAACAGTGGCTTCGGCGAACTGCCCCTCCAGATCAACTTCGGGTTTTTCGCGATCGACCTTGGTCTGAGCGGTATAGGTACTCGAGTACTTGCCGAGGGCATCTTCGGCGCTAACTTCAATGGTTCGCACCCCCTGGTCGAGGCTCCCCGCACCGAGACCCAGCGCCCAGTTACGCGTGCTGGGACAGGTGCTACCCAGATGGCCGTTGCAGCCGACGATGTCTTCGTAGGTTTTCTGACCCTGGGGATGAAGCGTCATCCGCCGCACCCCGAGACCGGGGTCGCTTCCGGTGGTATTGGCGGTGAACGAGGCTCCGTTGCCAATCCACCCGCCGGGAATGCCGCTTGCACTGACCGACGGATTCTCGGGGTCGTCCAGAAAGAGGGTCGCGCCCCCTAAGGCGTAATCGTGGCCACATTTGATGTTGGCCGTGGCAGCGGCCTGAACGCCGACGAAAGCAGTTCGGGTGCCAGCACCAAGGTTTCCCCCACCTGAATCAATCCAGGTTCCCCATCCAGAGGGATAGGCATTGCTCAGAACCGACCAGTAGCCGCCGTCATTCCACACTCCTACGTAGGGATGAGGCTCATTCGCCGTGCAGCCATGCGCGTCGTAGTTCATCGGCCCAAGGATCACCCGGTGCATGAAAGTGGTTGAGCCCTGCGGGATGAACCACCAACGGCCGTAGCTTCCCCCGGGGTACGTAAAGTTCGAGCGCGAGCGGACATAGAGGCCGTTTCCCCAGCAAGTGACGATGCACGAACGCCAGCCGATGTAGTCTTCTGCGCCGACACCGCTGTACTGCCAGTTCCAGTAGCCGAGCTTGCTCGCTTCGCCGACATTTTCTTCGATTTCAGGGTCGATCAGCGCCGGATAGGCAATGTCCATCGAGCGATGCCTCGCTTCGAGGACGAAAGTGTCGCCCTTGACGGAGAGATCGACCGGGATGCTCGTTCCCTGCGCATCGACGGCGCGAGGGGCGCGAACGCTTGCCAAGACTTGCCCCTTTTCGTCAATTACTTCGGCACCACCGCTTTCGTTGGCCCGAAGCTCCGCACCTTGGGGCAAGGTGACCGCGAACGTGAACTGCTCGGGACTCTTGCGAGAGAGGAGTAGCGTCGAAACATCGATGCCACCCGAGGTTGGCGAGAGAAGCAGACCAGTGTCTTCCTCGGCTTCAGGTAGATAAAGGGCTTCTTCGCCAAAAGCTTGGGCAATGCTATCCGGACTCGCCCCCATTGCCGTAATCGCCAGGCCGCTGTTGCCGATGGAAATTGGACCGGCTGCATTCGCGGGGAGAGTGAGGTCCACCAGGGGATTGGCTGGTGCGAAGCCCCCCTCGGTCTTCACCAAGCCGAGATCTACCTTGGCTAGGTCACCATCGGCTTCGGGCGCTCTCAAGGGGACTTGCGATTCGAGCAGCATCTTTTCCCCTTCTACCGTGACCAGCGCTTCGGTCGGAGATTCGACTCGATCAAAAGTCACCTCGGACAGGACGCGAGACGGATCGGAGTCGATCGCTTTCAGCTGCGCTGGAAAGCGTTCGCGCAGCAATTCTTCGGCCTGAGCCGGGGAGAGGTTCGTGTAGGCATATTCGGACGCCAGCCGCTCGGCCACGGCCTCGGGAGTGGAGAGTTCTTCCTCGCGTTTGGTCGCTTCTCTTGCTTCTTCGCTTGCGGCTTCCGTCAGCGCTTCTTCGGCCTGGGGTTCTTCGGGCTTGGCCTCTTCCCCTTGAGGCTTTGCTCCAGCTTCGGATTCCACTTCAGCCGCTTCAACTCCGGGGTCTGCTTCTTGATGCCCCGGATCTTCCGCCGCGGCTGCGACTTGGGCGTCAGAAATCCCGATGCGGCTGTCGCTGCCGCCAGAGGAGCGAAACGCCCCATGCAAGCGCTGCGAGGTTGAATCCGCAAGAACCGGGGCAGCGATACAGGCGAGCAGCAACAACGTGAAGGCGACGATCCAGCGCACACGGCTCGCGACCTCTCCCCTGCTGCCCATTGGTGAACCCCCATGTTTCGGAACATTGGCGATTTAGATTCGGTACGGATACGAGCCTATCTCCAATTGGTACCAGGCAATTACCTAAAAGTTGGCTTTTCACGCCGATTGCCATTGAAACGTGTCCCGAAATATGTCCCCAACTCGGCAATTCTGTATCGAACTTAGCCGAACTCCTTGGACGGAATCGTGCTTAAATAGCCCAGATCCGGCTCAGATATCGCGTTCGTAATGAAGGGGTCCCCGGTTCAAGTCCGGGCGTCGGCTCTCAAAAGCCAGGAACCTTGGTACGACGAGGCTCTTGATGGGGTTATGTGGCCGGAGCTTTAGGTCAAACCGCACCCGGACGTGCCCGCAGTCGAAGTCCCGGCGCGACCGGCCTCCCTCATTTCCTCCGGGGTGATGACTTGGCAGCGGGATGAGTTCCAGCGCCCAGCGGTACGGTCGAGGAAAAGTTCATACGACCGCCCCAGGCCCGGGGGAAGCCCGCAAGCTGCTTCATCGCGCGCCGAGCGCACAGTAAGCAGCTGCCCCCGGTGAATGCCGCGTTTAGACCCTTTGACCACGAGGCGCACGCGGTACTTGTAGTCGGCCTCCGTCTGGCTGCGGGGGGTCACCGCGACCAGTCGGCCAACAATCGCTGCGTCGCTGCGCGGGAGGAGTTTGTTCGCATCTGGCGGTACGCACTTGCAGGCGAACGCCGACTCGGCGCCCAAGAGAGCGACCAAAGCGATCACCGGCAGAAGACCGAACGAGAGAAACCGAGCTTGCACCTCGCGGACCCTAATGCTCGACGAGCTTTGTAGAAATCCGCTCGTAGAGACTATGGCGGTTCTCAATCTCAATGCGACCTCCATCTTTTTGCTGTGCAGATTGCAATGCTGATTCCGACGGCTAACGCGTCGCTAACCCTGACTACCGGGTGGGCTTCTATCCAGCACACCATCTAGCCGAAGGTACGAGGCCCTTCTCTCGACGCCCCCTCCCAGGCTCCGGGATTAGTGGAGGCCTCTACGAGGGGTGGCTGACCGGATTCGAACCGGCGACTGCCGTCCGGGCGTCGGCTTCATTGGTCGGACGTGGGCTCGGCTTCCGCCCATTGACGAACCTCTTCGATGAGTCCGAGGGTCGCGTCGCGATCCAACGGCTCGGCATCGAGCAGATCCTCATAGCGGGAGAGGCGCCGCGTACTGCGTCAGCGCGATGACGGCATCGACGTCAACCGGCAGCTCGCCGCTGCCGTGGGTGGCCAGCATGACGAGCCTGTGCAAATCGTGGGTGTACTCGAAATCCTCGCTCCTGCCTGCGATCACGGCCTTCAACCACTTCTCGACAGCCTGCTGGGCGTGGAACCCGACGATGTCGTCGCCGATTTCGGAGCTTGCCGCAAACAGGCGAACTGCCTTCGCGTCTCCTTCGGCCTTTCTGGCGAGAACTTCTGAGACTTCCGCCAGATCACGCTCCGGCAAGAACCCGACCCTCTCTTAGCGCCTCGTTGATCAAGGTTCCGGGCACGCCGCCCCATTCCTTGACGTGGTTTTCGCCATAGAGGATCAGGTCGACGGGCGTGCCGATTTCCCCCAGGGCTCGGCGCAATCGCACGAACTCGGCATTTCTGTGCGCAACCTCCGGCTCGATCACGAGCAGGTCGAGATCGCTGCCCGGGCCGGCATCGCCGCGAGCGTGGGAGCCGAACAGGATCACCCGTGCATCGCTCCCCGCCGCATCCGCCAGCCGCCTGCCGGCCTCCTGAATCATGACCTCATCAACCATCGTGGCAACAAGGTAGCGGGCCAAGCGGAAGGGGTCCCATTCAAGTCCGAGCGTCGGCTCTGGGTGGTGACTACCGCATTGCGGTCGCGACAGCGGTCCGCGAGGGGCTTGCCGCTGGCAAGCAGTCCCCTTTACTCGGCCAGCTCAATCCGGCACTCGACCTGATCGCCGACGAGCAGGCCGGCGGCGCGGCGGACCTCGGCCTTGACCGGCAGCGCGTAGCTGCCCAGCTTCCGATCGGCGAAGAGCGAGGTGGACCAGGTCGTCGGGCCGATGGTGACCGTCGCCAGGACGGTTCCGAACGGCCGCGGTTGAGCCGAGGCGACCTCTCGGACCTCCTCCGCAAGGTCCTCCGGCAGGGTGAGGAAGTGCCAGCCATCGGGGCCGTCGTGGCGCCACAGCCGGGCGACGAAGCTGTAGGTCGGCCCGCTCAACGGGCGACCGGGATCTCGGCCTCCGTCAGCGTGGGAGCGGCGAGTCGCAGCGCTCGCTCGATCGCGGCTGCGTCCGCGGCCGGGGGGCGCGCCCGCGAAAGCTCTCCGAGCCGGACCAGGCGATCGAGCTCCTCGGCGGTGTCCCGCAGGTCCTTGCCGTCCGCCGGCACCTTGTGCAGAGCCTCCTGGATGCGCTCCCGCACGCCGCGGCGGGCCCTGCTCAGGCGTTGGCGGAAGGCCGCCTCGGTGCAGCCGCAAAGCCGGGCGCCGGTCACCTGGTCGGCGCCGAGCACGTCGCCGAGCAGATACGCCCGGCGAAGCGTGGGGGCGAGCTGGTTCGCGACCACGAAGGCACAGGCGAGGTGGGCGTTTTGGGCCAGGAGGATCTCCTCGCCGGGCGCGAACGCCTCCGCGGACCCGGCGACGCTCACCTCGATCCAGTCCGCCATCGCCGCCAAACGGGCACTGTTCGCCCGGGCCTGCCGCGCGACGCGACGCGCGCAGATCGCGTAGGACCAGCTGAGGAAGCTGGCTTCCCACCGGTAGCCGCCGATCCCTCGCGCGATGTCCAGCAGCGCCTCCTGAACGGCGTCCTCGGGCTCCAGCCCGCGGCCGATGCCGCGGGCAAAGCGCAGGAGGGGATCGTGCAGGGCGATGAGAAGACGTTCCAGCGCCCCTCGATCCCCCGCCTGCGCCGCGCGGACGACGGGGTCGAGGCCCCCCGCATCTACGCGCAATGGACAACCTCCCCACGCTCGTGGCGCTGTGGCGCGCCGACCAGCTCGTGCATCTCGATCAGCTCGGGGATGGCGCCGAAATGAGCGGCCGCCTCCTCGGCGGCCTGCGCGTCGCGCCACCACAGCAGGTCGAGCCAGGTGGTGGCGTCGATGCGGACCAGCTCCGCCCGCGTCAGTCCCGGGCAGCGCCGGCGCAACTCCGGCAGGGCGATCTCCCGCAATTCGAGCAGGCGCTCCGACCGCGACTCGGATACCTCGGCTTTGAAAACGTCTATGAGTGGGTTCATATGAACAAGGAGGCGGCGCGGACCGCGGGTGTGACATTCGGGCCCAATACAGGGTCGGCGAACCTCCAAGGCCCAGGGGCCCGACCATAACAAGGGCATTGCCAGCCTCCGCTCGAACGTTTTCGAGACCGAGGGGTCGTGCTACCTACCGGCCCCTGACGAGAATGATCCGTCTCGATCGCGAGGCCGGCACAACGGTGCCCGGAATGGTGGGGGTGTAGGTGACCCGCGCCGTGACCGCTGCCCTGCCGTCGTGTCCGAACTTCACCCAGGTGGAGCCGTCCGGCTCGATCGGCAGCGCGACCTCGCCCGCACCCTTCGCCACCCGGCGGACAGCCTTGATTCCAGTCCCGCCGACGTCAAGCCTGCCCACACCGGCGACGTTGGCGATGAGGCGGGCGCTGCCGCGGCGCCGGTCGAGCCTCACCCCGGTCAGGCCGAACGCGCTCGAGGGCTCGCCGAACTTCTGGACCCGGTCGTTGCTCGTGTCGGCGACGTAGAGATCGCCCCTCGCGTCGGTGGTGAGGAAATGCGGCCCTCGAAACTGGCCGTTGCCAGATCCGGTCTGGCCGAACTGGCTGAGGTAGCCGCCCTCGGAGGTGAACTCCAGAACCCGGTTCAGCCTCGAGTCGGAGACGAACACGTGGCCGGCGCGGTCGGTCGCGATGCCCCAGGGTTCGCCGAATTCGCCCGGTCCACTGCCCCACTCGCCCAGAAAGCCGCCCTCGCCGGTGAACTCGGTGATGCGATGGCCGCCCGTGACGTAGACGTCGCCGGCGGCGTCGGTGGCGATTCCGTTGACCTGGGCTTCGAAGAGATCGCCGTGCGACACCAGGGGGATGGTGTACTGCCACCGGGTGAGCAGCGCCCCGTCCGCGGCGAACTTCTCGATCCAGGTGTCCACCGCCACGTACACGTTTTCGGACCCGTCGGTCGCGATGCCCTCGGGGACGCGACCGGACCGGGGACGGAGCAGCGGCCATTGCCGAAGCAACCTGCCCCGGGAGGTGAACTCCAGCGCGCGGTAGCGCCTGGTGACCTTGTCGCCGACGACCACGTAGACGCGCCCGGCGCGGTCGATCGCGATCCCATCGCCCCTGAGCGGCGCGGCGATGCCGCCGCTCCCCCATTGGGCGACGAAGGTTCCCCGCGCAGTGAACTCCTGTACCACACGCCTGCCGGTGCCGGCGTGATCGGTCACGTAGACGTTCCCGTCCGCGTCGGTCGCAACCGCCTCCGGGTGGTTGAACTGCCCGTGCCCGATCCCATGCCCGCCCCATTTGGTGATGAAGCCGAAGGCCGCCGCGGTCGGGGCGCTGAGGAGGACGAGCGTGCCGGTGAGGAGCCCGACGAGGAGCGGGAGCGAGATGCTCTTTCGTCTTGCGGTCGAGATCAGACACCCCTCCATGGGCACCACCGTAAGGGGAGGGTGCGCGGCCGGCATCGGGGAGTTGCCACACGACCGGGCAGTAGTTGACCGCGTCGCCGCTTCGAACTCAGGCCCGGGCCTCCGCTCGATTCGCGCTCGGCACGGCGCGGGTGTCCGCCACCGCGACCGCCGCCAGCACCGCGCTCGCTGCGGCGATGGCTGGGAGGAGGCCCAGGGGTGCGGTGGCGAGGGCTCCGACCAGTAGGGCGGCGCAGGCGATGGCGCGGGGTCGCGGGGTGTGGCCGGTCGCGCTTCTCATGAACGCCGTCTGGGCGAGGAGGAAGATCGCCGGGCCGCCGAAGATCAGCAGGGAATTGTCGAGCGTGGTCGGGTCGCGGGGGCCGATGATCGCCAGCTCGTCGCCGACCGCGATCGCGATGATGCCGAGGACCATCGCGATCAGGGTGTAGTTGCCGACGGCGACTATCCGCGAGGCGTCGGCGGCGCCACGCGCGGCGTTCATCCCGACCTCCTCGGAGCGGTGGAAGTAGCACCACCACAGGGCCACGGTGCCGGCGAAGGCGACCGCGAAGGCGAGCAGGCGGTCGCCGTGGACCGGCACGCCGGCGAAGGCGTTGCCGATCGTCAGCACGGTCTCCCCCAGCGCGATCAGGAAGAAGAGGCGGAAGCGCTCCAGCAGGTGCTCGGCGTAGATCTGGCTGTCGGAGCTGAAGGGGCTCTTGCGGCCGGGCAGCGGATGCCCGGCGATGACGCCGCCGTAGGTGATCAGCACGGCGGCGATCCAGAGCGCCAGGCGGGCGTCGCCGTGCGCCACCGCGCCGGCGATCCAGATCGGCGCGGTCGCCAGCTCCCAGGCCATCGCGTTGACGAAGTGCGTGTGCAGGCGGTGGCCGCGGAACGCCCTCACCGCGAACGCCGTCCGCGCCAGCTGGATCGCCAGGTAACCGGCGACGAAGAGCCCGGCGCGGTCCCCGAACGCCTCCGAGACGGAGGTCGACATCAGCAGGCTGGCGAACATCAGGCCGAGCAGCATCAGCTGCACCGGCTGGCGATCGCCGTCGAGCCAGTTCGTGGTCCACACCGTCATGAACCACGCGTACATCACCGCCAGCGCGAGGACCAGGGTCTCCACCATCCCCCGCGGGTCGACGTGATCGAACAGGTGCCGGGCGAGCTGGCTGACCGTGAAGACGTAGACGAGGTCGAAGAACAGCTCCAGGGGAGTGACCGCCCGGGCGACTTCGCGGGGGCGTATCAGCGAGTGGGCTTCGGCGGTGGGCTGGTCGCGCGCCAAGGAGGGCAAAGCATCTCGCGGCGCACGGATGACAGCCGCGGCCTCGCGTCCCACAACGACAGAGGCCCGCGACGCCGGAGCGCCGCGGGCCTCTGAGAGAAATCCGGCGAAGCCGGCTTCCCGACCTCGTTACATCATCCCGCCCATGTCCGGCATGCCGCCACCGGGCATGCCGCCGGCACCTTCCTTCTCGGGTGGCTCGGCGATCACCGCCTCGGTGACGAGGATGTTCTTGGCGATCGACGCCGCGTTCTGAAGCGCCGAGCGGGTGACCATCGTCGGGTCGATGACGCCGGCCTTGATCAGGTCGCCGTACTCGCCGTTGGCCGCGTTCAGGCCTTCGCCCGGTTTCAGGTCGCGGACCTTGTTGACGACGACCGAGCCCTCCTCGCCGGAGTTCTCGGCGATCTGGCGGACCGGCTCCTCCAGCGCCCGGTGGATGATCCGTGCGCCGGTGCGCTCGTCCGGATCGTCCAGCTTCTCGGGGTCGAGGCCGGACTGAGCGTTGAGCAGGGCCACGCCGCCGCCCGGCACCACACCCTCCTCGAGCGCGGCGCGGGTCGCCTGGAGGGCGTCCTCGACGCGGTGCTTTTTCTCCTTCATCTCGGTCTCGGTGGCGGCCCCGACCTTGACCACGGCGACGCCTCCGGCGAGCTTTGCGAGCCGCTCCTGAAGCTTCTCGCGGTCGAAGTCGGAGTCGGTGTTCTCGATCTCCTGTTTGATCTGCTTGATCCGGCCCTTGATGTCGTCGCCGCTGCCACCGCCGTCGATGATCGTGGTCGTGTCCTTGGAGACGACCACGCGGCGGGCTTTACCGAGCTGGCTGAGCTGGGTGTTCTCGAGTTTGAGGCCCATCTCCTCGGTGATCACCTCGCCGCCGCTGAGGATCGCGATGTCCTCCAGCATCCGCTTGCGGCGGTCGCCGAAGCCGGGCGCTTTCACCGCGACACCGGTGAAGGTGCCCCGCAGCTTGTTCACGACCAGGGTCGCCAGGCACTCGCCCTCGACGTCCTCGGCCACGATCAGCAGCGGCTTGCCGCCCTGCATCACCTGCTCCAGCACCGGCAGGATGTCCCGCACGGAGCCGATTTTCTGGTTGGCGATGAGGATGTAGGGCTCCTCCAGCACCGCCTCCATGCGGTCCTGGTCGGTGACCATGTACGGGGAGATGTAGCCCTTGTCGAACTGCATCCCCTCGGTGAACTCCAGCTCCATGCCGAAGGTCTGGCCCTCCTCGACGTTGACCACGCCGTCCTTGCCGACCTTCTCGATCGCGTCGGCGATCACGTTGCCGATCTCGTCGTCGGCGGCGGAGATGGCGGCGACGCGGGCGATCTGGTCCTTGCCCGCGACCTCCTTGGACTGCTTCCCGCGCAGGTTCTCGACGACCTCGTCGACCGCCTTCTCGATCCCCCGGCGCAGGGCCAGCGGGTTGGCGCCGGCGGCGACGTTCTTCAGCCCCTGGCGGACGATGATCTGGGCCAGCAGGGTCGCCGTCGTGGTGCCGTCGCCGGCGACGTCGTTGGTCGCCGTGGCGACCTCGCGGACCAGCTGTGCTCCCTGGTTCTCGAAGACGTCCTCGACCTCGACCTCGCGGGCGATGGTGACGCCGTCGTTGGTGATCGTCGGGGCGCCGAACTTCTTGTCGAGCACGACGTAGCGGCCCTTGGGGCCGAGGGTCACCTTGACGGCGTTGGCGACGGCGTCGACGCCGGCCTGAAGGGCCCCTCTGGCCTCCTCTGCGTACTTCAGCTCCTTATGAGCCATCTGGATTCAGTCCTCCTTGTTTCTTAAGTCCTATTGGCGGCGGGCTCAGCCGAGCTTGGCCAGGACGTCCGACTCGCGCAGCACGAGCAGGTCGTCCCCCTCGACGGTCACCTCGGTGCCTCCGTATTTGGAGTAGAGGACCTCGTCCCCCTCCGAGACATCGAGCGGGCGGCGGCTGCCGTCCTCGTTGATCGCGCCGTCGCCGACGGCGACGACCTTGCCCTTCTGCGGCTTCTCTTTGGCCGTGTCGGGGAGCACGATGCCGCTGGCGGTCGTCTCCTCCTCCTCGATCGGTTTGACGATCAGCCGGTCCCCGAGGGGCTTCAGCTTCATCCGTGAACCTCCGTTATCGGTGCGTGGTTTGCTGGGAAAGTCAGGAAACTGCGCCAGGGAGCCGTTTTCGGCGCCTCCTGGCCCTTGGCACTCTGGTTGGCCGAGTGCCAACAGAGTGAAAGATAGCGTGGTTAGTCCGTCGCCAGCAGGCGGCAGCCGAGCAACCTGGCGATCCCCTCGCCGCCGCGGGCCATCACCCAGTCGTGATTCCACTCGAAGGCGGGGCGCAGAACCGGGGCGAGCAGGTTCATCCACGGCTTCGTCGTCGACACGTTCCACTCGTAGAGCACGGCGGTGACACCGTCGCGCTCGTAGAGCCGCCAGCGCCCGGTCCCCTCCAGCTCGCCGACCGCGTGGCCTTCCAGCAGGTGCGGGCGCTCGACCCGGATGGTCGTCACCTCGAAGGCGACCCGGTAGGGCAGCAGGCTCTTCCAGACCAGGCGCGAGACGGTGCCGACGTCGCCATCGGCGCCGGGCTTCAGCTCGTCGGCCTCCTCGACCCCGCGCCACCAGCTCGGCCAGCGCTCCTGGTCGTGGATCGCCTCCCAGACCGGCTCGCGCGGGGAGTCGAGCAGCCAGGTCGTGAGGAACGCGTACTCCGCCATCAGTTGCGGTGCGGGGTCTCCCCGTTGCCCAGGTGCGCGCGCGGCGACTCGACGATCTGGGAGAAGCGGATCACCGTGACCGCGTCGTCCTCGGAGATCGAGCGGCCGTAGATCTGCTCGAGGAAGCGGGTGGTCTCCTCGAGGCGGCGGAACTCGGGGTTGTCGTGCTCGATGTCGCGCCGGGAGAGGTCGCCCAGCGGCTTCACCTCGACGTCGTCGATCACCGCGATGAAGATCTTCTCGCGCGGGCTGTGGCGGAAGCCGACGGTGACCCAGACGACCTGGCCGCGCTCGTACTTGCCGCTCTTGTCGCCGAGGCGGATGGTCGCCGTCTTGCGGCCCCGCTTCAGCTGGTCGATGAAGACCGCCGAGTAGAAGTTGAGTACGTAGGTGCCGCCCCTCATTTGCGCTGCGAGCGTATCTGACGCCGGGCGGCCCGGCTCCGCTGCCGCCGCGCGGCCCGATTGCCCGGCCCGGGCGCGATCCAGGGGATCGAGCGGTGCCTAGACGGATATCCGGTCGGAATTGGAGTCCCACCGCGAGAAAGCCGATATGAGCTCCGTGGTGGCGAAAACCGGCAGTCGTCTGCTCGCCGCGGCGCTGGCCTGCGCCGCCAGCGCCTGCTGCTGATCGCCCTTCGCGGGGAGCGCGGCGGCGATGACCTGCGACGGCAAGAAGGTGACGATCGTCGGCACCGCCGGCAACGACACGATCGTCGGCAAGAAGGCCAGCGACGTGATCTACGGCGGCGGAGGCGACGACGAGATCAGTGGCGGCCCCAACGGCAACGACACGATCTGCGGCGGTCCCGGCGACGACATCGATCCACGGCGGCCGCGGCTTCGACTCCCTCTACGGCGGCGAAGGCGACGACCAGCTGTTCGGCGAGACCGGCTCCGACATGCTCGACGGCGGAGGCGGCGACGACCTCCTCTCCGGGTTCAAGGGCGCCGACCACCTGCACGGCGGCGAGGGCGACGACTCGCTGATCGGCGCCAAGGGGCCCGACACCCTCGACGGCGGCTCCGGCGACGACTTCCTCGACGGCCAGCAGGGCAGCGACACGATCGAGGGCGGCGGCGGCAACGACCAGCTGCTCGGCGACAAGGGCAACGACAGGATCGACGGCGGAGAAGGCGACGACACGGTCGAAGGCGGGCCCGGCGACGACGCCTCGCTCGACGGCGGCGGCGGTGCCGACACGATGTTCGGCGGCTCCGGCACCGACGACGTCGACGGCGGGGCCGGCGACGGCGACGTCGTCCGCGGCGACGCCGGCACCGACACGCTCTCCGGCGGCGCCGGCGCCAACGACATCGTCTCCTACGCCAGCGCCACCCGCGGCGGCATCGACGTCAACCTCGCCGCCGGCAATGCCAAGGGCGACGGCCACGACGAGCTCAGCGGATTCGAGGACGTGGTCGGCTCCCCGCAGGCCGACACGATCGTCGGCGACGGCGAACCGCAACCGGCTCGACGGCGGCGTCGGCAACGACACGCTTCGAAAGCGGCGGCGGGGGCGGCGAGGCGTTCGGCGGTCCCGGCAGCGACAGCTGCAACGGCTTCGCGGTCGAGAACTCCTGCGGCCCCGAACCGGCGCCGCCGCCCGGACGCCGCCTACGTGATCGCTCAACCAGGGCCTCGACGACTCCAGCCTCGTCGTCCAGGGCAGCCAGGCCGGCGACGACACTCCGCGTCTCCCACGACGCCGCCGGGCTGGACGGTCTCCGACGGCGGCCCGATCTTCGCCGGCGAAGGCTGCGCCAGCCGATCCCGGCGACGCGCCGATCGTCAGCTGCGCCGGGCGAACCGGCGCTGGCGCTGATCGTCGTCACCGGCAACGCCGGCGGCGACACCATCGTCATCGACCCCAGCGTCCCGACCAGCGCCAAGGTGCGGGTCAACGGCAACGCCGGCAGCGACACGCTGGTCGGCGGCCCCGGCGACGACGTGCTCGAAGCGGGCGAGAACTACAACGGGCCCGACAACGGCAACGACACCCTCGATCGGCAACGGCGGCAACGACGTCCTCTACGCCGACCCCGGCGCCGACCAGCTCAACGGCGGCCCGGGCGAGGACCTGCTGGTCTCCTCGGTCGCCACCTGCCAGGGCCACACCTACGACGGCGGCTCCGGCGAGGACACCGTCTCCTACGCCCGCTCCAACGACGTCGCTGCGGATCGACGCTGGGCGGCACCGGCGGCCCGGCCGGCTGCGCCACCCCGGACCAGCGTCCTCGCCGACAACGAGAGCCTCGAGGGCTCCGACGGCCCCGACGTCCTGATCGGCGACAACGGCGACAACAGCCTGCTCGGCCACCTCGGCGCCGACACCTTCATCGGCCGGGGCGGCAACGACTTCATCGACGCGGCCGACGGCCAGCGCGACAAGCAGATCGACTGCGGCGGCGGCGAGGACGAAGTCGCAAGGCAGGGACCGCGGCGACCCGCCGGCGATCAGCTGCTGGAGCGCTCCGGCCGGGGCTCAGAAGCCCTCGTCGCCGACCAGCGGCACGAAGCGGCAGGGGCCGATCGTCTCGGTCTCGATCTGCTCGCCGCGGCGACGCAGGACGGTGAGCAGGTCGGCCGCCTCGGTGGCGATCGGGACCACGAGGCGACCGCCGTCGGCGAGCTGGGAGACCAGCGCCGGCGGCGGCGGCGGGGCGGCGGCGTGGACGGCGATCGCCTCGAACGGCGCCCGCTCCGGGACGCCGCGGCTGCCGTCGCCGACGATCAGCTCGACGTCGGCGACGGCGAGCGCGCCGAGCGCTTCGCGGGCGTGCAGGGCCAGCGACTCGTGGCGCTCGACGCTGATCACCTCGGCGGCGAGCAGCGAGAGGACGCAGGCCGAGTAGCCGGAGCCGGTGCCGACCTCCAGCACCCGCTCGGTGCCGGTCAGCTCCAGCGCCTGGCAGATCGCGGCGACGATCCAGGGCTGGGAGATCGTCTGCTGCTCGGCGATCGGCAGCGCCGAGTCGGCGTAGGCGCGACGGCGCATCTCGCGGCGGCACGAAGGCCTCGCGCGGCACCTCGCCCCATCGCCGCCAGAACCCGCTCGTCGACGATCCCGCGCCGGCGCAGCTGCCGCTCGACCATCCGCGCGCGGAGGCCGGCGAAGTCGGGCACGCTAGAAGATGTAGTTGTGGAGCTTGGCGGGGTCGAGCGACGGTGACCCGGCCGCGGCCGGAGCGGACGACGCCGGCCCGCTCGAGGTCGGCGAGGAAGCGGCTGACGCTCTCCCGCGAGGTGCCGGCCAGCTGGGCCAGGTCGGCCTGGTTCATCCGGATCGTCACCTCGCCGTCCTCGCCGCCGCGCGGCGTTTCCGAGCCGAGCTGGGAGAGGACGCCGGCGACGCGGCTGGGCACGGTCTGGAAGGACTGGCGCGAGATCCGCTCGTTGGCGGCGCGCAGGCGGCGGACCAGCGCCGCGACCAGCTTCACCGAGATCTCCGGGTGGCGGGCGAGCAGCGCCCTTCACGTCGGTCGCCGGCAGCGCCAGCAGCTCGCCGTCGCTGAGCGCCTCGGCGCTGGCCGAGCGGGTGTCGCCGTCGAGCATCGCCAGCTCGCCGAAGACCTCGCCGGGGCCGAGCGTGGCGAGCGTGATCGCGCGCCCGTCGGAGTGCTCGCGGGTGACCCGGAAGCTGCCCTCGCGGACGATGTAGCAGGCGTCGGAGCGATCGCCCTCGTGGAAGACCCGGGTCCCGGCCGGGAAGGAGCGGGGAACGGCGACGCGCGAGAAGCGCTCCAGCTCCTCCTCTTCGAGATCGGCGAAGAGCGGCACGCTTCGAAGCAGGTCCGCGCTCGTCTCGCCCTGGCCCATCGGGCGATTATCCCAGCGGGCGGCCTCGGCGCTCGGACGGGCGCTCAGGCCGAGGCGGTCAGTTTGCGCGGGCCGCGGCTGAAGCCGGCGCCGATCAGGGCCTCCTCGTGGCCGGAGCCGATCACCGCCTCGCCGTCGAGCTTCTCGACCGCGAGCTTCGGCAGCTGGCCGGCGGCGACGGCCTCGGCGAGGGCGCGCATCGCCTCCTCCAGCTCCGCGCCTCTCGATCGGCGCCAGGCGCAGGATGCCGCGGCCGCCGCGCTCGACGAAGACGAGCGGCTCGCCGTCGCGCAGCAGCAGGTGGGCGCCGGGGGTGCGGCCGGGGCGGCGGCCGCCCTCCAGCTTCGGCCAGGGCAGCGAGGCGCCGTAGGGGTTGGCCGGGTCGGTGGCGGCGAGGACGCAGGTAGGAGCCGTCGGCTTCGGGCAGCGAGCGCAGCCGCTCGACCGCGCCGGGGAGGGCGAACTGGGCGCCGCCGAGGCCCTCGACGAAGTAGCCGCGGCGGGCGGTGCCGAGCAGCTCGAGGTTGCCGAGCTCGCGCGTAGAGGGTGGCGAAGCCGCCGGGGACGCCCTCGGCGAGGACGGTCTCGCGGGTGACGATGCCGTAGCGCTCCAGCATCAGCTCGGCCTGGGCGCGCAGGCGGGCGCCGGGGCCGGGGGCGTTGGCGAAGAGCGGCGCGGTCAGCGACCAGCGGCCCTGGACCGCGGCGCCGGCGGTCGAGCGGCGGCGGGCGAAGCGGCGGCCGCCCCGCTCCTGGCGACGGCGACCGCGCGCAGGCGCGGCGCCCGCAGCGGCGAGAAGGCGTCGTTGGTGACCTCGCCGCGACCAGGCCAGGTCCCAGAGGGCGTTGTGGAGCTCCTCGGCCGGGTGGTCGAGGTCGGCGAGCAGGTCGAGCCAGAAGGAGGGGCCGGCGGCGAGGCGCTCGCGGATCGCCTCGTGGACCTCGCCCTTCGGCGCGCTCCAGCTTGGCGTTGGCCGGCGGCGGGCCGGCGAGGCGGACGTCCTCGCGGAAGTAGAGGGCGACGCGGCCGTCGCTGCGGCCGCAGCGCGCCGGCGCCGACCCAGACCAGCTCGCCGCTGGTGCAGAGCTCGTCGAGCCAGGTCGGGCGAGTAGGCGCCGAGCCGGCGCGGCAGCACGTCCCCCTCCCAGACCTTCGGCGTCAGCGCGACGCCCTGCAGCGGCACCAGCGCCTCGCGCAGGCGGTCCGGGCCGGCGCCGGCGGGGCGGATGGGCGTCGACGTTCTGCCAGCTCGGCAGGAAGCGGGCGAGCTGGGTGCGGTCGGCGGCCTCGACCTCGCGCGCGCAGGCGGGCGAGGCTGGCGCGGCGGACCCGGCGCAGGACTTCGGAGTCGCACCACTCGCGCTCGGTCCCGCCGCGGCAGCAGCTCGCCGCGGACCAGCGCCCCTTCGCGCCTCCAGCTCGCGCAGCGCCGGCGTCGGGTCGACGCCGTAGCGCTCGGCGAGGCGGGCGGTCGGGAAGGGGCCGTGGGTGCGGGCGAAGCGGCGGACCAGGGCGCGCATCGCGTCGGGGTGGTCCTCGAGGAAGGTCTCCGGCAGGCCGGCCGGCGGCGGCACGCCGAGCGCGTCGCGGTAGAGGCCGGCGTCCTCGGCGGCGATGTAGCGCTCCTCGCCGCCGATCCGGACCCTGGCGACGCGGCGCTCGGCGACCAGCTTCTCCAGCATCGAGGCGGCCGAGTAGCCCTCCGCCACCCGCTCCGCGCACTCCTCCGCGGTGAGGTCGCCGAGGTTGCGCAGCATCTGCTGGAGGGCGTCGCGGTCGCCGGCGCGGCCCGGCCTCGGTGCGGTGCTGGAGCTGCGCCTCGACCTCCTCCAGGGCCTCGGGGTCGATCAGCTCGCGCAGCTCCTCCTGGCCGAGCAGCTCGCGCAGCAGGTCGCGGTCGAGCGCCAGCGCCGCCGCCCGCCGCTCGGCGTTCGGCGTGTCCCCCTCGTACATGTAGGTGGCGACGTAGTCGAAGAGCAGCGAGGAGGCGAAGGGCGAGGCGGTCGGCGTCTCGACCTCGACCAGGCTGAGCTGGCGCGAGTGCAGCTTGCGCAGCAGCTCGCCCAGCGAGGGCAGGTCGAGGACGTCGCTGCAGGCACTCGCGGTAGGTCTCGAGGATGACCGGGAAGCGGGGGAAGTCCCGCGCCACCTCGAGCAGGCTCTGCGACTTCAGCCGCTGCTGCCAGAGCGGCGTGCGCTTGCCCGGGTAGGCGCGCGGGATCAGCAGCGAGCGGGAGGCGTTCTCGCGGAAGCGGGCGCCGAACAGGGCCGAGCCGGAGAGCTCGCCGACGACCAGGTCCTCGAGTCTCGTCGGGCTCGATCAGGACCAGGTCGGCGGGCGGCGGCTCGTCGGCGTCGGGGAGGTGGATGACGATGCCGTCGTCGGACCAGATCGCGTCGGCCTCGAGGTCGCGCTCGGCGCGGATCTTGGCGGCCAGGGCGAGGCCCCAGGCGGCGTGGACGCGGCCGCCGAAGGGGGAGAGGATGCAGAGGCGCCAGTCGCCGATCTCGTCGCGGAAGCGCTCGACGACGATCGTCTCGTCGGAGGGGACGACGCGGGTCGCCTGCTGCTGCTCGCGCAGGTAGGTGACGAGGTTGTTGGCGGCGCGGGGGTCGAGGTCGTACTCGGCGGCCAGCTCGGCCGGGCTCGCGCGAGACCGCCTCGCGGGCGAAGGCGCCGATCGCCCGGCCCAGCTCGGCCGGGCGGCCGATCCCGTCGCCCTTCCAGAAGGGGACGGCGCCGGGGGCGCCGGGGGCCGGGGTGACGATGACCCGGTCGCGGGTGATTTCCTCGATCCGCCAGGTGGTGGCGCCGAGCAGGAAGGTCTGGCCCGGGCGGGCCTCGTAGACCATCTCCTCGTCGAGCTCGCCGACCCGGCGGCCGTCGGGCAGGTGGACGCCGTAGAGGCCGCGGTCGGGGATCGTGCCGGCGTTGGTGACGACCAGCGGGCGGGCGCCTTTGCGGCCGTGGATCGTGCCGTCGGTGCGGTCCCAGACGATCCGCGGGCGCAGCTCGGCGAAGCGGTCGGAGGGGTAGCGGCCGTCGAGCATGTCGAGGACGTTCTCCAGCTGCTCGCGGGAGAGGTCGTGGAAGGGCTCGGTGGCGGTGACCAGGCGCTCGACCTCGTCGACCTCCCACTCGTCCAGCGCGGCCATCGAGACCAGGTGCTGGGCGAGCACGTCGAGCGGGTTCTGGGGGATCACCGTCTCCTCGATCTCCCCTTCGCGCATGCGCCGGGCGACGACCGCGCACTCGAGCAGGTCGCCGCGGAATTTGGGGAAGATCCGGCCCTTGGAGACCTCGCCGAGGCCGTGCCCGGCGCGGCCGATCCGCTGCAGGCCGCGGGTCACCGACTTCGGCGACTCGACCTGGATCACCAGGTCGACGGCGCCCATGTCGATCCCCAGCTCCAGGGAGGAGGTCGCGACGAGGCAGGGCAGCTGCCCCGACTTCAGCATCTCCTCGACCAGGGTGCGCTCCTCGTGGGAGAGGGAGCCGTGGTGGGCGCGGGCGATCTCGACTGGGCACTCGGGGGAGGACTCCGACGAGCCTCCCCGCTGCTGCTCGTCGGAGTCCTCCCCCGCCGTGCCCGCCGTGCTCCGTAGCTGGCAGCTCCTGCTCGGCTTCGCCGTTCGCAAGCTCGTTCAGGCGCTTGGCGAGGCGCTCGGAGGCGCGGCGGTTGTTGACGAAGATGATCGTCGAGGTGTGTTCCTGGACCAGCTCCAGGAGCTTGGGGTAGATCGCCGGCCAGATCGAGCGGACGTGGGCGCTGGGCTCGATTTCGGTCGGCGGCGCGCCGTCCTCGCTGGGATAGGCGGGCGCCCCAGGGTCGGCCATGTCCTCGACCGGCACCACGATCTCCAGGTCCAGCTCCTTGGTCCGCCCCGCGTCGACGATCCTGCACTCCCGCTTCGGCCCGACGAGGAACTTCGCTATCCGCTCCAGCGGCCGCTGCGTCGCCGACAGCCCGATCCTCTGGACCCCGCTTCGGCGCCGCTCGCGCCCCGCGCCGAGGTGATCCAGCCGCTCCAGCGTCAGCGCCAGGTGCGAGCCCCGCTTGGTCTGGGCCACCGCGTGGATCTCGTCGACGATCACCGCCTCGGTCGTGGCGAGGATCTCGCGCACGCCGGAGGAGAGCATCAGGTAGAGCGACTCGGGGGTGGTGATGAGGATGTCCGGCGGCGTTTTGCGCATCGCCCGCCGTTCGGCCTGCGAGGTGTCGCCGGTCCGCAGGCCGACCGAGATCTCGGCGCCGATCCCGCGCAGCGGCGCCCGCAGGTTGCGCTCGATGTCGTAGGAGAGCGCCTTCAGCGGCGAGACGTAGACGAGGCGCACGCCCGTCCCCAGCCGCGGCGAGCGGCGAGCCTGTCGATGCCCCAGAGGAAGCTGGCGAGCGTCTTGCCGGAGCCGGTCGGGGCGCAGATCAGCGCGTTGGCGCCGCCGGAGATCGCCTCCCAGCCGCCCGCCTGGGCCGGCGTCGGCCCCTCGAAGGAGGCCTCGAACCAGCGCCTGACCGGCGCGCTGAAGGGCGCCAGCGGGTCAGACTTCGCGGCTCGACTTTCGCTCGGTGGTCAACCCACCGATCTTACGCGCGGCCCGTACGGGGTGCCGCCGGCGAACTTGACGTATTCGAACCAGGACTTCTTCGGCCTGAAGCCTGGTGCCGAACAGGCCGGAGCCGTCGCAGAAGTTGCAGGCGCCGGCCTGGTCGTCGACCGAGAACCAGTAGACGCGCTGCAGCTTCCATTTCACCTGGTTGCTGCTCGAGCAGCGAGAAGGCGCCCTCGCAGCTGCGCCGCCTGGCCGGCGGGGCCCTTGGCGAAGAGATCCGAGCCGGGTCGGCGGCCTCGGAGCTCCAGCCGAGCTCGGTGATCCAGAGGCCCTTGTCGCCGTCGTGGTTGGCGCTCATCGACCGCCCGGACTTCTTCGATCTCCCGCGTCAGTTCCTGGTAGTGGTCGCTGTAGGGGTGCAGCGCGACGCCGTTGAACTTGCGTCTTGATCCCGGGCGTCGTCCTGTACATCTGTTCGAGGAAGTCGGTGGCGAAGTAGTTGCGCTTCGGCTTCGTTTTCGATCGACCCCCCTTGGGCCGGGCGAACATGCCGCCGAGGATGATCTTCGCGCCGGGGTCGGCGCCTTTGATCGCCGCGTAGGAGAGCTTGCACCAGCTTCCCGTATTCGGCCGGGTTGGGCTTGGCGACGAAGTACTTGAAGTTCTCCTCGTTCCAGATCTGCCAGGTGCGGATCGGGCGCTTGGGCACGGCCGGGTTGCTCGACCCAGAAGCTGCCGTTGGGCCCGTAGCGCGCGACCGCCGCCTTGACGAAGGTCGATCCAACCGGTCCGCGCGAGGCCGCTGACCGGCAGGTGGCTGGGCGCCTTGACGCTGTCGTGCGAACCGGGGACCGAACACCGCGGGCACCGCCCAGGCCGGGGCCCCGGTGAGGAACGGCAGGACCTCGAAGGCCCGCCGTGGCAGTCCGTTGGCGACCTGCGAGTCGACCCCGGTCCAGTCGAAGCCGCCGCCCCGGGTCGGCTGGACCGCGCCCCAGTCGATCGGGATGCGGACGCTGTCGACGCCACCGCGCTGCAGGCGCTGGAACTGTTCGTGGTTGGGCGTCGCCTGCGGGACGACGCCCCAGAAGGTGCCGGCAGCGCCTGCGCCGACGCGGCGAAGAGGGCCAGGCCCAGCCAACGCCAGAGCCAGGGCCGCCGCCCAGGCGCGTGCCTTCCCGCCGATTCGCTTCCTCGCTGTCGAGCATCCGGTTAGCTCGCCTTCGGCGAGACCCGCGCGCCGGAGGACGGCGCTGGCGCCGCTGCCTGATCACGACCGCTCCGATCGAGATCGCCGCCAGGGCGGCGATCGCGATCAGGATCGGGACCAGGGGCGAGGAAGATGAGCTGTCCTTCGAGGAGACGGGTTCGCCGGCCTGTCCCTGAGGCGCGCCGGACGACTGCTTGCCGCCCTGCCCCTGGCCGTTGCCGGAGCCGTTGCCTGGGCTACCCTGGCCGGTGCCGCCGCCGCCCGTGCTTGGACTGCCGTGCCCCGACGGATTGCCTTCGAAGAGCCAGATCCGGAACGAGCCCGAATGCTGGTCGAGCCGTTCGGAGCCTGGCCGCCGGCGTTGGACGCATGCGCGGGCGCGCCGCCGCGGATGGGACGGAGAAATCGGTGTGCCCACCGGTGACGGTGACGGCACAGCCGGGTTCGTACTGGTACCCGACTCGAGTCTTCGGCCTGAGCGAGCACCGGAAAGCAAGCCAATGCCAGCAGAGCAAGCACTGACAGAAGCAAGACGGCGGAGTCGGCCCGAGCTACGGGCCGGGTGGCGGCGCATCCCATGCATGGCGCGGAAGGTTAGAGGAAACAGCGGCGTTGCTCGCTCCGCTCGCTCCTGATCGTCGGCTTGGCGCTCGCCGGAGGCGGCTTCGAACTGAGCGCCCGTCACATCGCCGGGCTCGCGGTCTGGCTGGTCGTGGTCGCGCTGCTGGCGCTGGGGGCGCGCCTCGCGGGCGACGCTCGGGCGTCCGTTCTACTGGGCGAGTGGGCTGATCGGTGGGCTGGCGCTTTTGTCTGCAATCTCATCTCTCTGGTCCGGGTCGATCGAGCTGAGCGTGACCGAGGCGGACCGGGTCTCTGGTCTACCTCGGGCTTCTTCCTTGCCGCATTCCTGATCGCCCAAACCGACCAAAGGCGCCAACGTTTCGCTGAAGGCATCGCAATTGCCCTCGCGCTGCTCGCCCTGCTCGCCCTGGCCAGCCGCCTCCTGCCCCATGTCCTCGACGGTTCAGGAGTCGCTGGGCAGCGGCCCGCGGCTGCGCTACCCGCTCGGCTACTGGAACGCCAACGGGGTCGTCTTCGGGATCGGGGTCGCGATGCTGCTCTGGATGAGCCGGCGCTCGCTGCTCGGCGGCCCTGCGCTGGATCGCGGTCGGCCTCGCTGCCGGCGGTGCTGCTGGCCCTCTACTTCACCTACTCGCGCGGCGGCCTGCTCGCCCTGCTCGGTCGCCGGCGGCTGCCTGCTCGCCCTCTCCCACGACCGGCTCTGGCTGCTGGCGACGCTGGCGATCGGCGCCGCTGGGGGCGCTGCCGGCGGTGCTGGCCGTGCAGGCCCGGCACAGCCTCGCCGACAACCTCGCCAACCAGGCCGCCGTCGACCAGGGCGTGACGGTGCTCCTGATCCTGGTCGCCGGGATCGCGCTGGCGCTGCTGCTCTTCGCCGGGCTGCGGCGGCTCGAGGGCCGGCGCACGGCGGCCTGACCGGGCGGGCGGTCGCGCTCTCCCGCGACCCAGGGGTGCTGAAGGCGGATCGCGCCGGGGCTCGGCGCTGCTGGCGATCGGCGCCGCGATCGCCGTCGGCGGCCGCGCCTGGGACCAGTTCTCCAGCTCCGACATCCAGTTCCCCGAGCAACCCGGCGCAGCACTTCGGCGAGCTCTCCGGCGCCGGCCGCCACGACTTCTACCGGGTCGCGATCGACGCCTTCGACGAAAAGCCGCTGCTCGGCCACGGCGCCGGCACCTACCAGTTCTCCTGGGAGCAGCTGCGCTCGATCCCGGTCCCGGTGCACGACGCCCACTCGCTCTTACCTGGAGGCCTTCGCCGAGCTGGGGCTGGTCGGCGGCCTGCTCGTGCTGGCCCTGGTCGGGATCCTGCTCTGGACCGGCTTCGCGGCCTGGCGGGCGGCACGGGGGCCGGCAGCGCGAGCTGTACGCGGCCCTGCTCGCCGCGAGCCTGGCCTTCGCGGTCGGCGCCGCGATCGACTGGTTCTGGGAGATCGCCGCGCTCGGCGCGATCTTCTTCCTCGCCAGCGGCGTCCTGGTCGCCGGCTCGCTGCGCCCAGCTCGCGCGGGCGCGCGGGCCGCCGCCAACGGCCAGCGCCGAGCAGCGCCGCTTCGGCCTCGCCGTCGCCGGCCTGGCGATCGCCTGGATCACCGCCCTGGCGCTGATCGGGCCGCTGCTGGTCGACCGCGAGATCGACGCCAGCCAGTCGGCGGCCGCCGACGGCGACCTCGCCGAGCGCCGTCGACCACGCCGACACGGCCCGCTCGATCGAGCCCTGGGCCGCCTCGCCCTACGTCCAGCTCGGCCTGCTCGCCGAGCTCCAGGGCGACTACGCGACCGCCGCCGGGCGCCTCGCGCAGGCGATCCACCGCGAGGACCGCAACTGGCTCCTCTACTACCTGCGCTCGCGAGATCGAGCACGAGGCGGGCGACGTCGCCGCGGCCCGCGCCGACCTGCGCCGAGGCCGAGCGGCTGAACCCGCTCGAAACCTGCCTGCGCGAAGGCTGGGACGGCTGCGGATGAGCCGCCCGCCCGACACCCAGAGCCGGAAGGCCGCCGCGCCGGCCTCGGCCTCCTCCGCCCCGCAACCGCGCCCGCCGAGCCGCGGCCGGGCGCCTCGGGCTGACCGGGCCGAGCGGCTCGCGGCGGCGCGGCGCGATGCTGCGGCGGCTGCTCGCCGCCGGCGACTGGATGGCGCTGATCGGCAGCCTCTGCCTGGTCACCGCGACGACCTCGACCACCGACGTCGCGACGCTGTTCTGGGCGGTGCTCTTCAGCCCCGCCTGGATCCTCGTGGTCAAGCTCCACGGCCTCTACGACAACGACCACCGGCGGATCCGCCACAGCACTCTCGACGAGCTGCCCTCGCTGGTCTCGGCCAGCGTGCTCGGCACCCTCGTCCTCGACGGCCTGCTGGCGCTGAGCCCGGTCGGACCGCTCTCCCCCGACCAGCGCGATCGCGGTCGGCCTCGGCACCCTGGTCGGCAGCTTCGTCCTGCGCGGCGTCCTGCGCTTCCTCTGGCACCGCCTGACCGGGCTCGCGGCCGGGATCGTGGTCGGGCCGGCGGCGGCCGTCGACATGGTCGCGCGGCGGGTCTCGACCCACCCCGAGACGCGCCTGGCGCTGGTCGGCTACCTCTCCCCGGGCGACGAAGCCGCGACCGAGCTGCCGCGGCTGGGCATCGATCGCCGACATCTCCAGGGTCGCCCGCGAGCTACGACGATCGAGCGGGTGGTGGTGACCGAACAGGAGATGAGCGAGCCGGCCGCCGAGCGGCTGATCGAGGAGTGCAAGGCAGGCGGGCCTGGCGCTGACCTTCCTGCCCCAGCACTACGGGCTGCTCGGCCCCGGGATCGAGCTCAACCGCCTGGCCGAGCTGCCGGTCCTCGACTTCCGCTTCTCCGACCCGCCGCGCTCGACGGTGGCGATGAAGCGGGCGATGGACGTGGTCGTCTCCGGCCTGCTGCTGGCGCTGCTCTCGCCGCTGCTGGCGGCGATCTCGGTCGCGATCCTGCTCGACTCCGGCCGCCCGGTCTTCTTCCGCCAGCGCCGCGCCGGCAAGGACGGCGAGCCGTTCACGATGCTGAAGTTCCGCACCATGGTCGCCGACGCCGAGGAGCGGCTGGGGGAGCTGGTCGACCTGGACGAAGCTCGAGGAGCCGGCCTTCAAGATCCCCGACGACCCGCGGGTGACGCGCGATCGGCGGCGTGCTGCGGCGCTCCAGCCTCGACGAGCTGCCGCAGCTGATCAACGTCCTGCGCGGCGAGATGTCGCTGGTCGGGCCGCGGCCCGAGGAGGAGAGCGTCGTCGCCCTCTACGACGAGCGCCAGCGCGGGCGGCTGGCGATCAAGCCCGGGCTGACCGGGCCGATGCAGGTCTACGGCCGCAGCGACCTCACCTTCGAGGAGCGGCTGGCGATGGAGCGCGACTACCTCGACAACCTCTCGCTGCTGACCGACCTGGCGATCCTGCTGCGCACGCCGCGCGCGATCGTCCGCGGCGAGGGCGCCTAGCCCCGCCCGGATGCCCGCGCCCACCAGCCTCGAGGTCGCGATCGTCAGCCACGGCGGCGAGGAGCTGCTGCGGCGCTGCCTGCGCTCGCTCGCCGCTCATCCCCCGGCCGGCGTCGAGATGCGGATCACCGTCGTCGACAGCGGCAGCCCCGACTCGACCCCGGACATGGTCGCCCGCGAGTTCCCCGAGGTGCGACTGGCGCGCCGCGGCAACATCGGCTTTTCCGCCGCCAACAACCTGGTCCTGCGCGAGAGCGAGGCCGAGGCGGTGCTGCTGCTGAACCCCGACACCGAGGTCTACGCGGGCACCCTCGACGCGGCGCTGGCGCGGCTGGGCGCCGAGGAGCGGATCGGGATGGTCGGGGTGAAGCTGGTGAGGGAGACCGGCGAGCTGGACCACGCCTGCAAGCGCTCCTTCCCCACCCCGCTCGGCGCGCTCGCCCACTTCACCGGGATCGGCCGCACCGACGGCGCCGCGGCGGCCCTCAGCCAGTACCGGGCGACCCACCTCGGCGACGACGAGCCGGGCGAGGTCGACGCCGTCAACGGCGCCTTCATGCTCTGCCGCACCGCGGCGGTGCGCGAGGTCGGCCTGCTCGACGAGGGCTACTGGCTCTACATGGAGGACCTCGACTGGTGCCACCGCTTCTGGGACGCGGGCTGGAAGGTCTTCTACGAGCCCGCCGGGGTGGCCCTGCACGTCAAGGGCGCCTCCAGCGGGGCGCGGCGCGCGGCGCGCCAGGAGATCGCCTTCCACCGCGGCATGGGCCGCTTCTACCGCCGCTTCGACGCGCCTTCCCACAACCCCGCGCTGAACGCCGCGGTCTACGCCGGGATCGGCGCCAAGCTCGCCGCCAGCCTCGCGATCACCGCGGCGAAGCGCCGTTAGAACGGCAGCGCCTCGGCGACCTCGGCCAGCTTCGGGGCGGATTTGTCGCGCTCGGAGAGGAGCGGCTCCCGCACCCCCCACTCGACCCCGACGTCCGGGTCGTCCCAGGCGATTCCGGACTCGGTCGCCGGGTCGTAGAGGCTGGAGAGCATGTAGGTGACGTCGGCGAGGTCGCTGAGCACGGCGAAGCCGTGGCCGAAGCCGACCGGGACGAAGAGCTGGCGGTGGGCCTCGTCGTCGAGCAGATGGGCCTCCCACTCGCCAAAGGTGGACGAGTCGCGGCGCAGGTCGACGGCGACGTCGAGGATCGCCCCGCGCGGGCAGCGGACCAGCTTCGCCTGGCCCGGCTCGGTCTGGAAGTGGATCCCGCGCAGCGTCCCCTTCGAGGAGCGCGAGTGGTTGTGCTGGACGAACTCGGCCTCGACGCCGGCCTCGGCCCAGGCGTCGCGGCGGTAGGTCTCGACCATGAAGCCGCGAGCGTCCCCGTGGACGACCGGCTCCAGCAGGACGAGGCCGTCGAGGCGGGTCGGCAGACGCTCCGGCATCAGCCCAGGGCCCTGCCGTACTGCTTCTCGTAGTAGGCGCGGTACTCGCCGGAGCGGATCGGCCCCCACCAGTCCTCGTTGTCGCGGTACCACCGCACCGTGCGCTCCAGGCCCTCGGCGAAGTGGGTCTCCGCCTCCCAGCCGAGCTCCTCGCGCAGCTTCTCGGAGGAGAGCGAGTAGCGGCGGTCGTGGCCGGGGCGGTCGGCGACGTATTCGATCAGCGACTCATCGGCGCCGGTCAGCTCGATCACCCGCTTCACCACCTCGATGTTCTCGCACTCGTCGGGGCCGCCGACGTTGTAGGCCTCGCCGGGACGCCCCTTCGTCAGCACGGCGTGGATCCCGCGACAGAAGTCCTCGACGTAGAGCCAGTTGCGGACCTGGCGGCCGTCGCCGTAGACCGGCAGCGGGTCGCCGTGCATGGCGTTCAGCACGATCAGCGGGATCAGCTTCTCCGGGTACTGGCGCGGGCCGTAGTTGTTGGAGCCGCGCACGATCGAGGCCTCGGTGCCATAGGTGTGGAAATGGGCGGAGACGAGCAGGTCACCGGCCGCCTTGGTCGCCGAGTAGGGCGAGGAGGGGTCCAGGGGCGAGGCCTCGGTGAAGGAGCCGGAGTCGATCGAGCCGTAGACCTCGTCGGTGGAGACCTGGAGGTAGCGGCCGACGCCGAGCTCGCGGGCGGCGTCGAGCAGCACGCCGGTGCCGATCACGTGGGTGCGGGCGAAGGCGTCCTGATCGTCGATCGAGCGGTCGACGTGGGACTCGGCGGCGAAGTTGACGACCGCGTCGGCACCCTCCATCGCCTCGCGGACGACCCTGGGGTCCTCGATCCCGCCGACCACCAGCTCGGTCCCCTCCGGCAGGTTCTCGCGACGGCCGGCATAGGTGAGCTTGTCGAGCACGACGATCTCGTGCTCGACGCCGGCCAGGCGCACGTAGGTGGAGCCGATGAAACCGGCGGCGCCGGTGACCAGGAGCCTCATGCAGCCTCCCTCTCCGATTGTCGTTGGGCGAGATAGCCGGCCAGCCCGTCCTGCCAGGAGGGCAGCCGGATCGCGTGCTCGCGCTGGCTGGTCAGGGCCGAGAACGCCGGGCGCGCGGCCGGGCGGCCGAGCATCTCGGTCGTCGCCGAGAGCACGTTGCACTCGACCTTGGCCTGCTCGAAGATCTCGCGGGCGAACTCGTACCACGAGCACTGGCCGGCGGCGGCCATGTGGTGGATGCCGAACTCGATCCCCTCGATCAGCCGCACGATCCCGTAGGCCAGGTGCCAGGTGTAGGTCGGGGAGCCGACCTGGTCGCGGACGACGAGGACCTCGCCGTGGTCGGCGGCGAGGCGCAGCATCGTCTCGACGAAGTTGGCGCCGCCGATCCCGAACAGCCCGGCCGAGCGGACGACGAAATGGCGCTTGTTGGCCGCCGCCGTAGCCTCCTCGCCGGCGAGCTTGGTGCGGCCGTAGGCGGAGAGCGGCGCCGGCTGGTCGCTCTCGACGTAGGGCGCCCCCTTGGCGCCGTCGAAGACGTAGTCGGTGGAGACGTAGACGACGCTGGCACCGAGCCGCGCAGCGGCCGCGGCGAGGTTGCCGGCCCCGGTGCCGTTGACCGCGAACGCCGCCTCCTCGGCCTCCTCGGCGCCGTCGACGTCGGTCCAGGCGGCGCAGTTGACGACCACGTCGGGGCGCTCCAGGTCGAGCTTTCGCTCCAGCGCCGGGGCGTCGGTCACGTCCAGCTCAGAGCGGCCGAAGCCGACCACGTCGTGGCCGGCGTTGCCGGCGGCGAGCACCACGTCGCGGCCCAGCATCCCCGCCGCGCCTGCGATCAGGACCTTCACCGCGCGAGATTCGAAGTTCGGAGGCTATGCATCTGGGCTGGACAGGCTATTCGTCGCGGGTCATGGCTGTGTGCTGCCCCTGTGATGACCACGATTTGCATCTGAGACGTTGCTATTATCGCATTCGTGGCGTTGCAACCACCACTGTTCCCAATAGACCAGCCGGTGATGCCGGAGGAGCGGCAGATCGGCCGCACGTCGGCGATCGAGGGACTTGAAGGCCGGCTACTCACCATCGCCCATCAGTGGCTGATCGGCGAACGCCGGATCGGCAAGACCAGCGTAGCCAAGGCGGTCCTCGCCCGCCTGCGCCGACGCGGATCCCTCGCGCTCGACGTCGACCTCACCCGGCGGGAGCTCTCGAGCCCAGAGGGCCTTGCCGGCGAGATCGCCAGGCAGGCGCAGGCAGCCCACGCAGGCGATCTCGCCACCGAAGCGCACCGCCTGTTCGGCTTCGCGCGAAGGCAGCGAGCCCGGACGAGGGGGCTCAGCGAGGGGCTCGAGGTGCTCGGCTTTCAGGACGCCGGCGAGGCGCTCGCGGCGGTGGCGGCGGTGCTGGCCGGCGCCGACGAAGGCCAGCCAGGCCTCGACAAGGTTCTGGAGGCGCTCTCCGTTCACGCGCGGGCGACCGAGCGGCACGCGTTCGTGCTTCTGGACGAGGTCCACCTCCTCGCCCGCCTCGACGGCGCCGAGCAGACCGTCGCACGATGGTGTCACGAGCCGGACAGCCCGATCGTGTTCGCGTTCGCCGGCAGCGAGGAGGCGGCGGTGCGCGAGCTGCGGGAGGCGGGCCGGCCGCTGGCGGCCGTAGGCAGCGAATTCGAGCTTGCGCCGATCCGACCTGAGGATTGGCGCCCCGCCCTGCGCGAGCGTTTCTTCGCGGGGGGAGTCTCGATAGACAACGCGGAGCTGGACGCGATCGTGGCGGCCTCTGGGGGCCACCCGCGGCGCACCATGCTCGTCGCATCCAACGTCCACGCCTCCGCCCTGATGCAGATCGACCGCGTCGCGACCGCGACGGTGGTCGAATTGGCGATCCGCGACGCGCGAGGGGACCGCTCGTGGGCTTGAACGAGGAAGTGCGCCGCCTTCGCTGGGCGCTCCAGCTGGCCCGATCGGAGGAGGCCGACAGGATCGCCGAGGCTCGCCGGCGCCAACGGGTGGTGGGGGTGCTCGGGGAGGCAGAGGTGGGCAAGAGCGAGACCGTCCGCCAGGCGATCGGGCCGTCGACCCCGAGGCGCGCCGTGATCGAAATCGACTTCGACGGGGCCGCAAGCGATGGCCACCTCGCCTTCCTGCTCGCTAGACAGATAGCGCGCGCCCACCTCGGCGCTCCGGCTTTTTCGACGTTGAAGGTCGGGGTGCTGGTGCCGGCCACGATCGAAGCCCAGCGGATCGAGCTGGCCGAGCTTCTCGGCGTCGATGGATTGGAGGAGGCGCTGCGGGACTGGCCGTCGGGGACCTATCCGCTCGCGCGGGCGTTGGGAGCGCTGGAGCGACTCACGGAACTGCGGGAGACGATCCTCTGGCTCGACCATCTCGAGGCCCCCGCCCTGACCCCCAGGCACCCAGTGGATGTCGAAGGTCTCCTGTGGGGATTCAGGGAGCTGCTCCAGCGGACGCCGGAGCTGAGCATCGTGCTCTGTGGCCGCGTCGCCGTAGAGGCGCGGGTTCTCGGCAGCGAGGCCGCCTTCCACCAGCAGGGCCAGTGGCTGACCCTAGACAATCCCCCGCCCGAAGCCTGGCGTAGGGTCGCGGCTACGCTCGATGTCGGCGACGCTCCGGCCCTGGAGCTCGCGACCCTGACGCGAGGGCATCCCGTCACCATGCTCCTTGCGCTGATGCGGATGACCAGAGGCGCTGGCGGGGCGGGCGCCCATGAAATCCTTCGCGACCTCGTTGCCACCGACCCAGGCTTGGGCGCCCGCGCGATGCAGCACGCGCGCTCCCTGCACCGCCTCGGCGGCCAGGTCCTAGTCCAGGTCGCAAACGGAGAGGGGCCCTATGCGGCGGCACAGCGAGGATCCTCGCCAGCGCAGGAGATACGCAAGGTGCTCGGCCGGCTACAGCTCGCCGGGCTGCTGCGCCACGACGAGGGCTGGTCGCTGGTCAATCCACTGGTGACTGCCGCGTTGCGGGGCGAAGTTGCATTGGCGTCCGCTCCCGACTGGGGGCTCGATCCCTCGGAGGCCGGCCAGAGAGCTGAGACCTAGACGATTTCGATCTCGCAGTTGTCGCCGACCAGCATCCGCAGCGTCTTCGGCATCCCGTCGCTGCGTGTGAGCTTGACGTTGCGGCCGAGCAGGCTGGCCTCCATCCGGGTGCCGAGGTCCTCGACCACGGAGTCGGCTAGGACGATCGAGTGCTCGATCTCGGAGCGGCTGATGTGGACGCGGTCGCCGATCGAGGTGTAGGGGCCGATGTAGGCGTCCTCGATGCGGGCGCCGGCGCCGATCACGGCGGGGCCGCGGACGACGGAGCCGGCGAGCACGGCGCCCTTCTCGACCACCACGCGCCCCTCGATCTTCGAGTTGTCGATCTCCCCCTCCAGCCGTCCCTCCAGCTCCTCGAGCACCAGCCGGTTGGCCTCCAGCATGTCGGCCAGCTGGCCGGTGTCCTTCCACCAGCCGCGCACGACCTCCGAGGAGACCCGGTGCCCGTCGTCGATCAGCGCCTGGATCGCCTCGGTGATCTCGTACTCGCCGCGCCAGGAGGGCTCCAGGCCGCGCGCCGCCTCGAAGATCGCGGGGCTGAACAGGTAGACGCCGACCAGGGCCAGGTTGGAGGGCGGGTCCTTGGGCTTCTCGACCAGCCGCACCACCCGCTCGCCGTCGAGCTCGGCGACGCCGTAGGAGCTGGGGTCCTCGACCGGAGTGAGCAGGATCAGCGCGTCGGGGCCCTCCTGGCGGAAGGTCGAGACCAGCCCGCGCAGGCCGTCGCGCAGCAGGTTGTCGCCGAGGTACATGACGAAGGGCGGTCTCGCCGATGAACTCCTCGGCGGTCAGCACCGCGTGCGCCAGCCCGGCCGGCTCGTCCTGGACGATGTAGGTGATCTCGGCGCCGAAGGCCGAGCCGTCGCCGGCCGCGGCGCGGATCTCCTCGCCGGTCTCGGGAGCGATGATGATCCCGATCTCCGTGACGCCCGCGTCGACCAGCGCCTCGATCCCGTAGAAGAGCACGGGTTTGTTGGCGACCGGGACGAGCTGCTTGGCCGAGGTGTGGGTGATCGGGCGCAGTCGCGTGCCCGCCCCGCCGGAGAGGATCAGTCCTTTCAGAGTCTCCATGCGAGGCTGCAACCCTACTGCCATGCCGCCTCCCCGTATCGCCCACCGCAAGCTGCGGAGAAGCGGCTGCGCGGTCGCCTAGGATAGGAAGTTCATGGCCGTGCGCACTGGCGAGGACACGACCGAGCTGGCGGCGCTCCGAGCCCAGCGCGAGGAGCTGCACCGCGAGCTGGTCCGCAAGACCTTCCGCATCGGGGAACTCGAAGAAGAGGTGCGCGACGCGGGCCTCCTCTACGAGGAGAGCCTCAGCTGGAGGATCACGCGGCCGATCCGCTCCGCCCGGGGCCTGCTCTCCAAACTCCGCCGACGCTGACCGAGAAGATGCTCAGACGCATGCGCGACTCCCGCCTGTTCGGCAGGCTCTTCCGGCTCGCCGACGTCCGCGTCCTGCGGACGCTGCTGCCGTCCTGGGCGCTGGGACCGCTGCGGCGGCTGCGCGAGCTGGGCCGCTACGCCCGGATGCGGCTGACCGGCCACCGGACCCGGCGCGAAGCGGCGCTACAGGAACTCCAGGCGCTGCCGGCCCGGCCGCGGATCTCGCTGGTGATGCCGACCTACAGGACCGAGCTGCGCTACCTGCGCGAGGCGATCGACTCGGTGATCGACCAGCACTACCCCGACTGGGAGCTGTGCATGGTCGACGACGGCTCAGGGCGGCCCGAGCTGGAGCGGGCGCTGGAGCGCTACGCCGCCGCCGATGAGCGGATCAAGTTCCGAGCGCTGCGGCGAGAACGCGGGCATCTCGGCGGCCACCAACGCCGGCCTGGAGATGTGCGGCGGCGAGTTCGTCGGCTTCCTCGACCACGACGACACCCTGACCCCGGACGCGCTGCTGCGCGTCGCCCAGGCCCTCACCGCCGACCCCGAGATCGACGTCGTCTACACCGACTCCGACAAGCTGACGATCAACGGCATCCGCGCCGATCCGTTCCTGAAGCCCGACTGGTCGCCCGTCTACGCGCTCGGCGCGATGTACATCGGCCACCTGCTCGTCGTGCGCCGCTCGATCGCCGAGGAGGTCGGGCGGGTTCGACTCCGAGCTTCGACACGATCCAGGACTTCGAGTTCATGCTGCGGGTCTCCGAGCGCACCGACCGGATCCACCACATCCCGCAGATCCTCTACCACTGGCGCGCGATCCCCGGCAGCATCGCCGCCGGGACCGAGCAGAAGTCCGGGGTCCCCGAGCTTCAGGCCGCGGCGGTGAGCGCCCACCTGCGGCGGCTCGCGGTCGAGGCCCGCGCGGTCCCCCACGACGACGATCCCCCACCGGGCGAAGCTGGCGCCCGCCAACGGCCGCGGCGCCGAGCGCCCCGGTCAGCGTCGTGATCGCCGCCGAGCGCGACCGCGCCGGCCTCGACCGCCTGCTCTCCTCGCTGTTCGAGCGCACCGCGCATCCGGACTTCGAGGTGCTCGTGGTGGCGAGCGAGGAGGGCCGGGACGAGAGGGCGAGCTGGGTGCCGGCGGGCGACGCCGCGCCGAGCCGAGGACGCGCCAACAACCTCGGCGCCGGCCGGGCCTCCGGCGACTTCCTGCTCTTCCTCGCGCCCGAGCTCGAGGTGGTGCGAGCCGGACTGGATCGAGCAGCTCCTCCTCCACGCCGGCCTGCCCGGCGTCGGCGCGGTCGGCCCGATGCTGGTGCGCCCGGACGGCCGGGTCGACCAGGCCGGGCTGGCGATCGGGCTGCGCGACCCCGCGGCGCCGATGCTGGCCGGGTTGCCGGCCGACGGCGACGGCTACTACGGCGCGCTGCCCTGCGCGCGCGAGGTCTCCGCGCTCAGCGCCGACTGCATGCTGCTCCGCCAGGGGCGACTTCGAGGAGGCCGGCGGCTTCGACGAGTTCTACGCGCGCGAGTACGAGGACTTCGACCTCTGCCAGCGGCTTGCGCAGCGCGGGCTGAAGTCCGTCTACGCGCCGCGGCCGCGGGTCGTCACCCACCGCATCCGAGGCCGCCCGGCGCGCCGCCACGGACATCGTCGACCGCGCCCTCTTCGTCGACCGCTGGTACGACGAGCTGAAGCGCGGCGACCCCTACTTCAACCCCGGCTTCGCCCGCCAGCGCGGCCGACTACGTCCCGGCCGGCTGGCGCGAGCGCGTCTACCGAGCGACCGCGCCGCTGGGCGATGCGATGAGGGTCGTCTTCGTCTACTTCGGCCCGTTCGACGTCAACAGCGCGATCCAGGCCTTCCACTTCGGCAACGAGCTGACCGAGCTGGGCTGGGACGTGACGCTGGCCGGGCTCGGCGACCCGCGCCGGATCGAGGCGGTCGGCGAGCCGCGTCTTCGAGTGCATCTCCCACGACGAGCTCGACGCGCAAGCTGCGAGGAGTGCGCGGCGCGCCCGAGGAGACGATCGTCTGCGCCTGGACGCCTCGCGAGCGGGTGCGTCGGCATGACGATGGACTGGCGTCGCGCAGCTCGGCGCCCCCTACGTCGATCCACCTCGAGGACAACGAGGAGCTACCTGGTCGAATCGGCCGCCGGCACGCTCGCTGGCGGAGACTGCAGCGGCTGCCGCTCCGCGAGCAGGACCGGATCGCCCCGCCCGACCTGATCCACCCCACCCACCACCTCGAGTTCCTGCGCGGGGCCGCCGGCATCACCGTGATCACCGAGGAGCTGAACGAGTTCAACGTCGGCGGCGGCCCGCACCACGTGGCCCGGCCCGGCATCGACGCCGAGCGCTTCCGCCCCGACCTGGAGCCTGCGGTGAGCCGCGAGCAGCTCGGGCTCGGCGCCGGAGGACTTCGTCCTCGTCTACCACGGCACGATCCACTACGCCAACCAGCACGAGATGCTGAGCCTCTACCTGGCCGTGAAGCTGCTGCAGCGGCGCGGGCACCGGGTGCAGCTGGTCCGGCTCGGCCACACCGAGTTCGGCGGCGTCGACCCGCGCGCCTTCCGGGCGCTGGCGACGGGGTGCTCGAGCTCGGGCCGACCGCCTGGCGCGAGATCCCCGGCTACCTGGCGCTCGCCGACGCCTTCGTGCAGCCCGGCGCGCCGGACGACTTCAACCGCTACCGGCTGCCCTCGAAGCTGCCGGAGTTCCTGGCGATGGGGCGGCCCGTTATCTTGCCCGACTGCAACATCGGCAACGACCTAACCGACGGAGAGAACGCGCTCTTGCTGAAGCAGGGAAACGCGGTGGAGATCGTCGGCGCGCATCGAGCAGCTGCTCGCCGACCCCGACCTGGCCGAGCGCCTCGGCCGCGGGCGCGCGCGAGTTCGCGCTGCGAGCAGCTGAGCTGGCCGGACAACGCCGCCGCCCTGGCCGGCTTCTACCGCGAGACGATCGGCCGCCCCCGCCGGCGAGCCCGGCCGCATGAGCGCCACCGCCGGCGCCAAGCGGCGTGCGCGCAGCGCGGCGCGTCGTCGCTGCTGCGCCGGCTGCGAGGAGAGCCGCTCCGCTACGTCCCCGCGCCGAAGGCGCCACGGCGCCAACGCCTCCGCCTGGACGATCGCGCGACGAAGCCGCTGTGGCCGATCGCGCGAGCGCTACGAGGGCGGCCTTCCCGCTGCCCCCGGTCTCCTACGGGACCGTGCGCGACTTCGCCGACAGCACCGACCACATCGCCGGGCTCGCCGGCGCCAGCGTCGACATGAAGGACCTGCAGCGCTGCTGGACGATCAAGGCGTCCTCGGCAACGTCGAGCGCGGCTCGCGCATCCTCGAGATCGGCGCCGGCGAGCCGCTGGTCGCCGGGATGCTCTCGCGCCTCGGCTACGACGTCACCGTGGTCGACGCCCTACGACGGCAGCGGCAACGGCCCGCGCGAGTTCGACCGCCTTCAAGGCCGCCTATCCGGACCTGACGCTTCGTCCGCGACCACTTCCCGACCGCACGAGCCGCTCCGCGCGACTTCGCGGCGGTCTACTCGATCTCGGTCCTCGAGCACGTGCCGCTGGAGCAGATCGACGGGGTGATGGCGGGCGCCCGCGAGCTGCTGGCGGACGCGGCACGGCTGCTCGATCCACGCCGTCGACCACGTGCTCGCCGGCTGGGGAGCGGAGGAACACCTCGCGAAGCTGCGGCGGATCGTCGCCGGGCTGGGCATCTCCGAGGACGGAGCTGGCGGAGGCGATCGCCGCGCTGGAAGGCGATCCCGAGACCTACTTCGTCTCCGCCGAGTCCCACAACCGCTGGCGCGGCGACCTCGACTACGACCAGTACCCGATGCGGCGGATCGGCTCGGTCAACCTGTTCGCGCGGGTCTGAGCGGCCCGAGGCGCTTTAGAGCAGCTCGGCGACGCGAGGCGCCTCGCGGCGGAAGACCCAGACGCCGGCGACGCAGGCGGCGAGGAAGACGGCGGTCGCGGGCAGCACGTGCAACCAACCCCCGGCCGCCTCGACCGCGGTCGCGGCGTTGGGGTCGATGATCCAGACCCGGGCCTGCTCGAAGATCAGGGTCAGGGGGTTGATCAGCAGCACTTCGCGCAGGAAGCTGGGGCCGATGATGTCGAGCGGGTAGATCAGCGGCGTCCCGTAGATCAGCATCGTGGCGGCGACGGTCCAGATGATCGCGACGTCGCGGAAGCGCACGTTAAGCGCCGAGAGCAGCAGCGATACGCGCGCAGGTGAGGACGAAGAGCGGGGCCAGGATCAGGGGGAAGAGGAGCCAGGTCCACATCGGCCCGACCCCGGAGGCGACGAGGAAGACGAAGACGACGATCAGGTTGAGGCCGAGGGTGAAGAGCGCGACCAGGACCGAGCGAGAGCGGGATCACCAGGCGCGGGAACTGGGTCTTGCGGACGATCCCCTCCTGGGCGAGCGACGGAGGTCGACCGCCCCCCCGGTCGCTTCCTGAAAGAAGCCGAAGAGGACGATGTTGAAGAGCAGCAGGACCGGATAGTGAGGGACGCCGCTGCCAAGCCGGATGATCCGGGTGAAGACGACGAGCAGGACCGCGAAAAGCATCAGCGGCCGCACCAGCGACCAGACGTAGCCGAGCACGGTGCCGAAGAAGGTCTTCTTGAATTCGGTGACCGAGATCAGCCAGAGCAGGTCGAAGAAGCGTCGCCGACCGCCGCCGAGCGCCGACGGGCCGCTGACCTCGCGCAGCTCGAGCGCGCTCGGGCTCGGCGTTCGATCCCGCCGGCCCTCGATCTCGGCGCGCGATCTCGTAGTCGAGCGCGACCACGCCCGGCCGCGTCGTCGCCGAAGACGACGAAGTCGAGCACCTGGGGGGCGTGCAGGACGAGGTCGCCGATAGTTGTGGTTGCGGATAGACCCAGCACTTGACGACGTAGCGCCCGGGGGCAAGGCGGTTCTCGATCCTGGCGCTGAGATGCGACCCTCTGACCCGGCCTCGAGCGGTCCGGCCCGTCGCCGACGAGATCCTTGCCGACGCCGTCCGACCTCGACCCCGTCGGCGTTGACGAAGACGAAGCCGAAGCTCGGCCGGACGACCTCGCGGGTGCGCTTCGAAGACCGCTCGCAGGCGCAGGTCCCGGCCGGTCTCGACGTTCGTCGCCCGCTTCGCCGTCGCCGTCCTCGAGCCAGGCGTCGAGCAGACGGACGTCGGCGGCCGCGCCCCAGTCGCCCTCGCCGGCGACCGGCGCCTGCTCGAAGTTCAGCCGCAGGTAGCGCCGGGCGACCTCGTCCGGGTCGCCCGATCGCCACGACCGCGCCGTCGTTGAGCAGCATCGCCCGGTGGCAGTAGTGCTCGACCGCGCTGCATGTCGTGGGTGACGAGGACCACGGTGCGGTCGGAGTCGCGCATCTCATGGAAGACGTCGGCGCATTTCTGCTGGAAGGAGGCGTCGCCGACGGCGAGCACCTCGTCGATCAGGAGGATCTCGGCGTCGGACTGGATCATCACCGAGAAGGCCAGCCGCACCAGCATGCCGGAGGAGTAGTTCTTCAGTTTCATGTCGACGAACTCCTCCAGCTCGGCGAACTCGAGCACCGCGTCGAGCCGGCTCCTCGCCTCGCGCGCGGTGCAGGCCCATCATCACCCCGTTCAGCTCGACGTTCTCGCGCGCGGTCAGCTCCGTGTTGAAGCCCACCCCCAGCTCGATGAAGGGGGCGAGCCGGCCGGCCATCCGGACCCGGCCGGCGTCGGCCGCGTAGATGCTGGCGAGGATCTTCAGCAGCGTGCTCTTGCCGGAGCCGTTGCGCCCGACGATGCCGAAGAACTCGCCGCGGCGCACCTCGAAGGAGACGTCGCGAAGCGCCCGCAGCTCACGGTCCTCTCGCCTGGAGAAGGTGGTGATCCGCTCCTTCAGGGAGTCGACCCGGTGAGTCGGGATCGAAAGGACTTCTCGACGCCGCGGACCTCGATCACGACCGGCGTCAAGCGCGGCGATCCCTTCTCGGACCCGGACCGGCCCTCGTTCTGAGTTTCCACCGTCATCGACGGAATGGATGATCGACCATCGGCATGCGGGAAGACGGCGCCGCTCATGAGGCACGGCGAAGTTGGTCGCGCCAGCCGTGGAAGGTGATCGTGCTGGCCACGGGTCGCAGCCCCACCTTGATGAAGTTTCTTTGCGCCGGAATGTTGCTGTGCCCGGTCACGGCGACCATCTCCTGCGCCCCACGCTCCGCGCCCCACGCCATGCCATGGTGGAGCATCCCGGTGTGAAGCTCGCGGCCGCGGCCGGCGTCGCCCACCGCCGCGAGGACGACCGCGATCGCGTCGTCCTGGCGCTTGAACATCCCGAACGCGAGCGGCGCGCCGTCCAGCTCCGTCAGGTAGCAGACGTCGGCTGCGTCCCCCGCGAGGCCTCGAAGCGCCCAGTCGACGTACCCGTCGGCGCAGGCGTCGGCACTCAGCCGGGAATCCGCGTGATAGTGCCCCACGTAGCGACGGAACCCGCCACGCGCGAGTTCGGCGACGGCGGCTCGATCGTCCGCGCCGGCCTCTCGGACCATCGGGCTCCGCGCCGGGTCCAGGGGACCTCGGTAGGTCATCTGAACGTCGACGGCGATCGAGCCGGCAGCCGAGAGAGCCCTCGCGGCGACCAGATCGGCGCCGTCGCAGCGGGCGATCAGCAACTCGACCCCATGTCGCTCGCAAAACTCCAGCAAGCTCGGGACGGCCGCCTCGGTGACCGCCACGGCGCGCGCGACAACGATGCCGAACCGCTTCGAGTCCAGGGGGGACAGCTCCGCTGGGGACGTTCGCATCGCCGGCACGGTATCGCGCGGCTGGGCTCCTCTAGGGTGTCGCGAATGGATGCCGGACCGGGGCCCTCGCTCGCGAGTCGAGGCGCGGCCCTCTTCCGCGGCAGGCGCCTCGATTGGACCCTGGCGCTGGGCGCGGTCGCGATCGGAGCGCTTCTCTACCTGCTCGACGACCGGACCAACTGGAGCGGCGGCTTCGGCTTCGACGGGCGCTTCTACGGCGAGCTGGCGAAGAACTTTCCCTCCGCGGTCTTCGGCCACGGCGCCGTCATCCCGCCCGGGCTGGGGCACTACACCGGGCCGCACCTGACCGGGATCGACTCCTACTACGCGTTCCGCCTTCTGCCGTCCGGGCTGGTCTGGCTCGGCCTGCATGCCCTCGGACTCTCGCCCACCAACGGCCATGTGGTCGGCCTCTTCGCCGGCCTTGACGCCCTCATGTTCGGACTCGCCACCTTCTGCTGGTGCCGAAGCGCAGGGCTGCTCGGGCTCGGGGACCGGGCGAAGCTGCTCGGCGCGATCGCCCTGATCGTCAACTTCGGCGTCCTGCGCACGGGCGGCTACTACCCGGTCCTGACCGACCAGGTGGCGCTCGGCCTGGGCGCGCTGAGCCTCTATCTCTGGCTTCGCGGCGCCGTCGTCCCCCTCGCGATTTGCGTGATCGCCACCTGCTTCACCTGGCCGCTTCACCTCGTGGTCGGCTTCCTGCTGCTCCTGTTCCCGCCGCCGCCCGGAATCGCGGGGTCCTTCGGGGACGAAGGCGAGGGGAGGCTCGCCCCGGCTGGCCCGACTCGGGCCAGCTGGCGGCCCGCGCCGTTCAATGCCGCCGCCGGCGCAATCGCCGGCCTGGCGGCCGTCGGCGCCTTGACCGCCGTCCAGCTGGGCGGTTACAAGAGCCTGGAGGACACCGCGCAGCTTCCCGTCTTCCCCCTCAGCGTGGCGGTGACCGGATTGTTCGTGTTCGCAGTGGTGGCGTTCCTCCTGCCACGCGACGGCTGGCGGGGGCTGATGGGGGTGCTCCGCTCCATTCGACCCGGTCGCCTCATGGTCGCGCTCGCGGTGCTCGCCGCGGTGCTGATCTGCTCCTCGCTCATCGCCCGGCGACCCGGCTACAGCGCCAGCATGCTGCTGAAGGACGCGCTCTGGTCCTCCACCCTTGACCCGGGTCTCTTCCTGGTTGTCCTGATCAGCTACTGGGGACCGCTGGTGCTGGCGCTGGTCGCGGACCTGCCGCGGGCGGCCGCCGACAGCTGGCGCCTCGGCCCCGCGATGGCGGGAGTCGTCGGCGTCGCCCTGCTCGGCGCGCTGATGACCCAGCCGCGTGAGATCAGCGACGCCCTCCCGTTCCTGCTGCTGCCCGGCGTGCTGGCGGTGCGCCGGCTCTGGGGCTGGTCGGACCGGGCCCTGCTCGCCTTCTTCGCGGTCTCGCTGGCCCTCAGCCGCGTATGGCTGCACATTGGCCCGATGAGCACCGACCTGGGAAGGCTGAAGCTGTTCCCCGCGCAGAACTACTACATGGCCCTGGGCGCCTGGACGCGCCCCTCGATGTACGCCGTTCAGCTGCTGGGGATAGTTGCGATCGCCGGCATCATGTGGCTCGTCGCGGGGACGGCGATCAGAGGCTCCGCGCCGCGGCGCTCGTTGACGTCCGGCTGAGCTGGCCGCCAACCGCCTCGACTATCCGGTCGACGTCGGAGTCCGGCAGGTCGACCCAAAGCGGCATCCTGACCATGCGCGCGGCAAGGTCCTCGGTGAGGCTCAGGTCCCCTGCCGGCCGGCCGTACCGACGCCCTGCCTGGGTCCGATGCAGGGGCACGTAGTGGAAGATCGCGGCGATGCCGGCGGCATGGAGGCTTTCGATCAAGGCGTCACGGGCATCCTCGGTGGGCAGGAGGAGCCAGTAGGCCTGGCCGTTGTGCACGCACCCTTCGGGCACGAGGGGCCGGCGCAGCAGGCCGGCGGTCTCCAGCTCCTCAAAGCCAGCGTGATAGCGCCGCCAGGTCGCCGTGCGGCGGGCCAGGATCGCCTCGGCGGACTCGAGCTGGGCGTAGAGAAAGGCCGCGGTGATCTCGCTCATCAGGAAGGAGGAGCCGAGGTCACGCCAGGTGTACTTGTCGATCTCCCCGCGGAAGAACGCGCTGCGATCGGTTCCCTTCTCGAGCAGGATCTCGGCTCGGTCGACCAACTCCGGGTCGTTGACGAGCAGCGCTCCTCCCTCGCCGCTGGAGAGCGTCTTGGTCTCGTGGAAGCTGAACGCCCCGAGGGCGCCGATCGATCCGAGCGCGCGACCGTCGCAGGAGGCCATCACCCCCTGCGCCGCGTCCTCGATCACGATCGCGGAGGCCGTGTCGGCGATCGCCCCGATCGCGTCCATGTCGCAGCCGACGCCGCTGTAGTGGACGGGCACGATCGCTCGGGTTCTCGGGCCCACGGCGGCCTGGACGCGCTCGGGGTCCATGTTCAGCGTCTCCTCGCGAACGTCGACGAAGACCGGCGTCGCGCCCCGCAGCGCGAACGCGTTGGCCGTCGAGGGGAAGGTGAAGGAGGGCATCACGACCTCGTCCCCAGGCCCGACATCGGCGAGCAGGGCGGCCATCTCGAGGGCGCCGGTGCAGGAGTGGGTGAGCAGGACTCTGGTGGCGCCGGTTTGGCGCTCCAGCCACGCCGCGCAACGGCGCGTGATCTCCCCGTTGCCCGAAAGCTGCCCGTGTTCGAGCGCCTCCGCGACGTACTTCAACTCCGTGCCCACCGAATGGGGACGGTTGAAAGGGATCTGATCGGTCACCTTCGGCAGTGGGCCATCATAGCCCGAGGAAATGCCTAAATCCGGGGTCCCGGCGAGTCCCCGATCTCCTCGGCGATCAGGTACGCGGGCTGGCCCATGACGCGTGGATACATGCGCGCCAGGTACTCGCCGATCACCCCGAGCGCGAAGAGCTGGACGCCGGAGAAGATCGAGATCGCCGAGGCCAGGAAGGCGAAACCCGGGACATGGCTTCCCTGTAGCGCGTAGCGCAGGAGCACGTAGGCCAACAGAGCCCCGCCCAGCGCCGTGCAGATGAACCCCAGAGCGCTCGCGAAGCGGAGTGGCCGGGTGCTGAAACCGACGACCACCGTCAGGGCGTGGCGCACCAGCGATCGGGGCGAGTACCCCGACTTCCCCTCGGTCCGGGGATCGTGCGGTACACCGACCTCGGCGACGCGACGGGTCGACCAGAGGAGAAGGGCGTCGAGCGAGACGTAGGGCCCGTCGAAGCCGGCGAAGGAGTCCCTCAACTCGGTCCGAAACGCGCGCAGAGCGCTGACGCGGGTCACCAACGGGTCTCCGGTGACTATCCGCATCAGCCGCTTCGCCGCCTTCGTCAGGACGTCGCGAACTCGGCCCTGTCGGTAGTCCTCGGCTACCCCGTAGACCAGATCTGCGCCCTTGGCCAGGGCGGCGAGCAGGTCCGGGATCGACTCGGGTCGGTACTGGAGATCGTCGTCGAGAGTGACGACCCGAGCTCGGCGGGCGATCCGGACGCCGGCCAGCAGCGCGTTGTGCTGGCCAGAGTTACGCGCAAGCCGCAGACCCCGGACGGGCCTCTCCTCGCTCGCCAGCGCTCGGATCGCATCCCAGGTGCCGTCTTCGCTGCCGTCGTCGACCAGCACCAGCTCATACGGGATGCCGGCCCCGTCGAGGACGTCGGCCACACGGTCGGCGAGCGAATTCAGGGTCGCTCCCGATCGATAGGCGGGAACGACGATCGAGACGCCGTGGGACAGCCCGTCGATCACGCCGGCTTGCGTTCGACGGGTCGAGCGGGAACGCCGAGGACCAGCGTCTCGGGCGCGACGTCCGCGGTGACCACCGCCCCGGAGCCGACGATCGCCGAGCGCCCGACCACCACCCCGGGCAGCAGCGAGGCGCCGGCGCCGATCATCGCTCGGTCTTCGACCCTGGGACCGCGAAGGCGACGATCTCCGCCGTCCTGGCCGAAGGAGCTGTCGTTGGTGCTGACCACCATCGCCGAGATGAAGACCTCGTCGCCGACGACCATCCCACCGGTGATGTGCGCCTTGTCCATCATCCGCGTGCGGTCGCCGACGACCGCTTCGCGGTCCAGCGTGACACCCCGCCCGATCACGTTGCCGGTCCCGATCCTGCACAGCTCCCGAATCGATGCGCCATCCCCGACCAGACAGTCCGCGCCGATCTCGACGTCGTAGTAGATCGCCGCGTGGGCGCCGATCACGCAGCCGGCGCCAATCCTCAGCTTGCGCTGGAACGAAGCTTGCCGCGCGACCGCGCCGGCGGCTCGAGGCTCTCTGCCCAGGTAGCTCCCGGGAAGGACCGTGGTCCCGGCGCCGATCTCGACTCCCGCGCCGATCACGACATGGGGGTGAATCGTGACCCCGTCTTCGAGAACCGCTCCCTCCCGCACCACGGCGAACTCCCCCACCGAGGCGCCGGAGGCGATCGAGTCGGTTTCGACGACGGCGCTGGGGTGGACCTTCGACATGGCGGGGCGCTCCCTTGACCCGGGTGGGATCGGGCCGCGATAGTAGCGGGCCGGCTCGGAGCGCCCTCAATCCCGATGCTAGGGTCGGCGCCCTTGGGCGTCCACGAATGCAAGCTGGTGGAGCTGCCGGTCATCCAGAACCCGCAGGGGAACCTCACCTTTATCGAGGAGGAACGGCACGTTCCGTTCCCGATCGCCCGCGTCTACTACCTCTACGACGTCCCCGAGGGCGCCGTGCGGGGCGGTCACGCCCACCGGGCGCTGGAGCAGTTGATCGTCCCGATCGGCGGCAGCTTCGACGTCGTCGTCGACGACGGCTCCAACCGCCGTTCGATCCAGCTCGACTGCCCCCGCACCGGGCTCTACATGCCGCGGATGATCTGGCGCGAGCTGGAGAACTTCTCCGCGGGGTCGTTCTGCATGGTGCTCGCCTCCGCCCCCTACGACGAGGCCGACTACTACCGCGACTACGACGAGTTCCGGAGCGCCGCGGCCGCCGCCTGAATCGCCTCCAGGCCTGCCGGTCAGTCGACCTGGGGAATCGGGCCGTGCTCCCAGTCCTCGGCGGAGCGCTTGCGGGTCTCGTGCTTGTCGACCACCACCTCGTCGATCATGCCGAAGCTGACCCCGGCGCGCAGCATCCGCCTGCACATCGACCAGTCGTTCGGTTCTTCGTAGACGGAGTCGGCCAGCTCCGATTCGATGAACCGCAGGCCTGAGTGGAAGATCGCCGCCTGGAGGCCCCACTGGCCGAGCACGGGCGGGAACTCGCCCAGCTGTAGGGGTTCGCCCTCGGCGAAGTGCACCTCCTGGCGCCCGTAGCAGTGCTCTACGCGCCTCTCCCTCGCCGCGGCGAGGAGGCTCTCGGTGTGGGTGGGACGGACGGCGTCGTCGTCCCCCAGCCCTGCGATCCATCGCCCCCTGGCGCGGGCCAGGGCCTCGTTGTAGGGAGGGGTGCCGATCACGAACCAGCGTTTCGCCGGGTCCTCGGGATAGGGGCCCCGAATCGTCCGGTTGAAGTAGATGACGCGCGGGTCGCCGACTTCGGCGATCGCCCGCTCGGTCTCAGGCGGGGCGCAGTCGCCGACCACGATCACCTCGAGGTTCGAGTAGGTCTGCCCGAGGATCGAGGGCAGGGCGACGTCGCGGAGGGTCTCATAGGAGGTGTAGGTGGGGACCAGGAAGCTGACCAGCGGCTCGGGTTCGGTGAAGGCCAGCTCGTAGTCCGCGCTGGCCCGCAGCGCCTGAAGGCGGCGCCGGTTCGCCGGCTCCTCGTCGTAGGCGTGCCGCGCGATCCCCGCCGCGCGCGTCGCCTCGGTCTCGATCCTCCTCACCCTGCCCGTGACCTCTTCGACTTCCGCGTGGACCCGGCCGAGGTCGCGGTGCAACCTCTCGACCGCGGCGCCGATGTCTTCCTGGCCCGCCCGCAGCTCCGCCACATAGGCTCCCGAGAGGCGCCTCAGGATCCGACTCGCCAGGCTCCTGCTGCGGGGTCGCTCGGCCATCGTGCGGGTGGATGCTAGAGCGCTACGCGGGCCTGGGCGCCGTTTCCGCCGCGGCCGCAATCATCGCCTCAACCACCGCCTCGCGCGCCGGCGCCGCCATCTGCGGGTAGAGCGGCAGGCTGAGCGTGGTCCGGGCCAGCTCCTCGGCGACGGGGAAGCTGCCGGGGGACCAGCGCCCGGCCGGGTAGGCGCCGGAGAGGTGCGGCAGCACGGGGTAGTGGACGAGGGCCTCGATCCCGGCCGCGGCGAGCGAGTCGCGGCAGGCGTCGCGGTCGTGGTGGTTGACGACGAACAGGTGCCAGACCGGCTCAGCCCACGGCGGCGGCTGCGGCAGGCGAATCCCCTCCCGCCCCGCGAACGCCACCCGGTAGGCCTCCGCGTGCGCCGCCCGCTCGCGGTTCCACCCGTCGAGCCTCGGCAGCTTCGCCGCCAGCACCGCGGCCTGGATCTCGGCCAGGCGCGAGTTGACGCCCGCGGCCTCGATCTCATAGCGATTCCGCATCCCGTAGTTGCGCAGCAGCCGCGCCTTCTCCGCCAGCTCCTCGTCGTCGGTCGTGAGCGCGCCGCCGTCGCCGAGCGCGCCGAGGTTCTTCGAGGGGTAGAAGGAGAACGCCGCCGCGTCGCCGAGACCGCCGACGCGCCTGCCCCGGTGCCTGGCGCCGTGCGCCTGCGCCGCGTCCTCGATCACCGCCAGCCCGCGCGCCTCGGCGATCGCGCCGATCGCCTCCATGTCGGCCGGCTCCCCGCGCAGGTGGACCGGCATGATCGCCGCCGTGCGGGGGGTGATCGCCGCCTCGATCAGGGCCGGGTCGAGGTTGTAGGTCGAGCGCCTCGACGTCGACGCCGACCGGCTCGGCGCCGGTCGCGGAGACCCCGAGCCAGGTCGCGACCCAGGTGTAGGCGGGCACGATCACCTCGTCCCCTGGGCCGATCCCCGCCGCTCGCAGGCCCAGCTCGATCGCGCTCAGGCCGCTGGCGAGGCCGACGCAGTGGCGCGTGCCGCAGTAGACGGCGAACTCGCGCTCGAAGCTCTCCAGCTCCGGGCCGAGCAGATACCAGCCGGAATCGAGGACCCGCGCCAGCGCTTTCTCCAGCTCGCCGCCCATCTCCTCGTGGGCGGCGCGGAGGTCGATGAAGGGGACCTCGGTCGTCAAGACGACTAGATAACTTACCGGCGTGGCCACCGGGATAGAGGGGCTTTCACGGGGCCGCGCAGGGGATTCGCCGGCCGACGCATCTCGGGTGGGCAACCCGGTGCTGCTGGCGCTGGTCTGGCTGATCGGCGCTTCCGGGTTCCTGCTGCTGTTGTGGGGTTCAAAGCTGAGCTTCCTGCTCGACGACTGGGAGTTTCTCCTCTACCGGCGCGGCTTCAACGCCCACGCCATCCTCGACCCCCACGGCGAGCACATCTCGATCGCGCCGGTCCTGATCTACAAGGCGCTCCTCGCCACCTTCGGGATGGGGTCCGCCCTCCCCTTCCGCGTCGTCTCCACGGCGCTCTTCCTGCTCAGCGCGGTGCTGCTCTTCGACTACCTGCGGCGCCGCGTCGGCCAGTGGCCGGCGCTGGCCGGCGTCGCCGTGGTGCTCTTCCTCGGCGCCGCCTGGGAAGACCTGCTCTGGGCGTTCCAGGTCGGCTACTTCGGCTCGATGGCGGCCGGCCTCGGCGCCCTGCTGGCGCTGGAACGGGTCGAGCGCGGGCGCGACCGGCTCGCCTGCGGCCTGCTCGTCGTCTCGATCGTCTTCTCCAGCCTCGGACTGCCGTTCCTGGCCGGGGCCGCGGTCCAGGTCCTGCGCCGGCCCGACCGCTGGCGGCGCCTCTACGTGATCGCGGTGCCCTTCGCCGTCTACGCGATCTGGTGGCTCGGCTGGGGGCACACGGCGGAATCGGCCCTCTCCCTCGCCAACGTCGCCAAGACGCCCTCCTTCGTCCTCAACGGCCTCGCCGCCTCGCTCGCCTCGGCCTTCGGCCTCGCCACCCCGCCGGCCGCGACCGTCGCCGGTGGGCTCGACTGGGGCCGGCCGCTGGCGATCGCCGCCGTCGTCGGGGTCCTCTGGCGGCTGCGCCAGCTCGGCCGGCCGCCGGCGTGGCTGTGGATCGTCCTCGCGATCGGCGGCTCCTTCTGGATCCTCGCCGGCCTCAACCAGATGCCCGGCCGCGACCCGACGGCGAGCCGCTACCAGTACGTCGGCGTGATCCTGGCGCTGCTGGTGGCGGCCGAGCTGCTGCGGGGGGTCAGGCCGGGGCCGCGGGCCCTGGCGCTGGTCGCGGTCGTCGCCGCGGCCTCGGTCGCCAGCAACGTCTACTTCCTGCACCAGGCCTTCGGCAGCTACCACTACACCAGCCAGCTGGAGAAAGCCGACCTGGGAGCTGTCGAGATCGCCCGCGGCACCGTCGAGCGCGCCTTCGTCCTCGACGAAGAACTCGCCGACACCGCCTACGTGCACGTCGAAGCCGGCCCCTATCTCTCCGCCCGCGACGAGTTCGGCTCCCCGGCCTACTCCCCCGCCGAACTCGCCGAAAGCCCCGAGCCGGCCCGCTTCGCGGCCGACAAGGTGCTCTCGGGGGCGCTTGGGATCGGCCTCGCGCGGACGCCGGCCGCGACGCTGCCCGGCGGCGAGCCCCAGCCCGAGAAGCCGAACTCCGAAGGGCTGGTCGAGGTCCCCGCCGGCGCCTGCGTCACCGTCCCCGGCGGCGCCGAACCGCCGCTGCTGAGCCTTCCCCGCGGCGGCGTCCTCCTGCGGGCGGGGAGCGAGCCGATCGAAGACGTCAAGCTGATCCGCTTCGCCACCGGCGAATTCCCGATCGACTTTCAGGAAGGCCTGGCCCCCGGGGAAACCGGCGAGGTCCGGATCCCGCCCGATCGCTCCGATGTTCCGTGGAAGATGGAGGTCGACGGACCCGGCCCGACGACCCTCTGCGGTCGCGGTGGCGCCGGCCACTCGTCATGATGTCGATCACTTGCGCCCGGGGTCGCTCAACTGACAGATGAAGCTCTCGGTGGTCATACCGGCCCACAACGAGGAGGGCTCGGTCGCGGAGACGGTCCGAAGCATCGTCTCGACCCTCTCGCGCGAAGGGATCGACCACGAGGTGGTGGTGATCGACGACTCCAGCACCGACCGCACCGCCGAGGTCGTGGCGGAGATCTCCGCCGAGAGCCCGCAGGTGCGCTGCGTCCCCTCCCACTACCGGCCGGGCTTCGGCTTCGCGGTGCGCAGCGGCCTGGAGCTGTTCGAGGGGGACGCGGTGGCGATCGTGATGGCGGACGGCTCCGACAGCCCGGAGGATCTGGTCGCCTACTACAGCGCTGCTGGAGGAAGGCTACGAGTGCGCCTTCGGGTCCCGCTTCATCCACGGCTCGGTCGTCACCGACTACCCGCGCTCGAAGCTGATCATGAACCGGATCGTCAACTTCTGCATCCGGATCCTCTTCCGCCACGGCTACAACGACACCACCAACGCCTTCAAGGCCTACCGCCGCGAGGTGATCGAAAACCTCCAACCGCTGCTCTCCCACCACTTCAACCTCACCGTCGAGCTGCCGCTGAAGGCGGTGGTGCGCGGCTACAGCTACGGGATCGTGCCGATCTCCTGGTCCAACCGCAAAGCCGGCGTCTCGAAGCTCGCCCTGAACGAGATGGGCAGCCGCTACCTCTTCATCATCCTCTACGTCTTCCTCGAGCACCACCTGAGCCGCGGCGACTACCGCCGCGACGACGCCGAGGTCGACCCTAGGGCCGCTGCCGGCCGCCGGTGAGCGAGACGAAGGCGCGCCAGGCCGGCTTCGGGTGGAACTTGGCGCTGGCGCGGAAGAAGCCGACCGAGTCGCAGAAGTTGCAGTAGCCGGTCGCGTCCTTCCAGGAGAACCAGTAGACCTGCTTGACGTTGAGCCGGAGGCGGTTCGCGATCAGGTAGCCGTAGGCGCCGCGCAGCTCGCGCACCTGGCCCCGGATGCCCTGCTCGAAGGCGACCTGATTGTAGTCGTTCTGCGACCCCCAGCCCATCTCGGTGATGTAGAGGCCGGGGCGGTCGTGGTTTTCGACCGTCACTTCGTGCATCGCCTCGACCATTTCTTCCAGCGTTTCGGTGTCGGCCGCGTAGGGGTGCAGGGCGATCCCGTCGAAGCGGCTCTCGATCCCCGGCGCCTTGTAGAACCGGCGCAGGAAGGTCGCCGCCGGCATCCCGCGCTTGCCCTTCGCGGTCGGTTCGCCGAAGAGGCCGGTGAGGATGATCTTGGCGCCCGGCTGGACCGCTTTGATCGCCTGGCTGGAGATCGTCACCAGCTTCGCGTACTTGGCCGGGGAGACCGGGTAGGCGAAGTAGAAGAAGTTGGCCTCGTTCCAGATCTGCCAGGCGCGCATCGGCACCGGCCGCGGGATCGCCGGTTCGTAGTTGACGCCTTCCTGGGCGTGTTCGCGCCAGAATTCGCCGCCGGGGCCGTACCGCGTCGACCGCCGCCTGTAGGAAGGCGGTCCAGGCGGCGCGCTGGCGGGCGCTGTCGACCGGCAGGGTCTTCGGGTTGGCCAGCCAGGGTGGGGTGCTACAGATGAAGGGCAGGACTTCGAGCCCGCCGCGGCTGGCCGCTTCCACGGCCTGGTCGACTTTCGCCCAGTTCAGCTGGCCCCTCGGCTTCGGCTGGACTTCGGCCCAGGAGATCGGCACCCGCACCGCTTCGATCCCGCCGGACTGCATGTAGGCGACGTCCTGGGGTCCCAGCACCGTCTGCGGGACGATGCCGAAGAAGCCCCGTGGCAGGGACGCGCGGGCGCCGCTGCTGACCCCGGCGGCGAGCAGGGACGCCGCGAGGGCGACGGCGAGGAGGGCGGCGATCGCGGCTGTGTGGCGGGCTCGTGGTCTCATCGGGTCGTGCAGTTTTGCAGTTGGCGGCGGCGGCCGAATGTCCTTCTCGTGAACGGATCGGGTCTCCGTCCAAACCCTCCCGGGGCGACGGAGTCGCGGTAATCCCTAGGCGGCGCTGACGGTCCAGCGCTCGAGGTTCTGCTCGTGCATCTCGCGCAGGATGTCCTCGATGCCGTAGCGCAGCTTCCAGTCCGGGATAGTCGGCTTCGAACGGCGCCAGGTCGGAGATCCACCAGCGGTGGTCGCCGATCCGCGGCTCCTCGCCCATCTCCCAGCTCAGCTCGCGGCCGGCGATCCGCTCGCAGACCTCGATCGCCTCCAGCATCGAGCAGTTGCTGAAGCGGCCGCCGCCGATGTTGTAGACGGCCGCCGGCGCGCGGCGCCTCGTGGAAGGCGTCGAAGGCGGCGATCAGGTCGGCGCTGTGGATGTTGTCGCGGACCTGCTTGCCGTCGTAGCCGAAGACGGTGTACGGGGTGCCGGTGACGGTGCACTTCATCAGGTAGGCGAGGAAGCCGTGCAGCTTGGCGCCGGCGTGCTGGGGCCCGGTCAGGCAGCCGCCGCGGAAGCAGACCGTCGGCATGTCGAAGTAGCGCCCGTACTCCTGCACCAGCAGGTCGGCGGCCGCCTTGGAGACGCCGAACAGCGAGTGGGTGGAGGGGTCGATCGACATCGAGGTGTCGATCCCCTTGTAGTAGGGATGGGACTCGGGCAGCTCCAGCCGCATCTCCAGCTCCACCAGCGGCAGCCGGTTGGGGGTGTCGCCGTAGACCTTGTTGGTCGAGCAGAAGATGAAGGGGGCGTCGGGGCAGTGGGCGCGGGCGGCCTCGAGCAGGTTGAGGGTGCCGTTGGCGTTGACGCCGAAGTCGGTCTGGGGCTCGCTCGCGGCCCAGTCGTGGGAGGGCTGGGCGGCGGTGTGGACGACCAGCTCGATCTTGCCGGCCGTGCTCGGCGAAGATGCGCTCGATCGCCTCGCGGTCGCGGATGTCGGCGTTCTCCCAGCGGAACTCGGGGTGCTCGGCGACGAGCCGCTCGGTCACGTGCGCGGTCGAGGACTCGGGGCCGAAGAAGCGCGCCCGCATGTCGTTCTCGATGCCGACGACGTCGAAGCCCTCGGCGACGAAGTGCTCGACCGCCTCGGAGCCGATCAGGCCTCCCGCTCCGGTGATGATCGCAACCGGCATTCGTGTCTACTCCCTTCCCCCCGCGGGGGCGTCGATGTTGAGGGCCTGCGGCGATCCGCGCCTCGTCCGCCGCGATCCAGTCGTGGATGTCGGCGAGCACCTGCTCGGCGCCGCGGCGCGGCCGCCACTCGTCCAGGCCGAAGAGCTTCGCGCAGTCGGAAAGGTATATCGGGCACGTCGCCCGGCCCGCGTCTCGGCGACCGGCTCGATCGGCACCTCGTTGCCGGTCAGGCGCGCGGCAGATCTCGGTCGTCTCCAGCAGCGAGAGGCTGCACTCGCGGCCGCCGCCGACGTTGACGGTGCGCCCGTCCCAGGCGTCGGGATCGAGCAGCTGGCGCTCGACCAGGTCGACCAGGTCCTCGACGTGGAGCAGGTCGCGCACCTGCTTGCCCTCGCCGCCGAAGCCGATGTAGCTGAGCGGGTGGCCGAAGTGGTGGGCGAGCATCCAGTGCGTGAAGACGCCCTGGTCGACCTTGCCCATCTGCCACGGCCCGGCGATGACGCCGCAGCGGTCGATCACCGCGGGCACGCCGAGGCCGGCCCGGTACTCCTCGATCAGCAGCTCGGCGGCGAGCTTGGTGGCGCCGTAGAGGGTGCGGGCGCCGTCGAGCGGGAAGTCCTCGGAGATGCCCGCCGGCGAGACCCCGGGGACCGCCTGCTCGGCGGCGATCTCGAAGCGGGTCTCGCGCCTCCTCCAGCGCTCAGCTCGACCTGCGGGCGCGACCGGGTAGACGCGGCTGGTCGAGAGGAAGACGACGAAGGCGCCGTCGCGGCGGGCCAGCTCGAGGCAGTTGTAGGCGCCGGTCAGGTTGGTGTGGACGAGGTAGCCGGTGTCGCCGTCGACGCCGCTCATCACCGAGGGCTCGGCCGAGCACTCGATCAGGGCCGAGACCCGCGGCAGCCGCGCCAGGTCGGCGGGCTCGCGCACGTCGCCGCGCGACGAACTCGACCCCGGCCTCCGCGCAGCCGCGGCAGGTTCAGCTCCGAGCCGCGCCGGTAGAGGTTGTCGAGCGCGACGACCTCCCAGTCGGGTGCCGCGCGGCGAGCGAGACGGCCAGGTTGGAGCCGACGAACCCGGCCCCGCCGGTGATCAGCAGGCGGTCCACGCGCGCCCGACGCTACCCCTTCGGCAGCAGGAACTGGAATTCGCCGATTTCGTACACCGGCCTGAAGTCGTCGAAGATGTAGTTGACCAGGGGGCTGTCGGGCGGCGGGGATCCCTTCAGCCAGCCTTCGGCCCGCTGGTCGCTGCGGATCGCGCAGGGGCGCGGCGAAGCCCGCATCTCGTCGACCACGCGCTGCTGCTGGCGGTCGTCGAGGGCCTTGATCCAGGCGCCCGGCGCCCGCGGCGCCGGCGCTTCGATTTCCGACCACAGGTAGAGGCTGTCGATGTTGGGATAGCCGATGAAGGTGGTGCAGCGGTGGTTGTGCAGGAGGTCGACCAGTCGGCTGTAGGTTTCGACTTCGCTCGCCGGCAGCCGCAGCGCGGTCGCCCCCTTGAACGGCAGGGCCTCCTCTTCGTGATAGACGATCGCGTTGCTGGCGGCGGGTCGCAGCATCGCGTCCAGCGTCAGGTCGGCCGCGAGGGCGATCGCGGCCACCGCCGCGACCACGCCCACGAGCCGCACCGTGGCGGCGTCGCGAGCCTCGCTCCAGGTTCGCAGCGAGGTCAGCGCGTCGCCGAGGCAGAGGACGCCGACCGGGACGAAGGTGACGGCGGCGATCCCCATCTGGCTCCCCGCCACCGGGTAGACCTGGAGGGTCTCGCCGATCGCCAGCGCCGGCAGCAGGATCCGCAGGAAGCGTTTGTAGGCCGACTCCGGCGGCCCGGCCGGGGGGACGGCGGCGACCCAGGCCAGCAGCGTCGGCAGGGTGATCGGGTTGGCGGCGGACGGGTTGAGCCCGACCGGGGTGATGTGCGCGATCGCGAAGAGGATGACGAGGCCGGCCAGCCCCCGCCGCAGCCCGGGCCAGATCGTCGGCCCGCGCTCCGAGGAGGGGCGCAGGCGCACGACCACGGCGGCGGCGGCAACCGTCGCCACCGCCCAGTCGACGGCCGCGGCGGGGAGGGCCATCGGCGTCACCAGCACGTCGCGCACCCGCAGCGCCTGGGTGACGACGCCGTCGTAGACGTCGGCCAGCGACGGGCCCGTGAGCAGGATCCCGACCAGGATCGCGAGGAAGGCGACGCCGAAGCCCGCGACCGCCGCGAGCGACCATCTCGCCACCGCGGAGTCGTCGTCGCCGGGCGCGGAGCGCAGGCGCCAGGCGGCAAGCAGGAGCGAGGCCATCGAGAGCAGCTCGATCGTCAGCAGGTCCCGCACCCAGCCTTCGCTGGGATCGCGGGCCATCACGGCCAGCGGCATCGCGAGGAAGGCGACGGCCACCGCCCAGCGGAGCCAGCGGCGACGGCTCAACGGCTCCACGGTCAGCACCGCGGCGAGGACGGCGGCGGCGATCGCGAAGACGCCGAGGTTGACCTTGGTCATCAGCAGCGCCGCCAGCAGGGCGCCGCAGCCGGCGCCGATCCAGGCGACGCGACGGCTGGGGCCGAGCGCCGCGAGCAGGGTGAAGGCGGCAAGCAGCGCCACGCAGAGCACCTGCGGGTGCATCGGCTCGGCCTGAAGCACGTAGAGGGCCGAGAAGGCGGCGGCCATGCCGGCCAGCCCGAGGGCGAGGCGCCCGCTCAGCCGCTGGGCGGCGATCCCGTAGAAGAGGCTGGTGCCGACCCAGAGCACCATCACGATCAGGCGGCTGGCGTCGGTCGTCACCGCCTGGCCGCTGAGCGAGAAGAGGCCGCCGAAGAGCTCGTAGTAGAAGGGCCCGTACTCCGAGTAGATGTCCCGGTACAGGACATCCCCGTGCGCGAACGACTTGAGGGTGACCAGCAGCGTCCCCTCGTCGTCGTAGCCGGCGAACTGGTGAAACAGCGCCAGGTAGGCGGCGACCATGGCGAAAACCGCGAGCAGCGAATACAGGCCGACCGCGGCCACGGTCGGGTCCGACAGCGTTTCGCGCCAAGACGGTCGCGCCCGCGGGGTGGGTGGGTTGACTCCCTGCGCCGACACGGAGCGCGGCACGATAGCGGGCGCGTCCCCCGCCGCGATTGCGTATCGTGCCGCGACCCACGCCGGGCCGAAGCTGACTGACTTGAAGGAGACCGCCTACAGGGAGCACTACGAGGTCGAGGACCGCCACTGGTGGTTCAGGGGCCGCTGGGCGGTCGTCGAGGCGCTGCTCTCGCGAACGGAGCTGCCGGCCTCGCCGCGGATCCTCGACGCCGGCTGCGGCACCGGCGGTTACCTGCGCCGCTACTCGCTCCTCGGCGAGGCCCAAGGCGTCGACCCCTCCCCCGAGGCGGTCGGCTTCTGCCACGAGCGCGGGCTCGACTCGGTCCAGCAGGCGGGCCTGGAGTCGCTCCCCTTCGAGGACGGCAGCTTCGACCTGATCGCCGCCACCGACGTGCTCGAGCACATCGCCGCCGAGCAGACCGCGCTGGGGGAGCTGCTGCGCGTCGCCGTCCCCGGCGCCGCCCTGCTGCTCACCGTGCCCGCCTACATGTGGATGTGGAGCGAGGAGGACGACCACCTGCACCACCAGCGCCGCTACACCAGGCCGCGGCTGCGCCGGGCGGTCGAGCAGGCCGGCTGGGAACCGCGGATCGCCACCTACTTCAACTCGATCCTGCTGCCGCCGATCGCGCTGGCGCGCAAGCTGCCGCGAAGGAGTGCTGGCGAGCGGGCCGAGCTGGAGCACACGCCGGCCTGGCTGGACACGCCGCTGTCGCTGCCGATGCGCCTCGAGGCACGCCTTATCCGCGCCGGCCTCAGCCTGCCCGCCGGCGTCTCAGTCGGAATCGTCTGCCGCAAGCCCGCTTAGCCTGGCGCGGCGGTGCGAGCGCTCGGCGCCGCCGCGAAGGCGGAGCCGGTAGGCGAGCCCGCAGACGTCCCTCAGCATCCGCGCGCTGGCCGAGACGACGGGCACGCTGGAGCGGGAGTCGTGGACGTAGCGGACGGGCACCTCGGCGATTCGCAGCCCCGCCAGGCGCGCCCTAAGCAGCAGCTCGACGTCGAAGGCGAAGCCGGGGCAGGACTGCTCGGCAAGGAGCCGCTGCGCGACCGGGGTCGGCATCAGCTTGAAGCCGCACTGCGTGTCCCGCACCCGCAGGCCGGTCAAAAGGCGGACAGTGCCGTTGAAGGTCTTGCCGAGCACCTTGCGGTGGACGGGGCCGCGCTCGACGATGGCGCCGTCGATCGCCCGCGAGCCCACCGCGAGGTCGGCCCCGGCGTGGATCGCGGCGGTCAGCTTGCCCAGCTCCTCCAGCGGCGTCGAGAGGTCGACGTCGGCGATCAGCACGAAGTCCCCGCTGGCCCGGCGAACCCCGGCCGCGACCGCCGCCCCCTTACCCCGGTTCTCGGCGTAGTCGCTGACCGGCTTCAGCTTCGAGACCTCGCCCGCCGCCTGGCGAAGGATGTCGGGGGTGGCGTCGCTGCTGCCGTCGTCGACGATCAGCGTCTCGTGCAGCTCCATGCCGCCCTCCGCGACGGCCGCGCCGGCCGTGGTCGAGAGCACGTCGAGCAGCGTCGGGAGCCTCGCGCTCTCGTTGTAGGCAGGTATTACGACTGAAAGTGTTGGCACGTGAGTCCCCCCTGCACGACCGATCGCGGGCCGCCTCCAGGGCACAGACCATATGGGATTCCCCCGACCTTCAGTAGGTCCCGCCCAGCTTGCGATGGTCCCAGGTCGCGGTGCGGACGGGTTTGAAGTGGATCGCCACCCGCTTCGGCGCCTGCGCTTCCAGCGCCGCCCTGGCGTCGCCCCCCACGGAGGAGATTCCCTCGGCGTAGCGCAGCGTCAGCTCCTCGGCGAAGCCGATCACGGTCTCGAAGTCGCGGTGGATCTCGGCCTCGGCCTCGATCATCGCCCCGCGCAGCTCGCCGTACTCGCGGCCGGTCTCGACCAGGACGGTGGCGCGCGGGTCGCGTTCGAGGTTGCGCACCTTCTGCGACTTGGCGTAGGTCCAGATCCAGACCTCCCCTTCCCGCGGCACGTACCAGAGCGGCATCGAGTGCGGCCAGCCGCGCGGCCCGATGCTGGAGACGACCGCCACCCGCTCGCCCTCCAGCAGCTCCGCCAGCTCGGCGTCGGTGAGGACGATCTGGTCGCGGCGGCTCATCGTCGCGGCGGACTCTAGACCGTCGCCGCGGCGGTCCTGAACGTCCGCCGGTAGGCGGTCGGGGTCGTCGCGGTGGCGCGGCGGAAGTGGTCGCGCAGGGAGGCGGCGGTGCCGAAGCCGGCAGCGCCAGGCGACCGTCCTCGACCGGGAGGTCGGACTCCTCCAGCAGGCGCCGCGCCTCCAGCACCCGGCGGGAGAGCAGCCACTGCAGCGGCGTCGTCCCCGTCTCCTCGCGGAAGCGGCGGGCGAAGGTGCGCGGGCTGACGCCGGCGTGGCGCGGCCATCGCGGCGACGTCGAGCGGCTCGGCGAGCCGCTCGCGCGGCCCAGCGCCGGGTCGGCTCCAGCGAGCCGTCGGCGGGAGCCTCGGCGGGCGCTCGATGAACTGTGCCTGGCCGCCGTCGCGGTGGGCGGCGGCGACCATGTGGCGGGCGACCCGGGCGCCGGCCGCGGCGCCGAAGTCCTTGCGGATCACGTGCAGGGCGAGGTCGATGCCGGCGCTGAGCCCGGCCGAGGTCATCACCTCGCCCTCGTCGACGTAGAGCGCGTCGGGGTCGACCTCGACCGCCGGGAAGCGCGCTGCCAGCTCCGCCGCCCAGCCCCAGTGGGTCGTCGCCCGGCGCCCGTCGAGCAGGCCGGCGTGGGCGAGGGCGAAGGCGCCGGTGCAGACCGAGAGCACGCGGGCGCCGCGCGCGGCGGCGCCCTGGAGCGCCGTCGTCGCGGCCGCGGGGGGCGGCTCGAAGAGCGCGAAGTAGCCGGGGACGACGACGGTGTCGGCGCGCTCCAGCGCCTCGAGGCCCGCCCGCGGGAGCGAGCTCGAAGCCGGTCGTGGTCGCGCACCGGCGCCGCCGTCGAGCGAGCAGGTGGAGACCTCGTAGAGGGGGGCGCCGTCGGGCAGCGCGGCCACGTGAAGGCCTGCACGGGCGCGACCAGGTCGAAGGCGACGACGCCGTCGAGGCAGAGCGCGGCGAGGCGATGGCGGCGCATGGCAGAAATCTAGCGAACATTGGCAATCCTGCCCCTGGATTCGGGATGCCCGAGCCGCCAAGATGCCTCTCGATGAAGATCGCGATCCTGATCTTCGACGGGCTCACCGCCCTCGACGCCGTCGGCCCCTACGAGGTGCTGCGCTCGGTCCCCGGCTGGGAGGTCGAGTTCGTCGCCGCCCGCGCCGGCGAGAAGCGCACCGACAGCGGCGCCCTCGGCCTCAGCGCCGACCGCTCGCTCGAGGAAGCGGGCGAGCCGGACATCGTCCTCGTCCCCGGCGGCGCCGGCAACCGGGCGCTGCTGAGCGACGAGCCGGTCCTCTCCTGGCTGCGCGAGGTCGACCGGACGACGAAATGGACGACCTCGGTCTGCACCGGCTCGCTGGTGCTCGGCGCCGCCGGACTGCTCGACGGAAAGCGGGCGACGGGGCACTGGCTCTACCTCGAGCCCCTGCGCGCCTACGGCGCCGACCCGGTCGGCGGCCGCTTCGTCGAGGACGGCAAGACGATCACCGCCGCCGGCGTCTCGGCCGGGATCGACATGGCGCTGCACCTGGTCGGCCGCGAGGTCGGGCCCGAGGTCGCCCAGGCGATCCAGCTGGCGATCGAGTACGACCCCCAGCCCCCCTTCGACTCCGGCTCCCCGGCGAAGGCCCCACCCGAGATCGTCGAGGCGGTCACCGCCCTCTCGGCCAGCGACCCCTCGCTGAGCCTGCGGGACTAAAGACTCCCCGGCTCGGCCAGCCAGACGCTTTCGAAGCAGAGCCGGGTGTGCTTGGCGATCAGGTCGTAGTCATGGTCGTAGTGAAGGACGCCGCTGCCGCCCCGGTGGGCGCAGGCGGCGATCACCAGGTCGGTCGGGGGGAGCCGATGGTGGCCGACGTCGGCGAGTTCGCGCTGCGCCGCCAGCGCCAGGCGCTCGACCTCCTCGTCGACGTCGACTCGCGGCAGCTGCTCGACCCGGCCCATCATCGTGCTCAGGTCCCCCGCCGAGCGGGCGGAGTAGCCGGCCTCGAGGCAGGAAGGGCAGGCAGGTCGCCAGCTGCTGCTTGCGCATCCGCTCGATCGCCATCTCCGCCCGGTCCTCCGGAACCGAGCCGCTGAGCAGGCGCGACCACGCCGAGTTGTCGAGCAGCAGCACGCTAGGCGTCGTAATTGGCAACCAGGCCGAGGCGCTTGACCTCTTCCGCGGCCGCGACCTCGACCGCGGGCCCCTCGCCGGAGCGGATCCACTCGGCAATCTCTTCGCGTGCACGGCGAGCCGATCCACTTTCGGCCCTCAGCTCTCGAACCTTGTCTTTGGCGCCACGTATGACCAAGTCCGCGAACTCGACGCGTTCTCCCCCCTGAAGGCTGCGCAATTCGTCGAGCGCCTCCCGCACGGGCTCGGTCTCGGTGATCATGTGGCGGGGTCGAGTCGTGGGCACCCCCCAAGTGTAGCACCGTGCAACACCCCCCGCCGCCAACTACGTCGCGGGCACCAGATCCAGCTCCCGCCAAGGCCCCTCGCCGGACATCGGCTGGGTCCGTCCCTCCAGCCAGTCGGCCTGGAGGTCGTCGTAGTGGGGACTGGCGGGATGGCCCGACTGGCCGGTGAACATCTGCCAGCGCGAGCGGTCGGGGTCGGTCGGGTCGGCGACCATCCGCCAGCTCGGCGCCCAGACGGCCCGGTAGGGGTCGTTCGGGTCATAGGCGATCTGGCTCACCGTCTCCTGGGCGCCGCCGGCCCGCAGGCGGCGGTTGAGCAGCCGCCGCAGCAGCGGGTTGGCCTCCCCCAGCGGGTGCGGGAACTCCATCTCGTGGACGCGGCCCCAGCGCCACGCCTCGGGGTCGGGCCCGAAGCGCTCGCCGAGGTCGTCGAGCGCGCCCGCCAACGCTTCCAGCACGAGCTCGTCCCAGGGTCGGCCGATCAGCTCCTCATCGGCCTCCTCCCAGAGCGCCATCAGGTGCGAGTGCCAGCGCCAGGGCGAGGTCGTGTGCGGGGTGAAACCGTTGTCGGCGCGATCGAGCCAGCGCTCGCAGAGGTCGCGGTCGCCGATCGCGGCGCGCGCCACCTCGCGCGCCAGCCGCAGCAGGAACGCCTGGTAGATCGTGCCGGCGATCGTGTCGGGGTCGAGGCGGCCGTCCCAGCTGCGCAGCCGCTCCAGGGCGCTGCGCTCGCGCTGGCCGCTCGGGTGCAGGCGGCCGAGCCGCCGCGCTGCCTCCAGGCCCGGCAGCGAGAGGTTGTCGGACTGCATCGCCTCGAAGCCCTCGACGTCGTGCGCCTCGCTCTCGCGCAGGAGCTGTTCGATCCGCTTGGCGCGGAAGCCGTCCAGCCACTCGCTGGTGATGTGGTGCGGGTACTCGTCGCCGACGATGCGGTTGTTGGCGGTGACCAGGTAGCCGCTCTCGGGGTCGACGAGCTCGGGCAGCTCCTCATAGGGGATCGTCCCCTCCCACTCGAACTCGCCGGTCCAGCCGGGCTTCGGCAGGTCGGGACAGCCGCCGCGGCGCAGCGGCAGGCGGCCGATCAGCTTGTAGCCGATCGAGCCGTGGCGGTCGGCCCAGATCAGGTTCGAGGCGGGCGCGGTGTGGCCCTCAAGCTTTCGCGCCAGCTCCGGCCCGGAGTCGATCTCCAGCAGCTCGAACATGCCGGCGAACGCGGTCGGTTCGCTCAGCGCCAGCCAGCTCAGCGCCAGCGGCTCGGCGTCGTCGGCTCCCAGCGCCTCGTTGACGATCGGGCCGTGGTGGGTGAGGCGCACGTCGAGCGCGACCGGCTCGGAGCGTCCCTTGACGGCGATCTCCTCGCGCACCGTCCGCAGCGGCAGCCACTCGTCCTCGAACAGGTAGCGGTCGCCCTCGATCCGCTCGACGAAGAGGTCCTGGACGTCGGACATGACGTTGGTGAAGGTCCAGCAGACGTCGTTGTTCTGGCCCATGTAGACGCCCGGCATCCCCGGCATCGAGGCGCCACGGACGAAGCGCTCGCCATGGCGCAGCCCGACCTGGTACCAGATGCCCGGCATGCTCGGGGGCAGGTGGGGGTCGCCGGCGATCAGCGGCGCGCCGGTGGCGCTGAGGGAGCCGCTGACGGCCCAGTTGTTGGAGCCGCTGGCCTCCGCGGCGAGGCCCATCGAGCGCCGCACGGCGTCGATCTGCTCGACCATCGCGAGGCCGTCGCCGCTCCAGGCTTCCTGGTCGACGACCGGGTTGTCGGCCGGGTAGGTGGGGTCCAGGCGCGCGGTCAGCTCCGGCCCCAGCGCCCGCACCATGTCGGCCCGCAGCAGCTCCCGCTCCCAGTTGGTCGAGAGGCCGAAGGCGAGCAGCTTGCCGAGGCTGAGGATGTGGACGGGGCGCCAGGGCTCGAACTCCAGGCGCAGGAGCTGCATCTCGAACGGCATCGCGGGAGCGTCGGCGGCCGCCGCGTTGACGCCCTCGCAGAAGCGCTCCAGCAACTGCCGCAGCCGCGGCTCCAACGCCGCCTCCTCCTCGCCGGCGACGCGGCGGATGCCGAGCGTGCGCATGAGGCGATCCAGCGGCAGGCCCTCGGCCCCGGCCATCTCGGAGACCCGCCCCTCGACCACACGGCGGTAGAAGTCCATCTGCCAGAGCCGGTCCTGGCCGTGGCAGAAGCCCTGCGCGTAGTAGAGGTCGCGCTCGCGGTCGGCCTCGATGTGCGGCACGCCCCAGCGGTCGCGGCGCACCCGCACCCGGCCCTGGAGACCGCCCAGCTCGATCGTCCCCTGCTGCTTGGGCAGCGGTCGGCGCGCCAACCAGTGCCAGGCCGCCGCGGCGGTAGCCGCCGCCAGGCCGGTCCCTGCCGCTCCCGCGAGCAGCCCGGCCCGCGTGGCCCGGCTTTTTTTGCTCAGACGCCCCATAGCGATTGTTTATCAGTTGGCCAGCCGGCCAGGAACCCTGCCTCGGCCCCGTTTCGAGAACTGACCGGGTCTTTGACTTGGTCCACCTCTGCCCACAACCCGCCAAAGCGCATCCGGTCCGAAACTTTGTGAGGGAAACGCGGTTCTTCGGACTGCGTTCCGATGCAGCGAGAAAACGACACCACCGGGGCAGGGCTCAGACTCCTCACCGTCGTCTGCACGGTGATCGTGGCGCTCGTGGTCCCCCCGGCAGCCTCAGCCCGAAAGGCGCCGCAGCCGAAGCGTTCGGCAGCGGCAGGACAGCTCGACCGGAGCTTCGGTCGCGGCGGAAGGGCGACCGCGGCATCGCCGCCGGAAAGGGAGCGCAGCCGCTCGGCCGCACTGCTGTCCTTGCCCGCACCTGTCGGCAAGAAGGTCGCTTCGGCGCCCGGTGGCAAGCTGGTTGCTGTGCGGGGCCCCCGGATCTTCGAGTTCTCAAACGACGGAGCGCTGGACCATGAATTCGGCGGCGATGGGATCGTCAGGATCGCTCCGCCGGAGGGATTCAAATTCCTCCCGGCAGCCATTGCCGTCGATTCTCGGGGACGCATTCTCGTCGCCGGCACCACGGCGTCCGCCACCTCCGATTCGACGCCCGGACCTCCTGAGTATCCGGGTGCCCTGGGGCCGCCGCTTCAGTGGGCGTCCGTGTACCGGTACCTGCCCAACGGCCAGCGCGACCCCGAATTCGCAACGGGCGGGCTCTTCACCAGCACCTTCGACCGCCTCCCCCCGACCGGGCCGGGACCCTTCGACTACAGGTATGGATCGGCGTCTGTCGGTGTCTTGGACCTTGCCATCGGCGCCGATGGCGCTCCCATCCTCGCCGGGTACTACGCAAGCCACGTGGAAGGTGGCTGCACTCCGCCGCAGGAGGCATTTCTGACCCACGCCTACATCGCCCACCTCGACTCCGATGGCAGCCTCGATCAGGGCTTCGGCGAACGGGGTGTCGTTGCCGACGAACAGGTCGAAAGCGTCAGGGGCCTGGCGACCAACGGCCTCGGGCAGATCCTCTACGCAAGCTCGACCGGCGGCCAGTGCGGCTTTCGGGGACCGGCGATGGAACAGAATTTCGTCAGCCTGCTCGGCGATGGTCAGCTCAACCCGAGCTTTGGCACGGGTGGCGGGCCGCTGCACCCCCCTCTCAGCGTGCGATCGATCGCCTTCGATCGCCAGGGACGACTGTTGGTCCTCGGGGATCGGGTGCTCCTCGGCGAAACCCAGGAGGAACAGCCGGGGATCCGACGTCTGCTGCCAAACGGGTCACCGGACCCGAGCTTCGGTCATGACGGCTCCGTGGCGCCAAATCTCCCCGCCGAAGCTGAGCTCCTCGACCTGGCCGTCGACGGGCGCGGGCGCGTGCTGTTGGCGGGGCGCCTTTCAGGGACGTTCTCTCTCCGTCCAGCTATCCAGAGATCCGAGTTTCTGGTGACCCGACTCTCGGCTGCCGGCGAAGTCGATCACGGCTTCGGGCACAACGGCTTCGTTGAGTCCGGATTCGGGCGAGGGACGAGCGCCACCGCCGACGAAATCATCGTCGACGGCCGAGGGCGAATCGTCGCCGCGGGATCCGTGAAAAGCCCCGACATCCCAGGCCACCATGGCATCGCGGTGGCGCGTTATCTGTCTGACCACTGACCGATCCGTTCAGGCAGTCAGGTCCGCCGGCAGACGCCCCTCCCCCTCCAGCTTTTCGAGGTGGGCCTCCATCGCCATCGCCGCCATCGGCAGGAGCTCCAGCGGGACGTCGTCCCAGACCTCGGCCAGGAGGGCGGAGCGGGAGCGCTGGCCGCGGTCCAGGGCGGCGAGCAGGCGGGCCTCTCGCATCTCGCGGTGCTCGACGTATTCGGCGAGCTTGGCCGCCGGGTCGGTGACCCAGGGGCCGTGGCCCGGGGCGATCAGCTCGATCTCCTCCTCCTGTAGGAGGCGCAGCGAGGACATGTAGGCGGCGAGGGAGCCGCCGCCGGGCGGGACGATGGTCGAGCCGAGCCCGAGCACGAGGTCGCCGCTGAAGCAGACGCCGCCCGCGGCGAGGAAGCAGACGTGGTCGGCGGCGTGGCCGGGGGTGGCGAGGACGCGAAGGCCGGCGTGCGTCTCCCCACCTGCCGGCAGCACGACCTCGGCGCCGAGCCGGTCGGCTCCGGCCGCGTGGTCGCCGTGGGAGTGGGTGAGCAGGACGAGCCCGATCCCGCCCCGCTCGGCGGCGGCGGCGCGGATCGCGTCCAGGTGTCCCTCGTCCTCGGAGCCGGTGTCGATCGCGACGCAGGGGTCGGCGCCGTAGAGGTAGGTGTTGGTCCCTTCCAGCGTCATCGGCCCCGCATTGGGCGCAACGATCCGAAGAACCTCGGGATGGCCCGGGGCCGCCTCCATCATCTGATGCTTTTTGGACCCCATAGGGTCATCAATCGATCAGAAGAGGGATTCGGCGGGCGCTCAGTCGCCGACCTCGCGGGCGATCGCCTCGCGGGCGTCCTCGGGCTCCAGGACGACCAGGTCGCCGGCGCCGCGCAGGATCTCCCGCACCAGCCAGGACTTGCCGGCGTAGGGAAGCTCGACCACGACGGCGCCGTCGGCCAGCTCCTCGACCACGGTGCGCTCCTCGCGCAGCCAGCGCGCCCGCTCCGGGGAGACCCAGACCCGGGCGACGTCGGCGGTCGGCACCTCGCCGTGGGTCATCCAGCCCTCGACCCCGGCCAGCTCTTCGACCTCCTGGCGCGGCTCGTAGGTGCGCTTGGAGAGCTTGGCCTCCTTGACCCGGTCGAGCTTGAAGTGGCGGATGCCCTTTTTGGTCAGGTCGTAGCACTCCACGTACCAGCCCTCGCGCCCGTTCTCCAGGCGGTAGGGCTCGACGGTGCGGTCGGTGAACTGGTCCTCGTTCTCCTTGTAGTAGCTCAGCTCCAGCACCCTGCGGCCGGCGATCGCGTCGTTGACCTTGCGCGCCACCTTGGCGTCGCCGCCGCCGGCCGAGGCGATCTCCAGCCCCTCCTCGGAGGGATCGTGGCCGAGCGCGTCGACGATCTTGCGACGCGCCTTCTGGAGGTCGGTCTGCGGCAGATGGTCGCCGAAGAGGTCGATCGCCGCCACCAGCGCCTTCGCCTCCAGCGGCAAAAGGCGCGCCGGGCGGGCGAAGTTGTCGCCGTAGGGCTCGGAGTCGACCTCGATCTCCTCGCCGAGGATTTCCGCGTAGAGGACGTAGGTGCCGCCGCCGAAGTTGACCACGTTCAGCAGCTCGACGTCCTCGCGCAGCTCCTCGGCGGTCAGTTCGAGCCGCTGGCGCAGATCGGCGACCTGGAGCCGCTCGCCCTTTTTCGCCGCTTCGATCAGCATCCCGGCGAGGGTGACCAGGCGGGCGAAGCGCTCGGGCCGGATCGCCGCCTCGCCGCGCCCGTTGGAGCGCGCGCGCCGCGGCGCCTCGCGCAGCGGCCTGTCGACGATCTTGGCCGGGCTGAAGCCGTTGCGGTGGCGGTCGCGGAGGAGATCCAGCCGCTTCTCGGCCTCCTCGCGCAGGTCGTCGGGCGCCAGCACCCGGGCGTTCTGGCGCCAGCGCAGCACCCAGGCGATCAGCTCCCGCACCGAGGCGTAGCTGGTTTCGAACACCTTGCCCTTGCCGGGAGCTCCGTCGGAGCGTTTGGCGTCGCGCAGCTCGCCGTAGGAGCCGAAGTCGCGCTCGATCAGCCAGGCGATCCGCTCGCGGATCCAGATCTTCGCCGTCCCCTGCGTCTCCCCCAGCTGCCAGTCGGCGCGGCTGCCGTAGTCGCGGCGGTCGAAGTCCTCCGGCGGGGAGAAGTCGTGCTCGGCCTTGGAGGCGTAGCCGACCTTGCCCTGGATCCGGGAGAGGCGGAAGACGCGCACCGCGTCGCGCTCGTGCGAGTGGCCGATCAGGTAGAACTGGCCGCCGCGGAAGACCAGGTGGTAGGGGTCGACCTTGCGCTTCTCGGTCTCGCCGCGCTCCATCGTGTAGTAGGTGAACTCGATCGTCTTGCGGCGCGAGATCGCGGTCTCGATCTTGGAGAGCCGCTGGGAGAGGTCGCGGCCGCCGGCGGAGGCGGTCATCGCCATCTCGACCGGGGCGCGCTCGGCATCGGAGAGCGGGTTCGGGTGACCCCAGGCGACCTGCTGAAGGGCCAGCCGCAGCGGCTCGGCGTAGGCGAAGCCGCCGTCGGTGAGCAGCAGCAGCGCCGTGCTCAGCGCCGCCAGCTCCTCGTCGGTGAACTCGATCGGGTCGAGGTAGAAGTTCTCCGGCGGCAGCGAGTACAGCTCCGCCTCGAAGAAGCCCTCGCCCGGCTTCTCGACCCCGAGCTGGATGCCGAGGCTTTCCAGCTCGGCTCGGTCCGCGTAGAAGCGGCGCGCGAACGCGTCGTCGTTCATGTCGCTGTACCCCTCCACCTCCCGCTTGATCTCCAGGGCCGAAACCGGCCTTCCCTGAGCCATCAGGAACGAGATCAACGAGAGCTGGCGAATCAGCTTCTCGGTGTCCTTCGCCACGAGTCGCAGGATAGTGTGCTGCCGCCCGCGTGAGCCTCCTTCGCCTACCCCTCGGCTGCCTCACTTGGTCCATATTGCGGCTGGCGATCCTCGCCGCCGGGCTGCTCGCCGCCTATCTGCTCGTCGCCAGGCCCCTCCTGGACGACGCCGACAGGGCGATCCGACCGGCGACCCACAGGATCGAACGCGTCGACCGCTGCCTCGCCCACGCCCACGGCGACACGCACAGGCTGTACCGCTGCACCGTGAGGTGAGCGGGGCTCAGGCCGCCGCGCGGGCGCCGAAGTAGGCCGAGCCCGAGAGGGCGCGGTCGAAGCGCGACCAGGACTCCCCGGCGGGCAGCTCGCGCTCGAGGCGGTCGAAGCTGCCGAGGCGGCCGCCGAGGTTGTCGATCATGTGGACCAGGACCGCCTCGCGGGTGGCCGGGACGACCGGCGAGCCGTGTTCCAGCGAGCCGTGGTGGCTGAGGATGATGTGCAGGACCGCCTGCGACAGGCATGGGTCGAACCCCGGAAGCTCCTCGATCCGGCGGCGCACGAGGTAGTAGCCGAGCGCGATCTCCCCCTGGAGGCGGCCGGCGTCAGTGAGGTCGATCGCCAGCGGGTCCTCGTTGTAGGCCACTGTCTTGCCGACGTCGTGCAGGAGGGCGCCGGCGACGGCGACGTCGCGGTCGATGCCGGGGAAGAAGTTGGCGGCGGCGCTGACCGCCTGCGCGACCGAGAGCGTGTGCTCGAGCAGCCCATGGCGGTAGGCCTGGTGGTAGACCTTCGCCGCCGGGGCGTCGCGGAAGCGGGCCCAGGTCTCGGTCCCCTCGGTGAAGAAGAGGTCGAGGAGCTGGCCCAGCTGCGGGTCCTGGACGGTCGCCAGCAGCGAGCGCAGGTCGGCCTCCAGCAGCTCCAGTGACACGCCCGACTCGCTCGCCAGTTCCTCGGCGGCGTACTCGCCGGGCTCGGCCTCGCGCAGCTCGGCGACCTTGATCTTGGAGCCCCAGCGCTCGCTCACCTCGAAGACGCCGGCGAGGAAGACCGGCGTGCCCGGCGCCGCGACCGCGTAGCGCCCCTCGGCATCCTCCCAGGCGACCGCCTCGGCGCTGCCGCTGGCGTCGCCGACCGAGAGCCGCAGCCAGGGCTCGCCGTTGCGCTTGCGCCGCAGCTCCCGCTCGCGCACGGCGTAGACGCCCCGCACCCGCTGGCCGTCCTGTAGGTCGCGCACGGCCACTCGTTCGGGCGGGGTCGGGATCGCCGTCTGCTCAGCCATCTCCCGAGTGAAATTAGAGACGGGCGCGGACGACCTACAGGGCGCCGCCCAGCCAGTGGCCGAGGGCAACCGCGGCGAAGCCGGCGACGATCGAGAGGGCGATGTTGAGAGCGGCCAGACGGGCGTGGCCGGCCTGGTCGAGCCGGTGGGAATCGAGAATCCAGGTCGAGAAGGTGGTGAAGGAGCCGATGCCGCCGCCGGCGACGATTACCAGCGCGTCGCCGCGCAGGGCGATGCCGGCGACGAGGCCGAGCGCGAGGGCTCCGGTCAGATTGACGGCGAGTATCCCGAGCGGGTACGGGCCCGTCACGCGCGAGTCGATCTCGGCGTCGATGACGAAGCGCGCCGCCGCCGCGACCCCGCCGAGGAGGCCAACCGCGAGCCAGGCCGGCGCGCTCACGGCGCCGTCCTCGGCCGCCGCTCCTCCAGCCCGATACCGGCACGGAGGAAGAGGAAACCGACCGCGACGGTGGCAGTGCAGTAGGCCAAGGCGAGGCCAAGGTTGCCGGCGTCGACCATCTCGAACAGCTCCAGCTGGAGGGTCGAGAAGGTGGTCAGGGTGCCGCAGATGCCGGTGCCGAGGAACGGGTGGGCGAGGCTCTCCTCCGGGTGGTCGCGCAGCAGCGCGAAGAAGTACCCCAGCAGCAGAGCCCCGGCCATGTTCACCGCGAACGTCGCCCAGGGCCAGTCGGCGGGACCGACCGAGGCCGCCTGCGCCAGCCCGACCCGGATCAGCGCCCCGGCCACCCCGCCGGCGTAGATCGCCGCCAGCTTGCGCGGGTCGTGCGGGAGCGTTCGCATGCGGGCCTTCTATCAGCGTCGTCGGGGCCCGCGGGTCGATTCGCACTTCATCGATAACTGTCGATGAAGATTGATACCGTCCCACCCGTGGTCGACCTCCCCGTGATCGAGTGCTGCACCCCCCTGGCCGGGGCGTCGCTTTCGGAGGAGCGGGCGGCGGAGATCGAGGCGGTGCTGAAGGCGCTCGCCGACCGCCACCGGCTGCGGATCGTCAACCTGCTGCTGCGGGCCGGCGGCGAGCCGGTCTGCGTCTGCGAGGTGCAGCCGCTGCTGGGGCTCTCGCAGGGGACGGTCAGCCACCACCTCAAGCAGCTCCTCGACGCCGGCGTCCTGCGCCGCGAGACCCGCGGCACCTACAGCTACTTCAGCCTCGTCCCCGGCGCCCTCGACTCGGTGCGAGAGGTCTTCGCCTGATGTGTGGGGCGCCTTTCTGGGCCTATGCGGGAATAAGGCGACCCAGGGGGGCGTCGTGAGCCGTCCCGACCTCGCCCGCCGCGCCGCCGCCGAGGCGATCGGCGCCTTCACCCTCGTCTTCGCCGGCTGCGGCGCGATCGTCGACCGAGGCCGAGCACCCCGGCACGCTGGGCGCCGTCGGCATCGCCTTCGTCTTCGGCCTGGTGATCATGGCGATGGTCTACGCGACCGGCCACCTCTCCGGCGCCCACCTGAACCCGGCCGTGACCCTGGCCTTCACCCTGACCCGCCACCTGCCGGCCCGCGAGGCCGCCTCCTACGTCTGCGCCCAGCTGCTCGGCGCGATCGCGGCGGCGGCGCTGCTGCTGGCGATCTGGCCGAGCGAACCGGCGGCGCTGGGAACGACGCTGCCCACCGTCGGCATTGGCAGCGCCTTCGCCTACGAGGCGATCCTCACCGCCTTCCTGATGTTCACGATCATGGCCGTGGCGACCGACACCCGCGCGGTCGGGGCCGGCGCGGCGATCGCGATCGGCGGCGTGATCGGCCTCGACGCGCTCTTCGGCGGGCCGATCACCGGCGCCTCGATGAACCCCGCCCGCTCGATCGGGCCGGCGCTGGTCTCCGGCACCTTCCACGACCTCTGGATCTACGTCGCCGCGCCGATCCTCGGCGCCGCCGCCGGCGCCCTCGCCTACCAGCTGGTGCGGGGCGAGCACGCCTGATGGCGCGGGCGCTGTTCGTCTGCCTGCACAACGCCGGGCGCTCGCAGATGAGCGAGGCGCTCTTCCTGCGCGCCGCCACCGGGCGTCACGAGGCGCGCTCGGCCGGCACGACGCCCGGCGAGCGGGTCCACCCCGAGGTGGTCGAGGCGATGCGGGAGCTGGGGATCGACCTCACCGACCGCGTGCCCCGCGAGCTGAGCCGCGAGGACGCCGAATGGGCCGACGTCGTGGTGACGATGGGCTGCGGCGACGAGTGCCCCTACGTCCCCGGCAAGCGCTACCTCGACTGGGACCTGCCGGATCCAAAGGGCCGCCCGCTGGCCGAGGTGCGCCGCACCCGCGAGGAGATCGAGCGCCGCGTCGGCGAGCTTCTCGCCGAGCTCGATCGCTAGGTTGCGGGGAGGAGCTAGAGGCGAAGTCGATGTGAGGAGGTAGCGGATGCGCTGGATCGGAAGGCGGTTGACCTACGCGAACGTGGTCGCGACCCTGGCGCTGTTCCTGGCGCTCGGCGGCGGCGCGGTCTGGGCCGCCGGCAAGATCGGCTCCAAGGGCCTGAAGGCGAACGCCGTGACCGCGGGCAAGATCAAGCGGAACGCGGTCACCAACTCCAAAATCCGCGGCAACTCGGTGACCACGCCGAAGCTGAAAAACGGCGCCGTCAACTTCGCCAAACTCGCGGCCGGCACCAACCTGATCGGGACGGCCAGCGGCGGCCCGGTGCCCGCCAACGGCACCAAAGCGCTCGACGTCCCCCTCGCCGGCACCACGTCCTTCGCCCCGGCCGCCGGCTCGGTGGCGTTCCTCAGCGTCGAAGCCAGGGGCGTCAACATCGGTCGGGTGGGCGAAGAACTCTGCGAACCGCGGGTGCTCCCATTCGTCAACGGCAGCCAGTGGGGCGGCCGCGAGCGGGAACTGGCCCTGCGGGCCTTCGCCCCGACCCCCGAGCAGCCGACCGGCCTGATCTCGGTCAGCGGCGAGACCGGCCCGATCGGGCTCACCAGCCCGGGCGTGACCCAGACCGTCGCGGTCAAGGTCCTCGGCGATCCCAACTGCACGCCCAGCTCGGCGATCTCGGTCGGGATCGCGGTGACCCAGGAGAAGTAGGGCCCGGCCTCACCGCGGCGCGCGTAGCCGACCCCCAGGGCGGCTGCCGCAAGGCTGAACCCGCTTCGGGTACGGCTGGAATATGGTGCCGGTACTCAACTATCTCCAACCGGTGGGAGCGGTGTGGCGGATTTCGAGATCCAGGTCAAGGCGTCGTCGTTCCTCGCGGCGCTGAAGGCCGGCCTGGAAGGGCAGCGCCTCTGCCCTCCCCCGCCGCTGGACTTCGGCGCGACCTCGGTGCGCATACAGCGAATCGAGATCGGGGCCAACTCCCTGCGCCACAATGTGCCCGCTTTCTTCGCCGTCGCCTACGAGTGGGGCGGCAAGTCGTTCGGCGTCACCGTGGATGGCTTCAAGACCCAGGTCGTCCAGAACGTCGTCCTGCACGCGACCACCACCGAGGACGTCCTCGCCCACCCCAACGGCGAGCCGGCGCTCGACATCGAGTTCCCCCTGCGGGTGGTCCTCGACCTCGAGTACTTCGGGGCGGATACCTACTGCGTGCTGCACACCACGCTGGGTGGCCTTGAGTGGGATAACCCGCCGCCCCTGCCGACGGGGGTCGACCTGAACCGGATCAAGAAAACCGCCGAAGCGGCGATCGAAAAAACGATCCCGCACTACCAGGCGATCGCCTTCGCGAAACTGCTTCCCAACACCCCGATGCGGATCGAGAACGCGGGGATGACCTTCAGCTCCGACCTGAGCGTGGTCGCGCTGCGGGCCGAAGTCGGACCCGCCGGCAGCGGCGCCGACATCCGCTGGACGAACTTCTTCAAAGGCGCAATCGCCGACCGACTCGAAGGCGCGGACTGGGGCTGGTTCGTCCCCTCCAACCTACTCGAGCTCACCTTCGCCACCGCCGTCTGGCACGCGGCCGACGAAGAAGCCGCGCGAGTCCCGGGGTTACAGATCATGAACGTCGGCACCAAATACTCGCCCGACGGCAACGTCGCCCACCTCGACACCACGATCAACGCGATTCTCGACCTGCCCGCGCTTCCGGCGCAGACCATCCACCCAACCGTCCGCGTCGACCTCTCGGTCCCGGAAGTGCGCCGCCTCGCGCTCGACATGTATCTGCCGAGCATCCACTCGATCGTCGAACACATGGACTTCGTCGCCCACTTCCTCCTCGGGTTCGTGCTCAGCCCCCTGGTCGACGGCGCCGAAACGCTGCTCTTGGCGGCCGTCGCCAAACTGCCGATGCCCAAAGACAAAGCGATCCAGTGCTCGCAGGTCGGCCCCCTCCACCACCGCTGCACCTACGCGCTGCCCTCGCCGGAAGGCGCCGGCACGAAACTGCGGCTCAACCGCCTCAGCGCCCAGCCGGACCGGGTCCTGCTCAGCGGGACGGTGAAAACCCCGAGCTACACGCCCTCGAAGCTCGAGGTCAGCTTCGAGGGGTTCCGCTGGACGCCGCCGGAAATCTCCTGCGCCTCGGCCGACATCGCCCTCGCCGCCGCCTTCGCCAGCGAAGCGGAGCGGCTGGCGCCGGTCAGCGCCAAGGTGGTTTTCAATCACAGCGGCACCGCCCCCGTCTACCTCTGCAACGCCGAAGTCATCAACGACCCACTCGGCAAGTTCCCCACCAGCGCGCTGAGCATCGACAGCTACACGCTGCCGAGCACGATCACCCTGGAGGTCGCCAACCCCGGCCCGCAGTACGCCGCGAATCCCTACCCGGTGGACATCCTGGTCACGACCACGCTGGGAGCGCGGCTGGTCCGGATCCCACCGGCACCGGCGCTGACCCAGGCCGACATCGACCGCCTCGAGGCACTGGTGATCGAGGAGATCGGCAACTGCACGCTGCTGACCACGCCGCCGGGGTTCAACCTCAAATGGCTGATCGACCCCGCGATCTTCGAAATCTTCCTTCACTCCTGGGAGATCAGCTTCGTCGGTCTGCTCGCCGGCGAGTCCCTGAAGCTCTTCGACCATGCGGGCAAGGAGCTGGCGCACGCGAGCGCCCTGGAGGGGGCGCCGACCATGCTCTTCGCGCTGCTCGCGCCGGCGGAGCTGGAGGCCAACGAGCTGACGCTGATGCGCTATCGCGACGGCGAGCCGGCGCCGCCCGCACCCGACCTCGGCGTCGAGATCCTCCAGCAGGTGCTTCAGCCGGCCGCGGTGGTCACTCTCGATGCGCCCTGCCGGCGCCTGTTCGCGTCGGCGCTGCGCTCCCAGGACGAGTTCGTGGCCGTGCTCACGGACGGCCTCGCCGCCTTCGACGCCTCCGAACCGACGCGGCCGAACCGCACGGGGCGCTGGCGCGTCGAGGGCATGCTGGGGGCCTGGAGCTGGCCCGAGGGCGTGCTCGTCTTCTCCGAGCACGGGTTCCTCAACCTCGACCCGCAGGGGCGGCTGAGCCCGATCGGCTCCGGAGAGGAGCCGGCGCGGATACTCGACGCCGCCCTCGGCGAGGGGGTCGCCTACGTCCTCACCGAGCGGGCTCTGGAGGTCCGCTCAACGCAGCTCAAGCCCTGGTCGAGCGTGCCCGCGGCGGGCGCCCGCTGCCTGGTCCGCCTCGGGAGCCGGGTGATCGCCGGCGGCCCCGAGGGGATCGCGGTTCACCGCCTGGACGAGGAGGGGCACATTTCTCCAGACGCCGTGCGCTCCTGCCCCGATCTCGACGTGACCGGGCTGGAGATCGAGACCGCGACCGGCCACCCGACGATCCTCGCCACTTTGCGGAACGGCTCGCTGCGCGCACTGGCCCTGGGCGAGGACGACCGCGCCCAGCCGGTCGCCAGGTTCCCCGAGGTCCCGTGGTTCGCCGGCGCCGTCGCGCTGAGGGGCGACGCGCTCGCCCTCATCGCCGCGAACCGCCGCCAGGTTCAGGTGGCGACCCGGGGCGAGAGCCGCCGGGTCGGAGCCGAGGCGACCTCGCCGCTTCCGTCGGGGCCGAGCCGCGTCGGTTGAGATCCGGCGCCCGGCTCGCGGCGGGGCGATGGCCAGGGCCGGAATCGAACCGGCGACACCACGATTTTCAGTCGTGTGCTCTACCAACTGAGCTACCTGGCCCGGGTCGGCGACCCGAACGCTTCGCCATGCGACTTCGGGGCCACCGCGTCCGAGATTCTACGGAGGGACCGGGCGCCGGTGCTCGGACGGGGGTGATTGCATTGACGGGTGAGCTGGAGTCGCGCAGCGGTGGGGATCGGCGTCGCCGGGGCGCTCGCCCTCGCCGCGCTCTCCGGCGGATCCTCGGCCGATCCCCGCACGCCGGTTGGCTTGCCCGGACTGGCGGCGCCGTTCCTGGGGACGGCGGTGCTCGGCAGCGGCGGCCTGATCGCCGCCGTCGACGCCTACGGCGACGTGGTCGACCTGCGGGTTCCGGGACCCGTCGGAGCGGGCCTGATCGAAAACACCGCCGCGCGGCAGTACGCCGGCAGCGTCCCCTCGGACACCGGGATCGTGCCCCGGGTCCGTGTCGACGGTGGGCCGGCGATGGGGCTCTGGCGGGCCGACTCGGTCCACCAGCGCTACCTGCGGGGAACCGGCGTGCTGCGCACGGTGGCCCGGTTCGGAGCGGTGCGCGTGACGATCGCCGACGCCGCCATCGGGCGCGAGCTGGCCCGGGTCGTCAGCGTCGCGGCGCCGCCCGGCGGCGCCGCGTCGGTTTCGCTCGGCGTCGACGTCGAGGCCGGACGGGGCGTCGCCTGCCGGCGGCAGGGAGGTGCGCGTCGGATCGCGCTCCTCTGCTCGGCTGGCACTGCTGGGCGCCCGAACGCCGATGAGGCCGCGAGCGTCATCGGCGCCGCGGCGGGCGCCGACCGTCGCTGGGTCGCGCGCGCGCGGCCGCTCGGCGCCGACGCACCCGCCTGGGCGCGGCGGATGTACGGGCGCTCGCTGCTGACCCTGCGGGCGCTGAGCGACCGGCGCACCGGCGCGGTGGCGGCGGGCGCTCGCGACGGCTGGGCCTACGTGTGGCCGCGCGACGCCGCCGGCGCCGCGCTCGGGTTCGAGGCAGCCGGATACGCCGGTGAGGCACGCCGAATCGCCCGCTTCCTCCGTGGCCTCGACCTCGGCGCCGCCGCCCGCTTCGACGGCCGCGGCGAGCCGGTGCCGGGGCGGGCGGCGCAGGGCGACGCCGCCGGCTGGGTCGCCGCGGCCAGTCTCGCCACCGGCCTCGGCCGTCCCCTTGGGCGCGAGCCGTGGCGAGGCCGCGCCGACTACCAGGAGGGCGACCCGGGCGACTACCTCGGCAACGCGATCGCCTCGGGAGGCTCGGTGGCGGCCTTCGAGGGTCCGAGCGGCCTGGTGCGGCGCGCCGGAGATCCCGGGTCGGGGCTCGACTCCGCCGCGGCCTGGGCGGTCCGCCCCTTCCGCCTGGCGCCGCTCTTCCCCGCCGCTCGCGAATCCCTCCTGCGCCTCGCCCGCTCCCAAACCCGCTTCGGCATCGAGCCGGGCGAGGAGTGGCCCGGCGCCGATCCCTGGACGGCGCCGACCGCCTGGACCGCCTGGAGCCTGGCGGCGCTGGGTGACCGCGGACAGGCGCTGCGCCTGTTGGCCGACCTGCGCCGGGCCGCGACCCCAGCCGGCGAGCTGCCCGAGCGGCTCGACGCCCGCCGCGGCATTCCGCGCTCGACCACCCCGCTCGCCTTGTCCCACGCCTTCGCGATCCTCGTCCTGCGCCAGCTATGGCCCCAGCCGCCGGGGGCGTGTCTGAGTTTCCGGCGCGCATTGGACCCCTTAGCTCAGACACGCCCCCGCGGCGGAGCACGTTCGCGGTTTTGCCCGCATCGCGGATAGAAGTGCGAACGCGGCTCAGAGCGATTCGAGCGCCAGGTTCACCGCGGCGCTTGAGGAGTCGACGGGGATGACGCCCGGCGCGCCCTCCATCCGCTCGCGGCCGTCCAGCTCCCAGCTTCGCAGCGCGACCACGGTGCGCCCGATCGAGCGGGCGAAGCCGATCTCCGCGAGCGTCCCCCACTCGCCGCCGATCGCGATCGCGACCGCGGCCGAGCTGACCACGGCGAGGTTGCGGGCGTGGCCGATGCCGGTGGCGACGACGTGGGTGCAGAACGGGTTCGCTTCGGCGACGTCGCTGCCGGGAACGACCCCGATCGTCGTCCCGCCCGCCTCCGCGGCGCCGCGGCAGGCCGCCTCCATCACCCCGGTCAGCCCGCCGCAGACGAGGACGGCTCCGGCCCCCGCCAGCAGCCCCCCGACCTCCTCGGCGAGGAGCGCCGCCTCGGAACCCGGCTCGCAGTCGGCCGAGCCGATCACGGCCACCTGCGGCGCCGCGCTCATCGCCCGCCGGAGCCCTTCATCAGCCGCATCAGCTCCAGCGCGCCCGCCTTGTGCAGGGGTTCGTTGAGGTTGCCGCACTTCGGGCTCTGCACGCAGGAGGGGCAGCCGGACTCGCAGGGGCACTCGTCGATCAGCCGCTCGGCGTCGTCCAGCAGCCGCTCGAACAGCTCGTAGCCCCGCTGCGCGATCCCCACACCCCCGGGATGCCCGTCGTAGATGAAGATGGTCGAGCGGCCGGTCTGGAAGTGGACGTTGGTGGAGAGGCCGCCGATGTCCCAGCGGTCGCACATCGCGATCAGCGGCAGCACCGCGATCTGCCCGTGCTCGGTCGCGTGCAGGGAGCCGAGCAGGGCGTCGCTCGGCAGCGCCCCGCTCAGCCGCTCGGGCAGGACGTACCACAGCGCCTGGGTGACGAAGCTCTGCTCGGGCAGCTCCAGGGCGACGATGTCGATCGGCTCCTGCTCGGAGATCGAGACCCGCTGGAAGGCGATCACCTGCTCGGTCACCGAGACCTCGCCGAAGCTCAGCGCCACCCCGGCGACCTCGCGCCGCTCGCGCTCGCGCTCGATGTAGATCTCGGTCTCCTTCTTCGGCCGCGTGTACCAGTCGCCGTCGAAGCTGGAGACGACCGCCCGCCGCTCCTCGACGTCGAGCCGCTCGACCTCGTAGGAGCGGCCGAGGTGCAGGTAGACGGCGCCCGGGTGCACGGTGGTGAAGGCGCGCTCGGCCTCGACCAGCCCCAGCATCTCCCCCGAGTCCCGCTCGATCACCGCGACCGAGTCGGCCGAGGCCGAGCGCAGGGCGATCTTCGAGGCGACGAACTCGCTGCGCCGCGGCGCCAGCCGGCCGCCGGTGAGCCGCAGCTCCCCCGCCGCCAGCAGCCGCTCGGCCCGCTCGCGCCAGCCCGCGCCGAAGATCTCCTCGTCGCGGTCGGAGAGCGGCAGCTCGTAGGCGGCCGCGACCAGGTGACGGGATGCGATCTGCTCGTTTGCGTGGTCGAGGATCGCCGCCTCCACCGGCCGCCCGATGAACTCCTCGGGGTGGCGGCAGAAGAACTGGTCGAGCGCGTCCTGGCCCGCCACGTAGACCGCCAGCCCGCGCCGCCGCCGTCCCGCCCGGCCCCACATCTGCCGCAGGCTGGCGACCGTGCCGGGAAAGGTGACGCAGATCGCTGCGTCCAGCTCGCCGACGTCGATGCCCAGCTCCAGCGCGTCGGTGGCCACCACCGCCAGCAGCTCGCCGGCGCTCAGCCGCGCCTCGATCTCGCGCCGCTGCTGCGGCGTGTAGCCGCCGCGGTATGGCGCGATCCGCGCCGCCAGCTCCGGCTTGCCGCGCCGCTCCAGGTTTTCACGGGCGAAGCGCTGGATCAGCTCGATCCCGCGGCGGCTCTTGAGGAAGCAGATCGTCCGCACCCCCTGGGCGACCAGCTCGGCCAGCAGGTCCGCCGCCTCGGAGAGGGCCGAGCGCCGCACCCCGGTCGCCTTGTCGAGCAGCGGCGGGTTCCACATCGCGATCTCCCGCCCCGAGCGCGGCGCGCCGTCGTCGTCGATCAGCTCGAACGGTGTCCCGACCAGCCCCTCGGCCAGCTCGACCGGGTTGGCGATCGTCGCCGAGGCGAGCAGGAAGCGCGGCTCCGATCCGTAGGCTCGCGCCACCCGGCGCAGCCGCCGCAGCACGTTCGCCACGTGGGAGCCGAAGACGCCGCGGTAGGTGTGGGCCTCGTCGACGACGACCCAACCGAGGTTGGCGAGGAAGTCCCCCCAGCTCTTGTGGTGGGGCAGGACCCCGACGTGGAGCATGTCGGGATTGGTGAGGACGAGGTTGCTGCGGCGGCGGATCGCCGGCCGCTCCTCGCGCGGGGTGTCGCCGTCGTAGATCGCCTCGCGCAGGCCGGGCGGGCGCAGCTCGGCGAGCTTTCTCGCCTGGTCCTGGGCCAGCGCCTTGGTCGGGTAGAGGTAGAGGGCGCGCCGCTTCGCATCGGCGGCGATGCCGTCGAGCACCGGCAGGTTGAAGGCGAGGCTCTTGCCCGAGGCGGTGCCGCTGACGATCGCCAGGTTCGAGCTCGCCGCCGCCTCGAAGGCCTCGAGCTGGTGGGTGTAGAGGGACTCCACCCCGGCCCGCCGCAGCGCCTCGGTGAGCGCCGGGTGCAGGGCGTCCGGCAGCGCCACCGGGCGCGCCCGGCGCTCGGCCTCGGCGCTCTCGGCGACGATCCGCCCGTCGCGCCGGGCCGGGTCGATCGCGATCGACCAGGGGGAGGCGAGCAGCGAGCCCGAGGCGGCGGTCACGCCGGACCCAGCGAGCCGGCCGAGCGTTCGCGCCGGATCGCCTCGTCAATCCGAAGGTCGACCGGCACCTCCGCCTCGCCTTCCAGCGCCTCCCAGACGCGCAGGAAGTCGACCGTCGCGGCGACGTCGTGGACCCGCAGCAGGGTGGCGCCCCGCCGCAGCCCCGCCGCCAGCGCAGCCAGCGTGCCGGCGCCGCGCTCGCGCGGCTTGCGCCCGGTCAGCGCGCCGACGAAGTCCTTGCGGGAGACGGCGAGCATCAGCGGGCAGCCGAACCGCCCGAGCCGCTCCAGGCCCCGCAGCGCGGCTACCGTCTGCCGCGGAGTCTTGGCGAAGTCGGGCCCGGGGTCGAGGACGACCCGGTCGCGGGGGATGCCGGCTGCTTCCAGCGCCGCGAGGCGCTCGGCGAAGAACTCCTCCAGGCGCTCGACGACCCCCTCCGGGTAGAGGCCCTCGTCCCAGAGCGGCGTCTTCGGCGCGGTCTCGGTGTGCATCAGGACGACCCCGGCCCCCCCCTCGGCGCAGACCTCGATCATCCGCGGGTCGCGCAGCCCGGCGATGTCGTTGACGAACGCCGCGCCCGCGTCCAGGGCGGCGGCGGCGGTCTCGGGGCGGTGGGTGTCGACCGTGACCGGCGCCCCGGCGCCGACCAGCGCCTCGATCACCGGCAGCACCCGCTCGATCTCCTCCCCGGCCGGGACCGGCGGGCGGTTGGAGACGTTGGACTCCCCGCCGACCTCAACGATCGCGGCGCCGGCCTCGTAACATTCCAGCGCCTTGTCGATCCACGCCGAGGGGGAACGCTCCCCGGCATCCGAGAAGGAGTCGGGGGTGGCGTTGGCGATCCCGACCACGAGGGGACGGCTCGTGTCGATGGCCAGCCCGCGCGCCCGCAGTGTCGAGAAGTTCATCGCATCATCCAATTCCAAGAGCCAGACGATGCTAGCCACCTTCGACCATTCCCAGTTCGAGCTGTCGCGACTGCTGGAGCGAAAGCGCGACCCGGTCACCGTCTGCGTCCCGACCCGGGAGACCGCGGCGACGATCGGCGACACCGTGGCGGCGATCGCCGCGCTGGCTGAGGCGGGCCTGGTCGACCAGATCCTGGTCGTCGACGCCGACTCGGCCGACGGCACCGCGGCGATCGCGGCGGCGGCCGGCGCCGAGGCGTTCCAGGAGGCGGAGCTGATGCCCGAGTTCGGCCCGGTCCAGGGCAAGGGAGACGCGATGTGGCGGGCGCAGTCGGCCGCCCGCGGCGAGATCCTCGTCTACCTCGACGGCGACGTCCGCGACTTCGGCCCCCACTACGTCCTCGGCCTGCTCGGCCCGCTGCTGGAGTCCGAGCGGATCGACTTCGTCAAGGGCTTCTACCGGCGGCCGCTGGCGATCGAGGCGACCGAGATCGAGGGCGGCGGCGGTCGCGTCACCGAGCTCGCCGCGAAGCCGCTGCTGGAGCTGCTGGCACCCGAGCTGGCCGCCTTCCGCCAGCCGCTGGCGGGCGAATGCGCCGGCCGGCGCTCGCTCTTCTCCCGCATCCCCTACTTCACCGGCTATGGGGTCGAGATCGCGATGCTGGTCGAGGTCTGGCGGGTCGCCGGGCTCCAGCGGATGGCGCAGGTGGACCTGGGCAGCAAGCGCAACTCCCACCAGGCGCTGGGCGCGCTGGCGGAGATGTCGCGCGAGGTGGTCGAGGCTCTGGCGCGGCAGGTCGCGCGGGAGGGCGCCGGCTCGGGATCGATCGCTCCCGCCCCCGGCTGGCGTCCGCGCCTCTCCGAGCGCCCGCCGATCGCGAGCCTCGCCGCGGCCGGCAGCGCCGGCGCGGTCGGCGCCACCGGCACCGGCGCCTAGCGGACCGGCGCTGCCCCAGCCCGTCTGGTTGACTGCCTTCCCTGCCCCTGCGCTGCGTCTACACCGACCTCGACGGGACCCTGCTCGGGCAGGGCGCCTCGCTCTTCCGCGACGCCGAGGGCGGCTTCTCCCTCGCCCAGGCGCGTGGCCTTGAGGCCTGCCAGCGTGCGGGCGTGGAGGTCGTGATCATGTCCGGGCGCCGCGAGCCCCAGGTCCACGAGGCGGCGCGGCTGATGGGCCAGACCTCCTACATCTACGAGGCCGGGTGCGCCTTCGCGATCGACGGCGAGACGACGCTGATGACCGGCGAGATGGCCCCCGACGAGACCGGCACGATCTACGAGCAGATCGAGCTGCGCGGCATCCCCAGGATGCTGTTCGACCACTTCGAGGGGCGGCTGGAGTACCACGCTCCCTGGCATACGGGCCGCATCCTCTCCCACCTCTTCCGCGGCAAGGTCGACGTCGAGGAGGCCAACGCGCTGCTCGGCGAGCACGGCGACGACGACCTGCGGCTGCTCGACAACGGCGCGATCGGCCGCGAGATGGCGGCGATCGACGGACCCACCCACGCCTACCACCTGGTCCCGCGACAGGTCGGCAAGGCGGCGGCGGTCGCCGCCCACGCCCGCGCCCGCGGCTACGACCCGGCCGATTGCATTGCCGTCGGCGACTCGGTCGAGGACCTCGAGGTGGCGGTGGCGGTCGGCCGCTTCTTCGTCGTCGCCAACGGCCCCGAGCGCGACCCCGGCCTGCGCGCCGCGTTGGGGGGCTGGGACAACGTAACGGTGACCGAGGGACGGATGGGCGACGGCTTCTACGAGGCGGTCGTCTCAACCCTCGTTGGGCGGGGTTGAGCAGCCACTAGTTGTCCTACCCACGGACGTTGTGAACGCGGCTGATCGGCGGCCGGTCTCCCAGTGAGCTGTGTGGGCGACGTCGGTTGTAGTAGCGCAGGAAGGATGCCAGGGCCCTGGTGCGCTCGGCGGAGTTGGGCCAGGAGTGGGCGTAAGCCCACTCCCTCTTCAGGGTCTGGATGAATCTCTCCACCTTGCCGTTCCAGCGCGGCGTGTAGGGCGGGATCAGGATGTGGCGGGCGCCGTGGTGCTCAAGGATCTCCCGGAAGGCGTTGGACCTTCGATAGGCGAGGGCGTTGTCGCTCATCACAGCCTCGGGCGCCTTCAGGCCGAGGAAGGCGAAGTGCTCGATCGCCCGCCCCAGCACTGCCGCCGCGGTGTCGCCGCCCTGGTCTGGGTGCTGCTCGACGTAGGCGTAGCGGGAGTGGTCGTCGACCACGCAATGCAGGTAGACGTAGCCGACTGCGGCCCGCTTCTCGGCGCCGGTCAGGTCGCGGACTCCGGTGACGGCATGCCCGGGGCGATTGAAGCGCGCCAGGCGGGCGATGTCGACGTGCAGCAGCGCTCCCGGCCGAGACCACTCATAGCGGCGGTAGGTCTCCCTGGCGCCCTTGCGCCGCTGGGAGAGGCCGTGGCGGTGGAGCACCTTCCAGATCGTCGAGCGAGCTCGGCGACAGATTCCCGCCAGTCGACCAGGACCGAGGTTGGTCTGTCTGCGTGCCCGCAGGATCGGCTCCTCCTCGGTTGCGCTGAGGCGCCGCGGTTGGCGGTGGGGCCTTGAGGAGCGATCCGCCAGCCAGGCGCCCGAGAGGCGCTCTGCCGCGCTCGCCAATCGCCAGCGGTGCCACCAGCGGTGGGCTGTCGCCGGCGCCACGCAGAAGGCGGCAGCTGCCGCCTTCTGCGTCATCCCCGACTCGATCGCTTTAACCAGCGCGAGCCTTCCCGCCGGTCCGAGAGCAGCGTTAGCGTGAACCTTCATCCGGGTCCTCCTTGGCTTGGGCGTCAGAACCACAAGCCTCTTGGAGGGCCCGGATGCCTCTCAGGCGTTCACAACGTGTGTGGGCGGGACAACTAGTATCGGCCCGGTTCGGTAGTCGAGCCTTAGAAGGAGCAGCCTTGTCCGCGGAGACCGCGACCGTCGCAGAGCAGGAGTACCTGGAGATCATGTTCTGGTTGGAGGAGGCCGGGCTGCCGATGACCGGCGCCAACATCGCCCGCGCGATGCAGCTCTCCCCGCCGACCGTGCACGAGATGGTCGGGCGGCTGGTCGAGGACGGCTACGTCGAGCGCCAGGCCGACAAGTCGCTCGACTTCACCCCCTCGGGGCGCGAGCACGCCAGCCACATCGTCCGCCGCCACCGGATGATCGAGCGCTTCCTCACCGACGTTCTCGGCATCCCCTGGGACGAGGTGCACGAGGAGGCGGAGCGGATCGAGCACGCGATGTCGCCGGTGCTGGAGGAGCGGATGCGGGCGGCGATCGGCGACGCCACCACCTGCCCGCACGGGCACCCGATCGTCGAGGGCGCCCGCGAGCAGGGCTCGCTGCTGGCCGACGTGCGGGTCGGCGCCGAGGTCACCGTCCTGCGCTTCGAGAACGAGGCCGAGGAGCTGCTGCACTACCTGAAGGACGCCGGCCTGCGGCCGGGGCTCGAGGGCACGGTCGAGAGCTCGGACCCCGAGAGCGTCTCGATCGCCTCGGCCGAGGGCAGCCACGAGGTCACCCGCAGCGTCGCCGAGACCGTCTCGGTCCGCGCCGATCCGGCGCCGCCGCCGCGAGCGGCGATCCCCGAGCAGCTGGTCCTCTCCAGCGACCGCTACGGCCGTTAGTCGAGGCGCCGGCGCCCTCACGGGGCGCCCGAGCTATCCCTTCAGAGGGACGGCGACGATCGGTTCGGTGGTCGGCTGGAGGCTGCCGCCTCGCGGCTCGGCGGTGACCAGCACCGCTTCGGCCCCGTGCACGTTGCCGACCAGGGTCGAGGCGTGGCCGGTCTTGTCCGGCACGAAGAGCGCCCGCACCGGGGTGACGGCGCCGTTGCGCTCGATCCACGCCTCCAGCACGTGTCCGCCGGACAGCTGGCGGACGTGGGTGAGCCGCAGGGTTCCGATGTCGCCGACCCGAATCAGCCTGGCGGTGATGCCAGGGGCGTGGCCGGCGACGACGAGGGTGGTCTTGACGCTCCCACCGCCCGAGGAGCCTTCCGAGCCGCCGCCGAGCGCGTAGCCGGCGACACCGCCGAGGACGAGGAGGGCCAGCGCGGTGAGCGCAACGGCCGGGCGCAGCGCCAGCGGCGTCGAATCGGAGCCCCGCAGCCAGGCCCCGAGCCCGCGGCGGCGCGGACCCGCGGGCGCGGCCTCGCCGGCGTCGGCCTGCACCTCGGCCATCAGGCGGGAGCGGAGCTCGCTCGGCGGCTCCATCCGCTCCACGGTTTCGGGCAGCGCCTCGACCGCGGGCGTCAGCCAGCGCATCTCCGCCAGGCAGCGCTCGCAACCCTCGGCGTGGCGCTCGAGCTCAGCCGCCTCCTCGGGCTCCAGCGCCCCGAGCATGTAGGCGGCGAGGTCCTCGCTCCAGCGCTGGTGGTCGTCGCGGTTCATGCCGTCCCCTCCGCCAGCTCGCCGCGGATCTTCTCCAGGCCGAGCCGCATCCGGCCCTTCACGGTGCCCAGCGGCAGTCCTAGCATCCGCGCGATCTCGGAGTGGCTGAAGCCGCCGAAGTAGGCGAGCTCGATCACCTTCGCCTGCTCCTCCGGCAGCCCCCTGAGCGCGCCGCGAAGCTCGCTCGCGGTCTCGTGCCGCAGCGCCTCCTCCTCGGTCAGGTCGGCGGCCTCACGCCGTTCGAGGATCTCCTCGTCGTCGAGGGTCAGCTTCGGCGCCTTCCCGGCCCGCCTGCGGAGCGCGTCGATCGCCCTGTTGCGGACGATGCTCAGCATCCAGGCGCGCACGCTGCCGCGGGTCCGGTCGAAACGGGCGCCGCTGCGCCAGATCGAGATGAAGGCCTCCTGGGTGACGTCCTCGGCGGCGACCCGCTCGCCGACGATCCTGTAGGCCAGCGAGTAGGCCACGCCGCCGTGGCGGTCGTAGAAGACCTCGAAGGCCTGCGGATCCTTTTCCCCGATCAGCGGCATCAGCTCCTCATCGGCAAGCCGCTCGGCGCTCTCCCGTCCGACGGACATACTGGACGTATCATCGATCAAACGAGGGTCCTCGTCCAGTCGATAGACGACTTCCGCCCCCTCGGGCGGCGCCTCCCTCGACTTTCCGCTTCCCTCGCTGTAGGACATCTAGGCGTCTCCTCGCTATTGCCTCTGCCGGTTCCCTACGGCGGGACGACGCCGGCTGGATCACTCCAAGCACGACCGATTCGAGACCTGTTGAGTCGAGTGATCCAGTCGGGCTTTTCGCCCGTATATGTGGCGTGGGGCTCGCCCGGCAACGGTCCTCCTGGGAGGCCATGACGGTCGAATGACCCCGGGCCGGGCGCGGGGCTGCTCTTGTCCCGGCGGCTCCGCGCTTCAGGCCGGCGTGCTGGCGCGGACGCGCTCCAGCGCCGCGGCGATGCGGGCGACGCCCTCCGACATCCGGTCCGCCGGCACCGGCGCGAAGGAGAGCCGGAGGCTGTTGCCGCCGCCCTCGATCATGAAGTCGGGGCCGGCGACGAAGGTCGCGCCCTCCGCCGTCGACTCGGCGAGCAGCGCCGCCGTGTCGGTCCCCTCGGCGAGGTCGAGCCAGAGGAAGTAGCCGCCGCCGGGGACGACGAACTCGGCCTCGGGGATCCGCTCCCGCAGGGCCGCCACCAGAGCGTCGCAGCGCTCCCTCAGCGCACCCTTGACGAAGGCGATGTTGCGGTCCAGCTCGCCGGAGCGGCACAGCTCCAGCACGATCGCCTCGGCCAGCATGTTCGGCGAGATGTAGGTCTCGTTGGCCCGCTTGGCGAGCTTCGCGATCTCCTCGGCCGGGCCGGCCAGGTAGCCGACGCGCACCCCCGGGCTGACCGTCTTGGAGAAGGAGGAGGCGTGGACGACGCGGCCGGCACCGTCGAGGGAGAGCATCGTCTCCAGCGGCTCGCCCTGGAAGGGCAGCTCGCGGTAGGGGTCGTCCTCGAAGATCCAGAAGTCGTGCTCGGCGGCCAGCTCCACCAGCCGCGCCCGCTTCGCGGCCGAGAGCGTGCAGCCGGCGGGGTTGTGGGCGTTGGGGATGATGTGGGCGAGGGTGATCGGCCCCGCGTCGAGGGCGGCCTCGAACGCGGCCAGGTCGACCCCGTCGGCCTCCAGCGGGACCGGCACCAGCTCGACCCCGAGACGCTGAAGCAGCAGCAGGGTCCGGTCGTAGGTCGGCTGCTCCACCACGACCCGGTCGCCGGGGCCGAGCAGGTGCTCGAACAGCATCGCCCCCGCCTCCAGCGACCCGTTGGCGACCATCACCTGGGAGGCGTCGAGGCCGCCGTGGCGCTCCGCGATCCACTCGCAGAGCCCCGGATGCCCGATCCCGGTCCCGTAGGAGAGCGCCTTTTCCCAATCGCTCTCCAGCGCCCGTGCGGCGGCATCCCGCACCGCCTCGTGCGGCAGGATGTCGGCGCTGGGCGCGCCGCGAGCGAACGAAATCGTCTCAGCAGCCATACGTCCCGACCCTAGCAACGCCAACCGCTCCGCGACCCAATCGTCCAGCCGCGCCTCCAGGGGGGCGAATCCGGGGCGTGTCTGAGCTTAAGGGTCCATATGACCCCGGCAACTCAGACACGCCCGGTTGGGAGGGAGCGGGAGCGGCGGCTTGCCGAGCTGGCCACGCGGCAGCATGGGGTGGTGGGGCTGCGGCAGTTGCGGCGGCTTGGCTTTGGGGAGGGGGCGATCACCGACCGGATCGACGCGGCGCGGCTCGCCGCCCTGCACCGCGAGGTCTTCACCGTGGGCCACCGACGGGTCGATCGACGCGGCCGCTGGTGGGCGGGGCTGCTGGCCTACGGGGACGGGACGGTGCTCAGTCACCGGAGCGCCGCGGCCCTCTGGGGCTTCGCCCGGGAGCGCTCGACCGTGGAAGTGACCGCGCCGCGTGGACGCCAGGGCATCCACCGGCGCACCGGCCTCTGGATCCACCGCTGTCGGCTGGGCCCCGAGGACCGCGCCGTCCACACGGGGATCCCGGTGACGACGGTCGCCCGGACGTTGTTCGACCTCGCCGAAGTCCTCGACTTCCAGCGCCTCCAGCGCGCCTGGGAGGAGGCGGACCGCCTGAACCTGCTCCAGCTGCGCGCCGTCGCGGAGGTCTGCGAGCGCGGTCACGGACGTCGCGCGCTGCGCCCGATCCGACGCCTGCTCGCGTCCGCCCACGCCTCGACCCGGACCCGCTCGCCGCTGGAGGACCGCTTCCTGCGCTTCTGCCGCCGGCACCGGCTCCCTCCCCCGGCGACCAACGTCACCGTCCTCGGCCACGAGGTCGACGCCGCCTGGCCCGCCGCCGGACTCGTCGTCGAGCTGGACAGCTGGGAATTCCACGCCCACCGCGCCGCCTTTGAGCGAGACCGAGCCCGCGACACCCGCCTCCTGCTGGCCGGCTACCGCACGATCAGAGTGACCCACCGCCGCCTGACCGAGGAAGCCCAGGAGCTGGCCACCCAGCTCCGCCAGCTACTCCCGGCGACCTAATCCCTAGCCAGCCACTTCGCGGTTGAAGCCACGCGCCTCAGCCCCCGCGCAGCATCTCGACGGCGATGCGCGCCGTCTCGGTCGGGCTTTCGCCCACCCGCACGCCCTTGGCCTCGAGCGCTTCCTTCTTCGCCTGCGCGGTCCCCGAGGAGCCGGAGATGATCGCCCCGGCGTGGCCCATCTGCTTGCCGGGCGGGGCGGTGAAGCCGGCGATGTAGGCGACGACCGGCTTGGAGATCTCCGCGGCGATGAACTCCGCCGCCCGCTCCTCGGCGTCGCCGCCGATCTCCCCCACCATCACGATCAGCTCGGTCTCGGGGTCGGCCTCGTACAGCTTCAGGATGTCGATGAAGTCCGAGCCGACGATCGGGTCGCCGCCGATGCCGACGATCGAGGAGTTGCCCTCGCCGGCCTGCTTCAGCTCGTTGCCGATCTGGTAGGTCAGGGTGCCGGACTTGGAGACGACGCCGATCTTCCCCGGCTCGAAGAACTGGGCCGGGATGATCCCGACGTTGGCCTTGCCGGGCGACAGCACGCCGGGGCAGTTGGGCCCGATCAGCCGCACCCCCGCCTCCCTGGCCTTCCAGTAGGTGCGCAGCATGTCGAGCACCGGGATCCCCTCGGTGATCGCGATCACCGTGCCGACGCCGGACTCGATCGCCTCGTCGATCGCCGGCGCCGCGAAGCGCGCCGGGACGAAGATCATCGAGGTGTTGGCACCGGCCTCGGCCACCGCCTCGGCGATCGAGTCGAAGATCGGCACGCCCTCGACGTCCTGGCCGCCCTTGCCCGGCGTCACCCCGGCCACCAGGTCGGTGCCGTAGGCGCGGTTGCGCAGCCCGTGGAAGGACCCCTCCCGTCCGGTCAGGCCGGAGACGACGAGCCGAGTCTCCTCGCCGACGACGATGCTCATGACGACGCCCCCGCCAGCTCGACCACGCGGCGCGCCGCGTCCAGCATCGTCTTCTCCTGGTGCAGGTTGGAGAGGTCGGCCTCGGCCAGGATCCGCAGCCCCTCCTCGGAGTTGGTCCCGTCCAGCCGCACCACCAGCGGCACGCCGAGGTCGATCTGGCCCGAGGCGGTGACGATGCCGTTGGCGATCTCGTCGCAGCGGGTGATGCCGCCGAAGATGTTGAAGAGGATCGCCGTCACCTTCCGGTCGGAGACGATCACCTCCAGCGCGTTGACGATCGCCTCCGCTTTGGAGCCGCCGCCGGCGTCGAGGAAGTTGGCCGGGGCGCCGCCCGCCTGGGCGACCACGTCGAGCGTCGACATGCAGAGGCCGGCGCCGTTGGCGAGGATGCCGACGTTGCCGTCGAGCTTGACGTAGGTGAGGCCCTTCTCCTTCGCCATCGCCTCCTGGAGGTCCTCGACCGTGTCGGCGACCTCGGCCAGGTCCTGGTGGCGGAAGAGGGCGTTGCCGTCGATCGTCACCTTGGCGTCGAGCGCGACCACCTCGCGCCCGGCGGTGACGATCAGCGGGTTGACCTCGATCAGGCTCGCGTCCTCCTCGCTCGCCACCTCGGCCAGCTTGACCAGCACCTCGGCGACGCGGTCGCGGACGTCCTGGTCGAGGCCGGCGGCGTCGACGATCTCCCCCGCCGCGGCCGCGTCGAACGGGCGCGTGGGGTCGATGTGGCGCCTGACCAGCGCCTCGGGGTCCTCGGCGGCGACCGCCTCGATGTCCATCCCCCCCTTGGCGGAGACCATCGCCAGCAGCTTCTTCTCGCCGCGGTCGAGGATCACCGAGGCGTAGTACTCGGCGGCGATGTCCGAGCCGCCCTCGACCCAGACCCGCTCGACCCGGAACGGCCCCTCGCCATGGGGTCCGACGATGTCCATGCCGAGGATCGCCTCGGCGTGCTCGCGCGCCTCCTCGGCGTCGGCGGCGATCTTGATCCCCCCCGCCTTGCCGCGGCCGCCGATCAGGACCTGGGCCTTGATCGCGCAGGGATAGCCGATCCGCCCGGCGGCGGCGACCGCCTCCTCGACCGTCTCCGCGACCTCGCCGCCGGGCACGGCGATGCCGTGCTTGGCGAAGAGCTGCTTGCCCTGATACTCGAGGAGGTCCATTGACGGTGCGCCGCGGCGCGGTCGGGCAGCCTATCCGAGATCGGCGCGGGGCCGCCCCGCGCCGAGGGGTAACGCGCGGAGGCGAGGACGATTGGCATAATGCCGCGCTCGCCATGGCCCTTCCCAGTCTCAAAACCGTCAAATGGGTGACCACCGACTGCTACGGAACCCTGATCGACTGGGAGAAGGGCATCGTCGAGGCCTGCAAGAAAGAGGCGGCCAAAGACGGCTTCAGCTTCGAAGAAGGTCCCTTCCTGGCGCGCTTCATGGAGGTCCAGGCCGAAATCATGGCCGGCTCCTACGAGCTCTACGCCGAGGTGCTGCGGCGGACGATCGTCAAGGTCGCGGGCGAGCTGGGCTGGGAGGTCGAGCCCTCGCGCGCCCAGTTCCTGCCCAACAGCGTCGCCTACTGGATGCCCTTCCGCGAGGCCAACGCGGCGATGGACCGGCTCGGCAAGCGCTACGAGATCGGGATCGTCTCCAACGTCGACGACAAACTGCTGGGGATTTCGCGCCGCCATCTGCGGACCGAACTCGACCTCGTCGTCACCGCCCAGCAGGTGCGCAGCTACAAGCCAGACCCGGTGCACTTCAAAGAGTGCGCCCGTCGCATCGGCGGCAAGAAAGGGTGGCTGCACATCGGCTGCGACTACGCCACCGACATCGCGCCGGTGCTGAAAATGAACGTGCCGGTGATCTGGGTCAACCGGCACGGGGAGAAGCTGGAAGGCCGCAAAGCCCCCAGCGCCACGGTCAAAAACTTCCGCGAGGCCGTGAAAAAGCTCGGCGCGTCCTGAGCGTCATCTAGCGTTCGGGCGCAACTCCGGCGGTGGGCGCCGGTTTCGACCCCTAGCGTCGCTCTGATGAATAAGTTCGCGTACCCGAGGACCCATATGCGTGCCCAGGCGGGGGCGCGGCTCGCGCTGGCCGCCGCTGTGCTGACGCTCCTCGCCGCCGCGGCGCTCGCGACGAGCCAGGGGGCGGCCAGCGCTGCCTCGCCGGCACTGACGAGCGCGGCGCCCCACCACAAGGCGGCGGTCCTGCCGAGCGGCCCGCCCCCCAGCTTCGTCCTGATCCAGACCGACGACCAAACCCTCGACCAGCTCTACGCGACCTACACGCCCCCGGGCGGGGCGGAAGTGGCGGCGATGCCGAACACGCTCGCCGACATCGCGGCGAAAGGGATGACCTTCAACCGTTACTACGTCTCCTACCCGCTCTGCTGCCCCTCGCGGGTGAGCCTGCTCACCGGGCGCTACGCGCACAACCACAACGACCGCGGCAACGTGCCGCCCGAAGGCGGCTACACCGGCTTCTCGATCCGCCAGGCCTACAGCCACAACCTCGCGGTCTGGCTCCAGCAGGCGGGGTACCGCACGATCCACGTCGGCAAGTTCCTCAACGGCTACGGCGACGAACCCTTCGACAACGGGAAGACGGTGCCCCCGGGCTGGAACGCGTGGCACACCGTCCTCAACGCCGACACCAACCACTACTACTACGGCTACACGCTCAACGACAACGGCTCGATCGACGGGCCGTTCGGGGACTCGGGCAGCTGGGAAACGCGCGAATACGGCCAGAAGGACGACTTCGGCTGCCCCTTCGCCCCGCTCAACGGCCTCCCCTGCCTCTACGAGACCGACGTCTTCACCCGCATCGCCACCGAAGAGATGCTCGGCACGCCGCCCGAACAGCCCTTCTACCTCCAGCTCGACTACACCGCGCCACATGGGGACTTCCGCCACCCAGCAGGGCCCGAGCCGGCGCCCCGCCACGACGAATCCTTCTCCGGCGACCCCTTCCCGCACAACAACTCCCAGGGGCTCAACGAGGGCAACGTCAACGACAAGCCGCGCTTCATCCGCGAAGCGCCGTACCTCTCGCCCGCCGACCTCCACACCTACCGGGTCTACTACCAGAAGGCGCTGGAGTCGCTGCGCTCGATCGACGACGGAGTGCAGCAGATCGTCAACACGCTCGGCGCCATGCACCGGCTGCGCAACACCTACATCATCTTCACCTCCGACAACGGCTTCTTCTACGGCGAGCACCGGCTCACCGGCGGCAAGTTCCTCGCCTACGAGCCCTCCACCCACCTGCCGCTGCTGATCCGCGGCCCCGGGATCAAGCCGGGCTCGCAGACCGGCGAGCTGGCCGCCAACATCGACATCGCCCCGACCGTGCTCGAACTGGCCCGGGCCGAAGCCGACAAAAGCATCGACGGGCGCTCGCTCGTCCCCTACATGCTCGACCCCACCCTCCGCAGCCGCCGTCCGATCCTCTTCGAGTCCTTCGTCGAAACCAACGACGTCGAAGAGAACGGCGGCGGGCCGCCGATCGCGCCGACTCCGATCGCGGCGGGGAGGGCCGGTGGCGGGCCCGGCGTCAACGCCCGCCCGAAGGGGGCGTCGGCCTCGATCGTGGCCCCGCCGAAGAACTACTACGGGATCCGCCTCGGCCCCTACAAGTACATCGAGTGGCCCGACGGCGAGAAAGAGCTCTACGACATCGAAAAGGATCCCTACGAGCTGAACAACAAAGTCCGCGACGGCAACTACCGCCCGATCCGGGCCTTCCTGCACAACGAACTGGAACGCCTGGAGACCTGCGGCGGCAGGACCTGCCAGGAACCATCGGAAAAACTTCCGCTGACGCGCCGCGAACAGGCCAAGATCCGCCATGAACGCGAAAAGCGCGAACGGGAACGCGAACGCAAGGAAAAAGGGCGCCACCACAAGTAGGGGCGCTGTCGGTTCGCGTGGCCGCTACTCGATGACGGCGATCGATGTCGCCGTTGGAGACCGCGGCGCCCTCGGAGACGTTGAGCGCGGTGAGCTTGCCGGAGCGGTGGGCGGTGATCTCGTTCTCCATCTTCATCGCCTCGATCACGCAGATCAGGTCGCCCTCCTCGACGCTGGCGCCCTGCTCGACGGCGACCTTGAGGACGGTGCCCTGGAGCGGCGAGGGCAGCGCCTCGCTGGAGGCGCCGGCGACACCGGCGGCCTTGCGCTCACGTTTCGGCGGCCGCTTGCCGCCCCCGGCGGCGGCGGCCCCCGCCCCCGCCTCGCCGATCACTTTGACGTCGAAGAGCTTGCCCGAGACCTCGACCTTGTAGTCGCGGCTGAGCAGCTCGGCGCCCGCCGGCGCCGCCGGCGGGGCGGCCGCCTCGGGCGCCGTCGACTTGAGCCAGTCGCGATCCTCCATCAGGTCGCGGCAGGTCTCCCCGCGCGCCCACTGCTCGGTCGCCAGGATCGCCTTGTGGAAGGGGATGAGGGTGGTCAGGCCGCCGATCTCGTACTCGCCCAGCGCTCGCAGCATCCGCCGCGTCGCGTGCTCGCGGTCGACGTCCCAGACGATCAGCTTGGCGACCATCGGGTCGTACATCGGGGTCACCTCGGAGCCCGCCTGCGACACCGGAGTCGACCCGCACCCCGGGTCCGGCGGGCTCGCGATAGCTGTCGATCGCGCCCGGCGCGGGGGCGAATTTCTTGTGCGCGGCCTCGGCGTTGATCCGGCACTCGATCGCGTGCCCGCGCAGCTCGACATCCTCCTGGGAGAGCGAGAGCGGCTCCCCGGCGGCGACCAGGACCTGCTCGCGGACGATGTCGACGCCGCTCACCATCTCGGTCACGCAGTGCTCGACCTGGACCCGCGTGTTCATCTCGAGGAAGAAGTACTCCTCGCCGACCTGCAGGCCCTCGACGGTGCCGGCCGAGCGGTAGCCGACCGCGGCCGCGGCGTCGGTGGCGATCTGGCCGATCCGCTCGCGCATCTCGTCGTCGACGTGCGGGCCGGGCGCCTCCTCGATCACCTTCTGGTGGCGGCGCTGGATCGAGCAGTCGCGCTCGCCGAGGTGGATCACGTTGCCGTGGGAGTCGGCCAGCACCTGGACCTCGACGTGGCGCGGGTCCTCGAGGTAGCGCTCGACGTAGACGCGGGCGTCGGAGAAGAACTTCTCGCCTTCGCGGGCGGCCCCCTCGAAGGCCTCCTGGAGGTCCTCGGGCGTCATCGCGACCCGGAAGCCCTTGCCGCCGCCGCCGCCCGGCGGCCTTGCAGGCGACCGGGTAGCCGGCGTCCTCGGCCTGCTGGCGAGCCTCGTCGAGGTCCTTCGCCGGCGCCGTGGCGCCGGGGACGATCGGCACCCCGGCCTCGGCCATGATCTCGCGCGCCCGGGTCTTCGACCCCATCGCCTCGATCGCCTCCGGCGGCGGGCCGATGAAGACGATCCCGGCCTCGGCGCAGGCCCGCGCGAAGTCGGCGTTCTCGGCGAGGAAGCCGTAGCCCGGGTGGATCGCCTCGGCACCCGCCTCGCGGGCGGTATCGACGATCTTCTGGACGTTCAGGTAGCTCTCGGCCGGCACGGCGGGCCCGATCAGGAAGGCCTCGTCGGCCTCGCGCACGTGCGGCGCGTCGCGGTCGATCTCCGAGTAGACGGCGACCGACCCGATCCCCATCTCCTTCAGCGTCCGCGCGACGCGGATCGCGATCTCGCCGCGGTTGGCTATCAGCACCTTCTCGAACACGGCGGCGCAGTCTATTTATGTGGGAGGAGGGCGCGCACCCCGCCGGCGGCGGCCGTCAGGAGCGCTTGTACCGGCTGGCCACGTACTCCTCGACCCAGGCGGTGGAGCTCCGCCAGGTCCCGTCGGCGGCCTTCGCCGCCTTCAGCCTGCCGCGCGTGGCGGCCACCCGAAGCGCGTTCGCCGAGAGCTCCCCGGTCGCCAGGGCCGGGAGGGGCACCAACCGCTTCGGCCCGGCGATCGCCGGCATGACGAACTTGGAGAGGTTGTCCAGCACAGCGCGTGCCAGGAACTCGCCGAGGGGCCCGGGGTCGCCCCTGTCGGCGTGGCGAAGCGCGGTCAGATACCGCCTTCGATCCCCCTTGTAGATGATCGCCGGCGGGTACCCGAGGCGAATCAGGAGGAGGTTGAGCAGGAGTCGGCCGGTACGCCCGTTTCCGTCGAGAAAGGGGTGGACCTGCTCGAAGCGAGCGTGCAGGGCCGCCAGGGGCTCGACCACGGTGCCGTCGCCCGCACCGGCCAGGCTCTGCGCGTCGCCGATCCAGTCGCGCATCAGCGCGGGCACCTCGGTCCAGTCCGGAGGGCGCATCCCACCGGGGAAGGGCTCGATGTCGTGCTCGCGGAAGGACCCGGGGGCCTCCTTCGGCGTCGCGTTGGGATGGGGAGCGACGTCCCAGACCGGGGTCATCGCCAGGCGGTGGACCTCGCGCACCTCCGCCAGGGTGATCAGCCGCCCACTCCTCCAGGCACCGGGTTCGATTCCCTGCCCGTAGACCCAGTCCGCCGCGTCGGCGTAACCGCGCACCTCGAGGTATTCGCTCAGCTCCTTGTTGCCCACCGCGCGCCCCTCCCCAAGCAGCTGCTCGACCTGTTTGAGCACGAGCGTGTTGCCCTCGATCGCGGTCGAGTGGTGGGCCTCCTCAAGCCAGATGCCGCGCCAGATCCCGTCCGCCTCCTCAGGCGAGGGCAGCCCTCCCAGGCTCTCGCGAAGCTCCTCGATCTGAACGCGCAACCGCTCGTAGACGTCCGCCCTGGATGGCCTGCCCCGTCGGGAGACGGTTTTGTTCGGTTTGGCCATATTTAAATTGTACCGAACAAATTCCTATTTGTTCGGCCCGGCAAGAAATAAATGTTCCGAACACTTTCCCGCGGCCGCGGGCAAATAGGCTGCGTCCGTGCTGATCGAGCTCCAGAGGCATTCGACCGTCTCCGACGGGCAGCTGGCGCCGGCCGAGGTGGTCGCCGAAGCCGCCGAGGCAGGGGTGACGACGCTGGCGCTCACGGACCACGACGCGATCGCGGGGGTCGGCGAGGCGGCCGAGGCCGCGGCGCGGCTGGGGATCGAGCTGGTGCCGGCGATCGAGATGTCGTGCGTGCACGAGTACGCCGAAGACCTGCACATCTGCGGCTACTGGATCGACCTGGAGAGGATCGCGGCGGCCTGCGAGCGGGCCCAGCACGAGCGGCGCACCCGGGCCGGGGAGATCGTCGAGAAGCTGCGGCGGCGAGGGCTTCGACCTCCACCTCGAGGACGCGGTCCGCGAGGCCGGCGACGCGCTCTCGATCGGCCGGCCCCACATCGCCCGCGCGGCCGGGGCCAGCGGCGACCTCGGCCCCTTCTTCGAGGAGTACCTGGTGCCCGGCGCGAAGGCCTTCGTGCCGCGGCGCTGGCCGACCGCGGCCGCAGGCGATCGAGCTGATCCACGAGGCCGGGCGGCGTCGCCGTCATCGCCCACCCCTACTGGGACATCTCAGACCCCGCACGAGGTCGACGACCTGATCCGCTCGCTCGGCGCCGACGGGGTCGAGACCTTCTACCCCACCCACAGCGAGGAGCAGACCGCCCACCTGCTCGAGCTCTGCGAGGAGCTGGACCTGGTCCCGACGGCCTCCTCCGACTACCACGGCCCCACCCACAAGACCTTCGCCGAGTTCGGCGCCTACGACACCTACGGCCTCGGCGAGCCACAGGTCCCGCCGAAGCCGTAGGGGGGGTGTGTTGGAGGCAAAGCTTCGTGCGGCCAACTACACCCGGCGACCTGCTTCAACAAAGCAGCTGAATCGCGGACGCCTATGAACTTACGCAGGGTGTTACGAACCGAGCCGGCCTCAGGTTCAAAGTCGTCTGATGTCTTTCAGGCGACCGAGCAGCGGCCGGGATCAGCTCGCGCTGCTCGAGGTAGTCGAGCAGCTTCTGCGCCGACTCCTCGGGCGTCTCGTTCTCGGTGTCGCAGACGACCAGTCGGGGTTCTCGGGAATCTCGTAGGGATCCGAGACGCCGGTGAATTCCTTGATCTCGCCGGCGAAGGCTTTCGCGTAGAGGCCCTTGACGTCGCGCTCGGCGCAGGTGTCGACCGAGGCCTTGACGTAGACCTCGATGAAGCGGTCGCCCATCAGCTCGTGCGCCTCGTCGCGGATCTCGGCGTAGGGGGAGATCGCGGCGGTGATCACCGGCACGCCGTTGCGGCTGAGCAGGTCGGCGACGAAGGCGATCCGGCGGATGTTGGTGTCGCGGTCCTCCTTCGAGAAGCCGAGGCCCTTGGAGAGGTTTTCGCGGACGATGTCGCCGTCGAGGATCTCCAGCTTCGAGCCGCGCTCGCGCAGGTGCCCCTCCAGCAGCCTCGGAGATCGTCGTCTTGCCGGCACCGGAGAGCCCGGTGAACCAGAGGGTGAATCCCTTCTCGCCAGCCATGCTCGTTCAGTCCTCCTTGTAAGCGTCGATAAGGATGTCGGCGACCTCGTCGCGCGAGAACTCGTGCGGCGGCCTTTCGCCGTTGCCGAGCATCTCGCGGACCTTGGTCCCGGAGAGGAAGAGGTGCGCCTCTTGGTCGTGCGGGCAGGTCTTGTTGGAGGCCAGGCCCTCGCACTCGTTGCACCAGAAGGTGTGCTCGAACATCAGCGGCTCGATCCCGAGCTCGTCGATGTCGATCTCGTCGAAGATCTTCTGCGCGTCGTAGGTGCCGTAGTAGTCGCCGGCGCCGGCGTGGTCGCGGCCGACGATGAAGTGGGTGGCGCCGTAGTTGCGGCGGACGATCGCGTGCAGGACCGCCTCGCGCGGGCCGGCGTAGTGCATCTTCGCCGGCTTCACGCCGAGCACCACCCGGTCTTGCGGGTAGTACTTCTCCATCAGCACCTCGTAGCAGCGCATCCGCACGTCGGCGGGGATGTCGCCGGCCTTGGTCTTGCCGATCAGCGGCTGGATGAAGAGCCCGTCGCAGGTCTCCAGCGCGGCCTTGGTCAGGTACTCGTGGGCGCGGTGGATCGGGTTGCGGGTCTGGAAGGCGACGATCCGCTTCCAGCCGCGGTCGGCGAACTCCTTGTGCGTCTCCGCCGGCGTCTTGTAGCGGCGCATGAACGCCTCCTCGTGGTCGGGCAGCGCGTCGACCTCGATCGGGCCGGCGATGCAGCGGTTGCCCTCCTCGTAGATCGCGGCGACGCCCGGGTGCGCCTCGTCGGTGGTCCGGTAGACCAGCTCGGCCTCCCTGCGGACGTCGCGCTCGAAGATCTCCTCGACCGTGATCCGGCCCAGCGGCTTGCCTTCGTCGCTGGCGCAGCTCGACGACGTCGCCGACCTCGCACTCGAGGTCGGTCGCCAGGGTGATCGGGATCGGCCAGTAGTCGCCGTCGGCGGTCCGCATCTCGGTGCAGACGCGCTCCCAGTCGGCGGAGCCCTGGAAGCCGGTCAGCGGCGCGAAGCCGCCGTTGCCGATCATCTCGAAGTCCGCCGTGTGGCGCTCGGAAAGGGTCAGGGACAGCTCAGCCATCGTCTCGCTCATCGGAATTTCTCACCAATCGGGTCGGGGAAGGGGAATTGAGGGCGCGCGCGGCGGCGCTAGTTGATCCCGCACTCGGTCTTGGCGACGCCGGCCCAGCGGCCGTCGCGCGGCGAGCCGCCCGGCCCGACCGGCTGCGTGCAGTGGGTGCAGCCGATCGACGGGTAGCCGTGATCGTGGAGCGGGTTGTAGGGAAGGTGGTGCTCACGGATGTAGTTCCAGACGTCGCGCTCGGACCAGTCCGCGAGGGGGTTCAGCTTCCAGAGGTCGAATTTCTTGTCCCAGCCGAACTTCGGGGTCTTGGAGCGGCTGCTGGAGTCGCCGCGCCGGACGCCGGCGACCCAGCAGTCTACGGAAGACAGGGCCCGCCGCATCGGCTCGACCTTGCGCAGGCCGCAGCAGGCGTCGGGGTCGCTCTTCCAGAGCTCGTCGCCGTACTCGGCCGCCTGCTCCTCGAGGGTCAGGTTGTGGAAGCGGTCGAACTCGATCCCCGAGCGCCTCGGCGAGCCGGTCGCGGGTCTCGTAGGTCTCCTTGAAGAGGACGTCGGTGTCGAGGTAGAAGAAGCGCGCCTCGGGGTTGATCTGGCTCGCCATGTGCGCGGTCACCGAGCTGGTTTTCTGGAACGAGCAGGCGATGTAGTGCTCGGCCCCGAAGGTCGTCGAACATCCACTCCAGCGCCTCCTGGGCGGTGCGGTCCTCGAGTTCGGCGGCGACCGCCTCGTGGTCGATGTCGTGATTGTCGGCACGGTGCCGGAGAGGGTGATCGGAGGTGGCTTCATCGTGTTGCCGGCGCGAATCAGATCGCGCACTCCCCCTCGCCGCGCTCGACCTTGTAGGGGCTGGAGCGGTTCCAGTCGATGAACTGCTGCATCGTCTCGAGGCTGAACTCGGCCGGCAGCGTCAGGTCCTTGACCGCGGCTTCGAAGCTCTCGGCGCCGACCCGCTCGGCGAAGGCGTTGAACTCCTCGCCCTCGGCGCGCTCGGACTCGTACAGGCGCACCCAGCGCTCGACCGCCTCGGGCACCCGCTTGGCCGGCAGCCGCGACTTCAGCCGCTTGCCGAAGATCACCTCGCCGCCCTCGAAGTTGCCGCCGATGTGCGGGATGTAGGCGGGCATCTGGCGCCCGCCGACCTTCAGCGAGGCGCCGTAGAAGCCGATGTTGGCGATGTGGTGCTGGCTGCAGCCGTTCGGGCAGCCGCTCATCTTGATGTGGATCCGCTTGGTCAGCTCGTCGGAGATCTGCATCTCCTCGACCCGCTCCTTGATCGCCCGGTTGAGGCCCATCGAGCTGGTGATCCCGAGTTTGCAGCTGTCGGTGCCGGGGCAGCTGACCACGTCGGTGATCTCGCGCGCGCCGGCCTCGCCGAGGCCGAGCTCGCTCAGCCGCTGCCAGACGTCGTAGAGCGCCTCGTCGCGGACCCAGCGCAGGACCAGGTTCTGCTGCACGGTGCTGCGGGCGTGGCCGCCGGTGAACTCGCGCATGATCGCGGCCAGGCCGCGGAACTGCTCCGGGGTCAGGTCGCCGCGGGTGATCTTCACCTCGACCGCCGAGAAGCCCTCCTGGCGCTGGGCCTGGACGTTGCCGCGAGCAGAAGCGCTCGAACTCGGTGCGGTCGCCGTTGGGCGACGCCGGCGCGGCGGGGACGTCGGGGGCGGCCGCCTCCTCGTCGTCGTCGAAGCGCAGGCGCTCGACCTCGAATTCGCGCTCGTCCACCCAGTCGCCCTCAAGCTCCTCGTCGACCAGCTCGCGGAAGGCGTCGATCCCGATCTTGTCGACCAGGACCTTGATCCGGGCGCGGGCGCGGTTGACGCGCAGCCACTCCTGGCGGTCGAAGATGCGCAGCACGGCCTCGGAGACCTTGAGGTAGTCGCCGTTGTCGGCCTCGACGAACTCGTACAGGGTCGGCGCGACGCGGGCCATGATCGAGGTGCCGCCGCCGACCCGGACCTCGAAGCCCCTGACGCCGTCCCTTTCGCGGGAGAGGAAGGCGATGTCGTGGATGCCGGTGATCGCCCGGTCCTCGTCGGAGCCGGTGAAGGCGGTCTTGATCTTGCGCGGCATCAGCTGCGTGGTCGGGTGGCGCACGAAGTAGCGGACGTAGGCGCCGGCGTAGGGCGTCGGGTCGAAGATCTCGTCGGGGGCGACGCCGGCCCAGGGATCGCCGGTGACGTTGCGGACGGTGTTGCCGCAGCCCTCGCGCGAGGAGAGGCCGGCCTCGGAGATCTCGCGCAGCAGCGACTCCATGTCGCGCAGCGGCACGTGGTGGATCTGGATGTTCTGGCGGGTGGTGATGTGGCCCTTGTCGAGCGGCGCGTACTTCTCGACGACGCTGGCGAAGGCCTCCATCTGCTCGGGGGTGACGCCGCCGAAGGGCAGCTTCACGCGGACCATCTGCACGTCGGGCTGGCGCTGGCCGTAGACGCCCTGTTTGAGGCGGAAGCCGATGAACTGGTCTTCCGGCAGGCGGTCGGCGAGGAACTCCTCGGCTTCGTTGTCGAAGTCGTCGAACTCGCGCTCGATGATCGGGATGATGTGGCCGGGGACGTTCTCGTAGGTCTCCGGGTTCTCGAGCGTGCCGACCCGGCCCTTGCCGCGCTGCTCCTTGCTGTCCGCGACTACGACCTCCACGATGAGGAAAATAGCAAAACCTGACAGGGATTCGGGTATTTAGCCCTGAGCAGCCCTCTTTCGTGCCTGGAGGATGGCCGCGGCTTCGCCGGACTCGGCGACGTAGCCGCCCTCGGGCTCGAGCGGCAAGGCCTCCTCGGCCCAGCCGACGATCCCCTCGCTCAGCTTCGCCGCGTCGTAGCCGGCCTCGGCCAGGGCGGCCGCGGCCATCGTCGAGCGGTTGCCGCCGCGGCAGTAGAGGACGACCGGGCGCTCCTTGTCGATCTCGCCGGTGCGCTCGGCCAGCTCGGCCAGCGGCACGTGGACAGCGCCGGCGATCCGGCCGGCCTCCCACTCGTGCTCGGCACGCACGTCGATCAGCTGGGCGCCCTCCTCGACGGCCTTGCGGGCCTCCTCGCGGGAGACCTCCTTCCCAGTCTCCGCCATCAGTCGATCTCCGTCCCCTCGATCAGGAACGCGACCCGCACGTGGGCGCGGTACTCGTCCAGGTTCTCGCCGCGAATGCCGGTCGAGACGATGTCGACGGCGCGGATGTTGCGCAGGGTGCCCTGCGCCTGGCTCAGCGCCTGTTTCGCCGCGTCGTCGGTCGACGTCTTGGAGCTGCCGACCAGCTCGATGATTTTCACGACTGCCATCTCGGTCCTCCTTCTAGGTCACGGGCGGTCTCCTTGGCCCCCACCCCTTCCAGCAGCGCCGCCCGCCGCCAGGGGCTGGCCGGGGCACCGCCTCCATCCGGGGCCGCGCCAAGGTCCGCCTCGAAGCGCGCGATCGCCGCCGCGACGGCGACGGCCTCCTCCGCGCTGGCGCTCTTCTCGGCCACGCCTGAAGCCTAGTTCACCGCCGCCGGCGCGCGGCGGCGGGGACGGCTCACCGACGCTTGACCAGGCCCTCGATCTCGGTCAGCCCTTCGAACGGCTTGCGCCGCAGCAGGGTGTAGAGGCGCGGGTCATAGCTCCAGGCGGGTGGGCGGATCTTGACGCTCGCCATTTCCTTGATGCCCGCCTTCGGGTCGCCCAGGACGGCACGCGAGATCGCCCTCCACTCGGTTCGTTTGACCGGGTGTTCGGAGAAGGAGTTGCTCTCCAGCGCCGACTCGAACGCCTCCACCGCGTCCTCGCCGCCCTCCTTGCGCCCCATCGTGCGGTGCAGGGCTCCCAGCATCCCCCAGGTTTCGACCACCCCGCCGTGCAGGCGAGCGGCCTCGCGCAGGGCCTCGACCCCCTCCTCCGGCCTGCCGTCGAGGCCGAGGATCGTGCCCCGCCGGTAGAGCAGCCAGCCCGAATCGGGGGTCAGCCGGATCGCGTCCTCGATCGAGGCCAGCGCCTCGTCGCCGCGGCCGAGCCGTTCCAGAGCGCTGGCTCGCTGACTGTGCGGCCAGGGGACGGACGGCCCCAGCTCGATCGCCTTCTCGGCCGCCGCCAGGCCCTTGTCGAAGAGGCCGAGGTCGACCAGCACGGTGCTGAGCCCGCCGTGGCTGGCCGAGCTGGCGGGCGCCAGCCTGACCGCCTCCTCGTGGTTCGCCAGCGCCTCGTCGTATTGACCCAGCAGGCTCTGGGTCTGGCCGTAGGCGGTGTAGGCGTGCGCGTAGGTTGGCATCAGCTCGATCGCCTTCTTGTGCGAGTCGACCGCGTCGGAGTACTCCTCCGTCATCCGCAGCGTGATCGCCAGCGTGTGGTGGACGTACGGGGATCCGTCGTCAATCGCGACGGCCTCGCGGAGCTCCTTCAACCCCTCCTCGAACTTCCCCGTTTCGCGCAGGGAGATGCCGAGCATGCGCTTCACTTCGACGCTCTCCGGCTTGTGCTTCAGCGCCAGGCGGCAGGCGGCGAGGCCGAGATCGCTGCGCTGGGAGAACTCGCCGGCGAAGGTCAGCCCGGAGGCCGCCTTTTCCGCGTAGGTGCCGATCGCGGCGCCGATCGCGGGGTCGTCGACCTCGGGGATCGAATCGGCGTTGAGGGCATGGGCGTAGACCTTCTCCCAATCCTTCGCCGCCTCCGCCTCCCCGGCCGCGAGGAGCTCGAGCAGGCAGGAGCGGGCGTGGGGATCGCAGCCCAGCTCGGGGTCGGCGTCGACCGTGCGCAGCGCCTGAAACGCCGCGCCGGGGTGGGACTCGCCCGTGGTCGCGGGCTCGACCTCGCGGCGGATTTCCCGCAGCAGCCTGGAGTTCTTCCCCGGCATTTCGCCGAGCAGATTCCTCTCGGCCTCCGAGGCGGTCGGGAAGAAGGGGCGGGCGGTGCTCCAGAGGAGGTCGGAGAAGGTCGGCTGAAGGACGACCGCCTGCGGCAGCAGGTTGGCCAGCGCCCGTATCCCCCGCTCGTTGGAGATCCAGAATTCGTGCCTGACCAGAGCCGAGGCGAGAACGCGCCAGGCGCCGTCGGCGGTCCTCCCGCCGAGGTTCAGCGATTCGTTTCGGCGCGCGATCTCCGCCCGGATCACCGCGACGGCGCGCTCGTGCATGTCCCGGTAGGTGCTGCGCTGGTCCGGCCCCAACAGGTACTTGGACAGCACGCTCGACACTTCCTGGTGGACCCGCCCGGTGCCCGCCAGGACGAAATCGTGGCGCTTGGCGAGTTCGTCCAGGCGCTCGCGCAGCCGGGCCGGGTCGACGTCGAGCAGGCTGGCGACGATCTGGCGCTGGAGGTCGAAGCCGATCACCTTGCCGGCCTCGGCGGTCTCGTCGGCGACCAGCCCGAAGATGGCGGGAAGATCGGCCCGGAGTGCCTCCGACCCCTGCCCCCCTCCGTGCAGGGCGTGGTGCAGGAAGCGTTCGGCCAGCCCCTTCACCAGCCGGTTCGGCTCGCCCTGCTCGCCCACGGTCGTGTACAGGTCGTCGAGGGTTTCCCCGTCGCGCAGCATCCCGACGACCAGCTGTAGGGCCAGGGGGATGCCGCGGGTCACCGCGTCGAGCTTCGCCAGGTCCTCCTCGTCGAACTCCCGGCCCAGGCGGGACTTCAGGTAGGCGTCCTGAAGGAGGCGGTCGAACACCGAGATCGCGATCACGGCGAGCCGGTCGTCGCCGATCTCCCGTTCGAAGCGGGCGACGGCGCTCTGGCCGTACCCGGACTCGGCCGGGATGTCGAAGCGGCCGGCGATCAGCCACACCACCGAACCCCCGCTCAACTTGGCGGCGTTGCGGATCGCGGCCAGGGCCTGCTCGGCGATCTCCGCGGTGTCGATCGCCACCACCAGGCCCCGCTTCCCGCTCACCTTCCTCATCCCTTCGGCGAAGGCGGTGACGAGGCTCTTCTCCGGATCCAGAATCAGGTCGATCCGGCTCTGCGGAACCGGCGCGTCCGCCCTGCCCTTGGACCACAGGCGCCCGGCGACGCGGGCCAGGCCGAATCCGGCGCCGACCGCCGCAGCCGCGGTGCCGCCGCTGATCGTCACTCCCGCCAGCCCGGCGACCAGGATCGCCGCCTCCTCCAGGCCCGAGATTTCCCGTTCGGAGAGCTGGGACCCTTCGTGTTCGCGTTCCATCCGGACCCGGTCCTGGTTGTTGACCAGGTCCAGAATGCTGGCCAGGACGCTCCTGAAGTTCGCGAAGGCGGCCTCGCCGGGCTTGCCCAGGCACTCGCACACCGCCCGCTCGATCGTGTAGAGGAGCGTTCCGATGCTGGGGCCGACGATGGCCGGGTATTTGTCGGGCAGGCGCTGCCGTTCGGCCTCGAGGTCGATCAGTACGGTGGACATCGCGGGCTGGCGGCCCTGACTCCCCGAGTCGACCTTTCCGGCGGCTATCTCCACCAGCCGCGAGGTGAGCTGCGACTTGCCCATCCCACCGATGCCGTGGACGAGCACGACGAAGGAGCGCCTGTCCTCCTTGGAGGCACGGCGGCTTTCCTGGAGGATCGTTCCCCAGCGCCGGCGCTCGTCGGCGCGGCCGAGGAACTCACCCGAATCGACCCCTACCGTCATCGTCTCTCCCGCGGTGACCGTGACCAGTGGCACTGACACTCAGCCGCTCGATGCTACCAGTGAACTCCCTATACGAGGTTACCTACCAACACCCGCGTCCGAGTAAGGTGAGTGAGGCGAAGGTACCGCTAGCCGCCGAGGCCGGGCACCGGGCGGCCGTGTTTGGTCAGTGCGCACTTGACCGGGAGCGGGTCGAAGGAGTCGGTGATGGCGCGTCCGGTCGACCCGCCCCGCGCCGGTTTGCCCGGGGCGGGGGGCCTGCCCGGCCCGCACTGGATCGATTCGTCGCGGACGCCGTCGCGGGCGTCGATCACGTCTTCGCCGCCGTTGCCGAAGAAGCGGTCGGCGCCGGGCTGGCCGAGCATGCTGTTGGCGCGGCCGTCGCCGATCAGGACGTCGTTGTCGAACGAGCCCTCCATGTCCTCGTCGGTGCGGGAGAGGTGAACCCTGTGGCAGCCCCTGATCACGTCGATCCAGGCCGAGCGAAGGGGGAACGAGATGTAGAGCAGGCCCGGGTGGGCCTGGGTCTCCGCGAAGGAGGCGTCGTCGCGACCCGGGCCGCCGACCAGGGCGCCCCCGGCGCAGCCGCCCCCGGCCGCCAGCAGGTCGCCGTTGGGGCCGCCGTAGAGGTAGGTCGGGCCGGGCAGCCCGCCGACCAGGCCGTCGGCGCCGGCGCCGCCGTAGAGCCGGTCGGCGCCGGGCCCGGACTCCAGCAGGTCGTCCTCCGGGCCGGCGTGGATTTCGTCGTCGCCGAAGCCGCCGGCGACGCGAACGCTGCCGAGCGCCAACAGCGAGCCTTCGACCCGCAGCTTGTCGTTGCCGGGGCCGAGGTCGGCCATCAGCCAGCGGCCGGGGCCCCGCGCCGGGCAGGAGACCTGGTCCGGGGAGCCGGTCGGACGGGTGCAGCCGGGGCCGGCCGCGATCCCCTTCGCCGCGCTCACCCCGAAGGTCTCGCTGGCTTCGTCGAAGGCGACGGTGAACTCGTCCGCGCCGCCACCGCCGACGATCTGGAGCCCGGCGCCGCCGCCGGCGGCCGGGTCGAGCTGGACGTAGGCCGAGGCCTTGGGCGCCTTTTCGGCGCCGCAGGAGGCGGTCCGCCCCTTGGCGCCCACGCAGCCGTCGCTGCCCTGGCCGCCGTCGAGCTGGTCCGGCCCGCCGCCACCGGTCAAATGATCGTCGCCGGGGCCGCCGTCGATGACGTTGCCCTGCCCGTTGCCGATCAGGGTGTCGCGAAAGGCCGAGCCTTCGAGGCTCTCGAAGCCGAACAGCCTGTCGTGGCCGTCGCCGCGGGCCCGGTGGCGGGCGAGGGAGGCCCACACCCCGTCGCCCCTGCCGCCCGCGACCGCGGTCGCGAAGGAGGCGATGTCGCCCTTTCCGGCGCCGCCGGACATGCGGTCGTAGCCGTAGTCGCCGTGGACGAGGTCCTCGTCGCCGGGCCCGCCGTTGACGATGTCGATGCCGAGGTCGCCGGCGACCTCGTCGTAGGCGCCGGAACCGCCGAGGACCTTGTCGTCGCCGAGGTCGCCGGAGACGCGGTCGGCGTCGCCGGCGCCGCCGTCGATCGTGTCGTTGCCGCGCCCACCGTGGATCAGGTCGGCTCCGGGCCCACCGCAGATCAGGTCGTTGCCGAGGCTGCCGAGGATCGTGTCGTCGCCGGCACCGCCCCAGATCACGTCGCGGCCGGGGGTGCCGCGGATCGCGTCGTTGCCGTCGGTGCCGACGATCTTCGCCCGCCGCCCGTGGCAGCGCGGGGTTTCTTCTTCTTCGCTCGGCGGGGCGCCCAGCGCGGTGCCGACGAACAGCAGCGCGGTCAGCGCCGCCATCGCCACGGCGGCTCTCATTCCGCGGTTCTTCGTCGTCGGCCCGGGGAACCCTCGCCTGTCACCCAAGGCTCATGCGCTGCGGATCAGCTTCTTGTTGACGAACTCGTCGGCGCCGTAGCGGCCGAGCTCGCGGCCGAAGCCGGAGCGCTTGAAGCCGCCGAACGGCAGCTCCGGGCCGTCGGCGCCGACCAGGTTGACGTAGACCATGCCGGCTTCGATCCTGGTCGGCGACGCGCTCGGCCTGCTCGGCGTCGGTGGTCATCAGGTAGGAGCCGAGGCCGAACGGGTGTCGTTGGCGAGCGTCGACCGCCTCCTCCTCGGAGCCGACCCGGTAGACCTGGGCGACCGGGCCGAAGAACTCTTCCTGGGAGGCCTCGTCGCCGGGCGCGATCCCGGTGAGGATCGTCGGTTCGAAGAAGTTGCCGTCGCGCTCGCCGCCGACGAGGACCTCGGCGCCGTTGTCGATCGCCCGCTTGACCTGGTCCTCGAGCCGGTCGGCCGCGGTCTTCGAGGAGAGCGGGCCGACCGCGGTGTCCTCGGCGGTCGGGTCGCCCGGCTTCGCCGCGGCGAGCTGCTCGCGTGAACTTCTCGAGGAACTCGTCGTAGAGCTCGTCGATGACGATGAAGCGCTTGGCCGCGTTGCAGGACTGGCCGGTGTTGTCGAGCCGCGCTTCGGCGGCCGCCTGCGCGACCGCCGTCGAGGTCGTCGGTGCCGAGCAGGATGAACGGGTCCGAGCCGCCGAGCTCGAGCACGACCTTCTTCAGGTTGCGCCCGGCGATCTCGGCGACCGCGGCGCCGGCGCGCTCGGAGCCGGTGACCGAGACGCCGTGCACGCGCGGGTCGGCGATCACCCACTCGATCTGCTCGTTGGTCGCGTAGATGTTCTCGTAGGCGCCCTCGGGGAAGCCGGCGTCGTCGAAGATCTGCTGCATCGCCTCGGCCGATTCGGGGCACTGCGGCGCGTGCTTGAGCAGGATCGTGTTGCCGATCACCAGGTTCGGGCCGGCGAAGCGGGCCACCTGGTAGTAGGGGAAGTTCCACGGCATGATCCCGAGCAGGACGCCGAAGGGGCTGCGGCGGATCGATCGCGGTGCCGTCGCCGCCGAGCAGCTCGATCGGCTCGTCGGCCATCAGCTCCTCGGCGTTGTCGGCGTAGAAGTCGTAGATCTCGCCGGCGAAGTCGACCTCGCCGAGCGCCTGCTCGATCGGCTTGCCCATCTCGCGGACGATGATCTCGGCGAGCTCGCTGCGCGCCGCTCGGCGTGCAGCTCGCCGACCCTGCGGACCAGCGCCGCGCGCTCGGCGACGGTGGACGGAGCTCGGCCAGCTCGCTGAGGCCTCGTCGGCCCGGTCGATCGCGGCGCGCAGCTCGTCGTCGGTGATCGTCGGGTACTCCTTGATCGTCTCGCCGGTCGCCGGGTTGACTACGGCGTAGGTGCTCATTTCAGCCCTCCCTGTGGATGCTCATTTTCAGGATCGCTCGAGGTCCAGCGCCTCCTCGACCGGCACGTAGGTCGCGCCCACTCCCTCGGCCACCGCCGGGTGGGTCACCTTGCCGGCGGCCACGTTGACCCCGGGACGCAGCCCCGGATCGCGCCGGATCGCCTCGACGACGCCGTGGTCGGCGAGGGCGATCGAGTAGGGCAGGGTCGCGTTGGTGAGGGCCTGGGTGGAGGTGATCGGGACCGCGCCGGGCATGTTGGCGACGCAGTAGTGGGTGATCCCGTCGACCTCGAAGGTGGGATCGCGGTGTGTGGTCGGCCGCGAGGTCTCAAAGCAGCCGCCCTGGTCGATCGCGACGTCGACCAGCACCGCGCCCGGCTTCATCAGGCGCAGCTGCTCGCGGCCGATCACGAACGGCGCCCGGGCCCCGTGGACGAGGACGGCGCCGATCACCAGGTCGGCGCGCGGCAGCATCTCTTCGATCGCCAGCGTGGTCGAGTAGACGGTCGAGCAGCGCCCGCCGAAGGTGACGTCGAGTTCGCGCAGGCGGTCGATCGAGCGGTCGAAGACGAAGACGTCGGCCTCCATCCCGATCGCGATGAAGGCGGCGTTCATGCCGACCACGCCGCCGCCGATCACCATCACGTTGGCGGCGGCGACGCCGGGGACGCCGCCGAGCAGGATGCCTCGCCCGCCGAGCGGCTTCTCCAGCATGAAGGCGCCGGCCTGGGTGGCGATCTTGCCGGCGATCTCGCTCATCGGCGCCAGCAGCGGCAGCCGGCCGCGGGAGTCCTCGACGGTCTCGTACGCGACGCAGGTCGCGCCGGAGCCGCAGAGGCCGCGGGTCTGCTCGGGGTCGGGCGCCAGGTGCAGGTAGGTGAAGAGGAGCTGGCCCGGGCGCAGCATCTCGATCTCGGTCGGCTGAAGCTCCTTGACGTGGAGGATCATCTCCGCCTCGGCGAAGACCTCGGCGGCGTCGGCGACGATGCGGGCGCCCTGCGCGGCGTAGTCGGCGTCGGCGATCGCGCTGCCTTCGCCGGCACCTGCCTGCACCACCACCTCGTGCCCGTGCTCGGTCATTTCGCGCACCCCGGCCGGGGTGATCGCGACCCGGTACTCGTCGGGCTTGATCTCGGTCGGGACCCCGACCCTCACGCGACCAGCTCCCTCGCCCTCAGCGCCAGCCAGAACTCGATCCGGTCGTGGGCGCGGGAGAGGTCGCGGCCGGTCAGCTCCTCGACCTTGCGCATCCGGTAGCGCAGGGTGTGGCGGTGGCAGTAGACCTCGCGGGCCGCCTTCTCCCACTGGCCGTTCTGCTCGATGAAGGCCTCCAGCGAGCGCAGCAGCTCGCCGCCGTACTCCTCGTCACCGGCCTCGATCGGGCCGAGGACGCTGTCGCAGTAGAGCCCGAGCGCCTCGTCGTCCTGGATCGAGAGCAGCAGGGTGAAGGCGCCGAGGTCGCGCCAGGACGCCACCTCCGGCGCGGCGCCGTTGTCGCAGCGCGGTCGCCTCCAGCGCGCAGCGGGCCTCGTGGAAGGAGTGGCGGAGCTGCGTCCGGCGAGGCGGGGCGGCTGGCGGCGGCACGCACGGCGCCGCGCTCGGGGGCGAGCGCGCGGCGGGCGTCGGCGGCGACGTCGATCGGGTCGCGGTCGGCGGCGTCGACGACGGCGCAGAGCAGCTCCCGCCCGCCGACCGTGTGGGGCGCGACCACCGCCGGACAGGCGTCCGCGGCGAGCGCCCTTTCCAGCGCGCCGGCGGCCGTCGCCGGGTGGTCGAGGGAGAAGACCAGCACCGCCGCTTCGTCGCCGATCCCGAACGGCTCCAGCCGGCGCCGCAGCTCGGTCGCCTCGATCCGCCCGCCCAGCGCCCCGGCGAGGACGTCGCCGGCGAGGCGGCGCTCGGTCTCCCGCGCCACCCGCCGCCGCATCAGCTCCAGGGCGACCACGGCCACCGCCTGCTGGAGGATCAACCGCTCGAAGTCGCCGAGGCCGCCGGAGTCGCGAACGATCACCACCCACGCCTGGGGCGGGCCGCCGCCCGGGGAGACCACCGGGTGGGCCAGGGCCCGGCCGGCGACCGAGGGGTGGGAGGGGACGAAGGGGTGGCCGTCGCCGGCGTGGCCGAGCGCCTCCTCGCGGATGCCGCCGATCGCGTCGGCGGAGAGCTGGCGGCGGAAGCCGCGCCCGGCCAGCCGCTCGCCGCGGCCGTCGAGGATGGCGACGGTGCCGCCGACGGCGGAGGCGATCGTCGCCGCTATTTCCTCCAGGCCGCGCTCCTCGAGGACCAGCCGCTCCAGCCGCCGCTGCACCGCGATGCCGCGCTGGAGCACCTCGTACTGCTCGTTGACCAGTTTCGCGAAGGCCTTCTCGGTGATCGCGATGAAGGGCGTGGAGTAGGGCACCTCGAACAGCGGGAAGTCCCGCTTCGTCAGCCTCGTCGACCAGCGCCTTCGGCAGTTTGCGTGGCTGAAGCCGGTGCCGAAGCCGAGCCCGGCGAGGTTGCGGTCGGCGAGGCAGGCGGACGAAGGCGCGCTGTTTGGCGGCCGTGTCGAGCGGGATGCCGGTGGTCAGCATCAGCTCGCCGCCGGAGAGCCACGGGGTCGGGTCCTCGCAGCTCGGAGATGTGCACCCAGCGCACCGGCGCCGCGGCGGCGTCGCCGCCGGCCGCGAGGTCGAGGTCGAGTTCGTCGAGCAGGCTCTGGACCGTCAGCACCCAGGGCCCCTACCGGACGACCTCGCTCCCAGGCCTCGGTGAGCACCGCGCGGAGCACGTCGTGGATCTCTTCGAACTGCTCGGTGTCGGCGATCAGCGGCGGCGCCAGCTGGATCGACCGGGTCGCCGCGGTCGTCGGCGCGGCAGATCAGGCCGCGCTTGTAGAGCTCGCCGGAGAGGAAGCCGCGCAGCAGCTGCTCGGACTCCTCGTCGTTGAAGCTCTCCTTGGTCTCCTTGTCCTTGACCAGCTCGATCGCCTGGAAGTAGCCGGCGCCGCGCACGTCGCCGACGATCGGCAGGTCGTGCAGGCTCTCCAGCATCTGCGCGGAACTCGCCCTCCTTGGCGAGCACGTGGCCGCAGAGGTCCTCGCGCTCGAAGACGTCGAGGTTGGCCATCGCGATCGCGGCGGCGACCGGGTGGCCGGCGAAGGTGAAGCCGTGGGCGAAGGATGCGTCGCCCTCGCATGAACGGCTCGGCGACGCGGTCGGAGGCGATCACCGCGCCCATCGGCGCGTAGGCCGAGGTCAGCGCCTTGGCGATCGGTGATGATGTCGGGCTGGTAGCCGAAGCGTTCGCAGCCGAAGTAGTGGCCGAGGCGGCCCCAGGCGCAGATCACCTCGTCGGAGATCATCAGCACGTCGTAGCGGTCGCAGATCTCGCGCACCCGCTGGAAGTAGCCGTCGGGCGGGACGAAGCAGCCGCCGGCGTTCTGGACCGGCTCGAGGATCACCGCGGCGACCGTCTCGGGACCCTCGAACTCGATCCGCTCCTCGATCGCGGTCGCGGCCCAGAGCGGGTGGCGGTCCTCGGGCCAGCGGTAGAGGTTGGTGTTGGGGACGTGGCAGCCGCCGGGCGCCAGCGGCTCGAACTGGCGTGCGCAGCTCGGTGATGCCGGTCGCCGAGAGCGCCCCCAGCGAGGTGCCGTGGTAGGCGACCTCGCGGGCGATCATCTTGTGCTTCTGGCCTTTGCCGTGCATGCGGTGGTAGTTGCGGGCGAGCTTCAGCGCCGACTCGACCGCCTCCGAGCCGCCGGAGGTGAAGAAGACGCGGTTGAGGTCGCCCGGGGCCAGCGAGGCGATCCGCGCCGCCAGTTCGATCGCCCGCGGGTGGGCGTAGCTCCAGAGCGTGTAGAAGTCGAGCTCTTCGATCTGCGCGGGCGGCCGCCTCGCCGTACTCGGTGCGGCCGTGGCCGGCGTTGACGCAGAAGAGGCCGGAGAGGCCGTCGAGGTAGCGGTTGCCGTGGTCGTCGTAGACGTAGCAGCCCTCGCCCCGGATGATGATCGGGATCTCGTGATCGGGGCCGTAGCCGCCCATCCGCGAGAAGTGCATCCAGAGATGCCGCTGCGCCAGCTCCTGAAGTCCCGCTGTCGACCGCCTGCGGCGCCGTGCGCCATGCGCGCTCTCCTCTCTACTACGACGTTATGGACAAAGCTAGCCCCAATATCGCCACGGACGCAAGTGGTCATTGGGTCAAGCTCTGGGCTTCGACTTGTACGAAAAGTATAAGTCGGCGCTGTGCTTTTGGGACATTCGCCACTTGCGCCTTCCTCCGCATGGGCTTACCGTCGCTAGACGTTGCCGGCCACGATCGGGCCGAGGAGAGAAGGGGACGCATGGAGAGCGCAGCAGTTCCGACGCCGAGCTCGGCGGGCGCTCACGGCATCCCCGTCTCGGGCACCGGCGACAAGGGCCTGAAGAAGAACGCGATCGGCTTCGTCTCCAGCGTCGTGATCGGGGTCGCCTCGACCGCTCCCGGGCTACAGCCTCGCGGCCACGCTCGGCTTCGTCGCCGCGGCGGTCGCGCTCCAGTCCCCGGCGATCCTGCTGATCAGCTTCGTCCCGATGTTCCTCGTCGCCGCCGGCTACTACTACATGAACAAGGCCGACCCGGACTGCGGCACCAGCTTCTCCTGGGTGACCCGGGCGATGGGCCCGCAGCTCGGCTGGATGGCCGGCTGGGCGATCGTCGTCGCCGACGTGATCGTGATGGCCAACCTGGCCCAGATCGCCGGCCTCTACACGTTCCTGCTCTTCGGCTGGGACTCGGCGGCGGCCGATCGACCGTCGCGGTGACCGCGGTCGGCGTCCTCTGGATCGTGCTGATGACCGCGATCGTCGTGATCGGGATCGAGCTCTCGGCGCGCACCCAGGTCGGGCCTGCTGGCGGCCGAGATCTTCACCCTGGCGCTGTTCGCGGTGGTCGCGCTGGTCAAGGTCTACGCCGGCGGCGCGCCGTCCGGCTCGATCCACCCCAGCCTCTCCTGGATCAACCCCTTCTCGCTCAGCCCGAGCGAGATCTCGGCCGGGATGCTGCTCGCCGTCTTCATCTACTGGGGCTGGGACACGACGGCGACCGTCAACGAGGAGACCGAGGACCCCGGCGAGGCGCCCGGGCGGGCGACCGTGATCAGCACCCTGATCCTGCTCGGCATCTACATCGTCGTCGCCGTCGCCGCCCAGGCCTACGCCGGGCGTCGCCGCCCTGGTCGAAAACCAGGAAGACGTGCTCAGCTCGCTCGGCACCGAAGTCTTCGGCTCGCCGCTGGACAAGCTCCTGATCATCGCCGTGCTGACCTCGGCCGCGGCATCGACCCAGACGACGATCCTGCCGACCGCCCGCACGACGCTCTCGATGGCGCGCGCGCACGCGATGCCGGAGAGCCTCGGCCAGGTCCACCCCCGCTACCTGACCCCGCACATCTCGACCATCCTGATGGGCGGCGCTCTCGATCGTCTGGTACGTCGGCCTGACGATCTTCAGCGAAGACATCCTCTTCGACTCGCTCGCCGCGCTCGGCCTGATGATCGCCTTCTACATCGGGATCACCGGCTTCGCCTGCACGATCTACTACCGGCGCGAGCTGACTGCGCAGCGTCAAGAACTTCTTCTTCATCGGCGTCGGCCCCAGCTGTCGGCGGCGCGATCCTCTTCTATCTGCTGGTCAAGAACGGGATCGAACTCGCCGACCCGGCCAACTCCGAATCGGGCAACTCCTGGTTCGGAATCGGCCCGCCGCTGGTGATCGCGGTCTTCTTCCTGATCCTCGGAGTGCTGCTGATGGTCGTCCAGTGGCGCAAGGTGCCGGCCTTCTTCAAGCGCCGTCCGGAGGTGGTGCCGGCCGGCTTCCTCGAGGGCGAGGCGGCCGCCCCCGCTCCGGCCGGATCGGCGGAGGGCTGAGATGGGCACGATCGTGGTCGGATACGACGGCTCGGACTGCGGCAAGGCCGCGCTCGACGCGGCGCTCGAGCTCGGCCGGGGCCTCGGCGACGGCGTCGTCGTCGTCTTCGGCTACGCGCCGCCGGGCATCTGGGGCGGCGAGATCGCCGACCACGAGGAGGCGATCGAGGAACTGGGCGAGACGGCTGATGGGCGAGGCGGAGAGCCGAGGCCGCCGAGCGGGGCGATCGAGACTGGACCTGGAGCTGATCGCCAAGCGCGGCGCCCGAGGCGCTGATCGAGGCCGCCGAGGAGCGCGACGCGCGGATGATCGTCGTCGGCAGCTTCGGCGACCCGCCGCTGAAGGGAACGATCCTCGGCTCGACCCCCAACAAGCTCCTGCACGTAACCGACCGCCCGGTGCTGGTGGTGCCGGCAGAGAGATGAGCGGGTAGTCGAATGCCAAGCCGATCCGGAGCAGTTCCGACGAAAACCGCATCTGAGAGACAAGCGACGGACGCCGGCGAGGCGGTCGCCGAGCGTCGCGCTGCGCGAGGTGACCAAGCGCTTCGACGAGTTCGTCGCCGTCGACGACCTCAGCCTCGAGCTGGGACGGGGCGAATTCTTCACCCTGCTCGGGCCGAGCGGCTGCGGCAAGACGACGACGCTGCGGATGATCGCCGGCTTCGAGCGGCCGAACGAGCGGCGAGATCCGGATCGAGGGCGAGGACGTCGCCGGCACTGCCGCCCCACAAGCGGCCGACCAACACCGTCTTCCAGAGCTACGCGCTCTTCCCGCACCTGAGCGTCGAGGCCAACGTCGCCTTCGGCCTCAAGCGCAAGCGGGTCGACAAGGACGAGATCGCCGAGCGGGTCGCGGCCGAGCTGCAGCGGGTCGGCCTCGCCGCGCGAGGCGAACCGCCGCCCGGCCCAGCTCTCCGGCGGCATGCAGCAGCGGGTCGCCCTGGCCCGGGCGCTGGTCAACCTGCCCAAGGTGCTGCTGCTCGACGAGCCGCTCGGCGCGCTCGACCTGAAGCTGCGCAAGGGCCTGCAGGTCGAGCTGAAGCGGATCCAGCGCGAGGTCGGGATCACCTTCGTCTACGTCACCCACGACCAGGAGGAGGCGCTGACGATGAGCGACCGGATCGCGGTGATGAACCGCGGCCGGGTCGAGCAGGTCGGCGTCCCCGAGGAGATCTACGACCGCGCCGACGACCACCTTCGTCGCCGGCTTCATCGGCGTCTCCAACCTGATGCCGGCGACCGTCGCCGGGACCGGCAGGGTGCGACTGGAGGGAGGGCCCGAAGTCGCGGCGGACACCGGCGAGCTGCGCATCGGCGAAGGCTGCTACGCCGTCGTGCGACCCGAGAAGCTGCGGGTCGAGCCGGTCGGCGAGGACGGCGCCTCCGCCGACGGCGCGCCGCGGGTCGAGGGGATCGTCGAGAGCTCGCTCTACCTGGGGACGGCGACGCAGATCGTCGTCGGCCTGCGGCGAGGAGGTTCGGATGACGGTTCTCGTCCCCAACGCGGATGAGGCCGAGCGCCAGAGGCTGCCCGGGGGCGGCGCCCGCGTGGCGCTGAGCTGGGAGCCCGAGCACATGCACATGGTTCGCGAGTCGCCAGGGGACTCGGCCGCGAGCAAATGACCGAAAACGAGAGAAAGAGGATGACCGACATGAGGAACGAGAAGCCCGGCGGCGTGATGGCATTCGCGGTCGCGGTCGCGGCGGTGGCGGTGGCGTTCGGCCTTGCCGCCTGCGGCGGCGGCGGAGGCGGGATCGAAGGCGGCGGCAGCGGCGAAACCGAAAAGGTGAAGCTGGAAGGCAAGCCCTCGGGCAGCCTGACGATCTCCAACTGGCCGCTCTACATCGACACCGGGACCGTTCCCGCGTTCGAAAAGGCGACCGGGATCTCGGTCAAATACGTCGAGGACATCAACTCCAACGAAGAATTCTTCAACAAGCTTCAGCCGATCCTCCAGCAGGGCGAATCCGGCGGCCGCGGCATCTTCGTCCTCGCCGACTACATGGTGAGCAAAATGCACAAGCTCGGCTACCTACAGGAATTCGACAAGTCGGGGCTGCCCAACGTCGAAAAGAACCTGTCGGCGAGCCTGAAGCACCCCCCGTTCGACCCCAACCGGGACTACACCGTCCCCTGGCAGAGCGGGATGACCGGGATCATCGTCAACACCGACACGGCCCCAGACGCGCGCTCGGTCTGCGACCTCTTCGACCCGAAGTACAAGGGCAGGGTCGACTTCCTCGACGAAGTGCGCGAAACGGTGCCGCTGGTGATGAAGTGCGAAGGGGTCGATCCGAGCAAGGCGACCGAAGCCGACTGGCTGAAGGCGATCGAAAAAATCAAGGCCGCCGCGGACTCCGGACAGATCCGGAACTTCACCGGCAACAACTACGCCCGCGACCTGACCAGCGGCGACGCGGTCGCCGTGATCGGCTGGTCCGGCGACGCGGTGCAGCTACAGGAAGACAACCCGAACATCGAATGGCGGATGCCGACCGAGGGCTGCATGCTGTGGTCCGAAGACATGGTGATCCCGGTCGGAGCGCCGAACCCAACCGCCGCCGAGGCGTGGATCAACTACGTCTACGACCCGGCGGTGCAGGCCAACATCGCCGAATACGTCAACTACGTGACCCCGGTCGAAGGGGTGAAGCCGATCCTCGAAAAGCGAGACCCGGTGCTCGGGAAGAACCAGCTGATCTTCCCCAGCGCGTCGTTCACCAAGAAGTGCTCCCCGACGCCGCCCCTGGAAGGGGAAGAGGAGCAGAAGGTCCTCAAGGCGTTCAACGCGGTCCTCAACGGGTGAGCCGGTGGCCGGCTCGGTGAAAACCGACAGCCGGGCGGTGGCCTGATGGCCGCCGCCCGCCGCCGCCTCGTTCCCTACTTCCTGCTCGGGCCGGGGACCATCTGGCTGATCCTCTTCTTCGTCGTCCCCCTCTACTACATGGGGAAACTCTCGCTTGAGTCGGGCTTCGTCGGCAACCTCGAATTCAGCTGGAACTGGTCCAACTACAGCGAAGCGCTGTCGGCGTATGACTCACAGTTCGTGCGCTCCTTCGCCTACGCGGGCGCGGCGACGCTGATCGCGCTCCTGGTCGCCTACCCGCTCGCGTACACGATCGCCTTCAAGGCGGGACGGTGGCGGAACCTGCTGCTGTTCGCCGTGGTCGCGCCGTTCTTCACCACCTACCTGATCCGGACGATCGCCTGGGAGACGATCCTCTCCGACGAAAGCCCGGTGACCGAATTCCTCCAGGCGATCGGGCTGGCGCCAAGCGGTCACATCCTCGCCACCGGCGGCGCCGTCGTCGCCGGCCTCACCTACAACTTCCTGCCCTTCATGATCCTGCCCATATACGCCAGCCTGGAGCGGATCGACGTGCGCCTGATCGAGGCGGCGAAGGATCTCTACAGCTCCGCCGCCCAGGCGTTCTGGCGGGTGACGCTTCCCCTCTCGGCGCCGGGGATCGTCGCCGGCACCCTGCTCACCTTCATCCCCGCCTCCGGCGACTACGTCAACGCCCAGTTCCTGGGCGGGGTCGGCAATCGGATGATCGGCAACGTGATCCAGTCGCTCTACCTGAGCCAGGCGGACTACCCCTCCGCGGCCGCCCTCTCCTTCGTCCTGATGGCGCTGATCATGATCGCCGTCGTCATCTACATCCGCTTCGCCGGCTCGGAGGCGCTGATGGGTGAGGAGGCCCGATGAGCGGCGAGAGCTCCCGGGAGCGTGGCTGGCGCTGGCTGCGCGAGCACGCGGTCAACATCGTCGCCGGGCTGGTGGTCGTCTACATGCTGGTCCCGATCGCGGTCATCTTCCTCTTTTCCTTCAACGACCCCCAGGGCCGCTACAACTACACCTGGGTCGGCTTCACCTTCGAACACTGGGCGCACGCCTTCAGCCGTCCCGAACTCAACGAAGCGCTCCTGACCAGTCTCAAATTGGCGGTGCTGGCGACGGCGATCTCGACCATCGTGGGGACGATGATGGCGCTGGCGCTGGTCCGCCACCGGTTCCTCGGCCGGCGGCTGGCTAACTTCCTGATCGTGATCCCGATGGCGACGCCCGAGGTGGTGATGGGCGCCGCGCTGCTCTCCTTCTTCCTCCTCCTCGGCAGCCCCTCGCTCGGCTTCCAGACCCTGCTGATCGCCCACGTGATGTTCTGCATCAGCTTCGTCGTGGTCGTCGTCCGCTCGCGGCTGATCGGCTTCGACCGCAGCCTCGAGGAGGCGGCTCGGGATCTCGGTGCCAGTCCGGTGCAGACCTTCAGGCTGGTGACGCTGCCGCTGATCATGCCCGGCATCTTCGGCGCGGCGATGCTGGCCTTCGCCCTCTCGATCGACGATTTCGTCATCTCCAACTTCAACTCGGGCACGACCGTGACCTTCCCGCTCTTCATCTTCGGCGCCGCCCAGCGCGGCATCCCGGTCGAAGTCAACGTGATCGCGATGATCCTCTTCGGGGTCACGGTGGCGGCGATGGGCCTCGTCACCTGGCAGCAGCGGCGGGCCGAAAAGATGACCGCGGTGCGTCCCGACCAGGAGACGGCGCCGAGCCAGGCGATTCCGGCGGGAGCGGCCGCCTGATGGCCGACGCGAGCGCGAACCAGACCTTCGCCGAGGTGCCGGCCGAGCGCCCGGCTGCGCCGCGGCTCTCCAACTACGTCGGCGGGAGCTGGCGGGAGGTCGAGAGGGTCGACACCCTTCCCGACGTGCACCCGGTCAGCGGCGAGACGGTGGCCGAGGTCCCGCTCTCCGGCGCCGCGGACGTCGACGCCGCGGTGCGGGCCGCCCGCGCCGCCCAGCCCGGCTGGCGCGCCGTGCCCCCGCAGCAGCGGGCTCGCGCCGTGCTGGCCCTGCGCGAGGAGCTACAGCGGCGCCGGCCCGAGCTCTCGGCCCTGGTCTGCGACGACATGGGCAAGACCCTCCCCGACGCCGATGCCGAGGTCGGCCGGGGTCTAGAGTCGGTCGAGTCGGCTGCCGCGATTCCTCACCTGTTGAAGGGTGAGACGTTGGAGGGGGTGGCGGTCGGCGTCGACGTCGAGATGGTCCGCCAGCCGGTCGGCGTGGTGGCCGCGATCACGCCGTTCAACTTCCCGGCGATGATCCCGCTCTGGTTCCTCCCCTACGCGATCGCCTGCGGCAACTCCTTCATCCTCAAGCCCTCCGAGGCCGACCCCCGCCCGGCGGCGCTGATCGTCGAGGCGGTCGATGCCGTGGAGGAGATCCCGCCCGGCGTGGTCAACCTCGTGCACGGCGCCCGCGACGCGGTCAACGGCCTGCTCGACCATCCGGGCGTCGACGCGATCTCCTTCGTCGGGCGGGCCGAGACGGCGCGGACGATCGCCCAGCGCGGCGCCGGCGCCGGCAAGCGGGTGCAGGCGCTGGGCGGTGCCAAGAACTCGCTGGTGGTGATGCCGGACGCCGACCTCGAGCGGGCCGTCCCGGCGATCCTCGGCTCCTCCTTCGGCGCCGCCGGGCAGCGCTGCCTGGCGGGCTCGGTCTGCGTGGTCGTCGGCGACGGCGAGCGCCGCCGCGAGGTGCGCGAGGCGCTGGTCTCGGCGGCCTCCGAGCTGAAGGTCGGCGCCGGGGCCGACGCCGCCACCGACGTCTGCCCGATGGTCTCCGCCGCGGCCCGCGAGCGGGTGGTCGAGGCGCTTGCCCGGGCCGAGGCGGCCGGCGCCGAGGTGGCGCTGGACGGCCGCGGCGACGCCGGCCCGGCCGGCACGATGCTGGGCCCGACCATCGCCGTCGTCACCGACCCCGAGGGCGAGCTGGCCCGCGAGGAGCTGTTCGGGCCGCTGCTGGCCCTGCACGAGGCCCCCGACCTCGACGCCGCGCTGGAGTTCGTCAACGGCTCGCGCTACGGAAACGCCGGCTCGATCTTCACCCGCTCCGGGGAGGCCGTGAGGCGCTACCGCTACGGCGTCGAGGCCGGCATGCTCGGCGTCAACGTCGGCGTCCCCGCCCCGGTCGCCTGGTTCCCCTTCTCCGGCTGGAAGGACTCGATCGACGGCGACCTCCACGCCAACGGCCCCGACGCAGTCGAGTTCTACACCCGCAAGAAGGTGGTCACGACCCGCTGGTAGGGGTGGGCACCGGCTCTCCGGCTGTTCGCAGGAGTTGACTGACTAGTTTTCCAGCGTAGCCGTCCTCATGCCCACCAGACGTTCGCGTGTGCAGCTGCTTCGTTGTCTTGCGGTGATACTGTGACTTCGTTCTGGCTTTTTTCTTCTGGGATGTTGTGGAAAGTGATTCCTTTGAGCGGGCCCTGCGCCGGAACGCGCACCACGCAGCCCAGTGCTTCAAACGAGGCTTGTTTGCCTTCGGGGCAATTGGTGGTGACTTCACCCGCGGACGAAAAAAGTGGATGGCAGCCGTTCATTTGAATGGAGGCGGGCACGCCGAGGAATTCACATCCGTCATATTCGATGTTCTGAAATGTCACCTGAGTCACCGCTTTTGAGGTTGTTGTCCCTTCGCCTGTTACCTGGCTGCATGTGATCGGCAACACCTGTTTCGGCAGTTTGACGTCGAACATTTGGTCTCTGTTTTCCCCGTGCCATCGGGCTTCAGTGTGACCCGGCACGGTTCTACCGAACAGTGGAATTCGGCCGCCTGCGCCTGCGAGGCGCCGACCGCGCTCAATGCCGCCACTGCCATCGCTGCCAGCATCAGGATCTTGAGATCGCGAATCATTTGACCGGCTCCTCCTCTGACCCGGCGCACGGACCCGCGCTCCTCGCCCTCCGCGCTGCCGGGGGGGTCAGGTCTAGCGGCGGAGGCGGCTCAGGTCAAGGCGCCTGACGGTGCGGTGGGGGTTTTGCCCGCATGCGATGCTCGGCGAGTTTTGCTCCGCGCCGTTTGGCGCCCGCGTCGCGTGGAAAACCGAGGCGTCGGGGCGAGGGGCGCGGACCATATCTGCCCTGGCCCGCGCCCCCGTGCCTGCCAAATGCGACTATCGCGTTGGCATTGCGTCACTCATCCGGGTGTTTATGCCCACCAGACGTTCGCGTGTACGGCTGCTGCGTCGTCTTGCTCTCCTGTGAGAATCACGTTGCCTGTTGTGTATTCGCTTTTTGCTTTGGATTCGCCCACTTCAGGGCATCCGGCGCCTGTCGCCACCGCTTGAATTCCTTTGATCGAGGCCGACACTGTGATTTCGTTCTGGCTTTTTTCTTCTGGGATGTTGTGGAAAGTGATTCCTTTGAACGGCCCCTGGGCTGGGACGTGAACGACGCAGCCCAAGCTCCCGAATGTGATTTGTTTTTCAGGCGGGCAGTTGATTTGGACTTCGCCTGCGGCAGTAAGCAGATAGTCGCAGCCGTTCATTTCGACTAGGGCTGGTACACCAAGAAATTCACAGCCTTGATATTGGATGTTTTGAATTGTCAGCGATTCCACTGTTTTGAAGGTCGCTGTCCCTTCGCCTTGGATTTCCTTGCATGTGATCGGCAGGACCTGTTTGGGCAGGTTGACATCGAACATGTGGTGCGATGTTTTCGTACCGACTGCGCCGTCGGGCTTCGGTGTCACCCGGCACGGTTCCACCGAGCAGTGGAATTCCGCGGCCTGCACCGAGGGGGCGCCCACCGCGCTCACCGCCGCCATCGCCATCGCGGCCAGCATCAGGATCTTCAGTTTGCGAATCATTTGACCGGCTCTTTCTCTGTTCCGGCGCACGGACCCGCGCTCCTCGCCCATCCTGCTGCCGGGAGGTAAGGTCTAAAGCCAGGATCGGGTCAGGTCAAGCGGGTATCGCGAGGGGTGGGAGCTCTCCCTGCACTTGGCGATCGGCGGGTTTTGCTCCGCGCCGTTTGGTGCCGGGCGTGGTGTGGAAAACCGAGGCGTCGGAGCGAGAGGCGCGGGCCAATCTCTTTCATGGCCCGCGTCCTCTTGCCTCACCGATGCTGCTATCACGCTGGCATCGCGTCACTCATCCGGTTGTCTCTATTCCCACCAGACGTTCGCCATTACGCCCGTCGGATCTTGCTCCCCTGTGACAATCGTGTTGCCTGTTGTGTATTCGCCTGCTTTGGATTCGCCCACTTCCGGGCATCCGGCGCCTGTCGTCACGGACTGAATTCCTTTGATCGCAACCGACACTGTGATTTCGTTCTGGCTTTTCTCTTCTGGGATGTTGTGATAGGTGACTCCTTTCAGCGGTCCCTGGGCAGGGATATGTAGGACGCAGCCCAACTCTTGGAATGTAATTTGTTTGCCTTCGGGGCATTTGATCGTGATTTCGCCTCCAGCGGTGAAGAGCGGGTGACAACCGTTCATTTTGACTGCGGCTTCTGCGCCGAGAAATTCACAGCCTTTGTATTGGATGTTTTGAATTGTCAGCGTTGGTTCTTTTTTTTGGAGATTGTCCCTGCACCTTGGACTTCCCCGCATGTGAGCGGCAACACCTGGCGCGGTAGGTCGGTATCGAACGCCTGGTGCGCTGTTTTTCCCGTGCCGTCCTGTTTGACTGTGACCGTGCACGGTTTGACCGAGCAGTGGAATTCCACCGCCTGCGCCCCCGAGGCGCCCACCGCGCTCAATGCCGCCACCGCGATCGCGGCCAGCATCGGGATCTTGAGATTGCGAATCATTTGACCGGCTCCTTCTGTTCCGGCGCACGGACCCGCGCTCCTCGCCCTCCGGGCTGCCGGGAGCTTCAGGTTTAGCGGCGGCGCCGGCTCAGGTCAAGGCGCGCCCGGCAGCGCGCCCGAGCTCAGCGGCGCTTTTTGGGCTTGGCGCCCTTGCAGCTGTCGTGCAGGACCGGGCGGGCGTCGTAGGTCTTGCCATTCTGCCCGACGCTCCTCACGGTGGCGCGGTTCACGTGGTTGCAGATGTTTCGCGAGTTGACCAGAAGGCTCTTGGCGCCGCCGGGCATTTCGAGCACGAACTTGGTCACCGGGGCGTCGGGGGCGGCTTCGAAGCTGGTGCGGATACCGCCCTTGTGGGAGTCGATGCGGCCGACCAGGTCGGCGTCGACCTGGCCGTGCAGGGCGATCACCATGTCGGGCAGGGGGTGGCTGGAGGAGCGCAGGTAGACGGGGCCTTCCAGGGGCTGGTCCAGCAGCGGCGTGATCGCCCTCGCCCTGCCGTAGATCGAGCCCCTGGGGCAGGCTTCGGCGGCGAACTGCACCCGGGTGCAGATCGTGCGGATGTGGGACTGGGCGAGGAACTCGGCGTGGGGCAGCCCGACCGAGACCGAGGCGACGTTGGCATAGGGCGCCTTGGGGTAGGTGAGCACGGCGCGGAAGGCGGGGTTCTGGTTTCGCTTGGTGCCTCCCTTCAGCCTCAGCGAGAACTTAGGCTTGAAGGGAAGCTCCTTGCAGCCGCCCACCTGGAAGCGATCGGAGACCTTGGCGGCGGCGCCGGAGCGCCCCAGCACGGTCGCGTCGACGGACTTCGGTTCGCAGTTGGTCGGCGCCAGGGCGAAGTTGGGGCGGTCGAGGTTGACCCTGATGTCGCGCACGTCGACCGGGACCCCGGCGAGGATCGTCGGCAGCGGGTCGGCCACCGCGCTGACCTGCGCGGTTTCGGGGTCGAAGTGGGCGGCGACGCGGTCGGTGACGACGCCGAGGTCGAAGGGCCCGGCGAGCGCGGGGATGATCGCCACCAGGGAGATCGGGGCGCCCTTGTAGGGGCCGGCTAGGTAGACATCGCCACCGGTGAAGAAGGGGCTGGGGCCCGCGCCGGCGCCGGCGACGGTGCCGCCCACCCGCGAGGCGGCCGGGCAGGAGGGCGAGGCGAGCTCCTTGGCGCCCTCGCCGGGGGCGGTTCGCGAGAGCGCCTGGGCGATCCCCGACTCCGGGCAGTAGGGCACCCCGGCCAGCCTCGCCAGCAGGCCCGGCGGGGGGTCGGTGGTGAGCCCGGCGAATTCATCGGTGCCGTCGGCGCGGGTGAGGCGCGCGCTGAAGGGGCTGTAGGTGGCGGCGGTGGGGTTGGCGAGGCCGGCGCTCAGCTTCGGCTCAAGGGCCCCGGAGGGGCAGGGGCCGGCCGGGCCGGCGGCGATCTGAAAGGAGTCCGAGGGTTCCGCGGTGACGCCTTCGGGGGCGGTCCAGGGCACCAGGGCGGTGGTGGTGGTGTAGGTGCCGCAGGCCGCCGGGCTGCGCAGGCCCGCGCGCGGGCCTTCGAAGAAGTCGAACCTGAAGTCTTCGACCGGGGCCTGGGGGATTTCCCCGACCACGGTGGCGAGTTGGCCGTCGGCGGGGTCGGGGCTGACCCTGCCGGCGAGCTTCACCACGACGCCGCTCTGGGGGTCTTCGAGGACGATGTAGATGGCTAGCAGGCTCTTGAACGGGTTATCGCCCTGGGCGGCGAGGTAGACCGCCCCGGGCAGCGGGTGATCGAGCAGCGGCGTCGTTGCTTCGACCAGGCCCAGCTTCGCCGCCGCCGGGCACCGCGCCGGGGCCTTGTCGAAGTGGAGCGGGACCGCCCCCGGCGCCGTCGCCAGCCCGATCTGCGCGCTGGTGCAGGCCGCCAGCCCGTCGGCGGTGGCGGGGTTCACCACCATCCCCCTGGGCAGGGTGACCAGGGCTTCGCGCTGGTCTGCCTCCCCCAGCCCTTCGGGGTCTTCGTTGGCCCCCTGGGGCAGGTGCTGGGCGAAGTGAAGCCCCGCGGGGGAGTCGGCCACCTCGGTGGAGGCCCGCGACTCGATCGTCGGGCTGAAGTCGGGGGCCGCGCAGCCCACCGGCGCCGGCGCGCCGGCGCTCTCGCTGGCGCTCTGGCTCGGCTGCGCCCAGGTCTCGAAGCTCATCGTCGTCAGCAGCGGGTCCGCGCAGGAGCTGGGCAGCCGCCAAAACGGCCGCGGCGTCGCGCCCTGGGCTTCGCAGAGGCCTTCGCCCAGGTTGGCGCATTCCCCCCGCAGGGAGTCGTGGCTGTGATCCCAGGGGGTGCCCCAGATCATCACCCGCGCCGCCGTCACCCGCTGGGCCTCGGTGACGTTGTCCAGGAAGCCGCTCACCCCGTAGTCGCCGTCGCTTCTGAGCCTGGTGTTGATGTAGATCGGGGCGGCCACCCGGAAGCCGAGCTGGGCCGGCATCCCCTGCGGCGGCACCAGGTTGTAGACGGGGACCTTGAAGACCCCGCCTTTGCCTTCTCTCTGCTGGACCATCGCCAGCCCCACCGCCGAGGCCGCCGGGCATTCGTTGGGGAAGACATTGCCTTCGGTCGGCGAGAAGACGCCGCGGGTGGCGTTGAACTGCTGGGAGGTGCAGCGTTCGACCGCGGTCGGGTTGCCGCTCAGCCCCGGCGGCAGCGCCACTTCGATGTTCTTCAGGTCCCCGCCGGCGGGGACGAAGGGAAAGCCCGAGCCCGGCGGCGAGGGCACGAGGTTGACCGCGAAGCTGGTCGAGTACTGGTAGGGGTGGGAGTCCGCGCCGGTGACGGGCAGCCCGTCGGGGCCGCTCAGATCGGCGTGGAATTCCTCGAAGCCGATCCCGGCGGGTTCTGAAGTGGCCTGGTTTTCGCCTTCCACGGAGGCCGTCGGGGCGCCGCCGCCCTTGACTTCGATCGCGTTTGCCAGCGTGCCCGAGGCCGCGGGCGGGGTGGAGACGTGGATCTCCAGCAGGTACTCCTCGCCGGGGTTTACCTTCGCCGGTTCCATTCCCGGCAGCACCGCGTCGGTGATTTCGCAGCTAACGGTGGAGATTTCCCCGCTGGTCTGGGTTTCGCAGACCGGCGCCGCGGAGATGTCCTGGTTGGAGTGCCGCGGCGGGAACAGGGCGACGCCTTTGACCCCGATCCCGGGCGGCAGGGTGTCGGTGATCGTGACCTTGCTGTGGTCGGTGGGCTCCCCGCCGCTGTTGGTGAGGAAGGCCTGGTAGCGGTCCAGGCCGCTTTCATCGCCGGGGGTGAAGTTGGTCGGCGCCGCCAGCGCCTGGATGTCCCAGGCGGGGGAGCTCGGCGGCGGGGTCGCCTCGGCTCCGGCCGGGGCGAGCAGGGCCAGGGCGGCGGTGAGGGCGGCGAGCGGCAGGGCCCGGGGCGCGCTCACCGGTTGCCCCCTGCCCTGTGGTGGTGCTTGTGCTTTTTGTGGTGGTGGTGCTTTTTGTGGTGCTTCTTTGGCTTCGGCTTGGTCGGCTTCGCGTTGCCCGCCCCCGAGAAGCCCGGGGTGGCGGGGGCCGCTGGGCTCGGCGTCGGCGCGGGCCGGCATCCCTCGCCTTCGCAGGGCGGCGGCGGGGGCGGCGGTTCGGGGAAGCCGCCTCCTTCGCGCAGGTCATAGACGTCGAAGTTGTCGTTCTGGTCCCAGCCCACCAGCCTCTCGCGGCTGGCCAGGAAGGCGTCGCGACCGTCTGAGGAGGCGTCGAGCAGGTAGCTTTCGTCTTTGCTCGTGCCGCTTGAGAGCAGGAAGCGACAGCCGCCCGAGCGGCTGTCGAAGCTGGGGCTTTCTTCGCCGCAGCTGCCCGCTCCGGGGCGCTCGAACTCATAGACGTCGCGCTCTTGGTTTTCGTCGGCGGGCAGCAGCGGGTCCAGGGACTCGAACAGAAGCCGCGAGCCATCCTCGGCGAGGTAGCGGGGGCCTTCGAAGACGTTGGTCCAGCCGGGCAGCAGCGAGGGGCCGGTCGGCCGCGAGCCCGAGGGGTTGCACGAGGCGCAGCTGAGCTGGCCCGATTCGAAGTCGTAGAGGAAGGCCTGCGTGCACAGCGGGGATCCGATCAGGTCTTCAAGCCCCAGCTGGCAGTGTTCCCCGCTGGCGATCGTGTTGTCATAGCCCGCCAGCTTCTTCGCTTCGACCGAGAGGAAGGCCAGGTGGCGCCCGTCGGGGGAGACCCGGGCGCTAAGCGTCCTCGGCTGGTCGCTGACCGCGCGTTCGACGTCCTCGGGGGCCAGCACCGCGACGAATTTGGCTTTGCCTTCGTGGTAGGCGTAGAGGTTGTCCTTGCCGGCCTGCGCTTTCTCTTCGGCGCTGTTTTCTTCTTCGCCGCTCAGCGCCGCGGTGGCGACGAAGTAAAGGTAGGAGCCGTCATCGCTCGCTCCGACCACGCCCTGCACGCCGCCGGGCACGCTGCCTTTGGTCAGGTCGGTGAGCGGCGTCGGTTTGCCCAGTTCGTAGCGGTAGAGGTCGGGCGCGCCGGCTTCGGCTTTGGCGCCGGAGACGAGCCTGTTGGTATCGGTGAAGAAGGCGACCGAGCCGTCGGCGCTGGCGGTCCAAAAGACGCCTTTGCCCGAGGCTGCCGGGTTGCCGGGTTTCTCGTCGAGCTGGATCGTTTCGGTGTGGTTTACCCGCGCCAGCAGCATGCTCGGCGCCGGTTCGGGAGGCACGTAGGTCCAAAAGACCCGCGAGCCGTCGGCGGAGACCACGTGGCGCAGGGTCTTCTGGCCGGTCTGGCAGTTGCCGGCGCGCTCCCCAAAGCCGGTTTCGGCGGCGGGGGTGACCGGTTCGCTTTGCCCCGGCAGGATGCTCATCGCCCGCAATCCTTCGGCCGCCGACCATTCATAGAGGCTGACGCCCGCTTCGGTGGGGGCGTCGGCGTAGGAGTTGTTGGAGGAGAAGAAGGCGCGGGTGCCGTCCTGGCTTGAGCCGGCGTAGTCCAGGCAGAACCCCGTGCCCACCGAGTTGGGCGCCGCGGTGCTCAGGCACCGAAGCGAGCCGAGGTTATCGTCGCGCAGGTAGAGGTTGCCGAAGCCTTCCGGGCATTCTTCGGCGAGCGATGGCTCGGTGTGCTTGATCGCCCCAAAGCGCAGGTCGGGGCTGAAGCCGCGGTAGGGGGGGTCCAGGGGGTCGGCCTCAAAGCCGAAGGGGGAGATGTTCTCGGTCGACCAGCCCCCGGCGCCGCGGCGGGAGAGGTACTGGCTGGTGCCCGGCGCCCCTTCGGCTTCCCCGAAGGAGGTCCAGGAGGTGTAGGTGATCTCCTCGCCTGAGCCCGCCGCGGCCTGGACCCGGATCGTGTTGTCGAGGAAGAGGCCGCCGGCCGCCCCGGGCACCGCCACTTCGGCGCTGTTCTTCTCGCCGGGGGAGACCAGCTCGTAGCGGCGGTCGTCGGGGGGTTCTTCCGGTTCGGTCTCATAGGTGCGGAAGGTGGGTTCGTGTTCGGGGCACAGGAGTTTGCGTTCGGGGCAGGTCAGCCCCTCGGGCGGGGTCCCGTTCTTGACCCGCAGCCGGTAGTGGTAGAGGGTGCCGGGGGTGAGGCCGCTCAGTTCGGTGGTGGCGGTCACGAAGGCTTCCCCCGAGCCGAAGTCGATTTCTTCGCCGGGGGCCAGGCTGGCGTGGTCGAAGCCGTGTTCGGGGCCCGATTCGGCGACGTCTTTTTGGTAGAGCGCGTCTTCGACGTATTCGAAGCGGCCCTTGGCCGGGGTCCCCAGCGGGTTTCCCTCGGCGTTTAGGACCGCCGTGGTCTGCTTGACCTCCGCCGACCAGATCGGCCCGAATTTGAATCCTTCTTCGGTCGTGAAGGTCCCCTCTTCGCCGATCGTTTCCCCGCCCGGGTTTTCCGCCACCACCCGGCAGCGGTATTCGGTTTCCGGCGCCAGGCCCTGCACTTCGGCGGCGGCTTCGTGGACCTTGAAGTCGGGGCCTTCGGGTTCGGGAAGCGGCGTCTCCGGGGTGCTGAGGGCGCCGGCAAAGGTTTCGCCGTTCGCTTCGAACTGGGCCTGGGTCAGGTAGTCAAAGTGAAAGTGGCTCGCTTCGCCCTCGGGGTTGACCTCGGCCTGAAGGGTCGCCCTGCTGCTGCGGAGGGTGCCTTCCTTCACCTTGCACGGCGTCGCCGCGATCACCGGGCCCGCCGGCGGCAGCGCGAAGTAGCGGATCCCCACCGCTCCCCCCACGCTGGCGTAGACCTCGCCGTCGGCGCTGTGGTGGGCGGCCAGGCCGACCACGTCTTTCGGGATCGCCCCGTAGCCGAAGCGCGTGAGGTGGGCGCCGCTGGGCGAGTACTCGGTGATCATCCGGCTGATGTTCCCCGGAAATTCGTCTTCACGCTGCTGGGCGAAGAGGTTGCCTGCTTCGTCGACCGCCAGCCCGTTGGATTCGGTCCCCGGGTCGAGTTCGTAGAGCAGCGTGCCGCTCGGGTCGTACTTGCGGATCACCCCGCCCGCCCCTTCCACCGTCACGTAGATGTTCCCGGCCGAGTCGACGGCGAAGTTGCGGAGCACGGTGTCGTCTTCAAACAGCTCCACTTCCCCCAGGCAGGCGCCGCTGGAATCGAAGCGCACGATCCGATTGACGAAGTTGTTCGCCCCTTCTTCGAAGTGGTCGGCGACGTAGACGTCGCCCGCCGGGCCGACCCCGAGCGGGTCGTTGGGGCGGGCGATCTGGCAGGCGCCGGTTCCCTCTTCGCCGAAGGGCGAGCCCAGGGGGGCGCCCGCCGGGCTGAACTTCCGCACCTGAAAGCCCGCGGTGCCGACGTAGAGGTCGTGGCGGGAGGCGCTGGCGGCGACGTTGTCGACCGCGACCGAGACCGGCGCGGTGACGCTGAAGGAGGAGACGAAGGTGCCGTCGGACTCGAAGATCTCGATCCGGTCGTTGCCCTTATCGGCGACGTAGACGCGCCCGGTTTCGAAGTCCGCCGCCACCCCTTCGGGGTTTTCGCAGTGACCGGCGCCCGTGCCGGGGGGGCAGAAGCTGAGGTCCGCCGAGGCGCCGGGGGCACCCGCGCCCAACAGTAGACAGGCGCCCGCGAGTGCCACGAGAGCGAGCTTCCTTCTCAACACGTCCCCCTTCCTCCCTGTCGATGCGCTCTCGCGCGAACCCAGTCCGTCCGTTCCCCCAAAAACCCGGCCCGAGCCTAGCGGAACGTCTCGGTACTTGTCAAGGATACCGACGGGTCTCCCCGACGCGAAGGACGCGGGCCACGACTGCCGTGGCCCGCGCCCTCTTGCTTCGCCAGTGCTGTTATCGCGTTGGCGTCGCGTCACTCGTCCGGGTGTTTATGCCACCCAGAATTCTTCCATTACTTTCGCAGCGTTGTCTTGCTCGCCTGTGGCGATCGTGTTGCCTGTTGTGTATTCGCCGGTTTTGGATTCGCCCACTTCCGGGCACCCGGCGCCTGTCGCTACGGCTTGGATTCCTTTCACCGCGGCCGAGGTTGTGACTTCGACTTTGCCTCCACCTTCCGGGAGGTTATGGTAGGTGATTCCATTCAGCGGCCCTTGTGCTGGGACGTGCACCACGCAGCCTTCCGCTTCGAATGTGATTTGTTTGCCTTCGGGGCATTTGACTTGGACCTGGCCCGCGGCGGTGAACAGAAAGTCGCAGCCGTTCATGCTGACCGTGGCTGGGCGGCCAACGAATTCACATTCTGTGTATTGGATGTTTTCGATTGTCAGCGACGCTTCTGTTTTTTTGGTCATTGTCGCTTCGGCGTGGACGCCTTTACATGTGATCGGCAGGATCTGTTTGGGCAGGTTGACGTCGAACACCTGGTGCGCTGTTTTCCCCGTGCCGTCCTGTGTCACTGTGATTCTGCACGGTTCCACCGAGCAGTGGAATTCCGCGGCCTGCGCCGAGGAGGCGCCCACCGCGCTCAATGCCGCCACCGCCATCGCGGCCAGCATCAGGATCTTCAAATTGCGAGTCATTCTCGCTCCTTTTTGGAGTCGCCCGGCTCTCTTTTCGCCAGGCTGGAACGGGGTATCAATACATCAGGCGAGGCCATACAGTCAAGTTTTCTCGTCTGATCTGGATTCCCAGCCCGCCTGGGCTTTCTCGGGCTTTGACTTCCCCTGCAAAAGCTGATCGGCGAAGTTCCGCGCGCGCCGATCGGCGCGGGGCACCGATCGGAGGCCCTGGGCCGCTATCGGGTAGTTGAGGCGCGGACCGCGCCCGTGCATGGCCCGCGCCTGTGCCTCGCCGATGCCGCTACCGCATTGGCGTCGCGTCACTCCTCCGGGTGTCTATTCCCACCAGACGTTCGCCATCACTTTCGAGGCGTTGTCTTGCTCGCCTGTGGCGATCGTGTTGCCTGTTGTGTATTCGCCGGTTTTGGATTCGCCCACTTCCGGGCATCCGGCGCCTGTCGATACGGATTGAATTCCTTTGATCGCGACCGAGACTGTGACTTCGCTTTTGCCTCCACCTTCTGGAAGGTTGTGGTAGGTGATTCCATTCAGCGGGCCCTGGGCTGGGATGTGCAATACGCAGCCTGCCGCTTCGAATGTGATTTGTTTGCCTTCCGGGCATTTGATTTGGACCTGACCGGCGGCGCTGAACAGATAGTCGCAGCCGTTCATGCTGAACGTCGCAAATTGGCCGAGGAATTCACATTCTGTGTATACGACGTTTTGGAATGTCAGCGTCGCTTCTGTTTTTTTGGTCATTGTCGCTTCGGCGTGGACTCCTTTGCATGTGATCGGCAGCACCTGTTTGGGCAGGTTGACGTCGAACACCTGGTGCGCTGTTTTCCCGGTGCCGTCCTGTGTCGCTGTGACCGTGCACGGTTCCACCGAGCAGTGGAATTCAGCCGCCTGCGCCTGCGAGGCGCCCACCGCGCTCAATGCCGCCACCGCCATCGCGGCCAGCATCGGGATCTTGAGATTGCGAATCATTTGACCAGCTCCTTCTCTAGCCCGGCGCACGGACCCGCGCTCCTCGCCCTCCGGGCTGCCGGTGTTCGCTCACCTATATGCGTGCCCAGATTTCTTGTCAAGAACGTCGAGGGACCCAAATCAATGGGGCCGCGATCGCCCTGCAAAGACCCTGCGGCAGATTTCCGCGCGTGCCGATCGGTGAGCATTCAGTCCGGTCTCGTGTTCTCTCAGCGACCGATGTGGAAGCCGATCAGCTTGGGCACCCTTGCTATGGCCGAGGCGATCCTGCCCGGCCGGCGGCCCGCCAGCTCGGCCTCCTCCTTCTTCACGATCCCGAGGCGGATCGCCTCGCCGCCTATCCAGTGGAAGGGCTCGGGGGGGACTCGGGGCGGGGACGGGTCGACGAAGGCGAGGCGGGAGGGCTCGTCGCGGCGGTCGAGGGCGAGGGAGGCGAGGGTGCGGCCGACCATGTGCGAGGGGCCGACGCCGTTGCCGGTGTAGCCGGCGGCGACGAAGGAGCGGCCGCCGCGCATCGGCATCACCAGCGGCAGGTGGGTCGGCGAGGCGTCGATCGGTCCGCCCCAGGCGTGCTCGACGCGGCGGCCGGCCAGGCCCGGGAAGATCGTGTGGAGGTGCTCGGCGGTGGCGGCGATCACCGCCGGGTCGAGCTCGGCGCGGCCGCCGAGCCTCGCTCCCATCGCGATCCGCCCGCCGCCCCAGCCGAAGAGGATGCGCCCGTCCGGGGTGGTGCGGAAGTAGTCGATCAGGGCGCGGCTGTCGGTGACGCACTCGCCGCCGGTCCAGCCGACCTCCTCCAGCAGCTCGGGCACCGGCTCGGTGAGGACGATGTGGGAGGAGGCGACGGTGAGCCGGTGGCGCAGCGGGCCGCGCCAGGCCTTGGCGGCGGCGCCGATCGCCAGCACGCCCGCGGCTGCACGCACCGTGCCCGAGGCCGTCTCGGCGCGCACGCCACCGGAGTCCTCGCGCAGGGAGCGCACCGGCGTCGACTCGAACAGCTCCACCCCGCGCGCCCTCAGCCGCTCGCGCAGCCCCAGCGCCAGCCGCGCCGGCTGCACCGTGGCCGAGCCCGGGTAGAAGGCGCCGGCGCGGAAGGCCGGCGAGGCGCAGCGGGCCGCGACCTGCTCGGGCGAGAGCGGCTCCACGGCGTCCCCGGCGCCCAGCTCGCGGCAGGCGGCGAGCGCCTCGGCCCAGACCTCGTCGTGCGCGGGAGCGGTGGAGACCTGGAGGTAGCCGCCCGGCCGGAACCAGGCGTCGACGCCCTCGTGCTCGCAGAAGGCGCCGATCTCGCCCACCGCGGCCTCGGCGGCGCGGGCGACCGCGAGCGCCGCCTCTCCCCCCCAGCGCCGTCGCATGCTCGCCAGCGAGAACCACATCACGTTGCAGAAGCCGCCGTTGCGGCCGCTGGGCCCGCGGCCGCAGCCGTCCGCCTCGAGCAGGACGACCCGCGCCTGCGGCTCCAGCTCCTTCAGGTGCCAGGCGGCCCAGAGGCCGGTGAAGCCTCCGCCGACGACGACCACGTCGGCGTCGCGATCCCCCCGCAGCGGCGGCGCCGGCTCGACCGGCCCCGCCTCGGCCAGCCAGTATCCGTGTCGGGTGTGCCTCATCGCCGGTCGATTGTCCTGCAATCGCCCTCGGCGGATCGTCCAACGGGGGCGCGGCGAATGCTCCAATCGCGGATCGGCCGGTGCGTAGACTCGCGCCAGGATGAGCGGTCCGGCACAGCAGTCCACTCCCTACGTCGACGCCCTCCTCGCCTACTCGGAGCTGGGGCCCGGGCGCTTCCAGGTCCCCGGCCACAAGGGCGGCCTCGGCGCCGACCCGGCGCTGCGCGCCCTGGTCGGCGAGGTCGGCCTGCGCAACGACATCCCCTCGATCACCGAGGGGGTGGACATCGGGCCCGAACCGACGCCCTTCCAGCAGGCGCAGCTGCTCGCCGCCGAGGCCTGGGGCGCGCGGCGGACCTGGTTCCTCGTCAACGGGGCCTCGCAGGGGAACCACAGCGCCTGCATGGCGCTCGCCCACCACGGCAGGCGGGTGGTGGTCCAGCGCAACGTCCACTCCTCGGCGATCGACGGCCTCGTCCTCAACGGGATGCACCCGACATTCGTCGCCCCCGAGCTCGACGCCGAACTGGGGATCGCCCACGGGCTCGCCCCGGAGTCGCTGGCGGCGGCCCTGGAGCAGACCCCCGACGCGGTCGCCGCGATGGTCGTCTCCCCCACCTACTTCGGCGCCTGCGCCGACGTCGCCGCGCTGGCCGAGGTCGCCCACGCCCGCGGCGTGCCGCTGGTGGTCGACGAGGCCTGGGGCGCCCACCTCCGCTTCCACCCCTCGCTGCCCCCCGACGCCCTCGGCTGCGGCGCCGACCTGGTCACCTCCTCGACCCACAAGATCGTCGGCAGCCTGACCCAGGCGGCGATGCTCCACCTCGGGCACGGCGGGCGCGTCGACCCCGCGATCGTCGACCGCTGCGTCAGCCTGGTCGAGACGACCAGCCCCAGCAGCCTTCTCACCGGTTCGCTGGACGCCGCCCGGCGCCAGGCCGCGATCCACGGCGAGGAGCTGCTGACCGAGACGCTGCGGGCGATCGCCACCACCCGGGCCGAGATCGAGCGGATCCCGGGCCTCGCCGTGCTCGACGAGAGCATGGTCGGACGGCCGGGGATCGCCGGCTGGGACCCGCTGCGGCTCGCCGTCGACGTCCGCGGCACCGGCTCCACCGGCTACCGGCTGGCGAGCATCGCCTTCGAGCACAGCGGAATCGACCTCGAGCTGCACTCCGAGAACGTCGTCGTCGCGATCTTCGGGGTCGGCGAGCCGCCGGCGCGGGCCGGCGCCCGCCTGGTCGAGGCGCTGCGCGAGTCGGTGCGGCGCCTGGAGGCCGAGCCCGGCCCCGCCCAGCCGACGCTGGCGCCGCCGCCGCCGTGGGGGGAGCTGGTGCTGACGCCGCGCGAAGCCTTCCTCGGCCCGCAGGAGGTGATCCCCTTCGACGCCGCGGCCGGCCGGATCGCGGCCGAGGGCCTCGCCGCCTACCCGCCGGGCATCCCCAACGTTCTCCCGGGCGAGCGCCTCACCGCCGAGACCCTCGACTACATAAGGGAGAGCGTCGCCCACGGGGGCCACGTGCGCGGGGGCAGCGACCGGGCGCTGAAGACGCTGCGGGTCGCCCGCTAGGGTGAGTCGATGGCCAGCTTCGACGCGATCGCCGACCTTCCGCTGGACGTCGAGTCCTGTGAGTTCGAGGGGCTCGGGGTCACCCTCGGCGAGTTCGAACGGCTGACCACCGTGGTCACGCTGCGCGGCGGCGGCCACGAGGGAGTCGGCGAGGACGTCACCTACGACGCCGTCGACCACATCGCCCAGCAGGACGCCGGCGCGCCCGAGGGCCTGCTCGGCAGCGACACCTTCGCCGGCTTCTCGCGCCGCCTGGACTCGGTCGACCACTTCCCCGCGGCGGCGCCGGTGCGCGAGGTCTCGCGCGAGTACCGCCGCTGGGCCTTCGAGTCGGCGGCGCTCGACCTGGCGCTGCGCCAGGCGGGGACCAACCTCGCCGCCGCGCTGGGCCGCGAGCCGCGCCCTGTCAACTTCGTCAACTCGATGCGCCTCGCCGGCTTCGAGGAGGGCGGGCGCTCCTCGATCGAGCCGCTCCTGGCCCGCCTCGCCGTCTACCCGACCCTGCGCTTCAAGCTCGACCCGACCAACGACTGGGACGACGCCCTGATCGCCGCCCTGGCCGAGACCGGGGCGGTCGACTCGCTCGACCTCAAGGGCTTCTACAAAGACACGCCGGTCGACGTCGAGACCGATCCCGAGCTCTACGCGAAGCTGATCGAGACCTTCCCCGACGCCTGGCTCGAGGACCCCGACGTGACCCAGGAGACCAGGCCCCTGCTGGACCCGGTCTCCGAGCGGGTCACCTGGGACGCGCCGATCCACTCGATCGCCGACATCGAGGCGATGCCCTGGGCGCCGCCGAAGACGGTCAACGTGAAGCCCTCGCGCTTCGGCCCGATCCGCAACCTCTTCGCCACCTACGACTACTGCGAGGAGCGCGGCATCGGCGCCTACGGCGGCGGCCAGTCCGAGCTCGGCCAGGGGCGCGGGCAGATCCAGTACCTGGCCTCGATCTTCCATCCCGACACTCCCAACGACGTGGCCCCCGGTGGCTACAACGACCCCGAGCGGGCGACCAAGCCGGGCCTTCCCTCCAGCCCGCTGGCTCCGGCGATCGACGAGCTCGGCTTCCGCTGGATCATCTGACCGACGAAAGGAACCCTCGATGCCCGACAAGACCTTCGCCAACGCGCTCAACGAGCAGATCGCCAACGAGTTCGCCGCCTCCCAGCAGTATGTGGGGGCGGCCGTCTACTACGACGCCGAAACGCTTCCCCGCCTCGCCAGCTTCTTCTACCGCCAGGCGCTGGAGGAGCGCGAGCACGCGATGATGATGATCCAGTACCTGCTCGACGTCGGCGAGGAGGTCCACATCCCCGACATCAAATCGCAGCAGACCACCTATGCCGACGGCAGCGCCCCGGTGCGGATGGCGCTGGAGCAGGAGAAACGGGTCGGGGAGGAGATCTACGCCCTGTTCGAGCTGGCGCGCGAGGTCAAGGACTACCGCGCCGAGCAGTTCATGCAGTGGTTCGTCAAGGAGCAGGTCGAGGAGGTGGCGCTGATGGGCGACCTGCTGAACGTGGTCGAGCGCTCCAAGGAGAACCTGCTCCTCGCCGAGGACTACATCGCCCGCGAGAACCCGGGCGAAGAGGGCGCCGACGCGACCAAGCCGCCGGCGGCGGGCGTGGGTTGACGTAGAGAGTCGGGGGCTCCTCCCCGGAGACCGTCCGGCTTGCAGAAGTGCCGGCTTGACAGGTAGCCGCTCCCAAAGCCTCCGGGGAGGGGCGCCCGACTCTCTCAGCCGAGCCAGCCCGCTCGCTTGCGGAGAGTTTTGATGCGGCGGAACTCGGCTATGTCCTCCCGCAGGGTGGCGGGGGCTGGGGCGGGGAGGAAGCGGGCCGGTAGGGGGGACTCCGAGACGCCGTCGTCGCGGTGGCTGACCCGGTAGGCGCGGGCGCCGCGCCGGGCCGTGACCGCGGAGGGGGCGCCCTCGCCCTCCCAGAGCAGGCCGGCGTAGTCGTCGAGGCCGTAGCCGCCGGGCATCCCGTCGCCGACGGCGTCGAGGTAGGCGGCGCGGCGCTCCGGCTCGTTGCTGTAGTGGACGCAGAGGCTGCCGGAGAGCAGGCCGAGGCCGGCGGCGGCGCGCGGGCGCCCCGAGGATTTGGTGATGCCGGCCTCGAACCAGCACATCGCCCCGGCGCTCTGGCCGGCGAGGACGATGCCGTTGCGCCAGGCGAGGCTGAGGATCGAGGCGATGTCGTGCGCCTCCCAGACCGCGAGCAGGTTGACCAGGCTGCCGCCGCCGACGTAGACCAGGTCCTGCGCGAGCAGGTGGTCGCGCAGGGCCATCGGGCGCCGCCCGAGCCGGAAGAGGGAGACGTCGGAGGGCTCGCACGGTCGCTCGCCGAAGACCGCGTAGAAGCGGCCGATCTGCTCGGAGGTGTCGCCGCTGGCGGTGGGGAGGATGCAGATCCTCGGCCCCTCGCCGCCGCGCTCGACGGCCAGCCGCAGCAGCAGCTCGCAGACCGCGCGGTCGGGCGGCCGCGATGTGAAGTCGTGGCCGCCGAGGGCGAGGATCCGGCGCACCTCCATCAGGCCGGCGCCGGGGTGGAGAGAGCCTCCGGCAGCGGCGCCCCGGGGACGACGCCGCGGTCGCCGAGGTAGGTCGTCGCGATCCGCATCTCCACCACCCGCTGCCCGGCCAGGTCGAGCCGGTAGCAGTGGGCGTCGGGCCGGGAGGCGATCGCCCGGCTCAGCTCGGTCCCGGTGAAGTGCATCGCGGCGCCGTCCTGGGCCGCGTAGCCGCCCGCCATCCCCTCGCGCAGGAAGCGGTGGTAGGACTCGCGGCGCTCGGAGCCGGGCTCGTAGTGGACGCAGTTGCTGAACGGCAGCAGCCCCAGCCCGTCGAGCCGCCTCGGCGCCCCGTGAAAGCCCGTCACCGCCTCGGCGAACCAGCACAGCGACCCGGCCGAGAGCCCGCAGAGGACCACGCCGGCCTCCCACGCCTCGCGCAGGATCGCGTCGATCCCGTGCGCGCGCCAGACCCCGAGCAGGCTGATCACGCTGCCGCCGCCGACGTAGATCAGGTCCTGGGAGAGCAGGTGTCGGCGCAGGTCCTCCGGGCCCTGCTCGCGGCGGAAGAGGGAGATGTGGCTGGGCTCGCAGCGGTGGGCGGAGAAGGCACGGTAGAAGCGGACGATGTAGTGGTCGGCGTCGCCGCTTGCCGAGGGCAGGAAGCAGACGCGCGGCCGCTCGGACCCGCTCAGCGCGAGCACGTAGTCGTCGAGCAGCGGGTTCCCCGACTCCATCGAGAAGCCGCCGCCGCCGAACGCCACGATCTGGCGGGCCGCCGTCTTCATGCCCAAATGGTCGAGGGGAATCGAGCCGGGGTCGTTGTACAGCGGTCCGAACTTCAGGCTCGCCCGCCCGCCGCTGTGTACAGTGCGCGGCGGTGATGCGCAAGGTGCACAGCGGCGAGGGTCGCGCCGGCAGGCTGACGAACACCACCTACTCCAGCCGCTACTTCACCGACGAGATCCCCGAGCACGCGATCCCCAAGGGCTCGATGCCGGCGCGGGCGGCCTACCAGCTGATCCACGACGAGCTCCAGCTCGACGGCAACCCTGCGCTCAACCTCGCCTCCTTCGTCACCACCTGGATGGAGCCCGAGGCCCAGGTCCTGGCCACCGAGACCCTCAACCGCAACTTCGTCGACCAGGACGAGTACCCGCAGACCGAGCAGATCCACCATCGCGTGGTCAGCATGATGGGCCGCCTCTTCAACGCCCCCGCCGACGGCGAACCGGTCGGCACGGCGACGATCGGATCCTCGGAGGCGATCATGCTCGGCCTGCTCGCCCACAAGTGGACCTGGCGGGCGCGCCGCGGCGACGACAGCGCCAAACCGAACGTCGTCTTCGGCGCCGACGTCCACACCTGCTGGGAGAAGTTCGCCCGCTACTTCGACGTCGAGCAGCGGGTGATCCCGCTCACCCCCGACCGCCACATCGTCGGCCCCGACGAGGTGCAGCCGCTGATCGACGAGAACACGATCGCGGTCGGCGCCATCCTCGGCACCACCTTCACCGGGCAGATCGACGAAATCGAGGCGATCGACGAGATGCTGCGCCAGGTCAAGGCGGAGCAGGGCTGGGACATCCCGATCCACGTCGACGGCGCCAGCGGGGGTTTCATCGCCCCCTTCTCCTACCCCGAGGTGAAGTGGGACTTCCGGCTCGAGCAGGTGCGCTCGATCAACGTCTCCAACCACAAGTTCGGGCTGGTCTACCCGGGCATGGGCTCGGTCCTCTTCCGCGACGTCTCCGTCGTCCCCGAAGAGCTCGTCTTCAAGATCAACTACCTGGGCGGGGAGATGGCGAACTACAGCCTCAACTTCTCCCGCGCCAGCAACTCGGTGCTGCTCCAGTACTACAACTTCCTGCGGCTCGGGCACGAGGGCTACGAACGGATCGTCGGCAACCTGATGGAGAACGCCGGCGAGCTGGAGAAGGCGCTGACCGAATCGGGCCGCTTCGAGCTGCTGAACGACTCCCGCTACCTGCCGGTCGTGGTGGTGCGGCCGACCGACAGGGACGGCGGCTTCGACGTCTTCGAGCTGTCGGAGCGGCTGCGCGAGCGCGGCTGGATCGTGCCCGCCTACACGCTGCCCCCCGACGCCGAGTCGGTGGCGGTGCTGCGGATGGTCGTCAAGGAGAACTTCAGCCGCGACATGGCCGAAATGCTGAACGCCGACATCGAGGCGGCGCTGGCGAAGATGTCCGGCAAGCCGCCGGCCCAGGCCGACGCGGCCGGCACCAAACAGCGCCGCATCTGCTGATCCAGCGGGGCCGTGGCTGAGCTTTGTCGCGCATAGCGATACAAAGCTCAGCCACTACGGCAGCGCGTAGGCGCGGCGCAGCTTGTTGCGCGCGCGGTGCAGCCTCACCTTGACGGTTCCTTCCGGAATGCCGAGGCGCTGGGCGATCGCCGCCTGCGTCAGGTCCTCGCCGTAGCGCAGCTCGAGCAGCATCCGGTCGCGCTCGCTGAGCAGCTCCAGCGCGGCGTGCAGGTCGGCCCGCTCGACCGTCGCCACCACCTGCGCGTCCTCGGCGCCCTCGAGCCCGTCGAAGGTCGCGATCGGGTCCGGGCGCAGCCGGGCGTGTTGGCGAAACGCCTCGTTGCGGACGATCGTCGCCAGCCACTGGTTGCGCCGGTCGGAGTCGCGCAGGGTGGAGCGCCGGCGCCAGGCGCGGAGCAGGGCGTCCTGGGCTATATCTTCCGCCTCGCTCGGATTGCTCGCGTATCTGTACGCGAACCGGAGGCAAACCCTGTGCGCCTCACCCCACTCCCAGCCATCGGCGGCACCGCGACGATGAGCGATTCGAGAGCTGATCAAACGAACTTACATAACCGAACCCCGCAAGAGTGAACTTAAACGATGAAACTGTTCTGAGTGGTGCCTCGGTCTCTAGCTCCGTGGAGGCCAGTACTGCTGGGGAGCAGGAGGGCTCGCGCTGGGCCGAGATCGCCTACGAGGCGATCGCCCCGGCGTACGACGACTTCACCGCGCATCACAACTACGAGCTCTGGCTGGGCAACCTGCTGCCGGAGCTGGAACGACACGGGCTGCGCGGCAATCGCCTGCTCGACGTCGGCTGCGGCACCGGCAAGAGCTTCATCCCGATGCTGAAACGGGGCTGGGAGGTGACCGCCTGCGACATCTCCGCCTCGATGATCGAGCTGGCGCGGGCGAAGGTCGGCGAGGCGGCGAAGCTCTCGGTGGCCGATATGCGGGACCTTCCGGTCTTCGGCGAGTTCGACCTCGTCTGGTGCCTCGACGACGCCGTCAACTACCTGCTCACCGCCGGCGAGCTGGAGCGGGCGCTGAGCGGGATGCGGCGCAACCTCGGCTCCGGGGGGCTGCTGATGTTCGACGTCAACACGATCGAGTCCTACCGCACCTTCTTCGCCGAAGAGGTGGTGGTCGAGAGGAACGGGCGGCGGATGACCTGGCGCGGGCGGACCAGCCCCGACGCCGAGCCGGGCTCGGTCGCCGAGGCGAGCTTCGAGGCGCGGCCGATCTCCGGCGAGGGGCCGTCGATCCCGGCCGAGCTGCACCGCGAGCGCCACTTCCCCGAAGCCGAGGTGCTGGCGACGCTGGAGCGGGCCGGCCTGGAGTGCCTGGACGTCTTCGGCCACGGCTTCGACGCGGTGCTGAAGCAGCCGCTCGACGAAGGCGTGCACACCAAGGCCGTCTACATCGCCCGCCCCGCCGCGGAGTAGCCTTCGCCCTATGGCCGATTCGCCAACCGCGGTCAGCGGCGTCGACTTCGTCACCGTGTTCGTCACCGATTACCCGGCCGCCACCGAGTTCTACGGCGGCCTGCTCGGCCTCGAGCACTCGGCCGACTACGGGAAAATCCCGGGCGGCGAGTTCGAGACCGGCAGCCTCACCCTTCAGGTGGTGGACGCGGCTTCGATCGGTCGCGAGTTCAAGCCCAGCGGCAGCCCGATCGCGCTCCACGTCGACGACGTCGAGGCGGCGCGGGCGAAGCTGGAGGCGGGCGGCGTCGGGTTCCACGGCGAGACGATGGACAGCGGCGTCTGCCACATGGCCTTCTTCTCCGACCCGGACGGCAACGCGCTGATGCTCCACAACCGCTACGCGCCGAAGTCCTAGCGGTCAGACCGCTGGAGCCGGAGGCGGTAGACCAGGTGCGGGAGGCCGGCGTGGGTGGTCTCCTCCTCCGCGCGCAGCCCCGCCTTCTCGGCCACCCGGCGCGAGCGGGCGTTGTCGTAAGCGATCAGGGCGACCACCTCGGGCAGCCGCAGCGACCCCGCCCACTCGATCGCCGCCCTCGCCGCCTCGGTCGCCAGGCCGCGGTTCCAGTGGCTTGAGCCGACGGTCCACGGCAGCTCGACCGCCCGGTCGCCGTCGAGGTCGGTCCAGCGCAGGCCGCCGCGGCCGACAACCGCGCCGCCATCTCGCTCGACCAGCACCCAGGGGCCGAAGCCGTGCTCGGCCCAATGCCACTCGTCCTCGACCAGGATCTGCGCGATCTCGGCCTCGTCGAAGGGATCGAGGGGAGCGGGGCGCAGCCAATCGCCGACCGCCGGATCGAGGAACAGCGAGAGGTAGGCATCCGCGTCCGGGCCTTCGGGAGGCCGCGCCCGCAGGCTCTCGGTCAGCCACTCCTCTCGCATCTCCATTCAAGGATGCCGCAGCGGCGGAGAGGAGAGGTGCCAGAATCGGGGCATGGCCCCGGAGACGCCGCGCTTCCAGCAGCCCGGCTGGTTCACCAAGCACGTCTTCAACCGCATCGTCGCGGCGCTGGCCCGGCTTGGCATCAGCCTGGCCGGCTCGAGGGTGCTGGAAGTGCGGGGGCGCAAGAGCGGCGAGTGGCGGCAGACGCCGGTCAACCCGCTCGATTTCGAGGGCCGGCGCTACCTGGTCGCGCCACGCGGCAACACCCAGTGGGTGCGGAACATCCGCGTCAGCGGCGGCGGGCGCCTGGTGCGCGGGCGGCGGGTGGAGGAGTTCAGGGCGACCGAGGTCCCCGAGCCCGACCGCCCTCCCCTGCTCCGCGCCTACCTGGAGAAGTGGAAGTGGGAGAGCGGCGCCTTCTTCGGCGGCGTCGGCCCCGACTCCAGCGAGGAGGAGCTGCGCCGCATAGCCCCCGACCACCCAGCCTTCCGCATCGACTCCCGGCCCCGATAGACGAGGAGTGCGTTTCCCATCTCTGGGATGGTGAATGCACTCTTCGTCAGCATCGACGCGCCTAGCCGCCGGTGGTCGCGGCTCTTAGGGCCAGGAAGAAGATCACCCAGCAGCCGACGGCCATGATTCCCATCTCGCGGCGGACGATCGCGAGGGCGACCGACTGCTGGGTCTCGGCCGGGAGGGATTCGAAGTCGACCTCGCCCAGCTCGCGGCCGGCGGCGCCGGTGCGGGCGCCCTCGGCGAGGAAGGAGACCAGGAGCGGGCCCAGGCCGTAGACGTAGTGGAGGCCTTCGGATGGTTCGTGATTCGTCACCACCAGCAGGCCCCCGACCGCCACCTGGACGAAGACCGCGACCTGCGCCGCCCGCAGCAGATACCAGAAGGGGATCGAGGCCCTGTCCCGGTACCAGGCGATGCCTCCGGTGGCGCCGGCGGCGAGGCTGAGCAGGATCACCGAGGAGCCGACGACGATGTGGACCGCGACCATCGCTATATCCGCCCGAAGGGGTCGGGATTCCGCTTACTGATGCGGAAAAGCACTATGTAGCAAGTTGTCACAAGGTGGGTGTATAACAGCGGCTACGGGCGTTGACCGAGGGCGAACGACGCCTGGCACCACCCGCCCCGAAACCACACCACCCAGTGCTCAAGAGCTACCTCCCGATCCTCGTCTTCGCGGTCCTCGGCCTGACCGTCGGCGGCGCGTTCGCGATCCTCAACCACCTGGTCGGCCCGAAGCGCCCGGCGAAGCCGACGGCGGCGAGCCGGCGCCAGGGCGAGCCGTACGAGTCCGGGATCCCGGTCGAGCCGGCCACGGGGCTGCGCTTCGGCGTCACCTTCTACCTGGTCGCGATGCTCTTCATCCTCTTCGACATCGAGGTCGTCTTCCTCTACCCGGTCGGCGTGATCCTCAAGGGCGCCGACAGCGTCTTCGTCCTCGGCGAGCTGCTGACCTTCGTCGCGCTGCTGATGGTCGCCTTCGTCTACGCCTGGCGCAAGGGGGCACTGGATTGGAGGTAGAGCGCCGCACCCTCCGCTCCAGGCAGGCCTCTGCCCGCGAGATGCTGCGCGGCGACCTCGAGGGGGAGGACCTCGAGCGCTTCGTCGAGGAGCGCGTGGTCACCACCACCTTCGAGAAGATGCAGAACTGGGCCCGGGCGAACTCGATGTTCCCGCTCACCTTCGGCCTCGCCTGCTGCGCGATCGAGGCGCCGATCTCCCTCGTCACCGCCCGCTACGACATCGCCCGCTTCGGCGCCGAGGCCCTGCGCGCCTCGCCGCGCCAGGCGGACATGATCATCCTCTCGGGCCGGGTCTCGATCAAGATGGCGCCGGTCGTCCGCCGCCTCTACGACCAGATGCTGGAGCCGAAGTGGGCGATCTCGATGGGCGCCTGCTCCTCCAGCGGCGGCATGTTCTCCAACTACGCCGTGGTCCAGGGGGCGGACAAGTTCATGCCGATCGACCTCCACATCCCCGGCTGCCCGCCGCGCCCGGAGGCGGTGCTGTACGGCTTCACCAAGCTTCAGCGCAAGATCATGGGCAACCCCGACCAGGGCTGGCGCCAGCGCTACGACGCGGCCGGCACCGAGGAGTGGGCGCGGGGCGGGCCGCGCAGCGAACCCAGCCGCGCGGCGGCCGAGGCCTACGAAGCGGCGCGGGAGCTGAGCCTTGCCTGACGCCCCCGGACTGGAGCTGATCCGGGGGGAAATCGAACGCGAGCACCCCGGCTCCGTCCTCGCCACCTCCTTCGACCGCGAGCAGGCGGCGCTCCTCGTCGACCCCGCGCGGGTGCTCGAGGTGCTCGGCTGGCTGCGCGAGGAGCCGGGCCAGGGCTACCGCTTCCTCTCCAGCCTGCACGTCGCCGACTACCTGCCGGCCGAGCCGCGCTTCGGCGTCCACTACGAGCTGCTGAACCGCGACCGCCGCGAGCGCCTGCGGGTCAAGGCGATGCTCGGCGAGCGGCCCGAGATCGACTCCTGCGTCGAGCTCTTCCCCACCGCCGAGTTTCAGGAGCGCGAGGCGTTCGACTTCTTCGGCGTGGTCTTCCGGGGCCACCCCGACCTGACCCGGATCCTGCTGCCCGAGGACTACGTCGGCTGGCCGCAGCGGCGCGACTTCCCGGTCGGCGGCGAGCCCGTCACCTTCACCTACAACGAGCGCAACTATGGTTGAGATCGGGCTGAGCGAGGACCGCACCAAGGAGGTGATGACCGTCAACATCGGTCCCCACCACCCCGCCACCCACGGCGTCCTGCGGCTGGTGGTCGACCTCGAAGGCGAGGTCGTGCGGGACCTGCGCCCGGTGATCGGCTACGTCCACACCGGGATCGAAAAGTCGTGCGAGGACAAGAGCTACTGGAAGGTCATCCCCTTCGTCGAGCGGATGGACTACGTCTCCTACTTCTTCCAGATGGAGGCCTTCTGCGGCGCGGTGGAGCGGCTGGTCGGGCTGGAGATCCCGCCCCGGGCGAAGTACCTGCGGACGATCTTCCTCGAGCTGAACCGGATCCACTCCCACCTGGTCTGGCTGGGGACGACGGCGCTGGACCTCGGCGCGATCTCGATGCTCTGGTACTGCTTCCGCGAGCGCGACCGCATCCTCGACCTGTTCGAGATGGCGACCGGGCAGCGGATGCACACCCGCTACTTCCAGGTCGGCGGCGTGATCGAGGACCTGCCGCTCGGGTTCGAGGAGAAGCTGCGCTCCTTCGTCGCCGACATGCCGGTGCGGGTCGGCCAGTACCAGGCGCTGCTGGACCGCAACGAGGTCTTCCTCTCCCGCACCAAAGGGGTCGGGATCGTCCCCCGCGAGCGGCTGCTGGAGCTGGGCGTGACCGGGCCGCTGCTGCGCGCCGCCGGCGAGCCCTGGGACCTGCGCAAGGCCTTCGACTGCCTCGCCTACCCCGAGCTGGACTTCAAGATCCCGGTCGGGACGGTCGGCGACAACTACGACCGCTACCGGGTGCGGGTGGCGGAGATGGTCGAGTCGACGCGGATCGTCGAGCAGGCGCTCGACGCCCTGCCCGACGGGCCCTGCATCGCCGAGGACCGCAAGTACGTGCTGCCCCCGCGCTCGGAGCTCTCGACCTCGATGGAGGCGCTGATCCACCACTTCAAGCTGGTCACCGAGGGCTTCCGGGTGCCGGCGGGCGAGGTCTACTACGGGATCGAGTCCCCGCGCGGGGAGCTCGGCTGCTTCGTCCTCGCCGACGGCTCCTCCAAGCCGGCCCGGGTCCACTTCCGCGACCCCTCCTTCGTCAACCTCCAGGCCTTCAGGGACATGTCGGTGGGCGGCTACGTCGCCGACATGATCGCCAGCCTGGGGATGCTGGACCCGATCCTCGGGGGGGTGGACCGGTGAGCGAGCTGCCGGTCGATCCGGCGCTGACCGAGGGCCGCGTCCCCGACCGCGCGCCCGCCGGCATCCCCGAGCCGCACGAGGTCGACTGCCCACCGGAGCTGGCGGAGCGGATCGAGGCCCTGATGTCGCGCTACCCCGACCGCCGCTCGGCCTCGATCCCGGCGCTGTGGGCGGTGCAGGAGCGCTACGGCTGGTGCACCCCGGAGGGGATCCGCCAGGCGGCGGCGACGATGCGGGTGACGCCGGCCTACCTGGAGTCGGTCGCCAGCTTCTACGACCTGCTGCACACCGAAGAGGTCGGCAGCCACCGGATCGAGGTCTGCACCAACATCAGCTGCTGGATGCGCGGCGGCGACGAGCTGCTGGACGCCTTCCGCGCCGCGGCCGATGGCGAGGAGGACTTCTTCGTCACCGGCTTCGAGTGCCTGGGCGCCTGCGACATCGCGCCGATGGCCTCGATCGACCAGCGCTACTACGGCCCGCTGGAGGCGGCCGAGGCCGGGACCGCGATCGCCCAGCTGAAGGCCGGCGAGGACGTGCTGCCGGCCAAGGCGCTGGAGAAGCGGCCGCTGGCCGGAGACGCGCCCGCGCCGGGAGGTGGGTCCGGTGCCTGAGACGCGCGTCCTGCTGGAGCACGCCGAGGACCCGGCGCTGCGCACGATCGAGGGCTACCGGGGCTACGGCGGCTACGCCACCCTGGAGAGGGCCTACCGCGAGATGGAGCAGGACGAGATCCTCTCCGCGCTCGAAGACTCCGGCCTGCGCGGCCGCGGCGGCGCCGGCTTCTCGATGGGAAAAAAGGCCTCCTTCCTGCCCCGCGGCGAGATGCCGAAGTACCTCTGCTGCAACGCCGACGAGTCCGAGCCGGGCGCCTTCAAGGACCGCGAGCTGATGCAGCGCAACCCCCACCAGCTGATCGAGGGGATCGCGATCGCCGCCCTCGCCGCCGACGCCGGCCACGCCTTCATCTTCATCCGCGGCGAGTACGACTCCCAGGCCGACATCCTCGACGCGGCGGTCGCCGAGGCCTACGAGGCGGGCTACCTGGGCGAGAACATCCTCGGCAGCCACCGCGACCTGGAGCTGGTCGTCCACCGCGGCGCCGGCGCCTACATCTGCGGCGAGGAGACGGCGCTGCTCGACGCGCTGGAAGGCAAGCGCGGCAACCCGCGGCTGAAGCCGCCGTTCCCGGCCGTGCAGGGGCTCTACGGCGGCCCGACGCTGATCAACAACGTCGAGACGCTCTCCAACGTGCCGCGGATCGTCGCCCACGGGCCCGAGTGGTTCCGCGGCTTCGGGACCGAGCAGTCGCCGGGGACCAAGGTCGTCTCGGTCTCCGGCTGCGTGCGTCGCCCCGGCAACTACGAGGTCGAGCTGGGCGTCCCCACCCGCGAGCTGATCTTCGACCTCGCCGGCGGACCCGAGGACGGCCGCGAGGTCAAGGCCTTCTACCCGGGCGGCTCCTCCTCGCCGGTGCTCACCGCGGCGGAGGGGATCGACCTCCCCTACAGCTTCGAGGCGATGGCCGAGGCGGGCTCGATGCTCGGCTCCGGCTCGATCATCGTCGCCGACGACCGCGTCTCGATCCCCCACATGGCGCTGCGCACGGCGCGCTTCTACCACCACGAGTCCTGCGGCAAGTGCACCCCCTGCCGCGAGGGGACGAACTGGACCGTGAAGATGCTGGAGCGGGTGGTGCGCGGCGAGGCGACGCCGATGGACCTCGACATCGTCAGCTCGGTGCAGGACAACATCATCGGCCACTGCCTCTGCGTCCTCGGCGACTCGATGGCGATGCCGGTCGGCGCGATGGTGCGGAAGTTCAGGGACGAGTTCGAGCGGACGATCGCCGGCGCCGCGGTCGCCGAGGCGGTGGCCGCGTGAGCCGCGAGGTGACGATCGTCGTCGACGGCCGCGAGATCCCCGCGGTCGAGGGGGAGATGCTCCACGACGCGGCCCGCAAGGGAGACGTCGAGATCCCGGTCTTCTGCTACTGCCGGACGGCGGCGGCGACGCGCTTCATCGACCCGTGCCGGACGTCGCCGGCGGCGAAGACGGCGGGGACGCTGGTCTCGAAGGGAAGCGGCGAGCGGCCGAGCGCGGCCCAGGTGCCATCGAGGTCATCCGGCCGGAGCTGAACGTCGGTGCGGACGAAGCCGTCCTCGTCGAGCGCGACCCCGCTCAGCCACGCGGTCGCGGGCTCGGCACCGATGGAGCAGAAGAGGCCCCCGCAGGGCAGCGACTCCTTCTCGCCCGTGGCCCGGTTCGTCAGGGTGATGCGCTCGAGCGCCTGGTCGCCCTCCAGCCGGGTCACCTCGGTCGAGACCCCGGACCTCGATCCGAGGGTCGGCGACGATCCGGTCGACCAGATAGCTCGACATCCCGGCCGTGATGTCGGGGCCGCGGATCGCCAGCGTCACCGAGGTGGCCGAGGACGCGAGGCAGCGCGGCCTGCCCGGCGGAGTTCGCGCCGCCGATCACGGTCACCGGCCGGCCCAGGCACCCTCGGACCTCCAAGTCGGTCGCGGCGTAGTAGATCCCGGCGGCGACGAAGTGCTCCCAGCCCTGCAGCGGCAGCGCCCGGTAGCGGGCACCGGTGGCGATGATCACCGCCCTTGACGTGATGTGCGTCCCGTCGCGGAGCACCGCGGCGAGCCGGTCGCCGCCGGTCTCCAGGGCGACGATCTCGCAGGGGCTTCAGAGCTGTGCCCCGAACTTCATCGCCTGCACGACGGCACGCTGGGCGAGTCTCGCCGCTGAGACCGGTCGGGAAGCCGACGTAGTTCTCGATCCTCGCGCTGGCCGCCTGCGGCCTGGCCGCCGGGTCCGACGGCATCGAGCAGGGTCGTCCTGAGTCCCTCCGAGGCGCCGTAGACCGCCGCCGCCAGCCCCGCCGGCCCGGCGCCGATGATGGTGAGGTCGGCCGGTGTGCCGCCGGTTTGCCGGAACGCGAGGCCAAGGTGCTGGGCGAGCTCGCCGGGCGTCCGGTCCGCACCAGCGTGCGCTCGGGGGTCAGCACGGCCGGCAGGTCGGTGGCCTCCAGCGAGGCGGCGCTCATCAGCGACCGGCCCTCGACGGAGTCGGCGTCGAGCCAGACATGGGGCAGGGTCCGGCGCGCGGCGTAGGTCCGTAGCGCCAGCGCGGCCGAGTCCATCCCGCTGCCGATGATCTCCAGGCCACGGGCCGCGGGTCCCTGGCTGAGCCTCTCGCGCCGCGCCAGGAAGGCGCGCAGCAGCAGGTCGGAGAGCTCGGCGTCCTCGGCCATCAGGCGGCGGAACTGGGGCGGTGGAATCCGGTGCACGCGACCGGGCTCGACCACGCGCGCGGTCAGGTAGGTCGTCTGTCCCGTCAGCAGGCTCAGCTCACCGACGAAGGCGCCCGGGCCATGGCGGACCAGCGACGCCTCGGGGGCGTCGCGGGTCGCCGCGCGCACCACCTCGATCGCTCCGCTTTCGACAACGATCAGGTCGTAGCTTGGATCGCCGGCCGTGAACACCGCGTCGCCGACCTCGACCGCTTCGGGGCGGCCGTAGGCACGAAGGCGCTCCAGCTGCTGCTCGCTCAGCTCCGGGTGGGCGGCGGACCCGCTCGCCGTACCTTCATCACCCCGCGAGCGCGCTGCCGGGCTGTCGGCCATCTCGCTCACGCGTCGACGATAGCGGGTGCCCCCGGCCTTCTCGGCACCGCTCCACCACGCGCCGCGCCCCTCGGCTCGGCCGGTGCTCCATCACGGCGCGGTGGGTCGCCACCGGCCCGCCTGTCCCATCCGTGGAACTGTGAGTAGTCGCCCGCGTCCCAGGCCTTGGCGAAGCCCCGGCGTGCTCAGATCCCAGTCCGGCGGGATCTCGCTCGACGCGGCGCGCAGGTCACGCCAGAGGTCGTATACCGACGGGCGACCCCAGAACCAGTAGCCGTTGTAGACGCCGCGGACGACGAGTCCCGGCTTGAGCACGAGCGTGTGCGGGATCATCGGGTCCTTCTCGGGGTCGGTGTACTCCTGCTATGTCGAGGTCCCTCTGGATCGTCCGCCCAGGGTCGGAGAGGAAGGTCCACTGGGCGCCGACCGACGAGCGGAACTCCAGCAGCGTGTGGTGGTCGTCGGTGGAGATCGTGACCATCTGGGTGTAGGCCACCGCGATCCTCGACTGGAACGCCGCCAACTCGAGGTGCTGCTGGTGCTCCTTCGGGCAGTAGTGGCCGCGCGCGAGCGTGAGGATCATCGGATCGCGGCCCTGGAGCTCGCTGAGCGTGCGGACGGTGCCGGTGTGATCGGGCAGCGCGTAGTCGGGGAAGACGCCGCCGGGCTTGATGTCGGAACGCATGGCATGACCTCCTGTCGAATCGGGCGCGGTTAGTCAGCGCGCCGTCCCGCCCCCGGCGGTCGCCGCCCAGGCGACGGACGACCTGGGCGAGCTCGAGGCCGGCCGGCCCGCCGCCCAGCAGATGGCACGGCCAGTACGAGCACTCACCCCCGACCGGGTCGCGCTCGACGACGGCGACCCGCAGGCGCCCTCGGCAGACGCCCCGGCGCAGCGCTCACCCGGGGCGCCTCCGCCGAGCGACCATGACGTCGTCGTGCGTGCTCATGTCGGGAGCTCCCCGCTTGGCCAGCCGCGCCATGTACTGGCGCACCAGTCCGGCCAGTCCGCGTCGGGCTGGCCGGTGCGCTTCTCGTGCTCGCCGTGGGCGGCCTCCGCGCGCCGAAGCGCGCTCGCCAGGTCTGCCGTGGATGCGAATGCCGTCTCGGCGGCGTCGATCCGGCTGGGCAGCCGCGTCGTGAGCCTGGGCAGCAGCCAGCCCTTGCCGTCCGGGTCGCTGAACGTGGCGAAGGAGCCGTAGCTGGCGTGATCGGCGTGGTGCGACGCGACCGCTCGTGCCCTCGGGCTGGAACTGAGCGCCCGGCGTCCCGGCGTGGAACACCTCGCCTACGTCGACACCGCGGGCGACGAGCTCTTCGCGCGCCGACTCGATGTCGGAGACGATCAGGTAGAGGCCCTGGGCGGAGGCGGCGCGGCCGACGTGATGTTCGTGCCGAATTGAACCGAGCACCCCGAGCCGGGGCTGGGTGAACTGGACGACCCGGAAGCCGTTGTCGAACGGGAAGTCGGCGTCGAGCCGCCACCCGAGTCCCCCGTAGAACTCCTTCGCGCGGTCGACATCCGACACGGGGATGACGACCACCTCGAGCTTGAAGTCCAGCCGCTACCGTCGGGCGTCTGTCCAGGCGCCATCTCGGTGTGGCTCATCGTGCTGCTCCTTTCCCATCCGCGGAGACTGGACCGGGCGGCGCAACCCTACGTCTCGTGGCGCGTACGGACGAACCCTGCCGCCGG
>CAVTGX010000004.1:0-1070893 GCA_963734405.1 uncultured Actinomycetes bacterium
AGGCAGAGGGCCGCCGCCAGCGCAGCCGCGGCGGCGACTCCCAGGCGCCGCCGCCTCATCGCAGCTTCAGCTTCTCGCCGGCGATCAGGATCTGCGGGTCGACTTCGGGGTTGAGGCTGAGGATCCGCGCCACCGGCACGCCCGTCCGGTGCGCGATCGCGGTCAGGGTGTCGCCGGTCCGCACGACGTAGGTCGCGCCGTGGCTGGGGTGCTCGGCGCCCTTCGCCGCGGCGTGGCCGGCCGTGTGCCGCCCCGCGTCCGAGGAGCCCGAACCGCCGCCGAGGGAGCCGGCGAGGATCGCGATCAGGATGACCGCGGCGCCCACCAGGGCGATCGCGGCCAGGGCCCGGGCGGCGGCGTTGGTGCGTTTTTCCATTTGGACCGGGGCGAGTCGGGAAGTGCGAATCGGAGATCGTATAGCCGCTCAGTCGATGTCAAGCGGTGGATATGTCCCAGACCTCGGCCCGCAGGCGCTCCGCCGCCGCCGCCGGGTCGGGATCCTCGGCGATCCCGCGCGAGGCCGCGACCAGGCCGGAGGCGCGGCCCGAGGCGAAGGCCGGGCCGAGCAGCTCGGCCCTACCGCCCTGGGCGCCGACGCCCGGCATCAGGAAGATCGCCCGCGGCATCAGCTCGCGCAGACGTCCCAGGTGCTCGGGCTCGGTGGCGCCGACGACCGCGCCGGCGCCGCTCAGCCCGCACCTGGCGAGAAGCCGGTCGGAAAGCCCGTCGACGATCTCCGCCAGGCGCTCGTGCAGGGGCCGGTCGGGAGCCGGCAGGTCCTCGACGTCGGCGGCGCCCGGGTTGCTGGTCCGGACCAGCACGAAGACGCCGGCGCCGGCCACCGCGGCGGCGGCGACGAGCGGTTCCAGCGCGTCGAGGCCGAGCAGCGGGTTGGCGGTGAAGGCGTCGGCGCCGAGGCCGCTGACCGGCCCCCACGGGGTCGGGGTGGCGCCGACCAGGGCCTGGGCGTAGGCGGTGGCGGTGACCGGCACGTCGCCGCGCTTGCCGTCGGCGATCGTCAGCAGGCCCGCTTCGCGCGCGGCGGCGCAGACCTCGGCCAGGGCGGCCCAGCCCGGCGCGCCGAGGCGCTCGAAGCAGGCGAGCTGGGGCTTGACCGCTACGCAGGCAGGCCCGGCGCTATCGATCAGCGCCCGGCAGTGGGAGACGACCGCGGCGGCGGCCAGCTCGGCGGCCAGCGCCGGGGAGCCGCCCGCCGTCGCCCCCGTCCCGGCCAGGTTGGCCGGGTCGGGGTCGAGGCCGAGGCAGATCTGGCTGCGGCGCTCCTCGACCAGCGCGGCGAGCCGATCCGCGAAATGGGCCAGGGATCAGCCGCCCTTGACCTTGGTCTTCAGGGCCGAGCCCGCCGAGAAGCGCGGAACCTTGCCGCCCGGAATCGTGATGCGCTCGCCGGTGCGCGGATTCACGCCCTGACGGGGTCCGCGCTCGGCGACGTGGAATTTGCCGAAGCCGGTGAAGCTGACTTCGCCGCCGCCGCTCAGCGTGTCGGTGATCGCGTCGAGAACCGCGTCGACGGCATCGCTCGCGGCCTTCTTGCTGCCAAGTCGGTCATCGCCAGCCAGTTGATCCAGAAACTCAGCCTTGGTCACGTCGGAAATCCTCCTCGGGGTTTGAAGTCGGGCCGCAATCTAACAGCGGGCACGGCGTAACCGTCACGAACCGCTGACCGCGATCTCGCCGATCAGCAGCGGGGGCGTCCTGACCGACCCCCCGAACGGGACCCAGCGGCTCTCCGAGCCGGCGGCGCGAACCGCCCGCAGCAGCGAGACCAGCTCGCCGGCGATCGTGAACTCGCGCAGCGGCTCGGCCAGCTCGCCGCCGCGAATCGCCCGCCCCGAGGCGCCGACCGAGAAGACGCCGGTGACCGGGTTGACGCCCGAGTGCAGGCCGGCGACGTCGGTCACGTAGACGCCCTCGCCGGCCTCGGCGAGGAGGGCGGCGAGGGACGGCGAGCCGGGGGCGACGACGAGGTTGGAGGCCGAGACCGAGGGCAGCGAGCGGTAGCCGTGGCGGGCGGCGCTGCCGGTCGAGGCGCCGCCGCCGCGATTGGCGGTGTAGGTGTCGTAGAGGAAGGAGCGCAGCCGGCCGTCCTCGATCAGGGCCGTGCGCCGCCGCGGCACGCCCTCGCCGTCGAACGGGGCGGAGGCCGAGCCCTCGGGGTCGCGGCCGTCGTCGTGCAGCGCGAACGCCTCGCTCGCCACCTCCTCGCCGAGGCGCTCGGCGAACGGCGAGCGCCCCCGCTGCACCGCCCCGGCACCGAGGGTGGCGCCGAGCAGCCCGGCGAAGCTGGCGGCGACGGTGGGGTCGAACACGGCCGGGCAGGAGCGCGAGGCCGGCTTGCCGGCGCCGACCATCGAGGCGGCGCGCTCGCCGCCCTCGGCCCCGATCGCCTCGGGCTCCAGCCCGTCGGGGCCGCGGGCCAGGCCGAAGCCGAGGCCGGTCTCACGGGCGCCGTCGCCCTCGGCCAGCGCCTGCGCGTAGGCGAAGCAGTTGGAGGTCTCGTACTCGCCGTCGATCCCGGTCGAGGAGACGACCGCGACGCGCTCGGCGGAGTCGGCGTAGACGGTCTGCTCGACCCCGGCGACGCGGGGGTCGGCGGCGAGCGCGGCGCGCTCCACCGCCAGCGCCAGCTCGACCGCGCGCGCGGTCGGCCAGGCGTCCACCGAGGGGTCGAGGAGGCCCGCCAGGGGCTGTGCCGGCGCCAGCCGCGGCGGCGCCGCGAACCGGTCGGAGTCGGCGGCCGCCGCCGCCTCGGCGGCGCGGGCGGCGATCTCCCGCACCCCGCGCTCGGAGAGATCGGTGCCGAAGGCGTAGCCGACCCGGCCCTCGATCCAGGCGCGGACGCCGACGCCGCTCTGAGTGGCGGCGGTGAGGCTCTCGACCGCGCCGCCGTGGACGCGGATCTCGCGGCCGCTCTCGCGCGAGCCGTAGGCCTCCGCCTCGCCGGCGCCGGCGCCCAGAGCCGCCGCCACGGCGAGCGAGGCGGTCGCGCTCAGCTCGTCGCTCACTCCGACCCTCCCCCGCTCACAGCTCGGTCCCCCCCACGGTCATCGCCCCCACCCGGACGTGGCCCTGGCCGGTGCCGACTGGGACTTTCTGGCCTCCCTTGCCGCAGAAGCCGGTCTTCATCTCGAAGTCCTCGCCGACGGCGTCGATCGCCGCCAGCGCCTGAAGGCAGTTGCCGATCAGGGTCGCCCCGCGGCAGGGCCGCGTCACCCTTCCCCCCTCGATCAGGTAGCCCTCGGAGACGCCGAAGACGAAGTCCCCGGTCGCCGGGTCGACCTGGCCGCCGGCGAAGGACACGGCGTAAAAGCCCTTTCGCACCTCGGCGATCATCTCCTCGGGGGTGGCCTCTCCGGGGGCGATGTAGGTGTTGGTCATGCGCGGGATCGGCAGGTGGCGGAAGCTCTCGCGGCGCCCGTTGCCGGTCGAGGGCACCCCGTCGCGCTCGGCGTGGACGCGGTCGTAGAGGTAGGCGGCGAGGCGTCCCTCCTCGATCACCTGGGTCTTCTGGGTGGGCGTGCCCTCGTCGTCGATCGCGTCGGTGCCCCACTCGCCCGGCAGCCGCCCGTCGTCGTAGGCGCTGAGCAGTGGCTGGGCGACCTGCTCGCCGAGCTTGCCGACGTAGACGCTGGCCCGCTTGTGGATGTGGTCCGCCTCCAGGCCGTGCCCGGTCATCTCGTGGAAGAGGACGCCGCCGAAGCCGCCGCCGACCACGACCGGCATCGAGCCCGAGGGCGCGGGGCCGGCGTCGAGCAGGGTCAGCGCCTTGCGCGCCGCCCGCTCGGCGACGTTGCCGGGGTCGTCTTCGAGCAGCTCGAAGCCGCGGTGAGCGCCGAGGGTCTCGGCGCCGGTCTCCACCGTGCCGTCGCGACGGGCGACCGCCTGAGCCCCGATCCGCACCCGGGTGCGGTCGTCCCCGCACAGCAGGCCCTCGGAATTGGCGACGGCGACCTGCCGCCGCACCTCGGCGTAGGAGGCGGTGAACTGGGCGATCTCCTCGCCGGTGCCACGCCCCCGCTGGTCCAGCTCCCGCAGCAGCTCGGCCTTGCGGGCGGCGGAAACGTCCTCGGGACGGCGCTCGATCGGCTGCGGCACCGTGGCGACGGCCTCGAGGGGCCGGGGCTCCCCGCGCTCGCCCCGCAGCGCCGACGCGGCCTCCTCGGCGGCCCGTTCGAGGTCATCGGGATGCAGGCCGTCGACGTGGGCGAAGTAGGTCGTGTCGGCGTCGACCACGCGCACCCCGGCGCCCTCCTCGGCGCCCGACTGCACCGCTTCGATCCGCGACTCGTCGACCGACATCGTCAGCCCGTGGCGGCGTTCGGCGAAGACCTCGGCGAAGCGGCCGCCGTTGGCCAGAGCCCGCGCCAGCACCCGTTCGGCGACGGCGGGATCGAGCAGCTCGCTCATTGGCGGCGCCGCTTCCCCGCCACCTCGATCAGGCGACCGGCGGCGACGAACAGCTCCCCGCCCGCCCGCGAGTCCCCGGCGTGGTCGGCGCTGCGCCCGTCCGGGTAGTAGAGGCGGGCGAAGGGCCGGCGCGACGCGCGACGCCGCCGCGCAAAGGCCGCTGCCTCATCCGCGTAGCCGGAGACGCGGTCCAGAAGCACCCGGTGCGGCTTAGGCGGCATCGGCCCCCCCGCTCCCGCCGAGGGCGAGGTCGCGCAGGATCGAGCGCATGTCGAAGAACATCAGCGAGGCGAGGGCGAAGCGCTCGGTGACCGCGACCGCGGCCAGGCCGGCGTGGCGCAGGGCGAAGACCTCGCCCTGCTCGGTCGCGACGTGGACCTGCTCGACCGGCTCGGAGCCGGCGCGGTCGGCGAGCGCGAACATCGCCGCCGCGTCCTCGCCCCAGCGATCGCGGTCGCCGGCGGCGGCGAGGACGGCGCCGCTGGAGTCGAGGATCGCGGCCCCTCGCAGGTCGGGCGACATCTCGGCGAGAAAGGCCAGCGCCGCGCCGGCGGCGTCGCCCGCGGAGGCCTCGGTGGCGGCGTCGTCGGCCATGTCGGTGAAAATACCGACCGTGTCCCTCGCCCGAGCATCGTGGATCACCGTCGTCGCCGTCTGCGCGGTCGCCGCGGTCCTCTTCGCCTTCAGCGGCTACACCGGCTACGCGATCACCCTGGTCGCGGTCGGGCTGGCCGCCGCGGTCAACCTTCTCCCCGCTCCTTAACCGGAGCGGTAGGGGCCGTCGTCGCGCTCGCGAAGCGAGGTCTCGGGCTCGACGTGGATCAGCACCTCGGCCATCGGAACCTCGGCCTCGATCGAGTCGCGCATCCGGTGGGCCAGCTCGTGCGCGCGCTCGAGGCTGGTGCCGGAGCGGTACTGGACGTGGAGGTCGATGTGGCGGCGGCTGCCGGCGCGGCGCGCGCGGAGCTTGTGGTAGCCGGCCACCTCCGGGGTGCGGGCGGTGGCGATCGCCCGCTCGATCCGGTCCATCTCGGCGCCGGGCAGGACTTCGTCGACGAGCACGCCGGAGGAGCGGCGGATGATCCTGATCCCGGCCCAGACGATCGCTCCCGCCACGACCAGCGCCGTGATCGAGTCGAAGGCGGCGTCGCCGGTGATCTGCACCAGCGCCAGGCCGAGGAGGACGCCGGCGGAGGTGAGCGCGTCGGTGCGCAGGTGGGCGGCGTCGCCCTCCAGCGCCAGGGATTCGTGCTCCCTGGCCTGCCGCGAGAGGACCGAGGAGACGCCGAGGTTGGCGAGCACCGAGAGCGCCATCACGGCGATGCCGACGCCGAGCGCTTCCACCGTTGCCCCGACCACGAGCCGGTGGGTCGCCTCGTAGACGATGATCGCGGCGCCGAGCAGGATCAGCATCCCCTCGATCGTCGCCGCCAGGCTCTCGACCTTCTCGTGGCCGTAGGGGTGCTCGGCGTCGGCCGGCTCGTCGGCCTTGCGCACGGAGACGTAGGCGACGACCGAGGCGACGAGGTCGATCAGCGAGTGGACGGCCTCGGTCAGAATCGCGATCGAGCCGGTGATCGCTCCGGCGGCGAGCTTGAGCGCGATCAGGATTGCGTTGGAGGCGATCGAGAGCCCGGCCGCACCCTGTTTGGTGCGGATCAACGGCGACCCCCCCGAGCCGGCGCCGAGGTGCGCGGCCAGCATCCGGGCGGCGCGGCCGCGGTGGCTGATCGCGTTCTTCTCGGCGGCGCTCAGCTCGGCCATCGTGCGCTCGTCGGCGGGGCCGGTGTCGTCGGGGACGAAGGCCGGGTCGTAGCCGAAGCCCCCCGCAGCCGCGCGGCCGCTCGATCAGGCGGCCCTCGCAGCGCGCCTCGAAGACGTGCTCGGCCCCAGCGGCCTCGACGAAGGCGATCGCGCAGACGTAGGCGGCGCGGCGATCGTCCCCCGCGGCGGCGACCTCGCGCAGCAGCTTCTCCAGGTTCTCCTCGTCGCCGGCGCCCTCGCCGGCGTAGCGGGCGGAGTGGATCCCCGGGCCGTCCGCCGAGCGCCGCCGCCTCGATGCCGGAGTCGTCGGCGATCGCCGCCTCGCCCGGTCGCCGCGCGCGCCGCCCGCGCCTTGATCAGCGCGTTGGCGGCGAAGCTGTCGCCGTCCTCCGGCGGCATCTCGACCTCGTCGGGCAGGGGACGCAGCTCGACCTCGGGCAGCGATCTCCGCCAGCTCCCGCAGCTTGTGCTGGTTGCGGGTGGCGAGGATCATGCCGCCCGCTCCTGCACCTCCCGCAGGCGGGCGATCCCGCTCTCGGCGAGGCCGAGCAGCTCGTCGAGCGAGGCCCGGGAGAGCGGCGTGCGCTCCGCCGTCGCCTGCACCTCGACCAGGCCGCCGTCGCCGGTCATGACCACGTTGGCGTCGACCTCGGCGTTGGAGTCCTCGGAGTAGTCGAGGTCGCAGAGGGCCCGGCCGTCGACGATGCCGACGCTGACCGCGGCCACCGACCCGGTCAGCGGCATCGTCTCGATCGATTTCTTGTCGAGCAGCTTCTGGAAGGCCAGCCGCAGCGCCACGTAGCCGCCGGTGATCGCCGCGCAGCGGGTGCCGCCGTCGGCTTCGAGCACGTCGCAGTCGACGTAGACGCTGCGTTCGCCCAGCGCCTTGAAGTCGACGACGACCCGCAGCGAGCGGCCGATCAGCCGCTGGATCTCCACCCCGCGGCCGTCCTGCTTGCCCTTCGAGATGTCGCGCTGCTTGCGATCCCCGGTCGAGGCCGGCAGCATCGCGTACTCGGCGGTGACCCAGCCTTTGCCGCGGCCCTGCATCCAGCGCGGCACCGAGTCGCTGACCGAGGCGGTGCAGATCACCCTCGTTTTCCCGATCGAGATCAGCGCCGAGCCGTCGGCGCTGGCGACGAAGCCCGGATCGATCGTCACCGGCCGGATGTCGGCCGGGGCGCGGTCGTAGCTGCGGGAGGCTGGCATCGGGCGAGTCTCTCACGCGGGCGGCGGTGGCGGGCGGCGGCCTGGCCCGCTCAGCCGGGCAGGACCCGCAGCCCGCGCTGGCCGAAGTGGGCGTCGAAGGCGAAGGCCTCGCCGCCGCCGTCGCGCTCGATCAGGGCGAAGGAGGTCGCGTCGACGTAGCTCCAGCGCTTGTCGCCGTGGCGCTCGAGGATCTCCCAGGCGTCGCTCCTCGACGTCCTCGTCGAGCCGCACCAGCTCGATCGCGTCGCTGGCGCGGAACCGCGTCCCCCACTCGATCGCCTCGCCGCGCCCGACCCTGACCATCAGCGCCGTGTAGGTCTCGGCGAAGACGTAGTTGGAGGTGAACAGGGCGGCGCCCTCGGACAGACAGGTCCGAAAGGGCCGCCCGCGCCCGCTCGTGCTCGGCCTCCGCGGAGTTGCGGAGCGCGACGAAGGCACTGGTGTCGACGAAGACCGACCTCATCGCCCGTAGAGGTCGCGGTCCAGCGTGGTGACGCTGGTTTCCTCCCGGCCCCGCCCCGGCGACTCGTCGACCAGATAGCTGAGCAGGGGGTCCGCGGCCCGGTCGGGCCGACGGGCGCGCTCGGCGTCGATCAGATCGCGCACGACCGCGGCGATGCTGCCCGACCTGCCGGCCCGCTGCCGGAGCCAACGGTGCTGTGCCTCGTTCAGATATAGCTGGGTCCGATGCTTCATGCTGTCATACAGCATACGCCCCAGAGGCGACGACATCGCCGCGGGCATTCTGTGGCCTGCTTCCACGGCGGTCATTTGAAGGAGACCTTGTCCACCGCCTCCTTGATCTTGTTGACGATCACGTCGGCCAGCTCGGTCCCCTGCTTGCCGTTGAAGCCCTTCATGGCTGCGACCATGCCGACCATCAGCAGCGAGACCAGCAGGATCAGCCCGACGTACTCGACCGTCCCCTGCCCGCTCTCTCCAGCCAGCCCGCGGATCTGCGCGCACCCGCCGTTCGACGGCGGCGTGCAGGTAGCCCATCAGCATGTAGATCATCGTTCCTCCCTTCATCGGTTTGGTGCCCGATGCTGGAGGACGCGGACGCACGGAACAAGACATGGGAGCGCCATCTCCGGGGCAAAAGTGTCACCGGATCGTGACTTTGCGACCCGGCTCACCGCCGACCGCTCCCGGGCGCATCGAATCCCTCCGCGTCGCCCAGGAGGTCTATCTAGACCCACCTGCCGGTGGGCCAAGGGACTCGTCGACGGGAAAGGCGATCGAAATGGCGGTTACCCGCAGGCGCCTTCGCCTTCAAGGTTTCACCGTGCGGGGGGAACGTAGAAGCGTACGGCCCTCATGAACAGGCGAGAATCAGCCTGCGTCTTCCAGTTCTCGTAGTCCGACCTCACAGTCGGGCACCCAGAATTCGCATCTCTCCGAGCATGGAACAAGCGGAGGGTCGATCTGCGCGATGTTGTGTGCCTGCCCGAGCGGAACGCTTTGGTGTTTGTCGGCTATGTCGGGAGCGGGATGGCCGCGCGGTTCGCGGATGAGCTGCACTCCCGGGCTGATCGACACGTCGAGGACGAACCCACTGATGTCGATGCAGTCGGCAGTCCGCCCCGCCACCCAGGAGCCAAGTTCGCAGTGCGGGTAGCGGATGAACATCAACGCCGCCCTGAGCCCAGAGAGCTCGGAGATGCTCCAGACCGCAATCCCTAAGCCACCAACAAACCCTATAGCGCTTTTCCCCTCTTCGGAGTGGATCAACGTGCTGCCTACAGCGAAGAAGAGGCCAACCAGGACGAGAATCCCAGCGTAGACGGTAAATTCCGAGACCATACGGTGCAGGATCCAGTAGCGCGCGTAGTCCATTCCCCGTCCTTCCTCGTGGACTTCAGACCGGCACACGGGTTCGTTGCACACGCCCTCGCGGAACGGACGGATCAGGTACCAATCGACGGAGCTCGAAACCAAAATCCCGAAGGGGATAGCCAAGAAACCAATGCTCGCAACTACCGCCTCTCCGTCCCGCAAGGGCCTCCCGATGGTGTCGTATCCAAAGACGCCAAACTCCAACCAGGCGAGACCCGCGGGGACAATCAACCCGACGATCAAACACCCAAGCATCGCGCGATCCTTGCCCCGCCGCTGCCTACTTCGTGGATCGCCAGAGCGTTTGACGAGGATGAGATAGCGAATGAGGAAGAAGAGCCAGGTAGCCAATCCAACGCTGACGAAGACTGCCGCTGCGAGTGCCGCGGTCCGGCCCAGGACAATCAACACCAGTGCTACTGCCACCAAAGCCAGAAACGCCTGAATCTGCACATACGGACGTGGCTTCATCTAGGCACGACAGCATATTGGGAGGGGATGACCAGACACCTCTTCGCGGAGAGGAAGCGTAGGATCCAGACTCGGTCACTCGCATGTCAGAGAGGAGAAGCCGATGAACGCGAACAGGGCACTGTGGGAGAAGGGCGATTTCACGCGGATCGCGGCGAGCATGCGGGAGAGTGGAGAGGCGCTTGTCAGGGACCTCGGCATCACCGACGGGATGCGGGTGCTGGACCTCGGCTGCGGCGACGGGACCACGGCGGTGCCGGCGGCTCAGCTTGGCGCGGAGGTCCTCGGCGTCGACATCGCCAGCAACCTGGTCGAGGCGGGAAACGCGCGCGCCCGGGACCTCGGCCTCGCCAACTGTAGGTTCCAGGTGGGCGACGCGTCGGACCTGCGCGAGCTCGGTGACGCGCAATTCGACCTCCTCCTCAGCATCTTCGGGGCGATGTTCGCTCCCAAGCCGTTCGACGTCGCCAGGGAGATGGTGCGGGTGACCAAACCGGGCGGCCGGATCGTGATGGGGAACTGGATCCCGAACGACCCGACCCTGGTGGCCCAGATCCTGAAGATCTCCTCCTCCTACTCGCCCCCACCGCCGGAGGGCTTCGTCAGCCCGATGACCTGGGGCGTGGAGGACAACGTGATCGAGCGGTTCACCGCCGCCGGAGTCCCCGCGGAGCGGATCTCCTTCCAGCGCGACACCTACACGTTCGACTATCCGGGCAAACCGTCGGAGTTGGTGGCCGCGTTCAGGTCCTACTACGGACCGACCATGAACGCCTTCGAGGCGGCGGAAGCGACCGGCCGCGAGGCTGAGCTTCAGGCCGAGCTGGACACCCTGTTCGACGAGCAGAACACCAGCGAGGACGCTGCCTCGATTCCGGCGACGTTCCTGCGCGTGACGGTCGAGCGGTAGGGGTGCGCTTCGCCCTGATCGAGTGAGCCGCGTGAGCTCCCCTCAAACCCCACCCCCGAGCGCCGTTTCGGCGACCCGGATCGCGTTGCCGGAGAGGATCATCGGGGCGTCCTCGCCGTAGGCGGCCTCCAGCGGCGCGACCAGGCTGGCTAGGTCGCTGGCGGTTTCGATCCCGGCGACGGTCGGTTTGATGAAGCCGTCGAGGTCGGAGCCGATCGCGACGTGAGCATTGGTGTGCTCCGGCACGCAGCGGCGGATTTCGTCGATGTGGCGGCGCAGGACCAGCGGGGTTTCCGCCGGGTCGTCGGGGTCCTCGACGCCCGCCTTTTCGTTCAGCTGGTGGCGGGCGAGGATCAACCCGATCACGCCGCCGCGCTCGGCGATCTTCGCGATCATTTGCGGGCTCAGCATGTATTCCTGCTCTCCGAAGCGGTAGCCGGTGTGGGTGGCGACCACCGGGTGCTCGGTCGGCTTGTGACCTTCCCCCCTGCGGTCGAGCTCGTCCAGCAGCTCAAACGTCTCCGCCAGCGAGCGCTCGCTCATGTGACTGAGGTCGATCAGCATCCCCCGCTCGTACATCGCTTCGACCGCCGCCCGACCGAGGTCGGTGAGCCCCTTTGGAGGCTGCGAGAAGACCGCGTCGTAGGTGCCGTCCGAGAGGAACGGGATCGCCGGCGCGTTGGTCGCGACCCGGCGCCAGAAGAGGTGGGCGAGGGTGACGTAGACGACGCCGCGATCGGCGAGCGCGTCGACGTTGGCGCGGACTTCGTCGACCGAGGCGCCGAGATGGAAGCCGCCCTCGACGCAGTGCATGAACGCGACCTTTCCCGCTTTCGTCGCCTCGTTCAGCTCCGCGGCGGTCCTCACCACCGCGTGCCTGGATCCGTCGGGGTCGAGCCGGCCGAGCTCCTCCTCGACGCCGTCGAGCCGCCCGAGCAGGTCGGCGAAGTAGGTGTTCTCGGGCCCGGCGCCGTAGGGCTCGTCGAAGTCGAACTCGGCGAAGGGCTCATAGAGGACCGAGAAGACCGCGCGGACGTCGCCGGCCTCCAGCTCGTCGAGGCTGACCCGCCAGCGGTCGCCGCCGAAATTGAGGAAGTTGGCCGCCAGCTTCAGCGCCTCGGCCCGCACCTGGTCCACCCAGCCGGGTCTGTCCGACTTCCTGCCGAGCTCCTCGGGGGTGACGGCGGCCGGGCCGGGCGGAGGGCGTTTCGGCGCCTGGGCCGCCAGGTGCATCGGATAGTGGCAATGCATGTCCGCGAGCATGCACGCAGCCTCCCCCCTACCCGCACGAGAAATCAAGTCCACTCGGGTTTTTTTATAGGTGCGTCGGTGCAGCCGAGGTCTGCCCGGTGGGCGGCGATCATTCTCGGGATACCCTGCGCCGGGTGCGCGTCCTGGTCGTCCACAACTTCGTGCCCGACGTCTCGACGCCGCAGCGCGGCCAGTGGGTACGCGACCAGGTCGAGGAGGTGCGGAGGCGCGGCGTCGAGGTCGAGGTCTTCAGCTTCCCCCGCGGCCGCGGGGAGTACATCCCGGCCACCCGGCGGCTGCGGGCGCTGCTGCGTCGCCGGCGCTTCGACCTCGTCCACGCCCACTACGGCCTGCCGGGCTGGTGTGCGCGGCTGGCCGGGGCGCGGCCGCTGATCGTCACCTTCCACGGCACCGACGTCCGCCACCCCCTCGTCGGCGCGCTCTCGCGCCGCCTGGCCTGGCGGGTCGACCTCGTCGCCGCCGTCTCCAGGGCCCTCTTCGCGCCCGAGGACGGGCGGCCGGGCCTCCCCCCCGTCCCCGGCGCCGCGGTGCTCCCCTGCGGCCCCGACCTCTCCCGCTTCGGCCCGATCCCCCGCGCCGAGGCGCGCGCGGCGCTCGGCCTCGACCCCGACGGCCGCTACCTCTTCTTCCCCGCCGACCCCAGCCGTCCCGAGAAGCGCCACGACCGCGCCGCCGCGCTGGCCGCGGCCTGCGGGGCCGAGCTGCTGAGCGGCGGCTCGATCGACCCCGAGCTGATGCCGCTCTGGCTGAACGCCGCGGGCGCGGTTCTGGTCACCTCCGACTACGAGGGGTTTGGCCTCGCCGCGGTCGAGGCGCTCGCCTGTGGGGTGCCCGTCCTCTCGACCCCGGTCGGGATCGCCCCCTACGCGCTCGCGGGCGTCGAGGGCTGCCTCTGCGCGGACTTCGACACCGCGTTCTGGGGCGCCGCCGCACGCGCCCACCTCAACGCCGCCGATCCCCGGGTCGCGGGCACCGCGAGGGCCGCCTCGCTGTCGGCGGCGCGGATGGCCGAGCGCGCGATCGTCGCCTACCGCGACGTCGCCGGCATCCCGGTAATAGATTGAGCGGGCGATGAGTGCTGAAACGGGAGGCACCCCCGGCGAGAGCCTCGACTCGCGGATCGAGGAGGCCGAGCGCAGGCTGAGCGACGCGGCCCGGGTCGCCGCCGAGGCCGAGCGGCGGGCGGAGGCGGAGATCGCGGCGCTTGAGGCCGACCTGGAGCGCGAGCGCGCGCGCGGCTCCGAGGCGATCGAGAAGCAGCGCCTCGCCCACGAGCAGGAGCTGGAGCGCGAGCGCGAGGCGAAGCTACAGGCGATAGCCGCCGCCGAGGAGCGCCTGGGCGAGATCGAGGCGCAGGCCGGCGCCGCCGAGACCCGGGTGCGGGAGGCCGAGCGCCGCGCCGAGGAGGCCGAGCGGACGCTCGCCGAGGACCGCGCCCGCGCCCGCGAAGGCGCCGCCGCCTGGCTGCGCCAGCAGCTCGACTCGATCCGCGGAGAGGCGGAGGGCCGATAGCCGCAGCGCCCGAGTTCGACGTCGCCGTCGTCGGCGGCGGCGCCGCCGGGCTGTGGACGGCATTGCGCGCCGCCGAGCTGGGCGGCGGCGTCTGCCTGGTCTCCCGCACGCCGCTCTCCCAGAGCGCCAGCTTCTGGGCCCAGGGCGGGCTCGCCGCGGCCCTGGAACCCGGCGACTCGCCCGAGCGCCACGCCGCCGACACGATCGCCGCCGGACGCGGCCTCTGCCGCGAGGCCGCCGTGCGGGTCCTGGCCGAGGAGGCGCCGGCGGCGGTCAGGGACCTGATCGACCGCGGCGTCGTCTTCGACCTCGACCACGAGGGCCGGCTCGCGCTCGGCCTCGAGGGCGGGCACGCGCACCGGCGGATCGTCCACGCCGGCGGCAGCCAGACCGGGCACGAGATCACCTCGAAGCTGGCGGCGATGGTCGCCGCCGAGGAGCGGATCGAGGTGATGGAGAGCACCTCGGCGGTGGCGCTGTGGAGCGACGGCGAACGCTGCCACGGGGTCGTCGGCGAGGCCGGGCCGATCGGGGCCAGGGCGACCGTGCTCGCGACCGGCGGCGCGGCGGCGCTGTGGAGCCGCACCACCAACCCGCGCGGAGCGATCGGCGCCGGGCCGGTGCTCGCCGCCGCCGCCGGCGCGAACCTGGCCGACCTCGAGTTCTGCCAGTTCCACCCGACCGCGATCGCCCTACCCGGCTCCCGGTTCGACGGCACCCTGATCACCGAGGCGATCCGCGGCGAGGGCGCGAAGCTGCTCGACGCCGCCGGGGAGCGCTTCACCGACGAGCTGGCGCCGCGCGACGCCGTCACCGCGGCGATCCTCGAGCGGATGGCGGCCGACGACGCCCCCGACGTCAAGCTCGACCTCCGCGAGATCGACCCGGCCCGGTTCCCCAACGTCTTCTCCTCCCTCGCCGAAGCCGGCATCGACCCGCGCGCCGAGCCGGTGCCGGTCGCCCCGGCCGCCCACTACACGATGGGCGGGATCGCGGTCGACCTCGACGGGCGCTCCTCGCTGCCGGGCCTCTACGCGGTCGGGGAGTGCTCGTGCACGGGGCTGCACGGCGCCAACCGGCTCGCCTCGAACTCGCTCAGCGAGTGCTTCGTCTTCGGCGGGCGGGCGGCGAGGGCGGCGAGGGCCGAGCCGGCCGAGACCGGCCGCCCCCCTGTCCCGAGCTGGCGCTTCGAGCCGCCCGCGACGGAGACGCGCGAGGCCGTCTGGCGCCTGGCCGGACCGCTGCGGTGCGCCGAGGAGCTCTCGAAGCTGCGCCGCGACCCCTACCCGCTGGCGGCGGCGATCGCGGCGATGGCGCTGGAGCGGCGCGAGTCCCGCGGCGGTCACCTGCGCGCCGACTTCCCCCAGCTCGACCCCGACCTGGACCGGAGGCACTTCGTACTCGCCGCCGACGGCACGATCGGCGAGGAGGAGTGGCGCTGACGCGGCGCCCGCCGGGCCGCTAGCTTCGACCGATGCTCCTCGGAGTCGACGTGGGCGGCACCTTCACCGACGCGGTCCTTCTCGACGAGGGCGCGGTGCACGCGGCAAAGGTTCCGTCCACCCCCGGCGAGGAGTCGCGGGCGGTGATGGCCGCGGTGCGCGAGGTGCTCGCCCGGGTCGGCGCCTCGGCCGCGGACGTCGAGTCCTTCGCGCACGGGATGACCGTGGGGACGAACGCGCTGCTGGAGGAACGGGGCGCGCGGACCGCGCTGATCGCCACCCGCGGCTTCGCCGACCTGCTGGAGATCGGCCGCCAGGACCGGCCCGAGCTCTACCGCCTCTGCACCCCGAAGCCGGCCCCCCTGGTCGAGCCCGCGCTGCGCTTCGAGGCCGAGGAGCGGGTCGGCCCCGACGGAGTGCTGACCCCGCTGGCCGAGGGCGAGCCCGAGCGCCTGGCCGCGCTGCTGGAGGCGAGCGGCGCCGAGTCGGTCGCGCTCTGCCTTCTCTTCTCCTACCTCGACCCCGGCCACGAGCGGCGGATCGCCGAGCACCTGCGCGAGCGCCTGCCGGGCCTGCACGTCTCCGCCTCCCACGAGGTGCTGCCGCGGTTCCGCGAGTACGAGCGCGCCTCGACCACGGCGATCGACGCCTACCTCAGCCCGCTGCTCGGGCGCTATCTCGGGCGGCTGGGAGAGGCGGCCGCCGAGGCGGGGCTGCCGCGGCCGCTGGTGATGCAGTCCTCCGGCGGCGTCGCCCCGGCCGAAGAGGCGGCAACCGCCGGCGCCTGGAGCGTCCTCTCGGGCCCGGCCGGCGGCGCCGTCGGCGCCGGCCTGCTCGCCCGCGCCCGCGGCGGCGGCGACGCGCTCGGCTTCGATATGGGCGGGACCTCGTGCGAGGTCTGCGCGGTCGAGGGCGGCGAGGTCCGCCGCACCGACTCGCGCCAGATCGGCGGCCGCCCGATCCAGCTGCCGATGGTCGACGTCCACACCGTCGGCGCCGGCGGCGGCTCGGTCGGCTGGCGCGACGCCGGCGGCGCGCTGCGGGTCGGGCCGCGCTCCGCGGGCGCCGACCCCGGGCCCGCCTGCTACGGCAACGGCGGCACCGAGCCGACCGTCACCGACGCCAACCTCCTGCTCGGCCGCCTCGCCGCCGACTCGCGCCTGGCCGGGGGCGTCGCCCTCGACGTCGAGGCAGCCCGCGCCGCCGTCGCCGCCCTCGGGCGCTCCCTCGGCCTCGACGAGCTGGAGACCGCGGCCGGGATCCTGCGCGTCGCCAACCAGGAGATGGTGCGGGCGCTGCGGGTCGTCACCGTGGAGCGCGGCCTCGACCCGCGCCGCTTCGCGCTGATGCCGTTCGGCGGCGCCGGGCCGATGCACGCCGCCGCGATCGCCGCCGAGCTGGGGATAGGGACGATCCTCTGCCCCCGCGCCAGCGGCGTCCTCTCCGCGCTCGGCCTCTGCGCCTCGGAGCGCCGCCGCGACACCGTGCGCACGGTGATGCTGAGCGGCGCCGAGCTCAGCGCCGGGCGGGTCGCGGCCGAGGTCGAGCTGCTGATCGCGGCGGCCGAGCTGCCGGACGCCCGGCCCGAGGTGGTCTATGAGATGCGCTATGCCGGCCAGGCCTTCGAGCTGGCGGTCCCCGGCCCGGTCGCGCCCGACCCGGCCGACCTCCGCGCCCGCTTCGAGCGCGCCCACGAGGAGCGCTACGGCCACCGCGACCCCGACGGCGAGGTGGTGCTGGTCGACATCCGCCTGGCGATGGTCGAGCGGGGGCCCGAGCCGCGGCTGGCGGCGGCCGAGGGAGGCGGGCTTCGGGAGCTCTCGCGGCCGGTCAACTTCGAGGGCGAGTGGCTGCCGACGCCGGTCCTGCGGGGCGAGCCGGGGGCCGGCGTCCGGGCGTGGGGACCGGTGGTCTTCGAGCTGCCGGAGGCGACCCTGGTGCTGGCGCCCGGCTGGTCGGCCGAGGTCGACGAGACCGGCACGATCCGCGCGGAGGCGGTCTCGTGAGCGGCCTCGACCCGATCGAGCTCCAGGTGATGATCGGCGGCATGCGCGCCGCCTGCGAAGAGATGGGGGCGACGCTGATCCGCTCCGCCTACTCGCCCAACATCAAGGAGCGCCACGACTGCTCGACCGCGCTCTTCGACGCCCGCGGGGAGCTGGTGATGCAGGCCGAGCACATCCCTGTCCACCTCGGCTCGATGCCCGACGCGGTCGCCGCGGTGATCGGCGAGGAGCAGCGCCCGGGCGGCGCCTGGATCCTCAACGACCCCTACCGCGGCGGTACCCACCTCCCCGACGTGACCCTGATCTCACCGGTCTTCGCCGCCGACGGCCTGCTCGGCTTCGCCGCCAGCCGCGCCCACCACGCCGACATCGGCGGCCCGACCCCGGGCGGGATGCCCGCCCTCTCGAGGACCCTGGACGAAGAGGGGATCGTGATCCCGCCCACCCGCGTCGAGGACACCGTCCTCCAAAGCCTCGCCGCGCGGATGCGGGCGCCCCACCAGCGCCTCGCCGACCTGCGCGCGCAGGCCGCCGCCAACCGGGTCGGCGAGCTGCGCCTGGGCGAGCTGGCCGAGCGCCACGGGCTGGCGGCCCTGCGGGCCGGGATGGAGGAGATCCTCGCCTACGCCGAGCGCCGCGCCCGGGCAGCGCTGGCCGCCCTGCCCGACGGCGTCTACGCCGCCGAGGACGTGCTCGAGGACGACCGGGGAGGCGTCGCGCGCGACGTCGTACTGCGGCTGGAGGCGACGATCGAGGGCGATGGACTTCGCCTCGACTTCACCGGCACTGACGCCGAGGTGGAGGGCAACCTCAACTGCCCGCTCGCGGTGACCAGGTCGGCGGCCTTCTTCGCCGTCCGCGTCATGACCGACCCCGACGCCCCGCCGAGCGCCGGCGCCCACCGCCCGATCGAGCTCCTCGCCCCGGCCGGCTGCCTGCTCAACGCCCGCTATCCGTCCGCGGTCGCCGCCGGCAACGTCGAGACCTCGGGCCGCGTCGCCGACCTGGTCGTCGCCGCCCTCGGCGGCGCCCGCCCCGCGCCCGCCCAAGGCCAGGGGACGATGAACAACCTGACCCTGGCCAACCAGGACTTCACCTACTACGAGACGATCGGCGGCGGCCAGGGCGCCTGCCCCGACGCCGACGGCCCCAGCGGGATCCACGTGGCGATGTCGAACACGCTGAACACGCCGGTCGAGGCGCTGGAGAGCGAATTCCCCCTGCGGGTGCGGGAGCTGTCGCTGCGCCGCGGCAGCGGCGGCGGGGGCCGCCACCGCGGCGGCGAGGGGATCGCGCGGGAGATCGAGGCCCTGGTGCCAATGCGCTACACCCTGATCGCCGAGCGCCGCCGCCACCCGCCCCGCGGCGACGAGGACGGCGCCCCGGGCCGGGACACGCTCAACGGCGAGCCGATCCCGAGCAAGTCGGAGGGCTCGATGGCCCCCGGCGACCGCCTGCGGATCGAAACTCCAGGAGGCGGCGGCGTTTTTTAACGACTTTTAATTTTGCGATTCGGCCGCGCTGGTTTAGAATGGCCGGCTCTGGCGGGCAGTAGGGGCCCTTCACAGGCCGTTAGGCGCAGCCAGGCCCCTGGAATCCCTTCGCAGGCACCAGACTTAACATGCCGATCGCTTTCAAGGAATGGGCAGTAACGGTCCGCGCCCTCGCGGAGGGCGAGCAGTTGCTCACCCTGCGCAAGGGCGGGATCCGCGAGGAGAACAAGCACTTCGAGCTCGAGGACGAGCGCTTCTTCCTCTACCCCACCTTCGACCACCAGCGCAACGACCTGGTCCGCGAGTCCCACCACCCGGAGCTGAGCCGCGCCCTCGAGGAGGGCGTCTGGCCCGACGAGGAGCCGCCCCCCAAGGCGCTGCTCCAGGACGGCGGCATCCCCCAGCCCGATCGGGTCCGCCTGCGCGCCTGGGCCGAGGTGACCGACCACGTCACGATCAACGACCGCCGCACCCTCGACTGCCTCTCGCCCTATTACATCTGGACCCCGGACTACGCCGAGAAGCGGCTGGCCTGGAAGCGGCGTCACCCGCTCCACATCCTGCTGCTGCGGGTCCACCGCATCCCCCGCCCGGTCACGGTGCGGGTGCGCGACGAGTACCACGGCTGCCGCTCCTGGGTCGAGATCGACCGCGACCTCCCCTTCGAGGGAACGCCGGTGATGGCCGACGAGGAGTTCGACCGCGCCAGGCAAGAGATTCGCGCGGTATGCGCGGACGCCGAGCCCGCATTGGTCTGAGGCCGGCTGACCGGCGCATATCTGCGTCCTCGGTCGCTTGCGTGCGGAGCACGCGGCGCTCCCTGCGTCCTTGATCTGCTTGGTCAGACGACCTCAGTCCGAAGACCGGCGAAGTCGCTAGTCTCGACGTCATCTCCTGGGTCGAGACCGAGTCGCTCAGCTTCACCGCCCGCCACGACACCGAAGACGCGGCGTTCGCCGAGCGCACCCTGGACCGCATGGAGGACCTGCGGCTGCGGCTCGAGGACCGCTTCGAGCGGGCCCCCGGCGAGGTCACCGTCGTCGTCCACACCAACCCCGGCTGGCTCGCCCTGGCCCACCCGTTCCTGCCCGCCGCGCGCTGGTCGGCCGCCCCGGCCGGGCGCCGCTACATGGCGGGCTGGGCGATGGCGACCGAGCTGCACGTGCTGAACGACTCCCACATGGAGCGCCGCGCCGCCGGCGAGGACTCCCACGAAGCCCTGCGCGGCACCGCCGAGCGCCTCTACGCGCAACTCGTGATCGCCGCCAACAACCCCGCCCTCCCCCCCTCCTGGACCCCCCGCCGCTTCGCCCGCTACCTGGGCTGGGCCTGGCTGGTGGAGGGCGGCGCGCAGTACTTCGCCCGCCAGGTCGGCCTCTACCGCGCCGCGGTGATCCGCCGCCTGCGCGAGAGCGCTCGGCCGTCCTTCCCGCCCTCGCGCCGCGACGCCGTCATCCTCGGCGGCACGATCTTCGACCTGCTCGAGAACGAGCGCGGGCCCGAGGCCTGCGAGCGGCTCGTCCACGAGCTCCTGCCCGGCGGCGCCGGGCCGAGCCTGGAAGACGCCTTCGACGCCCGCCTGCGCGACATCGAGTCGGCCTGGCGCGACCACCTGCGGGTGATGAGCCGCCCCGCCGGCGTCAGCTGAGCTGGTAGAGGACCCAGACCAGCGCGAGCGCGGCCAGGAAGGCACCGCCGACGTAGAGCGCGAGGCGGGCGGCGGACGTCTCGCCGGCGCCGCGGGCCCCTCCCGCTTCGCCCGCCACCTCCGCCCGCTCCTCCGCCTCGGAGTCGACCAGCGTGTCGGCGAGCAGGTCGCGTGCCTTCTGGGCGAGGTCGGAGACGACGAAGATCTCGTGCGGTCCGGCCGCCAGGAACTCGGGCGCGTCGAAGCCGCGGGCGCGTTTGAGCACGCTGGGAATCCTCGACTCCCGCAACAGGCCCTGGATCAGTTCCGCTTCGGCCTGGTTGCGGGCGAAGGCGACCTTGACCAGGTCCCCGCCGCCACCGCCACCGCCCCCTCCGCCGCCACCCTCGCGCAATCCCCCGCCGCCTTGGGCGCCGTGGGTGTGGGAGCCGCGGGTGGGGCTATGCGACGGCGATCTCGACATCGGCGATCTTCAGATCCTTCAGCAGGTAGGCCTTGACCTCGGGGGAGTCGGGGTCCTTCAGGGAGACGATCACGTAGACCTGTTCGGGCCAGGCGACCGCCTGGTTGACGTCGGTCTGCGAAGGGTACGCCGCGCTCTTGGTGTGGGAGTGGTAGATCGCCAGCAGCTCCTGGCCATCGTCCTCGATCGCCTTCAGCGCGTCGTATTGCGCCTGGGGATCCATCTCGTAGCGCAGCGGGCTGGCGGCGGCGTTGGCGACGCGGATCACCACGCTCGCCTCTCCGTCGTGCCCGCCGACCATCCCGCAGCACTCGTTCGGAAGGTCCTCGCGCGCGTGCGCGACCATCTCGTCGATCAGGCTCTGCGCGATCCTCATCGAGGCGAGGCTAGCGGACCGACCGCCGCTCGGCCCAGGCGAGAACCCGGCCGACCGTCAGGCCGTCGTCACACGAGGCGCTACTGCATCCAGCAATCGCCGTTCGCTCCACCGGGGTCCTCGACATCCCAGTTCCGCATGTAGAGAGGGTCGTCTCCGAGGCAGGGCGTGGTTTTGGCGCTGCCAGCGTCCCCGGAGTCGGCCGTGTCGTCGCCGTAGCCCATCGCGATCGCAATCTCGTCGGTGAGCCGTTTGCGTTCTTCTCGCGCTTCCTCGGCCAGGGCGGCCGCGGCTCGCGCGTCCCGTGCCTTGTGGCGCGCGGCCCTCGCGGCGTCGTCGGCCCGGCCGAGCCGCTCGGCCTCCGCGAACTCCTGCTGGTGAGCCTCCTGCACCGCGTCGTTGAGCGCGTGGTAGCGGTCCAGGGCCAATTTCGCCTGAGCCTCGAGCAGCACGTTGTTCGGTTCCGCAATCGATGCGTACCGGGTTCGCACCATCTCCGCGTAAGCCTCGTCTCTCTGGCCCGACAGACAGACGGAGTCACACGCCGACGTTGCGGCCACGGAGGGCTTGGCCGCCGGCGAGCCGGGCCCCGAGCGCTTCGTCGGCTCCGGGCGCGACGCCGACTCCCCGCGGGAACCGGGGCCGGCGTTGAGCACGGGCGGGGAGCTGGATGCCGGCCCCGGGCCGGGAGTCGACGGAGTGCCGACCACGGGCGCGCTCGTCGGCGCGGATGCGGGGCTCGGCGCTGGCGCCGGAGCGGTCAGCTGGGTCACGACGTGCGTGGCGCCGTGGGGCCTGATCGCGGCGGCGCCGGCGTTGACGGGAACGGCGGAGACGGCGAGCGCCGCGGCGACCAGCGTTCCCACGATCGCCCCGCGACGGTCCACCCCTGGCATGCGTCCAGCTTCCACTTCGACCCAACCCCCTGGCTCGTATCGCCGGCCGGCCCGGCGAATTTCGCGGAAGGCTAGCCTCGGGGGCGCGCCCACTCGACGCATGTCGCAGCGCCGAGCTGGACGGAAGGCGGAGCCGAGATCGCTACCACCAGACGGTGGAGTCCAGGTTCTCGATCTCCTCGATCGGCTTCGTGTAGACGCCCGAGGAGAGGTACTTCCAGCCGTCGTCGGGGATCAGGAAGACGACGTTGCCGCCCTCCAGTTCGCCCGCGATGCGAGCGGCGATCGCGGCGATCGCGCCGGCGGAGACGCCGGCGAAGACGCCCTCCTCGTCGAGCAGGCGCTTGGTCCAGACGATCGCGTCGCGGTTGGAGACCATGATCTTGCGGTCGAGGATCGAGAGGTCGATGATCGGTGGGATGAAGCCGTCGTCCAGGGAGCGGAGGCCCTGCACCAGCTCGCCCTGCATCGGCTCCGCCGCGACGATCAGCGTCTCGGGGTTGGCCTCCTTGAGCCGGCGGCCGTTGCCCATCAGGGTGCCGCCGGTGCCGAGCCCGCCGACGAAGGCGGTGACCTCGTCCAGCTCGTCGAGGATCTCGACCGCGGTGCCGTTGTAGTGGGCGAGGGGGTTGGCCTCGTTGCCGTACTGATACGGCATGTAGTAGCTCGGGTCCTCGGCCATCTCCAGGGCCAGCTCGACCGCCCCGTTGGAGCCCTTGGCGCCCTCGGAGTAGACGATCTCCGCCCCGTACATCCGCAGCAGCTGGGTCCGCTCCTCGGTGACGTTGTCCGGCATCACCACCTTCAGCGGGTAGCCCTTGCGGCGGCAGATCATCGAGAGCGAGATGCCGGTGTTGCCGGAGGTCGGCTCGAGGATCGTCTGGCCGGGCTCGATCGCGCCCTCCGCCTCGGCCGCCTCGATCATCGCCTTGGCGACCCGGTCCTTGACCGAACCGGTCGGGTTGCGGCCCTCGAGCTTGGCGTAGATGCGGACGGCCGGGTTCGGAGTCAGGCGGGGAAGCTCGACCAGCGGCGTGTTGCCGATCGACTCGACGATGTCGCCGAAGCGGCCCCCACAGGGTCTGTTGAGTAGTTCGTCGCGCAGCATGGCCGCCCCGTTACTTCAAAAAGTATAGCGGGGATTGGTCAGGCGTCTAAGCGGCCTGCGCCCCCGCCGAAGAGGCGCCGGAGCTGGTCTCAGCCGCCGGCCATCGCCGGCAGGATGACCACGGTGTCGCCGTCGGAGACGGCGGTGTCGAGCCCGTCGAGCACCCGCACGTCCTCGTCGTTGAGGTAGACGTTGACGTAGCGGTTGAGCTCGCCGTCCTCGCCGAAGAGCTGCTCGGCGGTGTCGGGGTGCTCGGCGGTGAGCGTGCGCAGGACCTCGCCGACGCTTGCGCCGCCGGCCTGCACTTCTGGCTGCCCGCCGGTCTTCGGCCGCAGCACGGGTGGGATCCTCACGGTCGCCATCAGGCGGGAAACCTATCGGCTATCCGGCGCAGAAGAGCTCGTAGTCGGGGAACCGGCCCATCTCCGACTCGGGGACCTCGGGCGCGTCGGGGCCGCAGATCGGGCAGTCGGGGTCGCGGCGGACCTTGAGCTCGGTGAAGCGGGTGCCGAGGGCCTCGTAGAGGAGCAGCCGGCCGATCAGCGGCTCGCCGACCCCCAGCACGAGCTTGATCACCTCGTTCGCCTGGAGCGTCCCCATCGTCCCCGCCATCACCCCGAGCACACCGTTGGCGGAGCAGCTCGGCGCCAGCTCGGCCGGCGGCGGGGTCGGGTACAGGCAGCGGTAGCAGGGCCCCTCGAAGGGGACGAAGGTCGAGATCTGCCCGTCGAAGCTGAGGATCGAGGCGGAGACGACCGGCTTGCGCAGCCGCACCGAGGCGTCGTTCAGCAGGTAGCGGGTGGGGAAGTTGTCGGCCCCGTCGACGATCACGTCGTAGTCGCGGATCGTGTAGAGGATGTTGGAGGCGTCGAGCCGCATCCGGTGCTCGACCACGTTCACGTCGGGGTTGAGCGCCTCGATCGTCTTGCGCGCCGATTCGGTCTTCGCCATCCCGATCCGCTCTGTGTTGTGGATCACCTGGCGCTGGAGGTTGGAGGCGTCGACGACGTCGTCGTCGACCAGCCCGATCGTGCCGATGCCGGCGGCCGCCAGGTACAGCGCCGTGGGAGCGCCGAGGCCGCCGGCGCCGAGCAGCAGCACCTTCGCGTTCAGCAGCTTCAGCTGGCCGTCGACCCCGACCTCGGGCAGCAGGGTGTGGCGGGAGTAGCGGTCGCGCTGCTCGGGCGTCATCCCCGAGGTGGCGACCACGGGCAACCCCTGCTCCTGCCAGGCGAGGATGCCGCCGGCCATCGAGGCGACGTTGTCGTATCCCATCGCCTGCATCTGCGCGGCGGCAATCGCCGAGCGGTTGCCGGAGCGGCAGTAGAGGATCGTGCGGGCGGAGCGGTCGGGCGCGGCGGCCTCGATCTCATCGGCGAGCAGGCCCGGGGGCACCAGCTTGCCCCCCTCCAGATGCGCCTCCTGGTACTCGTGCGGCTCGCGGGTGTCGATCAGGACGACGTCGCCGCCGTCGATCTCCTCAGCCGCCTCGAACGGCTCGATCTCCTCGATCGTCACCTTCGTCTCAGCACCAGTAGCCATCAAATCTCCCAAATCCGGATCAGCTTTACTTCAAAAAGTATAGCGGCCGTCGCGAACCGGGCGGGGCGAACGCTTTACCCGAGGCTGGGGCGCATCTGGCGCAGCCTCTTGACCCGCTCCTCGATCGGGGGGTGGGTCGAGAAGAGGCCGGCGATGCCCTTGCTGGAGAAGGGCTTGACGATGTAGAGGGGCTCTGCCGCCTGGTTGACCTGCATCGGCATGTCCGCCGCTCCCTGCTCCAGCCGCAACAGGGCGCTGGCCAGGGACTCCGGGTTGCCGCAGATTTCGGCACCGCCGGCGTCGGCGGCGAACTCGCGCTGGCGTGAGATCGCGAGCTGGATGATGCTCGCCGCGATCGGCGCCAGCAGGACCAGCGCCAGCGAGGCGACCAGGCTCAGCGGGGACTCGTCGTCGTTGCCGAACCAGAGCAGCATGTAGGCGAGGTAGGTGATCGCGGCGCCGATCGCCGAGGCGACCGACTGGATCAGGATGTCGCGGTTGCGGATGTGGGTCAGCTCGTGGGCGAGCACGCCGCGCAGCTCGTCCTCGGAGAGCAGCTTGGTGATCCCACGGGTGACCGCGACGGCGGAGTGCTTGGGGTTGCGCCCGGTGGCGAAGGCGTTGGGCTGGTCCTGGGGGATCATGTACAGGCGCGGCATCGGCAGCCCGGCACGGGTCGTCAGTTCGCGCACGATCTGGTAGAGCCGCGGCGCCTCGGACTCCTCGATCGGCTTGGCGCGGCTCATCGCCAGGGCCATCTTGTCGCTGAAGAAGTAGGAGCCGAGGTTGATCAGCAGGGCGAAGCCGAGGAACAGCGCGGCCGTGCTGGGGCCGCCGATCAGGGCGCCGATCACGACCAGCAGGCCGGACAGGCCCGCCAGGAGGATCGTGGTGCGCAGGGTGGCGCCGAAGGTCGACTGCTTGGTGGTGGTCATAGCGTGGCTGCTCCTCGGTTCGGTTGAAGCCGAAGTATGACCCGGCCAGGCATCCCAGACCATGGGTGCTAACCCCCGCCTGACCCCGGTCCACCCCCTAATCCGTCCCCTGGGCCGCCTTATCCCTCTATAGCCAGGATAAGGCGGCCCAACCGGGCTTCTAGGCTTGGCCGGTGAGACGGCGCGCCCTCCTCTCCCAGGTGCTGGCCCTGAACACGCTCCTGGTCGGGGCCGCCGCGCTCCTCGCCGGGGCGATCGGCGGCCTGCGGCCCGCCGCCGCGGTCGCGGTCGCGGTCGCCGCGGGGGCGGTCGGGCTGCTCGTCAACCTGGCGCTGCTGCGGCGCCGGTTCACGCCGCTGGAGCGGCTGATCGAGGAGATGGAGAAGGTCGACCTGAGCCGGCCCGGCCCGCTGCTGCCCAGCTCGATCGACGGGGTCGGCGAGACCGAGGAGGTGGAGCGGATCGAGCTCGCCTTCCTGCGGATGATGCGGCGTCTGGAAGCCGAGCGGCGGCGGGCGGGATCGGCCGCGCTCCAGGCCCAGGAGGAGGAGCGGGCGCGGGTCGCTCGCGACCTGCATGACGAGGTCAACCAGTCCCTGACCGGGCTGCTGCTGCGCCTGGAGGCGGCGCGGGAGGCGGCTCCCCCCCAGCTGGAGCCCGAGCTGGCCGAGACCAAGGCACTCGCCAACCAGGCGATGCGGGAGCTGCTCTCCCTCGCCCGCCAGCTGCGCCCGACCGCGCTCGACGACCTCGGCCTGGCGGCGGCGACGGCGGGTCAGGTCGAGCAGCTTGCCCGGGGGGAGATCGAGGCCGAGTTCGTCGCCGAGGGCGACCTCTCCGACCTCGGCGACGACGCCCAGCTCGTCGTCTACCGGGTCGCCCAGGAGGCGCTCTCCAACGCCGCCCGCCACAGCGGCGCCGAGCGGGTCGAGGTGCGGCTGCGCCGCCGCGGGGACGGCGGCGTCGAGCTGGAGGTCGCCGACGACGGCCGCGGCTTCGCCTTCGAGGAGTCCGAGGGCGGGCTCGGCATCGCCGGGATGCGGGAGCGGGCGCTGCTGATCGGCGGCGAGCTGACGATCGAGTCGCGCCCGGGGCGCGGCACGACGGTGCGGCTCGCGGTACCGGGAGAATCGGGCCGATGAGGGTGCTGATCGCCGACGACCACGGGATCGTGCGCTCGGGGATCCGGCTGCTGCTGGAGCGCCAGCCCGACATCGAGGTGGTGGCCGAGGCCGCCGACGGCGCGCAGGCGCGCGAGCTGGCGGTGCGCGAGCGACCCGACCTGGCGATCCTCGACGTGAAGATGCCGAAGCTGACCGGCCTTCAGGCGACCCGGGAGATCAAGAGCCAGGCGCCCGAGGTCGCGGTGCTGATCCTCTCCATGCACGACGACGAGCGCTACCTGTTCGAGGCGCTGAAGGCCGGCGCCTCGGGCTACGTGCTGAAGGCACAGGCCGACACCGACCTGCTGGCGGCGATCCGAGCGGTGGAGCGCGGCGAGCCCTTCCTCACGCCGGAGGCCCAGCGGACGCTGATCAAGGACGTGCTGGAGCGCGGCTCCAGCGGCGAGGAGGAGCTGACCCCGCGTGAGGAGGAGATCGTCAAGCTCGTCGCCGAGGCCCACACGACCAAGCAGATCGCCGAGGTCCTGCACCTCTCCGAGAAGACGATCGAGAACCACCGCGCCAACGCGATGCGAAAGCTCGGCATGCGCGACCGCGTCGAGCTGGTCCGCTACGCGATCCGCCGCGGCCTGATCGAGCCCTGAGGCGCCGATAACCGACCGCTTCAGTAGGATTTAGGTCGATGCTGTTCTCGACCAAAGCCGAGTACGGGGTGCGACTGATGATCGAGCTGGGCCGCCAGCCCGGCTCGACGCCGGTCTCGCTCAACACGGTCGCCGAAGCGGAGCGGCTGCCGCTCTCCTACCTCGAGCACCTGGTGGCAAAGCTGCGCAAGGCTGGCCTCGTCACCTCGACCCGGGGCGCCCACGGCGGCTACCGGCTGGCGAAACCGGCCGAGCAGATCACCATGGACGCGGTGGTCGAGGCGCTGGAAGGGCAGATCGCCCCGATGGAGTGCTTCCATGACGCGCCCGAGGGCAAAGTCCTCTGCTCGCACGAGAGCGACGGCGACCAGGCCTGCTCGACGAAGCTGCTCTGGACCCGGGTCCAGGGCGGCGTCACCAAGGCGCTGGCCGGCACCACGCTGGCCGAGCTGGTCGAGTTCTCGGCCCCCGGCGGCCGGCGAGCGGCGCTCGGCAGCGCCGCCTGAATCACCCGACTCACACGAAACCCAGAAACGGAGCGAAATTGGCAGAGCTGGAGATACGCAACCTGCACGTGATGGCCGAGGAGAAGGAAATCCTCCGCGGCCTCGACCTCGACGTCGAGAAGGGCAAGGTCCACGCGCTGATGGGGCCAAACGGCTCCGGCAAGTCGACGCTCGCCAACGCGATCATGGGACACCCGGCGCTGGAGGTGACCGAGGGCTCGATCGTCTTCAAGGGCGAGGACATCACCGAGGCCGACCCCGACGTGCGCTCCCAGGCGGGCCTGTTCATGGCCTTCCAGTACCCGGTCGCGATCCCCGGCGTCTCGGTCAGCAAGTACCTGAGGATGATCATCAACTCCCAGCGCGAGGCGCGCGGCGAGGAGCAGATCAAGATCAAAGACTTCGCCCGGGTCGCCCAGGAGGCGATGGAGCTGGCCAACATCCCCAAGGACTTCTCCAGCCGCTACCTCAACGACGGCTTCTCCGGCGGTGAGAAGAAGCGGATGGAGCTGCTTCAGCTGGCGCTGCTGCGCCCGGAGATCGCCGTCCTCGACGAGACCGACTCCGGCCTGGACATCGACGCCCTGCGCACCGTCGCCGACGGGGTCAACCGGTTCGCCGGCCCCGAGATGGGCGTCCTCATCATCACCCACTACCAGCGCATCCTGCACATGGTGAAGCCGGACTTCGTCCACGTCATGTTCGAGGGCCGGATCGTCAAGGAAGGCGGGCCCGAGCTGGTCGGCGTGCTGGAGGAGAAGGGCTACGGCTGGATTCGCGAGGAGGTCGAGGCGGGCGCCTCGGCCTAGCCCGGAGCCATGGAGCCGGTGAGCGCGAAGACCCCCACCCCGGCCTCGGCGTTCCCGATCGAGAAGGTCCGCGCCGCCTTCCCGGCGCTGGAGCGGGAGGTGCACGGGCAGCCGGTCGCCTACCTCGACAGCGGCGCCAGCGCCCAGCGAGTGCTGGCCTCGATCCAGGCCGTCGACCGCTACGAGCGCCGCCACCACGCCAACGTCCACCGCGGCTCCCACACCCTCTCGGCCGAGGCGACCGAAGCCTACGAGGGGGCGCGGGCCACGGTCGCCGACCACATCGGCGCCGCCGACCGGCGCGAGGTCGTCTTCGTCCGCAACGCGACCGAGGCGATCAACCTCGTCGCCCGGGCCTGGGGCGATGCCAACGTCGGCGCGGGCGACCGCATCCTGCTCACCGAGATGGAGCACCACTCCAACATCGTCCCCTGGCAGCAGCTGGCTGAGCGGGTCGGGGCGGAGATCGACTGGGCGCCGATCGACGAGGAGGGCCTGCTCGACATGGCGGCGCTGGCGGCGCTGCTGGAGCGGGGGCCGAAGCTGGTGGCGCTCGCTCACGTCTCCAACGTGCTCGGGACCGAGAACCCGGTCGCCGAGATCGCCCGCATGGCGCACGAAGCCGGCGCCCTGGTCCTCGCCGACGGCGCCCAGGCGGCGCCGAAGCTGCCCCTCGACGTGGCCGAGCTGGGCGTCGACTTCTACGCTCTGACCGGGCACAAGCTCTACGGGCCGACCGGGATCGGGGCGCTGTGGACGCGGCTGGAGCTGCTGCGCGAGATGCCGCCCTTCCTCGGCGGCGGCTCGATGATCCGCAAGGTCACCCGCGATGCGACGACCTACGCCGACCCCCCCGCCCGCTTCGAGGCCGGCACCCCGGCGATCGCACAGGCGATCGGGATGGCCTCGGCGCTGCGCTGGCTGGACGCGCTGGGGATGGAGGCCGTGCTGGCGCACGAGCGCGGGGTGACCGACTACGCGCTGCGGCGGCTGGCCGAGGTCCCCGGCCTACAGGTCTTCGGGCCGCCGCCCTCAACGGAGCGGATCGGCCCGGTCTCCTTCGAGATCGAGGGCATCCACGCCCACGACGTCTCGGAGATCCTCGACCGCCACGGCGTCGCCGTGCGCGCCGGCCACCACTGCGCTCAGGTCCTGATGGACCGCCTGGGGATAGCGGCCACGGCGCGCGCCAGCTTCGGCGTCTACACGACCGAGGAGGAGATCGACCGCCTCCTCGAGGGCCTCGAAGACGCCCGCCGGGTCTTCGACCTCTAGCTCAGTCGATCGAGAGCACTTTCGATTTCGCCGCCTGGCAGCTTCCGCGGGCGACCGCCTTCGCGTAGTAACCGCCGGAGCTCAGCTTCTTGCCGACCGGGGTCGACCAGCTGCCGTTGTCCTCGCTGGTGTCGGTCTTCAGCACCTTGTCCGGCCCGGGCTTGACCCGGTAGAGCTTCACGGTGCGGTGCTTCACGCAGGCGTGCTTCGAGGACTGAAGCGTCCCGTGGAAGGCGGGGAATTTGAGGCTGATGACGACCTTCGTCGTCGCGGCCGAGGCGGAGGCGACGGGCAGCAGCGCGGCGAGCGCGGCAATGGCGAGGACGAACAGCGCACGGCGACAGACGGACATGCGACCCTCCCGGTCGAAGTTTGCTCGACAACTCTAAGCGCTAGCCTCGAACCATGGACGAGCTCTACCGCGACCAGATCCTCGAGCACTACAAGCGGCCGCACAACTTCGGCCGCATCGAGAGCCCCGACCTCGAGTTCGAGGACACCAATCCGTTCTGCGGCGACGAGCAGCACGTGACGATCCGGCTCGGCGCCGACGACCGGGTCGCCGAAATCGCCTTCGAGGGCAAGGGCTGCGCGATCTCCACCGCGGCGACCTCCCTGCTGACCGACGAGCTGGTCGGCAAATCGCGCCAGGAGCTGCTGCGGCTGCCGAAGGAGTTCGTCCTCGACCTGCTCGGGATCGAGATCTCGGCGACGCGGATGAAGTGCGCGATGCTGGGCCTCAAGGTGGTCAAGAGCGCCAGCCTCGGCCAGCCCGCCGAATGGGAGGACGAGGGCGAGACCGGCGACCCGACCGAAGCGGCGACGCTCTGAGGGTCAGCCCGCGTCGGCGATCCTCCCGAGCGTCTCTCCAATCGTCGAAGGTCGTCATCTGCGATCCTCTCACGTCGCTAAAATCCGACCTATACACTAGGAATAACGTGACGGACAGCACAACCACAAACAAGATCCCCGTCTGCCCCGCGGCGGAGCTTCAGCCGGGCGCGATGCGCCTGGTCGAGCACGACGGCCGCAAGATCGGCGTCTTCAACTGCGAGGGCACGCTCTACGCGATCGAGGACCGCTGCTCCCACGACGACGGGCCGCTGGCCGAGGGCGAGTTCGACGCCGCCGCCTGCACCGTCGAGTGCCCCCGTCACGGCTCCCTTTTCGACCTGAGCACCGGCAGGCCGAAGACCCTCCCGGCTTTCGCCCCGGTGCAAACGTTCCCGATAGCCATCGAGGACGACACCATCACCCTGGAGGTCGACTAGACATGGCAACGCCCGAGGTAGTCGCAGAGAAAAGAGAGCTGGCCGGCATCAACGCCGACTACAAGGAGAAGTTCGGCTTCCACGACTCGGAGTCCGGCTACGCCTACAAGGCCCCCAAGGGCCTCTCGCGCGAGGTGGTCGAATCGATCTCCGACTACAAGGACGAGCCGCGGTGGATGCGGGACTTCCGCCTCAAGGCGCTGGACCACTTCTACGCGCGCCCGACCCCGACCTGGGGCGGCAACCTCGGCCAGATCGACTTCGACGACATCCACTACTTCGTCCGCGCCTCGGAGAAGAACAGCCGCGACTGGAGCGAGGTTCCCGAGGACATCAAAAACACCTTCGACCGGCTCGGCATCCCCGAGGCGGAGCGCAAATTCCTCGCCGGCGTCGGGGCGCAGTACGAGTCCGAGGTGGTCTACCACCAGGTCAACGAGAAGCTCGAGGCCCAGGGCGTGATCTTCACCGACATGGACACGGCGCTGCGCGAGCACGAGGACCTGGTGCGCGAGCACTGGGCGACGATCATCCCTCCCAACGACAACAAGCTGGCGGCGCTCAACTCCGCCGTCTGGTCGGGCGGCTCCTTCGTCTACGTGCCGGCCGGGGTCAAGGTCGAGATGCCGCTCCAGGCCTACTTCCGGATCAACACCGAGAACATGGGCCAGTTCGAGCGGACGCTGATCATCGCCGAGGAGGGCGCCGACGTCCACTACATCGAGGGCTGCACGGCGCCGGTCTACTCCAGCGACTCGCTGCACTCCGCGGTGGTCGAGATCGTCGCCAGGCCGAGCTCTCGGGTCCGCTACACCACCGTCCAGAACTGGTCCCAGAACGTCTACAACCTCGTCACCAAGCGCGCGGTGGCGCACGAGAAGGCGACGATGGAGTGGGTCGACTGCAACCTGGGGTCGAAACTGACGATGAAGTACCCCTCGATCTACCTGCTGGGCCCCGAAGCCCACGGCGAGATCCTCTCGATCGCATTCGCCGGCGACGGCCAGCACCAGGACGCCGGCGGCAAGATCATCCACGCCGCCCCGCGCACCTCCTCCTCGATCTTCTCCAAGTCGATCTCCAAGGACGGCGGCCGGGCGACCTACCGCGGGCTGCTCGAAGTGGCCGACGGCGCCGTCGAATCCCGCTCCAAGGTCGTCTGCGACGCGCTGCTGCTGGACGAGGACTCGCGCTCGGACACCTATCCGACGATCCGGATCGACGAGAACGACGCCGACGTCGGCCACGAGGCGACCGTCTCCAAGATCGGCGACGAGCAGCTCTTCTACCTCCAGAGCCGCGGGCTCGACGAGGAGGAGGCCTCGAAGATGATCGTCAACGGGTTCATCGAGCCGGTCACCAAGGAGCTGCCGATGGAGTACGCGGTCGAGCTGAATCGGCTGATCGAGCTCCAGATGGAGGGAAGCATTGGCTGAGGTCGCGACTGAACCGACCTGGCTCATGGAGAGGCGCCGGCGCGGCGCCTCTCTCGCGGAGAGCCTCGACCTGCCCGACTCCAGGGCGAAGGGCTGGGAATTCACCGACCTGGCGGGGTTGGAGATCGACGCCTACGAGCCGGCCGACGCCGCGGTGGAGGTCTCGGGGGCGCAGGGCGCGACCGTGGTCTCGCTCGCCGACGCGATCTCCTCCCACGAGGAGCTGCTGCGCGAGCGGCTCGGCTCCCTGGTCCCCGCCGAGGATCCCTTCGTCGCCCGCAACGAGGCGGGCTGGCGCGACGGCGTGCTGGTGCACGTCCCGCGCGGGGTCAGGCTCGCCGAGCCGATCCGGATCGAGGTCCCGGTCGACCGCGACGGCGCCTCGGTCGGCTGGCGCACCCTGGTCGTGCTCGAGGAGGGCGCCGAGGCGGAGGTCTGGGAGCACTGGTCCTCGCCCGGCGACGAGGTCGACGCGCTGCTCAACTCGGTGGTCGAGCTGAGCGTCGGCCAGGGGGCGACGCTGCGCTACGTCAACACCCAGGACATCTCCGAGCGGGCCTGGATCTTCGCCACCCAGCGCGCCCAGGTGGAGCGCGACGGCCGGCTGGACTGGGCCGCGCTCGGCTTCGGCTCCGCCCGCGGCAAGGTGCGGATGGAGACCAAGCTGGCCGGTCCGGGCGCCGAGGCTCGGGTCACCGGCGGCTACGCCGGCGGCCCCGGCCAGCACCTCGACTACGACACGACCCAGGAGCACGCGGCGCCGAACACCAACTCCGACCTCGCCTTCCGCGGGGTCCTGGCGGCGGGGGCGACGGCCGTCTGGCGCGGGATGATCAAGGTCGACCCGGGCGCCCAGCAGACCGACGCCTTTCAGGAGAGCCGCAACCTGCTGCTCTCGACCGAGGCCCACGCCGACGCGATCCCGGGCCTGGAGATCCTCGCCGACGATGTCCGCTGCACCCACGCCGCGGCGATCGCCCAGATCGACCGCGACCAGCTCTTCTACCTCACCTCGCGCGGCCTCGACCCGGCGGCGGCCAAGTCGCTGATCGTCGAAGGGTTCCTGGAGTCCCTGGTCGAACGCCTCGCCGAGGGGCCGGTTCGCGAGGAGATCTCGGCCGCGCTCGAGCGCCGCCTGGCCGAGGTCCTCTAGTCCCGGTCCCCTCGTCGCTGCGAGATCGTCGCCCTGAGGATGCCGGCAACGACGAAGACCACCGGCAGCAGGTACAGGACCCAGAGGTAGTGACCGACGTGTGCGATCGGGAGCGTCACTTGTTCGCCACCGAGAGCAGGTAGAGGCCGAAGCAGGTGAAGGCGACCATCACCGCCAGCATCCAGTACTGGGAGCGGGAGGCGCTGCGGTAGTCGGGCCAGTAGGCGAGGGCGCGGTCGTGGGCGAGGGTCAAGCCGAGCACGTGGCCGACGACCAGGGCGCCGACCTGGACGTACCAGATCGCGTTGGCGGTGAGGATGCGGAAGTCGATCGTGCCCGAGGCGGTGCCGAAGAGGTCGGTCCCGGCGGTCCCGAGCGGATTGGAGAGCAGGTAGGTGAACTGCGCCTGCTCCTGGAAGACGAAGAGGCTGAAGTAGTGGGCGACGAGGTAGGCGAGGGCGATCGGGATCAGCGTGTGGGCGAAGCCGGCGCGCAGCTTCGCCAGCGGGGGCGCTCCGCGCACGGTGCGCATCCCCCGCACCCCAAGCAGGTAGACGAGGCCGACGCCGGCGAAGCAGAGCAGCATGAAGACCGTGTCGGCGAGGCGCAGCGAGGAGGTGAGGCCGACGCCGCGTTGCACGAACCATTCGAAGGCGCTTTCGATCGCCGACTTGAAGGCGCCCTCCTGCGCCCCGTCGAAGCTGGTCGAGGCGATCGAGGCCACCACCACCGCGACCGAGCCCGGGATCGTGGCCCAGGTGGCGGCGGCCGAGAACGGGCGGCGGCGCCCCAGCCTCCCCTCCCGCGCCTCGAAGCAGCCGAGCCGGCCGAACATCCCGAAGTAGACGGAGAAGACCTCGCCGCGCTCGCACCACGTCCGCACCCCGAACAGGGCCATCATCGCCAGCGTGTAGCCGCTGTACAGCATGGCGGCGACGGCGGCCGGGTGGGAGAAAGGCCGACCGCGACGCCGCCGCTGGCGCCGTAGACGACCTCCAGCCAGACGAAGGCGAGCAGGCCAACCGCCGCCGGCCAGCGGCCGAGCGCCTCCGGGTAAGCGAGGTGCGCCGGGGGCTGGCCGGCAATCGCGCGGAAGGCGGCGCCCCCCGCCCGCCCGACCGCGCGCCACGGGTTGAAGGGCCGGAACACGTCCCCGAGCACGGCGGAGAGGACCGGGAACCCGAGCCAGGTCGTGACGAAGAGGAAGGTCAGGGCGAAGTTGCGATCTGGCGCCGCCGTCCCGCGCAGCCCGGCGTAGATCGCGACGCCGAGCAGCGCGACGCCCAGCAGTCCGCACCCCGCCTGCGCCGCGCGGCTGAGAAGCACCCGGGAGGTCCCCGCCCGCAGCGGCCGCCAGTGCTCCCGCTCGAAGCGCGGTTGGCGCCACAGCGCCGAGAGGGCGAAGAAGGAGACGATGAGGACGATCGAGGCCGCCCAGGCGAACAGCCAGGCGGGGATCGGCAGGTCCTGCCGGGCGACCAGGGCATGGGCGAACGGCAGCCAGCTCAAGGGTTCACCCGCAGCTCGACGATCTGCTCCTTGCGTCCCTCCAGCTCGGCCTCGAAGACGCCTTCGATGCTCGCCGGGAAATCGAAGGCGACGGTGCCGCCGGCCTTCACGTCCTTCATCAGGTCGTAGCCGTGGACGTGGACCTCGTCGCTGACGTCGGAGCGCACCCTGAAGCGGATCCGGTCGCCCCGGTTGTAGGTGAGGTCCCTGACCCCGCCGACCGGCTTGCCGTTCTCGATCACGATCGTCGGCACGGTGCCGGCGTCGGTGCCGCCGCTCGATCCACCGCCGCTCTTCAGCGCCACCAGGAGAACCACGGCAACGGCAACCACGGCGACTCCCGCAATCACCCGCAAAGTGTTCGGTCTCATCTCTCGCTCCTCAGCTCGTGGCGCGGGGCCGCGGCCTCGCGCCGATCCGCCCGCGACCGGACGGCCGCGGCCTCTGGGATTGGGCTACGCGGCGAGCGGGGGCGGGCGCTGGGCGTGCCCGAGGGCGATCAGGAGCCCGCCGCCGCGGGCGGTGGGGCGCGGGGCCAGCGGCAGGCGGGGACGAGCGGCGGCGGCCGGCCTGCGCCGAGCGGAGGAGGCGATGCGGTCGCCGAGCGCGGCGATCGCCTCGCATCCCGGATACCGACCCAGCAGGAGAAAGACGAGCAGCGCCAGCAGCGGCGCGACCGGCAGCAGGAATGTGCCGAGCTCGGTCATCCCAGCCAGGATAACGTCCGGGGGTGCGCCCTGGACGCGACGACATCGCCACGCCCGACCTGCCGCGGGGAATCCCCTGGGTCGGTGAGGAGCCGGCCTCGATGCCGGCGCTGACCGCCGCCGGGCCGACGCTCGTCCACTTCCTCGACTTCGCCCAGCTCAACAGCGTGCGCACCCTGCCCTATGTGCGGGAGTGGTCGCGACGCTACGGGGACCTCGGCCTGAGCGTGATCGGCGTGCAGGCGCCTCGCTTCCCCTTCGGTGCCGATCCCGCCACCGTCGAGGCGGGGCTGCGCGCGCTCGGGGTCGAGTTCCCCGTCGCGGTCGACGCCGAGCGGGAGCTGTGGCGGGCCTACGGCTGCGAGGGCTGGCCCAGCCTCTTCCTCTGGGGCCTCGGCGGCGCCCTGGCCTGGTTTCACTTCGGCGAGGGGGAGTACCGCGCCACCGAGGAGGCGATCCAGGACGAGCTGCGCGAGATCGACGCCCTGCGCGAGCTGCCGGAGCCGATGGCGCCGATCCGCCCCACCGACGCCCCCGGCGCCCGGGTGATGGCGCCGAGCGCCGAGGTCTTCCCCGGCGGCTCCTGGGAGCGCCCCTGGACCGCGGGCTCCGACGGCGAGGTGCTGGCGCTCGACTACCAGGCGGGCGGCGCCTTCGTCACGGTCGAGGGCGAGGGCGAGATCGAGGCGGAGATCGACGGCGAGTGGAGCGAGCCGCTCCGCGTCGGCCCGGTCGCGGGCCTGCGCCCCGTCGCCGAGCATCCCCGCCACGAGGCCCACAGCCTCCTCCTCCGCCCTACGCCGGGCCTGCGGATCTGGTCGGTCAGCTTCGCGGCCGGCGTGCCCTAGCCTTTCCGAAGACGGCCACGAACACCGACCGAGGAGAGCAGCCATGATCACCAAGCTCGATTTCGTCGCAGTCCCTTCGACCGACAGCGAGCGGTCGCGCGGCTTCTACGTCGACACGCTGGGCCTGCGGTCCGACGACCGCAGTCGCTTCGAGTTCTGGGTCGGCGACACCTGCTGCGGGATCTGGGAGCCGGCGAAATTCGGCTCGGAGTTCGCGCCGCAGAAGAACGGCCACCTGGCGCTGCATGTGGAGGACGTCGCCGCCGCCCGGGCCGAGCTGGAGGGCAAGGGTGTCGAGTTCATCGGCGACACCTTCGACACCGGCGTCTGCCACATGGCGTTCTTCGACGACCCCGACGGCAACAACCTGATGCTGCACCACCGCTACGCGCCCCACGAGTGAGCGTGGTTGCCTTTTGTCGCGGATAGCGCGACAAAGGACAACCGCCCGTCCGACTCAGGCCCGCGCGGCGAGCTCCTCGCGGATCTCCTTGGGAAGCATGAAGCGGACGTCCTCGTGGACGGTGCGCAGCTCGGAGACGTCCTCGGCGCCGCGCTCGCGGAAGAAGGCGACGAGGCTCTCGACCAGCTCCTCGGGGGCGCTGGCGCCGGAGGTGATGCCGACCGTCTCCACGCCCTCCAGCCACTCCTCCCGCACCTGGGAGTGGTTGTCGATCAGGTGCGAGGCGGCGCCGTGCTCGCGCGCCACCTCGACCAGGCGGTTGGAGTTGGACGAGTTGGTCGAGCCGATCACGAGGACCAGGTCGCACTCGCTGGCCAGCTGCTTGACCGCGATCTGCCGGTTGGTCGTCGCGTAACAGATGTCGTCGGACTTGGAGCTGACGATCGCCGGGAACTTGGAGCGCAGGGCGGCGATGATCTCGGCCGTCTCGTCGACCGAGAGCGTGGTCTGGGTGATGAAGGCGACCTTCTCCGGGTCGGGCACCTCCAGCCCCGCCACCTCCTCGGCGGTTTGCACGAGGATGATGCTGTCCGGCGCCTCGCCGGTCGTCCCTTCGACCTCCTCGTGGCCCTCGTGGCCGATCATCACGATGGTGTAGCCCTGGGCGGCGAAGCGCCGCGCCTCGACGTGGACCTTGGTCACCAGCGGGCAGGTGGCGTCGATCGTGCGCAGGGCGCGGGCGGCGGCGTTGTCGTGCACGGCGGGGGCGACCCCGTGGGCGGAGAAGACGACCATCTCCCCCTCCGGCACCTCGGTCTCCTCCTCGACGAAGATCGCGCCGCGCTTGGAGAGCTCCTCGACCACGTGCTTGTTGTGGACGATCTCCTTGCGCACGTAGACCGGCGCCCCGTGCAGCTCCAACGCGCGCTCGACCGTCTGCACGGCGCGGTCGACGCCGGCGCAGTAGCCGCGAGGGGCAGCGAGCAGGACTCGCTTGGGCGCCGAGGTGGCGGTGGCTGCCATGCGTGCAGGGTACCGGGGGGCGTGTCTGAGTTTTCCCGTCCCATGGGCTCGGGGAAGTCAGACACGCCCCCGGTGGGCGGATCGCGTGGCCGGTGGGCCGATTGCGGGGCGGGACGGCGGCTGCCCCCGGATTGCCGGCGAAGCTAGCCTTGGGGGATGAGCACCGACGGGCGCCACCTCGACCGACTGACCGCGATCGACGCCTCGTTCCTGACCAACGAGAGCTCGACCAGCCACATGCACGTCGGCGCGATCCTGATCTTCGAGGGACCGCCGCCGCGCTACGTGGACCTGGTCGAGCACGTGCGCGGCCGCCTCGGCCAGGTGCCCCGCTTCCGCCAGAAGCTCGTGGTGCCGCCGCTGGAGGCCGGGCGGCCGCTGTGGGCCGACGACGTCAACTTCAACCTGACCTACCACATCCGCCACACCGCGCTGCCCGAGCCGGGCGGCGAGGCGCAGCTGAAGCGGCTTGCCGGGCGCGTCTTCTCCCAGCAGCTCGACCGCTCCAAGCCACTCTGGGAGCTGTGGCTGGCGCAGGGGCTGGAGCGCGACCGCTTCGCGATCCTGACCAAGACCCACCACGCGATGGTCGACGGCATCTCCGGGGTGGACATCGGGACCGTGCTGTTCGACCTGGAGCCGGTGCCCGAGCCTGCCGCGGTGGAAGACGACTGGGTCCCCCAGCCCGAACCGGGGACGACCGAGCTGGTGGCGCGGGGGCTCAGCGACGCGGTGGCGACGCCGGTGAAGCTGGCCGAGCGGGCGGTCGACGTGGTGCGCCACCCCGAGACGACCGCGCGCAGGGCGGTCGAGGCGCTGGAGGGGTTGACCGAGGTGCTCAGCGCCTTCGCCGACCCGGCCCCGGACGTGCCGCTGAACCAGCACATCGGCCCGCACCGGCGCTACGTCTGGGCGCGATCGGAGCTGGCCACCTTCAAACGGATCAAGGACGCGCTCGGCGGCACCGTCAACGACGTCGTGCTGGCGGTGGTGACGGGATCCCTGCGCGACTGGCTGCACCGGCGCGGCATCCGCACCGAGGGCCTGGAGCTGCGGGCCCTGGTGCCGGTCTCGATCCGCACCGAGGACGAGCGCGGCGACCTCGGCAACCGGATCGCGCTGATGCGCGGCCCCCTGCCCGTCTACGTCGAGGACCCGGTGCGCCGCCTGCACACAATCAGCGAGGAGATGGCCGGGCTGAAGCGCTCCAAGCAGGCGCTCGGAGCCGAAGTGATCTCGCGCTTCAACGACTTCGCCCCGCCGACGCTGCTCGCCCAGGCCTCGCGGATCAACTTCTCGACCCGGCTGTTCAACCTGATCGTCACCAACGTGCCGGGCCCCCAAATCCCCCTCTACGTGCTGGGCCGCGAGCTGGAAGAGGTCTTCCCGGTCGCCTTCCTGCCGCAGGACCACGCCCTCGCGGTGGCGATCATCAGCTACAACGGCATGGTCGGGTTCGGCCTCCTGGCCGATTACGACTCGATGGAGGACGTGGAAGCCGTCGCCGACGGGATCAACGAGTCGCTGGCGCAGCTCGAGCAGGCGGCCGGCGCGGCGACTCCGGCCGCCTAGCCAGCCGGCCGGCACGCCACCGTAACTAGGCTTCAGAGATGGCCCTTCTCGTCATCCTCTTCATCGTCGTCCCGATCGCCGAGCTGTTCGTGATCATCAAGGTCGGCGAGCTGATCGGCGTCTGGCCGACGCTGGCGCTGCTCCTCGCCGACGCGCTGCTGGGCTCGCTGCTCCTGCGCCACCAGGGCCGCGGCGCCTGGCGCCGCTTCAACCAGGCGCTCGCCGCCCGCCGCTTCCCCGGCAGGGAGGTCGCCGACGGGGTGCTGATCGTGATCGGCGGCACCCTCCTGCTGACTCCCGGCTTCCTCACCGACATCGCCGGCCTCTTCCTGCTGATCCCACCGACCCGGGCGATCGCGCGCGGCCTGCTGCGCCGGTTCACGATCGCCCGCTTCACCGTCATCGACGTCTCCGGTCGCGGGGGGCAGGGCTTCGGCGGGCCGTTTGGGTCGGGAGGAGACCCGGGCGGTGCGCATGGAAGCGGCCGCCCCTACGACTTCGACGCGAGCGCCGAGGAGGTGCCGGAAAACGGCGCCGCGGGAGAGCGGCGCCTGCCGCCGATCGACGACCGCTAGCAGGGCGCCGAGCGCATCGCTGGTGTTGCGTACCAAATCAGTACGCTCCCCGTTTCCAGTCAAGTGGTTCACCATGACCATTGGGGAGATGAATGAGCGGGGACGCGGTTATCGGACTCGTCGCGGGGATCGTCGCCATTTTCGGCGCTCTCCTCGCACACGCCAAATTCGCGGTACGGGCGCCCCTCGAATCCCAGGCTGCCAGGCTCGAAGCCGAGAAGGCCAGCGTCGATGCCGCGCGCGCCGACGTGGAACGAAAACTGGCCCAGGAACGTGAGCGGGCCGCGAGCGTCGACGCCAAATACAAGACCCTTCAGCAGGACTTCATAAATTTCAGAAGCGGCCAAACCGGCATACCTCTGAAGATGGAAATCGAATCCGGGCTCTCAGAAGCGCTGGAGGTGCTCGAGGTGTCTGAGAGTTCGATTTTGATTCCCGGGCCCCCCTCGAACTCGTCGAGGTTCGTGTTCCTCTCAATCACCGGGCCGGCCGCGCGAAAACTGCGCTGGGCAAAGCTCGAACTCGACAAGGGAATCGTCGGACAGGTCTTCGCGACCGGTGTCCCGCACAACACGGCGAACGCGTCCAACGATCCTCATTTCTTCTCCGGAATCGACGAGAAGGCCGACCACGAAACCAAAGCGATGCTCACCGTTCCGCTCAAGCACAGGGGTGGCCCTATCGGCGTCGCGCAGTTCCTGAACAAGGCAGGCGGCTTTACGCCGGCCGATGAGGTCAACGCGGAACAATTCGCCGCTCTGCTCGCCCCCAAGGTCGCGGCGTTCGCCCGCAACCCGGAAAACTTCGAGCTGCTCGGTCTCGCCTGGCGCAGCGAGGATCGAGAGGCGACGATCGCCTTCTGCGATTTGACCTCCTCCTCCCTGCTCCTCGAACAGATGAACGTCCCGAGCGCGATCGACTGCATCAATGAGTATTTGGAGCAGCAATGCGATATCGCGATGAACTACGGCGCCACCGTCGACAAGTACCTCGGCGACGGTGTGATGCTCCGGTTCAATGTGCCCCGTCGCATCGTCAAAGACGATCACTGGACGCTCGCTGTCGAAGCGGCCCTTGACATGCGCAGGTCATTTGAACATCTCAAGGACGGATGGGTGAATGCGGGCCTTCCCGTGGACGGGATATATGGCCGGATTGGACTGTCGTGCGGCATCGTCCACGAGGCCCGAATCGGCCATCCCCAGTTTCAGCAGCTCACCGTTGTTGGTGAGCCCGTCAACGACGCCGCGAATCTCTGCGAGAACGCCAGTCGCGCCCACAACGTGATCCTTATCCCCGCGGGCCTGGTCGAGCGACTGGATGGGCGTTTTCTCGTCTCGAACGTCGACTCGGTCGCTCAGCAGCCACACGCCTATGAGGTTCTGAAACGGGCGGAGTGACCTCTGTCGAACTGGGGCTAGAACCCGAGTGCGAACTTGGCGTCCTCGGTCATCATCTCCGGGGACCAGGCGGGGTCGAAGACCATCTTCGGGTGGACCGCGGTTACTCCGGGGAGGTCGCCTACGAACTCCTTCATCTGCTCGGAGACCTGGGGGCCGATCGGGCAGGCTGGCGTGGTCAGGGTGAAGGTGACGTAGACGTCGGAGTTCTCTATCTCCACGTCGTAGACGAGGCCGAGGGAGACGAAGTCGAGGCCCAGCTCGGGGTCGATGACCTCCTCGAGGGCCTCCATGACGTCGTCGGCGGTGAGGACGGTGGCTTGATCGTCGGACATGGCCCCATGGTACTCAGGCGGCCAGGCGGGGATCGCGCACCGGCGAGCGGGCCGCGTCGGCGCCTTCGTCGTCGGGGGCCAGCGCCGCCCGCAGCTCGGCGTCGAGCCGCTCCCGGTAGTGGGCGACCTCGCGGCGGACCGTCCGCCTGGACCAGCCGAGCAGCCCGGCCATCGCCCTTGCCACGGGCTCGGCCGCCGCGCGACCGCGATCGATGGTCTCGATCGAGATCCGCGTGCGCCGGGTGAGTACGTCGTCGAGGTGCAGGGCGCCCTCGGCGGCGACCGCGTACCAGGCCTCCACCAGCAGGTAGGACGGCGCCCCCTCGATCGGCACGGCCAGGTCGGGACGGGCGGCGGCGAGGTCGAGCAGGACCAGCGCCAGGGCGCCGTAGCGCTCCAGCAGATGGGCGACCGCGGTGGCGCCGATCCGCTCCGCCGCGGGGTGCGCGCGGGCGCGCCCGCGCGCCGTCGTCAGGCCCTCGGCGCCCAGCAGCGGCACCTTCTCGGTGCGGCTGGGGTCGATCGACTCGCCCAGCTCCTCGCCGACCGCGTCGACTGCGTCGCGCGCCATCACCCGGTAGGTCGTGTACTTGCCGCCGGCGACGGTGACCAGCCCGCGCGCCGGGCGGCGGACGACGTGCTCGCGCGAGAGCGCCGCCGTGTCCCCCTCCTCGCGCGCGACCAGCGGCCGCAGACCGGCGTAGACGCCGACCACGTCGTCCTCGCCCAGCGGCTCGCGCAGCACCGGGTTGACGTGGTCGAGCAGGTAGCGGATGTCGGCGTGGGAGGCCGCCGGGTGGTCGCGGTCAAGCCTCCACTCCGTGTCGGTCGTGCCGAGGATCCAGTGCGCGCCCCAGGGGATCACGAAGAGGACGCTGCGCTCGGTGCGCAGGATCAGCGCCGTCTGCGAGGAGATCCGCTCGCGCGGGACGAGCAGGTGCACGCCCTTGGAGGCCCGCATCGCGACCGGCCTCCGCACCCCGGCGAGCCGCTCCAGCTCGCCGCTCCACACGCCCGTCGCGTTGACGACCACGCGGGCGCGCAGCCGCAGCTCCCCCCCGCTCTCGGTGTCGTGCAGCGCCGCGTGGCGCAGGCCGTCCTCCCCCAGGTCGAGCCCGTCGACCCGCACGCCGGAGAGCGCCAGGGCACCGTGGGCGACCGCGGTGCGGACGAGGGCGACGACGAAGCGGGCGTCGTCGGTGCGGGCGTCGTGGTAGCGGATCGCGCCGATCAGCGAGTCCGAGCGCAGCGCCGGCGCCAGCTCCAGCGCCGCGCCGCGGGACAGGTGGCGGTGGCGGGGGACGGCGGCGTGGCGCCCGGCGAGCGCGTCGTAGAGGCCGATGCCGGCGCCGACGTAGGCGCGCTCCCAGGTGCGGTGGCGCAGCGGGAAGAGGAAGGGCACCGGCTCGACCAGGTGCGGCGCCAGCGAGGTGAGCAGCAGGGCGCGCTCGTGCAGCGCCTCGCGCACGAGGTTGAAGTCGCGTTGCTCGAGGTAGCGCAGGCCGCCGTGGATCAGCTTGCTCGAACGGCTGGAGGTGCCGGCCGCGAAGTCGCGCTTCTCGACCAGGGCGACGCTGAGGCCGCGGGTCGCGGCGTCCAGGGCGACACCGGCGCCGGTGATGCCGCCGCCGACGACGAGGACGTCGACGGGCCCCCGCGCCAGGCGCTCGATCGCGGCGGCGCGACGTTCGGGGCCCAGCCGCGAGACGCGCTCGGAGGTGCTCATCGGAACCTCACCCAGCAGAGCGCTCGGGCGCGGCCCTCCGGTTGATGTGCAGCTCGAAGGCATCGGCGACGTGCCACTCGGCCGAGAGCATCACCGGGTGCCCGTCGCCGTCGAAGTCGACCTGGTCGATGTGCAGCAGCGGCGTGCCCGCCTCGACCTCGAGCAGATCGGCGAGCCGCTGCTCGGCGACGACCGGCACCAGCCTGGCGCTGGCCCCGTGCACGCCGTGACCGCCCTCTTCCAGCGTTTTGTAGAGGGAGGAGTCGAGGCTCCCGGCCCCGGCGGGAAGGAAGCGCAGCGGCAGGTGGTCGACCGAGTAGACGACCGGGCGGCCGTCGGCGGTGCGGATCCGTTCGACCCGCAGCATCGGCTCCTCGGGATCGAGCCGCAATGTCTCCGCCTCGGTCGCCGACGCCCGCTGCTCGCCCTGGTCGAGGATGACGATCCCCGGCTGCATCCCCGCCTCGCGGATCATCGTCAGGTAGCTGACCGAGGTGTCGAGCGCGTGCCGCCGCGGCGGCGTCGCGGTGACGTAGGTGCCCGAGCCGTGGCGGCGGGTCAGGTAGCCCGCCTCGACCAGCCCGCCGACCGCTTCCCGCACGGTCGCCCGGCTGACGCCGGCGCGCTCGGCCAGCTCGTCCTCGTTGGGGAGCTTGACGCCTTGCGGGTAGGTGCCGTCGAGCAGCTCGCCCAGCAGCTCCTCGCGCAAGCGCGCGACCGCGGTACTGCGCTTCTTCATCCCGCCACCGCCTCCGATCCGCTTGCCGCCGAAGCCTCCAGCACCGTGCGCACCTGGGCGGCGACATCGGGTGCGCCGGGCAGCTTGCCCTCGAAAATCGCGCTGCCGATCGTAAAGCCCCAGGCGCCGGCGCGCGCCAGCAGGGCAATCTGGTCGAAGTCGACCACCGAGCCGGCGGCGATCACCGGACCGTCCGCCGCCTCCACGACGGCGCGGGTCAGGGCCTCGATGTCGGCGCTCGGGTGGCGGTAGGCGAGCAGGTCGACGCCGTCGATGCCGGGGGTCCGGGTCAGCCGCCGGGTGTCCTCGGCGATCTCCTCGACCTCCCCTTCGAGCACGCTGGGGTGGCCGACGACGGTCCCCGGGAAAGGGCAGTAGCGCACCTCGGCGCCGGCGAGGATCTCGGTCCCGACCTCGGGATGGGTGCCGCCGAGGACCCAGTCGACGCCGATCGGCAGCGCCGCCTCCAGCGAGCGCCGCTCCTCCTCGAGGCTGGTGGAGACGACCTCCAGCATCACCTCGAGGCCCTGCTCGTGGGCCGCGGCGCAGACCTCGGTCAGCCGCTCGGGGCTGGCGCCGACATCCTTGAAGCCGATGTAGCGCAGGCCGCTGCCGCGCAACCCCTCCAGCACCTCCAGCGCGTCCGGAACCGTTGCGTCGTTTCGGGTCAGCATGAAGACGAAGTTGATCATGATTGCTCGCTCCTCGGTCGATCTCTTAGTCAGGTAGGAGGCGGTGGATCCCCTCGACTACGTAGTCGGGGCGCACGTCGGATACCGCCAGCGCCTCGGCACTGGTCGCGCCGCTCAGGACCAGCACCCCGGCCATGCCGACGCTCTGGCCCATCGCGACGTCGGTGCTGAGCCGGTCGCCGACCAGGGCCGCGTCCCGCGGCGGGGTGCCGAGGCGATCGAGCAGGGCCCGGCCCATCGTCGCGCTCGGCTTGCCGAGGACGGCCTCGGCGCGGGCTCCGGTGCAGGCCTCGATCGCGGCGAGCATCGCGGCGCAGTCTGGCAACCCGCCGGTCGGGGTCGGGCAGTAGGGATCGGGGTTGGTGGCGAGGATCGCGGCACCGTGGTGGCGCACGGCCCGGTAGGCGGCCTCGAGCTTGGCGTAGTCGAAGGTGCGGTCGAAGGAGACGACCACGACCTGCGCGCGGGCCGGGTCGGCGACCACGGTCCAGCCGGCGTCGGCGAGCGTCGCCTCGACCAGCGGCTCGGCGATCGGCAGCACCCTGGCCTGGGGATGGCGCTCGCCGAGGTAGAGCAGCACCGAGTCCAGCGCGGTGACGACGACGTCCGCGGTCGCCGGGATGCCGAGGCGACAGAGCTTCGCCGCGTAGTCGGCGGCGGTCTCCAGCGGCTTGTTGGTGACGAAGACGACGCGTCCGCCGCCGGCGCGGATCTCCTCGATCGCCTCGCCGGCGCCGGGCAGCAGCTCCTCGCCGAGGTAGAGGGTGCCGTCGAGGTCGAAGGCGTAGCCGTCGAATCGCCGCTCGGGCCGTCGCACGACGCCGCTCTCCGCCTCCGCCATCGAGGCAGTGCTCACAAACCCGCCCCGAGCGCGGCGGCTTCGGCCAGGATCGCGTCGACGTCCTGCTGCTCCCAGCAGCCGGTGAAGCAGGCGAGATCGGCGATGGTGAAGCGATCCCGCATCAGGTGACAGTTGGCGATCGACCAGCGCGCCGTCTCGGAGTCGATCGCGGGGCTCAGCTCGCTGAACCGCACCGGGGCGCCGGCGGCCTTCATCGCGTCGGCGATGCGAGCGGGGTCGGCGAGCAGCTCGGCGATCGCGCGGCAGCGGTCCGTCCAGTTGGCGGCGAAGTCTTCGACCAGGTCGCGCTTCTCGTGCCAGCGGGCGAGCTTGACGCTGTAGTCGGCCCAGCACTCCTCCCCCATCGCGCCGCTGGGGTCGAGCGGGTCGAAGGCGGCGTGCACCCGTTCCTCCATCTCCGCCGCCGCCGGGAACAGCAGTGTCATGCCCTGGTCGGCGACCCGCCGCTGGACGCGGCGCCAGGTGAGCGCCGCGACGATCGTGGTGACGCCGACCTTGGCTCCGTGCAGGGCGGTCTCGACCCTGTAGCGCTCGGCGGCCATCTCCAGCAGGTGGCTGACCGTGTGCTCCATCCCCGAGGAGGGCGCGGTGCGCCCCGCGACCCCCATCGAGATGCCGCTGACGGCGAGGATCTCGGCCAGCCGCACGACCGCGGCGGAGTCGTTGTGGGCGAGCGCCGGGGCCAGCGCCAGCAGCTCCTCGCCATGCTCGCGCCCGAGCGCGACGGCGGTCTCCGAGTAGCTGTCGTCCATGCCCACCTCGCGGGCCAGGTACCAGTCGGGCGCCGCCGTGAACATCGAGACGAGGTCGCCGAGGCCGGCACGGTTCATCGCCGCCGGCGCGCCGGCGAGCACGGCGCCGTCGAGGACGAGCACGTCGGGCCAGCGCGAGGGGACGGTCCGCTTGACCCCGTTTCGCAGCAGCACCGACTGATCGTCGGCGAAGCCGTTGACGCTGGCGGCGGTCTGGACGATCGCGTGCGGCAGGCCGCCCAGCTCGCTCGCCACCGCCTTGCCGATGTCGGAGACCGTGCCCGACCCGACCGTGACGATCGCGGCTGCGCCCCGCGCCCCGGCGAGCACGGCGGCGATCGTCGCCTCGTCCGCGTGGGCGCGGCCGTCGGCGGGGCCGGCCTGCACCGGGCGAACCTCGCGCTCGGCCTCCAGCAGAGCCCGGACGGTCGCCTTCAGGTTCGCGCGATCGCGCAGCATCGCGGTCGCGTCGCCAAGCAGCGCGACCGGGCCGGGGCGCCCGTCGAGCATCTCCTCCACGATCGCCGGCAGGGCGAGCAGCGCGTCGGGGCCGGCGACGACGCGGCCCAGGCCGAGCGGGTGCAGGCGGTCGGCGTCGGGGGCCTCGGCGAGGCGGGCGCGCAGCGCGGCGAGGTCGATGCCGCCCTCGGCGATGCCCGCGTCGGTGTCGGTGCTCATCCCATGCTCCCCTCGACGCCGTCGTAGAGGCGGCGGTAGGCGGCGTGACCCTCGGCGTAGCGGGCGGCCCGCTCGGGGTCGGGCGCGATCGCGTCGGGCGCGATCGCGACCACCCGGTCGACCGCGTCGTCGAAGTCGGAGAAGGAGCCGCCGGCGAGCGCGGCGAGCATCGCCGCGCCGAGCGCGGTGGGCTCCTCGGCCAGGACCGGGCGCACCGGGCGGTTCAGCACGTCGGCCTTGATCTGAAGCCAGAGCGGGCTGCGGGCGCCGCCGCCGACGACGCGGACCTCGCCGTCGACGAGCCCGAGTGCGTCGAGGCGCTCGACGATGTCGCGCAGCGCGTAGGCGCATCCCTCCAGCACGGCGCGCGAGAGGTGGGCGTCGTCGTGGTTCATCGAGAGCCCGGCGAAGGCGCCGCGCATCTCGTCGTTCCAGCGCGGCGCCATCGCGCCGCTCAGGGTCGGCAGGAAGAGCACCCCGTCGGAGCCGGCGGGAGCCCTGGCGGCGAGCGCGAACAGCTCGGCCTGAGGGCGGCGCAGCACCGACTCCGAAAGCCACAGCGTGCTGCCGCCGGAGACGAAGCCGGGGTTCTCGACCAGCAGGGTGCCGGGCACGGCGTGGGCGTGGGTCTCGACCAGCAGGTCATCGTCGAGCGTCAGCTCCTCCGCCACGGCGGCCACCGGCTCGGCGGTCCCGGTCACGTCGGCGACCAGCCCCGGGCGCAGCAGGCCGGCGGCGAGGGCGGCGCCGTGCTCGTCGCCGGTGCCGACGATGACCGCGCACTCGGTGCTGAGGCCGAGCCGCTCGGCGGCGGCCCGGGTGAGGCCGCCGGCGACGTCGGTCGAGTCGTGGATCTCCGGCAGCAGCTCCATCTCGATCCCCGCCGCCTCGGTCAGGTCCCCCGACCACTCGCCGGCGCCGACGTCGTAGAGCAGCGTCGAGGAGGCGTTGGCGTGGTCGAGCATCACCTCCCCGGTCAGCCAGGCGACGAGGTAGCCGCCCACCGCGGGCAGCCAGCGCGCCTCGTGGTAGAGGTCGGGTTCGTGGTCGCGCAGCCACATCATCTTCGGCGCGGTGTGCGAGGCGTTGCAGTTGAGGCCGGTCCGCTCGAACAGCTCGCGCTTGCCCACCCGGTCGACGAGCGCCGCCGCCTCCGATGAGGCTCGCCGGTCCAGCCAGATCACCGCGTCGCGCAGCGGCCGCAGCGCCGGGTCGACGGGCAGGACCCCGTCGACCTGGCAGGCGAGGCCGAGTTGGCCCACCTCACGACCGGCGACGCCGGCCCGCTCGAGCATCTCGCGCACGACCGCGGCCATCCCGACGTGCCACTCGGCCGGGTCCTGCTCGGCCCAGCCGCTGGCCGGATGGCTCATCGCGCAGCCCTGCCTCCCGACGGCGAGGACGTCGCCGTCGGGATCGAGCAGGCAGCCCTTGATGCTCTGCGAGCCGACATCTATGCCGATCGTGTGCGCGCCCATCGGCCTACGCGACACCCAGCGCCAGGTCCGGCTCCTCCTCGGGGTCGTCGACGGAGCCCATCGCGGCGCCGGCCGAGCTGAGCGCGTCCGGGCGGCTTGCGCCGAGCCAGGCGGCGCCGACCGAGACCAGCGCGACCCAGCCGACGATCACCCAGGGGAACCAGGTGTAGGGCGCTTCGACCTGTTCGACGATCTGGCCGATGGTGAGGCCGATCATCAGCAGGGCGCCGAGACCGGGCAGCAGCAAATGGCGCAGCGGGTTGAAGTCCCCCCGCTCCCGAAAGAATCGGATCGCCGCCCCGTTGGTGAGGATGTACACGGGCAGGATCCCCATCGTCAGCAGGAACCCGAGGTAGCCGTAGACGCTGCCGCCGGCCACCGGGTCGCCGAGGCCGCCGGCGAGACCGCCGACGATCAGGGCCAGGCCGATCGCGAACACGCCCTGGAAGAGGACGGCGTAGGTCGGCGTCTTGCGCCTCTCGTCGATGTGGCCGAAGAACGAGGGCAGCAGGCCCTCGCGACCCATTTTGTGGAGGATCCGCACGATGCCGTTGTTGGAGGCCAGCATCACCGCGAACATCGAGGAGACCGAGGCGACGATCACCGGCCACTTCATCCAGCTGGCGTAGGTGGCGGCGAGTTCGTTCCACGGCGCCTTGGAGGCGTCGAGGGCGTTGGTCGCGCCCTGGCCGAGGCCCATCGACTCGGCCCAGATGCAGAACACGTAGATCCCGCCGACCAGCAGGGTCGAGTAGAGGATGCCCTTGGGGATGCGCTTGCGCGGCTCCTTCACCTCCTCGCCCAGCGAGGCCGCGGCCTCGAAGCCGACGAAGCTGAGCGCGGCGAAGATGCCGCCGGTGACCAGGCCGCCGAATCCGTGCGGCGAGCTGGACGGGTTGAACGGGTGCAGGCTGAGCCCGTCGGCGCCGCCGTTGACGACGATGATGACCGCCATCAGCACCACCACGAAGACCTCGGCGCTGAACAGGACCAGCGCCGTGCGCAGCGAGGAGATGATCCCCTCGAAGGCCAGCACGGTCATCACGATCGCCGGCACCATGCCGATGACCCACCAGGGGATGTTGGTGGAGAACTCTTCGTTGAAGGTGTTCTGGAGATAGCTGCCGATCAGCCCGATCTCAGCCGGGGGCAGCAGCGCGTAGGCGACGAAGATGAGGCCGCCGGTGACGAAGCCGGCTTTCGCCCCCAGGCCGCGGGTGACGTAGGTGTAGAACGCCCCCGCGCTGGGGAGCGCCCGGGCCATCTCCATCACCCCGGTCGCGGTGATCAGCATCGCGATCAGGCAGAGCAGGTAGACCAGCGGCGTCGCGAAACCGGAGAACGGCGTAGAGAACTGCGGATTGAAGAACGTGGATACGGCCGGGCCCATGATGGCCGCGGACATGATCACCGCCCCTGGCAACCCGATTGCGTTGCGCTTCAGTCCGGTTCCGGACGTCGACGCGTTTCGATCGGACATCAGACAGCTCCTCTCCTGGTACCCGCTCCGCCCCCTGGAACGGCAAAGTCATCAGACATCTGGTGATTAGATCAGATGTCCCATCGGCGTGCACCGCAATTATGTAACCGTCTGTGTCCAACTCGTCCAAAGCCCCGCCAAGTGGGGGGATCTTGGGCCTCACCGCACCGTCCCAATTGGTCCCAATAGGCTGCCGCTCGATGAGCGATTCGGGTCAGATCCTGCGGCGGTCGATCGGGATCGTCTTCGCCGACGGGGGCCTGCTCGCCCTCACCTCGGCGCTGCCGGCCGGGGGGTCCGAGCACGGCGAGGAGGAGGTCGCGGCGGTGCTGTGCGACCCCGACGCGGCCCCGGTGGCCTTCGAGGAGGCGCTGCTCTCGACCGAGTACGGCGAGGACGGGGTGCAGCGGCGCGCCACCCTGGAGCTGTGGCCCGACGCCGAGAACGGCCGGCCGCTGCGCGGGGCCGGCACGCTGATCAGCTCCACCTCGGTCCGCCGCCGCGGGCTCAACTCGGAGATCGCCTTCTTCCGCTGGTCGGTCGAGGGGCGCGAGGGCCTCGGCCACTACGAGGTCGCGCGCGCCGATGGCTGAGATCGAGGCGATCGTCTCCGACTTCGGCGGCGTCCTGACGACGCCGCTGCTGGGCTCCTTCATGGCCTTCCAGGACACCACCGGAATCGCGACGGAGGACCTCGGCCGGGCGATGGCGGCGGTCGGCGAGGCGGACGGGGAGAACCCGCTGTACAGGCTGGAGCGGGGCGAGATCACCGAGGCCGCCTTCCTCGATCGGCTCGGCGAGGGCCTGGAGCCGCTGCTGGGCCACCGTCCCGAGCTGCACCGCTTCAAAGAGATCTACTTCGAGGCTCTGGACCCCAACCAGCCGATGATCGCCCTGATGCGCGAGCTGAAGGCGGACGGCTACCGGATGGCGATGCTGACCAACAACGTGCGCGAGTGGGAGCCGCTGTGGCGCTCGATGCTGCCGGTGGACGAGATCTTCGAGGCCGTCGTCGACTCGGGCTTCGTCGGCGTCCGCAAGCCGGAAGCGCGGATCTACGAGTTGACTCTGGAGCGGATCGGCCTCCCCGCCGAGGCCTGCCTCTTCGTCGACGACATCGCCCACAACTGCGACGGGGCGCGAGCCGCCGGCATGACCGCGGTGCACTTCCGCGACAACGAGCAGGCGATCGGCGAGATCCGCGAGGCTCTGGCTTAGCGCGCGCTGGAAGCGGTTCGGCGGGCGAGCGCCAGCCGGGCGTTGACGGCGACGGTTCGGGGGAGGGCGTTGGCGAACATTCGCGCCGGGCCGATCCGGCGGGTGCCGTATTCGTCGAAGATCGACGCCAGCTTGGAGTCGCGGGCCGCGGCCGCCATCATCGTCCGTTCGACGGGCCGCATCCGACGGCCGGTCGCGTAGTCGTGGATGAAGAAGGCGTGCCCGCCCAGGCGCAGTCGGTGGCGGCGCCGGTAGCGGGCGAGGCCGCGCTGAAGCGGCTCCTCCCCGCGCAGCGCCGGCGTGACGCTGTCGGCGAGCCATTCGCCCGACTGAAGCGCCCAGCCGCAGCCGATGCCGAAGAGCGGATCGGTCGCGAGGGCGGCGTCGCCGACCAGGGCCAGGCCAGGCGCCACCGGCGCCCGCACCCGGTTGGTCATGTCGAGCTTGCCGAGGACCGAGCCGACGGGGCGCCCCTGGCGGATCGGCGGGGCGTCGGGGACGCTCGCCACATGGTCGATCAGCGCCGCGAGTGGGTCCCGCTTGAAGTCGGGCAGGCGATCCATCGTCGGCATCGCGACGTACATGACCAGCCCGTCGTCGGTCGGGAACGCCGCCGCCACCTGCGGGTCCAGCAGCCAGAGCGCGCTGTCGGGAGCGCCGGCTGGCAGCGCGTCCTCGAAGTAGACCCCGTAGGCGAAGCGGCCGTGGGGCAGGGTCTTTTCCGCGACCCCGGCCATGACCGCGACCGAGGAGTCGCGGCCGTCGGCGCCCACCACCAGCCGGCCGCGCAGCTCGGTCTCGCCCCCGTCGGGATCGCTGAAGACGACGCCGCGCACGGCGTCCCCGTCCCGCACCAGGCGAGTCGCCGCGTGGCCGAGGATCAGCTCGACGCCCGGGGTCGCCGCCGCGGCCTCGCGCACCAGCGGATCGAGCCGCTCGCGGCGCAGGTTGACTCCCAGCCCAGCCTGCTCCCGGGGAGCGACGATCCATCCCCCCGGCGTCCAGATCCGAGCCTGCGAGCGCAAACCGCCGGCGTCCAGGATCGGGCCGAGCAGCCCCAGCCGCTCGAAGGTCGGCACCGCCGAGGCCTGGATGTAGTGCGAGCAGATCCGCTTGAAAGCGGCCGGATCGGGCCGCTTCTCGACCAGAGCGACCCGCAGCCCAGCCCGCCCCAACAGCATCGCCGTCGTGCAGCCAGCCAGGCTCGCCCCAACCACCACCGCGTCATGGTCCGCGGTGGAGACCCCGCTTCCGCGCTCCAGCTCTGCCATTGCCGCCTCCGTTCAGCAGCAACGATACCGGGCACGGCCCATGGTCAGGGATAGGCTGAGTGGGCTTATCAGGCGTTTGTGGGTGATTCCCACCTTTGCGAAAAGACCCGCTCAGGCGGGTCTTTTGTATGGGTAGATCGGAGGCTCTCGCTAGTTGTCCGAGCCGGCTCGGTCCCAGACGTACAGATCCACGGCCTCCACTGCCAGCGCCATCAGGCGGGGTGGGGAGAGCAGGCCCAGGACAAGCTCGAGGGCGTCGTCCTCGGTGACTCCTTGGTCGACGGCTTCCTCGCCGCGGAAGCCGGCCGCGAGCTTCAGGGCCTCGCGGCGGTTCTCGCCGAGGGAGCCGAAGGCGCCCATCAGGAAGTCGCGGTTGGGGACCGGGTGGCCGACCTCAAGCGAGCCGTGCCAGGCGGCGAGCATCGAGAGGTCGTGCTCGTCCAGCTCGGAGATCGCCTTGGCGTAGTGGGTCTCCAGTTCGGCCTCGGGGATCTCGTCGACCCAGGCGCGGACCGCCTCGCCCAACAGTTGGCGACGGGCCTCGCGGCCGACCGAGTCGGCGATTGCACGGACAGCGTCGGCTGGATCCACGAAACAGAGGGACATCGGCTGTGGCGGAATCTAGAGGCGGCGGTAGACGGCAAAACGGGGCGGCGGCGCCGCATATTGCGGGGGAGCGCGCCGGGCTCCTACATAGGGTGGGAGGGTGCCGCTGAACCTCATCGTCGGGCCCCCCAACTCCGGGCGGGCGGGCCTTCTCCGGCGCCGCTTCGCGGCCGCCCTGGAGCGCGACCCGATCCTGGTCCTCCCCACCCTCGACGACGTCTTCGCCTTCGAGCGCGAGCTGTGCGAGTCCGGCGCGGTGCTGGGCGGCTCGGCGATGACCTTCGGGGCGCTGTTCCGCACCGTGGCGACGGCGGGCGGGGCGCCGCCGGGTGCCGAGCTGTCGGCGGCGCAGCGCCTGCGCGCGGTCTCGGTCGCGATCGAGTCCCGCGCCGGCCGCCTCGGCCCGCTGCGCCGCTCGGCCGAGCGGCCTGGGTTCCCCCGCGCCTTCGAGCGCCTGCTCGACGAGCTACAGGCGGCCGGGGTCGAGCCCGCCGCGGTCGAGGCCAGCGCGGCGACCCTGGAGGGCTCCGCCTACCTCGGCGACATCGCCGCGCTGCACGCCGGCTACGCCGAGGTCCGCGAGCGGGCCGGGCTCCTCGATTCCCACGGCATCGCCCGCCGGGCGATCGAGCTGCTGCGCGGCGACGCCGGGTTCTGGGCCGAGCGCCCGGTCTTCCTCTACGGGCTCGACGACCTCACCCCCAACCAGTTCGAGCTGGTGCGGGCGCTGGCCGCGACCTGCGAGGTGACGGTGGCGCTCACCTACGAGCCCGGGAACGCGGCGCTGGAGGCGCGCGCGCGGCTGCTGCGCCAGCTGCGAGAGCGGATCGGGGCCGCCGAGGAGACGCTGACCGAGGCCGACCCGGCGAACACCGAGAGCCCGCTCCTCTTCCACCTCGCCCGCGGCTTCGGCGTCGCCGGGGCCGAGCCGCGTCCGCCCGGCGATGGGCTGCGGATCCTGCGCTCGGCCGGCGAGCGGGGCGAGGCGGAGGCGATCGCCGCCGAGGCCGCCGCGCTGATCGCGTCCGGAGCCGAGGCGGCCGAGGTCGCGATTGCCCTGCGGGACCCGGCGCGTCGCGGGCCGGCGATCGCGGCGGCGCTGGAGCGCAACGGGATCGCGACCGCGCTGGAGGCCGAGCTGCCGGTCGCCGCGACCGCGGTCGGCGGCGCCCTGATCGCGCTGCTGGAGGCCGAGTTCGGGACCGGGCGCGCCAGGGAGGTGCTGCGCTACCTGCGCGGACCCTCCGGCTTCCGTCCCGGCCGGGTCGACTGGCTCGAGCGCTCGCTGCGGCGGGGACGGGTGCGGGACGCCGAGACGGCGCTGAGGCTCTGGCAGGGCGAGGAGGGCGAGCCGCCACGAGACCTGCGGCGCCTGCGCGAGGCGGCGGCGCGCTCGCCGCAGGCGCTGGCGGCGGAGGCGGGCGCGCTGGCGGCGACGATGGCCTCGCGCCCCCTGCGCGGCGAGGGCGACGGCCCCGCGCTGGGACCCGGCGACGGGCTGGAGCTGCGCGCCGCCGCGGCGATCTCGGACGCGCTCGGCGAGCTCGCGGAGCTGGGCGCGATGGCGCCGGGCGCGGCGCGGCTGGCGGCGGCGGTCGCCGGGCTGCGGTTCCGCGTCTGGAGCGGCCCGGTCGAGGGACGGGTGCGGATCGCCAGCCCCTACCGGCTGCGCGCCGGCCGCTTCGACCACGTCATCGTCGGCTCCCTCCAGGACGGCGAGTTCCCGCGCCGCGACCGCGGCGGCGACCCGTTCCTCTCCGAAGCGCAGCGCGAGACTCTCGGCCTCGAGCCGCGCCGCGACAGCGAAGCCGAGGAGCGCTACCTGTTCGGGGCCTGCCTCTCGCTGCCGCGCCGCACCCTCGTCCTCTCCTACCGCGACAGCGACGAGGACGGCGCCGCCCAGGCCCGCTCGCCGCTGCTCGAGGACGTCCGCGCGCTCCTCTCCCCCGCTCCCGACGGTTCGGTGCCAGATCCCGTCGAGGAGGCGATCGTGCGCGCCCGCGACCTGGCCGCGGTCGTCCCGCCGCTGGCCGAGGCCGCCTCCGAGGACGAGCTGGCGCGAGCCCTCGCCGCCCACGGCGCCGACGCCGACTCCGCGTCGCTGCTCGCCGCCGCCGGGGTCGAGCCGGCCGTGGCCACGCGCGTCGAGGAGCGGGTCGCGGAGGCCCGCGCGGTCGAGCTCGCCTCGCGGGCGCCGGGGCCGCTCTCCAACCCGGCCGCGATCGAGTCGCTGGCGGCGGTGCCCGCCTACGGCGGCACCACCCTGGAGGAGTTCGACCTCTGCTCCTACCGCTGGCTCGTCGGCCACGAGCTCCGCCCGCAGCCGCTCGGCCCGGCCCCCGACCCGCTCGTGCAGGGCGGGCTGATCCACGCCGCCCTGGAGCGCCTGTACAGCGAGCGCCCCGGCAACGACCCGCTGCCCCGGCCCGGCTCCCTCGCCGCCTGGACCGCGCGCGGGCGCGAGCTGGTGGCCGAGATCGCCGCCGAGCGGGAGCTCGGCTCCCACCCGGCCGAGCGGGCGATGGCGCGGCGGGTCGTGCGCCTGCTGGAACGCTTCCTCGCCGAGGAGGCCGAGCGGGAGACCGGGGGCTTCGAGCCCTGGCTGCTGGAGGCCGCCTTCGGCGAAGAGGAGGACAACGAGCGCCCGGCGCTGGACCTCGGCGGCTGGGGGCTGCACGGGGCGATCGACCGCGTCGACCGCGCCGCCGACGGCCGCGCCCTCGTAATCGACTACAAGCTGTCGGGCTCGGTCACCCCGCGCGAGAAGTTCGAGGAGCGGGCGAAGCTCCAGCTGCCCCTCTACCTGCTGGCGGTCGCCGAGCACTGGGGCGCGGCGCCGGTCGGCGGCCTCTACCACCCGCTGCGGGGGACCTCGGCGCGGCGCCCGCGCGGGGCGGTGGCGGCCGGGGCGGCCGGCGACCTCGGCGGCTACGGGCTCTACGAGAACGACCTGGTCGAGGAGGAGGGGCTGGCGGAGCTGCTGGAGGACTCGCGGCGGCGCGCGGGCGAGATCGTCGCCCGCATGCGCCAGGGCGACGTCCGCCGCGATCCCGGCCCGCGCCGCGGCCTTCGCGGGCACGACGTCTGCCCCACCTTCTGCGAGTTCGCTCCGATCTGCCGCCGCGACCGCGCCCCCCGCTACGTCGAGGAAGAGGAGGCGGAGGAGCGGTGAGCGCCCGCGTCCCCACGCCCGAGCAGGCGGCGGCGATCGGCGCCGGCGGGCGCGATGTCCTGCTCGAGGCCGGTGCCGGCACCGGCAAGACCGGGGTGATGGTCGACCGCTACTACCGCCTCGCCTGCGAGGAGGGAGTCTCCCCCGACGCGATCCTCGCCTTCACCTTCACCGACAGGGCGGCGGCCGAGCTGCGCCAGCGGATCCGCGCCGAGCTGGCCCGCCGCGCCGGGGAGGGGTCGGCGCCCGCCGCCGAGCTGCTGAGCGCGATCGGCGGTGCCTGGGTGACAACGATCCACGGCTTCTGCGGCCGGCTGCTGTCGGCCCATCCGGTGGCCGCCGGGATCGACCCCGACTTCCGCGTCCTCGACGCGCCCGAGGCGGCCCGGGCGGCCCGCGAGGCCTTTGACGAGGCCCTGGCCGAGTTCCTCGCCGACGGCGATGAGCGGCGGGAGGAGACCGTCGCCGCCTTCGACCTCGACGGCCTGCGGGCGATCGTCATCGCGGCCCACGCCGAGCTGCGCAGCCGCGGGGTCGCCGAGCCGCGGCTTCCCGAGCCGCCCCCGCCCGACCCCGCGGCGGCGAACCGTCGTGCCGCCGAGGCCGCCGCCGCGGCCATCGAGGACCTCCCCGAGGGCAACGGCAAGCGGGAGCTGGTGCGGCGGGGGCTGGCGCGGCTGCGGGCTCCCGACCCCCCCGGCCTCGACGAGCTGCGCGCGCTGCACCCGGGCAGCAGGGCGAAGGCGCTCGCCCCCTACTGCGAGGCGCTCGACGCGGCGATCTCCCGCACGGCGGAGGCGGGCGAGGGCGGCGAGGCCTACGGCCACCTGGCGCTCCTGCTGGAGCTGTTCTCGGCCCGCTTCGAGGCGGCCAAGCGCCGCCGCGCCGGGATCGACTTCGAGGACCTACAGATCCTCGCCGCGCGGCTGCTGGAGCGGGCCGAGATCGGCGGCGCCTACCGCGAGCGCTTCAGCCACCTCCTCGTCGACGAGTTTCAGGACACCAACCGGCTCCAGCTGCGGCTGATCGAGGCGCTGCGGGGGCCGCGCACCGAGCTGGTCGCGGTCGGCGACGAGCTCCAGTCGATCTACGGCTTCCGCCACGCCGACCTCGAGGTGTTCCGCGAGCAGCGCCGCCTGGTCGAGGAGCGACCCGATGCCGAGCTGATGGCGCTGAGCGGCAACTTCCGCTCGCGGCCCGAGGTGATCGCCGCGGTGAACCGCTTCGGCGAGGCCCTGCTGGGGGAGCGCTACCGGCCGCTGCGGGTGGGGACGGAGCCGCAGGGCACGCAGCCGGCGCCCCCGACGGGCGGCGGCCCGCCGGTCGAGCTCCAGCTCACCGCCCGCGACGGCTGGGACGGCGAGGGGATCGAGCTGGAGCCGGCGATCGACGGTCGCACCCCGCTCAACTGCCTGGCCGAGGCCCGCTTCCTCGCCGCCCGCCTGCGCGAGCTGGCCGACGCCGGGGTCCCGCGCGGGGAGATGGTCGTGCTGCTGCGCGCCTACACCCACCTCGACGCCTACGAGGACTCGCTGGAGCGAGCCGGCCTGCGCCCCTATGTGGTCGGCGGCCGCGGCTACTGGTCCCAGCAGCAGGTCGGCGACGTCTGCGCGCTGCTGGCGACGATCGTCAACCCGCTCGACGACCAGGTCCTGTTCGGCGCCCTCGCCTCCCCCGCCTGCGGCGCCGCGCCCGACACCCTCTGGCTGCTGGCGGCGGCGGCGGGACGGGACCGCCACGTCTGGCCGGCGCTGGAGCGTGCCGCCGGCGCCGGCGAGGCCGAGCTGGCCGAGCCCGAGCGCCTCGACCAGATCCCCGAGCCGGAGCTGGCGCTGCTGCGCCGCTTCGCGGCGCGGCTCGACTCGCTGCGAGGGCGGGCGCCGCGGCTGCCGCTGGCGGGCCTGATCGAGGCGGCGGTGACCGAGACCGGCTACGACCTGGCGGTGCTGACGCGCCCCGCCGGCGAGGCTCGCTGGGCCAACGTGCGCAAGCTGACCCGGCTCGCCGCCGAGTTCGAAGCGCGCGAGGGACGCGACCCGCGCGGGCTGCTCGACTTCCTCGCCTCGCGGGCCGAGAGCGAGGCCGAGGCGCAGGCGGCGACCGCCGCCGAGGGCCACGACGGGGTGCGGATCATGACCGTCCACAACGCCAAGGGGCTGGAGTTCGACGTCGTCGCCGTGCCCGACCTCTCGCGCGGCCTGCTGGCCGGGACGCGGGCGCCGCTGCTGACCCTGGGCCGCGAGCAGCCGCCGCGGGTGGGGATGCAGTTGCGCCGGCTCGGCGCCGGCTCGGTCAACCTCTTCGATCACGCGGCGCTCTGCGAGGAGGCCCGCGGGCGCGACTCCGAGGAGGGCCTGCGACTCTTCCACGTCGCCGCCACCCGCGCCCGCGAGCGGCTGATCCTGAGCGGGATCGTCAAACCGGAGCCGGGCCGCGAGACAAAGCCGGGGACGTCGGTGGTCGAGCGCCTGATCGACGCCCTCGGCATCGGGCGCGATGCCGACTCCCGCGTCGCCGTGCCCCCGCCCCAGCCCCGTCCGGGACTCGAGGCCGAGCTTCGCCGCGAGCGAGATCGCGGTCCGGGTCAACCTGCCCTCGGCCGAGCGGGCCCGCGAGCTGGCCAGGGCCCGGCGCGAGGCCGCCGGCGAGCGAGCGCTGGGGCAGGGCCCGCCGCCGCTGGTCGAACGCCAGCCGCCGAGCGTGCCGAGCCGCCCGCTCTCCTACACCGCGATCTCCGCCTACGAGGAGTGCCCCTACCGCTTCCAGATGGAGCGCGTGCTCGGCCTCGGCGAGCGCGTCCGCGGTTCTGCCCGGATAGCGGATGGAACCGCGAGCGCGCCGGGCGAGGAGGCGGCGATGGCGCCAGGAGGGCGGGAGGAGCGGGCGGCGCGGGGCGGCGCGGTGCACGCGCTGCTGGAGTGGAGCCAGGCCAACGGGTGGACCGAGCCGCCGGCCGAGCTGGCGCGACGTCACGCGCTCGCCGCCGGCCTGCCCGCCGACGCGACCGACCCCGAGCCGCTGCTCGCGCCCGTGCGCGGGTGGCTCGCCTCGCCGCTGCTGCGGGAGGAGATCGGCGCCGGCGCCGCTCGGATGCGGGCCGAGGTGCCGATCCTCCTCGGCGTCGGCGGCACCGTCCTGCGCGGCTCGATCGACCTGCTGGTGCGACGCGAGGGCTCGCGCCCCCTGGTCGTCGACTACAAGACCGACCGCCTGGACGGCGCCGAGCGCGCCGGGCACTACGAAACCCAGCGCACCGTCTACGCCCTCGCCGTCGCCGAGTCCCTGGGCGCGGAGGAGGTCGAGGTCGCCTACGTCTTCCTCGAGCGGCCCGGGGAGCCGGTTCGCTCGCTCCTGGGCGCCGCCGAGATGCAGGCCGGGCGCGAGCGGCTGGCGGCGACGATCGCCCGCATCGGTAGCGGCGAGTTCCCCGTCGCCGCCGAGGAGGAGCGCGACTGGGCGCTGTGCCGGGGCTGCCCGGCCCTTGGCCGCCTCTGCTCCGGCCCTAGGAAGCAGCCGGGGAGTCCAGCCGAGCCGCCAGCTCGTCGAGCTTCAGCTCCTTGAGGCCCTCCCCCACCGCCTCCAGCTCGCCGGCGCAGTAGTTGACCAGCTCGCGGCCCTCGCGGCAGAGGTCGAGCGTCTCGCGCAGGCCGGCCTGGCCGGAGTCGAGCCGGTCGATGATCTCCTCCAGCCGCTCCACCGCGACCTCGTAGCTATCCGGTTTCTCGCTCAACGTCCCCCTCGATCTCCGCCCTCACGCGTCCGTCCGCGAACCGCAGTCTTACCTCTCCGGCGGCGACGGCGGCGCCTGCCGTGGTCACGGGCAGCCCGGCGGCGCTCTCCGCCAGCGCGTAGCCGCGCTCCAGCGTCCGCTCGGGGTCGTGAGCGCGCAGGGTCACCGCCGCCCGCTCCAGGGCCTCCCGCCGGCGCGCCAGCGCCCGGGCGGCCGAGCGCTCCACCGCGGCGGCGCGGCGGCCCTTCTCCGCGCTCGCGCCCTCGGTCCTCTCGATCCCCCGCCGCCGCGCCCGCCGCAGGACGACCGCGGCGATGCGCCGCTGGAAGCCGAGGCGTTCGGCGAGGCCGCGCTCGGAGGCGGCGCGGATCTCGCGGATCTTCTGGTTGAGGGCGCCGCGCTCGCGCCGCAGTGCCCGGGCCGGTCCCCGTGCCAGCGCCGCCAGGTGGCGCCCGCGGGCGCCGACCGCCCCCTCGCCGGCGCGGCGCAGGGCGAAGGCGGTGCGCTCGAGGTCGCGCCGGGCGGCGACGCAGTCCAGCGGAACGGCCGCCTCGGCGGCGTGGGTCGGAGTCGAGCAGGCGACCGCGGCGACGTCGTCGATCAGGGTCGAGTCGCGCTCGTGGCCGATCGCGCTGATCACCGGCACCCGCAGCAGCGCCACGGTGCGGCACAGGGTCTCGTCGCAGAAGGCCCAGAGGTCGGCGAGGCTGCCGCCGCCGCGGGTGACGACGATCGCCTCGACCTCGGGCCGCGCCGCCAGCCCCTGGATCGCCTCCGTTATCGCCGGCGCCGCGTGGCGGTCCTGCACCGGCGCGAAGGCCCAGACCACCTCGCCGCCCCAGCCGCGCCGGCGCAGGCCGGCGAGCAGATCGCGGCGGGCGGCGCCGGACTCGGCGGTGACGACGCCGATCGCCCTCGGCAGCCGCGGGCGCGCCAGCTGCTTCTGAAGCTCGAACAGGCCCTCCGCCCGCAGTTCCTTTCGCAGCGCCTCCAGGCGGACCAGAAGGTCGCCCTCCCCCGCCAGCCGGATGTGGGTCGCGCGGAAGAAGAAGCTTGGCGAGGCGTGGGCGCCGCCGCGGTAGTAGTCGGGGCCGCCGCCGATCACCACCTCGGTGCCGTCCCGCAGCCCCCCCTCGGGCAGCCGCAGCTTCTCCAGTTCGTTGAGCCAGATCGCGCAGGGGACCGCGCCCTCGCTGTCGCGCAGCTCGAAGTAGGCCTGGGCCCTGCTGCGGCTGAGGCCGGTCACCTCGCCGATCAGCGAGACCCGCGCCCGCCGCCGCATCTCCTCCTCCAGCTTGCGGGCGTAGCGGCCGACCGCGAATGGCCCGGGCAGGCTCACAGGCGGCGGGTCACCCGGCCTGTTTCCACCGTTTGGCCCAGACGCGCAGCTCGCGGATCGCCGGGCCGAGGTCGTCGCCGACGTCGGTCAGCGAGTAGGTGACGCGGACCGGAGTGCCCGCTTCGACCTCCCGGCGCACCAGGCCTTTCTCCTCCAGCTCGCGCAGGCGCTGGGAGAGCATCCGGTCCGAGAGGCCCGGGACCGCCTTGCCCAGCTCGCCGAAGCGCATCGGCCGCTCGGTCAGGGCCGAGACGATGGCTCCCGTCCAGCGCTTCCCGATCAGCTCGATCGCGGCGTGAAAATGAGGGCAGACCCCGCCGGGCGCGGCCGCGGAGGCCTGGGTCGACGTCACCGAATCCACGAGCTAGGAGCTTACTGAACGTAAGTGACGGGCCCGGCGGCTCACCCCGTGCAGGGGCCGGTGTCGACGGAGGACTCGGTCCGCGAGAGCGCTTCGCGGACCTGCTCGGCGGGGATCGCGAAGCCGCCGGGGCGCCCGCTCGTGGTCGCCGCGAAGACCGTGCCGAGGACCCGGCCCTCGGCGTCGATCACCGGCCCGCCGGAGTTGCCGCTGCGAACCGAGCCACCGAGGGAGGTGATGGTGCGCTCGACCGGGCCGTGGCCGTAGGAGTCCTCGCTGACGGTGGCGCGGGTTTCGCCGATGCGCGCCGGGGAGAGCGCGTAGGGCCCGTTTTCGGGGTAGCCGAGAACGGCGGCGTCCTCTCCCTCCCTGCGCTCGGAGGAGATCGGCAGGGCCGGGAGGTCGGCGCCGACCCGCAGCAGCGCCAGGTCCCGCGCGGGTGCGTAGTAGACCGGCGTCGCCTCCAGCTCGACCCCGTCCTGGCTGGTGACGGTGTTCTCCTCCGAGCCGGCGACGACGTGGGCGTTGGTGACGATCAGGCCGGGCCGCACCGCCCACCCCGACCCCTCGATCCCGAGGCCGCAGGCGGTGCCGAGCACGCGGACCACCGAATGGCCCGCCCGCAGCACGTCGGGGTCGGCGGCGATCGCGTCGTCGGGCGGGGCGAGCGGCGTCGCCGGCCCGGTGATCGAGGGCGCCGGGTCGACCCGGTCGAGCGCGTTCAGCACCGGGCCCGAGGGCGGCAGCACGTCGTTGAGGCTGCGCAGGATCAGCGAGTCCTGAACGTCGGCCCGCAGCCGCTCGGAGGTCGGCGCGTGCAGCGCGACCGAGCCGAAGACCCAGGCCAGCCCGAGCGCCACGGAGGCGATCAGCGCCGCGCCGCCGGCGCCGTCGGCGAGGTGCAGGGCGCGCCGGCGGACCAGCCTCGCCCGCAGGCCGAGGGCGAGGCTCTCGACGGCGACGGCGACCATCGCCCCCGCCACCAGCGCCCCCAGCGCGGCGCCGAGGGGTGCGTAGGGCGACGCCGAGCCCTTGGAGAGGACCAGGGGGCCGATCCGGCTGCCGCCGACGGCGCCGAGGGCGAAGCCGATCAGGGTCAGCGCGCCGACGATCAGCCCCTGCCTGTAACCCCACAATCCAAGCGAGACGGTGAAGGCGATGATGGCCCAGTCGAGGACGGTCATCTCTGAATACAAGCACGCGTCGAACCGCTCTACTACCTTTCCCCCGGTGAGCCGGTTGACACCCGAGGTGGAGCGGCGCCGTCGCCTTCTCACCCGCATGCTGCCCCTCGCGGTCGTCGCGATCGTCGCCTTCGCCTTCGGCGCCGCCGCGGGGGCTCCGGGCTCCCCGCAGAAGGACGCCGCCGGCCGCTTCGTCGACGCCTGGGCGGCGGAAGACTACGCCCGGATGTACGGGGAGCTGAACCCCGCCTCGCGGGCGGCGATCTCGGCGGCGGAATTCGCCACCGCCTACCGCGACGCCGAGCAGATCGCGACCGTGCGCGCGCTCGACCCCGGCTCCCCGCGGGACCCCGGCTCGCGGGACGGCGAAACGGTCGTGCCGGTGCCGATCGCGGTCTCCACCACGGCCTTCGGCGCGCTCGAAGAGGAGCTGGAGCTGCCCTACGCCGACGGCGGCATCGCCTGGGACGCGAGCCTCGTCTTCCCGGGACTGCGCCGGGGCGAACACCTGGAAAGCCAGATCGAACTGGCGCCGCGGGCGCCGATCCTCGCCGCCGACGGGACGGTGCTGGCCGAAGGGCCGGCGGCGGCCCGCGAACACCCGCTTGGCAGCGCCGCGATCGACGTCACCGGCGAAGTCGGCACCGCCGCCGAAGAAGACCTGCCGGCACTGGCCCGCCAGGGCTACACCGCCGAGACCCCGGTCGGGGTCAGCGGACTCGAGCAGGCCTTCAACGCCCGCCTGGCGGGCAGGCCCGGCGGCTCGCTGCTGGCGATCGGCGAAGGTGGATCGACCGCCCGCGTCCTGGCCAGCTCCAAGCCCGCCCCCGGCTCGCCGCTGAAGACGACGATCGACCCAGCGCTACAGCAAGCGGCCGTCTCGGCCCTGGCCGGCCGCGCCGGCGGCGTTGCCGTCCTCGACGCCCGCGACGGCGACGTCCGCGCGCTCGCCGGCCAGGCCTTCTCGGCGACCCAGCCCCCCGGCTCCACCTTCAAGATGGTCACCGCCACCGCGGCGCTTCAGAAGGGCATCGTCTCCCTCGATGACGAATTCGAAATCACCAACGGGGTCAACGTCGGCGGCCGCTTCATCAACAACGCCAACGGCGAGTACTGCGGCGGCACCTTCCGCCAGGCCTTCGCCGAGTCCTGCAACGCGGACTTCGCCCCGCTCGGGCCGAAGATCGGCAACGACGAACTGGTCGGGACCGCCGAACGCTTCGGCTTCAACTCGCCCCCCAGCCTCTACGCGCCGCGGATCGCGCGCCGGGTGGACCTGCCGGAATCGACGATCCCGGCCGAGATCGGCGAAGAAATCGACCTCGGCGTCTCCGCGATCGGCCAGGGGGAAGTGCTGGCGACGCCGCTGGAGATGGCGAGCGTGGCGCAGACGATCGGCAACGGCGGCGTCCGCGAGCCGACCTCGATCGTCGCCAACCGCGGAGTGCGCCCCCACGCGGAGCCGGTGCGGGTGATGTCGAAGAAGGTCGCCGATGAGATGACCGAACTGATGGTCGGAGTGGTGACCGAAGGGACGGGGACCGCGGGGGCGATTCCGCAGGCCCAGGTCGCGGGCAAGACCGGCACCGCCGAGCTCGGCCCCAAGCCGGGGCAGGAGAACTCACCCAACCCCGAGCAGATCAAGGACGCCTGGTTCGCCGCCTTCGCTCCGGCCGAAGGCGCCAAGCTGGCGGTCGGGGTGCTGCTGGTCGAAGCCGAAGCGGCGGGCGGGGAAGTCGCGGCGCCGATCGCCTCCGAAGTGCTCTCGACCGGCCTCTGAACCGGTCGCCGGCCGCTAGAGGTCGAGCGTGACCTTGGCTTCTTCGCCTTCGGCGCCCTGGATGTGGAGCGTCAGCGGGCGGTTGTCGGAGGCTTCGTCGGGGAGCCGGAAGATCACCAGCGAGCCCTCGATCGGCCCCTGCTGGGGGGTCGAGTCGAGGACCGGGATCTGTTCCTGCGGTTCCACTTCTTCGCCGAAATGCAGCGCGTAGAGGCTTTCGCTGGGATAGGCCGCGTGTTCGTTCCCGGCGGCGTCGGTGATCGACATCGACGGCAGCGTCTGCGTTTCGTCGCTTTCGTTCTGCACTTCGACGAAGACGCCGAAGTAGTTGAGGCCTTTGCCCGGTGGCGACTGGCCGACGAGGTAGGCGGAGTCCTCGCTGTCGTTGGGGTTGAGGTAGCGCGAGAAGGTGACGTTGAACTGGAGCTCCCCGAGCGTGACCGGTTCGCCCTCGATCACGTCGGTGGAGTCGCTCGAGTAGCCGCAGGCGGCGACGCCGGTCGCCAGCAGCGACAGGGCCAGAGCGGCGAGGAGCGGCAGGACGGTTCTGCGGTTGGGCGACATCGGCGGCGGAGTCTATTAAGAACCTCAGGGGATGCCGGTCGCGTACCGGTTGCCTCCGGCGACCGCGATCCGCCGCGCCCGTGGGGCCTCGGCCTCGAGCTCCTCGCGAAGGCGCCGCAGCGCCTCGCGCCAGTGGCGCCGCTGCCAGAAGGAGGCCAAGGTGGCCGCCTCGAGATGGCGGTCGATCGCGAGCTCGGGCTCGGTCCAGTGCGACATCCGCACCGCCGTCAGCGAGCCGGGCCCCTCGGTGAGCTCCCAGACGGTCTTGGCTCGGATGCGGTTGCCGCGCCCGCCGCGCCCGTGCTCGACGAGCGTGTGCGGGTCCCTCATCTCGACGATCGTCGTGTCCATCCAGACCGAGCGCAGGGGCGAGCGCACCCGGAACCTGGCGCCGGCCCCGACGCCGCTGGCCTCGATCCGGGTGAGGTGGAAATCGGTGAGGAAGTGGTCGGTGAACGAGGGCCGGAGGGAGAGGTCGGCGATCGTCTCGAAGACCCGCTCGCGCGGCACGTCGACCTCGGTCTCAACGCTGATCGGCCCCATCGCGGCGCGATTCTAGACATCGGCGGGGCGGGGCCACCACATCGTCAAAATTGAGTGACGCGGGGCGGGATACGCGCTAGGATCGTCGAGGACGCAGGAAGGAGGCCCCCCGATCTTCGACAGCGTCAGCAGCGATCCCCTAAGCGATTTTCTCGGCACCGGCGTGATTCCCGGGGAGGGAACCTTTTTCTGCATCGACTGCGGCTCCCAGCTCTCGCTGCGGGAGACCGACAGGCTTCCCGAGTGCCCGCGCTGCGGAGGCACGCGCTTTCGCCGCGATTCGATCTTCGAGTCCCGGCAGGAGCACGGCGAGACGACCAGGGAACTGGCGATCGCCACCGCGCCCGGCCCGCCGAGCTGGCTGCTCGAGGCGCGCGAGGCGCTCCCCCGGCCAGGCCACTACCTGGCGATGAAGGACGAGGACGGGTCGATCCTCACATTCCCGATCGAGCGCGGCTGGACCCGGATCGGGCGCAGCATCTCCGCCGACATCCGCCTCGACAACCCCAGCGTCTCCCGCCGCCACGCCCTGATCGTCGCCGAGCCGGGCAAGGAGCTGCGCGTGCTCGACGACCGCAGCCTCAACGGCGTCCTCGTCAACGGCGAGACGGTCGAGTGGGGCCCGCTGCGAGACGGCGACGAGCTCTCCGTCGGCCGCTACAGCCTCTACGCCCTCAAGCACTGAGGTCCCCCGAGGGTCGCCGCTTCGGACCCTGACCCCACCACAGTGGGGTCAGGGTCGGTTACGGCCACCCTCGTCCCTACGATTGGGCATGTGAGCGCTGTGCCCAATCCGATCGATCCTTCCCTGCCCCCGGGCGGGCCGTCGATCTCCGCCGCCGCCGACCGCGCCCGCGCCCAGCTGCACGAGGAGATCGAGCGGGTGCGCACGGGGGTCGAAGAGATGCTCGCCGAACAGGCCGACGAGGACCCCGTTCTGCGCCGCGAACTCGACGCCCTGCGAGAGGACACCCGCCTCTACGTCAAGAAGCGGGTCCGCAAGACCGAGAAGAGGCTGGAGCGCTCGATGCGCGGGATCGAGGACCGCACCAACCAGCTGGAGCGCCGCATCGACCAGGTCGAGGCCGACCGCCAGGCCGCCGAGTACCGCATCCACACCAGCACCGAGCAGCTGCTCGACGGCCTCCTGCGCGAGATGCGGGCGATCGCCGACTTGCTCTCCCGCCAGTAGAAGGGCCGGGCGCCCGCGTCTACTCGGTCGAGATGCTCGGGTCCGCCTGGACCTTGTGCGGGACGACCATGAGGAAGTTGCTGGCGCGTCGGCGGCCAGCTCGAGGATCCGCACGGCCTCCTCGTCCTGGTCGGTCGCCTTCAGCTCGTCGGCGTAGGCGGTGAGCAGGTCGTCGATGTCGAGCAGGCCCTCGGCGTCGAGGTCCTTCAGCTCGACTTTGGCGCCCTCGCCGAGCCGGCGCTCGATCGCCTCGCGGTCGATGCCGAAGGCGTTGTGGCGGACGTAGACGCGGCCGCCGGTCATCCCGGCGCAGGCCCAGGGGCCGATGTCGCCGAGCACGACGGCGCGGCCCGAGGTCATGTACTCGAAGGCGAAGCCCTTGGCGTTGGCGCGGTCGACGACGCAGCCGCGGCTGTCGTCGATGTCGTCCTCGGGCTCGCCGGCGAGCACCACGTCGGCGCCGGAGAGGCGGATGCAGAAGCGCGAGTCGGCCGAGCCCTGGACGAAGAGGCGGCCGCGCTGGGCGCCGTAGGCGAAGGACTTGCCGACCGAGCCGTTGAGGCGCTTGCCCTTGGCGCCCTTGCCCTTGAGGATCGCGATCGAGCCGCCGAGCATCGTCTTGCCGACGCCGTCCTGGGCGCCGCCCTCGACCCGGATCGAGACGCCGTAGGCGTTGAAGGCGCCGAGGCCCTGGCCGGCGACCGAGCCGCCGTTGAACTCGAGGCTGGCGAGCACGTCGTCGTTCGACTCGGGGCCGTCGTCGAAGATCCGCGAGCGGGCGATCGCCCCGGCCAGCTCGGTGCCGAGCACGCGGTCGTTGGCGTCGGTCGCGCGCGGGAACTCGCTGCGCACGGTGCCGCCCCGAGCAGATTTCCGGCGCCAGGGCGGCGATCTGGCCGGAGGCCTGCTTGGCCTCCATCCGGATCGGGCGGGCGACGACGAGGCCGGCCTCGGCGCGCGACCTCCTCGCTCCTCCTCGGCGACCGGCAGGTCGAGCGGCTCGAGGTCGAGGAACTCCTCCAGCGGGGTGATCAGCGGCGCCAGGTCGATCGCTGTCGTGGGCGGCGACCTGCTCGAGCAGGTCGTAGCGGCCGACCAGGTCCTGGGCGCGCTCGTAGCCGAGCGAGGCGACCACCTCCTTGACCTCCTCGCCCATCGCGGCGAAGAAGCGGGCGCAGCTCTCGGCGGCGCGGTCGACCTCCTGCGGGGTGAACTTCTTCAGGCCGTGCTCCTGGGCCTGCTCGACGGTCTCGATCTGCGTCGCGATGCCGACGTGGCAGGTGTCGAGCTGGCAGCCGCGGCAGATCGTGCAGCCGAGGCTGACCATCGCCAGGGTGCCGAAGCCGACCCGGTTGGCGCCGAGGCAGTGCAGCTTGACGATGTCGTGGCCGGTGCGGTAGCCGCCGTCGGCCCAGATCTCGACCCGGTTGCGGAGCCCGGCCTCCATCAGCGCCCGGTGCACGGCGCGGGTGCCGATGTCGCGAGGGCAGGCCGACGTGGCGCAGCGCGTGCTGGCGCGCGGCGCCGGTGCCGCCCTCGAAGCCCGAGAGGGTGATGATGTCGGCGCCCGCCTTGGCGATCCCGAGCCCGATCGTGCCGATGTTCGGCACCACCGGGACCTTGACCGAGACGCGCACGTCGGGGTTGACCGTCTTCAGCTCGTCGATCAGCTCGGCGAGGTCCTCGATCGAGTAGAGGTCGTGGTTGTTGGAGGGCGAGATCAGGTCGGTGCCGGGCGCCGCGTTACGGGCGGCGGCGACCTTCTCGGAGACCTTCTTGCCGGGCAGGTGGCCGCCCTCGCCGGGCTTGGCGCCCTGGCCGATCTTGATCTCGGCGACGTAGGAGGAGTTGATCATCTCGGCCGAGACGCCGAAGCGGCCGGAGGCGACCTGCTGGCCGCGCCACTTGCGGTAGTGCCCGTACATGTCGCGGATCTCGCCGCCCTCGCCGTTGACGCAGAGGATGTTGATCGCCTTCGCCGCCTCCGCGTAGGCGCGGAAGGCCGGCTCGGACTGCGAGCCGAAGCTCATCGAGGAGATCACGATCGGGTAGTCGTGGTGGCCGACGCCGGCGTCGACGTCGGCCGGGTCGACCGGGTCGCGGTCGCCCTTCAGGCCCATGATGTGGCGCATCGAGATCGGGCTCTGGCGCTCGAGGTCGCGGACCTTCTCCGAGTACTCGGCGTAGGTGCCGGAGCCGTTGGCGGTGGCGATCGCCGCCTTGTAGACCTTCGGGTAGAAGCGGAACGTCTTCGCCGGTTTGGCCTCCGTCGTCGCCGCTCAGGACGTGGGCGCGCTCGTTGGTGTCCTCGTCGAGGTCGGCGAAGCCGATGCCGCCCTCGGCGGAGGCGGCGAAGGCCTCGGTCTGGAAGATCTCGGCCAGCTCCGGCTTGACCCCGATCGAGGAGAACTGGCGCGCGTAGCCGCGCACCTCGTGGATGCCGATCGTCGAGATCACTTTCTCGATCCCCTTGGTCAGCGCGGCGCAGAGGTTGGAGACGTCGGTCTCGTAGTCCTCGACGCAGATCACCTCGACCATCGTGTACGGGCAGACGCCGTTGGCGCCGAGCCCGAGCGCCAGCATCGTGTCGTGGACGTTGCGGATCGCGGCCGAGCGCAGGACGAGGCCGCAGCGGCGGCGCAGGTTCTCCTCGCCCGGCTCGACCCGGAACTGCTTCAGCGCCTGGTCGACGGCGGAGATCGCCAGGTGCGGGTCGAGGTAGCGGCGCTCGGCGTCGTAGACGGTGCGGTCGGTGAGGACCAGCAGCTCGGCGCCGTCGCGGACCTTCTTCACCGCCTCCTGCTTGATCCGCTCGATCGCGCCCTGGGTCGTCTCGGACTCGAGCAGGGAGATGTCGACGGCGCCGGCGCGGCCGCGGAACTCCTCCCAGAGGTCCTCGAGCAGGTAGGTGCGGTGCTCGCGGGCGATCCGGCGGTAGGTCGTGTCGGAGAGCGGCGCCATGTCGTGGTGGCCGCCGAGGATCACCGGGAAGGCGGTCTCGACCGTGCCCGTGTCCTCGCCGGCGGCGTCGATCGAGGGCCGGCGGCCGAACACCGCGCGGGTCGAGAAGTGCTCGATCTCGCGCTCGCGGTCGATCGCCGGGTTGGTGACGACGGCGACCGTCTCCTTGAAGTAGTCGGCGAGGTTCTGGCGCTCCGGCGAGAGCGCCGCGAGCGGGCCGTCGTAGCCGAGCGAGCCGATCGGCTCGGCCCCGTTGGAGGCCATCTGCTGGACCAGTTTGACGTCGTCGCGCTGCCAGCCGAAGCCGGCGAGGATGCGGTCGGCGACCTTGACCGGCTCCTCGGGGCCCGGCGTCGGAGTAGCCGGGGACGTCCTCGCCCTCCAGCGGCCCGCCGGTCTCGAGGGCGCGGTCGTAGCCGGCGGCCTCCTCGGCGCCGTTGCGGCGCAGCCAGCGGTCGCGGACGATCCGCAGCATCTCGTCGTGGGGGTGCAGGGTCGAGCGCTTGCGCGTCGCGGTCGATCGTCACCAGCGCCTTCTCGCCCGGGGCCAGCGGCTTGCGGCTCGGAGACCATCTCGGCGACCGAGACGACGCCCGGGCTCGGAGCTGAAGACGAAGTCGTCCTCGGTCTCCACCTGCCAGAGCGGCCGCAGGCCGAGCGCGTCGGCGGAGAACACGCACTCGTCGGCGTGGCGGGCGATCAGCGCGACCGGGCCCTGGGCGAACGGGCCCATCGCCTGGTGCAGGTACATGTAGAAGCGGTGCAGCTCGTCGGGCAGGCGAGCGGATCTCCTCGACGATCGGCGGCACGACCATCTCCATCGCCTCGGCGAGGCTGAGCCCGTCGCGGCTGACCAGGGTGTCGATCGTGCGGTTGAGGTCCTGGGAGTCCGAGGAGCCGGGCTGGATCGGCACGCCGAGCATCCGCGCCTCCTGGCGCAGCTGCTCGATCGTGTTGATCTCGCCGTTGTGGCCGAGCACCGAGAAGGGCTGGACGCGCTTGAAGGAGGGCCAGGTGTTGGTCGAGTAGCGGTTGTGGCCGAAGCAGCCGATCGTCTCGAAGCGCTCGTCGCGCAGGTCGGGGTAGTACTCGCCGAGCACCGTTCGGCGCGCCCATCACCTTGTAGACGCAGGTCGTCGCCGAGAAGGAGGGGACGTGGACGCCGAGCCGCTGCTCGAGCTCGATCAGCAGGTCGAAGAGGACGCGGTCGCGGCGCGAGGCGTCGGCGACGAGGCCGGCGATCTGCCAGAAGTGCGGCTCCTCCTCGCGCGCGGTCGGGCCGAGCGCGGGGGAGTCGACGACGCCGACCCGCTCGGCGAGGATGCGGAAGCCGCCCTGGCCGAGCAGCTCGCGGGCGTCGTGCTGGACCCTGTCGCGGTCCTGGGAGCGCTCGATGAAGATGTGGGCGACGGCGAAGGCGTCGTCGAGGGTGAGCGAGGGGTCGTGGCCGCCGGCGCGCACCTCCTCGGCCCAGATCTTGCGCGGGATGTCGAGCAGCAGGCCGCAGCCGTCCCCCTCGCCGTCGACGTTGCCGGCGCGGTGGAGCATCTTCTGCAGGGCCGGGATCGCCAGCTCGATCGGCTCGTGGCTCGGGGTCGCGTCCTTGCGCACCGAGGCGTAGATCGCGCAGGCGTCCTTGTCCTCGACGCTGGGCGGCGAGACGAGCGGCCGGTAGGGCGCTCGGGCGAGTAGCGCTTCGACCGCTCTCCCGGATCGGACTGGTGCTTCGACATCCTGACCTCCCGGTTTCCGCGCCTTCTTCGAGCGGGCGCGCGACGGGTTGACGAGAGTCGGAGCATTATAGGCCCGGAATCGGAATTGGCCGAATACGCGGCCTTTTCCTCGCTAATAGCGGGGAAAAACCGAAGGTGCGGTCGCCCCAGCGGGGGTCAGGCGAAGGACGGCGGGCTGTACTCGCCGCCCGGATGGACGCCGATCAGCAGCGCCGTCACCGGCGCCTCGGAGCGGTTGAGGATCGTGCGGGTGGCCGGCGGCTCGATCGAGGCGAAGGTGCCGGCCGGCGCCGGGTGGTCCTCGCCGTCGATCCGCAGCACCGCCTCGCCCTCGAGGATCACGTAGAGCTCGACCTGGCCGCTGCCGGCCTCGTCGTGCTCGGGGATCTGCCCGCCGGGCGCGATCTCGACCAGGTTGAAGCCGAAGGCGGAGGTGCCGAGCGCCTTGCGGGCCAGCGTCCAGGTCGAGTCGCCCGAGCCCTCCATCGACTCGAACTCGTCGCGGTGCTTGATCGTGTAGCCGCCGGCCATCCTGGTGCGACCATACCCCGACCCCGTCCCAGATGGAAGGAGCGCGCGTGAGCGAGACCCCGATGGACGCCGAGGCGGCGCTGACGTGAGGCGATCGACCGCTACAACGAGGCCTGGAACGCCCACGACCTCGACGCGATCATGGCGATGCACGCGCCCGACATGGTCTTCGACAACCACACCGCCGGCGAGTCGGCGAGCGGCGAGGAGGTGCGGGCCCACATCGGCTCGATCTTCGAGACCTGGCCCGACATCGAGTTCGCCGACCCGCCGCCTCTACGTCCGCCAGGGCCTGGTCGTGCAGGAGTGGACCGCGGCCGCGACCCACGCCAAGACGATGACGCCGCGGCGACCTCGTCGCCGAGCCGACCGGCAACGCGGATCGAGCTGGGACGGCCTCGACGTGATCCCCTTCGAGGACGGCCTCGTCAAGCGCAAGGACGTCTACTCCGACAGCGTCTCGATCCTGCGCCAGGTCGGCCTGCTGGACTGAGTGGGCGCCTATTGGGCCATAGCCGCAGAAAGGCGGCCCACGCCGATCAGCCCGGCCCGACGATCGCGGCGGCGACCAGGCCGCCGCTGACGCCGAGGAAGGAGACGACCGCGAGCGCCCGGTACCAGAGCCGCTTCTCGACCTCGGGGTCGAAGGCGAGCGGGACGAAGAGGAAGGGGTTGACGGCGGTGCCGAAGACGAGCGGCGACGGCGATCGCGGTCGGCAGGTCGGGGACGGCGAGGCCGACGCCGATCAGGATCAGGCCCATCATCACGTAGTCGAGGTGGACCTGGCGGATCCGCTGCGGGGCGACGACGCCGATCCGGCGCAGCAGCTCGGGCGCTCTCCTGGCGCACCACCATCGCCCAGCCGAGCAGGCCGCCGAGCGCGAGCTCGACCAGGCCGATCTGGACGACCCAGTCCATCGCTCAGAGCTCCGGGACGTCGGCGCCGTGGGGGCGTGAAGGGCAGGCGGCGGACCTCGGCCCAGCCGGCGCAGCGCTCGCTCCAGCGCGGCGGCGACCTTGCCGGCGTCCTGCCAGGTGGTCCAGACGAGGACGGTCGGGCCGGCGCCGGAGATCGTCGCGCCGAGGGCGCCCAGCTCGCGCGGCCGCGTCGACGATCTCCATCGAGCGCGGGTAGAGGTCGCGGCGGCGCTCCTGGTGGATGCGGTCGGCGAGGCCGCGGGCGACCAGGTCGAGGTCGGCGCTGCTGCAGGCCGAGCACGAGCTGGGCGGCGGCGGAGACGTTGGCGACCGCGTCGGCGAGCGGGACCTCGGCCGGGATCGCCTCGCGGGCGAGCTCGGTCGAGACCTCCTCGGCCGGGATCACGACGATCGCCCTCCAGCCCTCCGGCGGGTCGAAGCGCGCCGCCGCGGGCGCGCCGTCCGGCCGGCGCCGCAGACGACGAAGCCGCCGTAGATCGCCGCGGCGACGTTGTCGGGATGCCCCTCCAGCTCGGTCGCCCGGACCAGCATCTCCTCCCTGGAGAGCGCCAGCTCGAAGAGGTGGTCGGCGGCGAAGAGGCCGGCGACGATCGCCGCGGCGCTGGAGCCGAGCCCGCGCGCCAGCGGGATCTCGCTGCGCAGCCGGAAGGCGATCCCGTCGGCCGGGTGCAGGCTCTCGAAGGCGCGGACGACCAGGTTGTCGCGCCCGGTCGGAGACGTCGAGCCCGCCCGGGTCGAGCGAGAACTCGCCCGTCTCCTCGACCTCCAGCTCGAGGTGCAGCGAGACCGCCGCGGCCATCACGTCGTAGCCCGGCCCGAGGTTGGCCGAGGAGGCGGGAACGCGGACGAGTCGGCGGCGCGCCGGTCAATCGAAGACCGCGCGCTCGACGGCGCCGAGGTCGTTCTCGCAGTTGATCACCGCGGGCGCCTTGCCGAGCGCGGTGTCGGGGTCCTTGAGGCCGTGGCCGGTGAGCACGCAGACGACCGACTCGGGCGGCGGCGGCGCCCTCGGCCACCGGCAGGCCGTGGGCGAGCAGGCCGGCGACCGAGGCCGCCGAGGCGGGCTCGCAGAAGACGCCCTCGGTCGCGGCCAGCCAGCGGTAGGCGTCGAGGATCTGCTCGTCGGAGACGGCGGCGACGCGGCCGCGCGAGGCGGTGAAGGCGTCCATCGCCTCCTCCCAGCGGGCCGGGTTGCCGATCCGGATCGCCGAGGCGACGGTCTCGGGGTTGGCGACCGGGGCGCCGTGGACGAGCGGCGCCGCGCCCTCGGCCTGGAAGCCGTAGAGGACCGGGGCCGTGCCCAGCCTCCTGGAAGCCGCGCCAGTAGGCGGTGACGTTGCCGGCGTTGCCGACCGGGATCGCCAGCGCGCCCGGCGCGTCGCCGAGCTCCTCGACCACCTCGAAGGCGGCCGTCTTCTGGCCTTCGATCCGGTAGCGGGTTGACCGAGTTGACGAGCTCGATCGGGTGCTTCTCGGCCAGCTCGCGGACGATCCGCAGCGCGTCGTCGAAGTTGCCCTGCAGGGCGATCACCCGGGCGCCGTGCATCAGCGCCTGGGCGAGCTTGCCGATCGCGATCTTGCCCTCGGGGACGATCACCGCCCCGCGCATGCCCGGCCCGCGCCGCGTAGGCGGCGGCGCTGGCGGCGGTGTTGCCGGTCGAGGCGCAGATCACCGCCTCCGCCCCCCGCCCCTTGGCGCGCGAGACGGCGACGGTCATCCCGCGGTCCTTGAAGCAGCCGGTCGGGTTGGCGCCCTCGAACTTGAGGTAGGCGCGGACGCCGATCCGCTCCGAGAGCCGCGGCGCCTCGATCAGCGGCGTCGAGCCCTCGTTCAGGGTGACGACCGGGTCGCCGGGCTCGAGCGGCAGCCGGTCCCGGTAGCGCTCGATCAGCGCCGCGGCATCAGACGAACTCCTCCTCGATCACGCGGATCGAGCGCGGCGCGCGAGCGCAGGTCGTCGAGCTCGCCGAGCTGCCTCGACCGCGGCGGCGAAGCGCGACTCCAGGCACTCGTGGACGACCATCACCAGGCGCGCGTCGTCGCCGATCCCGCGCTGGACGACGCTCTTGACCGAGATCTCGTTGTCGCCGAGCACCGGCGCGATCCGCGCCAGCACGCCCGGGCTGGTCGGCGACCTCGAGGTGCAGGTAGAAGGACGAGGTGACGTCGGCGACGATCGGCAGCTCGGCTCGCGCGGTCTCGTGCACGGGCGCCTCGCCGGCGAGGATCGAGACGACGTCGCCGAGCACCGCCGAGGCGGTCTGCACGCCGCCCGCCCCCGGCCCGACATCGTCACCTCGGTGATCGCCGGCGCCTCGACCATGACCGCGTTGAACGGGCCCTCGACCGGCGCCAGCGGGTGGCCGCGGTAGAGGAAGCAGGGGAAGACGCGGACGCTGATGCCGCCGTCGCGCCGCTCGGCGACGCCGAGCAGCTTCAGCGAGAGGCCGAGCTCCTTGGCGTAGGCGAGGTCGTCGGGCTGGATCGCCTCGATCCCCTCGTAGGCGACCTCGGCGAGGGTGACCGGCGTGTGGAAGGCGAGGCGGGCGAGGATCGCCATCTTCGCCGCCGCGTCGGCGCCGTTGACGTCGTCGGTCGGGTCGGCCTCGGCGTAGCCCAGCTCCTGGGCCCGCGCCAGCACCTCGTCGTAGCCGGCGCCGGTCGCCGCCATCTCGCTGAGGATGAAGTTGGTGGTGCCGTTGACGATCCCGAAGACCTTGGAGATCTCGGTCACGCCGAAGCTCTCCTGGATCATGCGGACGATCGGGATCACCGCCGCCGACCGCGGCCTCGAAGCGCAGCTGCACCCCGGCCTCGCGGGCGACCGCGAAGAGCTCGTCGCCGTGCTGGGCGAGCAGCTGCTTGTTGGCGGTGACGACCGGCCGCCCGGCCCGCAGCGCGTCGAGCACGTAGTCGCGCGCCGGGTCGGTCCCGCCCATCAGCTCGACGATCAGGTCGGAGCGCTCGAGGATCTCGCCGAAGTCGCCCTCCGCGCGGGTCAGCACGCCGGCCAGATCTCGGGCCGGCGCCCGGTCGCCGCCTCGACCGCGTCGGCGCGCTCGGCGAGCAGGTCGGCGAAGGCGGCGCCGACGGTGCCGCGTCCCAGCAGCCCGATGCGGACCGGCTTGGCGCTCTCCTCAGACATCGCGGGAGGTCAGGTCCTCGTAGGTCTCGCGGCGCACCACGACCCGCGCCTCGCCGTCGCGGCAGAAGACGACCGGCGGCCGCGGCACCCCGTTGTAGTTGCTGGCCATCGCGTGGCCGTAGGCGCCGGTCGCCGGCGTGACGAGCACGTCGCCGACGGCCGGCTCGGCGCAGCATCGCGTCGCGGACCAGGACGTCGCCGGACTCGCAGTGCATGCCGGCGATCGTCACCAGCGTGTCGGGCTCGGCGCCGACCCGGTCGGCGATCAGCCGCTTCGTAGCGCGAGCCGTAGAGCATCGGCCGCATGTTGTCGGACATGCCGCCGTCGACGGCGACGTAGGTGCGCACGCCGGGGATCTCCTTGACGGTGCCGACCCGGTAGGCGGTGAGGCCGGCGTTGCCGACCAGCGAGCGGCCGGGCTCGACCAGGATCCGCACCCCCTCGCCAAAGACCTCGGCGACGCCGCGCACCTTGACCTCGACGTAGGCGTCGATCGAGGGCGGCTCGTCCTCGGCGGTGTAGGCGATGCCGAGGCCGCCGCCGACGTTGACCGTCCGGCACCAGTCCCCGGCCAGCTCGCCGAGGGCGCGGATCGCCAGCGTGTAGGGCTCCAGCTCGAAGATCTGGGAGCCGATGTGGGCGTGCAGGCCGACCAGCTCGAGGGTCTCGGAGGCGAGGACGCGCTCGATCGCGCTCGCCGCCAGGCCGTCCTCGATCCCGAAGCCGAACTTCGAGTCGAGCTGGCCGGTCTGCACGTAGTCGTGGGTGGAGGGCTTGATCCCCGGCGTGACCCGGATCAGCACCCGCTGGGGCGCGTCGAGCAGGCGCTCGCAGCGGTCGATCTCGTCGAAGGAGTCGAGGATCAGGTGGCCGATGCCCGAGCGGGCGGCGAAGAGGATCTCCTCGTCGGTCTTGTTGTTGCCGTGCATGTGGATGCGCGCCGGCTCGAAGCCGGCCCGCAGCGCCATGTGCAGCTCGCCGCCGGAGGCGACGTCGACCGAGAGGCCCTCCTCGGCGAAGAGGCGGTAGGCGGCGGTGCAGGGCAGGGCCTTGCTGGCGAAGAGGACCTCGAAGTCGGCGGTGCGGCGCTCGAAGGCCTCCCGGTAGGCGCGGGCGCGGGCGCGGAGGTCGTCCTCGGCGTAGATGTAGGCGGGGGTGCCGAGCTCGGCCGCCAGCTCGACCACGTCGCAGCCGGCGATCTCGAGGTGGCCGCGCTCGTTCATGCGGCTGCCGGCCGGGTAGACCGCCGAGCCGGCGATCGGGTCGCCGCTCGCGACCGACCCCGCCTGTTCTCGCTCCGCCATCGGACCGGCATTGTGACGGTTAGCGTGCCGGCGGCGGCGAAAGCCCGTTCAGCGGGAGCCGTGCAGCAGGCCGCCGACCGCGCCGACGGCTTCGTCGACGACCTTGCCGACGGCGGATTCGGGCCCGACGACGCCTTCGACGACGCCTTCGGTGACCCCGGTCACGCCGCTGGCGCCGAGGGTTCCGCCGAGCGCCGTTTCGTCGACGCCGGAGACCGTGCCGTTGACGGTTTCGGCGACCTGGCCCGAGGGGGAGGAGCCTGAACCGGCGCCCGAGGTGGTCCCCCCGGCGCCGCCTCCTCCCGCGCCGCCGCCGCCCGAACCGGACGAACCCGCGCCGCCGGACGAGGAGGGCGAGCCGGGGCTCTGCGCGCCGCCGGGCGTTCCGCCGCCGGCCTGCCCGCCTTCGGCGCCCGCGCCCCCTTCGCCGCCGACGCCGGGAGCGCCCGCGCCGGCGAGGTCTCCGTTCTGGGCGACCCTGCGGCGAGCGGCGGCCCTGCCGGCGCCCCTCGCCCCGTGCCCGGCTCCCCTCGCGGTCGCGCCGCCGCCCGGGTTCGCGGCGAGCCCGGAGCCCGCGGCCGCCCCGCCCGCCGGGCGAGCGTCGGAGACCGCGGCGCCGCCGTCATCGCCCCCCAGCGCCGCGATCGGCCAGTTGCTGAAGACCTGGGCGGAGACGAGCAGCACGAAGGCGGCGATGGCGATCGCGATCAGCGTCGCTCCCGACATCGCGCCCACCAGGTAGGTGTGCGCCTGACGAATCATTTAGAAGTATTAAAGGTAACCCATCGGGTCGGTCACGGAGCCGTTGATCCGCACCTCGAAGTGGACGTGCGGTCCGAAGCAGTAGCCGGTGCAGCCGCTGTACCCGATGATCTCGCCCTGGGAGACCGCCTGCCCGGCGGAGACCGCGAAGGAGGTCTGGTGGGCGTAGCAGGTCGAGAGCCCGCCGCCGTGGTCGATGCAGGTGTAGTTGCCGTAGCCGCCGCTGCTGGCCTCGGGCTCGGTGAAGATCACGGTGCCGCCGGCCGCGGCGCGGATCGGCGTGCCTTCGGGCACGGCGATGTCGATCCCGGGGTGGAACTCGTAGCTGCCGTTGATCGTGCGCGGCCCGAAGCCGGAGACGACCGGCCCGTCGACCGGCCAGATCAGGCCTCCGCCGCCGCCCTGGATCGGGCCCGCCGGCAGCGGCGCCGAGCCGGTGGCGGCGAGCTGGGCGGCGATCTTCCCCTGGATCGCGGCGACCGAGCCGTCCAGCTCTTCCTCGTGTTCGCCGATCTTCGCCAGCGCCGCGACGCGCTGGCCGCGGGCCGCGACCAGCGCCCGCTGATGGCTCTGCAGCGCCGAGCGGGCGCCGGCCAGCGCCTGCTCTTCGGAGGCGATCGCGTCGCGCGCGGCTTCGATCTGTCGCTTGGCCCCGCGCAGGCGGGCGACGATCCGCCGCACCTCGTCGCGCAGCTCGCGCACCCGCCCGACCACCGCTTCGTCCATCCCGTGGATCCGGTCGAGGTATTCGGCCCGGGCGGCGAGGTCGTCGAAGCTGCTGGAGCCGACGATGACGCTGAGCACGTCGGGGCTGCCGGTCTCGTAGATCGCGACCAGGCGGTGCCGCAGCGCCACCAGCGCCCGTTTCAGCTGCGCCCGCACCTGCTCGAGCCGGCCCTTGGCGACGTCGAGCTGCGCGACGGCGCGCTTCGAGCTCGCCCTGCTTGGCCGCGAGCCGCGACGCGCACCGCCGCCTCGCGGGTGCGGATCTCGGCGACCTCGCCGGTCAGGCGGTCGATCCGGCCTGCCGAAGCTGGGCGATCGTCGTGCGTCAGGACGCCCTTGCGTTCGCGCACCTTGTCGAGCTTCGCCTGCTTGGCTTCGAGCTTGGACTGGAGGTCCGGCGGCGGGCGCCGCCGGGCTGGCGAGCAGCGGCGAGCAGAGCGCCGCGGCGAGCGGCCGTCGCGGCGAGGACGATTCCTCGGCATCGCCACGAGGCTAGCCAAGCGCGAGATGCCGGCCAACCGAAACGAGCCGTCTGCAACCGGGCTTGCGCTCAGCCCTGCCCGCCCGCGTTCTCGACCCGCAGCAGGCCCCGGTCGGCCTCCTCCTCCATCTGCAGCGTCGTGTGCTCGATGCCGAAGCGCTCGCCCAGGGTCAGCTCGAGCCGGCGGCGGATCAGGTCGCGGTCGCATCGCGGGCGACGACGACGTGGGCGGCGAGCGCCGCCGAAGCCGGCGGTCACCGTCCAGACGTGGAGGTCGTGGACCGAGCGCACCCCCTCCTCGGCGCAGATCGCCGCGCCCATGCCCGTCGACGTCGAGGCCGGCCGGCGCCGCCTCCATCAGCACGTCGAACGGCTCCTTGATCAGGCGCCAGGAGGAGGCGAGGACGAGGGCGGCGATCAGCAGGCCGACGATCGGGTCGACGATCGGCGAGCCGCCGGCGAGGACGAAGGCGCCGGCGACGACCACGCCGAAGCGAGCCGAGCGCGTCGGCGGCGCTGTGGCGCAGGACCCCCTCGAGGTTGATGTCCTCGCGCTGGCCGCGGGCGAGGACGAGGGTCGCGGCGAGGTTGCCGGCGAGGCCGAGGAGCGCCGAGCGCGAGCACGCCGGCGCCGTCGATCGCCGGCGGGTCGGAGAGGCGGCCGATCGCGGCGACCGCGATCGCGACGCTGACCGCGACCAGCAGCAGCCCGTTGACGAGCGCCGCCAGCACCTCCGAGCGCTGGTAGCCGAAGGTGCGTCGCCCGGCGGCCGGCATCGCGGCCAGGCGGGCGGCGATCAGGGCGAGGACGATCGAGCCGACGTCGGAGAGCAGGTGGCCGGCGTCGGCGAGCACCGCCAGCGAGCCGGTGAGGATGCCGCCGACCGCCTCGGCGACGAGCAGCGCGACGTTGATCGCCAGCGCCACCCACATCCGCCGCCGGCTGTCCTCGCGCCGCGCCGCCAGCGCGCGGGCGCCGAGGCCGTGGCCGTGCCCGGCGTGGTCGGGGTGCACGTCCCCGAGCTTAGAAGCCCGGGACGACCCCGCGAGCTACGCCGCTACCGGCTCCGCTTTCGCCTCGCCGCCCGCGCCGCTCGCCTCCATCGCCTTGGCGGCGACCTCGGCGCCGTAGGCGAAGCGCTCGGCGTATTCGCGGGCCTGCATGCGGGAGATGACCATCCGCTGGATCTCGGCCGTGCCCTCGAACAGCTGGTAGATCTTGGCGTCGCGGAACCACTTCTCCAGCGGGCACTCGGTGTCTCCAGGCGTAGGGGCCGACCAGGTCCATCAGCGTGGTCGTCGCCCACATCGTCACGTCGCCGGCCTTGAGCTTCGACATCGAGCCCTGGCCGCCGGTCATCGGCACGCCGTTGCGGCCCATCCAGGAGGCGCGCTGGACCAGCAGCCGCGCCGCTTCGATCTCGGTCGCGACGTCGGCCAGCGTCTGCTGGATGCGCTGCGGCTTGCAGCATCGGCACGCCGCCTTCGGAGCGGCCGTCGAGGTACTCGAGCGTCCACTCGTAGGCGGCCTGGGCGATGCCGAGCGCCGAGGCGCCGACGATCGGCCGGGTCATCTCGAAGGTCGCCAGGGCGTCGGCCGAGCGCGACTTCTGGCCCGAGCGGGCGCGCTCGAGCTTCTTCGCCAGCTTCTCCTCGCCGCCGAGCAGGTTCTCGACCGGGATCCGGCAGTCGTCGAGCACGACCTCGGCGGTGTGGGAGGCGCGGATCCCGAGCTTCGTCTCCTTCTTGCCCTGGCTCAGGCCCGGGGTGCCCTTGCCGACGACGAAGGAGGCCTGGCCGCGGGTGCCGAGCTCGGGGTCGACGGTGGCGACGACGACGTGGACGTCGGCGATGCCGCCGTTGGTGATGAAGACCTTGGTCCCGTTGAGGACCCACTCGTCGCCGTCGCGCCTGGCGGTCGTCTTCAGGCTCTTGACGTCGGAGCCGGCCTGCGGCTCGGTCACGGCGTAGGCGCCGAGCTTGATCTCGTCGCCGGTGCCGAAGCACTCGGGCACCCAGCGGCCGATCTGCTCGGGGGTGCCGGAGGCGGCGATGCCGGCGGCGGCGAGGCCGGAGCCGGAGATCGCCAGCGCGGTGCCGGCGCAGCCCCAGTGGATCTCTTCGGCGGAGATCACGCTCATCTGGCCCTCGGCGTCGGCGGCCGTGCGCTGCGATCCCTCGAGGCCGCCGAAGCCCTGCCTGCGGGCCTCCTTGATCACCTCCCAGGGGGTGCTCTCCTCTTCGTCGTGCTTGCGCGCGGCCGGGCGGATCACCTCGCGGGCGAAGGTCCGGCACTTCTCCTTGAACTCGAGCTGCTCCTCGTTGAGTGCGAAATCCATGGGTTCCTTCCTCGACCGTCGGACCGATTGACTGGTCAGTCAGCCAGTCCCCGACACTTTATCTGACCGGCCAGCCAGCCCCATGTAGCGTTCCCGCGGTGAGCGCGGACCGCCCGATCAACGCCGACGTGCCGGCGCCCGGGCGAACGAGGCCCCGGCGCCGTCCGCCTCCGACGCCGACGCCGCCGGCCCAGCTCCGGCGCGGCGCCGTCGGCCGCTGACGCTGATCGCGCTGACCGCTCGTCGTCGCGATCGTCTTCATCGTCGCCGCGGTCCTGGGCGGCGGCAGCGGCGGCTCGGGGAGCGCCGAAGCGCCGGCGCCCGCGCCGGTCGCCGAGACCGGCGGCGGGACGGCGGACACGCCGGCCGCGCAGAGCGCCGAACAGCTCGGCTACCCCGCCTTCGCGACCAACAACACGACCCGGGTCGGCGGCGCCGACCCGGCCGCCAACGCCGCCGCGGTGGCGCTCGCGGTCTTCCCCTCGACCGCGCCCTCCCAGCGCCCGGCGGCGGTGACCCTGGTCGGCGAAGACGACTGGGCCGGGGCGATCGCCGCCTCGGTGCTGATGGCGGCGCCGGTCCGGGCGCCGATCCTGTTCTCCGGCGCCGACGGGGCCCCCGACGGCGACCGCCGAAGCGCTGGCCGCGCTCGACCCACAGGGCGGACACGGCGACCGGTGGCGCGGCGCCTTCGCGATCGGCGACGTCGCCGCGCCCGGCGGGCCGGCAAGGCGACCCGCGTCCCGGCGGGCGACGCCGGCGGCGAGGCGGCCGCGATCGCCGAAGCTGCGCGATCGCCTCTTCGGCGTCGCCCCCGACCACGTCGTCGTCGCCCCCTCCGCGAAGCCCGAATTCGCGATGCCGGCGGCCGCCTGGGCGGCGCGCTCCGGCGACCCCGTCCTCTTCGCCGAAGGCGACAGGCTGCCGACGCCGACCGCGGCGGCGCTGCGCCGACATCCCAAGGTCCCGGTCTACGTCCTCGGCCCGTCCTCGGCGATCTCCTCGGCGGCGGTGCGCGAGATCGCCAAGATCGACCCGCGGGTGCACGCGGGTCTCCGGCGAGGACCCGGTCGCCAACGCGATCGCCTTCGCCCGCTACGCCGACGGCAGCTTCGGCTGGAACATCAACGACCCCGGCCACGGCTTCGTCCTCGCCCGCTCCGACTCGCCGCTCGACGCCGCCGCCGCGGCGCCGCTCTCGGCCTCGGGGACCTGGGGGCCGTTGCTGCTCACCGACAGCGCCGCTAAGCTGCCGGCCGCACTGCGCGAGCTACCTTCTCGACGTGAAGCCCGGCTACACCACCAACCCGACCCGCGCCTTCTACAACCACGTGTGGGTGATCGGCGACCAGGAGGCGATCGACGTGAACCAGCAGGCCGAAGTCAACGAGCTGGCCGAGCTGGCCAAGATCGGCGGCGGGCCGTGAGCGAGGCCGAGAGCCCCGAGCTGCTGGCGCCGGCCCACGAGGTGACGCCGGAGGACATCCGCGCCCTCGCCGGCGCCTCCACCCCCCACTTCGCGCTGCAGGTGCGCAACCGGATCCGGCGCCTGATCGAGCCGCTGCCCGCCGACCACCCGGCCCGGCTCGAAGGCGAGCGCAAGATCGCCCGGCTCGAGGACGCTGGCCGAGCACAGCGGCGACCCGCGCGGGACGCTGGGGATCGGCGCATTGAAGAACCTCGCCCCCGGCGTCTGGCGGCTGAAGGAGTTCCCCGCCCCGACCATCAACGTCTACCTGGCCGAGGACGTGCTGATCGACGCCGGCCGGCGCTGGGACCGGCGGCGGATCTTCGCCGAGCTGGAGGGGCGGGAGATCTCGATGCTCGCGCTGACCCACGTCCACCCCGACCACCAGGGCGTCGCCAAGGACGTCTGCGAGGCGCGCGAGCGTGCCGCTCGCCTGCCACGCCGACGACGTCGACGCGATGGAAGGCAAACGGCCGATGCAGGAGGCGGCGGCGAGCAACGTCGTCAACCGGGTGATCCGCGCGATCTGGCAGGGGCCGCCCTACCGGGTCGACCGCGTCCTGCGCGAGGGCGACGAGGTCGCCGGCTTCCGCGTCGTGCCACGCCCCGGGGCACGCCCGCGGCGAGGTGATCTTCTTCCGCGAGCCGACCGGGTGGCGATCTGCGGCGACGTGATCCGCAACATGAGCTACGCGACCGGCGCTGCCCGGGATCAAGGAGCCGCCGGCGATCTTCACCTACGACCCGGCCGAGAACCGCCGCTCGATCCGCAAGCTCGCCGACCTCGAATCCCGCGCTGATCCTCCCCGGCCACGGCCCCGCCGTGACCGACATCGCCGCCTTCGAGCGCTTCGTCGCCGCGCTCCCGGGTAGCATCCGCACCCCGCAGCGTTTCGCAGGTCCCTTCGTCGGGTTACCTGATTTCACCTACACTGGAAGGGAGTCCAGATGAGCACGCTCAGGAAGCAGCCGCCCGTCGCCGGCGATGGTCGTCGCCGTGATCGCCCTGGTCGTCGCCCTCGCGGGAACCGCCTACGCCGCCCAGACGATCAACGGCGGCGCGATCAAGAAGCAGACGATCGGCGCCGGCAAGCTCAAGCACAAGACGCTGACCGGCTACCAGATCAACACCAACAAGCTCGGGGTCGTGCCCTCCGCGGTGCGGGCCGCGCACACCTACTGGGCCGTCGTCAACAACCCGGCGAGTCCGAGCAACGCGACGCTCGCCCGGGCCAGCGACGCCGGCATCACCGCGACCGAGGGCGGCGGCGCGGTCAACGTCATCTTCCCGGCCAACGTCACCGGCTGCGCCGACGTCGCCGGCCGCAACAACGCCGGCACCCGGTGCCCGAACCGCCGGCTACGCCCAGACCAACACCTCGCCCGCGAACCCCAACGCGATCGAGGTCCACACCCGCGACAAAGACGGCAACCAACGAGGACGCCGACTTCCACCTGATCGTCGTCTGCCCCTAGCGCGCGACCCGTGCGGCGACGGCCTGCATGTCCACCCTCTCGCCGCGGAAGGGAACGCCCTCGGCGAGGAGGTGGGCGCGCTGGCGGGCGCCCTTGGCGAGGGAGCCGTCGGCGCGGACGACCCGCCACCAGGGCAGGTCCGGCTCGTCGACCTCGAACAGGACCGAGCCGGCGAAGCGCGGCGCGCCCGGGGAGACGTCGCCGTAGGTGCGGACGAAGCCGGGCGGGATCTCGCGCACGCGCTCGAGCATGTCTTCGAGCGCCGGGATTCGGGCGGTGCGCTCAGCTTGCCGGGCCGAAGGCGTCGATGATGCGGTTCTGGTACTCGCTCAGCTCCTCGGGGGAGATGAAGTAGGTCGGCGGGGTGAGGAAGAGGCCGTCGGCGCGCTCGGCCGTCGCCTCGACCCGCGCGCGGACCTTGTCGAGCGGCCCGGCGGCGCAGTAGGCCTCGACCATCTCGTCGCTGATCGCGGCCGGGACGGCGGCGAGGTCGCCGCGGCGGAAGGCCTCCCCGGCGGCGACGGCGTTGTCGGCGAAGCCGTGCATCTCCCAGAGCGGCATGTAGGTCCTGACGGTCGCGTAGAAGGAGATCGTGCGGCGGGCCATCTCGATCGCCCGGCCCTCGTCGTCGTCGATCGCGCAGCAGACGGTCGGCAGGTAGTCGAAGTCCCCGCGCTCGCGGCCGGAGCGGCGCAGGCCGGTTTCGAAGGCGTCGACGACGACCTCGTCGATCCAGCGCAGGCTCTGGATCGGGTGGCCGATCAGGCCGTCGGCGACGTCGCCGGCCATCCGCGCCATCCCGGCCTGGACCGCGGCGGTGTAGATCGGCACCGCCTCGCGCGGCGCCGGGTGCGGCCGCACCCAGCCCTTGATGTCGATGTCGTAGTACTCGCCCTCGTAGCGGATCGGCTCGCCCCTCGCCCGCCTGGCGCATGATCAGCCGCGTCGCCTCGATCGCCTCGCGCAGGTGCGGGGCGGGTTTGCCGTAGTCGGCGTTGTGCCAGGTCTCGTTCAGCCGCTTGACCCCGGCGCCCATGCCCAGCCGGAAGCGCCCGCCGGACATCTCGTCGATGTCCAGCGCGGTCACCGCGTGGATGAAGGGGCTGCGGGTGAAGGCCCAGACGATCCCGGTGGCGATCCCGATCCGCTCGGTCTTCGCCGCCAGGTAGGCGGCCTGGGTGGCGGCGCTGCGAAACAGCTCCGGCGCCCAGACGCACTCGACGCCGGCCGCCTCGGCCCGCAGCGCCTCGGCCTCCAGCTCGGCGACCGAGTTGCCGATCGCGGCGACGGAGATGCGGTCCAGTGCCCCCATCCGCCGCCCCGCCTCAGGCCGGGGCCGGCTCCGCGGCGCGGGCGAGGACGGCGTCGGCGACCCGCTCGCGGTGCCACCTGGCGTCGCCGAAGATCGCCGCGTTGGCGCGGCCACGCTTGAGGAAGAAGTGAAGGTCGTGCTCCCAGGTGAAGCCGATGCCGCCGTGGACCTGGATCGAGGCGTCGGGCACGCGCCAGCCGGCGTCGGAGGCGTACGCCTTCGCGGTCGAGGCGGCCAGCGGCAGGGACTCGGGCTCGGCGTCGGCGGCCCAGGCGGCGCCGTAGACGGCCGAGCGGGCGTTCTCGGTCTCCAGCAGCATCTGGGCGCAGCGGTGAGAGACGGCCTGGTAGGCGCCGATCGGGCGACCGAACTGCTGGCGGTCTTTGGCGTACTCGACCGCCATCTCCATCGTCCGCTGGGCGATCCCGGTCGACTCGGCGGCGAGCGCGACGCAGAGACGGAAGAAGACGGGGTAGTAATCGGCCTCCTCGCCGGGCAGGGTGTCGGCGGCCGCGACCCTGACGCCGTCGAAGCGGACCGAGGAGAGGCGGCGGGTGAGGTCGATCGACGGTTCCGGGGCGACGGTGACCCCGTCGGCGCCCGCGCTCGACCAGGTGGCGCCTGCCGTCGGCGGTGGCGACGAGGAAGACGTCGGCGCTGGCCGCGTCCATCACCAGCACCTTCTCGCCGTCGAGGACCGTGCGCGTCGCCGTCGGCCCGCGCCTCCATCGTGAAGCCGCCAGGCGCCGCCGGGGAGCCGGCGTCCCAGAGGGCCGGGGTGCCGCGCTTGGCGCCGCCGGCGAGCGGGCGCAGCCAGCGCTCGCGCTGCTCGTCGCAGCCGCAGAGGCTCAGGGCCAGGCCGACGATCGTGTTCGAGAACAGCGGCGAGGGAGCGAGCGCGTAGCCCATCTCCTCGAAGAGGACCGCGAGGTCGACGATGCCGAGCCCCTGCCCGCCCCACTCCTCGGGCAGCGCCAGGCCGGCCCAGCCGAGCTCGGCCATCTCGTCCCAGCCCTCGGCGTCGAAGCCGTCCTCGCTGGCGGCCAGCTCGCGGATCCGCTCGGACTTGAAGCGCGAGGCGAGGAAGTCGTGCGCGGTCGCCTTGATCGCCTGCTGCTCGTCGGTGAGGTCGAAGTACATGAGCGCGTCCCCGGCTAGCGCAGCCTCGGCAGACCGAGCACCCGCTCGGCGATGATGTTCTTGAGGATGTCGGTGGTGCCGCCCTCGATCGAGTTGGCGCGGGAGCGGAGGAAGCCGTACTGCCAGGCGCCGTTGTCGATCGCCTGCTCGGCGCCGCGCCCGAGCGGCGCGTAGGCGCCCTCGATCTCCAGCGCCAGCTCGGTCAGGCCCTGGTTGATGTCGGCCCACTGCCACTTGCCGAGCGAGCCCTCGGGCCCTGGGATGCCCGACTGCATCGTCTTGGTCAGGCCGCGGTAGGCGTTGAGGCGCATCGTCTCGGCCTCGATGTGGAGCTGCGCGATCCGCTGGCGGAAGTAGGAGTCCTCGGCGGCGGTGCCGCCGTTCACGCGGACCTCGGTCGCCAGCCGGGCGAGGTCGGCGAGGCTGTTCTGGATCTGGGCGATGGCGCCGAAGGCGAGGCCGGCGCGCTCGTTCATCAGGGTCGTGATCGCCACCGCCCAGCCGTTGCCGACGCCGCCGACGACGTTCGCCTCGGGGATCCGCGCCTCCTCGATGAAGACCTCGTTGAACTCGCCCTCGCCGGTTATCTGGACCAGCGGTCGGACCTGCGACCCCCTCCTGCTCCATGTCCATCAGGAAGTAGGTGAGCCCCTGGTGCTTGGGAGCGTCGGGGTCGGTGCGGGCGACCAGCATGCACCACTTCGAGTACTGCGCGAAGCGTGGTCCAGACCTTCTGCCCGGTGACGACCCATTCGTCGCCGTCCTTGACCGCGCGGGTCTTCAGCGAGGCCAGGTCGGAGCCGGACTCGGGCTCGGAGAAGCCCTGGCACCAGATCTCCTCGGCGGTGAGGATCGGCTCCAGGTAGCGCTGTTTCTGCTCCTCGGTGCCGTGGGCGATCACCACCGGGCCGCCCATCGCCAGGCCGAGCACGTTGGCCGGGCTCGGCGTCTCCTGGCGGGCCGCCTCGCCGACGAAGATCGCCTGCTCGATCATCGTCGCGCCGCGGCCGCCGTACTCCTTCGGCCAGGAGATCCCGGCCCAGCCGGCCTCGTGCAGCTTGTGCTGCCACTCGCGGCGGAAGGCGATCGATCTCGTCGAGCCCGCGCCTCGGGCTCGGGCCCCGGGTGGTTCTCCTCCAGCCAGGCGCGAACCTCGTCGCGGAACTCCTCCTCCGATGGCGAGAGCGTCAGGTCCATCGCGCCGCGAGCATATAGGTCTCTGACTGACCCGCCAGACGTCTATCTGAGGCCCGGTGACCAAGCAGATCGAGGACGCAGGGAGCGTGGCGTGCTCCGCACGCGAGCGACCGAGGACGCTGAGATGCGCCGGTCACCGGGCCTCAGATCCGCTCGATCAGGGTGCCGGTGCCGAGACCGCCGCCGCAGCACATCGTCACCAGGCCCATCTCCTTGTCGGAGCGCTCCATCTCGTGCAGCAGGGTGGTGATCAGACGGGCGCCGGTCGAGCCGAGCGGGTGACCGAGCGCGATCGCGCCGCCGTTGACGTTGACCCGGTCCATGTCGGGCTCCAGCTCGCGCCGCCAGGCGGCGACGACCGAGGCGAAGGCCTCGTTGATCTCGACCAGGTCGATGTCGTCCATCTTCATCCCGTTGCGCTCCAGCAGCGCCTGGGTGGCCGGGATCGGCCCGGTCAGCATGATCACCGGGTCGACGCCGACCGTGGTCTGGTCGTAGATCCGCGCCCGCGGCGTGAGCCCCAGCGCGTCGGCCTTCTCGCGCGCCATCAGCAGCACCGCGGCGGCGCCGTCGGAGACCTGGGAGGAGTTGCCGGCGGTGATCTTGCCGTCCTCCTTGAAGGCCGGCTTCAGCTGGGAGAGGCCCTCGAGGGTGCTCTCGCGCAGGCCCTGGTCGGTCATGTAGGTGTCGCCGTTGACGGCGAACGGGATGATCTCGCGCTCGAAGCGGCCCTCCTCGGTCGCCTTGATCGCGAGCTGCTGGGAGCGCAGGCCGAATTCGTCGAGCTCGGAGCGCGGGATCTCCCACTGGTCGGCGATCATCTCCGCCGAGAGCCCCTGCGGGATCAGGTTGTAGCGCTCCATCAGCTCCGGCGAGAACGGCGCGCCGAACTCCTCGGCGACCTTGGCGACGGCGGCGAAGGGCAGGTGGCCCATGTGCTCGACGCCGGAGCCGACGACGACGTCGTGGACGCCGGTGGCGATCAGCGCGGCGGCGAAGTTGACCGCCTGCTGGGCGGAGCCGCACTGGCGGTCGACCGTGGTCGCCGGGGTCTCGATCGGCAGCCCGGCCTCGAGCCAGGCGTTGCGGCCGATGTTGAGGCCCTGCTCGCCGAACTGCGAGACGCAGCCGGTGACGACGTCGCCGGTCTCGGCGGGATCGACGCCGGAGCGCTCGAACAGCTCGGTGTAGGTCTTGGCGAGGAGGTTCGAGGGATGCAGGTCCCTGTAGTAGCCCTTCTCGGGGTGGCCGCGCCCGATCGGGGTCCGAACCGCCTCGACGATGACGACCTCGCGGCCTCCGAACCTGCCCTTGCCGTTTGCTCCATGGCTGTCTCCGTTCCTCTTCAAGTGCCGTGGACGCGGCGCGTCCCGTCCCTCCAAGATACCCGATTGACTAGTCAGTCAGCCAGCGGCCGCGGGACCCCGTGACCGCACGAAGCGGGCGAGCGATTGATAGGAAACCCGGTCATGAACGCAACCCAGGGGTACGAGAGTCCGGGGATCGCGGGGAGCGGGGCCATCGCCACCGGCCTCGCCGCTGTCTCGACCACGACCGCGGACACGATCCTGCTCGCCCGCAGCGAGGCCTCGGCCTGGCGCGCGGAGGAGAAAGTGGTCGCCGCCTGCGCCAAGATCGAGGGCGCCGAGCCCTCGCGGCTGCGGGTCACCACCGACCCCGCCGACCTTGCCGAGTGCGACGTCGTCGTCGAGGCGATCGTCGAGGAACTCGGGCCCAAGGGCGAGCTGATCTCGACCCTGCGCCGAGGCCTGCCCCGAACGCCGACCTGGCGACCACCACCTCCTCGCTGAGCATCGCCGCGATCGCCGGCGCCGCCGGCACCGAGAAGCTCTTCGGCCTGCACGTCTTCAACCCGGTGCCGCGGATGCAGCTGGTCGAGGTCTGCTTCCCCGACGGCGCCGCCGGCGCCCGCGAGAAGGCGCTGGCCTGGTGCGCGGCGCTCGGCAAGACCGCGGTCGAGGTCCCCGACCAGGCCGGCTTCGTCGTCAACCGCCTGCTCTTCCCCTACCTCTTCGACGCCGTGCGGATGGTCGAGCGGACCGGCATGGAGGCCGGCGAGGTCGACACCTGCATGAAGCTCGGCGCCGGCCACCCGATGGGCCCGCTGGCGCTGCTGGACTTCGTCGGGCTCGACGTCGCCGAGGCGATCGGCGACGCCCTCTACGCCGACTCCAGCGAGGCCGCGCACAAGCCGCCGGGACTGATCGTCGAGATGGTCGGCGAAGAGAAGCTCGGCCGCAAGAGCGGCGCCGGCTTCTACGACTACAGCTGACCCAGGCGCTCGTCGAAGGTGAGCAGGGACACGGCGCGGACCCGCGCCGTGGCGAGCGCCAGCGCGTCGGGGAGCCGCAGCCCCTCGTGGTCGGCCCGGAGCTCGGCGGCGCGCCTGGCGATCTCCCGGTCGAGGGGCACGATCTCCAGTCCGATCCGGTCGGCGAAGCTCTCGATCAGCTCGGCGCGCCCCTGCCGCTCGGCGTGGACCAGGATCTCCGAGTACGCGCTGGCGGCCATCAGGAGCGTCCTCCTCGCGCTCGATCGCGCCGTCGAGCTCGACGACCGCGCGCGCGTGGTGCGCGTCGGTCGAGTCGAGCAACGCGATCGCGACGTTGGCGTCAAGCGCTAGCGATCCCACTCGGCACGCAGCTTGTCGAGGTAGTCGGGCGGATAGCTGAGGGTTCCCGCGAACTCGTCGAGGATGTCCCGGCGCCGCCGTACCTCCACGCGGCCCAGGCCGCTGGCGCGAATGGTGAGCGCATCGCCCGGCTCCAATCCGGCCGCGCGCAGAACGTCGACCGGGATCGTCACCTGATTCTTTCGGGATAGCTTGGGCATGCCTTTACTTATATTAGGAGAAGTAAAGGCGGGAATCGCGACGGTTGCGGAGGTCATGGACCCATAAGGCCCCGGCGGGCCGAATCTCTCCCCCCTCGAATCGAAAAAAATTCGGCGAGGCTCAGCCGACGGCGCGGCGCTTGCCGCTCAGGTCCCAGATGACGTCGGCCTCGGAGATGCCCTGGCGGCGGGCGACTGACTCGATCTCGCTCCCAGGGCAGCTCGGCCTCGGGGAGCTCGTCCCAGCGGGCGAGGTCGAGCGCCTCGATCGAGCCCTTCAGCGCCGGGCCGAGATGTTCCTCGGAGCGCAGCAGCGCCCTCAGGACCTCGAGCTGCTTGTCGGTCAGGCGGACAACCCACATGCGGTACCTCCAACTGTCGGCGAAACGCGGGTTGCCCGGAGAAGCTAGGCGGCGGGACGGACGGAACCGCTGATCCGGACCGCCTCGATCCGGTTCTCGCGCACCGCCTCGACCCGGATCGTGTAGCCGTTGGCGACGATCGAGTCGCCGCGCTTCGGCAGCCGGCCGAGCTCGCCGAAGACGTAGCCGCCGACCGAGTTGTAGGCGTCGGTGTCGACCGGCAGCTCGATCCCGGCGTCGGCGAGGTCGCCGAGCGAGACGTGGCCGCGCACGAACCAGTCGCCGTTGGTGAGCTGGCGCAGCGCCGCCGCGCGCGGGTCGGTCTCGTCCTCGATCTCCCCCACCACCTCCTCGAGGATGTCCTCGACGGTGACGATCCCGACCGTGCGCCCGTACTCGTCGACGACGACCGAGAGCGAGGTGCGCTGGACCTGGAGGTCGTGCAGGAGGTCGTCGAGCGGGCGCGTCTCGGGCACGATCAGGGCGTCGCGGATCGACCGACTCGATCGCGCCCTCCGGGCCCTCGCTCATGTAGAGCCGGGCGAGGCTGTTGTTGTGGACGATCCCCTTGACCCGGTCGGGGTTGTCGTCCTCGATCACGACCAGCCGGGTGTGGCCGGAGGTGACGCAGCGCCGCAGCGCCGCCTCGACCGTCTCCGAGGCGTCGACCGTGACACCGCCGGGATCGGCGTCATCACCTCGCGCGCCTCCTGCTCGTGCAGGTGGAAGACGCCGCCGAGCATCCCCGCCTCGCCGGGGTCGAGCGTGCCGCCGATGCGGCGAGCTGTCGATGATCTGCTTGAGGTCCTCGGCGGTGTGGTGCTCTTCGAGGTCGGTCGGGTTGACGCCGAAGAGGCGGACGATCGAGTTGGAGACCGCGCTCAGCGCCCATCGTCACCGGCGCGGTCGCGACCCGGAACCAGTTGAGCGGCCGCGAGACCCGGCGCGCGGTGCGCTCGGCGTTGGCGATCGCCAGCATCTTCGGCACCTGCTCGCCGATGCTGATGTGGACCGCGGTGACGAGGATGAAGGCGATCGCCAGCGAGAGCCCGGCGGCGACCCCGTGCGAGAGGCCGCCGAAGATCGGCTCGATCAGCTTCGAGAGCGAGGGCTCGCCGAGGAAGCCGATCCCGATCGAGGCCATCGTGATCCCGACCTGACAGGCGGAGAGGGATTCGTCGATCTTGTCGAGCTGCTCGACCACCGCCTCGGCCCCGGCTTCGCCTTCGTCGGCGAGCTGCTCGATCTTGCCGCGGCGGCTGCGCACCAGCGCGAACTCGGCGGCGACGAAGAAGCCGTTGACGGCGATCAGCAGCAGCAGGAGGACGAGCAGGAGGACGCTCATCGGCTATGCGGCCCGGTACTTCGGGCTGGGACGTCCTCGGCCATGCGGCGAACGCAATATAGCTGGCTGCCTGCGGAGGTTTTTCGATGAAGTGAGATATTGGGCAAGCAATGCGCGTCGCGACGCTCAGCGAGATGCTCGAAGAGCTGGTCCGCCTCGGCGAGGCGACCGGGATGGAAGACCACGCGCACGAGCTGCGCGGCGAACTGGAGGGCCGGCTGGCGACGGTCCGCGCCGCCGTCTCCGGCGCCGGGCGGCCGCGGGTGATCGCCCTCGAGCGGCGTCGACCCGCCGCGGGTGGGCGGCTTCTGGATCCCGGAGATGATCTCGATCGCCGGCGGCGAGGACGTCGCCGGAGACCCGGGCCTGAATCCCGCCGAGGTCGGCTGGGGAGAGCTGTCCAGCCTCGGCGCCGACGTCGTCATCGTGATGCCGGAGGGCTCCGCCGAGGACGCCCACGCGCAGGCGATGGAGCACTGGGAGCGGATCGCCTCGCTCGGCGCCGGGCGGGTCTTCGCGGTCGACGCCGCCGCCGCCTTCGCCGAGCCAGGGCCGCGGCTGGTCGACGGCGTCGAGCTGCTCGGCCACCTGCTGCATCCCGACCTGATCGACCCTCCCGGCAACACCGGGTTCCTGGCGCTGGAGGCCCCGGTCTCCAGGCCCGCGCGCGGGGGCTGAGCGGCCTCAGGCGACAGCGAGGGCGCCGATCACCGAGGCCGCCGCGAGCAGGCCCATCACCGCCAGCTCCGCGGGGAGCCGGCGCGGCCCGAGCATGCCCGCGCTCGCCGGCGAGGATCGCCAGGGCGCAGATCACGCCGCCGACAAGCCCGCCGAGGTGGCCGCCGATGCTGATGTCGGGGATGCTGAAGGTGAAGACGAGGTTGATCACGATCAGGAACCCGATCTCGGAGGCGAGCGCGTTCATCCCCCGGCCCCGGGCGATCACCGACGGTGGCGCCGAAGAGGCCGAAGATCGCCCCGGAGGCACCGACCGTGGGTTCGAACGGGTGGGTCAGCAGCAGGGCGCCGAAGGAGCCGGCGAGGAGCGAGGCGAAGTAGAGCGCGAGGAAGCGCGGCGTCCCGATCGCCGGCTCCAGCAGCCGGCCGACGATGAAGAGGGCGAACATGTTGAAGGCGATGTGGAGCAGGCCGGCGTGCAGGAAGCCACCGGTGACCAGCCGGTACCACTCCCCTTCGGCGACGCCGTTTCCCAGCAGGGCGAAATCGGCGACGACGTTGCCGCTGGCGTTGCTGAGCCCGCCCGAGCCGGTCGGCGATCTCGACCAGGAAGGCGACCACGTTGATCGCGATCAGGACGTAGGTCGCCGGCGCCTGGGCCGAAGCCGGGGGTGGCGCCGACCCCCCGCACCACCTTGGTCCGCTGCCGCGCGCACTCCGGGCAGCGCATCCCGACCGGGGTCGGGGTCATGCAATCGGGGCAGATCGGCCGCCCGCAGGAGGAGCAGGAGACGCCGGTCTCGCGGTCGGGGTGGCGGTAGCAGGTCTGGGCCATCGGGAGGGGGAGCCTACAATCGCCGCCGATGGAGCCCGCCAGTCCCGCCCGCCTCTACGCCGACGCTCGTCGGCGCGCTGCTCGTCGTGCTCGGCATCGTCGGCTTCTTCTACAGCGCCTCCTTCGGCGGCCCCGGCGGCGGTCGAAGCGGCGCTCGGGGTGCTGCGGGTGAACGCCTGGCTCAACCTCCTCCACATCGCCACCGGGGCGCTCGGCCTGCTGGCGCGCGGCGGGTCGCCGCGCGGCGCTACGCGCTCTGGCTCGGCGCCTTCTACACCGCGTTGGCGATCTGGGGCTTCGCGATCGGCGGCGGCGACGCGATCCTCGGCTTCCTGCCCGCCAGCGGCGGCGACGACGGCCTGCACCTGGCCCTCGGCCTGCTCGGACTCGCCGCCGCGGCCGGCACCCCGAAGTCGCCGGCCCGACGAGACGGCGAGGGCCGGCGCGAGCGGCTACAGGCGCGAGCGGATACCGCCGCCGAGAGCCCGTAGGCCGCCGGCGCCGCGCTGCCTGCCGCGGCGCCGCAGCTCGAGCAGCACCAGGGCGCCGGTGGCGACGCCGCCGGCGCCGACGGCGACGACCGGGCGCACCCAGTTGCGCGGGTCGCGCAGGGCGCGCAGCTCGCTCTCGGAGAGCTCCTCGGCCCAGTCGGAGAGCTCCTCGGCGGCCGCCTGGGAGACGGCGGCGAGGGTGTCCTCGAACCGGCCGGAGAGCCGCTCGGGCGGGTCGATCGGGCGCAGCGCGTCGCTCAGCAGCCGCTCCGACGTCCCAGCTGGAGCCGGTCAGCCGCTCACTCGCTTCGCTCATCGCTCATCTCCTCCTGAAGCTGCTTGATCGCGCGATGGATCAGCACCTTGGTGGCGCCGTCGGAGCGGCCCAGCGCCCGGGCGATCTCGCGGTTGTCCATGCCGAGCGCGAAGCGCATGATCAGCGCCTCGCGCCGGTCCTCGGAGAGGTGCTCGAGGTTGGCCATCACCCGCCGCAGCTCCTCGCGGCCCTCGGCGATCGCCACGGTGTCGTGCCGGGCCGCGATCGGGTCGGCCTTGTCCAGCGGCGTCTGCGGGCGCCGCGAGCGATCGCGGTAGTAGTTGGAGGCGAGGTTGTGGGCGATCCGGATCACCCACGGCCGCAGCGGCCGCCCGTCGGACTCGCGCCGGGCGCGGTCGAAGTGCCGGTAGGCCTGTAGAAAGGCCTGCTCGGTCAGGTCCTCGGCGTCGTGGTGGTTGCCCACCCGGTAGTAGGCGTAGGAGTAGACGTCGCGCAGGTGGTCCCGGTAGAAGTCCTCGAAGGCGCGGTCGAGCTCCGCCTTGGCGGCCGGCGGGAGGTCGCCCGGCTCGACGTTCTCCTTGGCGCCGCTCACGGGGCAAGCCTAGATGCGCTCGGCGGTCCTCACGCCGCCCACCTCGCGCGCTCGACCTGGCGCAGGCCGGCGACCCAGTCCTCGGCGTCGATCTCGCCGCGGATCAGCGCCGCCAGGCCGCCCAGCGCCTCGGCGCGGCCGTCGGCGGCGGCCACCGCCTCGGCCAGCAGCGGCGTCGTGTCGAGGCCCTCGGAGGCCTGGCCGATCAGCCGCGGGATCTCCTCCGCCGGGGTGCCGGTGCCGAGCAGCTCGCCGGCGCGGCGGTTGCGCCCGGCCGGGGCCATCATCGTCGCGGTCAGGTCGCCGACCCCGGCCAGGCCGGAGAAGGTCTCCAGCCGCGCCCCGCGCCCGACCGCGTACTCGATGCACTCGCTGCCAGATCTCGGCGACGGCGATCCCTGCGGCGTTCAGGCCGTGGGGCTCGGCGGCGGCAGCGGCGAGGGCGGCGGCGTTCTTGGCCGCGCCAGCCATCTCGACCCCGACCACGTCGTCGGAGCGCTCGCAGACCAGGCCGGCACTGTCGAAGACCTCGCCGAGCTGGTCGCGGAGGTCGGGATCGGCCGAGCCGAGCACCAGGGCGGCCGAGCCGGAGACGGCCTCGGCGGCATGGGCGGGGCCGCCGAGGCGAGGCGATCGCGCGGGCGCGGACCCGTTCGCCGACGTAGTCGGCGGGCAGCTGCCCCTGCGGCGCGACCAGCCCCTTGGTCAGCAGCAGCACGGCGGAGCGCTCGCCGACGCGGTCTGCGATCGCGCCGACCGCCTGCGGCAGCGACCTGGAGGGGATCGCGAGGCAGATCAGGTCGAGGCCGGCCAGCTCGATGCGGGAGGCGGGACGCACGTCGATCGAATCGGGCAGCGGCACCCCCGGCAGGTAGCGGCGGTTCTCCCCCGCCTCGATCATCTCGGTCGCCCGCTCGTCCGTGCGGGCGCCGAGCTGGACATCGAGGCCGCCGCGGGCGAGCAGGACGGCGACCGCGGTGCCCCAGCTGCCGGCGCCGATCACCGCGGCCCGGCGCATCGGCGGCAGCCCGCCCAGGTCTTCCCACTGAAGCAGCACGTTGGGCCAGATCCGCGCGGTCACGGTTTCGGCCAGCGCCGGCGAGGGGCTCTCGGCGACCGGGAAGGTCATCGCCCCGCCCAGCCTGACCTTCACCCGGCGCGGCCGGATCCGCCAGCCCCGGCGCACGTCTTCGGTGCCGATCACCGCCGCCGGGATAACCGCCGCCCCGGTCTGAAGGGCGAGCCGTCCGACCCCGCGCTTGGGCCTGCCCAGCGTGCCGCGGCGGATCCGCGTGCCCTCGGGGAAGATGCAGACCGCGCCGCCGCGCTCGACGATCAGCCGAGCCGTCTCCACCGACTCCTCGTCGGACTCGCCGCGGCGGATCGGGAAGGCGCCGAGGCGGGAGAGGAGCCAGCCCTGCCAGCGGCGCTCGAACAGCTCCACCTTGGCGACGTAGTTCATCGGCCGCCGCCAGGGCAGGGAGCCGCCGATCGCGAACGGGTCGAGGAAGCTGCGGTGGTTGGCGGCGACGATCATCCCGCCCCGGATCCGGGCGTGCTCGCGGCCGGTGCGCGCGTAGCGGAAGTAGACGAGGAAGAACGGCGTCATGAAGACGCGCGCCAGCAGGTAGAGGGGCCAGTTGACGCTGTGCCTGCGCGTGTAGGCGTGGTAGCGGGCGAGTCGCTCGGCGTTCACGCAGAGCGCTACACGGCCGGGCCGGCTGGGTTACCAGGCGGAGGCGATCAGCTCCCCCAGCTCCTCGCGGGAGGGAGGGGTCGGGACGAAGGCCAGCTCGGGGCGCTGGAGGATCGCCTCGATCGCCTCGGGAAGCCTGGAGCGCTCGGCGCCGGCGGCGGCGAGGCCGGCGGGGTTGCCGCCGAGTTCGAGCAGGCGGGGCTCCAGGCGCTCGATATCGGTGCCGATCGCCGTCGCGAGGTTCGTCATCGGACCGGGAGCACGGGGGGCGAGGAAGGCCATCGCCCGCGGCAGGATGGCGGCGTTGGTCTCGGCGTGGGGGCTGCCGCAGACGCGAACCAGGGTCTGGCAGACGACGTGGTGCAGGGCGAACATGCCGGAGTCGATCGCGTAACCGCAGAGCAGCGAGCCGAGCGCCAACGGCGCCGGCTCGCGGCCCTCGCCCTGGTCCAAGGAGGAGGCGATCAGCTCGGCGCCCCGCAGCGCGGTCATCTCGGAGACCGGGTTGGAGAAGGGCGTGTAGAGGGAGTCAGCGCCGTGGGCGAGGGCGTTCATCGAGCTGGCCCGCAGCTGGGCCTCGGGCTGGCTCGTCATCGCGGCGGGGTCGGCGATCACCAGCCGCGGGCGGACCAGCGCCGCTACCCGGGACTCGGCCCCGGCGGGAAGGCGGTGGATGCCGGTCATCTCCGCCCCCGACATCGTCGTCGGGATCGCGGCAACGGCGGCCCCGCTGACCGAGGCGATCGCCTTGGCGACGTCGATCACGCGGCCGCCGCCGAGGGCGACCAGGGACCGGGCGGAGACGGCGTGGAGCAGCTCCGCCGCCAGGTCGGGGACCTGGCCGGGGCCGACCTCGTGCACCATGCCGGCCTCCGCCGCCAGCTCCCCCGCTCCCGCCAGCGCCCGCGGGGTGCTCAGCAGCGCGAAGGGCGAGAAGCCGCTCTCACGCAGCAGCTGCGGTGCCTGGGCGATGCCGTTGCGGCGCAGGACGACGGTGCGGCCGGCGTCGCGCCAGATGAAGTCCCCATTCACCCGCCGCGGTCCGTGCGCGGGTTCGTCACCGGCTTCAGCTTCGGCTCGACCTCGTCCCGCAGGTGCTCGTAGTCGGGCGGCAGCGAGAGCTTCTCGCCCAGGTGCTCGAGCGGCTCATCGACGGTGAAGCCGGGCCCCAGCGTCGCCACCTCGAAGAGGACGCCGCTCGGCTCGCGGAAGTAGATCGAGCGGAAGTAGAAGCGGTCGATCTCCGGCGTCGGCTGGGCTCCCGCCGAGATCGCCCGCTCGCGCCACCGCATGTGCTCCTCGGGGATCGATGCCCAGGCGACGTGGTGGACGCTGCCGGCACCCTGGAGGCCGGGCTCCGGCGGCGATTCGTCGAAGGCGTAGAAGCCGCCCCGCTTCTCTCCCCGCGCCTCCCAGCCCTCGCCGGACCGCTCGAACTCGAGCGCTTCGAGCAGGCCGGCGCTGGCGTCGGGGGCGCCGCTGTAGGCGCGCACCGCGTGGAAGCCCTGGAGGGCCAGCGCGGCCGGGACCTCGGGATGCTCGGCCACCAGCGGCTCGTCGTCGACCGCCACCGCCAACAGCTCGTGGTCCAGGCCCTCGGGGTCGGAGAAGCGCAGGCTGGCGCCGTCGCGCTCGGACTCGATGCCGGCGGCGGCGAGGCGATCGGTCCAGAAGGAGAGCGACTCCTCCGAGCCGACTCGCCAGACGATCCTGTGAACCATCCCGGCCCCCGCCCGGCCCCGCGGCACGCCGGGGTACTCGAAGAAGGTGAGGTCGGAGCCGGCGTCGCCCCCCTCGTCGGCGAAGAAGAGGTGGTAGACGGTGGGGTTGTCCTGGTTCACCGTCTTCTTCACCAGCCGCAGACCCATCGTCCCGGCGTAGAAGTCGACGTTTCGCTGAGCGTCCTCGGTGATCGCCGTGATGTGGTGAATTCCCTCCAGCTTCATTGGTCACGTATACCATCCCCTCCGATGAGCCGCCGACGCCGACGCACGGTCAAAGCGCTGGTGGTCCTCGGCTCCGTTCTCGCCTTCCTCAGCGTCTTCTCGATCTGGATCGAGCGCCAGGCGCTCAACACCAGCGACTGGGTCTCGACCAGCGGCAAGCTGCTGCGCAACGCCGAGATCCGCGCCGCGGTCGGCGAATACCTCGTCGACCAGCTCTACGAAAACGTCAACGTGGAGAAGGAACTGAAGGAAATCCTCCCCGGCGACACCAAGGAACTGGCCGGCCCGGCCGCGGGCGGATTGCGTCAGGTCGCCGGCCAGGGCGCCGAACAGGTGCTGGAAACCTCCACCGCCCAGGGGCTGTGGGAAGACGCCAACCGCTCCGCCCACGAACAGCTGCTGTCGGTGCTCGAAGACAAGGGCGAAGCGGTCTCGACCGAAGAAGGGACGGTCAGCCTCAACCTCGGCTCGCTGCTGACGAACCTCGCCGAGCCAGGTCGGGATCGGCGAGAGCCTGGCGGAAAAGCTGCCCCCGGACGCGGGGCAGATCGACATCCTCCACTCCGACGAACTGAAGACCGCGCAGAACATCGCGGTCGCGATCAAGGGGCTGGCGCTGGTGCTCTCGATCCTCACCTTCCTCGCCTTCGGCCTCGCCGATCTACCTCTCGCGCGACAGCCGCTGGGTCACGGTGCTGTTCAGCGGGATCGGCCTGATCGCCGCCGGCTTCGCGGTGATCGTCGTTCCGCCACATCGCCGGCGGCATCGTCGTCGACCAGCTGGTCAACACCGAAAGCGCCAAGCCGGCCGGGGAAGCGGCCTGGTCGATCGGCACCTCGCTGATGACCAGCATCGCGACCACCGTGATCGTCGTCGGCGTCCTCTTCGCGATCGCCGGCTGGCTGGGCTCGCCGACCAAGAGCGCCCGGGCCTCGCGCCAGACGCTCGCGCCCGTGCTCCAGAACCACGTCGCCTACGTCTACACCGCCCTGGCGATCGTCGTCGGCATCTACTTCCTCTCCGCGCCGACCCAGGGCCTGCGCTCCTTCCTCACCACCCTGATCATCGCCGGCATGGCCGCCTTCGGGATCCACGAGCTGCGCAACCAGACCGCCGACGAATTCCCCGACGCGAACTACGGCGACGCGCTGGGGCGAACCAGGGACCGCGTCGTCAGCGCCGTCAAAGGCGCCAACCTCGGAGAGCGCGCCTCGAAACTGCGCCTGCCCGAGCGCCGGACCGGCGGCGGCGCCGAGGCCCCCACGGCGGTGCTCTCGGAGGAGGACACCCGCCTCCAGCACCTCGAGCGCCTCGGCTCCCTGCGCGAAAAGGGCGTCCTCACCGACGAGGAGTTCGCCGCCGAGAAGGCGCGCTTGCTCGGCAGCGACGGCGCGGGCTGATCAGCAGGCGCCGATCGCGCCGCCGCCGTCCTCGACCTTGCGGTTGACGACGGTGTAGAGCTTGTCTCCCGCGCAGTCGATCAGGTCGAGGCCGAGACTGAGGTCGAGCGGGTCGGGGGCGCCGTCGACCTGGGCGGCCGCGTAGCGGTCGGCCAGCATCGCGCGCTCCGCCGCCGCGGCCGCCTGCTCGCGAGCCAGCCTCGCGCGCTCCTGGCCGATCAACTCGTCGACGCCGTCGAGCGTTTCCCAATCGCGATCCAGGTCGTCGATGGCCTCCTGCGAGGTGTGGTGGGGGTCGGTGAAGACTTTCGCCGTCTTGTCCGTGATCTGGCCCCAGACCCACTCCCTGAAGGCGGCGAGGCAGCTGAGGCCGCAACGGGTCGGAGGGCCGGCGATGGCCACCGTCGTCTGGGTCGGCGCCGGGTTCGGCGTCACGGCGCTCGAGCTCAGCACCGTCGTCGGGCTCGGCGCGGAGGACGCCGGCAGGCTGGGAGACGGCGAGCCGGCGGGCGGCGGCGCGGTCGGCGTCGCCGGCGCGGACGGCGCGGGAGCCGACGCCACGCCGACGACCCGGGGGCTGACGGCGTGAGCCCCTTCGGGCTTCGGAACGATCAGGGTGGCGCCGGCGGCGAGCGGCGGCAGCGCCAGGGCGAGCGCCGCGATGGCGATCGCGACCCCCGGCACACGACCCGTCCTCACAACGCCTTTCTCCCGCATCACGCGCATTCGCCTCCCTCGCTCGGAATTCACCGCGGGAAGGCTAGGGCCACCGGCGCCTATCTAGACGAACGTTCTGATGCCCCCCTGGACGAAAAAGCCCGCCGCCGGGTTCGAACCGGCAACCTCCTGATTACAAATCAGGTGCTCTCCCAGGTTGAGCTAGGCGGGCGGGGTGGCGAATGATGGCGGGATGGACGTGAGGTTCAGATTCCTCGGGCCCGACCGAGGGTACCGTGCTGACCGAGGCGATCGAAGCCGCCTACGGGAACACCTACGACGTCCGCTGGGTCTACGACGCCGCCGAGGTATCCGCCCGCCTGGCCGACGGCCGCTACGTCTCCTGCGTCGCCGAGACCGCCGAGGGCGAGCTGCTCTGCCACGAGGGGATGAGCCTGGCGGCGGCCGGGCGACGCGGTCGCGCACTCCGGCCAGGCGGTGACGCTGCCGGCCGCGCGCGGCCAGCACCTCTTCACCCGCGACCAAGCGCTTCCTGATGGACTGGGCCCGGGAGCGAGGGCCTGGCCGGGATGTTCAGCGAGGCGACCGCCGCCCACCCCTACAGCCAGCGGGCCAACGTCGAGCTCGGCGCCCACGAGACCGGCTTCCTGCTCGGCTGGATCCCGGCCTCGGTCGCCAACGACGCGGCCGCCGGCGCGCCGCGCGCGGCGCCAGTCGGCGGCGCTCTTCTACACGAAGCTGAACGACGGCCACGAGCGCGCGGTCTACGCGCCCGAGCGCCACCACGAGATCGTCGGCCGGACGCTGGAGCTGTGCGAGCTGCGCGGGCGGCTCGGCGGCGCCGCCCGCCGGGGCCGAGCTGGCCGAGCCGGACCGAGCTGCACGTCGAGGTCGACCCCGACCACAACCTGGCGCTGATCACCGTTCGAGACGCCCGGCGCCGACCTCGAGGAGGCGATCGCCGCCGAGCGCCACCACCTCTTCCACCGCGCCGGCCTCGACGCGATCTACGTCGACCTGCCGCTGGAGACGCCGGCGACGGCCCTCGTCGCCGACCACCTCGAGCGGCTCGGCGTCTCCTACGCCGGCGTCTTCCCCAACCGCCGCACCGACGGCGACGTGCTGCGGATGCAGTCGCTGCACCGGGTCCGAGTCAAGGCCGACGACATCGCCGTCGCCTCGGACCACGGGCGCGAGCTGCTCGAGTACGTGCTGGCCGACCTGCCCGCAGTCAGCGCCCTACAGCCGCCACCTCGCGCGAGGCCAGGTGGGTGCCGACCTTGCGCTTGACCCGCTGCAGGGCGTTGTCGACGGTCTTCGTGTCGCACTCGAGCCGCTCGGCGATCGCCTCGTAGGAGTGGCCGTCGAGGTAGAGCGAGAGGACCCGGCTCTCGAGGTCGGAGAGCACGCCGGAGACGCCGGAGAGGCAGGAGACGAGGCTCGCCAGCTCTTCGGTCGGCGATCACCTGGTTGACCGGGTCGTGGACGCTCGGCCCGGGCAGGATCTCGTCGAGGGTCGTTTCGGAGTCGCCCGGCCGCGGCCGGGGTCTGGCTGAAGGAGACGTACTGGTTGAGCGGCGTGTGCTTGTTGCGGGTCGCGGTCTTCACCGCGGTGATGATCTGGCGGGTGATGCAGAGCTCGGCGAAGTTGCGGAAGCTCGACTCGCGGTCGGTCCGGTAGTCGCGGATCGCCTTGTAGAGGCCGAGCAGGCCCTCCTGGATCAGGTCGTCGGACTCGCCGCCGAGCAGGAAGTAGGAGGAGGCCTTGAGCCGGACGAAGCCGCGGTAGCGGCGGACGATCATGTCGTAGGCGTCGGGCCTGCCGTCCTTGGCGAGGGCGACCAGATAGTGATCATCAAGCTCAGCTTGAGGGTTAGCTTGATGCGCGCGGCGCTGGGCGGCCGCGCGGGAGCGCATTCCTGCGTAGGCGTAGATAGAGCCACAGATCCTTCTCCTTGCTGAAGGGTCGTGGCGCCGCTTACCTCCCCCGAGGCGCCTCTTATCGACGGGCTACCTCAGACTCAAGCTGAGGTTCACCCTTGTTGCGGCGCGAGTTTACGGCCGAGCAGAGTTCTGTCAACCCCAAATTGCGACTTTTGCAACCGCCGTTGCATGTGCATCGCCTGCCGGACCGGGCCGGCTCAGCCGCGCTGGCGGAGCGCCTCGAAGAGCAGCGCGGTCGCCGCCGCGGAGACGTTCAGCGACTCGACCCTGCCGTGCCGGGGCAGGGCCACCAGGCCGTCGCAGGCGGCGGCGACGCGCGGGCGCAGGCCCTTGCCCTCGCCGCCGAGGACGAGCACGGTCGGGCCGGCCGAGGTCGACCCCCCACGGCGTCGGCGTCGGCCTCGGCGTCGGCGCCCCAGATCCAGAAGCCCGCCTCCTTGGCCTCGGCCAGCCAGTCGGCGAGGTTGCGGACGTGGGCGACCGGCGAGGTGCTCGACCGCGCCGGCCGAGGCCTTGCAGGCGACCGCGGTGACCGCGGCGGCGCGGCGCTCGGGGACGACCACCCCGGCGGCGCCGGCGAACTCGGCCGAGCGGCAGACGGCGCCGAGGTTGCGCGGGTCCTGAACCTGGTCGAGCGCGACGAGCAGCGGCGCCTCGCCCGCGCAGCAGCGCCGCGCGGGTCCCCGTACGGGTAGGGATCGACCTCGGCGACGACGCCCTGGTGGTCGGGCGAGCCGCAGAGCCGCTCCAGCTCCGCCGCCGGCGTCTCCGGCGCCCGCCAGACCCGGTGCACGCGCCGCCTGCCCCGTTCGGCCTCGGCGACGGGCCGGCGGCCGTAGATGATCTGGCTCGCCATCTAGGCCTTGGGGACGAGCGTCGGCCCGTCGGCGGAGTCGCGGACCGTCCCACCCCAGCTCGGCCAGCTCGGTCGCGAATCTCGTCGGCGCGCCCGAAGTCCTTCGCCGCCCGAGCCTCCTCCCGCTCGGCCATCAGCCCCTCGGCCTCGGTCATCGGCCGCCGCCCTCGACCGTCGGCCAAGCGATCCGAGCCCGACCAGCTCCAGCATCTCCGACACGACCTCCGACGCCCCAGGCAACCTCCCCCCGATTCGCTTCCCCCACCAGCTCAAACACCTCAGCCATCGCCCTCGGCGTATTGAAGTCGTCAGCCAGCGCATCGCGGAAAGCTCTCCAGCGCACCGCCGGCGGAGAGTCCGGGGGGGTCTCGCCGGAGCCTCCCCGCTGTTGCTCCGACGAGGCCCCCCCGGACTCTCCCCCGACCGGATGCTCTCTGAAGAAATTCCGCAACCGCTCGACCTGCGCCACCGCCTGCTCCATCTGGTCCGGCCCCGAACGCCAGCGGCTGCCGGTAGTGCCCGGAGATCAGGTAGGCGACGACCGCCTCGCGCCCGTAGCGGTCGAGCGCCTCGGAGAGCTGGAAGATGTTGCCCTCCGATTTCGACATCTTCTCCGCGTCGGTCTCGACCATCCCGTTGTGCATCCAGATCCGCGCGAACGGCCGGCCGGCCGCCTCGGACTGGGCGATCTCGTTCTCGTGGTGGGGGAAGACGAGGTCCGAGCCGCCGCCGTGGATCGCGAAGGAGGCGCCCCAGCTCGCGCTCGGCCATCACCGAGCACTCGATGTGCCAGGCGGGCCGGCCGGGGCCCCAGGGCGAGTCCCAGCTGGTGTCCTCGCCCTCCTTGGTCGCCTTCCAGAGGGCGAAGTCGAGCCGGCTCCTCCTTGAGCGAGGCCGAGCCCGCCTCCTCGCCCTGGTCCATGTCCTCCGGGCGGCGGTTGGAGAGCTTGCCGTAGCCGTCGAAGCTGCGCGACCCGGAAGTAGACGTCGCCGCCCGACTCGTAGGCGTGCCCGGCCTCGACCAGGTCCGCGATCAGGGCGACGATCCCGTCGATCGTCTCGGTCGCCAGCGGCTCGGCGTCGGGGCGGCCGAGGCCGAGCCGGTCGGTGTCCTCGATGTAGGCGCGGTCATCCGCGCCGCGAACTCGGCCGAGGGCTCCCCCGCCTCGCGCGGCCGCCGCGGTAGATCTTGTCGTTGATGTCGGTGACGTTGACGACCAGCTTCGCCGGGTAGCCCTCGGAGCGCAGGAAGCGGGCGCAGCAGCGAGAAGACGACGAAGGGGCGGGCGTTGCCGATGTGGATGCGGCTGTAGACGGTCGGGCCGCAGGCGTAGATCCCGACCTCCCCGCCGGGGTCGAGCGGCCGCGGCTCGCCGCTGAGCGTGTCCCTGATCCTCACCTCGCGCATGCGAGGCTGAGGTTAGAAGCGTCCGGTAGCCGGCCGTCGAGGCCGCGGACTCGCGGCGCAGCCAGGTCGGCGCGGTCTCCTCGGCCGCCGCCTGGGCCTCGCGCCTGGCGCGCTTGACGCTCGCCTCGATCTCCTCCTCGGTCGCCTCGCGCGCGCGCTCCTCGCGCCGCTCGGCCTGGATCCGGATCCGGTCGGACTCGACCTGCAGCTGATCCTCGGCGCGGGCGCGCGCCGCCTCCTCGGCCTCGCGCTCGACCTTCTCGACCAGCTTGCGGACGCTCTCCTCGGCCTCGCGGCGCACCTCCTCGGTCCCCTCCATCACCCGCCGCTCGATCTCGGTCTCCAGCCGCACCGCGGTCTCGTGCGACTCCGCGGCGGCGGCCTCGGCGTCGGCGGCGCGCTGCTCGGCCGCGGCGATGCGCCGGTCGGCCTCGGCCTCGATCTCCTCGCGCGCCTCGCGCGACCCGCCGCTCGACCTCGCTCTCGATGTTGCGCGGACGCCTCGGCGATCGTGCGGTCGGCGTCGGCCTGGCGTCTCGGCGACGTGGACGAGCCATCGCCTCGCGCTCGAGCTGGGCGCGCCGCTGGAGCTCCTCGAAGGCCTTCTCGGCGCGGTCGCGGGCCTCCTCGGCGCCGGCGAGGCGGCGACTCGGCCGCGCGCCTGCGCCTCGCGCTCGGCGGCGATCCGCTGGCGGGCCTCGGCCGAGACCTCGCGCAGGGTCCCCATCGCCCGCTCCTTCAGCTCCGCGCGGACCTTCTCGGCGCGCGCCTCGGCGGCGGCGACCCGCTCCTCGCTGACGCTGGACCCACTCCAGCGCCTGCTCGGCGACGCCGTGCATGTTCTCGGTGGCCTCTCCGACTTCGCGCAACTGCCTCGCTGGGTCGCTCATGCCATCCGCAACCTACTATGGGCGGAGGAGGATTCCGGCCCCCGCCGCGACCGTAAAGCCCGCAATTTGCGCTGGGCGCTGAAAGACCTTAGAGCGGTTGGCTCGTCTCGCGCGCGTGCAGCTCGCGCTTCAGCACCTTGCCGGTCGCGTTGCGCGGCAGCTCGGCCGAGGAACTCGACCTCGCGCGGGGCCTTGAAGCCGGCCAGGTTGGCCTTGACGTGGGACGTTCAACTCCGCGTCGGAGACCTCGACCCCGGCCTCGAGCACGACGAAGGCCTTCAACCGCTGCCCGAACTCGTCGTCCTCGACCCCGATCACGGCCACCTCGACGACCGCCTCGAGGTCGGCGAGCAGGTCCTCGACCTCGCGCGGGAAGACGTTCTCGCCGCCGGAGACGATCATCTCGTCGTCGCGCCCGTCGACGAAGAGCCGCCCGTCGGAGTCGATGTGGCCGACGTCGCCGCTGGAGAGCAGGCCGTCGATCGACTCCTTGCCGCCGCCGCCGGTGTAGCCCTCGAACGACATGTCGTTGCCGACGAAGATGCGACCGACCTCGCCCTGCGGGACCTCTCGCCCATCCTCGTCGTAGAGGCGGACCACGGTGCCCCGCGGGGGCCGGCCGGCGGTGCCCGGCGCGGCGCGCAGGTCGCGCGGCGTCGCGACGCTCGCGTAGGCGACCTCGGTCGAGCCGTAGAGGTTGTAGATGGTGTCGCCGAAGCGGTCCATCCACTCGATCGCCAGCTCGCCCGGGCAGGGCCGAGCCCGAGAGCGAGGTGATCCGCAGCGAGGAGAGGTCGTAGGAGTCCAGGGTCTCCTCGGGCAGGTCGAGGATCCGCTGGATCATCACCGGCACCGCCGCCAGCACCTGGGCGCGGCTGCGCTCGCACCGCGCGCAGGGTGTCCTCGGGGTCGAAGCGGCGCCGCAGCACCAGGGTCGAGGCGGTCGGCAGGCTCATGACGAAGTGGAAGAAGCCCCAGGAGTGAAAGAGCGGCGCCGCGACCATCATCGTCTCGCGGGCGCGGAAGGGGATCCTGTCGATCAGCGCCGCGAGGGTGAAGAGGCCGTCGGGGCTGGTGCGCTGGGCGCCCTTCGGGGTGCCGGTGGTGCCGGAGGTGAGGATGACGAAGCGCGGCTTGTCCGGCGGCGGGCGCAGGTCGGAGTCCTCGCCGGCGGCGATCAGCCGCTCGAGGCGTCGGTCTGGGCGGGGGCCTCGCTCTCGGTCCAGGCGACGATCCGCGCCACCGACTCGTCGACCCCCTCCAGCAGCTCGGCGAACTCCTCGTCGTAGACGAGCGCCTTCGGCCCCTCGCGGCGGGTCACCTCGGCCAGCTGCGGCCCGGCGAACATCGTGTTCAGGTAGAGGGCGCCGGCGCCGAGCTTGGCCGCCGCCAGGGTCGCCTCGATGAAGCCGCGGTGGTTGCGGCACATGATCCCGACCCCGTCGCCGTAGCCGATCCCCATCTCCGCGAGGGAGTGGGCGAGCGCGTTGGAGCGCCGGTGCAGCCGCTCGAAGCTGAGCGAGCCGCGTTCGTCGATCAGGGCGATCTCGTGCGGGTGGTGGATCGCCGCGGTGGCGATCCCGGTCGCCGGAGACGCGCCCCAGCGCAGGAAGGTCGAGCCGACCCTGCACCGCCTTGTCGGGGCGCATCGGGGCGAGGATCGCCGGCCTCGCGCAGCACCCTCGCCTCGAACAGCGAGTCGGCGGCCGAGGCACGCAGTTTCGACGTAGCGGAGCTAAGGATCCCCATCGAACGGAAGACTATTCGCTCTTCAGCATGGCCACGGCGATGCAGGCGATGCCCTCGCCGCGGCCGATCCAGCCCATCCCCTCGTTGCGTCGTCGCCTTCACGTTGACCCGTGCCGAGGTGGCGTCGGCGAGCGTGCGCTCCATCTCGGCGCGGTGGGGGCCGAGGCGCGGCTGCTCGCAGATCAGGGTCGCGTCGACGTTGACGATCGAGCCGCCGATCGTGCCGACGACCGTGCGCAGCATGTCGATCGAGTCGGCGTCGCGCCAGCGCTCGTCGTCGTCGGGGAACATGGTGCCGATGTCGCCGCCGCCGGCGGCGCCGAGGATCGCGTCGATCACGGCGTGGGTGAGGACGTCGGCGTCGGAGTGGCCGTCGAGTCCGCGCTCGTGCTCGATCTCGACCCCGCCGAGGACGAGCCGGCGGCCGGGGGCGAAGCGGTGGCTGTCGTAGCCGATCCCGACCACGTCAACCGACCCGGCTGCGGGCGAGCGGCGCGAGGCTGCGCCGGCGGCGCTCGAAGACGCAGATCTCCCCCACCCCGAGGCTGTCGAGGAACTCGATCGCGCGGTCGTAGGCGAAGCCGACCTGCTCGGGCAGGTGGGCGTCGGAGGAGAGCGCGAAGGGCGCGCCGGCCTCGACGCACATCTCGGCGAAGGCCCGCGCCGGGTAGAGCTCGCCGACCGGCTTGCGCAGCCCCGCGGTCGAGATCTCGACCGCGATCCCGCTTTCTGCGATCGCCTCCACGGCGGGCTCGTAGAAGTGGCGCAGGTCGCGGCTCGGCAGCGGCCGGGCCGAGCCCCAGACCTTGACCAGGTCGGGGTGGGCGAGGATGTCGAAGAGGCCGCTGCGCGCGCACCCGGCGAGCGCCTCGAAGTAACGGCGCCAGATCTCGTCGGGGTCGCCGTCGCCCTCCCAGACGTCCCAGCCCTCGTGGTCGACGGCGGCGTCGCCCTCGCCGACGAAGTGGACCGAGCCGACGACGTAGTCGAACTCGCGCGCCGCCAGAAGCGCGGCGGTGCGCTCCTCCGCGCCGGGGACGAAGTCGCACTCGATCCCCAGCTTCAGCGGGGTGCCGCGCACGAACTCGCAGTAGGCGTCGAGATCGTCGGTCGCGTTTTCGACCCAGAGTGGGTGGCGCCAGAGCTCCAGCGCCGCCCGGAAGCGGTAGACGTGCTCGGAGACGCCCAGCTCCTCGATCGCCGGCCGCGGCCGCGGCGGCCAGGTAGCGGTCCACGTTCCCGGCGGTGAAGGAGCGCTCTGCCGGAAGGCCGTCGTCGTCGGGGCGCAGGTGCAGGTGGTAGTCGGTCAGCATCCCCAGGCAGCCTAGACTTCCCCGGCCCGATGGCGCGCCGTCAGCTACTCATCCTCCTCCTCGCCTTCGCCGCCGGGACCGCGCTCGCGGGCCTGTTCGGCGCGGTCAGCCTCGGCGTCGCCCTCGGGGTCGGCCAGCTCTGCTTCGCCGGCACCCTGGTCTGGGTGCTGCTGAGGGACTGAGGATCAGCCGCGCTCGGCCAGCAGCAGCTCGGCCACGCGCAGGTCCAGCGGCGTGGTCACCTTGAGGTTCTCCCCCCGCACCGGGTGGATCAGGACCGTGCCGCCGGCCGCCTCGACCAGCATCGCCTCGTCGGTCGCCTCCTCGGGATTCGCCGCCTCCGCCAGCGCCTCCCGCAGCGCCTCGGTCCGGAACACCTGAGGCGTCTGCGCCGCCCAGAGCCGTCCCCGATCCAACGTCTCCTCGACGACGAGGACTGCATTCGACACCTCTACGGTGGTCGCAGTCCTCGTCGCGCCGGCGGTCCCGCTCGCGCCAGCGACCCGCTTGATCGTGTCGGTCACCGGCACCGCGGCGATCGCGCCGGCGGCCTCGGGGTTGGCGTCGAGTTCGGCGACGAGCGCCTCGACCAGGTCGGGGGTCAGCAACGGCCGGGCGGCGTCGTGGATGGCGACCAGGCCGGTGCCCACCGCGGCCAGCGCGTTCGCCACCGACTGGGCGCGGGTGGCGCCGCCGGGGACGACGCCGAGGTCGTGGCCGCCGAGGTCGTGGACGTGCCCGGGCGGGGCGGCGACGACGATCGAGCGCACGGCCTCGCACGCCCGGAAGGCGTCGATCGACCACTCGACCATCGGCCTCCCCGCCAGCGGCACGAAGGCCTTCGGGCCGCCGGCTCCGAGGCGATCTCCGGAGCCGGCGGCCGCGATGACCGCGGTTGCCGCTGGCGCTCTAGGCGGTCGCCGTGGCGGCGAAGCGCTCCTCCAGCAGGCCGTCGAGGTACTCCTCCGCGCCGTCCTCGTCCTTGTCGAGCGCGTACATGAACTCCGAGGCGAGGATCTTCTTCGCCCGCGTGTACATCTGCTTCTCGCCGGTGGAGAGTCCCTTCTCCATCTCGCGGATCGCCAGGTTGCGAACCACCTCGGCGAGCTCGAAGACATCGCCCGTCTTGATCTTCTCGCGGTTGTACTTGAAGCGCCGGTTCCAGTTCTTCGGCATCTCGGACACGTCGTCGGTGAGGACAGCTGTGACCTTCTTGATTTCTTCCTCGTCGATGACCCGTCGCAGACCGGCCTTGCCCGCGTTTTCGCAGGGGACCATCACCGTGAGCTCGTTGTGGAGGATTTTGATCGTGAGGTATTCACGCTCGCTCCCCATCAGCTCGCGGGTCTCTTTCGTCAGCACCAGGCCAGCCCCGTGGTGGGGGTAGACGACCTTGTCGCCCTCCTCGAAGTCGCAGACGTATTCCGCGTCCTCCTCGAAGACTGATTCCATTGCCTCGTCTAGCTCGGAAATCGGTGGCTCCTTTCTTTCCATGACGGCGGGATGCCGTCAGCTCTGTAAGTACCGGTCGACCAGATCGACCTCCTGAAGCCGGCGCAGGCCCTCGCGGATGTCCTTGGCCCGGGTGGGCCCGACTCCGTCGACGGCGGCGAGGTCGGCGTCGGAGGCCGCCAGGACCTCCTCCAACCCGCCCAGCTCGTGGACGATCTTCTGGACGACAAGCTTGGGGATGCGGGGCACCCGGCCCAGCACCCGGTAGCCGCGCGGGGCGACTGGGAAGTCGAGCGTGTTGAGCTTGCGGTCGTAGCCCAGCAGCTCGGCCAGGCGGCCGAAGTCGAGCACGTCCTGGTGCGGCATCCGGCTCAGCGCCTGCAGGACACCGGCCAGTCCCTGCTCGGTGTCTTCCATGCTGTAGTCGCGGATCAGCGCCGTCTTGTCGGCGGCGACGCCGACCATCGTCTCCTCCAGCTGCATCTCGATCAGGCGGCCCTCGGTGCCGAGCTCGACGATGTAGCGCTCCACCTCGACCGCCATCCGCGTCACCAGCTCGGCCCGCTGGAGCGCGGCGAGGGCGTCGTGCAGGACGCCGCCGCCCTCGAACTCCATCACCGTGAGGCGGGCCGAGACCTGGTCCAGCCGCTCGCGGTACTTCTCCAGCGTCGCCAGGCCCTGGTTGGCCTTGGCCAGCACCGCCGGGATGTCCTGGAGGATGTACTTGGTCCCCTCGACGTAGAGCGAGACGACGTCGCGGCGTTGGGATATCGCGATCACCAGGGCGTCGGTCTGTTTGGAGACGCGCTCGGCGGTGCGGTGGCGGGTGCCGGTCTCCGAGGAGAGGATCGTCGGGTCCGGCATCAGCTGGACGTTGGCCCAGGCGATCGTCGTCGCCTCGGGGTTGAGCACGATCGCCCCGTCCATCTTCGCCACCTGGTAGAGCATCGCCGGGGTGTAGTCGACGTCGAGCTTGATCCCGCCCGAGAGCAGGTGGGAGATGTCGTCGAGGTCGCCGACGACGATCAGGCCGCCGGTGCGGGAGTGGACGATGTTGTCGATTCCCTCGCGCAGCGCGCCGCCCGGGGCAACCACGTCAAGTGCCCTCAATAGCCGAGGATCCTGACGTTCAGACAGCTCATGGAGCTCATCCCCGGACAAAGAAGGCATCCTCTCTAGGATGGCAAAAAGCGCTCTGGAATGCGGTCCGCCGATATCCGAGTGGACAGCTCGGGATACTTTTTGTCAAGCCGGCATCGGTCATCCGGCCGCGACGAGGTCGCGCTTTGGGTCGATTCCCCAGCGCCCGCCGACCGCCGCCAGCTCCTCGCTGAGCGGCCACGCGTCGGCCCGCTCGGCGCCCTCGTGGGCGGGGCTGGCGCCCTTCAGCGCCATGCAGCCGGTGTTGTCGCCGATCGCCCGGATCTCCTCCAGCTCGGCCTCGCCGAGCCGCGGCTCGGCCGGCAGCGCCGCCAGCTCGGCCCGCTTGTCCTCGATCGGGCGCGCCCCGGCGCCGAGCTCCTGGATCAGGGTCGGGGCGACGCTCCGCACCGCCGGGTGGTCGAGGTTCCACTGGCAGGCGAGCTGGAGCGGGGTCAGCCCGGCTCGCTCGGCGTGGGGGCGGAGCCGCTCCAGCTTCTCCAGACCGGCCTCGATCCAGCCGGCGGGACGGAAGGCGCGGTGGTCGCCCGCGGCCAGCTCCATCCCAGGGCGCAGGTCGCCCCAGAAGAGGCCGCCGTAGTCGACGACGCGGGTGAGGACGCTGACCTCGTGCCGGGCGGCGGCGTCCAGGCACAGCTCCCCCGGCCAGGGCTCCAGCGGGTTGAGGATGATCATCGCCCAGTCGATCCGGTCCCCGAAGCGCTCGAGGCAGGAGATCAGGTCCAGGGTGAAGCCGTTGGCGGGGCCCGGGGCGACGCCGATCCGCGCCGTCAGGCCGGCCTCGCGCAGCGCCGCCATCCCGTCCCAGACGACCTCGCTGGAGTACCCCGTGCGGTCGGGGTTGTGGAGCAGCAGCAGGTCGAAGGAGGAGGCGCCGATCCGCTCCAGGCTCGCCTCGGTCGCCATCCGCAGGTAGCCGGCGTAGGCGTCGGGGCCGCGCAGGCGCGGGTCGGTGAAGCGAGGGAAGCCCCTGGGGCCGTCGCGCTCGCCCTCGTAGAAGTCGTGGCCGACGGCGCCGATCAGGCTGAAGCTCTCCCGCGGCACCCCCTCCAGGGCCCGGCCCAACACGCGGTCGGCCTCGCCCTGGCCGTAGGCGTCGGCGCTGAGCAGGGTGTCGATTCCGCCGCCGGGGCGCAGCAGCGCGGCCAGGCGATCCTCGGCGATCGCCTCGCCGAAGCGCAGGAAGCGGCCTCCGCTCCAGGTGCCGATCGCGCTGCGGCCGGGCTCGCGCACCGAGCGCCGCTCAGGACTCGGCGTCGTCGGACGGCGCCAGGCCGGCGTCCCCGTCCGATCCGTGCTCGCCGTCCTCGCCCTTCTTGGCGCCGACCCCGACCTTCTCCGGCTCGGGCGGCTGCGGCGGGCGCGGCGCCGGCTTCTTCGGGGCGATGATCGTCAGGCTGAGTGGACGGTCCTCCTCGTCGCCGGCAGCGTCGCGGGCGACCATCACGGTCGAGCCCGGCGTCATCTGGCCTCGGCGCAGGACTTCGTCGGCGAGCGGATCCTCGATGTAGCGCTGGATCGCGCGGCGCAGCGGGCGGGCGCCCATCGAGGGGTCCCAGCCCTTCTCGACCAGGAGGTCCTTGGCCTCGTCGGTCAGCTCCAGCTGAAGTTCGTGCTCGGCGACCTGGACGCGGACGCGGTTGATCATCAGGTCGATGATCTCCTTGACCTCTTCCTTGGCCAGCTTGTGGAAGACGATCACCTCGTCGATCCGGTTGAGGAACTCGGGCCGGAAGACTTTTTTCAGGTCGCTCATGATCCGGTTCTTCATGTCGTCGTAGGACATGCCGGTCTCGTCGGAGACGGTGAACCCGATCGAGGTGTTCTTCGAGATCTCCGAGGCGCCGATGTTGGAGGTCATGATCACGATCGCGTTGCGGAAGTCGACCGTGCGCCCCTGGGCGTCGGTGAGACGCCCGTCCTCGAGGATCTGGAGCAGGATGTTGAAGACGTCGGGGTGGGCCTTCTCGATCTCGTCGAGCAGCAGCACCGAGTAGGGCTTGCGCCGCACGGCCTCGGTCAGCTGGCCGCCCTCGTCGTAGCCGATGTAGCCCGGCGGCGAGCCGACCAGGCGGCTGACCGCGTGCTTCTCCATGTACTCGGACATGTCGATCCGGACCATCGCCTCCTCGTCGCCGAAGAGGAACTCGGCCAGGGTGCGGGCGAGCTCGGTCTTGCCGACCCCGGAGGGGCCGAGGAAGATGAATGAGCCGGCCGGGCGCTTGGGGTCCTTGATCCCGGCCCGCGAGCGGCGGATCGCCTTGGAGACGGCGGTGATCGCGACCTCCTGGCCGATCACCCGCTTGTGCAGTTCCTCCTCCATCCGGATCAGTTTTTTGGTCTCGGCCTCGGTCAGCTTGAAGACCGGGATCCCGGTCCACATCGAGACGATGTCGGCGATCTCCTCTTCGCCGACCACCGGCCGCTCGCCGTTCTCGCCCTCGGCCCACTCGTCTTCGAGCTGGCGCTTGCGGGTGGTGAGCTGGCGCTCGGTGTCGCGCAGGTTGGCGGCCTTTTCGAACTCCTGGGCCTCGATCGCGGACTCCTTCTCGCGCCGGGTGGTCTCGATTTCCTCCTCGAGGTCGCGGTAGACCGGCGGCGCGCTCATCGACTTGATCCGCATCCGCGAGCCGGCCTCGTCGATCAGGTCGATCGCCTTGTCGGGCAGGAAGCGGTCGGAGATGTAGCGGTCGGCCAGCTCGGCGGCGGCGGCGAGGGCGCTGTCGTCGATCGTCACCCGGTGGTGCTGTTCGTAGCGCTCGCGCAGCCCCTCGAGGATCTTCACGGTGTCCTCGGGGGAGGGTTGGTCGACGCGGATCTGGGCGAAGCGGCGCTCCAGGGCGGAGTCGCGCTCGAGGTACTTGCGGTACTCGTCGAGCGTGGTCGCGCCGATCGTCTGGAGCTCGCCGCGGGCCAGGGCGGGCTTCAGGATCGAGGCCGCGTCGATCGCGCCCTCGGCCGCGCCGGCGCCGACCAGGTTGTGGAGCTCGTCGATGAAGAGGATGATGTCGCCGCGCTGGGTGATCTCCTTCATCACCTTCTTCAAGCGCTCCTCGAACTCGCCGCGGTACTTCGATCCGGCGACCAGCGCCGCCAGGTCGAGCGTGTAGATCTGCTTGTTCTTCAGCAGCTCGGGGACCTCGCCTTTGTTGATCCGGGCTGCCAGGCCCTCGACCACGGCGGTCTTGCCGACGCCGGGCTCGCCCAGCAGCACCGGGTTGTTCTTGGTGCGGCGGGAGAGGATCTGCATGATCCGCTCGATCTCGGTCTCGCGGCCGATCACCGGGTCGAGCTTGCCCTCCTCGGCGAGGCGGGTCAGGTTGCGGCCGAACTGATCGAGCAGTTTGGAGGACTTCTTGCCCTCGCCCTGGCCGCCGCCCCCGCCGCCCTGGCGACGTCCGCCGGGGCCGGACAGCATCCGGATCACCTCGTTGCGGATCTTGTCGGAGTCGGCGTCGAAGTCGAGCAGGATGCGGGCGGCGACGCCCTCGTTCTCGCGCACCAGGCCGAGCAGGATGTGCTCGGTGCCGATGTAGTTGTGGCCGAGCGAGAGCGCCTCGCGCAGGGCCAGCTCGAGCACCTTCTTGGCCCGCGGCGTGAACGGGATCTGGCCGGAGGTGACCTCCTCGCCGGAACCGACGATCCGCACGACCTGCGAGCGGACGCGTTCGACGGTGATGTCGAGGGACTCCAGCACCCGCGCCGCCAGCCCCTCCTCCTCGCGAAGGAGGCCGAGCAGGATGTGCTCGGTGCCGATGTAATTGTGCTTGAGCGTGCGGGCCTCCTCCTGCGCTAGGACGACGACCTGACGAGCTCGCTCAGTGAATCGCTCGAACAAAAGAATCCTCTTCTTGGTCGAACCCGGTTGAACCAGGTTAGTACCGGTAGACGCCCGATCGATATCGGAAGGCGTCCATGTGTGCCTTAACGATACCGGGACCGCTCCCCCGGCCCACGGCCCCGAGTATGCGCTAACTGCGGGCTTCCACGGGACGAACGGGCCGATCCGGGCACGGAACCGCCGCTCAGCCCCGCATCGCCGGGAAGAGCAGCACCTCGCGCAGCGACGCGGCGCCGGTGAAGAGCATCACCAGGCGGTCGACGCCGAGCCCGACGCCGCCGGTCGGCGGCATCCCCTGTTCGAGCGCCTCGACGAAGGCCTCGTCGTAGGGCTGGGTCTCCTCGTCGCCGCGCTCCCCCTCGGCGGCCTGCTGCTCGAAGCGGCGGCGCTGCTCGTCGGGGTCGTTCAGCTCGCTGAAGGAGTTGGCGATCTCCACCCCGCCGGCGAAGGCCTCCCAACGCTCGACCATGCCCTCCTGGGAGCGGTGGGCCTTGGCGAACGGCGACAGCTCGACCGGGTAGTCGAGGACGAAGGTGGGCTGGATCAGGTGCGGCTCGACCTCCCTGGAGAGCAGGCCGTCGACCAGCTTGCCCCAGCCCTCGGCCGGGTCGGGCTCGCCGCCCATCGCCGCCGCCAACGCCTCGCGGGTCGGGTGCTCGGCGATGTCGAGGCCGCCGCGCTCGAGGATCGCCTCGCGCAGGGTGACGCGGCGCCAGGGCGGCGCGAAATCGATCTCGACCTCGCCGCGCCTGACCCGGGTGGTCCCCAGAACCCGCTCGGCGACCTCGGCGAGGAGCAGCTCGAGGTCGTGCGCGGTCTTCTCGTAGTCGGCGTATGCCTCGTACCACTCGAGCATCGTGAACTCGGGGTTGTGCTTGTGGGAGACGCCCTCGTTGCGGAAGTCCTTGCCGAGCTCGTAGACCCGGTCCATGCCGCCGACGATCAGCCGCTTCAGGTACAGCTCGGTCGCGATCCGCAGGTAGAAATCGCGGTCGAGGGCGTTGTGGTGGGTGACGAAGGGGCGCGCCAGGGCGCCGCCGTAGAGCGGCTGGAGCACCGGCGTCTCGGCCTCGGCGTAGCCGTGTTCGTCGAGCCAGCGCCGCAGCTCGCCGACCGTGCGCGCGCGCACCTCGAAGATCCGGCGGCTCTCCTCGTTGGCGATCAGGTCGAGCTCGCGGCGGCGGAACCGCGTCTCGGTGTCCTCGAGGCCGTGGAACTTGTCGGGGGGCGGGCGCAGGCTCTTGGCGAGCAGGCGCCAGTGGTCGATCGCGAGCGAGAGCTCGCCGCCGCGCCGGGTCGAGATCGCCACCCCCTCGGCGCCGACGATGTCGCCGAGGTCGAGGTCGACCAGGAGCGCGAAGGCCTCCGCGCCGAGCAGGTCCTCGCGGGCGTGCAGCTGGATCTGGCCGCTGCCGTCGCGGAGGTCGAGGAAGCAGGCCTTGCCGTGGCCGCGGCGGGCGACGATCCGGCCCGCGACCCGGTGGCGGGAGTCGGTCTCCATCCCTTCCGCCAGCCCCTCGTGGGCGGCGCGGACCTCGGCGATGTCCTCGCGCTGGGAGAACTCGTGCGGGAACGGCTCGACCCCGGCCTCGCGAATCCGCTCCAGCTTCTCCCGCCGGTCGCGGAGCACGTCGGAGAGCTTGGGCTCGGCGGGCTCGCGGTCACTCATGCGGCGCGAGCCTACCGACCGTCAGGCTTTCTCGATTTTGGTGATTTTGAGTTTCTTCTTCGGCCCGCGAGGCACCTCGACGGTGACGACGTCGTTGCGCTTGCGGCCGACCAGGGCTTTGCCGATCGGCGACTCGTTGGAGAGCTTGTGCTCGGCCGGGTTGGCCTCGGTCGAGCCGACGATCTGGAATTTCTGCGAGTCGCCGGTCTTCTGGTCCTTGACGTGGACGACCGAGCCGAAACCGACCTCGTCGGTGCCGAGCGCCTTCTCGTCGATCACGGTGGCGCGGCGCAGCCGCTCCTCGAGCTGGGCGATCCGCCCCTCGAGCAGCGCCTGTTCGTTCTTGGCGTCGTCGTATTCGGCGTTCTCGGAGATGTCGCCGAATTCGCGTGCCTCTTTGATCCGCGCGGCGACCTCGCGGCGCTTCTCGGTCGAGAGGTACTCGATTTCCTCTTTCAGCTTCTCGAGACCCTCGGGGGTGATGACGGCCTGACGACTCACTTGCACAACCTCGCTTTTTGCTGTGGAAGAAGCCCTGGAGAGACTCCCAGAGCGAAAAAAACGCCCCGGTGGGCGGACTGCCTCGCCACACCTGGGCACAGAGTCGCGGGATTATAGCGGGGGCGCGGTGGCGGCATTCAAGGCCGCTCCACCAACGCCGGCCGGGCTCGCCAGGCCCTCGATCAGCACCCTCGCGCGCGACAGCCCGGCGCTGCGCTGGAGCTCCTCGGCGACCTCGGCCGGCGCCTGGAGTCGCTCCATGTACCAGGGATAGAACTTGCGCAGGTAGCGCTCGGCGCGTTGGGCGCCGAGGTGCTCCTCGGCCCGGTCGAGGACCCAGAGCAGCTCGGCCGCGACCTCCTCGCGGGCGGGGGGCTCGGCGCGGGCGCCGGTCAGTTCCTCGAAGACCCAGGGATTGCCGAGCGAGCCGCGGGCGATCATCACCGCGTCGGCGCCGGAGGCGCCAAAGGCACGGCGGGCCGCCTCGGCGGTGTCGAGCCCGCCGGAGACGATCACCGGGGCGTCGACCCGCTCCACCAGCTCCGCCGTCAGCTCGTAGTCGGGCGCGCCCTTGTGGCCCTTGGTCGCCGCCCGGGGATGGAAGGCGATCGCCGCCACCCCCGCCTCCTCGACGAGGCGGATCGCCAACTCGAAACCGGAGCGGTCCCCGGCCTCGATGCCCGAGCGCAGCTTCACCGTCACCGGCAGGCCGCTGCCCTCGGCGGCGCCGCGGGCGAGCGCCAGCGCCAGGTCGGGGTCGCGCAGGAGCTGGGCGCCGGCGCCGGTCCGCCGCACCTTCGGCACCGGGCAGCCCATGTTGATGTCGATCAGGTCGGCGCCGGCCTCGGCGGCGATCTCCGCCCCGGAGCGCATCACCTCGGCGTCGTGGCCGAACAGCTGCACCGAGACCGGGTGCTCGTCGGGGTGGATGCGGAGCAGCTCGCGCAGGGTGCGCTCGTTGCGGTAGTGCAGGCCGAAGCTGGAGACCATCTCCGAGACCGCGAGCCCGGCGCCGTGCCGCTTGGCCTGGAGGCGCACGAACCAGTTGCCGATCCCGGCCAGGGGCGCGAGCAGGACCCGGTTGGAGATCGGCACCCCGCCGATCTCGAACGGATCCGTCAGCTCATGCCTGATTGCGGTCATAGATGATGCGCAGCCCCTTCAGGGTAAGCAGGTCGTCGACCTCCTCGATCGTCTCGGTGAAGGGGACGATCGCCGCGGCCAGCCCTCCGGTGGCGAGGAAGCGCGCCTCGCCCAGCTCCTCCTCGATCCGCCGCGCGACCCCGTCGATCAGCCCGGCGAAGCCGAACACGACCCCGGACTGGATCGCGGCGCGGCTGGAGCGGCCGATCGCCGCCTCGGGCTCGGCCAGGTCGATGCGGGGGATCCGCGCCGCCCGTTCGACCAGCGCGGTGAGCGAGATCTCCAGGCCCGGCGCGATCGCGCCGCCGAGGTACTCGCCGGCGGCGGAGACGGCGTCGAAGTTGATCCCGGTGCCGAAGTCGACGACGACGCAGGCGCCGCCGACCCGCTCGTAGGCGGCGACGGCGTTGACGAGGCGGTCGGCGCCGACCTCCAGCGGGTTGTCGATGCGGATCGCCATCCCGGTCTTGATCCCGGGCCCGACCAGCAGGCAGTCGGCCTCGAGGTAGCGCTCGGTCAGCTGCTCGTACTGGGTGCCCAGCGGCGGCACCACCGAGGAGACGCAGACCGCGTCGACTTCGTCGAGCCCCATCCGTCGCAGCGCCATCAGGCCGCCGATGCGCTCCGCCAGCTCGTCGCCGGTGGCCCCCGCCCGGGTCTGAAAGCGCCAGTGCTCGACCAGGCGCTCGCCCTCGAAGGCGCCGAGATGGGTCTGGGTGTTGCCGACGTCGACGGCGAGAAGCACGGCGCGATTATCGCGGGATCGGCGGCCCGATAGCGCTTGGAAGAGTTTGCGCATAGGATCGTTCCCGTGAAAGCGCACCTCTATGTCCTGCCCGCCTCGCACCCGGCGTTCACCGCCAGGCTGATGCTGGAGCACAAGGGCATCGCCTACAAGCGGACCGACCTGATGCCGGTCGTCTCCAAGGGGGTCCTGCGCGCGGTCGGCTTCCCCGGCGTGACCGTGCCGGCGCTGAAGGTCGACGGGCACAAGGTCCAGGGCTCGACCGAGATCTCGCGCGAGCTGGACCGGCTTCAGCCCGAGCCGCCCCTGTTCCCCGCCGACCCGCAGCAGCGGGCCGCGGTCGAGGAGGCCGAGCGCTGGGGCAACGACGTGCTCCAGCCGCCGCTGCGCCAGATCCTCTGGTGGGCGATCAAGCAGGACAAGGAGCCGCTGCGAAGCTACGCCGAAGGAGCCAAGCTGGGCGTGCCGATATCGCTGGCGATGGCGACCGCGGCGCCGATCGTCGCCCTCTCGGCCCGCTTCAACGAGGCCGACGACGACCACGTCCGCCGCGGCCTGGCCGAGTTTCCGGCGATGCTGGCGAAGGTCGACGAGTGGATCGCCGCCGGCATCCTCGGCGGCGATCGGCTGAACGCCGCCGACTTCCAGATCGCCACCACCCTGCGCCTGGCGATGACCCTCGCCGACCTGCGGCCAGCGATCGAGGACCGCCCCGCCGGCAAGCTGGCGATGCGCGTGATCCCCGACTACCCGGGACACACCCCACCGACCCTCCCAGCCGCCTGGCTGGAGCCGCTGCGCGGCGAGCCGGCAGCGGCCTAGTCGCCGCTTCTGATGCCTTTATGACCCCATAGAGTCATCAATCGATCAGAAGTCGGGGATGAGGTTCACGCGCTGGCCCGCCGGGAGCGCGGCGAGGGCTTCGGCGAGGCGGGTTCCGTCGGGCAGGGTCAGCTCGGGGTCGAGCTCCAGCAGGGGGACGAGGACGAAGCGGCGGCTGCGCACCTGCGGGTGGGGCAGGGTCAGGCGCTCGCCGCTCAGCTCCAGGTCGCCGAGGAGGAGAAGGTCGACGTCGAGCGGGCGCGGGCTGTGGCGGGGTGCGTCGAGGGCGCGACCGCGCTCCGCCTCGACCGCCTTGCAGGCGTCGAGCAGGGCCTCGGGCTCCAGCTCGGTCCGGATCCGGATCGCGGCGTTGAGGAAGTCGGGCTGGTCGAGGATCTCGCCGACCGGCTCGGTCAGGTAGGCGGAGGAGACGGCCTCGACCTCGATCCCGCGCTGCGCCAGCAGCTCGATCGCCGCCCGCAGGTGGCCGACGGCGTCGCCGACGTTGGAGCCGAGGCCGAGGTAGCCGGTGCGCATCGGCCCGCTCAGGCCTCCGAGGATTCGGCCTCGTCCCCGTCGACCGCGCGCTCCTGGGTGACCTCGACCGCGACCTCCTGAATCGCCAGCGGCAGCGGCGGCTCGGGCTTGCATGCCCGCACCCGCACAGATTCGCATCCGTAGCGCTCCATCAGACGCTCGCCGATCACCTGGGCGAGGCGCTCCAGGGTGCGGTAGCTGCGCTCGGTCGCGGCGAGGGCGACGATGTCGCAGACCTGGGCGTAGTCGACCGTGTCCTCGAGGCGGTCGGTGAGGACGGCGTCGCAGTCGGGCACGTCGAAGGAGACGTCGAACTCGAGCCGTTGCCCGACCTCCTGCTCGGCTTCGGTGACGCCATGGTGGGTGTAGATGGAGAGGCCGCGCAGCTCGACTTCGGCGCTCGCCTCGATTCCGTTGCCGTGGGCCTCCATCCCGGCAACCTACTCAAGTATCGCCGTGGCGACGGCGAGCGCCTGGGCGACCGCGGCGACGTCGTGGACGCGCAGCACCTCGGCTCCCCTGGCGGCGGCCAGGACCGAGGAGGCGATCGTGCCTCCGAGGCGCTCGCCGGGCCCGGAGCCGTCGATCGTGCCGATGAAGCTCTTGCGCGAGGTGCCGACGACCAGCGGCCGGCCGAGCTCGACCAGCTCCGGCAGGCGCCGCAGCAGCTCGATGTTGTGCTCGACGGTCTTGCCGAAGCCGATCCCGGGGTCCAGCCAGACCCGCTCCTCGGCCATTCCGGCGGCGACCGCCGCCTCCAGCCGCTTGGCGAGGAAGGCCCTGACCTCGGCGACGACGTCGTCGTAGGTGGGGCTCTCCTGCATCGTCCGCGGGCTGCCGGCCATGTGCATGAGGACCACCGTCGCCCCGCGCTCGGCGCAGAGCGGGGCCATCTCGGGATCGCCGCGCATCGCGGTGACGTCGTTGACGATCTCCGCGCCCGCGTCGAGCGCGGCCGCGGCGACCGCCGCCTTGGAGGTGTCGATCGAGAGCGTCGCGCCGCACCCGGCCAGCCCCTCGACCACCGGCCCGACCCGGCGCAGCTCCTCCTCCACCGCGACCTCCTCGGCCCCCGGCCGGGTCGATTCGCCGCCGACATCGAGGATCGCCGCCCCCTGCCCGACCAGCTCCTTCCCATGGGCGATCGCCGCGTCGCGGTCCAGGTACAGCCCCCCGTCCGAGAACGAGTCGGGGGTCACGTTGACCACCCCCATCAGCTTCACGGAGGGCTTCAGCTTGCGTCGCCGCCGGCGAAGCCGGGGCGTGGACGGGGAGAGGGCTGGCGTGCCCCCTCGCGCTGCGGGCGCTCGGGCTCGGGGGTGGGCTCGGCCGGCTCGGCCTCCTCCTCCTCGTCGGCGAAGACCTCCTCCGCCGGCTTGCCCTCGAGCAGCGCCGCGAACTGTTCGGCGTCGATCGTCTCGCGCTCCAGCAGCAGCTTGGAGATCCGGTCCAGCTCCTCGCGCCGGTCGCCGAGCAGGCTCTTCGCGGTCTGGTGGGCGCTCTCGACGATGCGGCGGATCTCGTCGTCGATCTCGCGGGCGATCTCGTCGGAGTAGTCGGGCTCGGCGGAGAACTCGCGGCCGAGGAACGGCTGGCCGCGATCGTGGCCGAAGACGCGCGGGCCGAGCCGCTCGGACATGCCGAAGCGCATCACCATCTGCTTCGCCGTCTCGGTCACCTTTTCGAGGTCGTTGGAGGCGCCGGTGGTGATCTCGCCGAAGACGATCTCCTCGGCCGCGCGGCCGCCCAGGGTCATCGCCATCGTGTCGGTCAGCTCGGCGCGGGTGGTGAGGAACTTGTCCTCGGTCGGCAGGCTGATCGTGTAGCCGAGCGCCTGGCCGCGGCTGATGATCGAGATCTTGTGGACCGGGTCGCAGTTGGGCAGCAGCTGGCCGACGATCGCGTGGCCGAGCTCGTGGTAGGCGGTGATCAGGCGCTCCTTCTCGCTCATCACCCGGGTCTTCTTCTCGGGGCCGGCGATCACCCGCATGATCCCCTCCTCCAGCTCCTTCATGCTGATCTCGCGGTTGCCCGTGCGCGCGGTCAAGAGCGCCGCCTCGTTGATCAGGTTGGCGAGGTCGGCGCCGGTGAAGCCGGGCGTCTGTCCGGCCAGGGTGTCGAGGTCGATTTCGCGGGCCAGCGGCTTGCCGCGGGTATGGACCTCGAGGATGTGCTTGCGGCCCTTGCGGTCGGGGCGGTCGACGACGACCTGGCGGTCGAAGCGGCCCGGCCGCAGCAGCGCCGGGTCGAGGATGTCGGGCCGGTTGGTGGCGGCGATGAGGATGATGTTGTCCTTCATCTCGAAGCCGTCCATCTCGACCAGCAGCTGGTTCAGCGTCTGCTCGCGCTCGTCGTGGCCGCCGCCCATGCCGGCGCCGCGGTGGCGGCCGACGGCGTCGATCTCGTCCATGAAGATGATGCAGGGGGAGTTCTGCTTGGCCTGCTCGAAGAGGTCGCGGACGCGGCTGGCGCCGACGCCGACGAACATCTCGACGAAGTCAGAGCCGGAGATCGAGAAGAAGGGGACGCCCGCCTCGCCGGCGACGGCGCGCGCGAGCAGGGTCTTGCCGGTGCCGGGCGGGCCGTAGAGCAGGACACCCTTGGGGATCCGCGCTCCGAGCGCCTGGAACTTCTTCGGGTTCTCGAGGAATTCCTTGATCTCCTCCAGCTCCTGGACGGCCTCGTCGACCCCGGCGACGTCGCGGAAGGTGATTTTCGGCGCGTCCACGGACATCCGCTTGGCTTTCGATTTGCCGAAGTTCATCACCCGCGAACCGCCGCCCTGCATTTGGTTCATCAGGAAGATCCAGAAGCCGAAGAAGAGGACGAAGGGCAGGATGTAGGTGAGCAGCGAGAGGATGCTGGAGCCGCCCGTGCCGTGCACGACCGTCTTCGTCGTTTCGCTTTGGTTGAGCAGGTCGATCAGGCTCTGCTCGGTGTTCGGCGGGTAGCCGGTGGAGAAGGTTTCGCCGTTGTTCTTCTTGACGTCGAGGGTGCTGTCCTTGACGTTGATCGAGACTTCTTCGATCGCGCCTTTGGCTATCAGCCCCGTCTTGGGCTGCGTCAGCTCGTTGTAGGAGGGCGCTTCCTTGCCGTTGTCGCCGCCGATGAAGGCCTTCTGGGCGACGAAGGCCAGGATCACGACGAGCAGGATCGGAAATGCCGCGCTTTTGAAAAAACGCCTCAAGGGTGAAATCAGCGTACCAGGGGGGTTTTTCGCTCTACTCCGCTAACGCGGCGACGTAATCCAGGTTGCGGTAGCGCTGGCCGTGGTCGAGGCCGTAGCCGATCGCGAACCGGTTCGGGATCTCGAAGCCCACGTAGCGCGGCGAGAGGTCGACCCGCAGCCGCTCGGGCTTGGTCAGCAGCGCGCAGACCTCCAGCGAGGCGGGGTTGCGGGCCTTCAGGTTCCGCATCAGGTAGTGGAGGGTGAGGCCGGAGTCGATGATGTCCTCGACCAGCAGCACGTGGCGGCCCTCGATCGAGGCGTCGAGGTCCTTGAGGATGCGGACGACGCCCGAGGAATCGGTCTGCGATCCGTAGCTGGAGACCGCCATGAAGTCGATCTCGCAGGGGACGTCGATGCTGCGCATCAGGTCGGCGAGGAACAGCACCGCGCCCTTCAGCACCCCGACCATCACCAGCTCGCGGCCCTCGTAGTCGCGGCTGACCTCCGCTCCCAGCTCGGCGACCCGGCGCCGCAGGTCCTCTTTGGCGACGAGAATCTCGCCGATCGAAGGGTCGCTCACCCGCCGCAGTCTAGATATAGGGAGGCGGCGGAGCGCTAGCCGAGCTCGGCCCGCAGCAGGCCGCGCTCCAGCACCGCGCGGACGCCGCCGCCGAGGTCGAGCATCGCGGTGCCGGTGCGCCGCAGGCCGACGACCTGCTCGGCGTAGCGGGCGGCGCCGGGGACGGGACGGCCGGCGGCGCCGTCGGCGAGGCGCTGGAGGACCAGCCTGCGCAGCGCCGGGGGCAGCTCCTCCAGCCGCTCGATCGCCACCGTGCCGCGGGGCGTGCCGGCCGAGCCGTCGACCTCGGCGTCGACCAGGGCGTCGAGCACCTCGGCCTCGTCGCGCAGCAGCTCCGCCGTGCGCAGTACGTTCTGGGCGGCGGCGGGATGGATCGCCCCCAGCTCCGGCAGGAGGCCGTGGCGGACGCGGTTGCGGGCGTAGGTCGGCTCGGCGTTGGTGCGGTCCTCGCGCCAGGCGAGGCCGCGCCGCTCGCAGTAGGAGGTGGTCTCGGCGCGGGTGAACCCGAGCAGCGGCCGGGCCAGGCTGCCGTCGCGCCGGCGCATCCCCAGCAGGGCGCGGCGGCTGGGCGAGGAGGCGAGGCGGTAGAGGATGGTCTCGACCTGGTCGTCGGCGGTGTGGCCGGTGAGGATCGTCGCCGCGGAGGGCAGGGCCAGGCGGGCGGCGGCGGAGTAGCGCGCGTCGCGCGCCCAGGACTGGAGGTTGCCGGGGCCCTCGGGGCGCACCGGGCGCTCCACCACCAGCTCGGCGCCGAGCGACTCGCTCAGCGAGGCGCAGTGGCGCTCGTCCTCGCCTGCCTCCTCCCGCAGCCCGTAGTTGACGTGCAGGGCGGTGACCGCCCCGGTGCCGGCGGCGCGGACGGCGAGGTCGAGCAGGCAGACCGAGTCCCGGCCGCCGGAGACCATCGCCACGACCGGCGCCCCGGGCTCGATCAGGCCCTCGGCGAGCACTCGCTCGAGCATCGCGTCGGCGTCCACGCCCTGAGTGTAGGAGCCGCCGCTCAGCCGGCCGCGCGCACGATGAACAGCTCGGTCGGCACCGGGAAGCCCTTGAGGCTGACGTGGCCGATCGGTTCCCGGCTCAGCCCCTGCTTGCCGTCGATCGCCTCCGCCACCCGGTCGGTCACCAGCAACTCGCCGGCGAGGGCGCGGCTGACCACGCGGTGGGCCAGGTTGACCTGGCTGCCGAAATAGTCGCCGTCGCGATAGACCACCTCGCCGCAATGGATGCCGACCCGGGGCTGGGGGCGCTGGGGGAAGCGGGCGAGCAGCCCGACCGCCCACTCGGTCAGCGAGGCGGCGTCGGGGGAGACGACCATCACCTCGTCGCCGATCGTCTTCACGATCGTCGCCTCCGGCGGCAGGGTCATCTCGACCGTGACGACGAAGTTCTCGACCACGTCGAGCGCCTCCAGGTCGCCCTCCTCCTCGGTGTAGCGGGTGAAGCCGGTGAGGTCGATGAAGCAGAGCGCCAGCGTCACCCGGCCGAGGTCGGCCGCGACGGCACCGAGGTCGCTCTCCATGTGGCCGACCACGTCCTGCTCGACGAAGAAGCGCAGGTAGCGCGTGTGCAGGTATTCGGTCAGCGGCGCCGCCAGCGGCAGGATGTCGGCCGCGAGCTCCCCCATCTCCTCGGCCATCTCCAGCTCCGGTACCGCGTCGCGGATCATCGGTTCGTGGACGTAGAGGTGGAAGAGGCGGACCTCGGCGTCAGCGATCCGCCGCATCGACTGCACGTAGACGCGGACCAGCTGGAGGAAGGCGACCAGCGGGAAGCCGGCTGCGAGGACGCGGGCGCAGTGGCGCATCGCGGCGGCGTCGTCGCGGTTGAGCGTGCGCCTGCGCCCCTTCGGGGTGCCGAGGATGACGAGGATGCGCTCGACCAGCTCCGGCTCCAGGCCGGTTTCCCGAGCGACCTCGGCGACCGTGACCTGCTCGCCGGGCTCGGTGAACAGCTCTTCGGCGAAGCCGAAGGCGAGCCTTCCCTCGCGCCCGGCGCTGCGCAGGTCCTCGAGCGAGTAGCCCCGCGCCCGCATCCTCGCCACCACCCGCGCCTGGGCGGCGGCCGTCGCGGTCCAGCGACCGCGCCTGACCGGGACGATCTTTTCCTGCGCCCAGCGTTTCAGGGTGCTGGCCGGGACCCCCGATCGGCGCGCCGCCTCGCTCAGGGATATGCGCTCGTCGGCCACGCCAGCGAGGCTAGCCGGACGACGGGCGGGAAGCGCCGCGGCCCCGCGTGAGGGCGGGCGGCGGGCCTCTCAGCCGGAGCCAAGCGCTTCGGGCTCGACCGCGGGCCGGCGCACCGCCTGAAAGGCCGCGGCGCCGACGATCGCGCTCACGGTCGGCCCCGGGTCGCCGTCGGCGACCCGGCCCCGGCTGCGGATCTCGGCCCGTTCGACCTTCTCGACCGCTTCTCTCATCGCGGCGTTCACTTCCGCCCAACCCTGCCGGTCGACGGTGACCGCGAGGCCGGTGAAGGTGGTGTCCTCTGCGCTGTCCATCGACCCGTTTCCAAGCGCGGTCACGGAGGCGTCGACGAAGCTCTGGAGCATCGACCCGCGCAGCCCGTTGAGGAGGACGGGCGGCACGCCGGAGTAGTCGACGTGGTCGAAGCTGGCCCGCGGCTTCAGCCGGTAGAAGCGCTCGACCGCGCCCCGCACCTGGCGCGTGGCGACGAGTTCGGTCACCTCGCATTCCTCGTAGAGCACCCTGAGGTGGTAGGCGACGTTCCCGAGCGGGACGCCCATCTCTTCGGAGAGCGACTTGGCGCTCGCCCTTTCGCTGACCAGCCGTTCGAGGATCCGCACCCGAAGTGGATGGCTGAGGGCGCGGGCGATGCCGCTGATGCCGTCCGCCGATCTGTCTCTTCTCTTCTTCTGTCTTGACACGCGAGCCGCCTCTCGGGCGGTCGCGGGTCGTCGGAGCCCTTGCGTCGGGCCGGTTTGCCGGTTCCGCCCCGTTGCTTCCAGGGGGTTCTGCAACATCAATCGACCACTCAAGCAATCGATTGCCAGTCAGTCTGCTGGAGCGAGAATTTGGGTGTCAAGCGTCAAACGGTCGAGCTGGTCAACTGATCAAGTTTTCCTAACCGTCGAGAAATCGTCGGCAAACGCTCAGAAGAAGGGCACCTCGAAGCAGCTCTGAGAGGACGAGACCGAGACCGCGGGCTCGCCCGACGCGCGCATCCGCTCGGCGCTGCGGACCTCGACCTCGAGGATCTCCAGAAACGCGCGCTTGTGGATCTCCAGCGCTTCCTGGAGCCCCTCCCGATCGAGCGCGCGCAGAGGCGTCCGCGTCACGTGGAAGTTCTCGTCGGAGCCGAGGATGCCCGCCCTCACCGAGGCGGTGAAGTCGTCGACCGTCGGCTGCATGAAGTCCGCGAGCAGCCCCTCCCTCAGCAGCGGGTCGAGCGCGTCCCACTCCTCGGTGTCGACCAGGTGGCGCTCGGTGTGCCGGTAGTAGTGCTTGACCGCGCCTCGGACCTTGGTTTCCTTGACCAGCTCGGCGCAGTCGAGGGCGACCAGGCGCTTCGTGTGGTGGCTGACGTTCGCGACCCTCTCCCCCAGCTCCGCCGCGATTTCCATCGGGCTCGCCGCCCCACGCTCGATCAGGAACAACAGAATCGCCCGCCGCAGTCGGGTGGGACATCGCCTTGAGGCGGTTCTCGCTCGCCTGTCGTCGCTGTGCCTTGGTAGCCATTTGAATCCTCCCTGGATCTTTCTTGAGCGCTAGATCCTAATTGGTTAGTGAGCAGTTTGCGAAGCATCCGAAAGCCCTTTCCGCAAGCACCTCACTAATGCTGGAACTTCCTTAAGCAAAGTACGGTCCACCGAGCAGGCAAGGCAACGCAAGGAAGGAGGTGACCGAAAGTGCTACTTGACACCCGGCGGGTATTTCCGACGACGTCGATCGGCAAGGGAGGCTGATTCCACGGCGGCCACCCCGTCGTAAACAGCGGGCCGACTCCAAAGCGCCACCCGGGGTCGGCCCGCGATCGAAGCTAGGCTCGCGCGGCGATGCCCTCCCGCCTCCGCCCCACCGCGCCGATCGCCGCCGACGCGATTCTCGTCGGCGACCCAGGGCGCGCCCTGATGCTGGCCCAGGAGCTGCTCGAGCAGCCGAAGATGTGCAACCACGCGCGCGGGCTCTGGGGGTACACCGGTGACACCGCGGACGGGCTGGAGCTGACCGTGCAGGCGACCGGCATGGGAGGGCCGAGCGCGGCACTGGTCCTCGCCGACCTGGCGGAGCTGGGGGTGCGCAGGGCGGTGCGGGTCGGCACCTGCACCGCGATCGACCCGGGTCTCGGGCTCGGCGAGCTACAGGCGGTCGAGGAGGCACGCGCCTGGGGCGGGCCCGGCGAGCGGCGGGGCGAGGCGGTCCATCCCGACGCGCGGCTCGCGGCGGCGCTGCGGGGCGAGCTGGGCGACGGGGCGCGAGCGGCGACGATCGCCAGCCTCGACACCCCGCACGGTGGCGGCCCGGCGGAGGCGCCTGCGCCGGCCGGGGATGCCGCCGACATGCAGACCGCGGCCGTCCTGTCCCGGGGCCGGGCGCTGGGGGTGGCCGTCGCGGCGGTCCTGATCGTCACCGAGACGGCAACCGGCGAGCGCCTCGACGACGACGGCGCGGCCGACGCGGCGAAGCGGGCCGGCAGGGCCGCCGCGTCCGTACTCTCAGCCTAAGGTCGAAGGTTACTCTTTCGCCGTTTTCGCCGCCGCGCGACGGATCGCGCCGAGGTCGCGGCCGATCTGGTCGATCTGCTCCTCGAGGTCCTCCAGCCGCTGCGAAAAGGAGCGCAGGCGCCGCTCGAGCCGCTCGACGTCGCTGGCGGAGGAGAGGTTGAGGGCGCTCATCGCCGCCTGCTGGGCCTCGATCGCCTTCTCCCGCGCCCCGAAGGCAGCCGAGATCGCGTTGTGCAGGGTGGGATTGTCGATCAGCGCTTGCGCCAGCTCGCCGATCGCCTGCTCGCTGCGAGCGCGCAGGCCGTCGTGCTCGGCGCCGACGCCGTCGCGGTCGCGGTCGTCCTCGATGCTCACGTCGCCCACCTCGCGCCATTCATTGACACCAGCTTAACGAGCGCATCCGGCTCGCCTGAAACGCTGCGTGCGCAGGCATGACGTCAACGTTGATTAAGGCCTTGTTGGGGGGCGCCCGGCGCCGTTGCGCCCCCCCTGGGGAACGGGTAGCGTGGGCTCGCCTGTCGCGCGGGGAGGATGCGGATGCCGTTTCCGCGATCCGTGAGAGCGGGTACCGAGGCGCACTGGGATGAGATCCAAGCTCGCACTGATCGTCGTACTCGCCGGCTTCCTGGCGCTGTCGGCAATCGGCGTCACCATCGCCGGCGCCGACTCCCTCGGCGAAGGGACGCCGGTCGCGCCGGGAACGACGACCACGACGACCGTCCCCTCGCTCCAGGCGCCGGCCTGCTCCAACGGCATCGACGACGACTCCGACGGGCTGATCGACAGCGCCGACCCCAGCTGCGCCTCCCCCTCCGGGACCAGCGAGGCGCCGGCGCCCGGCGGCTCCGCCGGCGCCCCGGCCGAAGAAGCGCAGCCGGCCGGGGGCGGGAGCGGCGGCGTCAAGCACGGCGCCACGATCGGCGGCGACGCCGCCGCGGGCGGTGTCGTCCACAACCAGAGCCTCGGCTCCGCCAACGGCGACGCCGGCGGGGTCAGCGCCCCCAGCGCCACCGGGGGCGGCGACCAGCCGCTGGCCGAAGGCCCGAGCGGGGGCGCCCAATTCGCGCCCGGCGGCACTCCCACCACGGCGAACCCGACGACGATCTTCGCCCCGTTCGGCCCGGCGCCGATCGGGGTGCCGAACTTCGTCATCGACTCGTTCGAGATCCCGCCCTTCCTGCTGCCGATCTACCAGGCCTGCGGAACCGAATACGGGATCCCCTGGGAGGTGCTCGCCTCGATCAACAAAATCGAGACCGGGTTCGGCACCAACCTCAACGTCTCCAGCGCCGGCGCGGTCGGCTGGATGCAGTTCCTGCCTTCGAGCTGGGCAACCTACGGCCTCGACGCCAACGGCGACGGCCGCAAGGACCCCTACAACCCGGTCGACGCGATCTGCGCCGCGGCGCACTACCTCAAGGTCGCCGGCGGCACCCACGACCTCTACAACGCGATCCTCGCCTACAACCACGCCGACTGGTACGCGCAGGAGGTTCTCCTCTACGCCCGTGCCTACGGCAAGCTGCCTTCCGACCTGGTCGGCTCGCTGACCGGGCTGACCGAGGGGGCGCACTTCCCGATCGCCGCCGACGCCCGCTACGCCGACGACATCTCGGCCCGGGCGGCGCTGAAGAGCTCGACCACCGACACTCGCTCCTACGGCAACGCGGCGGAAGTGATCTCCTCCTCGCCGACGCGGCGCGGCATCAACGTCTTCAGCCGCGAGGGCGCGCCGGTGGTGGCGGTCAACGACGGCGTCATCCGCAAGCTGGGCAGCTCGCCGAAGCTGGGCAACTTCGTCGTCCTCGAAGACACCTACGGCAACCGCTACACCTACGCCGAGCTGGGCAAGGTCGTCCGCGGCCACCGCATGGTGGTGACCTCGGCCGGCAAGGAACGCCAGCTCCCGGTCGAAAGCCAGGACCTGCGGCCGCGCCTGCGGGCCCTGCCCGAACGGGCCGGCGCGCGCGAGGGCGAGACCTCGCCGAAGGCCGGCTCGGGCGCCGCCGCCAGCACCGCGCAGGCTCCCGTCCAGCGGGCCGTTCCCGCGCCGACCGACGGCAGGCTGCGGGTCGGCTCGAAGGTGATCGCCGGCACCGTCCTGGCCCGGGTCGCGGCGGCGCGGGGCGGCGTCGACCCGCACATCAACTTCGCGATCCGACCGGCCGGGCGGGGCGCCCCGAGGATCGACCCCAAGCCGATCCTCGACGGCTGGAAGCTGCTCGAAGCGACCGCGATCTACCGGGCCAAGGGCAAGAGCCCGTTCGCCGCGCGACTCAGCGGCGCCGGCGTGCTGCTGCTCTCCAAGGAGGCGCTACAGCAGCGGGTGCTGGCCGACAAGGGCCTCTCGATCTACCCCTGCGGCCGCAACGACGTCGCCACCGGTCAGATCGACCGCCGGGTGCTGGCGATGCTCGAGTACCTGCGCGCGAAAGGCTTCGAACTGACGATCACCTCGCTCAAGTGCGGCCACAGCTTCCTCACCAGCTCCGGCAACGTCTCCGAGCACAGCACCGGCGACGCGGTCGACATCGCGGTCATCGACGGAGTGCCGGTGACCGGCCACCAGGGGCCGGGGACGCTCACCGATCAGCTGATCCACGACGTGCTCCAGCTCCAGGGCCCGATGCAGCCGCACCAGGTGATCTCGCTCGAGGACCTGCCCGGCGAAACCAGCTTCGCCCTGCCCGACCACTTCGACCACGTCCACGTCGGCTACTACGCCCTCGCCGGCGGCAGCCCGCTCGGGGGGCAGTTCCCGGCGATGCTGAAACCCGAACAGTGGCAGCGCCTGATCCGCAGGCTCGGCGAGATCGAAAACCCGAACGTGCCGGTCGGGCCGTCGCGCTACTCCGTGCCGGACCGCGAAAAGGGCGGCAACGGCGGCGCGCCCGCCGGCGACGAATAGCCGCCAGAATCCGGCCCCTGGCCCCCCTGTTCGGATTTGCCCAGCTCGACTACGCCGGCACGCTGCCGCTGGCGGACGGCCGCTACCTGGCGCGCGACGCCGAGGGCGAGAGCGTCCTCGTCGTGCGGACCCTGGGCGCCCCGGCGCCGCCGCCGAAGCGCCGCCGCCGCGCCCGCGGGGCCGACCCTGGCGCCCAGCCCTCCCCCCTGCCGCTCGCGCGCGTCACCGCGATCCGCGCCTTCGCCCCGTTCGACGCCACGGGCGACGCCGCGCGCTGGCTCGACGAGGCGACCGAGGCCGAGGACACCGCGGACACCCTGGTGGCGGACGCGGTCGCCCTGCTCAACCGCGCCCTGCACGCGCACGCGGCGGCGGGAGCGGACCCCCACGCCCACGAGCTGACGCCGGAGCGGGCGGTGGCGGTGCGGATCGGCTACGGCAGCGGCGAGCAGACGGCCGCCGGGGAGTTCGCCGAGGCGCGCGAGGTCGACGTCTGGGCCAGCGGCGCCTCGCGCCGGCGGCGGCGCCAGGAAGACCTGCGCCCGCAGGAACGGGTCGCCGGGGTGCTGGGCGGCCGCGAGCGGATCGACGCCTGCGAGACGCTCCTGCTGCGCGCCCGCGCCGACCTCGACGCCGGCCGCGAGCGGGAGGCGGCACTACAGCTGCGGGTCGGCCTGGAGGCGCTGCTGGTCGAGCTGACCGACGCCATCAGGGACCCAGCCCACGAGGAGGACATGGCGATTTTGAGCGCGCGGCGCGGGGAGGCCGGCGAGGCGGCGAACGTCGCCCTGAGCGGCGAGCTCGACGCCGAGCGCGGGACGAACGTGCGCGAGCTGCTGGAGATCTGCGAGCGGGTGCTGCGCCGCCGCCGGATCCTCAGCGGTCAGTAACCCTCAGGTTGAGGCTTAGGCTCCGAGGGCGAGGCGGGCCGAGATCGTCTCGTCCAGCAGGGACTCGGCGATGTGGTGGGCCTCTTCTAGCGCCACGCCCTCGATCGAGGGGATGCCGATCACGGTCAGACCGGCGGCGCGGGCGGCGGCGACCCCGGTCGGGGAGTCCTCCAGCGCGACCACAGCGGGGCCGGCCTGTACGCCGAGCCGCCGGCATGCCTCCAGGTAGGGGTCGGGGGCGGGCTTCGGCGCCGCCACCTCGTGGGCGCTGAGGACGACGTCGAAGCGATCCTCGAAGCCGACCAGCTCCAGCGACCGGCGCACGAAGGCGAGCGGGGAGTTGGAGACGAGGCCGATCGGGGTCCCCCGCTCCCTCAGCGCGCCGAGCAGCTCGCGGGCGCCGACCATCGCCTCCACCCCGTGCTCCAGCTCGGCGACGACGAGCGCGTTCAGCTCCTCGATCAGCTCGGCGGCGCGACCCGGCTCGCCCAGCCGCCGTTCCAGCACACCGCCGGCGATCTCGGCCGAGGTGCCGACCAGCTCGCGCTTGTCGGCCGGGCTGAACTCGGTGCCCCGCCGCTCGAACAGGTCCTCCTCGGCCCTGGTCCAGACCGACTCGGTATCCAGCAGCAGGCCGTCGTTGTCGAAGACGACGGCGTCGGGGGCGGTGGCGGGCTCCACCGCCGCATCATCGCGAACCGGCTAAGTTCGCGGCATGCCGTTCCACGTCGAGATCAGCGCCGGCCTGCATAGGGCCCGGGTCTTCAACCTCGACCGCGACGACCTGCTCGCGAAGGTGGTCGGGCCCTGGCTGGAGGACCGGCGGATCGAGATGGGCGATCGCGAGTGGGAGCCGCGGACCAGCAGCCTGAAGATCCTCGAGGGCCCCCGAATGGAGCAGCCGGACCTCGCCGTCGGGCAGGGCTGGGCGAACGCCGAGCGCGGCTCGGAGAACGTCACCCGCGACGTCCTCGCCGCGGCGCCGCCGCCGAGCTTCCCCGACGCGTTCGTGGTCGAGGCCGACTCGCCGGAGGCGGTCACCGCCGACGTGGTCGCCGGACACGGCGGCCGGGCGATCCACTGGGGCGAGGCGCGCGGGAGGCTCGACGACCGCGACCCCGAGATCGCGGCCGTCATCCTCGTCCTCAGGCGACCGGGGTCTGAGAGGCCGCGAAGTTGAGCGGCGCTCCGCGCGGTACGACCAGCACCGGGAAGGTCGCGGTCTCCACCGCGTAGTCGCTGGCGGCGCTGAGGGTGACCTTCCCCGGCGGCGACTCGGGGCGCGAGCCGACCACCAGCAGGTCGACCGGTCCGCCGCCGTGCTCGCCGACGCTGGCGCCGAGGGCGGCCGCGAGGCTCTCGGCCGTCTCCCTGGCGGCCGGATCGCCCTCGTCGATGACGCCGACCGTGTTGACGCTGACCGATGGGTGCGAGCGCAGCCCCGCCGGGGCGACGGCGATCGCCGCCGGCCCGCCCAGCAGCAGTTTGTGGGCCGGGATCCCGGGCTTGACCGTGCCGGGAGCGGTGCGGTACTCGGAGCCGAAGACGATCACGTCGGCACCTTCGCGCTGCGCCAGCTCGGCCAGGCCGACGCTGGTGCCGGCGTTGACGACGACGTGGCGGGGCATGTCCGGCGCGCCGACCGAGGCGGCACCGCGGGCCAGCAGCTCCTCCGCCTCCTTCTCCTCCAGCGCCCCGCCCTGGGAGTGGCGGACGTAGGCGAGCGAGAGCTCGGCCCCGGAGTAGGCGAGCAGCCGGCCCAGAGCGAGGGCGTCGCGGTCGTTGTCGGTGTCGTCGTAGGAAACGATGATCTTCAGAGCCATTTGGAGTGCCTCCTTTCGGTGATCCGTAAGTTCGACGACGAGCCTGACATGGATCGAGCATCAGCACAACTCATACTGATGATTGTTAAAATAAGCATTGCTTATGCTGAATACGGTCCGCCTCAACGTCTTTCGGGAGGTGGTCGCCCATGGCTCCTTCTCGGAGGCGGCCGACGCCCTCTCCTACTCGCAGTCGGCGGTCTCCCAGGCGATCGCGACGCTCGAGGGCGAAGTCGGCGCGCCGCTGATCGAGCGCAACCGGGGTGGCGCGCGGCCGACGCCGGCCGGGGCGGCGCTGGCCGGCCACGTCGACGGGATCCTGGCCCGGATCGAGACCGCCGAGGCGGAGATCGCGGCGATCGCCGCCGGCCGCGGCGGGCGCCTGCGCACGGCCTCCTTCCCGACCGCAGGGGCGACCCTGATGCCGCAGGCGATCGCCCGCTTCCGCGCCGCCCACCCCGGGGTCGAGGTCACGCTCGCCGAGGGCGAGCCGGAGGAGGTGGCGCCGCGCCTGCGCGCCGGCGAGTTCGACCTGGCGCTGCTGTATGAGTTCGAGGGCGTCGGGGAGAAGCTCGGCGCCGGGATCCGACGCTTCGAGCTGTTCGATGACCCGCTGCACCTGGCCCTGCCCCGCGACCACGCCCTCGCCCGCCGCCGGCGGCCGCGGCTGGAGGACCTGAGCGAGGAGTCCTGGGTGCAGACCTCGGCCTCCAGCCCCTGTGCCCGGCATGTGGTCCGCTCCTGCCACGCGGCCGGCTTCGAGCCCAACGTCTCCTTCGAGAGCGACGACTACCAGACCGTCCAGGGCCTGGTCGCGGCCGGAGTCGGAGTCGCTCTGATCCCGGAGCTGGCGCTGTCGACGGTTCGCGAGGACATCGTCGTCCGCTCGCTGGACCCCGAGAGCCCGGTGCGCAAAGTGCTCGCCGCGACCCCCAGGGGGGCCGCGGCGAGCACCGCGATGGCGACGATGCTGGACCTGCTGCGAGCGGGCGGCGCCGGCCGGCCGCTCTCCTAGGCGGTCCCTCCCGCCGGCGCGGGTGGGGGTACGGGAGCCGCGGCGGGAACACCGTCGGGGTATCCGAGCGAGGGAACGTCGGATGGGTACACCTCGTGGCCGTGGACGGCGATGTCGCCTTCCTCCATCTCGGCCTCGGTCATCCTCAGGGGCACGAAGAGCCCGACCAGCTTGAGCAGGATGAAGGTGCCGATCGAGGAGAACACGATCACCCACAGGGCGGTCAGCGCCTGCCACTTGAGCAGGTTCAGCCCGCCACCGGAGATCGTCCCGGCGAGGGTCGTTTCGGCCATCGCGCTGTTGGCGAAGACACCGACCAGCAGGCCGCCGGCCACGCCCGCGAAGCCGTGGGTGTAGACCACGCCGAGGGTGTCGTCGACGTTGCGGAACGGTGCCATCCGGCTCAGGTAGTTGAGCGCGAAGTAGACAAGCGTGGAGGCGACCACGCCGATCACGATCGCGCCCCATCCGTTGACGAAGCCGGCGCCGGGGGTGATCGCGACGAGGCCGACGATCATCCCGTTGACGCTGCCGATCAGGCTCGGCTTGCGCCCGGTCAGGTAGTCCCATCCGACCCAGACCAGGAAGGCGACGGCGGTGCAGAGGTTGGTGTTGAGCACCGCGGCCGAGGCGATGTTGCCGGCCGAGTACCAGTCGCCGCCGTTGAAGCCGTTCCAGCCGAGCCAGAGCAGGCCGGCGCCGACGGCGACCATCGCCAGGTTGTTCGGCGCGTCGACCTCTCGGTCGCGCTGTAGGCGCGGGCCGATCACCCAGGCCGCGACGAAGCCCGAGACGCCGGCGGCGAGGTGGATCACGTAGCCGCCGGAGAAGTCGACGGCGCCCTGCTGGGCGAAGTAACCGCCGCCCCAGATCAGGAAGGCGTTGATCGTGTACACGAACACCGTCCAGAGGGCGACGAACGGGATCCAGGCCTTGAAGTTGACCCGCCCGAGCACCGAGCCCAACATCAGGATCGGGGTGATCGCGGCGAAGACGATCTGGAAGTAGGCGAGGGTCGACTGCGGGAATTCGATTTCTTCGGACACCGTCGGCAGGAGGGGTATGTGCCCGTGCCCGAGCTCACTGGCGGAGCTCAGGATCGAGCCCGGCTTGCCCCACATGTTGGCCAGGAATTCGCCGCCGCCGGAGCCGAAGATGTGCATCGGCTCGCCGAAGGCCATCCTGAAGGCGAACAGACACCAGAGGATCAGCACGATCGCGAAGGCGACGAACGCCATCATCATCGAGTTCACAGACCAGCGCTTCTGCATCACTCCGCCGTAGAGGACGACCAGGCCCGGGATGCTCATCAGACCGACCAGGGTCGCGGCGGTGAGCTGCCATGAGTTGGCGCCTTCGCTCAACCATTCCATTGATCCGGTGTTCCTTTCTCGCTTAACGGGCCAACCGGCACTGGCGATGGATGCCAGAGCCGGCAAGGTGCCCCCCATTTGACGTGCCCGAAGCCTCGCGCCGCGGCCACGCGCCCACTACGTACAGGTGTCTAAAGATCGGGATCCCCTCTTCGCCCCAATGTCGGAAGCGCGCCCGCGAGCAGCCGATAACCTGCCCCGGATGCCTCTGGAGGAAGGTCACTGGCGGCGCTCGAACACGCCGCTGCGGCGCCTGACGCGACGCGAGCGAAACGTTGTGCTCGCCGGCCTGGCGGTGACCGTGGTCGCCCTGGCAGCCCTGCTCCTGGCCACCGCGGGCGACACCCAACCCGCCCCCGGCCCGGGCTGCATCAGGGTCACGGTGGCCGGCCGCACGGGCGGGGAGCCGGTGCACGCCTGCGGCGCCGAGGCGATCGCAACCTGTAGGCAGGCCGCGAGGCTCGATGGTCCCTGGGCCGAAGCGGTCTCCGAGGGCTGCGCGGAGGCCTCGATCAGGCGCTGAGTCGACACCCTGCTTTGGGAGCGAATTCGCACCCCGCCTCGACGCGATGCCCTCGACGCCCATTCGCCTTCGACGCTCACCAGCGAGCTTCAGTTTGCACAGCGATTCTTGACTTTAGAGCGACGCGCGACATACGATGGTGCTCCGGACTTGAAGCGGGAGAGGAAAGCGCATGTCAACGTGGATCGGGGACCGGACAGGCTCCAGAATGTCCAGGTTCTTGCTGGCGGTTGCGATGTCAGTCGCGGTCTGTGGCCTGGCGGCGGCTCCACTCGCCCGGGCAACCGACAAGCTGGCTGCGCCTGGGGCTGTGAAGGGTCAGAAAACCACGATCACGGTGAGGCCAGACGGCGAAGCCGGATCGTTCGGACACCAGAGGCTCGAAGTCCTGCACAATGGATCCGTCACCTGTCGTGGTCTTGAATTGAAGGGGGCCATTTTCGCGCGAGTCGTGGGACATGTCACCTTTGCGGCCATCGATTTTGGATCCTGCTTTTACCTCGGCAATCGGGCGCGTCTGAACACGTCCTCATGTGACATTGTCATTACCAGCGGCGGCCTGGGGATGCTGACGAACCGTGAGAACGGGAGATGCGACCTTAGAATCGAAGTACCAGGCTGCACCATCCAGTTGGGTAAGGGTCCGTTCCTCGAGCTTGGCTATCACAACGTGGGTTCCCCCTTTGAAACCACAGCGCTGACCGAACCAGCGGCGATCGGCGGCACCGCCATCGGCATTGCCTGTCTGTCCTCCGGCCCCTCTGCGATCGGCCAGTACAAAGGATATCTACGCCTCTCCGCGTCGAGACACGGGAGGAAGAAACCCTTCACCGTCATTCTCTAGCTCAAGCGCCAGCTAACAATCCTCCGATGTGATCGGGGGTAATTCGCCACCCCCGCCAGCATTGTTCGCCGCGTAGAAGGATTGAATTCACGCACAGTCCGCGTCCTTCGCTCATTAAAGCTTGACTACTAATTTAATCTGCGTATATCTCCCTGCCACCGATAGCTCGGAGGGCGACGAGCGTGGGTGCGAGCGGGGCATCGCTAGGGATCGCGCGGCGGGGCGCCGGGTACCCCAGTCAAGGGGGCCATAGGATTGCGCCGTGCCGTTTACGCTCAGGAACCTCAAGGAGGACCTGGATGATGTCGGGTCCAACTTCGACGGCGCGCCGGAACTGGAGTTCCGCATGGCGACCAGGGCGCTCGAGCTCGAGCAATCCGGCCTGGGCTACCAGCGCGTCCCACCCGGCTATCGCTTTCCGTACGGCCACACGCACAAGAAGCAGGAGGAGGTGTACGTGGTCCTGGGCGGGAGTGGGCGGATGAAGCTCGACGACGAGATCGTCGAGCTCAGGGAATGGGACGCGGTGCGCGTCCCGCCGGGTACGTGGCGAGGTTACGAGGCCGGGCCGGAGGGCCTCGAGATCCTCGTCATCGGCGCGCCCAATCTCGGCGAGGCTCCGCGCGAGGACGTCGAGGGCCAGCCCGACTGGTGGGCGGATTAGCACCAGGTGGCGACCGCTCCTGGCGCCGTCGTCCCTACACCCCCGCGTGCCCCTCGGCGATCCAGGCGGCGAGCAGCGGATCGATGATCCGCAAGCCCGTGGCGGTCGCCGCGTCCTCGGCGATCTCGCCACGATCGATCAGCGCCTCGACCGCCCTGCTCACGGCTCCTCCCCGCGAGCCCCCGTGCCGGCGCCCGGCGGCGTAGATGCCCTCGCGGTCGTCGGCGACTCCGGCGAGCACACGCCGCTGGGAGGTCGGCAGCGCCGACCAGGCGGCCCGCAGCTCGTCGCGAACCTCGCGCATCGCCTGGTCATAGGCGGCGAGCCAGGTTTCCTCGGTCGCCTCCTCCCCTTCGGGAGTCAGCTCCCAGAGGACGTGGGCGAGCAGCATCGTGCGCTGAGGGTGGCCGCCCGCCGTGTTGAGCAGCGGCCCGAGCGCGGTGCCGATCCGACGGTCGGTGGTCTCGAAACGGGACGCGAGGTGTTCGGCGACGTCGTCGGGTCGCAGCGGCGGCAGGTCGACCGGCCCCGCCTGTCCGTAGAAGGCGCGGCGGCGGTCGGAGAAAAGCTCGCGCATCATCCCGACGTGCGAGCCGGCGAATACGTAGCTGGCGGCGTCGCCGTGGTGCTGGATCTCGGCCCGGATCACGGCGTCGGCGCGCTCCTTGGCGGCAAGGATGTCCTGAAACTCATCGAAGATCACGAGCGTCCGCGTCCCGTGTTTCGCGTGGAGGCGGGCCGGCAGGGCGAGCCTCTCCACCAGCGGCGGCTCGGCCTGCGGATCGACGCTCGCCTCGACCCTGACCGGAACCGACCCCCCACCGACCCGGAGGGTGGGACGGAGCAAGCGCCGCGCCCCGGCGAACCAGGTCGCGAGGCGACCCTGAAGCTGATCGACGTAGGCGCGCTCGATCCGCTGCGCGATGTCGTCGAGCGTGAGGACGCCGAAGAAGTCCACGTAGACCGCCGCCCATCCTTTCTCCGCTCGCGCTTCCTCGGCCACCCGCGAGAGCAGAGAGGTCTTGCCGTATCGGCGCGGCGCCACAAGGCGGCTGTTGTTGCCGCTGACCGCTCGGCCCAGCAGCAGCGCCGCCTCTCGGTCGCGGTCGAGCAGCTCGTCGGCGGGGACGGGCTCGCTGTAGCGGAATGGGTTTCTGCTCTCTTTCATAGAGCTAGTTCGCTCGCTAGAATAGAGCATCATTTACCGAATTCCACAAGGGCCTGCAAGGGCGACACCTACATGCCTTCGTGTCGAGCTGCTTCAACAGTGTCCGTGACCTGAAGCCCTGGTCAAAAACTGGTGAGAGCGGGGGAACGACTCGACCTTAGAAGCGCGCGAGCCGTGCCGATTGAATCCGCGCTGGATTTCGCTCCACAAGCGGGAAAGCGGCGGGTTCGATAGCCCCCGGCCGGAGGCTTACCAGAGCCGGCCCCGAAAAGTCGCCTTGATTTTCGCGCCCGGCGGGCTACGTTCGCTGGCCGAATAGACATAAGCGGCCCCCGGCGGCGGGCTAACGCCAACCGGGGACCTGACCACAAGGAAGGCAGAGCTCCCTTATGGCTGACCAAGACCCTACGTGCCCGGCTACCGCCGCGCACGTCACTACCAATGCCGATCTGGACGCTCGCGACCAGGCGGAGGTACTTCGCGAAGTCCTCGACATCTACCCGGAAACGCTGACGCTCGACGAGCTGGTACGGGAGCTGACCGTCGCCTCCGCCGAGTTCACCGAGCATGACCGAATCCGGCGAGCGGTCCGCGTCCTGACCGCGGGCGGCCTGCTCCACGGGATCGGCGACCTCATCCTCCCGACGAGGGCCGCCGTCAACTTCCACGACCTGCCCCGAGCATGACGGGCGCCAATGGAGGTGCCAATCCCGGCCGTGGGAGGGTGCGGCTGCTCGTCGCCCTCGATCTGCCAGACGTGGTGCGCCACAAGGTCGAGGTGTGGCAGCAGAAGGCGCTGACCGATCCGGCCCTGCGTCACAATCGCGGGCTGCGCATAGTCCTGATGTTCCTCGGCCACCGTCCCCAGCGGGAAGTCGTTCGCTACCTGGAGGCGATCCAAGAGCTGTGCGCATCCGCCCCTGCGCCCTTGGTCGAGCTGGGAGATGTCGTGGCGAAAGGCCCTGCGCCGGAGCTTCCTCGCGTGTTCGCCCTGCCGGTCAAGTCACCGGAGGCCAAAGTCCTCCAGATCGGTCTGCGCTCCGTCTTCACCAACCAGGGCCTGTACATCTACGAACCCAGGGAGCGGACCTTCTGGCCGCACCTGACGGTCGCGAGGGTGCGGACCGCGGATCACAAGGCGCGCCGACCCGAGGCGGTTCACGACCTACCCGATCGCCCGATCCCTGCGAGCCTGCGCGGTCCCTTCGAGGGACGAAGCGTTGGCCTCTATCGGTCCGAAATGCGGCCGAGCGGAGCGCGCTACTCATTGCTGGGCAAGGCCGGCCTGCCCGGACCTACGTGGTCGAGTCCGACCTAGAGGCTCTAGCCGAGCCGCGAGCGTCGCGGCATCGATTCGAAAAGGTCACCGCCATGCAAACGCTGCGACGGCCCGCGGCGGCCGGGGCGCAAGAACAGGTAGGACCGCCTGCCGTAGGCGTCACCCCCGGCTGGTTTATCTCAGTCAGGAAGAATGGTGCACTTGCTCGACCTACATGTAGGAAGTTGAGTTCGAGATCGAAACCCTAGTACTCCTTAGCGGGTCCAAGTAGCCCGGAGACTTCCATTGATCCTTGAGGACAAGACAGACATCCGCCTCGTTGGTGCCGAACTCCCACTTACTAAGGAGTTAACGCCAAACCGAGAACTTCTTAGTTAGTGGATCGAGGCGACTGGCTTCACCAAAGGTGGCCAGAGCGAGAAACTCGATCTCCTCGGCCGCAGTCTGTTTGGTTTGCTCCTGCTGTGCCTCCGAGCCTCCGCTCAACATCGTGTCGAGATACGCGGTACAAGGAAGGCCCTCTGTTTCAAGTGCGCTCTTGAGGTTCTTCATTTGTCCGCTGCCACCACGGAGAACGACTACAGACCAATCGCTTATGGATGGGTATTCGGTGCCATCCGCATCGATATAGGTGACTAGACTTAGATCACTAGAAGGTTGGTAGCTACCACCAAGACCGAAGGCCACATGTCCGATCCCGGAAAGCATCTCCGACAACTCCCTCCGCTTGTTCAAGACGATAACGAACTTATGCGGCGTCATCTGTATCCTCCTGGTCCTTGTTGATTGACGTATTGTCTACGGGAGCATCCCGGCTATTGGCAGTTAGCAGCCTCCTGCTCAGGAGAAACCCCTGCGAAAAATCTGGTCCGTCTGGGTGAACCTGGAATCGATACACCTGGCGCTGGCCAAGGCGATAGTCGAAAAACGATCCTCCACGCACCGCCTGCACCCCACGGTCAGGGAAGAACGTGCTAGTCCAGTGCCAGACGTTGCCAATGCCCTGGACCACGCCAAACGGGCTAGCGCCCTCCCTCTTTTCTGACACTGCGATTGGCGCCACATCTCTATCCCAGCCATCAGTACTGATGTTCGCGAGGCGCGAGTCAGGTGGCTGATTGCCCCACGGATACTCTCTCCCGTCAACTCCCCGCACTGCCTTCTCCCACATCTCCACGGTCGGCAACTCGGCACCGAGCCAAGCGCAGAATGCAGCCGCGCCGAAATAGTTGACGTAGGTAACAGGGTGATCCGCATATGTGTCGGCGACACTGAACTTGCCGCCAATTTCATTGATCCGGCACTCGTCCACCGGGGAAGAGCCATCGAGGTCGATCCAGGTCACACCGCCTTCACGGCGGTTGCCAAAACAGTTGAGGAATACGCAGAATTGTGAATTCGTGATCGAGTAGCGGGTGATCCAATACTCGCCCAGCTCGAGCTCCTCGCCCTTGGGGCCAGGGCCAGATACGAAAGGCCCTGCCGGAACTTGCACCAGCTCAAGGACCTCATCGCCCTCGGGCAATGGCAGCGACGCGACCAATAGCTCCCCGTCTCTGCGAGTACGCAGAGCGTGCCCATCGGCGCTGAGTTGGGCATCGCTGGAGAGGATCGCTTTGTAAGAGTTTCGCTCTGCGCGCAGCGCATCTACCTGCTGCTTCTGGCGGACGCTAGTCGCCTGCTGGACGCGAATTTCTGATTGCAGGCGCTTGGCTTCGTCGTCGAGGTTCTCGAAGAGCTCGATATTGTCAACGCTGGCCGGGGGGTCGAGAACGGCTTTCAGACGAAGATCACTGCTGAACAGGATCATCTTTTGGATCGCGTTACGAAGCGTCGCCTCCCAGTTGAGAGCAGACGTGTCGTAGGGAATTAGGTTGATGTGGCGCAGATCCGAAGGGACATCCTCGATCTGCTGGGTGATCATGACCACCTTCTTGTTGACTGCGTGACAGAGGCCCAGCTCATACAGCACGTTGGCGTTCGCACCAGTCATCTCGGCAACCACCAAATCAGCTCCCAATACCTGTTCCCAGATGGTCTGAATGAATGCTTGAGGGCTGAAGAGCTCGTCAGAGCGCACTGCATGGAAGCCAGCGTCAAAAACCGCTGGCTTGATGACTCCCTCGTAGTATTCGTTAAAGGGATCGATGAAGGGCATGATCACGAAGACATGACCGTTGCCGTTCTCCCCGTCCTCTGCGGGTTTGGAGCCTCTCGAAGTTGAAAGGGACTTACTCACCTCGTAGCGCTCCCGCCGAAGACTCGCCGGCAATTCGCGCTCACTCGGCCACTGGTCAACTACTGCGTCGATCTCTGCCAACCGTCGTTCGAGTTGCTCGGTGTCCAGACTGGGTTCCATCCCGTCCATAGCGCTCGTCAATGTGCTCGAATCGAAGGCTGACTACGCGAACTGATAGAGAGGATGATTTGTATCGCGAACGCCGAGGAAACAGGCGGCCGTGACCCGTTCGCCACTCTTAACGCCGCGGACTCCATGAAGACGAGCCGCGTCAAAGGCGACTAGATCACCTTGACGGGGCGTTATTACGAAGGTTGGATCCCCCAATTTATTACGATCGACACCGTAGTCAGTGCGCTTCATACGTTCATACTCCGACTCGCTCTCGATCTTGCCCCAGAACTCGATATCACCTCCCAATCCGGGCGGCGGGGTTGCTAGGTAAACATTGATGGCAATGCGACGTTGGAGCGAAAGGGAGGCGAGAATCGGCAGTTCGCGCTGGTCGATGTGAGGATTGGCATGTCCCCCCTCTACCCAACGCCTCACGATCCCCGACAGCATTGGCCTTGCCCCCTGTCGGGCGATCGTTGCCCCTGCCGGCCATGCCTCGTCGGCAAGCAATCGCACGGTATCGATCGGCGAGAGATATGGGCGAAAAAGCTGGGCGCGGATCGACTCACGCGTCTGCGGTGCCGTTAGAAAGTATTCCTCCTCATGCGTCGGCGACTGCTCCGCCTCTCCCATTGACGTACCAAGGCTCTGCAAGTCACTCGTCAATGAGTATTCGGAAGCATCACAGGCCTGACGTATCGCCGGCAGCACCGCCTCGCAGACATCGACTCCATAGAAGCCTCGGTGCCAGACGATGTCTAGCTTTCCTTGCGCCAAGGAAGCAACTGCTGGCGAGTCGAATACCTCGCCTACGTTCAGTTGGGCGCTCCCCGCTAGAGAGACCAAGGCCTCTCCGTTGAATTGGCAACGCTGTATCCCTCCATAAGGAGCGGCAGACTCTCAAACGATGATCTTGCTGTCAATCACTTAATCGCAATCTTCACATCCTGAACATAAATAGTTTGGTTTGTGGATAGCGTCCCTAGGGGCTTTTATGAAGGCGGGTACCCTCGCCGGGGTTCTAGACCCTTTCTCGCTCTTCTCGTTGCATCAGGTATACGCGCCGTACTAGGGTCACGCATAGTCATGCCTACCCAGCCTCCGACAGACGAGTTCATCGATGATCGGTCTATCGAAGAGAAGGCCGACGATCGCTTCCGCCACGAGGACGTGGTAGCCGAGCTAGCCCACCTTGTGGACAGCCGTGCGGCTCAGACGAACATTGCTCTCTTCGCGCCGTGGGGAAGCGGCAAGACTGGCATCTCGAAGCTCCTCCGTTCGCGACTTGAAGATAAGAAAAAGGGACACCGCTATGTCTACTTCGACGCCTTCAAGCATCGCGATACGTCGCTGCGACGAAGCTTCTTGCGAACCGTTGCCGTTGGGCTCGACGAGGATCCTACCGAGATAGATGCACTCTCCAAGGAGGAAATAACCCAGGAACTCGGCACCTCTGATTGGAAGCGCGTTGCAAAGTTCGTCGCCGGAGCCTTGGGAGTCGGCATTGTGCTTATGGCCCTCCTGAGTCTTGCCCTCGCATGGATTCGCCCGGAGGCCCCAAAGGAAAACTTTGGCGAGAGCTTTGTCCTGATGTTCACCAAGCTGAGCGGCGTCGCGACCCTCGTCGCGGCCTTGATCGGCGTGGTTGTCAGCGGCCTGCTCGGAGGAGTAACGGCAACCCGCAAACAGATGCCGCTCTCTGAGGATGATGAGTTCGAGGACGCTTTCGGCAAGCTGGCAAAGAAGGCCGATCGACTCGTGATCTTCATTGACGAGCTCGACCGCTGCGCGGCCGACGAGGTGGTCGAGACCCTGGAGACGATGCGGGTTTTTCTCGATGTACCTAACTGCATCTTTATCGTCGCCGCTGATCGACAGGCGCTTGAGGCTGCGTTGCGACGAAAGGCTCGACAGGAGACGCCCGCAGACGAAGTTCACCCTTACTTCAGTAGCGCAGGGGCCTACGTCGACAAGATCTTTCAGTTCCAGATCGCGCTGCCCCCTTTGCGCTGGACCGATACGGGCGAGTTCGCCGAGAACCTCGTGAAGAATCGCGGGGGGCTCTGGAAAGAGCTACGAGAACGTGACGAAATGCAGGACGTTCTGACGGCACTGATTCCCACCCATGTCACCAGTCCCCGTCGCGTCAAGGTGTTGCTCAACTCATATGTGATTGCCCATCGACTTGCTGAACGGCGCGCCAATGCAGAGGAAATGGCGGACCTATCAGGGCGCGCAGCGGCGCTCGCTCAGCTCGTCTGTCTAGGGGCTGAGTTTCCTCTCTTTGCAGATGAGCTTGAGCGTTTTCCCGAACTGCCCGCGGCTGCCTTGGCAGTCGCTGAGAGCAGCTACGAGAACAGCCTGCGCACCGAGGCCCCCGAGGTTTGGGAGCGTGCAGTCGACTTCATCGACCGGGGACGACCCCTAGTGCCACTCCTCTATGGCAGGCGGGCAAACGGGGAGCAAGTCGAGAACAAGGTGGAATCGCCAGATGACGCGAACGACCCAAAGGACGGCGATGGTGACAGCACGCCTGAGGAGCCGCAGCAATGACCGGCGGAGAGACCGGGATCGACGCGATTCTCGCCCGGCAGCGACAGGACCTGATTGCCTATCTGACCCGGGTCAGGAATCTCCCGGCGCCCACGCGGGACCTTGTCTTTATGCACAGCGAAGCTGGAGTCGCAAGTGGACTGGAGGCTGCCTCATCAGATCGATTGGCAGCGATGGCGCGCAATGGTCAGACCGAGGGCCTTGGGGATCTACTTGACAAACTGCCAGCCTCCCAGCAGGAGGCTGCAGTCGCGACCCTTGCGCGCTGGTCTGGGATTTTTGCTCTCGCGCCAGAGCGCAAAAACGCGGTCACCGTCCTTCTCGCCGCTACCGCGGCGATCGGTGAGCTCAGCGCCGAGACGACCGCGTTGGTTACTGGTGCCGTCCTATCATCCCCTGGCGACTTGCCAGCGGGAGCTCTCGGAGACATGGTCCGCCTCGCCCGACGTTGTCGACCGTCCCAGCGCAGCCAGCTAGTCGCGAAATTGAAAGAGCGAAACGATGTCGTAGAAGACTCGTCGGCCCGAGCCGCGCTTGTCGCGAGCTTTCCGGAGTTCAACAACGCGGACGATCTCTACGGCGTAGCGATGGCAATGGCGATCGGCCAGATTGACGGGGATGCCACGAAAGAACTCCTGACACTTCCTGAATCCGAGCAGGCAAAGTTGCTCAAACTTGCTGATCCCAGAGTGCAGGGTTGGATCAACGCAGCGCAGCAAAAAGCCAACAACCCGCCAGAGGGAGAGGAGCCTGAGAGCACCGCAAGCGTCAACGGATGGCTGTTGCCGGCACTCCAGGTTCTAGAAGATTCCACAATCGCTGTCACGAGATTCGCGATCTGGCTACTACGAGCGGAAAATCCCCAGTCCGACGCGGAGGTCCAGAATCGACTAAACCTGCTCGCGCCGATCAGCGAGCCTGAGCTACTGCGGCTGATGCTCCAGCGAATGCAGACCGTTCCTCGCGGAGACCGTGAATCCTGGCTTGAGGCAATCGACCGGTCCGCAATTAACACCGATGCTGTTGCAACACTCGATTCCGTCGCGAGGCAGGTGTGGAGCGAACGGATAGCGCCCGAAGCCGACCCGGACAGCTTCGGCGGCATGTTGGATCGTCTCGCCGCCCTCTCAAAAGAACTCCCCGTCGAGGAGAGGAAGTTTCCGCAGGTCGACGCGGCGATTGGGGAGGCGACTCAAAACCCCATGCAGAGCGACGAGGCGGCGCAAGAGTTTCTCCGAATCTCAACCGCTGCAAATGAATTTGTAGATCATGAGTTGGCGGACACGACCCAGTGTGCCGATCGTTTTATCACCAGCGCAGCCTCAGCGATGGGTGTACTGCCAATAGGCGAGCTTGAACAGCTACCGCAGTTGCGCTCCGCAGCTAGCCACCTACGACACGATTGGCTCTCTGACGCTTCCCCTGCGGCGCTTCAGACGCTACGCGAGGCAGCAACTCAGGAACCCGAGGCACGACTCGACGCGACGAAGGCAGAGGCACTTCTCAGCGCCGTTGGTCGACTACGGGAGCAAGGCCAGGAAATTTCGTCTCCCCTTGACCCCAACGCCGTCGGAGACCTTGGACGCGACTACGGTGACGGAGCCGACGGAGCGCTCATAGCCTGGCTGGCTTACTTTGACCAGGACGGACTCTGGTCTGTACTCGCGCCAATGTGGGGGACGCAGATATCACCCGCAGTAAGGCAGGGCTTTGAGACAGCCGCGAAACAGCTTCCGGAGCCCCAACATCAGAAGCTTGCAGAAGCCGCCTTCGATCAGAGCCTGAGTACCAGCGCACCACCCGCAGCGAACTGGGAGGCAATTGCACTCCCTGAGCTGAGCGGTAGCTGGGTGGTCAGGGCACTCGCCAAACGAAAGCCCGGCGAAGATCTCGAGCGTTGGCGGATTTTGCTGGAGATCGCGCGCCAGAGGGTCCTGAGCGGAAAAGCGAAGACGCTGGCCGCCAATGAACTCCTGAAACCGCTTGCGGCCCTTGATTCCGATTCCGCATTTGAACTTGCGCTCGGCAATTTGGAGCTCGCCAGTAAGGACAGTGGTGAAGAGATGCTCGCCGGACTAGAACTGACGGGCGACCAAGCGCGCCTCGTCGAGGCCAAGGTCAAGCAGCTTGGCTGGAAGAAAAGTGCAATCTCAAGGCTCCTCGGCAGTCTCGTAGGCAGCGACGGAGAGCCTGAAAAAGACGAGTCCGAAGGAGCCTGACCGTTTCCCTGCCGACTATATGGCGAACGAAGCTGCGCTCGCTCAAGCCGGGCGTCAACCACCAGGAGCAGGTGGACCACAACTTTGACGACGAGATAGTGGGCATCGGCTGGGGCATCGAGGCGCTGCCCGACGGCGCCTCCTTGACGGATGTTTTGACCGCGATCGGCTCCCAACCTGAATGGACCAAAGATGCGGTCCACACGGTTCGCCGCTTCGGCGAGGATGCCGAGATCGGCGACTATATTTGGACGCGGGACCTCCACGGCCGTTTCCGGCTTGGGCGCATCGCCGGGGGCTACCGCTACGAGAACACTGAGCTTGCCAAGCGCACCGACACCCATCAGGTACGCGACTGTGACTGGGCGAATCAGCCGCTCGGTGACCTTGAGGTGCCGGGAGCGGTCATCCGCGGATTCGCTGGCACCTCGACGAGCTTCAGCCGCATGTGGGACGAGGGCGCGCGCATTTACACGGCATGGCTTTGGGAGAAGCTGCACGGGCGCGACCCTGCTCCACTCAGCTTCACTTACCTGGAGGTTCTCCGGCAGCTTGAGCCCTACGATCTTGAGGATCTCGTCTACACCTGGATGCAGGTTGCCGAGGACTACCTCGCGCTACCGAAGGCGAGGCGAACCGATACCCCCGCCTACGAGTGGACGATGCTGAACCGCAAGACCTTTGCGCCGGCGATCGTCCAGGTGAAGTCGGGCAATCAGGCCGTCAACCTTGAGGCGCTCTCGGACGCCGCACCCAACGCCGAAACCGTCCTGTTTGCCTGCTCGGCGAGCGGCCAGTTCACTGGGCGTCCGCCCAGAGAGATCCGCCGCATCTCGCCTACTGAACTCGTCGACTTCGTGCACGAACACAAGCGCCTGCTCCCACCGCGTGTTCGCACCTGGTTCGAACTCGCGAAAAGCTAGGTAGCCCTTCAGGTTATATCTCGGCGCCTGCAGGAATCCAGAGAGCCTGCGTTGCTCGCGCCGTCGCCTCGATTGCCGCCGTTGATGCCAGCAAGTCCTCGGGCTTCATATCCTCGGCCCGGACGATCTGCTTTTCCACTTCCTTCACCCGCTCTGGCGACACCGCCCCCGTCGCGGCATAGGCATGCTCGTGCCAACCCTCGGGCACGCACCCCGTAGGAACTGCGGTCACGAACGCTCCAAACGCACAGGTGATCTCAGGTCCGATCCCGAGCACTTGCCAGCCCTTCTCGTCCTCGGAAACGTCGAGCCGGTTGTAGCTCAAGTGGACCATCTCCTTGCCGACGCGGCCCTTGACCCGCGAGAGCCGCACGGACATCGCAGGCGCCTTCCACTCGCCGACATAGTCGGAGGCGAGCGCGTCGGTGCCCTTCATCGGCTTGTCCCGCCAGAGGAAGTCGATCAGATTCCGTGAGTGGACCCCGAAGCTCTCCAGCAAGGCGTTCTCCACAATCGGGTCGTCCTCGTGGTGCCGGTTCATGAGCTTGACCGTCACCTCGTAGAGCATCCCGGCCTCGTAGAGCAGATGCTTCTCTGCGAAGCGACGCAAACGGTCCACTGGCGGGCGCTGCCGCGCCACTACGGATCCCTGCCGTGCCGACCGGCACCGTCCCGGGGCTCGCCGCCGGCGCGAGGTTCGTTCTCCATTGTCATCACCTCAGCGTAGGGCCGCGGGCGGCTGCGAAATCTAAATTTTTGCCGGAAAACGCCGCCTCAAACGACGGATAGGTATGAGGCGAAAAATCGAAGACGATTCGCGAATTGGGGGGTCCACTTTTGCTGCTCGGCCCCCTGTTGTTGTAGATGCGGAAATTCGCGACGCAAAACCACGCCTCAAACGACAAAGAGGCATGAAGCGAGCAGACCGACAGCGGCTGCGGCAAATGTCGGATTCGTCACACAAGACGGTCCACTTTCGCTGCTTCTTGCTCCGTATAGGTGTGAGTCCCTTTTACGGAATCCAAGCCGGGCATCGCAACGGGTCGCCTGGCGGTTCAACTGCCGGGCCGACCGTCAGGTCGCCCCTCGGTTCGCCGGGATGCAGTCGCGAAAGCGCCAGATTCGGCAGCACAGCGCGGATTGCGGAACCTGCGCTTTGCCGACATACCTACGTCACCCAGAGGTCGGTGCATGAAGGGCGACGGATCGCTCCGATCCGCGGCCGATGCTGGCGATCTTCGCCGGTGCTCGTGGCCGCCGCCCTCTGGAGCGCCGTGTCGAGCATCCGCGTCGATCAGCTCCTCGCCTCCGCGGCGTCGCTCGCGCCCTTCGCTCTCGGCGCCCTCGCTATCGCCTCCGCGCTGGCTACACAGCGCTTCCTCGCCACGCGCCGCACGCTTGCGACGCGCGCCGCTGCGTCGCGGTCGTGCCGGCCGACGAGTTCGACGCGAAGCCCGAGGCCGTCCTGCGCTTCGCCGCCGAGCTGGCCGCGGGCCGATCGCAGCGTGCGCGGCTGGCTCGATCGCCGCGCCAGCGCGCTGCGGGTGCAGCTGACCAACGACGCGCGAGGGCCGTCTCGTCTACCTGCTCGAAGTGCCGGACCGCTCGCGCGAGCTGCTGCGCACGGCGCTGCGCGGCTACGAGGGAGTCGAGCTGCGCGATGCCGCAGAGGTGCTGCGCCGAGCACGAGCAGGCCCGGCGAGACGTCAGTGCTGCGCACCGAGCTGATCCTGGCCCGCGCCGAGCGTCGAGCCGCTGGCCCGGCTCGACCTCGAGCCCGATCCGCTTGCAGCCCTTCGCCGCGGCGATGGCCTCGCTTCGCACCGCAAGACGGCGAGCGCGTCAACGCGTCTGCGTCGACCTGCTGCCGGCAGCGGCGGCGCGCGCCGCTCGCGGCTGCGGCGCCGCCTGAAGCGGCAGGCGCGGCGGCTACACGGCGAACGGCGCAGCTTGATGGAGGTGCTCGAACGGCGAGCGCCGCCGCGGCACCGCCGACCCCGCCGAGCTGTTCGAGCGCCGCCTGGTCGGCGCAGGCTCTCGACGCGAAGCTGCGCGATTCCGGCCCGCTCTTCGAGGCGCAGATCCTGCTCCGCTGCGCAGGCCGACCGAGCGCCGCTGCGCAAAGGTCGCGATGCAGCAGCCTGCTCGCCGCCTTCGAGCCGTTCGCCGCGCAGCAACTGGCTGCGCGCCGTCCGGACTCGGGATCGGCGACGTCGTCTTCTTCGGCTCCGACTTCCCGACTGCGACGGCGGGGCTTCGACCGCCGCCTCTCCACCGGCCTCTTCCGTCCGGCGCGGCGTAGCGATCCTCACCGCTCGCGAGGTGGCCGGCTTCCTGAAGCCGCCGACCGTCCACTGCCTCGGCGAGAACGTGTTGCGCTCGGGCACGCTGCTGCCGGCGCCGCCCGAAGCTGCCGACCTTCGAGAAGGCCAAGGACGACCTGATCCCGCTCGGCCGGGTCGGCGGGGAGGCGCGGCGAGCGGGTCGTCGGGGTCCGCACCGCCGACACCTTCTTCTCCTACGTCGCCGGACGCACCCGCTACGGCAAGACCGAGACGGCGATCGCCCAGTTCGTCCACCTGGTCCGCTCGGGCCACGGCGGCCTCTTCCTCGATCCCCACGGCGACGCCCTGGAGCGGATCAGGCCCTATCTGGACGACGCCGACATCGCCCGGCGGGTGGTCGAGATCGACCTCGGCCCGGCGCGGCTGGAAGCCTGCCCGGCTGGAACCTCTTCGAGCTGAGCGGCGGCGAGAGCGACGGCAGCCGAGGCGCGGGTCGAGGCGATCGTCGACGCCTTCGCCTCGACCCTGCAATGGGGCGAGCAGAGCACCCGCGCGATCAACCTGACCACGCAGGCGGCCGCGGCGCTGGCGAGGATCGCCGCCGGTCGCTGCCGCCCGAGCTGGCGCCGACGATCTTCCAGCTCCCCACCCTGCTCTCCGACGAGCGCTGGCGCGCGCGCCGTCCTGCCCTTCCTGCCGAAGGCCTCGCAGCGCTTCTGGATCGACCGCTTCCCGCTGCTCGCCGCAAGAGGCGATCACGCCGGTCACCAACCTGGTCGACCGCCTGCGGCACTCGACCCCGATCAGCGCCGCTGCTCGGCCAGAGCCAGAGCACCTACCGGGTGCGCGAGGCGATGGACAGCGGGCGAGATCGTCCTCGCCTGCCCAGGCTCGGGCGGCACCCGCGAGCGGCTGCTCGCCAACCTGCTCCTCTTCGACCTGCTGCACGCGGCGCGCAGCGAGGTCCGAGCTCGCGCCCGCTGCGCGCAAGCCCTTCTGGGTCTTCCTCGACGAGGTCCAGAGCTACGACGGCGCCGCCTCGGGCAACCTCGCCGCGCTGCTGGAGCAGAGCGCCAAGTTCGGGCTGCGCGCGGTGCGTGCTGAACCAGAACCCCGAGCGGCTGAACCCGCAGACGTTGAACGCGCTCGACGACCAACCGCTCGCACCTGCTCGCCACCGCGCTCAACTCCCACGCCGCCGCCCTGCTCACCAAGGAGTGGGGCGGGCCAGCCCGACCCGGCGGCGCTGACCAAGCTCGGCGCGCTACCGCTTCGTCGCCCAGGTCACCCACCACGGCGAGCTGAGCAAGCCCTTCGCGCTCGGCGGGGATCAGGGTCGAGGACGTTCTCGGAGCGCCGGCAGCTCGCGACCGGTGCGCCGGCAGGCGTAGCCGCGACCCGGATGCGAGGTCGGCGAGGTGATCGCCCACCTCGAGACGCTCGACGACCGCATCCTCGCCGCGCTCGACGGAGCTGACGGCGCAAGCCGGACGCCGCCGAACGAGTCGACGCCGGCAGGCGAAGGATGGCGCGGCCCGCTCGGTTCCGCTTTGGGCGCCAACGGGGAGGGCGGGCCACCGTGAGCGATCCGCCACCCTCCGATCGGCGTGCCGGAGACGGGGATCGAGGTCATCGCCTCGCTCGCCCAGCACCGCGTCCTCTCCGCCGCGCAGGTCCGGGCCATCCACCTCCCCGATCGGCAGCTACGCGCTGGGCGCAGAAGGTGCTCGTCCCGACTCGGCGAGGCCGGCCTCGCCGGCTACGTCGAGACTCGCCCACGGCTCGCCGCGCCGGCTCTGGCACGTCACCGAGCGCGGCGCTCGACTGGCGCGCGAGGCCGGCGTGCTTGGACGGCGAGCCGCGGCTGATCGGCGCCGAGGACGCAGCCGGGCCGCTTCAGGCGCACACGCTCGCGGTCAACGACGCCGCGATCTGCTTCCTCGCGCCGCGCGCGAGCGCGGCGACGAGTTCGGCCCGTTCGCCTGGCGCCACGAGGTCTCCCACCCGCTCACCTACGGCCGCGGTCGGCGGCGGCGCGCGCTGATCGCCGACGCCGTCTTCACCTATCTGCGGCTCGACCGCGACGGGGTCGCGATCGAGCAGCGCTTCTTCGAGCTCGACCGCGCCACCCTCTCGGTCGATCGCCTCGCCGCCGAGCTGGCTCGCTACGCAGAGCTGTACCGGCTGGCCGGCGAGGACGGTGAGCCGCTGTGGCGCCTGCGCTATCCGGTCTTCCCGCCGGTCCATTGCGTGCTCGCCGGGGGAAGCCGAGCCGTGCTGGAGCGCCGCCGCTCGACCGCCATCGCCCTGATGCGAAGCGATCCCCAGCTCGCCCGCGCGCCGGAGGTGGCGATCTCCTTCTGCCTATTTGAGGATCTGCAAGCCAAAGGCCCGTTCGCCCCGATCTTCCGCGACTTCCGCAACCCCGACCAGCCGATCGACTGGCTTGGAGCCAACGCCGCTTGAGACCACGGGCGAATGGAGCTAAACGTGTCGGGCAGAGTCAGCGGCGGCCCAGCCATGACCGGCGCGACGCTACACCGGTCGGCGACCTGAAGGCCAGCATGTCGATCGAGCAGGCGCAACCCGGATCTGCGCTGGACGATCAGCTTCGACGCGAGCAAGCCAAGGCGATCTTCGACCTGCTTCTGGCGCATCGTCGGAAAAAGGTGACAGAAAAGGTCAGAGATTAAATTGCTATGATCCTAGTTATGTCTGACGTGGATCACGACGGACTCTATTACGTGGCCGAGGCGCAGGCCGGGTACTTCACCGCTCCGCAGGCGATCGCGGCGCGCATGGACCACAGCACCCTGGCCCACCATGCCCGGCCCGGGGGGCGATATCTGCGAATCCGGCGAGGGCTCTACAGGCTGCGGCACTTCCCGCCCAGCCCCTACGAGCACGTAATGGCGGCGTGGCTTCCGCTGCGCGATGCGGGGGCGGTTGTCTCGCACGAGAGCGCCCTCGAACTGCACGATCTCTCCGACGTGAACCCCGACGCCGTTCACCTCTCGCTGCCCCGCTCGGAGCGAGGGCAGCGCGCCCGCCCCGGCGTTCAACTGCACACGTTGAACGATCCGCCGAAAAAGTCAGAGGTCTGCGAGATCGCCGGCCTGCCGGTGACGCAACCGGAGCGCACGATCGTCGATGCGCTCGCAACGGGCACCCAGCCCGAGCAAATCCAGATGGCGATCCGCCAGGCCCTGGAGCGAGGGATCGCCACGCCGCGGCGACTGCGCACGGCGGCGGCGCGCAGCTCAGCCCGGGTCGGCAAGTTCATCGAGCGCAGCTTGGAGGAAGCGAAATGAGCTTTCCGGCTTTCGCTACTTCAAAGCTCGGCCGGCGATACGACGAAGCCGAGCCGGTCTGCGCCTCGACGCAGGGCGCCGTCGAGCGTCACCAGCCGACAACCGAGAATCTGGGCCAGCGCGACGTACTCGGCGTCGTAGGTCCTGCCCCAGCCGAACTGCTCGGCGATCTTCCAGGCCGTCCGTCCAAGCTCGGGCTCATCGACGCGACGAACCGGGCAGCCTTCGAGGCGCTCGTGCTGGACCTTGGCCTGCTCGGCACTGACCTTTCCGTTCAGCAGCCCGAGGTGCATGGTCGAGCGGGCCTCCGACCACATCAGCGCCGGGGCGACGAGATCATTGTCGCCCAAAGACTTGAAGCCCTCGGCGCTGCCGACCGAGGCAATCGTGACCGTGGCATCGACGACGAGGGTCAACGCCGACCGCTACGAGCCTCGTGCAGCAGCGCCACCCAGTTCGGCTGCGGCGTGCCGTCCTCGAAGGTCTTCCACGCCTCCGGCAGCCCGACGATGTCGTCCTCGGCTTCAGGCTCATCGACCACGATGATCCTCGCCCTCGGAACCTGGGGCTCGCTCAGCTTGTCGACCTCACGGTGCAGCTGGTCACGCGTTGCCATGCCCACCAGTTTACCGGCCATTCCAGCCGTTCCCACCGACTCCACGAGGAGGCCATGATGCGCAAGTTCGCCTGGTACGGACGCCTATCGACCAAGGACAAGCAGGACCCGACGATCTCCTTTCCCTCCCAGCGCAACGAGTGCGCCGAGAAGGCCGAGGAGCTGGGTGGCCGGATCGTCTGCGACTTCACCGACCAGGAGGCCGGGCGCCGCGACGATCGGGTCGGTTGGAGCGAGCTGGTCCGCGAGGCCAAGGAGCCAGACGCACGGCGCTTCGACGCAGTGATCGTCTACTCCACCTCGCGCCTCAGCCGCGAGCTGTTCCACGCCCTCGCCTACGAGCGCGAGCTGGCCCGGGCCGGTGTCGAGGTCTTCTACGCCCGCAGCGCCGGGGATCAGACCAGCCCCGAGGGTCGGCTGATCCGCCACATGTTCCAGGCTCTCGACCAGTTCGAGGTCGAGAAGCTGGGCCGCGAGGTGCGGCGCGGCCAGACCGAGAACACCCGCCAGGGATACCGCAACGGCGGTCGCGCGCCCTACGGATACCGACTGCGGCACGAGGCCCATCCCGATCCGCGCCGAGCCCGCGCCGGAGACACGAAGTCGCGGCTGGCCCGCGACCCCGAGCAGGCGCCGGTGATCGTCGAGATGTTCCAGCGCTTCCTCTCCGGCTCGGGCTACAAGGAGATCGCCGACCACCTCAACCGCCCCGGCGGCCCTCCCCCGCCCCGCCACGTCGACTCCAAGCGCAACACGTCGGGAAAGTGGTCGAAGACGACGATCCGCTCGATCCTCGAAAACCACGTCTACACCGGCCGCCTCTACTGGAACCGGCTCGACTTCCGCGCCGTCAAGCAGGGCGATGGGCCACTGGTGCGACGCAGCCCCGAGGAGTGGGTCGAGGCCGACCAGCGCCATGAGGCGCTGGTCTCCGAGAAGGACTTCGAGCGGGTGCAGGCAGAGATGAAGGCGCGCAGCACCGGCCAAGGCGGCAACCGCCGCCGCTACACCCAGAACCGCTTCTACCAGCTGCGCGGCATCGTCCATTGCGCGACTGGCCACAACCCGCTGCGGATGCACGGCAAGCACCGCAAGACCAGCACCTACTACGCCTGCGGCTACCGGCTCTCCTACGGCGACACCGCCGCCGAGGCCACCGGCCACGGCAAATGGCAGTACGTCCGCGAGGACAGCCTGCTGACGCTGATCGACGCCTTCTTCGCCACGCGGGTCTTCGGCGCCGATCGCCTCGCGCACTTCCGCAAGCAGAGCTCGACCCTGGAGGCGGAACTACAGAGCAAAGACGGCGCCGAGCGGGAGCGTGCGGGCCGGCAGCTCGGCGAGGTCGAGCAACGGATCGAGCGCCAGCTCGCCGCGATCGAGGCTGGGGTCGATCCAGCCCTCGTTGGCGAGCGAATCCGCGCCCTGAAATCCGAGCGCCAGGAAGTCGAGGCGGCGATAGCCGAGCTCGACCACGCACAGCGGAACGGCGACAGTTTCGACCCCGACGAAGCCGTCGCGATCATCGATGCCCTGCCCGACCTATCCAAGGCGCTGGCGGAAGCCGATCCCGAGCTGCGGCGGGCGGTGTTCGAGGCATTCCGGCTGCGTGTCGAGATCGACCGCAACAGCGGCCTAATACGACTGAAGGCGCTCGTATCGAGCGCCTTCAGTCAAGTAAAGGACCTGAGCGAGCTTTGCTCTACTAAGGCCATAGCGGGGGCGGGATTCGAACCTGCGACCTTCGGGTTATGAGCACGGCCCGCAGGTTCGGCTGGACTACGTAGAGCGCGTTCTAGAGCGGTTTTGCGAGATCGAACTACGCTGGGATCGGCTTGAATCCGTGGGGGACGTTGCCCCATTTGTTTCCCCAGTGGCCCACCTACCCGCTAACCGAGGCCGCCCGCAATCGAGACGCCAGGGAGCTCGGCAAAGCCGTCTTGGTCCAAGCTCGCGACCTGCCGCTCCCGAGCTCGCGCCGTCGCAGCGATGATGAGGTCGTGGGCGCCGCGCGGCGTTCCAGTCCGCCGGACGTGTGCCAGCAGAGCGGCGTGGGCCTCGGCCACGCCGAGGTCGTAGACCTCGACTGAGACGGCGTCTAGAATCGCCGCGACAAAGCGCTCGCGTTTCTCCCGCCTGCGCCCCTTCGCCAGCTGAACGCCGACCCTCAGCTCCGCCACGGTGATCGCCGCCACCGCGACGTCGTCGCCGTCGTCGACCGCCTCTTCCAGTGCACCACCGCCGCGCTCGGCGTCGACCAAGACCGTCGTGTCGAGGATCAGTCGCGCCAGGGGTCCATCACGGGCTCCATGCCCTCGCGAAGCTCCCGCAGCTCGTCCGCCCAGGCAGCGTCAGGCCGGTTGGCGCGAAGCGCCTCCTTGAGCGCCTTCCCGGTCCCGCCACTCGCGGGACCGATGGTCGCCACCGCACGACCGTGGCGGACAACCACGTAGGACTCCCCGCCGCGCTCCACGTCGTCCAAGACCTCCGAGAACCGGCGGGAGGCATCGGTCGCGCTCAATTGCTTCATGAAATCAGATTATCAGATCCTGCCGGCCCGACGCCGAGCAAGGAGTGCTAGATCCGCTTGATAAGCCTGATCGCTCTGGTTTGAACGCTGGGATCCCCGCCGGTCGGGGTGAAGATGACCTTGGCAGTGACCTTGACCTGCCCGGTACGACTCAGTAGGCGCCCCGAGCTGCTTTTTGCCCTGACCGGGAGCCTCACCGTCCCAGATACCCCCGGCGAAAGCCGTCTCGCGAGAAGACCTTTTCCGGCCAGAGACAGTGTTCCGGGCCCAGGGATCTCGGTTAGCAAGACTCCGGTCCCCTTGTGCTTGTTTCGAATCAGCTTGCCGATACGAAAGGCATTGGAGGGCTTTGCCGGCGGGTCGAGAGCGGTGATCACGACCCTGGCGGGATCGGTACGTTCGATCGCGAACAGGACATTGGTCGCGGAGAGAGACGCGAAGCTCGACCCACCACCACCACCGCCGGCCGCACACCCGTTGGCGCTTCCGCCGGCACCGCCGCCGAAGTAGCCGCCGCCACCCCCGCCGCCCGGCTGAGTGTTGGATCCGGTGGTTCCAGCCGCGCCACCTTGTCCCGGCGCACCGGGACCGCCCGCGGGTGCGTTGCCAGAGCCGCCGTTGCCGCCCGCTCCCCCCGCCGTCTGCGTGCCCGCCATCCCTCCACCGCCCGGGGTGCTGCCACCGCAGGATATGAGCGTCGCGCCCAAGAGGCCGTCTTGCCCGGCGTCGCCTCCCTTGCCACCCATCGACGAGGGGTCTTCACCCGCCCCAAAGGACCCACCGCCTCCTCCGCCTCCAGCGACGAAGAGTCGCGAGGCCAGGGTATTTGGCGCACCTTCACAGGTGGCCGCTTGCCTGGAACAGGTTCTGATGTCGGTTGCCCCGCCACCGCCACCGCCGGGCTTTTCGCGCGTGCCTTCGTTGGAGCCTCCACCCCCGTTGAACCCGCCAGCACCGGTGCCGCCGAGCACGCCATCGACGCCGGACCCGCCGACCTCGACGAAGAGGGTCTGCCCGGGCGTGACGGGCAGGACGGCCTCCACTCGACTACCGAAGCCCCCAGCTCCGCCAAGCTCCGGGGGCTGACCGGTGCCGCTCCCACCCCTCGCGCCCACCGCCTCCACATGGATCGAGTGGACGCCGGCTGGGACGAGATAGGCCTGCTCGGCGCCGGTAAAGCCAAAGGTCTGCGCCGACGCAGGTTGCGTGCCGGCGATCAAGAGGGCCAGAGTCAGCCCCGAGATCGATTTGAAGGGATGCATCGGTAGCAATACGGCGGGTAGCACCCGCGGGTTCATGCTCGACCGAAGGCGGCGTCGGGTCCGAGCTTCCCGTCGACTGCCTCGCCAAGCCCCATCGCGTCCCCTCGAAGCACGAAAGCCCCACGATTTGCAGGGCATTTGTGATACCGGGGGGCGGGATTCGAACCCGCGACCTTCGGGTTATGAGAACGGACCTGGAGTCCCGCTGGACTACGTGGGGCACGGTTTCAAGCGATTTTCGCGAGATCGAGCTACGTGGAGATCGGCTGGGATCTGTGGGGCATGTTGCCCCATTTGTTGCCCCAGGAGCGGTCGGCGCTTACGCCGCCCATCTTCAGCCTCCAGCGGGCCTCTGCCGAGGGGTCTCGACTTCTTCGGCATTGGGGATCATCCACCGATCCGTCCAGGGCCCGGTTCCACGAGGATGTGCGCATGGAAGACGCACGGGCTCCCAAGCTTGCCGGCACAGCTGATGGGATGACCCCGGAACAGAAAACGCTGATCGAGCTGGTGGGCGTCGCCCGCCGCTACGACATGGGCGAGGTGACCGTCACCGCCCTCGAGGACGTGGACCTGCGAATCGAGCGCGGCGAGTTCGTCGTCGTCCTCGGCCCGTCGGGCAGCGGCAAGACGACCCTGCTGAACATGATCGGCGCCCTCGACTCGCCGACCGAGGGGACGATCCGAATCCGCGGCGAGGACATCGCCGACGCATCGCGGGCGGATCTGTTCGCCTTCCGCCGCCGGACCGTCAGCTTCATCTTCCAGACCTTCAACCTCTTCCCGGCGCTGACGGCGCTGGAGAACGTCGAGTTCGGCGCCGACGTCAGCGGCCACGGCGAGGCGCGCGAGGTCGCCGCCGAGACGCTCGACCGCGTCGGGCTGGGATCCCGCGGCGAGCACTTCCCGCACGAGCTGTCCGGCGGCGAGCAGCAGCGCGTGGCTATCGCCCGGGCGCTGGCGACCCGCAACCCGATCCTGCTCGCGGACGAGCCGACCGGCGAGCTCGACTTCCGCACCGGCGTGCAGATCCTCGACCTGCTGCACGAGCAGACCCACACCGAGGACACCGCGGTCCTGGTCGTCACCCACAACCGCGAGATCGCCCGCGTCGCCCACCGGGTGATCGAGCTCTCCAGCGGCCGGATCGTCGCCGACGCGCCGAACCCGGGCGGGCCCGCCGAGATCGCCGACCTGCACTGGTGAGGATGGGACGGCTCGGATTCTGGCTGCGGTGGTCGCTCCGCGATCTGCGCGGGCGCTGGGCCCTGGTCCTGGCGATCGGGCTGGTGCTGGCGATCGGCATCGGCGTCTACGCCGGCCTCGGCAGCATGGAGTCCTGGCGGGTCGCCTCCAACGACGCCAGCTTCGAAGCCCTGCACGCCCACGACCTCGAGATCTCGCTGACCGAGGGGACGAGCGCGCCGGCCGGGTCGCTGTCGGCCCTGGTCCGCGGCATCCCCGCCGCCGGGGAGGTGAAAGCGACCGAGGAGCGCCTGCGCCTGCCGACCCAGGTCGAGGTGGCGCGCCCGGACGAGGAATCGCTGCTCGTCCCGGCCGAAGTCGTCGGGGCGCCGCTCGGGCCCGACGGGCCGGCGATCGACGGGGTCTACTCCGAGTCGGGGCGTGCCCTTCGTGCTGGTGACGAAGGCCGCCCGGTCGCCGTGCTCGAGCGTGGCTTCGCCGCCTACCACGACCTGCCGGCACGGGGCGCGGTACGCCTCCCCGGCGGCCAGCGCCTCCGGTATGTCGGCGTCGGCGGCTCGCCCGAGTACTTCATCGTCACCCGCCCCGGCGGTGGCGAATTCGGCGGCGCCGAGGCGCAGTTCGCCGTCCTCTTCACCTCGCTGCGCACGGCGCAGCGGATCGCCGGCGGCCCACCGCAGGTCAATGACGCCGTGCTGCGGCTGCGCGCCGGGGTCCCCGTGGACACCGTGCGGCGCCGGCTCGAGCGCGCCCTCGCCGGGGCCGGCCTCAGCGGCGAGGTGACGAAGCTGACCGACGAACCCGGCCATCGCGTCCTCTACAAGGACGCCAGCGGCGACCAGCAGATGTTCGACGTCTTCGCCATCCTGATCCTCGTCGGCGCCGCGCTCGCCGCCTTCAACCTGGCGACCAGGATCGTCGAGGCGCAGCGGCGCGAGATCGGGATCGGGATGGCGCTCGGGGTGCCGCCGCGCGAGCTGGCGATCCGGCCGCTGCTCCTCGGGCTACAGATCGCGGTTGCGGGCACGCTGCTCGGCCTCGCCCTCGGCCTGATGATGGGAGCGATCCTGCGCGGCGTCCTCGAAGACCTGCTGCCGCTGCCGGAGATGCGAACGCCCGTTCGAGCCCGGCGTCTTCGCCCGTGCCGCGGCGATCGGCCTGGTGCTGCCGATCCTCGCCACCGCGATCCCGGTCTGGCGCGGCCTGCGGCTGGCCCCGGTCGAGGCGATCCGGGTCGGCTTCCGCTCCGCCCGCGACAGCGGCGTCGCGGCGCTGGCCAAGCGGCTGCGGCTGCCGGGGTCGAGCATCGCCCAGATGCCCCTGCGAAACGCCCTGCGCGCCCCCCGACGCACCCTGCTGACGGTGGTCGGGATCGGCGCCGTGCTGAGCGTCCTCGTCGCTTTCATGGGGTTGATCGACTCCTTCGTCGCCACCATCGACCGCAGCGAAGCCGAGGTCGCCCAGGCAACCCGAAGCGCATCGTCGTCTCACTCGACGGCTTCCACAGCGCCCGCACGGCGAGGCGGATCGTCGCGACGGCCCCCGGCGTCGCCGCTTCCGAACCGCAGCTCAACCTGCCGGCGAGGCTCTCGGCGCCCGGGGCCGGCAGCTTTCAGGGCTCGGTCACGTTGCTCGACTTCTCGAGCCCGATCTGGGCGCCGACGATCGTCTCGGGGGCCCCGCCCGCCCCCGGCCGTCCCGAGATCGTGATCTCCGAAAAGGCCGCCGGGGACCTCGGCGTCGGAGTTGGCGACCGAGTCACGATCTCCTACCCGCGGCGCCAGGGGCCCGTCTTCACCGAGGCGAGGGCGAGGGTGCGGGTCAGCGGCTTGCACCCCGACCCTTTCCGCACCTTCGCCTACATGGATCCCTCGATCGCAACGCTCGCCGGGTTCCCGGGCGCCGCCAACCAGGTCTCGGTCACCCCGGAGCCGGGTGTGCCCGAGGGCCGGATCGCGCAAGCCCTCTTTCGCGACCCCGCCGTCGCCTCGGTCCAGCGGGCAACCGCGACGACGCAGTTCGTGCGCGAGCGCCTCGACGACTTCATCGGCGTGCTGCGGGTGATCGAGGGATTCGCGCTGGCGCTGGCGCTGTTGATCGCCTTCAACTCCTCGGCGATCAGCATCGACGAGCGCCGCCGCGAGAACGCAACGATGCTCGCCTTCGGCGTCACTCCCACCAGGGCGATGGCGCTGGCTGTGTTCGAGAGCCTGATCGCCGGAGTGCTCGGCACCCTCGTCGGTCTGGGCGGCGGCTTCCTCGTCGTCAGTTGGCTGGTTGGCAAAACGCTGCCCGAAACCCTCCCCGACCTCGGGCTGGTGGTCGAGATCGCACCGGCGTCGCTGCTGGTCGCCGCCGCGGTCGGGGTCGCCTCCGTGGCCCTGGCGCCGCTGCTGAGCGCTCGCCGGATCGGTCGGATGAACGTCCCCTCGACGCTGCGCGTCATGGAGTGAGGGGCGCGTAGTCGACCCGTTTCTCCCGAGAGCGACGAGGCCGGTGAATCGCCGCCGCCGATGGCTCCGACCACGACGCCGATCCCGAGCCCGAGTGCGATCGCGAGGAAGATTTGCACCGGGCGACCTGCCTCAGCCGCGGTCGTCTTCCCCCAACATCGGGCTGGTGGCCGCCGCTGCCACCGGCTGCCGCGGGACCGGAGAGCCCGCCGGCTCGCCGGGCCCCTCCCCGGCCGCCGATCCGTGCCCGAAATGCACGTCGGGCAGGATCCGGTCGAGCCAGGCCGGTAGATACCAGGCGGCGGCGCCCGCAAGTCGCAGGAACACCGGCAACAGCAGCAGCCGGACCAGGAAGGCGTCGAGCAGAACGGCGACGCCGAGGATCGTCCCCATCTCCTTCGGTGGCAGCGGCCCCGAGAGGGCGAAGGTGAAGAAGACCGCGACCATCACTCCTCCCGCGGCGAGGATCACCCGACCCGAGTGAGCGAGTCCGCCGACCATCGCCTCCTTCGCGTCGCCCGAACGCTCCCAGTGCTCGCGCGCCGAGGAGAGAAGGAAGACGGTGTAGTCCATCGCGATCGCGAAGATCATCGCGAAGAAGAAGATCGGACCCCAGGCGTCGAGGAAGCCCTGCGATTCGAAGCCGAGCAGGCCGGAGAGGTGGCCGTGCTGGAAGATCAGCGTCGCGACGCCGAACGCGGCGGCGGTCGAGAGCAGGTTGGCGAGCACCCCGATCGCCGCGATCAGCGGCGCCTGGAAGGCGACCAGCAGCAGCAGGAAGCCGAGTACGAGGATGACGCCGATCGCCAGCGGCGTCTTCGACGCCAGCGAGGCTTCGAGGTCATGGTTTTCGACTGAGGGACCGCCGACGAGCGCCGCCGCGGGAAGAACCGCCCGCAACCGGTCGATCGTGGTCGAGGTGGCGTCGGTCGAGGGACCGGTGCCCGGAACCGCCTGGATCAGGACCGACCCATCCGCTCCCCTCGCCGGCGCAGACATCGAAGCGATCCCGCGATCGGCCCTCAGTACCGCGACGGTGGCCGCGGCGTCCGCGCGCGGAGCGGTCACCTGCAGCGTCCCCGGCGCCCCGGGCCCGAAGGCAGCGCTGATCTGCTGGTAGCCAACTCTCGAGGAGTCGCTCTTCGGCACCACCTTGATCGACGGCATTCCCGTCTTCATGCCTAGGATCGGCAGCGCCAGGGCAAGCAGGACGACCAGAGCAAGGCCGCCGAGGACGAACGGACGGCGCCACAGCAACTCACCCCAGTGGGCGAAGCGAGGGGAGCGGTGCTCGCCGGAATGGGCCCAGGGCAGGGCCAGCCTGTCGATCTGCGGCCCGAGCTTGGCGAGGACCGCCGGCAGCAGGGTCATCGTCGCCGCCAGGACGAAGAGGACCGAGACCATGATCCCGATCGCCATCGAGCGGAAGGCGGGGCTCGGCACCAGCATCACCGCCGAGAGCGAGATCAGCACGGTCAGCCCGGAGAAGAGCACCGCCTTGCCGGCGGTATCCATCGTTTCGCCGACGGCGTCCTCGGTCTTCTCACGCTGGCCGAAGAGCGCGCTGCGGAAGCGCATGACGATGAAAAGGGCGTAGTCGATGCCGAGCGCCAGGGCGAACATCAGGGCGAAGTTCATCGCCCAGATCGAGATCGGGGCAAGCTTGGTCCCGAGATAGAGGACGCCGGCCGAGGCGATCAGGCCGACGATCGTCAGCATCAGGGGCAGCCCGGCGGCGACCAGCGAGCCGAAGGCGAGCACGAGGATCGCCAGCGTCACCGGCCAGGAGATCAACTCCGACTTCATCATCGCTTCGCGGTTGGCTTCGTTGAAGTCCGACCACATGCCGGGGGCGCCGGTGAGGCTCGCTTCGGTCTCCGGCCCGGAGACCGCGGCGACTTCCGACTTCAGGTCGTTGGCGACGGCGACCATTTCATTCGGGTTCTCCGCGGCGGTGCCGCCGACAATCGCGGTGTGGCCGTCGCGAGAGATCGAGGCGCCAGGACGGGGCGCCACGACGCTGCCCACCGCGGAGTCGCCAGCGAGAACGCGTTCGACCCGGACGACCGTGCGGCGGAATGCCGGGTCGGCCACAGTCAGTTCCTGCGAGTGGACGGCGACCTGGAGCGCGTAGGCCCCGGCGCCGCCGAAGTCGGTGCTCAGCTGTTCGCGGACCTTGACCGATTCCGAGCCGTTGGCCTGCCAGCCGGCGCCCGAGAGCGCCGTCTCGACTCGCGGGGCCAGCACGCCGAGGCCCAGCGCGATCACCCCCCAGGTGATGAAGACGGCGCGGCGGTGGGTGGCGGCAAAGCGCCCCAGCCGCCCGATCGGTCCCAGGGCGCTCATCGGTCGCAGGCAGCCGTGACGCCGAAGTAACGCCGCAGAACCAGGGAGCTGGGGCAGTTGCCGAATGCGACGAAGGCGAACTGGTTGGCGGCGACGAAGCCGGTCAGCAGGAGGAACCAAGGACTGACGAGGGCGGCGAGCAGGGCGCTCAGCGCGGTCATGGTTCCGGCCATCAGGAAGAGAATCCGCTCGAGCGGCCACGCGGGGCCAGGGGGACGAGGCGAGGGCGGAGCTTGCGGCGCTGCGGTCGTTGCGGGCATCGCTATCCTCCGCGTCGTTGGTCTACAAGTTCACAACTTAACAAGTGTAAAGTAGAATAACAGACATGAAGACCCCGATGACCCCTGAGGCCGCGGAACTGATCGCGAACCGCTTCCGCGCCCTCTCCGACCCGACCAGGCTGCGGATCATCGACCTCCTGCGAACGAGGGAAGAGGCCTCGGTGGGCGAGCTGACCGAGGCCCTCGATGCCTCCCAGCAGAACGTCTCCAAGCACCTCTCCGCCCTTCTGGCCGGCGGCTTCGTCGCCCGCCGTAAACAAGGGACCAGCTCGCTCTATCGGATCATCGACCCGCAGGTCCTGGAACTCTGCGAGCGCGTCTGCGCCGGGATCGAGACGCAGCTTGCCCAACTCGAGCGGGTGTTCGGCAGCTAGTTCGAGAGGTGGCATCTCACCCCGAGTCTCCATCGGGGTGAGAACTGGTCCATCCGTTGAGAACCACAGCGGATGGGGCGCAATACCGAGGTGCCTTGTCGTCCGGGGAGCCACCCCCCGAGGTGCGGTTCGGGCACGGCAATGCGCTCGGCCCCGTCGCCCGCGGCCGAGCGGGGACCTGCCGGCGTTGCGGTGATCCCCGCGTAGAGGCTGCGGCTTAGGACGGATGCGCCGCCGCCCGCGGCGGCGCATCCTCGCAGCATGAAGCGAATAGTGATCATCGGCGGTGGCACCGGAGGGACGCTGGTCGCCAACCGCCTGCGCCGGCGCAACCCCACCGAGGAGCTACAGATCGCCGTCGTCGACCGCGACGACCTCCACCTCTACCAGCCCGGCCTCCTCTTCGTGCCGTTCGGGCTCGAGGAACCGCAGCGGATCGTCCGCTCACGCCGCGAGCAACTCCATCCCGGGATCGAGTTCCGGCTCGGCGAGGTCGACCGGGTCGAGGTTGCCGAAAGTGCCGTCCACCTCGCCGACGGCGCGCGGCTCCCGTATGACGTCCTGATCGTCGCCAGCGGCGCCACCCTGCTCCCCGAGGAGACCGAAGGGCTGCACGGGCCCGGCTGGGGCGAGAGCATCTTCTCCTTCTACTCGCTCAAGGACGCGACGGCGCTGCGCGGCGCACTCGCCGACTTAGACCGCGGCCGCCTGGTGGTGAACCTCGTCGACATGCCGATCAAATGCCCGGTGGCGCCGCTCGAGTTCTGCTTCCTCGCCGACTGGTTCCTGCGCGAGCGCGGCGTCCGCGACCGGGTCCAGATCACCTTCGCGACGCCGCTCGACGCCGCCTTCACCAAGCCGGTCGCCGGCGAGCACCTGGGCGGCATGCTGGAGCAGCGTGGGATCGCCCTGGAGACCGAGTTCGCCACCGGGCGGGTCGACGGCGCCGACCGCAAGCTTGTCAGCTGGGACGACCGCGAGATCCCCTTCGACCTCGTCGTCGTCGTCCCCCTGCACGGCGGCGCGCCTTTCGTCGCCCGCTCGCCGGGTCTGGGGGACGAGCTCGGGTTCGTCGGGGTCGACATCCACACCCTGCAGAGCAAGGCCGCCCCAAACGTCTTCGCGATCGGCGACGCCGCGAGCCTGCCAACCTCGAAGGCCGGCTCCGCGACCCATTTCGAGGCCGAGACGCTCTGCGCAAACGTCGAGCGCTTCCTCGGCGGCGAAGAGCCTCAGGGCAGCTACGACGGGCACGTCAACTGCTTCATCGAGAGCGGCTTCCACAAGGCGCTCCTGATCGACTTCAACTACGAGGTCGAGCCGCTGCCGGGTCGCTACCCCGAGCCTCACCTCGGGCCGCTGCCGCTGCTGCGCGAATCGCGACTCAACCACCTCGGTAAGCTCGCCTTCGAGCCGCTCTACTGGCACGTCCTGCTGCCAGGCCGCAACATCCCGGGCGTCGGCGCGGCGATGTCGATGGCGGGCAAGCTGGCACCCGACGGAGGAGGAAACCCGTGACCACGATGACCTTTGCCAACACGGCGGTCGACGTCGACGCCGAAGGCTTCATGGCCGACCCGTCCCAGTGGAACGAGGGCGTCGCCGCGGCGATCGCCGCCGAGGCGGGGATCGGGGAGCTGACCGACCGCCACTGGCAGGTCGTCAACTTCATGCGCGACCGCTACCTGGAGTCCGGCTCGGCGCCCTCGATCCGCACCCTCGGCAAAGCCTCGGGCGTGCCGATCAAGGAGCTCTACGGACTATTCCCGAAAGGGCCGGCGAAGCTGGCCGCCAAGGTCGCCGGCATCCCGAAGCCGCGCGGCTGCATCTAGGAGGTGAAGAGCAATGAGCCCGCGTGAGAACGGCAGCGCCCCGGAGCCGATCGAGAAGGTCTCGATCATCGTCTCGAAGGGCTCGCTCGATGGAATCTACCCCGGACTGATCATGGCCAACGGCGCCCGCATGGAGGGGATCGAGGCAAACCTCTTCTTCACCTTCTTCGGCCTCGACGCGATCAACCGCGCTAAGCACGAGCACGTCAAGGTGGCGACGGTCGGCAACCCGGGGCTCCACCTGTCAACTTGGGCGGGCGGCATCCCTGGCATCTCCGCCCTCGTCACTCACAAACTGGCGGAGGAGATGGAGAAGCTCGACATCCCGCCGATCCCCGAGTTCGTCGAGATGATCGCCGAATCGGGCGCTGGCCTCTACGCCTGCAAGGCCTCCGTCGACCTCTTCGGCCTGACCAAGGAGGACTTTGTCGACGAGGTGACGGACGTGATCACGGTCGGCGAGTTCTACGGCCTCGCCGCCGGCGGCCAGATCATCTTCACCTAGAAGCTACGGAAGCCGAGTCGAAGAGCCGCTACGCTCCTTGACGACGGTCGACCTTCTCGGTCAACTTGTTGCACCCACCGAGTCTCGACGTCATCGCCAATCCGTTGGTGACCCTGCGTCAGACATTGATCGGACCGAATGGGGTCTGTGGGGCTTCTTGCCCCAGCGGGCCGATTCGTCGCAACCAGTGCTACAGTCGTGCACATGGCCCGATCGGTCTCCATCCGCGAGCTGCGCAACTCGACGTCCTCGGTGGTCTCCGAGCTCGAAGCCGGCGAACGGCTGACGCTGACGGTCAACCGCCGCCCGGTCGCCGACATCCTCCCCCACGCCGTGGATCGCGATCCCTGGGTGCCGGCAGCGGAGCTTCGCCGCATCGTGCGCGAGGCGCCGGCCGATCGGGGCCTCCTCGACGACCTCGCCGACGTCCGCGGCGCCGAGATCGACGACGCTTGAGCCGGGCGATCGCCGACACCTCCGTCTTCATCGCCCAGGAGGCGGGCAGGGAACTCGGCGAGATCCCCGAGCAGATCGCGGTCTCGGTTATCACCGCCGGCGAGCTCGAGCTGGGCGTGCTGCGGGCCACCGATCCGCAGGACCGAGCGGTCCGGCTCGCCACGCTCTCGCGGGTTCAGGCCGCCTACCCCCTGCTCCCTGTCGACCCCGAGGTGGCGAGCTGCTTTGCGCGGATCGCCTCTTCAGAGCTCTCCAAGGGCCGCCGCCTGCGCCGTCACGACACCTGGATCGCGGCGACCGCGATGCGCCACGGAGCCGCGGTGCTCACCCAGGACACGGACTTCTCCTCGTTCGAGGATGTCGACGTGGTTCGCGCCTGAACGTGAACCCGAGCACCATAGGGTCCGGGGTAATCAGGGTCCCCCGTGGAACCCGGCCTGGCGCAGTGGTGGAGAGTATGGACTCGGAGGGGAAGCCCACGCGACCTTCGGTTTCCCACACGGACAGTCCGCTTATGAGCCCGGACCTGGAGATCGGCTGGGATCTGTGGGGCACGGTTTCAAGCGGTTTTCGCCAGATCGAATTACGCTGAGATCGGCTGGGATCTGTGGGGCTTCTTGCCCCATTTCTTGCCCCAGTGATCACAAGGATTCCCTACCTTGACGCCTCGACCACCCCGACCGGAGAATCCCCCTACTTAAGCGAGCTAAGGAACTCGTCCCGGTCGATCCCGGCATCCGCGAGAATGCCGCGCAGGGTCCCGCGCTTGAGATCCCTGGCGTGCACCGCGACCGTGATGACGTTCCGGTTGTCGGGGTGCGTGAAGTGGTGGTGGCTGCCCTTGGAGCGGGCAAGCTTCCAGCCCTTCTTTTCGAGAACCCGGACGAGCTGTCGGGGACGGACCGACGGAAGCCGCCCACTCACGCGGCGATGGTGATCCGCTCGATCTGCGCTGGCAGGGGCAGCGGGCGCTCCTCCTCCTCCAGCACCTCGAGGTATCCCTCGATCGCGTCCTTGGCCATCTCCAGCGCTTCCTCGCGAGTCTCGCCCTGGGTATGGCAGCCCGGCAGCGCCGGCACGGACACGCTGAAACCGCCCTCTTCCTCGGGCAGGAGAACGACCTCGAACTCGTGGGACTTGGCAGCCATGCGCTCTCCTAGCTTACGCGGCTTTCCCGGCGGAGCAAAGAAGCCTACGTGGAGCACGGTTTAGAGCGGACTTCGCAAGATTGAGATCGGCTGGATCGGCTGGAGTCTGTGGGGCTTCTTGCCCCATTTCTTGCCCCAGGGAACTCGTGGAGCCGCACCTCCGGACCCCACGAAGCGCATGTCCCCCTGCGGCTCGCGCTCCAGCAGTCCGAGAACGCCCTCTATCGCGTCGATCAGCGGCCACCCCAGCTCGAGCAACTCGCGGCGGGCCCGGACCTACCTCATGGCGTTCGGAACGTCTCTGGGCTCGTCATTTAGACCGCCAATGCCCCGAAGGCGATCGTTAGCGCGATGGCGACAAGGAACGACCCGACCTGTACGCCGGAGAAGACGCGGATGCTCTTCGAGTAGATGCTCGCCTCTCCATCTCCGTGCCTCTCCAAGCGCCCCGTTAGCGCCATTAAAGTCGCGATCCCGAAGACGATCGACAGAAGATAGAACCCCCAGGCCGATGCGAGCAGCACTTGAGCAACGTTGGACACTCCGTCAGTCGCGCCCTTAAGGAAGCTGACGGTCAGAGCGATCACGCCGGTCGAGAGCGTAATCAGCTGCTTCGTCAGATCGCCTGCGAAGTCGAATGCCTTTTTGGCCGACTCCTCCATCAGCAAAAGGGCCAGAAGCCTGGACAGAGCCCGTCCATTGCGATGCCGAGCTCCGTCACGCTGACCTCGGACCTACCGCGCTGCCTCGCGGCCTCGTCGGCGGCGCGGTCAAGGAGGACACTCGCCCCGTTCGCCGCGTGTTTGAAGTCCGCGGTGCCGGTTCGTCCCTCCCTGTCCATCCTGTCCGCAGCTCGCTGGACGAGTACGCGGAGTCTGGCCTCCCCGGCGGGGGAGATGTCGCGCACGCTGATTTGCTCCCAGATCCGCTCGAACGTGGCCACAGCGAAGCGCACAGTACCAGCGGGCTCGGGTGCCGATCAGGTCATCGACCGTAGCACCGTCCGCTGGGCGAGCGCCAAGGCTGATGGAGGAAGCCGTACCATTGGCTCCTTCGAGGCGCAGAGGGTGACCACGTGATGAGACATCGGCTGCAAACTGAGGGTCGGACCCGGCCCGCATACCTTCCTCGTTCGAAATCGCTTTGTGTCTCAGTGACGTAACTGGAGCGAAACCATGCCGCGACCGCGGAAACGAGAGCGTGTTGAGTCCAGTGCCCCGGGCGAAAAGCGGACAACCCCCTGAGACCCCCAGCATCGAGTATGCCCTACAGCTGCTTTCCAGGGGCCAGCAGCTGTACGCCTCCGAGCGTCCGGAAAAGGCTCTAGAGCCGCTCACAGCAGCACTCGGCTCTTTCCGCAAGACGCACCAACGCCACTATGAGGCCACGACCCTGACGGAGCTTGGCCGCGTGTACGCGAAGCAAGCGCGGTACGAGGAGGCAGTATCCCACTATCGAGCGGCCCTGAAACTGTTTGAAGAGCGCCACGACAAGCGAGGGCAAGGGATCGTGCTGACCAACCTCGGCGTTGTCAGGGACGAGATTGAGGAAATCGAGGAGGCCAGGGCGATGTTCGAGCGGGCGCTCGAGTGTTTTCGAGCTGTTGGCGACGAGCAGCAGGCAAGTGCCCTGGAGCGGAATCTGAAGGCTCTGGACGAGGAGGAGGCAGACCCCGCGAGGCCCTATGAGATCGCTGCGTGGAGCGCTCGACTGTTCGATCGCGGCGCTTTCGGCGAGGCGATAAGGGCTGGCGAACGCGCCTGTTCCATTTTTCGCGAGAAGGGAGACCGAGTCGGGGAGGCAGGCGCGCTTGGCAACCTCGGCGTTTTCAACCAGCGCCTGGGTCGCTTTCAGGAGGCACTCGGCCGTTACGAGGAGGCGCTCACGATCTATCGCGATACGGGCGATCGAAAAGGCGAAGCCCGCACGTTGAGCAGCCTCGGATCGCTCTACGACAGCGTTGGGCAGCCAGAAGAAGCGAGAAATCGCTTGGAGGAAGCCCTCGCCATACCGCGTGAGCGCTTCGATCCGGGCGACGCAATGAACGCGGCATCGGTGCTCACGAATCTTGGGACGAACCAGATGGAGGCGGGCCGCTTCAAAGAGGCCTTGCGCTCATACGAGAAGGCCCACACGATCTTGCGCGAGCTAGACAATGAAGCCGCTGCTTCGGGGTCTCACATGCGTGAGTCGATGGGGCTGCAACAACGAGTGGCCGACACCCTGCAAAACCTCGGCTCTGCCTATCGAGATCTCGACCGTCCGAAGGAGGCGCTCAGGCGGTGCGAGGAAGCACTCGCGATCCGCCGCGAACTCGGCGACAAAGGTGGCGAAGGTGAAACGCTCAGCACCATCGGATGGATCCTTCGCTCGCTCGGCCAAGTCGACGAGGCACTGGAGCACTACGAGAAAGCGCGAGCTCTTCTCCACGAGGTCGGTAATCGGCAGGGTGAGTACACTGCGCTCAGCAACCTCGGCGCTCTGTACCGGACTCTGAGCCGCCGCAGGGAAGCAATCGAGTGCTTCGAGTCGGCGATTCAAGTCGTCGAGGGCGTGCGCGGTGAGCTCATGAGCGAGGAGCTCCGCAGGAGCTACTTCGCCACGACCGGTGACCTCTACGCCACGTACGCGTCGCTCCTCGTCGAGCTCGGCGAAGACGAGCGCGCCCTGCACGCCGCCGAGCGTGGCCGCGCCCGGGCCTTCCTCGACCTTCTTGCCGAGGCCCATGCCGAGATCCGCGAGGGAGTGGACCCGGAGCAAGGACGCGAGGAGCAGCGTCTGCTCTCGGAGCTCTCGGAGCTTCGCCAGCGCCTCACAGAGTTCCGCTCCCGGCCGGAAGCCGAACGAGATTCAAATCTGATCTCCCAGCTCGAGCGCAGAGGGCAGGGCTTGGAACTGCGGCTCCATACGCTTGAGGCCCAGATCCGCAGGCAGAACCCTCGGTACGCAGCGCTCACCCAGCCAACCGCGTGGACGGTGGAGGAGATCCGCGAGAGACTGCTGGACGAGCGCACCGCGCTACTCGAGTACGTGCTCACCGATCCGAGCAGCCTGCTGTTCTGCGTAACCAAGGACGACCTCAAGGTGTTCACGCTCCCCGCGCGAGAGGAGGTCGAGGCCAAGGTCCGGGAGTTGCGGACGGCAATTCTCTCCTACCTGAAACGTTACCCTCACGGCCACGAGCTCTACCGGGACTTGATCCAACCGGCAACCGACATGATCCGGGGCAAGGATCTGCTTGTCTGCGCCGACGGCGCACTCCACTACCTGCCGTTCTCACTTCTTCTCACAGAGGCCCCGGAGGAGGGGGAGCTCGCGACCGGCTCGGTGGCTAGCTCTTCCCCTGTGGCCGAGGAGCGGCACGGCGGCGGAGAGGCGGGGCTGCGGGGAATCCTGGAGAAGGTGGAAGCGGACATGGGCTCGCTGCCTGCCTTCGAGTACCAGGCGCTCCCCTACCTGCTCCGCCAGCACGCAATCGCCTACGCGCCCTCGGGAACGGTCGCCGGGATGGTACGCGAGGAGGTCAACTCGGAGCAGCGGAGCTACGACACAGAGCTTGCAGCTTTCGCCGATCCGCAGGGACTCGACGGAGACGGAGAGGTGAGTCGGCGCGGGCGCGGCGCCGTGATCCCGGTCCAGCTTGCGGCGGCCATTGCCGACACGCGCGGCGAGCTCGCCCGGATTCCCAAGACCGCCGATGAGATCTGGGCGCTCGCGACCCTGCTCTGCGGGGGGTCCCTTCCCGAGGAGCGTCCGGAGTCGTTCGACCGCGGGCCGATCGCTCTCCGCACGGCCGGAGCCGCCACCAAGGAGGAGGTAGAAAGGCTCACTTCGGGTGAGCGCTCCTTCCGCTTCTTCCACGTCGCTACCCATGGCCTGCTCGACACCGCAAAGCCCCAATTCTCGGGCCTCGTCTTCACCCCCACCAACGGCAGCGATCCCTTCTGGCGCACCTTTGAGATCTTCAATGCCCGCATCCCCTCCGAGCTCGTCGTACTCTCGGCCTGCGAGACCGGATTGGGGAAGATCATTTCCGGCGAGGGAATCGTCGGTCTCACCAGGGCCTTCCTCTACGCTGGCGCGTCAACGGTCTGCGTCTCGCTCTGGAAGGTGGCGGAGACCTCAACCCCTGAGCTCATGCAGGCCCTCTACGAGCGAATCCTAGGCGGTGAGTCGAAGGCCAAGGCGCTGCAGGGAGCCCAGCTAGAGCTGCTTGAGGGGGAGACGTACAACCACCCCTATTGGTGGGCGCCGTTCGTGATCGTGGGAGAGGGAGGTGGCGCAGGATAGATGAGTAGATCAGTCGCTTATCGCGATCCCCGCAGCACCGCTATCTCGGCGATCTTCTTCCCGCGCCTTACAGCAGGGTTGCGAAGGAGCGGGAGTATCGGATTCGGAAAGGGAATCCCTACGACTGTCGGGTTCCCACAAGGACGGTCCGCTTATGAGGCTGAGCCGTGAACTCGGCTGGACTACGTGGGGCACGGCTTCAAGCGGTTTTCGCGAAATCGAGCTACGTAGGGATCGGCTGGGATCCGTGGGGCTTCTTGCCCCATTTCTTGCCCCAGCGTCAGCCGTCGTCATGGCAGTAGGCGAACAGATCGTCGCCGATGAATCTGCCAGGCTCAAAGCCACCTGGGCAGGGGAAGACGACACTGGCCACGTGGAGGACATGGTGGCTCTCTGCGCTCTTGTCGGCCGCGATGAATTACAACCGTTTGGACAGAGACGCCGATTCCCGAGCGATGATCGAGCTCGAGGCCGAGACGGCGATGAACCTCGACGGTGGCGGCTCCGCCTCGCTCGTCGCCGCCGGCGAACCGGTCAACACGCCCCGCGCGAAGCAAGGGATCGAGCCACGCGGCGGCCGCGAAATCGCGACCACTCTGCATCGTCGCGTCTCGGGCGACCTCAGTCCATCACCGGAACTCTGAGGTTCGAGAGCTCGACCAGCGGTTTGGCGTGAGTGCCATCGGCCGCGGCGTAGAAGGTGAGGTCGACGACGTAGGCGTCGCCTGAGGCGGTGACGATGCCGTTTTCCCTGAACCAGATGGAGGTCTGGGCGGCCAGCTTCGACGCAAGCGCTTCGATCCCGTCGCTTTTCACGGCTTCCAGCGGCGCCAGCAGAACCGGCAGGTAGGTGACGATCTCCCCATCGGGGAGCAGGGGGTGGGCGTACCGGCATTGGATCCGCAGCTGACAGCTGCCGCTCAATAACGCTTCTTCGGCGGTCAGCATCTGGGTCAACACGTTCTTCAGCGGCGCAAGCAGGTCGAATCCCTCGCCGATCTGGATCGGCGTCGCGTTCTGGATCAGCGGCACCGCAGGGTTGGCGAACCTCACCCATGACGTCTGGTAGACGAACGATTCGGCCGTTTCGGCGCTGGCGACGAGATCGGCGTTGCGGCGCACCGCGGCGGCCGCGCTGGCCGCCTGCCAGCGAAGCGCGTCGAACCCCGCGGAGGACCCCGGCGGCTGTTCGGGAAAGCGGAACTCGTAGTCGTGAGGCGCGAACGCCGGCACGTCTTCCCCGAAGTGATAGCGGCGCGACCTGCCGATGGCCCCGTCGGCGGCGAGCTCCTTGCCGTCCACCGCGATGCTCGGCCAGGGAAGCGGAACCGGCAGCTCTCCCTTCGACTCGACCAGGGTCAAGTTGAGCGCCTGAAGCTTCGGCGGCTGTTCGTAGTTGCGAGTGCTGTCGACCTGGAGGCGCAGCTCGGCTACGTCCCCCACCCCCGCCTCGGCGGCGTGGAAGCGCTGCGGGTCGAAGGCTTCGCCCAGTGTGCTCGCGATCCTCGCGAAGGCTTCGGCCGAGGGCGCGATCGTTGGGGCTTTTGCCGGTGGGGTGCTCGGCAGTTTGGCGAGCGTCTCCTGAAGGACCGGCCAAACGGCGTTGAACTGTGCCAACACCGCGAAGACCGGCTTCGCGGCGACCGCCTCGGCGAGGCTCGAGCCGCCCCCGCCGAGGGTCAGCAACAGCTGTAGCTCGTCCTGCGCCGCGCTCTGATGGCGGATGGCGAAGTCGAAATACCATCGCTTCGCCGCTTCGATGTCGGCGGCTTCGGGGTCGACCGCGGCCGCCGTCTGCGACAGCACCCCCGGCACCATCGGGTAGGCGCGCAGCGGCAGTGGCACATCGGTCTGCCCCGGCTTCAGCCGCACCGCCCCTTTTAAGTCTTCGCTGCCCAGGGCGATCGGGAAGCGAATCCACTCCGACGCCTGGTATTCGCCCATCCCCGGCACCGACTCGATCTGGAGCTCGAGCTCGGTCGGCTGGTAATCGAGGTCGAGAAAGAGGCTCTTGTAGCTCGCCTCCGCGTCGGTTCCCAGCAGGAAGGTGACGGGAGAGGTCCCCGCGGCGAGCGAGGTCTTGGCGGAGGAGAGCGAGAGGGAGGGCGTGGGCTGGAGGCCGAGGACTTCTTTGTCCTGGTTGAAGATCCCCGGCAGGTTCACGATCTCGGGCCGGACCGCGAGCGCGGCGGCGCTGGGCAGGCCAAGCGCCAGCGCCACGCCTGTGAGGGTGTCCGCGGCGGTGACGATGACGTGGCTCCCCGTCTCGAGTTCCAGCGTCTTCCCTTCCGCCAGCACCCCGGACCTTTCCTGGTTGGCGGTGGCGAAGACTTCCGGGTCGACTCCGAACCGGTCGGCGATGCTCTGGAAGCTGTCCTGCTCGCCCGGGGCGTAGGCGATACGCCCGAACGGGATGTTCGCTCCTTCGCGCAGCAGGCCGCTCACCTTCTCCAGCAACGCCAGCACCTTCTGGGTGGTCGTTCCGGAGGGGACCTGGAGCGCCTCGGCGACCGAGGCGAGCGTGTCGCCGGGAGCGATCGTATGCGAGCGGCCTTCCCATTCGACGGTCTTGCCCAGGGTGAGGATCGCGCCCACGTCGGCGAGGGCTTCGGCCAGCCCTTCCTGACCGACGCCGTAGAACTTTTCGAGATCCGCCAGCCCGCCCCCGGGCGCGACCGTGTAGGTCGTCGCGACGGCCTTGCCGGAGAGCCGCGGAGCGATCGGGCTGGTCGGCGAGATGCAGTGGACGGTCGTTTCCGCGACGAGGACCGGCTTGTCGGCCAGCCCTGAATCGGCGGCGAGCCCGGCCGCCGTCGCCTTCGCTTCCCGCGCGATCGTCCGCAGGGTGTCCCCGGGGGCGACCGTGTAGCCGCGGATCGAGGTTCCGGCGACGATCAGCCCCGGCACGTCCTGGACGGCGGTCCCGACGCCTGCGGGATCGGCGCCGAAGAACTCGGCCAGGGTCAGGAAGCTGTCGCCGGCGACGATCGTCCGCTCCATGCTGCTGACCAGGAGCGAGGCGCCGGGGGCGAAGAGGGCGGTGTCCGCGGGGATGCCGGCGGGCAGTTCGGAGGGCTGTTCGAAGCCGAGCTGCGCGGCGACCCTCGAAAGCGTGTCTCCGGCTTTGGTCGTGTAGGTCCTTCCCGTGCCGGTGGCCTGCACCGAGACGCCGGCCCGCAGCAGGTCGGGGAGGTCCGCGAGGCTGGCGGCGAGGTTCTCGGGGCTGACGCCGTAGGCCTTCGCCGCCGGGAGAAAGCCTTCTTCGCCCGGCGGGACGGTGCAGGCGGCGCCGAACGGCGACTGGGCCGTGACCGGGAACTGGACCAGCGCGTCGGTGGTGTAGGCGCTCGCGAGCGATCCCAACATGCTCTGGTAGAGCGCGTCCTGGGCCGCCGTGAGGGCGGCCTGGTCGGCGGGTCCCTGGAGGATCTCGGAGACCTGCCCGCGCAACCCGGCGGCGATCTGAGACTTCGCCGCGACGATGCTCGAATAGGCGGAGTTGGACGCCCGCCACAGCGGGCCGGCGTAGGCGGGGGAGAGCATGAGGTCGATCGCTTCCAGCGCCGAGCGCAGCCAGGCGTCGAGGTCGATCGAGTGGAACGACTGTTCCTGGGGGGATTCGAACTTCTGGGTGACAGGGTCCCAGAGTTCGATCTCCGTCGAGCCCGAGATCAGTTCGCGGCTGAGCGGCGCGAGCGCATAGAAGCGCGGCGCCGACTTTTCGAGCTCGATCTGGGCCAACCCGTTCGGGCCGAAATCGACGGCGTAGAGCCGGGGCGCCCCGGCCGTGGGCTGCGGCCCCGCGCCCAGCTTCAGCCTCTGAGCGGCAAAGGCTTCCTCGAAGGCGGCGGCGAAGACCACCAGCCCGTGTTCGGCGTCGAGGAGCGGGGCGAGCGCCGTCGTGTTGGAGACGACGTCGGAGGCGTCCTCGAGCCCGGGGTCGACGAGGTCCGGGCTCCGCGCGATCGCGATCGAGGCTTGGAGGGGCGCGAAGGTGGAGCTGAGGTAAGGGTCGGGCACCGGTGCGGCGATCTCGATCCGCGGCGGCGGCACCAGCAATGTGGCTTCGGCGAACGCCGCCGGATCGTCGCCGCAAGCTGCGACCAGGTCGGCCATCGCGATCGAGGGATCTGTCACCTGGAGGCGGAGGAGGACCGACTCGATCGTGCTGTGGGCGCCGGCTGTCGCTTCCCCCCCACGCACTTTGAAGGTGAAGCCCGGCGCCACCAGCCCGGTCAAGGCGCTGTTCGCGGTCGCGAGGTCGACCGGGTCGACTCCGAGCTCTGCGGCCACCCTCGTCAGCGAGCGACCTGCCGTCTGCGCCGGCGGCGTCACCAGCAGCGCGCCGTCTTCGAGGAGGCCGACGAGGTCGCGCACCGACGGGTCCGCGGCGAAGGCCTCCACGCTCGCGGCGCCGCATTCCTCGCTGAGCGCTGCCAGGGTCGAGCTCGGCCCGGTCGTGACCGGCGCATGGCCCGGGTAGGAGATCGTCACGCCGGCGGCGATCGATCCGCGCATCTTCGCGTTCAGGGTGGCGATCGCCCCCAGCTGTTCGAGACCCCCGCGGAGCCCTTCGCAGACCTGCCCGAGGGTGAGCTGCTTCGCTGCCGGCAGGTAGAGGGCGCCCTGGCCCACCCCCGGCGGTGGGGTGAGCGGTTCGATCGCGCCCGGCACCGCCACGTTGGCTCCGGGGCGCAGCACGGCGCCGGCGTTGGCCGCGGCGAGCTGGGTGACGGTGAGCCCCTTGTCGGCCGCGACCGCGGCGAAGCTGTCGCCCGGGCTCGGGTCGTAGAGGGAGGTTTCGACCAACAGCTGGGTGCCGGCCGGGAAGAAGTTGGCTGGTTCGTCCGCGTCGAGCGCGGCGAGGCGGGCGAGGGGAAAGCCGGCGGCGGCGAGGTCGGCCGGCGTCTGCCCGGCCGAGACGATGTAGTCGCTGACGGTCAGCTTCGCCCCTCTTTCCACCAGATCCGGAATGGCGAGGGCGGCAATCGCCACCTCGGCGACGGTCGCGGTGACCGAGGGCTTCGCTCCGGCCAGCGCCGCGACGACGCTCGCGAGCGTCTTCTCTTCTCCCACTTTGACGGTCGTGCCCCGCACTTCGATCTCGGTCCCGGGACACAGGAACGCCTTTTCCTTGTTTTCGGCCGCGATCGCGGCGACCGTGCAGCGGTTGGCGGCGGTCAGCTCGGCGAGGCTGCCGGCAGCGCCGGCGGTGACCGGGCGCGGGTCGGTCACGATCACCGGCGCCGCCGGGATCGCGAGGTCGGCTTCGGGCAGGAGCAGTTCGGGGTTCGCCCCGTTTTCGATCGCCAGTTGCGCCGGCATCGCACCCAGCTCTTCCGCCAGCTTCGCCAAGGTGTCTTCCGGGCCGATGGTCGCCCTGTGCTCTCCATATGAAACCTCCACGCCCGTCCTGAGGATGCCGCGCGCGGTTGCGTTGGCGGTGCCGAGGTCGCCGACCGTGACATTTTCGAGAGCGGCGATCGCGTTCAACGCGTTGCGCGGGTCATCCGGCTCGAGGGATCGAGTCCGGTGGCTGGTGGCACCCACCCCGGTCGCGAGCGGGACGTGCTGGTTCGCGTCCAGCAGCTCTTCGATCTTCCTACCGGTTGCCGTTTCGGCGCCCTTCATCGTCTCTCCCGCTTTGACGACGTGCAGGCGCGGCACCGTCAGCTGACCCTTCATCAGCTGGGTCAGGTCCGCCGCCGCGTTGGCTTCTACCAGCGCCGTCAGCGCGACGTCGTAGGCGGCTGCCGCCGCTTCGAGCGTCACCGGTGAGCTGTCGGAGGGGACCGCGTACTCGGTCTGCTTCACCGCCGCCGCCGCGTTCAGGTACAGGTAGCTCGCGATCACGAACGCGCGCAGCGGCTTGGCGACGGCTTCCCCGCTCAGGCAGGGCGTGCCGGGCTGGTCGAGCGAGGTCTCGAGTGTGCACTTCACGTCTTCCTGCTGGAGCTGGTAATGCACCTGCGCATAGCTCTTGGCGTGGGCCGCGGCGGCGCGGACCGCGGCCGGGAACGAGCCGCCTGGGCCGGGCACGTAGCGGACGACCCCGAGATCGAGCTCCGCGAGCAGCCCCGCCTTGGAGAAGTGGTACCGAGCGCTCGCCCCGGGCCAGGCCGAGAGCCCGATCACCGGGTCGTAGTAGCGGAACGGCAGGGGCGGCAGGCTGAGGCCGCCGCCGTCCAGTTCGTTGCCGAAGACGTCACGGAAAGCGAGCTCGAGCGAGACCGCCGCGTCGGGTCCCACGCCGGCGTAGGGATCGTCTCCCGGTTGCGGCAGGCCGGGGGCCAGGGAGGGCGCCCGCGGCGAGGCGAGCCGGAAGGCGGCGAGCGTCTGCTGGTAGTACCAGTCGTCGCCGAGGTCCAGGCTGGGGTCGGGCACGATTGGGCCAACCGGCAGCGTCTGCGCGGTCGCCTCGAAGCCGCCTTCTGCTTTGACCGTCCAGCCGAGCAGGCTGTAGAGCCGCCGGGTCCGCGTCTCTTCCCCTTCCGCTTCTTCGCTGGGGTTCTTGCGGGCGAGGCTGAATCCGACGTTGCCGGGAGGGGCGGTGGGGATCGTCATCCGGTCCGCGGGGTCCTCGCTCTCCGCGTAGACGGACACCTTCGTGCTGTCGATGCCGGCGGCGGCGACGGCGCCGGTCGTGAACGGGTAGACGGTCCAGTCCCGCGCCGGCGAGCCGTCCCCACGCGCCTGTTGGGGCGGCTGCGGCAGGACCAGCACGGTGACCTGGGCCTCGTCGCCCGAGCCGAAGGCGGCGCCGGGCAGGGGGCTGCCGGTGGTCGTTTCGTAGACGAGGTGGAAGCCCCCGGTGGCGGTGACGCCGGCCTCCCAGAGGAGGGCGAGGAAGTCGACCGGGGTTTTCAGCTGCGCGTAGGCGGCGGCCGGGGCCGGTGGTTCGGCGCTGAAGGCGAGCTGCGGGCCGGCGTGGGTTTCGGTCGAGAGGTTCGCCTTGAGGATGCCCGTCGCCTTGGGATCGAGCGCGTCGGAGAGGAGGGGCCCGGAGGCGGAGGGGTAGAGCAGCTGGAGCGGCTCGAGATCTTGGGAGGGCGCCTGTTCCAGCAGTTGCGGCAGCGCATCCAGCCCTTCGCGGTCGACGGCCGCGATCTCATAGACGCCCGGCAGCCAGTTGCCCCCGGGGACGGCGATCCTGCGCAGCGTGAGCGGGATCCAGGTCGCCCACGAATAGGTTTCGACCTCGGTGGCCGATTCGCCCTGCCCGTGGGGCGCGGTCATCAGCTTGTAGGCGATCCGCGCGCCGTCCCGGGCCTTCGCGACGACCTCGGGGGGGAGTGGAAGCAGCGTGCTCTGGGGGCTTTCCTTCCCCGGGGCCAGCGTCGGCGCCGCCGCGGCCGCCCACTGGGACTCGGTTCCCATCGGGTGCAGCGCCTGCACCTCGTGAGCGAGGACGGTGCGGACCGGTTCCTGCGTCAGTTCCGGTTTCAGCGTGGTCGACGGCCACTGTTCGCCGATCCCCTTGGCGAGGTCGACGGTGAGGCCGCCTTTGGGGAGTGCGATCCATTTCGGGTTCGACGGCGCGGTGAACGTGAGCGGGAAGGTGGCGACTGACCTGGCCGGCGCCGCGAACTGCTGGCGGGTGAGCTGGTAGAGGCCGGTCATCGCATCGCTGGACGGATCGGGCACCTGGAGGCCGCGGGCGAGGAAATTCGAGGCCTGCGCGCCGACTTCGGCCGTGCTTTCGATCAGGGCCTGGCAGAGCTTGTCCACTTCGGTCTGGCGCTGGCCGCCGGGAATCTGGAGTTTGGCCCCGGAGGGGAAGAGCCCCTCCCTACCGCCGAGGCGGCCGACCAGGCCGTCGAGGGTGAGGCCGGCAAACGCGGCGAGGCTGGTGAGCGTTTTTTTCGTGCCGGAGATCGAGAAGTCGAGCGGCAGGGAGAGCTGGGCCGTCGGCCGCAAGACGTCCAGGCCCTTGTTCTTCGCCGCCAGCTGCGCGGCTTCGAGGCCGAACCGTTCGGCGAGGGCGGCGAGGCTGTCGCCGAGGACTATTTCGTGCGACAGCGCCGGCAGCGAGATCTTGGCCCCGGGGGTGAGCGTCGGGTACCTCGCTTCGATCGCGGCTTTGAGTTCCTTGAATTCCGCGATTTCTTCCCTGCGCAGCTCGATCACCAGGAAGTAGCCGGCGATCAGCTCGAGCGTGTCGCCCCTCTTCGCTTCGTAGGCGAGCGGAGGGGCGCCGGGAACGGGCCGGATCAGGCCTTCCCGCAACTGGACGGCGGGGATTTCGAGCGCCGTCCCCACCGCCAGGGGCGCGCCGAACCGCACAGTCGAGTTTGTCTGCGAGATCGCGCTGGTGAACCAGCCGAAGTGAGGGTCTTCGGCGAGCGCCGCGGGCCCCCGGTTCCTCACGCAGGCATAGGCGGCGATCCGTTCGGCCGTGTCGTCCTTTGCGACCTCGTAGGGGACGTCCCCGTCTTCGAGGGCGATTTCGAGTTTCGCGCCCGCCCGCAGGAGCCCTTCGTCGTCGGCGTTGGCGGCGAGAATGCCGGCGAGGTCCGTGGTTTCGTAGGCCGCCGCGATCGTCGCCAGCGTCTCTCCCGCCTGGACCATGTGCGCGATCCCCGGCAGCTTCAGCGGGCCGGGCCCGAGTTCGACGTCGAGGTTGGCGTCGGCGATCGCGAAGAGCTCGGCCGGGACGGGGATCTTCAGCTGGGTTCCGGCTTCCGGTTCGCCCGTGAGCTGGCGGTTGGCTTCCTTGATCTTGTCGGGGGTGGTCCCCCATGCGGGCGCGATCGTCGCCAGCGTCTCCCCCGGGGCGACGACGTAGTCGGCCTCGGTCATCGGCGGCGGCACTTCGAAGCCTTCCCCGGCTTTGACCACGGCCGAGAGCGGGACGCCGAAGAGCTCCGCGACTTCGGCCTGGGTTTCCCCCTGCCGCGGCGAGTACTCGATGACCGGCGCGAATTGCGCCGCCAGGCCGGCCAGGCTGTCGCTCGTCGCAGCCGCGTGCGTGACGTTCGCCATCGTCTCGATCGCGGCGCCGAAGACCCCCTTGGTCACGAGCAGGAACCAGTCCGAGAACAGCGCTTCGGCGATCGACTCGGCCTCGAATTCCGGCGCCTCGGGTTCCGGTTCGAGCGGGTCCTCGGAGCGGTTGTAGTCGTAGTTGACGAGCAGCTTGGCGAAGGCTTCCGAGAGCTCTCGCTGCCATTCGCCGTCGACCTGGGGCGTCTGCTCGAAGTCGACCGTGGTGGTTTCGTAGCTCATCGAGAGCGGCGGCATGATCGGCAGCACCGCGCCGGCTTCTTCCTCGAGCGGCGGGGAGAGTTCGAAGACGAGGTTGGCCTCGAGGAACTCGACGAGGTTTTCGTAGGTGAACGGTCCGCCCTTCGCCTGGATGTCCCCGCGGCTGAGGTCGAGGTGGATCTGCCGCAGCTCCGCCTGCCCGATGGTGCCTTCGTGGCGGCCGAGCCTGGCCTGGATCCCCCACAGGAGCAGCGCCTTCGCGAGGACGTCGAACGGCGCTTCCGCGCCGCTCTCGCTCCGGGCCGCGCCGGCTGCCCGCAGTCCCGCGGCGCTGACGTGCTCGGCCGGCGCCCCGGTCGGCACCACCGGCAGGATCACCGCCTCGACCGTTTCGCCGGCGGCGGTCAGGGCCGGAGTCAGGCGCACTGCGACGGGCAGCTGGGTGCCGCCCATCACCGCCGACGCTCCCCACCGGAGCGGGGAGGGCGCGGCGGCGAGCGGCGAGGCCGCGAGCAAGGTGCGGTGGGCGGCCTCGGCCCGGCCCGCTGCCCGCAGTTGGCCGCGGGCGCCACTCTGCCGCGGCTGCGCCCCGCCGTTTGCCAGCTGCCAGGGCGTCGCCTGGTCGGAACCGACCGTGAACGACGCGTCGAGGTGGAGCGAGAAGGAGAAGTGGATGTGGACGAAGAGGATCTTGATCGTCGCCCTGACCTCGACATCCACCGAGAGGCCGATGTGGATCGCCGAGTAGGCGGCGACCGCCAGCGTCGCCGTCACTTCGGCCGTGACCGAGACTTCGACCGAGATGACCTTGAAGTCGACCCGGCCGTAGAGCTTGCCGACGATCGCGACGCTGCCGTCGATCCTGTAGTACCGCGCCGGCTGCTGCGAGGCGTCGGTCGGATTGAAGTAGGAGACGACCCCGGTGAGGATCCCTTTGACCGTGAGCGAGAGGCCGGCGCTGAGCGGCCCCTCGCTGAATTCCTTGCCGACCCCCTCCGAGAGCGCAAGCCCGAACTCGATCACCGGGTCGAAGCGTCCGTTGGTGGCGGCGGGGACAAGCGAGGCGCCCTCGGCCGCCGACAGTTTGCCGACGTAGAAGCCACCGCTGCCGAGGAAGGGAAAGACCTCGAGGTCGAAGCAGACGCTCCAGTCGCCGCCGATGGGGAAGCCGAGGTCGACGTAGAAGCCGCCGTCGGTGTAGACGTCGACGATGATCAGCGGCAGGGTGATGGAGACCTCGCCCAGCTCCAGGTGCCGGAACGCGTCGGGCAGTTTCAGCTCGACGTGGTACTCGCCGATCGTCTCGCTGATCTTGCGGTAGAGGATCTGGAAGTCGAGGCCGGCGAAGGCGCCGGCCTTCGGCCCCGCCAGCGAGACCTGCGCCCCGTACATCACCGGGTCGTCGAAGATCACCCCGAGGGTGACGGTGCCCGCGACGGTGAAGTTCGCCCCGAACAGCCAGCCCGCGGTGGGGTCGAACTCGAGGATATCCCAGGGCTGCTTGCCTTTCGTGGTGACGATCGCGTCGTGCACGTCTTTGAGTACCGCCGGCATGGTTTCGGCTTTGGGGTCGGCGATCACCAGGTGCTGTCCGACTGCCAGCTCCTCGAGGTCGAACATGTCCGGCCCTGCCCCCGGCGCCGCCGGCGGCGGGTCGTTCAGCATGTCCCACTTCAGGGGCTGTTCTTCCGTGTAGGTCTGTTCGAGGAAGCGCCCCGTGACCGCGATGTCGACGGTCGGCGAGCCGCCCTTGTGCAGGTAGGTGAGGGAGATCGTCTCGACGTCGACGATGCCCAGATCCTGCTTCGCTTCGTAGGTGGCCCCGATCGTGCGCTGGGTCAGGTTGATCGTCAGGCTGAGCGCGTCGAAGTCGATCTTGTTCAGCACGTCCCACGGCGCCGAGAGCGAGAAGTGGAGGGAGGGGTCGACGAGGTTGACGAGGAATTCGACGATCTCGCCGAACGTCACCCCGCCCAGGTGAACGGTGAGGACGCTGTCCTTGCCGACCGTCTTCAGCGTCGCCTGGAGCTTGACCCCGTTGAAGCCGAGTTCGAAGACGTAGCTCGTTTCCCCCGGGGCGCCGAAGGTGTAGACGACCCTCAACTCCAGCTGGTCGCTGCCGAAGTGGCTCTTGAGGTCGCCGGCGATGTGACCCGAGTAGAGAAACTGGCCTTGTTTCGCCGGGTCGGCGCGGCGGCTGAGGGCGACGTCGGCTTCGACGTCCAGGGTGACGCCGCCGAAGCTGGGGTTCCAGTCGACGGCGGCGGCGAAGTCGTAGGTCTCCTCTTCGGTGCGGTAGGTGAGCGAGAGGGTCTCCAGCTCGAGCGTTTCGAGCTCGTGGGGCACCTCGACGCCGAGCGCGTATTCGACGACGTAGCTGAGGTACACCGGCTCCTCGACTTCCCCCGAGAGCACCCAGCCGCCCTCCGGGGGCCTTTCTGCCTCCAGCTTCAGCGCTACGTCCCGTTTCAGTTCCTTCGGCGGCCCGATCAGCAGGGCCGCCATCAGCGAGCCCGAGGAGACTCTGCTTCCAGACCTCCAGTCGAGCGCCAGGTCGAAGACGATCTGGGTGATCTCGAAGTTTTCAGTGACTTTCCAGCTTTCGGTCACGATGACGAAACCGAAGTACTGGAGCGCGGGTTTGGAGAGGTTGACCTGTAGGTCGAGCGTCGAGAGTTCGAAGCTCTGCTGCCTGACGGGTTCAGGCAGCAGCTCGATCAGCGACGGATCTGAGAGTTCAGCCAGTTCTTCGAGGTCCGGCAGCTCCAACGCCTCGACCTCGACCTCCAGCCTCCAGGGGTCCCCTGGGCTCGTGCGACCGGCGCTCACATCGGCCGTGCCACTGCCGAGGGTCATCGATCCCCGCACAGCTCCGGTGACCTTGGCGTCTCGCAGGGGGCTTGCCACGTTGAGCGAGATGTCGAGCGATTCAAGTTCGAGCTGGTCCTTGATCACAGTCCATTGTTCGGCCGATAGCGCGAATGACACGTCGCTCAAGGACGCCGCCAGAGGGTCGATCGTGGCCGTCAGCTGGGTCAGATCAAATCCAGGGATCTCGCCGACGCCGTGCGGCAGGTGTTCCGCGAGGTCCTCTCCCCCCAGCAGCTTGGCGAGGTCCTCCAACGTCGGCAGCTTCACCGGCGAGCCCAGCCAGAGTGAGATCGAGCCGCTGTCCAGCGGCAGAGGGACATGGGCATCCAGCTCCACGCTTTCGAGCTTGATCGCGCCGGTGACGTACCCCGAGTAGGTCGTCGGGGTGGACCCCAGGTTGAAGCTGAGCCCGACGCCGACCTTCTCGATCTCGAGCACGCCGGGCACGAGGGGCCAGGGCGAAGCGCTCACCGCGAGGTCGAGCGACCACGGCCTCCATTTCCCTTCCGACTCCGTCAGCCCAATCGAGAAGGTGTCGATTTCAACGTCGACCGCGTTCTTGAGCGCGTCCGGGAAGGCGTCGAGCGGCGACAACCCGGGGACGAAGCCGAGCATCTGATGGAGCCGGACACCCTGCTCGGGAACCACGAACAGGCGCCAGACGGGCACTTCGACCGGAACGGAGATCCCCAGCGGGATCGCGTCGCCGCCGGCGCTGAGCTTGCCCCAGACCTCGAGCGAGGCCACGGTCTGCCAGCCACCGCCTCCGCCGGCGATCGCGCCACCCATGATGGCGACGATCGGTTCCGAGAGCTCGATCGACTGGAGCCCCGAGATCGGCGGCGAGATCGAGCCCGCCCCCGAATCCGCCCGCAGCGTCAGCGATTCGCCCGTCGCGGTGCGCTGGGCTGGACCGGACGCGGCGATCGTCTTGGCGCCTGTCATCGCCAGCACCGGTTTCAGCGCCTGGAGGAAGGTCGATTCTTCGACGTCGAGGGCTGCCCGCAGGTTCAGCCCCGCCGGTTCCCGCGGCCCGAAGCCGTCGTCTTCCCCGTCGACGCTGCGCAGCACCAGGACGGGCTCGGATTCGATTGCCAGCCCGGCCCCCAGCGCCGACTGGGCAAGGTGGGGGAAAGTCTGCCTCAGGCTCCAGCCCTTCCCGGTGGCGATCGTCATCACCAGCGCCAGCGTCGGCGGGCCTGAGGGCGACGACGCCTTGGCGACGGAGAAGGTGGCGAGGATCGCGGGGTTTTCGACTCCCAGCAGCGTCTGCGTCGCCGTGCCTTTGACGAGAAGGTTCACGCCCGAGGGATCGGGTTCCACGGTTGCGCCCGGCGCGAGTGCCACCGAGGCTTTGCCGAGCTGCTCGGCGAACAGCTCGAGGATCGCTCCACCCTGGGCCTTGGTCAGGGTGCTTTCGTCGAGGGGAAGCGCGGCGCCGGCCGGGACGGCCTTGAGTCGCTGTTCGAGGCCTTCGAGAACGGGAGCGAGCGTCGCTACGACCACAGGGCTTCGTCCCGCGTCCCCGGAAAGGCGCCCGACTCCGACGACAGCATCGTCCGCACCAGGGTGGGATCCTCCAACCTCTCCCCCAGCACCGTCGCCCACACCGACCAGAAGCCGGTGTACTCGATCAGCACTTGCAGCTGCTCCAGCTGCTCTTCGCGTGCCTCCCGCGGCGCCTCTCGCAGTCGAGCCGCGGTGGCTTCGGCCTGGCGCCAGGCCGCCGTCCGCATTTCCATCCTCGGATCCCAGAAGTCGATCGTCGCCTGGTCGGCGACGCGCTCGCTCGGCGCGTCGCGATGCAGCCCCCGCACGGGGGTGTTGAGGGCGAAAGAGGTGACGGTCTGGGCGGCGAGAGGAGTGCTCGCTTTGACGTGAACACGCGGACCTCGCCGCTCGGCGTCGGCGCCTGGCCGCTCGCCTTCCTCGGCGAGGATCTCGTAGGAGAAGGGCGACGGAGCGCCCAGCGCGAAGGTGAGCTCCCGGTGGGGCAGCGCCATGCGACCCACGGGGGCGGCCAGCCAGATGGTGGTCGCGCCGGCGCAGTTGTGACAGAGGACGAGCAGGTGCGGCCAGTCAGCCTCGGTCGCGTTCCCCTCGAACAGCACGCCTTCTTCCGCCTGCCAGGCGAACGCCACCTGGGGAAGCGGCCGCTCGCAGATCGAGCAGAACCGACCCTGGGCGTCGCGGACGAGGTCGGCCGCCCGCAGCTCATCCCACCCGGGGGCCCAATCGGGTTTGGTGAGGGGACGCACGTCAGAGGCCTCCCAGTCGAGTATTGGGAAAGATGCCGTTGGCGTTCGTCTGCTGAAGGAAGTAGTCCCCCACGTTGGTCGGAGGCTGAGCGCCGGGAACGTTCACCTGGCTTGCGTTGTAGAGCTCCAGGAGTCGAATCCAGACCGGGAAGTAGCCGATGGCGGGAGCGGCGGCGAGTACCGCTTCCCACCTTTCGCCGAAGCTAGGTTCCCCCGCGGTGGCTGCCCTGATCGCCGGTCCGAGTAATTTCTGTACCCGAAACCATGCGAGGGTGCGGTTGAACATGCGCGTATCGCTGATTTTCCCGGCCTGCTCGGTGCCGTCCTTCTGTAATCCGAGCAGGGTGTGTGATGCTTCTGCTGGTAAACCCTGCGGAACCATCCTTGCCTGGACTTCCACGTCTTGTTGAACTGGAAGGCCCGGAAGCCAAGCACGGACCATGCGGGTGGACAGAACGCTTTGGGTGATCCTGCCTCCGAGGGCTTCGTTCGCCTGTACCTGAGTCCAGTTATTTCCCTGTTTCTTGAAAAGCTGGGGCCGGTAGTTGGTGTAAACGTTGTTGCTGACGTCAGGCCAGAGGTAATGCGCGCGCATGGTGGTGTAGCGGACGGCCTCTTCATGTCCAAAGGGCGGATTGCCCGGCCAGGCATCCATTTCCGCTCGCGATGGCTGGTTCAGCTTGTTCGAGTTGCAGATTTCGCAAGCGAGCAGGAAATTTTCCCAGGCGATGGTGAAAAGGGGGTAGTACGACTTGGGGAGAACGTGCTCCACTGCTATCTGCCCCGCTAAAGGCTGATCGCAGTAACAGCAGAACTTGCCGAGGCGATCGCCAAGCAGCGCCGCCGCGGACTGATATATGCGTTCCGCATACCCGCCAAGAGCAGGCAGAGCAAGTTCGATCTGTTGTTGGGTGGGCGGGTTCGCTACGTTGAGAAGAAGGGGTAGGAAACCCGCGCGCAAGAGGAGCACGGCACCCAGGGATTCCAGCGGCGTGAGCGTGGCTTTGTTGTAGAGGGCCCTAACGGCGGGTGAGCGGGGGAAGATGTGCGGGCGAGCCGTGTTGAGTGAGGTTTCGAGCTGATTGTTGGGGGTTACCTGGATGTTGTAGACGTACTGGGCCGGGAACGCACCCTTTTCGATCGGCCTCACGTGCCACCTCCGTTTTTCGCGTACCCGGCGAACCAGCCGAGCGTGGTGTGGTCCGACCCGGTGGGGTCGGCGAAGAGCAGGAACTCCGTCTGGCCCGACGGTGGGAAGGAGAGGCTCAGCAGGCTGAGCGAGATGCGATCGAGCCGCAGCACGTAGGTCTGGCCCGTGCGGTCGAGGTCGAGCTCGGCGATCTTCAGCTTCAGCACGTTCTCGAGGCTCAGCAGCTTGCCGCCGCTGCCGCCGGTGCCGGGCAGCTTGAGGCCGACGGCGACGTTCGGAGTGCTGCCCTTGCCGGGCGACCAGGCGGCGAGCAGGGTGGCCTTGAAGCCGGCGGCGGAGGCGAGCGCGCCCGCGGTCCCGAGCCCGAGGTCGGCGGTGAGGCCGAACCAGGGGGCGGAGATGGCGCCGCTGGCGGCTTTCGCTTCGACGCCGAGGAAGCCGAGTGCGCCCGGCGTCGGCGGGCTGGCGCTCGAGTCGCCGGCGGCGGCGTCGACCTGGAGCATCGCCGCGGGGGTGAGCGGGAAGCTCGCGAACAGCCCTTCGCGCCGGGCGACGCTTCCCGTCGGGTCGAAGGCGATTTCCGAGGCGTCGAAGTGAAAGACGTTCGGCTTCGCGGGTTCGTCCGGGCAGTAGGTGAGCTCGATCGCCAGGTTCGAGCAGGCGAGCTGCCCCAGGGGTTTGCCGTCGCCTTCGGGGCCGAAGGAGAAGAGGTCGAATCCTTCGCCCGCCGCCGGCGGCTTGAACCTGATCGATCCGGCGAGCGAGAAGCGCGACACGCCCACGGGCTGTGCTTCGGTCGGGGCCTTCACCGTGACGAACTGCGCGCTGGCGACGTCGACCGAGTCGAGCACCGCGCTCTCGAGTTCGAAGACGTTGTCGCTCGGCGCGTGGAAGGAGTAGGCGCCCACCCCTCCCTGCACCTGGTAGACGCCTTCGAGCAGGAGCACGTTGTCCTTGGCCTGCTTTTTCGGGGCTTCCAGCAGGGTCGCTGGCTCGTGGAAGAGCTCGTCGACGAGCAGCTGGATCCGGCTGGAGAAGTCGACCACCGCCGAGTTGGCGAAGCGCACCTTGAGCGTCTCGACGACGAAGCTGTAGGGGGGCGCCCCAGCCGCGGCGGTGTTCGGGCTGACGTAGTCGATCAGGCCGAAGATCGAGGAGTCGTGGGCGGTGAGGCCGTCCACTTCGGCCTGCACCGGAGTCACCGTCACTCCGACGTGGTGGGCCGCGAAGAGGCTGGAATCGATCCCCGCCGCCAGCCCGGCGAGCTGTTCTGGCAGGGCGTCGAGGGGGACGTCGCAGCCGAGGACGAGGATCCCCTGCCAGGTCGGATCTTCGACGAGGGATACGAACGGCTGGTAGTCGGGGTCCGTTGCCGCGTGCTGCTTCGCGCCTTCGATCACCTTCAGCAGCCGCTGCTGGACCCGCGCGGCGCCGCCCTTGTTGAAGTCTTCGGCGCCGGTCCAGGCCGAGAGGTCGGCGGCCAGCGCTTCCAGCGGCTTGCCGGCGAACTTGAACACGATCAGCGCCGGGGTCGGCGGCGTCTTCTTGGGGAAGACGTCGAGCGTCCACATGCTCTGCCCGGTCCCGATCGTGAGCTTGCCGGTGCCGCCGCTGGTCCCCAGCGAAGCCGCTTCGGAGGCGACGAGGAAGAGCTGGTTGGACTGAAGCGCGCTCCGCAGCGCAGTGCTGGCGGGCGCCAACTCGACCTTGTTGGCGCCTTTGTCGGATTGGGCCAGCTGGACGCTCATGCCTTCGCCGTCGAGGGTGGCGAGCAGCCCCTGGCGAGTGGTGGTCTTGAGGGGCTCGTCGCCTTTCGAGAAGGGGGCCGGGGACTGTTTGTGCGGCGCCTTCTCCAGGAGAGCGCGGCGGGCGGGCGAGACCTTCTGTAGCTCGAGGTGCTGCTGGAAGGGCGCGCTCGCGGCCTCGACGCCGGCGAAGGGGAGCATCGGAAACCCGCTCGGGAGGGGTCCGCCCGGCGGTGCCTCGGGCAGTTCGATTCCCGGCAGCTCGTGGTATTCGAGGAGGCCCGCGGTGGCGGTGGACTGGTAGAGCGTCGAGTCGTCGGGCTGGGCGTGATACCGGAGGCTCTTCCCGCCGGGGCCGAACACCGAGGCGTAGGCGGTGACGGCTCCGGCTTCGAGCCCGCCTTCGCCCGCCAGCGCGGCCCCGCCCGAGCTGAACCAGATCTCGCTGCCGGGCTGTTCCAGGGTCACGTACTCGACGGCGGAGATCCCGCACATCAATCGCTGCCGGCCGTCGAGCTCCTTCCCCGAGGAGTCGAGGACGCGGACGACGAAGCCGCCGCTCGGCACCAGGCAGTAGGGGTCGAACGGTGAGCGCGGCTTCGCCAGGGCGCGGGGGGAGAGAACGAGCTTGCCAAGGGGGTTGGCGAGCGGCGTCAGCGCGACCGAGCCTCCGTTGGCGGTGACGTAGTGCGAGAGAAGCTCCGGCGCCTGGCCGTCTTCCGGGGCGAGCCCGAGGTAGGTGCGGTCGGGCCCGAGCGGGTCGATCGGGTCGAGCACCAGGTCGGCCGAGATCGTCCCGTCGCTCGGGCGCAGCAGGGGGAAGCGCCAGGAAAGCAGCCGGGCCACCGGCCATTCCCCGCCTTCGCAAGTGAAGATCCACAGGCCGACATCGAGGTCGTCGAGGGCGGTCGCGAGGTCGAGCGAGGCCGTCGTGGTCAGACAGCCCGCCAGCTCGCCGGCGAAGCGCACCGAGATCGGCCCCGCGAGGGGGATGGTGGCGGCGCCGAAGCCCGCCGTCAGGTAGGCGCGGCCCGGCGGAGGGGCGAGCACGAGCGTTTCGCCCACGACATCGGGCTGCGTCTGGCATCCGGTGCCGATCCAGAGCGCGATGTTGTTGAAGCTGACGGGCGAGAGACCGGCGGTGGCGCCGGTGCGGTCGAAGCTGACGGTCGTGGCGCGCCAGGCGCGCGGGTCCTCGCCGGAGTTCTCGACCCAGGCGATGCGCGCCGCTGGGTAAAGCCGCAGGAAGACGGCCAGCCGTTCGGCGAGGTCGGCGTCGAGGTCGGTTTTCGCCGGCAGGATCGCGTAGGCGCCGGGGTGTTCTTCCCAGCTCGCGGCCAGCGTCAGCACCGCCGGGACCTGGTTGAGATCTTCGAACGGGGCGAAGAGAATCTGGCAGGCCGAAGGTTCCGGCTCGAGCTTCCAGACGGAGCCGGATCGGGTGAAGGTCGGCGCCGCCACCTCAGGCTTCCGGCAGGTGGAACGAGAAGACGTCGCCCGAGAGAACAGGCAGGTCGAAGCTGTCGAGCGCTTCTCCGTACCACTGGTAGCCGCCCAACCCGCTGGTCAGGATCAGCGGGCAGAACTGGATGCCCCAATGCAGGCGATCTTCGCCGCTGACCCGGCTATCCACGCGCGAGTACGCCTGCGTCGTCATGTCGACGTGGGCGCCCTGCATTCGCGGCATCGCGCTCAGCCCGGAGATGAGGTCGCGGATCGTCGTCCCCACCACCACGTAGTTGCGCTGGCCCCGTAGGTAGACGGGGATTTCGGGCAGGATCGCCGCCCGGCCGCGGAAGAACACGGCGACGGCGGGGCTTTCGATCGCGCCGCCGTCGGCGTAGGCCTGGGTCGCCTTCGCCAGTTCGGCTCGGCTCGGGGCTCCCAGCAGGACTGGATTGGCCTGCGGCATGGCTTGGCCGGTGGCGGCGCTCGACGGGTAGCTCTGGGGGTAGACGAGGCGCCAGTGGAGCATCTGGGCGGCCGCTCCCTGCAAGTCGATGCCGCCGCCCCCCCCGCCGCCGGAGGGGGCCACCGACATCCCCCGCTGGAGCGCGAGGAAGCGGTCGAAGGTGAGCGTGGCGTCGGACGGCAGCGCCGAGGCTCCCTCCGGGCCGCCGGCGAGTTCGCCGAGCTGCACGTAGCTCGAGCCCGCGCCGACGAACCCGTTCAGGAGGCTTTCGTGCGGATCGACGGCCTGGTGGGCCTGGAAGTCGATCCGCAGGCGCATCTCCGGCGAGAGATCGATCTGCCGCGCGGCGGAGTCGAGGCCGTAGCGAAAGTAGAGGGTCTCGGCGAAGGTCAGCGGCAGGGTCTGTGCCAGCAGGCCGCGGATCAGCCGCAGCCGCCCCGGTTTCAGCCCGGCTGCGTCGAGTGCGTCCAGGAACGAGTCGAAGGCCTGGCAGAGAGAGGCCCGCAGCGGTTCGGCGGGGCTGAACAGTGCCTTTTCCGCGGGCACCACCACCTGGTAGGTGAACGGTGAATCGGCCGGCTTCAGTTCGAACTGCTTGTTGGTCGGCAGCGTCCGCGGTGGGCTTACGAATACGTCATCGAGGTCCACTCGTATTTCGAACGGCCTCAGCGTGCTCGCGCTGGCGGCAAAGTAGAGGTAGGGGTATATCCCTTTTTCCGCCGGAGAGAAGAAGAAGCCTTCTTCCATGCGGATCGTTCAGATCAGGTTGTGTGAAGAGGGGGCGACGTCGATGGTTTCGCCGTTCTTTCCGAGGAATGGCTTGGCATCTTCGGCTGGCATCACGACCACCGCGTTGAGGAAGAGGTAGACGAGAAGGTCCCCGCTGGGCGGGTAGGTTTCCTGGTCGACCTTGATGGTCACCTTGACCGTTCCCAGTTCTCCGCCGTTGAGTTCGTAGTAGAGGGTGTCTTCGGGTCCGAATTCATCCTTATGGGGAGGTTCGGCCGTACGCTTGATTTCCGTGCCGTTGTCGTTGGGGGTATAGGGGGCGGAGGCTGGCAAGGGCTTGATTTCCAATGCCGGCTGACGCTCGTTCAGCGTCATCGTGGCGGTCCCTTTGGTCATGTTGAAGAACAGCACCTGGCCCATCTGGGGCCCCCTTTCGCATCGGATTGCGGACGACCCTACCAGAAACTTCATAGAGTAATAGGGAAACTTTGAAAAAAGTTCCCTTGCTTACGGTAGGAGTCCCTTGCGCCTCCCCAGTCAGGAATCGCTGAGGGTCAATGACGCGTCCGATGCGACTCATCAGCGGTAAGTCACGCACCCGCGGTGATGCCGCTATCGTGCGGCGGCGATGGCGGGGAGACGAAGGAGTGCCGAAGAACTCCGGACGAACCGCATTGTGCTGAATGTCCTAGGCGCGGTGGTGGTCGCCGTCGTCAACGGCCTCGCGGGGCTGACGGGCGATCTCGCCTTGCAGATCGCCGTCGCGGCGCTGAGCGTCCTCGGAATAGTGGTGGGCGGGGTGCTACAGCTTCGGGAGATCCGTGCGAAGCGCTCAGAGCGGCTGGAAGAGATGGTGCCGCGGGGCGTGAAGCGGGTATGCGAGCTTGACCGAGATGAGGCCGGGGTGGCACCGGAGGCACCGGAGGCGCTCGCGACGCTTCACCGCTTGACGGGGGATGAGTACCTGATTCGCGACGTTGACGAGCAGCTTGACTCCGAGCTTGCGAGCGCACTTCGCGATAAGGAGGCCCGGCTCATCGTCCTCGCGGGACCCTCGAAGGCGGGCAAGTCAAGGACGCTGTTTGAAGCGATGCGGCGGCAGCTATCTGATGCGGAGTGGGTCACCCCCGCCGATGTGGACGCGCTCGATGAGCTGATGAAACCCGGCGGGATGCCGCGGCTGACGGGGTCGACGGCGGTGCTGTGGCTGGATGACCTCGAGCTCTACGTGCGGGTCGGCCTGCGCGGGATGGGGCCCGGGGTCCTCAAGCGCCTCTCCGAAGACGACGATCGGCAATGGATAGTCCTCGCGACCGCGGGCGGCAAAGGCATCTCCCAGGCGGGCGAGGTGTCGAAGTTCTCGGTCCCGATGGAGGATCTCCTGCGCCACGCGACGGAGATCAGGCTGCCGGCGAAGCTCAGCGTCACCGAGCGGAAGCGTCTGCGCGACTACGCGCCCGATGCCGCCGAGCGGATCTCCAAGGACGGCATCGGCGAGTACATGGTCGCCGGTGAGGAGCTGATCCGAAAGCTGGATTCGGGATCTCATCACCACGGCGACTCCCCCTGCCCCCAGGGCCAAGCGGTCGCCAACACCGCGATCGACTGGCAGCGAGCCGGGATCGTCGACCCGATCCCGCGCTCGGTGCTGCGGGATGCCTACCCGAACTATCTGCCCGATCACGCCGACCCCAGCGACACCGGTTTTGAGGAAGGGCTCGCCTGGGCCCGAAAGCCGCTCTACTCATCGGTGGCACTGGTCTCCGGCCGCGAGAAGCTTCAGCCCTACGACCTCGTCGTCACCTCAGTTCCGGAGACGCGGGCGATCGACCCGACGGCGTGGCTCTGCTTTCTGGAAGCAGCAGATCCCGAGCAGGCCTTCGAGCTCGGCACGCTCGCCTTCTGGCGATCGCAGGGGGAGACTGAGGTCGACTGGGAAGCCCTGTCCGAGCAGGCGGGTCGCAAGGCTCTCGAAGCCGAGGACCCCGGTCTGCGGGGCTACGCCTTCTCCAATCTCGGAGTCCTCCTTGCCCAACGCGGGGACCTCCGTGGCGCGGTCGACGCCTACAACCAGGCCTTCGAGCTCGGCGTCGTGGACTCCCAGGTCAACCTCGGTCACCTGCTGCTGGAAAGAGGCAAGAAACGAGAAGCCAGGGAGGCGTTCGAACGGGCGGACAAGCACGGAAGCGCCGCGGGCGCCTATCGGCTCGGCTCTCTGATGCTGGATGTCGGCGACGACCTGGCCGAGGCCGAGGTCGTCCTGCTGCGGGCAGAGGAACGCGGCCATGAGGGCGCCCCGATCCGCCTCGCCCAGGCTTACAAGGACCGCAAGGAACTGGACAAGGCGGAGGCTGCCTACCGACGAGCCGACGAGCTGGGGAGCGTGGCGGGGGCAGAGGGCCTGGCGATGTTCTTGGAGAACAAGAGAGGAAAGCTGGCCGAGGCGCTCGAAGCCTGGGCGAGGGCGGATGAGCGCGGGAGCGACGTCGGCGCCCTCAAAGTGGGGATGCGCCTGGTGGATCTAGGTGACCGAGTCGGCGCCAAGGCGGCCTTCCAGCGGGGCGCTGAACGAGAGGACGGCGACAGCGCCCACAACCTCGCGACCTTGTACTACGAAGAACGGGACCTCGATGAGGCCGAAAAGTGGTTCGCTGTCGCGGACGAACTCGGACACGCCACGAGTGCTTACAACTACGCGATTCTGCTCGCGAACAAAGGGAAGCTTGAGGAGGCCGAGGCCGCATTCCGCCGCGCGGCGCAGAGAGGCCACCCGAAGGCCGGCTCAGCCGCGCGCGCGATCAGGCGCGGTGAGCTGGAAGTCGACGAGGGCTGAACCCGGATACCGCCAGCAAACGACTCGCGTCACGCCGATAGCCTCCCTTGGCTACTGATCGATTCCTTCGCCCTGGGAGTCATCAACCGCTTTGCCCCGCCCCTCGCCGATCTTTTTGGCGAGCCGAAATGCTTCTTCAGCTTCGCTTTTATTGCCCTGCGCTTCCGCCATGCCGCCCCATTTCATGGCCGCGACAAAATCCCCTCCTTCCGCGGTGCGGCGAAACTCGTCGAGCCCCCCTTGCTTGTTCCCTCTTTGGTCGTGCAGGTGGGCAAGCGCCGTTCCCGCGAGGGCGCATTTCGCCTTCTGAGCCCAACGCAAGGCGGCTTCGGCTTCCCTTCTGCTGGCTCTCTGCTCTCCGGCCAGGAGTCGGACGTATGGGAGGAGGTCGACCCATCCCTGTGCCTCGGCAGGCCTGTCCTCGTCGGCGCGACGGAATGCATCTTTCGCGGCTTCCCTCTCGCCGCGTTTGTGAAGCATGACACCGAGGCTGAGAGAAGCCACCGGGTTGCCTGCCTCAGCCGCATCCCGAAGAACCGCCTCGGCCTGTTGCTCATCGCCACCCTGGCTCAGCCGGTGCGCAAGCTGTACCGGGGCGTCATCCGAGTCGTTAGACATGGCGCTCACGACCGGGAGTATCGGCATACGCAAGCTGCCCTTGAGAGGCGCATGATCCCTACCCCAGCGAAGCCGCACTCTGAGCCTGCGAACCTCAACGTGGATCGCTGCCGTAGGCGATCGAGCGGTGGCGGATGGTGGCGACTCGCACCGTCTGCCCGCCATCGGTCAACTGGTAGAGGATTCGATAAGAGCCGACTCGCAGCGAGTACAGGCCGCGGAGCCTTCCCCTGAGCGCATGCCCCGCCCGCGGCTCGCGCTCCAGCAGGCCCAGGGCGTCCTCGATAGCGTCGATCAGGGGCCAGCTCAGCTCAAGCAGCTCGCGGCGGGCGCGCCGAGCGAGGACAAGGCGCGCCAACGATCAGCTGGCGGTCGGTCGACGCTCGGCCAACTCGCTGCGAAGCTCAGACAGCGTGACCGTCTCTCCGCGCTCGATCTCGGCGAGGCCCGCCTCCAGGGCGGAAAGGGCGTCGGGGTCGGAGAGGACCTCGGCGGTCTCCTCCAGCGCCTCGTACTCGTCGATCGGGACCAGGGCCGCCGCCGGGGTCCCGTTACGGGTGACCAGCACGTGGTCGCGGCGGTCGCTGACGTCGTCGAGCAGACTGCTGAGGTTGCTGCGCAGCTCGCGCACCGGGACGGTCTTCGCCATTGGCTCAGTGTACAGGATCGTGTACACAGCCTCGTAGCCCCGCTCTTGGCCGACGCGGTACCGTAGACATTCCGGCATCTCGTCAAGGTCTGCGCCGCCCTTCGGGTTCCTACACGGACGGTCCTATTATGAGCCTGAGAGGGAGTGGGCTTACGCCCACTCCTGGCCCAACTCCGCCGAGCGCACCAGGGCCCTGGCATCCTTCCTGCGCTACTACAACCGACGTCGCCCACACAGCTCACTGGGAGACCGGCCGCCGATCAGCCGCGTTCACAACGTCCGTGGGTAGGACACCTAGTGGCTGTGCCGATTGCTTTATCTATGGTCGTGAGCCATCAGGGCCACGTAGATCTTTTCCAGGCGCTCGACGGAGCATTGGACGTTCAGCTCGTGCCAGTGGTCTTGGTACCAAGCGAGGGTTGACTCGCGGAGCTTTGGGCCGGCGTCCACTGCTTGGACTACGGCGTGGGCGAGGTTGGTGGGGGTCCAGTCGCTTACTACGAAGCCGTTGACGCCTTCTTCGATCAGCTCTTTGGCGGCGTTGTCGGGGGCTTCGATGGTTATGCAGGGGGTTCCGTAGGCCGCGGCCTCGATGACGATCAGGCCGTAACCCTCTCGGAGGGAGGGGAGGAGGAGGCAGGCTGCGCGCTCCAGCGTCTGGTTGAGCTCGTCGTCGGAGACGAAGCCGGGGAGGCGGACCGCTTCCTCCAAGCCCAGCTCGGCGATCGCCTTGGCGATGTCTTCGCGCTCGGGGCCGTCGCCGATGATCGTGGCGCTGATCGCGCTGTTGGAGCGGCGTGCCTCCTTGATTGCCGCGGGGATCAGCGAGGCCTGCTTCTCGGGGATGTGCCGGCCGGCGAAGACGACATCCGGGTCCGACTCCCGTGCCGTCGAGGCATCGGCGGCCTCCGCCATCTCGGTCGCCAGGCCGGTGAGCCGCAGTACGGGCGCCTTGTGCGCTCCCAGCCGGGCCTCATGCAGGGCGGAGTAGGTGACGCCCTGATCCGGGAGTCGCATGCAGAGCTGCTGGATCGCGTAGCCGACCCGGCCGAAGAGGCCACCGGTGTAGCTGATCCAGTACTCGCGCGGCCACACCTCGAGCCAGTCGACGACGAGCTTGGGGCGGTTGCGCCGGCGGCGCAGAGCGAAGGCGAGGCGCGCGGCGATGACCGAGAAGAACGGGAACGACGCGCTCTGGACAACATCGTAGTCGCGCCCGTGACGCAGGAGATGGACGAAGACGCCGATCCCGAACCGTACGGTTGGCCAGATGCGTCGATTGCCTCGGGCGGAGTAGTAGGGACTGCTCGGGGCGACGGTGACCACCCTGTAGGGCCGGAAGCCGACCGGGTCTTCGCCGTCCACGCCGTCCACGCCCCGGGTGATGTACGACACTGTGTTGGCCTCGGCGAGGCCGCGCGCCAGGGCGTCGTAGTAACGCTCGAGGCCGCCGATGTGCTGGGGGTACAGGCGGTCGTAGACGAGGGCGATTCTCATCGCCTGGCCAAGGCGGCGAAGCGCGACCACGCGGGCTTCGGCTGGAACCCGGCGGTGAACAGCCCGGTGTGGCCGCAGAAGTTGCAGGCGGTGGCGCTGGGATCGTCGGTGAGCGACCACCAGTCCACCCCTTCGAGACGCCAGCGACTGCGGTTGGCCTTGAAGAGCGAGAAGGCGCGGCCTAGTTCCCGGGCCTGTCCCGCCGACCCCTTCTGGAAGGGTCCCTTCGCGGCCGAACCCCAGCCGATCTCGGTGATCCACAGCCCCGTGCCGCCGTCACCGTGTGCCTTCATCGTCGCCCGCACCGCTTCGATGGCCGGGGTCAGGGAGGCGGCGTCGTGCGCGTACGGGTGCAGGGCGACACCGTCGAAGCTGTTCTTCACACCCTTGCGGCGGTAGAGCTGTTCGAGGAAGGAAGCGGCGGCGTAGGCCCGTGGCGGCGGGTCCTTGGGTGTTGCGAACATGCCGCCCAGGAGCAGCCGCGCGTGCGGATCGATCGCTTTCATCGTCGCGTGCGAGGAGACGACAAGCTTCGCGTAGGCCGCCGGACTCACCGGGTTCGTGAAGTAGAAGAAGTTCGGCTCGTTCCAGATCTGCCAGAGCCCGATCGGGTCATATGGGAGCGGGTCCGGCGAGGTTGCGCTGTGTTCTGACCAGAAGCTCCCCGAGGGGCCGTAGCGCATCACGACCTGGCGAAGGAACAGGTTCCAGGCGGCGAGGTTGGCCACCGGAAGGTCGGCCAGCCGGCGCGCCGCCCACGGCGGCGACCCCCAGATCACCGGCAGCACCTGCAGGTGGTACCGCGCCGGAGCTTCGACCAGCGCGTCAAAGGCCGTCCAGTCCGGCGCGACTCCGGTAACAGGTTGGGTCGTCGACCAGTTGAAGGGGACGCGGATGGTCCCGACGCCGCCGGCGGCCACCAGCTGGATCTGCGAATCCGTCGGCACGGTGACCGGATTCACTCCCCAGAAGCCCGCCGGGACCGCGGCTCGGGCCGAGGCTGATCCCGAGGAAAGGCCGAGAAGAACCGCCAGGGCAAAGGCGACGATGAGGGCCCGCCGGACGATCATCTCCACCTTCCTGCCCCCGGGCTCGCCACCGACGGAATATATCGGTAGCCCCTGTAGGGTGAGCGCGGCGTGGAGGCTCGGCAACCAACCCGTTTGGACCGCCCCTAACTTGGGGGCGTCACCGGCCAAGAAGTGGACGGGGAGGGGGGAGGAACTCCTCGCACTCGCAGCCTTGATCGTCGTCTTGGGCGCCGTGCTCTTCCGCGTCGCCTCTGGTCACGGCTCTTCCGTCCTCGCGATCGGCTGTCTGGTCGCCCCTGGGTTCGCGGCCACCGCAATCCTCCCGGCCGAGCTCCGGGCGGCGCCGATCAGCTGGCTGCTGGCGCCGCCGCTCGGATTCGCGATCACCTCGATCCTGCTGATCACGGGTTCCGGCCTCGGGCTCCAGCTCACCGAAGCAGCCATCTACGTGCTGATCGCCGCCGCATGCGCAGCGGGGCTGATCGCCGCCGTGCGCTTCTCGCCCTCATCCCCCGCGACCCGGCTGCGGGAACGCGCGGCCGCGGCCCCGGAGATCCCGATCCTGCTCGCCGGCGCCGTGCTCCTGGGCATCGGCCTCCAGGCCAGGGCGATAGGTGGCCTGCCGCTGCCCGGTGCCGACTGGGCGCACTACCTCCTGTACTCGACCGAAATCGCACACCATCACGGGCTCCTCCTGCATAACCCGTACTGGATGCTGGGGAACGAGCCATTTGCCGAGGACCCAGGGGCGCCGTCGCTTTACGGTGCGTACCTGATCCTCTCCGGCCACGGTGCCGGTCTCCTGTACCACGGCATCTGGGTGTTCGCCGCACTGGGGATCGTCACCACCTACGTCTTCGTCCGCACGCTGTTCGGGGATGTCGCCGGGGTGGTGGCGGCAGCAGTGTGTGCAGTCGCTCCGCTTAGCCAGAACGTCCTCACCTGGCACGGCCTGGCGAACGTCTACGCGATCATGTACATCCCGCTGGTCCTGCTGGCGGCCGGGATGATGCTCCGCGGTCGTGATTCCGCACGCTGGAGCGGGTTCCTGGCGCTGTTCCTGGTCGCGCTGGTGGCAGGCCACCGCCTCTCCTTCCTGATCACGCTGGTCGCCCTGGCCTTCCTCAGCGCTTTCGCGCTAGCTCGCGCCCCCCGGGCAACCCTGAAGTTCCTCCTGCGGACGCTGCTGATCAGCGCAGCCGTCGGGTTCGGCGTCGCCGTCTACCTCGTCCGCCAGACGAACTCACTCGGCGGCCTGCAGAGCTACAAGGCGTACCTGCCCACCAAGATCACCGACGCCACCCTCGAACTCGTCGCCAACTATCTGAGCTGGCCGCTGATCGTCGCCGTCGTCGCCAGCCTGGCGATCGTCCTACTCTACCGTCGCCTGCGGCTGGATCCGGCATCCTACGTACCGCTCGGCTTTCTCCTCGGCCTGGCGGTCGTCGGCTACTCCTGGATCGTGCACTTTCCCACCGAGTACTCGCGGGTGGTGTATTACCTCCCGGTCCCGATCGCCGCGCTGATCGGGCTCGGTCTGTCGGCCATCCCGAGGAGAGCGGCCCTGGCAGTCGGCGTCCTCCTCATCGCTATCTCGGCTCCCCTCAGCTACACGCGAGCCGGCGAAGCCCGTGACTTCTTCTCGTTCGTCGACCCCGGCAGCGAACGCGGGCTGGCGTATCTGTCAGGGAAGCTGGAACCCGGAGACGTGGTCGCCGCCGACCGCTGCTGGAGCTTCCTCGCCAGCTGGGAGCTCAGGCACCGGGTGCTCGGCGGTCTCGACCCCTCGCTCAGCCTCGCCGGATCCGAGGCCCGGCCCGCGAGCATCGCGCGCAAGATCCTCCTCGGCTCGCGCGAATCGGTGGCGCTCGCGAAACGCTTCGGCGTCCATTACGCCCTGATCGACCCGATCTGCACCGACGAGCGGGGACGGCCGCCCGCGGTTCCGGCGCACGGAGTGCCCGTCTACGAGAGCACCCACCTAGTGATCATCCGGTTCTGACGTGTCGCCGCATCCCACGGGCGCTGAGGAGGAGCCCGAGCACGGCGAGGGCGCCCGCGCCGACGAACGCCATGGTCAGCGGAGCAGGGTCGCTTGCCACCGGGCCGGTCGACTGAGAACCGCTCCCGCCGCTTTTGCCGCCCCCGGCCTTGACGGCTTTCGCGGTCGCCTGGGCGTGATGCCCTGCAGGCTTGCCCTTGCTCTTGCTCGCCTCGATCACCACCCCGCGTTCGAGGGTGCGGACCCGGGCTTCCACCTGGCCCGGCGTTTCGGCCGTGGGCGGGTCGAGGGAGTCGGGAAGGTGCCTCACCCGGTGGTTGAGGTGGTTCGTGAAGTTGACCGATTCCTTCTCGGGCCGGGGTTCGTTGGAAACCGCGTAGAGCGGGCCTTCGGCCATTGCCGGGGTCGCCGCCCAGAACAGTGGGAGGGCGAGGATCGCTGCCGCGGCGGCGCTCAGGCGATAGGCACCAAGAGGCATCCGTGCGAATATTAGACGCAGGGGTCCGATAGCCTCGCGACCTCGATGGCCCTCCTCGATCGGTTCAACGTTCGTTGGAGCCAGGCGGGGATCGTTGCTCTAGCCCTCCTGGTCGCGGCGCTCGGGATCGCCGGCTGTGGCTCCGATTCGTCGAGTGGTACCGCCGGCTACGAGGTCGCCTTCCAGGGCAAGGACGGCAACCTCTGGACGGTAGGCACCGACCTGCACGGAGACTGGAACTTCAAGCTGGCCTCGGGGACGAGCCCCAGCATCACCAACACGCCGAAGGGCTACGGGGGCCTCGGCTACGAGGTCGCTTTCCAAGCCAAGAACGGCCACCTCTGGACGATCGGCTCGGACCAGCACGGGGACTGGGGCTTCGAACTCGCCCCCGGTACCAGCCCCAGCATCGTCCGCACCCCGGAGGGCTACGGCGGCCTCGGCTACGAGGTCGCATTCCAGGCCAAGGACAGCAACCTCTGGACGGTGGGGTCGAACCAGCACGGGGACTGGAACTTCAAGCTGGCCCCTGGGACGAGCCCGGGCATCATCCGCACCTCGAAGGGCTACGGCGGTCTCGGCTACGAGGTCGTCTTTCAGTCGAAGGACGGACACCTCTGGACGATCGGCTCGGACCAGCACGGGGACTGGGGCTTCGAACTCGCCCCCGGTACCAGCCCCAGCATCGTCCGCACCCCGGAGGGCTACGGCGGTCTCGGCTACGAGGTCGCCTTTCAGTCGAAGGACGGACACCTCTGGACGATCGGCTCGGACCAGCACGGGGACTGGGGCTTCGAACTCGCCCCCGGTACCAGCCCCAGCATCACGAAGACCCCGAAGGGCTACGGCGGCCTCGGCTACGAGGTCGCATTCCAGGCCAAGGACAGCAACCTCTGGACGGTGGGGTCGAACCAGCACGGGGACTGGAACTTCAAGCTGGCCCCTGGGACGAGCCCGGGCATCATCCGCACCTCGAAGGGCTACGGCGGGATCGGCTACGAGGTCGCATTCCAGGCCAAGGACGACAACCTCTGGACGGTAGGTGCCAGCCAGCACGGCGACTGGGGCTTCAGGGTCGCGCGGGGGACGAGCCCCAGCCTCACCCCGTAGTCCACGCCTCCGCGGCCCGCGCCGCGGGGAACGTGCCTAAGCTGCGTGCGTGACCGTGCTGCTGATCGGCGCCTCGGGGTTCGCCGGCCAACATCTCGCCGCCGCGATGCGCGCGGCGGGCCTCGAGCTCGTAACCACCTCGACCGGCGGCGAAGACGCCGACCTCGCCTGCGACTTGCTCGAACCCGCCTCCGTCGCCAGGGCGGTCGCCGAGGCGCAGCCGGAGGCGATCGTCAACATGGCCGGTCAGGCCTCGGTCGCGGCGAGCTGGAAGGAGCCGCGGCAGACCTTCGAGCTCAACGTGATCGGCGTCCTCAACCTGCTCGAGGCCGCCGCCTCCCACGCGCCGGAGTCCTACCTGCTCTGCGTCTCCTCGGCCGACGCGTATGGCGCTCCCGAGCCCGACGACCTGCCCTTGACCGAGGGGACGTCACTGCGTCCCGTCTCTGCCTACGGCTCCAGCAAAGCGGCGATGGAGGCCCTAGTCGGTCAGTACACGCGCTCCCACGGCGTCCGCGCCGGCGTGGTCCGCGCCTTCAATCAGATCGGCCCCGGTCAATCGCCGAAGTTCATCGCCTCGAGCCTCAGCCGTCAGATCGCCGCGGCCGAGCTGCGCGGCGAGGAACGGCTCGAGATGACGGTGGGTAATGTCTCGGCCGCCCGCGACTTCACCGACATCAGGGACAGCGCCCAGGCGTACGTCTCGATGGTCGAGAGCGAGTTGACCGGCACCTACAACCTCTGCTCCGGCAAGGCATTGAAGATCGAAAAACTGATAGATCGAATGGCGTCGCAAAGCCGACTCACGGTCGAGGTGAAGATCGACCCGGCGCTGGTTCGAAAGTCCGATCCGCCGCTGGTCGTCGGCTCCAGCAGCCGCCTGCGGGAGGAGACCGGGTGGCAGCCGCGGATCCCGATCGCCGAGACCGTCGCCGCGATGCTCGACTGGTGGCGTGAGCACCTCGATGCCGCCGATGCCAGCGTCCGGCTGAGCGAGGGCGGATGAGCGCCAAGCGGCAGGCGTTGGTGACCGGAATCACCGGGCAGGACGGCAGCTTCCTCGCCGAACTGCTCCTGCAGCAGGGGTACGAGGTGCACGGCATGGTCCGCCGCCTCTCGAGCGAGAACTACAGCCGCATCGAAGGGATCCGCGACCAGCTCCACCTGCACACCGGCGATCTCCTCGACGAGCGCTCCCTAGTCAGCGTCCTGCGGGCCTCGCAGCCCGACGAGATCTACAACCTGGCGGCGATGTCGTTCGTTCCCGCCTCCTGGTCGCAGCCGACCCTGACGGCTGAGTTCACCGCCGTCGCCGTGATGCGGATCCTCGAGGCGATGCGCGAGGTCTGCCCCGAGGCGCGCTTCTACCAGGCGTCTTCCAGCGAGATGTTCGGCAAGGTCCGGGAAACGCCGCAGAGCGAGCTGACGCCCTTCTACCCGCGCAGCCCCTACGGCGTCTCGAAGGCCTTCGGCCACTTCATCACCGTCAACTACCGCGAGAGCTACGACCTCTACGCCTGCTCGGGAATCCTCTTCAACCACGAGTCCGAGCGCCGCGGCCTGGAGTTCGTCACCCGCAAGGTCTCCCACCAGGTCGCCGCGATCAAGCTCGGGATGGCGGAGGAGATCCGCCTCGGCAACCTCGACGCCCGCCGCGACTGGGGCTACGCCCCCGACTACGTCGAAGCGATGTGGCTGATGCTGCAGCAGCACGAGCCGGAGGATTTCGTCGTCGGCACCGGCACCGACCACTCGGTGCGGGACCTGGTCGAGATCGCCTTCGACCACGCCGGTCTGGATCCGGCAAACCACGTCGTGCAGGACCCCGCCCTGCTGCGTCCCGCCGAGGTCGATCGCCTGGTCGCCGACGGGTCGCGGGCGCGCGAGGTGCTCGGCTGGGAGCCGAAAACCGGCTTCGAGCGGATGGTGCGGCTGATGGTCGACGCGGACGTCAGCCGGCTCCAGGCCGGCGCGCCTCTGAGCTCGGCCTAGTCAGTCACGCCGACGCGTGCAGGGGCATCGCCGAGCTTCGTCTTCCCGGCGGCCTCGACCTTCATCGCCGAGCTCCTCCTGCTCGCCGCGCTCCCCCTACCGAGCGACAGCACGGTGAGAAAGAAGCTCGAGAACATCGTCTGGAAGCCGAGCACGGTCAAGGTCACGCCGGGTACAACCAGCCGCATCGTCGTCGTGTAGTTCAAGCGGCCGAAGTCGTGGACCCGCCACTCGTTCAGGGCGAGCAGCAGCAGGATCGCTCCGGCGCCGATCGCCAGCGCCGCGACGACGAGGCCGCGCTCGACCGTGAAGCTGTCTTCGAGCCGCCTGAACCGGTCGCTGTTGGGAATCAGGCCTTCCATCACCCCGAACGTTCGTGCGAACACGGCGAAGGTGATCGCCTGATACCCGCAGATGATCGCGAGGCTGCCGATCAGCAGCGTGTGGGCGGCAAACCCGACCCCGAAGACGCGGATGTTGGGCATCGCGATCGCGTAGGCGAGGAGTCCCCAGCAGAGCATCGCCAGCCCCGGCACCATGAACAGCCAGCGGGGGCAGTAGAGGAGGTAGAGGCGCAGCGTGCGCCAGCCGTCACGGAAGGTGCGCAGGTGCGGCTTGCGGGAGCGCCCGTCGGGATGCAGCGTGATCGGCACTTCGGCAATGCGGGCCGGGCGGAGGCTCGATTTGATGATCATCTCCGTCGCGAACTCCATCCCGATGCAGTGGAGGTCGAGGCTTTCGTAGTGCTCGCGGGTGAAGCCGCGCAGCCCGCAGTAGACGTCGCTCACCGGCGCCCGGAACCAGGTCCGCAGCAACCAGGAGAGGAGCGGGTTGCCCCAGCGATGGAGGGCGGGCATCGCACCCGGAAGGATCCGCCCGCCGCCGCGCTTCAGCCTGCACCCCTGGACCAGGTCGTAACCCTCCCGCAGCTTGGCGACGAACTTCGGCAGCTCGAGGAAGTCGTAGCTGTCGTCGGCGTCCCCCATCACGATCAGGCGCCCCCTGGAAGCGGCGATGCCGCCCATCAGCGCGTTGCCGTATCCGGGCGAGTTGACGATCACGACCCGAGCGCCGGCCCGGGCGGCGATCTGGCGGGAGCCGTCGGTGCTGCCGTTGTCCGCGACGACGATCTCCCCCGCGATTCCCATCTCGTCGATCGCCGCCCACGCCTTCTCGATGCAGGCACCGAGAGTCTCCGCCTCGTTGAGGCACGGCATCACAACCGACAGCTCGATCGCCGAAGCGTCCTGCGCCGAGTCCTGCATCGTCAAACAGATCCCATTCCCTTGCCGGCTGCTCGTCTGACTACGCGGCAAATATAGAGATTCCAACCCCGGACGCTCCGACATCCGTCTATCAGGCAACCAGGATTGCCCGCTCTTTGCGGATCTGAAAGACTCGCGCCGACGAGCAGGCGGGAGTAATGGCGGGGAACAAGAGAAGACATATGGGACGCGTTTGCCGTTGGCTGCTTCCCGTGCTGGCCGCGATGCTGCTGGCGCCATCGGCAGCCCAGCCCTTTTCCCTTTCAATGCGTTGGGCGAAGGTCGGGGGGGCGAGCTGCCTTGGCAAGCCGGCGACTCGCCACGCCACCCCCGGGCAGCACCTCGTCGTCGGCACCCCAGGTGCCGACGTGATCGTCGGAACTAAAGCGGCCGACGAGATTCACGGACGCGGCGGCAACGATCTGATCTGCGGCGGCGGGGGGAGCGATCTCCTGGTCGGCGGCCCGGGACAGGACCGTCTCCGCGGCGGGCCCGGAGGGGACTTCCTGGTCGGCGGAGCGGGCCGCGACGAATGTGATGGCAATGCGGGCGCCAACACCTATTCCAGCTGCGAGATCATGCCGAACAGCGCACCCGCTGCCGGGCAGCCGGCCGCTCCGAGCTCTCCGGGCCATCCGGTTAGAATCGACCAGCCGCCTGTCGCCGCAGACGACGCCAATACGGTAACCGAGGACGTCGGCGCCACCGCCTTGGACGTCCTCTCGAACGACAGCGACATCGACGGCGGTCCGAAGTCGATCGAATCGGTCACCCAGCCGTCCAACGGCTCCGTTGCGATCACCGGCGATGGCAGCGGCCTCACCTACCAGCCCGCTGCCGACTACTGCAACGACGGGGAAGCGGCAGATGAGTTCACCTACACGCTCAACGGCGGCTCCACCGCCACGGTCTCGATGGCGGTCGAATGCGTTGACGATCCCCCCGTCGCCGCAGACGACGCCAATACGGTAACCGAGGACGTCGGCGCCACCGCCTTGGACGTCCTCTCGAACGACAGCGACATCGACGGCGGTCCGAAGTCGATCGAATCGGTCACCCAGCCGTCCAACGGCTCCGTTGCGATCACCGGCGATGGCAGCGGCCTCACCTATCAGCCCGCTGCCGACTACTGCAACGACGGGGAAGCGGCAGATGAGTTCACCTACACGCTCAACGGCGGCTCCACCGCCACGGTCTCGATGGCGGTCGAATGCGTGACGCAGGTTTCGATCAGTCCGGGGGCTCTAAGTCCCGCGTTCAATCCCGCCGTAAGCGACTACACCGTTCGGTGTGACGGCTCGCCCTTGAAGGTGTCGGGGAGAACGGCGCAGGACGCCTCGATCAGCGTGGATGGGGAACCGGCCGCTTCGGGCAATTTCGAAGCAAGCGTCCCTCTCGAAGAAAATCAGGAGTTCAGTTTTTCCGCTACCGGCCCCAGTGGAACTAGCGCATATTTCGTTCGCTGTCTTCCAACCAATTTTCCAACCTGGGAATACGAGCAGTTCCGTTCACCGCGCAGCGAACTTTACGTAGTGACTCCTACGCTTGGTACCGGTGCAACGCAATACGCCGTCATCTTTGATCGACACGGGGTGCCGGTATGGTGGGATACGGAATCACCTGGCAGGATCATCAATGCTTCAGTCCTCGACGATGGGACCGTCGTGTGGTGGAGGGACAACCATGGCTTTATCGTCCATAGCCTGGACGGGTCCATCCTTGGAGAAATCAACGCAGTAATGGGACCCACGGATCTCCACGAGCTTCAGCAAGAGCCAAATGGCAACTATCTGCTGATCAGCTCAAAAATCCGCGAACACATCGACCTTACGGAATATGGCTTTGGTCCAGACGAAGAAGTCCATGATTACATCGTGGAGGAAGTGAATCCGCAGGGTCAGCTGGTTTGGAGCTGGGATACGGGGAACCACATCGGGCTGGCTGAGACCGGTCGGTGGTGGCAGCGACTCGGTAGTGAAACTTCTAGGGATATCGTGCATATGAACGCCATCGAGGCCGACGGTGAAAACGCCGTTCTGGTGTCGTTGCGCCATACGGATGCCATATACAAGGTGGACAAAAACACGGGCGAAATCCTTTGGAAGCTGGGCGGCACCTGGACGCCAAAGAGCCTCAAAGTCGTCAACGACCCCGAGGGCGCCTATCCACTCGGGGGCCAGCATGACGTCAGGCTGATGCCAGACGGCACGATCACCATTCACGACAACAACACCGAACTGCCATCGCCACCGCGGGCAGTGCGCTATGAAATCAACGAAGCGCAGAAGACCGCGACGCTGGTCGAAGAGGTTTCCGACCCACTTGCGCCAAAAAGTTCGTGTTGCGGTTCCGCTCGACAGGCAGCTGACGGCTCTTGGCTGGTGAGCTGGGGCGGGGATTCCCTTGTAACGGAGTTCGATCCAGCCAGCCAGCGCACGTTTAGTCTCGGCTTCGGGGGCACCGTCTTTTCCTACCGTGCCGTCCCGGTCGGCGACGGAATCTTGAGCGCGTCTTCCCTGCGCGAGGGGATGGACGCCATGCACCCTCGCTGAGGGGCTGAGCTCAGCTTCGCAAGCCAGCCCTCGTACTCCTCGACCGTGACCCGTGCCGGATTTCGGCGATGCACCATGCCGAGCAGGTCACCGAGGCCGCATGGAGCGACGTTCAATTTGACATCTTCCCGGTCGGAAGTCATGTCGATGGAGTCCGAAGAAGACAGGGTCGACGTCGGCTAAGTGACCCCAAACAGCGTTGCGGATCGCGCCGGCTCCGATCAGCCAGGCCGGTGGCGGTAACTCGTCTCGCCGCCAAGCGCTTCCATGAACCAAGACATGCTCCGAAGGATCGCTTTGAGCTGTTCCACGCTGGCGTCCGTTCCTGTCACCGGGATAGCCTTATCATTTGCCTGTCCCCCTGGCCTCGGTGATCCGCAGGCGCGCGTCAAGAGTCAGAGTCCAGTTCGCCCCCCCTCCCAAACGGATGGGAGCTATCGGAGATGGGAACCTGAGCTAGCGAGAGCCCCAGCCGACTTTCTGTGGACCAACCGGCGGACGATCTCGTAGCCGCTCGATTTCAGGGCAGCCGAGGAGCGGACTACGAGCCGAGAGGAACCTGGGCCGAGGCCGCGTGGTCGGATGCCTGGCTCTCGCTGGCTCCCTTCTGCAGCGCAAGCCCCACAAAGGGATAGACCAGGGTCGAGAGGATCGCCGCGCCCGACCAGGCCGGCAGCCGTCGAGGCTTTCATGTGGCCGGCGTGGACCGCCAGGGTGGTGATCGCGACCACCAACGGCAACTCGGTCGCCGAGTAGAAGGCGAGTGCGACTCGTTCGCGGCTGCTCAGGACCCTGCGGTAGAGCAGCAATGCCGGCGCCCCGCGTACGACCAAGAAGAGGCCGAAGAACATTGCGAGCTTCAGGATCGCACCGAGAGAGCCGAGAGCCTCGAGGTCGAAGTTCATGCCGCTGAAGACGAAGAAGAAGGGCACGAAGAACCCGAACCCGACCGCCGTCAACTTCGACTCGAAGACCGCCAGCTCGTGACCCTTGAGCGCAGCCCTGGTGATCATCCCGGCCACGAAACCGCCGAGGAGGATGTCGAGTCCGAGCTGTCCGGCTGCCCCGACCAGGCCGAAGACGAGGACGACGGTGACCCGCACCGCCAGTTGGCTGCTGGTCTCAAAGCTGCGTTCCAGCGCCGGCCAGCCTTTCCACATCAAGCCCATGGAAAGCATCGCCACGCCAACCGCGAGGGCGACGAAGGCAAGCAGGATCGCCGCCTCACGCAGCGGATGATCGGTCGAGAGAAAGAGGGTGACCAAGAGGATCGGGCCGAACTCGCCGACCGCGCCGGCGCCCATCAGATAGGTGCCGAAGCGGGTGCGCAACTCGCCGCTGTCGCGCAGGATCGGGATCAGCGTGCCGATCGCCGTCGTCGCCATCGCCGAGCCGGTGTAGATGAGGGAGTCGATGATCCCCGCCGCGTAGAGGACTCCGCCGATCGCATAGGCGAGCGCGATCGAGAGAATCCAGCCAACGGCGCCGAGCTCCAGCGGCGCGCCTCTTATCCGCTCGAAGTTGATCTCATAGCCGGCGAAGTAGAAGAGCATGCCGAGGCCGAGGTTGGAGAAGAACCGGCTGAATTCGTCAGTGGACGCGAAGCCGAAGCCGTGCGGGCCGATCGCGATTCCCAGCACTAGCTCCAAGACGACGACCGGCGGCGCGATCCTGACGGGCAGCACCGCGACGGTGACCGCCGCCACGGCGGCGCTCAAGACGATCAGAAAGAACGAGGTCGCGTCGACGTGGATCAATTGGGTGAGCCGATCCTATGCGGACCCTTCGCCCGCCTCGGCTTCGACGGACGCTCAGGGGTGTTGGACGAACCCTCTCTCCCGCGAGGCGGCTAACCCACGGGACTCAGAGGTTCGGCTTTATCGACTGCTACGCAGACTTCAGGGTGAAGTGGACGCGGGTGCCGGGCGCGCCATCTTCGAGCCAGATGCGCCCCCCGTGGGCCTCGACGATCGCCCGCGAGATCGCCAGCCCGAGCCCGGCGCCGTCCTCGCCGCGGGCGTCGTCACCGCGATAGAAGGCATCGAAGACCCGCTCGCCGTCACCAGCCGCGATCCCCTCGCCGCTGTCGGCAACCTCGACCTCAACGCCGTCACCGGCCGCGCGGGCCCTCACGGTGACGCTGCCGTCAGCCGGGGTGTGGCGGATCGCGTTCTGGATCAGGTTGAAGAGGACTCGCTGTACCTTCTCTGGGTTGGCGTGGGCGGTCACCGAGCGCGCCGGCAGCTCGGCGGCGATCTTCACCCGGCGCTCCTGTGCGGGGGCTCGCATCGCGGCGACGGTGTCGCCGATCAGGTCGTTCAGCTCGACCTGGCGCATCGTCCAGGAGATGTCGCCGGCCTCGATCCGCGAAAGCTCGAAGAGATCGTCGATCAGGTCACTGAGCACACCGACGTGGGTGCGGATCTCTGCCAGATAGCGATCTCGGGTCTCCCCCGTCACCACCCCGTCGTCGATCGACTCGACCAGCAAACGCAGCGAGGCGAGCGGGGTCCTAAGGTCGTGGGAGGCGGCGGCGATGAGCTGGCGACGGGCGTCCTCGATCTCGCGCCGCGAGCGCTCCTCCATCGCGAGGCGGACGGCAAGGGCGGTCGCCAGCGCTCCACCCAGCACGGCGAGCGCGACGAGAACCATCTGGGCGACGCCCATCCGGTGCGGGACCGTCACCGCGGCGGCTCCGGCTCCAAATGCGGCGAGGGCAATGACGGCGGCGCGCTTCACGGCGCCAGCCTGTAGCCGACGCCCCAGACCGTCTCGATGAAGCGCGGTTTGGCTGGGTCATCGCCGAGCTTGGCGCGGAGGCGGCGGACGTGGACCGTGACCGTGCTGGTGTCGGTGAAGAACCGGTAGTCCCAGACCGCTTCCATCAGCTGGTCACGCGAGTAGACCCGACCAGGATGCGCGGCAAGGTAGGCAAGCAGGTCAAATTCGCGTTGGCTCAACGACAACTCCTCGCCGTCGAGGAAGGCACGGCGGGTCGCTGGCTCGACTCGGAGCGGCCCGTGCTCGATCGGCGGCTCGCCCTCGTCCTCCTCGCTGGCGGGACGGGAGACGCGACGCATCACCGCATCGACGCGGGCGACCAGCTCGGCCGGGGAGAAAGGCTTGACCACGTAGTCATCGGCGCCGCGGCGAAGGCCGATGAGCCGGTCGGACTCCTCGCCGCGAGCGGTGAGGAGGATCACCGCTGCCGGGTCGCCGGGGTGCTCGTGCAGCTGGCGCATCACCTCGATCCCGTCGATCCCGGGAAGCATCAGGTCGAGCACGACGAGATCGGGATCGTGAAGGCCGGCGAGGGCCAGCGCCTCGGGGCCGTCGGCCGCCTCATAGGTCTCATACCCGGCGCGCTCGAGGTAGCGGGAGACGACCTCGACGATCGTCGGCTCGTCGTCGACGACGAGAACGGTGCCATTGGAGGTTTTCGTCATCGCAGCGATTGTCGCGGTTGGGCTAGCCGAAGGTGAAGGCATAGCCCATCACCCCCGCTTCGGGTTCCAGCGTGAGGACATGGTGGCCGACCCTGGGCAGTTCCACCAAGTTGTAGAGGCGCTGGGCGGAAACCGTGACGGCGCCTTCATGGACGTCGCTGCCGGCCAGCCGGCTCGGAATCGACTTGCCGTCAAGCAGCACCCTGACCCGGCGGCTGTGGCCCGGCGAGCCGAGCACCAGATAGACGCGGCGGGCTCCGAAGTTGAGATCGAGCGAGGCGGCCCGGCCGGCGCTCGCCGAATCGAGCGCGATCTTCCAGTTGCCGTGGTAGGCGAATTCGTTGGCGCCGGGCTTCGGCGGCGTGCCGAAGTCGTGCGAGCCGGGCGACAGCATCGGATTCGTAAAGCGTTCGGCGCGCGCGGCGCCGAGGTAGGTCTCGGGCGTGGTCACGGTCGCCGACGGGGCGATGGCGCGGACCTTGGCGTCGCCGCCGCCGACCGTCCTGCCGGCTTCGGCGAGGAGGTCGCGGATGACCTTTTCCTTCTCGCCGTATTCACCCTCGCCGAAGTGGACGTAGCGAACGTTGCCCTTGGCGTCGATGAAGTACTCAGCCGGCCAGTACTGGTTGCCATAGGCGTTCCAGGTCGCCTGTTCGTTGTCCTGTGCCACCGGATAGCGAATGTCGTTGGTTTCGATCGCTTCCCGCACATTGCTCGCCTCTCGCTCGAAGGGGAACTCGGGGGTGTGGATGCCGACGATGGTCAGGCCGTCCTTGCGGTAACGGGCATCCCAGGCCTTCAGGTAGGGAAGCGTGCGGATGCAGTTGATGCAGCTGTAGGTCCAGAAGTCGACCAGGACCACCCTTCCCCGCAGCCCTCGCAGGGTCAGCGGCCGGTCGCCCGGCGTGTTGAACCACTGCTGGTTTTCGACGAATTCAGGCGCCGTGCCGAGCACGGGCAGCTGTTTCAGAGTTCCGTTGGCTTCGGTTTCAGGCGCCGCCCCGGTGGCCTGCGCCCCAACGCCGTGACTGTTGCCTTTGAGATCGGCCAGCGCCGACTTGGCCTGGGCGGTGTCCTCCAAGCCCTTGCTCGGGTTGACGAGGAAGCTCGGCAGGTCGCTGGCGATCTTGTTCTGGAACTTGATGTCGTAGTTGCCCAGCATCGCGAGGGCGACGACGACCATCACCGCCCCCATCGTGACCTGAAGCCCGATGCCGCGCCGCGCCAGCGGCGCGACCACCTTGCGGCCGCCGAGCATGAGGAGGTAAAGGACGACCGCGGAGCCAATCCCGTAGCTGAGGGCGACCGCCAGACGACCGGTGTTGAACGACTGCGACGCTGAGACGGTGATCACGCCGGCAAGGATCGGACCGGCGCAGGGGGCGTAGACCAAGCCGAGGCTGAGCCCGACCGCGATCCCCGACCAGAACCCGTCGCCCTTGCCTTTGGCGATACCGGCACGACCGGCGAACTGGCTCATCCAGGCCTCGACCCGGGCCGCAAGCGGCGGGACCATCAGCGTGAGCCCGAAGCCGAGGAGGACGACGATCGCCAGCTTGCGCAGGAGGTCGTCGGGCAGACCGAGGGCGGAGATCACGTAGACCAGCGCCACGGTGGCGATGGTGAAGGAGACGGCCAGCCCGGCGACGATGCCGAGCGGGCGCCGACGCCCACCGGTCGCGCCGGCGGAGAGCGCGATCGGCAGCACCGGCAGCACGCAGGGCGAGAGAGCGGTCGCGGCGCCGGCGATGAACCCGAAGAGGATCAACAGTGCCATCTCGTCAACCTTTCCAGCTCTGGATTACGCGGAGATGACGATTGGCGATCAGCCTTCTCCCTTCTTCATTGCTTCTTCGTGCTTCATCGCTTCTTCCTCTTTCATCGCTTCGTCGTGCTTCATGGCCTCTTCATGCCTCATCGCCTGTTCGTGCTTCATGGCCTCTTCATGCTTCATCGCTTCGTCCTGCTTTTCGCTCGCCGCGCTGCTCGATGCGTTGGTCGAGGGGGTGCTCGACGCATTGGAACTGCTGCCGCAACCACCGAACGCCACCGCGCCGGCGATAGCGATCGCCGCCACACCCGGAATCGCCATTACCCGTCTAACTCGCATTGCCGCTCCATTCCTTCGAGGTCAAGTTCGGCCACGCTAGGGGACAAAAGTGACAAGGAAAGAAACAGCCCAAGGCCCGACGCACGGGCTGGACGGATGGCCCATGCCCCGTGAAGCCATCGGCCTCGGCCGCTGCCCGTCCGTTGACACTGGCACCCTTAGCGGCGTGCCAGGGCGCTACCGAGCCCACCTCCAGGCGGTGGTCGCGACGAGCGCCGCGCCATACGGCTACACGCTGACGATCTGGACTTCAGGGGCGGTCACGACCCACGCTCGCGGAATCCCCACGGCTCTGGAAGCGCTGCTCTTCCTCGCTGGCGCGGTCGCCGGCTTCGCGATCGTCGGTGCGCTCGCCCACGGCAGCCCGACTCGAGTTCTGCGGATGCCCGAGGAGGCGACGGTCCGACTTTGGGGCGGTTTCCATCTACCCGCGGTCGGGCTTGCGATCGCCGGCTCCGCACTCGTCGTGTCTCTCCTTCACGGGCTGGTGGTCTGGCCTTTGGTCGGCCTTCTCGTCACCTGCATCTACTTGGTGGTGATCGCCGGGCAGTTCACGATCGCCGACACCAGGGGCCGTTGGAAGGCGCGTGACGTGCCACCGAGTCGGTTCGGGCTCTGACTGATCCGTCCGCCTTCTTCATCGCGGGCCTATTGCGCCCTAGAGGTGGCCGAGGTGCTCTTTACCGGGCCAAATGCCGTCGCCGGGCATGTCGAGCCGCTCGGTCCTGGACCGACGCCATTCGGGCGTGACCGTCGGCTCGCCCCAGTAGTCGGTGACTCGCACGGCTTTCCCAGCCTCCAGCTCGCCGATCGTCACGTTTCGATACAGGCGCCCGTCCCCGTAGTCGCAGGTCCACTCGACCACGATGACATCGTCGAGGTGCAAACGCCTGCCCACCTCGAGCGTGAGCTCGGGGAAACTGCCTCGACGTCGGCGATTTGCCGGGCCCCGGGGCGCTCCAACGCCGCCGGGGCCGTTATTTGCGTTTCTCGCCGCGAACGTAGGTGGACCGGGGCCCGGCACCGAAGAAACCCCTTCGCTGCGCGGCCGATTCTCCCAGAGCGCTCCGCGTGCTTCCGGGCAGATGAACGCCCGTCGATCTGAGGCGGTTTCGTCGGGGCCCGACCGGAAGGAGGGCGCCATGCCCACCATCACGACCAAGATCGACCGCGACCAGCGCGACGGCCTCTACGAGCTGGTGCGCAATCACCTCGGCGCCATCGGCGACCTCTGGCTCGCCCTGGAGCAGAGCGGGGACTACGCGAGCGCGGAGCGGCTCGGCAGCGAGTTCGCCGAAGACCTCCGCCTGCTGGCAGAAATCGGCTGGAAGCCGAGCCGCGCAAGGCCCGGATCGACCTCGCTCGGACCTCACCTTGCCCCAGGGCTTGCCCCAGGGGCCATTTTGCACCCTTCTGTCTACATCCCAGAAAGACGAAAACCCTGCGATTTGCAGGGCTTTCGTGAAATAGCGGGGGCGGGATTCGAACCCGCGACCTTCGGGTTATGAGCCCGGACCTGGAGTCCCGCTGGACTATGTGGGGCACGGTTTCAAGCGGTTTTCGCCAGATCGAGATCGGCTGGGATCGGCTGGAGTCTGTGGGGGTTCTTGCCCCATTTCTTGCCCCAGGATCGATATGGCTTCGAGGAACCTGAGTCTCTCTCGCATCGGCCTGAGGTTTGGATCGGTCACACAAGCCTCACTCGCCGGGTTCGATCGCGTCAATGAGCTGCTGGGTTGCGGCATCCGTTTGAGCAGCGATTTCGTCGCGTAGCTGTTGGCCTTGCTCATCAGCTACGGCGCGAGCGGTGTACTCGCCAGCGGGCCAGATCCTGACCTCGCAGCCGACGAGCTGCTCGATATCGGCGATATTCGTCCAACTGGGGTCGCGGAAATCTCCCTGGATCGGGTGCCCGCGGGCCTCGTGCACATCGTCGCCGTCGATCACGATGATGCTGCCGGCGTAGTTGCTCGGGTTATCGGGGCTCTCGTCGATCTTGCGGTGCTCGAAGCGCACGCGCGAGAAGGTAGGTTGGCGGTCGCCGAGCGACCTGGGGTAGTGCTCGATCAGCTCGAACTCGCGGCCGTCGGCGAAGATGCTTGCCTGGATCGCGGCGGCCACCATCTCGATTGCGTTGGTGATGCTGGTACCGGGTCCATCGTCAAGCGCGCCGGCGATCACGATGGGCAACCGGCCGGGCTCCTCATACACGCGAACATGGCAGAGGCCGTAGGTACCGTGGAATCCCTGATAGGGCAACAGCACTTCCTGAGTGAGCTGCATATCAACCTCCTAGTCCACAACTCGGTCCCCGGCTGATCGGGCACTGTAGCGGCCTGCGCGGCGCGGCTCCGCTTGGCGCCATTCAGGAACGTAAAATGCATGAACCTGCGTTTCGTTGAATCCGCTCGGTGAAATGGCCCCCTGACACACCCCTGGCCATTTGACCGCCTTGGAGACCTCAAGAGGAACCCGAAACCTTGACCCTCGGGTTCCTACCCCGACAGTCGCTGGAGTTATGAGCCCGAACCAATGAACCCGCTGGACTACGTGGGGCACGAAAGCAAGCGGTTTCCCCGAGATCGAGATCGGCTGGGATCGGCTGGAGTCTGTGGGGCATCTTGCCCCATTTCTTGCCCCATGAGAACGGCTTCGCAGCGCCGACCTTGGCGTCTGTCAGATCCCAGCTTGGATGGCTCTGCAGCGCCTGTCAGCCATGCCTTTGCCTCTTCATCCGTCGAGCATCTGGCTCCTTCCTCGATCAGAGGGCACCCCTCAATCCGACATAGGACCGATGGCATGCTTCGACTTGGGTGCATGCTCAGGGCTGCCGCCGAGACAGGCAAGCCACCTCAGATTGAGAGATGGTCGCCGAGTTCTCCAGTACTTGCATCCGTGTAAAGCCCGAGCTCAAGGATCTCGCGGACCTCGCGGTCTTCCTCCGCGGTAACCAGCCGCTCGAGTCGGGAGCCCGGGACGCCCCGGCCCGGGGAGATCAGCGCCCGGGCGAGCTCGGATCGGACTTCAGGCGTCTCCTCGCTGGGGATCTGGCGGAGCAGAGCCTCGGTCACCGCATCGCTGTCATCGGCCCGCAGGAGTTCGATGGTCCTCAAGCGACGGCTTGGTTTCCGGGCGGTGAGGCCGAGGCCGAGCGCGACCTCACGACCAGCGTCCTGATCGACCTCGTAGAGAAGCTCGCAGGCGAAGGCGATGGCCGCCGCCGGATGATTGAGCTCGAACATTCTCTCGACCACGTCGCGGAACCTGCTGGGAGCCAGGCGGGCGAGGAGCTCCAGGGCCCGGTAGGCCTCCGGCCCGGCGAAGCGATCGTCATTCAGCAGGTGCCAGATGTCTGCAAAGACGTCGTCGGGGCAGTGGGCTTGGAGAAGCTCCCCGCTGATCAGCCTGAGGCGACTCGACCAGTGTTTCCCCCGCCATGGATCGAGACCGCCGTAGACGAGGCCGTGCGCACGGTTGGGGTCCCGCTCGCAGACTGCTTTCAATGCGATCTCCCCGACCGCCTCCTTGCCGCTCTCGGCCATTTCGAGGAGCAGGTCGGTCGCCGCGACTGAATTGAAGCGGGTGACGGCTCGGGCAAAGGGGGGCTGAAGGCGCCACCACGGGCCCCCGCTCTGGGCTTTGGCGAGCACCCCCTCTTCGACATCCTCGAGCGCATCTTGGTCGAGCGCCATCACCGCGGAGGCGATCGCCCTGGGGATCGGCGAGAGGGTGAGCCTGCGCAGGACGTCCTGGGCCTGCTCGTGCTCAGCGTGTTCGCACATCGTACATAGGGCGGTGAGATTCTCAGCGCGCTCCCACTTGGCAGCGAAGCGCTTGTCGTTGATCCATCGATCGAGCACGGCGTCGGCGAGGTCGGTGCTCTCGCTGGAGCTGATGATCCCCTGGATGATCCGGCTCGAGAGCAGGATCGCACCTGTGAGCGGCTTGCACTCAGCGACGAAGCGGCATACCACCTTCGTTGCCTGCGGGTGCTCTGAGCGGCAAACTGCCACGAGGGCGTTGTGACGAACCATGTAGGGCTGTTTTTGGTCATTGAGGAGCTTGACGAACATGGTGGGGTCGTCACCGCGCCGCAGCCAGCCAAGTGCCGTGACGGCGACGGCGAGGTGACGCGCTCGAAAGAATGCGCGAGGGTTCTCGTCCTCGGGCACCGATTGCGACTTCAGGTCTTCGACCAGCCCCGTGAGGGCGTCGATCACGGCCGGGTGCTGAGAGCGCGAGACGAACTTGATCAGCAGCCAGAGGGTCGGGTCGTCGAGTTCTCCGGACTGGATCAGCTGGGCTCCGCTCAGGGCGACATCATCGTCGCGCCTGACCATGTCACAGACGAAGCGATAGACCTCGCTGGTGATGCGCTTGCGGTATGCCTTGAGAACCAAGGGGTCGATCTTCTGGCCGGATCGAATCGTTCGCACCAGGTATCTGGCGAAGAAGAACTCCTGAAAGCTGCGGTGGGCGAAGCGGTAGGAACCCGAGCTGTCGCGGATCAGAAAGCCGGCGCGCCGCAGTTCGCGATCGCAGTCCCCGATGTCGACCTCGTCGAGGTCGGGCCGGGCGCGGCGGATCAGGGCGGGGAACTCGCTGTGATGGAGCCGGGAGCTGCCGCTGACCATCATTCGCAGTGCGAACTCCTCGATCAGGACGGCCCGCACCTCTGGGTCGACGCTGGTCTTCCAGTCATTTCGCTTGAGCCAGATGTTCGTGTAGACCTGATAGAGAAGGGCCGACGTGACCTCGCCCGATTCCTCGCGAATCCGATCGAGCGAGTCGAGGATCATGTCGAGGAGAACGGGCCGGCGGGCCAGGTCGGCGAGGTTGTAGTGGTCGTTTAGGACCTGCCAGACTTCCGCCTCCGCGCCGCCGCCGAGGCGGTTGCGGATCAAGCTGGTGATCTGCTCGGGATTGAAGTCTTCGAGGTGGCGGATTTCGGAGTTCGGCCGCCCGGCGATCTCTTGGTAGAGCTCGCTGTAGACCGGATCGGTGGTGCGCTCGTGCTCACCGTGGAAGTCGTGCACCTGGGCGTCGTCGATGAAGTAGTGGGTGCGACAGGTGAGGATCAGCTTCGAGCGCCCGATCAGGGGGCGATTGATCTCCCGGAAGCTCTCGATCGTGACCTCCGCGTCGGTGCGGCTGGCGAGCTCGTCGAAGCCATCGAGGAGAATGAGGACGCGACCTTCGCGACAGAACTGCCAAAAGAGCTCGTAGGAGTAGGGACTAGAGCAATAGCGGCCGAACAGAGTGGAGATGGTCTGCTGCAGCGTGGCGGGCTCGGCTTCCTGCCTCAGGTCGACGTAGATCGGCGCCGGCGCCCCCTGCGAGCTCAAGCGCGATTCAAGGAATCTCTCGCCGAGTTCGACGGCAAGCTGCCTCAGCAGCGTCGTCTTGCCAACCCCGAAGTCGCCCAGCAGGGTGAGTTGGTTCTTGTGACGGTTGTAGAGCCATTCCCTGATCGCGGGCAGGGCCGGCCTGGCCTCGATGCGGCCGTCGAGCCGGAGCTTGGGCTCGACGAACTCAACGACGCCCCGTTCCTCGCGGAGCTCGTTGAGCTGAGCGGAGACGAGCGGGGCGAGGTCGACGAGCGAGCGTTCGAGCTCGGCGATGTGGATCAGGTCGATCCCCAGGCTGGCGGCCTGCGCCTTTGCCTCCTTGACGAAGCCGGTCGTAGTGATGAAGAGACCGCCCATCCGCGGATCGCCGTTGTTGCGGACGCCCTGCACTCTCCCCTGGAAGGAGTCGAACTCTGGGGTCGTCACTTTGTGGGCCTGGTCCTTGCACTCGACCAGGTAACGCGAGGAAACGGGACCGCGACTATCGATTGCGACCAAGTCAACCTGACGTCCGTTGACCAGGAGGTCGCGCTCGACGGTGAAGCCGAGCATCTCAAGCAGGCAGGCAACGTGGTTTTCGAAACGCGTTCCCTTGCCGGTTTGGTCAGCCGCGCTGACACCCATTCCGGCCAGCTTATTGCCGTCGGTCCGCTCGGGTTGGGTGGCTCGCGGGCGCATCACAAAATCTTCGATGCCCAATCGCAATTGAAGGAGAGGCATAGCACCCGCGCAGGCGACCGCGCTACCCTGATCGTGGAGGTCGCACGACGGGCGGGGAGCAGGGATTCGGCAAGGAACCCTATGACTGTCGGGTTCTCACAAGGACGGTCTGAGCCGGACCAGGTTCCACGGAGACTTTGATCCACCCCCGTCTCGACGGAGTCCCTGATCCACCCCCGTCTCGACGGAGTCCCGTTTCTAGAGTCCTTCGGCACCAAGGAGGATTCAGATGCCCCACCGCTACCCAGCAGAGGTTCGTCATCAGGTGATCGAGCTAGCTCGATCGGGCACCAAAGTCGCCCAGCTCGCCGAGACCTTCGGCATGAGCGACGCCACCATCTACAACTGGCTCAAGCAGGAGAGGGTCGACCGCGGTGAGGTTCCCGGGCTGAGCACCGAGGAGGCCCTCGATCTCGCCGCCGCCAAGCGCAGGATCAAGCAGTTGGAAACCGAGCTGGCCGTCTCGCGGAAGGTAAACGAGGTCTTTCTCGAGGGGGACCTCCCCCCAAAAGGCTCTTCCCGGTGATCGAGTCCCTGATCGGGCAGGGGATCAACGTCCGCCACGCCTGTCGCGTGCTCGGGGTCTCGGAGTCGGGCTACTACGACTGGAAGGACCGGCCGGCTGCGCCACGGACCCTGCGGCGGATTTGGCTGGCCGGAGAGATCGCCGACGTCCACGAGGCCTCCGCCGGCATCTACGGCTACCAGCGGGTGAGCGCCGAGCTGCGCCACGGCCGCGACATCGTCGTCGGCCACAACACGGTCGGGGCGATCATGCGAGAGATCGGGCTCAAGGGCCTGCCGACGCGCCGTCTGCCCAAGGGCGCACGACTGGCGCAGGTCACCTCCCTGGACCTCGTCCGGCGTGAGTTCGGTCGTGAGGGGCCCCAATCAGCTGTGGATGACCGACATCACCGAGCACCCGACAAGGGAGGGCAAGATCTACTGCTGCGTCGTCCTCGACGCCTTCTCTCGGCGCGTCGTCGGCTGGTCGGTCGAAAGCACCCAGACCACGGTCTTGGTCACCAACGCGCTGGGGATGGCCACCAACCGCCGCGACCGCGCCGACGGCCTGGTGATCCACTCCGACCGGGGCGTCCAACCCGGACTCAATCGGTCCTCGCAACACCGGTTTCCAGTGAGCGAACCGTAGCGGTAGCTCAGAAGCTCGGGCTGGGATGGTGTCGCGTGGGTGTCGTCGCGGAGGCTCGCCCGAAGGGCGGCCGTAGCGACGACACCCACGCGAGCGGTCGTCGCCCCGAAGGGGCTGCCCGGCGGACACACCACATTTGCTTCGTCGTCGTGCTGGCCTCAGCGGGCCGCGGCGAGGTGCTCGTCGAGGGCCTCGGCGGGAGTGCGCCAGCCGAGCGTCTTGCGCGGTCTACCGTTCAGGGTCGCGGCCACGGCGGCGAGGTCTTCGGCGCTGTGGCGCACGAGGTCGGTGCCCTTCGGGAAGTACTGGCGCAAAAGGCCGTTGGTGTTCTCGTTGGTGGCGCGCTGCCAGGGGCTCTGCGGGTCGCAGAAGTAGACCGGCAATCCGGTGTCGATCCGAAGCTTGGCGTGCTGGGCCATCTCGGCGCCCTGGTCCCAAGTCAGCGAACGGCGCAGCTGCTCGGGCAACGTGACGATCGCGGCGGCGATCGCATCGCGAACCTGCTCGGCACCGTGCCCGCTCACCGGCGGGCCGTTCTTGATCCTCAGGGCGGCGCGGTCTTGGTCGGGCGGCAGATGCAGCAGCATCACAAAGCGGCTGGTCCGCTCGACGAGCGTGCCGATCGCGGAGCGATCGGTCCCGAGGATTAGGTCGCCCTCCCAATGGCCGGGGACAGCGCGGTCGGCCGCCTCGGCAGGCCGCTCGCTGATCATGACCTCCTCGCTGACGAAGCCCTTGCCGCGAGACCGGGCGCGAGCGCGCGGGACGCGCAGCGCCCTGCCGGTCCGCAGGCAGGCGACGAGCTCTCGCTTCAGCGCGCCTCGGCTCTGAACGTAGAGAGCCTGGTAGATCGCCTCATGGGAGATCCGCATCGACTCATCATCGGGAAACTCGATCTTCAGCCGGTTGGCGATCTGCTCGGGGCTCCACGCCGTCGCCCACCTGCGGTCTTGGCGGCGCGGCTTGTTGCGGCCCTTCCATGCCCTGGTCGCGGGCCCGGGCACCGCTGCACCACCCGGCCGGCGAACCTCACCGGCGAGCCGCTCCTGAACGTAGTCGCGCAGCCGCTCGTCGGCGGCGAGCTTCGCCGTCTTCGGGCGCCGGGCCATCAGCTCCGCCTTCCACTGCGCGACCGAAGCCCGGTACTCGAGCTTGCCGCCACGCGTGGCCGCGTTGCGGCGCAACTCCCGAGAAACTGTCGACGCAGACCGATTCAAGCGCCGGGCGATCTCGCGAACGCCCGCGCCTCGCGCCCGCAGCAGCGCGATCTCCTCGCGCTCCTCAAAGCACAGATACCGACCCGACAGCGGCTTGATCATGAACGTGGCCATTCCGCCACGCTCTCGAAACCACCGGCTGCCAGCCGCTTGCGAGGCGCCGACCGCAAGGGCGGCCTCCTCGCTGCTCAGCCCCTTCGCGATCTCATGCCAGAACAGCCGCTCGACGTCGCGCCGCAACGACGGCTTGCCCGGCGACTTCATCGGCGCCCTGCCCGTCAACTCGGTCATCCACCCAGCCGGCCTGCCCATCACTCACCTCCGTGCTCAGGTGTTGCGACGACCAGTTGAATCCACCCAATTCACCTCCTGGGCCTTCAGTCACAAGGTCCGCGACGCCGGTATCGCCCCGTCGATGGGAGCCGTCGGCAGCGCTTACGACAATGCGATGGTCGAGTCCTTCTGGGGGCGAATGCAGGTCGAGCTCTTCAACCGCAAACGCTGGAAGACCAGGATCGAGCTCGCCACTGCCATCCACGACTACATCGAGCTCTTCCACAACACCCGGCGTCGTCACTCGGCGCTCGGGATGCTCAGCCCCACCGAATACGAGGATCTACACAACACGACCCGGGAAGCCGCCTGACTCCAGAACCGCGACTCCGTTTTATCGGGGGTAGATCAGTCTCCGTCAAACAGTGAAGATGGAGACGGCGTTTTGTTCGGGATCTGACTTGCCGTCAAACTGGCCCTCTCGGGGGTGCCATCGCCGGGACCTGTCGGTCTCGAACGGGACGCCACGACCGACCCATGAGGGGCGGCCGGGAAGGGCGGAGCGTGACTTCATAGGAACCTGCTTGCGACAAGTGCCTCGTCACTGTTGTGTCCGCCCACCCGACCGGCTGTCCCGCCGATCAGAGAGGGACAGCAATGCAGAGCATGAACGAGAACGCCGTCGAGTCATCGGTGGCGTCGACGCGCACGCCGATACCCACCACGCCGCAGTGCTCGATGACCGCGGAGCGCCTGCTGGAGACCAAGCCGTTCGCGGTCTCCGCGGCGGCTACCGCGAGCTGCTGGCGTGGCTCCGATCGTTCGGTGAGATCGAGCGGATCGGAGTCGAGTCGACAGGTTCCTACGCGGCCGGGCTGACCCGGTATCTGGTCGGCGAGGGCGTCCCGGTGATCGAGGTCAACCAGCCCCACGCTCATACCCGCCGGCGACGCGGGAAGACCGATGCGATCGACGCCGAGCTGGCGGCACGTCACGCCTCGCCCACCCGAAGCCGGTCACGCCGAAGCAGACCACCGGGGATCGTCGAGTCGATCCGACAGCTGCGTGTCGCTCGCGACAGCGCCGTGAAGTCCAGGTCAGCCGCGATGTTGCAGCTCGGCGATCTCGATCCTCACCGCGCCCAGCGAGCTTCGCGAGCAGCTCGCGGCACCGCAAGACGCTCAAGGGAAAGGCCGCGCCTCTGCCGGCGGCTGCGCCCCGATCACGGCCGTCTGGAGGACCCGATCAACGCCGCGAAGCTCGCCCTGCGCAGCCTCGCACGACGCATCGCTCTCTCTGGACAGCGAGATCGCCGAGCTCGACGAGCAGCTCACGCCGCTGGTCGCGAGCGCCGCGCCCAGGCACCACCGCCCTGCTCGGGATCTCCACCGGACACGCCGGACAACTCCTGCTCACCGCCGGTCAGAACATCGAGCGGCTCCGCAGCGAGGCTGCGTTCGCCGCGCTTTGCGGGGCCAGCCCAATCCCAGTCGCCTCAGGCAAACGTGGTCGCTACCGCCTGAACCCTGGCGGCGACCGCCAGGCCAACCGAGCTCTGCACATGATCGCCGTCTGTCGCCTTCGCTACTGCCCCAAGACCCGCGCCTACGCCGAACGTCGAACCACAGAAGGCAAGACCAAGAAGGAGATCATCCGCTGCCTCAAGCGCTACATCGCTCGCGAGGTCTACGCCAGCCTTCGCAGACGACCTCAGGTCGTTGTCTCCCACCCCTTGACATCTATAGGAACGTCCTGGCCTGGCTCACGCTGTCTTGTCAGAAGTCTCAAGCTTTTGAATTGACATCCCTAAGTGCTTAGCCTAGCCTCGCGCGGTGGCCTACGGGATCTGGAAGCTGGAACACAGTCCACACCAGGTGAACTGCGTGGTCGCAGCGAAAGCGGTGAGGCCCTGCCTGAAATTGGACGCGGGCACCGAGCCGCCTCCTTCGGTGGAGATCCGGCGATCGTTCGAGTTGTGGCCGAGAAGGGTGCTGGCAAAGCTCATGGGTGCAGCCAGCATCCGACCACAGCCGCGCGGGCTGGCGACTTGCGAGGACCGATTGGCCGTCTATGAACCGTTTGTGGCACGGATGTTTCCGCCATACCGCCGCCCCACCCTTTTCGACTTCTGCGATCCGAGTGGCTCCTGGGATCGACGCTCGGAACTGCTTCAGGTGTTTCAGAATGGCGCCGTCGTCACCGTGGACCAGTCGAGTTGGCATCCATATGCCGCAGCGAGCTACGCCGGGGCAGAGGGTCGTGCGGGAATCCAAATTCAACGGGGCGAAGAGATAAAATTGCTGTTGAACGTGTGCGTTGACCCCGAAGTGGAACCGTTTGCCTTCTCACCCGTGCAGGGGTTCGGCGACATCGCTTTCGAGGACTACCTCGAAACCAGCATCGTCGAGGTCGAGGCGGCGATGGAGGAGGAGGAGGAGGAGGAGGAGGAGGACATTTCAGGCGCAAAGTTTCGCGCTGCGTTCGAAGAGGATTACTCTGATTTCCTCGCCGGTGGCGCGGGCCAGATCTACGCATCCTTCGACCGAGAGCGCGTGACCGTCACGCCGGAGGAACCCTCACAGGTCAAGGTCACGCTGAATTGTGAGAGCGATGGCGCGATGCCGATTGTCTTTGGGGCACGCAATCTCCACACCGGGGAAGTCACCTTTTCTGAGCTCCTTCCGCTCGTCTGCACTCCTGAAAAAGACGCTGCGCGCGCCGCCCACGAACAGGCTGCTAAGCGCCAGGCGATCCTCAAGCGCGCGTCCGCCGACCGACCCCGCCTCTAATCAGGGTCCGTCAACCGAGACGAGACAGCGCTTGGCGCTGGAGAGGCTCGCCTCGCCCGGTTGCCAACCCTGAGCTTCGCGACCGGCGTGCCGGATTCAGCGGGAGGTTCGTGTTCGCATAGGTTCTCGGCGCTAGATAGTCGCCAGAGATCCCGGCGGACAATGCGCCCCGGATACGAGAAGACTCCAAATACAAGCCGCCAGGAGACCCGACCGGCCCTACTCCCGCCGCTTCGCCCGACGCCTGCTGAGACAGTCGCCCCCAACGTCCGAGAAGTACACCGGAACGCATTAGGCCCCTAGAGGCCTGATGTGGGTTCGCCGCTCACCGCGAGGAACCAGGCGATGAATGCGGAAAAGGGCCTCCAGCCCTATCCCCTCGTGATTGGAGCACGAGATGACAGCATCGCTGGAGACCCTTGTTGTCGCAGCCTACGTGTTCGCCCACGCGCTGCCGATTCCTCGCCCGGGCCCCGAAGGCAAGATCACCGACCCCGAGCTGGTCGCCCTGGCGGTCGCTCAAGCGGCGATGGGCGAGTCCTCCGATCGCAAGTTCCTGGGCATGATCGGCTATCGCCTGCCCGGCTGGTTTGACCATCTGCCAGACCAAACGCAATACAACCGCCGCCTGCGCCGTCTCACCCCCTACATCGTCATGGTCCAGCTCGGCTTGGCCGAGCTGATCGCCGGCGGCGAGACCCGCCTGGCCGATGGCACGCTGATCGGCTGCGCCAACTACGCGGGCTGCGCTTCCCGCAGCCACTTCGCCGGCGAGGCCGGCTACGGCTACTGCCCCTCCAAGAGCCGCTTTTACTGGGGAATGCGGCTGGTGCTCGTCACCGACGAGAACGGCGTCCCGCTGGGCTATGACCTGGTGCAACCCGGGGAAGGCGAGCGCGAGCCGCTCTTCCGGCTCGCCCAGGCCCACCCCGGCACCACGCTCTTCGCCGACAAGGGCTTTTGGGGAGCTGAGTACGAGGACACGATCGAACTCATCTCGGTGGCGCTCATTACCCCCGAGCGCCACCGGCTCGGCGAGCGCCCCGCGGCCGAGGTCGCCAAGGCCACGATCCGCCTCGTCATCGAGTCGGTGTTCGCCAACCTAAAGGGCCAGATGCGACTCGAAGAGCACCTCGCCAAGACTCCCGGCGGCCTGCTCCAGCGAGTCGCCCAACGCCTGCTCGCCCTGACGCTCGGGATGTTCATCAACGCTCAGTTGGGGCGGCCGCTGCGGAGCCTCGTCGCCTATGACGGACGCTGAACCCACATCAGGCCTCTAGGTTGCCCTACGGGTGCGGAGTTCATAGCGCCGCGGTTCATCGAAGCGGTATCCCTCGCCGTAGACGCTTACAATAGCGTCAGGAGTGTCGAAGCTGTCGCGCATCTTGGACCGGAGGACGCTGATGCGCTGGTTGAGCTGGGCGTCGTCGGCGTCCGGCCCGAGGGCTGCCTTGAGCTCGTCCCGCGAGGAAACGCCATCGACAGCCGCCAACATCTCCTTGACGAGCAGGTGCTCGCTGGGGGTTAGCCGAAGCGTCGGCCCCGCGTCGCGATCCGCCAGGCCCAGAGTCGCCCTTGGCGGGCGAGCCGAGAGCCGCGGTCGGCGGGCATAGCGACCGGCTTCGTCCGCCCGCCGGCTCGCGAGGTAGACAAGAAGCGCCCCGCGCAGGGCGCGAGAGGGCATCTTGACGGTGTTCGACCCGTCGACCCGCACCATCCCTTCGTCCTGCAGAATCTCGGCCAGTTCCGGCTCCAGCTCGACCGACTCCGCCTCTCCTAGGGCCTCCAGCGCGGCGAGGCCCTTAGGATCGATCGGGTCGATCCGCAGGAAGAGGTCGACGAGGAAGCCTTGGAGGGCCGTCTCGGCGAGCTCGCGCTCGACCATTTGCCGGCGCGCGGCCGCATCCAAGATACTCGGCTCGAACAGTCGCAGCACCGCGTTCTGCATCACGAGCGGGTGCCCACCGGAGACCTCGACCAGCCAGTCAACCTCGGTCGGGCTCAGCTCTCTCTCACCTCCACTGCCCTCGGACCGGCCGGCTTTCTCAACGAAGTCACGAACCTCCGCCTCGGCGAGCAGGCCCAGCGCGGTGCGGACGTAGTTGCCCCGGGTCAGCATGTGCGAAAGGTTGTGGAGGGCCTCGATCATCTTCAGCTGCCGTGCCCTCGGCCTTACTTCTCTGGCAGGCCCGGTGGCGCCGAAGGCGAGTACCACCGCGATCGCGACGCGCTCGTTCAGCTCGCCCAGGGCGTTCATCGCCTCGTCCCCCCACGTCTTCCGTTCCGGATCGTCGAAGCCCTTCGTGGTCAGAAGGTGCTCGACCCTGTCCACCAGAAGAAGGAACGAGTACCCCTCTTCTGTCAGCTCCTCCATCCTTGCCCTGACCACGGCCGAGGCGGCGGGGCCTTGGGGTAGATCCGGCGCGGGCAGCCCGTGCTGCTTGATCTCTTCGCGGATCGCTTCGTAGATGAGCGTGTCGGCCCGGGCGGGTCGCTGGTAGCGCAGGGTGAGGTCGATCCACGGGGCGATCAGGCGGTCTTCGCGACCCTTGAGCGCCGGGTGCCGGGCGACCCCGCGCGAGATCGCCCGCAAGTGATGGAGCATCGAGGTACGACCGATCTTGCTGGGTCCCTCGAGGCCCTGCAGCGGGGGCTTCGGATGGAAGGCCCGGCTCAGCACCTCGTCGGTCTCCTCCCGGCGTCCGGCGAACACCAGAGGATCTACGGGACTGAACGTGTAGGCGGCGAAGTCCTCGGTCATCAGCCGCTCACGTACCCCGACTGCCCTCGCTCACGCTCCTCGGCGAACCAGGTGGCGAGAAGCGGCAGGGCGAGCCGGTAGCGGGCTCGGCGCTTCTCAAGGATGCCGTCGGCGGCCAGCTCTTCAACGGTCTCCTCCACCCTGTCGCGGTCTACGCCCACGGCGCCAGCGATCTGCGGGAGCGTCAACCCGCCCTTGCGAGCCTCGGAATCGGAGATCGCCGCAAGGCAACTCTTCGAATAGCCGTCAAGCTTCAGGAGGTAGTCGTGACGCATGCCGCCGCGGCGGATCCACTCGGCCAAGATCGGAAACATGATCCGATATTCGGACGGATCTTCCTCGGAGGTCTCAACTACCTGACAGCGATGAAGCTCTTCCATCACGGATCGCACCCCTCCAACGTTCAGATGCGCCTGGCTGGCGATCTTCGCGACGCCGACGAGCTGGTTCCTCTGCCCCGCAGCGCGGACGAAGCCATCGAGACAGAGCCGAGCCGGCAGCGTAGGAGCGAGTTCGGAGACCCAGCCGCTCAGCGGCAGACTCTCTGACAGGAGGTCGTCGAGGCTTCTGTTGATGTCCGACCGGGTCACTTCCCACTTCTCGCGTTCCATATCAAGCCGTCGAGCCAGCTTGTGCAGCAGTTCGATCAGATAGAAGGGGTGGCCACCACACGTCGCAGCCACCGCCTCCATCGCGTCCGACTTGATTGAGATGCCTTCCTCGGCCAGGGGTTCCGTGAACAACTGCCGCGTGGCGAGGGGGGTGAGCACGCCTAGGCGGAAGGTCTTCAACCGTTCCCCCAGGGCACGCTGAGCGGTGGTTCGGAGCAGCAGCTCAGCGTCCGGTGGGCCAGCCATCAACACGGTCAGCTTCGACGCCCGCTCGTCCATCGCCTCACGGATCCAGGTGAAGAATTCCCCGTCGAGGCGTCCGCTGGAAAAGCTTTCCAGCGGGCCGCCGAACTCGTCGAGGATCAGGAGCAGGTGGCGGTCGCAGGAGTCGATGAGAGCGTCGAGCGTACGTCTTGGATGCTCGCGATCGGGAACGGTGGGGTCCGCGTACGGCGACTGGCGGAACTCCTGGACGATCTTTTCGAACATTTCGCGTGAGTTGAAGTATCTGCCGCTCCTGAGGTCAACGCGAAGGGCATGCGGCCGAAGCTGTTCATCGAGCGTGTCGCAGAACCGGAGCGCGAGCGAGGACTTCCCGATCGTCCGCGGCCCGGCTATGAAGAGGGAGGGTCCGGCCCCTCGCCCCATCCTCCTGACTAACCGGTCGCTCTCGTCGTGGCGTCCGATGAAGGGACCGTCGAAGCAGGGGCGCTGGGAGTCATAGGGGATCTTGATCAGGCCGTGGCGGAGCGGAGGGCCGCTCGGGCGCAGGTGCAGCGCCAAGGGCGTCGTATCCGAGAGGTGCGTCGCCCGCTCCTCCTCAATGTCCCGGGTCCGGGCCTCTCCCGCACCCGACAGCTGCATGGTTTCGTGAACCACAGCCGCGACCCCCCTGATGCGACCGAGGTCGGTCGCCAAGCTCTCGACGGTAGCCGCTGAGTCGGCGTATATGTGCAGGGCAAGCCTTGCCTTGCCGAGGTGGTCGGCTCTGGCCGAGATCTGTTCCAAGCCGCAGCCGAGATGGGCGACCCGCTCGCATACTTCGATGACGAGGCCGGACCGGTCGACGCCGGAGATGTTGACGTTGGCGCGGACGCGGCCTTCGACGTGTACCCAGTGCATCCCGAGAAGGCTGTTCCCCTCAGCGTAGCGGCATTTCTTGAGGTGGACCTTGATCTGACTCCCCCTGCGCCGGCCAACGATCTCGCGATCTTCCGGGCCCGGGCGGCAGACGGCACAGAGCGTCGCCAGCCGGACGCGGAAGTCGGGACTCTCGCGAAGCGCCGGGCGCCACTGGTCGGTCGGGCTGTCCCCGGGAAGGAGGCGCTCGAAGCCGGCGCGGACGACTTCGTCGGCGACCAGGACAGTGACCGAAGCGGCGCTGACGAACTCGTTCAACCCCTTCAACTCCTTCGCCAACCGAGCCCGCTTTCCCTCGCTCCCGTCCGCTTCGGCTTCGGCCTTGCGATCGGAGAGGTCCAGCACCTTGCCGACGTTGCGGTAGATCTCCTCGGGCGTCCGCACCGCAGGCTCTCCCTCCAGTCGGTCCGCGATCGCCTCCACCAGCCGGTCGAGTTCGTCGGCCGGCACGGAGAAGCCGCGTTCGCTGAGTTGCTGGAGAACGGCCAGCCGCCCCTTGGCGGTTGAGTCGCGTTGGTAGAGGTTCCGTTTGAGATTTCGGCGGCTGGATGGCAGCGTCACCAGCTCAAGGTCGTCCTCGCTGCGGACGTTGCGTTCGTCGGGGGCACGGTGGATCTCGACGACGGCGCCGTCCTCGAGGACCTGCCCGAGCGATTCGACCCACTCGCCGTCCACCACGGCCGAGATCGCCTGGTTCCCGAGCTTCGAGTGGATCTTGTAAGCGAGGTCGAGGACGGTGGCTCCGCCCTCCATCTCGTGCGCCTCCCGCTGCAGCCGCCGGCTATGACCACCCTGCGCGTAGACGATTATGGTCGGGCGGGTGCCGACGCTGCGCCCTCGGTTCGCCAGCAGCTTGGCGATGAATAGCGGCTGATCGGCGGGGCCGTCGGCGCAAGCGGGATGCGTGATCCCGTGCCAGCCGATTTCGTGCATCAGGCGCGTCTGCAGGATGACCCTAACGGCCCTCACTTCCGGTTTTCTGACGAAGTGACGGACCTGGATCTGAGTGGACAAGCCGCTGAACCCGTTGCTATGGGGAGCGACGATCAGATCTCGAAAGCCGTCCGGAGCCGGCCACCCGACGCAATGAACCGCCTGCAGGGCCCGATAACAGTCCTCCGCGGTGTCGACGATGACGTGGACATCGTAGAAGTCCGGCGGCTGCGCGAAATCGAAGTTCTGCAGATAAAGCGTTTCCAGCCTCCGCGAGGCTCCATCGACGCTGCACCAGATCGTGGACACCTCGGGTTTCAATCCGATCTTGCCGAGCTCGTCCCTGATCGAAGCCTCGACCGACCTCGTGAACTCCTCGTGCTCGCCCTGGAAGGCCCGGAGCCGTTTCCGCAGCCCCTTTGAGCGCTCGGGGAACTCCAGCTCTAGGACCATGTCCTCTAGCTGGCGCTTGAACGCCCACATGCCGAGAACGCTGAGTGCCCGGGACATCCCGTAGCGGGCCTTGTCAAGATCGGCGTCACGCCCGTCGGCGATCTTCCTCCGCATCTGGGCCACCGCCAGGACGACGGCCTGCGCATTGCCGGGGATCCGGACGTTGCGGTCGGGAGTAGCCGGTAGGCCTTTGCGGAACTCCCTCGCTTCGTGGAGGAGGGAAGACTCCTCGCTGTCTTCGGGAAAGGGTAGAAGCTCTTTTACCTCTGCCGGCAGGATCGGCTCGGGGTAGCCGCGCCGGCGCCAGTGGGGGGGACTGAGAATTGACACGAGACTCACATGATGATACTGACAGAATCGCCTTGTAAATCTAACGAATAACTCTTTTCATCAGCTTTGTGATTTAATTCGGCCGCGATGGAGGCTATGAGCAAGCCGTCCGACCGGGTCGGAATCAGAAGCAAAGGAGGGCCTGTTGCGGTGCTCGCCGGGGGCGATGCTCAGCAGGCCCCCCAGGCGAACACGAGCGCAAAGGCCATCGCGAAAGCCCTCGCGAGCCTCGGCCGCCAGTCCTTTCAGCTCGAGCTGGGGCCGACCGCCGACGCCGACCTCCTCGCCTCCGGCGCCCGGATCGCAGTCAACGCCGCGCTCGATTGCCGCCTCGACGATGGTGGCGTCCAGGAACTTTGCGATGCCCTCGGCGTCACCTGCGTCGGCGCGTCCGCGAACGCGTATCGCGCATCCGCAGACAAGGCGGCCTGTTCGGGGCGCCTGGCGGAAGCCGGGATCGCGACGCCCCGCCAGAAGGTGGTCTCCCGCGGCAGCACTTACACCCTGGGAGTTTGCGCGACACTGCCCCTCATCGCTGCCCAGTTGGGACCGCGCGTGGTGATCAAGCCGCGCCACGGAGCTGCCGGTCTTGGCGTTCGCACCGTCGACGACATCGAGGTCGTGCCCGCGGCCGTCCTCAGCGCCTTCAACTACGACGAGGCCGTCGTGATCGAGTCGGCGATCAGCGGCCGCGAGTACACGGTGCTGGTCAGCGGAGACAAAGAGGAGCTGTGGGCAGTGGGCATCGCCGAGGTGCTCTACAGCGACTTCGATTCGAGCGCCGCCGGCTGGGGCCGCACCTACCAGCCCGTCTCGGAGGTGGCGGCGGCGAGGCTGCAGAGCGCAACCGAGACGGCGAGGGCCGCCGCCGCCGCGATCGGCTGCACGGGCCTCGCCACCGTCGACCTGATTCTCGATGAGAACGGGACCGAGTGGGTCATCGACGTCAACTGCATGATCGACTGGTCACCCGACGGCCGCCTGTCCGCCTGCCTCGCGACGAACCACCTGACCGAGCAGGAACTGCTGGCGTCCCTCTTGGACCAGGGGGCTCCACAGGCGCGACTGGTGGCCGCCTGATGTCAGGGGGAGGCAGAAAGAGCGGCATGCAGCGCCTCGGCCACGCTGGTCGCGCGCCTCTGGGCTGCGACCGAGAGGGCCCGCAGGGCCGGGCCGTCAGCGGGCATGCAGACGAGCAAGGTCTGCCTGGTCGTCTCGGTGACCTCCACGTCCCCCACCTCCTCCTCGGAGATCCCGGCGATAGCCGCCAGCGCGACGCGGATCGCACCCGCACTCTCGTCGGTGTCGGCGGGCAGGCGGGCGGCGAGCTCGGGGGCGAGCTCGACGACCGTCGTAGCAGGCCAGATCGAGAAGGGATCCGGGAGGCGGGCACCGAGGCCGATCGGGACCACCTCGCCCATCAGAAACTCGCTCTGGTCTTCGGGGGCACCTCGTACAGGCTAGGGGAAAAGTCGGCGGGGACCGCGGAGTAATGACCCTCGGCAGCGCAGCTCCATCCCTCTCTACGCCCTCAGCCGAAGCGCTCTGGGAGGCCTCCCGTCGGGAGCTTCTGGGAGACCGCCGGACGCGCCGCAAGGTACGGGTCGCTGTCGTCGGCGGCGGCATCGCCGGCCTCGAAGCCGCGCGGGAGCTGAGGGCTTGCGGCATCCGCGACATCACCGTCTATGAGGACCGGCCGGTTCGGGAGACCCCGAGCTACGTGGCGGCGGGCCTGATCGAGCCGGTCGCCGGAGCCAGGGATCCGGCGGGAGCGCTGCTGGAGGCGAAGCTGTTCGCCCGCTCAATGCCGGCCTGGGCCTCCGCTCGTCGAACTGCGTCCCATCTGGTCTGCATCCGCGAGGTTGACACCTACTGCTCGACGGAGCGTCCCCCGCTCAGGTGGGCGAACGACGTCTACGGCTTCCGGCAGCTGAGGCCTGACGAGCTGCACCCCGCCTACCGGAACGGCGAGGCGGCGCGGTTCCAGACCTACGTCATCGAGACCCCGCGCTTCCTGGCGGCGCTGCGGGCGCGGCTCGGGATGGCCGGGGTTAAGTTCGTGCGCCAGCGCATCCTCGACCTCGGGGAGATCATCGACACCGATGCGATCGTCAACGCCAGCGGCCTCGGCGCCGCCGCCTTGGCGGGCGACGAGACGATGTTCCGCGGCGACGGCCACGTCATCACGGTGCTTCCCGTCAGGGGCGTGGAGCGGGTGTTCATCGACGAGACCCGCGACGTCGCCGCGACGGCCGCCGATCCCTTCGGCACGAACATGATCTACGTGATCCCGCGCAAGCTCGACATCGTGATCGGCGGCACCCTCTGGGACAACCGCGACACGACGTCCCTCCCCGAGCCCGTCCCGGGGATGCCGAAACACCTGCTCGAGGTTGCCCAGATGATCGAACCCCGCCTCGCCCACGCCTCCCTCAAGGCCTACCGGGTTGCAGCCCGCCCCCGCCGCCAAGCAGGCATCCGCGTCGAGCTGGACACCGCCCACCACGTCCCGGTCGTCCACTGCTACGGCCAGGGAGGATCAGGCTGGACCCTTGCCCCCGCCCTCGCTGAGGAGGCCGTCGGCCTCCTTGCCTCTGCCGCCTGGGCCGAGGCCGCCGGCCTCTAACGTCGCGAAGAAGCACCTGGAGAGGGGACTCGGCGGGCACCCTCCTAAGACGATGAGGCTGTCAACAACGCGCCTGACAGGATTGCGTCGATGTGTGGCTGGCCCGACCCCTCCACATGGCCCAACGCCCGATAACACCCTCTTATGGAGACCCGGCCCCTCCGGTTCCCACACCGCAGTTTCTACTTCCCGAGCGTGTAGCCGGCGCCCTCCTTGACGATCAGCTTCTCGGTGCGGGCTTTGCGAATCAATCCGTGGACCTGACTTGGCGAGACACCGATCTCGCCGGCGAGCTCGGACGGACGGGCGCCGGGCCTGGCCTTGATCGCCGCCAACAGCTGCTCGCGACGGCGGCCGCGGGGCGCCTGGGAGCGACGGCGGCGTTTGCCGGCAGCCCTTTTGCGGCGGGGTTTCGGCGTCGCGGAGCGAGAGTGATCGCCCTCCCCCATGTTCTTCAGGGCTCGCTGTAGTTGCCTGGCCTCGGCCTCAAGCTCGCTCAGGCGCTCGGCGATCAGCTTGCGGGCGGCGTCGATCGTCTTTGACATCTGCTCCTCTTTGGCTCGGGGGTTGCGGCGGCGGAGTGTATTGGCAGCCCGGTGTGCCAGCACCCCGGGGGTTACCGGTCTTTCGCCCAGCGTTCGATATCCGCGCGCTTCCAGACCGGCCCTGAGGCGATCCGGTCGAGCTGCTTCGGGAAGTCCTCGCGCTTGGCGAGCTGGCTGGCTCGCTGCCGCGACACGCCGAGCAGCGCGGCGATCTCCGAAATGCCCGCGAGCTTCACTGCCTACGCCGCTTCGGCCATCGCCCGAACAGCAGCCTCGATCTCCTCGTCGGTCGGATTCTTCAGCAGTTTCTTTTCGTAGCTGACGAACTCAGATGGCTTGCGCCAGTTGTCGCCGCTGACCCGCGTCACGGTGACCTCTCCGGCGTTGCCCTGTGGGCCGTCCTCCAGCCAGGCGTGGACCTCGATGCGGTGGCCCAGCGGCTCGCCGTCCAGATGGAACTGCTGGTCGAAGCCCCGCTGCCGCTTCCAGGTCCGCTCCGTTCGCTCGGTCTCTCTGAGGATCTGCATGGGGTCCCTTCGGGTCGTCCTCTTGACAGCGTCAAGCTAGCAAATTGCTCTTGACAATGTCAAGGGCACAGTCCTCACGCATAACCACAAGCCGCCAGGCACGCCTCGTGCCAGAGCAGGGCGCGCAGCAACGCTGCGGCTAGATGACAGCATCTACATAAATCGGCATCTGCCGATAAAGCAGGGAATAGGCCGTGGCGTCCTCCGCAGGAATGTTGCCTGGGGGCTCCTCGATATCTCCGTCGGGCAACAGCCGGTCCAACTCCAGTCGCTCCCGGTGAGTCAGCTTCGGCACCGCGATGTTGAAAGGGTTGTTGCCATCGTGCGCAAACGCGAGATTCTCGAATCCGCAACTGTCCATCAGCTGACCTTCTTCCTCCAGATGCAGCAACCAGGCGACGGTCAGCATGTCGGCCCCGTCCTTGTAGGTGAAGTGCGCCAACTGGCGCTGGACCACGCCGTCGCGTATCCCTCGAGTACCCACCGCGTCTTCGACCGCCTGCCTCATGTACGCGTAGTTCAGCTTCCTGAGCTTCTCTTTGCCTAGATCCTCGTCCTTGTCGACATTTGCAAGATCGCGATTGCCGAAGCGCCGGCGGAAGTTGCGTACCCGAGATTCGAGCGCATCCGGAGTCGCGTTGACGGTAGCGATCAAAATGCTGCGCGGTGCCAAGACCTCGCAGGCCTCGGCCAGCTGACTCAAGATTGCTGAGTCGAGTTTGTCCTCGAAGTCCAGCCACATAATCGTTGGCACGTCAGAGCGCAGCTCCGCCAACGCTGCCTCAACGCTGGTAGGTCGAACCTCGATGCAATCGAAAGGCCGATTCCATTCGCATCGCTCCATCAGTCCGTCGCGACCCTCCAGACTGATCATCGAGTCGATCCCAAAGGCGCGGTGAAAAAGGGAAAAATCGACGAAATAAATCGAGCCCATTCCAACGTAGCGGTAACCGGACATCTCCTGCACCGCTCCCATTCGCGAACAGATCTCAAGGAGCATCTTTCGCTCGACATTCTTTGCCGGGCGAATTCGATAGTCGATCTCGCGCGGCTCGGGGTCTAGTCCTCTCAATCGAGCTCTGCCTTAACCCAGTACTCGAAGGTCCGCTCGCCGACCTCCCGGTAGCTGCCGACCCCCAGCGCCCGCTTCGCACGCGCCAATTCCTCCCTCGAGCGCGAGTAGTTGACGTTCCCGACGCGCGGCCCTTTCTTTGCCTTGGGATACAGGAAGACGCCACGAGTTGAAAGGTCAGCTACGGCGGTGGGTTTTGCCGTCCCTACCTTGCTTGCCAGCGTCGTTCCGGTTTGACCGCTGCCCTCGCGATCATGCTCGCTATCGAGTTCGTTAAGGAAGTCGATAACAGGACGCATCATGCTGATCATCCTTTGGCGAGCCGAGCGCCAGACCGGAGAATCCTGATCGAGTCCGTTCTTCGTCGTGGTCCACGGGACGCGGCTCGCATCTCTGCAATCGAAGTAGGCGAACCCGCGGAAGCGAGCGAACTGGTTGTGGTAGCTCGGCAAGCGCTGATCGGCCGATCCGCCCCAGCCGGTGACCGGCGTTTGGTCCGACTTCAGCACCGTACGTCCGTTGCACAGGACATCCCAGCCCGCCTCTCCCGGACGCGACTCGCCCACGCCGCAGACCAAACGCACTCGCACTGGGGCGCCAGTGCCGTTGACATCGAAGTCGATATTGGCCGGCGCGATTTCCGAGCTGCGCAGTAACACTGCGGGCATTTTCGCCGCGGCTATCCCATCGACACTCAGTTCGAAGCCCTCGTTGATCGCCCCTTGGTGACTGGCGACGATCTCGTCGAGAAGGCCCGTCGAGAAGCCAGGCGTTCCAATCTCATCGGCCACCGCTGGGAGCAGGGGCTCGATTCGGATTGCGGTGCCAACGGCTTTTGCCGGTTGGCGGGATTCGTCGACTTCTTTGAGGACAAACTCCCACTTCTTGCTCTTGCGCCATTTTTGGACGTCGACCGGTAACACGAAGCGCGAGTCACGGGTGGTGGATACGACCTCGAACTTCGATCCAAGCTTGAAGAAGGCACGCTTCATACCCACACCGAACTGCCCGATTGAGTTTTCGATGTTCTTCTTTTTGTGCGCCCCGAATCTGAATGCGTAATGCCTGGCGTCGGCCAAACTGATGCCCCCGCAGTTATCCGTCAGGACCAGCGACGTCGCAGAGGTCTCGATCCGGAGGAACATTTTTCGCAGAGGCGTTTTCGAGGATGCAGATTTCCCGCCTTTTTGGGCAACGGCGGCTCGCGCTCCGTCGATCGAGTTGTCGACTAGATCCAAAATCGCGGCACGCAGGTCAATGTCGCGGACAAGCATCTCGATGAACAGATCCTTCGTCGGTTCTGCGTCCACGACCAGCGATTGTTTCCCGCCTGCCACTGCATGCCAGCCTTACGCACGATCGTCGCGCCGTCAAGCGAGCTGGAAATTGGTGCTCGCGATTAACTCCCCTGCCGCTTTCGCGAAGGCTGGGCAGCGCGTCGGGACTTGACGGTTCGTGTACGCTCCGTTTGGTTGCCTTCCGCACGCCTTGAGCGGCTGTAGGCGACGACCACATAACCGACGACGAGCCTTCGCGACCGTGCAGGCTCACTGGAGGAGTTAGACATGACGCCCAAGACCGCGTCCAAGGCCGCCCCGAACGGGCAGGCCCCGAGTACTGACCAGCTCACTTTCGACCGTAGCAACGAGCCCAACGCGGACATTCTCCTTCCCTCACTTCGCTCGTCCGGCTACTCGCTGGAAACCGCGACCGGAGATATCCTCGACAACTCGATCGACGGCGATGCCTCGGAGGTGGGGGTGAACCTCGCCTACGACAAGAAGGCCGATGAGTGGGAGCTTGAGATCGTCGATGACGGCGTCGGCATGGACGAGCCCGTTCTCGACCAGATGATGCGCCTCGGCAGTCGGTCCGAGCACGACCTCGACCGGGACCTGGGAGCGTTCGGCCTCGGCTCGGACACCGCCGCCCTCGGTATCGGACGAAACAAGCACGTCATCACGAGCCCGGAAGAGGGCATCTACCTCTCCGCCATGTGGGACCTCGACGTGATCGTCAGGGAGCGAAAGTTCGTGAAGCACCTCGACGTCGCCACGCGGGAGGAGATCGAGCTCTTCGAGTCCGCCTTCGAGCGGTCCGGATTCGAGATTCCAGAGACCGGGACCGTCGTCCGCATCACCAGGTGCGACCGGGTCAGTCGGAAGGACCTCCACTCGGCGAAGGGCGCCGTCAGCAAATACATCGGGCAGACCTACCGCCGCTTTCTCGTGCCCAACGGGGGCCTGGAGGTCCGCGTCAACGGCGACAAGATCGAGCCGACCGACCCGATGATGCGCGGCAACCCCGACACCCTCGTCCTCCTGGACGAGCAGGCCGAGTTCACCTGGAAGGACAAAGACGGAACCCACTCCGATACGTTCGGCCTGTTCGCCGTCCACCTCCCGGACTTGGGTGGGAAGGAGGCAAACGAAGACGCCGGCATTCGCGCCGGAACCTCTGGCTACTACATCCTCCGGAACGGCCGCGAGATCGTCGCGCACACGACGCTCCGTCAGTTCACGCAGCACGCTGAGTTCGCTCGGTTCCGGTGCGAGGTGACGATCCCGGCGTCGATGGATTCCCAGCTCGGGGTCACCTTCCTGAAGTCCTCACTCGACGTCAAGCCGACCCAGGGCCTTAATCACAAGATCGAGCAGCTGACCGCCCCGTATAGGCGCCAGTCGCGAAAGATGCACCTCAAATCCCGGAAAGACGCGCCGGAGCAGGTGCCCCACGACGAGGCCGCCAAGCAGATCAAGTCCAGGTCTCCGTTCCTCCGCAAGCCGAAAGCAGAGATCGAGAAACGCGGCCCGCGCAAGAAGACGGATCAGAAAGAGAAAAAAGCGAAGGACACCGACAAGCCTCGCAGTCCCCGCGACCGGACCCAGAACGCGCTCGCCGACCAGGCGACGTTCGAGGCGAAAGCGCTGGGCGCAACGGCCCCGTTCTACGAGGGGACGCTGATCGGCAGGCACATCATCGTTACCTACAACTCCGACCATCCCGCCTATCAGCGGCTGATCCTCGACAACCGGGACAACCGCGGGCAGATCACGGGGATCGACTTCCTGGTCTGGTCGATCGTTGCCGCGGAGCTCAGGAACCACGACGACAGCAGCGCTCGGTTCATGGAAGCGATGCGCGAGGACGCGTCGTTCAACCTCCGGCAGCTCCTGACGGTCTAGAGGCGCCCGAGGACGGCGGCGCATCGGCCGCCGTCCTCGGGCCTTCGACCAACGCCGCCTCGACCCTCGCGACGACCCCCGACAGGTCGCGCCTCACCTCGAAGTCCCAGACCCGCACGACCGACCAGCCGATCCCTTCGAGCTCGACGTCCACCGCCCGGTCACGCTCGACGTTCCGAGCAATCTTCTCGTCCCAGTAGGAACCAGACCGGCCGGGCCTGTGCCGCGAGGGATGGCCGTGCCAGAAGGCGCCATCTACGAAGACGGCGACCTTCCTTCGCGGCCATGCGATGTCCGGGGTCCCGGCAGCCCGCCGGTAGTGGCAGCGCCACCCGCGCACGCCAGCCGCGTAGAGGGCCTTCCGCAGAACCACCTCCGGGCCGGTGTTCTTGCCCTTGACGGCGGCCATGATGCGGCTCCGCTCCTCCGAAGTCCGGGTGTCGGTCACGGGGGCAGAATAGGCCGGGAGGCCGCCGCCTACCCGACTAGACTGGGACCGCCAAGCGTGGGTTGGCGTCGTCTCTGCACAATACGCTTCATCGTCGCAGATGGGACGCAGAGGAACCAAGACGCCGCCGTCACGCCGCCCCGTTGCGGTCGATCTCTTCGCGGGCGCGGGTGGGCTGTCGTTGGGCGCCGAGCGCGCCGGCTTCGACGTGCTCGCAGCACTTGAGTACGACCCGATCCACGCTGCCGCGCACGCCTACAATTTCCCACGGACCGAGATCGTCTGCGCGAACGCGAAGGACGTTTCCGGCGAAGAAATCCGCAAAGCAATCAAAGCGGGTTGGAAGCTCCACGAGCGGAGCGGCAGATGGAATGGCGCCGTAGACGCGGTGTTCGGAGGCCCCCCCTGTCAGGGGTTCTCGGTCGGTGGCATCGGCGAGGCGACCGACGACCGGAACGAGATGGTCTTCGAGTTCGCACGCCTCGTCGGCGAACTCAAGCCGCGCTACTTCGTTATGGAGAACGTCCCCGGCCTGCAGGGCTACCCCGATCACGAGCCTCAGGCGGGGATCGGCGAGCGGCTACTAGATCGGCTGATCTGGCAGCTTGAGTTCGTCGGCTACGAGGTCGCCCCGCCGGTCGTCCTCAATGCCGCCTTCTACGGCGTGCCGCAGGACCGACGCAGACTATTCCTGTTCGGGGCGCTCCCCAATGAAGACCTGCCCGAAGCTCCAGCTGCCCGAGTGCGACCTGTTCCCAAACGGGCCGGCGACAAACCGCGGAAGGGCTACATCGGCCACAAGGAAGCCGACGAGTCGCTGCCTGTTGGACCCACGGTCGGCAACGCGATCGGCGACCTCCCAAACGCCGACGACCACGACGAGCTCTGGAAGGCCGATGCCCACCGCCTCGACGAGAGCCAGGTCGACCGCATGGACGAGGCGACCAGCACCATTGCTCGCGCGTTACGCGGCCTGTGTACCGAGCTAGACGACTACTCCCATCCCAGACAGTGGGATAGGGCCGAGCTCACGTCCTCGATGCGAACCGCCCACCGCCTCAAGCCTCGCCAGCGCATGGATCAAACTGCGCCGGGCGAGTTCGAGCCTAAGAGCCGTCTCTACCGCTTGGACGAGAGAGGTCTGTGCCCGACGTTGCGCGCAGGCTCCGGCTATGACCGAGGCTCTTATACGGCGCCGCGGCCGATACATCCGCATCTTCCGCGTGTCATCACTGTCCGGGAGGCAGCACGTCTGCATTCCTTCCCTGACTGGTTTCGTTTGCACCCGACGAAGTGGCACGGATTCCGACAAGTCGGGAATGCCCTGCCTCCATTCCTTGGACAAGCGGTGGCGACGGAGGTAATGCGCTCCCTCGGCGTTGAGCCGGCCCGACCTGTCAACGTGATTCCGTTGGGTGACGCGAATTTACTGGCGTCCGGAATGCTGGATGCGGCGAATTACTTCGGCGCCGACAAAGATTCGATTCCCGGGAACCACCTGCGCGGCCGGACCGATCACGCGAAGCGCCAAGCCGCCTAACGCCCAGAGCTCGGCCAGCCTCGGAAGTCCAGCAGGACCGCCGCGCGGGAGAACAGCCGCAAGGCGATCAAATAAAGCCCAACCCGGTGTTGCAACTCCCAGGCGACAGTGATGCGCCAGATGCGACAGCAGCGTAACCCACGTTGCGCCGACCCCAGTTAGGTTGTGGGTAGAACGCTCAACCCAGGAGGTGCTGACGTGAAATTTGGGGTAGTCCTGCCGAACTTCGGGCCGTTCGGCGACCCCTACGAGATCTCAGAGCTTGCCAAGCATGCCGAGCGGGCAGGGTGGGATGGCTTCTTCTTGTGGGATCACATCCACCGCGAGAAGGACAGATGCGGACCGATAGTCGATCCTTGGATCGCTCTTACCGCCGTCGCTATGTCGACTTCGAGCCTGCGCATCGGCACTCTGATCACGCCGCTTGCCCGCAGGCGCCCATGGAAGGTCGCCCGGGAGACCGTTTCTCTAGACCGACTTTCCGGGGGTCGGCTCACGCTGGGAGTTGGCTTGGGTATTCGCGGCGACGATGAGTTCGGCAGGTTCGGTGAAGCGGCCAGCGGACGTGAACGGGCCGCTGCCCTCGACGAGGGACTAGACGTCCTGCTCGGCCTCTGGAGTGGCTCGCCCTTCAGCTATGGCGGAAGTGTGTATCAAGTGGATGATGCATGCTTCCAGCCTCGACCTCTACAGCAGCCTCGTATCCCGATTTGGGCAGGAGGCTGGTGGCCGAACAGGCGCCCCTTTCGCCGGGCTGCCCGGCTCGACGGCGTTGCGCCGGAGCTTCGCGGCGGGGCCACGCCCGGCCCGTCGGACATCAGCGAAATACGCGCTTACATCTCGGAGCACCGGGAAACCAGTCATCCCTTCGATATTGTGATCAACGGCCACGCGCGTGAGAGAGCCCCGCTCGATGAGCTCATGTCCGCTGGCGCCACCTGGTGGCTGGAGCGCTTCGACGGCCCTGACTTCTTCGACTTGAATGCTGCCCGCGAGCGAATTCTCTTAGGCCCGTCCTAGCGCGTCAGCCCCGGTCGTCCTATGACGACGCGCAAACCCTTCTCACAACCTCCACCACAATCTCCACCGCCCGTTGCCGCGATGCGTCTGAAACCATAAGAGGAGGAGCAAGTCTCAGGTTGCTTCCCCTGGGGGTCGTAAGTAGGCCTAGCTGGCAACAAGATTCATACGCGACCTTTGCGCGAGCTTCCCCTTCGCCAACGGACGCCGCGTCAGCGAATTCTATGGCTGCTAAGCAGCCTGCCGTCCGAACATCCGCCACGCCCGCCACTTGCAGCAGCGGCTCGAGACCGACCTGAAACGCCTCGCCGGTCGATGCGGCTCTTTGCGAAAGCCCTTCCTCTATAACAGAGTTCACAGCCTGAACTGCGGCAGCACAAGACACAGGGTTTCCGCCATAAGTCGTACCCCCCTCGACCCCTCGGACCGAGTCGGCATGCCGATCATGCACAAGGATCGCCGTGATCGGAAAGCCGTTGCCGAGTCCCTTTCCCACCGCAACTACATCGGGATCAAGGCCGAACTGCTCATAGGCAAAGAACGACCCCGTGCGTGCCATCCCGGTGAATATCTCATCGACCATTAGAAGGACCCCATAGGTCCGACACAACTCCTGCACCCCCAACAAGAACGAGCGCGGCGGAACGCGAACGCCGGCCCCACCTTGGATCGCCTCGATCACCACCCCCGCAATGTGATCGGAGCCGCCTGCATCTAACTCACGCCGCACTTCATCGAGGCATTGCGCAACGTGGGACTCCGTTGTTGCTGAATCCTTCCACCCATTGCAGCAGAATGGCACTTGCACGAAGCCCGCAGGGCGGGTGTCGTTCCAGGCTTTCATCCCAGCCACCGCCGCCGCACCAAGCGTCTTCCCGTGGTAGGAGCCGTGAAATCCGACGAACCCATCCCGTCCCGATATTGCGCGCATCAGACGCAGTCCAGCCTCGACTGCCTCGGTGCCTGAGGAGTAATACTGAACCCCACCGAGGCTGCCCGGGAAGACGCTCTTTAGGAGCTCTCCCAGCTCGGCCCGATACGGGCTGGTGTAGTCCTCGCAGGCCTCCAGCTCCCCACACGCGCGTCGCACCGCCGAGACAACAGGCTCGAATGCGTGCCCGCACGGAACAAGAAGACCGGCCGCACAATCGAGATATTCCCGCCCATCGGCATCGAAGACGCGCTCCCCGCTCCCTGATACAAGAGTAAGCGGCAACAGCGTCTCTTGCGCAGGGCTTCCCTTGATATAGAGCGCGGCCTCACGTTCGTGCGTTTTGCGAGAGATCGACCCCTCCGAAAGCAATGACTTCATCAGCCTCCCTCATACGGCGTGTGAAGCTCTGAATGGTCGATCACCTTGACGGAGCTATGGTCAATCACCGGCTCAGCCGGATCGTCGTATTCGTACTCGACTTCAACGACATACTGAAAGGGTCGATCACCATGCTTGACACTCAGATCGTAAAGTACGTCCGGCCTCGTAACCCACTCGGTTAGGGCTAGTTGACCGGCCAGGAGGCATCCAGCAAGAATCGTGACGAAGGAAGCCCGTCCCTTCCCAGGGGGCGCCAACGGATTTGGCATGCGGGTGAGGAGTCCGTAGTCGACGAGCCTCTTGCCACTGCCGGAGATCGGAGGGGGAGGATCAGGGCGATACGACTTGCCCGCGGAGGGGCCTCCAGGCACTCCGAAAATTACAGCCATGTTGTCCACCGGCGCCTCGCTGGCATTGCTTCGAGCTGCCTCGTGGCCGAACGAGAAACGCAGCCAATCGCGCCCTAGTGCCGCTTGCTGAATGTGGTGACAGGCAGGGTTGTACAGCGTGCTGCCTATGACGAGCAGACTCTCACGGAGAATGGAATCGTCCTTCTCGCCTATGACGCAACTGCAAAGTACCTTGACATCGTCGGTGATGGGCAACTCTTTGGGCACCGTCAACCAGGGCCGGGAGTTGAAGACCCAAAGCGAAAGCAAGGGAATGCACGGCCCCTCATCGACGGGCACCGCCGGTGCCGTATAGGTCTCCTTCTCCACCTGCGCCTGGCGATTGTGCGCTGGTATCTCCGGGCGATGAGAGTGGAGGATGTAGACCGGCCGTGACATCTTGTCGATGTACATGACTTGAGCCCCGAGCGTTCGCTGCACGCTGAAAACTGCCATGTCATTCGCAAGAAGCACTGACTCTCGCAGGTGCCCCACAGTCTCAGTAACAGTCGTCTGAACTCCGGTGAGCGCCGACTGATGATCATCTCTGATCGTGCCAAGCGCTTCATGCAATGCGCTTACCTGCTCCGCGATGAGGCGGGTGCCCGTAAAGAACAGACGCATCGAGACGGCAAATCGCTTCAGAGGGTCCCGATAAACAAGCAGCGCAAAAGAAATCAGCGCCACACCCCCCAGCCCCCAGATAAGACCGTGATTTCGGGTTCCGATGACCGCAAGAGCGATCCCGTAAATCGGCAATAGCCACAGTATGAAGCTCTTTACGGCGCGCTTCAGCCGTTCTGGCTGAGGGTCGAGGTTTATGTCTGCCTCGCTCATGATGCAGACTCGATCAGGCCCGCTTGTCGCTCGACATCTGGCTTGGAATTGGCCGGACAGACAAAAGGTGGCTCTAGGTCGCAAACCATCTGCTCGGGTCCGTACTGCACTGGCTGCGGCCGGTATCCAAGGGAAGCGAGAGCACGACCGAGATCCACATGTTCAAGCTGATCGGTGATCGTCAAGGCTTCGTGCCAGATGGTCCGATCCGAGTCGATTGCAAGCTTGATCGCTTCCGTCGCGTTCCCGATGCTCAGGCTAGTCCCTCGGAAGACGTGCTCGACCGGCCCAAAGCGCAAGGCGACGGTTTCGAGAACACGCGTAAATCCATACCAAGCAAGCACCTGCTCTGCCATCACCTTGCTCGCGTGGTAGGCATACTCGGCAGGCTCGCACTCCAGATCTTCAGCACGGAGATGCTGTGAAATAGCCGGATGCGACTCGGTGATCGGTAGACGAATTGGAACCCCCCGCTCCAGTCCATAGACGGCCATTGAGCTCGCGAACACCACCCGGCGAACTCCCATCTCTGAGGCTGCGCGGCACACGTTCAAGGTGCCTCGCACGTTTTGCTCGAAGTATTCGTCGAAACAACATTCGGGATCTGGGGTGGAAAGTGCCGCCAGATGCAGGACCCGATCACAGCCCTTGACGCTCGCTTTGACTGAATCGTAGTCGAGGATGTCCTGGTTACTGCTCCGATCGAAACCGATGATCTCGTAGCGATCACTAAATCGATCACAGAAGTGGGTGCCCAGAAATCCCAGACTGCCGGTTACGAGAATTCTCATCAGAGGCTGTGGCTAGGGCCGAGGATGCTCATGAGTTCAGGCGTATCCACCATTCGGTACGTAAGCGGTTTCGGAGCCTACTCAATTGGACACAATCTTTGTCCGGCGCCGGCTCGCCTATGGACCATGCCTGATGCCTAAGTCCTTACTGCGCAATCTACGAGAAGGTCCGTCCAGGCAGAAGACTCGCTACTTGACCCTGTCCCACATCGAGGCAGAGGTCGAGCGGCGGCGCCTCGTCGCCGGGCAGCAGATGCGTGTAGCGGCTCAGCGTGAACGCAGCCGAGTGATGGCCGAGTGCGCGGCTGAGCTGGAGGAGATTCGTGCCTTGGCTCAGGTGGAGCGAGGCGAAGGTGTGGCGGAAGGTGTGGAAGCCGGCCCAGGGCGCGTCAACCTCCTCGACGATCGGCTTGAGAACCCGCTTGCGCAGGTTGCCCGGCTCGATCTCGTTGCCTTCGTCGTTCGTGAAAGCAAGGGCCGTGGAGTCCTGGTCGGGCTGCGCCGCCAGATGGCTGCGCAGTCGATAGACGAGCGGCGCGGGCAGTCGAATGTCGCGCTTCCCGTATTTGGTCTTGGGCGGCACGATTCGGCGTCGCACGATCGCGCGGCGGATGCAGACCTCGGGCCTGGAACCGTCGAGCTGTAGGTGCAGGCGCTGGAGGGCGATCCCCTCGCTGATTCGTAGGCCGCTGGTCGCCAAGACCTCGAAAAGCAGCCTGTAGTGCTCAGGTGCCATCGCCAACACGGTGGCAAGCTGGTCGCGGCTGAAAACTTTGATCTCGTTTTCCTCGTCCTCGATCTGCTCGCGGTGAGGGAGAGTCAACCCCTGAGACGGGTTGTGACGGATCAGGCCCTCGCGCTTGGCGCTAGTCAGCGCAGCCCGCAGCGGGATCACGATGTTCGCGATCGTCGCGTCGCTGAGGCGCTTGCCTTGCTCGTCCTCGTCGGCGAGCCAGTCAACGAAGCGCGCCAGCAGGAAAGTCGTCACGTCAACCAGCTTCAACTTGGAGGAGAAATAGGGGTGGGCGTAGACCCGAATCAGCCGCCGGTATTCGTCACGGGTGTTCTCGCGAAAGCCGCGACGACCCTGGCCGCGATAGCGCTCCACCCATTCATCGAGGAAGCGCAGAAAGGCGATCACGGTCGGCTCTTGGAGCTCGCCGCGATCGCGGTCGGTGTCGCTCTCGCGCTTGATCCGTCGCGCAGCCTCGTAGGTGCGGGCGCTTCGCTTGCGCTGCTTGCCAGCCACTTCGATTACGGCGACGTAGCCGATTACGTTGCCTTCGGCATCGACCCGTTTGTAGACGCCGGGCGTCTTGGTCTTCTTGAGCCGCCGCTTGTCGCCGCAGCCTGGACCTGCCACAGGGGCCGACGTATCCTGGGAAACGCTCATGGGAGACCACCTCTCATGGGCCGGGGGCGGGCCGTTCTAGCGGCGCCGCCCCGTTTTATGTTTGCGGACAAAACGTTAACAGGAACACGCCGAATCTCAGCCCGTCCGAGCGGCCCGCAAACCCCGTTTTCATGGGGCTTTCCGGCGGTCGCGATCACGGATCGCCCCCGGTCTTGTGGACGTAATCGTCGAGGGTCCGGCGCCGATAGAGCGGGGTCCGGCCGTCGTACCCGTCCGGGGCCAGCAGGCCCGCGCTCGTCAGTTCATGGATGCGCCTGCGCGAGACGCAGATGTAGCGGCCGGCGGCCTCGGGATTCAGGTAGCCGTCGTCGGCGCCTGCCTGTCTTTGTAGGTGCTCGGCGACCTGCTCGGCGAGGGTCGCGGCCAACTGCTCGACGAATCGCTCGTCGGCGCGGAGTAGCGGCAGGCCCGCCGGCCTCGGGCGCTCGCTGGCGGGGCGCGCGTCGGGCTTCACGTCTTCCCCTCCCCCAGCCAGTCGGCCAGCTCGTCGGGCTCGGCGAGGGTGCGGCAGATCGAGGCGAACGGGCCGCGCTCGGCGAGATCGTCGAGCAGGCAGATCGAGACCTCGACCTCCGGCGTCTCGGCGAGGTCAGGGTCCTGGCGACAGAGCGCGAGCACGATCCGGCGCCGATCCTCGAGCCGGTCGCGGGCGCGGCCGGCGAGGACGACCAGCACGGTCGGGAAGACCGGGTACAGCCGCTCCCACAAGATGACCCGCTTGCCCGCAGAATCTTCCGCCGGGATCGTCCGGCGGTGCAGGCGCGCATAGCGGCCGATCCGCCTGGCGAGCTCGGCCGCCGAGCGGTTGGCGCGGTCGAGCTCGACGAATCGGTAGGCGATGCTGGCCTGCCCGTCCCCTTCGGCGAGCTGGTAGGTGAGGACGGCGTCGGCGATCAACTGCTCCGGCATCCGCCGCCCCGGCGGCGGGCCCAGCGAATGGGCGACCTCGTGAAGCCAGTCGAACGGTCCGCACTCATCGCCGCGCTCGCGCGCCGCTCGCACGAAGGCGAGGCCGACATCGTTGACGGCGATCGTGTGCTCCTGCAGGGGGCCGGCGGCCTGCTCGGGCGCGATCACCTTGCGGCGAGTCTCGGCACGGTCGGGAATCGTCTCGACCCCATCGACGCCACGCTCGGTCAGGTGCCACAGCAGGCGCCGACCCGGCAGCCGGACCGACGCCGCCAGGCCACTCTCGCGCAGTCGGGCGAGCTGGTACTGAGCCCAGCGTCGCGAGGCCACCGGCATGTGCAGCTCGTGAACCTGGGAGGTCGAGAGCAGCCGGTGCTGGCTGAGGCTTTCGAGGACCGTCACCGCGGTCGGGTCGAGTCGCCGCAGCGCCTGGCCGGCCGCCTTCATGGGGCCGTCCCGGTGTCGATGGTCTGCCTGCCGCCGCTGCGCTGGGCGCGCTGGCGGCGCCCGGCCCGCAGGTGCTTGACGATCTCCTGCGGATGGCGGTCGAGGCGCTCAATCGTCTCGGCGACGGCGACGCGCTCGGTGTTGGAGTCGATCGCCGCATCGAGCAGCCCCAGGTCCTCGGGGTGGTGCTCGTCGGGGAAAAGCTCCTCGACCGGGGCGCCTTGCAACCGGAAGGGCCGGCTGATCTCGCCGTCGAGCGTGACCGAGGCGAGGCTGTGGAAGCGGGGAAGCCGGGCGATGGTCTCCGGGTCGAGATCGCCGCCGAGCTCGCGCGCAAGCAGGCCGGCGCCTTTCGCGTTCAGCGCCGTGCTCAGCAGATGCGATCGGTTGGTGGTGACCGCGTCGCGGGTCGCGGCGGTGAGCCGCTCGGGGTTCTGGTTCAGCAGCAGCGCCCTGACGCCGAACTTCGCGACCTGCTCCAGGAGCGCCGCCAGGGTTCCCGAGGACGCCCCGTCATATATCTGCACCTCGTCGAGCCAGATGTAGAAGTCTCGGCGCTCGCTCGGGTGCGAGGTCCGCCCTCGACCTGGCGGCATGGAGGGCGTCGAAGACGACGAAGTTGGCGATCAGCCGGTCGCGCCCCGAGCCTGAACCGGGACAGACGAGGACGATCAGGCCCTTCTCCATCGCGGCGCGGATGTCATAGCTGGCGATCGGGTTGCCGAGCAGGGCGGCGGTGGCCGGCGACGCTCGCAGCCGATCGACGAGGTTGGTGACGGGCGTGATCGCCTCCGGCGCGAGCCGGGGGAAGCGTTCGGCGAAGAACTGGCGCACCGGCGCCGAGACGTGCGGGAGGACCGCCGCGCGCCAGTCCTCGTCGCTGAGCAGGACGGGGATCTCGAAGATCGTCGGCGCCAGGTGCGGCGGCAGCCGGTGGGCGAGGTCGACCAGCGCCTGGGCGGCCTGGGTGGTGAGGTTGAGCGCGCGGGCGTTGACCTCGTCCCAGCGCAGCGCCGAGGCGAAGGCATCGACCACGGCATCGACCTGGCCGGCGGCCCGCTGAGGCGGGCGGCCGGCGACGGCAAAGAGGTTCCAGGCCGGCTGGCGCTCGGGGTCGGCGAGGTTCACTTCGACGACGCGATCACGCAGGCCCTCGGCGGTCAGGTAGTCCTTGATCCGGGTGATCGCGTCCAGGTGCGGGTCGAGGAACAGGCAGCCGTGGCCCGAGCGAGCGAGGTGCAGGAACTGGCCGAGGGCGGTCTCGGTCTTGCCGAACCGCGAGCGGCCGGCCATGTAGAAGAAGAAGGTGTCGCGAAGCGGGACGCCGACCATCCGCTCGCCGGTCTCCGTCGACACCTTGCCGAGCGGCAGCAGGCCGGCTTGGCCGGCGAAGGTCGGCAGGCCTCGCGGCGGCGGCGCCACGGCGCCGCCGGAGCGCAGGACGTTGGGCACCGTGCAGCGCCTGCTCGGGGGCTTCAGCAGACCGGCGATCTCGCTCGCCGTCACGACCCGCTGCCGCGCCGGGCGAAACAGTCCGGTGGCGAGGCGGCGATCGAACCAGCGACGCCGTCCCGGCAGGTCCGATCCGAGGAATGCGACGCCAGGGACGCGCAAGCCCGAGACGCGCAGGTGGTTCTCCCCGGCGAAGGCGTCGAAGGCGGCCAGCAGTCCGGCGAGCTGCGCCTTGGCCCGGCCGGGGACCGGCGAGGCGACCCGGACGAGAACCTGCATCTCAAACAGCGGCTCGGCGGTGCCGAGCTTTCGGGTCAGGGCCTGACGGCCGACCCGCTGCTCGACGAGCTCGGCCGCGGGCGCGCCGCCGCGCCGCTGATCCCCGCCGAGGAGCAGGCCGGCCAGGGCATCGCCGGGCGGCGGGCCCGAAGGCTGTCCGCGCCGGGCGCGTCGAAGCAGCCGGCGCCGCAGCCGGCGCCGCTTGCCCGGCGTGACCGGCAGCAGGTCGACGCAGACGCTCGCGGCGTCGCCGCCGGCCGGTTCGAGGGCGTCGAAGGCGCGAGCGAAGCCGGAGAGCGGATCGGGGTCGAGCCCGGCGGCCCGCAGCGGCTCGCTGCTCGGCCGGGCAAGGACCAGCTCCGCGCGTGCGACCTCGGCCTTCTTTGCCTCGGCCGCCGTCGTGGGAACGGGCTGGAGCTCGACGCCGCTGTAGGCGGCGAAGGCGGCGCGCAGCGCGCCGCGAGCATGGGCCGGGATCTCGACCCCGTACTGGAGCTTCCCGGCAACATCGGCGTCGAGCCTCAGGCGAACGGCGCTCGCGGGCGCGTCGAGCAGACCGCGCAGCCTCCGACGAGAACGATTCAGACCCGATGCGAAGCGGATCACGGCCTCCTCGGATGGGTCGAAGGAATCGGCGGGGACTGCGACCATCGCCACGCGGTGATCGAGAGCGCGGCGAGTGACAACGAGGCGCGCGGCGGTCACCGCACAGGCGAAGGTCAGCAGAGCCCCGGCGAGGCTGATGGCGGCGGGCCGTCCCGCTAGCTCCATGAGCGAGTGAGCCCACCTTGGGGCGCTGGCGGCGATGAACAGGATCGCGATAGCCGACGATCAGGAGAGCGAGCGGGACTGCGTCCCGCCGATCTGACTCACTCACGACCAGACCCCCTTACGGGGATACAAGTCAGCAAACCGCACCCGCCCCATCGTCAGGTCGCAAGCGGCCTGGCGCTCCTTTCGGCCGGCAGCAGTGCGAAGTGCAGTGCGAAGTGCAGTGCGAATCGCAGTGCGAAGTGCAGTGCGAAGTGCAGTGCGAAGCCCGACCGCGATCATCGTTCACGCTCTCGGCGCTCGTGGCTGTGGCGAGCCGCCGCCTCGACGACGAGCCGCGCCAAGGGCGGACAGACGGCGTTGCCGATCTGCAGGAAGCACCGGCTCCGCGATCCCTGCCACGGGTAGTCGACCCGGAAGCCCTGGAGCGTGGCAGCGTCCTCGACGCTGACGCGAACGGCGTTTCGAAACTGCGACGGCCACTTATCTCCGGGGCGCCAGTCCGGGTCCCGGTCTCGCGCCGAGGGCGCCGAGATTCGCGGCGTCGAGAGCACGGTCGTCGCCGGTCGTCGCTTGGTCCAGTCCGGCAGGCGATCAGCCATCGGCCTCGCCCTCCTTCGCGGCGCCGCGCTCGACCGTCCACGAGCCCGAGGCGGTGTCGATGGTCCGGGCGGGGCAGGTGGCTGGGCGGCTGAGGCCCTGGGGGCGGCTTCCGCCGGCCGTCTGATTGTTGGTGAAGGTGACCGCATCCCGAGCCCAGCCGAGCGCGTCGGCCATGCTGACCCAGGGCTGAAGGTCGCGCTCCTCCTCGCGGACCTCGCCAGGCCGGCGGGGGTTGTAGGAGCGATGGGTCGGTACCGGCAATTCCGCCGGCCCGTCCAACGAGGCGACCAGGTAGGCGCGCTTGCGGGTCTGCGGGACGCCGAACTGCTCGGCGCTCAGCACCCCGGCGCTCGCCTCATAGCCGTGGCCGGCGAGCAGCCCGGCGAACAGGGACCAAAGCTCGAGGACGGGTGGCACCTGCTCCAGCGCCACCCAGCGGGGCCGAAGCGCGAAGGCCCAGCGCAGCGGCTCGACGGTGAGCAGCGAGCGCGGGTCGCGGCAGGCGGCGAGGTGCTCCGCGCGGGTGTCATGCCCGGCGGCGAGCTCGTGGGCGCAGGCGATCACCCTCGGCTTGTCCTCGCGGCCGAGCTTGCGGCCGGCGATCGAGTAGGCCTGGCACGGCGGCGACCCGATCAGCCCCCAGACCGGCGCGAACGCCTCGGGGTCAAGAGCGGCGATGTCGGCTTCGAGGCGCTCGTGGCCGGCGGCGCGCGCGGTCGCACACGCCCAGCGGTCGTTGTCGATCCCGAGCGCCGTGAAGCCGAGCTCGCGCAGGCCCTCATCCCAGCCGCCCGCACCGGCGAACAGGTCGATGATCCGCCGCTCAGCCACGATCTCCTCCGCCGCTCTGAAAGCGGGGAAGGTAGGCGCGGCCGTCGTCGCGGTAGCGGCGCAGGAAGGCTCGCCAGCCCCGCCGCGCGCCGGCGAGCGTTGGAGCGCTCACCGCGAGCACGGCCCTCCCCTCCCGCGCGCCGGCAAGCGTGATCTGCAGCCCACCGCCCCGGTAGGGGACGTGCTGCAGGGCGCGATGGGAGCGGAGGGCATGCGCGGCGCGCCTGCCCGCAGCGCTGCCCTTCTCGTCCTGGGGGTCCTGCCGCTGGCGCTCGGCTCTGGGTGCGATGTCTCTGACCGACGGAACGGCGTGAGTGGGTGGCCGCGAGGATCTGGTTACGGGACCGCTGTGCGAGACGGCCGGGCTGCCGGGCTCGCTCGTGACGAGGACGAAAACAGCGGCAAGGCCTACCAGGGTCGCCGCGGCAGAGCGCCAGCATGGCCCAGCCGGTGCGGGGGTCGAGGGGACGGTCGAGGAAGGTGCGGAGGCGATCAGCCACGACGGCCCGCCTTGCTTTCAGCGGCCCGGCTGGAGCTCGGTGGATGCGCGTAGCCGAAGATCGGCGCCGGCTCACCGGACTGAACGGCACGGGCCGGCAGGAACGGGCCAACGCGGGCGACGCGGTCGCCGTAGTTGCCGTCGATCGTCGTGATTTCCCCATCGGGGAAGACGCGCTCGACGATGCCGATGTGGTCGCTTTCGGTGGGGCCGGCGCCGTAGAGGACGGCGTCGCCGGGCGCCGGAGTCGCCGACGGCGGCAGCACCCGCGCGCCGTTGGGCTCGGCCGTGGAGAACGGAGGTTCGCCGGGCGCCGTCCCGCTCCGGGCAGAGACTGCCCTGCTTCGTGGGCCTTCGCCCATTCGTAGATCGAGCCCGAGTAGGCGTAGGGCGCGGTGCCGCCGCGCAGCGGCACCCCCGCCTTCTCCCAGACCCAGGCGACGAAGAGCGAGCACCATTCGACGCAGGGCCCGTAGGGGTTGCAGTTGGACCCCAGCGGGCTCTCGGTGCGGCCGAGCTGGCTCTCGGCGATCCGCACGATTTCGCTGCCGGAGGCGCCGCTGGTGGTCGGCGGCGCAGACTCGGCCCCTGTTCTTCGGCCGATGCCGGCTGGGTGGCGGCGGGGTCTCTCGGGGCCGGCGAGCCCTTGCCGCGAAAGCCGTAGTCGACCGCCCGCGCCATCACCTCGGTCGCGTAGTCGGCGACCGGATCGCCGCAGGCGCCGTAGTAGTTGCAGGCGGCCTGGCGGTAGCCCGCATAGGAGCCGCCGGCCGGCGGCGCGTGCATGACGACGCGCATGATGTGAGCGGCGGCGGGAGATCGCGTCGCCGGGGTCGTTGACGTTGGCTTCCCCGTCGCCGTCGGCGTCGTAGCCGAAGCGCTCCCAGAGGGTCGGACCCGGCCCCGGGCTGCAGGGCGATTCTGCGCACGTCGGCGATCTGCATCGGCCCCGCGCAGCCCGAGCCGCTGTCGCCGGGGCAGTTGCCCGAGCCGCACTCCTGCTCGCCGATCGAGGCGACGAAGGTCCAGTCGATGTCGAAGCGCCGGCCCGCCGCCTGGTAGAGCTTCAGCCGCGCCGGTGGGATGTCTCGTCGCGGCCGCGCGGGTCGGCGGCTGGGCCAGCGCGGTGCCGGCGCCGCCGAGGCAGCCGAGGTCGGCGCCCAGCACCGCCATCACGGTTGCCGCCACGGTGAGGATCACCACCGCGACCACCGCGGTCCCCCCGATCGCCCACAGCGACCGGCCACGATTGCGCCGTCTCATCTTTTCCCCCGCCCTTTCCGCCCGCGCCGTCGCGGCGGTGAAGGCGGCGCGGCCTCCTCGCGGGCCGGCTCGGGCTTCGGCGGCTCCCTGCCGGCGGCGCTCGCGCTCGGCTCGCAGCTCGGCGCCGAGGCTGCTCTCCTCCCCCGGCGATGGCTCCGGGCGCACCGGCCCTGGAGTGCGGGGCGACTGCTTCGACTGAGGAGTCTGGCGCCGCTCCGCCGCCGTGCCCTCCGGGCGCGGCTGGCGCGGCGCTCCTTGCTCGCGCCACCACGCGCTCCCTTGCCGCGATGCTTCGCGCCTTTCGCGCCGAGCTTATGACCGGCAGCGCCGGATCGCGCGGCGGGCGTGGAGCCGGGGGGCGCCTCGCGCCCCTCTGCCCCCGCCCCGCTTCGGAGCCGCGGGCCTGGAGGAACTCGGCGGGACCGGGCGGGTCGAGGCTCGGCGCGCCCATGCCGAGCGGCGGCGCTGTAGCTGGTGCCGAAGCGCGGCGCCGGGCCGTCCAGGCCAGCAGGCTGGCCTGCGCCACGATCGCCGCCGTGCGGGCCGCCGCCGAGTAGCCCTCGCGGGGGGCCCGTCGCCGCAGCGGCCGAGCGCTTGAGGCCGCGAAGCGGCCTGCCCACCGTGCGGGCGCCCGCATAGAGGGCGAGCACCCGCAGGGAGCCGTCGCGGCCCGGCGTGCCCGGCCCGGTCGCGATCCCGACAGGCTGTCGGCGAGCGTCTTTCGCTGCAGGAAGACGGCCCAGAAGAAAAGTGCCTGCAGGCCGAAGGACATCAGCCAGCCGAGCTCAGAGGTGGCGCTGGCGAGCGCCCCGTTGACCGCGAGCAGGATCGCCAGGATCAGCGAGTAGGCCGCCTTTCGCAGCAGGTAGCCGGCCAGCTTCTCCAGCCAGCCCTTGAAGAAGTCGTGGCCGCGGCCGGGGATCGCCGCCGCGACCAGCGCCACCGGCGCGAAGGCCAGCAGCAGGAGCAGCAGAACCTGGGCCAGGATCACCCCGACCGAGAGCGAACCGAGCAGCGAGAAGGCGCCGAGCTCGCCGACGAAGACGACGATCGCGACCAGCAGCCGCTGGTACTGGCCGCCCTCCTCCATCGCGTCGGTCGCCGGCTTGTCGGCGACGCCGAGCCGGTAGCCGGCCTTCGCGGTGTCGGCGTCGGGCAGCTTGGACGGCATCGCCGTGATCGAGCGCGTCGTACTCGGCGTCGCGTTCGTCGGTGCCGAGGCCGAAGCGCAGGAAGTGCGAGGCGTACTTGTTGGCGTTGTTGACGCAGACCTTGCCGTCCGCGGTGACCTCGGTCGCCGCTCGACAGCCGCCGGGCGAGCGCGGCGTCGCGGCTCGGGGTTGCGAGGAGAGCGGCCGCACCGCGACCGATTCGGGGTCGGAGTCGTCGGAGCCGCTGCCGGTGAGCGGCGCAGTGTTCGAGGCCGCCGAAGTTCGAGGACGACCCAGGGCTTGAAGACGAGCAGGTCGAAGAGCTGCTTGGCGGCGTCGTCCTTCGCCTGGCGCCGCCCGAGAGGGTGCCGTGATCGGAGATCGAGAGGAACGCCTCCGACATCTGGTTCGTCCACTTCGAGGCGCTGCCGATCGTCGCGCCCGGCTGGGCGACGAAGAAGAGCGCCAGGACGACGTAGATCAGCGAGAGCGCCAGAGCGCCGGCCGTCTCGGAGTAGCGGCGCTGCACCAGCGCCTTCCACATCGCCCAGATCCCGACCACGGCGATCGCGAGGACGAGCCAGGGTCCGCCGAAGACGTTGGCGTAGATCGAGTGGATCGCCTGGGAGACCGGCGCCAGCGCCCCGGCCCCGCCGGTCGCCTGCGAGCCGTTGACCAGGTCGAGGCTGAAGGCGAAGCCGAAGAGCGAGATCAGCAGGTTCGCCAGGAAGCTCGTCAGCGCCCAGAGGATCGAGGCGAGGAAGTAGGCGATCATCGGCGGCACGCCGCTGAGACGTCGACGCCGCCGGTCAGCGAGGCCGAGACCGCGTCGAAGTGCTGGTCGAGCGTGTAGTGGCTGAGCGGGTAGCGGCCGAAGAGCCCGCCCGAGCCGAGCTGGCGAGGCCGGGCCGACGTTGCCCCAGATGTCGCTGGCCGCGCCCGCGAGCGGGTGCCCGAGCACGACCAGGAGAACGCTCAGCCGAGAGCGCCGCGCCCAGCGCGGCCGCCACTGCGCAGCGCCGCCCTCACGCCGACGCCGCCCTCGGGCGTGTTGTCGAGCGCGGCCAGCAGCTCGGGGAAGACGAGGTCGAACTGCACCTCGCCGACGCGCCCGTCGAGGTCGCGCATCAGGCAGAGGCCCTGGCGGTATTCGGTCAGCCGCGAGCGCAGCGCCGCGTCGGCGGGATCGAGGCCGACCATCGCAAGCGCCCGCTCGGCCTCGGGAATCGAGTCCTGGCCGAAGAGGAAGTAGACCCCGACCAGCTCGGAGAGGTCGCCGAGGTCGGCGAGCCGCTGGGTCGCCAGCAGGATCGTCGCGTTCATGCGCGCGACCGAGCCGGACCAGCCGGTTCAGGAGCAGCGCGGCCCTGCGTGGAGGCGAGCAGAAACCACGCCTCGTCCAGCAGCACGATCTTGTGTCGTGATCGGTCGTGGCTGACGAGGCGCAGAGCTTGGGCCGCGACCAGGGAGAGCGTCGCGACGGAGACGCGCTCGGCGCGGGTGTAGGTCTCGCGCGAGGCGCCGGGGTCGGGCAGGGAGAGCCCCGGCGTGCGGATCGTGATCACCGAGGGCTCGGCGGGCACTACGGCCGGCCTCCTCGCCGTCGGCGAAGCCCAGGCGCGCGAGCCCGAAGTCCGAGAGCACGTCGAGCGCCTCGGCGGCCTCGCGCGCCGGCCTCCGGCCTCGCGGCGCGCAGCCGCGCGACGACGCCAGCAGGCTCTCGCTCCCCGGCCCGCACCGCGTCGCGGACGGCGCGGTCGATCGCGTTCTCCCAGGACGGCGGCGGGTCGCGCAGCAGCTCGAGCAGGTAGCTGGAGGCCAGCTCCTCGCGCAGCTCGGGCAGCCCGATCGCAAGCGGGTCGAGTTTGCCGCGATGGCGCGGGTCCCCGGAGAGCTCCAGCACCTCGACCTCGCCCGTCGAGCTCGGGGACGCCCTCCAGGTTGTGGTCGGGCTTGGGGTCGAAGTCGACGACCAGCGAGCCGCGGCGCTGGGCGGCGTAGGCGATCGTCTCGCCGGCGAGCGTCTTGCCGGAGCCGAGCGTGCCGGCGAGGAGCACCCCCGAGGGCCGGGCGGTGCGCGGCGCCTCGGTCGGGTCATAGCGAACCGGCCGCCCGGCGCCGGCCGGGGTGTAGCCGATGTAGAGGCCGGCGCGGCGAGCCGACCTCCGCGCTCGCGGTGGCGACCATCGCGCCGAACTGCTCGACGGTCATCTGCTGCAGGTAGTCGGGCGACCGAGCCGCCGTCCGGTGCGCGGAAGGTGGTCGAAGAAGAGCGGGTGCTGGAGGCCGCGCGGGCGGTGCAGGCGAACCTCGCCGAAGCGCTCGCGCAGCACCTCCGACCCGGCGCTCCAGCTCCTCGCGGTCGGCGGCGCCGACCGCGAGCGAGAGCGTAGGCGCGCAGCATCGGCGGGTGCGCGGAGGACTGCAGGACCGCCTCGTACTCGCGGGCGAGCTCGCGGTCCTCCTCGGCCAGCCAGCCCGGGCCCGCGTGCGCGCCCTCGAGCTGCTCGCGGTAGGCGTGCTCGACGTCGAGGATGCGCTTTCGCACCTGCCCGAGCGCCTCGCGGTTGCCGATCCAGCGGGCGTGAAGGACGGCGTCGACGGGGAAGCCGGCGTCTTCGAGCGGCGCGAAGAGAAGCTCGGCGGCGCCGGGGAACTCGGCCTCCTCGGCAAGCGACCCGGCGCAGAGGAACGCCTGGAAGGAGCGTCCCCTCTTCGGCCTCGACCACCAGCGAGGGCGGCTCGCCGGGGTCCTCGGTCATCGGCGCGTTGGCGCAGCGCCAGAGGTCGTGTTCGAGCGGCTCGTAGCAGCGCCGCCCTCGCCTCCGCCGCAGGACCAGGGCGTCGGGCTCCCAGGCGCGGTCGAGCACCGGCTCGGCGACGCCGCGGCAGCCGCCGCGGCGAAGCAGCCATTGCAGCTCCGCGGTCGTGGCCCGCCGCAGCCCGATCGCGCCGGCCAGGCGCTCGAAGGTGCGCTGCTCGGTCGCCGGCCAGCGCCTCCAGCTCGGCGCCGGAGATCGGCCGCGGCGCGCCGACCCCGGCCAGCTCCTCGACCCGCCGCCGCGCCCGGTCGAGCGAGCGCAGATGCCCCGTCGCCGGCTCGCGCAGCGAGACGGCGAGGTAGATCTCGGGCAGGTGGGAGTCGAGGTCGGCGCAGCCGCTCCTGCGTGGCCCTCCAGGTAGCGGCGCCAGCCGCTCGGCGTCGGCGTGGCGGGAGTCGGCGGAGCCGGCGAGGTCGTCGGCGTAGCGCTCGGCCGGGTAGGCGCGCTGCACCCGCCAGATCGAGAAGTCGGCGCCGACCAGATGGCCGAAGCGCTCCAGCCGGTGCAGCAGCGCCCACTTCTCCGCGACCGGCAGGAACGGGTAGGCGACCGGGTCGGCGCGGTAGAGCGCCGCCGCCTCCCCACCCGGGCCCGATCAGGACGTTGCGCCTCGCGTAGCGCAGCGGGAAGCGGCTCACGGCCGCAGCTCCAGGACCTCGCCCTCGCCCACGCGAGCCGCGACGCGATCAGCTCCGCGCCGGCGGCCGACGGCCAGCGGCGCCCGGGCGACCACCAGGCGGTCTGGCGCAGGCCCGGCGCGGCGCACCCGCACCTCCGGCGGCGAAGCAGATCGACGCCCGTCCCGCGGATTCGGGCGCGGCGCAGCGTCGGCGCGCGCTCGTCCGGCGCGACCCAGAGCCGCCGCGTCGCGGCGCTCCGCTGCCCGGCGCGCTGGCATCGCCCGCCCGAGCGAGCGCCGCCGCGGCGCCAGTCGCAGCGCGAGCCAGGAGGGGCGAAGCGATCGGCGTGGCGGCCGTCCGGCGTCGCCTGCGTCGCCAGGGTGGCGACGGCGACCGGGATCACGACGAGCCGCAGCGGCCAGTCGAGCAGGCCCGAGCGCCGCCGCCGCCAAGCACGGTCGCCAGCGCGGCGCGTCCGGCGACCGCGGCGGCTCCGCGCCGCCGACGAGGAGGCCGGCGCTCGCGGCCGCGCGCTCGCGACGCAGCGATCGCGACCGCGGGCGAGCCCGAGCCGAGCGCCACGACCGCGAGCAGCGCCGCCGGTCGCGTAGGCCAACCAGCGCAGCGGAACGCCGCCCGGCACCGGCAGCGCCCGGCCCTCGATCTGGTAGATCCGGCGCTCGGGCGGAAGATCCGCTGGTAGGAGCGGATCGGCTCGCGCGCCCTCGCTCACGGCAGCACCCGCTTGCCGATCGCCCGCGCGGCGTCGGCGACCTGGTCGGGGCTGAAGACCAGCCAGCCGACCAGGATCGCCGCGACGAAGAACATCGCCAGGTCGGTGAAGCGCCGGTTGAGCAGGAAGACGAGCCCGACCATGGCGACCAGGCCGCCGTAGACCTCCCCCGCGTAGTGGCGCAGCAGCGAGCCGAGGTTGTGGCCGACGTCGTTGCCGGCGCCAAGCGCGGCGGCGGGTGCCAACAGCAGCAGCAGCGCGGTCGACGGCCAGCAGCGGCAGGATCAGACGCGAGCGCGCGACTCACGACGAGACCTCCCTGGACGCTTGCACGTACCAGCGGCCGCGCTTGACCAGCTCGCAGCCGGTAGTCGAGCGGGTAGACTCGCGCCGCTCGTGCGGGTCGCGAACCCGCGCGCTCGCGACCACCGCGCGCCGCGGCCCTTCGCCGTGGCCGAGCTGGCCCGCGCCCGATGGCGCCGAGCAGCTCGAGCGCGCCGCCGAGGGGAACGATTCTCGCGCCGGGCGCCAGGAGGTAGGAGAGGGCGGTCCGCGCTGGCGGCGGAGAGGTAGGCCGGCAGGAACTTCTCCAACGAGCGCTTCGATCGCCGCCGCGTCGGGACCGGCGAGCGGCTGGGGTCGCTCGGAGGTATCGACCCCAGCCACGGCCGGCGCCGCGACAAAGGAAGGCGCACCCAGCGCCGCCACCTCGCCCGCTCCTGAGCGGACGATCGGGACGGCGAGATAGAGGGTGCGCGCGTCGCGGAGATCGCAGGCGACGGTCACAACCGCCTGCCCGTCGCCGAGCGCGCGTCGGCGCACGACCTCGGCCTGGGTCACCTCCGCCCCCGGGCTGGCGGGAGGATGACCCGAGCCGATCCGCGCTCCATCGGCGAGAAGCGGAGACAGGGCCGCGAAGGAGGGTTCGGAGAGGTATTCGCGAGCGAAATGCACCGCGAAGGCGTCACCCGCCTCATCCACGACGGAGGCCTTGCTTGGAGCGGCGGCGTCGACTGGGGGGCTGAGAACGCTGCTCGTGCCCCGCACCAGGAGCAACGCGACAACGGTCCACAGCGCCGCCCGTCCGATCCCCCGCAGGGTTGAACCGAGACTCGAACTACCTACCCTTACCTTGTCACCATTTTCCTTACTCACCTGCGACATCTCCTTGCCCTGGCCGGTCGGCGTGTGTGACGCCGACCGGCCTGTGGTTTGTGTGTGGCTTAGAGGTATCGCGGCGAGGCCGGAATGGCTACAACCGTGTGCGTACGTGCGCACACACGCACATAGGCTTGGAGAATCGCTATAGGTGTGGTAAGTGCGTTGCCTGTCTGGCTCTAGGCAGTGAGGCTCGCTGGCCGCCCAGGGGCAGGCCTGAGGCTCTCCCCAAGCGAGGAGAACCGTCTGCCCGCATGGCAGAGGGCCGCAGGGCCGAGGCCCGGCCGAGAAGACCCTGCCTACAGCCCGAACTCAGACCCGGCCTGAGGACCGCTTGAACCACCGGAGGGGTCCCCGCCAGAGGGCGGGGCGCTCGGCGGCGCGGGTTCCACGGGTTCGACCGGGGCGGTCGGGGCGCTGCCCCCTGCCTGCGCTCCGAATTCGCTCGGGCTCGCCGGGCTCGGCGCAGTCGGTTCCAACCGGGAGCTCGGGGAGCTCGTATCACGGCGCCTCTTCTTGCGGTGAGGATGCCGCTTATCCGCCGATCCTCCCTCCGCTGCGCGACTGCCCTTTCCGGCGGTGGCCTCAGCCCCGGCCGCGGCGCTAGGCGATGCCACCCGATGGATCGCGGGACTGCCTGGTCCTCCGACCCGATGGCCGCCGAGGTCGAGCCCGCCGATACCCGGGATGACGCCGGCGGCGGCGCAGGTTGCCCCCGCGGCGACTCCCGCGCAGGCGATCCCGAGTTTCACCCCGGAGATCGCGCCGGCGTGCGCCGCCCCCGCGCCGCCGCCCCCCGGGGATCCACCGTTCCGAAAGGCGAGATCTCTGGCCCGCTCCCGCAGGGCCCGCGCGGCCTGCCCCGTGGCGGACGACGCCCTGCTCGCCGCGTCCATTGGGCGAGCGAGAATCCCGCCCAGGCCCACTCCGACGCTCCCGATCGTCGACGTCAGCGCCAGGGTGCTGGCGACCTCGTGCAGGTGGCCCCGCGCTTCGATGCACCGACGCTGGCAGGAGCGGCAATGGTTGAGGTGGGATTCGACCGTCTCGGCGAGATCGGCGCCCAGCGTCCCGGCGAGGAAGCCGGTCAGGGTGGCGCCGCGGAGCTCCTCACAGCGCCTGCCGGACTCGATCCGCTCATATGCCGCGAGGACGCGCGCGTTGGAGCGCTGGATCGATTTGCGGTATCCGTGCGGACTCAGCCGCGGCACCCGCCGTTGGATCTCCTCCGGGGAGAGGTCCTGGTAGTAGCGCAGCTGAAAGACGAGGCGGTCGCGTGGAGGGAGGCTGAGGACCGCCTCCTGGCCGATCGCGATCGCCTCGCTGCTCTCGGCCCGTTCGTATGGTTCATCGTCGTCGTTGCCGTCCACGGGTTCGACCTCGGGAACCGCCACCTCTTTGAGAACACCTTCGTGGCGGCGCAGGTTGAGCAGCCGCCTGCGGCACGCGACCTTGATCAGGTTGACCATCTGCGGCTCGGCCAGGCCGCGCTTCACCGGGTCGACCTTCGCCATAACCCTGGTGTAGGTGTCGGCGAACACTTCCTCCGCCTCTGCCTGAGAGCAACCGAGCCGCCGCAAGAGCCCCACGCCCCCGGCCCGAGCCGAGCTCCAGAGGTCCTCATAGAAGGTCGCCGCCTGCTCGGAGAGCCGACCGGGTTCCGCGTCGTTCACCGCCGCCGTCTTCGTGCCGGGGGGCGGTGCGGCCATTCGGATCCGAATGGCCGCACCGTCGCGATTCTCTCGCCTGGACTCCCCCATCGCGCCCTGGCCGCCTTACCGTTGCCGACGTCCAGGCCGGACCATCAGCGTTATGGGCCGCGAGTTCCCCTGGAGGTAGGGATACCCAACCGTCTGGCGCACCTGGGCGCGCATCCGGTACCTGGTCGCCCGAAAGGTCCGGCTGAATCTGTAGCCGATCGAGAACCTGCCGTTGGCGCGGGTCCGGTAGCGGCGAAACGCGAGCCAGCCCTTGCCCCGCTTCACCTGTAGGACGACCACCACCCGGTCGTTGTCGGGGCCTGGGATCTGCCCCTTAAAGAAGGCCGCGTGCCTGTTGTAGACGACCCTCTTCTTGGCGCTGAAGCTCGGGTGCACGACCGTTTCGATCGTCGCCTGAGCCGACAGTTCCCGGTGATCTGAGCGGTAATCGACGGTGAGGTCGCGGGAGGCGCCGGCGGGGACCGCGAACTGGAAGCGCCCATCGGCGCCGGAGACGGCGAGGCCGAGGAAGTTCCGGTCCTCCTCGGTCACCACGCGGCTGAAGACGCAAAGCGAAGCGTCCGCGACCCCAGCGCCGCCCCTGCCGGTCAGCCTCCCCTTCAGCAGGGAGCCCTCGTCCTGCTGGACCACCTGGCGGGTGCTGGTCGCCTTGCCGAGGCCCGCGGAGAGGCCGGTGCCGGTGGCGAGCTCGGAGCGCTGGCATTCGTAGGCCAGGGGAACCCTCGTCGGAGCCCCCACGTTGCCCTCGGCATCGGAGAGCCAGAGGCGAAGGGTGAACTGGCCCCGAGCGCTCGGCGTGTCGAGGTCGCCGATCGCCTGCACGCCATCGCCGCCGACCGTCTGAGCCGGCACCGCAACCTGGCCGTCGTGATCGAGGACCTCGTAGTGGACGGCGTCGACCGGCGAACCGGCGTCGGCGATGTTGCGCCAGCGAACGTCGAACCCCTGGGCCGAGCGCGCCGTCCGCGGCGGCGTGACCGAGATGTCCTGCGGTGCCGCCGGGGGCGTCGTGTCGTGGGGGATCGCCGCCGTGCTCGCCGGCCCGCTGAGGCCGACCGAGTCCTCAAGCCAGACCCGCAGCTGGTAGGCGCCGGGACCCTTGGGGCCTTCGATGTCGGCGAGCTCGGTCGGGTCGGTGCCCGCCGCCGCCTTCTCGGGGACCACGACCCTTCCCGCCGCGTCGAGGATCTCGTAGTGGACCCTGGCGATCGGCGAGCCCTGGTTCGGCGGAAGGCTCCAGTGGGCGTCGAAGCGGTCCAGGTAGCGGGCCGGGTTGGCGCTGGTCACCTTCAGCCCGGGCGGTGCGCCCGGGGCGGTGTTGTCGGTCCGCACCGTGCGGGTATCGCAGGTTTCCCCGGCGGTGCCGCTCAGCCCCTGGTGCTGGCCGAAGTCCTGGGTGCAGACCGAGAGCGAATGCGGTCCATCGGGTATCAGGGCGGTGTTGAAGGGAGCGCCGTGCGCCGAGGAGCCGGTCGGGCAGGGATGAAAGCTGCGAGCGAATTCGCCGTTTAGCCCCGAGAACCCGGTGTCGCATACCGCGATCCCGTGGTAGTCGACCGAGCCGTCGTGGCGCAGCCATTCGTCGTGGATGCCCGAGCCGCTGTCGGAGGTGTTCCAGTTGACGCTCTGCGGGCCGCGAACCCACTGGCCGCCGGTAAACGGCGTGTTGTCGATCGCGACCTTGGAGTCCTGGTCGTCGTTGAGGGTGAACACGAGGGTGTTTGCGTCGGCCGCGTTGAAGTTGGAGCGATCGCAGCCGGCCGGGCGCACGCAGGTCAGCTCGAAGACGAAGCGGCTGAAATCGAGCTGGTTGGCGAACGGCCACACGTGAGGGCCGAAGGTGCCCGAAGGCGCCCACTGGTTGTTGCAGTTGCAAAGGCCGAAGCCCTGGGTCATGAACTGCATGCTGTTGCCGGCGGAGTCGATGCCGAGGAACCGCGCCCGCCAGCCTTCGTTGAAGGCGTTCGGCTCGCGGGTGTAGCCGCCGGCGGTCTTGAAGTGAACGAAGGGCCCCGCGTCATAGAAGATGTCCCCGTAGGCGCCGGGGCCGGCGTTGCCGCCGGCCTGGTTCTCGGAGATGCGCAGGAAGGCGTTATCGCCGGCTGGGTCGGAGGTCGAGAAGCAGTTGTTGTTGAAGTTGAAGATCCCGCCGGGGTTCTGCGGGCTGGCGGTATTGGTCGCGATGCCGAAGCTGTTGGCGCCGGTGCCGGCCGCGCACAGAACGGCCTTGAACTGGGCGGCGTGGGCCGAGGCGGGCAGCGCGAACGTCGCCACGGCAGCGGCCACGCATAGAAGGGTTCGCAAGACCCTGGGGGTTTTCTCCCTGGCTAGAGATGGCATTTTCTCCCTTTCCACTGTTCGATGTCGGACCGGAGAGGCCAACCAGACCTCTCTAGATCCCACCCGACACTCGAACCGCCCATCGCGCGCTGAACATCAACATTTGATCGAGGGCCAGCAACTAACCAGAGGCTCTTTGGGCGCGCAAGTATCCCTACGCCATACGTTGAGCGGGTGTCCCTTTGTGAACGTTCAGTTCAGTAAATTGGTACGTAACGGTCACAACCCGGAGCTGGCCCGAGCGCAACCGGCCCGCGCGGCTTTCCCAGGCGCCTGGAACACCGGCGGCGCTTGCCAGAGCAGGAGCGCGAGGCGCCCAGGGACCGCTCGCCTAGGGCCACCCCGGCCCGGTCTCTCGGCGCGGCGATTCCCGAACGCGCGGGCGCCATCGCGCCTCGCGACGCCCCGAACGTCCGTCCATCGCAGCGGCACATCGGCCGAGCGGTCAGCAAGACTGGCCCCGGCCGCTGGAGGACCGGCGGCAGGGAAAAGGAGACTCGATGAAGTCAGCTGAATCGCGGGGCCGAATTGTGGTGAGCGTTGTCGTCGCTGTGGCCATGGCTGGCCTGGCGGCCTTTCCGGTAGGAGCCGCGAGCGCGCTGACCTTCGCCGACCCATGCGGGCTTCTGACCCAGCACGAACTGGCGAAAACCTTCGGGCAGTCGGAAGTCCGTATGCACAAATCCGTGCTGAGGTCTCCCGGGAACAGCGCCGGGGTCCTTCATCTCCGCTGCCTCGTCCTCGCCTGGCAAGGGCGCAAGCCCTCTGGGGCCGCCCAGGAACACCGGCAGTTGGTCGCGGGCGAAGCGAGCTCACTGCGGATGGAAACCTGGGTCGCCGACGAAGGCGCCACGGCGGCAACCTGGCGAGCGAACTTCGCAGCGAAGATTCAGGGACTCACCGCGAGGGCGCGTGAGGCGTTTCACCGGGTCGGCTCCAGGGGCAGGACGATCTCGCTGCCCAAACTCGGCGTTGAACACGTCCTCGGCTTTTTTGCGCCCAGCGGCAGGCTGGAGAAGATCCGGGCCTTTTGGTGGGACGCCGGTGCCGCGAGCATCGTCTCGATGAGCGCGGTGGAGGCCAGGGGCGCACCGCTTGTCGACTCGATCGAGCAGGTTGCCGCCGCGGTGGTTCCGCAGATTCACTAGGCCGGGTCAATTTCGGTCTGCCCCTCGCCCGGACCCGATTGCACCATGCCGGCGATCTGCTCGATGACCCACCAACCGCTCCAGTCGATCAGGGCGTAGAGGACCGTGGCGCCCTCGCCGCGACGGCGGCTGACCATGCCCGCCGCGTGCAGCACGGCGAGGTGCTTGGAGACCTTCTGGTGGGAGGTGGCGCCGATCCGGTCGGCGAGCTCCTGCACGCTGGCCTCCTGACTCTCGTTCAGGGCGCCCAGCAGAGCGATGCGATTGGGCTCCGCGATCACGCGCAGCCGTTGCACGGTCAGCTCGATCGCCTGCTCCGAAAGGCTCTGTTTGGCCCGGGGGCGCTGGGCGGGGACGTGGCCGGTGCCGCATGGGTCCATGTCCTCCTGTCGGAGCAGGGACCGGTTTGCGCCGCGAATCCTCCGTCTGCCCCGTGTGTGACCGGCATTTGTGACACCGCCCTCGACAGAGGTATGAGCGCGCGATGGCGCACTCGGGTGTTTGAGAGGGGAGGACATCCAACCGAAAGGCGATGGCGATGGAGACAGCGAAGGGGCTTGGGGCACCGAACGACGCGGGGGCGCTGGCGGCGATGGACCGGGCGTTGCGCTGCAAGCTGCGGGCACGCCGGCTCTCGGAGGCGTTCATCAATCGCCACGCCGAGGAAATGGTTCAGCAGGCGATCGCCGAGTATGAGGGCGCGATCGCCCGGGGCCGGAAGGTCGAGAACCCGAGAGGCTGGGTCGTTTCCGTCGCCTACCGCCGTGCGATCGACGAGCTGCGCCGAGAGCTGCGTGAGACCGACGGCGAGGATCTGGCGAATATGCCTGGCACGATCCCGGGAGAGGAGCCGCTCTCCCCCACCGAGGAGGAGGCGATCGGAGAGATCCTGATCGCCGAACTTCAGGAAGTGATCGGCAGGCTCTCCTCCCAGCAGCGCCAGGCGCTTGGCCTCTACTACTTCGAGGAACGCAGTACCCGTGACGCCGCCAAAGTCCTTGGCTGCGGCGAGACCACGCTTCGACGTCGTCTCGACTCGGCTCTGCGCGTGCTGCGCGAGCGCTTCGGGATCGCGATCCCCGAGCCGGGCTCCGAGCTGGCGGTCGAGATCGGCATCGCCGCCTCGCTCAGCCTGGCCGGGGCGAGGGTCGTGCCAACCGGCGGAATGCTCGACCGGCTGATCGCTTTGGGCGACTCCCTGCGCAGTGCCGTGGCGTTCCTCGCGGATCGCGGGCGCGGGACTACCGCGCGCCTATTCGCGTCAGGCAATTGGGAGGGAATCAGCGTCACGACGAGTGCGCCCCTGGGAAAGGCGATCGGGGGGGTATGCGCGGGGACGCTCGCCGCCTGCGCACTGACCGGCGCAATCGGACCGGGCGTCGGCGTCGATCTGGTTGGCCATCACGATCCTGGCCGCGCTGGTCCAGTCGGCCCGATACGTGCTCGCCAATTGGGGGTTGCGACTCCACCGATCGACGCGGGCGGATCAGGCGCGCACCGCCTTGCCCCACAAAGCACCGGCACCGCCAGGGCGTCAGCAGAACCACCTCGGACCGGCGGTTCGATGGCCGCGGGGCGTCAAGTGGCGCGCGAAGACAGCCCGGAGTTCGGGCTCGAGGTCGAGACGCCCCAGGACCGCGGCTCCTCCATGCCGGCGCAGGAGCCCAGCGCGCCCGCTACCCCCCCTACGGGGATCGCCAACCGGGAGTTTGGACTTTGAGCTCAGCGTGGAACGCTCTATCGCCTCCGGTAATGGGAGCTGCCCACTTGAATTGGAGTGAGCGAAAAGGCCCCCTCGGCGAGCTGCCCGGGCAGCCAGGAGATGCCGTCGAGCAGCTCGCCGGGCGCCACTTCCAGCGCCGCCGCGAGCTTCAGGAGGGTGTCGATTCGCGGAACCCGATGCCCTCGCTCCAGCAGGCCCACCTCGGTGCGGTGCAGGCCGGCGCGGACGTTGACCTCTTCCTGGGAGAGACGGACTTTCCTTCGGGCGCGGAGCAGGTTGTGCCCGAAGGCCAGCGCCAGCTCCTCCCTGCCCGCCGCCGTCACGCCGGATCCTCCGCCGGCGGTCCGATGTCGCACAGCACCGCCCCGCAGGCCTCATAGCCGAGCTGGTAGCGCTCGGTCGTCGCGATGTCCCCTTCCCTCGCCCTGCGCTCGGCGGCCGAGCCGATCAGGATCGTCTCGGCTTCCTCGCGAAGCCGCCCGAGCAGCGCGGTCAGCTCGGTGGCCGGCATCGTCAGGGCGAACTCGCGGCGGTAGTCGGCGGGCTTCCAGCCGATGTCTGCCAGCAGGCGGAGGTCTTCGGCGAACTCGCGGCCGAGCCGCTCCGCACTCGCGTAGTCCCCGCTCTGCTCCAGGGCGATCCAGAGGTCGCCGATGGCGCCGAGGTGGTTGCGCACCAGCTCGTAGAGGCCGTCGCGCTGGTCGCGGTCGATCTTGGTCGTGATGGTGGGCATGGCCCCTCCTTCCGGTCGGGCACCGAAAGGAACGGCCCAGATGCCGCCTGAAAGGAAGCTGAGGCGGGTACCGTCTCTCTCGCATCGAAGGCGTTTTCTTCGGTGCCGGGCCCCGGGGCGCTCCAACGCCGCCGGGGCCGTTATTTGCGTTTCTCGTCGCGAACGTAGGTGGACGGGAGCCCTCCGCGCAAGGCCTGGATCGACCTCGCTCGGACCTCACCTTGCCCCAGGGCTTGCCCCAGAGGCTCTTTGTTGAGATTTCGGTGCTCCTAAGAAGCGCGGAAACCCGCTTGATAAGCGGGTTTCCGAAAATAGCGGGGGCGGGATTCGAACCCGCGACCTTCGGGTTATGAGCCCGACGAGCTACCTGGCTGCTCCACCCCGCGGCGGACATTGCATGGTAGCTAATGGGGGGCTCTTGTGCCGGGGATGGGGGCGGCGGTGCAATGGGGCTCGCGGGCCTGGTCCCTCAATAGAGTGCGCGCGCGATGGCAGGGGCCTCTCATAGAGTCGCGGTGATCGACGTCGGGACGAACTCGGCGCGGCTGCTGGTCGCCGAGGTGGCCGGGGGCAGGGTCTCCCAGCTCGAGCGGCGCAGTCAGGTGACGCGGCTCGGCCGCGGCGTCGACCTCTCGGGGCGGCTCTCCGCCGAGGCGATCGAGGACGCCTGCGGGGCGATCGGGGGCTACGTCGCCGCGTACGAGGAGCTGGGGGTCGACGTAGTCGACGCGATCGCCACCAGCGCCGTGCGCGACGCCGGGAACGGGGGCGCGTTCATCGCCGAGCTGCGGGAGCGGTTCTCCCTCTCGGCCCGGGTCCTCGACGGCGAGGAGGAGGCGCGGCTCACCTACCTCGGGGCCAGCTCCGAACGCCCGCCCGCGGTGCCGACGCTGGTGGTCGACATCGGCGGCGGCTCGACCGAGCTGATCGTCGGCACCGGCGAGGAGGTCTCCTTCCACGCCTCCCTCCAGGCCGGGGTCGTCCGCCACACCGAGCGCCACGTCGCCTCCGACCCCCCCACGGCCCTCGAGCTCGAAGCGCTCGCCGCCGACGTGCGCGGACAGATCGAAGCCGCCGTCGCCGGCGCCCCCGGCGCGGAGGCGGGGATAGCGGTCGCCGGCACCCCGACCTCTCTGGCGGCGGTCGAGATGGAGCTGGAGCCCTACGACCCCGACCGCGTCCACGGGCACGTCCTGCACCTGCCCTCGATCCAGCGGATGCTCTCCCGCCTCGCCTCCATCCCGCTCTCCGAGCGGGCTCAGATTCCCGGGCTGCACCCCGACCGCGCCCCGACGATCGTCGCCGGCGTCGTCATCCTGGTCGAGGCGATGCGCGCCTTCGGCCTCGACCGGATCGAGGTCTCCGAGCACGACATCCTCTACGGCGCCGCGATCGCCGCCGCCTCGCGCTGCGGATAACTACGGATCGAACGCTCGGCAAAGCCCTCGGTACCGCTTGGACAGTGAGAAGCGGTGCAGCACTACAGATAGGCTAGAAACCCGGCCGAACCCCCAAAACTTGGTAGAGTCCGACTACCCGATTATAAGTAGCCAGGTTGCCGCCGCCTAGACGCGGCGGACAGTCGGGCGCATAATCGGCTCACCGGGGAAAGGGTGTGGATCATCCATATCTCGAACCTGGTTACAGGGCTTAGGCGATTGCCGCATCATGGCGCCTCCCGCCGTCTGAGCCCATATATAAATGGTCCCTGAAGACGTACCCCTGCCCGTCCTGAGGGGCCAGCTTGAATCGGTCGCCAGCAATGGCGGCCGATTCTTGTGTCGGCGACCGATTGCCCGCCGGCCCCTCCGCCGACGCCGGCGAATCTCGCTCTATCAAGCCAGATTCGATTTGCGCGGGTAGGCGACCTCGGGGTCCGTCAGGACGTTGACGAGAGTCGGCCGGCCCGACTCGAAGGCCCGCTCCAGCGCCGGGCGCAGCTGCTCGGGCTCGCGCACGAGCACCCCGTCGCAGCCCAGCGATTCGACCATCTCCTCGTAGCGGGTCTCCGGCCGCAGCTCGGCCGCGACCGAGTAGCCGTAGAGGAACTTCATCGGGTGATGCTCGAGGGCCCAGATCCCGTTGTTGCCAAGTAGTCCGACGACTCCGAGACCGTGACGCGCCATAGTGTCGAACTCCATCCCGGCGAAGCCGAAGGCCCCGTCGCCGAGCAGCAGGCAGACCTGCCGGTCGGGGTGGGCGAGCTTGGCACCGATCGCCTGGCCGGGCCCGGCGCCGAGGCAGCCGAACGGCCCCGGGTCCATCCAACATCCCGGTTCGTAGGTGTCGACGAAGCGGCCGGCATAGGAGACGAAGTCCCCGCCGTCGCCGACGACGATGGCGTCGCGGTCGAGCACCTCCCCCAGCTCGCGATATACGCGGACGGGATGAAGCGGCGAGCGCCGGTCCTCCAGCTCGGCCCGCTCCGCCTCGCGCGTCTCCGCCTCGACGCCCCGCAAGCGCTCGAGCCAGGGCCCAGTGCGGGGATGCCCGCCCGCCGCCGCCTCGCGGATCGCCGCCAGGCTGGCCCTGACGTCGCCGACCAGGTCGACCTCGGGCGCGCGGTTGGCGGTGAGCGCGTTGGGCGCGACGTCGAGCCGCACGATCTTCGTCTCCTCGCCGAAGCTGGCGCCGAAGCCGAGCCGGAAGTCCATCGGCACGCCGACGACCAGGGCCACGTCGGCGCCCTTCAGGGCGCTCCCCCGAGCCCGGCTGAAGGCGAGCTCGTGGTCGGCCGGAAGGCAGCCGCGCCCGAGGCCGTTGAGGAAGACGGGAATGCCAAGCGCCTCGACCAGCGCCCGCAGCTCCCCCTCCCCGTGCCCCCAGTAGAGGCCGGTGCCGGCCATCACCGCGGGCCGCTCGGCGGCGCCGAGCAGCGCGGCCGCCTGCTCGACCCCGACCGCCGGCTCAGCCGCGGCGAGAGCGGGCATGGGTGGGATCTCGGCCTCGGCCTCGGTGAAGATCACGTCGAGCGGGTAGTCGACGAAGGTCGGCCCGTTCGGCGGCGCCAGCGCCAGGTCAAGGGCGGCGGCGGTCGTCGCGGCGATCCGGCCCGGCTCCATCACCGTCTCCGCCGACTTGACCAAGGGCGAGACGAAGGGCAGGTGGTCGATCTCCTGAAGCGAGCCCGAGCCCCAGCGCATCTGCGGCGCCCGCCCGCCGAGCACGCAGATCGGCGAGCAGTTGGCCTGGGCGCCGGCGATCGCGCTGAGCCCGTTGGTCACCCCGGGCCCGGCGGTGAGCGCGGCGACGCCGACCTCGCGGGTCGCCTTCGCCCATCCCTCCGCCGCAAACGCCGCCGTCTGCTCGTGGCGCACGTCGAGGAGCCCGATCCCCTCCTCCCGGCAGCCGTCGTATATGGAGAACAGGTGGCCGCCCGAGAGCGTGAAGAGCTGGCTCACCCCCCTCGACTTCAAGGCTTTGGCGACAAGGCGGCCCCCGTGGTCCATTGCCGGGCGAGCCTAGCGGAGGGCCCGCGACGCCAGCCTCCGCAATGCCCGGGGCGGGACTCGAACCCGCAAGCCCCCGAAGGGGCAGCGCCTTTTAAGGGCGCCGCTTTTGCCAGTTTCGCCACCCGGGCACGGCGATGGTAACCGGCCGCGGGAGGCCTAAAACCGCAATAAATGTTCGCGGTGCGCAACTACGGCGCTGTTACGGTGTCCTTAGGTTCAGGAACAACGCCTTCCCTGGAGGAGAGCTTGGAGGCATCCGCACTAACCCACGCCAGTCGCCGCGGACTTCTCGCCCGGCGCTCGCCGCTGCTCAAGCTCCAGGGCGACCCCCGCCTGATCGCGATGGCGCGCAGCGGCAACGCCGGCGCCTTCGAGACGATCGTCGACCGCTACCAGGGCCGGCTGCTCGGCTTCTGCCGCCAGATGCTCGGCTCCACCGAGGACGCCGAGGACGTCCTACAGGAGGTCTTCGTAAACGCCTACCGGGCGATGCTCGCCGACGAGCGTGAGATCAACCTGCGGCCGTGGCTTTACCGGATCGCCCGCAACCGCTGCCTCAACCACCTGCGCAAACCGACCGCCGACGCGCAGGAATCGATGGACATGGTCCCCGCCGTGGAGGCCTCCTCGACCGCCGAGCGGGTCCACAACCGCGAGGAGTTCCGCCAGCTCCTCTCCGACGTCAAGAAACTTCCCGAGACCCAGCGCTCGGCGCTGCTGCTGCGCGAGATGGACGCGATGTCCTACGAGGAGATCGCCGCCGCGATGGACACCACGGTGCCCTCGGTCAAGTCGCTGCTGGTGCGGGCCCGGATCTCCCTCGCCGAGGCGAGCCAGGCGCGGCAGCTGACCTGCGGCGAGGTCCGCGTCGAGCTCTCCGAAGCGGCCGAGGGCCTGCGCAAGGTCTCCGGCCCGGTCCGCCGCCACGTCCGCGAGTGCGACGAATGCGCCGACTTCCGCTCCCAGGTCCGCTCCAACGAGAAGGTCCTGGCGGCGCTGTCCCCGGTTGGACCGCTGATCGCCCTGAAGGGCTTCATCGCCTCCAAGCTCGGCTTCGGCGGAGGCGGCGCCGCGGGCGCCGGTGCCGGGACCGCCGGCGCGGCCGGTGCGGCAAGCGCCGGAGCGGGCGCCGTCGGGGGCGTCGGCGCCGCGATCGGCGGCGGCGGCGCGGCCGGAGGGATCGGCGCGATCGGCGGCGCGATCGGGACCAAGGCCGTGGCCGGCGTCGTCACCGCGGCGGTGCTGACCGCCGGAGCCGCGGTCGAGGTGAAGCAGGACTCCGCCCCTCCCGTCACCGCCGCTCCCAAGATCTCCCAAGCGAGCCACGTCCCGCCGGCGCCGGCGATCGCCAGCGCCCAGGCGACCCGGGCCGCGGTCGACAAGGCCGATCCCCCCGCCCCGGCGGCGGTGCCGGCCGAAACGACTCAGCCGATCGAACCGCCCGCCGATCCCGAAGCCGTCCCGGTCTCCACCGAAGCGACGGGGCAGTCGAGCACCGGCGAACAGACCGCCAGCGTCGGCGACCCCGAGGTCGAAGCCCTCACCGGCGCGACCCCCTCGCCCGGTGCCAGCGGCCATGGCGGCACCGTCGTCGTCACCGTCGCCCCGGCTCCGCCCCCCGCCCCGCCGGCCTCGCCCCCACCGCCCGCGGAAGCGCCGCCCGCGTCCGAACCGGCACCGCCCGCGGAAGCGCCGACCGGCACCTCCGAAGGCACCTCCGAACCGGCCCCCGGGCCGTAGCCCGAACGCCGCCACCGCCGCTCGGCCCTACTGGAGGCCGATCACCTTGAGGCGGCGCATCAGGCAGGTGCCGGCGAATTCGCGGGTTTCCTCCAGCGAGTAGCCGAACAGCTCGAAGTCATCCCCTTCGGCCCAGGGCGGGGAGAGCACCTGGTCGGCAACCGGCAGCGATTCCTCCAGGGTGCGCTGGATCGCCTGCTTGTAGCGGTCGTCCTCCCCCGCCTTCTCACGCAGGAAGACCGAGCCGAAGGCGACGTGGCGGTGCTCGTCGCGGGCGACGTTCTGGAAGCCCTCGACGAAGGCCGGCAGGGTCCCTTCGTTTTCGTTGAAGTCCATGATGAAGTGCTGGCCGGTGAGGGCCAGCATCCCCTCGATCACCATGTGGTAGAGCGTCACCGCCTCGACCAGCGCCTCGGTGTCCTCGGGTTCGGCGGAGAGACGGTCGGTGCGCTGCTTCAGCATCTCGTCGAAGAGGCGGCCGAAGTTCTCGTTGAGGTGGGTGGAGGTCTCCTCCAGCATCTCGGTGAGGCCGTCGGACTCCAGCACGCCGACCTCGCGGTAGAAGCGCTCGAAGAAGCGGACGTGGCGGGCCTCGTCGGCGATCTGCGTGCAGAGGAAGATTTTCTGGTCCTCGGTCGGCGCGGCGCGCATGATCGGCCCCAGCTCCTCGGCCACCTTCTGCTCGCCGATGAAGAACGAGGAGAGCCCGTACATGCGCTGGAAGCGCTCCTCCTCGCTGATCCGCTCGTGCCAGTCCTCGCGGTCGCGGCTGAAGTCGAGCTCCTGGGTCTGCCATTGCTGGCGCTCCCAGAGCAGGTAGAGCTCCGGGTAGGTGAGCAGCTTGACGTTCGCGGTGCTGTCCGCCGCCTTCATCAGGGCCGGGTCGGCGGTCTCCTGAAAGTCGGCTCGCTCGGTCCGTGACTGGGTTCCCGTCGCCTCTCTGGCCTCCATCTCAGCTCTCCTCCGAAGTCGGCTGCGCGTTCGGCGAGGTTATCACCAAGACTGGCCAGCCAGCCAACTTTCGGATGGCGTGTCGGCGGGCGGGCGTCAGACGGCGTGCGACTGGCCCGGATCCAGCACCACGACTTGCGAGGAGGTCTTCGCCTCGACGTCGGCCTTGAAGGCGGCGGCGTCGGTCTCGATCGCCGGGAAGGTGTTGAAGTGCATCGGGATCACCGTCCTGGCGCCGACGAACTCAGCCGCGAGCACGGCGTCGTGTCGGTCCATCGTGTAGTGGCCTCCGATCGGGACCAGGAAGACGTCGATCTCGCCGCGCTGGGCGATCAGCTTCATGTCGCTGAACAGGCAGGTGTCGCCGGCGTGGTAGACGGTGGTCTCGCCGAGCTTGATCACCAGCCCGCAGGCGGGCCCGATCGCGACCCCGTGCTCGGCGCTGAACGGGTGCTCGGCCGAGCCGGGCAGCGTGTTGGTGTGCCAGGCCGGGACCAGGCCGATGTGCCCCCACTCGTACTCGACCCTGCCGCCGAAGTTCGGGTCCTTGACCGCCTCGATCCCCTGCCCTTCCAGCCAATTCGCCAGCTCGACTATCGCCACGCACTCGGCCCCGGTCCGCTTCGCCACCGGCACCGCGTCGGCCATGTGGTCGGCGTGGCCGTGGGAGATCGCGATGTGGGTCGGGGTCACCTCGTCGGCGGTCGCGACCGCGGCGGGGTTGTTCGGCTTCAGGAACGGGTCGATCAGCACCGTCGTGCCGCCCTCGCTCAGCTCGAAGCACGAGTGGCCGTGAAACTTGATCTCCATCAACGCTCTCCCTTCCGGTCTTCGCTGTCGCTCGACTCTACGCGGTCGCTCATCTCCTCGTTCAACGCCCAGCCGACCGCGACGCCGACCATCATCCCCATCCGCGCCTCCTCCGCGAGCAGGGCGCGAACGGCGGCGATCCGCTCGTCGGGATCGGGGACGGTGGCGGCCCTCAGCGCCTCGGCCTCGTGCGGCTCGCCGAACCAGCCGCCCTCGGCCAGCGCGGCGGCCAGCACCTTCTGGAGCCGCGGCGCCGCCCGGGCGACGATCCGCTCGGCCTCGGCGAAGCGCTCCGGCTCCAGCAGGCGCTCGATCGCGGCGTCGAACTCGCTCTCCTCGTCCACGACCTCAGCCTAGTTGGAGGGACGCAGGGCGGAGGCGGCCACCCCCGCCAGAGCGCCGACGGCGCCGCCGACCAGGCCGGCGACGAAGTCCGCGGTGGGCGCGAACAGCGGCAGCGCGATCAGCACCGCGGCGGCGACCGCGACCCCGATCGTGTCGTACTCCTCCTCGATCGCCCCGTGTGCCTCGGCGCGGCGGATCGCGAACCACGCCGCCACCGCTCCCAGGGCCATGCCGTTGCCACCGGCGATGACGACGAATTCGCCGCGGGCGTCGGCGACACCGCTGGCGACCAGCATCCCCAGCGCGCCGCAGGCGAGCAGCAGCACGGCGGTGGCGGCGCTGCCGAGGCGCCGCTCGACCCCGACCGAGAAGATCGCCAGGCCGACCGCGACCACGAACAGGTAGCCGACGTCGACGTAGGCGAAGGGCGCGGCGAGGAGGCGCCACCAGTCCCCGCCGACCGGGACGAGGACGCCGCCGAAGGTCGAGAGCGGGTTGCCGCTTGCCTTCTGCACCAGCAGCAGGATCGCCGAGGCGAGGATCGCCGCGAGCGTCGCGTAGGGGCGGAAGGCGGCGCCCTCCGGGCGGCTGCGGCGGCGGGGGAGGAGGCGCAGCCGGCGGCGCGGGCGGCGGGCCTCGAGCGCGTCGCCGCGGCGCTCCAGCTTCGGCGCCCGCTTGCGCAGCCGGGTCCCGCAATACGGGCACTCGGTGACGTAGGGACTGACCTCCGAACCGCAGTTCTTGCAGATGACGCTGAGCTCAGTCTCGCTCATGGTCTGTCGAGAATAACCGCCCCCGTGCGCGGCTCCCAATGCCGGCCCCGGTGGCATACTGCCCTGACACCCGTCTTCGAGGAGGAATCAAGTGGAGCTGAAGAGTCTGACCGAGCAGAAATCGCTGCTTGCGACGCTGCCGCCAGGCAAACGCGCGCGTCTGCGCCGGCTGCTGTTCGAGTTCGGCCCCGGCAACGGGACCCTGATGCTGCTCCCGATCGACCAGGGGATCGAGCACGGCCCGCGCGACTTCTTCCCCAACCCGGCCTCCAAGGACCCCGACTACCAGTTCCGCCTCGCCGCCGAGGCCGGCTACTCGGCGCTCGCCTGCCAGATCGGCATGGCCGAGAAGTACTACGCCGACTACGCGGGCCAGGTGCCGCTGATCCTCAAGGTCAACGGCAAGACCGACGTCCCCCCCGCCTCCCAGGCCTTCTCCTCCTGCAACGCCAGCGTCGAGGACGGCGTTCGCCTCGGCGCCGACGCGATCGGCTACACGCTCTACGTCGGCTCCCCACGCCAGGACGAGGACCTCGCCCAGCTGCGCCAGGTGCGCCAGGACTGCGACCGCTTCGGGATGCCGCTCGTCGTCTGGTCCTACCCGCGCGGGGAAGCGATCGACGGCAAGGGCGGCGCCGGCTCCTTCTACGCGATCGACTACGCGGCGCGGATGGCGATGGAGATGGGCGCCGACGTGGTCAAGCTCAACATGCCGAAGATCGACCCGGCCAAGGACAAGGACGCCCCGGCCCCCTACAACGAGATGGAAATCGACCGGGCGGAGGCGATCCGCCATTGCGTCGAGTCCGCCGGCCGCGCCCTGGTCGTTCTCTCCGGCGGCTCCAGGACCGACGACGAGACGGTCCTCCTGCACACCCGCGAGGTGATGGAGGCCGGCGGCTCGGGCGTCATCTTCGGCCGCAACGTCTGGCAGCGCGAGTGGAACGACGCGCTGGAGATCATCGGCCAGATCAAGGAGACCCTGCTCTCCAGCGTGCGCCGCACCCCTTAGCCGGGGGGAGAACCCGAGCCGCCCGCTCCTTAGACGGGGGTGAGCGCGGATCGCGACAGCGGGTGGGCCGCCTTATTGGGCCTATGGCACAGAAAGGCGGCCCATGCCGGCAGCGTGGTGGTGCTGGTCCTCGTCGCCGCGGTCGTGCTGCGGCCGTGGGAGCAGTCGCGCGGGGGCGAGGGGCCGCGTGGGGCCCGTGCCTACGTCGTGCGGGCGATCGACGGCGACACGATCGAAGCCCGGGTCGACGGTCACCTGGAGGACGTCCGCTACATCGGCGTCGACACGCCGGAGACGGTCAAGCCCGGCACGCCGGTGCAGTGCTTCGGCCCTGAGGCCTCGCGCTTCGACCACCGTCTGGTGCAGGGGCGGCGCGTTCGCCTCGTCTTCGGGGTCGAACCGCGCGACGTCTACGGCCGGCTCCTCGCCTACGTCTACCTCGGCCACCGCTTCGTCAACGAGATCCTGGTCCGGCGCGGCCTCGCCCGCACTCTGACGATCCCGCCCAACAACCGCCACGCGCCGCTCCTGCGCCGGCTCGAGCTGCAAGCCGCGCGGGCCGGACGCGGCCTCTGGGGCGCCTGCCCGCCCTGAATGCCGCGCCGAGCTTTGCTACGGTGCTGCGCGGCCTCCCGGGGCCACCCTCTATGCGAATGCGACAGAGCATCTCCCAGTTCGAGTCTGCCTTCGAACAGGAGACTTCACTGGAGCGCCGGCGGCGCGAGCAGCTGCGCCGGCGGGCCGCCAACCGCTCGCGGGCGCGGCGAATCAACCGCACCGAGCAAGCCGGCAAGGTCCGCTTCAGCGTGCTCGCGGTCTGCCTCACGGTCACCGTGGCGGTCGTCGTGATCGCGATGTTCGAGGCGCTCGCGTTCCTGATGTCCTGAGGGCTCCGCGAACGACCCGCCAGGTTGAATAGACTCGCGCGCCGATGGCCCGACGCTCACTCAAGCCCCAACTCAACCAGATCCGCGCCTGGGTCCAGCAGGGCCGCACGGATGCCTGGATCGCCCACCAGCTGGAAATCAGCGCCACCGAGCTGCGCGAGTTCCGCAAGCAGTACGACCTCAACCCCGACGCCGAGGGCGCCGTCTCCGCCGACGTCGACCTGCGCGACGAGATCGAAGCGGAGATCGAGGCAGCCGCCGCCGAAGAGGAGGAGGCTGAGGAGCCCGAGGTCGAGGAGGACGAGGACGATGTGGACGGCGGCGACGGGGCCGACGAGGATGCCGAGCGCGAGCCCGGCGCCGCACGCCCCCGCCGGCGCCGGCGGCGCGGTCGTCGTGGCGGCCGTGGGCGGCGCAAAGAGCTGGAAGCGACCTTCGACCATGGTGAGACCGACGGCTACGGGCTCTGGCTCGACGCCGCGGTCAAGGACAACCCCGTCTACGTCGAGCACTGGGCCGGCAAGCGCGACGTCACGGTCAGGATCGAGGCGGACCAGATCGTGATCCGCCGCGCCGGAGCGGCGGCCGAGCCGGACGCCGACGCCGACGAGGACTCAGACGAGTAGCTGCCGGCCGCCGGCGAAATCGGCGGCCCCGCGCAGGTAGTGCCAGAAGGCGGCGTCGGCCAGCGCCTGGGCATCGCCCTCCATCGCCGGCGCCACGTCGATCGCGACCTGTAGGCACCAGTCGGTCCCGCGCCCGTAGAGCTCGGCCAGCTCGGCCGCGGTGAAGGTGGGGCCGATCCGGCGCCGCAGCTCCTCGCGAATCGCCTCGACGACCCTGTCGGCGAGCCGGCGTGCCCGCGGGTCGGCCTCCAGCGCGCGCAGCGTGCGCCACCCCTCCTCCCACTGAAAGAGCGCGTTCTCGAGCGGGTAGCTCACGCCGACGAGACTACCCAGTGGCGGTATCGGGGACTTCGCGAAGCGGGGCGTTGCGGGGGCCGCAGGCGGTTGGGTCGAGCCGGCCCCGAACCCTCCAGACCGTGACCGGGCCGCTGCGCAGGATCGGCGCGACGGCATGCTCTCCCCCCAGCCAGCGCGCCTCGGGCGAGGGGATCGGGCGGTCGGGGTGGAGGAAGTTGAGGAAGGGCGCGGTGACCAGGTAGTCGAGCTGGGCGGTGTTGACGGCGGCGCGAAAGGCGGCGCAGGTCGGGATCGCGTCGAAGGCCGCGTGGGGGCCCGTGGCGCCGATGTAGAGCACCCGGTTGGAGAGGTCGGTGCCGTAGAAGCCGTACTGGGCGAACCCCGCCGTGGTCCCGACCAGGCCGATGCGCGCGCCGGAGCGCTCCCTGGCCCAACGGTAGGCGGAGTCGAGGTGCATGCCGGGGATGCTTTCGGCGGCGACCTCGTTGCGGAAGCGTTCGCGCAGGTAGTGGCGCTGGAGGGGGTAGCCGACCGCGACGAGGGCGATGGCCAGCAGGGCGGCGCCGGCCACCATCGCCGCCCGTCCCGCGCCCCGCTCCCGCGCCAGCCACAGCGCAGCCGGGACGAGCACGGCGAGGACGACGAGCGCCAGGGCGAAGAGGCGGCCGGAGTCGCGCAGCACCGCGTCGGAGCGATCGGTGAGCAGGAGGACGAGGACGAGGGCGCCGAGCAGGCCCCACTGGCGTCGCCGGTCGTCGAAGAAGCGCGGCAGCGGGATCAGGACGATTCCTGCCAGCAGGGCCGGGATCGCGTAGCGAAGGTTGATCCCGAACCCGGTCGGCGCCCCCTCGGCGCCGGCGGCGCTGAGCGGCGTGAAGAGATAGGCGAGCATGCCGACGAGCGCCACGGCGCCGACCCAGCGCACGATCCGCTCGCGGCCGCGCAGGAGAGCCAGGAGCGCTGCGGCGAACGCCGCCAGGATCACCGCCGGCCACAGCGCCCCGAACGCCTCGTGCAGGCCCGGCGCGAAGTAGTGGCGCCAAACGCCGGTGTCGGTCGCGTAGTGGGCGATGCTGAAGTCCGGCCGGGCGGTCTGGAGGCGCTCGGGATGCGGCAGCGAGATCGGGCCGAGGTGGGCGATCTGGGGGATCGGGTTGCCGGCGACGACCAGGTTGCGCAGGTACCAGTAGCCGCCCCCGGCCAGCGCCGGGATCGACCACCAGCCGGCGGCGGCGAGGCGCCGCCCCGAGGGCGCCAGCACGACCACGGCCAGCGTCAGCGCCGCCGCCATCGCCAGCGCGGTCGACTTCGTGCCAACCGCGAGGCCGGTGGCAAGGCCAGCCGCGGCAAGCGCCCAGCCGGGCGAGAGGCCGTCATCTCCCTCGCGAGCCGCCCAGGCGGTTAGGAGGATCGCGATCGCGGCCAGCAGCAATGCGGCGGGCATCAGGTCGTCCTTGGCCGCCCCGGGCTCGCGGACCACGAGCGTGTGGCACTCGAGCAGGACGGCCGCGGCAACCACCGTCAACGACCCACGCCCATACGGCCTCCCAACGCAATAAGCCGCCAGGAAAGCAACCGCCAACCACCCGAAGTTCAGGAACAGCGACAACGTGTCCCTGCCGGTGAGCAGGATCCCAACCGCGTGGAGCACCTCCGAGTTCTGGGGATAGAGCCAGTTCGTAAACACCGTGTCGACGTAGTGCAAGCCGGTAACGGAGTGGCTCTGCACCACGTCCACGGCAAACGGCAGGTGGTACCACAACGAATCGAAGTTGAAAATCCCCCTGTCGACCGCGTGCTTGGTCGTTATGGCCCAGTGTCCAACGACGACGCCAATGACCCCCACCATGATCAGCCACCGCCAAAACCCCTCTCCGGCGGGTGGCGGTGGGGCGGGGGTCCCCCGCGGCGCGGAGGGCGCGGAGCGTCCGAGCACCGTGGGGGATGCCGCACCGACAGGACCCGCCGGCCAGAGCGCGATGGCTGCCGCAAGGAGTGCACAAGCCGCGACGAGGGCGCCCGCGTAGAAGAGCTGGAAGGTCCCGAGGAGCTCCGAGAGCCAGAGGAGGAGGGCGACTCCGACGACCGCCTCGACCAGGCGGGCTGGGGCGCCCTGCCAGGTTGGGAGCAGGCGTTGGCGCAGGCGGTGAGCGCTGAAGCCCAGCGAGAGGCCGACGACGGCCAGGTAGAGGGCTCCGAGGAGGTAGGAGCCGAGGCTAACCACCGCGGGCCCCCCGGACGCGGATCAGCCGCTCAGACCGCGAATCACGACCGGCGTCTCGCCTTCGGCGACCATTCCCTGCCCGCGCGCCTTGCGGTCGACCACCACCGGGTCCTCGGCCGACTGGACGCGGTTGTGGAGCATGGTGTTTTCGCGCTGAAGCTCGTGCAGGTTCGCTTTGGCCGCGGTGGTCGCGGTGTAGGTCTTGACGAAGTCGATCGCCGGGTTCAGGTAGGAGTAGAGGACCGCGGCCAGGACCAGCGTCAGCGCGATCCGTCCCACCCGGTCCCAGTTGATCCGGCTGGGCCCCGTGCGGGCGGCCGGTCGCGCTCGTCGAGCCGCCGGGCGCCGGCGAGCGGCGGCTCCGGCTCGTCCGGCATGGGCGCGCGCTGCCATACACGGTGCTTTGCGGCCGGGACCCGCATTCCTTCATCTACCCGCGCCGCTGGGCGAACGCCTGCACGCCCGGGAACTCCGCGGCGGAGCCGAGCTCCTCCTCTATCCGCAGCAGCCGGTTGTACTTGGCGACGCGGTCGGTGCGCGACGGCGCGCCGGTCTTGATCTGACCGGCGCCGGTGGCGACGGCGAGGTCGGCGATCGTCGTGTCCTCGGTCTCGCCCGAGCGGTGGGAGATCACCGCGGTGTAGCCAGCCTCGCGCGCGGTCCGGATCGCCTCCAGGGTCTCGCTCAGGGTGCCGATCTGGTTGACCTTGACCAGGATCGAGTTGCCCACCCCCAGCTCGATGCCGCGCCGCAGGCGCTCCGGGTTGGTGACGAAGAGGTCGTCGCCGACCAGCTGCACCCGCTCGCCGAGCCGCTCGGTCAGGAGCTTCCAGCCGTCCCAGTCCTCCTCGTCCATGCCGTCCTCGATCGAGACGATCGGGTAGCGCGCGCAGGCGTCCTCCCAGTAGGCCGCCATCTCCGCCGGCGAGAGGCTCCGCCCCTCGTGCTCGAGCACGTAGGCGCCGCTCTCGTAGACCTCGCTGGTGGCCGGGTCGAGGGCGATGAAGACGTCGGCGCCGGGCTCATAGCCCGCCGCCTCGACCCCGGCCAGGACCGCCTGTAGCGCCGCCTCGTTGGAATCGAGATCGGGCGCGAAGCCGCCCTCGTCGCCGCCGGCCGTCGAGAGACCGCGCGAGGACAGCGACCGCTTCAGCGCGTGGTAGACCTCGGCGCCGACCCGCAGGCACTCCGAGAAGCTCGACGCCCCGGCCGGGACCACCATGAACTCCTGGAAGTCGACCGAGTTGTCGGCGTGGGCGCCGCCGTTGAGGACGTTCATCATCGGCACCGGCAGCAGCGTCGGCTCGCCGCCCCCGTAGAGCTCCGCCAGGTAGCGATAGAGCGGCTGCCGGGAGTCCGCCGCCGCCGCCTTGGCCGCGGCCAGCGAGACGCCGAGCAGGGCATTGGCGCCGAGCCGCCCCTTGTTGGGCGTCCCGTCCAGCTCGATCATCGTCTCGTCGAGGGCGCCCTGCTCGGCCGCGCGGGCGCCCGTCAGCGCGGCCGCGATCTCGCCGTTGACGTTGGCCACCGCCCGCGAGACGCCCTTGCCTGCCCAGGCCTCGCCGCCGTCGCGCAGCTCGACCGCCTCGAACTCGCCGGTCGAGGCGCCGGAGGGAACCGCGGCGAGCCCGCGCGCGCCCGACTCCAGCACCACCTCCACCTCGACCGTGGGATTCCCCCGCGAGTCGAGGATCTGGCGCGCGTGGATGGAGGCGATCGCGCTCATGGGCGCGCCAGTCTATTCACCGCCGCGACGGGCTATTCGCCCGTGGGGGGCGGCGCTTCGCCGCCTGCCGGCGGGACGCCTTCCGGCAGGCCCACGCCTTCTTCGACGGGTTCTTCGAGGCCCTGCGGCCGCGGCCGCTGGGGCAGGCGTTCCCCCTGCGGGTTGAGGATCGTGACGCTGCCCGGCCGCGAGGGCGCGACCTGGGCGACCGGCGCCGGGCATTCCGTCGGGGTGCCGCCTTTGGGGTTGGCTTCGTAGCAGCTGGCCGGAGCGGTCGCCGGGTGCCCGCTGCCGATGAAGTTGGCGCACCTTTCGATCAGGAAGTCCGTGGCGCAGAAGGTCCGCGAGGTCCACTTGCTTTGGTAGTTCGTGACGAACCCGGAGAAGGCTTCCTGCGCCACCTGCTGGGCCAGCTGGCCTTTGATCGCGGCGCTGACTTCGCCCAGGGCTTCGACTTTTTCGGGGTTGAGTTTCACCACTTCCAGGACGAAGTATTTGCCCTGGACGTTGACCGGCCCCTCGAGCTGCCCGGTCGGGCTGCCGAAGACCGCGTTCTTGAGCGTGTCCTGTTCTTTCAGCAGTTCTTCGGAGAGCCCCGGCTGCAACCCGCCTTTGGATTTCGTCAGCGGGTCGGTCGAGTATTTCGCCGCGACCTTTTTCCAGCTCGCCGGCGAGCTGTCCTTTTCCAAAATCGCCTTCGCCTGTTCCACCTTGGCCTTGTCTTCGTTGACCACCGCGCGGATGTCGCGCGAGGCGGCTTTGGTGTACTGGGTGTCCTTCACCTGGTTGTAGTAGTCCGCCACTTCGGAGTTGGACGGCGGGGGTGCTTGTTTCGCGATCTGTTCCTGGATCTGGGTGCTGAGCACCTGGAGTTCGACCCGGTCGTTCACGTCCTGCGGGGTGAAGTGCGATTTCTTCAGGAATTCGTCGAAGGCTTTTTTGGTCGGGAAGTTCTGTTTCTTGATTTGGGCGAGTTCGGTCGAGATCTGTTTCGGGGTCACCGAGATCCCGAGTTCTTCGGCCTCGCCGTGGATCCAGATCGTGTCGAGCAGCTGTCCCAGCGCCGCTTTCTTCAGTTCTTCGAATTTGGTGGAGCCGGGCTTGGGGGCTTTTTTCTGTTCCCCCTGGGCCAGCTGCTGCGCCAGCGCGTGTTTGAACTGCGCTTCGCTGACGGTGCCTACGTCGGAGGGGACGCCCTTGACGATCGCGACGTCGCCGGAGGGGACGCTCGGCTGGCCGATCCCCTGCGCGACCGCGAAGCCGACGAACAGCGCGACGAGGACGACCCCGAACAGGACGAGCGCGAACCGCTGCCTGCCCCTCGACTTCCCGGTCTGCCCCTGTTTCGCTCCCACGCAGCGGGCAGCATAATCAAATCGCCCCCCGCGCGCGGGGAGAGTCGCGGGGATTCAGGCAGCGGCGGCCTGAGCGGGCCGGCGCGCCTCGCGCAGCCCGTCGGCCATCGCCAGCACCGCCGCCAGGCGCGCCTCGGGCTCGTCCTCGACCCGCACCGCCGCGGTCTGCTCGCGCCATTCGTACAGCGCCCCCTCGACCCGCTCGGCCAGCACCCCAGCCTGCTCGGAATCCAGCTCGACCCCGGTGACGCTGAGCCGGCCGCCGCGGAACTCGATGCTCCGCGCCCCCGCCAGCCCCAGCTCGATCCGCGCCCGCTGGAGCTTCAGCAGGTTCTCGGCCGCCTCGGGCAGCGGCCCGAAGCGGTCGATCAGCTCGTCGCGGATTTCCCGCAGCCGGCCCGGCTCGCGCGCCGCGGCGACCCGCCGGTGGACATCGATCTTCGCCGCCTCGAAGGGGATGAAGGTCGCCGGCAGGTACGCGTCGACCGGGACGTCGAGGCGGACCGGCTCCGGCGCCTCCTCCCCGGTTCCGTCCTTGCCCCCCGCCTCGGCGACCGCCTCGTCGATCATCTGGCAGTACAGCTCGAAGCCGACGGCGGCGACATGGCCGGACTGCTCGTCGCCGAGCAGGTTGCCGGCGCCGCGGATGTCGAGGTCGCGCATCGCAATCCGGAAGCCCGAGCCCAGCTCGGTGTGGTCGGCGAGGGTGGAGAGGCGGGCCGCCGCCTCCTCGCTCAGCGCCATCGCCGAGGGATAGAGCAGGTAGGCGAAGGCACGCTCGCGGGAGCGCCCGACCCGGCCGCGGATCTGGTAGGCCTGGGAGAGCCCGAGCTGGTCGGCGCGCTCGACGATCAGCGTGTTGGCGGTGGGGATGTCGAGCCCGGACTCGATGATCGTCGTCGTCACCAGGCAGTCGGCCTCCCCGCGCAGGAAGGCGAGCATCGTCTCCTCCAGCGTGCCCTCGTCCATCTGGCCGTGCGCTTCGGCGAAGCGGGCCTTCGGGACCAGGCCGCGCAGCTGCTCGGCGACCTCGGGCAGCGAGTCGATCCGGTTGTGCAGGACGAAGGCCTGGCCGCCGCGCTCGATCTCGCGCTCGATCGCCCGCCGCACCAGGTCCTCGTCGTAGGGCCCGACGTAGGTCCGCACCGGCCGCCGGCCCTCCGGTGGGGTCTCGATCACCGAGATGTCGCGCAGCCCGGCGAGGCTCATCTGAAGCGTGCGCGGGATCGGCGTCGCCGAGAGGGCCAGCACGTCGACCTTCAGCTTCAGCTGGCGCAGCAGCTCCTTCTGCTTGACCCCGAAGCGCTGCTCCTCGTCGACGACGACCAGGCCGAGGTCCTTGGCGCGGACGTCGCGAGAGAGCAGGCGGTGGGTGCCGATCAGGACGTCGACCGCGCCGGCCTCGAAGTCCCGCAGGACCGCCTTCACCTCCGCCGCCGGGCGCAGGCGGGAGACGCCCTCGACCCGGAAGGGGAGGTCGGCGAGGCGCTCGCGGAAGGTGCCGAAGTGCTGTTGGGCGAGGATCGTCGTCGGCACCAGGACCATCACCTGCCTGCCGTCGGAGGCGGCCTTGACGGCGGCGCGGAGCGCGACCTCGGTCTTGCCGAAGCCGACGTCGCCGCAGACCAGCCGGTCCATCGGCCGCTCGGACTCCATGTCGGCCTTGACCGCCTCGATCGCCTCGACCTGGTCGGCGGTCTCGCGGTAGGGGAAGGCGGCCTCCATCTCGATCTGCCACTCGCCGTCGGGCGGAAAGGCATGGCCCCTGCGCGAGCGCCGCTCGGCGTAGAGGTTGAGCAGCTCGCCGGCGAGCGCCCCGGCGGCACGGCGCGCCCGCGCCTTCATGTTCTGCCAGCGCTTCCCCCCCAGCGCCGAGAGCGTCGGCGCGCCGGCGGCGCCGACGTAGCGGCTCAGCTTCGCCAGCTGGTCGGTGGGGACGTAGACCCGGTCCTCGCCCTTATATTCGAGGTAGAGGTAGTCGCGGGTGACGCCGCCGACCTCGCGCGTCTCAAAGCCAGCGAAGCGGGCGACCCCGTGGTCCTCGTGAACGACGTGGTCGCCGACCCGCAGGTCGCCGAAGGCGAGCCGGCCGCGACCGGCGCCGGGGACGGGCTCCTCGGCGCGTTTGCGGCGGTGGACGAGGCGGCGGAAGGGGTAGACGGCGAGCTTCAGCTCGGGGCTGAGGAAGCCCTCGCGCAGGCGCGCCTCGGCGAAGGCGAGGCCCGGCTCGGGCGAGATCCGGCCGCCTTCCAGCAGGCGCGCGTCGAGGCGGTCGAGGCCGTAGCGCGTGCGCTCCGCCTCGCCGCGGCTGTCGAAGGCGACCACGGTGCGGTAGCCGGAGCGGACCAGTTTCTCCAGCTCGGCCTCAGCCTCCTTGACGCTGCGCGCCGGCGACTCGGCGCGGGCGGCCCGGAACGCGTCTTCGTCCTCCTCGCCTGCCGCGGTCAGGGCGAGCGCGGCCCGCTCCGCCAGCGGCGCCGCGACGTCGACGTAGAGGTGCTGGGCGTCGTCGGCGTGCATCGCCGTCGTCGCGTCCTCCCAGTGATCGCGCAGAGCCGGCTCGATCTCCTCGGCGGCGGCGAGCACGACGGCGGCGCCGGCCGGGACCAGATCCAGCGGCGAGAGGAAGCGGTCCAGCGGCAGCAGCTCGGCGAGGGCGAACGGCCGCCCGTCCTCCTCGGCCGCCTCCAGCGCCGCGATCTCGGCCAGCTCGCGGTGCTCGGCGTCGAGCTCGGCGGCCGGCGCCAGCTCGACCCGCTCGGCCTCGCCCAGGGAGCGCTGGGTGAAGGTGGAGAACCAGCGCAGCGACTCGACCTCGTCGCCGAACAGCTCGACCCGCACGGCGCGCTCCTCGGTCGCCGGGAAGACGTCGAGGATGCCGCCGCGGATCGCGAACTGGCCTCGCTCCTCGACCTGCTCGACCCGCTCGTAGCCGGCCGCGACGAGGTCCTCGGCGACCGCCCCCAGCTCGATCTCCTCGCCGGCGGAGATCGCGAAGCCGGCCGGGCGCAGGGACGCGTCGGGGACCGCCTCGGCCAGCGCGGTGGCGCCGGCGACGACGACCGCGTCCTGCTCGCCGCGCAGCGCGTCGAGGGCGTCGATCCGCAGCCCGACCAGGTGCGGCGGCGGGCTGACGTGGGAGGCGTAGCCGGTCCCGCGGGAGGGGTAGAGGCGAACCCGGCGCGGGGCCAGGTAGGCGCGCAGGTCGGCGGCGAGGTCGCGGGCGGAGCGGTCGTCGGCGCTGACCAGCAGCGCCGGGCGCCCGGCGAGGCCGCGGTCGTCCTCCAGCAGCGCCGCCAGCAGCAGCGGGCGCAGCATCGTCGAGGCGCGCACCCGCACCGCCTCCCCGCCGCCGGCGGCGTCGCGCACGCGCCCAACGAGCGCGTGGACGCGCTCGTTCTCGGCGGCGATCTCGATCAGCGGCCTGAGGCTCATGCCCGGCCGAGTCTAGATTGGCGCGGTCGGCCGACTGCTGGGAGCGGCTGGAGCCGGGTCAGCCGAGGACGGTGAACTTGCGCGTCACGGGCTTCCCGACGTTGCCGGCGGGATCCGTCGCGCGCACCTTGAACACGTGCTTGCCGGGCTTCAGGCCCTTGTAGGTCTTCGGCGACTTGCAGGACTTGAACGGCTTGCCGTCGAGCTTGCACTGGAAGGTCGAGTGGGACTCGCTCGCGCTGAACTTGAACCGTGCCTTGGTGCTGTGTGACTTCGCGTTCGGGCCGGCGGAGATCTTGGTCGTCGGGGGGGTGGTGTCGACCTTGGGCGGAGGCGGAGGCGGCTTGGGCGGCTGCGGCGGTTTGGGGTCGGCGACCGTCGTCGCCGTGGTCAGCTCCGAGGTTCCGCCTTCGACGTTCGTCTGCGTCGCGGCGACGATCGTGCCCCCGGGGATCGAGGAGGCGTAGACGAGTTTCCAGTTGCCGCTGCCGTTGGCGGTCGCTTCGCCGAGGAACGATTTCAGCTCTCCGGCTTCCGCGCTGGCCTTGCGGAAGACGCGGATATTGGCGCCGGCCAGGGCGCCGCCGCCGCTGACCTCGGCCTGCTTGGCGCTGAGGACGATCGGCGGCTGGATGCCGCCGTTGGGGCCTTCTTCGGGGTTGCCGGCGCCGTCGGCGGCGAGGTCGATGAAGAGGCCGGCGTTCCCGGCTCCCCGGTTCCGCCCCACTTCGTTCTCGCTCGGTTCTCCGGAGGTGTCGACGATCTCGATCGCGTCGCCCGCGCTGCCGGAGATCAGGTTTTCGTCTTCGGCGGCGTCGCCGCCGACCTGGTTGCCGGTGGAGGGGGTGCCGCCGGAGTTCTGGATCCGGATCGCCGCCGCGCCCGAGCCGAGAACCGCGTTGCCGACGATTTCGTTTTCGTCGTTTTCGACCAGGATCCCGTTGCCTTCGGCGCCTTCGACCAGGTTGTCGGCGATCAGGTTGCCGAGGGACGAAGTCGAGCCGTAGGTCTTGATCGCGGTGCCCGCCCCGAAGATTTCGTTGCCGTCGATGAACCCGCCGGGGCCATGCTGTTCGATCGCGATGCCGCCGGACATCGAGATCAGGTTCTGGCTCACTTCCGCCGCTTCCACTTCGCCGGCGACGCCCGCTGAATCGACGCTGACCGCCGTGGTCGGAGGCGAGAGGGTGGCGCCGGTCACGTCGGTGCCGATGACGTTGCCGAACACGGTGAGTTCTTTGGCGGGTACGCCGAGACTGCCCGCGAACACGCCGAACTGGCCGCCGACGATGCGGTTGGAGTTTTCGCTCAGGACCCCGCCGATGGTCGTTCCCGGCGCAGCGCCGACCCGGACTCCGCTTTCGCCGTTCGGGACCGCTTCGGTCCCGTCGACGCTGAGGCCGATGTAGTTGCCGACAATGGTCGTCTGAACCGAAGGCGCCTCCGACCCTCCGTCGCCCTGCAAATCGATGCCGTTTGAGATGGCACCCGAGATCAGATTGCAGCCACGGTCGCAGGCCGGCGTTTCGGCCGCGCCTTCTTGCAGCTGCCCGATCGTCGTTTCGCTGGCTTCGAGAGTCGAAGTCGAGGTGACCTCGATGTCCTTGCCGTTGGCGGCCGGGGTGGTGCCATCCGGCTTGACGCCGAAGTCATTGCCCAGGATCAGGCTCGCATCCGCGCCGAAGATGTCGAGCCCGTCACCTGAGTTGTTGGCGAAGACGTTCCCCGTTCCGGGCGCTTCTCCGCCGATCCGCGCTTCGTTTGACGTCGGGTCAACGAAAATTCCGGTCGTGTTGCCGCCCGCGGTTCCGTCGAGTTCGACGCCGAGCCAACTTCCTTTAACGCGGAGCCCGTCGGACCCGTCGAGCACGTCGATCCCGATCTGGGCGCCGGTCACGGCGAGCCCGATGATTTCGACATTGTCGGCCCCTTCGACGATCAGGGCGATGCCGGAGCTGGGGCCTTTGACGCCCGCGCAGGGTCCTGCGATTCCGCCATGGGAGCATTCACGCCCTTCGATGGCTATCGGGTCGACGATCGTCGGCAGACCGCTGCCGAGGGCGATCGTGCTGGTCGCCCCGCCATCGAAGACGTTTTCGTCAAAGTTGATCCGATCGAAGCCCCCAACCGAGGCGTTCGACTCTTCGATCGCGGCGCGAAGGGTGCATCCTTCGGCTTCGACCAGACAATCGATGCCCAGGGACCCTTTGGCCTGATCGCCGGTGGTATCGACCATGAACGTTGCGGCGCTCGCCGCGGCCGGCAGCGCCAACGCACAGATCAGCGCCGCCAGGACCGCGCAGAGCATCACACGACCGCCTTTGCCTCCCTCTTCTCCCCACTGCACAACCCGACCCTATATCGATCAACCGTCCATTGGCAACCCCGGGCCGGTTCTCTGCCACTCGACCTGGCCCACGCCCTCGACCTTCGATCGGCCCTCGACGTCGTCCCACTCGTGCAGCATCCGCTTCAGCCGGGCGACGGCCTCCGGGGGGTGGGCGGCCACCGCGGCGGCCAGCTCCAGCGCCGACTCCTCGGTCGCGGCCGCTGGCGCGACCCGGTTGACGAGGCCCAGCCTCAGCGCCTCCTCGGCGCCGACCGTGCGCGAGGAGAGCAGCAGGTACTTGGCGGCGGCGAGGCCGCAGAGGGTGACCAGGCGGGCCGGGCCGACGGGAACGCCCAGCGCCGCGCCGGGGAAGCGCATCCGCAGGTTGGCACCGCCGACGCGCATGTCGCAGGCGACCGCGATCTCGGCGCCGCCGCCGACCACGTCGCCGTGGCAGGCGGCGATCGTCGGCTTCGGGAAGCCGACGATGTCGTCGTAGAGGTCGGCGAAGAGCTGCATCCGGCGAACCCTGCCCTCCTCGTCCAGCTCCTCGCGAACGTCGGCGCCGGCGGAGAGGCCGAGCTGGTCGGCGGAGCTGATGACGAGGACGCGGACCGCCTCGTCGGCGCGCGCCACCGCCAGGTGCTCGAGCAGCTCGGCAAGCATCTGCGTGTTGATCGCGTTGCGGGCGTCGGGGCGTTCGAGCCGCACCAGAGCGACCCCGTTCTCCTCGACCGCGTAGCCGGTCAGCGCCTTGGCCTCGCTCATTCGGCGGAACCTAGCTGCTCGACGAGCCGCTGCGCCTCGTCGGCCGCCCGCCCGACCAGCGCCTCGACCTCCTCGCGCGGCTCGCGGAAGCGCGAGAGCACGTAGGAGGCGACGATCTCGGGGTCGGTCGAGTCGGGCCGCCCGACCCCGACCCGGACCCGCCAGAAGCCGGGATCGCCGAAGCCGCGCTTCAGGCTCTTGAGGCCGTTGTGGCCGGCGAGGCCGCCGCCGAGGCGCACCTTGACCTCGCCGAACGGGAGGTCGATCTCGTCGTGCAGGACGACGACCCGCTCCAGCGGCGCGCGCAGGGAGCCGCGGGCCGGGCCGGCGCTGTCGCCGGAGGCGTTCATGAAGGTCCGCGGCAGGAGCAGGGCGACCCTGGGCCCCCCCGGCCCGGCCTTCCCTTCGTAGAGCCGGCCGCCGAACTTCTGCCGCGGCCGCGGCAGCTCCCAGCGCCGCGCCAGCTCCTCGGCGACCTCGAAGCCGACGTTGTGGCGGTCGCCGGCGTGCTCGGCGCCCGGGTTGCCGAGCGCGACGATGAGGATGCGGTCGCCCTCCTCGCCCCGATCGCCGCGGCGGCGGAACAGGGACAGGGCCTAGCCCTCGGAGTCGCCCGAATCGCCCGACTCGGCCTCGGCCGCCTCGCCCTCCTCCTCGGCGCCCTCGCCCTCGCCGACCAGCTCGGCCTCCTCCTCGACCTCGGGCTCGGGCTCTTCCTCGACGCGCGGGGGCGAGAGGGTGACGATGGTGACCTCGTCGGGGTCCTCGGAGGTGAAGGTGACGCCCTCGGGGGCGGCGATCGCCGAGAGCTGAAGCGTGTCGTTGATCTCCATCGCCGAGACGTCGGCGACGATCCGGTCGGGGATCTCGGTCGGCAGCGCTTCGACCGTGATCTCGCGGGTGACGTGCTCGAGCACGCCGCCCCCCTTGACGCCGGGGGCGGTGTCCGCGCCCTCCAGCTCGATCGCGACGTCGGCCTGGATCGCCTCGTCGAGCTTCACCTCCTGGAGGTCGATGTGCTGGAGGCTGCCGCGGACCGGGTGCAGCTGCTGCTCCTTGACCACCACCGGGACGGCCTTGCCGCCCTCGATCTCCAGGTCGAAGAGTGCGGAGCCCTCGCCGATGATCGTCCGCACCTCCCGTTCGGAGACCTGGAAGGCGATCGCGTCGGCGCCGCCGGAGTAGACGACGCCGGGCACGAGGCCGTCGCCGCGCATGCGCCGCGAGGCGCGCGAGCCGAACTCGGCGCGGGGAGCGACCTTCAGGGTTGAGCGGGCGCTGGCCATCGGACGGGAGAGGATAGAGAAGTGGGGCGGCAGCTGTGCCAACCTTCGAGCCATGGCCGACGACTCGAAGATTCCCAAAGGGAGACTGCGCCGCTCAGCCAAGCTGGGCTCGATCGTCGGCGTCCAGGGCGCCCGCTACGCCGGCACCAAGGCGACCAACGTCGCTCGCTCAGAGGAGGGCGGCCGGGAGCGGCTGGAGCAGCGCCACCTGGAGACCGCGATGAAGATGGTCGGGGCGCTGGGCCAGATGAAGGGGGCGGCGATGAAGCTGGGGCAGTTCGCCTCCTTCATCGACACCGAGTTCCTCCCCGAGGAGTACCGCGAGATCTACCAGGAACAGCTGGCGAAGCTGCGCACCGACGCCCCCTCGATGCCCTGGGAGAAGGTCGAGAAGGTGCTGCTGGAGGAGTACGACGGCGAACCGGTGTCGGAGCTGTTCGCCGAGTTCGAGACCGAGGCCTTCGCCGCCGCCTCGATCGGGCAGGTCCACCGGGCCGAGCTGCTCAACGGCCGCCAGGTCGCGGTCAAGATCCAGTACCCGGGGATCGCCGAGGCGCTGGAGGCCGACCTGCGAAACGCCGGCACCCTGGTGCGGCTGGCGCGCGCGGTGGCGCCCGGACTCGACGCCAAGGCGATCGCCCACGAGCTGCGCGAACGGGTGATGGAGGAGCTCGACTACGAGTACGAGGCGCAGAACCAGCGCACCTTCTCCCGCGCCTACCGCGACCACCCCTTCGTCTACGTGCCCGACGTGGTCACCCGCCTCTCGCGCCGCCGTGTGCTGGTCACCGAGCTGGTCCGGGGGCTCGGGTTCGAGGAGATCAAGGCGCTGCCGCATCCCGAGCGCAGCCGCTTCGGCGAGATCGTCTTCCGCGGCAGCTTCGGCTCGATCTACCACCTCCAGCACTTCAACGCCGACCCCCATCCCGGCAACTACCTCCTGATGGAGGACGGGCGGGTCGCCTTCCTCGACTTCGGCATGACCAAGAAGCTCGACCGCGAGCAGATCGTGCTCGAGCAGAAGGTCTTCGACGCGATCGCCCGCGACGACGTTGAGGGGATGCGGCAGGCCCTGCACGACCTCGGCTTCATCAAGAATCCCTCCAAGCTCGACGCCGAGCGGCTGATGGAGCACGTGATGGCGGTCGGCGGCTGGTACCTGGAGGACCGCGAGATCGAAATCAGCGCCCGCCGGGTGATGAAGATCATCGAGTCCACCAACGATCCGCGCTCGGAGTACTTCGACCTGATGCGGCGCGAGTCGCTGCCCGCCGACGAGCTGATGGGTCGACGGATGGAGATCGGCGTCGTCGCCGTGCTCGGCCAGCTGCGGGCGAAGCGCAACTGGCACCGGATCGCCCGCGAGTGGGTCTACGCGGAGGAGCCCAGCACCGAGCTCGGCAGGCAGGAGTGGGAGTACTTCGAGCAAAGAGGAGTGTCGAGAACCCCCGGATTGGCGAGCAGCGCCTGAAAGGAACGACGATGAGCCGGATCAAACGCGGTTGGGGCTTGACGAAGAAAAGCTGGGGCCTGGTGAGGGACCATCCCTCGCTGATCCGCTTCCCGCTCTACGGCGCGATCGCCACCACCCTGCTCGCGATCGTCTTCCTCGGGCCGGGCCTGTACCTGTTCGACCAGGACGAGCTGGCAGGCGCGATCCCGCTGATCGTGATCGGCGTCTACGTGCTCAGCGTCGTCGGCTTCTACTTCAGCGTCGGGCTGGCGGCGGCCGCCGACATGATCTTCCGTGGCCAGGAGGCGACGGTCGGCGACGGCCTCGCGGTGGCCAGGGAGCGTTTCAGCCAGATCTGCGGCTGGGCGGCGATCTCGACCGCGATCAGCGTCGTCATGGGGGTGCTGGAGAACCAGGGCGGAATCGGCGGCCAGATCGCCGCCCGGCTGGTCGGCATGGCCTGGTCCCTCGTCACCTTCCTCGCCGTGCCGGTGATCGCGATCGAGGGCACCGGCCCGGTCGAAACGCTGAAGCGCTCGGCCTCGATGTTCCGCCAGCGCTGGGGGCAGCAGATCACCGGCAACGTCGCGATCGGCGCCGCGATCTTCCTGATCGGCGTCCTGCCGGCCGCGGTCCTGATCGTCGGCGGGCTGTTGCTGTGGTCCTCCGCCTCCTTCCTCGGGGCGCTGCTGGTCGTCGTCGGCGCCCTGGTGCTGGCTATAGCGCTGCTGCTCTCCAAGGCCCTGAGCGGCGTCTTCGGCGTAGCCCTCTACCGCTACGCGCTGGACGGCGAGACGGTGGGCGGCTTCACCAAGGAAGAGCTCGAGTCGGCCGTAAAGAGCAAACGAGGCCGAGGCACCCCCCCAACCGCCACCCCCGGCACGATCTGAGTCGCCGACTTCTGATGCCTTTATGACCCTATGGGGTCATCAACTCATCGCTCGGCGAAAGAGGCGGGGGTCGTTGGAGCAGAGGCCCGTCACTCCGTGCGCCACGAGGGTCCGCATGCGGGTTGGGTCGTCCACGGTCCAGGCGATCAGCTCGACCTCGGCCAGCTCGCAGATGCGGGCGAGGCGGGGGCTGACGAGCGGGTGGTAGACCCACATCGCCGCCACCCCGAACTTCGGCAGCTTCTCCGCCGCCAGGCCGGGCAGGCGGTGGCGCATCCCCACCAGCGCCGCCGCCATCGGCAGCTTCGCCCAGGGCTTGGAGGTCCAGTCCTTGGTCACCTTGGGATAGGTCCAGCCGCGCCGCAGCTTCGGTTCCAGTTCGAGGATCCGGCGCAGGGTGTGCATCTCCATCGTCGAGACCATCGCCCGCCCGACCAGGTCCCGCTCCCGCAGCGCCGCGACCACCTCCTCCTCGCGGCCGGGGAGCTTGATGTCGAGGTCGATCTCGACCCGGTCGAGGGGCGGTTCGAGGAAGGCGCCGAGCGCCTCGGTCAACGTCAGCGGGGTGCGCCGCGCGGCGTCGGCCCAGTCGTGGGCGACCACCAGCGGCGCCCGCCGCTCCAGCGGCAGGTGGGCGTCGCGCAGCCAGAGCACGTCCAGCTCGATCGTGTCGACGCCGTGCTCCACCGCGGCGCGGAAACTCTCCAGCGTGTTGCCGGGCGCGATCAGGTCGGCGCCCTTGTGGCCGACCAGGCGCAGCTCGGTCTGGCCCCGCCCCCGCACGCCGCGCCTAGAACAGCTGGTTCTCGCCGGCGAAGATCTCGGAGACCGAGTCGTCGGTGAAGATGCGGCGGATCGAGTCGGCGAAGGTGCCGGCGGTCGAGAGGACGGTGATGTTGTCCGGGGCGCCGGGCCGCAGCGGCAGGGTGTCGGTGACGACGATCTGCTCGATGCCCGAGTCGGCCAGCCGTTCGTAGGCGGGTCCGGAGAAGACCCCGTGGGTGGCGCAGGCGATTACCCGCGCCGCGCCCTCCTCGAGCACGGTTTCCGCAGCCGCGCAGAGCGTGCCGGCGGTGTCGATCATGTCGTCGACGAGGACCGCCGTCTTGCCCTTGACGTCGCCGACCACGTAGCCGATCTCGGCCACCTGCTGGGCCGGGCGCTCCTTCTCCATCACCGCCCAGTGGGTACCGACGCGGCGGGCGAAGTTGCGCGCGGTCTTGACCCGGCCGGCGTCGGGGGAGACGATCACCAGGTCCTCTGTGAGGCTCTGGTCGACGAACCACTGGGTCAGCATCGGCATCGCCGTCATGTGGTCGACCGGGACGTGGAAGAAGCCCTGCACCTGACCGGCGTGGAGGTCCATCGTGAGGACGCGGTCGACCCCCACCCCCTCCAGGCACTTGGCGACGATCCGGGCCGAGATCGGCTCGCGCGGGGCCGACTTCTTGTCCTGGCGCGCGTAGCCGTACCAGGGCATGACCGCGATGATCCTGTGGGCGGACGCTCCCTGGGCGGCGTCGATCATCGTCAGCAGCTCGATCAGGGAGTCGTTGGGGGTCATTTCGCTCTGCTCGTTGGCGCAGGTCGACTGGACGATGAAGACGTCGGCGCCGCGGATCGACTCCTCGTAGCGGCAGTAGACCTCGCCGTTGGCGAACGTCTTCAGCGTCACCTGGCCGAGGTCGAGGTCGAGCTTGCCGGCGACCTTGGCCGCCAGGTCCATCGAGCCGCGGCCGCCGAAGACCATCAGCCGCTTGGAGTAGTCGTGGGGGATGGCGGTGGCCGCCTGCGGGTGCTCCTCGATCGTGCTCACGACTCCTGTTCCTCTCGCGTCCTGGCGGCCTTGCGGGCCGCGTATCCGTCGATGTTTCGCTGCGCGTTCTCGCTCACGGCAAGCGCCCCCTCGGGCACGTCGTCCTTGATCACCGCGCCAGCGCCAGTGTAGGCGGCGTCGCCGACTTCTACCGGCGCGATCAGCATCGTGTCAACGCCTATGCGGACGTCGCGCCCGATCACAGTCCGGTTCTTGCGGAATCCGTCGTAGTTGGCGGTGATCGTGCCGGCGCCGAGGTTGCTGGCGGCGCCGACGTCGGCGTCGCCCACGTAGGCCAGGTGCGGGACCTTGGCGCCCTCGCCGATCCGCGAGTTCTTGATCTCGACGAAGGTGCCCGCCTTGGCGCCCGCCTCCAGCACCGCCCCCGGCCGCAGGTAGGCGAAGGGCCCGACCGAGCAGCCGTCGAGCACCTCGCACTCGACCAGGTAGGAGTGCACGACGCGGGACCCGGCGCCGACCGCGCTGTCGACCAGGGTGCTGAGCGGCCCGACCACCGCGCCGGAGCCGACCTCGGTCCGCCCGCGCAGGCTGGTGCCGGGCTCGATTCGGGCGTCGGCGCCGATCTCGACGCCCGCGTCGACCCAGGTCGAGCCGGGGTCGACGACGGTGACACCGGCGAGCATGTGGGCCTCGAGGATGCGCCGCCGCGCCTCCGCCTCGACCTCGGCGAGGTCGGCGCGGTTGTTGACGCCCATCGTCACCGCGATGTCCTCGGCGAGGTGGGCGGCGACCGTGTGGCCGGCCGCGCGCAGCGCCGGGAAGACGTCGGGCAGGTAGTACTCGCCCTGGGCGTTGTCGTTTGAGAGCGCCGCCAGCGCCGCCGCCAGCGGCCCGGCGTCGAAGACGTAGGTGCCGGCGTTCGCCTCGCGGATCGCCAGCTCCTCGGCGCTGGCGTCGCCGCCGCCTTTGGCCTCGACCACCCGCTCGACCTCTCCCGAGGCGGCGCGGACGACGCGGCCGTAGGCGCCCGCCCGCGCCAGCTCGATCGTCAGCATCGTCGCCGCGGCCGGAGAGGCGGCGTGCGCCGCGAGCAGCTCGGCGATCGTGTCGGAGCCGAGCAGGGGGACGTCGCCGGAGAGGACGAGGACGGTCTCGCTCCGCTCGATCAGCGCCAGCGCGGAGCGGATCGCTCCGCCGGTTCCGTCAGGCCGTGGCTGGACGACCGTCTCCACCCCGTCCGGCAGGGCGGCGGAGATGTCGATGCCGGGCGAAACGATGACCGCCACGCGCGAGGCCCCGGCCTCGCACGCTGCCAGGATCGGCCAGGCGACCATCGGCTGGCCGCAGACGGGATGCAGCATCTTCGGCACCGAGGAGCGCATGCGCGTGCCCTCTCCGGCCGCCATGACCAGTACAAGAGGCGAACTCACCCAGGGATCGTAGACGCGGCGGGATGTCCTGTCAGACGAGGGCGAATGGCGGGCGGGTCCTGTCGTCGGGTGGGGCACCCTCCTCTCCCCGCGCGCTGCTCCGGGCGCCGGGACACCGCGCCCCTAAGGATGAAGCCCGACCCTCCGCAGCCTCCGGGCAGCGGAGTCCACCCCACCCGACGCCACCCGCCCGACAGTCGCCATCTCTCAGGCTCCGACGAGGAGTTGAGGAGCTGGCCCGGTGGGGGTGGAGCGTCTTGTACTTTTTCGCCTCCGCGTATCTCGGATGGCGCCTGGCGATCCTCGAAAAAGTTAAGCGAAACCCCCGCCGGGAGAGCTCCTCAGGTCACCGGTGCGAGCCAGGTCTTTGCCGAGCAGGGCTACGGAGGTCAGGGTCCAGCCGGCGAATATGAGGTCTATGCCCACGAGCAGTCCGATCGCCCAGTCGGCGCTGCTGGGGAACTTGGCGAGGACGAGGATGCCGATCAGGAGGCCGGCGACGCCGCTGAGGCCGACCAGGCCGGCGTTGGGCTGGCCGCGGCCGGCGAAGGCGACCGCGATCCGGGTCAGGCCCATGAAGAGGAAGTAGATGCCGAGGACCAGGGTCAGGGTGAGGGTGCCGTTATGGGGTTCGACGATCAGCCAGATGCCGACGATCACCGTCAGCGCCGCCCACACCAGCCGCAGGACCACGGTCCCGATCGAGCGCGCCGAGAAGGCGGCGGCGATAAGGAAGGCTCCGGCGATGACCAGGATCCAGCCGATGAAGATCGCCGTCCCGACCGAGGCAACCGCGGGTACCAAAATCGCCATGCAGCCGACCGCGATCGCCAGCACCCCGAGGAACATCAGCACCTTCCAGCTCCGGGCCAGGCCCTCGCGGACTTCAGGGTCCAAGGAGGTTCCCCCAATCTCCATGAAACGAGTTTAGGTACCCGCTCGGACACTAAACATTTTGAGGAAACCCGGCGCTAGGCTGCTTGCCCGCTCCGGGGTGGTGTAGCTGGGTAGCACGCCAGGTTTTGGTCCTGGAAGTGGGGGTTCGAATCCTCCCCTCGGAATCGCCGGGCCTATTCGTCGGAGCCGCGGGGGACCTGCCCGCCCTTGGCCCCCGGCTCGTGCGCCGGGCCGCGCGGCGAGGCGATCCCGAGCACCCGCATCGCCTTCAGGCCGAGGCCGAGCTTCTCGCGGCCCTCGGTGGCGGTGACGTCGTGGCCGCAGAGATCCCTGACCCGCTCGAGCCGGTAGCGGACCGTGTGGCGGTGCGTGAACAGCTGTTTGGCGGTGGCGGCGACGTTGCCGTCGTTCTCCAGGTAGGCCTCCACGGTCGTCACCAGCTCGGTCTCGTACTGCTCGTCGTAGCTGGCCAGCGGCTCGATCGTCTCCGCGTAGAAGCGCTCCAGCTCGCCCGGGTCCTCGCTCATCGCCGGCAGCAGCAGGCGGTAGGCGCCGGTGTCCTCGAAGGCGAGCAGCGAGTGCCCCTCCGCCTCGCCGACGTTGACCGCCAGCCGCGCCTCCCGCCCCGCCCGGTAGAGGTCGACCGGGTCGGCGCAGCGGCGGCTGCGGCCGGTGGTCAGGTGGAAGCCGGCCAGGGTGTCGTCCAGCTCGCGGGCCAGCCCGGCTGCCGCGCGGGCGAGCCGCTCGTCATCCTCGGCGGGGACGATCACCGAGACCTCGGCCGCCACCTCGCCGTCCTCGGTGCTCGCCAGCGAGCCCGGGGCGAGCGAGCGCAGCGCCCGCAGCGCCAGGGTCAGCACGCGCTCCCGCCACTCGCCCGTCTGCGCCGCCCGCGGCGAGGCCCGCAGCACCAGCACGCCGGCGCCGCGGTCGAGGTCGGAGCCCAGCTCGGCGGCGCGGGCGACGATGTCGCCGCGGTCGGTCACCCCGCGCTCCAGCACGGCGGCGACGAAGGCTCCCGCCGCCGCCTCGCTCTCCCACTCCGGCGAGCGCGAGCGCTCCAGCTCCAGCGCCAGCAGGGTCGTCACCATGCGGGCGATCGCCGGCTCCGGCGGCCGCTTGGCCCGGTAGCGGAGCTCGCCGACGGCGCTGTCGGCGACCCGCAGCTCGACCCTGGTGACGCCCTCGCCGCCGTTGAGCAGCTTGCGCTCCTGGTCCGGGGAGGCGCCGGCCACCGCCAGCACCGCGCTGGAGCGGTCGATCAGGGCGACGGTGGCGTCGAGGAGCCGCGCCGCGGCGCGTGCCACGGCGGGCAGCCCGGCGCCTGACTCGACCGCTTCCGAGAGCGCGTCGAGCAGCCTCGGATCATCCGTCTTTGCAGGGCTTTCTGGCCCTTTCGAGGTCGCCGGCATCGGCTCATTATCCCGGCTATCTGCCGTGGATGAAGTTGGAGATGTCGTTGTAGTAGTAGACGACGATCAGCCCGGCCATGACGCCGGTCACGAGCAGCGCGGCGAGAACGAAGACCGAGAGGAACCCCGCGGCGGCCTTCTCCCAGAGCCGGCCGTGGGCGCTCAGGGCCGGGCTCAGGATCAGGGTGACGAAGGCGACCAGGCAGATCAGCCCGGCGCCGCCGAAGAGCCAGTACTGGTTGCCGATTTTGGTCAGCGCGAAGACGGTCACTGGCGTGGATTCTGGCGCACCTGGGAGATGACCAGGCCGACGGCGGCGCAGAGGGAGAAGGCGGCCGCGCCGAGCGCCCAGCCGCCGCTGACGTCGCTGAGGTAGTGGACGTTGAGGTAGACGCGGGAGAGGCCGACCAGCGCGGTCAGCGCGATGCCGGCGGCGATCACGGCGGCGCCCCGGGCCATCCCCGGCCGCAGCCGCAGCACGATCGTCACCGCAAGCCAGACGTAGAGCACCGCGTGGGCGGCGTGCCCGCTCGGGAAGGAGGAGCCGGAGAACCCGGTCAGCGGTTCGAGCGGGCGCGGGCGGTCGACGGCGGCCTTGATCTCGTGGATGCCGATCGAGGTCAGCGTCATCCCGGCGAGGAGGACGCCGAACTCGGCCCAGCGGCGCCGGGCGGCCAGGAGCGCGGCGCAGACCACGGTGAGGCCCCAGGTGAAGGCTCCCGAGCCGAGGAAGGTGAAGACGCGCGAGAAGCTGGTCAACCAGGCGGTGTGGAGGGTTTCCGCCACTTCCCTCGCGGTCAGGTCGCCCGGCGTCGGCCCCGGTTCGCGGCCGATCACGACGATGTAGGCGACGAGGACGAAGAGGGCGACGGCGAGGGTCGCCATCAGCGAGGTGAACTCCAGCCCGAAGGTGCCGCCCGGCGTGACCCGGTCCCAGAGGAAGCTCAGCTGCGGCCGGTAGCGGCGGCCGAGCGCGACCAGCCAGCGGGTGGCCGCGTGGGCATCCATCCAACGCACCGCGGCGCGCCGGTTGCGCTCGACCCGGAAGTGGCGGTAGAGGAAGACCGAACCGGCGAGGACCGCGATCAGGGTGCCGAGCAGGAACGCCCCTTTGCCGGCGTACTTGGCGGCGGTGTCGATGCTGCGCGAGAAGAAGTAGCCGACCAGGATGTGGGCGCTGGCCCAGAGGCCGCAGCCGAGGATGCTGTAGGGGACGAAGGCGCGGTAGCGCATCCCCGAGCTGCCGGCGATGAAGGGGGCGAAGGCGCGGACCAGGCTGACGAAGCGGCCGATGAAGATCGTCTTGCCGCCGTGGCGGGAGAAGTAGTCCTCGACCCGTTCGAAGCGCTCGTGGCCGATCCCGAAGCGGGGGCCGTGGCGGATCACGAACTCGCGGCCGAGGCGTCGGCCGACGAAGAAGCTGGTCGTGTCCCCGGCCCAGGCGGCGAACCAGGCGATCGCGATCAGCAGGTAGATCTCGATCGCCCCCTGGCCGGCGACCGCGCCGCCCAGCAGCATCACGGTCTCGCCGGGGACGACGAGGCCGACGAAGGCGCCGGTCTCGGCGAAGGCGAAGGCACCGACCAGCAGGTAGGTCCAGGCACCGAGCGCGTTGGAGATGTCTTCCAGCAGCTGCTGGAGGTCGAGGTGGCCGAGCTCGCGGCTGAGCATGTAGTAGCCGAAGCCGACCGCGACGGCGATGCCGGCCAGCAGCAGGCGCTTGCGAGAGCTGCGCCCCTCCCCCGGCAGCCTCACGGGGCCCTCCCCGCCGCGCAGACGATCGCGTCCTCGCGGTCGAGCCCGGCGCTTGCGGCGCGGGCGGCCCCGAGGTCGGCGAAGAGGCCGACGGCGGTCGGTCCCGAGCCGCTCAGCAGGACCACCGGCGCCCCAGCCCCGCGCAGCGCCTCGAGGGCGTCGCCGATCCGCGGGCGCAGCGAGCGCGCGGCGGGCTCGAGGTCGTTGATCAGCAGCTCGGGGTAGGCGAGCGGCGAGGCGCCGGCGCCAGCCGCCTCGCGCAGGCGCCCGGCGAGCGCCTCGAGCTCCCCGGCGTCCCGTCCCAGGCCGAGCCGGTCGGCCTCGGCGAAGACCTCGGCGGTGGCGAGGCCGCCTCCGTCGGGCAAGAGGACGGCGACGTGCGGCGGCGGGTCGGGCAGGGGCCGCACCAGCTCGCCGGCGCCGCGGACCAGGGACAGGGACGGCTCCAGCTGGGAGGGCACGTCGGCTCCCAGCTCGGCCGCCACCCCCTGGAGGTCGTCGACCTGGCCGGTGGCGAGGCGCAGGATCGTGGCGGCGTCGGCACTGCCGCCGCCGAGGCCGGCGGCGACCGGGATGCGCTTCTCGATCTCGACCCGAAGCGGCGGCCGATCCCAACCGCGCTCGCGCAGCGCCGCCAGCGCCCGGCCGGCCAGGTTCTCCCCGTCCACGCCCGGGCAGAGGACCTCGTCGCGCTCGGCCTCGGAGATCGAGATCGAGTCGGCCAGCGCCAGCGGCTCGAACAGGGAGCAGAGCTGGTGCAGGCCATCGGCCCGGCGCGGCCCGAGGTAGAGGCAGAGGTTGAGCTTGGCGGGTGCGTGGAGGAGCATCGCGGGCTGGCCGGCTCGGTCAGGTGCCGACCTGGAGCTTCGCGGAAAGGGCGGCGAAATCCTCGGGCGAGAGCGCCTCGGCGCGGGCGTTCTCGGCCAGGCCGAGCGCGGCGAGCGCCTCGCGGGCGGGGACGAGGGAGCCCGGGCGGGCGTGCTCCAGCGAGCGGGCGAGGGACTTGCGGCGGTGGGCGAAGGCGGCGCGGACGAGGCGGCGCGTGGCCGGGTCGGCGCCCGGTCCGGTCCGGCGCAGCCGCAGGATCGCCGACTCCACCCGCGGCCGCGGCCGGAAGACGGCGGGGTCGACGGTGCGCGCCAGCTCGACCTCGCAGGCGAGCTGGACGAGGACGCTCGGCCCGCCGTAGGTGCGGCTGCCGGGCGCGGCGCGGAGGCGGTCGGCGATCTCGCGCTGAACCATCGTCGTCCAGCTGGCGAGCGAGGGCAGCAGCTCGATCGTGCGGAGGAGCAGCGGCGTGGCGACCGAGTAGGGCAGGTTGGCGACCATCGCCGTCGGCGCCGGCTCCAGTGCCGCCAGGTCGAGCCTCATCGCGTCCCCCCAGTGCAGGCTGACGTTCGCCAGCGCCGCGACCGGCGCCAGCGCCGCCTCCAGCCGGCGGTCGATCTCGATCGTGTGGACGTGCGCGGCCGCCGCCGCCAGGCGCTCGGTCAGCACCCCCTCCCCCGCGCCGACCTCGAGCACCACCTCGCCGGGGGACAGCTCGGCGTCGCGGACGATCGCGTCGAGCAGGTTGGGATCGGCGAGGAAGTTCTGACCGAGCCGCACCAAGCCGCTACCAGCCGAACAGCGCGCGGGCGTTCGCCTCGACCGCGCGCTCCAGCTCCTCGTAGGAGACCCCCCGGGCCTCGGCCACGGCCCGGGCGGTGGCGACCACGTTGGCCGGCGCGTTGCGCCTGCCGCGCATCGGCTGCGGCGCCAGGTAGGGGGCGTCGGTCTCGACCAGGATCAGCTCCTCCGGCACCTCGGAGGCGGCGGCGCGCAGCTCCTCGGAGCGGGGATAGGTGACGTTGCCGGCGAAGGAGCAGTGCCAGCCGCGCTCGGCGGCGTCGGCGACGCGCTGCGGCGAAGAGAAGCAGTGCAGGATCACCGCGTGCCCCGGCGCCCCGGCGTCGAGGATGGCGAAGATCTCGTCGATCGCCTCGCTGGAGCCGTCGGCGTCGCGGGCGTGGATCACGATCGGCAGGCCGAGCTCGCGGGCGATCTCGATCTGGGCCTCGAACGCCTTTCGCTGCTCGGCCCGGGCGGCGCTGTCGCGGTAGTAGTCGAGCCCGGTCTCGCCGATCGCCCGCACCTTCTCGTCAGCCGCGAGGCGGACGATCTCCGCCGCCGCGACGTCGTCGAAGCCGCTCGCCTCGTTGGGATGGCGCCCGACCGCCGCGAACACCTCCTCGTGCCGCTCGGCGGCGGCGATCGCCAGCGGGTTGGTCTCCTCGTCCATGCCGACGGTGAGCATCCGCCCCACCCCCGCCGCGCGCGCCGCCGCGACCACCTCGGCCTCGGGTTCCTCGCAGAGGAAGAGGTGGGTGTGGGAGTCGACCATCGGGGCTCCCACCCTATCCGCGCCCGCGCGGGCGCTCGGGCGCTCGTGTGAGGCAGCGAATGCCGCGGCCCGCCGGCACTCCAATAGCCTTCCGCCGGATGGCCGACTTCGCCGACTACTACCGCGAGATCTACATGCGGGGGCTCGGCGGGGAGACCCCGTCGGTGCCGGTCTCCCTCGCCGAGCTGGAGCGGAGGGCGATCGAGGCGATGGAGCCGCGGGCGGCCAACTACGTCCGCGCAGGCGCCGGCAGCGAGGACACGATGGACGCCAACCGCGAGGCGTTCCGGCGCCGCCGGATCGTGCCGCGGATGCTGCGCGACGTCGCCGAGCGCGACCTCTCCACCACGGTGCTCGGCACCGCGATGCCGGCGCCGCTGATGCTGGCGCCGATCGGCGTCCAGAAGGTCGTCCACGACGAGGGCGAGCTGGCCAGCGCCCGGGCCGCGGCCGCCGTGGGAGCGCCGATGATCGTCAGCACCGCCTCCCATTTCACCCTGGAGGAGATCGCCGCGGCGGGCGGGGAGGCGCCGCGCTGGTTCCAGCTCTACTGGGCAAACGACCGCCGCCTGGTCGAGAGCTTCGTCGGCCGCGCCGAGCGCGCCGGCTACGGGGCGATCGTGGTCACCGTCGACACCTTCGTGCCCGGCTGGAAGCCGCGCGACCTTCAGCAGGCCTGGCTGCCGTTCCTGAACGGGATGGGCGTCGCCAACTACTTTCAGGATCCGGTCTTCCGCGAAGGGCTGGAGCGGACGCCGGAGGAGGACCAGGGCGCCGCCACCGGCCACTTCCTCGGCGTGCAGGCCAACCCCTCGCTGAACTGGGCGGACCTCGCCTGGCTGCGCGAGCGGACCTCGCTGCCGATTCTCGTCAAGGGGATCCAGCACCCCGACGACGCCCGCGAGGCGGCACGGCGCGGGCTCGACGGCATCGTCGTCTCCAACCACGGCGGCCGCCAGGTCGACGGCGCCATCGCCTCCCTCGACGCCCTGCCGGCGATCGCCGCCGCCGTCGGCGGCGAGCTGGCGGTCCTCTTCGACAGCGGCGTCCGCGGCGGCGCCGACGTGCTGAAGGCGCTCGCCCTCGGAGCCGACGCGGTCTGCCTCGGCCGGCCCTACGTCTGGGGCCTGGCGCTGGAGGGGCAGGCCGGGGTCGAAGCGGTGCTGAAGATGGTCCTCGCCGAGCTCGACCTGACGATGGCGCTCTGCGGCCTCACCGGGCTCGACCAGCTCGGGCCCCACTCCGTCACCGGTAATGGAGTGGCTTAGACACACTCCGGCCTGCCCGCCCCTCACCTATCGAAGGTGTACCTCATAATCCCGTTGGTGGAGGCAACCGAACCTCAGGTGCGGCCGTGATACTGAACCTGGAAATTGTCGATTTCACCGATGCGACCGGCTGGCGCTGGCGTCTGCGCGACACCCGCGGAGCGTTCATAGCCGAACACCAGGTCGCCCTCGACGATAAGACGAACGAGTACCGAGGGTTCGTTGACCTGTACGGATTCGTGCGCTGGAACGTCGCTCCAGATTCACGAGAGCAGGATGAACCACTGCTCGTCGAGCGGATCGCGAAGTGGGCGCGATCCGAGGTCTGGGGAGAGGTGGGCGACAAGGTCCTAGCCATTGCCGAGAGTGAGCCGGTCACCGTGCACGTGCAGGTCCCAACCGGGGCGGAGACGCTGCTCTTCCTACCGTTCGAGCTCGGCCTGGTGCTCGACTCCTCACCGGCGGCACTCGACGTCAGCCTGGTGTTCGAGCTGGGTGACCGTAAGGCCCCGCACGCCAAGCGCCCGATAGGGGATCGCCTGCGCATGCTCGCCCTGTTCAGCATGCCGACTGACCAGGCGGCGCTGAACGTGCGGCGCGAGCGCCACGAGCTGGGACAGCTGGTACACCGTGTGGCCCGCGCCGCTGGGCGGGCGGTGGAACTGCGAATCCTTCAGTACGGGGTCACGAGGGATCTGCTCGGCGAGCTGCTCGAAGAGGGTGAGGGTTGGGATCTGATCCACTTCTCCGGTCACGGCCTGCCAGCCGGACTGGTGCTCGAGCGGGAGGACGGGAGCGCCGACCTCGTGCACAGCGACGAGTTCGCCGACCTCCTCTGGCCCGCCCGCGCACAGCTGAAGCTCGTGACCCTGAGCTCATGTGAGTCGGCTGCCGCGGAAGCCGCCGACACGATGCAGCTGCTCGGGGTCGACAGCTCCGAGGAGCATCGCGAGGCGCTCAGCCGAGCGGACAGCGGCATCGCGGAGGCGCCCCTTCCGGCCGTCGCCCAGCGCCTCACGGACCGCCTCGGCTGCGCCGCCCTGGCAATGCGCTACCCAGTCGAGGATGAGTTCGCCATCAACCTCTCGGCCGACCTGTACGAGGGACTGCTGGCGAATGACCAGTCCCTTCCCCGCGCCCTCCAGCGAGCGCTGGCCAAGGCGCGTGGACGCGCCGCCGGGCCCAGCGTGGCCGGCCTCTCTCTGGCCACGCCAGCGCTGTTCGGCAACGCCGCCCTCGACCTCAGGATGAGCCCCCCGCCCGGCGAGCCGACGAGCTTCGACGCGTCGCGCGCGACGCTCGCGAGCTTTCCGCCGGAACCCGAGAACTTCGTCGGGCGGGTCGGGCCGCTGGCGCGGGCAAGCGCGGCGTTGGCACCGAAAAGCCACTTCAGGGGGATCATCTTCCACGGGATGGCGGGCGCGGGGAAGACGGCCTGCGCGCTGGAGCTGGCGTTCCGACACCGCGACCGCCGCTTCGAGGCCATGGCCTGGTATGCGGCGCCGAGCGAAGGCAGCGCCATCGACGAAGCGCTCGCCCAGTTCACCGCGGCGCTGCAGGTCCAGATCGACGGGCTCGAACTGGTCCACGTCGTTGAGGACATCGAGAAGTTGGAAGGCTTTCTTCCACGGCTCCGGGGACTCCTCGCGGACCGATCCCTGTTGATCGTCCTCGACAACGTCGAGTCGCTGCTGACCGACGACGGCCAATGGCGCGACCCACGTTGGGCGCTGATCGTGGAGGCGTTGGTCGATCACGACGGGCTTTCGCGACTGGTTATGACTACCCGCATCCCGCCGGCCGGGTTGCGCGAGAGCCCGCGCGTCCGAGTCGAGCCAATCCACTCGCTCTCGGCCAACGAGTCGGCCCTCCTTGCCCGCCAGCTGCCGAACCTCGGGCGGCTGATAATGGACGGGGGCGGGGCGCCGGTCAGCGCCGGGCGCGCCCTGGTGCGCCGCACCCTGGAGATGGTCCAGGGCAATCCGAAGCTGATTCAGCTGGCCGACGGACAGGCGGCCGATCCGGAGGCGCTGGAGAAAAGGATCGCCGAGGCCGACGAGGCCTGGGCGAACAGGGACAACCTCGACGCCTTCTTCGCCACCGGGGAACCGGCCGACGAGATTCACGCCGAGGACTTCCTGCGCGTGATCGAGCGATGGACGACCAGCATTACGGCGAACCTCTCCGAGCAGGAACGGTTCGCCTTCCAGGTCCTTTGCTGCCTCGAAGACAGCGACCGGCTCGAACCGTTGATCGGGATGGTCTGGCCGACTCTCTGGACCGAGCAGATAGGGGAGGAGCCACCCGATCCGGCGCCGATCTTTCCCTCGATCGCCCGGCAGGGCCTGATCGACGTCGATTCGGACGGGCCGGTTCGGCGCCTGGGCATCCACCCGGCGGTCGAGCAGGCGGCGCGGGCGGGGATCGGAGCTGAGCTGCAGGCCGCGGTCGACGTCGCCACGGCAGGCGCCTGGATGGCGGTGCACGAGCGCGCGAAAGCCGAGAACGACACCGTCATGGTGGTCCGCTCGGGCCTCGCGGCCGCGCCCTACCTGGTTCGGCAGGGTGACCATGAACAGGCGGCCGTATGCCTCAGCTTCGCAATTAGCCGAGATGCATCCGTCGACACCCTGGCGGCGGCGCTGCCCCAGCTGACCCGCGCCGCCACCCTCGCGAAGGGCACTTCGGCCGAGTTGGTCACGAGCGGCGCCCTGCTCAGGGCCCGCGGCGCCCAGCATGCCGAGGGCGTGGTCTCCGAAATGCGGGAATTCGTCGAGCTGGCAAGCGAGAAGGGTGACTTCAACAGCGCCTCGGCGATCCTCGCCGACCTCTTCGCCGAGCTGTTGCACGCCGGCAACCTGAAGGAGGCTGGGGAGGTGCTCGATCTGGTGTACGACGTCACGCGCCGAGGTGGGTACGGGCCTTGGACGGAAATGGCGGACCAGGGAATGCGCCTGCGGCTGATGCAGGAGAGGGGCCAGAACGCCGAGGTGCTGAAGGAGGTCGCGACACTCAAGGAGCGGATGGACTCGATCGAGGAGAGCGACAAACCGGAGGTGACGCCGGCCTGGAACGTGCGCGAGGTCTTTCTCTCAGTCGCGTTCTCGGCGGCGATGGCGCTGAGAAGCTGGAAAGAGGCCCTGGACTTCAACATGGAGGTTCAGGCCAGCCAGAAGAGCCGGGAAGCCCCGCCCCTTGTCCAGGCGACCACTGCCTTCAACGGCTTCGGACCGCTGCTGGAGCTCGGTCGCCTGCCCGAGGCCGAAAACGTCCTCAGCACGCTGAGGCGTGCCCTTGAAACGGCCGGCGAGTACCGGCGCCTCGGGGACGTGTTCGGTTCCTGGGCGATCCTCGAAACCAAGCGCGGAAACTTCGACGACGCGATCGACTTCGAGTACCGGGCGCTGCGGCTCACCTACCAGCTGGTCGAGCCAGGGTCGACCAGCACCCACCATCACAACCTCGCCAACCACCTGAGCCGTGCCGAGCGGGACCCGAAGGAGATCTTCGCGCACCGGCTGGCGGCGGCCCTGATCGGCTACCAGACCGGATCCGGTGACTACCGCGACGTGTACCTGCCGGCCCTCGCGATCGCTGTCAGGGATTCGGACGCCGAGGCGCTGCCCAAGTCGTTTCAGGAGCTGTGCGACCGCCTCGAACAGAACGAGGGGGTTGAGTTCCTCGCTCTCTTCGAGCGCCTGCCGAGGGCGGCTCCGGATGGAGCCGAGGCCCTGAGCACCGTGCTGGGCCACGTTGACGCCCTCCTGAGCAGGGCTCAGCAGAAAGCGGAGTCCCAGACCTAACCTGCGGACCCATCCTCCGGCTCGATCTTGGGGAACAGCGGCGGGATCCGCTCGACCCGCTGGCCGCCCGGCCGGGATCCCAGCTCGGCCAGCTCCCTGCCCTCTTCGCCGAGCGCGGCGAGCAGCGTCTCGCTGCTGCGCGGCAGGTAGGGGACGAGCATCAGCGTCGTCACCCGCAGGCCCTCGACCAGGTTGTAGAGGACTTCGTCCAGGCGCTCGGGGTCGGCCTCGTCTTTGGCCAGCACCCACGGCCGGCTTTCCTCGACGAAGCGGTTGAGCCGGCGCACCAGCGCCCAGGCGCTCTCCAGCGCCTGGCTCAGCTCGGCCCGGTCGAGCAGCTCGCAGAGGCGCTCCACCGCCCCTTCGAAGTCCTCGGCCAGGGTCGCGTCGACGGCGGCCACCGGCACCGTCCCGCCGCGGTAGCGGTCGACCATCGCCAGCACCCGGCTCGCCAGGTTGCCGTAGTCGTTGGCCAGCTCGGTCTCGTAGCGGGCCTCGAAGCCGGCCGTGGAGATCGAGCCGTCCTGGCCGAAGCTGACCTCGCGGAAGCAGTAGTGGCGCAGGGCGTCGGCGCCGAAGCGGTCGATCACGTCGAACGGGTCCAGCACGTTGCCGAGGGACTTCGACATCTTCTTCTCGCCCATCAGCAGGTAGCCGTGAATCGCCATCCGCCGCGGCGGCTCCAGGTCCGCCGCCCACAGCAGCGCCGGCCAGATCACGGCGTGGAACTTGAGGATGTCCTTGGCCATCACGTGCAGGTCGGCGGGCCAGAAGCGCTCGGTCAGGTCCTCCCCCTCGCGGGCGAAGGTCAGCGCCGTGACGTAGTTGAGCAGCGCGTCGAACCAGACGTACATCCGCTGCTCGGGGTCCCACGGCAGCCGCATCCCCCACTTCAGCTTCGGCCGCGAGAGCGAGACGTCCTCCAGCCCCTGCTCGATGAACGCGACCGCCTCGTTGCGGCGGAACTCGGGGACGACGAAGTCCGGCCGCTCCTCGTAGAGCCCTTCGAGCTGGGCCTGGAAGGCGGAGAGGCGGAAGAACCAGTTCTCCTCCCGCTCGCGCTCGAGCGGGATCTCGTGGATCGGGCAGGTGTTGCCGGGCCCGAGCTCGCGTTCGGTCTTGAAGTCGGCGCAGCGCGGGCAGTACCAGCCCTCGTAGACCCCCTTGTTGACCCAGCCGTTGTCGTAGACGCGCTGCATGATCTCGGCCACCTTCTCGCCGTGGCGCGGGTCGGAGGTGCGGATGAAGAAGTCGTTCGTCGCGTCGATGATCGGCATCATCCGGCGGAACTTCTCGGTGTTGCGGTCGGCCAGCTCCTGCGGCGAGATCCCCTCCCGCTCGGCCGCGTTCTCGATCGGCTCCCCGTGCTCGTCGGTGCCGGTGAGAAAGAAGACGTCCTCGCCGCGCTGGCGCATGTGCCGCGCCAGCACGTCGGCCGCCATCGTCGAGTAGGCATGGCCGAGGTGCGGCTCGGCGTTGACGTAGTAGATCGGGGTGGTGACGTAGTAGCTCACGGGCGCTCGGGCCTCATCGTCGTGCCTCGCGGCCGGTCAGGGCCTTGTAGAGGTCGTTGGCCCGGGTGCCGGTCAGCGCCGCGACCACGCTGGCGGCGGCGCGGGGGCGCGCCCCGGACTGGACCAGGTGGCGGAGCGCGTCGACTGCGAAGCCGACGTCTTTGTCGTGCTCCTCGGCGGCGGCGGGGCCGATCACCAGCACGATCTCGCCCTTGACGTCGCCGCGGAAGCGCCGCGCCAGCTCGGCGAGCGAGCCGCGCGCGACCTCCTCGTGCATCTTCGACAGCTCGCGGCAGACCGCCGCGGGGCGATCCGGGGCGAGCGAGGCCAGCGCCGCCAGCGACTCGCCGACCCGCCGCGGGGACTCGAAGGCGACGACGGTCTCGGCCGAGCGCAGGACCCGCTCCATCTCGCCGGCGCGGCGCGGCAGGAAGCCCTCGAAGCGCCAGCGGTCGGTCGGCAGCCCGGAGGCGACCAGCGCCACCGGCACGACCGAGGGCCCGGGCAGGACCGTCACCTCGAGGTTGCGCTCGATGCAGCGGCGGATCAGCCTGAAGCCGGGGTCGGAGATCGCCGGCATGCCGGCGTCGGAGACCAGCGCGACGGTGTCGCCGCGCTCGATCCGCTGCGCCAGCTCGGTCGCCCGCGCGGTTTCGTTGCCCTCGTGGTTGGAGACGAGCCGGGGGGCCGGGCGGATCCCGAGCTTGTCGAGCAGCGAGCCGGTGCGGCGCGTGTCCTCGCAGGCGACGTAGTCGGCGCTGACCAGCGCCTCGCGGACCCGCGGGGTGACGTCGTCGAGGTTGCCGATCGGCGTCGGGCAGACCACCAGCCGTCCCGGCATCAGCCCGCCCCCCCCTCCAACTCGATCCGCGCCATCGCCGCGGCGCCGATCATCCCCGCGTCGGGGCCCAGCTCCGCCGCGACCACGCGGGTCTCGTTCATCGGCCGCAGTGCCCGCTCGCGCAGCGTGCGGCGGGCCGGGTCCAGCAGCAGGTCGCCGGCGGCCATCGCCCCGCCGCCGATCAGGATCACCTCGGGCTCGAAGATGTTGGCGAAGGTGACGAGGGCGACGCCGAGCCTGGTCCCGATCAGGTCGAAGACCGCGACCGCGGTCGGGTCGCCGCCCAGCGCCGCCTCGGTCACCGCCCTGCCGTCGATCTCGTGGCCCTCGGCGAGCATCGTCGCCAGCACCGAGTCGGGGTCTTCTTCGGCCGCGGCGCGGCCCTCGCGGCCGATCGCCGTCCCCGAGGCCATCGTCTCCACGCAGCCGCGGCCGGGGCAGTTCCCCTGGCAGCGCGGGCCGTCGATGTCGATCACCGTGTGGCCCAGCTCGGCGCCGGCGCCGCTGGCGCCGCGGTAGACCTCGCCGCCGAGGATCAGCCCGCCGCCGATCCCCGTGCCGACCGTCAGCATCACCGCGTTCTCGGCGCCGCGGGCGGCGCCGTAGAGGTGCTCGGCCAGCGCCGCGACGTTGGCGTCGTTGTCGACGAAGACCGGCAGGCCGAGCCGCTCGGAGACCAGGTCGCGGATCGGAAGGTCCGAGAGCGGCAGGTTGACCGCCGAGACGGCGACCCCGTTCGCGTGGTCGATGGTCGCCGGGATGCCGAGCCCGATCGCGGTCGCGTCGGGGCGAGCGGTGTGGGCCTCGGCCACCTCTCGCACGAGCAGCTCGACCAGCGCCTCCTCGCTCTGCCCGGTCGAGGCCTCGCGGCTCTCCCAGAGCACCTCGGTGCCGCGCAGGGCGCCGACGAGCATCTTCGTCCCGCCCAGATCGACCCCGATCGTCTCGCTCTCGCTCACGGGCGAGCGGGGGCTGGAAGGCGGGCGACCGAGTGCATCGCCATGATTTCTAGCCCTTTATGCCCGACGGTGATGAGCAGCGGCGAGCGGAGCCGCCCGAATACAACGTCTACCGCTCCCGCAGGGGCCTCCTCTCCCGGCTGCGCTCGGCGGATCTCTCCGCGCTGCGGGAGCGGGCGAAGCTGCCGTCCCGCCGGCCGCGACGCAGCTCGGACGGGGGCGGGGAGCCGAAGCCGCCGCGGGGCCCCCGCACGCCGCGGACCCGCGTCAGGCGCGTCCTCAAATGGGTCGCCCTGGCGGCGCTCGGGTGGATCCTGCTCAGCTTCCTCGCCTTCGCCGTCTCCGCCCAGCTCCAGTCCTTCAAGCTCTCCGGCGAAGCGAAGTCGACCCTGCACGGCAACCCGTTCCTGCTGCCCACCGCGCAGACGATCCTTGTCCTTGGCACCGACGCCCGCCCGCCCGACACCAAGGAGCCCGGCGCCGCCCCCTCCCAGAAGTGCTTCGACCAGCAGGCCCACGGCGACGCCCCGCACGACGGCTGCTCCGAAGGCCAGTTCCGCGCCGACACCCTGATGCTGATCCGGGCCGGCGGCGGCGCCTTCCGCAAACTCTCGATCCCCCGCGACAGCTACGCCGAAATCCCCGGCCACGAACCGCAGAAAATCAACGCCGCCTTCGCCTTCGGCGGCGCCGCCCTTCAGATCAGGACGATCGAGCAGTTCCTCGGCATCCAGATCGACCACGTGGCGATCGTCGACTTCACCGGCTTCGAAGAACTGATCGACGCCGTCGGCGGGGTCGAAGTCGACGTCCCGCACAAGCTCTGCGCCGACATCTCCGGAGGCGCGGGGGGCGGCCAAGGCGGTGTCACGCTGCGCCTGCACAAGGGCGGGAACACGCTCGACGGCGAAAAGGCCCTCGCCTACTCCCGCATCCGCGAGCCGAGCGAATGCCCGGGCCCCGGCAGGAGCGCCTTCACGCTCGGCTACAGCGACCTCGACCGCGAGAAGGCCCAGCAGTCGGTGATCAACGGGGTCAAGAGCCGCCTCACCGATCCGCTCCGCATCCCCTACAACTTCGTCAAGGGCCCGATCATCGGCTGGGACGCGCCGAAGGCGTTCGTCAGCGACATGGGCTTCTTCACCATGCCCCAGCTCGTCCTGGCGGCGGGAATCGGCGGCGGCGCCCCTGCCCACGTGCTCTGCGGCTCCCCCAACGCCGGCTGCGGCGTCGGCCCCGGCGGCAGCATCGAAGTCCCCGACCAGGTCCGTCGCCAGGCCGCCCACAAGTTCCTCAACGGCTGACCGCGATCATCTGATGCCTTTATGACCCCATGGGGTCATAAAGGCATCAGATGTCGGCTAATCGGCGGTCGCCGCCTTGGGCTTGGCGTCGCTTGGCTTGGAGTCGGCGGGCTTGGAGGGGGAGGAGCCCGAGTCGGTGCCGGAACCCTTGGACTCCTTGGAGCCCTCCGAGCTGGCGCCGTTGCCGGCGCCCTTCTTCTTGCCGTAGTCGGTGTTGTAGAAGCCCGAGCCCTTGAAATGGACCGCGACCGGGTGCAGGACGCGCTCCGCCGGGGCGCCGCACTCCTGGCACTCGGTGAGCGGCTCGTCGGCCATCCTCTGGATCACGTCGAAGACGTGGCCGTTCTCGCACTTGTACTCGTAGATGGGCATGAGCCGGGCGATTATCGCAGCCGATACGGTTCCGCCATGGCCAGCGCACAGCAGGGAACGCCCTCGACCGAGGCCTCGATGGAGGAGATCGTCGCGCTCTGCAAACGGCGCGGCTTCGTCTTCCCCTCCTCGGAGATCTACGGCGGCCTCGGCTCGACCTACGACTACGGCCACTACGGCGTGCTGCTCAAGAACAACGTCAAGGGCGAGTGGTGGCGGGCGATGCTTCAGGAGCGCGACGACATCGTCGCGATCGACTCGGCGATCCTCCAGCACCCGCGCGTGTGGGAGGCCTCGGGGCACCTGGAGGGCTTCACCGACCCGCTCGTCCAGTGCCTCGGCGAGTGCAAGCGGCGCTGGCGCGAGGACCATCTGCGCGAGGCGGTGGAGGCCGAAGGGGGCGATCCGGACGCCGAGCTGCGCTGCCCGGAGTGCGGCGGCGAGCTCTCGGAGCCGCGCCAGTTCAACCTCATGTTCGAGACTCACATCGGCCCGGTCGCCGGCGAGGGCTCGGAGGTCTACCTGCGGCCGGAGACGGCGCAGGGCATCTTCGTCAACTTCAAGAACGTGCTCGGCTTCGCCCGCAAGAAGCCGCCCTTCGGGATCGCCCAGATCGGCAAGTCCTTCCGCAACGAGATCACGCCGGGCAACTTCATCTTCCGCACCCGCGAGTTCGAGCAGATGGAGATGGAGTTCTTCGTCCCCCCAGCCGAGGCGAAGAAATGGCACCAGCACTGGATGGACGAGCGCGAGCGCTGGTACACCGACCTCGGCCTGCGTCCCGACCATCTGCGCGTCCGCGCCCACGGCCCCGAGGAGCTCTCCCACTACTCCTCGGCGACCAGCGACATCGAGTACCTGTTCCCGATCGGCTGGTCGGAGCTGGAGGGAATCGCCGACCGCGGCGACTTCGACCTCACCCAGCACGCCAAGTTCAGCGGCGAGAAGCTGGAGTACTTCGACCAGCAGACCAAGGAGCGCTACGTGCCCCACGTGATCGAGCCCGCCGCCGGCGCCGACCGGGCGGCACTCGCCTTCCTCGTCGACTCCTACGACGTCGAGGAGATCGAGGGCCGACAGCGCACCGTCCTGCGCCTGCACCCGCGCCTGGCCCCGGTCAAGGTCGCGGTCCTGCCGCTGGTCTCCAAGGAGGGCATGCCGGAGAAGGCGCGTGAGATCTTCAAGGATCTGCGGCGGCGGATCCCGGCCGAGTTCGACGAGGGCGGCTCGATCGGCAAGCGCTACCGCCGCCAGGACGAGATCGGCACCCCGTGGGGGGTCACCGTCGACCACCAGACGATGGAGGACGACACCGTCACCCTGCGCGACCGCGACTCCCTGGAGCAGGTGAGGGTCCCGATCGAGGGGCTCGGCGAGGATCTCGCCACGCGCCTGGAGCAGCCCTGGCGCAGCCCGAAGCTCCGCTGAGCAGCTTTTTGCATTTTGCTCAATTGATTGAGTAAAATCACTCAAGATGGTGAGCAATTCAACGCCATACAGGCGCGGGATCTTCGACGTGCTGGCCTCGCGGCTGGAAGAGTCGCCATCGCGAATCCAGGTCGTCAGCGGGCCGCGGCAGGTTGGCAAGACCACCGTCGTTCAACAGGCGCTGGACGCGGCCGCGGTCCCGAATCATTATGGGAGCGCCGACGACCCGACGCTGCGCGATGCGGCGTGGCTGGAGGCGCAATGGGAAGAGGGACGGCGTCTGGCGAGCGACCGAACCGACGGCGCGATCCTCGCAATCGACGAGATCCAGAAGGTCTCCAACTGGGCAGAGACGGTCAAGCGCCTCTGGGACCAGGACCGGGGCTCTGAGCTGCCGCTGCGAGTGGTCCTGCTCGGCTCGGCCGCGCTCCTGGTGCAGCACGGCCTGAGCGAGAGTCTGACCGGGCGTTTCGAGCTGATCCGGGCGCCGCACTGGTCCTACGCGGAGATGCGCGACGCTTTCGGCTTCAGCCTCGATCAGTTCGTCTACTTCGGCGGCTACCCGGGCGCCGCCGAACTCGTCCACGACGAGCAGCGCTGGGTCGCCTACATACTCGACTCGATCGTCGAAACCACGATCTCCCGCGATCTCCTGCTTCTCACCAGGGTCGACAAGCCAGCGCTACTGCGCAGTCTGTTCCGTCTGGTGTGCGACTACTCGGGTCAAATCGTTTCCTACCAGAAGCTCACCGGTCAGCTTCAGGACGCCGGCAATACCACCACGCTCGCGCACTATCTCGACCTACTCGGCGACGCGGGGCTCGCCGTTGGCCTCGAGAAGTACGCGCCGGACAAGGTCCGCCAGCGCCGTTCCACGCCAAAGCTGCTGGCACTCGACACCGCGCTCGTCACGGCAACCTCTGGCCGTACCTTCGAGGAGAGTCGGGGAGACCCTGGGCATTGGGGGCGACTCGTCGAGACCGCCGTCGGAGCGCATCTCTGCGCCAGCCGAGATCCCAGAGCGGAGATCCTCTACTGGCGCGATCGCGGCAAGGAGGTCGATTTCGTGGTCCAGCGCGGCACAGAGCTCACGGCGATCGAGGTAAAGAGCTCCCGCCGTCGCGACGGACTGCCGGGAATGGCCGCATTCGACGCGGCGCACGGCCCGGCGCGGAAGCTGTTGATCGGGGGCGATGGGACTCCCCTCGACGCGTTCCTGGCGGGCGAGTAGGCTCGTACGGTCCCCCTGCCGTCTATCGAACGGAGCGATGTGGCCTACGAGATGAAGATCCGCGGGACCGAGCACGAGGTGAAGGTGCGAAACCCCTGGGCCGTGGCCCTGCTGCCGATCGTCACCCTCGGCATCTACCACCTGGTCTGGTGGTACCGGATCAACAAGGAGCTGAAGGCCTACGGCGAGGCGAAGGGCTTCGACCTCGGCCAGAACCCGACCAACTCCCTCCTCGCCCTGTTCCCGGGAGGTCTGATCGTCGTCCCCGCGCTGGTCAGCTACTGGCGCGGCGTCAAGCGCGTGCAGGGGGGCGCGAAAGTCGCCGGCCGTGAGCCGGTCAACGGGTGGATCGCGCTGCTCCTCTACGTCCTCCTCTCCCCCGGCATGTGGGCCTACCTCCAGGTCTCCCTGAACCACGTCTGGGAGCAGGAGGCAGAGGCCCTTCCGGGCCAGCCGGCGCCTCCCGCTCCCTCCGACATGCCGCCACCGCTGCCGACGGACCCGTAGGCGCCCGTCCCGGCCCCACCCCGGGGCCGATCACAACATCAGGCGCCCTGGATCAGGCCTACGACGTTGCCTTCGGGATCCTGGAACTGCCCCAGGACGATGTTCTCCATGATCGTCTCCGGCCCCATCACCCTGGCGCCGCCGAGGCTCTCCGCCTTGGCCAGGGAGGCCTCGACGTCGGGCACCTCGACGTAGAAGGTGATGTGGCCCTCGTAGCCCTCGGGGCCCTGGCCGATGCCACCGGGGATGCTCGCCCTGTTCGAGCTCTCCTCCGCCTCGACCAGCGCGTAGCTCATCGGGTTGTCGGCGTTCATCTTCCACCCGAACATCTCCGCGTAGTACCCCTGCAACTTGGCGCCGTCCTTGCCGACGACCTCGAAGTGCACAACTGGCTGTCCCATCTCGCTCCTTTCAGGGCCGGGGATCCGGCCTCTCTCTCGTCTATGCCCGTAAAGACCGTCGATGACACCGAAACTCATCGCCGGCCGATGAAATCCATCACATCGGCGGCGTCGGCCTCCAGGGCGGCGAACGTCTTCTTCGCGATCTTCTCCAGTGACTCGATCGTGACCCGGCCCTTCGCCAGCCTCCAGGTCGCGACGGCGCGGCCGCCGACCAGCGCAAAGGGCCGGAAGATCCCGTTCGTCGTCACCAGCATCCTGTGCGGGCCGACGACTTCCTCGCGGGAGGTCCAGCCGAGCAGCAGCGGGTCGAAGGCGCCGAGCAGGCGCGGCGGCGGCAGCGGCTCCGCCGGGGGTCGCCCGGCGAGGTCGACCAGCCCGTCCTCGCGCCGCGCCAGCTCGGAGGAGATCGCGGCGAGGCCGGCGCGGGCGTCGCGAAGCGGCAGGCCGGCCCAGCGGGCGAGGTCGCGGTCGCCGGCGGGACCGTGGCCGAGGAGGTAGCGACGGGCGAGCTCGGCCAGCGCGAGCTCACGGTCGACCGTTCGTTGCGGTCCAAGCCAGTCGCGGGTCAGCGCGTAGGCGTGTTCGGAGCCGATCATCGGGCCGCGGACGGCGACGCCGCGAAGGGTCGCCAGGAAGAGCAGGTGGACGAGCGCCTGACCCTCGGTCCGCACGCCGTCGGAGTCGAGCCTCTCCCTCAGCTGCGCGCGGGTGAGCGGCCCCTCCGCCGCCAGCGAGCGCTCGATCGTCTCCACCCCGCGCTCGGCGGCGCCGGGCGTCACCCCCTCCTGCCGCAGCCGCCGCGCGCTGGAGCTGAGCAGCGGCGGCGTGGTCAGCGCGTGCAGCCACGGGTAGTCCTCGCTGCGAACCAGGTGCAGCGTGCCCCGGTTGAGCCAGGTGATCAGCAGCGAGCGGTCCTCGGTCAGCGCTCGGTCGACGTCGGCGGCGCTCAGCCCGGCCGTGCGGGCGCGGATCGCGAGGCGGGCGCCGCGCGGGTCCTGCCCCTGGACCGCGAGCAGCCGGCCGGCCACCTCCTCGGGACCGCGCAGGGGCGCTCCCGAGAGGCCCTGGGCGGTCAGTCGTTCGGCGATCGGCGCGCGGGTCACGCGACGATGATCGCGCCTATTCGACGGCCCGTATTCGGTGGTGCCGTGGCTACTTGACCGCAAGTAGGTCGACTACATACACCAGCGTGGCGCCGGGCGCAATAATTTCGGTCCCGCTCGAGCCGTAGGCATAACTCGGCGGGGTGATCAGCTCCCTCCTGCCGCCGACCCGCATCCCCACCAACCCGGCATCCCAGCCACGGATGACTTCGCCTGCCCCAAGGGTGAAGGTGAGTGGTTTGCCGGGACCCCAGGACGAGGCAAATTCGGTGCCGGATTTATAGCCCGCGCCCACATACTGGACCGTGACCTTGTCGCCCGACTTCGCGGCCGGCCCAGTTCCTTCAATCAGTTCCTTCTTCACCAGCGTTTTCGGCGCGGGGCCTTTCGGCGGGATCACCTTGGGCTTCGTGCGCTTGGACAGCGCGTTCGCCCCAGTCGACTTTGGAACGCTCGTCGACGCGGTGGTTTCGGTGTGCGAGTTGGTGCTGGAACTGTCGCCACCGCCACAACCGGCGAGCCCAGCCACCCCGCAGACCGCCCCTATCGCCACCACTCTCCCGAACACGACGGCCATCCTACTCACCTCCGCGAGAACTTGCCTGACCGGTCAGTCCTTGCCGGAGATCAGGTCCCAGGCGCGGCGGAGCTTTTCGTGCTTGCCGTCAGGGACCATGTCGTCGGCCCCGACCTCCAGCTCGCCCGGGTTGGCGCTCGGCTCGGGCAGCCTCTCCGCCGCGGCGGCGTCGACCTTGAGGACGACGCCGCGCTCGTAACAGGCGGCGACTTCGGGGGCGTCGACGAAGCGGCGGCCGCCCGGGAGGACGCTGGTGTCGATCACGATCCCGTCGAAGACGTCGAGGTCTGGGTCGGCGAGGACGTACTCGACCCTGCCCAGCTCCTTGCTGTCGCTGGAGTACACCGCGACGCCCTTCTTCAGGGTCATGTAGGAGCTCGGCTCGCCCAGATCCTCCATCCCCGCGAGCCTATCGGAGGGCGCCGCGCCCGAGCCCCGCCGCAACCACCCTTGCCCGGCGGTCCGAGGGCTGGCTATGCTCGCGCCACTGTTCTACGAGAGGAGCTGAGGATGGCTGTAGGGCTGAGACTCAAGTTCGACGACGGCACGCGGGAGCAGTACGAAGCGGTGCACTCGCACATCGACGTCGACGCCAACCCACCCGACGGGCTGATCTTCCACGCCGCCGGGCCGATCGACGGCGGCTGGGGGGTCATCGACTTCTGGGAGTCCCGCGGGCACTTCGACGCCTTCCTCGCCGGCAGGCTGGGACCGGCGATTCAGGAGCTGGGCGACCGCGCCCCACAGAACCCGCCCGACGTGAAGGAGTTCCCGGTCCACCACACGCTGAAGCCCTAGCGACGCCGATGGGCCTGAACCTCGCATCGCTCCTCACCGAGACGGCCGCCAGGCTGCCGGACAACCCGGCCGTGCGGCTGGACGAGGTCGAGCTGAGCTACGCCGAGCTCGAAGACCGCAGCGCCCGCCTGGCGACGCTGCTGCGCGAGCGGGGCATGGCGGCGGGGGACCGGGTCGGGGTGATGCTGCCCAACGTCCCCGAGTTCCCCGTCGTCTACTACGGCGTGCTGCGGGCCGGGGGCGTGGTGGTGCCGATGAACGTGTTGCTGAAGCAGCGCGAGATCGCCTTCTACCTGGAGGACTCCGGGGCGAAGCTGCTGCTGGCCTGGCATGGCTTCGCCGAGGAGGCGGGGGCGGGCGCCGTGGCCGCTGGCTCGGACCTGATCGAGGTCGAGCCGGCGGCGCTCGCGGCGAGGCTCGACGGCGTCGAGCCCACCCCCGGCCTGGCCGATACCGCCGAGGACGACACGGCGGTGATCCTCTACACCTCGGGCACGACCGGCAAACCGAAGGGGGCGGAGCTGACCCACCTGAACCTGTACCGCAACGCCGACGTCTCCAGCCGCACCACCTCGGAGATCGCCGCCGGCGACGTCGTCCTCGGCTCCCTGCCCCTGTTTCACTCCTTCGGCCAGACGGTGAGCATGAACGCCTCGCTGATGGTCGGCGCCTGCCTCACCTTGCTGCCCAAATTCGACCCCGGCGAGGCGCTGGCGGCGATGGAGCGCAACGGGGTGACGCACTTCTACGGCGTGCCGACGATGTACGGGGCGCTGCTGCACCACCCCGAGCGCGAGCGGTTCGACACCTCGGCGATGCGCATCTGCATCACCGGCGGCGCCTCGATGCCGGTCGAGGTGCTGCGCGGGTTCGAGCAGGCGTTCGGGTGCAAGGTGATGGAGGGCTACGGCCTCTCTGAGACCTCGCCCGTGGCCTGCTCCAACCATCCCGACCGGGAGCGCAAGCCGGGCTCGATCGGCACCCCGCTGGAGGGGGTGGAGATGCGGGTCGTCGACGAGGACGACAACCCGGTCGCTCAGGGGGAGGTCGGGGAGATCGTGATCCGCGGCCACAACATCATGAAGGGCTACTGGCGGCGCCCCGACGCGACCGCGGAGGCGATGCGCGGCGGCTGGTTCCACAGCGGCGACATGGCCCGGGTCGACGAGGACGGCTACTTCTACATCGTCGACCGCAAGAAGGACCTGATCATCCGCGGCGGCTACAACGTCTACCCGCGCGAGGTCGAGGAGGTCCTCTACGAGCACCCGAAGATCCGCGAAGCGGCCGTGGTCGGCGTCCCCCACGACGAGTGGGGCGAGGAGATCGGCGCCGCGGTGGTCCCGCACGAGGGCGAGGAACTGAGCCCGGAGGAGGTCAGCGCCTACGTCAAGGAGCGGATCGCCGCCTACAAGTACCCCCGGGTCGTCTGGTTCGTCGACGAGCTCCCCAAGGGCCCGACCGGCAAGATCCTCAAGCGCGAGATCGACGCCCCCGAACCTGTGTGAGCCAACTCACAGGCGCGACTGGCCAGCCAGCCAGTAATCGCGCTAGGCTCATGCCAGCGGGAATGCAACACCAAAAGGAGAAGAGATGAGCGTCGCGTCCCAGAGCCTGATGGACAACGTCACCTACGAGGATCTCTACCGTCGCTGGGAGGGGGGCAACTGGAGCGCGTACGAGATCGACTTCTCGGAGGACCGCCGGGGATGGGAGTCCCTCAGCGACATCCAGCGGCGCTCGGCGATGTGGATCTACTCGATGTTCTTCTACGGCGAGGACCGGGTCGCCGACACCCTCGCCCCCTACATCACCGCCGCCCCGACCGAGGAGCAGTCCTACTTCCTCGCCACCCAGCAGGTCGACGAGGTCCGTCACTCGGTCTTCTTCCACCGCTTCTTCAAGGAGGTGATCGGCGTCGGCGGTGATTCCATCCAGTCGACCCTCGCCTCGACCCTGCCGCAGCTCAACTGGGGCTACCGCGGCATCTTCGACCGGCTCGACCTGATGGCCGAGGAACTGCGCAAGGACCGCTCGCTGCCGAAGTACGCGCAGGCGATCGCGCTCTACCACCTGATCGTCGAGGGCAGCCTCGCCCAGCCCGGCCAGCACTTCATCGAGGACTTCTTCGCCTCCGAGGAGACGATGCCGGGCTTCAGCTCCGGCATGTCCAACGTCTCCCGCGACGAGCAGCGCCACATCGGCTTCGGCGTCAAGGTGCTCGCCGAACTGCTGGCCGAGTCGGAGGAGTGCAAAGCGGCGGTGGTCGAGCTGCTGCGCGAAACGCTGCCCTACGGGCCCGCCGTCTTCTCGCCGCCGGAGATGAACCGCGAATACACCGAGTGCTACGGCTTCACCCTGGAGGACATCTTCGCCTTCGGCCTGAAGCTGATCCGCCAGCGCTGGCGGACGATCGGCTACCCGACCGAGGAGATGCCCCCCGGCGTCTTCCCCTTCGATCCCGAGATGTCCGAGGACGAGGTCGCGAAGCGCCAGGTGAAGCTGATGATGGGCGGCATCCTCGGCCCCCCCGGCGCCAACCCCGAATCCTCCCCCGAGCTTCAGCGCCTCTACTTCGACGTGATCGAGCGCGTCGCCGACCCTGCCGCCGCCAACGGCTCGCCGCTGGTCTACCAGTGGCACTTCAGCGACGCCGACCCCTGGCACCTGATCATCGACAACGGCTCGACCAGGGCCGAACCGGGCGACGCCCCCGACCCCACGATCGTGATCGAGACCAGCTGGGCGGACTGGGTCGCCTCCGGCAAGCCCGACGCCAACCAGCTGAAGATGCTGCTCCAGCGCCGCATCCGCCCGCGCGGCAAGCTCCGCGAGCTGGTCCGGATGCGCAAGGTCTTCGCGTAGGCGGCTAGGAGACCGGCGGGCGTTTGTCGGCCCAGGGGCGCTCGGCCTCGATCTGGGCGGCGAGCGAGAGCAGGGTCGCCTCGTCGCCGGGGCGGCCGACGATCTGGACCGAGAGCGGCATGCCGTCGGCGGCGAAGCCGGCCGGCACCGCCATCGCCGGGTTGCCGAGGTGGTTCCAGGGGATGCAGTAGGGGTAGAAGCGGCTCAGCCCGAGCACGGTCCACAGGGCGCCCCTTCCCTCCCAGCGGCGGACCGGCAGCGCGGTGCCGCCCATCACCGGCGTCATCAGGACGTCGAAGTCGTCGAAGATCGCGCCGACGCGGGCGGCGTCGGCGCGCTCGGCGCGGCGGGCCGCCTCGATCGCCTTCTTCGGGATCAGGCTGCCGAGGCGACCGAACCCGCGCGTCCGGCGTTCGAGCCGCTCCGGGTGGGGCACCTCGGCGACGTCCTCGGCGATCCCGCCCAGGTAGCGCGGCGACATGTTGTTGCCGATCGGGCCCCAGGCAGGGTCGCGGGTCCGCACCTCGTGCCCGAGCGAGCGCAGCGTCTCCCCCATCGAGTCGACCGCGCCCCTGGCGACGTCGGAGACGGTCGGCGGGACCAGCGCCCGCGGCGCCGCGGTCGAGCAGGCGACCCGGAGCTTGCCGGGCGGCGTGGCGGCCGCCTCGACGAAGGGCCGCTGCGGAGGCGGGGGCGCGCCCGGCTCCCGCGAGCCGCCGGCGGTGACGTCGAGCCAGAGCGCCGTGTCGAGGACGGTGCGGCTGACGCAGCCGTTGGCCGAGAGGCCGAGCCAGTGCTCCAGGCGGGGCGCGAGCGAGATCCGCCCTCGCTGCGGTTTGAGGCCGAAGAGCCCGCAGGAGGCGGCCGGGATGCGGATCGAGCCGGCTCCGTCGGAGGCCGAGGCGATCGGGACGAGGCCGGCGGCGACGGCGGCCGCTGAGCCCCCGCTGGAACCGCCGGTGGTGCGCTGGAGGTTCCACGGGTTGTGGGTCACCCCAAAGCTGGCCGACTCGGTGAAGCCGCAGATCGCCAGCTCGGGCAGAAGCGTCTTGCCGAGGACGATCGCGCCCGCCTCGCGCAGCCGCCGCACCATCTCCGAGTCCGCCTTGGCCGGCTCGGTGTAGGCGTCGGTGCCGCGCGTGGTCAACTCGCCGGCCAGGTCGACTTCGTCCTTGAGCGCGATCGGCACGCCCAGCAGCGGCCGCTCCTCGCCCCCCTTAAGCCGCCCCTCCGCCTGCTCGGCCTCCAGCAGCGCCCGCTCGGCGAGGACGACGCGGAACGAGTTCAGCCTCGGGTCGAGCCGCTCGATCCGCTCCAGATACAGCCGCACCAGCTCGGTGGGCGAGACCTCCCCCGCCCGAACCATCTCAGCCTGCCGCGCAGCCCCCGCAAACGCAATCTCCACCGAACCCTGATCCACGCCGGAATCCTAAGCCCATCTCGGTAGGGGTGGAGCGTCTTGTACTTTTTCGGCGCGGCGCACCCCGGACGGCCCCAGCCGATCCACGAAAAAGTTAAGCGGAACCCCTACCGGGATGGGCTAGGCCTCAGCAGGCTTGGGCTTGTTGGTCTCGAAGCTGAGGTCGGGCAGCGCCCGGTCCAGCCAGGAGGGCATCCACCAGTTCCAGCGGCCCATCAGCTTCATCGCCGCCGGGACCAGGATCAGCCGCACCAGGGTCGCGTCGAGGGCGATCGCCACCGCGCAGCCCAGGCCCAGCTCCTTGATCGACGGCACCCCGGTGAGGACGAAGACGGCGAAGACCGAGGTCATGATCAGCGCCGCCGAGGAGATCGTGCGGGCGCTGGAGGAGAGGCCCTCGGCGACGGCGCGCTGGTTGTCGCCGTGGCGCATGTAGCGCTCGCGGATCCGCGACATCAGGAAGACCTCGTAGTCCATCGAGAGGCCGAAGACGACGGCGAAGATCAGCGGCACGTTGATCGTGTCCAGCGCGCCCTGGCTTTCGAAGCCGAGCAGGCCGTCGAACCAGCCCCACTGGAAGATCGCGACGAGGACGCCGAAGGCGGCGCCGATCGAGAGCAGGTTCATCAGCACCGCCTTCAGCGGCAGCAGCAGCGAGCGCAGCATCACCATCAGGACGACGAAGCTGAGGGCGAGGACGAAGAGGACGATCTTCCACATCGAGCCGCTGATCTGACGGCGGACGTCGTGGCTGCGCGCGGTTTCGCCGCCGACGTCGACGGTGGCGGCGGTGCCGAGCGCGGTGGTGGGGACGACGGTCGCGCGCAGGCGGTCGACCAGCGCCGTCGCCGCGTCGGACTCGCTGGGCGCGCTCGGGGTCGCCTGGACCAGGGCGCTGTCGCCGGCGAAGGCGGGGGGCGCGATGGCGCTGATGCCGGGGGTGCGCTGGAGGCGGCGCACGAAGGCGGCGACCGCGGCCCGGTCGGCCCGGCTCGGCGGGCCGTGGAAGGTGGCCAGGACCTGCACCGGGTCGGTGCCGCCGCCGAGCTGCCTCGACGCCAGCTCGTTGCCGACCCGCACGTCGCTGCCCTTGGGGAACTGTTCGAGCGCCTCGGTGCCGGTCCGCAGCGAGAGGACCGGGATCGCGAGGGTGAGCAGGACCGCCGAGGAGGCCGCGATCGCCGTCCAGGGGCGGGCCATGACGCGCGCGGTCCAGCGTTCCCAGAACCCCGGCCCGGCCCTGACCGGCCGCGGACCCCGCCGGAACGGGCGCTGGGCGAAGCGCAGCGCCCTGGCCACCAGACCGCCCGGAAGGACCCGGTCGCCCAGCGTCGCGATCAGCGCCGGCAGCAGCGTCGTCGCGGTCAGGATCGAGACCGCGACCACGGTCATCGCCCCCAGCGCCATCGAGCGCAGGGCCTGGTTGTCCACCATCCAGAGCCCGGCGAGGGAGATGATCACCGCGAGCCCGGAGAAGGTCACCGCCAGCCCCGAGGTGGAGAGCGCCTCGGCCCGCGCCTCGCGGCGGCCGCGCCCCGCCTCGCGCTCCTCGCGGTAGCGGGCGAGGATGAACAGCGAGTAGTCGATCGCCACCCCGATGCCGATCATCGAGGCCATGTTGGTGACGAAGACCGAGGTCGTCATCTCCAGCGAGATGAAGTAGATGAGGGCGCCGGTGAGAAGGACGCTGACGAAGCCGAGCGCCAGCGGCAGCACCGCGGCGGCGAGCGAGCCGAAGACGACCAGCAGGATCAGGGCGACGATCGGGAAGCCGCTCGCCTCCGCCCGCGCCAGGTCCTGCTTGGAGATTTCCTGCATCCCCGCCCAGATCGTCGGCTGGCCGACCAGGTAGGGGGTGACTCCGGCCCTCGCGGTGCCGGGATCGAGGTCTTCGCGCAGGGTCGCCGCCGAGTCGATCAGCTCGTCTGAGGAGCGATCGCTGCGCAGCGGCAGGAGCGCCACGCCGGCGCTCCGCAGCCGCTGCCGCGCCTGGGCGGCGACGGCCGGCGTCAGCCTCACCCCTTCGAGCCTCGCGACCTCGCGCCGCACCCGGGCGACCGCGACGCCCCCCGCCGCCGGCCCCGCGCCCGGCGCCGCCTTCAGCAGCACCGAGATCCCGTCCGCCCGCGAGCCGAAGTCCCGCTGCATCGCGTCGTTGACCGCCTTGGACTGGCTGCCGGGAACGTCGAAGCCGCCGCCGGTCAGGTGTTCGGTTTGGCGCGAGGCGAAGGGCAGGGCGCAGAGGACGACCGCGATCCAGCCCGCCACGACCCAGCGTCGCCGCCGGCCGAGCACACCCGCGAGTCGGTTCATCGCATCGCGCATTGGCTGGTTAGCCAGCCTTTCGCACCGACGGCCATCGGTCTGTGAGTCGCGTCACGCCTATCCCTTCTCTGTGAGCGATTTCCAGCCATTGGTCTGGGCCCGTTTCAGGCGGGACATGGTCTCGCCGATGCACGGGAGCCGCTGTCGTCCCGGCCGTCGGGCGGATCGGGTATAGCTATCCCTATCGCGGAGCTACCGCCCGACACCGAGCTGGTCTACGCCAACTGGGTCCGCATGAATGCGACCCTGTTCGATCTAGCGATGGACTTTGGCTACGCAGATGAGCCTGGCCCTCCCGGCGATTTCCCCGTGCGCGTCGTCATGTCCTGGGAGCACGCAAAGTCTCTCGCCGATCTACTCGCGCAGAACATCCAAGCCTATGAGGAAGACATAGGCGAGGTCCGCGATTTCGAGGAAGATGAGGACCCTGACGATGGCGCTTAGGCAGCTATCCACTCCGAATGAAGTTTCCGTTCGCTCAAGGTTCAAACGGTCCTCGCGCCCCGAGGCTCTTCAGGCCTGGGCGGAGTTCCTGGCTCCCAAGGAGGTCGAGCAGATGCGCCTATTGACCATGCCGCATCATGGCTCCAGGGCAGTCCTCCGGCTAGGGACGGCGGTTGAACCCAATGTTGGTAGGGCTCCGATGGTCAGAGGGTCGGCACAGACGCCCGAACAATCGTCGCCAGAGGGCGCCCCATCCGATCTCTCCCGATTCGCCGCACATGTTCTTCGCGACCGCTTCCCTCCCGATATAGAGGAGCAGATCGAACAGGCCTGGGGCGACTAGCGCCCGTTCGTCGTGGCTTCAGAAGAGCCATACGATGGCCGCACGCTGATCGTAGATTCGAGTACCTGGATCAAGCTTCCACGTGCACCTAGGACTGCACAGCAGGCCTTCCTATCTGCGGTAGCACAGGGACAGATTCGGTGCTCGCCGGTGATGCTGATCGAGATTCTTTTCGGGGCCGTCGACGCCATCAAGCTAGAGGAAGAGCGGGAAACCCTCGAAGAACTGCGACCCGTCCCCGTCACGGCTTCGGTTTGCCGTGCAGCCGTTCAGGCGATGGTTGCGCTTGCCCATACCGGATCTCCTGGCAATCACAGAGTCAAGGGGTCGGATCTACTCATCGCCGCATCAGCCGCCGACAGTGCGTTTGGCGTTCTTCATCACGATGAGCATTTCGACAAGCTCGCCACGGTGCTGCCATTCGACTCGGTCTGGTTCGCGGATCCAGACGAGCGCAATTGGTAGGTGGATAGGGACGACCAGCACGTTGGATCTTCCGTCCGATGGATCGAAAGTCTGAGGCGTGAGTCGCGTCATGCGCACGACCAGCTCCCAGGCGGGTCGTCGTGATTTTGGAGGGCGTTACTCGGCTACGAGGAGGAAGCGGGCCGAGGCGGCGCCGGCGGCGAGGGCGGCGGCGTTGTCGCGCTCGGGGTCGGAGAGGGCCTGGAGGGCGAAGCCGTCGCCGACCGCGAACAGGTAGGAGACGACCGCGTCGGCGTCGTGGCGCAGGTCGAGGACGCCCTCGCGCTCCTTCGCCCGCAGCACCTCGGCCACGTGGGAGCGGGTGCGCTCGAAGAGCTGGCCGACCTCGCGCTGGATGTCGGGGTTGCGGCGGCCGGCGCTGAACAGCTCGTACAGCAGCAGGAAGAAGCCCGGTTCGTTCTCGATCATGTCGGTGAGGCTGGCGAGGAGGACGTCGAGGACGTCGTCGACGGTCTTCGCCTTGGCGAGCATCTCGTCGAGCCGGGCGACGCGCAGCTCGGCGTCGCGGCGGACGACCTCGACCAGCAGCCGCTCCTTGGTCCCGAAGTAGTAGTGCAGGAGGCCGCGGCTGACCCCGGCCTCGCGGGCGACGTGCTCGAAGGTCGAGCCGGCGGCGCCGCGGCGGGCGACGCTGTCGCGCATCGCGTCGACGATGCGCTGCGCCTTCTCACCGCTCAGCTCCCGCTCTTTGGTCGCAGCCTCCATGAACGCAGTCTAGGAGAGCGCCTGGCGGCAGGACATCGCCGCCGTGCGCGGGCCTATGAGCCGTTGATGCTCGTCGTGCTGGTGTACTCGAACTCCTCTTCGGCTCCGAAGAGGGTGTCGAGCACGGTCTTGCGGGCGTCCTCGCTGAGGACGAGCGCGATCCCCGCGGCGATCAGCCCGAACAGGATCAGGCGGCCGAGCCGGCTCTTGCGCTTGGCCGGCTTGCGCAGCCTCTCGGAGGCGTCGCGGAGGTTCTCGGCGGCCTCCCGCAGGTCCTTCTGGACCTTCTTGTCGGTGGTCACCGCCTTGACCGCGCCCTTGCCGTTGCCGGTCGCGCGGCCGTAGGCGCCGCGGGCCGCCTCGAAGGCGTCGCGGAGGCTGTCGCGCAGCTCGTCGTCCTCGATCAGGCGCTGCACGTAGGGGTTTTCGCGGGCGGTCTCGTAGATGTCGCTGGCGCGGGCCGCCTTGGTCTTGGTCATACCATCTCCTCGCTGGATTCCGTGGCGCACCCAGGATAACCCCGAAGCGTCATCCGGGTCCAATCCCGTCGAGCAGGACCCCGTTGCTGCGGAAATGCAGGTCGGCGGTGCGCACCTGGCGCAGCCGCAGCGGCGCCAGGCCCGGGCCGGGCATGCGGAAGCGCCTGATGTGGAGGCGGCCGGCGTCCTGGGACGCCGTTTCGCGGAACCCGGGCCCGAGCAGGCGGCGGGACGGGGGCGGCGCCTTGCCGTCGGAGACGAAGTCGACTTCGTGCACGAGCCAGTCATAGCCGTCGGCCGAGCTGGCCTGGATCGCGCCGCTGGAGAGGTAGTAGCGCAGCGAGGCCTCGCCGAGGGTCCAGGTCACCGTCGCCCGCGGCGCCGTCGGTTCGCCGAGCTCGGCGGCGACGGCGCCCCAGTCGGGCCGTTGGAGGTCCGGCGAGACGCTCGCCCAGACGCTGAAGCCGAGCGAGTAGGCGAGCAGGGCGGCGCCGACCGCGGTCCCGAGGCGCCGCGCCCCCGGCAGCGTCACCGCGATCCCCACCGCGACCAGCAGCGGGACCAGGGCCGGGATCAGGTTGCGGGCGAGGACGTAGTCCTTGCTCGGCGCGGCGAGGGCCAGCGCCAGCGGCACGCCGATCGCCCCGACGGCGACGCTGAGCGGGAGGGCGGCGGCGCGGCGCTCGTGGCGGTCGGCGCGGGTGGCGAGCAGTGCCAGCGCGGCCAACGCCAGGGCGAGCGGCACCAGGGCCAGGGCCGGGTGCTCCTGGCGGGCGATGATGTCGCCGGTCTCCCCGGTGACGAAGGTCGCCCCGGTTTCCCAGAGCCGGTGGCCGAGGCTGAAGTTGGAGATCCACTCGGCGTGGCCGATCGACATCTGGTGGATCGCCAGCGGAACCAGCGCCAGCGCGGAGGCGCCGAGGATCCCCAGCCCGGGGAGGCTGGCGCGTCCCCGGCGCCGGGCCAGCCAGACCAGCTCCACGGCGATCGGGAAGACGGCGAAGTAGTGGGTGGCGAGGGCGAGGGCGGAGGCGACACCCCAGGCTGTGAAGTCGCGCCGGCGCCCGCCGCGCAGGGCGCGCGCGCAGTAAAGCAGGGAGACGGCGCAGAGCAGGGCGAAGAGCGCGTAGGCCCTGGCCTCCTGGGAGTACCAGAGCAGCATCGGGTTGACCGCCACCAGCGCCGCCGACATCAGCCCGGCGCGGCGGCCGCGCAGCTCCAGCCCGAGGAGGTAGGCGACCGGCACGGTGGCGACGCCGGCCACCGCCGAGAGCGAGCGCAGGCCGAACTCGCCGGTCCCGGTCACCTGGGTCCAGGCCCAGGCCAGCGCGTAGTACAGCGGCGGCGCCGACTCGCTGAAGCCGACCGCGTTCATCGCGTGGCCGAAGCCGTCGCGCAGGATGCGGCTGGCGGTGACGATCTCGTCGTGGTGGTAGCTCTGCGCGCCAAGGGTGGCGAAGCGCAGGGCCGCCGCCAGCGCGGTCAGCCCGGCGACGATCCAAAAGGCGCGCGAGCGCGCCCGGGCCGCCTCGCGCACCGATTGCGCGTATGACGCGGGGCCGCTCCTGGCGAGGGTCGCCGCCTCCATCGGCTAGGAGAGTGCCGCGTCGATCGCCTTGGAGACTTCCTCGACGAAGGCGAACTCGAGCTCGCCGAGCTCGCGCTCGGGGATCTCGGCCACGTCGCCCTCATTTCGCTCCGGCACGATCACGCGCTTGATCCCGGCCCGCTGCGCCGCCAGGGACTTCTCCTTGAGGCCGCCGATCGGCAGCACCTGCCCCGTCAGGGTGACCTCTCCGGTCATCGCCACATCGTTGCGAACGGGCCGGCCGCTGATCAGGGAGGCGAGGGCGACGGTCATCGCCACCCCGGCCGAGGGGCCGTCCTTCGGCACCGCCCCGGCGGGGACGTGGATGTGGATGTCGTGCTCGGCGAACCAGTCCTCGCCCAGCTCGGGGGCGAGCTCGCCCCAGTGGCCGCGAACCCAGGAGAGCGCCGCCTGCGCGGACTCCTTCATCACGTCGCCGAGCTGGCCGGTGATCGTCAGCTTGCCGGCGCCGGGCATCGCCGTCGCCTCGATGAAGAGCACGTCGCCGCCGGTCGGCGTCCAGGCGAGGCCGGTGGCGACGCCGGGGTCCTTGGTGCGACGGCGGGTCTCGGCGAAGACGCGGCGGCGGCCGAGCAGCTCGCGCGCCCGCTTGCCGGAGACCTTGACCTTGCCCTCGACCCTGCCCTCGGCGACCTCGCGGGCGATTTTCCGGCAGACGGTGCCGATCTGGCGCTCCAGGTTGCGGACGCCGGCCTCGCGCGTGTACTCCTCGATCACGGCGGTCAGCGCCGCGTCGGAGAACTCGATCCGAGAGGGCTTCAGGCCGTTGGCCTCGATCTGGCGGGGGACCAGGTAGCGGCGGGCGATGTGGCGCTTCTCTTCCACGGTGTAGCCGGACAGCTCGATCGTCTCCATCCGGTCCAGCAGCGGCCCGGGGACGGTGTCGAGGATGTTCGCGGTGGCGATGAAGACGACGTCGGAGAGGTCGAACTCGAGGTCGATGTAGTGGTCGCGGAAGGTGTCGTTCTGGGCCGGGTCGAGCACCTCCAGCATCGCCGAGGCCGGATCGCCGCGGAAGTCGGAGCCCATCTTGTCGATCTCGTCGATCATGAAGACCGGGTTGCGGGAGCCGGCGTCGCGCAGGGCGCGGATGATCGTCCCCGGCAGGGCGCCGATGTAGGTGCGGCGGTGGCCGCGGATCTCCGCCTCGTCGCGGACGCCGCCGACCGAGATCCGCTCGAACTCCCGCCCCAGCGCCTTCGCGATCGAGCGGCCGAGGCTGGTCTTGCCGACCCCGGGCGGGCCGACGAAGCAGAGGATCGGCCCCGGCGAGTCGGGGTTCAGCTTGCGCACCGCCAGGTACTCGAGGATCCGGTCCTTGACCTTCTCCAGGTCGTAGTGGTCGGCGTCCAGCACCTTGCGAGCGTGGGCGATGTCGAGGTTGTCCTCGGTCTCCTTCGACCAGGGCAGCTCGACCAGCCACTCCAGGTAGGTGCGGATGACCCCGTGCTCGGCCGCGGCCGGCGGCAGTTTCTCCAGCCGCGAGAGCTCGCGGTCGGCGGCTTTGCGGGCGTGCTCGGGCAGCTCCGCCGCCTCGATCCGCTCGCGCAGCTCGTTGGCCTCGGCCTGCTGCTCGTCCCCCTCCCCCAGCTCGTCCTGGATCGCTTTCAGCTGCTGGCGCAGGAAGAACTCGCGCTGGCCCTTGTCGATCTCCGACTGGACCTGGGACTGGATCTGGGTGCCGAGCTGGACCACCTCGAGCTCGCGGGCGAGGATCCGCGAGAGGTGGCGCAGCCGCTTGGCGACGTCGACCTCCTCCAGCAGTTTCTGCTTCTCCTCGGTGCCGATCCGCAGGGCGCCGGCGATCAGGTGGCCGAGCGCCGACGGGTCGTCGATGTTGGCGACCGCCATCTGGAGCTCCTCCGGCAAGTAGGGGATCTGCTCGACGATCTCCGAGAAGGTGCGCTGGACGTTGCGGCTGAGCGCCTCCAGCTCGGGGCTGGGCTCGACCTTGTCCGGCAGCTCGGCGATCCGCGCCACCAGGTAGGGCTCCTCGGCGACGTAGGGGCCGAGCCGGACCCGCTGCGTCCCCTGGACCAGGATCCGCAGCGATCCGTCGGGGATCTTGATCATGCGCGCGACGAAGCCGACGACGCCGACCTCGTAGAGGCCGTCGGGCCCCGGCTCCTCGTCCTCGGGGTCGCGCGAGGCGACCATCGCAAGCATCCGGTTGGCGCCGAGCACGTCGTTGACGAGCTTGATCGAGCGCTCCTGCCCGACCGCGAGCGGGGTCAGGGTGTCGGGGAAGGTGACCGCGTCGCGCATCGGCAGCACCGGCAGCGCGTCCGGCAGCGGCTGGTCGGCCCGGATCGCGTCCTCGGCGTCCAGCGGCGAATCGACCACTTCGAGGACCGGCGCCCCCTCCATCACTTCCGTCCTATCGGCACCGTGCGGGTCGTCTCGGCGGGGTCGCGCAGCGGCAGCTCGATCCGCAGCACGCCGTCCTCGTAGGTCGCGCTGGCGCGCTCGGCGTCGACCTCGACCTGGAGCTCGACGATGCGGCGGAACGGGCCGGAGGGGATCTCCACCTGCTGGTACACGCGCCCCTCGGTCTCCTGCACCGGCCGCTCGCCGACGATCGCAAGGTGGCGGCCGCTGACCTCGATCCCGACCTCGCTCAGCTCGATCCCGGCCAGGTCGACCTTGACCACGGCGCGCTGCGGGTCGCCGCAGTAGTACACGTCGACGTTCGGGGAGAAGCCGCTGGTGCGCCGGCTGACATACCGGGCGCGGCCCCAGGTGTCACCCATCATCTGGTCCATCTCCCGGCGCATCCTCGCGAAATCGGCGAAAAGGTCACGTTGAGGCATCCCGAAAACATAGCCCCCGGCGCGTGAGGGGCGCCTACGCGGCGCGGGATGCCCAGCGCGGGGCGCGCATCAGCAATACGGGCTGGCGGGGGGGTACCAAGCCCTCGGGGCGGTTGGGACGGAAGGTCGCGCAGGGCTCGGGCAGGTCGAGGGCGCAGAGGTGGTTCTTGTGGAAGTAGCAGTCCTCGCAGGTGGGGGGCTTTGGCTTGCGCGGCACGGGGAGGGCATGTTGGCACCGGCGCCCCGCCCTCGCGAGCCTCAATTCCGCAAATCGCTACCTGTTTGAAACGTCTCTGTCACGGGTTCCCCGCGTCTTGCGGGAGGACCGGGGCGCCGCCGCTAACATTCGCCCCAGATGGAGAGTCACCCCCGCACCGAGAAGCTCTCGGCCTCGCCACCGCTGTTCAAGAGCGAATTCCTCAACTTCTTCTCCCGCGTCCACCCGGCGACGCCGGCCGTGATCTTCATACCGGTCGTGGTCGCGGTGGAGTGGCTTGGGGCCTCGCGCGGCTACTCCGCCTGGCAGCTGGCGCTGCTCTCCGTGGCCGGGGTCGGGATCTGGACCCTGACCGAGTACTGGCTGCACCGCCTCGTCTTCCACTGGGAACCGGACAACGCCTTCGGCCGCCGCATGCACTTCGTCATCCACGGCATCCACCACGACCATCCCAACGACAAGATGCGCCTGGTGATGCCCCCGTCGGTGGCGATCCCGCTCGCGGCGCTCTTCTTCCTCGCCTTCCGCCTGATCTTCGGCGACGCCGGCTTCCCGATCTTCGGCGGCTTCATCCTCGGCTACCTTGCCTACGACTACACCCATTACTACGTGCACCACTTCGTGCCGCGCTCCGACCTCGGCAAGAGGTTGCGCGAGCAGCACATGCGCCACCACTTTCAGGACCACCGCTACGGCTACGGCGTCTCCTCGCCGCTGTGGGACGTCGTCTTCGGCACCTTGCCGCGCAGGCGCAACCGCTAGCCGGCGCTGGCGCGCAGGGCCAGCTCCAGCTCGAAGCGGGCGTCGGGATCCTCCAGCTGGTCGCCGAGCAGCTCGCGCAGGCGGGCTATCCGGTAGCGGGCGGTCTGCGGGTGGATGTGCAGCTCGGCCGCCATCGCGACCGCGTTGCCGTTGTGGCGGACGTGGGCGAGGGCGGTCTCCCGCATCCTCTCGCGCGCCTTCTCGGTCAGCTCCTCCAGCGGCGCCAGGCGGCGTTCCGCGATCCTCGCGACCAGCGGCGCCGCCTCGAACAGCAGCAGCTCGGTGAGGCGCTCCTCGGCCCGCAGCGCCCCCGAGGACGGCAGCGCCCCGGCGGCCGAGGCGCGCAGCAGCGCCAGCGCCAGCGCCCACGATTCCCCCGCCGCCGCCGGCTCGACCGCCGGGCCCACCGCCACCGGCACCGAGGCGGCGGCGCGCGCCACCGCCTCGGCCCGGCCGGGGCCGTCGGGGTCGGGCAGGAGCAGGCAGCCCGCGTCCTCGACCACGGTCGCGAGCGAGTCCGGCGGCAGCTGGCGGGCAACCGCCGGCAGCTCGGACTCCGCGCAGGCCAGCACCGCCAGGCGACGCGGCAACGGCCAACCCGCGGCCTGGGCGGCGGCGCGCAGGTCGGCTTGGTCGGCCGGGGGATCGCGCAGCGCCAGCACGGCCAGCTCGTGCCGGCGGTGGCTGCGGACGTCCTCGACCTCCCTCTGCGCCGCGGCGTAGCCGTCGACCGAGTCGGCGGAGATCTCGTCGATGTAGGCGAAGATCGCCTCGGCGAGCAGGCTCAGCGGCTCGGCGGCCAGCCCGGCCCGGCGCCCGGCCGCGGATATCCGCCGCCACGCCACCCGGGCGCCAACCCGGTAGGCGGCCTGGAGCGCGTCGAGCGTGCGCCCCTGCCGCAGCTCCCCCCGGCCGAGCTGGACGTAGACGGCGCGGCCGGGCTCACGGCCGGCGGCCGGGTCGCGGATCAGCGCGACGAAATGGCGCAGCGCTTGGTCGACGCCGGTGCGGATGCCGCGGCCAAAGCGGCCCTCGAGCGGCCGCCGGTACGCGGGGACCTCGCGGGCGATCGTCTCCAGGATCTCCTCGGTGATCGCCGCCAGCTCGGGTTCGATCAGGTCGGCGACCTCGGCCGGGAGGTCGCGCCACGGCTCCGAATCGAGAGAATTTGTCATCTATCTCATAAAAAATAGAGGCAAGAAGTGGTTTGAAGGCTAATACATATCGCGCGCCCCAGCGTAGGTTGTCTTACGTGGGCGAGATGACCCGGACCGAGAAGGCCGCCAACCTCGGCGCGGTCGTGCTGCCCTTCCTCGCCACCCTGACCGCGATCGCGCTGCTCTGGAACAGCCTCGTGCGCCCCGCCGACCTGGCGATCGCGGCGGGGATGTACCTGATCACCGCGACCGGCATCACCATCGGTTTCCACCGCCTCCTCACCCACCGCTCCTTCCAGACCCCCCGGCCGGTCGAGCGCGTCTTCGCCGTGCTCGGCTCGATGGCGGTCCAGGGCCCGGTCATCTCCTGGGTCGCCGATCACCGCAAGCACCATGCCCACACCGACGAAGAGGGGGACCCACACAGTCCGCACGTCGGTCACGACGGCGGACTCGGCGGCGTGCTCGGCGGTCTCTGGCACGCACACACCGGCTGGCTTATGTCAACTCAGGGACGGGCGGACTGGAAGCGCTACGCGCCCGACCTGTACGAGGACACCGGGATGAGGGCGATCAGCCGTCATTTCGTACTCCTGGTACTCGCCAGCCTCGCGCTTCCCGCACTGGCTGGCTACCTGGCCAGTGGCAATCTCGCCGGCGCCGCGACCGGTCTGCTGTGGGGCGGCCTGGTGCGAATCTTCTTCGTCCACCACATAACCTGGAGCGTCAATTCCGTCTGTCATTTCCTCGGCAGCAGGCGTTTCGACACCGAGGATCGCTCGACCAACGTGTTCTGGCTGGCGCTGCCGTCGCTGGGAGAGTCATGGCACCACAACCACCACGCCTTCCCCCGCTCGGCCGTTCACGGCCTCAAACGGTGGGAGCTGGACCCCTCCGCGGCGATAATCGCGGGGATGGAGAAGGTGGGCCTGGCACGCAACGTGATTCGCATTTCACCGGAGCGCCAGGCCGAGCGGGCACGCTGACATTTCGTCACCTCGGAGCGGGTTTCTTCATCCATTTGTCCGGTTGCCGAACCGATCTTGAGCAAATGGGTAGTCACAGTGAGAGTCACTGTGCCACACTCCGTTAACGGCAGAAAAATACTTTTTGGATGGAAAGGAAAACGATGCCCAGCACGACGAATGTTCTCGACGAGGCCAGGGAGCTGGTTCTGAGACGCCTTGCCGACCTCGACGAGGAGCGCAAGCGCCTCGAGCGCGCCCTGGCCGAGCTCGGTGGCAAGGCGATCCGTCGCGCCCCCGGTCGGCCGCGCGGTACCAAAGCGCCCACGCCCAAAGCCGCGTCCGGCACCGGCCGTCGCCGTCGCCGTCGGCGTGGCGGCACCCGCGCCGACCAGGCAGTGAACCTGATCGCGAAACAGCCAGGGATCAGCGCCTCCGACGTCGCCAAGACGATGAAGATCAAGCCGAACTACCTCTACAGGGTGCTCGGTGACCTCGAGAAAGAGGGACGGGTGAAAAAGCAGGGCCGCCAGTACTACCCGGTCGGCTGACCCTCACCCCAACGTAACCGCGGAGGCCGGCCCGTCTGGGCCGGCCTCTTTGCGTTCCGGAGACCTAGATCAGGCCCAGCCGGTCGACCGCGTCGCGCTCCTCCTGAAGCTCCATCGCGCTGGCGTCGATCCGCTCGCGCGAGAAGTCCGGCACCTCCAGGCCCTGCACGATCGTCCACTCGCCGTCGCGGCAGGCGCAGGGAAAGCCACAGACGATTCCCTCGCCGATCCCGTAGGAACCGTCGGCCGGCACCGCCATCGAGACCCAGTCGCCCTCCGGCGTGCCCAGCACCCAGTCATGGATGTGGTCGATCGCCGCGTTGGCGGCGGAGGCGGCGCTGGAGGCGCCACGGGCCGAGATCACCTCGGCGCCGCGTTTCGCCACCCGGGGGATGAACTCATCCGCGATCCAGGCCTCGTCGTCGACCGCCTCCCAGGCGCCGCCGCCGTCGACCCGGGCGTTGACCAGGTCGGGGTACTGGGTGGTCGAGTGGTTGCCCCAGGTGGTCATGTTGGCGATCGCCGAGACCGGCCGGCCGAGCTTGTTGGCGAGCTGGGAGATCGCCCGATTGTGGTCGAGGCGCATCATCGCCGTGAACCGCTCGCGCGGCACGTCGGGCGCGTTGGACATCGCGATCAGGCAGTTGGTGTTGGCCGGGTTGCCGACCACCAGGACCCTGACGTCGTCGGCCGCGGCGGCGTTGATCGCCTCTCCCTGCGGCTTGAAGATGCCGCCGTTGGCCTCGAGCAGGTCCGAGCGCTCCATCCCCGGGCCGCGCGGGCGGGCGCCGACCAGAAGCGCCACGTTGCAGCCGTCGAACGCCTGCCTCGGATCGTCGCTGATGTCGATCCGCTCCAAAAGCGGGAAGGCGCAGTCGTCCAGCTCCATCGCGGTTCCCTCCGCCGCCTTGATCGCATCGGGGATCTCCAGCAGGCTCAGCTCGACCGGGGTGTCGGGGCCGAGCATCTGGCCGCTGGCGATCCGGAACAGCAGCGCGTAGCCGATCTGGCCGGCGGCGCCGGTGACGGTGACCTTGACTGGAGTGCTCACGAAATCGTCTCCTCGGAGTTTGTGGGTTTGAAACCGTTACGCCATCGCCCGCCGCAGGTTCTCGTCGATCGAGGCGAGGAACTCCTGCGTGGTCTGGAACTCCTGCCCCGCGCCGACGAGCAGCGCGAGGTCCTTCGTCATCTTGCCGCTCTCGACCGTCTCGACGCATACCCGCTCCAGCGTCTCGGCGAAGGTCGAGACCTCGGGGGTCTCATCCATGCGGCCCCGGGCCGCCAGGCCGCGGGTCCAGGCGAAGATCGAGGCGATCGGGTTGGTGGAGGTGGGTTTGCCTTCCTGATGCTGTCGGAAGTGGCGGGTGACGGTGCCGTGCGCCGCCTCGGCCTCGACCGTGCTGCCGTCGGCGCTCATCAGCACGCTGGTCATCAGGCCGAGCGAGCCGAAGCCCTGCGCGACCGTGTCGGACTGGACGTCGCCGTCGTAGTTCTTGCAGGCCCACACATATCCGCCCTCCCACTTCAGCGCGGCCGCCACCATGTCGTCGATAAGGCGGTGTTCGTAGGCGATGCCGTTGGCCTCGAAATCGGACCTGAACTCGTCCTCGTAGACCTCGGCGAAGATGTCCTTGAAGCGTCCGTCGTAGCGCTTGAGGATGGTGTTCTTGGTCGAGAGGTACACCGGGTAGCCGCGGTCGAGCCCGTAGCGCATCGAGGCGCGGGCGAAGTCGCGGATCGAGTCGTCGAGGTTGTACATCGCCATCGCCACGCCGCCGCCGGGGAAGTCGTATACCTCCAACTCGAGCGGGTCGGAGCCGTCGCTGGGCGTGTAGGTCAGGGTCAGGGTCCCCTCGCCCGGCACCACCAGGTCGGTCGCGCGGTACTGGTCGCCGAAGGCGTGGCGCCCGATCACGATCGGCTTGGTCCACCCCGGCACCAGCCGGGGCACGTTGGAGATCACGATCGGCTCGCGGAAGATGACCCCGCCGAGGATGTTGCGGATCGTCCCGTTCGGCGAGCGGTACATCTCCTTCAGCCCGAACTCCTCAACCCGCGCCTCGTCCGGGGTGATCGTCGCGCACTTGACCCCCACCCCGTGGCGCTTGATCGCCTCCGCCGCCTCGACGGTGATCCGGTCCTCGGTCGCGTCGCGGCTCTCGATCCCGAGGTCGAAGTAGATCAGCTCGAGGTCCAGGTAGGGCAGGACCAGCTGCTCTTTGATGAACGACCAGATGATGCGGGTCATCTCGTCGCCGTCGAGCTCGACGACCGGGTTCTTGACCTTGATCTTGGCCACGGGCGGGCGATGCTATCTGCCCGACGCTCCCGCTCGCGCCGCCGCCTCGGCGCTCGCCGGAGCTGCCACAATCGGTACCGAATGGCAACCGCCGAGCGCCCAACCGTCGGAAATCACGAGGTGGTCAACCAGCCGCCGCCGCTGCTCGACTACAACGTCTACGAGGCCAACCGGCCGCTGGTGGAGGGCGTGCGGCGCGAGGGCGCCGAGTGGGCGGAGGACCGGATCTCCGAGGTCGGCGCCCTGGCCGGGACCGAGCGCGCGCAGAGCCTCGGGGCCCTCGCCAACGAGAACCCGCCGCGGCTGCGAACCCACGACCGCTACGGCCATCGCGTCGACGAGGTCGAGTTCCACCCCGCCTGGCACGAGCTGCTGGGCCTGGCCGTCGGCCACGAGCTGCACTCCCTCCCCTGGAAGGACCCGCGCCCCGGCGCCCACGTCGCCCGCGGCGCCGCCTTCATGTGCATGTCCCAGGCGGAGGCCGGGATCGGCTGCCCGATCTCGATGACCTACTCGGTGGTTCCGGCGCTGCGGGCCCAGCCCGATCTCGCCGCCGAGTGGGAGCCGCGCATCCTCTCCGCCTCCTACGACTCCCGCGACGTGCCGGCGCCGGGGAAGTCCGGCGCCCTGATGGGGATGGGGATGACCGAGAAGCAGGGCGGCAGCGACGTGCGCGCCAACACCACCGTCGCCCGGCCGCTCAACGGCGGCGGGCCCGGCGCCGAGTACGAGCTGAGCGGCCACAAGTGGTTCATGTCGGCGCCGATGTGCGACGCCTTCCTCGTCCTCGCCCAGGCCGACGGCGGCATCTCCTGCTTCCTCTTCCCGCGCTGGACCCCCGACGGCGAGCGCAACCGCTTCCGCCTTCAGCGCCTCAAGGACAAGCTCGGCAACCGCTCCAACGCCTCCAGCGAGATCGAGTTCGACGCGGCCTCGGCCTGGCTGGTGGGCGAGGAGGGCGCCGGGGTGCGGACGATCATCGAGATGGTCAACCACACCCGCCTGGACTGCGTGATCGGCGGCGCCACCGGGATGCGGGCCGGCGTCGCCCAGGCCCTGCACCACGCCGCCCACCGCTCCGCCTTCGGCCGCGAGCTGATCGAGCAGCCGCTGATGCGCAACGTCCTCGCCGACCTCTGCGTGGAGTCCGAGGCGGCGACGGTCTCGGCGATGCGCCTGGCCCGCGCCTACGACGAGGCGATCGGCGGCGAGGAGGAGGCGCAGCGCTTCAAGCGGATCGCCAACGCGGTGCTCAAGTACTGGATCTGCAAGCGGGCGCCGATGCACGCCGGCGAGTCGCTGGAGTGCCTGGGCGGCAACGGCTACGTCGAGGAGTCGGGGATGCCGCGCCTCTTCCGCGAGAGCCCGCTCAACTCGATCTGGGAGGGATCCGGCAACGTCCAGTGCCTGGACGTTCTGCGGGCGATGATCAAGACCCCGGCCGCCCTCGACGCCTTCTTCGCCGAGGTCGACGAGGGCGCCGCCGCCGAGCCGCGCCTGGCCAGCTACGCCAGCGCCCTCCGCGAGGAGGTCCCGGGCGACGTCGAGACGATCGAGGCCCGGGCCCGCCGCGTCGTCGAACGCATGGCCCTGGCCCTACAGGCATCCCTCCTGGTCCGCCACGGAGACGAGGCGGTGGCCGACGCCTTCTGCGCCTCGAGGCTGGGCGGCGACTGGGGCCAGGCCTTCGGCACCCTCCCAGCCGGCACCGATTTCCAGCGAATCATCGAGCGCCACCGCGTGGGGCGGTAGCGGCCGGGCCGGTCCCGGTAGGGGTTCCGCTTAACTTTTTCGGAGGGCGTTGGCGGCTGTCCGCCTTGCGCAGCGCCGAAAAAGTACAAGACGCTCCACCCCTACCGGGCTCATCCCCCAGCTCCAACAGCTTCAAGGGTCAGTGCGGCCGAGCTTTGTCGCGCATAGCGATACAAACCTCGGCCGCGCTTGGTTACCCCGCCTGGGTTACATCCCTCGGGGTCCGCCCGACCACCGGCCCATCTCCTTGTCGGAGGCGTTCGGTGCACCCGACTCGATGGGTCTGGGTGGGGCTGAAGCGTCTTGTACTTTTTCGGCGTTGCGAACCGGGCGAAAGCGGCATCGCGACCCTCGAAAAAGTTAAGCGGAAGCCCTACCCAGACCCGGCGGTCGCGTCCCTGAGCGCCCTTCCGACCTGCTCCACCGTGATCACGCCGCTCAGCCTGCCGTCTTGGTCCACCGCCATCAGGGCGCCGAAGCGGCGCAGGTTCTGGTTGCTGAGCAGCGAGTCGAGCGGGGTGTCGTCTCGGACCTGGAAGGTGCCGTCGTCGCGCTCGAGCAGGTCGGCGACCAGGGAGCTGGAGCGGGAGACCTCGGGCACCTCGTCGGCGCGGTCCCTGACCACCAGGCCGAGGAAGCGGTGGGCGGCGTCGACCACCGGGAACCAGGGCCAGCGGTAGCGCAGGAAGTACTCGTCGAGGGCCTTCTCGATGCTCAGCTCGCCCGGGATCGCGACCGGTTCGCGGTCCATCACGTCGGCGACGCGGAGGCCGCCGATGCGGCTGGTGATCGCGGTCTGCATCGAGGCGCCGCGGGCGGAGCCGTTGATCACCATCCCGATCAGCGCCAGCCAGACCCCGCCGAAGGTGCCGAAGATCGAGTTGGTGAGGACCATGTAGAGGCCGGCGGCGACGAAGGCGTAGCCGAAGACCCGGCCGAGGCCGGCGGCGAAGCGGGTCGCCGTGGTGCGGTCCCCCGTGCGCCGCCAGGCGATCGCCCGGGCGACGCGGCCGCCGTCCATCGGGAAGGCCGGCAGCAGATTGAAGACCAGCACCAGCGCGTTGATCCAGGCCAGCCAGGCGACCATCGCGAGGACGCCGGTGACGCCCGGGGCGGCTTCGAACAGCGCCGCCTGCCTGAACGCGTGCGGGCCGGCGGCGAGAACCCCGACCGCGGAGAGGACGGCGACGATGGCCAGGGTGACCGCGGGGCCGGCCAGCGCCACCTTCATTTCGGTCCCCGGGCTCTCGGCTTCGCGGTCCATCCGCGCCATGCCGCCGAAGATCCAGAGCTGGATGCTGGAAATCCCGATCCCGTTGCGAAGCGCGACGATCGCGTGGCCCAGCTCGTGCAGCAGGATCGAGCCGAAGAAGCCGATCGCGCTGAGGATCGCCAGCAGGAACGGGGTCGAGGCCGATCCCGATTCGCCCAGGAGGTTGCCGTAGGACTGCGACATCCAGAGGATCAGCAGGAAGAGCACCAGGAACCAGGACCAGTCGACGCCGATCTTGATCCCGCGGACGCGGAAGAGGGTGAAGGAACCGCCACCAAGCATCCACCCATGGTAAGCGGAGCGTCGAAATCCGACCGCGGAGTCGGATTTCCCACCTATAGGATCCGCGCCCGTGCCATCCCATGACGTTCTCGTAATCGGCGCCGGCCTCGCCGGGCAGCGCGCCGCCCTGGCGGCCGCCGAGGAAGGCGTTTCGGTCGGGATCCTGAGCAAGGTCCACCCGGTGCGCTCGCACTCCAACGCCGCCCAGGGCGGGATCAACGCGGCCCTCAACCCCGGCGACTCCTGGGAGTCCCACGCCTTCGACACGATCAAGGGCTCCGACTACCTCGGCGACCAGGACGCGATCGAGATCATGTGCCGCGAGGCGCCGGAGGAGATCCTCCACCTCGAGCACCTCGGCGTCACCTTCCACCGCAACGAGGAGGGCAGGCTCGGCACCCGCGCCTTCGGCGGCGCCTCCGCCGCCCGCACCTACTACGTCGCCGACATCACCGGCCAGGCGATCATGCACGTCCTCTACGAGCAGCTGATGAAGCACTCCGAGCAGGTCGCCCGCTACGAGGAGTGGTTCTGCACGGCGCTGGCGATGGACGAGGAGGGCGAGTGCTGCGGGGCCGTCACCCGCAACGTCGCCGACGGCTCGATGGAGCTGTTCCGGGCCAAGTCCGTGATCCTCGCCTGCGGCGGCAACGGCCAGGTCTGGAAGCCGACCACCAACGCGCTGATCTGCACCGGCGACGGGATCGCGATGGCCTACCGCGCCGGGGCCAAGCTGATGGACATGGAGATGATCCAGTACCACCCGACGACGCTGGCCGGCAAGGGGTTCCTGATCACCGAGGGGGCCCGCGGCGAGGGCGCGCACCTGCTCAACGCCAAGGGCGAGCGGTTCATGGAGCGCTACGCGCCGAACAAGATGGAGCTGGCCTCGCGCGACGTCGTCTCCCGCGCCGAGCAGACCGAGATCAACGAGGGCCGCGGCTTCCCCGACGGGACCGTCGCCCTCGACATCACCGTGGTCCCGCGCAAGCGCGTCCACGAGGCGCTGCGGGAGATCGTCCTCGTCGGCCGCGACTTCGCCGGCGTCGACATCACCCGCGAACCGATCCACATCAAGCCCGGCAACCACTACACGATGGGTGGGGTCAAGACCGACGTCGACGGCCGCACCGACATCCCCGGCCTCTACGCCGCCGGCGAGACCGCCTGCGTCTCGGTCCACGGCGGCAACCGGCTCGGCGCCAACTCGCTGCTCGACACGCTGATCTTCGGCCGCCGCTCGGGCGCCGACGCCGCCGCCCGCGCCAAGCGGATCGAGGGCTCGCGGCCGTCAAGGCAGACGCTCGAGGACGAGGAGGCGACGATCGCCGCGATCGAAGCGCGCGAGAAGGGCTCGGGCCGCCGGGTCTCCGAGATCAAGCTGGAGCTGGGCCAGGCGATGGACGCCAAGGTCGCCGTCTTCCGCGACGAGGCCGGGATCGAGGAGGCGCTGGAGATCGTCCGCCGGCTCAAGGAGGAGGCGAAGACGGCCTACATCGACGACCACGGCAGCGTCTTCAACCAGGACCTGCTGGGGGCGATCGAGCTGGGCTACATGCTCGACAACGCCGAGTGCACCTGCGTCGCCGCGCTGGAGCGCAAGGAGAGCCGCGGCGCCCAGTACCGGACCGACTTCCCCGAGCGAAACGACGAGGAGTGGCTCAAGCACATCGACCTCGAGCTGAGCGACGACGGGCCCGAGATCTCATACTCAGAGGTGACCATCACCAAGTGGGAACCGGAAGCGAGGACCTACTAATGGCCACCTACACCCTGAAAGTCCGCAGATTCCAGCCCGAGAGCGGCGAGGGGCCGTACTGGGAGCGCTTCGACGTCGACCTCGATCCCTCGCTCTCGGTCCTCGACGGGCTGCTCCAGGCAAAGGACCGCGACGACGGCTCGCTCTCGGTCCGCTGCTCCTGCCGCGCCGCGATCTGCGGCTCCTGCGGGATGAAGATCAACGGCCAGTCCGGCCTCGGCTGCAAGACCCAGATCGGCCACGCGCAGGCGCATGCCGCCAAGATGGGCACCGAGGCCGACCCGATCGTGGTCGAGCCGATGGGCAACATGCCCGTGATCAAGGACCTGATCACCGACATGGAGTCGACGCACTGGACCAAGATCCGCCGCGTCACCCCCTGGCTCCTCCCCCACGGCGAGCCGCCCGAGCGCGAGTACGTGGTCGAGCCGGAATCGATGATCGACATCACCCAGTCGATGGCCTGCATCCAGTGCGGCGCCTGCGTCTCCTCCTGCCTCTCGATGGAAGCCGACCCCGACTTCATCGGACCGGCGGCGCTGGCCAAGGCCTACCGCTTCGTCGGCGACCCGCGCGACGCCGAGACCGTGGAGCGGCTGCACGACCTGGCCTCCGACCCGCACGGGATCTACGACTGCACCCACTGCTTCAGCTGCGTCGACGCCTGCCCCAAGGGCGTGGCGCCGATGGACCAGATCATGCGCCTGCGCCGTAAGGCCGGCGAAGAGGGGATCGAAGACCCCAACAGCGGCCACGACCACGAGATCGCCTTCGTCAAGATCATCGAGAAGAAGGGGACCCTGGACGAGGTGCTGCTGCTTCAGGAGTCCTTCGCGCCCGGCTTCAAGGGCAAGCTGAAACCGACCAAACGGGCGATCAAGGAAATGCTGGGCGGGTTGCCGACGGCGATCCGCGGGATCCGGACCGGCAAGATGCGCTCGCTGCGCAAGCTGATCCCCGGCGTCCACCACAAGCTCCCCGGCGGCGCCCAGGACGAGGTGAGGGCGATCTACCGCCACGCCGAGGAGCACAACGAGGAATTCAACCTGTACATCAAGGGCGAGGAGGAGGCCGCGATCGAGGAGGGCCTCGAGCCGGCCGCCCAGGCCCCCGCCAGCGAGGAGGCTTCGGAGTGAGCGAGCAGCGGATCAAGGTCGCCTACTGGCCCGGCTGCGTGTCGCGCGGCTTCACCCCCGAGCTGCACGGCTCGATGGCGCTTGTCGCCGAGCGCCTCGGGATCGAGCTGGTGACCCTCGACCGGGCCAACTGCTGCGGTGCCGGCGTCATCGCCGAGCACAACCAGGAGTTGGCCGACACGCTGAACGCGCGCACCTTCGCCCTCGCCCAGCAGACCGGGCTCTCGATGATGAACATCTGCTCGACCTGCCAGGGCGCCCAGTCGGAGTGCCAGCAGCGCCTCGACGCCGACTCCGCCTACCGCGCCCACGTCAACGAGGCGCTCGCCGGCCAGGGGCTCAGGTACGAGAAGGACGCCAACGGCTTCACCAACAAGAACTTCCTCTGGCTGCTGGTCGAGGACTACGGCCTCGACCGCCTCGCCGCGCAGGTCAAGCGCCCGCTCTCGGGCCTGCGGGTGGGGCCCTTCTACGGCTGCTACATCGTCCGGCCCAAGGAGCGCCTCGGCTACGAGGAGCACCCCGACCGCGACATCTACCTGGAGAAGGTGATCGAGGCCTTGGGCGGCGAGGTCGTGGAGTACGACGGCGCCCGCAAGTGCTGCGGCTTCCCGGTGATCACGATGAACCGCGAGACCTCCCTGCGCCAGGCCGGCACCCACGTCGGCGACGCGATCGACGCCGGCGCCGACTGCCTCGTCACCCCCTGCCCGCTCTGCCACCTCAACCTCGACATGCAGCAGCCCGAGGCGGCCAAGGTCGTCAACCGCGACCTCGGCCTCGCCGTCCTGCACCTGCCCCAGCTGGTCGGCCTGGCGCTCGGCGCCGAGCCCAAGCATCTGGGGATGAGCAAGCACATCGCCTCGACCGGCTGGGTCGAGGATCGCCTCGGCGCCGGCGTCGCCGCTTAGCGGCTCTCAGCGACCGGCCCGCCGCGCCATCCAGCGCGCGCCGAGGGTGTCGGTGAGGCCGTGGGCGACGATCGAGGCAATGATCGCGATCGCCGCGACGTCGAAGATCAGCTCGCCGTTGCCGACCTGGGACTTCAGCACGAAGAGGGCGAACAGCATCGAGGCCACGCCCTTGGGCCCGAACCAGGCCATGAACAGCTTCTCCGCCCGGGGCAGGCCGGTGCGCAGGAAGGAGAGCATCACCGCGACCGGGCGGGCGATAAGGAGGGCGAAGAGGACGAAAGCGACCAGCGGCGGGATGCTGTGGTGGAAGCCGGTGGCGACGATCAGGCCGCCGAAGACGAAGAAGGTGAGCACCTGGAAGATCGCGCTGGCGTTCTCGGCGAACTCGACGAAGCCCTGCGGCACCTCGCGCTCGGTCGCCCCCATCGCGATCCCGCAGACGAAGGCGGCGATCAGGCCGTTGCCGAAGGTGGAGTCGGCGAGGCCGAAGGCGACGAAGGCGAAGCCGACCGCGTAGATCCCCTCGTAGCGCGCGGTCAGCCCGCCGCCCGGCAGGTGGCGATGCAGCCGGCCGCCGAGCGCTCCCAGGGCCAGTCCGATCGCCGCCCCCACCGCCGCCTCGCCGGCCAGCTTCGCCGCTTCGGTCCCGGCGTCTCCCCCGGGGCTGGCGAGGACGAGGAAGAAGAGCACGAAGGGCAGCGCCAGGCCGTCGTTGAGGCCGGACTCGAGGTTGAGCGTGTGGCGCACGGCGCTGGGGACCAGGCGCGAGGTGACGACCGCCGAGGTGACCACCGGGTCGGTCGCGGAGAGCACCGCGCCGAGCAGGAAGGCCTCGGCCCAGTCCAGCGCGGGGAAGAGCGCCTTAGCGGCGAGCGCCAGCAGCGCCATCGTGATCGGCATCGCGATCACCAGCGCCCGCGCCACCGGGCTCCAGTGGCGCTGGAGCAGCTCGCGCTCGACGAACATCCCGTCGGAGAACAGGGTCAGGATCAGGGCCAGCTCGATCAGCTCGACGATCGCCCGGTCGGTCGCGTCGACGTGGATCGCCCCGGTGGCGGCGAGGCCGATGCCGAGGACGACGGAGAGCACCGAGGCCGAGAGCACCGTCCCCCGCATCAACCCCGAGAGCGCGGCGACCACCGCCAGCAGACCGCCGAAGACCAGCAGCGCCGCGCCGAAGCCGATGTCCACCGGCTAACCCGGGGCGCCGGGCAGCAGGTCGCGCTCGACCAGCAGCTCCGCCACCTGGACGGCGTTGGTCGCCGCGCCCTTGCGCAGGTTGTCGCCGACGATCCAGAGGTTGAGGCAGCGCTCGTGGCTGGGGTCGCGGCGAATCCGCCCGACGAAGACCTCGTCGCGCCCGGCGGCGTCGAGGGCCAGCGGGTACTCGCCCGCGCCCGGATCGTCGACCACGACGACGCCCGGCGCCTCGGCCAGGAGCGCGCGGCAGTCCTCGGGCGAGAGGTCCTCGCGGGTCTGGACGTTGACCGACTCCGAGTGGCCGGCGATCACGGCGACCCGGGCGCAGGTGACCGAGATCCCTACCTCCTCGCCGAAGCCGAGGATCTTGCGGGTCTCCCCCATCACCTTGCGCTCCTCGGTGGTGTAGTCGTCGCCGTCGGTGAAGGTCTCCACCTGGGGCATCACGTTGAAGGCGATCGGGTGCGGATAGACCGACGGGGGCGGCGCGTCCTCGCCGGCGAGCGCCGCGCGCGACTGTGCCCGCAGCTCCTCGATCGCCCGCTGCCCGGTTCCCGAGACGGCCTGGTAGGTGGAGACGACCAGGCGCTCCAGGCCCACCGCGCGGTGGATCGGCGCCAGCGCCATCATCATCACCATCGTCGTGCAGTTGGGGTTGGCGACGATGCCCCTGTGGCCCGCCGCCGCGTCGGGGTTGACGCCGGCGACGACGAGCGGCACGTCGTCGTGCATCCGCCAGTAGCTGGTGTTGTCGACGACCACGGCGCCGGCCTCGACGATGCGCGGCGCCCACTCCGAGGAGACCGCGCCGCCGGCGGAGGACAGCACCAGGTCGAGGCCCTGGATCGACTCCTCGCTGAGCGCCCGCACCTCCAGGGTGGAGCCGTTCCACTCCAGCTGCTTGCCGGCCGAGCGCTCCGAGGCCAGCGGCACCACCTCCGAGCTGGGGAAGCTGCGCTCGGCGAGAACGCCGAGCAGGGTCGAGCCGACCGCGCCGGTCGCGCCCAGAACTCCGACTCTGTAGCCGTCGCCCGCCATCGCCGAATTATGACGGGCGCTCAGCCGGCGACCGTCGGCCGGTGCTCGGGGCCGGTCGGGTCCTCGGGCCGGATCGCGTCCTCGCCCAGCTCGAAGGCGTCGTGCAGGACCCTGACCGCGTCGGCGACCCGGTCGGCGGCGATGACGCATGAGATCTTGATCGGCGAGGTGGAGATCATCTCGATGTTGATCCGCTCGGCGCCCAGCACCTCGAAGACCTTGGCGGCGACGCCGGGGTGGGAGCGCATGCCGGCGCCGACGATCGAGACCTTGCCGATCTGCTCGTCGGTGCGGACGCCGGCGCTGACGTCGCCGAGGGCGGCGATCGTCTCGGTCGCCGTGTTCAGGTCGGCGCGGTCGACGGTGAAGGAGAGGTCGGCGAGCTGGTCGCCGCCCACCGGCTCGTTCTGGATGATCACGTCGACGTTGACGTTCGCCTCGGCCAGCGCCTTGAAGATGCGCCCGGCGACGCCCGGCTCGTCGCGGACGCCGGTCAGCGTCACGCGGGCCTCCGCGTCGGAGTGGGTAACGGCGGTTACGAAGGGCTGCTCCACGGTCTCGTCCTCTGCGACCACGAGGGTACCGGGGCCGTCCTCGAAACTGCTGCGGCAGTGGATGCGGACGCCGTGGTTGCGCGCGTACTCGACCGAGCGCAGCTGGAGGACCTTGGCTCCGGAGGCCGACATCTCCAGCATCTCCTCGAAGGAGAGCCGGGGCAGCTTGCGGGCGTCGGCGACGATCCGCGGGTCAGCGCTGAAGACGCCGGCGACGTCGGTGTAGATCTCGCAAACGCTGGCGCCGAGCGCCGCGGCGAGGGCGACCGCGGTGGTGTCGGAGCCGCCGCGGCCGAGCGTGGTGACGTCGCGGCTCTCGGTCGAGACCCCCTGGAAGCCGGCGACGAGGACGATCCGGTCCTGCTCCAGCGCCTCGCGGATCCGGTTGGCGCGGACGTCGATGATCCGCGCCTTGGTGTGGGAGGAGTCGGTGACGATGCCGGCCTGGGATCCCGTCAGCGAGATCGCCTCGTGGCCCATGTCGTGGATCGCCATCGCGCACAGCGCGCAGGAGATCCGCTCCCCGGTGGAGAGCAGCATGTCCATCTCCCGGGCGACCGGCCGCTCGGAGATCTCGTGCGCCTGGGCGAGCAGCTCGTCGGTCGTCTTGCCGCGGGCCGAGAGCACGGCTACGACCCTGCTGCCGGCGTCCCTGGCGGCGACGATCCGCCCCGCGGCGCGCTTGATCTGCTCGGCGCCGGCGACCGAGGTGCCGCCGAACTTCATCACGACGATGTCGGTTCCAGCCTCCACCATGAGCGCCTGAGGATAGACGCCGGCCCGAGCCGCGCCACAACCCCCCGCGCCGCTTCGGAGTTTTGGGCCCCTATAGGGGGGTCAAACTCCGAAGCGGTGTCCGGATCTTTGGTCAGACGCCGCCGCCGAGGTTGCCGAGCATCGCCTGTTCGGCCATCCGCACGAGCCCTAGCCCGCTGTGAGGGCGCATGTCGCTGCTGCGCACCCGCACGTGGGAGCCATGCGGGCCGACGACCTCGACGATCGTGCAGACGTCGCCGATTTCGCAGTCGTCGCCGTAGTCGCCTTCGATCGCCTCCATCTGCTCGGCCACCACGCGGCCGATCTTGCTCTGGTCAAGCGCCATCTCTGAGTTCCTTTCTGGGGATAGGGCGAGGGAACGCCGGGGCCGACAATATGTGATCCGAATCACACCGGAAGATATATCGGCGCGATATATGTAGGTGAGACATGGAAGGGCTGAGCGCAACCGCCTACGTGATCCTCGGCATGATCCGCAAAGAGCCGCGGTCAGGCTATGAGATCAAGGCGCTGGTCGACCAGACCACCCGCTTCTTCTGGGCGGCGAGCTACGGCCAGATCTACCCCGAGCTGAAGCGGCTCTCCGAAGCCGGGCTGATCGAGGGGATCGACTCCCCCACCGGCGGGCGGCGGCGGACGGTCTATGAGATCACCGCCGACGGCGAGGCTGAGCTGAAGGCCTGGCTGCGCCAGCCGCCCGAGACCTACGAGATGCGCGAGGAAGGGCTGCTGAAGCTGTTCTTCGCCGATGCGCTGCCGCGGGAGGAGGCGATCGAGATCCTGCGCGCGATGCGCGCCTACAGGCTCGGGATCGCCGCCCAGCTGCGGGCGATGGAGCCCGCCAAGGCCGAGGGCGAGGACCCCTTCCCGCTGATCGTCCTGCGCGGCGGGATCGAGTTCACCGAGTGGTTCGCCGACTGGTGCGACCGGATCGAGGCCCAGCTCCTCGACGCCGCCGTCGAGGAAAGGAGCAGCTGATGTTCGACTCGCTCGCCCGCTTCGCCGACGGCAACGCCCGCCGCATCGGCATCGCCGCGATCGCCCTCTTCCTGCTCGCCGCCGCGATCGGCGGCTCGGTCGCCAGCCGCCTCGACCCCTACGGCGCCGACGACCCGGCGACCGAGGCGGTCAAGGCGCGCGAACGGCTTGAGGACGCCGGCCTGCGGGTGCCGGCGGTGATCGCCGTGGTGACCGACGCGCCGGTCTCCGAGGCCGCGACGCGGTCGCGCGTCGAGGGGCTGGAGCGCCAGGTGCGGCGGCGCGCCGACGTCAAGTCGGTCAGCGGCTACTACGACACCGGCTCCCGCGCCTTCGTCTCCCGCGACGGCCGCTCGACCTACTTCGCCATCGCGCTGAAGCCGACCGAGGACAAGCCGTGGCAGGCGGCGGGGGGCGAGATCGCCGACGAACTGTCGGCCCACCCGGGCGTCGTCGTCGGCGGCGGCGCCGTCGCCCAGGAGCAGGTGAACAAGCAGGTCGAGCGCGACCTGCGGATGGCCGAGCTGATCGCCTTCCCCCTCCTCTTCCTGCTCTCCCTGGTGTTCTTCCGCAGCCTCGTCGCCTCGGTGCTGCCGCTGATGATCGGCGGCCTGGCGATCGTCGGCACCTTCCTGATCCTGCGCATCGCCTCCGAATTCGGCTCGATCTCGATCTTCGCCCTCAACCTGACCACCGCGCTCGGGCTCGGGCTGGCGATCGACTACAGCCTCTTCATCGTCTCCCGCTACCGCGAGGAGATCGCCAAGGACGGCCCCGGCCTGGCGGCGATGCGGCGCGTGCTCGCGACCGCCGGGCGCACCGTCTTCTTCTCCTCGCTGACGGTCTCCGCCGCGCTCGCCTCACTGCTGGTCTTCCCCCAGCGCTTCCTCTACTCGATGGGTCTCGGCGGCGCCCTGGTGGCGCTGTTCGCGGCGCTGATCTCGCTCACCGTCCTGCCCGCGGTGCTGACCATGCTCGGGACCAGGGTCAACGCCGGCGCGCCGCGCTTCCTACAGCGCCGCGCCGAAGCAGACGCCCGGTCCGACGAATCCGGCTTCTGGTACCGGCTCTCCCGCTTCGTGATGCGCCGGCCGGTGCCGGTGGCGACCCTCAGCGCCCTGTTGCTGATCGTCCTCGGCCTGCCCTTCCTCGGGATCAGGTTCAACACCGTCGACCCGACCGTGCTGCCGAAGTCGGCCAGCGCCCGCCAGGCCTACGACACGGTCAGCACCCGGTTTCCGCCCTACCACGAGTCCCCGATCTGGGTCGACGTCGAAGGCGGCGGCCCGGGGGCGGCGGCCTCGATGGCGGCCCGAGTCCGCCGGGTGCCCGGGGTCGCCGAAGTCGCCCCGCCGCAGCGTCTGCGCGGCGGCATCGCCGCGATCCAGGCCGTGTCCACCCACCCGTTCGCCTCAGGCGCCAGCCAGGACACCGTGCGGGCGATCCGCGAGCTGAAGGCGCCGCCCGGGACCGCGGTGCTGGTCGGCGGCAGCACCGCCGACTTCGTCGACTTCCAGGCCAGCCTCGCCCGCCACCTGCCGATCGCGCTGGGGATCGTGGTCCTGGCGACGCTGGTCATCCTCTTCCTGATGACGGGATCGGTGGTCCTGCCGGTCAAGTCGCTGATCATGAACTTCCTCAACCTCAGCGCCGTCTTCGGCCTGCTGGTGCTGATCTTCCAGGACGGCCGCCTCGAGGGGTTCCTCAACTACGCCAGCCCGGGCGCGATCGAGCAGACGATGCCGATCCTGCTCTTCGCGGTCGCCTTCGGCCTCTCCACCGACTACGCGGTGTTCCTGCTCTCGCGGATAAAGGAGGCTCGCGACAACGGCGCCTCGGACTCCGAGTGCGTGGCGATCGGTCTGGAGCGGACCGGGAGGATCGTCACCGCGGCGGCACTGCTGTTCGCGGTCGCGATGGGCGCCTTCGCCACCTCGCAGATCATCTTCATCAAGGAGAACGGGGTCGGCACGGCGCTGGCGGTGCTGATCGACGCCAGCGTGATCAGGGCTCTGCTGGTGCCATCGCTGATGGAGCTGCTCGGGCGCTGGAACTGGTGGGCGCCGGCGCCGCTGCGCCGCCTTCACGACCGCTACGGGATCAGGGAGTCAAAGCCCGTCGCAGGGCTCGGATAGCCGGCGCCCGTTTGTGGGCCTTGCGTTTCGGCTTCGGTTTCGGCAGCGGTTCGGTGACCGGTGCGGCTTCGCCGGTGTAGACGCTGCTGTCGAACGGGGCCAGCGCCGGTTCGGTCGCGTAGCCGATCGGTTCCAGGCCGAACAGTTCCTCGATGCTGCGCAGCAGGGTGAAGTGGTTGAAGTAGCCGCTTTCGTTGACCGTGCCGGGGGCGACGAAGGGTGAGATCAGCAGCAGGCCAACGCGGCCGCCGCCGCCGATCGGTTTCACAGGTCCGCTGACGGGTTCGGCCGGTTCGGGCGCGGGCAGGTTCGGGTAGGCCGCGGCCACGCAGCAGGCGCTGGCATCTGGCGTCGCGCCCGTCTGCCGCGCCTGGCTGGAGGTGATCGCGATCAGTCCGCCTTCTTTGTAGGCGGGCGATGCCTCGATCTCGGGCACGACCGTCTGGAGGAACGCTTCCGCCGCCAGCGGCCCGGCCGGCTGCCCCGCTTCGCAGGGCGCTTCGCCGCCGTCGTGGCAGGCGTTGGGGACGATGTAGGCGAGGGTCGGGGTGCGTTTCGCGCTCGCCAAGTCCGGCGCCAACTGCTCCAGGCCGACGTCCTCTTCGCCGCACTGGGGCGCGTCGAGGATGAAGTGGAAGTAGACGAACGGGTTGCGCCATGTCTCATACGCGTCGCCCGGCACCGCGGCCTGGCTGGGGTCGGGAGTCCCGGGAGCCGGGTGGCGGCAGGTGGTGGGTTGGCCCGCCGCGGCGCCGTTGCCGATGTCCTCGACGTAGGCCTTCCACCGCAGTTTCTTTTCGGTGAGCTGAGCCGGCAGGGTCGGAGTGGTCGCCGGGTATATGCAGCCGCCGCCTTCCACCTGACCCGCGGTGGAGAGGGTGGCCGGGGTTATGTCGGTGTAGTTGGGACAGTTCGCCGCGGTTTCGGCGGTCGGCCCCTGGCCGCTGATCAGCGCGATCTGGTTCGCCAGGTCGCCCTTGGTCACGGCGTAGTAGTTGGCGAGCAGCTCACCCTGTTCGGGCAGCGTCTTCGCCAGGTAGGGCGCCGGGGAGGTTTCGCCGAACGATTCCTCGTAGCCGTTTTCGCCGAGCACGATCAGGAACACGTGCTTGACCGGCGGCAGCAGTTCTTCTTCGAAGAGTTCGGGCGGCGGTTTCGCCGCCTTCTTTTCTCCCCCTTCTTCGAACGGTTCTTCGGATGCGAACGGCACGCTTGAGGTTTCGGCCGTGGCCGGTGCCGCCGCTTCGGAGGCGGGCGCCTCGGCGATCGCCGCTTCTTCCGGTTCGTTCGCGGGCGGCGGGGAGGGGGCGGCTTCGAGCAGGATCGAGGTGATGCCGGCGCTGCGGGCCAGCGGGCTGATCGCCGAGCCGAGCATCACCCCGAAGGCGAGCATCCCCATAACCGCCACCGCGGCGGTCCGCGGCGTCGGCATGAAACTCGAGCCGCTGGACTCCTCGGCGCCCCCGCCCTCGCCCGCCTCAGCCTCCTCGCCCGGCGCCGCCACTGCCGCTGCCACGGCTGCCTCGGGGCGAACCCGCCGCAGGATGGCGGCGACCCTGGCGGCGATCGCCGGCGGCAGCGGGCCCCGGCGCGCGCCGCACTCCATGCAGTAACGCTGATCGCCGCTCAGCGCGGCGCCGCAGGAGTCACATTTTCCCGGCCGGCCGGCGGCGCGTTTTTGGTCGTCGGTGGGGGTGGCCACGCTAGGCGTCGAGTATCACGCCGGGGCGTTACCGAGTTGTGAAGATCCTGGTTCCGAACACGTGATTTTCACGCCTGTCTTCACAGGTCTTAAACATTTTCGGCGGGTGGTGAGCCTGAAGATGGTTGGTGTGACTGCCGGCCCTGAGCCAACGGAGCGGGCGACGTCCGCGGGGCAGCCTCTTCCGCCCGTCCCCAACGGTCCGCACGAGGTTCCGACGACCCCACTGCACGTGGCGTCTCCGCCGGCGCCTCACGGCGCTCATCCGGCGCCGCCCCCGCAGGCGGCTCCGCCGGCGCCGGCCGCCACCGAGATCCATCCCACCCTTGCCTCAGCCGGCGGCGAGCAGTGCCCCTCCTGCGGCGCCCACATGGCGGCGGACCAGCGCTACTGCCTCGACTGCGGCCACCGACGCGGGGACCCGCGGCTGCCGTTCATGGACGCGGTCGTCTTCATGGACGCGGTCAAACGGCCACCGCAGGCGGCTGCGCCGACCCCGCCGCGTCGCTCCAAGCCGCGCATCTCCGCCAACGCCTCGCTGATCGCCGGCGTCGGCACCCTGCTGCTGGCGATGGGGATCGGGGTCTTGATCGGCAAGACCGGCGAAGGCGGATCCTCGACCGCCGCCAACGCCACGCCGCAGGTGATCACGGTCGGCGGCGGGACCGGCGACGAAACCGCCACCGCGGCCACCGGAGGCGAAGCCGGCGCGGCGGGCAAGAAAGGAAAGGCCGGCAGCAAAACCAAGCAGGCAGCACTGGCCAAGAGCGAAACCGGCAGCAGCGGCACGACCAAAGCGGCCGAAGAAGTCCTGAAGCCGGCCGGTGACGTGAAGCTGCCGCCGCCGACCGTGCAGAAAGGCGGTTCGTGCGAAGAGGGCTCGGCCGGCTGCGAAGGCGGCAAGTTCAGCGGAAACTTCTTCGGCGAATGAAGCTTCGAGCGCCGAAAAGGACGCCGACCCCGGCGCCGCCGGCCCACCAGACGGCCGCGCCGGCGGCATCGCCGAGCGATCAGAGCGCGGCCCTGAACGCCGCATACGGCCAGGAGTTCGTCGTCGACCTCCAGCGCCGCCGCGACCAGCTCGTCGCCCGCGTCGCCGAGCTTCAGTGGGACCTCGGTGGACTGGTGTACGAAATGGCGGTGCGCAACCAGATCAAGGTCGAGGTGCTGGTCAAGCGTGCGGTCGAGCTTCAGGACGCCGACGCCGAACTGGGCGAGGTCGAAAGGATCATGCGCATGGAGGAGAGCGGCACGGCCGGCTCGTGCGGCTCCTGCGGCGCGCCCCACAGCAGCGGCGCCACCTACTGCTGGCAGTGCGGCCAGCCCCTGCTCGAGCAGGTCTCGGGCGACGCGATCCTGCGCAGCTGAGCGCCGCGGGGTTCAGCCGAAGCGGCCGGTTACGTAGTCCCGCGTGCGCGGGTCCCTGGGCTGGCCGAAGATCGTCTCGGTGTCGTCGAACTCGATCAGGGTCCCAACCGACTGAGCGTCACTCGAGTCGAGGCTGAAGAAGGCGGTGCGATCGGCGACCCGCGCCGCCTGCTGCATGTTGTGGGTGACGATCACGATCGTGAAGCGGCCTTTGAGGCTGTGCATCAGCTCCTCGATCGCACCGGTGGCGATCGGGTCCAGCGCCGAGGCCGGCTCGTCGAGGAGCAGCACGTCGGGCTCGATCGCGATCGCCCGAGCGATGCAGAGTCGCTGCTGCTGGCCGCCGGAGAGGCCGAGAGCGCTGTCCTTGAGCCGGTCCCTGACCTCATCCCAGAGCGCCGCCCCGCGAAGCGCCTTCTCCACCCGCTCGTCGAGGCCTGACTTCAGCCCGAGATTGCGCGGCGCCCAGGCGACGTTGTCGTAGATCGACTTGGGGAAGGGGTTCGGTTTCTGGAAGACCATCCCGATCCGCCGCCGCACCTCGACCTGGTCGACGTTGCCGCCGTAGATGTCGTGGCCGTGGTAGAGGATCTGGCCGTCGATGCGGAAGCCGGGCACCGAGTCGTTCATCCGGTTGAGGCTGCGCAGGAACGTCGTCTTGCCGCACCCCGAGGGCCCGATCAGGGCCGTGATCTGGCCGCGGCGGATCCCCAGCGAAACGCCGGTCAGAGCCTTCTTGGGGCCATAGAACACACCGACGTCCCGAGCGTCGAAGACGACTTCGGCGGCGACCGCGCGATGGCCATTGGCGACGTTCCCGCCACCGGGCGGCGCTGGCGGCGCGCTGTGGATCCGAAAGCGCTGGGGCACGGCCGGGCCGAGCCCCTGGATTGGATCGACGCCGCTCATTTCGCCATCTTCCTGGTGCTGCGGACGAGCAGCGCCCGCGCGCCGAGACTGGCGAAGAGGATGAACGAGATCAGGATCAGCGAGAGGCCCCAGGCTTCGGTGAAGCCGGCCGGGTTCGCTTCTTCGGATAGCGAGTAGATCCTCACCGGGACGTTTGGCAGCGCTTCGAACGGGTTCAGCGAGTACTGGCCCGGGTCGAAGACGGAGCTGGCGAAGATCAACGGCGCGGTCTCCCCTGCGGCGCGGGCGACGGAGAGGACGGTCGAGGTGACGATTCCGCCGAGCGCACTCGGTAGAACGATTCCGAGGACCGCGCGCCAGCGCGCGACCCCAAGTGCGTCCGCCGCTTCGCGCAGGTTGTTGGGGACGAGCTGGAGCACCTCCTGGCTGCCGCGGGCGATCAACGGCACCATGATGATCGCGAGGGCCACCGAAGCGGCAACCCCGGACTGCTGCTTGTGGTTGACGAGGAGGCCGAAGACGAACAGCCCGATGATGATCGACGGAAGTCCGTTCATCAGGTCCATCGCCAGCTTGACCAGGTGCGTGGCGCGATTCCCCGCGTACTCGCTGAGGAAGAGCGCGATGAGGACGCCTACGGGCATCGCGATCGCGGTCGCGATCGCGACGATCAGGGCGGTCCCCACCAGCTCCGGACCGATCCCGGCTGGCGCTCCCTTGACTAGGAAGTCGAGGTTCAGAGCACCTGCGCCGCGGGAGACGACGGTGTAGATGAGGATGCCCAGGACACCGATCGCGAGCACTGCCGCAGCCGTCGCGCTCCACTCGGTGAACCTGCTGAATGCCTGCCGTCTGCGCAGGTTGCCGCTCGGAGCCAGCGGCGCCGCCGGGTCGAAGCCGATCTCGGCCCTCATCGCAGAGTCGCCCCCTCGAAGCTGAATCTCCTGCCGATCCAGTAGGCGGTCAGATTCGAGACCACGCCGATCACGAGCAAAATCACACCGCAGTAAAAGAGTGCGGATTTGTGGAGTTCGGTCAGCGCGCCCGGGAACTGATTTGCTATTCGGGAAGCCAGGGTGTCGCCGGTTTTGAACAGAGATGCCTGGACCTCCGAGCCGGCGCCGATCACCTGGGCGACGGCGATAGCCTCGCCCAGGGCCCGTCCCAGTCCCAGCAGCGAGGCGGCGACGACCCCGGAGGCGGTCGAGGGCAGGATCACCCCCCGCACGACCTCCCACCGCGTCGCCCCGAGAGCGCTGGCGCCCTCCTGAACCTCGCGCGGCACGGCCAGGAAGAGGTCCCGGGAGATGGAGGCGATGATCGGGATCACCATGATCGCCAGGATCAGGCTGGCCGTGAATACGCTCGACCCCGTCGTTTCGGGCGAGCCGAAGATCGGGAGGAAGCCGAAGGTGCTGTGGAGGAAGGGCTCGAAGTGCTCCCGCGCGAACGGCGCGAGGACGAGAATGCCCCAGAAGCCGAGGATGACGCTGGGGATCGCCGCCAGCATTTCCACCAGCGGCCCGATCACGCTTCGCACCCCCTTTGGGGCGAGCAGGCTCAGGTAGAGCCCGATCGCGACCGCCACCGGACCTCCGAGCAGGAGGGCGAAGAAGGAACTGACGAGCGTGCCGAAGAGCAGCGAGCCGGCGCCGAAGACGCCGAAGTTCGGCTGCCAGGTCGTGTCGGTGAGGAATCCGAGGCCGAACTTCGAGATCGCCGGCGTCGCGCCGTCGACGATCTGGTAGGCAATCAGCGCGATCACCAGTCCTCCCAGCAGTGCGGCCGAGAGGCAGATGCCGTATAGGAGCCGGTCGCCCACCCGGTCGAGCCGCTTGCGCCGGGCGCGGGACCTGACGGCGCGAGGGTTACGAAGGGTAGTCGGGCCGGCGGTCGCGCTCATCAGCCGCAGCGTAGTGCAGAAAGAGGCTCTTTACCGACCCGTTCCGTCAATTTTCACAAGATTGAAACAAGTGAGAATCGCGACTCGACTTGTTAAAGAAATTAACACCCTAACTGTTACATCTTTGAAACAGGATCTTTCACAAGAATGAAACAAATACCAGCCCGGCGAGCGCGACGCTACCGGCGCCAGGCTGCGAAGTTTGCGACAACCTGGCGAGAAGTCAACGAAAACGAGTCGAAAGGATTCTCTTGATTCGCAACAGGTTGCTAGGTCTCTTCATCGCGATAGCTGGGACGGTTGGGGGTATGGCAGCCGTTGCCACCGCAAGCGCTTCCGCTGCCGGCCTCACCGGCGCGGGTTCGACGCTCGTTGCTCCGCTGATGGCCAACTGGATCAACGGCTTCGAAATCAAAGAAGGCATCGGGGTCAAATACGGCTCAGTCGGCTCCGGCCAGGGGATCTCCCAGATCACCGCCAGGACCGTCGACTTCGGCGCCTCCGATGCGCCCCTCACCCCCGAACAGGCGGCGGCCTGCAACGGCTGCGTTCAGGTCCCATGGGGACTGTCGGCCGTCGGCATCGGCTACAACGTTCCCGGTATCAAGAAGGGCGCCCTGAAATTGACGGGCTCGCTTCTGGCTGGGATTTACTTCGGCAAGATCACGAAGTGGAACGACCCGAAGATCAAGGCACTCAACCCTGGGCTCAAACTCCCCGGACTGACCATCACGCCGGTCTTCCGCAGCGACGGCTCCGGCACCACGTACGCATTTGTCAGGTACCTCTCTAAGATCAGTCCCGCTTGGAAGAGGGAAGTTGGATACGCGACCACCGTCAGCTTCCCACCCGGTGGAGTCGGCGCGAAAGGTAACTCCGGCGTCACCGCGACGGTCACCAAGACCCCGGGAGCAATCGGCTACATCGAGGCCTCCTACATCATCGCCGCGGGCATCGGGGCGGCTGCGGTCCAGAACAAGGCCGGAGCCTTCACGTACCCGAACCTGAAGAACATCGAAGAAGCCGCCGCGGTCGTCAAGAGTGTGCCGGCAAATAACGAACTCACCATCTCCGACCCACCGAAAAAGGCCAAAAAGGCCTACCCGATCTCAACGTTCACCTATGCGATCGTCCCTCACGACGCTCCGCAGAAGGGGTTCCTACAGCAGTTCGTCAAGTACTGCATCACGCTCGGTCAGAAATACGGTCCAGCGCTCGACTTCGCGCCGTTGCCGAAGGTCGTCACGCAGGCTGCGCTGAACTCAATAGCATCGTTGTAGTACCGACAGCGGCGGGAGGCGCCGCGGTCAACTCACCGGCACAGGGTTCCGAAAGGGCCCTGTGCCGGTTCTTTTTTTGCCACTAGGCGAAGGCCTGGGCGGCGCGGCGGCGCAGGTCGGCGTTGAGCATGCCGGTGACCTGGCTGGGGGTCTCACCGGCCGAGGGCACGGCATCGCCGATCAGGCCGCTGGCGCGGAAGCCGAACAGCGGCGCGTCGACGCCCTGCTCGCGGATCTTGCGAACCAGCTTGACGGCGCCCGGGGTGTCGGCGCCGGGGCCGCAGAGAAGGATCGCGGTCGGCTCGAGGGCGCCGAGGGCGCGCTCCAGCCGCTGATCGCCGAGCTCGCTGGAGAGGACGAGGACGCGGAAGCCGGCCCGGCGCAGGGCGAGGTCGAGCGCCTGCATGTGGACCTCCTCGGCGTCGCGTCCCTCGCCGGCGTCCAGCAGCAGGATTCCGGCCGGGCGTGAGGCGGCCGCGGCGAGGCGGCGGGCGCCGTGCAACCAGCCGGCCGCCCAGCGCGAGGCGAACTCCAGCTCGGCGCCGCGTTCGGGGTCGGCGGCGAGCTCGTCGATCGCCGGCAGCAGCATCTCCTCGACCGTGCGCTCCAGCGGCCGCAGCGCCAGGCTCTCCTCGATTGCGCGGTCGGCGGCGGCCTCGTCGAAGCTCTCGAACGCGGCCAGGAGCCCGTCGCCGCTGGCGGGCGCCGACTGGCGCTGGCGCGCCAGCTCTATCGCCGAGGAGATGTTGCCGGTCTCGGCGAGCGCGTCGCGAAGCGTCTGGAGCTCGACCAGCTCGTAGTTGCGGTGGTTACCGACGGTGCGCTTCGGCGTCGGGTAGCCGTAACGGCGCTCCCAGCTGCGGAGCGTGTTGGGGCTGACGCCGAGCACTTCGGCCGCTGCGTTGGTTCGGATTCCGGGCATCGTCTTGGAAGATCGGGGTTGCGGGTGGTGTTCGACCCGCGAGCGGCATTCTCCCACCGCGAATGCGGGTTTACATCAGTTATCGGCAGATTTCCGGAATCTGTCAGCGATCTTGCAGGGCGCCGACGCCCACCGGCTGGCCCACGGCACGGGCGCGCCACATCGCCGCGTCGGCCTTGTGCAGAAGCCGATCGGCGTCGTTGCCGTGCTCGGGGCAGGCGACGACGCCCGCCGAGATCGCGATCCGCAGCCCCCCCGCCCGCTCCAGCTCGTCGAGCAGGCCGAGCAGGCGCTCGGCCATCTGCATCCCTTCGACCGTGCGCAGGTTGGGGGCAAGCACGCAGATCGCGTCCTCCTCGAGCCGGAAGGTCTCATCGACGATGCGGACGCTGTCGCGCAGCGCCGCCCCGAGCACGGCCAGGGCCGTCTCGCGCTCGGCGCCGTCCCCGCCGGCGCGCGCGTCCGGCCCGGAGGCGTCGAAGACGGCGAGGGCGAAGGGGTGCCCGTAGCGGCGGTTGGTCTCGACCAGCTGGTCGAGACGGCGGCGCATGTGGCCGGGCCTGTAGAGGCTGGCGAGTTCGCGGCCCTCCTCCGGCGCCACCGCCGGCGCTGCCGCCCCGGGTCCCAGCGACCGCGCGCACGCGGCGTCGATCGCGGTCGCGCTCACCGCCCCGAAGTCCTCGGCCAGGCGCTGCGCCGCTGTGGCGAAGGCCTCGGCGTCGTCGCCCAGCTCCTCGCGCAGCTTGGCCAGCATCGACGCCTGGAGGGAGGACGCCTCCAGGGCGAGCCGCCCGCCCGGCGAATCGCCGTCCGATCCGTTGCTCGATTGCGACCGCCCAGCCACCCGCTGACCTTTGCGGACGTGGCGGACGCCGGCGGTCAAAAAACTCGCAAATTGCGTCCCGACACTCGTCTAGGACGGATATCCATTTTGCGGGAACAACCCGCGCGGCGTCACTCCCGCGTCGGCGGCGACTACTCCAGGCTCTGTCGCCCGGCCAGGGCCTTGCCCAGCGTCACCTCGTCGGCGTGCTCGAGGTCCGCCCCCACCGGCAGGCCGCTGGCGAGGCGGGTCACCGTGACCTGGCCCCGCAGCGCCCCGGCGATGTGCAGGGCGGTCGCCTCCCCGGTCGTGGTCGGGTTGGTGGCGAGGACGACCTCGCCGATGCCGCCGCGCCCCACCCGCGCCAGCAGCTCCTCGATCTTCAGGTCCTCGGCGTCGACGCCGTCGATCGGCGAGAGAGCGCCGCCGAGCACGTGGTAGAGGCCGCGGTATTCGTGCGTGCGCTCGATCGGGATCACGTCGGCGGGCTCCTCGACGACGCAGATCGTCGAGCGGTCCCGGTTGGGGTCGGCGCAGATCCGGCAGAGCGGCCCCTCGGCGAGGTTGAAGCACTCCTCGCAGAGGCCGACCTTCTCCTTCACCTCGCGGATCGCGTCGCCGAGCGCGAACGCCTCCTCGTCCGGCGCGCGGAGCAGGTGGAAGGCGAGCCGCTGGGCGGTCCGCTGCCCGATCCCCGGCAGGCGCGAGAGCTCGGCGACGAGGCGCGCGAGCGGAGCCGGCCCCTCCGTGCTCAACCCCCCAGCGCCCCCAGGCCGCCGCCGCCGGTGATCCCGCCCATTTTCGAGCTGGCCAGCTCCTGGGCGGCGCGCAGGCCCTCGTTGACCGCCGCCTGGACCATCTCGGCCAGCATCTCGGCCTCCCCGGGGTCGATCGCCTCGGGGTCGATGGAGATCTCGCGCAGGGTCATGTCGCCGCCCATCTTGACCTTGACCATGCCGCCGCCGGCGCTGGCCTCCACCGTTTCCTCTTTGAGCTGCTCCTGCGCCTGAAGCATCTCGCTCTGCATCTGCTGCGCCTGTTTCATCAGGGCGTTCACGTCGAAGCCCCCGGGTCCGCCTCCTCTTGCCACCTAGCTGACCTCCTCCGCGTCGAACTCGCTCTTGAACCGCTCCACCAGCTCCTCCTCGTCGACCTTGCCGCCCTCGGCGTCAGCCGCGGCGGGCGGCTCCTCCTCGCCGTCCAGCGAGAGATAGGCCGGTCGCAGGGGCTCGCCGATCACCGCCTCGAAGGCGGCGGCGACGGCCTCGCGGCGCTCCGGCGCCTCGGCCTTCTTCTTGTTGAAGGTCTTCTCGGCCGGGAAGCCGATCTTCAGCCCCTCCGCGTCGAAGTCGACGGGCCGGGCGCCCTCGAAGGTCGCCGCCAGCGCGGGCGCGGTCTCTCCCAGCTTGTCGAGCACGGCGGGCCAGACTCGGACGATCTGATCCAGGGTCAGGGGGCCCCGGCCGGCGGGTCCTGTCGCGGAGACGGGGCCTTCGTCCTCGCAAGCTGCGGGCGAAGACCCCATCTCCCCGCCACCCGCCGGAGGGGCGTCTGAAGCTGCTTTGGGATCGGCCGGGTCTTGAGCCTTCGCGGAGCTTTCGGGATCGGGCTGGTCTTGAGCCTCCGTAGCGGCTTGGTTTTGAGCCTCTGAAGCGGGTTCAGGGTCGGGCGTTTGGTTGTCGTCTGGCGGGACGGGGTCTGCCGCGGGTGGCGCGGTGGCGGGGGACCCCCGCGGCGCGGAGGCGCCTCCGGCGCCGAGCACCGTGGGGGTGGCCGCCGCGACAGGACCCGCGGCCCCACCCCCCTCCGTCAACCCCCCCTCCAACCGCTCGACCCTGCGCAGCAGTCCCTCGGTGCTCGGGTCCAGATCCGGGCGGGCCGCTTTCAGCAGCGCGATCTCCACCGCCATGCGCGCGTCGTCGCCCTCGCGGACGGCGGTCAGCGCGCTGGCCAGCTCGTCGATGGTGCGGATCAGGGTCGCCGCGCCGATCGAGGCGGCCTGCGCCTGTAGGCGGGCGCCGTCGGTGGCGGTGACGACGAAGGAGGCGGGCACCTCGCCGGTCGTCTGGGTAACCAGCAGGTGGCGGAGGTGGGCGAGGAGGTCGCGGGCGAACTGCGAGGGGTCGCGGCCGGAGCGGGCCATCCTCTCCACCCCGAACAGGACCCCCTTCGGGTCCTCGGCGATGACCGCGTCGACGGCCTCGAAGAGCAGCTCCGCGTCGGCCGCGCCGAGCATCTCCAGCACCTCGTTCAGCCCCACCTCGCTGCCGCCGAAGGCGACCAGCTGGTCGAGCGTGCCGAGCGCGTCGCGGAAGCTGCCGGAGGCCGAGCGGGCGATCATCGCCACGGCGCCGTCGTCGACCTCGATCCCCTCCGCGGCCGCGACCCGGTTCAGCACCTCGGAGATCTGCTCCAGCGAGGGCCGCTGGAAGTCGAAGCGCTGGCAGCGGTCGGCGATCGTCGGCATCACCTTGTGCGCCTCGGTGGTGGCGAGGACGAAGACCGTTTTCGGCGGCGGCTCCTCCAGCGTCTTCAGGAACGCGTTCCAGGCCTCCTTGGTCAGCATGTGGGCCTCGTCGAGGATGTAGACCTTCCAGTGGCCGCCCGCCGGCGCGTAGGCGACCCGCTCGCGCAGGTCGCGGACGTCGTCGACGGAGCGGTTGGAGGCGGCGTCCATCTCGATCACGTCGATCGAGGTGCCGGCGGCGATCGTCACGCAGGACTCGCATTCGCCGCAGGGGGTGACGGTGGGGCCGCCGCGCTCGCAGTTAAGCGAGCGGGCGAGGATCTTCGCCATCGAGGTCTTGCCGGTGCCGCGCGAGCCGACGAAGAGATAGGCGTGGTGGACCTTGTCGCGCTCGACCGCGTTGCGCAGCGTGCGCACCACGTGCTGCTGGCCCACCACCTCCTCGAAGGAACCGGGGCGGTGGCGTCTGTAGAGGGAGGTCGACTCGGTCATCGCGGCCTGCGGCCAGTGTATCCACGGGCCGGTCGCCCCCCGGCAGGGCGTGTCTGAGCTTTCCGAGGCTATGGGACGGCTTAGCTCAGACACGCCCTCTGGGGGACGGCACCGATACCGTGCGCGCGTGCCACCGAGGGTCTCCAGCTGGCTCGTGCCGGCCGCCTGGGTCGCCGCGGTGAGCGCGGCGCTGCTGCTCGTCTTTCCGGTCGGGTTCCCCAACTACGACACGATCTACGCCCTCCTCTGGGGACGGGAACTTGCGCACGGGCTCAGCCCCGACTACGGCTCGGCGCTGCCTCCCACGCCGCACCCGCTCGCCGACCTCCTGGGCCTGGTGACGACGCCGCTCGGCGACGGGGCGATCACGGTGACGATGGTCGTCGCCTACGCCTCCCTGGGCCTGGTCGGCTACCTCGTCTACCGCCTCGGCTCGCTCTGGTTCGACCGCTGGATCGGGGCGCTCGCGGCGGCGATCGTCCTCACCCGCGCGCCGTTCCTCTCCAACGGCCTGCGCGCCTACGTCGACCTCCCCTACATCGCCCTCTGCCTCGGCGCGCTCGCGATCGAGGCGAAGCGAGCGCGCGCCGGCTGGCCGGTGCTGGCGCTGCTCGCGCTGGCGGGGCTGCTGCGCCCCGAGGCGTGGCTCTTTTCGATCGCCTACCTCGCCTATCTCGTGCTCTGGCGGGCGGATGCTCAAAGCGTCGGCCCAATCAGGCCGGCGCTCGTCCGGGCGAGGGACATCCTCGTCTCCCCACGTGGCCTCGGGCTCATCGCCCTCGCCCTGGCCGGGCCGCTCCTCTGGGCGCTGTTCGACTGGATCACCGCCGGCAGCCCGACCTACTCGCTGACCGGCACGCAGGAAACCGTGGAAGCGCTGAAGCGCCAGACCGGCCCGATCGACCTCGTCCTCTACGGCCCGCGGCGGCTCGGCGAAGTGCTCCAGTGGCCGGGGATGATCGGCGCGCTCGGCGGGGTCGTCCTCGGCTTCGCCTTCCTGCGCCGCCGCTCCGCCCTCGGCATCGCCGCCGCCGTCCTCGCCCTCGGCGCCTTCGCGCTGCTGGCCGGCGCCGGCCTCGCGATCATCGCCCGCTACACGATGCTGGCCGGGGCGGTGCTCTCGATCTTCGTCGCCCTCGCCCTGCTCGGCTGGCGCCTGCTCGCGCCCGAACACCCCTGGCGGCGGCGCTGGCAGCTCTTCGCCGGGCTGGTCGGGCTGATGTTCGTCCTCTGGCTGCCGAACCAGTGGGACCTCGACTCGACCGTCCACCGCGACCTCGCCAACCAGGGGACGATCGAGCGCGACCTCACCGGCCTCGTCGACGCCGGCGCCTTCCGGCCCCTATGCGGGCCGATCGCGGTCCCAAACCACCGCGCCATCCCCCGCCTCGCCTTCGGCCTGGAAACGAAGCCGACCGAGATCGTCAGCGCCAGCGAGGAAGGGATCCCCCGCCGCGGCTATCTCGTCGCCCCCGCCAGCCCCTTCGTCATCCACAACTTCATCCTCGACCCCAACGACCCGACCCTGTTCTCGCTGCGGGTCCCGCCCGGCTACCGCGAAGTCGCCCGCGACCCCTCCTGGCGGGTGTACCGGCGCTGCTGAGTTCGTCGCTTGTCCCCCTATACGGGACGAAGAGCGAACGCGCCCGGGCCTAGCCGTGCTCGACCGCCTCGACCGCCGCGTGGGTGGCGGCGGCGAGGTCGGGGTCGGTCAGGTCGACCCGCGGCGGCAGCTCGACGTGGAGGTCGTTGGAGGGATCGAGGCGGGCGCTGAGGGAGGCCGGCCGCGAGTCGAGGACGTGGCCCCCGCGGGAGCGGTCGTCGGTGACGAAATGCAGGTGGTAGCCGCCGACCTCGATCCCCTCGGCGTAGGCGGGGAAGCGGAAGCCGAGCATCGTCCCGGCGACGTCGGCGAGGTCGAAGACGTGCTGCTCGGCGACGACCTCGGTCAGCGGCCGGTACGGCGGCTGCTGGGCGGGGACCGAGCGGGCCCGGACCAGCTCGAAGCGGCCGTCGAGGCGCACGGCGCAGGAGGAGGCCCCGGCGGGGAGGAGAGCGTCGAGCCGGGCGAGCAGCTCCTGGTGGGAGAGCGGGCCCTCGATCCGCTCCTCGATCGTCGGCTCGAAGCGGGTGACGACGGCGAACGGGGTCCGCGCCTCGGCGGGCACCGGGTGGATCGCCCCGTCTACGTCGGCGCGGAGGAACTCGCCGTCGATCGCGATCATCTCGCCGTCGAGCCCGTTCAGCGTCCCCAGGCCGAGGTCGCCGTGGCGGGCCAGCTCGGCGAAGCTGAGGTCGCCGTCGTAGGCGCCGTGCAGCAGGGCGCCAATCGTCGAGGCCTGGAAGAGGACGTGCGGCTCGCGCTCGGCGTGCAGGTCGGCCCGCCGCATGGTCTCGACGTGAAGCGACCGGATCCAGCGCTCGTCGAGCATCGCGGCCAGTCTCGCCGATGTAACCGGCGGACGCGTCGTGCAAGCATCAGGAGATGGCCGCGATAGAGCTGCGGGGAGTGTTCAAGAGCTTCGGCCCGATCGTCGCGGTCGACGGGCTCGACCTGGAGGTCCCCGAGGGGACCTGCCTCGGCCTGCTCGGGCCCAACGGCGCCGGCAAGTCGACGACGATGCGGCTGCTGACCGGGCAGGCGATCCCGGACGCCGGCGAGCTGCGGGTCCTGGGACACGAGCTACCGGCCGACTCCAAGGCGGCGCGGGCGCAGATGGGCGTCGTCCCCCAGCTCGACAACCTCGACGTCGACGTCACGGTCGAGGAGAACCTGGCGGTGTTCGCCCGCCTTTACCGCGTCGGCGACGTTGGCGCGGCGGTCGATGCCGCGCTCGATCTCGCCCGCCTACAGGAGCGCCGCCGCGACGCGGTCGACGAGCTCTCGGGCGGGATGCGCCGCCGCCTGCTGCTGGCCCGCGGCCTGATCCACGAACCGCGCCTGATCCTGCTCGACGAGCCGACGGTGGGGCTCGACCCGCAGATCCGCACCGAGCTCTGGGCGCTGATCGGCGAGCTGAAATCCCGCGGCACCACGATCCTGATGTCGACCCACTACATCGAGGAGGCCGAGCGCCTCGCCGACGAGGTGGCGGTGATGGCCGCGGGGCGGATCGTCAGCCGCGGCCGGCCGGCCGAGCTGATCCTCGAGCACGCCGGGCGCCAAACCGCCGAGGTCTACGGCCCTCCCGAACGACTCGCCGAGGTCCGCGCCGCCGCCGAGGCGAGCGGCCTGCCGGTCCGGGCCGCCGGCCCGGCGATCGCGATCGTCGGCTCCGAGCGCGCCACCAACGGCGCCATCCCGGAGGATGCGATCAACCGCGCCGCCTCGCTCGAGGACGTCTTCGTGCTGCTGACCGGCGAGGAGGCGGAGTGAGCGCGGAGGCGCGGACGATGCGGCGGCTGGAACCGGCGGCGATCGCCGGCGTGATGAGCCGTGAGGTCGCCAACTTCCGCACCTACTGGAAGGGGACGACCTTCTCCAGCGTGCTGGAACCGATCGTCTACCTGCTCGCCTTCGGCCTCGGCCTCGGGGCGACCCTGGTCGACGAAGTCGAAGGCGTTCCCTACATCCAGTTCGTCGGCACCGGCATGGTCGCGACCGCGGTGATCTTCTCCAGCGCCCTGCCGGCGATGTTCGGGACCTTCGTCAAGCACCGCTTCCAGAACACCTACGACGCGATCCTGGCGGCGCCGGTCGACGTCGAGGAGCTGGTCAGCGCCGAGATGCTGTGGATCGGGCTGCGCTCGGGGATCTACGGCTGCGTCCCGCTGCTGGTCACCATCGGCTTCGGGCTCGACCCGGCGCCGGGGATGCTGCTGGTGCCGCTCTTCTGCTTCGTCACCGCGCTCGGCTTCGCCGGCTTCGGCGTGGCGATGGCGGCCACGGTCGCCAAGATCGACCAGTTCAACTACGTGACCGCGCTCTGCGTGACGCCGCTGTTCCTGATCGCCGGCAGCTTCTTCCCGATCTCCGGCCTGCCCCAGGGGGTGCGGCTGGTGGCGGAGGTCAACCCGCTGCACCAGCTGGTCGAACTGGTTCGCGCCGGCGCCTTCGGCTTCGAGGCGGTCGACCTCGCCCGCTTCGCCTTCCTCACCGGCTTCGCGCTGCTGACCTGGCGGATCGCGGTCAGCCGGATGCACGCGCGGCTGATCGACTGAGCGGCGCCCCGCGCCGCGACCCCCGCCCGACAGCGGAGAGGCGCGACATCGAAATGGACCGTGCACCCGCCTTCGAAGCGTGGTCACCGGGCGTGTTCGTCGTTTTTGGCTCCTGCCGGGCTCGCCTGCGGCACCCGCGGCATCCGCTTAAGGCTGCTTCCTTCCGGACCTGACCTGATTCGCGTGCCCACGTCGCGCAGGACCCGGCCGTCAACGCCGCCGCGACGCACTGACCCCGACGGCCAGCTCCTCGGAACGGTAGTCGGCCCCGCTAGAGCGGATTGCGGGTTACAGGGCACCGCTGATTCCCCGCCTAGCACGGTCCAGAGAGGATCCTACCGCCCGCCATAGGATTGTCCCGGCTTGAGCGCTCTGCCGATATCCGCGATCGAGGTCGACACCGGCTCGTTCTTCGTCGTCGTCATGGTCGCCGCGATATCCGCCATCGTCGTCGCGGTCGTGCCCAAGCGCTTCGCCCCGCCGGTGGTCGTGCTCGAGCTGATGATGGGGATCGTGGTCGGCCCGCACGTCCTCGGCCTCGCCCACACCGACGACTTCATCGACTTCTTCTCCAACCTCGGCCTCGGGATGCTCTTCTTCTTCGCCGGCTACGAGATCGACTTCGAACGGATCCGGGGGCAGCCGCTGGAGCTGGGGATGGCCGGGTGGGCGCTCTCGGTTGCGCTCGCCTTCGGGATCGGCGGCGCTCTGGCAGGCGCCGGCGTGGTCGTCTCCTTCCTCTACACGGGCGCCGCGATGGCCACCACCGCGATCGGGACGCTGATCCCGATCCTGCGCGACAACGGCGAGCTGAAGACGCGCTTCGGCACCTACCTGCTGGCGGCCGGGGGCGCCGGGGAGTTCGGCCCGATCCTGCTCGTCACCCTCTTCTTCTCCACCCAGAGCCCGGTGCACGAGTCGGCGATCCTGATCGGCTTCGTGCTGCTGGCTATCGCGGTGGCCCTGGCCTCCGTCCGCCTCGCCTGGCGCGGCTGGCCGGCGCTGGAGCGGACCTTCGAGTCGAGCAGCCAGCTGGCGGTGCGGGTGACGGTGGTGCTGGTCTTCGGCCTCGTCCTGCTGGCCAGCAAGCTCGGGCTCGACGTGCTCCTCGGCGGTTTCGTCGCCGGGTTGATCACGCGGATGGCGCTGAAGGGCCACGAGCTGACGATCTTCGAGTCGAAGCTGACCGCGGTCGGCTTCGGCTTCTTCGTGCCCTTCTTCTTCGTCACCAGCGGCATCGCCTTCGACCTCGCCGCGCTCGGCTCGGCGGCGGCGCTGGGGAAGCTGGTGCTCTTCTTCGTCCTCTTCCTGGTGGTGCGCGGCGCCCCGGCGCTGCTGCTGTACCGCAAGGCGCTCGGCGCCCGCGACCGCGCCGCGCTCGCCTTCTACTCGGCCACCGAGCTGCCGCTGGTGGTGGCGATAACGACGATCGCCGTCGACGCCGGCAAGATGCGGGCCTCCACCGCCGCCGGCCTGGTCGGCGCGGCGATGCTCTCGACCCTGGTGTACCCGTTCGTCGCGCTGGCGCTGCGCAAGGAGACCGAGCGCGAGCGCAGCGGCCCGGTCGCGCCGCCGGGCGAGGGCCCCCCTCGCGAAGGAGAGGGGCCGCTCCCCCGGCCGCAGCCCGCCGCCTAGCCTTCGTGGATGAGCTTGAGGCGCCGGTAGACGGTGGCCGTGGCGCCGCCGGCGCGGACCGTCTCCCTGAACAGGAGGCGCCGGCGGGAGTCGAGCTTGCCGCGGGCGCGCGGCTTCACCTTCAGGGCCATGCGCTTGGTCCTGCCCTTGCCGACCCTGCTCGTGCGCCGGGTGGTCGCTGGCCTGAACTTGCCCAGCAGGCCCTGGACGGCGATCCGGCAGGGAAGCCCGATCTTGGCCGGGCACCTGGCCCTGACGAAGAGGCGCCTGCCCTTGAGGATCGCGGGCCCGATCAGGCTGGACTGGATCAGGCTCGCCAGCCGCGGGTCGCCGGCCGCGCCGCCGCCCCCTTCTTCGGCGGTGGGAGAGGTCTGCACGGAGAGCGAGACGTCGTCGAAGCGCACGCTGGAGCTTCCGGACAGGAGGCCGATCTGGACCAGGGTCGAGCCGGTTTCGGCGCTGAGGGAGATCGCGTAGGTGTGGCCGGCCTTGACCGAGCTGGCGGCGTCGACGGCGCCCCAGCCGGAGGCTCCTTTCAGCGTCTCGGAGATCGGGGTCGATTCCGTGCCGGCCGTCATGTCGATCAGCTTCGCGCTGTACTTGAGTTCCGGCAAGAGGTCGAGCAGGGAGCCGGGGGCGAATTCGCGCTCCAGGTGCATCGTGGTCGTCCCCGCGGCGCCGACCTTGAAGTCGGGCGAGCGCATCGTCACCGTCGTCTTGAACAGCGAGACGGGGTTGGCGACGATGCTCGTGCTCGCGGTCAGCGAACCCGGCGGGTTGCCCCCGCCGCCGTCGTAGCCGCCGCTGGCGGTGCAGAGCAGCGCCACGTTGCAGGTCGCCGAGGTGACTTCCCACCCCTGCGCGCCGCCGCTGAACGTGCCCGCGCCCGCCGGGTAGACGGTCGTGGCGCCCCGCGCCGGCGCCGCACCGAGCCAGATCGCCGCGATCGCCACACAGCACGCGACCGGCGCAAATCCCACCAACCGCCCTCTCCAAAAACGCATCTGCTTCCTTTCAATCGCCTCCCCGACGGTCGCCGGGCCGGCAAACCCCTATAGGCCGGCGGGACCAGACGGAAGCGTTCTGGACAAATTCATGAGTACTCGGAACCGACTGAGCATCCGGCCCTCCCCACCCTCCGAGGAGCGCCGACGACCGAGCGCTCCCGCCCGTATCATCAGCCTCCCGGGCGCGTAGCTCAGTGGGAGAGCGCTCGCTTCACACGCGAGAGGTCGCTGGTTCGAAACCAGCCGTGCCCATCGGTTGAATAGCCTGGAGATGAGGCGATTCGGGTGCCCTGAATTGAGAGCTGATCGATCGGCCCAGGAGGCCCGAAATCGCCGCTGGTGCCCATTGGTGCCCAATCAGAAGCTCGGAAATGCAGCTTCAGCGGCAATCTCAATCTGAGTCGGAACCCTCGTCGGAAGGCGTCGACTCTGGCTCGGCCCATCCAGGATCAATGCCCTCCCTCGCCAGCAACTCGGCGTCCAGCCGGAGGATGTCCCGCATGTTCTTGCCCTCTGGCAGCAGATAGCCGGCCGGCAAATTCATTGGTTCCATCCCGCTACCCTCCTTACCAGTTCGTAGACCTCCCGGGAAAGCCAGGCCGGCCTATCGGTTGCGCCGTCGAAGCGGCGACGGGTCATCAGCATCGCGTATATCTCCGCGACGATCTCATGGGTGTACTCCCGGCGAAGGTAGCCCGACGACCGGACGTTGTCTGCAAGTGCCGGGGGCACGCACTCAAGCAGGCGTTTTCCCGCTGCAACGTCGTCGTCGGTAGCGCGATGAATGGAGAGCGCGTGCGCCCACTCATGCCACGCGATTCTGGCCAGCGCATACGCCAGCGTCGACTCGTCCAAGCCACGGAGGCTCGGGTGAGCCACGTTGATGAGCACCAGCCGAGGCTCTGGCAGCCAAAGCCCGACCGCGCCGTCTGCACGCCGTCGATCGGCCTCTGAAAGAGGGCCGAAGTCACCCGAGCGGCGCAGCTCATCCGCATAGGTGCCGAGTGGCCTTTCAGTCACCTCCCACGCATCCGCTCGGATCGATTCGAGCAGACTGCGAGCCTCCACTGGCAGCTCGCGCCAAGCCTGCTCGACGACACGCTGGGCGGCCGTGCGATCTCCGCTCATCAGATATCGAATCCTGTTCGGGCGTCCATTGGTCCTCGACCGTATCCGCGCGGCCCGGCGACATTCATAGACCGAGGGACAGCTGATCTCCAGATGCCGCAACCTGCGGCTCGTTGTCGGCTGCCTCCGAAGCCGGAGCAAACCCCTCAATGAGCGCCCTCAACCGTGCCCGCTCGCCCTCTCCCCCGTACATCACCTGGGCATAGATGGAGAGCGTCACCTTGGGATCGGCGTGGCCGACCTGGCGCATCACGTAGGGCACCTCGCGCCCGATCGCCAGGAGGAAGGAAATGAACGTGCGGCGCAGCGAATGAGGCGTAAGGCCATCCGGCAGCGGGTTCCGGTCCCGCTTCGCCAAGTTCTCGTTCGCCCGCTCGACCGAGCGAAACAGCACCCGCCTCCGCACATTGTTCCGCTCCGATTCAGCGCCGCTCTCAGTCGGGAAAACGAAATCGTCGGGACCGCCAAAGGCAGTTTCGGCCTTGTGGGCCGCCGGCTCCGCTCGGAGGGCAGGCAACAGGTCCACCTGGCGAGTGCCGGCGTCGGTCTTCGAGGCCGTGACCCGCAGACGTCCCGCTGTGAGGTCCACGTTCCGCCAGCGCAGGGAAAGCGCCTCGCCGATCCGCAGGCCGGCGAACGTCAACGTCGCCAACAGCGCCCGCCTTGGCATCGCACGACGGTCGATCCGCGCTCCGGCGTCCAGCTCCCCGGCAGCCTCAAGGAGCGCTTCAATGTGTTCGGCGCGATCGAGCCACGTCCGCTCCGGCTTCGCCTGCTTCAACCGCCTCCGCTTCCCCCGCGCCGGGTTGCGGGCGATCAGCTCACGCTCTACCGGCGTATGCCGGTTGCCTCAAAGAATCGGTTTCGACCGAGTGGCTTATCGTTGTTCTCCTCGGCCAAACGCCGTATCTCAGAGAGGATGCGCTCCTTCTCAACCATGCGCTGCGATGCTAGTCGAGGAACCGGCTTCCCCAATCTCATGCCTACGTCGCGTCGCTGAAGTACTCCTGCAAGCGCCGAGCGGGAGTCCCTGTGTCGCGCTAGTCGCTGAGGCGCCTGTGAGCGATCTCGTAAACCGTGGGGGCGTTCGAATCGGGCGGGTGGTGGCGTACGCCAAACGCGGCGAAGGCCAGAACCGATTTGCCTTCACGCAGCTCGATTCGGAAAACCATGCCGAACTTGCCATCGGGATGGGGAAGGCGAATCTTCACGCAATGCACAAGCGCCGTTCCGTCCGGCCGCTCCTCGTCGCAGGCAAGAAGGTTCTCGACTGGGACTCCACGCTCCGCGAATTCAGCCCGGGCTGAAAGAGCCACCTCTCGGCCCACGTCACTTGCTCGCTCCAAGTCCTCAGCGAAGGCCGCGTTGTCGAATAGCGCTGGGGCGCGACCTGCCCGCTTGTCGCTCATTTCCTACCCCTCGCCGTCGGGGGGCTGCACCGGGCCGTGCTCGGCTTCGAAATCAGACAGCGTCCCCGGCTGGGTGCCAAGGCGCTTGCGGATCGCCTCAAACGAGGTATCGGGCACGAGCGTGAGCGACCCATCGGGGCGCTCCTCGGTGACGACGTACTCGCCAGCTCGATCACCGCTGAGCCTGACATGAGCGTGCTGCTCCATGCCAGGAATGTTGTCAGACGGCTGGCCGGGAGTCGAGCGCTGGCCGCCGATGGGGCAATGGCGTTCATCTCTCCCTAATCTACGACTGACCGGCACCCCTCTCCTTTTTGGGGGTTGCGGCCTCCCGATTCGTTTGGGCGCCAGTGCCCAAACGACCCCGATATCGGCCGCAATTTAGGGCAATCTGAGCGACGCGAAACCCGGTGACCATAGCGCCAAATTCCGCTCTGGAATGCTGATTTGCGCAGCTTTTCGCCCTCTCCGCCCTGCAATTCACACGCGAGAGGTCGCTGGTTCGAAACCAGCCGTGCCCATGGGTGAATTGGCAGGAGATCAGCGGTAGGCAGCCGGGCGGCAGACTTTCGCGCCCGCCCAGAGTCAAGCGGCCGGGTGCGCGTCGACCTCGTGAGCAACCGCGAGCGAATGCCGCATCGCGGCCTGATACTCCTTCGCCTCAGGAGTCGAGCCAAGCGAGGTGAGCATCGCCGACTGGGCGACAGCGGAGATCCCCTCGACACTGTCAAGCGGGAGAATCTTCTCTCCGGTCGCGACGAAGAGCCCGGTTGGGCCGTCGTAGTCGGTGAAGGTCTTGTGGCTCACGATGCACAAATAGTAGATGCTGTATCTCTTCTGCTCGCCTATTGAGAGCTGCGGATGATCGCCTCCAGGTGCCGCGCGAGAGGCTCGGCGCTCGCCTTCCCATCACGCCTCATGCCTTGGCCCAGGCACCAATGGAACTCGTCGCTCTCCGGCACGGCGATGGCGAGCAGCCCAAGCCGAATCAGAGCGAAATTGAGAATCGGAAATGCCGTCCGCCCATTGCCGTCCCAATACGGGTGGGCGCCGAGAAAACGAGCGTAGGCCCGAGCCGCCGGCCGGATGGCGTCGATGAGGCGATGCGATGTACCGCGTCTGTCGATCGCGTCGCTCTCCTCAAAGGCGTTCCGAAGATGAGATCCACTGCCCGGTAGTAGTGAGACTCCTTGGCGTCTGCAAACTCCGCGAACGTGGCCTGCGCCGCCACCAGCGCCCCCTCCGCGATTCCGCGCTCCTCGTCGCTCAGCTCGTCGATTTGGCGAGCGAATCTGTTGGGCGGCTTCTTGTCGATTGCTTGGCGCTCATGGCGACGATCATCGCGCCTCCCGGGGCGTCAACAGGGAGAGTTGTGCGCCTGGCCTCAGGCCGTCTAGAGTGGATTCAGCCTCGCCGCATCAACTTCTCGTTCGCGCGCTCAACCGAGCTGAACAGGACGGATTGCCCTAGGCGACCGCCTGAGCTCCAGCGCGCCGGTCCATGCCAGGAATCTTGGCAGAGTGGAGATTGGGTGATTCGAACAGCCTACGCGGACCCTCTAGGAGAGTTTGAGGCTGGTTCGCAGTTCCTCGCAACCGCGCTGGATGACGATGCGGGTTTCCGGCTTCCAGGTACAGGACTGCGAGACGACCTTGTGGCCCACGACGATCGCGCAGCTGTCCGCTTCGACGAGACCTTCGTATCGGTTCTCGAAGTGGTGGATCTTCCAGCACACCGCGTCGTGGCCGGCCACCTTCGTGTCGTTGCCCGCGCTCAAGGTCGCGCCTTCCCCGCGATAGAAGGACTGCGTCTGTTGGTCGAGCCAGCTCAGCAGCCGTTGGGTCGAGTAGCCGCGTTCGGTGGCGCCGAGGGGCCATTCGTAGGCCCCCAGATAGCCTTCGTGGGAGCTTCCCGCTGGCACCACCGACGTCAGGAACCTCGGCCCTTTGGCCGGGAACGACGGGCGCCCGACTTCAAAGCCATTCGGTACGGCGTAGCTGTAGGGCGCTCCTTCGGGAGCGATGACTTCACCCGATGCATCGCCGGACCCGCCGCATCCCGCGAAACCGGCAGCCAGGGCGATTAGGCCGATGGTTCCAAGCAGTCTTGGCATAGGCGAACTGCGCTCCGAGTGATTAGCAGCGCACTCGATCAGAATCTGTGCTCTGGTTATCGACAAACTTCGGCTCAGTCTCGGCCCACGCGGGATCAATGCCCTCCCTGGCCAGCAGCTCGACATCGAGACGGAAAATGCCCTGCACCGGCTGTGCCCATCTCGGGTCAACCTAATTCTCATTGACCAGCCCGCCGCCGGTTGAGTCTTCGAAGCCATTCTCGGTGCGATGGATCACAACAATTCCCTGTTCGATGAGCAGGCTGCAGAGGTCCGCACGGGGCTCGGTTGGGAAAAGAGCGGCGATGTGACTTAGCTCACCGGCGGCGAAGAAGCGCCGATAATCGCAAAGCTGTCCGATGGCCATGCGGATCGCGTTGCGCTCGACGCTGCCCTTTGCCTCGACCAGCGTGCCGGTCGTGGCATCAAAGAGGTCGGTAAGGATCGGCCTTGCCTCGCCGGACGGCAGAAGACGCTGTCGGGTCACCTTGTGTCCAAGTGCGAGCAAATGTGCCTCCAGAGCAAGGACAAGCTTCTGCTCGCGACGCTCAGCCTCATAGGATTTGCGGCTCGGATTTACGTACGCCTTCTCCGTCTCCTGTTGCTCAATCGGAACGTCGATCCGCGTCGGACCCGTGAGGACCTTGGTCAACTTCGAGGTCGGCTCCAGCGGCTCGATGTCCATCGGTCGTAGGCGAAAAACAAAGACCTCCCGCAAGGGGCCGTCTCCCGTCTCGGGCGCATCGGTCCTCTGAAATGGCTCAGCATCATCGAGTTCGAACTCCCCCTGGTAGACCACGGTCCCGCGCGCGCCCCTAAAGACACGTATTGCCCGCCCGTCAGCCTTGTGCTTGAGGATGGCGGCGTTCCCTGCCTTCATCTCCTGGTCGCCGCGCTGGCCTTCGCCCGTGTAATGGAGGCAACCATCCGCCTGCCAATCGTCGTAGTAGCCGTGCTGCTCGCCCGTCTCGGGGTCGTAAAAGACAAATACGTTGGGCGTCTGGGCTGAGGGACTAATGCCGCCCTGCTGCTGTCCTCCGAACCGTTGGTGGAGGGCCTTGCGGAGAATTCGCTGATTGGGAGCCAAATTCCACACGAATGCGAATCCTATGGTGAGGAGGACTTGATCTCCAGAAACGAGATCGCTGAGATCAGCGGCGCCTCGATCAACACCCAGCGGCGACGCCACGCACCGTGACCTGCCCGCGGGGCGGTAGCGATACAAACGCAGCGACCCCCTGACCACCCGCGTGCGACGTAAGCTCAACCGCGATGGGTTGGGTCATCTACGCCTGCCGGACTCCTTATGCGGTCGAGGTTGCCGAGGTGATCTGGCGCCGGGGGGAGGAGGTGAGTGTCCTGGTGGACAACCTCGCCGAGGGTGACGACGCGCCCGGCGAGGCCGGGGGCGAGTGGGCGGGGGAGATCGGGGTCGCCGCCGTGCGCCCAGACCGGCTCTCCCCAGCGCAGCTTCGCCTCTCCGCCGTCATCCCGCAGATCACGCCCGGCCATCGCTTCGCCCTCCAGGCCGAGGCCCGCGCCCTTGGCCTGGGCTCCTTCCCCGCGCTCGTCGACCCCACCGCGACGGTGGCCCGCACGACGACGGTCGGGGAGGGCTCCGTGGTGAGCGCGGCCACCGTGCTCGCCGCGGCGACCAGGGTCGGCCGCTTCGTGCACGTGAACCGCAGCACCTCGGTTGGCCACCACAACGTGCTCGAGGACTACGCGACCCTGGGCCCGGGGTGCGTGCTCGCCGGGCACGTGCGGATCGGCCGTGGCGCCTTCGTCGGCGCCGGGGCCGTGTGCGCGCCGGAGGTCAACGTCGGGCCGAATGCCGTGGTGGGCGCCGGCGCCGTGGTCGTGCGCGACGTGCCGGCGGGGGCGGTCGTGGTCGGCAACCCGGCCAGGGCGATCCGCGAGGACGGCGGCGGGTACGGCGGCGTCTCGGTGCCGGAGTGACGGTGTGAGCGGCGACCCGGTCGCGGCGATCGTCGTGCCGACCCACGACCACGCCTCCACCCTCGACCTGGCCGTCCGTTCGGCGCTGGAGCAGACCGTGGCCGAGATCGAGGTGATCGTGGTCGGCGACGGGGTCGGCGAGGACACGCGAGAAGTCGCGGCGGCGCTGATCGGGGAGGACCCGCGGGTCCGCTTCATCGACCTCCCGAAGGGGCCTAACCACGGCGAGGTCCACCGCGGCCGGGCGATCGAGAGCACCGGGGCGCCGATCGTCTGCTACCTCTGCGACGACGACCTGCTGCTGCCCGAGCACGTCGAGTCGATGGCGGAGCTCCTGGGCGATGCCGACCTGGCCCACAGCCAGAACGGCTATTTCGACCCGAACGGGACCTGGCACCCCTACTTCGCCGACCTCGCCTCCCCCGCCTGCCGCGCCTGGGTGCTGCGGCCAGACCGCAACGTCGTCTCCCTGACCGGCACCGCGCACACCGTCGCCGCCTACCGGCGGCTTCCGCACGGCTGGCGGACGACGCCGCCCGGGCAGTGGCCGGACCACCACATGTGGCGGCAGTTCCTGGCCGAGCCGTGGGTGCGAGCCGCCACCGCGACCCGCGTGACCGCGCTCCAGTTCCCCTCCCACGTCGGCGGTCGGGACGCGTGGCCGCCCGAGGCGCGCCGGGCCGAGCTGGAGGGATGGCGGGCGTCCCTGGCGACCCCCTCCGGCCGCGCTGAGCTGGACGAGGCGATCCGCCGCGGGGTCGCGGTCGCAGCCAGCGCCGAGCATCTGCGACGGGCCGAGCTGGAGGAAGCGCTCGCACACTCCGAAGGCTGGAAGCGCCTCTCCGACGCCACCGGCGTGGAGCTGGGCGCGAGGCTGGCGGCGGTCGAAGGCAGCCGCACCTGGCGGCTGCGATCCCGGCTGCTGAGGCTGCGACCGCTGCGCGCGCTGGTCCGGGCGACCTCGCGCCGGCGGGGGAGCGCGAGGTGAACCTGGCCGGCCGCCGATACGTAGAAGGGGCATCGGCCAGCGGCGCTCGTGACATTGGATTCCCCGGGAACGACAAGCCGCCGAGGCGCGCTCGGGCTGGTGGCGGTCCTCTCGTTCTGCCTCCTCGCCGCCTTCCCGGCGCCCGCCAGCGCCGACGTCGAAACGATCGACTTCGACGGCGCCGACGCGGCCAACCCGCCGCTGAACGCTCCGCTGGAAACGGCCGGCCGCGTCTCCTTCCTCAAGGAGCTGGGACTGCGTCCCTACCGGGCGGAATTCGGCGGCGCGAAGACCGGCGCCTTCGTCGGCGACGTGCGCCACTGCTTCGACGAGGCCCTGGCGAGGGGGGAAGCCCCCGGAAACGCCTGCGAGCAGTTCCACGCGCGGACCGGCGCGGTGCTGGGCCAGACGGCGGAAACGGTGACCGTGTTCGCCGGCCAGTTCGACGGCTCCTTTCCCGAGCAGGCGAAGCTGACCGCCTTCGACGCCGAAGGCACGGAGGTCGCCCACGCGGGGCCCCTCCCGATAAGCACCACGTTCAACCGGGAACTGACCGTGACCAGAGCCGCCAAGGACATCGCGATCTTCACCGTGGAAGCCCGGACCGGCCCCGCCGGCGAAGAAGAAGCCGGAGCGGACCTCGGCATCGACGACGTCTCCGTCAACTTCGCCGCCGGCGGCCAGCCGGACTTCGTCCTCAGCACCACCAACCAGGTGCTGCCGCTGGTGCAGGGGCAGAGCGCCGAGCTGCCCGTTCACCTCTCGCGGCTGAACGGGTCCAGCGGCAAGGTCGAACTGTCGGTTGAAAACCTGCCCGCCGGGGTGAGCGCGCCTCCGGTGCTGGTCGAAGGCAGCCAATCGACGACGGCGACGCTGACCCTGAGCGCCTCCCCCACCACCCCCGACACCCATTTCGTCCCCACGCAGGCCAAGGTCGTGGCCCGCCCGATCGACGTCAACAGCGGCAAAAGCTCGCGCGCCTCGCCCCTCCTCATCCGCGTCGCCACCGACTTCGAGCTGAGCGCCGGCGGCGTCTCGGACACCGAGAACCGCCCGCTTCGGGTCGAGGTGCCGGACTGCGCCCCGGTCGACGTGCCGATCGGGATCGGCCGCGACATCGCGATGAACCGCGACGTCTCCCTCAGCCCGCGGGACGGCGAAGGCGCCGGCCAGGCGCTGCCGCCGGGAGTGAGCGCCGACCTCCTTCCGGACTCGGTCGTCGCGCCCGGGGGCAACCTCCTCGCCCAGCGCACGCTCCGCCTCAGGGCGGGCCCCAGCTCCCTTCTCGGCCGCAACTCGCTGTCGCTCCTGCTCGAAGGCAACGCCCCCGGCAGCTCTCCGCACCTGTTGGAGATCGACCTCGTCCATGCGACCGGCGGGGCGACGATCGCCACCGCCGCGCCCGGCTCGGGGAACGGCCTGACGCCGCGTTTCGGGAGGGAGGGATCGCCGGTCCGCATACACGGGCAGGGCTTTTGCTCGGGGACCGAGGTCAGGGTCGGCAACGACGGCCAGGCGGTTCCGGCGAAGCTGGTCGACGACCGCACGATCGAGTTCCGCGTGCCCCGCTACGCCACCACCGGCCGGGTCACGATCCTGCCCACCGGCAACCTGCCGAGCTACAAGACCGAAGAACGGCTCCTCGTCGACAGCGTCCGCAACGCCGCCGGCTTCCCGTTCGAGAACTACCCCTTCCAGGGGCTCGGCATCGACGAGCTGACCAAGGCGTTCGGCGAGGACGAGCTGTTCATCCGCGTCAACCCGTGCTGGCCCTTCGGCGACTGCGGCGTCTCGACCGGATTCCTCAACCCCCTCGCGGCACTTGACTGGGGATGGATGAACGCCTTCCTGCGCGGCACCGGGGGCCACTGCTTCGGGATCAACCTGGCGGTCCAGCGGCTCGAAAGCGGCAGCGAGCCCCGCCGCCGCTACGCGGACCCGGGCACTGCGGGCGATCCGGGCAGCGCCTTCGAGATGTCGACCCCGCAGGGACCGGGCGACGCGCTCGGATCCCTTCTGGACGCCCTGCACGCGCGGCAGTACTCGGACGAGTTCCTCACCGCGAGGCTCGACCGCGACCGCTCGATGCAGCGCCAGCTCGACCTGCTCGAACGCGAATTCGCCCACGGCCGCGAGCCGATGATCGTGCTCGAACACGGCTTCAGCTCCGCCTCCCATGCCGTCCTCGCCTACGACATGGCGCGAAAGCCCGACCGGGTCGAAATCTACGTCTACGACAACGAACACCCGTTCACCGAAGCCGAGGACCTCTACGCCTCCGAACACGTCGCCCGGGTCGACCGGGGCGTGATAACCGTCTTCAGGGCCACCGACACCTGGAGGTTCCCGGTGTTCACGGCGAAGGAGGAATACTGGACGGGCTCGGGCGCCAACGGCTCGTTTTGGACCGTCCCCCACGAAGCGGTCCCAGACGACCCCTCCCTGCCCGGCCTGCTTTCGACCGGCAAGGCCGCACTCGCGTCGCTTGGGATCGGTTCCAGCGACGGCTCGGTGCGCGGACGGCGGGCATCGGCGGGGGCCGTGTTCCTGCCGGCGAGCGAAGACCCCGCCGCGCCGAGCGGCAACGGCACCTGGGTGGCCGACGCCAGGCATCCCCTCGACGTGCATCTCGAGGGCGTGAGGTCGGGCCGCTACGCCGAGGCCTACACCGCGCCCGGGTTCGTCGCCACCCTCGACGGGGTCGCCACCGCCCAGGGCGTGCGGGACACGATCAGCGGCGGCGCGGACTCGGTGACCCTCGACAGCGGCCGGGCTCGGCCCCTGCGGATCGCCCTCGCCCACCGCGCGAGCGGCGGGGCGAGCACCTCGGCCACGCTGGACACCCATGCCTCCGCGCGAGGCAGCGACACCGCCGGCCTCTCCGGCGAGGGGGTGCTGCGCTACGCGCACGACGGAGCTCCGACCGCGGTCGAGCTCTCCCTGACGACCGTCCGCCGCGACGGCGGGCCCTCGACCTTCGTCTCGGGGCCGATAGCGGTCGGCCGCGGCGCCCGCCTGCGCGCCGTGCCGCTGCGCCGCGACCTCAGCCGCGTGCGCGTTGTGGTCCGGGCCGCAGGGGGCAGGACGACCACGCGCGTGCTGCGCAGCCGAAAGCGGGCGGGCGGGCGCCTCAGGCTGGGGGCGCCGCGTGTCTCCAAGCACCTTCTCGGGGTGAGGGTGAAGCTCTCCGGCCTGGGCGGCCGCGCCGTGTTGGGCGCGGTGCTGCGCCTGCGGCGCGGTGCTCACGTGGTCCTGCGCAAGGCGGTGGCGGTCAAGACGCGCGCCGGAACCCGGCGGATCTTCTGGGCCCTGCCCCGCAACGCACGCAGGGGCCGCTACCGGGCGCGGATCGACGTCCGCGCCGTCGGCCTCGGCGGGCCGGGCGCACCCTCGACCGCGAGCGTGGTAGCGCACCGCGGCCTCGAGCGTGGTCCTCGGCTCATAGGCCGGAGGCCGCTCCGCCCGAACGCACCCGGGCGTTTCCGTAGTTCGCCACGCCCGACCCACGGTCTTGGACCGATGTGGTGGGATGCGGCTCTGGCGTATCGTCGGTGGCGGTGAGTGGGACCACCTCGGACAGCTCCGCCGCACCCGGCCCGCACGTGGCCGCTCGCGAACCGAAGGCCAAGCCCGGCCAACTCCGCGACGCCTATCTCCCCAACCGCCGCGTGCGGTTCGCCAGCGATGTCGCCTCTTGCTGCGCAATCGGCATCCTGATCGGCCTGCTCGCGTCCGGCGCCACCTGGGACGGTCGCGCCGCCCTCTTCGACCTCGCCAGCAGCAACCTCCAGGCGGTGAAGCTGGGGATGGGATACCTGGCCGGGCCGTTGCTGATCCTGATCGCGTTGCCGCTGGTCCTGGGACGCTCGCGGCAGGTGGCGCTGAAGCGGCGGTTCCGGGCGCGCCTGGTGCTGGTGGCGCTGCTGTGGATCGCCGGGCTGGCGGTCCTGCTCGACAAGGTCAGCGGCCTCGGCGACGCCTACACCGTCGAGGCCGGCGCCTACGTCACCGGCGCCTTCCTCGTCGTCGGGCTGCTGGCGACGCTGGCGATGTGGCCGGCCGGTCTGCGGCAGGTGCGGGTCGACCGCGCAGGACTGGTGCGCGGCTTGCCCGACGCCTGACGGCGGCCCCCCGCCCTACCGCTCCTGTAGCACCGAGAGGGTGTTCCCGGCCGGGTCCTTGAACCAGGCGATCAGCGGCCCTCCGTCCCGCATCACGCCCTTCTCGTCCTGGGGCATCTGCTCGTAGCGCTCGAAGCTGACGCCGCGGGCGGCCAGCTCGTCGACCGCCTCGTCGATGTCCTCGACCGGGAAGTTGAGGATCGTGTAGCTGGGGGGAGTCAGGTCCGGGCTGAGGTAGATCAGCGTGTCGCGGTCGCCCGGCAGGTGGAGCGTCAGCAGGCCGTGGTCCTGGTCGATCAGCGTCGTCTTCAGGCCCAGGGTTTCGCCGTAGAACTGCTGCGCCTTGGCCAGGTCGTCGACCGCGAAGCCGCTGAATGCCTTGGAGTTCGCGAGCATGGTCGGGTCCTTTCGGTGGAATGGATCGGTCTCTCTCCTTATTAGACGGCTTTGGCGAGGTGAAACTCATCGGTCGTCCGCCGGCGACGTCTATTCCCCGTCGCGGGAGGGCCGCCGCCGGCCGCGCTTGCGTTCGCCGGCGCGGCGCTTCTGTTCGAGCCGGCGGTAGCGCGAGGCCCTGGTCGGGCGGGTCGGACGACGACCACGGGGAACGGCCAGGGCGGCGGCGATCTTGCCTCCCAGGCGCTGGAGGGCCAGTTCGCGGTTGCGGGCCTGGCCGCGGGCATCCTGGGCGACGGCGGTGACGGTGGCGCCGGCGCGGTCGAGCAGGACGGCGCGCTGGTTCTCGTCGAGCGTCCGCGAGGCGCGCACGTCGAAGACCGCTTCCACCCGCGAGGCGGTGACGTTGGCGTGCTGCCCGCCGGGGCCGGAGGAGCGGCTCGCGCGCAGCTCGATCTCCGACAGCGGGATCGCCAGCCGGGCGTCGATTCTCAGCTCCTCGGGCACCGTTACCCGGCGAGCTCGGGGATGTGGCGCTCGACGTGCTCGGCGATCGTCCGCCGCACCCAGCGCTGGGTCTCGGCGTCCGCCATCCGGTAGCGGCCCAGCAGCATCTTCTGGTCGGTGAGGGGAAGGCCGGCGATCTCCCAGCGCACGGCGAGGCGCTCGAACAGCGCCTCCGAGCGCCGCCGCCAGGCGTCCTCCAGGGAGGCGGCATCCCCCGTCGGCGGCTCGCCGATCTTGGCGACCGTCGCCGCGCTGAGGGCCTGGCGCAGGGTCAGCGTGTTGCCCTCGGCGTCGGCGTAGTCGACGGTGGGCGCCTTCTCCCGGGCCCGGCGCTGCTTCTTGCGCTTCGCCATCGGCTCCGAGTTTGCCAGCCGAGCCGCGGACTATGCTCGGAGCGCTTGCGAACCCTCTCCCTCATCGGCGTCCCGATCGACTCGGTCGGCCGCGACGGCGGCACCGAGCTGGCCCCGGCGGCGCTGCGTGAGCTGGGCCTCGCCGAGGCCCTCGGCGGCGAGGACCGCGGCGACCTCGCGGTGCGGATCCGCGGCGAGGAGCGCGACCGCGAGACCGGGCCTGCTCGCCAGCGAGGACGTGCTGAGCGCCACCGCGACGATCCGCGCCGCCGTCGCCGAGGCGATCGCCGCCGGCGCCAGCGCCGTTCGTGGCCGGCGGCTGCTGCGCCGCGCTGCCGGGCGCGCTGGCCGGGGCGCGCGACGCCTCGGCCCGGTCGGCCTGGTCCACCTCGACGGCCACCTCGACCTCTATGACGGCGAGACCTCGCCGACCGGGGAGGCGGCCGACATGCCGGTCTCGGTCGCGCTGGGCCTCGGGCCCGAGGCCTGGGTGCGGGTCGCGGGCGGCGCCTCGGTCGCGCCGGAGCGGACCGCGCTGCTCGGCTTCCACGACCCCGAGGAGCCTCTCGCGCACGGGATCGCTGGGCGCGCTGGTGCTGCTCGGGGTCCCCGAGTTGCGATCCGAGGGCCCGAGCGCTGCCGCCACCCGCGTCGAGGCGACGCTGAGCGCCGCCGGGCCGTTCTGGCTGCACCTCGACGTCGACGTCCTCGACGCCGCGATCTTCGCGGCCACCGACTACCCGATGCCCGGCGGCCTGGACTGGGAGGAGACGCGCGCGATCCTCGCCCCGCTGCTCTCCTCGCCCGCCCTGATCGGCACCTCGCTCGGCTGCTACAACCCGGAGAAGGACCCCGGCCAGGCCTGTGGCCGCGCCCTGGTCGAGGCGCTCCGCCTCGCGGGCGCCACGGCCTCGCCCTGAGGCCTACGCCAGCGCGTCGATCTTCGCCGCCAGCTCGAAGTCGTTCGCGGTGAGGCCGCCCTCGGAGTGGGTCGACAGCGTCACCGTCACCGTCGCCCAGGAGATCTCCAGATCGGGATGGTGGTTCATCGCCTCGGCCGGCTCGACCAGGCTGGAGACGAAGGCGACCGAGCCGACGAAGTCCCCGCGCTCGAATTTCTTCGTTATCGCGTCGCCGGCGCGCTCCCAGCCGGGCAGCTCGGCGAGCCGCGCCTCGATCTCCGGTTCGCTCAGCGGCGCCATCGCGCCTATCCTGTCAAGCCGACCAAGGAGGCGCAATGAGCGACACCAAACCGGTTCTCTGGCAGATCGCGATCTCGCACTACAGCGAGAAGGCGCGCTGGGCTCTCGCCTACAAGGGAGTCGCGTACACCAAGCGCTCGCCGCTGCCCGGAATGCACATCCCCGTCGCGCTCTGGCTCACCCGTGGCGCCCACAAGACCTTCCCGGTGCTCCAGCTCGACGGGCGCACCATCGGCGACTCGACCGCGATCGTCGCGGCGCTGGAGGCGCGCTTCCCCGATCCGCCCCTCTACCCCAGCGACCCCGAGCAGCGCGGCCGCGCGCTGGCGCTGGAGGAGTTCTTCGACGAGCAGCTCGGCCCGCACATCCGGCTGCTCGCCTTCCACGAGCTGATCGGCGAGCCGGAGATGTTCGCCGCGGTCGCCGCGGAAACCGCCCCGGCGGCGCTGGCCAGGGCCAAGGGCCTCACCGGCGCCTACGCTCGCGCCTACACCAGCCTGCGCTTCGGCGCCAACAGCGACGCCGCCGCGGAGACGGCGAGGGACAAGGTCGTCGCCGCGATGGACCGGCTCGACACCGAGCTGGAGGCGAGCGGCGGCGAATACCTGGTCGGCGATTGCTTCAGCGTCGTCGACCTCACCGCCGCCGCGCTCTTCTACCCGCTGGTCGGCCCGGCCGAGGGGCCGCTGCCGGCCGACCGTCCCTCCCCACCGGCCTTCGACCGCTTCCGCCAGAGCCTCGCCGACCGGCCCGGCTACGCCTGGGTCGTGGAGATGTTCAGGCGCCACCGCGGGGCGGCGAAGGCGACTGCCGCGGCGAACGCGGGCGCCTAGACGGAAGTCGCAAGGAATTTCCAGGGTCGCAGACAATAGGTTGCTTCGCGGGCTGTAGGGTGTCACCATGGAACGGATGGCATGGACCGACGAGAGGCTCGAGGAGCGCTTCCACGGGATCGACCTTCGCTTCGACGAAGTCGACCGTCGCTTCGATCAGGTCGATCGTCGCTTCGACGAGGTCGACCGCAAGTTCGACGGCGTCGACCGCCGCTTCGACCGCGTCGAAGGCGAGATCGTCGAGCTGCGCCGTGAGATGCACACCGGCTTCCATGCCATTCAGTCCCTGCTCAATCGTGCCGGCGGCGGGCTGATCATCAGCCTCATGGGCGTGATCGTGGCGATCGTCGCCAAAGGCGGCTGATCCGCACCGGGTCCAGGGCCGCGCCCCGCCCTACGGCGTCAGCACGATCTTCAGCGCTTCGCGGCGGTCGTAGATTCGGTACGCCTCGGCGGCGTCGTCGAGCGACATGTGGTCGGTGACCAGCGGGGCCGGGTCCAGCTTGCCGGCCTCCAGCAGGCCGAGGACGCGGTCGACGTGGGCGATCACGTTGGCCAGGCCCAGCCGCAGGCTCAGGCCCTTGAGCCAGGCGAGGCCGAGCGGGACCTCGCCGCGGCCGGCGTAGGCGCCGATGCCGGAGACGGTGCCGGCGTCGCGGGCGAGGCTGATCGCCAGCTCCAGCGGACCCGGATCGCCGACCGCGTCGACCGCGACGTCGACCCCGATGCCGCCCGTCGCCGCGCGCACCTCCCGCTTCGGCTCCTGCTCGGTCAGGTGCAGCGGCGTCGCCCCGAAGGAGGCCGCCATCTCCAGCCGCTGCTCGACGGTGTCGATCGCGAACACCCGCACGGCGCCGCCGGCGAGCGCGGCCTGGACCGCGCAGAGGCCGACCGGGCCGAGGCCCAGCACGGCCACCGTGTCCCCCGAGCGCATCCCGGCGTGGGCGACCGCGTGGTAGCCGGTCCCCATCACGTCGCCGGCGAACAGGGCGACCTCGGGGGACATCCCCTCCGGCACCCGTCGCAGGGTGAGGTTGGCACGCGGCACCAGCAGGCGCTCGGCCTGGGCGCCCTGGAGGTTCCCGAGCTTGGAGCCGTGGCCGAAGGTCTGCCCCCTGCGGCAGCGATGGTAGTCGCCGCGCAGGCAGGACTCGCAGGTGGCGCAGGCGGTATGGAAGCAGCCGAGGACGAGGTCGCCGACGTCGACGCGGTCGACGTCGGCGCCGGCCTCCAGGACGGTGCCGACGAACTCGTGGCCGATCGTGAAGCCCGGCTCGACCGGCACGCGGCCGTGGTAGATGTGAAGGTCGGAGCCGCAGATCCCGCTCGCCCGCACCGCGACGAGCGCGTCGTCGGCAGCGGCCAGCTCGGGGTCGGGCTTCTCCTCGATCCGGACCTGCTCGGGTGCCTGGAAGGTGACCGCGCGCATCAGGGCCCGCAACCGTACCGGTGTCTCAGACGCTGACGCCGGCCACCTGGAAGCGATTGCCCTCGCCGTCGGGGCTGGCGGTCTCGGCGATCCTCGACTCCAGCGCCAGCTCCTTCTCGAAGTCGGCGGCCTCGCCGTGTTGGAAGGAGACGTCCTTGCCCTCCAGCAGCTCGATGAAGACCTCGACGAAGCGGGCGTCCAGCTGCTTGCCGGCGACGCGGCGAAGCTCGGCGATCGCGTCGTAGCTCGACATCGGCGTTCGGTAGGAGTCGCGGGCGGTCATCACGTCGTAGGTGTCGGCGACCGAGATGATCCGCGCCAGCTCCGGGATGTCGTCGCCGGCGAGGCCGCGTGGATAGCCCTTGCCGTCGATCCGCTCGTGGTGGGCGAGGATGACCTCGGCGACCGGGCCGTAGCCGTCCAGCGAGGAGACGACGCGGGCGCCCTGCTGGGGGTGGCGGCGGATCAGCATCCAGTCCTCGTCGGTGAGCGGCACGTTGGCCTTGAGGATGCGGTCGGGGAGGATGAACTTGCCGATGTCGTGCAGGAGGGCGGCGATGTGGACCAGCTCCTCCTCGCGGCGCGAGTACCCGGCGCGCTGGGCGATCGCCCGCGAGTAGCGGGCGACGGCGGCGCTGTGGCGCGCGGTCATCTGGTCGCGCAGGTCGAGCGTGCGCAGCATCGCGCTCAACATCCCGACCTGGAAGCTGGCCAGCTGCTTGCTGCGCAGCTCCAGCTCCCGCGCCCGCTGCTGGGAGAGCAGCAGCTGTCCGAGCAGGTACTGGAAGGTGACGAGGACGACGCCGAAGAGGGCGATCGCCGAGATCCCGATCTCGTGGTAGATGAAGGCGACCGCGACGGCGAGCATCGCGCTGGCGAACTCCGAGGGCAGGACCGGCGGCAGGACCCGCAACTTGGTCGAGAACGAGGAGCGCTCGACGTAGCAGCCGTAGCTGGCGATCATCGCGAAGTTGAGCGCCAGGGCGAGCTGGAAGAGCGCGAAGACGCAGAGGTAGAAGGAGGGGTCCGAGGCGGTTAGGCCGATCGCCGCGACGCCTTCATGAAAAGCGATCCCCCCGACCAGCGGGAAGAGCGCGTAGGTGAGCAGGTTGTTGAGCAGGTAGTGCCACTGGTCGCGCCAGCGCAGCCAGCCGGTGAGGATCGTCGCGACCCCGATCAGAGCCGCCGGGGTGCCGCCGAGGAAGACCATCGCCACGACCAGCGCCAGGAAGCTGCCGGAGACTTTGACCTTGGAATCGGTGGAGACGGCGGTGAGGTCGCTGAAGATCGAGAAGGCGAGCAGGACGGCGAAGAGGCCGAGTTCCCAGTTGCACTGGGGCGCCCGCCATACCGCCGCCGCGGCGGTCAGCAGCAGCGCGACGCTCATCAGGGCGATCGCCGGACGGGTTGGACGGGTCTGGACCATGTCTTTTCGCATGCGGGCTAAGAGCTCGTGAACTGAGATTCAGGGGCGCAAGCTCATTCCCTGCGGGAGCACGAAAGCTCCCGGCCGCAAACTGCCGTATCCAAGGTAGTGCCACGTACCACATTAGGCAAGTGCATTACTTGGACAGCCAGAAATTGCCCAAATCGGTTTTTCGCCCACGCGGGCCGGCGGGCGGAGCAGGTGGAGGCGCGCCGGCCCCGAAAGCAAGAAGAGCGCCGCTGGGGGCGCTCTTCAGGCAGACTGGTGCGGAGCGCTCATCCATGCGGTCCGCTGTTGAGAAGTTCTAGTGACGAAAGCCCATTATTTCTTGTCCCTTCTATGGTGGTTGAAGCCCGCAACTTGTGCGCTGCATCTTTTGGGAACTTGCGAATAGCTGCGTAGTTTGTAGCACAGGTTGGCGGAAACTTGTGCATCTGCACGGAAAGTTGTGCATAAATGCAGTAGCACCCGCGCCCATCAATGCGTAGGCGACCCCTGACCGATCCCCTCCGGCGGCCTCTCTTCCGTCGCCTCGCGACGACCTACGCGGTCAACGAGCTGGGCGATTGGATGGGGATCGTCGCCCTCTCGGTCCTCGTCTTCGACCGCACCGACAGCGCCCTGGCCACGGCCGGGCTCTTCCTCGGCACGAGGTTCGTTCCCGCCCTGCTGGCGCCCGCCCTGGTCGCCCGCGGGGAGCGACCGCCGCCGCGCTTCGCCCTGCCGGTCATCTACTGCGGCGAGGCCGCGGCCTTCGGCGGGCTGGTCCTGCTCTCGGCGCATTTCTCGCTCGCGGGCGTGATCGTCCTCGCCGCGATCGACGGGGCGTTGGCGCTGACCGGCCGGGCGCTGACCCGGGCGGTGGTGGCGGCCCTGCTGGAGCCGAGCGGCGAACTGCGCGCCGGCAACGCCCTGCTCAACGTCGCCTTCACCGGAGGCGCCGCGCTGGGGCCGGCGCTCGCCGGCCTCGTGGTCGCCGGCTTCGGCGTGCAGACCGCCCTTCTGCTCGACGCCCTCTCCTTCTACGCGATCGCCTGGATCCTGCTGACCGCAGGCGACCTCCCCCAGGCCGAGGCGGAACCGGGGAAGATGCGCGAGCGCGTCCGCGCCGGCCTCGCCTACATCCGCGAGCGGGTGGTGCTGCGGCGGCTGCTGGTGGCTCAGGGCGCCGCCTTCGTCTTCTTCGCGGCGGTGATCCCGGTCGAGGTCGTCTACGCCAAGCAGACGCTGGGGGCGGGCGACTCCGGCTACGGCCTGATGCTGGCCAGCTGGGGCGCGGGGATGGTCCTCGGCAGCGCGGTCTTCGCCGCGGCCGGCCGGGCGCCCCTGGTCAAGCTCCTGCTCCTCAGCACGGTCGCGGTCGGGGCCGGCTACGTCGGCCTCGCGGTGGCCCCCACCCTGGTGGCCGCCTGCGCGGCGTCGGTGCTCGGCGGGACCGGCAACGGGGTGCAGTGGGTGTCGGCCGTGAGCGCGGTGCAGGAGCTGACCCAGCCGACGATGCAGGCCCGCGTGATGAGTGTGCTGGAGTCGATCGGCGCGGCGATGCCGGGTGTCGGCTTCGTCCTGGGGGGCCTCGTCGCGGCCCTGGTGAGCCCTCGCGCGGCCTTCCTCGTGGCCGGCGCCGGGGTGTTCGCGATCGTGATCCTGGCCCTGCCCGCGCTGAGAGGTAAATGGCCTGACCGGCTCTCAGCGTATGGTTCAGGTGCCCTTGACGGGGATAATGACGTTGTGCTGGAGTTGATTCCAGGGAGCGTGCGAGGGAGTGCGCCCATCGAGCCTGACCGGGAGGTCCAACCTTGAGGAAGCATGGAATCGGTGTCGCGGTTGTAGGACTTGCAGCGGTCGCGGTTCTTGGACTGGCGTCCTGCGGCGGCGGTGGAGAATCCACCGGTAAGGAAGGCGGGACGCTGAACGCCACCTACGCGTCGTTCCCCGACTACCTGGATCCGGCGCTCTCCTATACGGCGGAAGGCTGGACGGCGATGTACGACACCTACATTCCGCTGCTCACCTACAGGCACGCCAGCGGCGCCGCTGGCAGCGAGGTGATCCCGGGCCTGGCCAAGGCGCTCCCGAAGATCACCAACGGCGGCAGGACCTACACGCTCTTCCTGCGCAAGGGCCTCAAGTACTCAAATGGTCAGCCGGTCAAGGCCTCCGACTTTCCGTTCTCGGTCGAACGGATGTTCAAGCTCAACTCGCCCGGCTCTCCCTTCTACACCGACATCGTCGGCGCCGAAAAGTTCGCCGAAACGAAGCAGGGCGGCATCTCGGGCATCAGGGCCAACGACGAGACCGGCGAAATCGTCATCGACCTTAACCAGCCGAGGGGAACGTTCAACAACGAGCTGGGCCTGCTGTTCGTGGCCCCGCTGCCGAAGGGCACCCCCGCTCGCAACCTCACCCTCACCCCACCTCCGGCGACCGGGCCGTACGAGATCGTCAAGTCCGAACAGGGTCGCGGCTGGAGCTACCAGCGCAATCCCGCCTGGACCAAGACCAACGCCGCGCTGATGCCGGAAATTCCCAGCGGGCACGTCGACAAGATCGACGTCACGGTCGTCCGCAACGACTCCACCCAGGTCAACGAAATCGAACGCGGCAAGAGCGACTGGATGCAGAACCCGCCCCCGCCCGACCTCTACTCCAAGGTCAAGGAAAAGTACGAGGGCACCCAGCTCCGAGTCGAGCCGACGGTCAGCACCTACTACTTCTGGATGAACATGAAGAAGCCCCCGTTCAACGACCTCAAGGTCAGGCAGGCGGTCAACTACGCGCTCAACCGGGAAGCCTTCGAACGGATCTACAGCGGTCAGCTCAAAGCCAGCCACCAGATCCTGCCTCCGGGCATGCCCGGGCACGAGGCATTCGATCTCTACCCCTACAACATGGCCAAGGCCAAGCAGCTGATCAAGGAAGCCAACCCGAGCGACCGCAACATCACGGTCTGGGCCGATTCCGAACCGGAAAACAGCGAAGCGACGGCCTACTACCAGAACGTCCTGACCAAACTCGGCTTCAACGCGAAGCTGAAGGAAATCAACGCCGACACCTATACCCAGATCATCGGCAACCAGTCGACGCCCGATCTCGATACCGGCTGGTATGACTGGTTCGAGGACTATCCCCACCCGAACGACTACTTCCAGCCGCTGCTGGCCGGGGAAAGCATCCTGCCGACCAGCAACACGAACTTCTCCCTCACCGACGTCCCCGCCCTGAACGCCAAGATCTCCTCGCTCGGCGAAGCGCCGCTCGGCCCCGAACAGGAAGCCGAATACGCGGAACTCGACAAGGAATACATGGAACAGGCCCCCTGGGCTCCGTACGGGACTCGGACCATCACGACGTTCGTCTCAAGCGCGATCGACCTCGACAAGGTGATCTACAACCCGACCTTCGCGGACGATCTGACGAGCTTCCAGTTCAAGTAGCCGCCCGCGGCTGCTTCACAATACGCGGGTGGCTATCGAGCCCCACGCCGATCCGGGCCCGGCAGAGACCAAGGCGGCTGCCGGCGCCTCGGAGGCAGGCATCGGCCCCTGGCGCCTCGCGCTCCGGCGCCTGCGGCGCAACCGGATCGCGCTCGCCTTCCTCGGCCTCTTCGTCCTGATCGTCGCCTTCTGCCTGGCGGCGCCGCTCTGGGCTGACCACGTCGCCCACACCGGGCCCAACGAGACCCACACGCTGGAGAAGGTCGAAGTCGACGGGGAAAAGCGCGAAGTCGTCAACCCCGAAGGAAAGCCGCTCAGCCCCCTCTGGCTCGGCGCCGGAGGTAAGTTCTTCCTCGGTGCCGACGGCCGCCTCGGCCGCGACGAGATGGTGCGGCTGATGTACGGGGGGCGCACGTCGCTGTTCATCGCCCTGGTCTCGGGCCTGATCACGACGGTGCTCGCCGCGCTGCTCGGCCTTCTCTCCGGCTACTACCGAAACTGGGTCGACACGGTGATCTCAAGGTCCATGGACGTCCTCTGGGCGTTCCCGGTCCTGCTGCTCGCGATCTCGTTGGGGCTGACGCTGGCGGTCGGGGGCCTCGACGTGTTCGGAATTCACATCCCCAGCGGCTCGATCTGGATCCCGATCCTGATCATCGGCGTGGTCATGGTTCCCTACATGGCGCGGCCGATCCGGGGCGAGGTCCTCTCCCTGCGGGAAAAGGAGTTCGTCGAGGCCTCCGTCGCCCAGGGCGCCGGCTCCCTGCGGATCATGCTGAGCGAGCTGCTGCCGAACCTGTGGTCGACGATCATCGTCTTCTTCGCGCTCAACATCGCCAACAACATGCTGCTGGAGTCCGCGCTGTCGTTCCTCAACGTCGGGGTCCAGCCACCGAATTCCTCCTGGGGGACGATGATCGCGGCCGGGAACGACCTGATCACCAGCGCGCCGCTGCTGACGATCATCCCCGGGACGATGATCCTGCTGACGGTCCTATCTCTGAACATCCTCGGCGACGGTCTCCGCGATGCCCTCGACCCACGCTCGAAGGTCCGCCTGGAGGCACATGCCGGGATTGCCGAGCCCGAGGGGGCACCGGTCTGATGCTCCGTTTCGTCGCCCGACGCCTGGTCGGGATGGTCCTGGTCCTGTTCGCGGTCTCGGTGCTCGTCTTCCTGATCTTCAACGTGATCCCCAACTCGGATCCCGCGCAGCGCATGGCGGGGAAGAGCGCGACGCCCGAGCTGGTGGCGAGCATCACCGAGGAATGGGGATTCGACGAATCCCTGCCGACCCAGTACCTGACGATGATGAAGAAGGTCTTCACCGGCGACCTGATCTCCTACGAAGGTCGCGAAGACGTCGACGAACGGATCGTCGAAGGGATCCCCGCCACCTTCTCCCTGTGCATCGGCGCGGCCGTGATCTGGATGTTCTTCGGCATCCTCTTCGGCTACCTCTCGGCGGTGAAGGCGGGGGGCTGGCTGGATACCTCGCTGACGGTGCTGGCGGTGACCGGCATCTCGATGCCGGTGTTCTGGCTGGCGGCGATCTTCCTCAACTACTTCACCTACAAGGCCGGGATCTTCCCCTCCGCGGGCTACGTGGGGCTCACCGAAAACCCACTGGAATGGGCGAGCCATCTGATTCTTCCCTGGATAACCCTGGCGATCCTCTACGTCGGCTTCTACAGCCGTGTGCTTCGCTCGAACATGCTCGACGTCATGAACGAGGACTACGTGCGGACGGCCCGAGCCAAGGGCCTGAGCGAGCGCCGGGTGATGAGCCGCCACGTCCTGCGCAACTCGCTGATCCCGATCATCACCCTGTTCGGGCTCGACTTCGGGGCCCTGCTCGGCGGAACGATCCTGATCGAAGCGATCTTCAGCCTCAACGGAATCGGTCAGTACGGGTTCGAAGCCCTCGAACACCTCGACCTGCCGCCGATCATGGCGATCACCCTCTTCGGCGCCTTCTTCATCGTCCTCTTCAACGCCATCGTCGACATCGCATACGCCTATCTCGACCCGCGGATCCGGCTCGGGACGGAGGCGGCATGAGCGCGGCGAGCCGAGAATCGCTCCTGTCGGTTTCGGACCTTCGGGTCGGCTTCGTCACCGAAGCGGGTCGCGTGCAGGCGGTGGACGGGGTCTCCTTCGACCTGCGGCCGGGCGAGGTGCTGGCGATCGTCGGCGAGTCGGGCTCGGGCAAGAGCGTCACCGCGCAGACGATCATCGGGCTGACCCGCTCGAAGAACTCACGGATCGAGGGGTCGGTCAAGCTGCACGGCGAGGAGCTGCTCGGCGCCGATGACGCGCAGCTGCGCAAGGTCCGGGGCGAGCAGGTCGGCGTGGTCTTTCAGGACCCGATGACCTCGTTCAACCCCGTGTATCGAATCGGCGACCAGATCGTGGAGGCGATCCGCGCCCACCGCAACGTCGGTCGCGCCCAGAGTCGGCGGCACGCGATCGAGCTGCTCGACTCGGTTGGCATCCCCGACGCCGAGCGGCGCGTCGACGACTACCCGCACGAATTCTCCGGCGGGATGCGGCAGCGGGCGATGATCGCGATGGCGCTCGCGCTGGAGCCCGAGGTGCTGATCGCCGACGAGCCGACGACGGCCCTCGACGTGACGATCCAGGCGCAGATCCTGCACCTGTTGGAGAACCTCAACCGCGAACGCGGGCTGGCGACGATCCTGATCACCCACGACCTCGGCGTGGTCGCCGAAGTCGCCGACCGGGTGCTGGTGATGTACGCCGGCAGGGTGGTCGAGGAGGGAACGCTGGATGAGATCTTCTATGACCCGCAGCACCCCTACACCTGGGGCCTGATGGGGTCCCTGACGCGCCTGGACAGGCCGCGGCCGAGGCGGCTGCCGCAGATCAGCGGCGCGCCGCCGTCGCTGCTCGATCTTCCGCAGGGGTGCTCGTTCCGGCCCCGCTGCCCGCACGAGTTCGGCCGCTGCGCCCAGATGCCCGGCCTCGACGCCCATCTCCCCGAGGCTCCCGCGCACCGCGACCGCTGCTGGCTCACCCCCGAGCAGAAGCGGGAGAAACGCCAGGTGGAGGGCCAGATCGGCCTGGAGGCGCCCGCATGAGCGAGGAGCCGCTGCTGGAGGTCACCGACCTCGTCAAGCACTTCCCGATCAAGCGCGGCATTCTGATCGACCGCGAGGTGGACCGGGTGCGCGCGGTCGACGGGATCGGCTTCGCGATCCCGCGCGGCGAGACGCTCGGCCTGGTCGGCGAGTCGGGCAGCGGCAAGTCGACCGCCTGCCGGGCGGTGCTCCAGCTGATCCAGCCGACCTCGGGCTCGGTCAGGTTCGAGGGCCGGGAGATCGCCGGCCTCTCGCGGCGCCGGATGCGGCCGCTGCGGCGAGAGATGCAGATGATCTTTCAGGACCCCTACGCCTCGCTCAACCCGCGCAAACGGGTGGGGCAGATCGTCGGCGACCCGCTGAGGCGGCAGGGACTCGCCTCCGGCGCCGAGATGCGGCGGCGCGTGCGGGAGCTGCTGGAGCGAGTCGGGCTCTCAGCGGAGCATCGCAACCGCTTCCCCCACGAGTTCTCCGGGGGCAGCGGCAGCGGATCGGGATCGCCCGGGCGCTGGCGCTGTCGCCGAAGCTGGTGATCGCCGACGAGCCCGTATCCGCGCTCGACGTCTCGATCCAGGCGCAGATCGTCAACCTCCTCGACGACCTTCAGGACGAGCTCGGGCTCACCTACCTCTTCGTCGCCCACGACATCGGCGTGGTCCGCCACATCTCCGACCGGATCGCGGTGATGCAGAACGGCAAGATCGTCGAGCAGGGGAGCGCGGACCAGGTCTGCGAGCAGCCGAAGCACCCCTACACGAAGAAACTGCTGGCGGCGGTGCCGATCCCCGACCCGCGCGAGAGCAGGGCCAGGCGCGAGCGCGCCGCGGCACGGTGACGCTTCCGCTCTCGCCCCCGATCAAGCCGCAGCTGGCGCTGACGCGCAAGGAGCTGCCGGCCGGCGAGGAGTGGGCGTATGAGCCGAAGCTGGACGGGTTCCGGGCGATCGTCTTCGTCGACGGCGAGGACGTCTACATCCAGTCGCGCGGGGGCAAAACTCTGGCCCGCTACTTCCCAGAGCTGAGCTTCGCGCCGGGCCGCTGGGTGTTGGACGGGGAGCTGGTGATCCGCGACGAGGCCGGCAACCTCGAATTCGACGCCCTACAGCAACGAATCCATCCGGCCGAGTCGAGGATCGCCCTGCTCGCGAAGGAGATCCCGGCCGCCTACGTCGTCTTCGACCTGCTCGCCGAGGGGGACGAGTCCCTGCTGGAGGCGCCGCTGGCCGAACGGCGGCAGCGCCTGGAGGCGATCGCCGCGAAGGCCGGGTTGGAGCTGACGCCGCTGACCGCGGACGTCGAGCAGGCGGAGCGCTGGCTGACGAGCATCGAGGGCGTGGTGGCGAAGCAGCTCGACGCTCCCTACCTGCCCGGCAAACGCAGGGGGATGGCGAAGGTGAAGCGCGAGCGGACGATCGACTGCGTGGTGATGGGCTGGCGCCCCGGCAAGGAGGAGGGCACCGTCGGCTCGCTGATCCTCGGCCTCTACGACGGCGAGGAGCTGCGCACGGTCGGGCACATCTCCGGCTTCAGCGCCGAGGCGAAACGGGCGATGCCGGCGATGCTGGCGCCGCTGGAGACCGGCCAGAGCGGCGCCGCCGAGCCCAGCCGCTGGACCGGCGGCCGCGACCTCGAGTGGGTGGCGCTGCGACCCGAGCTGGTGATCGAGATCGGCTACGACCACGCCTCGGCCGGGCGGATCCGGCACGGCGGCCGGTTCCACCGGTTTCGGGACGACAAATCGCCGCTGGAGTGCAGGTTCGAGCAGCTCGATCAAGGGGGTTAGGCCAGCGGGTCCTGTCGCGGCGGCCACCCCCACGGTGCTCGGACGCTTCGCGCCCTCCGCTCCGCGGGGGTCCCCCGCCACCGCGCCACCCGCTGGAGGAGCCGCATGCCAAGCTGCTCAGAAGAGCGGTCGCTGGCCAGACTGCTCGGGACGGGGCGGATCGGAGCGGTCGGCTTGGGGAGTTCTGAGACGAGCTCGGCCCCAGCTGTGGACGGCTCTGGTGGTGCGTTTGCGCTGCTCGGGGCGCATGTGCGCGCGGTTGCCGTAGAGGCTCTCGTAGCGGGGAAGGAGATCGGGGCGTTTGGCCTGAAGCCAGGCGAAGAAGACGTCTTTGACCTCGTCGCGCAGGTGCAGGGCGACGCCGCCGAGAAAGGTCGCCCCGGCCTTCCTCGCCCGCTCGACGATCGGGCGGACCTGGTCGGGGCTGTCGTTGATCCCCGGCATCAGCGGCGCGATCAACACGCCGGAGTCGATGCCGCGCCGGCGCAGCTCGGCGACCGCGTCGAGGCGCGCCGCGGGGCTGGGCGTGTGCGGCTCGGTCGCCCGCCAGGCGTCGTCGTCGAGGGTCGGAACCGAGAGGTTGACCGAGACCGGCAGCCGCTTGGCCATCCGCGCGTAGATCTCGACGTCCCGCATCGCCAGCGGCGACTTGGTGAGCACCGAGACCGGCGTCTCCGCCCGCTCCAGCGCCTCGAGGATCTCGGGCATCATCCGGTAGCGGCTCTCGACCCACTGGTAGGGATCGGTGTTCGTCCCCAGCGCCACCAGCTCGCGCCGCCACCCCGGCCGCGCCAGCTCCCCCCGCAACAGCTCGGGGACGTTGACCTTGACCACGATCTCCCGCTCGAAGTCCCGCCCCGCGTCAAGGTCCAGATAGGTATGGGTGCGGCGGGCGAAGCAGTTGTGGCTGACGACCCCGTTCGCGATGAAATCGCCGGTGCCGGTCGTGATGTCGTACATCCGGACGCGCCGGCCCAGCGGCTCGATCGACGCCACGCCGAGCCTCGCCTGTGACTTGATGGCGATGCCCTCGACCGAGCGCTTGCGGCCGATCGCGGGATCGATGTGCTGAAACAGCCGCAACTGCTGTCGCAGACCCCCCAGCAGCCGCACATTTCGGGCACCGATCGCATTGGGCTTCTCGATCGTGATCGGGTAGCCGAATCGATGCAGGCAGGCAGCGGTTCGCCCGATGATCTCCTCGTCCTTGTTGCAGATCCGCAGCGCTCCGCTACGGCTCCCCTCGGCATCGAAGATGCCGGCGAGGAACCCACGGGACCACTCGTCGCCGGGCGATCCCGGCCAGGCGATCAGCTCTCTTATTCGGTCGACCCCATCCCGTGAGGACGTTCGGATCGCGTCCATCGGCCGGTGGCGGGCGTTCCCCTTCAAGAACTGGAATTCGGAGGTGTGGACACCGGCCCTTGTCAGGTAGCCCCGAGTTCGGACCAACGCCTCGGAATCGGTCAATGCGAGCCGGAAGCGATGCACGTCGAAGACCGTTCGCCCCGGTCGCGCGTATGAGTAGGACCCGACGTGGCCGTCGCCACGGATCATCCCGCAGAGATATCCACGCCGGTACTCCTCCGACTCCACAGCGGCCGAGCCGAGAGTGCCGATGCCCATCAGCTTGTTGTTCAGGGTGAGATGTGGACGCCGCGGGCGGCCCTGTTCCGCGCCGACGACGTGCTTCCATCCCCTGTCCGTCAAGAAGCGGTGGTCTCCACTCGCGGTCAACTCGGTCCCGTCTTCGAGCGTGATCCGGTAGGCATCTTTGCGCGTCATCCAGTGCGCGAGCACTTGCGTCACCTCGTAGCGTCGGTAGCTGCCTCGACGCGCCGTCCCATAGATGCGATCGCCAGCTTCGACTGCCGCCAGGGGTTTCGTGCTCCCGTCCGCCATCAGGATCGGCGTCTCGCCGGCCAGGCAGTAGACGCAGGCATGAGTGCATCCTCTGAACGGATTGATCGTCCAGTTGAACCCGTAGCGGCCGCCGGGCACGTGGTTGAGGGCCGAACGGGCGCGGACCTCGTGGAAGTTGACTCCCATCGCCTCCGGCGCGTCGAAGGTGCGAACGACCGTGCCGTCGCCCACGCCCGGCAGTCGCAGGTCGTTCTCGACTCGCTGTTCGTCCCACCGCATACGAACATACGTTCGCATACGTGGCGGACGGGATCAGCCGGGCAGCTCGCCGGAGATCGCGTAGCGAAGGACGTCGACCACCTGCTCGGGCTCGCGCGCCGTCGCCTGCGCGGCGCGGTCGACCTCCTTCAGGGCGTGATCCAGCTCGGGGTCGTGGAGGGTGACGATCGGCTTGCCGAGGGCGGCGGCGTATCCGGCGTCGAAGGCGGCGTTCCACTGCCGGTATTTGTCGCCGAAGCGGACCACGACCAGGTCGGCCTCGCGGATCAGCGTCTGGGTGCGGATCGCGTTGACGCCGGCGCCCTTGTGGTCGCGCCAGAACGCCTCGCTCTCCTCGCCCAGGGTGCCGGTCCCGGCGTCGTCGGAGGCGGCGTGGTCGGTGACCGGCGCTGAGAAAGCGACAGGCAGCCCCGCCTCCCTGGCCCCGGCCTCGATCCGCTCGCGCCAATCGGAGTGGATCTCCCCCGACAGATAAACCCTCCAGATCCGCTCGGCCATCCCGAAATCGTAAATCCTCCTAACTGTCGCCTGAGGGCGTGCCCGCGGTCTGCTCCTCGAAGTGCTTGCTCAGCATCGTCACCTGGCCCTGGTAGTTGGAGCCGAGGCTGGCGCCGTAGAGGCGCTCGGCCGGCGCCGACATCCACTCCAGGCCGAGCTTGCAGACCGGCTGGCGGTGCTCGACCATGAAGGAGACGTCGCGGGCGCGGACCTCCAGCGCGGCGCGGCTGCCGTGGCGGCCGCCGTCGGGGTCGTAGCCGAAGCCGGGGTCGAAGAAGCCGGCGTAGTGGGTGCGGAGCTCCCCGGCGGTGGGGTCGTAGGCCATCATCTCGGCGGCGATCTGCGGCGGGATGCAGACGCCCTCGGCGGAGAGCAGGAGGTAGAAGATCTCCGGCTCCAGCACGATCCGCCCGCCGGGCTCGGGGTAGACCGGGTCCCAGTAGTCGGTCCAGCGGTAGGCGCGGATCCGCGAGAGGTCAACCGGGAGGCTGTTCTTCCTCGCCCGGTAGCCGACCGTGCGGTCGCCGGGCCCGGAGAGGTCGACGCTGAGGAAGAGGCCGTCTGCGACCGCCAGCTCGGACTGGCGCAGGGCGTGGGAGTCGAGGTACAGCAGCGGGAACTCGTCCTGAAGGCCGCGGATCTCATCGTCGCCGAGGCGCACGTCGCCGCGGGCCAGCCGCAGCTGGTTCAGCGAGAGACCGGTCCTGACCTGGATCGCGAAGGAGCGTGGCACGATCTCCAGGTAGAGCCTGCCGCGGTAGCCGGCGCGGATGTCGTCGAAGCGGTGGTGGCGGTCGGTGATCACCCGGGTGAAGACGTCGAGCCGCCCGGTCGAGCTCTTCGGGTTCGCCTTCGCCCGCACGTCCTCGGGCAGCGCCAGCTCCTCGATCAGCGGCACCAGATAGGGCCGGTCGCGCTCCAGGACGGCGCCGTCGCGGAGGTCGACCCGCTGGAAGGCGAGCCCCTCGATCTTCTCCTCGACGGTCGAGTCGACGTCGGGCAGGAAGGAGCAGCGCAGCGCCCAGGCGAAGTCGCCGAGCCGCAGGTCGATGCTGGCCGGCTGGATCGCCTCGGGGCGGATCCGGTACTCGCCGGAGCTGACCCACTCCGCCTCGATCGCCCGGCTCAGCTCCTGGGAGGGAAGGACTCCGACGCTCTCCTCGGGCCGCCGCTCCTCTCCCGTCGCCCCCTGGGCGCTGGCCGGCTCGCTCATCCGACAGAGACTATTCGCCGCGCCTCGGTAGCGCCAAGGTGCGGCGTCAGCGCGAACTCGAGCACCTCCGGCAGCATGGCGACGATCTCCTCGGCTTCGCCGACGAGGACGCGGCGGCCCAGCAGCGAGGCGATGCCGCCGAGGACGGCTTCGTCGGTGGCCAGCGGCACCTCGCCGCCGTCCGGCGCTCGCGGCGCCCCGTCGCGAAGGAACGGGACGAAGCTGTCGACCGCCGCCTGGTAGCGCGCGTAGACTCCGGGGCCGGCCCGCAGCCCCTCGACCAGGGCGATGCTCGCCAGGGCCGGGTCGGCCGCGAGCAGGGTGAGAACCGAGGCGATCGCGTCGCGCACCCGGAGCGACCAGGCGGCCGGGTCATGGCGCTCGCAGGCCTGGGCCACCTCGTCGCGAATCCGCTCTACCGCCGCGTCGTAAGCGGCGTAGAAGCAGTCATCCTTACTCTCGAAATGCTTGTAGAAGTCACTCTTTGAAACTGATGCTCTTTGACCAATCAATGACACAGTGGTTTTCTGATACCCCACCTCGAAGAGGGCCTCAGTCAGGCCGGCGATCAGTCGTTCGCGCTGATTCCGGGCGACAAACTCAGGGGAAAGGCCGTGGCGTCCGCGGGGTAGTCGCTCCATCTATGCATTGGAGTCTGCCACCGTACTGTTAGTTTCGTCAGCTCGTACCGGTCCTTGGGTTCGATACACCAAGGTACGGAGAGACGATGAACTCCGACAGTTCGGGCCGAAGGCCCGCCGCCAGCTCCGCCTCGCCGCGGCGAATCTGCCGGTTCAGGATCCAGGCCGCGCCCCCAACCAGGGTCTCCTCGATCGTCTCCGGCAGTCCGGTATCGGCCGGCGCGGCGCGGCGCAGGAGCTCGACGAATCGCTGCATCGCCGCGTCGTAGCGCGCCGCCGCGGCCGGTGTCGCCGACTGTGCCTCGATCAGGCACATCCGCGCTGTCGCGGGCTGCTCGGCGACGAAGTCGAGCAGGGCGCCGGTGCCCGCTTCGATCCGTTCGCGCCAGCCTCCCTCCGACGCGCGGCATGCTTCCTCGATCCTCCCCGTCACGTCCTCGACGGCGGCGTCGAAGGCGGCGAGGAACACGTCCTCCTTGCCGCCGAAGTTGTCATAAAGGGTTTTGCGGGCGACCCCCGCACGGCTGACGACGTCGGCGATCTTGGTCCCACCGTAGCCGCGCTCGGCGGTGAGCTCGGCCACCGCATCCATGATGCGACGACGCTTTAGTACTGCGACGAACTCTCGCGGAAGCTCTGGCCGAGTCGACTTCACCGGGGCTCCCTTGCCAGGGGGTGGGAGCATCGGTTTGAAGAATACCCGCGGTGTTCGTGAACCAACCAAGGCCACCATCTCTTCTGGTACCGTGAGGAAACTTTCGCCGTTCTTAATGGAAACTGGCAAGTTCCTCGGTGTCCTTCGATCGAATTCAGCTGAATCAGGAGATGCTCCGAGCGGCGATCGGCGACCGTTGGTCGCAGGCCGACGTCGACGCCGCGCTCGAACTCCTCGCCAACAGCGAAGGCAAGTTCCCCTCGGGGATCCGAAAGCTCCCCTCCGACCTGGTCAGCGCCGTCCAGCGCGAGCGGCTGATCGCGGCGATGCTGAGCGCGGCCGCCGAGCTGGGGTACCGGGAAACGAACGTGCAGGACGTGATCGACCGGGCGGGCGTCTCCCGACCCACCTTCTACGAGCACTTCGCGAACAAAGAAGACTGCTTCCTCGCGGCCTTCGACTCCAGCGCCGCGCGCCTTCGCGAGCGGGTCGAGTCGGCCTCCGAGGCCGGCGGGGACAGCTGGCGCTGCCGCCTGCGGCTGGGCCTGGAGGAGCTGCTCCGCCTCGCCGCCGAGGAGCCGGACGCCGCCCGCACCGTGATCGTCGAGGGCAGGGCCGCCAGCAACGAGGCGGTGCTGCGACGCGACCAGCTGCTCGACCACTTCGCCGACTGCATCGAAGCCAAGGTCCGCGAGCTTCTGCCCGAGGCGGCCTCCCACTCGGCGGTCACGGCGGCCGGGGTGGTGGGCGGCGTCGAAGCGATCCTGTACTCGCGCCTCAACAAGGACGAGACCGACGACCTCGCCGGGCTGCTTCCCTCGCTGATGTACTTCGCGGTCCTCCCCTACGAGGGCCACGAGGCCGCCAGCGAGGAGCTCGCCCCGGCCAGCTGAGCTGACGCCTATCCTGGCCCCATGAGGTCGCCGAGAAGCGCCCGCGCCGCGCTCGTCCTGCTCCTCCTCTCCGCCCTGACGATCGGCCTGACCGCGGCGCTCGCGCCGCGAACCTTCTATGACGACTTCCCCTTCCTCACCCACTGGGTCGACCTGTTGCCGCCCTACAACGAGCACCTGGTGACCGACGTCGGCGGGCTCTACCTCGGCTTCGCCGTCCTCTTCGCCTGGGCGGCGCGAACCCTCGACCGCACCCTGGTGCGGGCGGCCTGCGCGGCCTGGCTGCTGGCGGCGGCGATCCACCTCGCCTTCCACGCCACCCACCTCGACAACTTCGGCACCGCCGACGCGATCGCCGAGCTGAGCGGCCTCGCCCTGCTCCTCGCCCCACCCGCGGTAGCGATCTGGGGCGTGCGCAGAGTCCATTCGTCCCCAAGCTTCCTGAGCTAAGCCGCGCGACCCGAAGAGGGGAGCAAGCCGGGCTCACGGCCGTAGAGCAAGCCTGGCAAGGACGCAGGGAGCGCCGCGTGCTCCGCACGCAAGCGACCGAGGACACCGCCAGGCGCCGCTATACGGCCGTGAGCGGAGGGGGTGGGATTCGAACCCACGAGCGCCTTGCGACGCCAACAGTTTTCGAGACTGCCCCGTTCAACCACTCCGGCACCCCTCCGGGGCCCAGGCAGGCGAAATCCTAGCGATGGCGAGCTGGCCGGGCGCTTCGTCGGGGCGTCCATGCGGTCGGTCTACGGCCCTGCGCTCGCCCAGGTTCAAGCACGCGCCTGTTTACCTGGGTTGGCGCTTTCAGCGCTAAGGCTGCCGGGCGGGGAAGCCGATCAACCCACGTGGGCGACTCCGAGCAGACCCGAGCCGGGCACTTCTTCGAGCGTCATCCCCGCCTGCTGCGGGGATTGGCGCTGGTGGCGCTGGCCTGGGGTCTCGGCTATCTGACCTGGCGCGTGGGATGGAGCGGGCAGGGGGCGAGCCCGGTCCTCTTCGCGATGCTGCTGGCGACCGAGGCCTACGGGCTCTACGCGCTGGCGATCCTTACCTGGTTCTCCTGGTCGCGGCCGGCGGCGGTGCGGCCGAAGGCGACGCCGGGCCGCAAGGTGGACGTCTACGTCTGCACCTACGACGAGCCGGTCGAGGTCGTGATGGCGACGCTGGCCGGCTGCCGCGCGCTCAGCTACCCGCACACGACCTGGCTGCTCGACGACGGCCGCCGGCCGGAGATGGAGGAGCTGGCGCGGCGAACCGGCGCCCGCTACCTGACCCGCCCCGACAACTCCCACGCCAAGGCCGGCAACCTCAACGCGGCGCTGCCGCGCACGACGGGGGAACTGGTGCTGGTGCTCGACGCCGACCACGTGCCGATGCCCGACGCCCTCGACGCCCTGGTCGGCTACTTCGACGACGAGCGGATGGCGCTGGTCCAGACCCCGCACGACTTCTTCAACCACGACTCGGTCCAGCACTACGTCGTCGGCCGCCACGAGCAGTCGCTCTTCTACCGCGTGGTCTGCCCCGGCAAGGACCGCCACGGCGCCGCCTACTGGTGCGGCTCGGCGGCGCTGATCAGGCGCGAGGCCCTGCTCGGGATCGGCGGCGTCGCCACCGAGACGATCGCTGAGGACTTCCACACCACGATCCGGCTCCTGCGCGACGGCTGGCGCAGCCGCTACCACGACGAGGTCCTGGTCCAGGGGCTGGCCCCGCACGACCTCGACGGCTACCTGCTCCAGCGCGACCGCTGGGCCCGCGGCAACCTCGCGGTCTTCACGCTGCCGGAGTCCCCCCTGCGCGCTCGCGAGCTGCGCCCCACGCAGCGCCTCTCCTACCTCGCCAGCCTGCTCGCCTACCTGGCGCCGCCGATGCGGCTGCTGCTGCTGCTCACCCTGGGCCTGGTGCTGTGGACCGGCGCGCTGCCGATGAAGATCAGCATCGCCGCCCTGGCGGCGCTGTGGCTTCCCTCGCTGATGCTCAACCTCGGCGCCGGGACGGCGCTGGCGCGCGGCTTCATGCGGATCCCCGAGACCGCCCACTACGAGCTGCTGACGATGGAGATCTACACCCGCGCCCTGCGCTGCGTGGTGCGACCGGGCCGCACCGCCTTCAAGGTGACGCCGAAGCAGGGCCGCGACGGCGGCGGCCTGGCGGCTGTCCGCAAGCTGCGCCTGGTCCTCTTCTGCACCGTCCTGCTCACCACCGGGACCGTGCTGCGGCTGTTGGACCTGGCCGGCGTCGGGCCGCTGCCCGACATGCCGGGGATCGCCGCGGTGATCGTGCCGCTCCTCGGCCTGTTCGAGCTGCGCCGCCTGTTGCGGACGCTGTTCGCGGTCGGCCGCCGGCGCCAGCGCCGGCTCGTCTACCGCTTCGAAGGCGACGCCACGGCCCACTGCTTCCTCGACGAGGGCCACATCCCCGCCCGGCTCGTCGACGCCAGCGCCTCGGGCCTGGGGCTCGTCGCCGAGACGCCGCTGCCGCCCGACTCCCAACCGGCGGTCCTGCTGGAGCTGGCCGACGCCGCCGGCGCGATCCACGAGGTCGCCGCCCGGGTCGAGGTGCGCAGCTGCCGCGAGGTGGACGGAAGCTTCCTGATCGGCGCCACCATCGCCGAGATCGACCCCGACTCCCGCCTGGCGCTGATGGAGTGGTGCTACGTCGTCTGTAGCCACGAGCGCCTGCGCGGCCGCCGCCCGAGCGCCCCCGCCCCCGAGACCGGCGCGATCGTCATCTCCCTCGACGAGCGCCGCGAGGCCCCAGCGTTCGCGTCGGCCGTCCCGGCCGTGGAACAGGCCTGAGCGAGACGCCGAAAGCGGAGAGGGTGGGATTCGAACCCACGAGGCGGGTTAACCCCGCCCACGCGATTTCCAGTCGCGCTCCTTAAGCCACTCGGACACCTCTCCGGATCTTCCCCAAAGGGTATTGGCTCTCAACCCCGGCGGGACTCGAAGAAGTCCCGCAGCAGCGCCGCGCACTCCTCTTCTCGGATCCCGGCGAGGACCTCCGGACGGTGGTTCAGGGCCGGCTCGGCGAGCACGTCGAGGACGCTTCCGGCGGCGCCCGCCTTGGGATCGGGGGCGCCGAAGACGACGGTCGGGATGCGGGCGAGGACGATCGCGCCGGCGCACATCGCGCAGGGCTCGAGGGTGACGTAGAGGACCGTCCCCGGCAGCCGCCAGCCGCCGAGCGCCTCGGCGGCGGCGCGGATCGCGAGGATCTCCGCGTGGGCGGTGGGGTCGCGGCGCAGCTCGCGCTCGTTGGCGGCGAGCGCCAGCGGCTCGCCGTCGCGCAGGATCGCGGCGCCGATCGGGACGTCGCCATGCGCCTCGGCCCCGCGCGCCCGCTCGATCGCAAGGCCCATCGCCGCCTCGTGCGGATAGGTGGTCGGCTCTTCGTCCATCGATGCGGGAGTATCTCCCCATACAACTTTGCCGGCATGCCGGTGTTAGCTCTAGAGCCGCGCGGGCGCAGGGGCCCGCGCGGGTGAGCGCAGATGAGACGACAGCTTCCGATATTCGCCGCCGCGGCCCTGCTCGCGGCGCTGGCCGCCGGCGCGGCGCCGGCGTGGGCGGCGACGGCGATCTCCCCGGCACGGGCATTCGCCCCGCGCCAGGTCGTGGTCAAGTTCCTCGGCGAGCGCTCCCCCCGCGCCGTTGCGCTGCCTCGCGGCGTCGGCGTGCTGCGCGGCGCCAGCGCCCTGCGCGCCAACCCACGGGTCGCCTACGCGGAGCCGAACTACATCGCCACCGCCTCGGCCGACACGAGCCCGGCGCCGACCTTCGTGATGCCCGATGACCCCGGCACCCTCGGCGGAGCCTCCGAAGCCGCGACGGAAGCCGGCGACTGGGCGCTCAAGCAGTGGAACTTCCTGCCCTCCGAAGGCGAGGCCAGCCCGCGGCTGACCTCGCCCGGCGGTATCGACGCACCTGCCGCCTGGGGCCACCTGACCGAGTTCGGCAGGCCCGGGGCGGTCGGGGTCACGGTCGCGGTCCTCGACACCGGCATCGCCTACAGGTCCGCAGGCAGCGAGTTCCCGCGCAGTCCCGACTTCGCGGCCGGCCAGTTCGCCAAGGGTTACGACTTCGTCGAAGACGACCCGGTGCCGTTGGACGAAAACGGCCACGGCACCCACGTGGCCGGGACGATCGCCGAGAGGACCGGCAACGCGATCGGGCTGACTGGACTCGCCTACCGGGCCAAGCTGATGCCGGTGCGGGTGCTGGACAGGCACGGCCGCGGCAACGCGATCGAGATCGCCAAGGGGATCCGCTTCGCCGTCGCCCACCACGCCGGCGTGATCAACATGAGCTTCAACTTCGGCTGCGGCAAGCGGGTGCCGGCGGTCGACGAAGCGCTGCGCGAAGCCTACGAACAGGGCATCGTCGCCGTCGCCTCGGCGGGCAACCTTGGCTCGGAGACCTGCGTCTCGGAGCCGGCGACCGGGCCGCGGGTGATCGCGGTCGGCGGCACCACCGAGGGCGGCTGCCTCGGCGACTACTCGCTGTCGGGCGCGGTCGACCTGCTCGCCCCCGGCGGAGGGGAACCGGTCGGCGGCTGTCCCTCGGTCCTGTCGCGGCCGATCTACCAGGTGACGCTGGAGGCGGGGACGACCGACACCTTCGCGATCCCCGGCGACTACGTCGGCACCTCGATGGCGGCGGCGCACGCCTCCGGGGTGGCCGCGATGGTCCTCGCGATCGGCCTCCGCGGCGGCTCCTTCAAGGGCAAGGAGCCGCGGGCCGCGCACATCGTCAACGCCGTCACCGGGCGCCTGCGGAAGACCGCGCGGGACCTCGGGCTGCCGCGCACCGAGCAGGGCGCCGGGCTGATCGACGCCGGCCGCGCCACCGAACGCCAACCCTTCCTGCGCTGACCGGGCTCAGGTGGTGCGGACGATCATCACGCTACAGGGGGCGTGATGGGAGACGTTGTTGGGGACGCTGCCGAGGAGGAAGCGGCGGGCGCCGGTCATCCCCTTGTTGCCGACGACGATCAGGTCGGCCTTGGTCTCTTCGGCGACGTTGAGGATCGCCTCCGCCGGGTCGGCCTCGACCGGGTGGGTCTGCACCTCGACCCCCTCCTTGCGCACCGTCGCCGCGGCGGCGTCGAGGATGAGGTTGACGTCCTCGCGCGGGCCGATCTCGTACTGCACGTCGGGCGGCGCGTCGCGCTGGGTGTCTTTGACCTTGCGCTCGGAGATCGGGGCGTAGGCGCTGACGACGCTGAGTTGGGCGCCGGTCATCCGAGCGAGCTCGGCGGCCTGTCGGACCGCCTCGGCGGCGGTCTCAGAGCCATCGGTTCCAACCACGATGCGAGTGAACACGCCGCCTCCTCTGCTCGGTCGCTGGACGCGCTGATACTAACGCCGTTGGTGGGCGTGGAGGCCGTGGAAGCGCCCGCCGAGGATCTCGGTCGGGGTGGTCGCCAGGCGCACGATCGCGATCGCCATCGAGGCCAGGAGACAGGCGAACAGGAGGATCAGCCCGGCTTTCCAGATCCACGGCACGCTCGAACCCTAGTGGCATAGGCTTGGCGCATGGGATTGGAGAAGGTCGCCGACGGGGTCTGGCTTCTGCGGGGGGACTTCCGCGGCGCGATGAACGTCTACTTCCTGCGCGACGGCGACGGCGTGGTCCAGTTCGACGCCGGGACCAAGGGGATGCGCAAGGCGGTGAAGGCGGCGGGCGAGGAGCTCGGCGGCGTGACCCGGGTCGTGCTCGGGCACGCCCACGCCGACCACCGCGGGGCCGCCGCCGCGACCGGGGCGCCGGTCTTCTGCCACCCCGACGAAGTCGCCGACGCCGAAAGCGACGCCGCGATCGCCCCCTACATGGACCTCTCGCAGCTGCCGGTTGCCTGGGTGCGCTGGATCTATCCGCTGCTGCTGCGGCGCTGGGACGGCGGCGCGGTGAAGATCGACGGCACCGTGACCGAGGGCGAGAAGGTGGCCGGCTTCCAGGTTCTCCACTTCCCCGGCCACGCGCCGGGCCTGATCGGGCTCTGGCGCGAGAGCGACCGCGTCGCGATCGTCAGCGACGTCGTCTACCTGGTCGACTCGGCGCGGCTCAAACCGCTGCCCGAGGGCGAGGCGAGCGTCCCGCACCCCGCCTGGGCCTGGGACCACCAGAAGTCGAAGGAGTCGGTGCGGCGGCTGGCCGCGCTGGACCCGAAGGTCGTCGGCGCCGGGCACGAGCGCCCGTTGCGCGGCGACAGCCTGCGCGCCACCCTGGAGCGCGCGGCCGAGAAGCTCTGAGGGCGGCCGCTGTCATAGGTTCTCGGGCCTGATGATCGGGACCTACCTCTCGGCGGCGCTGATCTGCGCCGCCTCGCTGCTGGTGGGACGCGCCCTGCTCTCCCTGGCCGGGCGGGAGACGTGGTCCTGGCTTGAGCCCGCCGCCGGCCTCGCCACGGTGCTGAGCGTGACCGGCGTGCTGGCGCGGGCGCCTGGGCACGGGACCAGCGCCACGCTCGGCGTCCTCGCCCTCCTCCTCGTCGCGGCGGCGGTCGTCTGGCGCCTCCCCTACGGCGCGCCCGGCGCCCTGCGCGGGGGCCTGCCCGTGGCGCTCGCGGTCGCCCTCGCGCTGGCGATCCCGTTCGCGGTCAGCGGCCGCTGGGGCCTGCTCGGCGTCGGCTTCAACAACGACCTCGGCCTGCACCTCGCCTGGGCCGAGTGGCTGCGCAGCGGCTTCGGCCCGGCGCCGGACGCCGGCTACCCGCTCGGCCCCCACGGCCTGGCGGTGGCGACGGCGGCGCTGCCCGGCATCGGCCTCGCCCAGGCGTTCACCGGGGAGATCATCGCCACCGGCGTCCTCACCGGCCTGACCGCGATCGGCGCCCTGCGCGGGATGCGCCCGGGCGCGCGGACCATCGCCGCGGCGATGGTCGCCCTCCCCTACCTCGCCGCCTCCTACTTCGCCCAGGCGGCCTTCAAGGAGACCGCGGAGGCCCTCTTCGTCCTCGCCTTCGCCGTCTTCCTCTGCGACCCCGGGCGGCCCGATGCCGGGCCCTGGGCACGGCCGCGGTTCGCCCTCCCCCCGCTGGCCCTCGCCGGCGGCATCTTCTTCTCCTACAGCTTCGCCGGGCTGGCCTGGCCGCTGGCCATCCTCGCCCTCTGGAGCCTCAGCCAGCCGGGGGTGCGGCGGGCGCTGCGACCGCGGGCGCTGCTGGGCTTCCTGCTGCGCCCGGCGACCCTGGCGGCGATCGTCGTCCTCGGCGGGCTGGCGATCCTGCTGACGATCGCCGGCCCCTTCGGCTTCGCCCACGGCTTCAACAAGATCGCCGGCAGCAACACCTACGGGCCGGTGTCGCCGGCCGAGGCGCTGGGGATCTGGCCGGCCTCCAACTACCGCCTGGACGCGGCCGGCGGCGCCCACCTGACCGGCCTCGCCGGAGCGATCGCCGTGCTGGCGCTGCTGGTCGGCGTCGCCTGGTGGGTGCGGCGCGGGGAGACGACCGTCCCGATCGCGCTCGGCGCCAGCGCCCTGCTCTACCTCGGCTCGCTCCCCTTCAGCGGCGACTACTCACAGGCCAAGGCGCTGATGATCGCCGCGCCGCTGGCGATGCTGGTGGCGATCCGGCCGCTGCTGACCGAGTTCCCCGGGGCCGGGACTGACCGCGGCAGTCCTTTGTCCCGCCATGCGACCCAAACGACTACCGCGCCCCCGCCGAGAGCGCTGCCGCGCGTCGGCTGGGCGGTGCTCGCGGTCGCTTTCGTCGGCGGCGCCGTGTACTCGAGCTTCGTGGCGCTCCGCGACGCCCCGGTGGGCCCGCCGGGGCACGGGGCGGAGCTCCAGGCGTTCCTGCCGACCGTCCGCGGCAAGCCGGTGCTCTACGCCGGGCAGGACCGCTACGCCGCCTACGAGCTGCTCGGCGCCGACACCCACGTGCCGCTGGTCGAGTTCCCCGACGCCGAGGTCGCGGCGAACCCGGAGAAGCCGTTTGACACCGGCGACGCCTACAGCCCGATCGACTTCGACTCCTTCTCGCGCGGGACCCTCGACCGCTTCCCCTACGTCGTCACCAGCCGCCCCGCCTGGGACAGCCAAGCGCCGCCGGCGTTCAAGCGCGTCGCCGCGACCCCCTCCTACGTCCTCTGGAAGAGGACCGGCAGCGTTCCCCAGAACCGCCACGTCCTGCTCGAGGGAACCGAGGCCGCGGCGAAAGCGTCATGCGTCTCGCCGGAGATGCGCATCCTCTTCGCCGGCCCGGGGCGCGCCTCGCTCTTCCCCGGCGCGGCGATCGGGCCCAAAGACGGCTGGCACCCGGGCAGCGTGCTCGGCACCGGCGCCAGCGCGACCCAGGCCCTGGACCTGCACGCGGGCGAATGGGACCTCGCCCTCCAGTACTTCTCCCCGTTCGAGCTGACCCTCTCCGCGCCGGGCTTCCGCCAACCGCTGGTCGCGGCCCTGGACGGACAGCGCCCGAACACGATCAGCCTCGGCAACAACGGTCAGTTCTGGCCGGCCGGCCGCTACCGGAGCGAGGGCGGGCGGGTCGAGTTCACGCTCACCACCGCCGGAGCGAGCGCCCTCCAGAGCCTCAGCGGCTACGACGGCAAGGCCTACCTCGGAGAGCTGGTCGCCGTCCCCGCCAGGCCGCACCGCATCGTGCCGCTCTCCCAGGCCTGCGGCAACTGGCTCGACTGGTACGAATCGCCGGAAGCGCCCTAGGCGGCTTTCGCAGCGAGGCGCTCGGGGGAGACCCGGACCACGTCCCAGACCAGGCGGAGCTTCTCGAGGCCGTCGATGACCAGCGCTGAGATGTCCAGCTGGTAGCGGCCGAGGCCGTGCGTGGCGGAGGTCGGGAAGGCGTGGTGGTTGTTGTGCCAGGCCTCGCCGAAGGTGGGGATCGCTATCAGGGCGAGGTTCCGCGACTCGTCCGTCGTCTCGAAGTCGCGGTTGCCGAAGACGTGGCAGAGCGAGTTGATGCTGTAGGTGAAGTGGTGCAGGACGAAGACCCGGACCAGGCCGCCCCAGAGCAGCCCGGTGAAGGCGGCGAAGAGGGTGCCGCCGATCGCCCAGCCCAGCGCGAAGGGCAGAAGCAGGCCGCCGACCGCCCAGAGGATGAAGGTGCGGTCGACCCAGCTGATCGTCGGGTCCTTGAGCAGGTCCGGCGCGAAGCGCTCGCGGCTGCCGCGCTGGGTGTGGATGAAGAGCCAGCCCATGTGGGCGTGGAAGAGACCGCGCATGGCGCCGCTCCAGCCGTGGCCGTGGTCGACGTGGGGGCTGTGCGGGTCCCCTTCTTCGTCGGAGAAGGCGTGGTGCTTGCGGTGGTCGGCGACCCAGGAGATCACCGGGCCCTCGATCGCCGCCGAGCCGAGGATCGCGAGCAGGCCGTGCAGCCACCTGTAGGTCTTGAAGCTGCGGTGGGTGAGGTGGCGGTGGAAGCCGACCGTGATACCGAGCCCGGTCAGCGTGTACATGCCGAGGAAGAGGAAGACGTCACTCCAGTGCAGCGCCTCGCCCCAGACCTGCCAGCCAGCGAGGCCGATCGCGATGAACGGGATCAGCGTCACCAGGCCGGTGATGATGCGGTCGCGCGTCTCGTTCTCGACGGGCTGGATGTCGGACGGGAGTGGGCCGGCGCTCTCCATGCCGTCGCGATCATACGGGTAGAACCTGAAGGGACGGCGTAATAGGGTCCGCCGATGCCCTTCGCGACCACCGCCCCCCTGAGACGCGAGATCGAGGCGCGCCTGCCCGAGCGCCCGTTCGCGATCGAGTTCTGGGACGGAACCGAACTTCCGTCCACCAACGGCGACGGCCCCACCTTCCGCGTCCGCTCGCCGCGCGCCGCCGCCCATGTGCTGCGCGCCCCCGGCCAGCTCGGACTGGGCCGCGCCTACGTCAGCGGCGAGATCGAGGTCGACGACATCGACGCGGTGATCCGGCTGCTCGACAGCTGGCAGCCCCCGGCCCTGGAGGGCGCCGACAAGCGGGCGCTGCTGCTCGGGACGCTCCGCGCCGCGGGGTTGAGCAAACCGCCGCCCCGGCCCCAGGCCGAGCTGCGCCCGAGCGGCCGGCGCCACAGCAAGGAGCGCGACGCCCGCGCCGTCCGCCACCACTACGACGTCTCAAACGAGTTCTTCGCGCTCTTCCTCGACGAGTCGACCACCTACAGCTGCGCGATCTTCTCGCGCGGGGCGAGGACGCTGGAGGAGGCCCAGGAAGAGAAGCTGGAGATGGTCGCCCGCAAGCTGGAGTTGAAGGAGGGCGACCGGGTGCTGGACGTCGGCTGCGGCTGGGGCAGCTTCCCGCTCTGGGCGGCGAGCAAGCACGGCGCCAGCGTGGTCGGGATCACCCTCTCCCCGCCGCAGGCCGAGCGGGCGCGCCAGCGGGCCGAGGAGGCGGGCGTCGCCGACCGGGTCGAGATCCGGGTGATGGACTACCGCGACCTCGCCGGCGAGCGCTTCGACGCGATCGCCAGCATCGGCATGGTCGAGCACGTCGGCGCCTCGCAGATCGACCTCTACGCGCGCACCCTGGCCGGGCTGCTGGAGCCGGGCGGGCGCCTGCTCAACCACGGGATCGCGCGGCTGCGCCACACCGACGCCGAGGCGGGCGCCTTCTCGGAGCGCTACGTCTTCCCCGACGCCGCGCCGCTGCACCTCTCACGGGTGCTGCTCGCGCTGGAGCGGGCCGGCTTCGTCACCCGCCACGTCGAGGAGTTCGGCGCCGACTACGCCGAGACGCTGCGCCACTGGGCGCAGCGCCTCGACGACAACCTCGACGAGGCGATCCGCCTGGCCGGCCCCGAACGCGTCCGCGTCTGGCGCCTCTACCTGCGCGCCGCCCGCAACGGCTTCGAGAGCGGCTTCACCTCGATCTACCAGGCCCGCTGCAACCTCGGGTAACCGCTTCGGAGTTTCACCCCACTCCGGTGTGGTCAAAGTCGGTTACGCCGGGAAGCCAGCGGTCACGTCGGCGAGCGCCCAGTTCGCGCCGGCTTCGCGCAGCTGCTCGACGGTGAAGTTGCCGGTGGCGACGCCGACCACTTCGATCCCGGCGCCGTGGCCGGCGGCGACGTCGCGCGGGGTGTCGCCGACCGAGATGCAGGCGGACTCGACCAGGCCCCCGCCGGAGACGAGCTTGCCGCGCCGCAGGGCGCGCGGGTCAGCTCGGTGCGCTCGTTGGAGTCCGAGCCGTAGCCGCCGAAGGAGAAGAAGCGGTTGAGCCCGGCGCGGGTCAGCTTGATGTGGGCGGCGGCCTCGACGTTGCCGGTGGTGAGGCCGAGCAGGTGGCCGGCATCGACCAGGCGCTCCAGCAGCTCCTCGACCCCCGGCATCACCCGGTAGCCGTCGGACTCGTCGATCGCCGCCGAGAGGTGGCGCAGGTAGCGGCCCATCGCCGCGGCCAGCTCACGCCCGTCGGGGTCGCGGCCGAGGATGTTGCGCAGGGCCACGCGCCCGACCTCGGGGTCGGTCATCCCCGACTCGGTCACGTCGCGGATGTCCAGCGGGTTGCCGTGCAGCTCCTCGAAGGCTCGCCGCCAGGCCACCCCGCCGGCGCCGCCGGTGTTGACCAGGGTTCCGTCGATATCGAAGAGAACCGCTTCAATCATCTATCCATCGAGCTGGCGCACACCGGTCAAGGCTACCCGGTGGTGAATCGCGCCCACCGCCTTGCCATGGCGCAGGCGGTGGCGCAGCCTGTGCCGGCGGGGGGCGCTGCGCGGGTCGGTGACCCGCGCCGGGGTGGCGCGGCCGGAAAGCCAGGTTGCGAGGCTCACTCCCCCGCCGGCGACCCGAAGCGTGGCCGCCTTCTCGCCGCTGGAGTCCGGCCTGAAGCGGACCTTGAGCAGGCATTCCTGGCCCGCTCCGAGCGTCGTCGCGGCGCAGGTGTCCCCGGCCAGGGTGAACTGGTCGAGGTCGGGGCCGAGGATCGAGGCGGCGGAGAGGTCGACCGGGGTCGCGCCTTCGTTGCGGACGGAGAACCAGCGCGCGGCGCCGGCCTCGCCGACGGCGTGGGAGCCGAAGTCATAGCCCGAGGGCGCGAGCGTCAGCGCCGGGGAGACCCCCTCGCCGCTCAGCGTCACCTGCGTGCCGCCTTCGGCTTCCCCGAAGAAGGAGAGCGCCGCGATCTTCGGCCCGGGGCCGGTCGGCGAGAAGCGGACGTGGGCGGTGCAGCTGCCGCCCGGCGCCAGCGGGACGCCGACGCAGCTGGTGTCGAGCAGGCGGAAGCTGCCGACGTCGCCGCCGGCGATCACGCCGACGAAGTAGCCGGCGGCGAGGTTGCCGGAGTTGGTCAGGGTGACGGTGCGGGTGGCGCCGCTGGCGCCGACCGTCGAGAGGCCGAAGTCCACCGGGTTGGGGACCGCAGAGACGACCGCCTGTCCGCCGATGCCGGTCAGACCCGCGGTGAAACTGGCGCCGTTGACGCTGGCGCGCAGCTGGGCCGAGTAGGGCCCCTGTTCGCGGGGGCCGAAGTAGACCTGCCCGAAGCAGCTCTGGCCCGGGTTGAGCCAGCGCCCGCCGCAATCGGTGTTGACCCAGAAGATGTTGGGATCCGGCTCGACCACGTCGACGTTGTTGACCTGCACGGGCGCTTCGCCGCTGTTGGTGAGCTGAAACCCGAGGCCGACGCCGCCGGAGTTGATCCGCTGCACGCCGAAGTCGTACCCCTGGGACGAGAAGGCGAGTTCAGGGGCCGGTTCGGGGGCGGGCGGTTCGCCTTCCGGGGGCGCCGCGGCGCCGCTCGCCGGGAAGGCCAGCGCGGCGGCCACGAGAACGGACAGGAAAAGGGGAGACGCGGCGGCCGTCAGGCCCCGCGGGGCGCGTTTGGACATGCCGTGGCATCGACCCTCGCTCCGAGTCCCTTGAAGCTGGGTGCGATCGTTCATGCCGCCGGCGCCGCGACGCCGGCGCCCCGCTCACCGCTCGCCCTCCAGCAGGTCACGCTGGGAGAGCCAGTAGAGCAGGCCGAGCGAGGGAAGGACGAGCACCGCGGCGGCGATGAAGACGACGATCACGGCGCCCAGGGTCTCAGGTGGCGCCGCCGACTGGGAGATCTTCAGCGAGGTCGGCAGCAGGTAGGGGAACTGGGCGACGCCCCAACCCCAGATCACCGCGACGACGGCGCCGGCGGCGAGTGGGCGCAGGGCCAGCTGGGCGGCGCGGGGCGCTTTTGTCTCCCCATGGGCCACAAAGGCGCCCCGTCCGCTCACGCGGCCGATCAGGATCGTCAGCACCGCCAGCCCGCAGAGGGCCGAGAGGATCACCAGCGGCAGGCCCTCGCTCGAGCAGCCGGTCGTAGACGTAGCGCGCGTCCGCGTGCAGCGTCGACCAGGCCCGCGCCGCGGCGAGCCGGCGACGACCGCCGCGCCCAGCGCGCGGCGCGCGAAGTAGCGCTCCAGGTCGGCGTCGCCGCGCGCGGCGCGCGTCGCCGACCAGGAAGACCGCGGCCAGGTAGGCGCCGGTGGCGACGAACATCGCCCCGATCAGCAGCGGCAGCGGCGCGATCCAGCTCGAGAAGGCGTCGCCGTCGCCGCTCGGCGGGCACGTTGCCGGCGGCGATCGCGCCGACCACCGTCGCCCATGAAGAACGGCGTCAGGACCGAGGAGATCGCGAAGGTGGCGCCCGCCGCCGCGCCGCGCCGCCAGCCCCTCGATCGACTTGCGGAAGGCGAAGCCGGAGCCGCGCAGGACGATCCCGACCGCGGCCAGGGCCAGCGGCACGTAGAGGGTCGTCATCACCGCGCTGAAGGCGGGCGGGAAGGCGGTCCAGAGGACGACGAGGATGAAGATCAGCCAGACGTGGTTGGCCTCCCAGACCGGGGTCAGCGAGCGCTGGATCAGCGCCCGCGGCCGCTCGCCCTTCTCCGGCCCCGCCGGCGACCAGGTCCCAGAAGCCGCCGCCGAAGTCGGCGCCGCCGAAGAGCGCGTAGAAGGTCGCCCCGACCCAGAGGATCCCGGCGACGACGTCGGCCCTGCTCACGGCCGTCCCTCTCCGCTCGCGACCGGCGGCGCGTACGGCGTGTCGCCCTCGGCCCCCGCCCCGGCCTCGCGCCAGCGCCGCGACATCGAGCGCAGGACGAGGATCGCGGCCGTGCCGATCGCCGCGTAGAGGAGCAGCACGAGCGGCGAAGGCGAACCAGATCCCCTTCGCCGGCGGTGACCGCGTCGGAGGTCCGCATGAAGCCCTGCACGATCCACGGCTGGCGGCCGACCTCGGTGACGATCCAGCCGCACCACAGCGCCAGGATCGCCGCGGCGCCGGAGATCGCCACCGCGCGCAGGAACCAGGGCGTCTTCGGGATGTCGCGGCGGCGCCACCAGACGAAGGCGAGCCAGGCGCCGAGCGCGAGGAGCGCGGTGCCGATCCCGACCATCGCGTCGAAGGAGAGGTGCAGCAGGGTGTTGGCCGGCGGCCGGTTCGTCGGGCGGGATCGAGTCCAGCCCGGTCACCTTGGTGTCGGCGCTGAAGCCGACCAGGAAGGAGTCGAGGTCGGGGATCGGGATCGCCGCCTTGACCCCGTCGGAGGTGCAGATCCCGCCGATGTACTCGGTCTGGTGCGTGCCGGTCTTCTGGATGCACTCCATCCCGGCGAACTTGGCCGGCTGGTGGTCGGCGACGGCGCGCGCCGCGGTGTCGCCGACGAAGAACTGCAGCGGCGCGGCGATGCAGCCGATCGTCAGCGGGATCAGCAGCCCCAGCCGGTGCAGGCGGTCGCGCCTGCCCCTCAGCATCCCGACCGCGTAGACCGAGGCGACCAGGAAGCCGACGACGATGTAGGCGGCGAGGATCATGTGCGGGACCTCGTACCCGGTGGCCGGGTTGAAGAGGATCTTCAACGGGTCGATGTCGACCACCTTGCCGGCGGCGTCGAGGGTGAAGCCCTGCGGCTGGTTCATCCACGAGTTGGCGGCGACGACGGCGAAGGCGCCGCCGATGCCGGTGATCACCATCGGCACCCCGGACCAGAAGTGCGCCCAGCCGCTCAGCCGCTTCCAGCCGTAGATGTAGATCGCGAGGAAGATCGCCTCGACGAAGAAGAAGATCCCCTCGATCGCGAAGGCGATCCCGAAGGCGGCGCCGAAGCGGTCCATGAAGCGCGGCCAGAGCAGGCCGAACTCGAAGGTGAGGACGGTGCCGGTGACGGCGCCGACGGCGAAGGTGACCGCCATCGCCTTCGACCAGCGCTTCGCCAGCTCGATCGCGTCGGTGCTGTCGCGCTTCAGCCCGATGTAGTTGGCGATCAGGATCGTCGCCGGCAGGGCGACGCCGAGGCAGGAGAGGACGATGTGGAAGCCGAGGGTGAAGGCCATCTGCTCGCGCGCGGCGAGCAGGTTCGAAGCCGACGCCGCCAGCGGGAGCGGGTCGAGCGCCGGCACCGGCTAGTCCCCGGCGGGCCCTCGCGCCGCTCCGGCGGTAGCGGCGGATCAACGGGTTGGTCGAGCTGTCGTGCCCCAGCTTCGGCTCCTCGCGCGTCTGCAACTCAGGGACGATCGCCACCGCCAGCTCCTTGCCCAGCTCGACTCCCCACTGGTCGAAGGAGTCGATTCCCCAGACCGCGCCCTGGGTGAAGACGCTGTGCTCGTAGAGGGCGACCAGGGTGCCCAGCGTCTCGGGGGTCAGCCGGTCGGCGAGGATCGTGTTGGAGGGGCGGTTGCCCTCGAAGACTCGGTGCGGGACCAGCGCCTCCGGCGTGCCCTCCTCGCGCACCTGCTCGGGCGTCTTGCCGAAGGCGAGCGCCTCGCCCTGGGCGAAGACGTTGGCCATCAGCAGGTCGTGGTGGTCGCCGAGCGGGTTGTTGGAGTTGGCATGAAGCCGATGAAGTCGCAGGGGATCAGCTCGCGTGCCCTGGTGGATCAGCTGGTAGAAGGAGTGCTGGCCGTTGGTCCCCGGCTCGCCCCAGTAGATGGCGCCGGTGTCGTAGTCGACGCGGGCGCCGTCGAGGGTGACGTGCTTTCCGTTGGACTCCATCGTCAGCTGCTGAAGGTAGGCGGGGAAGCGGTGCAGGTACTGGTCGTAGGGGAGGACGCCGCAGGTCTGGGCGCCGAAGAAGTCGCCGTACCAGACGGCCAGCAGGCCCATCAGCATCGGCAGGTTCGCGGCCACCGGCGCGCTCGCGGAAGTGCTCGTCCATCGCGTGGAAGCCGGCCAGCATCTCGGCGAAGCGGGCCGGGCCGATCGCCAGCATCGTCGAGAGGCCGATCGCCGAGTCCATCGAGTAGCGGCCCCCCACCCACTCCCAGAAGCCGAACATGTTGTCGGTGTCGATGCCGAACTTCGGCGACCGCCTCGGCGTTGGTGGAGACGGCGACGAAGTGCTTGGCGACCGCCGCCTCGTCGCCACCGAGCCCGGCCAGCGCCCACTCGCGGGCGCGTGCGCGCGTTGGTCATCGTCTCCAGGGTGGTGAAGGTCTTCGAGGAGATCGACGAACAGCGTCTCCTGCGGGGTCGAGGTCGCGGGTGGACTCGACGAAGTCGGTGCCGTCGACGTTGGAGACGAAGCGGAAGGTCATCTCGCGGCGGCTGTAGTGGCGCAGCGCCTCATAGGCCATCACCGGGCCGAGGTCGGAGCCGCCGATGCCGACGTTGACGACGTTGCGGATCGGGCTGCCGGTGTGGCCGCGTCCACTCGCCCGAGCGGACCCGCTCGGCGAAGCGCGCCCATCCGGTCGAGCACCTCGTGGACCTGCTTGACGACGTCGACGCCGTCGACCACCAGCGAGCGCCCGCGCGGCATCCGCAGCGCCACGTGCAGGACGGCGCGGTCCTCGGAGACGTTGATCCGCTCGCCGCGGAACATCGCTTCGCGGCGCTCCTCGACGCCGCGCTGGCGCGCCAGCTCGCCGAGCAGCATCACCGTCTCGTCGGTGATCCGGTTCTTGGAGAAGTCGAGGTGCAGGCCGGCCCCGTCGGCGACGAGGCGCTCGCCGCGCTCGGGGTCGGCGGCGAAGAGGTCGCGCAGGTGGGCGTCGCGGATCTTCTCGTGGTGGGCCCGGAGGTCGGCCCAGGCCGGCAGCTCGTGCGGGGGCGTGGAGCCGCCGGTCACCCGGCTTTGACCCCGCGCTGGGACTCGATCGACCTCAACAGCTCTTCCCAGGACTTGACGAAGCTCGACTTGCCCTCCTCCTGAAGCCGCTCGGCCAGCGCGGCGACGTCGATGCCGGCCTGGCCGAACTCGGCCAGCACCCCCTCGGCGCTGCCGCCGTCGGAGGGCAGCAGCTCGCCGATCTCGCCGTGGTCGGCGAAGGCGTGCAGGGTCGGCTCGGGCATCGTGTTGACGGTGAAGGGCGAGGCAAGCGCCTCGACGTAGAGCGTGTCGGAGGCGTCGGGATCCTTGGTCCCGGTGCTGGCCCAGAGCAGCCGCTGCGGCGCGGGCGCCCTCGTTGAGCAGGCGCTGCCAGCGGTCGGAGTCCAGCAGCTCGTGGTAGGCGCGGTAGGCGCGGCCGCCGATCGCGACGCCGAGGCGGTTGCGCAGCTGCTCGGGGACCTCATCGCCGACGGCGACGTCCCAGCGGCTGACGAAGAGCGAGGCGACCGAGGCGACATTGGGATCGAGGCCGGCCTCGATCCGCCGTTCGATCCCCCGCATGTAGGCCTCGGCGGCGCCGAGGTAGTGGCGATCGTCGAAAAGCAGGGTGACGTTGATCGGCACCCCGGCGAAGATCGACTCCTCGATCGCGGTGCGGCCCGCCTCGGTGCCGGGGATCTTGATGAAGAGGTTGTCGCGCTCGGCGGCGGCGTGCAGGCGGGCGGCCTGCGCGATCGTCGCGGCGGCGTCGTCGGCGAGCAGCGGCGAGACCTCCAGCGAGACCCAGCCGTCGACGCCGTCGGTGCGCTGCGTGGACCGGCGCGAAGAGGTCGGTGGCGTCGCGCAGGTCGGCGAGCGCCAGCTCGAAGAAGACCTCCTCGTCGGAGCCCGAGCCGGCGCCGGCCTCGGCGATCTGCTCGTCGTAGGCCTCGCCGGCGGAGATCGCCTTGTCGAAGATGGTCGGGTTGGAGGTCAGCCCGGTGATCGAGAGCTCGTCGATGTAGCCGGCCAGGGTGCCGTCGGTCGAGCATCGTGCGGGTGATGTTGTCGAGCCACAGGCTCTGGCCCAGTTCGTGCAGACGTTCGGTCGGCTTCATCGGCGATCCCTTCAGGTCGACGGGTTGACGGCGGCGCTGCCGAGAACCTCGCGCGCCGCTTTTACCACCTCGTCCGAGGTGAACCCGAACTCCGCCTCGACGTCCTTGAACGGCGCCGACTGGCCGAAGGTGGTCATCCCCATGATGGCACCGGCCTCGCCCACGTAGCGCTCCCAGCCCAGCGGCGAGCCCTCCTCGATCGCCAGGCGGGCAGTGACCCGCGGCGGCAGCACCTCCTCGCGGTAGGAGGCCTCCTGGCGGTCGAAGACCTCCCAGCTGGGGAGGCTGACGACGCGCGAGCGCACCCCCTCCTCGGCCAGCCGCTCGTGGGCGCCGACGGCGAGCTGGACCTCGCTCCCGGTCGCGATCAGGATCAGCTCCGGGTCGCCGTCCTCGGGGTCGGCGAGCACGTAGCCGCCGCGCCGGACCCCCTCGGCCGAGGCGTAGCGGGAGCGATCCAGCACCGGCACGTTCTGGCGGGTGAGGACGAGCGCCACCGGGTTGTGGGTGCGCTCGACGGCCAGCCGCCAGGCCTCGGCGACCTCGTTGGCGTCGGCGGGGCGGATCACGTCGAGGTGGGGCATCGCCCGCAGCGAGGCGAGCTGCTCGATCGGCTGGTGGGTGGGGCCGTCCTCGCCGAGCCCGATCGAGTCGTGGGTGAAGAGGTGGATCACCGGCAGCTCCATCAGCGCCGAGAGCCGGATCGAGGGGCGGCCGTAGTCGGAGAAGGTGAGGTAGGTCGACCACAGCGGCCGCAGCTTGCAGAGCGAGAGGCCGCTACAGACCGCGGCGGCGGCGTTTTCGCGGATGCCGAAGTGGATCTGGCGGCCGCCGTAGCTCTCCGGCTCGAGGTTGGAGACGCCGTCGAAGCCGAGCCGGACCGAGGTCGAGTCGGTCAGGTCGGCGGAGCCGGCGAGCATCCACGGCACGCGCTCGGAAATCGCGTTCTGGACCTTGTTGGAGGCCTTGCGCGTGGCGAGGCCCTTCTCTTCGTCGGCCTCGAAGATGGGGATCGCGGCGTCCCAGTCGCCGGGCAGCGCCCGCTGCTGCATCATCTCGATCTCGGTCGCCAGCTCGGGGTGCTCGTCGGCGTAGGCGGAGAGCAGGCCCCCCAGGCGGTGCGCATCTCCGCCCCGCGCCGGCCGATCCTCTCGTCGAAGCGCTCCCTGACCCCGTCGGGGACGAGGAACCGTGCGTCCTCGGGCCAGCCGTAGGCCCGCTTGGTCAGCCGCACCTCCTCCTCCCCCAGCGGTTCACCGTGGGCGGACTCGGTGTCCTGCTTGTTGGGGGAGCCCCAGCCGATGTGGCTGTCGACGACGATCAGCGTCGGCCGGCCCCGCTCGGCCTTGAACTCCTCGAAGGCGCGGCCGAGCAGCGCGGTGTCGTTGGCGTCGCCGACCCGCAGCACGTTCCAGCCGTAGCCCTCGAAGCGGCTCAGCACGTCGTCGCCGTAGGCGAGGGCGGTGTCGCCGTCGATCGTGATGTGGTTGTTGTCGTAGAGCCAGCAGAGGTTGTCGAGCTTGAGGTGGCCGGCGAGGGAGGCGGCCTCGTGGGAGATCCCCTCCATCAGGCAGCCGTCTCCGGCGAGCGCGTAGACGTCGAAGTCGAACAGCTGCGCGCCCGGCCGGTTGAAGTGCGCCGCCTGCCACTTGGAGGCGATCGCCATCCCGACCGAGGTCGCGATTCCCTGGCCCAGCGGGCCGGTCGTGGTCTCCACGCCCGAGGTCCAGCGATACTCGGGATGACCGGGCGTGCGCGAGTGCAGCTGGCGGAATTCTTCGATCTCCTTGAGGCTGACCGCGGGCTCGTCGAGCACGCTGTAGTCGGCGTCGACCCGGCGCACGCCGGCGAGGAAGAGCATCGAGTAGAGCAGCATCGAGGCGTGGCCGGCCGAGAGCACGAAGCGGTCGCGGTTGGGCCAGACCGGGTCGGCCGGGTCGTAGCGGAGGTGGTTCTGCCACAGCTCGTAGGCGACCGGCGCCATCGACATCGGCGTGCCGGGATGGCCGGAGTTGGCCTTCTCCACGGCGTCGATGGAGAGGGTCCGGATCGTGTCGATGCAGAGCTGGTCGATGTCGAGGGCCATGCGTCGGGACGATCCTAACCACTACCGACCCGACGACCTCAAGCGAGCCTGACGCCCCAGCTTCCGGTCAGCTGCGGTGAGAAAGTGGGGTCACTGATTTAGATATTAAAATCTGCACCATAGTAGATAAAACATAGTCTATTATCTAATCCAGTGAAGCGGCCACACTCCTTTTCCCCGGTCGCCCTCGAGGCGGCCCAACTGCTCGGCGCCCGTGTGCGACTGGCTCGGCGCGAGCGCCGCTGGACTCTTCAGGAGCTCGCCGAGCGGGTCGGCGTCACCGCCGTGACGATGCGAAAGGTCGAGCGCGGCGACCCGACCGTGGGTCTGGGAATCGCGTTCGAGGCGGCGGCGGTGACCGGCGTGCCCCTGTTCGATCCAGATCGCTCCCGCCGCTCGCTGGAGGCCGCCCGGATCGAGGACCGCCTCGCCGTCCTGCCCCAGCTGGTCCGCGGGCCGGCCACGGTGGACGATGACTTCTGAGCCCAAGCAGGCGTTCGTGTGGGTATGGCTGCCGGGGGCAACCGAGCCCGTCGTCGCCGGCCGGCTCGACGCGGTCGGCGCGATCTTCACCTTCACGTACGGGCGCAGCTACCTGGAGCGCGAGAACGGGATCGCGCTCTATCTGCCCGAGCTGCCGCTCGGCCGCGGTCCGATCCCGCCCCGGGTCGGTGAGATCGCCGGATGCATCTCCGACGGCGCGCCGGATGCCTGGGGACAGCGGGTGATCATCAGCCGCCGGGTCGGGCGGGGTGGCGCGGAGGCGGCGGACCTGAGCCCGATGACCTACCTGCTGGAGTCGGGCTCGGACCGGATCGGCGCTCTGGACTTCCAAGCGTCGGCCTCCGACTACGTCGCGCGCTCCGGCGATCAGGCCTCCCTGGAGGAGCTGGCGGAATCGGCCGAGCGGGTCGAGCGGGGTGTCCCGCTCTCCCCCGCCCTGGATCAGGCGCTGCTGCACGGAAGCTCGGTCGGGGGGGCGCGACCGAAGGCGCTCTTGAATGACGGCCGGCGCAGGCTGATCGCGAAGTTCAGCTCGGCGACCGACACCTACCCGGTCGTCAAGGGGGAGTTCGTGGCGATGGAGCTGGCGCGGCGCGCGGGCATCGACGCGGCGGTGGTGGAGTTGACGCGGGCGCTCGGCAAGGACGCCCTGCTGATCGAACGGTTCGACCGGCCTGCCGACGGGGAGCGCCGCGCGATGGTCTCGGCACTGACGATCCTCGAGCTTGACGAGATCGCCGCGAGGTACGCGAGCTACGCCGACCTCGCGGACCTGATCCGTGCCCGCTTCACCAACCCGAAGCCGACCCTGCGCGAGCTCTTCGCCCGCATCGTCTTCAACGTGCTCACCGGCAACACCGACGACCACGCCCGCAACCACGCCGCGTTCTGGGATGGCTTCGCGCTCACGCTCACTCCCGCCTACGACATCTGCCCCCAGCCGCGTGCCGGCGGCGAGGCGGCCCAGCTGATGGCGATCGGCAGGGACGGCTTCCGGATGAGCCAGGTCGCGGGCTGCGTCGAGCGCGCCTCCACCTACCTGCTCTCAGAGGCCGACGCGCGCGAAATAGTCGACCGGCAGATCGAGACCATCGAGGTGCAATGGGACGAGGTCTGCGACCTGGCCGGCCTGTCCGAGGTTGAGCGGGCGGGGTTTTGGAGGCGCCAGTTCCTCAACCCCTACGCGACCGAGGGCCACTGAGCTTCCCCTCCCTTCGCGGGCGAGCGTCCGCGCCTCAGGGTTCGATGCGCGTCACCGCGCCGTCGCCGTTGTCGGCCACCCAGACGGCCTCCCTCCCGACCGCCACCGCCCCCGGATCGCGGCCGACGCCGATCGGGCCGCCGACCGGCTCGCCGCTGTCAAGATCGATCCGGGTGACCGTGCTCTCTTCGGCGCTGGCGACCCAGACGGCGGTGGTGCCGGCGTCGATCCCGCCCGGGCGGCCGCCGACCGCGATCGGGTCGCCGAGCACGGCGTGGATCGAGGGATCGACCTTGGAGACGGTGCCGCCACGGCTGTTGGCGACCCAGACCAGGCCGTTGGCGACCGTGACCCCGGCGGGCCCGCGGCCGACCGGAATCGGGGCGTCGATGCGAAGCGTGCTGAGGTCGATGCGACGCACCGCGCCGGTGGTGGCGCTGCTCGCCCAGAGGCCGCCGGCGCCGACCGCGAGCCGCAACGGCGCCGCGTGGGGGGCGATGCCGCGCCGATAGACGCGGCCGCCGGAGTCGATCGCGGCGATGCCGGCGCCGCGCTCGTCGGCGACCCAGACCCGACCGCCGCCGAAGACGATCGGGCCGGGGCGGCCGCCGACCTCGGCCCTGCCGAGCACGCGGCCGCTGTCCGGGTCGAGCCGCAGGACCTCGCCGCGGGGCGGGTCGGAGACCCAGACCGAGCCGCCGCCGACCGCCACGCCGGAGATCCCGGCGCCGAGCCGCAGCGGCCTGCCGACCGGGTCCCCCGTCGCCGGGTCGAGCCTGGTCAGGGTCCCGTCGGGTTCGCTGGCGACCCAGATCGCGTCCGTCGCGGCGGCGATCCGCAGCGGCGCGCGTCCGACCGGGATCGGCGCGGAGACGGCGACCCCGTCGCCGCCGAGCAGGGTCAGGGCGGCGAGGAGGACGAGGGCCGCGGCGGCTCCCCCGCCGAGCAGAACCCACCGGCGCTCGCCGAGCATCCGTCTCAGGCGCGCGCCGCGCCCGATGCGAGCGGTCGGGCGCTCATCGGCGGCCGAGAGGACCCGGGTCGCGGCCAGCTCGCCGCTCTCGCGCTCGCGGGCGGCGGCGATCAGCGCTCCGGCGCTCGGGTAGCGGTCCGCGGGGTCCTTGGCGACGGCGCGCTCGATCACCTCCGCCAGCCCCTCGGGCATCTCCGGCTCGGTGTCGGCCTCGCGGCGGGCGTAGGGGACGATCCCGGTCAGCGCCTCGTACAGGACGCAGCCGAGTGAGTAGACGTCGGCGGCCGGCCCAACCGAGCCGCCTCGCCACTGCTCCGGCGACATGTACTCGACCGTGCCGACGACCGAGCCGCCGCTGGCCGCGCCGCTCTCGCCGAGCGCCTTGGCAAGCCCGAAGTCCGAGAGGTAGGCGCGGTCGCCTTCGACCAGGACGTTGTGCGGCTTGACGTCGCGGTGGACGATGCCGGCGGCGTGGGCGGCGTCGAGCGCTTCGGCGACCTGGTCCAGCAGCGCGATCGCCCGCGCCGGGCGCAGCGGGCCCTCGCGGTCGATCAGTTTGCGCAGGTCGCCACCCCGCACCAGGCGCATCGCCACGATCAGCTCGCCGTCGACCTCGCGCGAGTCGAGGATCGGCACCACCGAGGGGTGGTCGAGGCGGGCGGCAAGCCGCGACTCGCGCAGGAAGCGCTCGCGGAAGCCCTCGCGATCGGCCAGCTCGCGGGCGATCACCTTCAACGCCACCGGCCGTTCGAGGCCGAGGTGGGTGGCGCGGTAGACGACGCCCATGCCGCCCCGGGCGATCAGGGCATCGATCCGGTAGCCGGCGATGGTTGAGCCGATGGCCGGTTCCCCCATGCAGCCGGGTTATACCTCCCACAGCGGAGGGGGTGTCTGAGCTAACCGGGTCTATATGACCGCCGAGCTCAGACGCCCCGGGTTGGGGTTGGGTCAGCCGCTGTGCGGGACCGGCTGCCAGGCGATCACCGGGCCGATCTTCGTCGTCACTTCTTCGCCTTCGGGCCGGCCGACGACCTGGGCGTATCCCTCGCGGCCGGTGGCCACGTCGATCACCGAGATCGACTGCCCTTCCTTGGTTTCGGTGAAGGCGGCGACCTTCTTGCCGTCCGAGGAGAAGACGCTGGTCGTCTTCGAGTTGTCGGGGAGTTCGGCCAGCTTGCGGCCCTTGCCGCCGAGGGTCTTCACCCACAGGCCCCGGTCGCGGCGGAAGAGCAGCGTGCGACCGCCGCCCGTCGCGTCTTCGACGTAGGAGGAGCCGGCGCCGGCGATCAGCTTGCGCGGAGCGCCGCCCTTCTCCCCCATCGCGTAGATGTCGGCGTAGGCGCTCGGGCCGGGAGTGCTCTCGCCGCGGCTGTAGACGATCGTCTCGTCGAGGCTGCGCGGCGCGAACTCGTCCACACCGGGGGTCCGGGTCAGCCGCCGCTGGAGGATGCCCGCGGGCCGGACCGTGTAGACGTCGTCGGCGGTGCCGCCGTGGGCGTCGGGGACGCTGCGGACGAAGGCGATCGCGCACCCGTCGGGCGAGATCGAGGCTTCGTGCTCGTCGGCGGGCGAGGCGACCAGCCGGTTGACCGTTCCGCCGCCGACCCTGACCGTGTAGAGGTCGCGCGGGGCGCCCACCGCCGTGCGCCGCTCGAACAGGACGTAGCGCCCGTTCGGGGAGACCAGCGGGCGGGAGTCGATTTCCGAGCCCCTGGTCAGCTGCCGCTGCCCGGAGCCGTCGGCCCTCATCGCGAAGACGTCGCCGTCGCGGACGAAGGCGATCGTGTGCCCGTCGGCAGAGAACGACGGTTCGGTGTCGCCGGGGTCTTCGGTGAGCTGGTTGAGGCGTTCGTCGCGGACGGCGTAGATGCCGCCTTCGGGGGCTTTGGGAGGCAGTTCTTTGCCTTTGGAGTCTTTCTGGGTCCGGTGGTCTTCGGTCACCATCGAGAAGACGATGGCGCCGGTCTTCGGTGCCGCCGCGGCCGCGGAGGGGACCGCCAGGGCGGCGAGGGCGAGCAGGGCGACGATGAGGATCGAACGGTTGCGCATGGTTGCTCCTTTCCGAGCAGTGATCGATTGCCTCACCGATGCTCGACCCCGTGGGCGTGCCGGCCAACGCCAGCGGCGCCCCCCACCGGGCCGCGTTTGGCCCGGTCCGGGTCAGCGCCGGTCGAGGCCCAGCTCGATCACCCGCGCGGCGATCTGGCGCGGGCGGTCACGGCCGGCGTCGCCGGGGATCTCGAGCTTGGCCGCGAGAGCGTCGAGGCGGCGCTGGGCAGTGCGCTCGCTGACGTGCAGCTCGGCGGCGATCTCCGCCCGGGTGGCGGGACGGCCGGCGAAGGCCCCCTCGCTGCGGTATGGGGCGACGAGGGCGGCGGCGGTCGCCCGCTCCTCCTCACTCAGCGCCACCGAGGGCTCGCTGCTCGCCACCGTCGCCCCGACCGGGGTCACCGACCCGGTCGAGATTTCGAGCCGGTGCCCGCCGACGATCAGGGTGTCGCCGTCCTGGAGGCGGCGGGGTCGGTCGAGGGGCTCGCCGTTCAGCGCGGTCCCGTTGCGGCTGTCGAGGTCGGTGGCCATCAGCACGTCACCGCGCCGCTCGATTTCGAGGTGGTTCCAGGAGACCTCCTCGTCGTCCAGCCGCAGGTCGGCCTCGGGCGAGCGCCCGACCACGGTCCGCTCGCCCCTCAGCGGCACCGAGCGCGGCGCCTGTCCGCCGGAGGAGACCCAGATCCGCGCATCCATCCAGGCCGAGGATAGAGTCCCCGGCGGTGGCGACCGGGGCCGATACGGAGAAGCGCCTCGCGGCCGAGGCGGCCGCCGAGTTGGTGCGGAACGGGATGACGGTGGGCCTCGGCACCGGATCGACGGTCGCCCACCTGCTGCCGGCGCTCGCCAGTCGCGGCCTCAGCGGAATCCGCTGCGTCGCGACCTCGGTTGCGACCGAGGAACAGGCGCGCGGACTGGGGATCCCGGTCGAGGAGTTCAGCGCCCTGGAGCGGCTCGACATCGCGATCGACGGCACCGACGAGGTGACGCCGGAGGGCTGGCTGATCAAGGGCGGCGGCGGCGCCCACCTGCGCGAGAAGATCGTCGCCGTGGCCGCCGAGCGCTTCGTCGTCATCGCCGACTCCAGCAAGCCGGTCGACGCTCTGCGCGGCCCGGTGCCGCTGGAGCTGTTCGCCTTCGGCGTCTCCTCAACGCTGGCGCGGCTGGGCCCCGAGGTGGAGCTGCGCGAGGTCCATCCCAGCCCCGACGGCGGCGCGATCGCTGACTACCGGGGACCCGTCGGCGACCCGGCGGAGCTTGCCGCGCGCCTGGAGGCCGACCCCGGCGTGGCCGCCCACGGGCTCTTCGGACCGGCTATGGTCACCGAGGTGCTGGTGGGGGTCGGAGGCGCCGTCGAACGTCTGACGCTGACCTGAGTTCTCCCAAAGGAGGCCCCACATGAGCGACTTCACCGGGCTGGCGATCGCCGGCCGCGTGGCCACCCCAGACGACTCCGACTGGGACGAGGCGCGAGCTCCCTGGAACCTCGCTGCCGACCAGCGGCCCGCCGCCGTCGCCTTCGTCGAGAGCGCCGAGGATGTCGCCGCGACGGTCCGCTTCGCCGCCGCCAACGGCCTGCGGGTCGCGGGCCAGGGGACCGGGCACGGCGCCGTCGCGATGGGATCGCTCGAGGAGACGATCCTGGTCAAGACCGAGCGGATGCGGGGGATCCAGATCGACCCCGAGGCGCAGACCGCGCGGGTGCAGGCCGGCGTCCTGGTGCTGGAGCTGGGCGAAGCCGCGCAGGCCCACGGCCTTTCCTCGATGCCGGGCTCCGCCCCCGACGTCGGCATCGTCGGCTACACGCTGGGCGGCGGGCTGAGCTGGCTGGGACGACGCCACGGCTTCGCCTGCAACCGGGTGCGGGCGATCGAGCTGGTCGGCGCCGACGGCGAGCCGAAGAGCATCGACGCCGAGAACGATCCCGACCTGTTCTGGGCGCTGCGCGGAGGCGGCGGCGGCTACGCGATCGTCACCGCCCTGCACCTCGACCTGGTGCCGATCGACAAGCTGTACGCCGGGGCGCTCCTCTTCCCGGCCGACGTGGGCGCCGACGCGGTGCGCGCCTACCGCGACTGGGCCGAAACCGTCTCCGACGACGTCACCTCGATCGTCCGCTTCCTGCGCCCGCCCGACCTGCCCGACGTGCCCGAGCCGCTGCGCAACCGGCCGCTGCTGACGATCGACGCCGCCTGCGTCGGCGAGAGGGCCGCGGGCGAGGCGGCGATCGCGCCGCTGCGCGAGATCGGCGAGCCGATCATGGACACCTTCGACCAGATTCCCGCCGCGGGGCTGTGCCGGATCCACATGGACCCCGAGCAGCCGGTCCCGGGCCTCGGCCACCACCAGGTCATCCGGGAGCTGCCCGACGAGGCGATCGACGCCTTCGCCGAGCACGCGACGCCCGAGGCCTCCCCCCTGCTGCTCGCCGAGCTGCGCCAGCTCGGCGGCGCGCTCGGCCGCGTCGACCCCGGCGGCGGCGCCCTCTCGGCGCTCGACGCCGACTACGTCATGCTCGGGGTCGGCCTGCCGATGACGCCGGAGCTGGGCCAGGCGATCGAGGGCCACCTCGACCGCCTGCACGAGGCGATGCTGCCCTGGGCCGCCGACGGCGGCTACTTCAACTTCGCCGAGCGGCCCTGCGACGCCGAGGCGATCCTGCCGCCGGACGTCTGCGCCCGACTGGCGGAGGTGAAGCGCCGCCACGACCCCGACGGGATCTTCCAGGCCAACCACGAGCTGGCCGCGGCCTGATCACGCCGCGGCGGCGAGCAGCGCCTCGACCGCGGAGGCATCGAAGGGATCGACCCGGTGGATGCCATCGATGCGGTCGAAGCCACGGTCCGCGGTGAGCACGGTGCCGATCTCGTGCGTCGCACAGGTCCCGGCGTGAAGGCGGTCGTTGGGACCCAGTCCGGAGTCGGGCATCGAGAGCGCGTGCTGGAGGGCCTCCTCGGTGACCGGCAGCAGCGGCGAGAAGACCTTCAGCGCGGCGCCGACGATGCCGTCGAGCTCCCGCGGGTACCTGCGGGTGGCGACATGCCAGACCTCCTCCAGCACGGCGGGAGAGGTCCGGCCCTCGACCTCGCCCGTGGCGATCGCGGTCAGGACGCGGATGCAGTTCTCGCGACCCGGGCCGTCGATCGCGCTGTAGAGGATCGCGTTGGCGTCGACGAAGAAGGTCATCGCGGAGGCTCCAGCGGAAGGCCGTGCTCGACCTCGGCGGCGTGGGTCTCGTCGATCAGCCGCCCCAGCTCGTCGGGGGGGATGAACGGAACGCCCCGCATCGCCGCGATGGCCTCGACGGCCGCCGCCCGGTCCTCGTTCGCGACCCGGCCGAGACGCTCGTCGATGGCCTCGCGGATGACGCTCGCGACCGAGGAGCCGCGGCGCTTCGCCTCCCGCTCGAGGCGACGGCGCTGCTCTTTGCTGACCAGGATCTGGAGTCGCTCGTTGAACATGCTCATAGCATACACATGCGAAGGGGCGGGAAGCGGGGCGGGAGCCGTGGCGGCGGCTGGCATGGGGACGGCTAGAGCGGTCATGGCGCCATGCTCGCAGGCGCGGACGCACGCGTGGCGCGCAGTTCGAGCCAACTTTGGAACCAATCAGTCGCGGCTTTGCGACGGCGGGGCGGCGCCGACGGCGTGGACGCCGCCGTCGACGTGGAGGATCTCGCCGCTGGTGGCGCGGGCGAGGTCGGAGAGCAGGAAGCAGGCGGCGTCGGCGACGGGCGTCGGGTCGTCGACGTCCCAGCCCAGCGGCGCCTGCTCGGGCCAGGCCGAGGCGAGCTGCGCGAAGCCCGGCACGCCGGAGGCGGCGGCGGTGCGGATCGGGCCGGCGGCGATCAGGTTCACCCGCACCCCGCTCGGACCGAGGTCGCGAGCGAGATAGCGGCCGACCGACTCCAGGGCGGCCTTGGAGACGCCCATCCAGTCGTAGGCGGGCCAGGCGACGGTGGCGTCGAAGTCGAGGCCGACCAGGCTGCCTCCCTCCTCGCCACCCATCAAAGGCGCCAGCGCCTCGGCCAGGCCCTTGAACGAGTAGGCGCTGGTCTCCAGGGCGGCGAGGGCGCTGGCGCGCGGGGCGGCGAGGAAGCCGCCGCCGAGGGCGTCGGCGGGGGCGAAGGCGATCGCGTGGACGGCGCCGTCGAGGCCCCCCCAGCGGCGCTTCAGCTCCTCGCGCAGAGCCAGCAGCTGGGCGTCGTCGTCGACGTCCAGCTCGAGCACGTCGGGCGGCTCGGGCAGGCGGGCGGCGGCGCGCTCGGTCATCCGCCGCACCCGGCCGAAGCTGCTCAGCACCAGCTCGGCGCCCTGGCGCTGGGCGCGCTCGGCGATCGAGAAGGCGATGCTGTGGCGGTCGACGACGCCGGTGACGAGGATCTTCTTGCCGGCGAGGATCAGAGGTAGACCTCCTGCGCCGGCGCCCCCTCCGGCCCGGCCGCGGCCTCCGGCTCGGGATCGCGGCGCCAAAGGACCCGTGCCTTGGCGAGGGCGACGGCCTCCCCATGCTGGTTGACGATCCGCCAGGCGAAGACGACGAGGCCGGTGGCGGCGTCGACCGGGCGCTTGGACTCCAGCTGCCCCTCGACGTGGATCGTGTCGCCGATCTTCACCGGCCGCTTGAAGGCGACCCGCTCGAACCCGCGCAGCGCCAGCACCAGCTGCGGGTCGAAGGGGACCAGGCCGACGCAGTAGGAGAGGACCAGCGAGCCGTGGGCGATGCGACTGCCGAACTCGCTCCGCGCCGCCCACTCGGCGTCGGTGTGGAGCGGGTGGCCGTCGCCGGTGAGGGCGGCGAAGGAGACCACGTCGGCCTCGGTGATCGTGCGCCCCTTGGAGCGGAAGCGCGCCCCCGGCTCGAGCCGGTCGAAGTCCTCCTTCATCGGGTCTCCCATGCGACGACACCTCCCCCGGGCTCGCTCTCGATCCCGAAATGGGCGCGCAGGGAGAGGGCGATCTCCCGCGCCGCCCGCTCGTGCCCGAGCGCCGAGGGGTGCAGGCCGTCGGGGCTGAAGTTCTCCCGCTCGGTCAGCCCGGGGTGGCAGGCGACGTTGAGGCAGGGCACTGCGTGGCGGGCGGCAACCGAGCGGGTGGCGGCGTTGAGCTCGCCCAGGGCGCGGATGAAGCGCGCCTCGGTGCGCGGGCGCAGGTCGAGGAAGTGCCAGCTCTCGGGGGCGGTGGCGGTGAGGATCGCCGGCCTGGTGTCGAGCCGGCAGAGCCGTTCGAGGATCTCCGAGAAGCGCCGCTCGTACGCCGCGACGTCCGGGCGCAGCGCCAGCAGCACGTCGTTGGCGCCGCAGATCACGGTGACCAGGTCCGGCCCCAGCTCGATTGCCGCCGGCAGCTGTTCGAGCACCTCGACGCTGGTCGCGCCGTCGACCGCGAGGTTGCGGTAGCGCAGGTCCGGGTTGCGCTCCCGCAGGGCGCCCGCCAGGCGGTCGGCCCAGCGCTCCCCCTCGACCGAGCCGCGGCCCGCCGTGAAGCTGTCGCCGAGGGCGGCGTAGGCGCCGACGGCCCGACCGCCCAGCGGTGGCGCCTCGGTCAGCGCGCTCGACGCGGGACGATCGGCGACGCTCATCGCTCTCCCAGCGAACGCAGGGACCAGGCGAGTCGGTCTCGGGTCTGCGCCGGCTCGATCACCTCGTCGACGAAGCCGCTCGCGGCGGCGGCGGACGCGGTCAGGTGCTCATCCGCGTAGGCGTCCGCCATCTGCTCCAGCGAGGGCGCGCCGTCCTGCGCCAGGGCGCGGCGGTGGACGATCCCGACCGCCTGGCGGGCGGCCATGATCCCGATCTGCGCGCCGGACCAGGAGAAGACGACGTCGGCCCCCAGCTCGCGCGAGTTCATCGTGATCGCGGCCCCGCCGAAGGCCTTGCGCAGGACGACCGTCACCTTGGGCACGGTGGCGGCGGCGAAGGCGCGCAGCAGGGCGGCGCCGTGGCGGATCACGCCCAGCTCCTCCTGGCGCCGCCCGGGCATGAAGCCGGGTGTGTCGACGAGGACCGCCAGCGGCAGCCGGAAGCGGTCGCAGGAAGCGACGAAGAGCGCCCCCTTCTCCGCCGCGGCGGCGTCGATCACGCCGCCGAGCGCGCGCGGCTGGTTGGCGAGAATCCCGACCGGGCGGCCTTCGACACGGGCCAGCGCGGTGACCATGTTCGGCGCCCAGCGGGGGGAGAGCTCCAGCAGCGTGCCGGAGTCCAGGATCGCGTCGGCGACCTCGCGCACGTCGTAGACCCGGCGCGGATCGGCCGGGACGAGGGCCGCGGGGTCGGCCTGGTCCTGGGGACCCGGCAGGGTCGTCGGCGGGGGACCGCCGATCGCCTGCGGCAGCAGGCCGAGCAGGCGGCGAGTCGAGGCGATCGCCGCCTCGGAGTCCTCGGCGACCAGCTGGCAGACGCCGCTGCGGCCGTGGACGCGGGGCCCGCCGAGCGCCTCCATGCTGACCTCCTCGCCGAGCGCCTCGCGCACGATCTTCGGCCCGGTGAGGAACATCCGCGACTCGGCGGTCATCACGACGAAGTCGGTCAGGGCCGGCGAGTAGGCACCGCCGCCGGCCGCGACGCCGCTGAGCACGGAGACCTGCGGCACCCGCCGCGAGAGCTCGACGCTGGCGCGGAAGATGCGGCCGTAGCCGGCGAGGGCCGAGTGCCCCTCCTGAAGGCGGGCGCCGCCGGAGCGGACGAAGCCGACCACCGGCGCGCCCGCCTCGCCGGCGATCCGCTGGAGCCGCACGATCGTGTCCGCGTGGACCTCGCCCAGCGAGCCGCCGAGGAAGCCGGGGTCCTGGGCGTAGCAGAAGACCGGCCGCCCGCCGACTTCGCCGGCGCCGGCGAGGACGCCGTCGCCGGGGGCGGCCCGACCGCCGAGGCGCGCCGAGGCGACGCCGCTGCGCAGCGCGCGGAAGCTGCCGTGGTCGCAGAGCATCTCGAGCTGGTCGAGCGGGCGCTCGGCCGCGATCGGGGCTGTCTCGGTGGCCGTCGGCATCAGGCGGCGAGGCAGAGCACGGCGTTGTGGCCGCCGAAGCCGAAGGAGTCGGAGATCGCGACGCGGCGGCCGTCTCCGTCCCTCGGCTCCAGCGGCCGCGCCTGGCCTGGCACGTAGTCGAGGTCGAGGCCCTCCTCCCGCTCCTCCCAGCCGACCGTGGGAGGGGCCACGCCGTCGCGCAGCGCGCCGATCGTCGCGATCGCCTCGACCGCGCCGGCGGCGCCGAGCAGGTGGCCGATCGCCGACTTGGTCGAGCTGACCGGGACGCTCGCGGCGCGCTCGCCGAGCGCCAGCTTCAGCGCCTCGGTCTCGCTGCGGTCGTTGAGGGGGGTGGAGGTGCCGTGGGCGTTGACGTAGTCGACGTCGCCGGCGCCCAGGCCGGCGTCGCCGAGGGCGAGCTCGATCGCCCGCGCCGCCTCGGTGCCGGCCGGCTGCGGGGCGGTCAGGTGGAAGGCGTCGCAGGTGGCGCCATAGCCGAGCACCTCGCCGAGGATCTCGGCGCCGCGGCGCTCGGCGGCCTCGGCCTCCTCGAGCACCAGGACGCCCGCTCCCTCGCCGATCACGAAGCCGTCGCGGCGGGCGTCGAAGGGGCGCGAGACCCCGCTGCGCGAGGTCGCTTCCATCGCCGCGAAGCCCGCCCGGGCGAGCCCGGTGATCGCCGCCTCGGCGCCGCCGGCCACGACCGCGTCGGCGTCGCCGGCGCGGATGATCCGCGAGGCGTCGCCGAGCGCGTGAGCGCCGGCTGCGCAGGCGGAGACGACTCCGTAGACGTGGCCGCGCAGCCCGTGGCGCATCGCCACCGCGGCGGCGGCGGCGTTGCCCATCAGCAGCGGCACCGCCAGCGGGGAGACCGCCTTCTCGCCGCTCTCGATCAGCTTGCGCTGCTGCGCCTCGAGCGAGCCGAGGCCGCCGATCCCGGTCCCGACCACGCAGCCGACCCGGTGCTCCTCGTAGGCGGGCCGCTCGTGCCAGCCGGCCTGCGCGGTGGCCTCGCGGGCGGCGACGATCGCCATCTGGGTGAAGCGGTCGCTGCGGCGCGCCTCCTTGCGGGAGAGGAAGTCGAGCGGGTCGAAGTCGCGACAGCGCCCGGCGCCGTCCTCGATCGCGCACTCGCCGGCGCTCCAGCGCTCGACCAGGGGCGCGCTGCCGACCCCGAGCGGGGTTACGGCGCCGACGCCGGTGATGGCGACACGCCGTCTCATCCCGCCTTGGACACCACCAGTTCGATGACCTCGCCGACCGTGCGCACGTCCTTGACGTCGTCGCCGCGCAACTCGACCCCGAACTCGTCCTCGACGATTTGGGCCAGCTCGACCAGGTCGAGCGAGTCGATGTCGAGACTCTCCAGTGTCGCTTCGTGGGAGAGGGCCTCGCGCTCGGTGCCCAGTTCGACCAGGCCCTCGAAGATTTCCCTCTCGACGTTTTCCATCGTCACTTCAGGTGCCATCTACTGCTCCTTTCGCTTGTCAGGCGCTGAGCCCACCGTCGACGGTGAGCGTGGTTCCGGTCACGTAGGAGGCCTCCTCGGAGGCCAGGAAGGAGATGCAGGCGGCGACCTCCTCGGGCCGCCCCACCCGGCGGGCGGGGATCGCCGCGGCGAGGTCGCCGTCGACACCCTCGATCAGGCTGGTGTCGATCAGGCCGGGGGCGACGGCGTTGACGGTGATGCCGCGGCGTGCCACCTCCACCGCCACGGTCTTCGTCATCCCGATCGTGCCGGCCTTGGCGGCGGCGTAGTTGGCCTGGCCGGCGTTGGCGCGGGGACCGACGATGGAGGCGACGTTGACGATGCGGCCGAAGCGGGCCCGCAGCATCGCCGGCAGGACGCCGCGGGTGGCGCGGAAGGCGGCGGTCAGGTTGACGTCGATAACGCGCTGCCACTGCTCGTCCTCGAGCTGGGGCGAGAGGCCGTCGAGCCTGATGCCGGCGTTGTTGACGAGGACCAGGACCGGCCCGTCATCGCCCGGCTCGAGCAGCCCGTCGACGTCCTCGGCGCTGGCGACGTCGCCCTGGCACACGGTCGCGGCGCCGCCCTCGGACTCGATCTTCGCCACGACCTCGCGCGCCCCGGCCTCGTCCTCGCGGTAGTTGACGCGCACCGGCCAGCCGGCCCGCGCCAGGGCCTGCGCCGTGGCGGCGCCGATCCCGCGCGAGGCCCCGGTCACCAAGGCGCAGCCCTCAGGCGCCATCGAGCCCGTCCCCCCAATCGACCACCGTCGCGCCCCAGGTGAGGCCGGCGCCGAAGGCCGCCAGCAGCACCTTTGCGCCGCCGGGCAGCCGGCCGGCGAGCTGCGCCTCTTCGAGGGCCAGCGGGATCGTCGCCGCCGAGGTGTTCCCGTAGCGGCCGATGCAGTCGACCATTTCTTCGGGCGCCAGCATCAGGCGGGCGCCGATCGCGCGCAGGATCCTCGCGTTGGCCTGGTGGTAGACGAAGAGGTCGATGTCGGCCAGCTCCAGCCCCGCCGCGGCGGCCGCCGCGAGCGAGACATCGCACATGCGCTCGACCGCGTGGCGGAAGGTCTCGTGCCCCTGCATCCGCATCAGCCCCTCCTCGCGGTCGGCGCGGATCAGCTCGGCGTTGGCGCCGTCGGAGCCGAGCACCACCGGCCCGATGCGCCCGTCCGCGACGCCCCGCAGGACGACGGCGCCGGCGCCGTCGCCGAACAGCGCCGCGGTGGTGCGGTCGTCGGGATCGGTCAGCCGGGTCATCAGGTCGGCGCCGATGACGAGGACCGTCGCGGCCCGGCCGGACTCGACCTGGGCGCAGCCCATCGCCAGGGCGGAGACGAAGCCGTTGCAGGCGGCGTTGAGGTCGATCGCCCCGGCGCCGTCGGCGCCCAGCGCGGCCGCCACCCGCGGCGAGGCTCCGGGGGTCAGCTCGTCGTTGCTCATCGTCGCCACCAGGACCAGGTCGACCTCCGACGGCAGCACGTCGGCGGCGGCCAGGGCCCGCGCCCCGGCGACGGTCGCGAGGTCGGCGAGCCGATCGCCCGGCGCCGCCGCGCGGCGCTCGCGGATGCCGGTCCGCTGCACGATCCAGCCCTCCTGCACGCCGAGGCGGGCCGCGATCGGGGCGTTGGGGACGATCGTCTCCGGCAGGGCGACGCCGAGGCCGGCCAGCTCGGCCCCGCGGTGCAGCTCGGAGGGCGCCGAGAGGGTCGCCGGGCTCGCCAGCGAGTCAAACATGGAGGGCCTCCGTGGTCGCCAGGGACCAGGCCTCGACCCCGTCCAGGGTGCGGCGCACAAGTCCGGTGAGCACGTCTCCGGGGCCGACCTCGACGAAGGTGCGGGCACCCGCCTCGTGCATCCGCCCGACGGTCTGGCGCCAGCGCACCGGCGCGGTCAGCGCCGCGGCGAGCCCCGCCCGGGGATCGCCGAACCGCTCGGCCAGGGTCGAGGAGAAGACCGGCACCCGCGGGCGGCGGAACTCGACCTCGGCCAGCGCCTCGGAGAAACGCCTCGACGCCGCCGCCATCGCTGTCGAGTGAAAGGCCCCCGCGACCGGCAGCCGGATCGCCCTCACCCCGGCGGCGCGCAGCTCGCGCCGGGCGATCGCCAGCGCCTCGATCGGGCCGGAGAGGACCAGCTGTCCCGGAGCGTTGTCGTTGGCGATGGCGAGGGCGAAGCGCTCGGCCACCTCCAGCACCTCCTCGCCCCCTCCAAGCACCGCCATCATGCCGCCCGGGCTGGCCTCTCCCGCCGCTCCCATCAGGCGGCCGCGGACCAGCGCCAGCCGCAGCCCGTCCTCCTCGCTCAGCGCCCCGCCGGCGACCAGCGCGGCCAGCTCGCCAAGCGAGTGGCCGGCGACCATCTCGTGCACGGGGCGCCCAGCGCGCTCCCAGTAGGCGATGCTGGCGCAGTAGATCGCGGGCTGGGCGACGCGGGTGCCCTCGTCCAGGGCCTCGAACGGATCGACCCCAAGCTCCTCCTGGGCCAGCTCGTAGAGGTCCGGCCGGTGGCTGGCGACCACCCCGGCCATCGCCTCGGTCTGGCTCCCCTGCCCCGGGAAGAGCAGTGCGGATACGGCGTTTCGGGGGGCGGCCATCGGGGAGAGGTACGCCGGTTGCGGGGCCTTCGTTCATCCCCTGGACGTCCGACCCAGACGTTCGGGGGGGATCGGCGGCGCAGGCCCGCACCGGGGGCGGAACCCTCAGACCAGCAGCTTCAACCGCTGCGCCTGGCGCGTCGCCTCGGCCCGGTTGCGGGCGCCGAGCTTGCGGTAGATCGTGCTCGTGTGCTCCTTCACGGTGTGCGGCGAAAGGTGCAGTTGGGTGGCTATCTCCTTGTTGGTCGAGCCCGCCGCGATCAGCGTCAGGACCTCCTGCTCGCGATTGCTCAGGGGGGAGTCGACCGCCCCGGGGTCGGCGAAGACCTCGCTCCCCAGCGAGACCATCCGCACCGCCTTGACCACGTCGACGGCGGGCCAGTCCTTGGAGATGAAGCCCGAAGCGCCCGCGGCCCGGGCTACGGAGGGCGAGATCACCCCGGCGCCGGAGATCAGCAGCACCCGCGTCGCCGGGCTGACGCCCAGGATCTCCTCGCAGACCTCCGCCCCGGACTCGGCCCCCAGCAGCATGTCCACCAGCGCCACGTCGGTTCGCACCCGGCGGCAGACCTCGACCGCCTCGGCACCGTTGCGCGCGGCGAGGCAGCGCTCGACCCAGCCCTGGCGGTCGAGCAGGAGCCGGAAGCCCCACTGGACGACGTCGTGGTCGTCGACCACCAGGACGCGGAGCTTCTCGCCCGCCTCGGCCATCAGGCCTCGACCGGCACCATCAGCCGCACCCGCCACCGGTCCTCGCCGCTGGAGCCGAACTCGACCAGCCCCTCGTAGCGCAGAGCTTCCAGCGCCGCCAGCCGCAGCCCGAGCCCGCCGCCGCGCATCTCCCGCCCGCCATTGGCGCCGTCGTTCTCGACCTCGAGGCTGAAGGTGACGCCGTCGGAGCGGACCCGGACGTCGATCCGGCTCGGTTCGGAGTGGCGGTCGGCGTTGCGCAGCGCCTCCACCAGCACCAGCTGGGTCAGCGGCTCCAGATCGCCCGGCACCTCCACCCCCTCCGCCCACTCCAGCCGCAGCTCCGGGCGGCGCTCCGGCAGCCGCTCGAGCACCTGGGCCAGTGTGGTCTTGAGGACGCGCGGCGGCGGCGAGACCGGCCGGGTGAGCGCCCGGCGCAGGTCGTGGACGACCGAGCGCAGCTCGTCCTGGCTGCGACGGCGCTCGTCGAGGGTGAGGCCGCGCTCGGAGCCGAGCGCGAGGCAGACGCCGAACAGCCGCTGGATCGCGTTCTCGTGCAGCTCCCGGGTCAGTTCGACCCGTTCGCTCAGTCGCCGCTCCCGTTCGCGGTGCTCGGTCGAGCGCTCGACGCTGGCGGTCAGCGCCGCCAGCCGCCCCAGGGTCAGCATCGTCCCCCGCTCGGCCTCCTGGAGGACGAAGTCTTGACCGCCGCGGTCGGCCAGGATCACCCCGAGCCAGCGCCGCGCGGCGGAGATCGGCGTGCAGGTGATGGTCGGGGTGTCGGCCAGCCCGGCGTAGCGCGGGGGCAGGTGCTCGGAGAGGTCGCCGCGGGCTTCGACGACCCGGTCCTGTTCGAGCGCCAGCCGCGCCATCGGCGCCTCGTCCAGCGTGCCCTCGATCCGTCCCACGATTTCCGGGTCGACCCCGTGGGAGCCCATCGGGATCACCGTCCGGTAGGTGCTGTCGTGCAGCAGCAGCGCCGCCCGCCGCATCGAGGTGAGGCTGCAAACCGCGCGGCAGACCCGATCGTAGAAGACCCCCGATTCGGTCGCCGCGTCGACTTCCCCGAGCAGCCCGACGAGCACCTCGACCGTGCCGACACGCGGAGGCGAGGGGGCGGCGGCGATCTCGGCGCTGGCCATCGCCACCGAGGTTACAACTGGTCCGACCACTTGGGAAAAAGGTTTGGCGTAAAGGGAGCCGCGTGCTCAGGCAGGATTGATCGCGCGGATTCCATCCAGCCTCTTGTAGGCGGGATCGTCCTCGCCCACCAGGGCGGCGAGCGTCCTAGCCGCGGTCTCTATGTCCTCTGGCGTCGCCAGCGCGACAGCCTCGATATCGCCCCAGTCTTTGGTGCGGTCGAAAAAGGACTTGAACAGCACCAGCGAGGCACAATCCAGAACCGGGATCTCGCGATCCTGTAGGGGCACCCAGACGACCGCCGAGGCGACCGCCTCGTGAAGCGGAAGGTTGTTGAGGAAGACGTCGACCGGGACACCGTCCCACTCGAGCCTGGTCTGGCCGTCGCGCTCGACGGCCTCGATGTCCTTCGCCGTGACCCTGACCCCATCCGGCATGCTCGCCAGCACCTTCGCGGCATCGGCGGCATCGCAGAAGATGTTGACGTCGAGGTCGCGGGTCCCGCGCGGCTCTTCGACACAGTAGGCGAGCGCGATCGCGCCCCCGAAGGCATGGGGAAGGGACTGCGCCTCCAGAGCCTCGTGGATCGCGAAGAGCTTGTCAACCAGCTCGCTCATGCGGCTAGCTTCATTCCCAGTCGATCCGCGAGGGGTGGGAACTGCATCTCGGCACGTGGACGGAACGGGAGTGCCTCGGCGAGCTCCAGCACCTGGACGAGGATCCTGCCGGCGCGCTCTGGATCCACCGGCGGCCTGCGCTCGGTCGGCTTCAGGTCGAAGCCGGCAGCGGCGGCGATCCGCAGCAACGCATCGGCGCCGGGCTCGCGCTTGCCGTGCAGGTAGACGTTGAGGACGGAGCGCGGAATGCCGGCACGGCGGGCCAGCTCAGCCTGGCTTAAATCGCCGCGGCGGCGAATCTCCTCCATCAGCGCCGCCGATGGAGAACTCACCCCCAGGGAGGTCGCGCGTTCTGCGGTCATCAGGGCAAATGTTAGCGCATACGCTAATTTTTGCTGCCTGAGGCCGCGGCCTCGTCGGCCACCACGACCATCTCGTCGTTTTCCACCCGTCCGGCGGGGATCGAGGGATCGCCGGCCAGGAGCTTCGCCAGCGGGTCGCGGGCCTTCTCCCCCGCGACCAGCCAGAGGATCTCCCGCGCTCGCGACAGCTCGGGGTAGGTCAGGGTCATGCGGCGGCTGCCCTGGTACTCGCCGGCGGTGACGGCTACGCGGCGGTCGTCGACCTCGAGCACCGGGTCGCCCGGGACCAGCGAGGCGGTGTGGCCGTCGGGCCCGAGACCCAGGTGGACGCAGTCGAGCCGCTCGGGAAGCTGCCCTTCGTACTCGCGGGCGGAGGCGTCGAGGTCGCGGCTGGTGACCGGCATCGGCCGCACCGCGGACTGGTGGGAGATCGAGAGCATCTGGATCAGGTGGGTGAGGTTGCGCTCCTCGCTGCCGGGCGGCGCCACCCGCTCGTCGACCTGGAAGATCTGGGTCTGCTCCCAGGGCATGTCGGCACGGTCGCCGAGCAGGGCGATCATGCGCCAGGGGGTGTGCCCGCCGCTGAGCGCGAGCGCGAACTCGCCGCGGGCGGCAACGGCCGCCTGCCCCGCGGCGGCGATCAGCTCGGCGCCGCGGGCGGAGGCCGCGTCGGCGTCGGCGAGGACCTCCAGCCGCGGCGCCATCGCCGCGCCCTCAGCCCTGCTTCTCGTCGTGGCCGCCGAACTGTTTGCGCATCGCCGACAGCACCTTGTCGGCGAAGTCGTCGAGGTTGCGCGAGGCGAAGCGCTCGTACAGGGCCGTGGTCAGAACCGGCGCCGGCACGCCCTCGTCGATCGCCGCGATCGAGGTCCAGCGCCCCTCGCCGGAGTCCGAGACGCGCCCGGCGAAGTCGGCGAGGTCGGGCGATTCCCGCATCGCCGCCGCGGTCAGGTCGAGCAGCCAGGAGCCGATCACGCTGCCCCGCCGCCAGACCTCGGCCACCTCGGGCAGGTCGATGTCGTACTGGTAGTACTCGGGCTGCTCCATCGGCGCCGTCTCGGCGTCGGCCTGGCGCTGGACCTTGCCGGCGTCGGCGTTCTTGAGGATGTTGAGACCCTCGGCGTAGGCGGCCATCACCCCGTACTCGATCCCGTTGTGGACCATCTTCACGAAGTGGCCGGCGCCGTTGGGGCCGCAGTGCAGGTACCCGTTCTCCGAGGCGGAGGGATCGCCGGCGCGGCCCGGCGTGCGCTCGGCCGACCCCACCCCCGGCGCCAGCGAGGCGAAGATCGGGTCCAGGCGGGCAACCGCCCCGTCGGGCCCGCCGATCATCAGGCAGTAGCCGCGCTGGAGGCCGAAGACGCCGCCGCTGGTGCCGCAGTCGACGTAGTCGATCCCCTTCTCCCCCACCTTCGCAGCACGACGGATGTCGTCGCGGTAGTAGGAGTTGCCGCCGTCGACGATCGCGTCGCCGGAGTCGAGCACGGCGGCGATGTCGTCGACCGTCTTCTCGGTGATCTCCCCCGCCGGCACCATCGCCCACACCGACCGCGGCGGCGCCAGCTTCGAGGCCAGATCCTCCAGCGAGGAGGCTCCCTCAGCCCCCTCGCCGGCGAGCGTGGAGACCGCGTCGGGGTTGACGTCGTAGGCGACGATCCTGTGGCCGTCCCGCATCAGGCGGCGGGCCATGTTCGCGCCCATGCGGCCCAGGCCGACGATTCCGAGCTCCATCAAGCACCTCCGCTGGTAGCTGGCGAGACGATGCGAACCCGGCCGGGCCCGCATCGGCCATCGTACTCAGAGCTGGGCGAAGGTCAGGCAGTTGAGACGGTCCCAGGTATTCCAGGCCTCCGTCGAGGCGGCCAAGACTCCCGCCTCCTGTAGGTAGGCCTGGTAGTCGTCATATGGCAGGCCCTTGGCTGCCATGTCGATGAAGCTCTTCATGAACAGGACCTCCATGGCGCCGGCGCAGAGGTGGACGGTCCGCATGTATTCCTCCACCGTCTGGATCGGTTCCCTCTGCCACGGTTCCGGGTCGGGCTCCGGCGGCTTGCAGTTGGCGCCGAGCGCTCCGTGCGGGCAGAAGTACGGGCAGACGTGCCCCGGCCGCGCCTTGCAGGTGTCCACCGTGGGTTTCGGTTTCGGACCGTTCCCGCTCGGCAGGTCGGCAGGGGGCGCCTCCGCGAGCGCCGGAGCAGCGGTCGGCGCGGAGGTGCTTTCGGCGGACGGGGCGGCGACCTCGGGCTTCGCCGCCGGGGCGACGACGTGCGGTGTGACCGGGTCTGGGTTCGCGACATGGGGCTCCAATACCGCCCCGTGGGCAGCAGCCGGGAGCATCGCGAGCAGGAGCGCGGCCGTGGAAACGATCGCCTTTGTCGAGCGCGGGGCCAAGACGGCGCGAAGCTAGCAGGCGCAAATCGGCCCTCGGCGGATGTTGGTGGCGCGGCACACGATGCGTCCACTGCCCTAGCCTCCCGGCCGATGTCAAAGGGAGCCCAGCCTGATCGGGAAACCGCCGCCGACGTGCTGGCGATCCTTGGGATCACCGGCGACCTGGCGAAGAAAATGACCTTCCGCGCGCTCTACCGGCTGGAGGCCCGCGGACTGCTCACCTGCCCGATCGTCGGCGTCGCGATCGACGAGTGGAGCGTCGAGCAGCTGCGCGAGCACGCGCGCGAATCGATCGCGGCGACGGTCGAGGATCCCGACGAGGACGTCTTCGGCCGCCTCGCCGCGCGGCTCTCCTACGTCCAGGGCGACTACGCCGACGCCGACACCTTCGCCCGGGTCGGCAAGGCGCTCGGGGACGCCAGGCGCCCGGTCTTCTACCTGGAGATCCCGCCTTCGCTGTTCGCGACCGTGGTCGGCGGCCTCGGCGAGGCGGGGCTGACCGAGAACGCCCACGTGGTGATCGAGAAGCCCTTCGGCCACGACCTGGAGTCCGCGCGGGCGCTCAACGCCGAGCTCTGCGCGGTGCTGGAGGAGGGGCAGATCCTGCGGATCGACCATTACCTCGGCAAGGAGCCGGTGATGGACATCAACTACCTGCGCTTCGCCAACTCGATCTTGGAGCCGGTCTGGAACCGCGAGCACGTCTCCCACGTGCAGATGACGATCGCCGAGGACTTCGGCGTCGAGGACCGCGGCCGCTTCTACGACGCGGTCGGCGCGATGCGCGACGTGATCCAGAACCACGCCCTCCAGGTGTTGGCGCTGGTCGCGATGGAGCCGCCGACCGGCAACCACCCCGACTCGGTCCGCGACAAGAAGCTGGAGCTGTTCAAGGCGATGCGGACGGCCGACCCCAAGCGCTACGTGCGCGGGCAGTACGAGGGCTTCCTCGATGTCCCCGACGTGGCTCCGGGCTCGACCACCGAGACCTTCGCCGCGGTCGAGCTGGAGGTCGACAACTGGCGCTGGAGCGGCATCCCCTTCTTCGTCCGCGCCGGCAAGTGCATGCCGGCCAAGGCGAGCGAGGTGAACGTCGTCTTCAAGCGGCCGCCGCGGCTCGGCGTCGGCCGCGGCAAGACGCCGGAGCCCAACCAGCTGACGGTGCGGATCGAGCCCGCCCCCGGAGCCCGAATGCGCCTCTACGCGAAGAAGGCCGGCGAGGAGGCGTTCGAGGCGGCAGATCTCGAGGTCCTGTTCGAGAAGGTCCCCGGCGAGGAGCCCGAGCCCTACGAGCGCCTGCTCAGCGACGCGATCGCCGGGCGGCACGAACTCTTCACCCGCCAGGACACGGTTGAGGAGACCTGGCGCGTGGTGGAGCCGCTGCTCGACGAGCCCGGGCCCGTGCACCCCTACCCTCGGGGCACCTGGGGACCGGCGGAGGCGGCGAAGCTGACCCGCGGCATCGCGCAGTGGTCGGAGCCCTGGCTCCCCAATGCCTAGCGGCGTGCTAGGTTTTCGGCAGTCCTAATTAGGGCGACCTAATCCATTGAGCAGAGGAATTCGAGTCGCGTGATCCCAACCTTCGTCATCACCCTGCGAGAGGGCGTCGAGGCCTCTCTGATCATCGGCATCGTCGCCGCCTTCCTGGTCAAGGAGGGCCGCCGCGACGCGCTGCGGCAGATGTGGATCGGGGTGGGGATCGCGATCGCCCTCTGCGCCGCGGTCGCCGTCGTCCTCGACCTCGTCGGCCAGGACCTGCCGGAGCGCCAGCAGGAGACCCTGGAGACCGTGATCGGTCTGATCGCCGTCTCCGCCGTCACCTACATGATCGTCTGGATGCGGCGCAACGCGCGCGGGATCAAGGCGACCCTGGAAGGGGAGGCTGCCTCGGCGCTGGCGGTGGGCTCGACGATTGCGCTGGTCGCGATGGCCTTCCTCGCGGTCCTGCGCGAGGGCTTCGAGACCTCGGTCTTCCTGCTCGCCGCCTTCCAGAACGCGAGCGACACCCCGGCCGCGACGGCCGGCGCCGCGCTGGGCCTGCTCGCCGCCGTGGCCGTCGGGCTCGGGCTGTACCGCGGCGGGGTGCGGATCAACCTCACCCGCTTCTTCCGCGTCACCGGCGTCGTCCTCGTCTTCGTCGCCGCCGGCCTGCTGGCGACCGCCGCCCATACCGCGCACGAGGCGGGCTGGATCAACGGCCTTCAGGGCCAGGCGGTCGACCTCTCGTGGCTGGTCCAGCCCGGCACGATCTCCGGCTCACTGCTGACCGGAATGCTCGGCCTACAGCCGGGCCCGACGGTGATCGAGGCCGGCGCCTACCTCCTCTACGCGGTGCCGATGGCGATCTACGTCCTCTGGCCCCAGGGATTCCGCCTCAGGCGTGGCCCGGTCAGGGCCCGCCGCCCCGGGCCGGCGGAAAACCCGGCTTGAACCGCATCCCCGCCCTGCCGTGACCGGGGTCACCCGCCGGTCAGGCGCCTAGGGTGAGTCGGGTGAACCTCAGGACCGGCGAGAGAGCCGACCAGCTGCTTGCTCAGCTCGGGTACGAGCACTGGCGGCCGGGGCAGAGGGAGGCTGTCGAAGCCGCCCTGGAGGGGCGCGACTCGCTGATCGTGATGCCGACCGGGGGCGGCAAGAGCCTCTGTTACCAGCTGCCGGGGCTGGCCGGCGAGGACCTGACGATCGTGGTCAGCCCGCTGATCGCGCTGATGCGGGATCAGTGGCAGCGGCTGACCGCCGCCGGGCAGCCGGTGGCGATGATCTCCTCGGGGATGAGTGAAGCGGAGGCGCGCGCCGCGCTGGACCAGGTGCGCGGAGGAGCGGCGCGGATCGTCTACTGCTCGCCCGAGCGCTTCGCCTCCAACGTCTTCCTCGACGCCCTGGCCCAGCGGCGGATCGACCTGATCGCCGTCGACGAGGCCCACTGTGTCTCTGAGTGGGGGCACGACTTCCGGCCCGACTACCTGCGCCTGCCGCAGATCGCCGACCGGCTCGGGCGGCCGACCGTGATGGCCTGCACGGCGACGGCGACCAAGCCGGTCGCGGCCGAGATCGCCTCGCGCTTCGGGATGCGCGACCCGCTCCAGGTCCGCTCCGGCTTCGACCGCCCCAACCTCTCCTTCGACGTCGTCCCGCTCGAGGGCACGGGCTCCAAGGCCCGCCGCCAGGCGCTGCTGGAGGCCGGCCTCGCCGACCCCGCCAACCGCCCGGCGATCGTCTACTGCGGCACCCGCCGCGACACCGACGAGGTGGCCGCCGCCCTGCGCGACGCGGGCCGCGCGGCGCTCGCCTACCACGCCGGGATGGAGGCGGAGGAGCGCAGCTTGACCCAACAGCGCTTCATGGACGGCGAGGTCGAGGCGATCGTCGCCACCAACGCCTTCGGCATGGGGGTGGACAAGGCCGACGTTCGCTCGGTCTGGCACATGGCGATCCCGACCAGCGTCGAGGCCTACTACCAGGAGGCGGGGCGGGCCGGGCGCGACGGGCTGGGAGCCCGCGCCGTGCTGCTGGCGATGAAGGCCGACCTCGGCCGCTTGGTCCGCTTCAACCAGCAGCGCGCCGGCGACCCCGAGCTGGCGATCGCCCACGAGCGCGGCTGGCGCGCCTACCACGCGATCAAGGCCTTCATCTACGGGGAGCGCTGCCGCCGCCGCGCCCTGCTCGACCACTTCGGCGACCGCGCGGCCGGGGCGCCGCTGGAGCGCTGCTGCGACGTCTGTGACCCGCAGTCCTGGCTGCCCGATCCCGAGACGATCGCGGTCCGCCGGCCGAAGCGGGCCGGCCGCTCGACGGCCCCCGCGGCCGAGCTGTCGAGCTCCGACGCGCCGCTGTTCGAGGCGCTGAAGGCCTGGCGGCTCACCGCGGCCGCCGGCAAGCCGGCCTTCACCGTCGCCCACAACAGCACCCTGGAGGCGATCGCCGCTGCCAGGCCCAGGGACCCCGGCGCCCTTCAGGAGATCCGCGGCATCGGTCCCAGCTTCGTCTCCAAGCACGCCGCCGAGGTGCTGGCGATCGTCGCCGAGCACCCGCGCGAGCTGACCTCGGCCGCGTAGGCGGCGGGGTCAACTCGCGACAGGCCTGAATCAGCCGACGAGGACTGCATTCGCCACCAATACGGTGGTCAACGCAGTTCTCGTCGCTCGATCTTCACGGGTCCGCCCCCGCGTCGCTGTCGCTAGCCGTGCGAGCGCCTGTTGGTCAGGCCCTCGAGCACGACCTCGACCGGCGAGCGGTGGCCCTTCCCGTTCGAGGCCTCGCGGGCGAGCCGCCCCTCGAGCGCCAGCTCTCCGATCTGCATCCCGACGTCCCCCGCTTTGCGCGCCGCCCTGGCGATGCCGTCGGTGTGGATCGCACCGAGGCCCTTGCCGCGCCGCGCCTGATGGGCGCCCAGGGCGATGCCGCCGGCCGCGCCGGCCAGAGCCGCACCGCCGGCCACCAGCGGAACCTTCGCCCTGCTCGCCGCCCGGCCCACGGCCCGGCCCGCGTCCTTGGCGGTCTCCTCGACGGCTTCGCCGGCCGCTTTCGGTTTGTCCAGCGGCGACGCTTTCGGCTTGCTCGCCGAACGCGGTTTCGAGTTGCCCGCCGAGCGGGTTTTGGTTCGGTTCGACGAGCGCGGTCTCGTCTTGCTCCGTGCGCTGGTCCGTTTTTTGGTTTTCGTGGAACCCCTGGAGCGCTGCCCCGGGGATGCCGATTTGGTCTCGGCCATCTCACTCCTCCTCTTGGTTTGCGGTTCGCGCCGGACCGCCAGCGGCCCGGAGGGATCGCTCAGCGGCTGTCGCTGAGCTCCTCCTCGCGGCTGCGCGCGCGCTCCTCGTCGAGCTGGGCCTCCACCTTGGCGCGCTTGGCACGCTCCTCGGCGATGGCCGCTTCGGTGCGGCTTTCATCGGCCCGCTCACGATGGTGGCGCACGTCGTCGTGCCCGGCGGCGGCCTGTGCATGGCCGAGCTGACGGCGCCGGGCGGCCCGGCGCGAAGCCGAGACAAGGGCGACGATCAGGATCAGGGCACCTACGACTATGGCTATCACTGCGATGGTCGACATCTTCACTCCTTGATTGGGTGAGCCCTCCCAGTGCCCGATCTGGAGCGATCCGAAACATGATTGTCTCCGCAACGACGAGGCGGGCCGGCGTGTTGGGGAGGTCATGAGCCGAGCCGGTCGAAGGTGACGCGGATGGTCCCCGGACACAGGTTCGTCGCGGCGCTGTGCGCCCTCGCCGCGCTCGCCCTCCTCGCCGCGCCGAGCGCGGGCGCCGGCCTGCTCGAACCGCGCGGGGACAGGGTCTTCTTCGGCGTCTCCGACACCGGCGACCCGGCCCAGTTCGGCGAATTCAGCTCGGTGGTCCACAAGCACCCGGCGGTGATCGAGTCCTTCCGCACCTGGGGCAGCGACTTCCCCGAGTCGATCAAGCGCTGGCAGACGGCACGGGCGCGGCCGATGATCCACATCACCACCGCCGACGGCGGCGACGGGCACGAGATCATCACCCCGGAGGCGATCGCCGAAGGCACCGGGGACGAGTACCTGGTCCGGCTCAACCGCCTCTTCTGGGAGAAGAAGATGCGCGCCTACGTGCGCCCGCTGGGCGAGCCCAACCGCTGCCTCAACGTCTACGCCTCATACGACTGCGCCGGCGATCCGCGCGATTCCGCCCACACCCCGCGCTGGTACCGGCTCGCCTTCCGCCGCATCTACGTCATCGTCCACGGCGGCGGCAAGGCGGCGAGGATCGACCGACGCCTGGCCGAAGCCGGGCTGCCGCCACTGAACAGCGAAGTCTCCGGCCTGCCCGCGGCCCCGGTGGCGATCGTCTGGAGCCCGCTCCCGGCCGGCGCCCCGACGACGCCCCGGAATCGCCCCCGCCACTACTACCCGGGCTCGCGCTGGGTCGACTGGGCCGGCACCGACTTCTACGCCTCCTACCCGGACTGGAAGTCCCTCACCGGCCTCTACGAACGCTTCGCCGGCAAGCCCTTCGCGCTGACCGAGTGGGGAGTCGAAAACGGCGACGACCCGACCTTCGTCCGCGGCCTCTTCAACTGGCTGAGGCGCCACCCGCGCTGCAAGATGCTCGTCTACTACCAGGACTTCGGGACCACCAGCGCCTACCGGATACAGAACTCGCCGGCGAGCCTCGCCGTGCTCAGGGCCCGCCTGCACTCCGGCTCGCCGGTCTTTCCGCCCTTCGCGCCGGGTGCGCCTCGCCTACCGCCGGCCCCGCCCGGTGGGATCGGGGCGGGTGGGCCCTAGCCTTCGCCCGCTTCTGCCCGCGCCCCTTCGCTCCCCTCCCCTTCGGCTTGGGCTTGAACGGTTCCAGCGCGGTGATGCTCGAGTAGCCGGTCAGGTAGATGCGGCGGCCGTCGGAGATGACCGGCGTGTAGGTCCCCTTCGGGTAGTGGAAGACGCGGCGCCCGCTCCTCATCATGAAGCCGGTGGTCGTCTTGTTGGAGAACTCGGCGACGTAGACGATGTTGCCGATCGCCGAGAGCGAGCCGACCACCTGCCCCCCGGTAAAACGGCTCCAGCGCACGCTGCCGTCCCGGGCGTCGAGGGCGTAGACCTTGCCGTCGAAGGAGCCGATGTAGACGGTGGGCGGGCTGTGCCGGGTGTTGGCGACGGTCGGCCCCGAGTAGGCGTACCCCCCGGTCGAGTAGGTCCAGGCGAGGGTGCCGTCGCGGATGTCGAAGCTGTACACGCGGTCGTCGTTGTTGCCGGCGTAGACGCGGCCGAAGGCGACCGCCGGAGTCGAGTAGAACTCGCCGGAGGTGCCGAACCCCTGCCCGAGCGACCCGCTCTGCCACTTGAGCCGGCCGGTGCTGGCGTCGACCGCGTTCATGTCGCCGCCGTAGTCGCCGACGTAGAGGGTGCCCCCGTAGTAGGCCGGCGCCGACTTGACCGGGCCGCCGAGCGCGGTCGCCCAGCGCACGTTGCCGCTGATCGTGGAGAGCGCGTAGAGGTCGCCGTTCTCACAGCCGAAGTACACGGTGCGGTCGATCACCACCGGCGAGGACTCGGCGCGACCGGGTAGCGACTTTTTCCAGATGATCTTGCCGGTCTTCGCGTCGAGCTTGACGATGTGGCCGGGGACGAGGTTGACGATGTAGAGGCGGTGGCGGTAGTAGGCCGGCGAGGAAGCGTTGAGGCGGCCGATGCGCCGTTCCCACAGGACCTTGCCGGTGTCGGCGTCGAGGGCGAAGGCGTAGCCGCTGTTGTTGACGGCGTAGAGCTTGCCGCCGACGTAGATCGGCGGGAACTCCAGCAGCGGGTGCTCGGTGTAGCGCCAGAGTTTGCGGAAGGGCGGCTTGATCCCCCGCGCCGGCAGGTAGCGGGTGCGGGCCGGGTTGAGGCCGAAGAAGGGCCAGTTGACCGTCTTGGCCACCGGCTTCGGCGGCGGCTGCGGCTTGAAGTGCGCCCGCGGGTTGTGGACGTCAGGCGGGCGCTTGAGCAGCTCATAGGCGACGAAGATCCCCGCCGCGCAGGCGATCGCCCCGGCGATCAGAGCCAGCGCCAGACGACGGTGCTCCTTCCAGAAGCGCCGTGGGTCGCGCAGATGGCGGAGGTGGCCGAGCGAGGTCTTCGCGCGGCGCGTCCACGCGCCCAGCAGTCGTGAGAACTCGCGCGACAACCGGCGGGCCTTGGGCCCGCCGTCAGGCATTCGTCGCGGTCGCGGCGCGTCGCTCGGACTCCGCCGTGACGCCGTTCAGCAGCTGCTTGATCCCCTGCTTGACGGCGGCTACCACGACGCCGCCGGCGAGCGGCAGGGTCGGAGTCATGCGGACGGCGTAGACGAGCCTGGTGCCGGCGCCCGCCGGGGTCAGCTCGACGGTCCCGACGTGGTCGCGAACCGGAGCGCCGGAGAGCACCTTGTAGGAGAAGCGGCTGGGCGGCTCGAAGACGATCACCTGCTCGCGCAGCGGCGGACCGACGATGCCGACCGACCTGATCGCGCCGACGCCGTTGGGCGCCGGGTCCCCCTCCCGCTCCAGCTCGGAACGGCGCAGCGGCGTGATCTCGGCATAGCGGCGGTGATCGGTGAGGACCTCGAAGACGGTCTCGGGCGGAGCGGCGATCTCGCGCTCGAAGGTGAAGCTCGCCATCGGTGGGAGGGTACATAGGGGAGTGGCGCTACTCCCCTACGCGATCTTCCACCGCTTTGGATCGGAGTCGGGGACCGTGGTCGCCTCACCCTGGAGGGCGAGGTGGTCGAGGCAGGAGAGGACTATCTGGAGCATCCAGGCGCTGATCAGGCTGTCGAGGTTCTCCGGCCCGACGATCTCGGCGACGATTTCGAAGGCCGTCCGCTCGCCTCCGCCCAGCGCCTCCCGCACCTTCGCCAGCATCTCCTCGACCTGGCGCCGGGCCTCGGCGATCTTCACCCCGGGGTCGCGGAAGGGGCGGCCGTGCCCCGGCAGGCAGAGTTCGACGTCCAGCGGCTCGACCGCGGCGAGGCTGCCGAGGAACTCGCCGACCGGATCGGGGCTGTGGCCGTGGTCGAAGAAGAGGACGGTGCGGCCGAGCAGGTGATCGCCGGAGATCAGCAGCCCGCGCTCGGGCTGGTGCAGGACGACGTGGGAGGGAGCGTGCCCGGGCGTCTCGTGGACCTGCCAGGCGCCGAGGTCGGTCTCGACCTCGACCCCGGGAAGGAGGTCGCGGTCGGGGACGCGGATCGCGTCGATCCCGGTTTCGGTGTCGCCGCCGCGGGACTCCCGGTAGCGCTCGAGGCCCGCCACCGGCACGCCGCTCTGGCGGGCGACCTCCAGGCGCTGCTCGAGCGCAGCCGCGGGGTCGTCGGCGAGCAGGCGGACGTGCTCCCAGGCGGGGTGCATCCAAAGCTCGCAGCCGGCCGCCTCGGTTATCGAGGAGGCGAGCCCGTAGTGGTCGGTGTGGGAGTGGGTGCAGACCAGCAGGCCGACGTCCTCGACCCCGTAGCCGGCCTGGGCCAGGGCGAGGTCGAGCTGGCGCAGCCGGCCCTTGCCGCCCATGCCGGTGTCGAAGAGGACGATCCCCTCGCCGGCCTCGACCGCCCAGGCGTTGCCGTGCGGCACCCCCGGCCAGGGCAGCGGCAGGCGCAAGCGCCAGACTCCGGGAAGTACGCGCTCGGTACGCGGGGTGTTCGCCGACCGGCTCGCGCTCACTCCGGCATCCTCTCAATCGGTGCCGAGAGGGGGCGCGAACTCCTGCATCGCGCCGGCCACCGCGAAGCACAGCGCGCCGGTCAGGGTGCCCCAGTTGGCGATGCCGATCGCGACCATGTCGCCCGACGCGCGGACGAAGGAGGCCACCGCGGAGACCATGAACAGGGCCGAGCCGAGCTGGTTGACCGCGACGATCCGCCAGGCCGGGTCGGAGGGGCGCCAGCACGGCAGCCAGTTGCGTGAGATCCCGACCATCGCCAGGTGGCCCGAGACGAGGAAGAGGGCGCAGCCGACCATGTCCGGGGACCAGACCAGGCGGTCCTGCTGGGCCGGGGTCAGGTCGCCGATCAGCGAGTCGAGCAGGTTGATCGCGAAGACGAGGGTGCCGACGAAGAGGACCAGGGCGCTGAGCGCTTCCAGCGGCGGGCCGTCCCTCGTCTCAAGCACGGAGAGGAGACCGCCGGTGCTGAAGAAGACGCCGCCGAGCAGGTAGACGGCGGCGGCGAGCCGCGGGCCGCCGACGTCCCCCTGGGCCAGAACGGCCCCGATCGCGAACAGCGAGCCGCCGAGGACGAAGGCGGTGGCGGCTGCTCGGCCTACGGTTCGACGAAGGTCGCGGGATCGGGACCGATGCGCTCGCCGGAGTCCAGGCGGGCGATCGCGGCGAGGTCGTCCTCGCTCAACTCGAAGTCGAAGACGTCGATGTTCTCGCGGATCCGCTCCGGGGTCACTGACTTGGGGATGACCACGTTGCCGATCTGTAGATGCCAGCGCAGGATCGTCTGCGCCGGCGTCCTGCCGTGGTGCGCGGCGATCGTTTCGACCGTGCCGTCGGAGAGCGCCGCGCCCTGGGCCAGCGGGCTCCAGGCCTCGGTGGCGATGCCGTGGTCCGCGTGCCAGGCGCGCAGCTCGGCCTGCTGGAGGCGCGGGTGCAGCTCGATCTGGTTGACCGAGGGCAGCCGCTCCGCCTCCGCCTTCAACCGCTCCAGATCCTCGACGCGGAAGTTGGAGACGCCGATCGAACGGGCGCCGCTTTCGCCCTGAATCCGTTCGAAGGCGCGCCAGGTGTCGAGGTAGCGATCCTCGGTCGGGACCGGCCAGTGGATCAGGTAGAGGTCGACATGGTCCATGTCGAGGCGGCCGAGGCTCTTCTCGAAGGCCTCCAGGGTCGAGTCGTAGCCCTGCTGGGAGTTCCACAGCTTGGTGGTGACGAAGACCTCCTCGCGGGCCAGCCCGGTGGCGGCGATCGCCGCCCCGACGCCGGCCTCGTTGCGATACGCGGCGGCGGTGTCGATGTGGCGGTACCCGTTGGCCAGCGCCTCTTCGACCACCCGCTGGGTCTCCGCCGGCGGCACCTGGAAGACGCCGAAGCCGAGCCGCGGGATCGCCACACCCTCGCGCAGGGTGAGGGTGGGGATCGAAGTCACGGCGGCGGCTAGCTGGTCGCGATGCCGATCGCCAGCAGCGGGAAGGCGGCCATCACGCCCAGGTAGGCGCCCATCGCGGCGCCGGTGGCGAGGCTGGTCGTGCGCGAGCGAGCGCCGGAGACGACACCGACGAGGAAGACGAAGCCGGCGATCCCGAGGCCGATCCAGAAGACGGGTGGCATGACGCGGCGACAATACCGAAACCCGGGGTCGCGGGACGGCGCTCGGCGCGGTGCGTTGGCCGACGGAATGGCCCAGCCCGGCGGCCTGCCATCAGGCGGCCGGCGGGCGCCGAGGCCTGAGCCGGCAAGCCAGCCTTTCGAGGCCGACCCAGAGCAGGCCGAGGAGCAGCAGCGGCAGCCCGACGAAGGCGACGACGCCGAGGCCCGCCGTCAACCACAGCAGGAGCAGGGCCAGGATCAGCGCCAGCACCGAGTCGACCAGGAGCGCCCGCCGCGCGCGCCTGCCCGGGGTCATCCGGCCGCGCGGGCTCATCCTCCCGCCTTCCTGTAGACGGCGAAGAAGTCGCGTTCGTCGGGTTCGAGGTAGCGGGTGTCGGGACGGAACATTTCCGGCAGCAGGTTGGACGGGTCGACCGCGCCGGGGCGGCGGTAGGTGATGAAGCTGGTCCAGTCTTCGTTGATGTCCAGCTCCAGCGCCCGCACGGCGCCGGCGCGCTTGAGGATTTCGGCCAGCGAACCGACCGTCTGGTAGTTGGCGGCGGCGTAGATCAGGTTGCCGTGGCGGTCGATGCCGAGTCCCGAGCGCCAGACGCGGACCGCGTTGTTGACCGTCGCGCCCCATTCCGGGCCGTCGCTGAGGTTGGGGTTGAGCCGGCCCCCGGAGACGATCGGCGGCAGGTTCTGCTTGGCGAACCAGACGCGCGGGCCCGGGTTCGGGCCGTGCTGCCAGTCGACGATGTCGACCCGCCCGTCGCGGTACTCGACCAGGGTGGCGATGCCGTTGACCATTTCGGCCACGGTCTTGCCGCGGTAGACGAGGCCGGCGTTGGAGGTTTCCAGCGGGAAGCCGCCGTTGAAGGTCGCGACGACCCGCCCGCGCAGCCTCGGCGGCACCTCGGCCGGGCCGCGATGTTCCACTTCGGGCGGCTCGGCCAGGCCGGGCATGTAGGCGAGGTGGGTCCGCCTGGAGTCGATCCAGGCGACGCCGGCGACGAACTGGGGGTATTCGGGGTCACTGCGGAAGGTCGTCAGCAGCACCGGCGGCTCGCGGCCGGCGCCGGCTTCCGCCGCGTGCCAGACGCCCTCTCCCTTCAGCGCCGGGTGGATCACCGGCCTGATCGGCGGCGGCCGGTAGGGGTCGGCGAGGTGGCCCGCTTCGCCGGACGCTGAGACGTTGGCGACGCCGACCCGCGGCAGCGAACGCAGCGGCGGGCCGCCCTTGGACGGCGCGGTCAGCGTGTAGTAGACGTTCTCGACTTCGGAGACGAGTTCGTTGCCGCCGTGGGAGCGGAGCCACTCGACGCTCGCCACGCCGAGCCCGATGTTGCGCGGCCCGCTCACCGCGTCCACGTAGGAGACGGCGACGGGGAGCAGGGAGATCGCGATCGCGAGCAGCAGCACCCGCCGCGCGCGGCGCCACGGCGCGACCCGGCCCTCATTCCGCCTCCGCCTCGCGGCGCTCACGGGATCAGGCTGCATTCGGGGAGTAAACAGCGATTAAGAAACCGCTGAGTAAGTTCACATCTTTCGCGCGAGCGGCAATTTCGGCCCTCCCGCCCCCTGGACGGTTAGGTTTGAGGCGTGAAACTGCTCGCCTTCAGCGACCTGCACCGCGACCTCGGGCAGGGCGCGGCGCTGGTCGAGATGTCGGCCGAGGCCGACGTGGTGATCGGGGCCGGCGACTTCGCCTCTGTCCACGAGGGGCTGGAGGAGACGATCGGCGTCCTCGCCGTGATCGAGAAGCCGACCGTGCTGGTGCCCGGCAACAACGAGACCCTCGACGCACTGCGAGCCGCCGCCGCGGGCTGGGAGGCCGCCACCGTCCTGCATGGGGAGGGGACGACGATCGCCGGCGTCGAGTTCTTCGGCCTCGGCGCCGGGATCCCGGTGACCCCGTGGGAATGGAGCTTCGACCTCGACGACGAGGCGGCGGCGGCGATGCTCGCCCCCTGCCCCGAGGCGGCGGTGCTCGTCCTGCACTCGCCGCCGAGCGGACATTGCGACGCCAGCGCCGACGGAACCCATTTCGGCAGCCCCGCCCTGCTGGCGGCGATCGAGGAGAAGCGGCCGCGCCTCGCCGTCTGCGGCCACATCCACGAGTCCTGGGGCTGCGAGAGCGACATCGGCGCCACCCCCGTGCGCAACCTCGGGCCAACCGGCACCTGGATCGAGGTCTAGGCCACCCGGTGGAGTCCAGCGGCCCCAAGCGCGCCGGCCTCGTCCTCTCGGCGCTGATCCTGGTCGCCGCCGTCGCCAACCTCAACCTCGCCGTCGCCAACGTCGCCCTGCCCGACATCGGCAAGGCCTTCGATGCGGGCCAGACGACGCTCAACCTGGTCGCGGTCGGCTACTCGCTCGGGCTCGCCGCCTCGGTCCTGTACCTGGGCGCCCTCGGCGACCGCTACGGCCGCAAGGCGATGCTGCTGCTGGGGATGGCGCTCTCGATCCCGGGGGCGCTGCTGGCCGCCTTCGCCCCCTCGATCGGGGTCCTCTTTGCCGCCCGTCTGATCGGCGGCGTCTCCGCGGGGATGGCCTTCCCGACCACGCTGGCGCTGATCACGGCGCTGTGGTCGGGCGCGGCCCGGACCCGGTCGATCGCGCTGTGGTCGGCGATCGGCGGCGCCATCGCCTCGCTCGGCCCGCTCATCTCCGGCGCCCTGTTGGAGCACTTCGACTGGGGCTCGGTCTTCCTCGTCACCCTCCCGCTCGCCGGCGTCGCCCTCTACATGGCCTGGCGCTACGTCCCCGCCCACGTCAACGAGACCACCGCGCCGGTCGACAACCGGGGGGGACTGCTCTCGATCGTGATGGTGGCGACGCTGGTGATGGGGATCAGCCTGGCCCCGGCGCCGGGCAAGCTCGGCCTGGCGATCGGCCTCTGCGCGATCGCCCTGGCGGCGGCCGGGGCCTTCGTCCTGCGCCAGCGGCGCGCGCCCGAACCCCTGTATGACCTCGAGGTCGCCCGCCGGCGCGTCTTCTGGGTCGCCGCCTGCGCCGGGATCATCGTCTTCGGCTCGCTGATGGCGGCGATGTTCGTCGGCCAGCAGTTCCTCCAGAACGTGCTCGGCTACTCGACCCTCGGCTCGGGGGCGGCGATCCTCCCGGCGGCGGTCCTGATGGTGTTCGTCGCACCGCGCTCGGCGAAGCTGGTCGAGGCCCGCGGCGCCCGCTTCACCCTGCTGCTCGGCTACGTCTTCTGCCTGCTCGGGTTCGTGACGATGCTGCTGCTCTGGAAGGCCGGGATCTCCTACTGGAAGGTCGCCCTCGGCTACGGCTTCGTCGGGGTCGGCGTCGGCTTCGCCGGCACCCCGGCCTCGCGCTCGCTGACCGGCTCGGTGCCGGTCAGCCGCGCCGGGATGGCCTCGGCCACCGCCGACCTCCAGCGCGACCTCGGCGGCGCGATCATGCAGTCGATCCTCGGCGCCCTGCTGACCGCCGGCTACGCCGCCGCGGCGAACGCCGCCATCGCCGCCTCCCCCCACCAGGCCCAGGTGACGGAGAACGTCGAATCCGAGCTGACCAAGTCCTTCTCCAGCGCCGCCGACACCGCGAGCCAGTACCCCAGGTACACCAACGAGATCGTCGCCGCCGCCAAGACCTCGTTCCTCCAGGGTGACGCCTGGGCCTACAGCGCCGGCATCCTCGCCGTCCTCCTCGGCGCCGCCCTCGTCTTCTTCCGCTTCCCGAAGGCCGACAGAGAGAGGGAGCTGCTCAAGCGCTACCACGACGAAGACGTCCCCGCCAAAACCTGACGCGCCCTAGGTCGAGCCGGTGGCCTACCCCAGCTGGATGCCATGGCGGCCGAGCCAGGCAAGCGTGCTTTCAACCAGGCCCGGGAGGGCGCTTCGCAGCGACTCGACGGCAACCCGAACTTCCTCGGCTTCGACGTCGGGGGAGGCGTGCTCGAGCCGACCCTCGAGCACGTAGAGCCGGCTCAGCAGCTCCGCCTGGTCTTTGCTCAAGCCGCCATCCGCGAGAACGGCGGCGAAGACCTGGTCGGCGCGAGGGCGTCGATGAGGCAGCAGGCCGATAAGGCGTGACCCGGCGCTTGCCTTGAGGATCTCGACAAAGGCGTTGAGGGCGGCGGAGTGATCGCCCGTGACGACCATCGTTCGATTGGCGTCGTCGGGCTCAGAGGACTCGAACGCGTCCCGCCACTCGCTCGCGTCGAGCTCCCCCTCGAAGTTCTCGGCGATGGCAAGGTCGAGAGCCCGCCGGTGCTTGTTGATCGCCTCGAAGAAACGAGCGAGACGGGCCCTTTCGGCCTGTACGGCCCTGGATGCGACATCTGGGCGAATGCCGTCAGCCACCGGTCAATTCCCCGATCGCACGGGCCGCTCCGTCCATCTGGCGCCGGTAGGAGCGCTGGCCGCGGGCGCGGATCGCACGGCGACGTTCACGCAGACGCCGCCATTGCCCGTCGCGATCGACGAGAACGCGGCCCTCGTCGAGCACCCGGCTCAGAAGCAGGGGCGCTCCGGTCTGCACCCGGGCGAGATCGGCGACGTCCACCCGGCGCCCGGCGACACCCTCCAGGTCCGCGGCGAGCCGAGCGGCGAGGGCGGGATCCTCGTCGGCGAAGGAGACCAGAAGGTCGAGGTCCGAGCCCGCGTCCTCCTCACCACGGGCCACCGAGCCGTAGAGCACGGCGAGGCGAACGCGACGCTGGGTGCGCAGCGCCTGGCGAAGCCGGGATAGCACCGGCCAGTGGTCGAGCAGGTACTCGCGCTCGCCCGGAGCGAGGCGAAGCGTGCGGGGTCGAAGGCGCCGACAGCGCAGAGCGCCCTGCGACGCGGCCCGGCGCAGGGTTCGCTCCTCGGCACCGAGCTCGGCGGCCAGCATCTGTATCGGTCCCATCAGGAGATCATATCTATATGTCCGTTATAAGCATAAAAGGATGCACAAAGTAGCCACTCAGGATAATCCGGCAAGGTCTTTCTCAACTAGCAAGGAGGGCGAGATGCGGATCGGAGTGCTGGGGACCGGGGTGGTCGGGCGGACGATCGCCGGCAAGCTGGTCGAGCTTGGCCACGAGGTGACGATGGGCTCGCGCTCGGCCACGGGCGAGGCGCTCGTCGCCTGGGTCGAGGAGGCCGGCGAGGGCGCCGGCGGCGGGACCTTCGCCGACGCGGCCGCGGAGGCGGAGCTGGTCTTCAACTGCACCTCGGGCACGGCGTCGCTGGCCGCGCTGGAGGCGGCGGGGGCGGAGAACCTCGCAGGCAAGACCGTGGTCGACGTGGCCAACGCGCTCGACTTCTCCCAGGGGACGCCGCCGACGCTCTCGATCTGCAACGACGACAGCCTCGGCGAGCGGATCCAGGCTGGGTTTCCGGAGGCGAAGGTGGTCAAGTCGCTGAACACGGTCAACAGCGCCGTGATGGTCGACCCGGGCCGCGTCCCGGGCGATCACAACGTCTTCGTCTGCGGCGAGGACGAGGCCGCCAAGGCGCAGGTCGTCGCCCTGCTTCAGGCCTTCGGCTGGCCGCGGGACGCGATCGTCGACCTCGGCGGCATCGACGCCGCCCGCGGGGTCGAGATGTACCTGCCGCTGTGGCTGCGCCTGTACGGGACGCTCGGCGTGCCCGACTTCAACATCTCGATCGCCCGTTGACGGGCGCCGGCGCCGGCCTCTCGTTCGAAAGCGGGGCCGGCCGCTGGCTGCTTGGGGTCGCGGTGGCGGGCTCGGGAATGGCCTTCCTCGACGGCACCGTGGTCAACGTCGCCCTGCCCGACATCGGCCGCGACTTCGGCGCCGGCACCAGTTCCCTCCAGTGGATCCTCAACGGGTACCTGCTGACGCTGGCCTCGCTGATCCTGCTCGGCGGCTCGCTGGGCGACCGCTACGGACGGCGCCGCGTGTTCGTCCTCGGCATCCTCCTCTTCACCTTCGCCTCGCTGCTGTGCGCGGTCGCCCCGAACGTCGAGCTGCTGATCGGCGCCCGCATGGTCCAGGGAGTCGGCGGCGCCCTGCTGACGCCGGGCAGCCTGGCGCTGATCGAGGCCGGCTTCCGGCCGGGGGACCGGGCGCCGGCGATCGGGGCCTGGTCGGGCCTCGGCGGGGTCGCCGCCGCGCTCGGGCCGCTGCTGGGCGGATACCTGATCGGCGCGATCTCCTGGCGGGCGATCTTCCTGATCAACCTGCCGCTGGGCCTCCTCGTCGCCTGGGCGGCCGGCCGTCACGTGCCGGAGAGCCGGGACCCGATGGCGAGCGGCCGCCTCGACCTGCGCGGCGCGACGCTGGCGGCGCTCGGCCTCGCCGGGACGACGTACGCCCTGATCGAAGCCCCCGACAAGGGCGGGTCGGCGGCTGTCCTCGGCGCCGCCATCGGCGGCGTGCTCGCCCTGATCGCCTTCTTCGTCGGCGAGCGCGCCAGCCCCAACCCGATGCTGCCGCTGGGGATCTTCTCCTCGCGCCAGTTCAGCGCCGCCAACGGCGTCACCTTCGTCGTCTACGCGGCGCTCGGCGGCTTCTTCTTCCTGCTCGTCTCCTTCCTTCAGATCTCGATGGGCTACACGCCGGTCGAGGCCGGCGCCGCCTCGCTGCCGGTGACCCTGCTGATGCTGGCGCTCTCGGCGCGCTCGGGCGCCCTCGCGCAGCGCATCGGCGCGCGTGTCCCGCTCACCGTCGGCCCGTTGGTAATCGCCGTCGGGCTGGCGATGATGACCGGCATCTCCCCGGGCGACAGCTACGTGACGGCGATCCTGCCGGCGGTGGTCGTCTTCGGCCTCGGCCTCACCCTCGTCGTCGCCCCGGTGACCGCGACGGTGCTCGCCGCCGCCGAGGTCCGCCACTCGGGGATCGCCTCGGGCGTCAACAACGCCGTCGCGCGGGTCGCCAGCCTGCTCGCGGTGGCCGTGCTGCCGGTGGTCGCGGGCCTGACCGGGGACAGCTTCTATGACCCGGCGAAGATGACCGACGGCTTCCACGTCGCGATGCTCGCCTGCGCCAGCCTGGCCGTCGTCGGCGGGGCGCTGGCCTGGTTCACGATCGACTCGGCCGTGCTGCACGCCGAGGCCGAGCCCGGCGGCGACACCCCCGAGCGGCTCGCCGAGGACTACAGCTGCGCCATCGCCGGGACCCCGTTGCGCCCGGGGCGCGAGGCCGAGTGCGAGGTGGCCGCCCTAGCCGGGGAAGCCCGGTAGGCGGACGGCCGCGACGACGGCGAGCGCCCGCCGCAGCTCGCGCTCCCTCCGCGCCATCCGATCGGCCGGCGGGAAGGGCTTCGGTGGCGAGCGCAGGATCGGCCCCCGGCGCTGCCGGGCCGCGCCGGCCTCGAGGGCGAGGCAGCCGCGGATCCCCCGCGCGATCAGCCGGGCCCGGAGTTCGGCGCCGGCCGGGATCGGGTGCAGGTCGTCGGCCTGCATCAGCTCGGGGTGCGTTTCCTCGGCCCGCGCCCAGTCGGGCACCTGCGTCCCCGGGCGCGAGGCGGCGAATTCCCTCACCACCCGGTTCTTGCCGGCGCTGTCGATGCCGTTGACGGTGAGGCCGTGGATGGTCGGCACGACCATGCAGCGCTCGCCGACTGCGTGGGCGACGGCGCTGAGGTTTTCGGCGAGGATCTGCGGATAGGCGGGGTTGTCGTTGGTCCCGGCGTCGAAGACGATCACCGACTGCGAGGGGTCGTAGCTTTCTTCGAACAGTTCGCGGATCTGGTAGCTGTTGGAGCCGCCCACCGCGTTCACCGTCAGCGGCACGCCGGGGAGGAAGCGGGCGAGGTAGGGAGAGGTCAGTTCCTCGAGGCTGTCGCCGACCACCAGCGCCCCGCCCGGCGGTGGGGCCGCGGCGGCGGGCGCGGCGATGGCGAGGCTCAGGAGCGCCACCGCGATCGCCCAGCGCATGGCCCCGATCCTCGGCATCGGCACCTTTGTACACGACGTAGACTCGGCCGGGTGCGGAGGCTCTCGCCGGAATCGCCGCGGAGACCCGGGTCCCGCCTCGCCGTGCGCCTGACGCTCCTCGGCTGCCTTGCCGCGGCGGCGCTGGCGGGGTCGGCCGGCTGCGGCGGCGACGCTCCGGCGACGGCGAAGGACGCCGCGTCGCGGTCCGGGGAGCGGAGCGGAGCGGCGATGCCGGGCGGGGCGTGCCGGCGGCAGGTCGGCGGCTTCCTCGACTCGATGGACGCCCTGCGCCGCCGGCTCGCGGCCGGGGTCAGCTACAACGAATACGTCGCCGAGATGCGGCGGGTGAGATCCGCCTACCGAAGCGTGCCGGTGGAGCGAATGGGGATCGGCTGCCTCGATGCGGCCGGCACACCGGGCGAGAGAGCGCTCAACCGCTACATAGACGCCGCGAACGCCTGGGGCGAATGTCTCTCGGAAGCCTCCTGCGACTCGGTCTCGGTCGAACCGCTGCTTCAGCGTCGGTGGCGGCAGGCCTCGCGCCTCCTCTCCGCCGCGCGGACGGGCGACTGACCCGATGCGCAGGGGCCGCCCGAAGGCGGCCCCTGACCTGGTGCATTCAAGCGAGCGTGGAAACCTCGGCCGGGTGGGACAAAGCCCGGTCTTCGTCGGCCCGCCGGTGCCCGGGGTGGATTCCACCGGGCGCCCGAACCAAGTGCGGCGCCTAGCGGCCCTGCACCTCCAGAGTCCCTCCAAGCATGTGACTCAAAATAGGACCACCTCCTTTCTCTGGTGATCCGATTGAAGCACATGGCCCTGCCGTTCAGGAACCCCCGGTTTGGGAATCCGGCGGCGCGGAGGTGGCCCGAACCCTCCGCGGGGAGCCCTGGCGCTCGACGATGACCAGGGCGCCGGGCCTGGCTGCGGCCGTCTCCTCGATCCCGTCGAAGCAGTCGCCGCCCTTGCGGGCGAGGAACGCGATCTCCAACCCACCGGGCAGCTCGAAGTCGAAGGCGCCACCGTCGCGCGAGTTCCGACCGCCGCGTCGAGCCCGCCGCAGCTGCTTCTTCCAGCCGCCCCATGCCTCGGGGTCGGCCTCCATCGCGGCGAGCGCGACCCGATGCCACTCGGGGTCCCGAGCACGCATCATCCAGCGCAGGGCCTCGATCACCTCCGCCGGAACCCCGGCGGTGGGTTTCTCGACGGAGAAGCCGAAGTCGCGGTTGGAGAAGTAGCGGTTCACGTCGGCCCCGTGGTAGCCGAGCATCAGGTGCGCCTCGGGGTGGCTCGCCGCCATCTCCCGCTGCTGGGTGAGCCGGTCCCCGAGGAAGCACCCGATCAGGTCGACCTCCATCAGGGAGAGGAAGTTGGGGACGCCGACCAGCTGGGTGCGGGCCTCGAGATAGGCGGCGAAGGAGGCCGGGTCGTCGAGGATCTCCGTCGCCATCAGCAGGTCACTGAGGGAGACGTGCCAGATCCGGTCCGCCGGCTCGACGCCGAGCCCGCCGTGGAAGGTGATCGGATCGACGCCCTCGAAGGAGACGGCCAGGCGGTAGATCTCCCGCGGAGCCTCCTCCAGCCTCAGCGGCTGGCTCGATCCGGGCTGGCGAAAGACCGGCTCTCCCTCGCGCAGGAAACGCGCGGCGCGGCTCGCCTGCGTGCGGGCCTTGCCGAGGTCGGCGTCGAGGCGGCGGACCCGATCGGGCGCCCCGCGCCAGGCCGAGTCGGTGACCCGATGCGCCTTCACCTCGGCGACCAGGCAGAGCGGCCAGGCGTCGACCAGGCAATCCAGCTCCGCCTCGGCGCCGTCGACCCCGTAATGGAGCGGGCCCAGCACGGCCTCGGCGCCGAAGACCCCGGCCAGAGCCTCGCGGGTCAGCCTCTCGGCCGCGTCGTCGCGCGCCCGCAGGAACCGCTTCGCCAGCTTCTCCTCGCCCCGCGCCCGGGCGAAGTCGAGGAACCAGGGGATGAACTCGTCGAGGGGGTTCCAGAGGAACGGGAGGAAGAAGAGGTCCTCCTCGATCGGGATCGCGGGGAAGCGGCGCACCGGGTTCTCGTCGCGGGGACGAAGGTCGGCCGGGCACTCTCCGAACCGCGTGGAGAGGGCCAGCAGGGCCGCGTGGACCTCCGCCGGGTCGAGCTCCGCCTCCTCGGCGATCTGCTCCGATGAGTACTCGAAGATGCCGCGGAACGGCTCGGGCCGCACCGTCACGTATCCCTCCTCGTGCACCGGACCGGGCGAGGCGGCCTCTTCGCGGGCGAGCCGCTTCATTGCCTCGCCGATGCGGTGCTGGGCCAGGCGATGGCAGGCCAGGACCAGCTCCGGCAGCGTCGCCGGGGAGAACCCGATCCTGCCGACAGCGCTCCGCGATCGGCTCGAACACGGCCCGGACCATCGCTTCCTGGTGTGAGAGGTACCCCTGGGAGCGATCCAGGAGGCGCTCCAGGCGAAGGCGGTACTGGGCGAGCGCGAGCTGGTCGGAGAGGCCGGTGTCCGGCGGGTCGAAATGCAGGGCTTCTTCGAGGGAGAAGATCTCGTTGACCAGTTCTCCGGCCTCGCCGAGCTCGCGGGAGGAGGGGGTCGCCGAGCCACGGCCCGCGCAGGAGAGAGCCACGCCGGCGAGGTATTCGACCCGGGCCTGCCGGCCGTAGTGCTCGGTCGCCAGGTCGGGACCGCCGGCCGGCCTGCTCAAGCTCGCCACGGTCAGCGGCCCGATCAGGTCCAGCGGATCGGCCCCCTCGACCAGCCGCCGCAGCCGTGCCACCAACTTCGGAATTCGCGCCTCGGCCTGCCGCAGCTCCTTGTCCTTCAGGCGGCGGTACTTATCGGCCTGCGCAGCCGAACGCGGGCCCTCCAGGTGAGTGACGTTGCCCTCGCGAGACAGCCGCCCACCCCCGGGAAGCGCAAATTCCTCTCGATTGCCGGTCGAATCCCCCATACGCTCAAAGTCTCATCGGAACAGGGCGCGCGGATGCTTAGGAGCGCAACGGGCTCCCCTCCACCGCGGCGAGCTACCGGGCCTTGGCTTTGCTGACCACGGCCTCGAAGCGTTCGCGGGCGATGAAGAAGTCGTTCCGCTCGGAGCCCAGCTTGCTCAACTGGGAGCCACTCAGGGCGCCGGGCGCATTGCCGGCCCTGGTCGCGGCGGCCCACAGCGAGAACGCCGTCTCGCGCAGGGCGACGACCTTGCTGGCGACCTCGGCGAAGGCTTCGACCTCTTCGTCGCTGATGCCGCTCGCAACCTTCAACCGTGCGTGGAGCCGCATCAGGTCATCGCATTGCCTGTCGATGGCTTTGAGGGTGTCCTCCAACGGTTCGGGGTCAACGTCGGGTGCCGCCCCGAGCGGACTGAGGATGAGAGCCGTATCCGTCAGCGCCGTCACCGCGTCTTCGCGGATTGGCTGGGCCGCTCCAGAATCGCTCCCCTGATGTCGTTTCCAGGCCAGCCAAACCTGGATCGCCGCAAACACCAGACCGACGACCGCGGCGAGTACCGCCACCAGTTCCAGACTCATTGGGTTTCTGGTTGGAGCAGTGTCAACGGCTCCAGGTCGACCTGCGCGGCGATGCGCTCCACGCTCTTGAGCGTCAGGTTGCGCTCGCCACGCTCCACCCCGCCCATGTAGGTGCGATGCACGCCCAGCACGTCGGCGAATGCCTCCTGGCTGAGTCCTCGGGCTTCTCGATACGCCCGCAGGTTCTGACCGAGGATGCGTTGCAGATCGCCCTCCATGAGTGGAAGGACGCTCCCGCGCCGCTACTTAACAGTCTACAGACCGATAAGTATCGCTCCGCATCCACCGTTGGGATCTGTGGGGCAGGTTGCCCCAGCTGGCGTTCAGCGGGTCCCAGCTTCGGGCATCAGGACGCGGGTGCTGCCGTCCTCGGCAACCAGGACGACGGGCAGGCCTTCGTCAGCCGCGCGCTTGATCTCATGGCCGGCCAAGGCGGTGTCAGCGTCGATAAAGGCGGCCCGCTCGGGATAGGGCGAGCGGCCCTCGATCGCAATCTCGACGATCGCGGCGCGCTTCCTGTGGCAGGTTGGCCGATTTGTTGCCTCAGCGCGTTAGACAAGAAGGTCGTCAATGCGGGTTCGGACTAGGCGGGCGCGCTCCTCTCCGAGCATGCCATAGGTCGCGGTGGCCCCATCGACCGCATAGTCGAAGTACGGCTCCGCTCGTAGCTCGGTCAACTCGTCCTCGATGTAGGTGCGAAGAGTCGGAGGGGCAGACTTGATTTCCTCGATCAGCTCCGGGCGCCCGTCGATCAACGTCAGCACGTCGTGGACATCGAGGCTTTGCAGAAGGTCTCCCCTGCCCCGGCCCTTCCAGGCACAGATCTTGGTCGCTGCCAGCGGGACCGGAGTCGCGGCCCGTATTTCAACGCCAGAATCGAGGGAGATCGTCGCCGCCGTCGAGATCGCCTGCTGATACCACGGGTTCGAGAAGCCGAGGATGTCGGGGTCGGTCGGCATGACATCGAGAACCAGTCGGGACTCGGCGCTCCTCCAGCGGCACAAGACCGGCTCGCCCACCGCCTCCTTCAGGCCTCGCTCGCGCAGCCGGTCTCCAAGGCGGTAGTACTCGGTCCGGGTCGCCACTTCACAGACAACATCAACATCGTCGGTGGCGCGAGTAGGAGGTGCCCCCGACTCGGTGATCCAGAGATGGATCGTGGCGCCGCCAACGAAGACGACCTCATCGAGCACCGGCCCAAGCACTGATGCTGCGGCCTCCAACTGAAGCGCGCTCATCGACCCACGGCCCCGGCGCGCTCTCGCAGAATTCTCGAGAAAAGGTCCCCAGCCACTTTCCGGACCCGAGCGTCGCCGGCCCTCAGGCTGTCGAGCAGTGCGAGAAGCTCGCCCAGCTCCGGCCAGCCCTCAACCGCCTCAGGCGCAGCGGAATGCAGCGGCTCGATCGCCTGACCTCGCACTCGTCCCTGGGCGTAAGGCCATACCGGAGGCGGCTCGTCGCCCGAAGAGCGAATCGCGCCCGCCATCGGCTCCGCCGCCCACGCCGCCGGCACCCCGGGCACGAGAGCCCCGAGCGGAGCGGGCGCAACGAATCGCAGTGCGTGAAGCGCGAACTCCTCGAAGTGCGGAATGTGAACCTCACGCCGCTCCGATGAATAAAGGGCCGCCTCCTGCGCCCGCGAAAGCGCCCTCTGGACGACTGGGTGGGGAACCTGGAGACGATCCGCAAGTGACCTGTAGCTCCAGCCTCCGTCTCGGGCAAGCAGCCCGCTTAGGACGTAGATGTCGGGCACCTTGATCATGTGCTGAGCAGATCGTATCAGGTATCAATACACGATACACCCACCCTGTTCGGCTCATAGCCCGATCCAGGATCAGCTGGGAGCTGGCAGAGCCCGCCGAAAGCTCTCCGCAGGCGAAAATGAGACAGAAATGAGGCACCGAGACCCAGGAACGCCCCGGAATCCTCGGGAACGCCCCGGCACGCGGTTTCACCCCCCAGCCGCGCAAACGGCTCTGCAATAGGCAAAACCCGGCCTCGTCCGGAACAGCGCGGAACGCGCCCGACAGGATTCGAACCTGTGACCTTCGGTTTCGTAGCCCGAGCCCGTGGGTCGGCTGGGCTACGTGGGGCACGGTTTCAAGCGGTTTTCGGCGGATCGAGATCGGCTGAGATCGGTGGGAATCTGTGGGGCATGTTGCCCCATTTGTTGCCCCAGCGGACCTGCCTTGCCTCGATGCGTCGGGGCGTCAGCGACTGCCGGATATCGCGCAAAGGAGAAGTCGCGTCTCCAACAGGCATTCCGGGCCCACCGCCGGTTACTCGGCCAGTGGCCTAGTCAGAAAAGCCGGGGAGGCCGTACTTCACAACCAAATTGGCGAGACCCGTTGCAACTTCCTCTCGACCATCGATGCTGTTGCTGCTCATACCCCAGTCGGGGTGCCAGTTCCCCCGCACCTCCTTGGCTGATCGGCACGACGTTTGCCATTCCGTGTAGGCGCCCCCCGGCGTCTTCTGCCCCTTCGGACCGACATGCCTCGTCTCCGAGCCGCTACTTGACCGCCTGCAACCGTGAGCGGATTAGCCCCACGGATATCCCACGCCGCAGGCTTCCATATCGCCGCGCAGCGAACTCGCAACGGATCGTCCCCGTCCAAACCGGGCATCCCGGCGACCTCGTAGGGCACACCACTTCTGCGCTGCGAAGAGCAAGTACCTGCTATCCGGGTCGCCAGGGACTGCGCCGCGGTATCCAGCGCGGCACGGAGCGCTTGTAGGCACGGTATTCGTCGCCGAAGCGGTGTTCCAAGCCGGGCTCCTCGCCGAACAGAAACCAGGCGAAGTTGACCGCGACGAAAAGTCCCGCCCAGGCGAGGATCGCGGATGAGCCGAAGAGGACTGCCTCCCCTACCAAGAAGGTCGCCACAGCGGTGATCATCGGGTTGCGCATGTGGCGGTAGGGGCCCTCGATGACGAGCTTCGAGGTGGGGTCCCAGGGGGCGAGCGTGCCCTTACCGACGCGCCTGAACAGGCACACTGTCCACAGCCAGATCGTGAACCCGGCGCCGATCAGCGCGACCCCGAGCAAGCCAATCAGCACCGCCACCGCGCCGCCGAGGCTCCAGCCCAGGTCGGGACCGTCGCCGAAGACGAGAATCATTGCCGGCACAACCACCGTCACGTTGCCGGGCAGCAACGTGATCGCTCGCACCTGCCGCCAGCCGCTCATCCAAGAGAACACTAATCGCCTTGAACGCACTCGCGCCGCCGCGCTGTCACTCGCGTGAAGGCAATTACGCAGTTGCCGCTTTTCGCGCGAAGCAGGAGCCGCGACGCGCAGATGTGGGGCTAATGCGGGCTGTAGGCTGTCCGCGCTGAGAACTAAACGGCCTTGGGGGAATAGATGGCGACGCAAAGACTGACCGTTCCTGAGTTGGTCGCGCTCGACAGCGAACCTAACGATCCCCGGTGGGACCTTCCTGCCGTCGCGATCATGCGGGACGGATCGGAGGTGCATCTCGGTGGCCGCTCGCTGCGCCAAGCACAACAGGAGATGAGGCGTGACGGGGACGCCGACGTGTGGTGGGGTGTCGTCAACGCGGACGACGTTGAGGACTTTGGCATTGCCTTGCCAGATGGACAGGAGCCCAGCGTGGGTCCGCAGGAAGGCTCAGATGCGGCGGCAGACCGAGCATGGCAGGCAGCTGACAAGTGGGCGGAGGACTACGTTGAGGCGTGTGGCAAGGTACTCACTGCGGCCAACGCGTGTCTTGATGTCGCCAACAGGGCCGCTGACGCTCGGCGAGAGATTGCTGAGCATCGAAATGATGGGCTACCTGGCACGCCTATCGCAATCCGAAACTTCACGAAGTGGGCTGAAGAGGCAGAGCAAGAGTTCGCCCCGCTCTACCGTGCCTTCGCTGAGACTTGTGCCAATGCGCGGGGTACGGCCGCTAGCTTCCCGGCGGCACAAGAGGGACCCAACCCGGAGACCGCTCTCATGATGAAGGTCAGCCAAAGTGTACTCGACAATGTGGCAACGGCAAAGGCGATCCTGCACGCCGACTACGGACCCACCCCTTCCGGGTTCATCCAGGGCGTCCAGGAATCGAATGAGCTCATGCGGAATATTGCGGACGACGGCAATATCTACCGCCCTCCGGCCACGACGTAGTCACACGAGCCTGATCTACCGCTCGCTGCGGGAACAGTTCGCGACATTCCTCGCTACTTATGGCAGTTTCGGCCCTCGCACAAAGCGGTAACTCACCGGACAACTCCGGGCTCGCTAAAAACCCAGCAGCGTTCGAAGTGCGGTCTTGAGAAGGCCCATTGGGGTTAGGTCAGCCTGCCTTACGGTCCGCGCCCCTGACGCCGATTGCAGACTACGTGGGACCGTGTGAGTTGGGACAGTCACGGAGACTGAACCCGTCACACCGACAGGCATCTGAACTCGAACATCAGTTGCCACGCGCGCTATCCCCTTTGGGATACCCATGATCGTTCCAGTTGCCTTCACGTCCGTGGGAGACTCGGCCGTGTGCAGTACCTCAATCACCGCGCCCTGGCGGGGATCTAGGTAGTTGAAACCAACGCGAACTGCTGCGCACGGCTCCCCATCAGCAGGCGCAACAGACACCCCGTTCGTGGATCGGCTCTCAGTCACGAGCGCAGCCTCAAGTACACGCTCCCCGTCGGGCACCCTCAGCATGATGGGGTCCTCGAACACAACATCGCTTCCCCGTATCGTCCCTCGCCCCTCGCGCCATAGCCACACAAGGCTTTGAGTAACGCGCGGGACAGGCGAATCTTTGTAGAGCACCTTGATGCGATGGTCGGATGGTGAAGACACCAGCGTCGAGCCAGACACTTGCATGACGAGTCGAGGCCCGCGAGCGAACCACCAAGCAACGACGCCTCCGACAATGATCGCGAGCAGACCCAAGACGGCTCCGATCGGCCCCCACAAGTCGGCCATTACCATGGCCGTGCTTCTACCAGATCCTTCGGAAGCTCACTGGTGACGACCGCGGTCCATCATCCGAGCCGCTTCGAGGCGGGCACTATGGCCCTGGGCGCCCCTGGGGAAGTTCCTCGAGAAATCCCCCAGCACCGGGCCACGCAGCCAAACTCACCGCAAGCTGATCGTCAAAGAGTGCTTTGCCACTAGGTTGGCAAAACCGATCGAAATCTCGTGCCGGTTGTCGATGGTTCCCCAAGCTCCCCACTTCTCATGCCAGACCTCGGGAATCGAATCCGGAGTGTGATAAGTCGAACCCCCGGCATGCGTGCCACCGGGCGTTTGACCACCTGCGCCCACGTACAGCACCGCGTTGCTGCCGAAGTACATCGGGGATTCCTGGCGGCTGTAGGTATCAGCGATCCCACTCCCGCTGCTGAAGCTCGCCTCCATGTCCCAAGCCGAAATCGCCAATCTATCTGCGGCTTCATTCCACTTGGCCTCTACACGTCGCCTCTTTCGCTCTCCGCCCCGCCTCGGCCACCTATCAGGCAATTCGGCAGCCCTTAGATCGTCAACCACCATGATGTCTGCAGACGGGTTCAGTTCAAGGATGGCTTTTGCAACTCGATCCCAGACACGGCTGAAAGGAACCTTTGCCGAGCTGTGATCCTCATCGCCGTTCAGAGTTCCACCGGCTTTGTGGACCAGCTCCCTGAAGTCGATGAGTCCCGCCCGGCGGTCGCGTTCTTCCTCGGCCTCACGCGCAAACCTCTGCTCCTGTCGTTGCTGTTGGCAGACAGAGCAGAGGAATTCGCCGCCTTCCGTTCCGTGCAGGCCGCAGAGACGCTTTCCGCATTGATTGCATTGCCCGATCGATTCCCGCCCGCAAGCGCAGAGTTCAGTCCGGGTGGCGGTGGCAATCTGAAAGCGATGCGTGCAAGGACGAAACGGCGTGAAGCCGCCCGGCCAGGGAGGAGCGAGACCAGCTGGATGGGGCGTGACACATTCGAATTCGCCTGGTGTGATCTGGCGAATCTGCTTGCCACCGCAATGCGGACATATCACTCCCATCGGCACAGCTCAGCAGGGTATCTGCTAGCCCTACCTGTCCCTGTTTTGGGAGCCCAATGTTCCGCAGCACCGGTGCTTTCGCGTGGAAGCGGAAGCACCACAGCCTCTCGGCTCCATCCGCTAAGAGGAGCCTGTCGCACTAGGCACAGGCCAAGGCTATTCCGCATTACCCTCTGCCTGCGGGGGCTGGCACGAGAAGCGGGGAGCATGGATCTGGAGAGGCAAATCCCCGTGACCTTCGGTTTCGCTTGGACTATCGAATTCGTAGTCCGAGACGGTGGATCGGCTGGGGCAACAACCCGGGTCAGGAGCCCGGAAGCTGGACGCACTCGGGACGGCTCATGGAGACTCACCGCGAGTCGTAGTGCGCGGCGGCGGGTATAGCTCCCTAGCGACTACGCCGGGAGCTGCTCAAGCAGCGATGCGAGCGAGACCTGTGGCTGCGGATCGCGCCGCTCGCTGCGGACCTCTTTGAGCAAGTCTCCGATCTGAGCCTCGCGGCCGTTTCGATCGTCGTCTGCCCGAGCGTGTGCAAGCGCGGTGAGAGCAAGGTCGTACTCACCAGCATCAACGGCAACCTCGGCCAACGCAAGCTGGGCGTCTGGACCGGACCACTCACGCTCGCCTCTCTGCTCCGCTAGATGGATGGCACGAGTGAGGAACCCGAGCGCAAGATCGTTGAGGCCCAGGCGGTTCATTGCCGAGGCGAGGTTCCACGGATACGCGGGCTCGCTCGCGTCGAGGCGCATCGCCTGGCCGTAGAGCGCCAATACGCGGTCGAGCTTGCCTTCCGAGAGAAAGCGCTCAGCGACCTCGACCTCGGGCCATTGCCCCGGCTCGAGGGCATCGGCGAGCAGCTCGTCGGCCTCGCCGACCAGTGCCTCAGCCTTAGCTGCGGCTTCGCGGCCTGCGTCCACGGGCTCTGGTGTATTGGCTTCGCTGCTCATCGCTCAGTCTTTCCACCAAGCCTGCCAGCGCTTGGCTCGCTCTGGATTGTGACGCACTCCAAGGATCTCCTCCCCAAGCTGGACGAGATCGCAAACGCGAAACTGCTGCCCCGTGTCTGGATCAACGCCTGCGGAATCGTTCCAGTTGCGCGGTCGCTTGGGCACCCTCCAAGTCTTTCAACGCGGCGAGACGGCATGCACCTGATCGCTTTGTCCACATTGCGGGCCCCGGAGGGCCAGATCGAGCGCCGGTGCCTCATCACCGGGCAGCAGGTGCGTGTAGCGGGTCAGCGTGAAGGCGGGCGAGTGGTGGCCGAGGGCGCGGCTTAGCTGGAGAAGGTTGGTGCCCTGGCTGAGGTGGATCGAGGCGAAGGTGTGGCGGAAGGTGTGGAAGCCGGCCCAGGGGGCGTCGACGTCCTCTACGAGCGGCTTGAGGACGCGGCGCCGGAGGTTGTTGGGGTCCAGCGCTCTGCCGCTTTCGTTGGGGAAGGCGAGGGCGGTCGAGTCTTGATCGGGCTGGGTGGCGAGGTGGGCGCGCAGCGTCGAGGCCAGCGGCGCCGGTAGGCGGACCTCGCGGCGGCCGTACTTGCTCTTGGGTGGCTCGATGCGTTCGCGGACGATGGCGCGGCGGATGCAGACCTCGGGCTCTGAGCCGTCGAGCTGAAGGTGCAAGCGCTGGAGGGCGATCGCCTCGCTGATCCGCAGGCCGCAGGTCGCCAGGATTTCCAAGAGCAGCTTGTGGCGCTCTGGGGCCATCGACAGGACGGCGGCGAGCTGCTCGCGGCTGAAGACCTTGGCCTCCTCCTCTGGAATCTGCTCGCGGTGGGGTAGCGCGAGGCCCTGGGCCGGGTTGTGGCGGATCAGGCCCTCGCGCTTGGCGGTCGCCAGGGCGGCGCGGAGCGGAATCACGGCGTTGGCAATGGTGCGGTCGCTGAGGCGCTTGCCCTGCTCCTCCTCGTCGGCGAGCCAGTCCATGAAGCGCGCCAGCGCGTAGGTGCTCACGTCGACCAGCTTCAGCTTGCGGGGGAAGTGGCGGTGAGCGTAGCTGGCGATCAGGCGGCGGTATTCCTCGCGGGTGCTCTCGCGGAAGCCACGGCGGCCCTGGCCGCGGTAGCGCTCGACCCATTCATCGACGTAGCGCAGGAAGCCGATCGTCGTGCGCTCCTGCAACTCGCCGCGGTCGCGGTCGGTCTCGCTCTCGCGCTTGAACCGCCGCGCTTCCTCGTAGGTGCGGGCGTGGCGCTTTCGCTGACGGCCCGCGCTGCGAAAGACGCAGACGTAGCCGATCGTCTGCCCCGCCCCGTCCACGCGCTTGAAGACGCCGGGCGTCTTGGTCTTTCTGAGCCGCCGCTTGTCGCCGCAGCCTGGACCGGCCACAGGGGCCGACGTATCCTGGGAAACGCTCATGAGCACCACCTCGTGAGCCGGGGGCGGGCCGTTTGCGCGGCGCCGCCCCGTTTGACGTTGTCGGACAAAACGTTAACAGGACCGACGGGCCTGAAAGCCCATTCCGATGGGCTTTGCGACGCGCCGGAGAGCTTCGCTCTGTGGCTCGCACTACGGCTCGCTCTACAGCTCGCACTACGGCTCGCACTGTGGCTCGCACCACCCCGAGGCGATGCCAGCGCAAAGCCGCTTGCTGCCTGGCATCGCGGCGACCGCGCTCCGCTGACTTCTATATGTCGCATTGGGGTTCCCATCGGGGTTCCCCACGGGGTTCCCATCGGGGTTCACACGACTCGCCAGCGACGGCTTGGCAAAGTCGCTTGCCACCTGGCTTTGCGGCGCCCGCGCTCCGCTGACATGTATTACCCAAAGGGGGTCTGTCATTCGCCAGCTCGATCTCAGTCGCCGCTCGCTGTCGGGACGCCCCGCCGCCGTCACCCTCGCCGTGGCTCTGCTGACCTTCGCCTTCTTTCCTGGCGACCGGCCGACCGTGGGTCGAGCCGGTCCAGAAGCTCGTCGCAGGTATCGACCACGGGCCGCCAGCGCGCGATGTGCTCGGCGTCGCTCTCGATGCCCTCGCGTTCGTGCCACTCCTCGGCCAGCGCCGCTACCGCTTCGCCGCGAAGGCGGACGAGGGCTTCGGCAAGATCCTCGGCGGGCATCGTTAACTCGAAGTCCTCGTGGCCCGAGGGCCCCCAGCCGAGGTCCTCCATCAGGCGCAGGTCGGCGCCGAACTCCAGGCCCATCGACTCGGCGCTGACGAAGTCCTTGCGCTCGATCGCGTAGCGCAGCCCGCCGATGCATTCCAGGTGGGCGAGGACCAGGTCGTGGATCGTGTCGCGCTGCGCCTTGGTGATTGAGAGGGCGCCGGTCATTCAGACTCTCCCTCTCGGGAACCGAGGTGGACCAGCACGGCGTCGCAGGCCCTGATCGTGGATTCGTGCTCCTCGACGATCTTTGTGCCGGCCACCGCTTCGCGCTCCTTGACGGCATCGGCGAGGCCGCCCTCGGCTTCGTCGCGAAGGCGCCGCATCAACGCGGCCAGATCCTCCGGCGCCATCGTCAGCTCGACCTGATCGCGGCTGTCGTCTTGGTGCCAGCCGATGTCCTCCAGCAGCCGGAAGTCCTTGCCGAACTCCCTGCCGAGCCGCTCCGCCGTGGCGATGTCCTCGTTGCACTCCATCGCGATGAAGACGTCGCCGAGGGCGGCGAGATGGTTGCGCACCTGCGCGTAGAGCGCGCTGCGCTGCTCGCCGGTGAGGTTGATCGTGGGATGGGGCATGGCGCCCTCCTTTTGGTCGGGCACTGGAGAACCGCCTCGGATCGAGAACCTTTCGTCTGCCCGGAAGCGCGCAAAGCGCTCTGGGAGAATCGGCCGCGCATCGAAGGATGGTTCTTCGGTGCCAGGCCCCGGGGCGTTCCTGCGCCGCCGGGGCCGTTATTTGAGCTTGTCGCGGCCGAACGTAGGTGGACGGGACGGCCGTCTCAAGGCCTTCCGCCGAAGCTCTCTCAGACCTCACGTTGCCCCAGGCGTTGCCCCAGTGCCGTTTTCGCGCTCCAGCGGAATGTCCGAAAACCCCGCAAACCCGCTTCCCAAGCGGGATTCACCGAACGCGCCCGACAGGATTCGAACCTGTGACCTTCGGTTTCGTAGACCGACGCTCTATCCAACTGAGCTACGGGCGCTTGGCCTGCGATGGGCGGGTTTCGCTGAGAATCGCAGATGGCGATCCTAGCTCAGGCTCGGGTCGCGCGATTCAGGGCTCGCGGGTGGTGAAGCAGTTGCGCTCCACGACCATGGTGGCGAGCTTGCTCTCCAGGGCCTGGAGGAATTCGTTGGGCTGTCCCGCCGCCGCAAGGGCTTCGTTGATGGCAGCAAGGGCCTCGTCCACGGTGGCAACCCCGTCCAGGGCCCTGTCGTAGAGCGGGCAGACCAGCTGGCCCGCGAACTGCCTGATCTGGGCCCGGATTCGCAGTTCTTCTTCCAACAGGGCCATTTCTGCTTCCACCTGCCTCCTGGTCCGCCCTCCGTAGATCCCCCATCGTTCTTCTTCTTCTTCCATGCGATGGCGCTGTGCCATTTCCCAGATTTCCCGCTGTTCCTGCGTACAGGGGTTTTCGACGTTGCAGACCGGGATCAGGAACGAGTCGGTGCTCCCGCCCGAGCCGGACGCGGGCTGGGCCGGAGCAGATCTGGCTTCCGCGGGCGGGTTGTCGGCGGGCGGGCTGCCCAACGGCGCACTGGGAGCCGGCGGCGCCTCGACGACGTGCGGCGCGACCACCCGCGGCGTCACGACCTGCGGCGTCACCAGATGCGGCTCGACCGCGTTTCCACCACCCCCGGCGGGGAGCATCGCGAGCGTGAGAATTGCGAGGACGGCCGACACGTGCGGCGCAGGGTATGCCGGCAAATCCGCCGCTCAACGGATATTTGAGTACTTAGCGTTCTAGATCGGGTAACGCGGCGTCCTCGCGGCCCACCGGGCTCACCGGCCCTCGAACTTCGCGTGTCCCGGCCCCTGCTGGAGGAAGGTGCGGACCGCGTTCTGGAGATCCTCGGTCGCGAACAGCTCGCCAGCGTCTTTGCGGACCGCCTCGTCCGCGGCCGGGATGCCGCCTTCGCGGAAGCGGCGCAGGATGTGCTTGGTCATCGCGTGGGCGCGGGTCGGACCGGCGGCCAGCTCGGCGGCGAGGGCACGGGCGCGCTCGTCGAACTCATTCGCCTCGAAGATCGAGTTGACGACGCCCCAGCGCTCCATCTCGGCGGCGTCGAAGAGGCCGCCGCTCATCACGAACTGACGGGCGCGGCCGCTGCCGGCGCGCTCTGCGAGACGCTGGGTGCCGCCCATCGACGGGGTCAGCCCGACGACTATCTCGACCAAGCCGAACCTCGCCTCCGGCGCGGCGACGATCAGGTCGCAGGCGAGGGCGATCTCGAAGGCGGCGGTCAGCGTCAGGGCGTGGGCGGCGAAGACGATCGGCGCCGGCAGCCGCTCCAGCTGGTCGATCATCCCCAGCAGCTCCTCCCACAGACCGCTCGCCTGCCGCGGGGAGAGGCCGTCGAAGGTGTGGACGTCGACGCCGCCGGAGACGGCGCGACCCTCGGCGCGGATCAGCAGCGCCCGGGGCGGCTCGCCGGCAAGCTCGCCGACCGTCGCGAGCAGGCCTTCGATCATCGCCTGGTCGAAGAGGTTGAGCGGCGGGCTGTCGAGGGTCAGCACCGCCAGGCCGCCCTCCTCGCGCTCCAGCCGCACCGCCGCGCCGGGCTCAGGGGACACGGTGGACCTCGAACAGGTTGGTCCCCAGCTCCTGCTCCGGCAGGCCGGCGGTGATCGCGATCAGCTCGCCGGACTCGGCGATGCCGTGGCGCGCGGCGAGCACCGCGCAGTCGTCCAGCAGGCCGCGCACCTCGGTCTCGTGGTCGCTCAACGCCGCCGTCACGCCGAAGAGAAGGCTGAGGCGGCGCACGGTCTCGATCCGCGGCGAGATCGCCAGCACCGGCACGTTGGGCCGGTGGGCGGAGACCAGACGGGCGGTGCGCCCGCTCGTCGTCGGCACAACCAGCGCCTTCAGCCCGAGCCGGTAGACGGCGCCGACGGCGCTCTGGGCGACCGAGTCGGCGACGTCCTGGGTCGCCTGGTCGGTCCGCGTGAACAGCCACTCGCCGTAGCTGAGGTCGGGCTCGGTGGCGCGCGCGATCCTGGTCCATCACCCGCACCGCCTCGACCGGGTGCTGGCCGACCGCGGTCTCCTCGGAGAGCATGATCGCGTCGGTGCCGTCGTAGATCGCGTTGGCGACGTCGGTCACCTCGGCCCGGGTCGGGCGGCGCGCGGTCACCATCGAGGCCAGCATCTGGGTCGCCGTGATCGAGGGCTTGGAGAACCTGCCGGCGGCGCTGATCAGCCGCTTCTGCTCGACCGGGACCTGCTCCAGCGGCAGCTCGATCCCGAGGTCGCCGCGGGCGACCATGATCCCGCCGGTCGCCGCCCGCACGATCTCCTCCGCGTTGGCCGCCGCCTCCTGCTTCTCGATCTTGGCGATCAGCGGGATGTCGGAGTCCAGCTCGCTCAGCCGCGCGGCGACCGGGGCGAGGTCCGCGGCGCTGGAGACGAAGGAGACGGCGAGCATGTCGACGCCGTGGCTGACCGCGAACTCGACCCAGCCGAGGTCGCCGTCGGTGGCCGCCGGCAGCGCCGTCGCGCCCGGCACGTTCATGCCCTTGTGGGAGGACAGCGTCCCCCCCACCTCGACCTCGCACTCGACCTCGCCGTCGTCGGGATCGCGCACGCGCAGGCGGATCGCGCCGTCGGCGAGGTAGACGAGTTGGTCCTCGCGCAGCGCCGTGACGCCGGGCCAGGCGACCGGGATCGTCTCGCTGTCGCCCTCGACCTCGCGCGGGGTGAGGGTGACGTGCATCCCCGTCTCCAGCTCGGCGAGGTCGCCGCGCAGCTCGCCGATCCGCAGCTTCGGCCCGGGCAGGTCGCCGAGCACCGCGACCTCGCGCCCGACCCGCTCGGCGGCGGCGCGAATCGACTCGATCGTCCGCGCCTGGCGCTCGGGGCCGGCGTGGGAGAAGTTGAGCCGGAAGACGTCGGCGCCGGCCTCGACCAGCTGCTCGAGCACCGGCTCGCTCCCAGCTCGCCGGCCCGACCGTGGCGACGATCTTGGTCCGGCGCCCGAGATGAGCGCCCGCCCCCGCTCTGGAATTCGCGTCCACGGCGGACTGTAGAGGGCGGCCGCGGTCACCCGCTGACGAAGACCGGCGTGCCCAGCGGGATCCGGCGAAAGAGCAGCCGCATGGTCGCGTCGGTGGCGCGGATGCAGCCGTGGGATTCGGCGCCGCCGACGGGGCCGGGGGTGCCGTGGATCGCCAGCCGGTCGCCGCCGATCCAGCCCGCCGGCAGGTGGGTCTGGCGACCGCTGAGGGCGAGCGCGCAGCAGCCGTAGTACGGGCTTTCGCGGAAGCGCAGGGCGTCGGTGATGCCGTAGCGGCCGGTCGGCGTCCGCGAGCCGGGGGCACCGACCGTGACCAGGAAGTCGGCGACGGTCCGGCCGCCGTAGCGCAGCGCCAGCCGCGGGGCGGAGAGGTCGACGTGCAGCGAGTACTTGGTCCAGTAGACCTGGACCCGGTCCGGGTCGCGCTCGATCCAGCCCAGCCGCCCGTTCGGCAGCTTCGGGCTGGCGACGCCGAGCCAGCGCTTGCGCGCCCTGACCACCGAGAGCACCACCGCCGAGTCGAATTCGGTCCGCTGCCCGAGCATCTCCACGAACCCGCGCCCCGGCTCCCTCCACAGCGCCACCCGGGCTCCTGGCCGCGGCCGGACGATGGCGAAGGCGGGCCCGCGGGCGGGCTTCTCGGCCAGGGCGGGGACCGGGCCGGGATGCGCGGGCGCCGCGGGCGCCGCGCCACCGCTCGGCGCCCGTGGGCGGCCCTCGGGCACCCTGACCACAATCGTCCTCGCCGGCGCGGCGGAGTCGCCACCGGGGGAGAGGATCGCCAGCGCGAGCGCGGCCGCCGAAGCCAGCGCGACCACGACCGCGAGGGCTCCGACCAGGTTCAGGCCTCTGTTGCTCACCCGAGCGGAGAGGGAGGGATTCGAACCCTCGAGAGAGCTTGCGCCCCCTACTCGCTTAGCAGGCGAGTGCCTTCAGCCACTCGGCCACCTCTCCGGGCGGCGTCCGATTGTAGGAAGTAACCGGGCGCGGCGGGGATAGGCTCGTGCCGGTGTCGACCCCGCCACGGCAGTCCCACGATCGCTACGAGGAGATCTTCGCCGAGGTCGAGGCGCCCTTCGCCTTCGTCGACCTCGACGCGATGTGGGCGAACGCGGCGGAGATGCTGGGCCGGGCCGGCGGCAAGCCGATCCGCGTCGCCACCAAGTCGATCCGCTGCCGGGCGCTGCTGGAGGGGATCCTGCGCCGCGACGAGCGCTTCGCCGGGCTGATGACCTACACCCTGCCCGAGACCCTGTGGCTCGCCGAGCAGGGCTTCGAGGACCTGCTGCTCGCCTACCCGACCGCCGACCGCGGCGCCCTCGGCGAGCTGGCGCTGCGCTCGGTCGCCAACCCGGGCGGAGCGCCGGTCGTGATGGTCGACTGCGCCGAGCACCTCGACGCGATCGAGTCGGTGCTCGGCGCCGGGGCGGCGCCGGTCCGCGTCTGCATCGACGTCGACGCCGGCTGGTGGGCGCTGAGCGGGCCGGATCAAGGTCGGCGCCAAGCGCTCGCCTGTCCACACGGTCGAGCAGGCGCGTCGCGCTGGCGCGGGAGATCGAGCGCCGGCCGCAGATCGAGCTGGTCGCGCTGATGGCCTACGAGGGGCAGATCGCCGGGGTCGGCGACCGGCCGCCGGGGCAGCGCCTGCGCGGCGCGGCGATCCGCTTCATGCAGCGCCGCTCGGCCGCCGAGCTGGCCGAGCGGCGCGGCGCGATCGTCGCCGCGCTGGGCGAGTTCGCCGAGCTGGAGATCGTCAACGGCGGCGGCACCGGCAGCCTCGAGCTGACCGCGGCCGAGGAGGCGGTGACCGAGGTCACCGCCGGCTCCGGCTTCTACGCCCCCGCCCTCTTCGACCACTACAGCCGCTTCAGCCTCACCCCGGCCGCCGGCTTCGCGCTGCCGATCGTCCGCAAGCCCGCGCCGCGGCGTCGCGACCGCGCTCGGCGGCGGCTACCTCGCCTCCGGCAGCCGGCGACGCGGCCGCCTGCCCGCTCCCCTGGCTGCCGCCGGGCCTGCGCCTCGACCCCGAGGAGGGCGCCGGCGAGGTGCAGACGCCGCTGCTCGGCGAGGCGGCCGCCGGCCTGCGGATCGGCGACCGCGTCTACCTCCGCCACGCCAAGGCGGGCGAGCTCTGCGAGCGCTTCGACTCCCTCCACCTGGTCGAAGGCGACGAGATCGTCGACGTCGTCCCCACCTACCGCGGCGAGGGCAGGACGTTCCTCTAGGGGGTCAGGGGCCGAGGACGCGCTCGCCGCGTACTCGTTGGTGAAGGCGCGGCCGGGGTCGAGCTCGTCGCGGGCGCGCCTGGAACTCCGCCCAGCGCCGGGTAGCGCGGCGCCAGGGTCGCGGCGGTCTGGAAGTGGCGCTTGCCCCAGTGGGGGCGGCCGCCGTAGGAGTCCATGATCTCCTCGACCGCCTCGAAGTAGGGGCGCCACTCCATCCCGCGGTACTGGTGGACGGCGATGTAGGCGGTGTCGCGCTCGTGCGAGGGGCTGAGCGAGGCGTCGTCGCCGGCGGCGACCCGCATCTCGATCGGGAAGAAGACCGGGTAGCGGTTGGCGCGCACCCACTCGATCACCCGCCGCGCCGCCTCGGGCCCGTGCTCGCGCGGCAGCGCGTACTCCATCTCGGTGAAGCGGACGCGGCGCTCGTTGGCGAAGACGCGGTCGCTGCGGTCGACCGTGCGGCTGCCGGAGGCGAGCCGGCCGGCGAGGCGCGAGAGCGCGGGGATCGCGCGCGGGAAGCGCCTTGCCGGTGGCCGAGAGCGCCTCCAGCGCCCAGTTCTCCAGCACGACGTCGTTGAGGTAGGCGGCGAGCCGCCCGCGCGGGCGCGGCGGCTCGTCGGTGCGGTTGCGCTCCAGCACCAGGGCGGTGTCGGCGTAGGGGAAGGTGAAGAGCTCGAAGTGGTCGTTGGCGTCGGCGCGCTCCTGGAAGGAGTCGAGGACCTCCTCGCGCGGGCGCGGGCGTGTCGACGCGCTCGCAGGGTGAAGGCCGGGACGCAGCGCAGCGTCACCGCCGAGATCGCGCCGAGCGCGCCGACCCCGACCCGCGCCGCCCGCAGCAGCTCCGGCTCGGCGGCGCTCAGCTCGCGCACGCTGCCGTCGGCGAGGACCAGCTCGACCGCCTCGACCTGGGCGGAGATGTTGCGCAGCCTCGCGCCGGTGCCGTGGGTCCCGGTCGAGATCGCCCCGGCGATCGTCTGGCGGTCGATGTCGCCGAGGTTCTCCATCGCCAGCCCGAGCCGGGCCAGCTCCTCGTTGAGGTCGGCGAGCACGGTGCCGCCGCCGACCCGGACCAGGCCGGAGCTCGCGGTCGGCGTCGATCACCCCGCTCAGCGCCTCGACCCGGATCATCGTGCCGTCGGTCAGCGCCGCCTCGGTGAAGGAGTGCCCGGAGCCGGCGACGCTGACCTTGCGCCCGCGCCGCGGCGGCCGTCGCGACCGCCTCGGCCAGCTCGTCGCGGCTGCCCGGCCGCACGACCTCCGCCGGCCGGCAGGCCTGGTCCCCGGCCCAGTTGATCCAGCCGCCCGAGCCTCCGCTCCGCCGCCTCGCCGCCATCCCCGAGGAGCCTAGCCCGCCGGCTGGGTCAGCACCGGCGGCGCCAGCGAGCGAAACGCGTAGACGACGGTGAGCAGGAGCAGCCCGGCGATCAGCGAAGCTCGGCAGGGCGTTGCCGGTGAGGCTGGCGGCGACGCCGCCGCCGATCCCGCCGACGACCTGTCCCGAGGCCCAGGCCATGTTCGAGAGCCCGGCGGCGAAGCCCTGGTGCAGGCCTGCTGGACTCGGCGATGTCGGAGAGCAGGGTCAGCGCCGGGGCGAAGCAGAGGCCGGCCCCGAGCGAGGTGATGATCAGCGCCGCCAGCACGCCGCCGAGCGTCTGCGCCAGGGCGATGGCGACCATCGCCACCGCGCAGATCGTCAGCCCGACCACGTACGGGCATCCTGCGCCCGACCCGGTCCGAGTAGCGGCCGGCGAGCGGCGCCAGCACCGCCTCCAGGGCCGCGCCGGCGATGAAGCCGCCGGCGATCACCCCGTGGCCGCCGCCGAGGGCGTCGATCCGCAGCGGCACCAGCACCTCGATCGCGCCGAACATCACCGAGGGCGACGGCGACGAAGGCGGTCGCGTCGAGGATCGGCCTGCTGACCATCGTCGCCGCCACCTCGCGCAGGCTCTGTTGCTCGGGCGCCTGGGCCTCCGGCAGGCGGGACGCGGCGAGGGCGAGGAGGGCGGTGATGACGAGCACCGAGCCGAAGACCGGCTCGGTGCCGACCGAGGCCGCGATCGCCCCCAGCGCCGGCCCCAGCAGCGCGCCGGCGACGGCGGTGCCCAGCGCCGTCCCGATCACCGAGCCGCGCCGCTCCTCGGGAGCGGCGGTGATCAGCCAGGTCAGCGCCCCCGACCAGATCAGCGCCCCGGCGATCCCCTGGGTGAAGCGGGCCGCGTCGAGCAGCCCGATTTGGTCGACGAAGCCGAAGACGAGGCTGGCGACGCCGAGCAGCAGCAGCCCGCAGATGACGCTGCGCCGCGGCCCCACCCGGCTGGCGACGAAGCCGGCCGGCAGCGAGCCGATCAGCGTGCCGGCGGCGTAGGAGGCGGTGAGGATCCCCGCCTGCGCCTTGCTCAGGCCGAGGTCGTCGACGTACCCCGGCAGCAGCGGCGCGATGGCCGCGAAGAAGGCGACGTCGAAGAAGATCATCGCCGAGGTGAGCAGGAGCAACCTGCGCATGTCACGCATCGCTGCATCCAATCAGTACAAGGGACCCTGAGCGCCGCCCGCGGCCTTTACCATCCCGCATTGTCCGCACCCCGGAGGGGTGGCAGAGCGGTTGAATGCGGCGGCCTTGAAAGCCGTTAGGCGTCTTAGGGCGTCTCGTGGGTTCGAATCCCACCCCCTCCGCTTACAGCGTCAAATCTGGCTTATCAGAGCGGCTTGCGGAGCTGTGCTTAGGCCGTATCGGACTCCGGTTGCGTCCGGTTGTTTCCGGTTGTTTTGGTGGCAGAGGGTGCCACGAGGGTGCCACGGCGCGTCCGGGTCGAGGACCGAGGCGGATGTATAGGGTCGCCGACGATGAGTCAATTCCCCTCGATGAAAGCGAAGCGCCTGCTGGCGGTCTTGGAACGCAGGCCGCTCGACTACCGCGTAGCCCGCCAGGCAGGGTCCCATCGACGCATGGAGGCGCCTGGCCGACCTGCCCTGACCTTCGCCTTCCACGACAACGCAACCGTGCCCTCCGGCCTGGTGCGCAAGATCCTCGTCAGGGACGTGGGCCTTGCTGAAGACGAGGCTCGGAAGCTACTCTGAAGTGGAAAGCATGGAAACCATTCGCGTCATCTATCACCACGAGGCCGACGGCTGGTGGGCCGAGTCCCCCGATGTCGGCGGCTGGTCTGCCGCTGGGGACAGCTACGCCGAGGTCGTCAAGCTCGCAGAAGAGGGCGTTCCCTTTGCCCTTGGCCACGGCGCCGAGCTAGAGCACTACGTGCCAGCGGGCGAGCACGTCGCCGCGTGAGATAGACGCTCGAAGGCCCGAGCCGGTCTCCGCGATGCCAACACCAGCTGAGAACGCCGCTCTATCGGCTTTCATCGACGCTGCCACCAGCGACGACGATCCCGACTACCCGCATGGAGTCGCCTTCATCGCCTGGCAGCAGACCCCCCAGACCGACCGCATCCTCTGGCGCTATCTCCACGAAGGACGACCCACGGTCATCGTCGGAACGAACGACCTTGAGATGCTGATCGAGCCGGTCCCGCTGGGACGATTAGGCCGACTGCGCAATGAGGTTCTTAGACGGATCACCGTCCAGGTTTCCTACCGGCGCAAGGAAGCTCCGCCCGCTCCAGACATGCCGCCAGTCCGAGCGGACATCGGGCGGCATGCACTTGAGCGCTTGGCCCCGGCTGTCGCCTGAGCGAGACCGACTTCACTCACCACAGCAAGTGGGCAATCAAGGGGGGCACTTCCGTGAACGGAGCGCCGGCGGTAGACGATCCTCGTCGTCGGTTATGCCGCCTGGTCCCACGCGGCGCCCGCCTCCGCGAGCTGCCATTCCGGCCAGCCCTCACCGAGCCGCCGCGCCTCATGCCCGGCTGCCTGTAGTTGCCTGACCGCCTCGTGGGCGAAGGCGCAGAACGGCCCTCGGCAGTAGGCGACTACCTCGCGGTCGGTGGGCAGTTCCGCCAAGCGCTCCTCAAGCTCATCGAGTGGGATCGAGCGCGCACCCTCGATATGCCCGGCGGCAAACTCCTCCGGGGGACGAACGTCTATGAGGATCGCCTGTCCCCGGCGCAGTCGCGCCACCAGCTCGTCCCGTCCGATCTCCTCGACCTCGCTACCGAGATAGGCTCGTGCGGCTCGCTCGACCTCGGCGAGCTGTGCGACTGAGGCGTCGCGCAGCGCCAGCCACACCCCCAGCGCCTGCTCCCCGGCCAATGAGTAGTGCGTGCTCGTCCCCTCGCGTCGGCGCGTTACCAACCCGGCCGAGTGCAGCACCTGCAAGTGCTGTGAAGCGTTGGCGCTCGACTGGCCACTCGCCTGGGCCAGGTCATCAACGGAGCGCGGCGCCTGCGCCAGCAGCTCCAACAGCTCAAGGCGACGGGGGCTGGCAAACGCCTTGCCCATGACCGCAATTGCCTCGAAGACCGCGTCCTTCTCGGTGCGGGTGGTTTCCATCGTTGTTATTCAATAGATCACTTGATAACTTGTCAAGGCCGTCGATCCAACTCGATCCCCTGGAGGCTTGCCCGTGTATTTCCGCCAGCTCCTGAACGACAAGACCGCCTGCGCCTCCTACCTGCTCGGCTGCAAGAGCCGCAGCAAGTTCGCGGTCGTAGATCCCCACGTCGATTTGGTCGATGACTACATCGCCCTGGCCGAGGGGCAGGGGATGCCGATCGTGGCGGTCTTCGAGACGTCTCGGGACTCCCCGAGCTGGTGGCGCGGACTGGCGCGACCGCCTACCTGCCAGAGGGCGCAGGCGTCGAGTTCGATCACCACCCGCTACGCGACCGTGAGGTCGTGGAGTTGGGCAATACCACGCTGGAGGCGATTGCCACTCCCGGCCACACGCCGGCCCACCACGCCTACCTGGTGACCGACCACAGCCGCACCGCGGAGCCTTGGCTTGTGCTGACGGGCGACGCCCTCTTGATCGGCGACGCGGGGCGACCGGACCTGCACGCCCACGGCGAGCACAGCGTCGAGGAGATAGCGCGTGACCTTTACCGCTCGCTGACCGAGCGGTTGCTGGCATTGCCCGATCACCTGGTGCTCTATCCCTCTCACTACTCCGGCTCGGTCTGCGGGCGTGGCCTCTCTGCAAACCCGATCTCCACGGTTGGCTTCGAGCGCCGGCACAACCCCGCCCTCCAACTCGATTCCGAGGAGGCATTCGCACAGGCGCTGATGCGTGAGATGCCGCCGCGACCCGAGCGGCAGGCCGAGATCGTTGCCGCCAACCGCAGCGGTCAACCGCTGGCCGAAGTGTCGTGAGCGGATCGCAAGTTCGCCTAGGGCTGCGCGAGAACCTGCCGCAGTTCTCGTTACTTGTCGCGATCAACGCCTTCGTTGGGGCGATGGTCGGCCTTGAGCGCTCAACCCTGCCGTTGATTGGGCGTGACGACTTCGGCCTCGGCTCCAACGCCGCAGTGCTCTCATTCATCGTCGCCTTCGGGCTGGTCAAGGCGCTGACCAATCTCGGTGCCGGCGCGCTGGCGCAGCGGGTCGGTCGGCGACGGCTCTTGATCGCCGGCTGGGCGGTGGCGCTGCCCGTGCCGCTGCTGATCGCAGTTGCGCCGAGCTGGGGCTGGATCGTGGCCGCCAACGCACTGCTCGGCATCAACCAGGGCCTCGCCTGGTCGATGACGGTCCTGATGAAGATCGACCTCGTCGGTCCTCGCCGTCGCGGGCTGGCGCTCGGGTTGAACGAGGCCGCTGGCTACGGCGGTGTCGCCCTCGCCGCCGGGCTGAGCGGGTGGCTCGCGGCGGAGTTCGCCGCTCGTGACGTGCTCGTCGCCGCCGGGGCGGCGATCGCCGTGATCGCGTTCCTGCTCTCGGTGCTGTTCGTCCGCGACACCGGAAAGCACGTCGCGCTTGAGCAGGCAAGCCACCATCCCGACGCCGACGGGGAGCCGCCACGACTGCGGCGGGCCTTCGCGCAGGCCAGCTACCGGGTGCCGGCGCTGCGCTCCTGTTCGCAGGCCGGCCTCGTCAACAACCTCAACGACGGCCTCGCCTGGGGACTGGTGCCGCTGTTCCTCGCCGCCCACGGCGCCGGGATCGGACAGATTGGCGTTGTCGCCGCCGTCTATCCGGGTGTGTGGAGCGTCGCGCAGATCGGCGCCGGCCACTGGTCTGACAGCGTCGGGCGAAAGCCGTTGATCGTCGCCGGGATGCTCGTCCAGGCGGCGGCGCTCGCCCTGCTTGCGCTCAGTGGCGGCGCCTTCGGGCTTGCCCTCGCGGCCGCCGTCTTACTCGGCCTCGGGACCGCGCTCGTCTATCCAACGCTGATCGCGGCGATGTCTGACGCGGTTTCCCCCGTAGCCCGCGCGCCGGTCGTCGGCGTCTACCGCTTCTGGCGAGACATGGGCTATGCGCTCGACGCGCTGATCGCTGGCGTCACCTCCGACGCGCTCGGCTACGGCGGCGCGATCGCGCTCGTCGCCGGGCTGACCGCCGCCTCGGGCCTTTGGGTGCTGGGCGACATGCCGGCGAGGCCCGCGGCCTCCGGGCAGCCTCCTGAAAGCACTCCCTCGATAAGCGTGACTCCGGTCGCCGACACGGGCCAGCAATGAATGTCCTCGTGATCGTCAACGATCAGCCCTACGGCAGCGAGCGCCCCTACAACGCTTTGCGCCTCGCCACCGCGTTGAGCAAGCGTGACGAGGTCGAGCTGCGCGTCTTCCTGTTCGGCGACGCGGTTGCCTGCGCCGTCGCGGGCCAGCGACTGCCCGAAGGGCACTACCACCTCGACCGCATGTTCACTGACTTGCTGCACCGCGCGTCGGGAGGCTGTTGCGGGAGCTGCATGGACGCGCGTGGCATCGAGGAGGCGGCGCTGGTCGATGGCGCTCGACGCTCGACGCTAGAGGAGCTGAGTGACTGGACGTTGTGGGCCGACAGGACGCTGACGTTCTAAGCAGGGCGCGAGGTTGCGAGTGCTCGGCGCTAAGCGCGCGCAAGTTCGAGCAGCACCCGCCACTCAGTGACGAACATCAGCAGAGAGCGCCAGACGCCGAGCTGGCGCAGAAGCTCGATGCTGTCGGTCGATCCCCAGTCCTCGACGATCTTGCCGTCCTCAAGGCGGCTGATCGTGATTCCACTCAGCTCTATCGCTCGCCCTCTGTTGGTGCCGCGAAGCGTCCAGCGTGACGCAACCCGGTCTCCCTCGGTGACCTGTTCATCGACCGCGAAGCTCAGATCGGCAAAGAGCCGGCGATAGAGGGAGACCGACTTCTGGATTCCCTCGTGGCCGTGGAACTCCATCGTGTTGACGTGATCGTGAAAGTGATCTACCCCCGATAAAACGGAGTCGCGGTTCTGGAGTCAGGCGGCTTCCCGGGTCGTGTTGTGTAGATCCTCGTATTCGGTGGGGCTGAGCATCCCGAGCGCCGAGTGACGACGCCGGGTGTTGTGGAAGAGCTCGATGTAGTCGTGGATGGCAGTGGCGAGCTCGATCCTGGTCTTCCAGCGTTTGCGGTTGAAGAGCTCGACCTGCATTCGCCCCCAGAAGGACTCGACCATCGCATTGTCGTAAGCGCTGCCGACGGCTCCCATCGACGGGGCGATACCGGCGTCGCGGACCTTGTGACTGAAGGCCCAGGAGGTGAATTGGACGCCCCGGTCGGAGTGGATCACCAGGCCGTCGGCGCGGTCGCGGCGGTTGGTGGCCATCCCCAGCGCGTTGGTGACCAAGACCGTGGTCTGGGTGCTTTCGACCGACCAGCCGACGACGCGCCGAGAGAAGGCGTCGAGGACGACGCAGCAGTAGATCTTGCCCTCCCTTGTCGGGTGCTCGGTGATGTCGGTCATCCACAGCTGATTGGGGCCCCTCACGACCGAACTCACGCCGGACGAGGTCCAGGGAGGTGACCTGCGCCAGTCGTGCGCCCTTGGGCAGACGGCGCGTCGGCAGGCCCTTGAGCCCGATCTCTCGCATGATCGCCCCGACCGTGTTGTGGCCGACGACGATGTCGCGGCCGTGGCGCAGCTCGGCGCTCACCCGCTGGTAGCCGTAGGTGCCGGCGGAGGCCTCGTGGACGTCGGCGATCTCTCCGGCCAGCCAAATCCGCCGCAGGGTCCGTGGCGCAGCCGGCCGATCCTTCCAGTCGTAGTAGCCCGACTCCGAGACCCCGAGCACGCGACAGGCGTGGCGGACGTTGATCCCCTGCCCGATCAGGGACTCGATCACCGGGAAGAGCCTTTTGGGGAGGTCCCCCTCGAGAAAGACCTCGTTTACCTTCCGCGAGACGGCCAGCTCGGTTTCCAACTGCTTGATCCTGCGCTTGGCGGCGGCGAGATCGAGGGCCTCCTCGGTGCTCAGCCCGGGAACCTCACCGCGGTCGACCCTCTCCTGCTTGAGCCAGTTGTAGATGGTGGCGTCGCTCATGCCGAAGGTCTCGGCGAGCTGGGCGACTTTGGTGCCTGATCGAGCTAGCTCGATCACCTGAAAACGAACTTCTGCTGGGTAGCGGTGGGGCATCTGAATCCTCCTTGGTGCCGAAGGACTCTAGAAACGGGACTCCGTCGAGACGGGGGTGGATCAAAGTGTCCACGAAAGCGGGTCAGGTCCAACCGAAGGCATCCGCAGTGGCAAAGCGCACTTCTGGGCGAAGGTCGTACGCAAACAGCTTGGCAAAGGGCGGCTCTGCGCCGAAGCGAAAAGTCAGCCGCTGAAGGTCTGAGGTCTTGAGTGGCGCTATTGATGCAACTCGCTAGCTGGTGCAGGGATTCAAGCCGCGTTGGGTAAATTGGCATGAGGAAGAGGGACGGAGCTACCCACTCCGCCCCTCGACCCTTCCGGGGATGAGGTAGAAGCCCTCGCATTACGGCGCGAGGGAGCACCCCCAGGAAGTTCTTTAGCCGCCCCCTGAATGGGCGCGGCTGCTGTGGCCGGAGACTTTGGTACCCGGCTGCTTAAGGTCGATTACCAGCATCCCGTCGCGCTCCTCGGCAATCCATCGGCGGGCAACATCGCGGGGAATCTCGTAGTAAGCCAAAAAGGCTTTACCTGATACGACGCGCGTAGCCTGGTTTATGCCGGTGCCGCGAACGGCATACGCGTGGGACGTATCCTCGTCCGACGTGCGTATGCCGATAAGTCGCTCGTCGCGGTCGTAAAGCAACTCCACGAACGAGGGCGAACCGAGGGCCTCAAAGGCGGCGTTATTCAGGGACAGAGAGCCGCGCTTCTGAATGGTAACCGCAGGTTCCCCCTTGGAAGGCATGCGGTTCTTCTGGAAGGTCTCGAAGGCCATGTAGCCCGGACTGTAGCAAAAGGAATAGCTGAATAACTGGCATATGATGCGATTGATACCTCTGAGCGATGTTCTAGCCGGTCGTAGTGGGATCGTGGCCGACGATGGAGGTTGTCGCTGCACTTGTCGCTGGCGTTGCCGGGGTAGCTCTCGGTGCGTGGCTGGCACGCCGGAATGAGAAGCGGGCAGCGACCGAGCGGCTGCTCATTGAGGCCGTCAACGATCTGGTTGACGCAGTGGCTGGCGTGGCACAGGGTGTCCCGAACGCGCAGGCTCAATACGGATCGGCTCTAGCCAGGGTCGCACTCCAAGGCTCACCCGAGGTTGTGCAAGCGTTTCGCCACCATCAGGAGGAGGCAACGACGGTCACGCCGGAGGGCCGGCGTCGGTTGATCGCTGCAATCCAGCAAGCTCGCAAGGAGCTTGGACACCAGCCACTGGATGAGCGCGACCTTGAGGTGCTGCTCTTCGGCCCTCCCTCTCAGCGCGAGATTGCTTCGCCATGACCCTCGCTCTCACGATTGTCGGCGGCATTTGTGCGGCGGCAATTGCTGCGGTTCTGGCGCATCGCCTCACTTCTCGTCGAGACCAAACGAACCGCCGGAACGACCTACGGGTCCAGTACCTGCTGAGTGCCTACCGCGCCGTGGCCGACACCTCTCATCGCGACCTTGATCCGGGTTCGGCGCACGTCCGGACATTCGAGCAGGGACTTGCGGATATTCAACTCCTAGAGGCTTGATGTGGGTTCAGCGTCCGTCATAGGCGACGAGGCTCCGCAGCGGCCGCCCCAACTGAACGTTGATGAACATCCCGAGCGTCAGGGCGAGCAGGCGTTGGGCGACTCGCTGGAGCAGGCCGCCGGGAGTCTTGGCGAGGTGCTCTTCGAGTCGCATCTGGCCCTTTAGGTTGGCGAACACCGACTCGATGACGAGGCGCACCGTCGCCTTGGCGACCTCGGCGGGCGGGCGCTCGCCGAGCCGGTGGCGCTCGGGGGTGATGAGCTGGACCGAGATGAGCTCGATCGTGCGCTCGTACTCGGCTCCCCAAAAGCCCTTGTCGGCAAAGAACACAGTGCCGGGATGGGCCTGGGCGAGCCGGAAGAGCGGCTCGCGCTCGCCTTCCCCGGGTTGCACCAGGTCATAGCCCACCGGGACGCCCATCTCGTCGGTCACCAGCACCAGCCGCATTCCCCAGTAAAAGCGGCTCTTGGAGGGGCAGTAGCCGTAGCCGGCCTCGCCGGCGAAGTGGCTGCGGGAAGCGCAGCCCGCGTAGTTGGCGCAGCCGATCAGCGTGCCATCGGCCAGGCGGGTCTCGCCGCCGGCGATCAGCTCGGCCAAGCCGAGCTGGACCATGACGATGTAGGGGGTGAGACGGCGCAGGCGGCGGTTGTATTGCGTTTGGTCTGGCAGATGGTCAAACCAGCCGGGCAGGCGATAGCCGATCATGCCCAGGAACTTGCGATCGGAGGACTCGCCCATCGCCGCTTGAGCGACCGCCAGGGCGACCAGCTCGGGGTCGGTGATCTTGCCTTCGGGTCCGGGGCGAGGAATCGGCAGCGCGTGGGCGAACACGTAGGCTGCGACAACAAGGGTCTCCAGCGATGCTGTCATCTCGTGCTCCAATCACGAGGGGATAGGGCTGGAGGCCCTTTTCCTTGTCCACGGCCGGGTTCCTCGCGATGAGCGTTGAACCCACATCAAGCCTCTAGGCTCGAAAGAGCAGGCAGAAATGGCGGTGGTCATCGGCAAAGCTCTCGCCGAAAATGGAGAGGCCCTAATGGACGACCTGCTTCTATCGCTTCGGGACGATCTACGCGGCGAGCTGAAACTCGAAGCGCTTCCCCGACCGCCTTCCCATATCCGGGTCGTTAGCAGCGATTGAGCGTCAGCAACTCGTTCGCCGAGGGCGAGACGATCGCCTTCGCCTGCTGGGACCGCGAGCTGAGCGAAGCGGCGGGGGAAAACAGCTTCGCCCTGATTCCCGAACAGCTCTGACATTGCGCTCTAAACTCGCATCATGCGGGTTCGGGTGGTTTCGGTCGAGGCGATCGGGGAGCGGTTCGTCGAGGCGTTCAACCGGCGTGACGCCGAGGGGCTCGTCGCGCTCTGCGACCCTGAGATCGTGTTCCATCCGACCGTGCTGGTCGGGGATCGCCGCAACTACCGCGGACACGACGGGATGCGTCGGTGGGTGGCCGAGCTTGAAACCTCCGAGAGCAAACACCAGGTGCGGGTGCGTGAGGCGCGGGCGCTCGACGACGGCTTCGCCCTCCTCACCGAGGTCCTGCTCGACGGTGTTGTGGTCTCGCCCTCGGCGATGACGGCCCGCCTGGGGGACTCCGGCAGGATCGAGGCCCGCGCCTACCTCAGCGACGAGGAGACGCTGGAGCGGCTCGGCCGCCTCGACCGACCCTCCTAGAGGCTTGATGTGGGTTCAGCGTCCGTCATAGGCGACGAGGCTCCGCAGCGGCCGCCCCAACTGAACGTTGATGAACATCCCGAGCGTCAGGGCGAGCAGGCGTTGGGCGACTCGCTGGAGCAGGCCGCCGGGAGTCTTGGCGAGGTGCTCTTCGAGTCGCATCTGGCCCTTTAGGTTGGCGAACACCGACTCGATGACGAGGCGCACCGTCGCCTTGGCGACCTCGGCGGGCGGGCGCTCGCCGAGCCGGTGGCGCTCGGGGGTGATGAGCTGGACCGAGATGAGCTCGATCGTGCGCTCGTACTCGGCTCCCCAAAAGCCCTTGTCGGCAAAGAACACAGTGCCGGGATGGGCCTGGGCGAGCCGGAAGAGCGGCTCGCGCTCGCCTTCCCCGGGTTGCACCAGGTCATAGCCCACCGGGACGCCCATCTCGTCGGTCACCAGCACCAGCCGCATTCCCCAGTAAAAGCGGCTCTTGGAGGGGCAGTAGCCGTAGCCGGCCTCGCCGGCGAAGTGGCTGCGGGAAGCGCAGCCCGCGTAGTTGGCGCAGCCGATCAGCGTGCCATCGGCCAGGCGGGTCTCGCCGCCGGCGATCAGCTCGGCCAAGCCGAGCTGGACCATGACGATGTAGGGGGTGAGACGGCGCAGGCGGCGGTTGTATTGCGTTTGGTCTGGCAGATGGTCAAACCAGCCGGGCAGGCGATAGCCGATCATGCCCAGGAACTTGCGATCGGAGGACTCGCCCATCGCCGCTTGAGCGACCGCCAGGGCGACCAGCTCGGGGTCGGTGATCTTGCCTTCGGGTCCGGGGCGAGGAATCGGCAGCGCGTGGGCGAACACGTAGGCTGCGACAACAAGGGTCTCCAGCGATGCTGTCATCTCGTGCTCCAATCACGAGGGGATAGGGCTGGAGGCCCTTTTCCTTGTCCACGGCCGGGTTCCTCGCGATGAGCGTTGAACCCACATCAAGCCTCTAGGCAGGAAACCAGGCGGCCCGGCCGAACGAGCGGAGATGGACCGGCCCGCCATCCGCGCCCGCAGGCGCGAGCTGTGGCTTCAGCGCGCCGAGAGGGTGAGCGACGCCTTCGGGCTCGTCTTCCTCCTGGTGCTGACCACCTATGTGCTTACCTCGCTGCTCTCCAATCACGGTTGGTCGGCGCTGATCCTGACCCTCTCCACGAGCGCGACCTCGGTCGTCGCGCTGACCAGCTCGCACGCGCGGGCCGCAGTGGTCCGGGCCGCGGTCTGGATCTCGGCGCTGACCGTGCTGCTGGCCGCGGTCGCCGCCGCCAGCGACGATCGCACCTGGCTCAACCTCGCCTCGGTGACCCAGATCGGCCTGCTGACGGTGGCGATGGCCGCCGTCCTTCGCCGCGTCGTCAGCTCGGTCGAAGTCGGCTTCCGCACGATCCTCGGCGCGATCAGCGTCTACACCGTCCTCGGCATCCTCTTCACCTTCCTCTACGGGACGATCGAGAGGGTCCAGGGCGGCGCGTTCTTCGAAGGCGTCCCGCATCCCCAGGGCAACGACTTCCTCTTCTTCAGCTACACGACGCTGACCACCACCGGCTACGGCAACCTGGTGCCGGGCGGCCAGCCCGGCCGGATGCTCGCCGGGCTGGAGATGATGTTCGGCCAGATCTTCCTCGTCACCCTGGTCGCCGGGCTGGTCAGCCTCTGGCGGCCCGGCGAGGCGTTCCGCCGCCGCGGCGGCAGGAGCCCCGACGCATAGGGGATACGGTCTGTTCCGTATCCGTGCCGACGCCGAACGAGATCCGCCTCACCTCCACCTCCTACATCGTCCTCGGCCTGCTCCACGCGGCCGGGGAGGCGACGCCGTATGAGCTGAAGCGGACGGTCGCCGCCGGGCTCGGCAACTTCTGGTCGATCCACCATGCCCAGCTGTACACCGAGCCCGAGCGGCTGGCCCAGGCGGGCTACCTGAGCGAGAGGCGGGAGCAGGGCGGGCGTCGGCGCAAGCACTACAGGGTCACCCCGAGCGGGCGGCGGACGTTGGCGGACTGGCTGGCCGAGCCCACCGGCGAGCTGACCGAGCTGCGCGACCCGGGCCTGCTGAAGGTCTTCTTCGGCGCAGACCCGCAGGCGTTGTCCGCGGCCCAGCTCCCCTCCCACAGCGCCAAGCTGGCCGAGTACGAGGAGCTGCTGGACCAGCTCGGACCGGACACGCCGGCTGGGCCTCGACTCTCGCTGGAAGCCGGGATCGGCCACGAGCGCGAGTGGGTCAGGTTCTGGTCGCGGCTGGCGAAGGACGCCGGCCGCTGAGTTACTCGGAGAGCTCGACCCGCTCGATCGTCTGCGGCTCCAGCGGGCGATCGGAGCCGTCGGTCTGAGTCGACTCGATCGCGTCGACGACGTCCATGCCGTCGATGACGGTGCCGAAGACGGTGTGCTTGCCGTCGAGCCAGGGCGCCGCGCCGGTGGTGACGATGAAGAACTGCGAGCCGTTGGTGTTCGGCCCGGCGTTGGCCATCGCCAGCGCCCCGCGCACGACCTTGTGGTCGTTGAACTCATCCTCGAAGGTGTAGCCGGGGCCGCCGGTGCCGGTCCCTTCCGGGCAGCCGCCCTGGATCATGAAGTCGGGGATGACCCGGTGGAAGACGAGGGAGTCGTAGAAGCCCTCGCCGGCGAGCTTGCGGAAGTTCTCGACGGTCTTGGGCGCGTCGGAGTCGTGCAGCTCGAGCACTATCGCCCCGGCGCCGGTGTGGAGGGTGGCCTGCGACATCGCCCCGCACCCTACCGACCCTCGACGCGGACCGCGACCGGCCGCGAGGAGCCGGGGGCATACGGCCAGCGCTCCTCCGCCAGCGCGGTGGCGCGCAGCCGGATCGAGGCCGCGCCGCTGAGGTAGCGGAACCGGTAGTGGGCGCGGAAGCGGCCGCTGTGGTCGGTGCGGGTGACGAGCACCGGGCGCCAGTGGTGGGTCGCCGCCTCCAGGTACTGAATCGCGACCAGCTTGCCGCGCCGCGGCACCGGGGCGCCGCGACCGCGGACGCGGCCGCTGAGGCGCAGCGTCTGCCCCGTGCTCAGCGAAAGCGGGGCCGCCCGCAGGGACACCCCCGAGCGCACCCGCAGCTCCAGCGCGGGCCGGATCGCCGGCTCAAGCCCGTCTTCGCCGCGGAAGGAGACGGTGACCCGGCGCGAGGGGCCCGGCCCGAGCCGCAGCTCGAACCCGCCCCGCTCCCCGGTGCGCACCGCCTCGACCCCGGTCGGCGCGACGGCACCGCGCGAGGGACGGGAGACGACGCGCAGTTCCCGCCCGGCGATGCCAACCCCGTCGGCGCGGGTGAGGCGGCCGCTGAGCAGGGCCGGGGCGGCGAACGGCACCGTCAGCGCGTCGCCGCGCCCGTGGCCGCCCCGCAACCGCGCGAAGAGGCGGGTCTTCGCCCTGGGCGCGACCGAGGGGGCGATCTTGCGCACGGCCATCTCGGTGCCGTCGGATCGCAGCGTGGTCGAGGCCGTGTTGCCGGCCGCGTCGGCCGCGTCGGCGCGGAAGAGGTAAGTGCCGGGAGGGACGTCCGGCATCGGGGCGGTGAGCAGAGCCGCCCCGGGCGCGTCCTGCGCCGCCAGCTTGGTCGTCAGCTCGATCCAGCGGTCGGAGTCCGAGCGGCGGTAGTAGATCGTCCCCACAGCTGGCCCGGAGTGGGCGTCGGTCACCGCGGCGGCGATCCGGTCCGGGAGCCCGGAGCCTTCGGAGCGGGCGAAGGCGATGCCCGGGTGCACGTCGTCGAAGCGCAGCGGCAGCGAGATCGCCGAGGGGGCCGCCTCGTTGCCGGCCTCGTCGCGCAGCCACAGGTGCACCGAGTAGGCCCCGGCGGCCGGCGGCGCCAGGTCGCTGAGGGTCGTGCGGTCGTGCCCGGCGGCGAAGTGCACGCCGGTGTCGAAGGTCCCGGGTCCGGTGATCTGCCAGGAGGCGCCGCCGATCGGGCTCCCCTGCCCCTGATCGGGATTGGCCCAGGAAAGGTCGAAGTCGTCGACTCGGCGCCAGCCGTCCCCGCCGCCGATCGCCGTTTCGCGCGGGTGCGCAGGCGGGTTGTTGTCGATCAGGATCGTGCGCGACGGGGCGCAGCCGAAGTTGCCGGAGAAGTCGGCCTCGCAGCTGAGCAGCGTGTGCGGGCCGTCGCTGAAGGCGTTGGTGGCCACCCACTGCGTGGCCGAGACCTCCAGCGGGCAGGGCCGCATCGCGGTCGCCCGCCACTCGCCGGCGATTTCGGCCTTCGCGCACGGGTACTCCGTCAGCGCCACCCGGTTGCCGTCGAGCGAGGTTTCGCCGAAGCGCACGCCAGCGCCGACGTCGGAGCCGGAGACGACCGCCGGCTGGGTGCCGCGGTGCCAACCGCCGCCGGCCGCCTCTCCGGCGATCCCGGCCGAGGGCGCGACGCCGTCTTCGAGCGTGATCGTGAGCGCCCGCAGCGCCGACCACGAGCCCGGATCCAGCGAGCAGAACTTGCTTTCGGCGCGGGCGCAGAGCAGCCGGTCCTCCAGTGCCGGCACCGGCGCGGCGAAGCCGTGGACGAAGTCGCTGGGATTGACATCGGTGGTCGAGGCGGCGAGGAAGGGGTCGAACCCGCCCGCCGCGGTGCCGGCGCCGAAGCGCTGCTCGATGCCGTCGTGGAGGGTGTGCCACCAGGTGCCGCGCACCTGGGTGATCCCGGTGCCGGGCGGCGCGGCCCAGCGCCAGCGGCCGAACCGCGTCCCCGAGACGGTGGTCTGGCTCTCGCGGGTGAAGGTCTTGAGGTGGACGCCGTTGAACGGGTCTTCGCCCGGCCCGGGCACGCAGAAGGCGTCCGGGCGGAACTTCGCCCCGCCCGTCGTGTCCGCCCAGTCGGCGTCGGCGCCGACGAACCAGCCGCACTGCGCGACCGCGTACTTGCCGGCCCGCGCCTCTCCCGCCGCCAACAGCAGCACCACCATCGCCAGCCCGACCCCCATCGCGACGATTCGGCCCAGCCCACCTCGCGTGCTCGACATCCTTCCTCCGTTCGCTCGACTGCCTGTCGGGGGGTTAAGGGCGCGGGCGGGTGAATCTCTCCCCCTCCCGAGGGATCGGCCTGCCGCGAGCCCGCCTTTGCGAGAATGAGCCGATGGCGCTTCCGAGCAAGGATCAGGTCACCGAGGCCCTGCGCCCGGTCATCGACCCCGAGCTGCGCCGCTCGATCGTCGAGCTGGGCATGGTCCGCTCGATCGACGTGCGGGAGAGCGGCCGGGTCGAGGTGGTCGTCTCGCTGACCACCGCCGGCTGCCCGATCCGCTCCCACTTCGAGCAGGCGGTCGCCAAACAGGTCGGCGAGCTGGACGGGGTGACCGAGGTCGGCGTCGGGTTCGACGTCCTCTCCGAGGAGGAGAAGGGCGACCTACAGAAGACGCTCGGCCGCGGCAAGCTGCCGCAGGGAGCGCTGGCGAAGGTCAAGAACGTGATCTGCGTCGCCTCCGGCAAGGGCGGCGTCGGCAAGTCGACGATGACCGCCAACCTGGCCGCGGCGCTGAGCGCGGAAGGGCACCCGGCCGGCGCCCTGGACTGCGACGTCTACGGCTACTCGATCCCGCGCATGCTGGGCGTCAACAGCAAGCCGGAGGTCAACGGGGAGCGCAAGATCCTGCCGCTGGAGGCGGCCGGCGGCGTCAAGGTGATGTCGATCGGCTTCTTCGTCGAGGAGAACGCGGCGGTGGTCTGGCGCGGACCGATGCTCCACAAGGCGATCCAGCAGTTCCTCGAGGACGTCGCCTGGGACGAGCTGGAGTACCTGCTGCTCGACCTGCCACCGGGGACCGGCGACGTCTCGATGACGCTCGCCCAGCTGCTGCCCCAGGCCAAGTTCGTGATCGTCACCACGCCGCAGCCGGCAGCGCAGTCGGTCGCCCGCCGCGGCGCCGAGATGGCGATGAAGTTCGACCTCGAGATCCTCGGCGTGATCGAGAACATGTCCGGCTTCACCACCCCCGACGGCGAGCGCTTCACGATCTTCGGCGAGGGCGGCGGCCAGCTCCTCGCCGACGAGCTCGACGTGCCGCTGCTGGGCAAGGTGCCGCTGTCGGAGGCGCTGCGCGAGCACGCCGACTCGGGCACGCCCCTGGTCACCGCCGAGCCCGACTCGCCCGCCGCGCAGGCGATCCGCCAGGCGGCGCGGGGCATCGTCGCGGCGACCCCACAGGAGCTGCCGGTGCTCCAGGCGGTCCCGAACGCCGCGGCGGCGCCGCCGGTCAGCGGCACCCCGCTCCCCGTCGTTCAGTAGGCGAGCGCCCGACCCCCCGGCGTTTGCCGGAGGGTCGAGATCGGAGGTTGTCGGGACTACCCAGCCAGACAGAGAACCTGGACGAACAGCCTCATCGGCGTGGCGATTTCGTTCGTGCCGAAGCCTTCGGCGCCGGTGGCGGTGAAGGTCAGGGACCGGATGCCCAGGCCAAAGGCGCTCGTCGGCGGCTGGCCGTCCTGCTCGACGATCCAGCGGAAGCCGGTGCCGACGCGCACCTCGCCGGGCTGGCAGTCGGCGACGACGCCCTTCGTCTCCCCAGAGCCCAGGAGTTTGCTGTCCTCGCGGACGGTGAACGCGCCGAGCTTGCCCGCGCCGATCGAACCGTCGGCGAGCTGTGAGCCACTCACCGCTCCGGCGGCGATCTTGCCGGCGGTGATCGCGCCGTTCTGAAGCTTGGTGGCGGTCACGGCTTCGTCGGCGAGCTTGCCCGCCGTCACCGCGTCGTCGCCGAGCTTGGCGCCGCCGATCGTCCCGTTCTGCACCTTGGCAGCGGTCACCGAGCCGTCGGCGAGTTTGCCCCCGGTTACCGCTCCGTCGAGGAGCTTGCCACCCGACACCGAGCCCGCCGCGAGCTTGCCGCCGGTTACCGCTCCGTCGGCGAGTTTGCCGCCGCCCACAGAGCCGTCGGCGAGCTTGGCGCCGCCCACCGAGCCGTCGGCAATGTCCGCGGCGGTAACGGAGCCGTCCTTCAGCTTGGCGGAGGTGACGGCGTTGTTCTTCAGCTGCTTGGAGCCGACCGAGTTCTTGGCCAGCTGGCCGGCCGCCAGCGCCGTGGCGCCGCTGACCACCAGGAAGAGGGCGAGGCTGGACACCACGTTGGCGTACGTAAGTCGTTTGCGGATCGTCTTCACGAATGCTCCTTCGGTTCGGGTTCGAGCGCCGGGAGCGCGCCGAAGCGACCCCTCACGGCTGCTCCTTCTACGAGCGGCGCCGCGAGCGAGTTCAGCTCTGGCCGAGAGTTCGCCCGAGGGGATCGGCGCTTCGGCCACCGCGGTGCGATGGGAGGAGGAGGCCCTTCAACCCGGGTCCCGCCGATCGCGGGGCAGGAAAGCACGTTGCACGAAGCAGGTCTTCGAGCTGTCCCGATCATGTCGCGAGTCGCCGATTCGGGACGTCGCCAGCGCGGTGCCTGAGCTCGATATCCCGACCCCGCTCCAGGCCAGGACTCAGGCCGCGCTCTTGCTCTTGCATCATTTGTTCGGCCCGATTCCCGTGGGCGGCAACAGCTAGCGACGCCAATGGCGCAGTCAGCGGTTTAGCCGGCGATGCGCGATCTCGTACACGCTCGGTTTCCACGGCCGCGCAGGGTGGCGCTCGCCGGCGGCGATCAAGACAAGCGCCGGCCCCGATGCCTCCCGGTCGATGCTGAACACAGCACCCCACTGCCCGTCGGGCTGGGGTATGTAGTGCTTCACGCAGCCATAGAGGCGGGTCCCGTCGCGGGCTTCGGCCTCACATGGACGCAGTGAATCGACAGGGACCCCATCGGCCTCCAAGTTTGGAATCGCGACCTCGATCGCGGCTCTCGCCGCCATGCTGGCGCGGGCCAGATCCTCGGCAAGCGCCTCCTTATCCACCCGCAGCTCAAAGCGGAGATCCCCCGCCGCTTTGCCCATGGCTTACCCCTCGCCGTCAGGCGGCTGCATCAGAGGCCCGTGCTCCCGCCAGAACTTCTTCGACTCCTCGGGGGTCATGGCCCTGGTCCCGGTCCGCTTGCGGATCTCCTCGATGGACGTTGCCTTGGAGGGCCAATCCGGCGCGAAGATGAGCTTCACCTGCGCCGCTTCCTCATCGGTCATCGACTCGATCTGCTCATACAGCTCAGCCTTGGTCATGACCCGAATCGTAGCGGTCGCCTAGGCAGACCGCCAGCGCATGTCCCGCCGACAACAAGTCTCGGGCAGCCGATTTGCTCTTGCATCATTTGTTCGGCCCGATTCCCGTGGAGGGCGATGCCTCGCCGTGAAGCGCGGCTGAAATCGGTATTTGTTAGGCCGAATTGGACTATCGAGAGAGGGCATCGAAACAAGGCTTGGAGTCGGGCGAGGTGGTCGACGCCACCCGGCGAACCCTTCTCGCCAGCGAACGGACCGAGCTAGCCTGGTGGCGGACCGGGCTCACTGCGCTGGCGGTGGCGCTGGCGGTAGGCCGGATTGTTCCGGGCCTCGACTCGAGCTCCCAACGCTGGCCATACGTGCTGGCTGGAATCTGCTTCGCGCTGTACGGCGTCGCAGTGATCGCCTACGGCAGCATCCGTCGCGGAGCGGTGGAGCAGGCGCTGGCCGAGGGACGCTTCCCCAGGTCGCCTCGTCTCGCGCACGCTGCCCTGGCAGCGGGTGGCGTGGTACTCGGCCTGCTCACGATCGTGCTGATCCTGCTCGACTGACGCGGATTGCAAGACCTATCCAAACGAGGAGCCGCGACCGGTGATCAAGGGTCGTTCAGCGAGCGTTGATGAAGTGCGAACAGGTTGCTCTACCCGCAGACAACAAGCCTCAGGCGCTCGCCTTGCTCTTGTAGTACTCGGCGTTGATCTCGGCGTATTTGGCCCACTCGGCCGGCAGCTGGTCCTCGGCGAAGCAGGCGTCTACCGGGCAGGCCTCGACGCAGGCGTCGCAGTCGATGCACTCGTCCGGATCGATGTAGAGCATCTCGACCGAGTCGTAGTCGGCCTCGTCCGGCGTCGGGTGGATGCAATCGACAGGGCATACCTCGACACACGAGTTGTCCTTCTGGCCGATGCACGGCTCGGCTATGACGTAGGTCATTCGGAAGTTCTCCTAAATCGTTTTCCGGGTGCCTGCCGGTGCCCCGGCCAAGCGCGAGCGATCATTTTACGGATTTAGGATGATGGGCCGATGCTGCTGCTGACGGGAGCGACCGGGAGCATCGGGTCGCGGCTGCTGCCCCTGCTGCTCGAGAGCGGCGAGGACGTGCGCTGCCTGGTGCGTGAGCCGCGGCGATTGGGCGAGCGCCGCGTCGACGTTCAGATCGCCCTCGGCGACCTCGGCGAGATGTCGGACCCCTATCTGGTGCGCCAGGCGCTGCGCGGGGTGGACACGGTGGTCCACCTGGCGGCGACGATCCGCGACCAGCCGCCGAAGCGGATCGAGGAGCTGAACGGCCTCGCCACCGTGCGGCTGCTACGCGGGGCCGAGCGTGCCGGGGTGGAGCGCTTCGCCTTCTTCAGCGCCCTCGACGCGCACGCTGCCCAGCGGACCCGCTTCTTCCGCGCCAAGTGGCTGGCCGAGCGGGCGGTGCGTTCCTCCCCGCTGCGGACCACGGTCTTCGCGCCCTCGATCGTCTACGACCGCGGCGACCCCTGGATCACCCTTCTGCGCCGCTTCTCCTTCCTGCCCGTGCTGCCGGTCTCCGGCAAGGGGCGGGCGGCCTTCCAGCCGATCTGGGCGCGGGACGCGGCCCGCTGCGTGGTCGCCGCCCTCGCCGCCGAGGCGCTGCCGCGCTACGAGCTGGCCGGGCCCGAGACGCTCACCTACGACGAGATGTCCGACCTGGTCAGTCGCGTCGCCGGCCGGCCGCGGCCGCTCGTCCACCTGCCGCTGCCGCTCGTGCGCGCCGGCCTGATGGCGCTGCGCTCCGTTTTCGGCGAGGCCGTGTTTGCGACCTGGGAGGAGGCCGAGCTGATGGAGGTGTCGATGGTGAGCGAGCGCGGAACGGCCGACGCGCAGGCGCTCGGGGTCCAACCGCGAAGGATGAGCGATGTGCTGGAAGCGAGTCCATAGACGTTCCGCGGTTCTGGCGGCGCTGGCCGCCCTGCTGCTCGCCGGACAGGCCTCGGCGCTGACCCTGGCGCCGCCCAAGCCCGACGTGCTGCTCGGCGTCAGCGATCGCGGCAGCACCGCGGAGTTCAACGAATTCGTGGCGCTGACCGGCAAGCACCCGGCGCTGCTGGAGACCTTCCACCCCTGGGGCAACAGCCTCAACGAAGCCTACGAACGGTGGCGGGAAACGGCGACGCGACCGATCCTGCACATCTCGACCGCCGACGACCAGACCCTGGCGGAGCTGATCACGCCCGAGCAGATCGCGCTCGGGGCCGGCGACAACTACCTGCTCCAGCTCAACGACTTCTTCGCCAAACACGGGCTGCCCGCCTACATCCGACCGCTGGGGGAGCCCAACCGCTGCCTCAACGCCTGGTCCGCGGTCAACTGCGACGGCACCCAGCGGGGCGGCGAACACACCCCCGGCTGGTACAAGCAGGCCTTCCGCCGCATCGTCGCGATCGTGCGCGGAGGGCAGACGCTGGAAGGGATCGACGCGACCCTGGCCGAAATCGGCCTGCCGCCGCTGAACCGCACCAAGGGCCCGAACCCCGAAAGCCTGCCGGCGGCGCCGGTGAGCATCATCTGGAGCCCGCTGCCGGGTGGCTCTCCCCGCGTCAAGGGGAACTTCCCCGGCAACTACTGGCCCGGCAGCCGCTGGGTCGACTGGGTCGGCACCGATTTCTACGCCCAATATCCCGTCTGGAAAGACCTCAACCGCTTCTACGGGGGAGCGCGGTGGCGGCGCAAGCCGTTCTCGATCACCGAGTGGGCCGTCTCCCCCAGCGACGAACCGCGCTTCGTCAAACAACTGGTCGCCTGGACCGTGAAGCGGCCGCGGGTGCGGATGCTCGACTACTACGACGGCTTCGGCACCAGCGGCGAAAACCCATACGACCTCACCCACTACCCGCGCACCGCCAACACGCTGCGCCTGAAGCTGCGCCGCGCCAACTTCCTCCCCTACGCCGAATACAACGCCGGCGGCCTGCCGCCGCTGCCGCCGCCCCCGCCGAAGAAACCGTAGGCCGAGCCGTCGCCAGGGCTAGATTTGGTCCGGTGGCGAGACGAGGAGTGAAGAGCGACCGCCTGGCGCGGGAGACCGTGACGGCGATCGCGGCGGGACGGGTCGCGATCGGAATCGGCGCCCTGCTCGCCACCCGACCGGCGCTGCGGGCGCTCGGTTTCGCGGCCCCGGACTCCGCCGGCGTCGCCCTGGCGAGGATCGCCGGCGGACGCGACGTCGCCCTCGGGCTGCTGACCCTGGCGGCTCGCGAGGAGCCGGCTCGGCTGCGCGCCGCGGCGCTCGCCTCGGCCCTGGTCGACGGCGGCGACGCGATCGTCTTCGGCCTCGCGGCCCAGGACCCCGAGTCCCGCCAGGCCGGCCTGCGGGGCCAGGCCTCCGGCGGCGCCGCGGCGCTCGCCGGCATCTGGGCCTGGCGCCGCCTCTAGCCCCCGCCGCTGCCGTTGACGCCCGCCGGCACCGGCGACCCGAACTCGTGCGATTCGATCACCTTGTCGATCAGGCCGTACTCGACCGCGTCCTCGGGCTTGAAGAATTTGTCGCGTTCCATGTCCTCGTGGATCTGCTCGCGCGACTGGCCGGTGTGCTTGACGTAGATCCCGTCGAGGCGGTCGCGCAGCTCGAGGATCTCCTTGGCGTGGATCTCGATGTCGGCCGACTGGCCTTCGAAGCCGCCGCTGGGCTGGTGGATGAGGACGCGGCTATTGGGCAGCGCCAGGCGCTTTCCCTTGGCGCCCCCGGTCAGGATCAGCGACCCCGCCGACATCGCGATGCCGTAACAGATCGTCTGCACGTCGGGCTTGATGAACTGCATCGTGTCGTAGATCGCCAGGCCAGCGTAGGCGGAGCCGCCGGGGGAGTTGATGTAGAGGCTGACGTCCTTCTCGGGATCCTCGGACTCCAGGTGCAGGAGCTGGGCGATGATCAGGTTGGCGAGGTCCTCGGTCACCTGTTCGCCGAGGAAGACGATGCGCTGGGCGAGAAGTCGGCTGTAGATGTCGAAGGAGCGCTCGCCGCGAGCGGTCTGCTCGACGACCATCGGTACCAGTGGCATGGGGCCTCCTTTTCGCGGTTGAAGTCTCTTGACCCTACCCAGGCGGGCCGCTCGGCCGCCGCGGAGCCGGACGCGTGGCTCAGAACCGCGCGACGAGAAGGCTTGCCGAGACGAGCAGGAGCGTCCCGATCAGGCCGCCGCCGACCTGGAGCATGGTCCGCTGCATGGCGTCGAAGCGGGCGTTGAGCGCGTCGAAGCGGTCGTCCACGCGGGCGTCTGCGCGCTCGAAGCGAGAGTCGATGCGGTCGAAGCGGTCGTCCACGCGCTCGAAGCGGTCGTTCATCTCTCCGCGCAGGTCGCTCACGTCCTTGTCGACCCGGTCGAATCCGGCCCGCATCTCTCCGCGCAGGTCGCTCACGTCCTTGTCGACCCGGTCGATCCGGCCCGCATCTCCCCGCGCAGATCGCGGATGTCCTTGTCCACGCGGTCGAAGCCCCTGTCCATGCGGACGGTCAGGTCGTCGAGCCGCTCGTCGGTCCAGGCCTCTCTCATCGCCTCCATGAGGCTACCTTAGACAATGCGTTTCGGTGCGTGGGTAAAGAGACTGTGCCAACTGTGTGTCATCGGAGGCGCCGCTACCGTTGGGCGGATGGTCGTCTCGATGCACATCGCCGACCTCGGCGCGCGCGAGGGCGCCCGGCTGCTCGCCAGGCCACCGCGTCCCGGCGCGGTCCCCGGCCTGACCTACGCGGAGACCCTGACCACCGCCCCCCTCGGCGAGCCCCTGCTGCCGCCGAAGCGACTGAGCCGCGTGGGAATGCTCGCCGCCTGGGAGGACGACGCCGCCCTCGACGCCTTCTCCCGCCGCCACTCGGCGGCAAGGCGGTTGGCCGGGGGCTGGCAGGTGCGACTGGCGCCGCTGCGGGTCTCGGGCGCCTGGTCAGGCATGCCGGGACTCGCGGCCGAGGCTCCCCCGGCCGAGGACACCGAGCCGGTCGCGGTCCTCACCCTCGGTCGGCTGCGACTGCTGCGCACCGGAGCCTTCCGGCGCAGCGCCGCCCCGGCGGAGGCCGCCGCGGTCGGGGACCCGGCGCTCCTCGCCGGCACCGGCCTGGCACGGCCGCCGCGGCTGGTCGCGACCTTCTCGCTGTGGCGCAGCACGGCGGCGATGCGAGCCTACGCCTACGATCCGGACGGGGCCCACGAGGCGGCGATCGCCGCCCACCGGGCCCGCCCCTTTCACCACGAGTCGGCCTTCGTGCGCTTCCGTCCCTACGCCTCGCGAGGCGAGTGGGACGGCACCGATCCGCTGGCCCCGCCTTCGAACTTGTAGCCGACGCCCCGCACCGTCACCACCAGCTCGGGTTTCTGCGGGTCGCGCTCGACCTTCTGGCGCAGATTGGAGATGTGGACGTCGCAGGCTCGCTCGTCGCCGTCGAACTCGGTCTGCCACAGCTCCTCCATGATCTGGGCGCGGGCGAAGACCTCCCCGGGACGGCCGACGAGCAAGCGCAGGAGCTGGAACTCCGAGCGGGTCAGGTTGACCGGCACGCCGCGGACGGTGGCGACGTGGCGGACCAGGTCGATCGAGACCGGGCCGGACTCGATCTTCACCGCCTGGGCGAGCGGCGAGCGGTCGAGCTCGCGGCGCCGCAGCTGGGCGCGGACCCGGCCGAGCAGCTCGCGGACGGAGAAGGGCTTGGTGACGTAGTCGTCGGCGCCCACCTCCAGGCCGACCACCTTGTCGACCTCGGCGTCCTTGGCGGTGAGGACGATGATCGGCACCGCGCTGCGGCCGCGCACGTCGCGGCAGATGTCGAGGCCGCTCGGCCCCGGCATCATGATGTCGAGGATCAGCAGGTCGTAGGGGATCCCGTCGCCGAGCTTCTCCGCCGCCTCGTCGCCGTCGGCCGCCGCGGTCACCTCGAAGCCCTCCTGGGTCAGCGCGTAGCCGACCGAGTCCCGGACCGAGGGCTCGTCGTCGGCGATGAGGATGCGTCCGCTGCTCATGCGACCGGGGTCGGGCTCGGTTGGGCGACGGGGAGGCGGACCCAGAAGGTGCTGCCCTGGCCCTCGACGGATTCGGCGCCGATCCGGCCGCCCATCACGTCGACCATGCGGCGGGCGATCGCGAGGCCGAGGCCGAAGCCCTCCTGTTTGCGCGACTCGCTGCGGCGGTAGAAGCGCTCGAAGACGCGCTCGATCTCCGCCGCCGGTATCCCCACCCCGGTGTCGATGACCTCGAGGATCACCCCGGCCGCGCCCTCGCGGCGGCCGCGCACGGTGACCGTCCCCGGGGGCGGGGTGTTCTTGAAGGCGTTGGTGAGCAGGCCGATCATCACCTGGCGCAGCAGGGTCGGGTCGCCGGTGGCGGCAAGGTCGGGCTCGATCTCGACCTCCAGCGCGACGTGCCGGGGCGGCTCGACCGCGGCGACGACGTCGCGGATCGCCACCGGCACGTCGACGACCTCGCTCTCCGCCGCCCCCCGCGACTCGACCCGCGCCAGGGTCAGCAGGGACTGGGTCAGCCGGTTCATCCGCTCGGCGTCCTCGGCGAGGCGGGAGAGGAAGTGGTCGCGGTCGCTGGGCTGGTCCTTGGCGCCGCTCTGGAGGACCTCGATCGCGCCGGAGATCCCGGCCAGCGGATTGCGCAGCTCGTGGGCGGCGTTGGAGACGAAGTCGGCTTCGGCGAGCTCGCGGCGCAGCTCGTCGGTGCGGTCGCGCAGAACCGCCAGCACCGCGCGCTCGTCCGGCAGCGAGCGGGCGGTCATCGCGTAGGCGCGATCGCCGATCCGCAGCGCCGGGTGGGCCGAAAAGCCGACCTCCGAGGCGCGGACCAGCTGCGGGCGCACCACCTCGGGGGGCCTGCCGGACATGTCCAGCAGCCGCGAGGCGGCGCTGTTGGAGAAGCGCACGGGGCCTTCGAAGTCGACCACCATCACCGCGTCGGTGAGGCCGTCGAAGATCGCCGCCAGCTTGTTGCGATCGGCGGTGAGCACGCCGAAGCTCTCCTTCAGCGAGGCCCGCATCGAGTCCAGGGCGCGGGCGAGGTCGCCGATCTCATCCGGCCCGGCGACGGCGAGCGGGGCGTCGAAGGAGCCGTCGGCCATCTCCCCCGCCGCGCGGGCCAGGCGGGCGACACGGTGGGAGATCGCGACCGCGATCAGGAAGCCCGCGAGCACGCCGATCGTCACCGCGCCGAGCAGGGCCTGGTGGTTTTCGCCGAACAGGTAGACGGCGGCGCCGGTGATCAGGCTGACCGCGGCGAAGGCGCCGGTGAGCCAGAGGCGCATCCCGATCCGCGGGCCGGTGCCCTGCGCCTCGGCAGGCGTCTCGTTGCCGGATCTCATGAGTGTTTACTAACACAAAACCACCCTCGGCCCCCAGCGAAGAGCGGGAGACGGCGGGCCTTCATGGGAGAATCGGCCCGGTGAGGAAGCTCGTCTTCATCCCCGCCTGGAACGAGGGGGCATCGATCGCCGCCGTGATCGCCGACGTCCGCCAGCACCTGGCGGGCGCCGACATCCTCGTCGTCGACGACGGCTCGACCGACGCCACCGCCGAGCGGGCGCGCGAAGCCGGCGTGCTCGTCGCCTCGCTTCCCTTCAACCAGGGGCTGGGGGCCGCCCTTCAGACCGGCTACCTCTACGCCCTGCGGGAGGGATACGACTACTGCGCGCACCTCGACGCCGACGGCCAGCACCCGGCGGCGGATGTGGCGCGGCTGCTGGCCGAGGTCGAGGCGGACCGCGCCGACCTGGTGATCGGCTCCCGCTACCACGAGGGCGCCGAGGCGGAGAGCGACGACTACAAGCCGACCCTCTCGCGACGGATCGGGACCAGCGTCTTCCGCTTCTTCCTCACCCTGGCGACGCGCCAGCGCTTCACCGACACCACCAGCGGGATGCGGGCGGCGAACCGCCGGGTGATGTCGCTGTTCAGCGAGAACTACTCGCCCGACTTCGCCGAGATCGAGTCGCTTCAGATGGCCGTGCGCCAGGGGCTGCGGGTCGAGGAGGTGCCGGTGCGGATGCTGGAGCGCACCGGCGGCAGCTCCTTCCTGACGCCGCTGCGCTCGGCCTTCTTCATCTTCAAGGGAGTGCTCGTGCTGCTGGTCGGCCAGTTTCGCCCGCGCCGCGTGGAGGCCGGCCGGTGATGCTGGCGCTGGCCGCCACCGCCGAACAGACCAGCGTCCGGCTCACCTCCCAGACGCGGATCATCGCCGCCGTCCTGGCGGTCGCCTTCATGCTGCTGATCCTCGAGCTGATCCGGCGCGACCGCATGCAGGAGCGCTACAGCGTGATCTGGTTCGTCGCCGGCCTCGGGATGCTTGCCGGCGCCGCCTTCCCCGGGCTGCTGAAGCTGGTCGCCGACGCGATGGGCGTCCGCGACACCAACGTCGCCCTCTTCTCGATCGTCCTGCTGCTGCTGCTCGGCCTCGCCCTCAACTTCAGCGTGATCATGTCCCGCCAGGCGTCCCAGATCACCCGCCTCGCCCAGGAGCGGGCGATCGAACGGGCGCGCCAGCAGGCCGAGCGGGAAAACGGCACCGCGGACGTGTCTGAGGTAACGGGGCATATCGACCCCTCCAGATCAGACACGCCCGGCTGAGCGGGCCTCCAGGCGATAGAAGAGGGCCTCCAGGGCGAGCTCCTCGGAGACGTTGAGGTCGAGGCCGCGGCGGGTCTCCTGCGCCAGCGCCGCGCCGGCACGGGCCGCGGCCGGGTCCAGGCCGGCGGCCTGGGCCCGCAGCTCGGGGAGGCGGTCGCGGTTGAAGACGACGTCCTCGGCGCCCGCGCCGACGGCGGAGAGGTCGCGCAGCCAGGCCGCGCAGAGCTCGAGGCCGAGGTCGAGGATCTCGGTGCGGCGGCGGCGGCCGGCCCGCTTGGCCTCCTCGCCGATCTCGCGAACGGTGCGCTTGATCCCGGTCGAAGACTCCTCCTCCAGCGCCTCGCGGGTCGCCGCCTCGGCCTCCTCGCCGGCGTCCTCGGCCCCGCCCAGCAGCTTGCGCCAGGGGGCGGAGGCGAGCTCGCCGGCGAGCGCCGCGCCGACGCAGCGCTCGGCCTCGGCGCGAAGCTCGCGGCCGCGCTCGCCGAGCAGCAACCGGGCCCGCTCGAGGTCGCCGGCGGCCAGGCGGGCGGCGGCGGTGAGCTCGTCGGAGTCGACGGGCGGCCCGTCGCGCTCGGCGGAGGCCAGCTCGCGTTCCAGCACCTCGGCCGGCAGCGGGGCGAAGTCGACCGGCTGGCAGCGCGAGGCGATCGTCTCCAGCAGCGCCTCGGGCTCGGAGCTGAGCAGGATCAGGTGGACGAAGCCGGGCGGCTCCTCGAGCGTCTTCAGCAGCGCGTTCTGGCTCTCGTCGCGCATCGCCTCCGCGGCCTCGACGACGAAGACCCGCTTGCCGCCTTCGAAGGGGCGGTAGGCGGCGGCGCGGATCACCCGCTCGCGCACCTCCTCGACCAGGTGCTGGGCGCCCCGCGGGACCAGCCAGACGAGATCGGGATGGGGCGAGGGGTCGAGCATCGCCCGGCGCCGCGCGTCCTCGGCGTCCTCGGCCGCGCCGGCGAGGATCTCGGCGGCGAAGGCCCGCGCCGCCGCCCGCTTCCCCGCCCCCCGCGGGCCGCGGAAGAGGTAGGCGTGCGACGGACCCGACGCCAGCGCCGCCGTCAGCGCAACCCGGACTCGTCTCTGGTGCTCGGTGGCCGTGTCAAGGGTCATGCCCGTTCACCCGCGGTCAGGACGCATGGTCCCTCACCGCTGCCATCACCCGCTCGTGGACCTCCTCCACGCTGCCGCCGGCGTCGATCGCGACGACGCGGTCGCTGGCGATCGTGGCGATCTCCTCGTAGGCCTCGGCAACCGCGCGCTGGAGCTCCAGCCCCTCGGCCTCGAAGCGGTCCTCGCCCCCGGCCCGGCCCAGCCCCAGCTCCGGATCGACCCGCAGCAGCAGCGTCAGGTCGGGCCAGAGGCCGTCGGTGGCGGCGTCGCAGAGGGAGATCGCCTCGCCCACGCCGAGGCCGCGGGCAGCGCCCTGGTAGGCGACGCTGGAGTCGGAGAAGCGGTCGGTGACGACGTCGCGGCCGGCCTCCAGCGCCGGCCGGATCACGCGCTCGGTGAGGTCGGCGCGGGCGGCGCAGAAGAGCATCAGCTCGGCCAGGGGCTCGATCTCCAGCGCCGGGTCGGCGAGCAGCCCGCGGATCCGCTCCGCCGCCTCGGTCCCCCCCGGCTCGCGAATCGCCACCGTCTCGGGTCCGAGCGCCTCGACCAGGAGACGCGCCTGGGTGCTCTTGCCCGACCCGTCCACTCCCTCCAGGGAGACGAACACGCCGCGGGCCTCAGCCTTTGGCCGCGGCTTTGGCGCGTTTGCGCCCGCGCGTGGCGGTGTCCGCCTTGGACACCTTGCTTTTGCGTTTCGCCTTCGCGGGAGCGCCGTCCTCGGTGCCGGTCGGGGGCGGCTTCTTGTCCATCGCCTCTTTCGCGGCGCGGGCGGCTTCGCGCTCGGCGCGCCGTTTCTTCATCTCCTGCATCGACTCGCAGTCGTCGTTGAGGCAGAGGTTCCAGGGACGGCCACGGAAGGGGACGACTTTGAGCCGCGGCGTCTGCTCGCAGATCGAGCAGCGCTCTTCCAGGCGGAAGACGTCGCCGCGCTGGGGCAGGGGGAAGGTCTGGTCGCAGGACTCCGGGTCGTCCGCGGTCCAGCCGGTGCAGCCGACGAACCGTTTGCCCGATTTTTTCGCCCGGATGATCCGCAGCATGTGGGGCGAGCCGTCCTCCTTGACGCGGCCGGCCTCTTCGCAGACCTTGCATGGCCCGAGGATGCGGTCTTCGTCCATGCCTTTCCAGACGACCTTCGCCAGGTCCTCGCGCTTCTCGTCGATCTCCGACCAGGTCCGGTGCAGGAGGTCGCGGCTCTCGCCGACGACGGCGGCCTTGGTCATCTCGCCGGCGGCGATCCGGTCCATCTCCTCCTCCAGCTGGGCGGTCATCTCCGGCGTCGCCATCCGCGGCACGTAGGTCTTGAACGCCTCGTACATCGCGATCCCCGTCTCCGAGGGGATCGGCGGGTTGCCGTAGACGTAGCCGCGGTCGAAGAGCTTCTGGATGATGTCGGCGCGGGTGGCTTTGGTGCCGAGGCCGCGCTCCTCCATCATCTCGATCAATTTGGCCTGGGAGATGCGCCCCGGGGGCTGGGTCTCCTTGTCGACGATCCAGGGGTCTCCCTCGAGCGGCAGGGTCTGGCCCTCCACCAGCGCCGGGATCTCCTCGTCGGCGGAGCGGGCGTAGGTGTAGACGGCGGCGTAACCGGGGTCGACGACGACCGAGCCGCGGACGAAGTAGGTCTCCGAGCCCGCCTCGATGTCGGCGCGGGTGGACTCGGTGATCATCGGCGGGCTGAAGGTGGCGAGGAAGCGGCGCACGACCAGTTCGTAGACGCGCTTCTTCGACCCCTCCAGGGCACCCGGGTGGATCGCCTGGGTCGGGTAGATCGGCGGGTGGTCGGTCGTCTCTTTTTTGCCCCTGGTCGGCTTCAGCTCGCCGTCGAGCAGGCCGGAGGCCGCCGAGAACTCCTTGATCCGCACCAGCGAGGAGACCAGCTCGCGGACCGGCAGCGAGGACGGGTAGACGGTGTTGTCGGTGCGCGGGTAGGAGATGAAGCCGTCCATGTAGAGGTCCTCGGCGATCCGCATCGCGCTGGCCGGGGTGATGCCGAGGCGGCTGGAGGCGTCGGTGCTGAAGGCGGTGGTGTTGTAGGGGGTCGGCGGCCTGCGGGTGTTCTTGCGCGCCGTCACCGACTTCACCGTGCCCGGGCTGGAGGTCCCGGCGAGGGCCGCGTCGGCCTCCGCCCTCTCCCAGAATTTGTCGACCGTGTGGTGGGCCTCGAAGGTCCCGTCGGGGTGCTCGAACTTGGCGAACAGCTCCCAGAACGGTTTGGCGACGTGGGCGCGGCGCTCCATCTCGCGCTCGACGATCAGGCCCAGGGTCGGGCTCTGGACGCGACCGACGGAGAGGAAGTTGGAGCCGAAGCGGCGGGTGGCGAGGGAGACGGCGCGGGTCAGCGTCGCCCCCCAGAGCAGGTCGATGTCCTGGCGCGCGGCGCCGGCGTTGGCGAGCGGGTAGGAGAGCTCGTCGAGGTTGCCGAAGGCGTCCTCGATCTCCTCCTTGGTAAGGGCCGAGTAGCGGGCCCGCTTGATCCTCAGGCTGCCGTCCGCGGTTCCCTCGCGGGAGCCGAGGCTCGGGTTGGCGTCGAGCATCTCCTCCAGCGCCTCCAGGCCGATCAGCTCGCCCTCGCGGTCGAAGTCGGTGGCGATCACCAGCTCGTCCGCCTCCTTGGCGACCTTCTTGATCGCTTTGACGACGTTTTTGTCGGTCGGCTCCTTGATCAGCTCGGCGTCGATCAGGTCGTGCAGGTCGGTCTTCTGCCAGTTCGAGTAGCCCTCGGGGAAGGCGGGGCCGAGCACGTGGCCCTTGAGGCCGATCGACATGTGGTCGCCGTCGGCGTCGGTCCAGGTGTAATACGGGACTTTGAAGCTTTTGTCGCTGGCCGGGCCACCGCCGGCCGCGCCGAGGATCTCGGCGATCTTCTTGGCGCTGTTGTTCTTCTCGGTGACTATCAACCTCATGGGGCGGCGAGGGTAGCAGGGGCGCTCGGCCGCTCCCCGTGCCTGGCACTCGCCGATCCCCATAGGATCGGCGCGCACATGGGCAGCTTCGTCACCGGCGGCGCGGGGTTCATCGGCTCGAATCTGGTCGATGCGCTGCTCGCGCGCGGCGAGGAGGTGACGGTGGTGGACGACCTCTCCACCGGCCGCCGCGGCAACCTCGACGCCGCCCTCGCCGCCGGCGCCGAGCTGGCCGAGCTCGACATCCGCGACGCCGCCGCGCTGACCGCGCTGGCGCGCGAGAAGCGGCCGCGGACCGTCTTCCACCTGGCCGCGCAGATCGACGTCCGCCGCTCGATCGAGGACCCCGCCTTCGACGCCTCGGTCAACGTCGGCGGCACCGCCAACGTGCTGGAGGCCGCACTGGCGGCCGAGGCGGGTCGGGTCGTCTTCGTCTCCACCGGCGGCGCGATCTACGGCGAGGGAGAGGGGCAGCGGCTGCCGCTGGACGAGGCGACGGCGATCGCCCCGCTCTCCGCCTACGGCCAGAGCAAGTTCGCGGCCGAGGGCTACCTGGCCCTCTACGAGCGCCTCCACGGCCTCTCCAGCATCGCCCTGCGGCTGGGCAACGTCTACGGGCCGCGCCAGGACCCCCTCGGCGAGGCGGGCGTGATCGCGATCTTCTGCGGCCTGCTGCGCTCAGGCGGGCGGCCGACCGTGTTCGGCGACGGCACCCAGACCCGCGACTACATATATGTGGCGGACGTGGTGGTGGCGGCGCTGGCGGCGGCGGAGGCCGAGACGACCGGCCCGGTCAACATCGGCACCGGCGCCGAGACCAGCGTGCTGGAGCTGGCCGAGGCGCTGGGCCGCCTCGGCGCCGTCGACGGCTTCGAGCCCGAGTTCGCGCCGGCACGGGCGGGCGAGGTGAGGCGGATCGCGCTCGACGCCGGGCGGGCCGAGCGCGAGCTGGGCTGGCGCCCGGCGACGAGCATCGAGGCGGGCTTGCGCCTGACCCTGGATGCGATCTGACCCGCATCACTAACCTTTCCCCCATGCCCGCCCAGGCCTACGCCGGCAAGGAGTGCGTCTGCCAGCTCCGCAAGGGGATCTGCGACCAGTCCTGCGTGCGCGACATGCTGGAGACTCCCTTCTACATCGCCTGCCTGAAGCTGACGGGGCGGCGCTGCCTGGTGATCGGCGGCGGCGACGTCGGCCTGGAGAAGGTCGAGGGGCTGCTCGCCTGCGACGCCGAGGTGACCCTGATCGCGCCGATCGCCCACCCCGCGCTGGAGGACCTGGCGAAGGAGGGCTCGATCGCCTGGGAGCGGCGGCCCTACGCCGGCGCGGCCGACCTCGAGGGCGCCTTCATGGCGATCGCCGCGACCGACGACAGCGAGGTCAACATCGGCGTCTTCGACGATGCCGAGAAGCGGGCGATGCTGGTCAACGTGGTCGACGTGCCGCCGCTCTGCAACTTCATCCTGCCGGCGATCCTCCGCACCGGGCCGCTGGCGGTCGCGATCTCCACCGCCGGCGCCTCGCCGGCCCTGGCGAAGCGGATGAAGCGGGAGGTCTCCGAGCTCTTCGGCGAGGAGTACGCGCGGCTGGCGGTGATCCTCAACGACTCCCGCGGCTGGGCCAAGGGCACGCTGCCGACCTACCGGGATCGCAAGGAGTTCTTCGAGGGGATCGTCAACGGCGATCCCGACCCGGTCGAGCTGCTGCGCGAAGGGCAGGAGACCGCGGTGCTGGCGCTGATCGAGTCCGCCAAGGAGCGGGCCGCGGCCGCCCTGGCCTGAGCCCCCCGGCTCAGCCGGTGCCGCAGGCCGACGCCTGGACGCGCTCGAGGATGCCGCCCAGCTGGCGGGCGTCGCGGGCGCTGAGCTTGGCCGCGAAGGCGAGCTCCAGCTCGGCGACGATCACCGGCCGCATCTCCTCCAACAGCTCGGCCCCGGCCGGCAGCAGGGTCGCGTAGCTGACCCGGCGATCGCTCTCGCAATAGGTCCGCTCCAGAAGGCCCGCCTTGACCAGCCGGTCGACCAGCTTGGTGAGGCCGCCCCTGGTCATCACCAGGGCCTCGGCCAGCTCCCCCATCCGCATCCGCCGCTCGGGGGCGGCGGCGACAGCGGCCAGCACCTCGAACCAGGCCAGCGGCGGGTGGTCGCCCTGGGCGAGCGCCTCCTGGAGGCGGAGGCTGACGGCGGCGTAGGTGCGGCTGAGCGAGGCCCAGGCCTCGGCGTGGGGGGTCCCCCCGGCGCCGTCGTCGCTTTGCGTCGTGGCGGCGGTGCTCGCGCGGCTGCTCATGCGTCCATTCTCGCATACGATCTTTGTCGAGACAATATTTGTATCTGAAACTTTCTCTGCTATGATGGTTTCCACGTCAATCATTGCCAAGGCAAAGGCTTTCAAGGGAGGCTTCAGATGAGCACCGAGACCGTCAACCAGCAGCTTCCAGCGGGGACCTGGACCGTCGACCCGGTCCACTCCTCGATCGGCTTCGCGATCGTCCACAACGGCGTCGCCACCTTCCGCAGCGGCTTCGCCTCCTACGAGGCGACGCTGAGCGGCGGCGAGACCCCGCGGCTGGAGGGGAGCGTCGACGTCGCCAGCGTCGAGGTCTCCGAGGAGATGCTGAAGGGGCACCTCCTCTCCCCCGACTTCTTCGACGCCGAGAGGCACCCGCGACTGAGGTTCGACTCGACCGAGGTCGACGTCGGCGAGGACGGCGAGGTCCGCCTCAGCGGCAATCTCGAGATCAAGGGGACCTCCCACGCGGTGCGGGCGACGGGGCGCTTCGGCAGGATCGGGGCCGACATCGCCGGCGCCGAGCGGATCGGCTTCTCGCTCCAGGCGGCGGTGGACCGGCGGGACTTCGGCCTGGACTGGAACGCCGACCTGCCGGCGGGCGGACAGGCGCTCGAGTACGAGGTGACGATCTCGGTCGAGCTCGAGCTGGTCGCCCAGGAGTCCTAGCGATGCGCGTCCTCGGCATCTCCGGAAGCCTGCGCCGGGACTCGCTCAACACCGCCCTGCTGCGGGCCGCCGCCGAGCGGCTGCCCGCGGGGGCGGAGCTGGTCGAGTTCGAGCGGCTGCGGGAGATCCCGCCCTATGACTCCGACCAGGAAGCGGTCGCGATTCCCGACGCCGTGCGGGAGCTGCGCGAGGCGATGCGCGACGCCGACGCGGTCCTGGTGGCGACGCCGGAGTACAACCACTCGATCCCGGGCCAGCTGAAGAACGCTCTGGACTGGGCCTCGCGCCCGGCCGGCCAGAGCGCGATGAACGGCAAGCCGGCGGCGGCGATCGGCGCCTCGACCGGGATGTTCGGCGCCGTCTGGGCGCAGGCGGAGACGCGCAAGGTGCTCGGCGCCCTGGGGGCCCGGGTGGTCGAGGCGGAGCTGCCGGTCGGGCGGGCGGGCGGGCTGCTCGCCGACGGCGAGCTGGAGCTGTCCCCGGAGCAGTTCGAGCAGCTGGAGGAGATCCTGGCCGAGCTGATCGCCTCCGCCGAGGAGGCGGCCGGAGCCCTGGCCTACGCGACTACGGGATCACCCAGGTGAGGCAGTTGTTGTTCCAGTTGGAGACCATGGTGTCGATCTGCTCCACCACGTCTGGCGGCAGGCCGAGGTCGTAGGCCTGGAGCGGCTGCGCCGAATGGGGGTCCTCTTTCTGGTCGACGGTGCCGGAGAGGAACCACAGCAGCAGGAATTTCGTGCCCGCGCAGTAGACCCCTCGCTGATCGGGGCCGTGCTCCTCAACCCAATGCGGGCGTGGACGCCCGGGACAGCCCATGCCCAGACACGGCCTCTTGGCCGACGGTGCCTGCGGCGGGTTCGCGGGCGGTTCAGCCGGAGATGGTGGTGGCGGCGGTGGCGGTGGAGTGGGCGTGGGAGGCGTGGGTCCCGCGGTCGGTTCGGCAGCCGGAGCGGCGCCCCCCGGCGAGGGGGCCACGGTGGGCGAGGCTGGCGACGGCGCGGCGGCGACGTGCGGCGTCACGGCATTCGCGGTGACGACATGGGCGGTGACCTGCCCGGCGGCCAGCGCGCCGGCCGGGGGAACGACCAGCCCGAGCGCGATCGTCGCGACAAGACCCATGAGCGGCGTGGATAGACGTGATTTGTCGAAGCTCATTTTCGCAATGGAGCTTCTACAGCGGGAGCTGGCGACAGCCAAGCTCGGCGGACGGATATCCAGCGCTCAGGCGCGGGGCAGGGCGAAGAAGGCGACGGCGGAGAAGTGGGCCACCGCGGCGGCGATCACCAGCAGGTGGAAGACCTCGTGGTAGCCGAAGATCGCCGGGTTGGGGTTGGGCCGCTGGGTCGCGTAGACGACCGCGCCCGCCGTATAGAGGAGGCCGCCGGCGGCGACCAGCAGGGTTCCGGCGACGCCCATCGAGGTCCACAGCTCGGGGAAGGCGACGGCCGCGACCCAGCCGAGCGACATGTAGATCAGCGCCGCGACCCATTTCGGGTGGTCGATCCAGATCATCTCCACCACCGCCCCGGCGATCGCCCCGATCCAGACGACGACGAGGATCGCGCTGGCGAGGGCGCCGTGGAGGACCAGCAGCGCGAACGGCGTGTAGGTGCCGGCGATGAGGAAGAAGATCATCGAGTGATCCAGGCGCCGCATCCAGAGGCGGACGTCGGGCCGGGTCCAGTTGACGCGGTGGTACAGGGCGCTGGTGCCGAGCAGGGCCGAGAGGCTGACGGCGTAGATGCCGACCGCCAGGGTCGCCCGCGGCGTCTTCGCGAGGACGATCAGCGCCGCGCCGAGAACCAGCGAGGCGAAGAACGCCCACTGGTGGGAGACGCCGCGAAGCCTCGGCTTGACCGCGGCGATCGCGTCGGCGGTGGCCTCCTTCGCGGCGGTGACCTTCATATCAGCAGAGTACATCGCCGAGATAGCGGAATTGAAAGAATAGGAAGGGACGGACGGCGTGCTTCGTGTGCCTTATTTGCGGCTTCTGTGACTTTTTCTGTCCGCCTCGTTGACGATCCTGCGCAGTTACCCCTGAAAGTCGCTGCGAGAGGAGAAGCTCCATGTCTAAGACCGCCACCAGTACTCCCAAGAACGGTCTGAAGGGCCTCTCGATAGAGCGGCGGTTCTCGACTGCCGGCGTGCATCCCTTCGACCAGATCGAGTGGGAGATTCGCGACGCGGTCATCGGCAATCCCGAGAACCCGGCCTTCGAGCAGCGCGGGGTCGAGTTCCCCAAGAGCTGGTCGCAGAACGCGACCAACATCGTCGCCCAGAAGTACTTCCGCGGACAGCTCGGCAGCCCCGAGCGCGAGTCCTCGGTCAAACAGATGATCGGCCGGGTCGCCGGGACGATCGCCGGCTGGGGGCGAGAGGGCGGCTACTTCGCCTCCGACGAGGACGCCGAGGCCTTCGAGATGGAGCTGACCGCGATCCTGCTGCACCAGAGGGCCGCGTTCAACTCTCCGGTCTGGTTCAACGTCGGCTTCGAGGAGACGCCCCAGTGCAGCGCCTGCTTCATCCTCAGCGTGCAGGACACGATGGAGTCGATCCTCGACTGGAACACCAAGGAGGGCAAGATCTTCCGCGGCGGCTCCGGCTCCGGCATCAACCTCTCCAACATCCGCGGCTCGATGGAGCCGCTGCGCAAGGGCGGCACCGCGAGCGGCCCGGTCAGCTTCATGCGCGGCGCCGACGCCTGGGCCGGGACGATCAAGTCCGGCGGCAAGACGCGGCGGGCGGCGAAGATGGTTGTCCTCGACGTCGACCATCCCGACATCGAGCATTTCATCTGGTGCAAGGCCGACGAGGAGAAGAAGGCCGCGGCGCTGCGCGACGCCGGCTTCGACATGTCGATCGACGGCGAGGGCTTCACCTCGATCCAGTACCAGAACGCGAACAACTCGGTGCGGGTCACCGACGACTTCATGGAGGCGGTCGCCGCCGGCGAGGACTGGCACCTGACCGCGCGCCAGGGCGGCGCGACGACGAAGACCTTGCCGGCCCGCGACCTGATGAACCAGATCGCCGACGCCGCCTGGCGTTGCGCCGACCCCGGCGTCCAGTACGACACCACGATCAACCGCTGGCACACCTGCCCCGAGTCGGGGCGGATCAACGCCTCCAACCCCTGCTCGGAGTACATGCACGTCGACGACTCGGCCTGCAACCTGGCCTCGCTCAACCTGATGAAGTTCCGCCGCGAGGACGGCAGCTTCGACGTGGAGGACTTCGAGCACGCGGTCGACGTCGTCTTCCTCGCGCAGGAGATCGTCGTCGGCTTCTCCAGCTACCCGACCGAGGAGATCGCCGCCAACGCCAACGCCTTCCGCCAGCTCGGACTCGGCTACGCCAACCTCGGCGCCCTGCTGATGTCCGACGGGCTTCCCTATGACTCCGACACCGGCCGCAACGTCGCCGCCGCGATCACGGCGCTGATGACCGGCCGCGCCTACCGCCAGTCGGCGCTGATCGCCGCCGGCGCGACCGGCGCCTACGACGAGTACGAGCGCAACCGCGAGCCCCACAACGGCGTCATGCGGATGCACCGCGACGCCGCCTACGACATCGACCCGACGGGCATCAAGGGCGAGCTGCTGGAGGCGGCGCGGCGCGCCTGGGAGGAGGCGGTCGAGCTGGGCTCCGAGCACGGCTACCGCAACGCGCAGGCGACGGTGCTGGCGCCGACCGGGACGATCAGCTTCCTGATGGACTGCGACACGACCGGGGTCGAGCCCGACTTCTCCCTGGTCAAGTTCAAGGAGCTGGTCGGCGGCGGGCAGATGACGATCGTCAACCGCTCGGTGCCGCTGGCGCTGCGCACGCTCGGCTACTCCGACGCAGAGGTCGACCAGATCGACGCCCACATCGCCGAGAAGAACACGATCGTCGGCGCGCCGGGGCTGAAGGACGAGCACCTGCCGGTGTTCGACGTCGCCGTCGGCGAGCGGGCGATCTCCCACGCCGGCCACATCGACATGATGGCCGCGACCCAGCCCTTCATCTCCGGGGCGATCTCCAAGACCGTCAACCTGCCCCAGTCGGCCACCGTGGCCGACATCGCCGACGCCTACACGCGCGGCTGGAAGGGCGGCCTGAAGGCGCTGGCGATCTACCGCGACGGCTCCAAGACGGCGCAGGCGCTGCGCACCGACGCCCAGGAGGAGAAGGCGGCCGAGGCCGAGGCGATCGCGCCGACGCCCGAGCGCAAAAAGATGCCGCGCGAGCGCGAGTCGATCACCCACAAGTTCTCGATCGCCGGGCACGAGGGCTACATCACCGCCGGCAAATACGAGGACGGCACCGTCGGCGAGATCTTCCTCACCGACATCGGCAAGGAGGGCTCGACCATGCGGGGGCTGATGAACGCCTTCGCGACGGCGATCTCGATCGGCCTCCAGTACGGCGTCCCGCTCGAGGTCTTCGTGCGCAAGTTCAGCTACATGCGCTTCGAGCCCGAGGGCATCACCGGCAACCCCGAGATCCCCTTCGCCAAATCGCTTCCCGACTACATCATGCGCTGGCTGGCCAGCCGCTTCATCGAGGACACCGACACGCTCGAGGATCTCGGCATCCTCACCGAGCAGGTTCGCGCCAAGCGCGACGCGGAGACGACCCAGCTCGGCCTCGGCATCGCCACCGGCGACACCGCCGGTCCGGCAAGCGGAGGCAACGGCCACTCCAAGCCGGGCAACGGCGGCGGGGCGAAGGCGAAGCCCAGCGGCGGCGAGGCGGTCCCCGCGGCGGCGGCCTTCACCGACACGCCCCCGGTGGTGCCGGCCAAGATGTCGGGCCTCGATCTCGGCCCCGCCTGCGAGCAGTGCGGCGGCATGATGCAGCGCACGGGCTCCTGTTACACGTGCAGCCAGTGCGGCAACAACACCGGCTGCGGCTGAGCCTTGGCGGGAGCCGCCCCAGTGAGACGGGCGACGTGTCGAGCGAGGTAGTCGCCGGAATCATCGGCGGCGCCCTTGGCGGCGTCCTCGGCGTGGTCGGGACGATGGTCACGTCCTACTACGGCCCGAGAAAGCTCGAAGAGATGCGCGAACGGAAGGAGGAGGAGCGCCGAGACGGCCCACGCAAGGCGCTGCTCCTGAAGCTGCTCGAAGACCCAAAACACAAAGGCCGCTCGCTAGAGCTTCTCTCCAGGGTGACCGGAACCACCGACGAGGAGTGCCGGCGGCTGCTGATCGAACTCGACGCCCGCGGCATGAAGTTCAAAAGGGGCAAAGAGGGCTGGGGGCTGATCAGCCGCAACCCGTTCAAAGGCGAGTAGCGGGTTGGAGCCTTACCCCAGGACGACCTCGGCGTCGTGCCTCGGCGTCTCGGTGATGGCGCGGCGGAAGGGACGCTCGGCGGCGGGGCGGGCCGGGTGGATCCGGTGGCGCTTGACCAGCTCCCGCAGCACGACCGACATCTCGAACTGGGCGAAGGCGGCGCCGAGGCAGCGGCGGACGCCGCCGCCGAAGGGGATCCAGGTGTAGGTGCCGGGCGGGCGATCGAGGAAGCGCTCGGGGAGGAAGCGCTCGGGCTCGGGGTAGATCTCCGGGTCGCGGTGGATCAGGTGGATGCAGGGGTTGACCGAGGCGCCGGCCGGGATCTCGTAGCCGCCGATTCGCACCGGCTCGGTCAGCTTGCGAATCACCAGCACGATCACCGGGCGCAGGCGCAGCGTCTCCTGAATCGTCGCGGTCAGGTAGGCGTCCTCCCCCGCCAGGGCCTCGGCGCGCAGGCGCTCCAGCTTCTCGGGGTGGCGCACGAGGCGCTCGATCGCCCAGGCGAGGGCGGTCGCGGTGGTCTCGTGGCCGGCGACGAGCAGGGTCAGCAGCTCATCGCGGATCTCGGCGTCGCTCATCGGGCTGCGGTCCTCATGCCGGGCCGCGAGCAGCATCGAGAGGACATCGTCGCGCTCGGCCAGGTCCTCGGCCGCCCGGCGCTCGGCGATCTCGCGGTGGATCAGCTCGTCGACCGCGTCGATCCGGCGGCGGAAGGCGGGCACGCGGCGGATCCGGTCGGGGCCGATCAGCAGCACCGGCGCCAGCAGGCGCGGGTCGGTGGTGAGGTCGAGGAAGTCCCGCAGCGCCGTGCGCAGCGCGTCCATCCGCTCGCCGCCGTGGACGCCGAAGACCGTCTCGAGGACGATCTCCAGCGTGATCGCCTGCATCCGCGGGCGCAGCTTGTACGGGGAGCCGGTCGGCCAGCTCTCGATCTCGCGGGCGGCGATCTCGGCCATCTTCGGCCCGTAGCCCTCCATCCGCTCGCCGTGGAAGGGCGGCAGCAGCAGCCTGCGCTGGCTCATGTGCGGCTTCTCGTCGAGCACGAGAACCGAGTTCTCGCCGAGGATCGGGCGCAGGATGCCGTTGCCCTCGCCGGCGTGGAAGACCCGCGGGTCGCCGGTGAACACCTGCTTGACCGCGTCGGGGTCGCAGAGGATCACCCAGCTCCCCTCGTAGGCGATCTTCAGGGTGAACATGTCGCCGAAGCGGGCCCAGCTCTGCTCCAGCATCCACTGCGCCCGACGAGACCAGATCGCCGTCTGAAGGGCGCGCGACATCCGCGGCCCCGGCGGCAGGCCGTGGGTGACGGCCGGGGATTCCGGGGGAGCCGCCGCTTTGGTCATCGCCTCCATCGCGCGCTCCTCCACGGTACCCCGTCGCCGCACGGATCGGTGTGACGTTCATCCGGGTCCGATTGCCGTAGCCTGCCTGCCGCCATGCCCACGCTCCCCCGCCTCTCGCCGCGCACCGAGCATCGGCTGGCGAAGGCGGTCTGCGGCCTGCCGCCGCGAGCGCAGCGGCGGCTGTTCGGCCCGCCGCCGACGATGGACGGCCAGACGCTCGCCAGCGACATCCACGCGCTGATCCGGCTGGCGGCGATCGCCGGCACCACCTCGTTCACCGCCGGCAAGGCGGTCGCCGACGCTCGGGCGGAGAACCGCCTCGGCGCCGAAGCGACCGCCGCCCGCCCGCCGATCCCGATGGCGCGGATCGAGGCGCTGGAGCTGCCCGGCCCGGCCGGTCCTCTCCCGGCCCGCCTCTACGTTCCCGCCGGCCTGCCCGGCGGCGAGCCGGCGCCGCTGCTCGTCTACTACCACGGCGGCGGCTGGGTGGTCGGCGACCTCGACACCCACGACGGCGTCTGCCGCTTCCTCGCCGCCGCGGCGGGAGTCGCGGTGCTCTCGGTCGACTACCGCCTCGCGCCCGAGCATCCCTTCCCCGCCGCGGTCGAGGACTCCCTGGCCGCCTTCGCCTGGGCGGCCGAGAACGCCGCCTCGCTCGGCGCCGACCCCGCTCGGATCGCCGTCGGCGGCGACAGCGCCGGTGGCAACCTGTCGGCCTCCGTCAGCCTCCTCGCGCGAGCGGCGGGCGGCCCGACGCCGGCGATGCAGCTGCTGATCTACCCGGTCACCGACGCGCTCGGCGGCCAGCGCTCACGCGAGCTGTTCGCCGAGGGCTTCCTCCTCACCAGGGGGGACATGGACTACTTCGAGGCCCACTACCTGCCACCCGGCGCCGACCCCGCCGACCCGCGGGTCTCGGTGCTTCAGGCGCCGGACCTGAGCGGCCTGCCGCCCGCCTACGTCGCCACCGCCGGCTTCGACCCGCTCCGCGACGAGGGCGAGGCCTACGCGCTGAGGCTGCGCGAGGCCGGCGTGCCGGTGGCCCTGCGCCGCCACCCGGGCCTGATCCACAGCTTCGCCAACGAGACCGCCGTCAGCCGCAGCTCGCGCGGGGCGATGCTCGAGACCGCGGGAGCGCTGCGGATGGGCCTGGCCGCCTGAACGGGATCTGAGACCTGCTGAGCGGGAACGCCGACACCCCGAGCGCCACCGTGCGCACCCCGGCGCAGGCGGCGCTCCTCGTCGGCGCGCTTGGCGTCGTATTCGGCGACATCGGCACCAGCCCGCTGTACACGATCCAGACGGTCTTCAACCCCAGCGACCCGCACCCGGTCAGCGCCACCACCGAGAGCGTCTTCGGGATCATCTCGCTGATCTTCTGGTCGGTGACGATCATCGTCACCCTGAAGTACGTCCTGCTGGTGATGCGCGCCGACAACGAGGGCGAGGGCGGCATCATGGCGCTGATCACCCTGATCGGTCGCCGGGGCGTCTCGGGAGGACGGCGGACCAAGCTCGCGCTCGCCGCGCTCGGCATCTTCGGCGCCTCGCTGTTCTTCGGCGACAGCATGATCACCCCGGCCATCTCGGTGCTCTCGGCGGTCGAGGGCCTCAAGGTGGTGCAGCCGTCGCTGGCTCACCTGATCGTCCCGATCACTGCGGCGATCATCGTCGTCCTGTTCGCGACCCAGCGCCTCGGCAGCGGCGCGGTCGGGCGCCTGTTCGGGCCGGTGATGATCGTCTGGTTCGGGGTCATCGGCGCCTGCGGCATCTCGGGGATCGCCACCCATCCCGAAATCCTGCGCGCGCTCTCGCCGAGCTACGCCCTCGGCTTCCTCACCGGCCACTTTTCGATGGCCTTCTTCTCGCTGGCGGCGGTCGTGCTGGCGATCACCGGCGCCGAGGCGCTCTACGCCGACATGGGGCACTTCGGCCGGGCGCCGATTACGCGCGCCTGGCTGCTGCTCGTCTTCCCCGCCTGCATCCTCAACTACATGGGACAGGGCGCCCTCCTGCTCGGCCACCCCGGTTCCAGCGCCGCCGGCTCCTTCTTCCTGCTGGTCCCCGATTGGGGTCAGCTGCCGATGGTCTTCCTGGCGACCGCCGCCACCGTGATCGCCTCCCAGGCGGTGATCACCGGGGCCTTCTCAGTCGCCCACCAGGCGGTCCAGCTCGGGTATCTGCCGCGCCTGCGAATCGCCCACACCTCGGCGGCGACGGTGGGGCAGATCTACGTGCCGTGGATCAACTGGCTGCTGATGGTCTCGGTGCTCACCCTCGTCTTCGCCTTCCAGACCTCGGCCGCGCTCGCCTTCGCCTTCGGCATGGCGGTGACCGGGACGATCACGATCACGACGCTGCTCTTCTTCTACATCGTCCGCCACCGGTGGGGGAAACCGCTCTGGATGGTCGTGGCCGGCGGCGGGGCCTTCCTCGCCGTCGACCTTCTCTTCTTCGCCGCGAACCTGACCAAGATCACCCACGGCGCCTGGCTGCCGCTGCTGATCGCCGTCGTCGCCTTCACCGTGTTGACGACGTGGCAGCGGGGCCGGGAGCTGGTCACCGCGCGACGGGAACGGGAGGAGGGCTCGCTGCGCGCCTTCGTCGACGAGCTGCACGAGCGGCGCCCGCCGCTGCGCAGAACGCCCGGCACCGCTGTCTTCCTCAACCGCAACCCGACGACCACCCCCCTGGCGATGCGCGCCAACGTCGAGCACAACCAGATCCTCCACCGCCACGTGGTCATCCTCTCGATCCAGACCCTTCCGGTGCCGCAGGTCTCCGCCGCCGATCGCATCTCGGTCGACGACCTCGGCTACAGCGACGACGGGATCACCCACGTCGGCGCGCGCTTCGGCTACATGGAGCAGCCCGACGTCCCCGCCGCGCTGCGCCTCGCCGAAGGGGCGGGTCTCGAGTGCCCGCTGGAGGTCGAGGAGGCCTCCTACTTCCTCTCGACGATCGAGCTTCGGCCCAGCGACGCCCCCGGGATGACCCGCTGGCGAAAGCGGCTCTTCGTCGCCACCTCCCACATCACCGCCGACGCCGCCGAATACTTCGGCCTCCCCCGCGATCGCACGGTGATCATGGGCTCGCTGATCGAGGTCTAGCGCGCGAGCTCGAGCGGTAGCGTCCGAGCGCCACCCCGGCCCACACCACCTCCACCACCCCGAATGGCCAGGCGCCCGCGAGGAACCCGTAGGCGCTGGAGAGCAGGCATGCGAATGCGAAGCCGAGTATGTAGCGCGGATCGCGACGCTCCAGCGCGTACATAGCCATCATCAGGGTGACGGCGGCGGCGCCGAACGCGTTCAGCATGAGGTAAGCGTCACCTAGATCGGCCCGGCGCCGTCCCGTCGCCGTCGCCGACCGGGGCGCCGACGCTGACGACCCGCCGATCCTCGGGACCGGGGCGCAGGATCAGCACCTCGGCGGGTGCCTTCGCCAGCAGCCAGACGAGGTCGTCGCCGGAGAGGCCGGCGGAACCCGTCGCCGTGGCCGACACGACGACCCGGTCGAAGTCCTCCTGCTCCAGCAGCCGCGCGAGCGCGTGGCGGTAGGAGCGTCCGCGCTCGATCCGGGCGTCCACCGGAACGCTCTGCGCGGTGGCGCGCTGTTCGATCGCCTCCAGCATCGGCATGGCCTTGCTCGCCTCGTTTGGGATCGCGCACTCCAGCGGCAGGCTCTTCGGCACCTGCGCCAGGTAGGCCGGCATCAGGGTGGCGTCCTCGGCGCGGGCCAGTCGCAGGGCGGCGTCGACGGCGCGGCGGGAGATCTCGGTGCCGGTGAACGGCAGCAGGATCTGGTGGACGGCGTCGGGCCGCTCGGAGCGGCGCCCGCGCAGGCGCGAGCGGGCGATCAGGTAGCCGCCCGCCAGGCCGCCGAGCAGCGCCACGCCGACCAGCACGTGCTCGATCACGGCCGCTCCTCCTTGAGGCCGCGGTGGGCGACGATCCTGACGTCGACCCCGGGCGGGGTGGCGCGCATCAGCCGCTGCGGCAGCGGTTCGCGCAGGCGGGCGAAGCCGCGCGGCGGCCTCGACTCGCCGACCATGATGTAGGTGCTGCCGCGCTCGCGAACCACCCGGGCCACGGCGGCGACGAGATCGTCGTGCTCCTCGATCAGGAGCCGCGCGCCGAGCACCGAGGCGAGCTGTCGCAGCGCCGTCACCTGGCGCTCCTCCTCGCCCTCGACCGGCTTGCCCGGCGGCTTCACCCAGAGCAGGTCGAGGTCGGTGCCGAGCCGCTGCGCCGAGCGCCAGGCGCGCCGCACCAGGCGCTGGGAGCTGGGCTGGGGGCGGATCAGCGCGAGCAGCCTCTCGCCGACCGCCTTGGGTGCGTCGGCGGCGACCCGCTCCGCCTCCCGCGTCCCCAGTGGCTCGACCTGGCTGAAGACGAGCCGCTTGGACTCGACGTCCTCCGCGACCTGTCGCAGGCTGACCTCGCGCAGCGCCGCCAGGTTCTCGATCCGGAAGAAGTTGTTCAGCGCGGCGTCGATGTTCTCCCCGGGGTAGATCTTGCCCGCCCGCAAGCGGGCGATCAGCGCCTCGGGGGTGAGGTCGATGAGCACGACCTCGTCGGCGGTGCCGAGCACCGAGTCCGGCACCGTCTCGCGCACGCGCACCCCGGTCAGCTCGGCGACCTGGTCGTTGAGTGACTCCAGGTGCTGAACGTTGACGGTGGAGAAGACGTCGATCCCCGCCTTCAGCACCTCGGCGATGTCCTCGTAGCGCTTCTCGTGGGCGAGGCCCGGAGCGTTGGTGTGGGCCAGCTCGTCGATCAGCGCAAGCTCGGGATTGCGAGAGAGCAGCGCCGCCAGATCCATCTCTTCGACCGCGATGTCGCGGATCGGCACGCGGAGGCGGGGCGTCGCATCGAGGCCCCGCGCCTGATCGATCGTGTCCTGGCGCTTGTGCGGCTCGAGGTAGCCGATCACCACGTCGCGCCCCGCTTCGGCCTCGGCGTGGCCCTCCTGAAGCATCCGGTAGGTCTTGCCGACACCCGCCGCCATGCCGAGGAAGATCTTGTAACGGCCGCTGGACACGGCGCCCCCCTCAGGCTCCCAGCAGGTTGTGGACGACGAGGTCGATCGCCTTGATCCCGACGAAGGGGGCGATCAGGCCGCCGAGGCCGTAGATCAGCATGTTGCGCCGCAGCAGCGCCGTGGCGCCGATCGGCCGGTAGCGCACACCGCGCAGGGAGAGCGGGATCAGCAGCGGGATCAGCAGCGCGTTGAAGATCACCGCGGAGAGGATCGCCGATTCGGGCGTGCCCAGCGACATCACGTTGAGGGCGTCGAGCGGCCCCCTGCTCCCGGCCGAAAGGGCGTAGGTCGCCGCGAACATCGCTGGCAGGATCGCGAAGTACTTGGCGACGTCGTTGGCGATCGAGAAGGTGGTCAGGGCGCCGCGGGTGATCAGCAGCTGCTTGCCGACCTCGACGATCTCGATCAGCTTCGTCGGGTTGGAGTCGAGGTCGACCATGTTCCCCGCCTCGCGCGCGGCCTGGGTGCCGGTGTTCATCGCGACGCCGACGTCGGCCTGGGCCAGAGCCGGCGCGTCGTTGGTGCCGTCGCCGGTCATCGCGATCAGGCGCCCGTCGGCCTGCTGCTCCTTGATCAGTTCCAGCTTGCGCTCCGGCGTCGCTTCGGCGAGGAAGTCGTCGACGCCGGCCTCTTCGGCGATCTTGGCGGCGGTCAGCTTGTTGTCGCCGGTGACCATGATCGTGCGGATGCCCATCGCCCGCAACTGATCGAAGCGGACGTTCATTCCCTCCTTGATCACGTCCTTGAGGTAGATCACGCCGAGAACCCGCTCGTTGCGGGCGACCGCCAGCGGGGTGCCGCCCTCGCGGCCGATCCGGTCGAGCTCTGCGCGAAGCTCGGCCGGCGCACGCCCACCCTCGGAGGCGACCCACTCTTCGATCGCGTCGCCGGCGCCCTTGCGCAGGCGGGTGCCGTTGTAGTCGACGCCGCTCATCCGGGTCTGGGCGGAGAAGGGGACAAACGTCGGCTCGTGGCCGGAGAAGGTGTGCTCGCGGATGCCGAAGGTCTTGGCGAGGACGACGATCGAGCGTCCCTCCGGGGTCTCGTCGGAGAGGGAGGACATCTGCGCGGCCTCGGCCAGCTCCTCGACCTCGACGCCCGGCATCGGCATGAATTCGACCGCCTCGCGGTTGCCGAGCGTGATCGTCCCGGTCTTGTCGAGCAGCAGCACGTCGCAGTCGCCGGAGGCCTCGACCGCGCGACCCGAGAGGGCGAGGACGTTGCGGCGCACCAGCCGGTCCATGCCGGCGATGCCGATCGCCGAGAGCAACGCCCCGATGGTGGTCGGTATCAGCGCCACCAGGAGCGCGATCAGGGTCGTCTCGGAGAGTTCGGTGCCGGCGAAGATGCCGAACGGGCGCAGGGAGACGATCACCAGGACGAAGACCAGGGTGAGCGCCGCGAGCAGAATGCCGAGCGCGATCTCGTTCGGCGTCTTGCGCCGCTCAGCGCCCTCGACCAGGGCGATCATGCGGTCGAGGAACGACTTGCCCGGTTCCTGGGTGATCTCGACCACGATCCGGTCCGAGAGCACCTTGGTGCCCCCCGTAACGGCCGAGCGGTCGCCGCCGGCCTCGCGGATCACCGGCGCCGACTCGCCGGTTATCGCCGACTCGTCGACCGAGGCGATCCCCTCGATAACCGTACCGTCCCCCGGGATCGTCTCCCCCGCCACGACCACGACGATGTCGCCACGGACGAGCTCGGAAGCGGGCTTCTCGCCACCGTCGCGCAGTTTCGCGGTCGTCTCGGTTCGCATCGCCCGCAGGCTCGCCGCCTGGGCGCGGCCACGGCCCTCGGCGAGCGCCTCGGCGAGGTTGGCGAAGACGACGGTCAGCCAGAGCCAGACGGTGACGGTGAAGGTGAACCACGAGGGCTCGTGGCCGCCGCCGAGCGGCTTGCCGCCGAAGAGCTGGATCAGCCAGGCGGCGGTGACGATGACGGCGCCGATCTCGACCACGAACATCACCGGGTTGCGGGCCTGCACGCGCGGGTCGAGCTTGCGCAGCGACTCCCACAGCGCCGGGCGTAGGATCTTAAGGTCAAACAGGGAGCGTGGCTGGGTTTCAGTCATCGGATCGGTGCCTCTTCGTCGAGTGCGAGGTTGAGTTGCAGAACGTTGACGCCGGGCTCCCCGAAGACGCCGAGGAAGCGGCTGCTGGTGTGGTCGGAGATCAGTTCTTCGACCTTGGCGAGCGACAGCTTGCGGACCGCGGCGATGCGGTGTGCCTGGATCGCCGCGTTCGCTTCGGAGATTTCGGGGTCGACCCCGGAGGCCGACATCGTGATCGCGTCGACCGGCACGTCGGCCTTGGATAGCGAGCGGTCGTAGGGCTTGTTGAGCTTGACGTAGGCGGCGAGGTTTTCCCGCACCGCTTCGCGCTCTTCGACGCTGTTGGGGCCGGAGTTGCTGAAGAAGGTTGCGTTGGCGGAATAGCCGGACTGTGAGGGCCGCGGCTGGAAGTAGCGCTTGTCGGGCACCAGCACTTCTTCGCCTTCTTCGTCGAGCACCGGCTTGCCGTCCTTGCCGATCGCCGGCCGCGAGAACGACTGGCCGATCAGGCTCGAGCCGACCAGCTGTCCGTTCACCGTCACCTTCGAACCGTCCGCCCGGCCCGGGAAGACAAGCTGGGAGATGCCGGTCATCGCCAGCGGGTAGGCGAGGCCGAAGATCAGCGTGAAGGCGATCACGGCGAGGATCGAAGTGACTACAGTGCGGCGCATCTCAGAACAGCCTTCCGGTAAGGCTCTGCACGATCGGGCCGAGCAGGAGAGCGGGGAAGAAGGTCAACGCCCCGACGAGGATCACAACGCCGACGAGGAGGATCACGAAGGTGGGGGTGTCGGTGCGCATCGTGCCCGGCCCGGCCGGCGAGACCTTCTTGCCGGCGAGCGAGCCGGCGACGGCGAGGACGAGGACGATCGGCAGGAAGCGGGCCAAAGTCATCGTCGCGCCGCCGAGCAGGTCGGCGAAGGAGATTCCATACGCTTCGACGTTGCCGGGGGCGTTGGGCTGGATGAAGCCGGTGTAGCCGGCGAAGGCGGAGCCGTTGTTGTTGGCCTGCGAGAGGTAGGCATAGAGGGTCTCCGAGAAGCCCTGTGGGCCGGCCTGGTAGATCGACCTCAAGCCCGCCCGGGTCGCGATCGCAAGCCCGCTGGTCGCGAGCACTGCGAGCGGGGTGACCAAGATCCCGAGCGAGACGAGCTTGATCTCCCTCGCCTGGATCTTCTTGCCCAGGTACTCCGGGGTTCGCCCGACCATCAGGCCGCCGATAAAGACCGCCAGTAGGACGTAGAGCAGCATCGAGTAGAGGCCGGTGCCGACGCCGCCGAAGACGACCTCGCTGGTGCCGAGGCCCGACATCGGCACGGCACTACCGAGGCCGGTGTAGGAGTCGTGGGCGGAGTTGACCGAGCCGTTGGAGGTGACAGTCGTCGTCGTCGCCCAGAGTGCCGACTCGGCGATGCCGTTGCGCTGCTCCTTGCCTTCCAGGTTGCCGCCGGTCGAGCCGGCGATCGCCGCCGTCGGCGTGCCGGCGGCGTGCTCGGCGGGCGTGCCGTGCTGCTCGGCGGGGATGATCACCAGGATGAAGGCGAGGTATATCGCCAGCATCGCGGCGAAGATCGACCAACCCTCGCGCTGGCGCCCGACCATCTTCCCGTAGGTGTAGGTGAGGGCGGCGGGGATCAGGATGATCGAGAGCAGCTCGATGAAGTTGGTCAGCTGGTTCGGGTTCTCGAATGGCATCGAGGAGTTGACGTTGAAGAAGCCACCGCCGTTGGTGCCGAGCTGCTTGATCGCGATCTGCGAGGCCGCCGGGCCCATCGCCAGGGCCTGTTCGGCACCCTGGACGGTGGTGGCGATGCTGGCGCCGCCGAGCGTCTGCACGACTCCCTGGGAGACCAGGATCAACCCGACGATCACCGAGAGCGGCAAGAGCACGTAGTAGAGGCTGCGCGTCAGGTCCTGCCAGAAGTTGCCGAGGCCCGGGCCGCTGCGGCCGACGATGCCACGGATGAAGGCGAGCAGGACGCAGATGCCAACCGCGGGGGTGACGAAGTTCTCCACCGTCAGCCCGGCCATCTGGGAGAAGTAGGTCAGCGTCGTTTCGCCGCCGTAGTACTGCCAGTTGGTGTTGGAGACGAAGGACGAGGCGGTGTTGAAGCTGACGTCCCAGGGCCCCGAGTGGAAGCCTTCGGGGTTGAACGGATGGATTCCCTGGGTGCGCAGGATCAAATAGAGGGCGATCCAGGAGAAGACGGAGAAGAGCACGAGGCTCTTGGCGTAGGCCTTCCAGTCATGTTCCTCGCTGGGATCGACGCGCAGCACACGGTAGGTGAATCGCTCGACGGGGCCGAGCACCGGGCTCAGGAATACCCGCTCGCCGGTGAAGACCCGCGCCATGTATTTGCCCAGCAACGGCGTGAGGGCGATTACCACCCCGACGAAGATGGCGACCTGAAGCCAGCCCTGTGCCATCAGAGCTTCTCCCCGCGCAGCAACGCGTAGCAGAGGTAGACGAAGACCAGCGCCGAGGCGATCAGGCCGAAGATGTCAGCGCCGCTGAGCGCGGCTATCGGAAGCGCGCTCATATCCGGTCGATCAGGTCGATCGCCCAGTAGACGAGGGCGAAGAGGAGGACGGAGAGGACGATCGCGAAGACGTCCGCTATCGGGCTGCCGCCGCCGGGGAAGATGTCGGCTGGGGTGAGCAAGACGGGTGCATCATCCGTCCCCGTCCGTCAAGCCCGCATGAACTTCCGCGGCCACCGTATACAGATCGTGTGAAGGCGACGCGTTCGCGGTTTTACCCGCATACCGGGCAAGACCGCGAACGCTGTCTAGCTCGTGAACCGATATCCCACGCCCGGGTCGGTGCGTATGTAGCGGGGGCCGTCGGGGGGCTCGATCTTGCGGCGCAGGTTGGCGATGTGGGCGCGCAGGACCTGGAGGTCGTCTTCGTACTCCAGCCCCCACACCTCGACCAGGAGCGCGCGGTGGGTCATCAGCTTGCCGCGGTTGCGGGCCAGGGCCCGCAGCAGGCCGAACTCGGTCGGGGTGAGGTGCACCGACTCGCCGTCGCGGAGCACCGTGCGTCCGGCGAGGTCGATCTCGATCCCCTCGGCGACGATCCTCGGCTCGGCCCCGTCGGTCTGGGCGCGACGCAACGCCGCCTCCAGGCGCGCCACCAGCTCGCGCGGGCCGAACGGCTTGGTCACGTAGTCGTCGGCGCCCGCCGCCAGCGCCTCGACCTTGCGGTCCTCCTCGCCGACGGCGGAGAGGACGACGATCGGCATCTCGCTCCACTCGCGCAGCCGCCGCGTCAGCTCGACCCCGTCGACGTCGGGCAGCATCAGGTCGAGGATCGCCGCCTCGGGCGGCTTGACCGCGGCGCGGTCCAGCGCCTCCTCCCCCGTGCTCGCGGTCACCGCCTCATAGCCGGCGTCGCGCAGGATCACCTTCAGCGCCCGCAGGATCTGCGGCTCGTCGTCGCAGACGAGGATGCGAGGAGCGTCGCTCACGGCGAGAGCTCGCCCTCCGGCGCGGTGAAGCTGACCACGAAGCTGCTGCCCTGCCCCGGCAGCGACTCGACCTCGATCTCGCCGCCGTTTGCCTCGACGAAGCCCCTGGCGATCGCCAGCCCCAGCCCGGACCCGTTGCCGGCCTCGCCGCCGGGGACCCGGTAGAAGGGTTCGAAGATGCGCTCGCGCTCGTTCTCGGGGATCCCCGGCCCGCGGTCGACCACGCGGACGACGATGCGCGTCCCGACCACGCGCGAGCGCACCAGGACCGGCTGCCCCTCGCCGTGGACGACGGCGTTCTCCAGCAGATTGGCGAAGGCACGCTCGAGCTGGGTCGGGTCGGCGCTGAGCGCCGGCAGCTCGGGGTCCAGCGCCAGCCGCACCGCCTCGCCGCTGGGGCCGATCGAGTGGCGCGCCGCCTCCAGCAGCCCCGGCAGGTCGACCGGCTCTCGATGCGGCTCGGCCTCGCCGGCCTCCAGCCGCGAGAGGTCGAGCAGTTTCTCGACCAGCCGCGAGAGCCGCTGGCCCTGCTCGACCACGGCCTCGCTCAGCTCGTGCCGCTCCCGCGGGGTGACGCTGGGCGAGTCGAGCGCGGCGCCGGCGGCGATCATCGAGGTCAGCGGCGTGCGCAGGTCATGGGAGACCGAGCGCAGCAGCGAGGTCTTCAGCTCGTCGCTGCGGCGCAGCGCCTCGGCCTCGATCGCCTCGGCCTGCATCCGGTCGCGCTCGCGCGCCAGCTCGGCCAGCTCGGCCAGCGCCCGGTCGGCCTCCTCACGGCGCCGTTCGGACTCCGCCGCGCGGGCGCGGGCCAGCTCGGCCAGGGTGCCGCTGGCGAGGGCGACGATCGCGAACACGATCAGCGCCACCAGGTCGTGGTCGGCGGCGACGTTGAGGTGGCCGATCGGCGGCAGGTGAAACCAGTTGAAGGCGGCGGCGCTGAGCAGCGCCGTGAGCAGGCCCAGGCGCAGGCCCCAGACGATCGAGATCAGCAGCACTCCGGGGATGAAGACGACGCCCAGGGAGACCGCCGGCGCGATCGTCTTCAGCGGGTAGACCAGAAGGGTCGCCGCGGCGACGGCCGCCAGCGAGGCCGCCAGCCCGAGCCAGGTCGAGGGCGGCTCGCCGGTCAGTCCCAACGATTTCTTCCGTGACACCATCGCTGGCAGCGTACGCCGCCCCGAGTGCCTACTCGTACTGGAGCGACTCGAGCACGTCCAGGCGCGAGGCGCGCCGCGCCGGCGGGATCGCCGCGATCACCCCGGCCAATCCGGCCAGGACCAGCAGCACGATCAGCGAGCCGACCGGGTAGGAGAGGGTGAAGCCTTCGTCCTTCAGCGGCTGCGCGATCAGGGCGGCGAAGACGATCCCCAGCGCCATCCCCAGGATCGCCCCGATCAGCGCCGTGATCACCGACTCGTAGCGGATCATCGTCCGCACCTGGCGGCGCGACATCCCGATTGCCCGCAGCATCCCCAGCTCCCGGGTCCGTTCGTGGATCGAGAGCGCCAGCGTGTTGGCGATGCCGAACAGGGAGATCACGATCGCCAGCGCCAGCAGGGCGTAGACGAGGTTGACCAGCTGGTCGACCTGTTCTTCGCGGCTTTCCTTCAATTCCTGCTGGTTCATCACTTCCGCCGTGGGGAAGCCGACTTCGACCACTTTGGCCAGCACCGCCTGCACCGTGGCCGGGTCGGCGCCCGGGGTCGTGGCGACGAAGTCGATCGTGTCCTGGGTCTGGCCGAAGTCCCTGGCCATCGCCTCCTGGGCGATCAGGACGCTGCCGAAGACGTCGAGCTTGGCCGAGAAGGTGCCGACCACCTCGAAGCTCGGCCGCTTTCGGGTCTGACTCAGCAGCCGGAAGCGGTCGCCGACCGCGAGGCCGTGGTCGGAGGCGAAGGAGTCGGAGAGGATCGCCTGGGCGGGCGTGAGGTTGCGCAGGGTGGGTGGGCCGCCCTGCTTCCATTCGATCTTGACCGCGTTCTCGATGTCGGCGCTGGGGGCCGTGACCTGCGTGGTGGCGCCGGTTTCGAGCAGCTTCGCCCGCGCCGAGCGGATCGTCGAGACCTGCCGCACGCCCGGCACCCTGCGCGCCGCCGTCGCGGCGCCGGCGGGGATCGGCGAGAAGCCGTCGCTGTTCTGGATCACGAGCCCGCCGGCGAAGTTTTCGTCGACGATCTGGGCGACCGAGCTCTTCAACCCGGCGGCGAAGACGGTGACGAAGGCGACCAGGGCCAGGCCGATCATCAGGGCGGCGGCGGTGACCGCGGTGCGGCTGGGGTTGCGCTGCGCGTTCTCGCGCGCCAGCCGGCCGGTCAGGTGCCGCATGCGCTCCAGCGGCCAGCCCGCGACCGTGGCCAGGGGCGGCACCAGGCGCGGGCTGAAGAGGGAGACGGCGAAGACGATGACGACCGCGCCGCCGCCCATCAGCCCGGCGGCCGCCCCCGCCGAGGCGTCGCCGAAGAGGCCGATCAGGACCATCGCCAGGCCGGCGACGCCGAGCAGCGCCGCGATCGCGGCGAGGACAAGCCGGCGGCGGCGGGTGGCGGGGGGGCTGTAGGCGTGCAGGGCGGCGATCGGCGGCACCCGGGTCGAGCGCAGCGCCGGGGCCAGCGAGGCGAGCGCCGTGACGAGGACGCCGACCGCCAGCGCGACCAGGACGGTGCGGGTGTGCAGGACGAGGCTGGTGGTGGGGAAGTCGATGCCGAACGCTTCCAGCAGTCCGTTCAGCAGCAGCGCGATCAGCAGCCCGCCGCCGACCCCGACGACCGCCCCCAGCAGACCGATCGCCAGCGCCTCGACCAGGACCGAGGTGAGGATCTGGGGCCGCGAGGCGCCGAGCGTGCGCAGCATCCCGAACTCGCTCACCCGCTGCGCGACCGTGATCGAGAAGGTGTTGAAGATCAGGAAGGAGCCGACGAAGACGGCGATGAAGCCGAAGACCAGCAGGAAGGTCTGGAGGAAGCTGAGGTTGTCGCGGATTTCTTCGGAGCCGCGGTCGGCGTTTTCCTGCGCGGTCTCGACCCGCACCCCGGGCGGCATCTCGCGCTCGATCCGCCGTTTCAACGCGGCCGCCGAGACCCCGTCCGCGGCGGCCACCGAGATCTGGTCGAAGCGGCCGACCTTGTGGGTAAGGGCCTGCGCGACCGGCAGCGTCACCTGGGCGATGCTGGCGCCGCCGAAGGAGGCGCCGCCGAGGCGGGTGAAGCCGACCAGCCGAAACTTCTGGGCCCTGCCCTGCCCGACCAGCTCGATCCGTTCGCCGAGCCGCAGGTCCGAGCCTTCCGCCGCCGCCCTGTCGATCGAGGCTTCGGTTGGCCCGCGCGGGCGGTGGCCGTCGACGTAGGTGAGGGACTCCAGGCCGTCGGGCAGGCCCGAGGAGATGAACTTCGGGGCGAATTTGTTGCCGATCTTTTCGCCCTTGGAGTCGAAGAACCCGCCGGGGGTGAAGATCGCCCCCGCCGCCAGCCGCACGCCGGGCGTCCTCTGCACCCGCGGCAGCAGCGAGGCGGCGATCGTCGGGATTTCCCCGTTTTCCTGTTCGACCGGGTTCTGAGCGGTGACGACGACGCTCGTCCCCTTCAGCGAATCGCTGAAGATTTCGTCGAAGGCGGCGAAGATCGTGTCGGTGAGGACGTAGCTGCCGGCGACGAAGGCGACGCCGATGACGACGGCGAAGGTCGTCGTCAGGGCCCGCACCTTGCGAGCCCAGAGGCTCTTGAGGGCGAGGCTAGTCAATCTGCTTCATCAGCTCGATCACCTTGTCCGCGTCACCGGGGGCCTCGTCGTCGTGGACGAGCTTGCCGTCGCGAAGCGTGATCAGCCGATCGGCGTGGGCCGCGGCGACCGGGTCGTGGGTGACCATGATCACCGTCTGGCCGAACTCGTCGACCGCCTGGCGCAGCAGCCGCAGCACGTCGGCGCTGGCCTTGGAGTCGAGGTTGCCGGTCGGCTCGTCGGCGAAGACCACCGCCGGTTTGGAGACCAGGGCGCGGGCGACGGCGACCCGCTGCTGCTGGCCGCCCGAGAGCTCAGAGGGCCGGTGGGTGCGGCGGTCCTCCAGGCCGACGGTGCGGATCAGCCGCTCGACCCACTCGGGGTCGGGCTTGCGGCCGGCGATCGAGAGCGGCAGGACCAGGTTCTCCTCGGCGGTCAGGACCGGCAGCAGGTTGAAGAACTGAAAGACGAAGCCGAGCTTGTCGCGGCGCAGCTCGGTCAGCTTGCCGTCGTCGAGATGGGTGATGTCGACCCCGTCAAGCTCGACGGTGCCGCCGGTGGGGCGGTCGAGGCCGGCGAGGATGTGCATCAGGGTCGACTTGCCCGAGCCCGAGGGACCCATGATCGCGGTGAAGCGGTCGCGATCGAAGCCGGTGCTGATCCCCGCCAGCGCATCGACGGCCGCGTCCCCCTCGCCATAGCGGCGGGTCAGGTCGGTGGCGACCACAACCTGTCCGTTCGCGCTCACTGCCTGCACCGTACCGAGATCAGCCACTAGCCTGCGGCTGGTGGCGCTGGCCGACGACTTCGACGGATTCCTGATCGACCTCGACGGGGTGGTCTGGGTCGGCCGCGAGCCGGTGGCGGGCTCGGCCGAGGCGCTCGCGGCGCTGCTCGGCGCCGGCAAGCGGATCGCCTTCGTCACCAACAATCCCGGGCGCCCGCCGGCCCGCTACGCCGAGCGGCTGCGCGAGATGGGGGTCGAGGTGGACGAGGGGCGGATCGTCACCGCCGGGATGGTTGTCGCGCGGATGGCCGGGGAGGCGGCGGGGCCCGGCGGCACCGCCTTCGTCATCGGCGGCGCGCCGCTGAAGGAGATGGTCGGCGCCGCGGGGGCCGCGGTGCTCGACGCGGAGGCCGGGCGCGAGGCCGACGTGGTCGTCGTCTCCGGCCACCGCGGCTTCGACTACGCCGAGCTGCTGAGCGCGAAGCTGGCGCTCGACCGCGGCGCCGCCCTGATCGCCACCAGCCACGACCCGACGATGCCGATGCCGGGCGGGGAGTGGCCCGGGACCGGCGCGGTGCTGGCGGCGGTGGAAGTGGCCTCAGGGCGCCGAGCGGAGATCGGCGGCAAGCCCGAGCGCCACCTGTTCGAGATGGCGCTGGCGGCGATCGACGGCGCCGAGCGGGTGGCCATGGTCGGCGACCGCGTCTCCTCCGACATCGAGGGCGGCCGCCGCGCCGGGCTGGAGACGATCCTGGTGCTGAGCGGGACCAGCGGCCGCGCGGAGGCCGAGGCGGCCGACCCCCGTCCCGACCACGTGCTCGACGACCTCGCCGCGCTGCTCGGATGAGCGCCGAGCCCGCGGCGCCGGCGCTGCACCGGCCCGGAGTCGCCTTCGCCGGCATCTTCACCGTCACCTTCTGCGGCCTGCTCGCCGTCGGCGCCGTGCTGCCGGTGCTGCCGCGCTACGTCGACGGTCCGCTCGGCGAGGGAAAGATCGCGGTCGGCGTCGTGATCGGCGCCTACGCGATCACCGGCCTGCTGCTGCGCCCCTTCGCCGGCCGCTTCGCCGACCGGGTCGGGCGGCGGCCGACGGTGCTGGTCGGCTCGCTGCTGCTGGCGGCGGGCGGCTTCCTCTACCTGCTGCCGTTCGGGCTCGGCGGGCTGATCGGGGCGCGGCTGGTGCTGGGAGCGGGCGAGGGCACGGTCTTCACCGCCGGCTCGGCCTGGATCGTCGACCTCGCGCCGCCCGAGCGCCGCGGCCGGGTGATCGGCCTCTACGGCCTCGCCGTCTGGGCCGGGCTCAGCGTCGGGCCGCTGCTCGGCGAGCTGATCCAGCACAACGCCGGCTACACGCCGGTCTGGATCTTCGCCGGGGCGATGCCGCTGCTCGGCGCGCTCGTCGCCTCCCGGGTCCCGGACCCGTTCCGCCCCAGCGCCCACGCCGAGCACGAGCACCACCCGCTGATCGCCCGCGAGGCGGTGCGTCCCGGGACCGCCCTGGCCCTCGGCTCGATCGGCTACGCGGCGGTCGCGACCTTCGTCGTCCTGCACCTCGACGCCCGCGGCGTCGGCCACGGCGCCCTGGTCTTCGGCGCCTTCGCGACGATGGTGGTGCTGACCAGGCTCCTCGGCGGCGACCTCCCCGACCGGGTCGGGCCGGCGCGGGTGGCCTGCGCGGCGGCCGTGGTCGAGGCGATCGGCCTGACCACGATCGCCTTCGCCCACAGCCTCCCGGTCGCGCTGGCCGGGGCGCTGGCGATGGGCGCCGCCTTCTCGCTGCTGTACCCCTCGCTCTCGCTGATCGTCGTCGACCAGATCTCCGAAGCGCGGCGAGGGGCCGCCCTCGGCACCTTCACCGCCTTCTTCGACGCCGGCGTCGGGTTGGGCGCGCCGCTGGCCGGGATCGCGGCGGCGCTGGCCGGCTATGAGGGCTCCTTCCTGCTGGCGGCGGCGATCGCCCTGGGCGCGGCGACGATGATCGCGCTGGCGATCGCGCCCCGCGGCCGGGCCCTGCGGGCGGCCCGCGCCGAGGAACCCGCCTAGCGCTCGCTGACGAGCAGCGTCTGTAGGGCGCGGCCGATCCGGCCCTCGCGGTCGGAGAGCACCGACTCGGCGGTGCCCACCCCGTTGGGCCGCGGCAGCGTCACCGCGTCGACGCAGATCCACTCCCCCGCCGGCATCCGCTCCAGGTGCACGGTGAGGTCGACGTTGATGAAGAGAAAGCGGCGGTAGTCGAGGGTGGCGCTGACCCCGTTGCCGACGTCGGCGGTGACCAGGACCCGCTGTAGCGGCGAAGGCTCCTCCCCGGCCACCAGGGGCTGGCGCATCCGCAGCCAGACCGTGGCCGGGCCGGGCTCGACGAAGCCGCCCTCGAGGAACCGGACCTCCATCGCGGTGTGGTAGCCGAGCGCCTGCCCGGTCGGGAAGAACTCGGCCTCGGCGCCCCGCTCGGGGCCCGGCGGCGGCGCTGGCGGCGCGAGCGCCTCGGGCGGGATCTCCACCGGCGCCGTGCGGATCCGCCAGGCGCTGGCGCGCATCAGCGCCCGCTCGCCGTCGCCCAGCTCTGCCTCGACCAGCTGCACGCGCCGGCCGGGCCGCACCACGCGGGCGCTGAGGCGCACCGGGCCGATCGGGACCGGGCGCAGGATCTCGCAGGTCACCCGGCCGACCTGGAACTCGGCGGCGTCCGGCAGTCGCTCGATCTCCCTCCCCAGCAGCGCCGCCGGCGGGCCGGCGTGCTGGGCTCCGGGATCCCACGGCCCCCGGGTCAGCTCGGTGGCGACGAGGCGCTCCCCGTCGCGCTCGTAGAAGGCCTCGGGCACGCCGCCATCCTATGAGCCGCCAGGGGTGTCTGAGAAAAGCGGGTCGATGTGCCCCCTCAGCTCAGACACCCCCGCGCGAAGGTGTGACGTCACTGCCTCGTAATTGCAACGGCGTAGCCTTGATGGAGACGAAAGGAGCAGAATGGCCACGAAGATCGAGAAGTCCGAGCAGGAGTGGCGCGACCAGCTGACCCCGGAGCAGTTCGAGGTGACCCGCAGGGCCGGCACCGAGCGCGCCTTCACCGGCCCCTACGTGGACGAGAAGGCGGAGGGGATGTACCGCTGCGTGTGCTGCGGCACCGAGCTGTTCTCCTCGGATACCAAGTTCGACTCCGGCACCGGCTGGCCCAGCTTCACCGAGCCGGCGAACCTGGAGCACGTCGAGCTGCGGCCCGACAACAGCCTCCTGATGAGGCGCACCGAGGTCGTATGCAGGCATTGCGACGCCCACCTCGGCCACGTCTTCGACGACGGCCCCGGACCGACCGGGCAGCGCTACTGCATCAACGGCTGCGCGCTGACGCTGGAGGAGAAGTAGGCGGAGGCGGGCGGAGGGGCGCGGCGCTCAGACCGCGCCGCCGCCCGCGCCCAGGTAGCTGAAGCGCACGGCCAGGGCGACCGCCTCGGTGCGGGTGTCGACCTCGAGCTTGGCGATCGCGTTGCGGACGTGGGTGTGGACGGTGGCCGGGCTGAGCTGGAGGCGCTCGGCGATCTCTTTCACCCGCAGCCCCTCGGCCAGCAGCTCGAGGATTTGACGCTCGCGCGGGGAGAGGTCGAGCAGTTTCTCGACCTCGGAGGGCTTGCCGCCGGCGAAGTCGCCGCCGAGGAACGTCCCTCCCCCGGTGACCGCTTTGACCGCCCGGGCGATGTCCTCCGCCGGGGCCGACTTCAGCACGTAGCCGGAGGCGCCGGCCCGCAGGGCCAGAGCGAGCAGGTCGGGCTGGGCGTGGGCGGTGAAGACGATCACCTTGGTCCGCGGGCGGACCTTCAGCACCTCCTTGGTCGCCTCGATCCCGTCCCGCTTGGGCAGCTCGACGTCGATGATGAGGACGTCGGGCTCCAGCTCCTTGACGACGTCGACCACGTCGCGGCCGTTGCCGGCCTCGCCGACGATCTCGACGATGTTCGAGTTGGCCATGCGCGCCTTGATCGCCTCGCGCACGATCTCATGGTCGTCGCAGAGAACCACCCGCTTTGCGTCACGCACGCTTGCGCTCATTGCGGCGCGATTCTTTCAGGCGAGCCGTATCGATGCAAAATATTAGGTAGCGTGAAGCCGCCGTCTCGGTCCTGTCGGTTCTCGATCAGGGCGATCATCGTCCGGCCCACAGCCACCGCAGTGCCGTTCAAGGTATGCACCGTTTCTGGGGGTTCGCCGTCGGCGGGCCGATACCTACACCGCATGCGGCGGGCCTGGTAGTCGGTCGTGTTCGAGCAGGAGGTCAGCTCGCGGTAGCGCCCCTGGCTGGGGATCCAGGCCTCGCAGTCGTACTTCTTCGCCGCCGGGGCGCCGAGGTCTCCGACCGCGACGTTGACCACCCGGTAGGGGATCTCCAGCTCGCCCAGGATGCGCTCCTCGATCGCCAGCAGCCGCTCGTGCTCGGCCGCCGACTCCGAGGGTTCCACGAACGAGAACATCTCGACCTTGTCGAACTGGTGGACGCGGAAGATGCCGCGGGTGTCGCGGCCGGCGGCGCCCGCCTCGCGGCGAAAACAGGTGGAGAAGCCGCAGTAGCGCAGCGGCAGCGTGCCGGGATCGAGGATCTGCTCGGCGTGCAGGCCGGCCAGCGCCACCTCCGAGGTGCCGGTCAGGAACAGCTCGTCCTTGGGGATCTCATAGATCTGGTCGCGATCGCCGGGCAGGAAGCCCGTCCCCTCCAGCGCCTCCTCGCGGACCAGCACCGGCGGCACCACCGGCTCGTGTCCCTCGCCCCGGACCAGCTCGATCGCGAAGCGGACCAGGGCCAGCTCCAGCAGCACCAGGTCCCCCTTCAGGTAGGCGAAGCGCGAGCCGGAGAGCCGCGCCGCCGCCTCGACGTCGATCAGGCCCAGCGCCGTGCCGATCTCGAGGTGGTCGCGGGGCTCGAAGTCGAACTCGGGCCGCTCGCCGACCTCGCGCACGAGCACCGCGTCCTCCTCGGTCATCCCGTCGGGGGCGTCGGGGTCGGGCAGGTTGGGCAGGGAGACGGCGAGGCGGTCGAGGTCGGCCTCGACCCTCTCCAGCTCCTCCCGGCCGGCCTCGATCCGCCGCTTCAGCTCCTGCACCGCGGCCATCTCCTCCGCCGCCTCCCCGCCCGCCTGCTTGGCCTCGCCGATCCGCTTGGAGAGGGCCTTGCGCTCGGCCTGCGCGTTCTCGACCTCGGGCAGCAGCTCGCGGCGGCGGGCGTCGAGGGCGAGCAGCTCGTCGACCTCGGCGCCGGCCCCGCGTCGCGCCAGCGCCACCTTGACCCGCTCGGGCTCGGAGCGGATCAGCTTCAGGTCAAGCATGGGAGCCCCCGCTCAGGGTGAGGTCTGTCCGGGCCGCGGCGAGGATTCGGCGTCTTCGCCGGCGTACTTGGCGACGAACCGGGCGACCGCTTCGGCTTCGCTGCCGACGACGATGTTCTGCGGCATGATCGCGCCGGAGAAGCCGCCGTTCTGGATCGCGAAGAGGGCGTCTTCATAGGTCTCGGTTCGCTGGTTGAGGTTCGGCCCCTGCGTGCGCTCGCCGCGATTGCCGGTCCCCTGGGTGCCGGCGGCGCTGAGCGTGTGGCAGCCGGAGCAGTGCGTGGCGAAGAGGACGGCCCCGTTGTAGTTGGGGTCGTTCTTGGAGACGGCGATGCCTTCCTCGCCGAAGCCGCAGGCGGAGAGCCCGAGGGCCACGAGGATCGCCATGACTGAGATCAATGCGGGGCGCACGCGGCGCGCATCATATTGTCTGGAGGCGATCCCGATCTTCTGACGATGCCAGCGCCCGACCCATCCAGCTTCCGCGCCGCGATGGCGACCCTGCCGACGGGCGTCACGATCGTCGCCGCCGGCGGTGCCGACAGACCGGCGGGGGCGACCGCGAACGCGGTCTGCTCGCTCTCGATCGAGCCGATGCTGATGCTCGCCTGCCTCGATCGCGGCTCCCGCACCCTGCTCGCGGTCCAGGCCGCCGACCGCTTCGCCGTCAACGTCCTGCACTCCGGCCAGGAGGCGCTCGCCCGTTCCTTCGCGACCAAGGCGCCGGTGGCGGAGAAGTGGGCCGGCGTCGCCTGGAGCGAACGCGACGGAGTCCCGGCCATCGACGGCGCCCTCGCCTGGATCGCCTGCGACCTGCGCGACGTCGTCGCCGCCGGAGACCACGTGATCGTCACCGGCGAGGTCCGCGATCTCGAGACGACCGAGGGCGAGCCGCTGGTCTTTTACGGCGGCGAGTACCGGCCTCTGCGGGGCGCTCCTGCGTCACCGCCGCCGGCGCCCTAATACATCCGACGAGCCTGCGCCGGGGCGGCGTATCGTCGGGGAGTGAGACTCCGTATAGGCACATTCCCGCTATCGGCTCTCGGTCTCACGCGCTCGCTGGTTCGAGCCGGTCTCTGCCCGGCTCCCCGTGGAGCGGTTCCTTGTGCTTTATGCACAGTCGAGCGCACTCGACTTGTACCTGTCGCTCGCGCCTCAAGGTCGCCTTAGCCTGGCTTCCAGGTACGGCTCAAGTGGTGGTGAAACCTACGGCCGGTAGAGGAGAGTGCACCAATTGACCGGACGTTCTCCATACGGCCCGGATACTCGTCCAGGGGCACAACCGGGCTGTTTAACTGGCGGCGGGGAGCAGGGTTGCCACATGTATCGGAAAGGAAAGCAATGAGGAGAGTCGGGTCGTGCCGCTGGGGAAGAATTCATTCGGGGTTGCTGACCGCGTTGGGAGCGGTCGCCGCGCTGTCCGTCGTCGCCGTGCTGGCGACCGCGTCGACGGCACTTGCCTTTGACACCGGGCCGCACTCCGAGCTCACCAGCGACGCGCTGACCGCCGAGGGTTTCGGCGCCGACGCCGTCGACCTCGTGCGGGTCAACAACTGGTTCTGCGACCTCTACGAGCAAGCGGAAAAGAACCCGTTCTCCGGCCAGGGCAGCCTCTTCAAAAGGGTCCTCGTCGGGGCGTTCACGACGGAGAACTGGCCCGACAGCGTGGTCGAAGCCGCGTTCCACTGTCACTTCGACGAATCCGCGCTGCTCTCCAACACCGCCGGGGTAACGGAAGAGTGGGACCGGCTGCGCCGCGCGGTGTGGACTCTGGCGCGGGAGGCCAGGGACCGAAACGACCCCGAAGAGCTGCTCGCGGTGCTGGGCATCAGCCTGCACGAGCTTCAGGACTTCTACTCGCACACCAACTGGGTCGAATCCCGACCCGGCCATGGCGTCCCCGGCAGCGACGGACCGGGCTGGCAGGAACGGGGCTTCGGCAGCAACCCGACGTGGTTCGAAGTGCCGCCTGCCGAGCGCTACAAGTACACGATCTACTCCGACGAACTGCCGGGAAAACGCGCACATGGGTACTGGAACACCGACGGCAACCGGAGCATGGCCAGCGCGATGAACAAGGACTGGCCGGGCCGGCCCTACTACCTCCAGGCGGCGACCACCGCCTACTTCGCCACCCGTCAGTGGGTCGAGGCGGTGCGCCTGTGGGTCGACGACGACGCCTTCTGGAACCGCGCCCTGCATTTTCATGCCGACCGTCGCCAGCTCGACCACGACCTGGAAGGGATGTTCAACATCTCTCTCTACCTGGGGCACTGGCAGGGTCAGGGTGAGCCGTTCGGCGGCACCGAGGGGCCGGGCGGAAGCCTGCTCGACGCGCGTCAGGCGATCAAAGGCTATTTCCAGCCCCCGTACTACTTCGGCCCGCTGCGCACCAGGACCAAGTACCGCTCACGGTTCGAAAGCCTGATCAAGCGGGTGCAGGAATGGCGTCCCGCCGGCCAGCTCGGGCCGGTGCCATCGACCCAGAACCTTCAGCGCTCGATGCGGATGGTCGTGCTGCGCATCTCCGAGATGCGGGGAGAAGGACTGGGCGACCCGGGGCACGACCAGGCCGACATGTACGCACAGGTGTCGATCGACGGGCAGAAGATGTCCTCGGCGGTCATCAACGACGAGGACAGCTACTCCTTCCCCAAGCCCAACGCTCCCTTCACCTGGCTGAAGGCGGTGCCGGCGGTGCCCGAGCAGGCGGAACCGGTCGAATCGGTCGAAGTCGAGGTGAAGACGGCCGACGCGAGTTGGGCCGGGACCGACGACGACGTCTTCCTGCGACTCGGGCCCGGCCTGCGATTCCCCCTCGACAAGCGTCTCTACAACGACTTCGAGAGCGGCGACCGCGACACCTACAGCGTGCCGATCGACGGCGTCCTGGCGGACGGCCTGGGCGTCGGCGGGATCAGAGAAGTGCAGATCGAAAAGTCCGGGGACGGGCTCGCCGGCGGCTGGAAGCTCGGCGGCGTGAAGCTGCGGGTCAACGGGGTCCAGCTGTACGACAACCAGCACATCAACCGCTGGCTCGAGGACGACCACCGGAACTGGACCGCGCCGGACTTCGAACGTCGCACTCCCCGCGGGCCGAACATCCCGATCTGGCTCAATCTCAGGGAGCACGACCTCATTTACGGCGGCGACGATCAGGGCGACATCAACCCCTACGACGGCCGCGACACTGTGTCGGTCGGCTACCGGCCGGGAACGGCCCTCCAGAGGACCACCAGAGGTGGCAACAGGCTCGGCGGCCGGCTCGGCAGCGGCGGCGACGGAGCGTCCATCACCTACGGCCTGACGACCATCACGCCCGAACTCATGCATGTCACCACCCCCGAACCAGAACCAACGCCGGAAGTGGTGCCAGGGACGCCGGGGACGCCCCCCGGCAAGCCGGACCTGGTCATCACCGCGTTCAACCTGAACGGGATAACGGTCGCCAACCACGGCGTCGGGGACGCCGGACCCTTCCGCCTGAAGGCCGCTCAGGGCACCTGGAATTTCAGCGGACTGGAAGCCGGCGAATCCGAAACGCTGCTGCTCAGCCTCTCCTGTGCCGGCACCTTCTTCGCGCAGGTGGACGACCTCGAACAGGTCGACGAGTCCAACGAGCTCAACAACACGGCGGAATCGGCACCCGCGATCTGCTGATGGCGCTGGGGCCGGGTCCGACGAGGACCCGGCCCCCACGGTGGCACTGCATATTTGTCCACCTCATTTCGGTACTCGCCCGAGAGGGTGCCTGGGCGACCTCTCGCCGTGCCGGTCCCTGAGCAAAGTGTCCCTGGTGACAGGCACGGTCACACCGTCGCGCGCCTGAGCACACAGTAGATCCTCACTTCTGACGTCAGCTAAACCGGCCTCTGGACAGATGGTCAGAGATGACACACGTCGTCTGAGGAGCCCCTATGTTCGCCTCACCGGATCTGTGAGGCCCGTGCTTCGCGGAGTGTCAATTACGAAGGAGGGGATTTCAATGCCCGACCAGACCGATGGCGGCACCAGGCTGGCGCCCGTCGTGTACGGACCCGGGGCGGCGCCGGCGCTCTACTGGAGCCGCGAGCTGCTCCGTCGCGAGCTGGCGACCGCCGAGCAGACCGCGGGCCTCTTCGCCCTGACCGAAACGACCACCGACGCGGGGTACGCATCGCCGTTCCACGTCCACCACCACGACGACGAGGCCATCTACGTGCTCGACGGGACGATCGACCTCTACCTCGGGGACGACGTGCACGAGGGCCGCGGCGGTTCCTGGTTCTTCATGCCGCGGGCGATCCCGCACGGGTACGCCGTGCGCCCGGACGGGCCGGCGCGGATGCTGATCCTGATGGCCCCGGGCGGCTTCGACCGGTTCTTCCACGACCACGGGCAGCCGGTGGACGCCGGACCGCCGGACGCCCCGGCGATCTCGAAAGAGGAGGGCGAAGAGATCCTCCGCGCCGAGTACGGCATCGAGATCCTCCCCGCGCCGGAGAACTACCCGACGCCGTGGTGAGCGACCCCTCGACGATCCCACCCGCGCCGGCTCCGGTCGTGGCGGACGAGGGTGCGCGGGCCTGCGTCGTCGGCGCCGGGGCCGCGGGCATCGCGATGGCCAAGGCCCTGCTCGACCGCGGCGTCGAGTTCGACTGGTTCGAGCGCGCGCCACGCCTCGGCGGCCTCTGGGCGGAGGACGGCGGGCGCTCGATCGCCTACCGCTCGCTGCACATCAACAGCTCCAAGCGCATGATGCAGTTCAGCGACTACCCGATCCCCGCCGCCTATCCCGACTTCCCCTCGCGTGGGCAGGTCGCGACCTACCTCGCCGCCTACGCTCGTCACTTCGAGGTCGACGGCCGCGTCACGCTCGGTCGCGAGGTCACCGACATCAGGCGCGCTTCGGGGGGCGGGTGGCAGGTGTGCGTCGCCGGGCACGAGCAGCGGACCTACGACGCCGTGCTCGTCGCCAGCGGCTATCAGTCGACTCCGAAGCTCCCCCTCGACGCGGGCCGCGGCTTCAGCGGGGAGGTCCTGCACTCCCACGACGTCTGGGACGCGGCGGCGTTCGAGGGGCGCAACGTGCTGGTCGTCGGCTTCGGCAACAGCGCCGTCGACATCGCCTCGCTCCTCAGCACCACGGCGGCGCGAACCTACCTCTCGACACGTCGCGGCACCCACGTCGTCCCCAAGTACCTGTTCGGGCGCCCGTTCGACGAGCTGCCGGCGCCGCGCCGGCCGCGTGCCCTGCGGTGGGGTTGGTATGAGCTGACGATCCGGCTCGCGGTGGGCCCGCCGCGCCGCTACGGCCTGCCGACCCCGACGCACCGCTTCGGCCGCGCCGCGGTCACGATCTCCTCCGACCTGCTGGCGCGGATCGCGAACGGCGACGTGCAGCCGCGGCCGGCCGTCCACAGGCTGCTCGACACCGGCGTCCTCTTCGCCGACGGGCGGACCGAGGACGTCGACACGATCGTCTACTGCACGGGCTACACCCACTCGGCGCCATTCCTGGAGCGCTGCGGCCTCGACCCCGGCGGCAACGGCTACCGGCTGTTCGAGCAGATCTGGGATCCGCGGTTCGACGGGCTCGCGCACATCGGCCTGGTGCAGCCCCTCGGCTCCTTCTTCCCCGTGGTCGAGGCCCAGGCGCGGATCGTCGCCGACTGGGTCGCCGGCCGCTACGCGCTGCCCGGCCGCGCGACGATGCAGCGGGCGATGCGCCGCGCGCGGCGCCGGCGCGGCCGCCGGTACGTCGCCTCCGAGCGCCATCTGCTCCTGGTCGACGAGCCCGACTACAGCAAGGGCCTGGAGCGCGAGCGCCGGCGCGGCGCGGCGCGGGCCGCGGCCCTGGGGCCGGAGGGAGCCCCCGCTCAGGGCTCGCGGTTGGTCACGCGCTCGCGCGAGTCGGCCATGGCGAAATAACACGCCGCGTCAGTAGCCACGTTGAATCCATGCCCTTATTAATGAATAAGGGGGATAGCTTCAATAATTCCCAGCTGGCCTATCCAGAGCACCGACACGTCACCGAATGTCACTGGGCCCGGCCTCCCGCGGGGGACGCCCCAGCTTAGGCAACGAAACGACGAAGCCGTATCGTGCGTCCCACGCCCACAAGAGATCAAACGCAGGCAGAAGGAGCGGGAGCGAGGGGGCAGGAGCCCTCAAAGGACACCGGATCGAGATTTCGGAGTTGAGGCGCGCACGGGCGGCCGGCTAACTCGATTGGCCTTCCTGGGCCGCCTGCTCCTTGACGCGGCGGGCGGCCTTGACATAGGCGATCATCCGGTCACGGCGACCGATCGCGAGAACGACAGTTTTCGCCGGGGCACCGTCGCTAGGCTCGTTGCGGTAGACGAAGCGGTAGCGCGGCTTGCCCTTCCAGGCTGGCTCGTCGAAGCGGACCTTGCGACAGCCCTTCAGCACACGGGGAGGCTTGTCCCCCATCAGCTCGCCGCGGTGCGGCTTGCCGTGCAACTCGACCACGATGCGCGCGACCTCGCGCTTCAGGGCTTCGTCCAGCTCGTTGGCGTCGACCGTCGCCTCCGCCAGAGCCTCGACCTTGTGCCGCTCAGCCTCCGGGGAGCTGCCCAACGAACTCCCCCATCCCGATCTCCGTCAGGAAATCCCCGGCGCTCAATCGCTTGTCCGGACTATTTGCCAGGCGCTCCTGCAGAAACAGCGCCAAGCCGGCGTTCTCCAGCTCCTCTTCCAACTCCTCGATCCTCTCCTGGGCAGCAACCAGGTCCACAGTGGGAACCAGAGACGCCGATCCCTCCTGGCCCCTGGTCGTGATCCGAACCACGTTGCTGTCGAGGTCGAGTGAGGGTTTGCGCCGCGAGGATGCCTTCTTGACCAGCTGCGGCAAACTCCGCCGCGCTTCGCTCGTGCCGAGCGCTGTCGGCTTCTTGCCTCGGGCCGCTGTCATGTTGGAAGGGTACCACTAGTTGTACGAGTCGCTCACGGTCGAATCGAGTGAGCAGGCGCGAAGGCGCGCGTCCGCAGCGCGGCTGTGAGGGCAGCGCGCCCGGCCTCGCTGAGGACGGGCGGCTCGCGTGACAGACGAGAGCCGCCATCCGTGGACACGAGCACGCCGATGGCCTCGGCGGGCCGCAGGAAGGCGGCTATTTGCCAGGAGACGTCGCGCACGCTCGGCGGCTCCTCCCCGGATCGCCAGCCCGTGGCGGCAACCGCCGGCTGAACCCGCTCTGCGAGCGTTTCGCCGTAGTCGGCCGGCGCGCCGTCGAGGATCAACGCGAGGGCGAGCTCAGCGCAGGCCGCATAGAAGTCTTCGCCGCGGAGCAGCCCTGTGGCGAGCGCCCTCGAGCAGCGCCGGTGGTCGCCCGCCAGCTCCCGGCCGCGTTTCGTCGTCAGCGCCCGGCGGCCCTTGCGGCGCAGCAGCCGAAGCTCTCGCAGCAGCTGGTGCAGCTCCCAGAGTGGCGTCACGTCGTCTTCGCGATGCGGAGGGCCGAACAGGTCGGCCTCCCACCAGCTCGGCCAGCGCTCTGCCACTTCGCGCACCAGGGCGCGATTGAGAGCGCCCGTCTGGGTGAGGCCGATGCCGTCGTTTCCCTGTTCGAGCAGCCAGAGAGCCGGCTCGAGCGCAGAGCGCGCTCCCTCTGGATCGATCACCGGCGGCTCAGCGGACACCACTGTCGCGATGCCATCAAGGACGGCGCGCCGCGCGTCCGCGCGTCCACCGGGGCCGCGCTGAAGCCAGCGCTCCAAGCGCTCGTCCTGCACCGCCCGCAGGCGGCTGCGCCCATCCTCGCCGTCCCAGGGCTCGCGAAGAGCCGCTTTGGCGACTTCGGCCTGGCGGCGGGCGAAACCGCGACCGCCCGGGGTCAGATCCCCCGACTCGATCGCTTCCTCCAAGGCTGTCGCGACCTGCTCTCGGACGCGAGCCTCCTCGAATCCCATCACCGAGCCCCAGGCCAGGAGGTCGGTGTCTGGCGGCTCGATCCCCGAGCCGTCGAGCAGCTTCCGGAAGGTCCGCGGGGCCGCCGGATCCTCCGCCTCCCAGGAACGGAGGAGCTCGCCGCGTCTCCGGCGCGCTGCAGACCTCGGCGTAGCCGGCGGCCTGACCGCCGAGGCGCTCCAGCGTCTTGGCCAGCGCGGCCGCCACGGCCTCCTTGCCGTCGAGTCCGACGAGGTACTTGCGCGGCAGGACGTACCAGACGAAAAGCTGCACGTCGTAGCGGCGCAGGAACAACGGCTCCTCGCCTTCCCATCCCATCCATTCGAACGCCGACTGGGCGGCCTGCGCGCCCGAGCGATCCCACTCGCCGACGACCGCGATCGCGTCGCGCAGCTCCCGCTCCGACAGCTCGACCGGCATCAGGCCGCGGCCCGTATCTCACCGTCGCTTGAAACCGAGCCGCAGCAGCGCTTGTACTTGCGTTCGCTCCCGCACCAGCATGGCTCGTTGCGGCCCGGCGGCCAGCGCTGTTCGGCGACGGACTGACGCTCGTCGGCCTGCGTGTAGGTGCCGCGCGAGCGACGATCGGCCGGGTCGTATCCGCTCTCCTCACACCAGCGGAGGAAATGCTCGAAGTCGAGCGTGACGACGACGATCGGGCCGTCGCCTTCCGCGCGGCGTTTGCGCAGGGAGCGCTCCATCCGGACTGCACGGTCGGCGAACGGCTCGTCGACCGCCAAGCCCGCGGCCCACATCGGCCAGCGCCTACGGGCCTCCAGATCGTCCTCCTCCCGGAGCCACGTTGCCTCCAGAGAGGTCGAACGAGGCGGGATGCCGAGCCGGCGGTCCAAGGCACGGTCCGTTTCGACCCGAATCGTCCCCCCGACGTCCTTCCTCGCCCGAAACGCCTCCACTTCGTGCTCGATGGCATCCGGCTCGCGATCGAGCCGCTTCAGACTCAACCGGCGGGCGTCGGACATCTGGTCGATGATCTGCGGCGGATCCTCGTCGGCAAGGGCGAGCTGCAGGCCCTCGCCGAGCCACTCGAGCGCCTCCTCGTCCCTGCCCACCTCGTTGTAGGAGAGGCCGCCAGCGTTCAGCGTCCACGGTTCTTCCGGACTCGCGGCGCGCAGCTCCTGCTAGAAGCGCATCGGCCTCCTCGTGTCGCCCCGCTTCGAGCAGCACGCGGGCGATCTCGCAGCGCGCATTCGGAACCACGTCCCAGCCCAGCTCGAATGGCCCGCTCGAACGTGGCGATCGACTCGTCGTACTCGCTCGCAGCAGCCAGCGAGAGCCCGATCGCCTCGAGCATGTCCGTCACTTCCCAGTCGGAGGTCTCCGGATCGTCGACACCCCGCTCGGCGATCTCGCGAGCCTCGTCGTGCCGGCCTTCCCGCAGCGCGACTGTGAAAAGCCCGACTCCTGATCCCACATTTCGGCGCCACTTGAATCCGACTCGAAATCCACCGGAGCCTACGCTAGCCGGGGAAACCCTCGCGGACCGGACCGTAGGCCGCATTTTCCGGGAGTTGCTCGCCGTATCCGTGCGCGCTACACCGGGTTTAGATCCGGGGCTGAGCGCGCGACCACCGTCACTCGGTCAGCGACGATCCGTCCGCTGAGGCGGCGACCATGCTTACCGATGCACGTCGACAGTCGGGGACTCACCGAGCTTCGGATCCCGGTCGAGCTTCGCTCCCGAGTGGGCGAAATTCTCGACATCGCTGACCAAGCATGTCTGACCTGCCTCGACGACGAGTACGCGCAGCTCTGCGCCCGTCTCGTCGCCCGGCTTTCCCGCAAACGCCCGTCGCCGCTTGTCCGCGGCGATGCCCGGATCTGGGCGGCCGGCACCCTCTACGCGCTCGGGAGAATCAACTTTCTCTTCGACCCCTCGCACCAGCCGCACGCAAGCGCCGGACAGCTCGCAGAGAGTCTCGGGGTCGTTAAGAGCACGATGGCCAACAAGGGGGCGCTCATTCAAAAGACTCTCGACCTCGGCGTCTACGAGCCCGAGCTGACCCGCCGCTCGATGCTCGAGCGGCATCCGCTCGCCTGGCTCGTCGGAGTCGACGGCTTCCTCGTCGACGCGCGCACCCTTCCGGTGGAGATTCGGGATGAGGCGCGCAGGCGTGGCCTGATCCCCGATCTCGACGACCGGCAAGCAGCGTGATGCCCTGCAAGTCGACCGATCTTGACGCTCTGATCGAAGATCTCACGCTCGACGCGTACGGCGAGGAAGAGCAGCTGACCGGCTTCCTCACCGGGGCCGAAGACGCGCTCGAGCCATCGGAGCAGGCAACCATCGTCGGGGTCAGCGTGCAAGTCATCTCCGTTACGACAGGGCCAGACCTGCGGCGGGGCCTGCTCGCGGTATGCGAGCGCGAGGGCGCCCGTCAGGAGGTAGCGCTCGCCGATCTCAGGTTCAAGCCCGACAGTGAACTGGGGCTCGTGGCAAGCGCCTACCGGCGCTGGCTCGGCTGCGACTAACGATCGGCCTAGCCGAGCGGCAAAGATCCGGATTGCCAGGATTTCATCCGGTGACATGTGCGGGTTCGCGTGAACCGAAACATGTCGAATTGCAGGCATTCGACGGGAGCGACGGGACTCGAACCCGCGACCTCCGGCGTGACAGGAGCGACCAGGAGGGCGACGAAAGGGGTCAGATTCCGCTATTTGATGCGGAATGAGGCCAGTTGATGCGGCGCGGCCGTCGCCCCCGAAATAGTCGCTGTTTACGGTCGATCCGTAGGGGTTTGGGCACCAGTGCCCAATGGAAAGCGCCGATCCCAGTCCGAGCTAGGCGACTAGATGGGGCTTGCCAGCAGAACCGGCAGCGTGGAACTCAGTCACCCACTCGCGCGGCACGAACGTCGGGCGGTCCCGCTTGCGCCGAAGGTGGTCGGCCAGCCACAAGAGACTGACCACGACGATCAGGGCTGCGCCGGTCGCAGCGGGAGGCCGCGCCACCACGTCTGATCCATCAGGGAAGACAATCGCCATCGGTTTGCGCTCGTCAATCGCACGAGACATGAGCTTTGAGGCATCTGGTGAGTCGGCGGGAATCAAGACGGTCCCGCTCGGATAGCGCTCCTCGCTTTCAGGATCGACAGCGACCCGACTCAGAAGGTCGAAAGCGGCATCCGTGCCGGGGGTGTTCTTGCTTTTGGCTAGCTCTTCCATGACTCGATTATCGCTTCCCAATGGGCCTTGAGATGGGCTATTGCCGCTGGGATTGCCTCGTTCGTCGGTCCTTCGTGAAACGGCGCTTCTGGCTGCTTTCCGCCTTCCCGAGTGTAGCGGTGCATGTGATGCGTCCCCCGATGATTGTCGTAGACGCGAACCGTCTCCCAAGCGCCATCGACGAAGGCCAAGAGGATCACCGAGTAGCGGTCGATCGGCGTTCCCGACTGGCTAAGTCGGACGATGACGCCCTCCACGATTCCAATCTCGATGGTCCGCTCGTAAGGCACGGCCGGTCAGCCTCACATTCGTTTCGGACGTTTCGGCAATTTGTTGTCTGCGACAAGCCTGCGCGGAAGAGACGGGCCCAAGCCTTGGCCCCGGTACGCCGGCGCCTAGCGCTGCGGTCTCTTGGATTAAGCCCATGCAACCATGCGCGCGTGGCTATTCAGAAGGTCCCGCGCGACCCCGAGAGCCTGGAGATGCTCCGCCTGTACGCAGCGCTCGATCCGGTCGAGACGGTGGGCGCCAGCTTGCGGGACCCCGAGCGTCTTGATGAGTTCACGCGTCGCGCACGCGAGTCGCTGGAACGTTCGATCGCAACGCCGAGTCGCATGCATGGACTGCGAGCGCAAGCGCTATTCCGAGCCACGCTAGTTGCGCTTGGCCAGTTCCGCCTTCTTCTTGAAGAGGATGCTGGGACTCCCTACTACGACGACGAGGCGGGACGCGTCTCGCCGCCCGACTTCCGCGTCGTAGACCAGGCAGGTAAGACGCTCTTGGTCGAGGTTAAGAGCGTCAAGATGAATGACCCACTGAAGCCGTTTGGAGTGCGGCTCGCTGATGCGGAAGCCTGGCGCCGCTGGGGCGAGCTGGTTGGCGCCCCTGTGTCGTTGGCACTTTGGTGGGCGGTACCCGGGCAGTGGACGCTGGTCAGTCTTGACCGACTGCGACCTCGGGACTCGAAGCTAGAGATTGACTTGCTCGGCGCTTTCGCCGCCAACGAAATGTCGCGCTTGGGGGACTGCCTGCTAGGCACGACGCCCCCGTTGGTTTTCCGGTTGCAGGTCAAACAAATGGGCGACATCGAGCCCCAGACTGGCGAGGCTCAGGTCGAGATAACCGACGTGGACTTGATGGTCGATGGCCGTATCCTCGAAGACGAGCTTGAGCGTCGTATCGCGTGGTATTTCCTCCGCTTCGGAGGGTGGGAGGTCAACCAAGAGATGCAGTTTGGGTCCGACGGCGACGTCGTGGCCATCGACCTCATAGCTCGACCGCCAGTCGTCGACGACGAGCGGCAGGCGGCGCAGGACTTCGCCTCCGTAGGCATGTTGTCGTCTCTGTACGCCGCGCTGTTCGATGAGGCGACGCTTTCGGCAGAAGGGCAGGTAGACCAGCTCGACCATCGGCCCGAGCCTGGTGAGCTGGCGGCCCTCATCCCGGGCGACTTTTGGGACCGCTCTGATCGTGTCCTGCCGCTGTGGCGGCTCAATATTCAGCCAAAGGACCCAGAGCCTCGCAGAGAGACCTAGTCTCGGATTGATCTAGATGGCTTGGGAATCAGCGCCCAAGCGCACCGACCGGGCCACCGCAGCATCCAGAGCATCCCAAGTTGCCGCGACATCATCTGCTGCCGCGCCAGCCATTGCCAAACTCCGACCTGCAAAGTCCACCGCCCCCAGCATGGCGTCTTGGCCATCCTCAGAGTCAAATCCGGCAAGGTGGGCCTCCAGCAGTTTGAGTGACGACATGGCTGAGAAGGTGGCTGCAACTGCTCCATAGCCCTCGCCTGACCCAGCGACTCGAAGCTGCTCGACCTCTGCCCGCAGAACCTCTGGGCCGCGGGAGCGTGGGTCAACAGGCACGGTTCGGATGCGGTCAACGTCCAACGAACCCGACCCCCATACACCAGCGCTCAATGCCACCAGCAGCACCGCCCGATCAACCTCCGATTGGATCTCAGCCGCCGGAGGCTCGACTATAAGCAGCCGCTCATCTGGTGCCCGTTTCCGTATTCCCGCCTCGGCATCAAGCACCCCACTCACAAACCGCTGACCCACCGGAGAATGGAACACAACGTGCTCTGGGTCGACAGGCGCCGCCTCACCAGTGAGGCGCTTTAGGTGCTCCAAGTTGGCCGTGTCCCCTTGGCAAAGGAGATTCGCCCGAGACCCCATCGAGGCGAAGGGCCACTCCAAGTCAACGGAACGGGTCGCGCGTATGGGCACTTCGAGTTGACGCTCGGTGAGCGGATGCGCTCGCTGCTCACCAAATCCGAGCTCCCAACCGAACGTGAGCCAACCGTAGTACCAGCGGCTTTCATAACGTCCGCCAGGTGCGGTGGCCAGAGGCTCGACGGCGAATGGTCGAACCCAAAGTGGGTCCTCGCTGCCCGTTTCGCAGAAACGCAGCCAGGTTGGCTCGATCCAGAAGCTGTATCCAAGGCTCGCCGGGATCGGTCCCCCGTCGAGAAATTCGATGAGATCGGCCGGTAACTCAACGGTCGGCGCATCAATGTGCGCCTCAACAATTCGGCAGCAGACGTGCTTGACGAAGTATCGAAGCACGTTCAAACCTAGTGCCTCCCAGTCGTGCCCCAACGGCTCCTCTAGGTTCACGCTCCGGTCCTCGATGACCCGATCTTCGTTGTTCATCACCCACTCGATGAACATGTCGTAAGCCATGTCATGCGGCTGGCTTCGCGTGTTGTTGCAGTGGGTGCAAAGCGAGGGCCGGAACTTCAGCGCATTGCTCTTCGTACTTCGTATGTCCCGACTGATACCGGGTCCAACTCCGACGATCGTCCGCTCCCCGGTCAGCGCACCGCGCCCGTGCTCGCGGACAAGGTCGCTGCGCTTGTATTTGTGCTCGCGGCTATCCGCCTCGCGCTGTTTGCACCAGTAGCACTCACCTCGTGGAACGATGACGCTAGGCACAGAAGATCGAGCCCGAGTTCAGCGATGCTCCGGTGACCCGCATGACACCAAGCCTAGTCAGCTGATTTCTCGCCGCGCTCGGCCTCGAGTTTGTCCGCAAGAACTGCGACCTCTCCGAGGGAACGGCCAAGCGCCTTCGCAATGCTCTTCGCCGTGCTCCAAGTCGGATTGGAGTGCCCGCGTTCGATCAACGAAAGGTGGCCGACCGTAATGCCCGCTCCGTAAGCAAGAGCTTCTTGCGTCGTGCCACGTTCATTGCGAAGCTGACGGATCGCAGTGCCGAGGGCGGGCTGAGGCTGATCTGACCGACGCATCGCTGCACATTCTCAAACACGGGTGCCTCGCTCCACCTGACTTGACACTTGTGATGTATCTGGTCTTCCGGTAGTTTCCGTCGTGACCGACAAAGCGCCCCCGCGCTGCGCAAACAGCCGGGGGCATGGCACAGGAGGTATCAGCTCCCATGCACGACAAGCCTAAAGGCGCGGGCGATGATGACCGCGCCTCGACCGCCGCCCAAGATCTTCACGACCAGGGCGTCGTCTTGATCCACGTCCTGACGATCTACCCGACGCACCTGCGTCTCTTGGAGTTGATCCGGGAGATCACGGCCGGTTCAGCCGACTTCACCGAAGGCGACCGGATCGAACGCGCGGTGCGCGAGCTGATCGGCTTCGGCCTGCTGTTCCGTTGTGAGGGGTTGGTGCTTCCAACGCGGGCGGCGCTGCGCTTCAACGAGATCCTTGGGGAGGGCGTCTGATGGCGACGCGGCGCACGACCCACCGCGAGCGCTTCGCATCCTGCTTTGGCCGCAACCTCGCCAAGGCCCGCAAGGCTGCCGACGTGAGCCAGGACGAGTTGGGCTTCCGGGCCTCGATGTACCGGACGGCGGTCAGCCAGATCGAGCGGGGGCTACTGGTTCCGGGCCTCGACACGGCGGTCAAGCTGGCGTCAGTCTTGGAACTGGCGGTGGACGAGTTGCTCGACGGGGTCCGCTGGAGATCGCCCGAGTACAGCGTCGGGGCGTTCGAGCTTCCAGAGCTTTCCCCTGAAGACGACGAGAGCCTGTCTCGCTCCGTCTGAGGAGCGAGACACGGAAGCCAGAGCGAGAACCCCCGAACCGCCCCCGCAATGCCCCTCACGCCACATCACTTCGGCCATGGCGAGACACCAACCCTGACCCCCGACACATTATGAACTGCGGACAGTTGTCTGTATTCGCCGAAATTTCCGGGGGCGTTTGCGCCCGCCGCCTGACGTCCAATCCGATGGCATCCGCACGAATCAAGCTCAATCCCGAATTGGTGGACGCGATTGCTCGCCGCGTGGTCGAGTTGCTCGAAAAGCGCGGGGTCCAGCAGCGGGAGTTGGTCGACGCTTCCGAGCTTGCGCGGCGGCTGGGCATCGAGCGCTCCTGGGTCTACTCGCACGCGATCGAGTTGGGGGCGGTCAAGCTCGGCGAGGGGAAGAAGCCACGGCTTCGGTTCGATCCCGAAATCGCGGCGCGGGTTCTGCGGAAGGTCGGCGAGGGACCGGCTGACCCGCCCGCCCGCTCGGGTGAGCGGGCGGGTCAGCCTCGCCGGGGCGATGGCACGGTGGTTCCGCTGCTTCCCGTTCGCGGGGAGAGCGACGGGCCACCGGCGGCTTAGGAGGAGAAATGTCGAGGCCAGCAACTGGACAGGTGGTTGTGCGGAAGCGGAAAGGCGGCAAGACCTTCGGCCTGCGCTTCCGTGCCTATGGCAAGCGCCGCTACCTGAGCCTTGGCACCGCCGAGGAGGGCTGGAACCAGCGACAAGCCGAGGAGGAGTTGGCGAATGTCCTCGCCGATGTGCGGCGGGGGATCTGGAAGCCCGCGCAAGCCGACGAGGCCAGCAACGAGGCGCGGGATCCGACCTTTCACGAGTTCGCATCCGAATGGCTGGCGTCCCGCCGCCATGAGTTCGCCGCCCGCACCGTTGAGGACTACGAACTGGCGCTGAGCCGTCACCTGCTGCCCTTCTTCAAGGACCACCGCCTCTCTGAGATCACCGCCCACGAGGCCGACCGCTACAAGGCGGCGAAGGTCCGCGAGCGCGAGCAGGGCGAGGTCAAACGGCCGCTGTCGAACCGGACGATCAACAAGACGCTGACGCGGCTGGGGCAGATCCTCGATGCCGCCGTCCGCTACGACCTGCTCGACCACAACCCGGTCAAGGCGAAGGTGGAGAAGTTGAAGGAGGCCGAGCCGAGACGGGCGAGGATGACCGGGGAGCAGGTTCAGGTCCTGCTGCGAGCAGCAGGAGAGCATCGGGCGTTGATCGCCACCGCGATCATGGCTGGTGGACTTCGCGTGTCGGAGTTGACGCACCTGCGCTGGCGCGATGTCGATCTACGCGAGGGACTGCTGAACGTTGCCGCGTCGAAGACCGCCGCCGGGGTCCGCCAGGTCGTCCTTGATCCTGAGTTGGTCCAGCTCCTGAGGGAACACAAGCTCGCCGCGAAGTGGAGCCAGCCCGACGACTTCGTCTTCGCCGGTCGTATCCGCGAGCAGCCGCGCGAGCGCAACAGCGTCCGCACCCGCATCCTCTACGGCGCCATCGAGGAGGCGAACAAGTTGCTTGCGGCCGAAGACCGCTCACCGCTCCCCGATGGCCTCACGTTCCATTCCCTGCGGCGCACTTACGCGGCCCTGCGCGCGGAGCTTGGCGAGCACCCCGCGATCACCGCCGCCCAGATGGGCCACCGCGACCCACGCATGACCCTCCGCGTCTACACCGACGTGACCGGGATGAAGCCCCGGACCCGCATGGGCGGCCTGCTCGGGGACGAAAACTGGTCTCCATTGGGCACTGGTGCCCAAACAACCGGAGGTCAGGAGGACAAGACACCCAACCAAGAAGAGCCCGAAAAGGCATCAGATGCAGGCAACAAGAGGAGCGGGAGCGACGGGACTCGAACCCGCGACCTCCGGCGTGACAGGCCGGCGCTCTAACCAGCTGAGCTACGCCCCCAGGGAATCGGACGGCCCTTGCTGCGGCGGCCCGGTCGCCAAATCTAGCGGGTGCTAGGCGTTGGCGGGCTCTGGGCGGACCAGCTCGGGGACGGCGTGGGGAGCCTCCTCGGCGACGATCTCCTCGAGCAGGGTGCGCAGCTCGGCGAAGCGCTCCTCGCCGTAGCGCTCGGCCCAGCGCCTCTCCACCTCGGCGAAGAGGCCGGCGCCCACTCCCTGGGCCTGTTTGCCGCGCTCGGTGAGGCAGATCAGCTTGGCGCGGCGGTCGGCCGGGTCGGGGGTCCTTTCGACGTAACCGAGGGCGACCAGGTCGTCGACGAGCTCGCCGACCGACTGCTTGGCCATGCCGGCGAGGGAGGCCAGCTCGGTCAGCCTCATCCCCTCGTCGCGGATGAAGCGGAAGCAGCAGCCGTGGGTGGGCCGGATGTCGGCGTAGCCGGTCGCCGTCAACTCCTCGCGGAACTCGCTCAGCATCGCCTCTTTGACGATGTCGAGCAGGCCTGGAAGCGGGACCTGGCCGGGCGGGTTGTCGGGACGTGGAGTCATCTTGTCAGGAAGCCTGATAAGGTGCCCTGGACAGGCAGCCTGACAAGGCTTCCTGACGGATTGTACCCGACGCCAAGGAGGCCGAAATGGACCGGAGATGGTGGACCCTCGGCGTGGTCTGCGTAGCGACCTTCATGCTTCTCCTCGACATCACCGTGGTCAACACGGCGCTGCCCGCGATCCAGAAGGATCTGGGCGGCAGCTTCACCGACCTTCAGTGGGTGATCGACGCCTACGCCCTCTCGCTGGCGGCGCTCGTGCTCACCGCCGGGTCGCTGGCCGACAGGCTGGGACGGCGGCGCGTCTTCGCCGCCGGCCTCGCGATCTTCTCGCTAGCCTCGCTGCTGTGCGCGCTGGCGCCCGACCCGACCTTCCTCAACCTCGCCCGCGGCCTACAGGGCGTCGGCGGCGCGATCATGTTCGCCGTCTCCCTCGCGCTCGTCGCCCAGGAGTTCCCGAGCGGGCCCGAACGCGGGATGGCGATGGGCATCTACGGGGCGACGATCGGCGTCGCCGTGGCGATCGGGCCGCTGGTGGGCGGCCTGCTGACCGACGGCCTCGGCTGGCAGTCGGTCTTCCTGCTGAACGTGCCGATCGGGGCCGCGGCGTTCGCGGTCACCTACTGGCGGCTCGCCGAGTCCCGCGACCCCAACGCGACCCGGATCGACTGGGGCGGCCTGCTCACCTTCTCAACCGCCCTCTTCCTCCTCGTGCTGGCGCTGGTGCGCGGCAACGACGAGGGCTGGGGCAGCGCCCCGATCGTCTCCCTGTTCGCCGGCGCGGCGGCGCTGCTGGCGGCCTTCGTCGCGATCGAGCGGCGGGTGGCGGAGCCGATGCTGCCGCTCTCGCTGTTCAGGCGCCGCGCCTTCACCGGCGTGCAGCTGGCGGCGTTCGCCGTCTCCGGCTCGATGTTCGCCCTGTTCCTCTACCTGACCCTCTACCTCCAGAGCTTCCTCGGCTACTCGCCGATCGAAGCCGGGCTGCGCTACCTGCCGATCACCGTCGCCTCGTTCGTCGCGGCGCCGCTCGCGGGGATGGCGCTGGCGCGGGTGCAGGCCCGCTACCTGATGAGCGCCGGGCTCGCCCTCGCCGGGCTGGGGATGACGTTGATGTCCGGGCTCAACCCGCACTCCGACTGGACCGCGCTGCTGGCCGGGTTCCTGATCAGCGGCGTCGGGGTCGGCCTGCTCAACCCGGTGATCGCCGACGTCGCCCTCAGCGTCGTGCCGACCGAGCGCAGCGGGATGGCGGCGGGGATCAACGACACCTTCCGCCAGGTCGGGATCGCGGTCGGGATCGCCACCTGGGGCGCGATCTTCCTCGGCGTCGGCGCCGCCAGGACGCAGCAGGTCGCGGCCGGCGCCGTCGACGGGGCGCAGGCGCGCCAGCTGGTCGAGGCGACCTCCTCGGGGGCGCTGCCCCAGGCGCTCGCCTCGGCGCCCCAGGGAGCCCGTCCGGCGCTGCGAAACGCGGCCGAACAGGGCTTCCTGCACGGCCTCAACGAGATCCTGCTGCTCGGCGGGGTGCTGGCCTTCGCCGGCGCCGCGCTGGCGCTGTGGCTGGTCCGCGAGCGGGAGATCGAGCGGGAGAGCGTGACCGAGCAGCGGCTGGAGATCGAGGCCGCCCGGGCCTGAAGCCGGCACGCGCGGTGGGCCGGGCGGGCGCCCGGTCTGCCGCGCGGCTCAGCCGGGGAGGACGGTGAAGCGGACGCGGGCCGGCGCCGACGGTACGCCCTTGGCGTCGCGGACCCGGATCGTCAGCCGGTAGCTGCCCGGGGGCAACGTCCTGTCGCCGATTTCGCCAGTCAGCAGAACGCTGCTGCGACCTGATTTGATCGGGGCGGCGAGTTTCGTGATCGGCTTCGGCTTCCTCCCCCGCGGCGCCCGTTCGATCACCAGCGAGAGGTGCCCGGCCCTGCTGCACGAGAAGCCGAGGATGGTCCCGCGGCCTTTGGTCGAGCGACCCGCCAGGTAGACGCGGAAGTGCTTGCGCGTGAGGGTGACGTGGGAGATGACCGGCGGTTTGCGCGGCGGCCGACCCGGTCCCGTTTTCGGATCGAAGATCGCCTCGCTCGGTGCGCTGGTCGCCGTCTCGGACCCGGCCGCGTTGGTGGCGGTCACCTGGACCAGGTCGCGCTGATTGGCGTCGGCGTTTTCGGGGGTGAAGGTGTCGCCCGTCGCACCGACGATCGGCGAGCAGCCGGCGCCCGGGCCGGTGGCGCCCGCCGGGCACCGGAACCACTGGTAGGTGAAGTCGGTCGGGCTCCCGTCCCAGTTGCCGGTGGTGGTCTTAAGCAGGCCGCCGATCTTCGTCGCGCCGGCCAAGAGGGGAAGTGCGGTGTTCGTCGGGGCGTTGTGGACGGTGAAGACGATCGGCGTCACCGAGACGTTGTTGGCGCCGTCCACGACTTCAATCGAGAGTTCGTGGGGGCCCTCCGAGAGCACGTTCGTATTGACGGTGTAGGTTTCGCTGAGTTTCGGCTTGCACGGCTGGACGAACACGTAGGGCGGTTCGCAGGCGCCGCCGTTGGGGTCGTGGAAGGTGTCCTGAACGGCTCCGTCGATGGAGAGGGCGGCGCCGAAGACTCCCGCTCCCTGGTCGCTCACCTCGACTGAGAGCTCCTTCGACCCCCGTACGGGACCGCCGGCCAGCAGGGACCCTCCGAAGGTCGCCGTCGGGGTGAAGTCGTCGATGATGTGGGCGATCAGGTTCTTGAAGACGACCGACGGATGGGCGAGGCAGGTCGACCCGCCTGGACAGGCCATTTCCGAGGTCAGCGAATCCGAGTTGACGTCGAACGTGTTCTGGCCGGCTTCCGGGACGTTGAGGTGGGACGCTTCCATGAGAGTCCCGCCGCCGGCGTCGGCCCCGCGGTTGAGGCGCCACCTCAGGCCGCCGCCTTCGCCGGGCGTTCCCTGTCCCCACGTGCTCGGGGTCGTGAATGAGACGAAGGCTTCCACCGTGTGGATCTTCGCGCCGGCGGGGGCGTTCAGCGTCCAATGCTGCCCCCCGGTGATGGGCTGGTTCAGCACGCCCTGCTGCTGGATTCCGTTGGCGATCGCCGCATCGCACCCCTGGGTGACAAGCGCGGGTCCGTTCTGGACGATGGTCAGGCCACTGTCCGTGTTCGAGATCGGCGTACAGATATCGACCCTGTATTCGGCCGCGCGCGCCGAGGACGCCCAGCCGAGCGTCAGTGCGGCAAACACCGCCAGAGCCGACGCGAGGCGGGCGATGTTGGGAGTGCTCGGCCGGCGCGGGGTCAGAGAGGGGATGCCCACGCTCTGACTACTTCGGAAGACCTTCTCGGGTTCAACCCGTCGGACATATGTCTAGCGCCCGCGAAATCGGGCGGTTGGATCCCGCGGGGGACGCGGTCGAACTAGGCTGCTGGAGATGAGGTTGGTCAGCTTCGACAACGGGGATGGACCGCGCGCGGGGGTGCTCGAGGACGGCCGCGTCCTCGACGCCTGGGCGGCCCTCGGGGAGCCGCACCGAGGGAGCCTGCGGGAGCTGCTCGCCGCCGGCCGGATCGACGATCTGCGCGGCGCGCTCGGCAACTCCGGCGCCCCCTCCCACCCGCTCCCCTCGGTCGCGCTACAGCCACCGATCCCCGATCCCGACAAGATCGTCTGCATCGGCCTCAACTACGGCAAGCATGCGGCCGAGGGCGGGATGGAGCCGCCGTCGGCCCCGACGATCTTCGCCAAGTACCGCAACGCGCTGGCGGCGAGCGGGGCGACCGTGCGACTGCCGGCCAACAGCGACAAGGTCGACTACGAGGCCGAGGTCGCCTTCGTCGTCGGCCGCCGCGCCGCCGGCGTCGCCGAGGCCGAGGCGCTCGACCACATCGCCGGCTACACGCTGCTCAACGACCTCTCCGCCCGCGACCTCCAGTTCTCGACGCCGCAGTGGATGTCGGGCAAGGTCTTCGACGGCTCGGCCCCCTGCGGACCGGCGCTGGTGACCCCCGAGGAGGCCGGGCCCGCCGACGCGATCGAGTTCTCCCTGCGCCTCAACGGCGAGGAGCTTCAGGCCGCCTCGACCGCGGACCTGATCTTCAGCATCCCCCGGCTCCTCTCCCACCTCTCCCAGCTGATGACGCTGGAGCCCGGGGACATCGTCTCGACCGGCACCCCCGAGGGGGTCGGCAGCGTGCGCGAACCGCGGATCTGGCTCGCCGACGGGGACGAAATCGAGATCTCCTCGCCCACCCTGGGGCGGCTGGAGACCCGGCTCAGCGCCTGAGGCCCGCCAGCTCGTCGCGCCTCGCCGGCAGCGAGGCGGAGAGCGGCCGGCGCGGCGGCGCTGGGCGGCTGGCCGAGGTGCCCGGCCGCGCCCTGCCCCCGACCCAGCTGACGGGAGTGGGCGCGACGCCCAGAAGGGCCTGCCAGGTGAGGGTGCCGATGGCGCCGTCGACCGACAGGCCGCGGGATTCCTGGAAGCCGCGCACCGCGGCGATCGTCTGCTTGCCGTAGAGGCCGGTGACGGGAACGACCTCGCCGGCGCCGAGCAGGTGCTCCTGCGCCCAGACGACCAGGTCGCCGCGGCTGCCGCGCTTCAGCAGCGGCTGGGTGAAGTTCTGGCGGTAGCCGGTCAGCGGGCGCAGGGCGCTTACGGCCCCGAGCGCCCCCCACTCCCGGCCGCTCGTCTCCTGCCAGTCCCACCAGCTCGGCGGCAGCCCGCCGTAGCTCGCGGCGAAGCGGCGGAAGCGCTTCAGCGGGCCGGCGCCGGGGCTTTCGTAGGTCTGCCCGATGGGGTAGATCGGGCGGCCCCAGAGGCGGTTGAAGAGGTAGGTGTGCTCGTAGACGGCGCGGACCGAGGTTTGGATCGCCTTCCAGTACATCTGCGGCTGGTTGTAGGTGGCGCCGCCGGGGCCGAGGAAGACCGAGTATGGGAACGCCGGGTGGTAGTCGACGTAGGGGAATCCGGCGAGGGAGAGCGGGAACGCTTCGCCGATCTTCGCCCGCAGCGCGCGGAGGTAGCTTTCCGCCGCGGCGTACTTGCCTTCGTAGTCGCTCTCGGCGTCGATCACCAGGCAGTCGGCGCCCTTTTCCACCGCCGCTGCGCCGACCCGGGCCTCGGCCACGGGGCTGTCGCCGTAGACGAACTGCCAGGCGCAGACGTCGAGCCCGCCCGCGTGCAGCGCCCCGACGAGGCCGCGGCTGAACTGGCTCCAGGCCGTGCCGCCGTCGCCGGCCTTGACGTAGACGGTGCCGATGCCGGCCCGCCTGGCGCGGGCGATGATCGCCGGGACGCTGCCGCCCTCGGAGTGGCTGACGTACCAGATCCACATGCCCTGGCGGTCGAACGCGGTGCCGCCGGGCGCCGGCGCTCCTTCCCCGGCGCCCCCGGTCGCGCCCGAACCGCCGGTTTCGGCCGCGGAGGAGGTGGGAAGCAGGGCGCTGGCGGCGAGCAGGGCGACGGTCGCCACGAGCAGCGGCCAACGGCGCGGCGCGCGAGCGCTTGCGGGCCTCACATCTGCTCTGAACACGGTGGCTGCCATGATGGTGCGGTCCCGACAGGCTGCTCAAAGCGCCGCCGCAAACGCCGGCGGGCCGGCCGGCCCGCAAGATCCCGTGCACCGTCCGGGGCGATCCGATCGGCGCTGGGCTTCGTATGGAACTGGGGATGAGAATCGCGATCGTCGGAACCGGGATTTCGGGGTTGGTGGCCGCCCACCGCCTGCACCGCGAGCACGAGATCGTCGTCTACGAGGCGGCCGAGCGGCTCGGCGGCCACACCCACACGGTGCGCGTCGACGACGAGGACGGGAGCCACTGGATCGACACCGGGTTCATCGTCTTCAACGACCGCAACTACCCCAACTTCGAACGGCTGCTGGCCGAGCTGGGGGTCGCCAGCCAGCCGTCCCACATGAGCTTCTCCGTCTCCGACGGGCACGGCCGCTTCGAGTACTCGGGCACGCCCCGCGGCCTCTTCGCCCGTCCCGCCCACCTGCTCAGCCCCACCTTCCTGGGGATGCTGCGCGAGTGGCGCCGCTTCAACCGCGAGGCCAGGGAGCTGATCGGGATGAACGGGACCGCCCCCTCGCTCGGCCATTGGCTCGAGGAGAGGGGCTTCTCCCGGCACTTCGTCGAGCGGCTGATCGTCCCCCAGGCCTCCGCGGTGTGGTCGGCGGATCCGGAGCAGATGTGGAGCTTCCCGGCCAGCTTCATGGCCGAGTTCTTCGACAACCACGGCATGTACAGCCTGCGCGACCGGCCGCGCTGGCGGACCGTGCGCGGCGGCTCGCGGCGCTACGTCGAGGCGATCTGCGCGCCCTGGCGGGAGCGGGTGCGCCTGGGCGCGGCGGTGCGCCGCGTCGAGCGGCTTCCGGGGCGGGTTCGGATCGAGGCCGACGGCTGCGAGAGCGAGGAGTTCGACCGGGTCGTGATCGCCGCCCACTCCGACCAGGCGCTGTCGATGCTGGCCGACCCGAGCGAGGCCGAGCGGGAGATCCTCGGCGCGATCCCCTATCAGCGAAACGAAGCCGTCCTGCACACCGACGCCTCGCTGATGCCGCGCCGGCGCGCCGCCTGGGCGAGCTGGAACTTCCACCTGGCCGCGCGGCCGGCGGGGCGGAGCACCGTCACCTACTGGATGAACAACCTCCAGCGCCTGCGCGCCGGGCGCGAGTACCTGGTGACGCTGAACCGCGGCGCGGAGATCGACCCGGAGAAGACGATCCGGCGATTCGAGTACGACCACCCCGTCTACACCGCCGCCGGCGTCGCCGCCCAGTCCCGCCACGGCGAGATCGGCGGCGCGCGCGGCACCCACTACTGCGGCGCCTACTGGGGCTGGGGCTTCCACGAGGACGGGGTGCGCAGCGCCCTGCGGGCGTGCGAGCCGCTCGTGGCAGCGCCCGCGCCGGGCGTGTCTGAGCTAAGGGGGTCAATTGACCCCCTTAGCTCAGACACGCCCCCGGAGGCGCTCGTCGCGTGACCGCCTCCGCCGTTTACGAGGGCTGGGTGCGGCACCGGCGCTTCGAGCCGGTCGAGCACTCCTTCCGCTACCGGCTCTTCCTCATGTACCTCGACCTCGCGGAGCTGCCGGCGGTGCTCGATCCCTACCCGCTGTGGTCGGCGCGGCGCCGGGCCCCGGCGCGCTTCCGCCGCGCCGACTTCATGGGAGATCCGGCGCGGCCGTTGGACCAGTGCGCGCGCGACGCCGTCGAAGCGCAGACCGGTGAGCGCCCCGCCGGCCCGGTGCGCCTGCTGGCCGGGCTGCGCTACCTCGGCCACTGCTTCAACCCGGTCAGCCTCTACTACTGCTTCGCGCCCGGCGGCGAGCGCGTGCGGGCCATCGTCGCCGACGTCAACAACATCCCCTGGGGAGAGCGTCATGCTTATGTCCTCGCCCGCGGCGAGCAGGAGGGCCCGGTGCTGAACGACGAGCTCGACAAGACGCTGCACGTCTCCCCGCTGATGGGGATGGAGCAGACCTACGCCTTCCGCGCCGACGAACCCGGCGAGCGGCTCTCCGTCCACATCTCCTCGCGGCCGCGGGACGGCGGGCGCAGCTGCTTCGACGCCACCCTCTCGCTGCGCCGGCGCGAGCTGAGCGGGCCGCTGCTGGCGTGGCTGCTCGCCCGCTACCCGGCGATGTCGGTGCAGACCGTGGCGAAGATCTACGCCCAGTCGCTGCGGCTGAAGCTGAAGGGCGCGCCCTACTTCCCCCACCCGCGCGGCGCCCGGCCGAGGGGGTTCATCTCACCGTGAGCCACACGCTCTCCCGCGCCGCCGTGGGCCAGGTCCTGCGCCGGGTGCGGGCGGGGCGGATCGAGGTGGTCGAAGACGGACGCACCCGCGCCTTCGGGCCGCCCGACGCCGAGCTGCGGGCCACGGTGCGGATCAACGACCCGGCCGCCTGGCGCGGGCCGCTGCGCGGCAGCGTCGGCCTCGGCGAGGGATACGTCGACGGGCTCTGGGAGACCGACGACCTGGTCACGCTGATCCGGATCGCCGCCCGCGAGCTGCGCCAGCTCGACGGCCTGCGCGGCGCCGTCGCCCGCCCCCGCGGCCTCGCGCACCGCCTCCGCCGCCTCGTCCCCGAGAACACCCGCGTCGGCGCCCGGCGCAACATCTCCGCCCACTACGACCTCGGCAACGACCTCTTCGCCGCCTTCCTCGACGAGCGGATGGTCTACTCGTGCGCCTACTTCCCCCGCGAGGGCGTCAGCCTGGAGGAGGCGCAGCTGGCGAAGCTGGAACGGATCTGCCGCCAACTCCGGCTCGGCCCCGACAGCCACCTGCTGGAGATCGGCACCGGCTGGGGCGGGCTCGCCGTCCACGCCGCCCGCGAGCACGGCTGCCGGGTGACGACGGCGACGATCTCCCGCCAGCAGCACGAGCTGGCCCGACGGCGGGTGCGCGAGGCCGGCCTGGATGATCGGGTGACGGTGCTGCTGGAGGACTATCGCGACCTGCGCGGGCGCTACGACCGCCTGGTCTCGGTCGAGATGATCGAGGCGGTCGGGTGGCAGTACTTCGACGATTTCTTCCGCCGCTGCGATCAGCTGCTGAGCGCCGACGGGCTGATGCTGCTCCAGGCGATCACCATCGACGACGAGATCTACGAGGCCGAGAAGGCCGCCCGCAGCTTCGCCAACACGCACGTCTTCCCGGGCGGCTGCCTGCCCTCCAAACGGCTGATCGCCGACTGCGTCGCCCGCGTCACCAGCATGCGCCAGGTCTGGGCCGACGACATCACCGCCCACTACCCGCTCACCCTCGCCGCCTGGCGCGAGCGCTTCCTCGGCGCCTGGGAGCGGCTGCGCCCGCGCGGCTACGACGAGCGCTTCCGCCGCCTCTGGGACTTCTACCTCTCCTCCTCGGAGGCCGGCTTCCGCGAGCGGCGGATCGGCGACGTGCAGGCCCTGTTCGCGAAGCCGGGATGGCGGTGAGCGCCGGCGGCCGCGAGCCGCTGCTCCTGGTCCACGGCCTCGGCGGCTCCCGCGGCGTCTGGGAGCCGGTGCTCGACCTGCTCGCGACCGAGCGCGAGGTGCTCGCCCTCGACATGCCGGGCTTCGGCGCCGCCGAGCCGCTGCCGAGCGAGGTCGAGCCGACCGCGGCCAACCTGGCGGCGGCGCTGCGCGAGCGCTGTCTGGGGCTCGGGGTCGAGCGTCCCCACGTCGCCGGCAACTCGCTCGGCGGCTGGGTGGCGCTGGAGATGGGGCGCGCCGGCTGGGCCTCCTCGGTCACGGCCCTCTCCCCGGCCGGGCTCTGGCGCAAGCCGCTGGGCCGGCGCAAGCGCGAGCCGCGCCGCTGGGCGACGCGGCTGCGCCCGGCGGTCTCCCTCGCCCTGCGCTTCTCCCCCACCCGCGAGCGCCTGCTCTCGACCTTCGCCGCGCGGCCGGAGCGGATCCCCGCCGAGGCCGGCCGGGAGCTGGTCCTCGGCTGGATCGACGCCAACGGCTACGACGGCGCCAACCGCGCGATGCGCACCCACGTCTTCGACCCCGCCGGCTATCCCGCGGAGGTCCCGGTCACCCTGGCCTGGGGAGAGCTGGACCGGCTGGTGGCGCCGCCGCGGCCCGAGCGCCGGCCCGCCGGCGCCCGCTTCCTGGTCCTGCCCGGCGTCGGCCACACGCCGACCTGGGACGACCCGGAGCTGATCGCCCGCACGCTGCTGGAGGGCAGCGCCACGCCCGCGCCCGCCTGAGGGCTCGCGGCCCACGGCCCCGCCCGCCGTCTGGGAGAGTTCCCCCACGCCCCGCGAGCGAAGGAGAAGCCGTGATCGTCGAGAGGACCGAGAACCCGATGTGGCTGTCGAACGCCTACCTGGTCGCCGACCCCGATGCCAACACCGGCGTCCTGATCGACGGCAACGACGAGCTCGGGCCACTGCTGGAGCGGGCCGAGCGCGACGGGATCGCGATCACCCACATCCTCGTCACCCATCCCCACGGCGACCACGTCGCCGGCCTCGCCGAGGCGCGGCGGCGGCTCGGCAACCCGCCGCTGGTCGCCCACGAGGCGACGGCGGCCGAACTCGACGAAGAGGTCGAGGTGACCCTCGGCGACGGCGACAGGCTCGATGCCGGCGGCCTGGAGATCGAGGCGATCTACACGCCCGGGCACGCGGCCGGGCACCTCGCCTACCTCATCGACGGCACCGACCTCTTCACCGCCGACGTTCTCTTCAAGGGCACCGTCGGCGGGACGATGGCGCCGGGCGCGAGCGGCTTCGAGGACCTCAAGGCCTCGGTGATGCGGCTGATGGAGCTGCCGCCCCAGACCCGCGTCCATCCCGGCCACCGCGAGCCGACGACGATCGGCGAGGAGCTGGAGGGCAACCCCTTCGTGCGGATCTGGCGGGGGATCGACGCCACCGGCGAGGAGCAGGTCACGGTCTGGGACCGGCCCGCGACGATGAAGCTGTGGGCGCCCGACTACGACGGCGGCAACAAGGCCTGGATCGTCTTCGGCGACAACGGCGAGGGGGCGATCGTCGGCGGCTCCCAGGTCGTGCGCGGATAGCCGCGCGCCCCGGCGGCCGGATCCGATCCCCGGGAGCCATGCCGAAAGGCGGGTCGTCGGGGCGATCGGATGCAACGGGCAAGGATGCGCCGCTCGCTGCCGATTTGTAATCCCAGGTGGATACCCGCACACTGCCGGGTACCCGACTCGACAAAGACTGGACCCAATGCCCCTGAGCAACCTGCCGGCCGGCAACATTCAGGAATTCTTCTTCGACTGGTACCCCGTCTTCGGGGTCGCCTTCATGGCCTGTCTGCTGTTCGTCTTCCTCAAATTGATGCGGACGACGATGGGGACGACCAAGCCGGAGACGGTGAAGGCGAGCAAGACCGCGCCCGTGCTCTGGGAGGAAGTGCAGGGAGTCGACGCCGCCAAGGAAGAGCTGATGGACGTGGCCGAGTGGCTGCGCGAACCCGACCGCTTCGCCGCGCTCGGCGCCCAACCGCCGCGCGGGGTGCTGCTCTTCGGCCCGCCCGGGACCGGTAAGACGATGCTGGCGCGGGCGGTCGCCGCCCAGGCCGGGGTCGACTTCTTCGCCGCCTCGGGATCCAGCTTCGTCGAGATGTTCGTCGGCCGCGGCGCGGCGCGGATCCGCCGCCTGTTCAAGGAGGCGCGCAAGTCCGGGCGCGCGGTGATCTTCATCGACGAGCTCGACGCCGTCGGCGGCGCCCGCAGCGGCGGTGGCGGCGACGGCGGCTCCAGCGAGCGCGAGCAGGCGCTGAACCAGCTCCTGGTCGAGCTGGACGGGTTCGAGCGCGATCCCGGCACGGTGATCGTCATCGCCGCCTCCAACTACGTCGACAAGCTCGACAGGGCGCTGCTGCGGCCGGGCCGCTTCGACCGCCAGGTCCTGGTCGCCCCGCCCGACCGCGAAGGGCGCGAGGCGATCCTGCGCACCCACGCGGCCGGCAAGCCGCTGGCCGACGACCTCGACCTCACCGACGTCGCCCGCAAGACGACCGGGATGACCGGCGCCCAGCTCGCCAACGCGCTCAACGAGGCGGCGATAATCGCCGGGCGCGCCGGGCGCGCCGCGACCGGGCGCGAGGACCTCGACGAGGCGCTGCTGCGGCAGTCGGTCGGCGCCCAGCAGGCACGGCGGCTGAGCCAGAAGGAGCGGCGGATCGTCGCCTACCACGAGGCCGGCCACGCGCTCTGCCGGCGGCTGCTGGGGCTGGACCCGCCGGAGATCCTCAGCATCGTTCCGCGCGGGCCAGCGCTCGGCTTCGTCGGCCACTCGCCGCAGGAGGACAGCTACCTGAAGTCCCGCGACGAGCTGCTCGACGAGGTGGTGACGCTGCTGGGCGGACGCGCCGCGGAGGAGGAGGTGCTGGGCGAGTCCTACTCGGGCGCGGTCGACGACCTGGCGCGGGTGCAGATGGTCTGCAAGCAGATGGTCGGGGAGTTCGGGATGGGCGTCTCGCTGGACGCCGACGGGCCGGCGCCGATCGCGATGCCGACCTCCGACTACGCGGTCTCCGACAAAACGCGGCGCGACGTCGACGTCGCCGCGATGACCCTGGCCCGCGAGGCGTTCCGGCGGGCGCGGGCCTTGGTGGCGGCCAACCGCGCCTGCCTCGACGACCTCGCCACCAACGCGCTGGAAAGCGAGACCCTGACCCGGGAGGAACTCGACGAGATCTTCGCCGCGCACGAGCTGCGCGAGCTGGCACCGAACCAGGGGACGGGAGCGGCGCTCGTCGCCCTCTCCAAAGAGCCGCCCGAGTAGCGGTGAAGGGGGAGCCGACCCGCTGGTGGTCGATGCGCCCGGCGCAGAACCTGAAGCCGGCCACCTACCGCTGCCCGCTCTGCGGCAAGCACCTCCCGGCCCTCAGCGAACACGTCCTGATCGCCCCCGAAGGCGATTCCTCCCGCCGCCGCCACGCCCATACCGCCTGCGTCATGCGCGCCCGCAAAGCGGGGCGGCTGCCGAGCGAGGAGGAGTGGCGGCGGACCCAGCCGCGCCCGCCGTCGCTGTGGCGGCGCCTGCGGGAGCGGCTCTTCGGTCGGGGCTGAAGCCCAACCCGAGCGCTATCTCGTCGGGATCAGTTCTCGACCTCGTTGGTGCACTCGGGCCGCGACAGCATCCCGTAGGCCTCCGCCCAGACGTCCCCGAGACCGGACAGGTGGAGGAAGAGGGCGTAGTCGGCGGCCGAGACGTCGAGGGCTTTGGACAGGGCGCCGGTGAGGTTGAGCATGTCCGCGACCGCATGGGCGCCCGCACAGAGGTGCGGCTTCGCTCCGAGCGTCCAGGGGCTCGGCGACGGATCATCCGGCGCGTAGGGCTGACCGGGCTCGCTCGGCGGCCCGCAGGAGCTGCCGCTGCCGGCCGGGCAGAAGTAGGGGCAGACGTGCCCCGATCCGGCCTTGCACGTCCCCGGTTCGGGTTTGGGGGTGGGACCGTCCCCAGTGGCCGGACCGGACGCGACAGACGGCTGGTCTCCAGCGACCGCCGTGGGCGATGGGGCCGGCGCCGGCGGAGCGGCGGCCAGGTGCGGCGTGACCGCGTCGGGTCGGGCGACGTGGGGCGTCAGGGCTTCCGCGTGCGCGGTGCCAGGAAGCATCCCGACGAGGAGCGCAGCGGCGCAGAGCGCGCCGAGCGCCGGGCCCATGGCACGGATCGTCCTGGAAAGCTGGAGCGACATCTATCTGCCTTTCTGCGTCGAGTCGGCGGAGCCGGGCGAAGCTAGCAGCGACGAATTCCCTCTCAACGGATGTCGGCCGATCCGCAGGAGATGCGTCCAAGGGAGCCGGAATCGGCTCGGCGAGCAGATCGGCTCGGAGGGGTCCGGAGATGGGCGGTACTGGGCTCGAACCAGTGACCCCCTGCTTGTAAAGCAGGTGCTCTCCCAACTGAGCTAACCGCCCGGATCGCGCTTGCTGCCTAGAGATTATGACCAAGGCTTGAACCTGCGCGAAGCCCGCTCCGTATCTCGGTTCGATGGCAACTTCCAGGTCTGGGAGAAGGTGGCAGGCCGCTGGGCTGGCGATCGCCGCCCTGCTCTTCGCTCTGGCGCTGATCGGCATACGCGGTCAGATCGCCTCCGCCGGCGTCAGCGCCCAGGCGAGCAGGGCCGCGAAGGTCGATATCAACAACTTCGCCTTCCACCCGGGGACGCTGAGGGTGGGCGTGGGGACCAAGGTCGTCTTCTCCAACAGCAGCGGCACGGCCCACACGGCGACGCGCGGCGGCAGCTTCGACACCGGCCACATCAGGTCGGGGCACTCGGCGACGGTCAGCTTCACGCACCGGGGGACGTTCGCCTACCACTGCACGATTCACCCCTTCATGCACGGCAAGATCGTCGTCGACTAGCCTCGTCCGGACATGGACCTCCCGACCCTGTGGCGGGCGGCGCTGGTGCAGCTCCTCGCCGTCGCCGTCCTCTCGATCGCCCTCGCCAGCACGCTGCCGCACGCCTTCTTCGTCGACTGGGGCTGGCTCGCCGGCCCGGCCGCCTGGATGCTCTGCGCCGCCTTCACCGCGCGCATGCTCCACCTGCCGCCGATCCCCGCTCTGATCGGCGCCGTGCTCGCCGGCCTGCCCAGCGTCCTCGCCGTCCTCCTCGGCATCCACTGGGCCGGGGCCGTCCTGGCGGATCGCCCTCTTCGCGCTCTGGTGCGCGCGCCTGGCACTCGATGAGGCTCCCGGCTAGGGCGCGATGACAGTGCGGGAGCGGGCGGCGAGGCATTCCACCGGCCGCTGGGGGAGGTGGTAGGCCAGGACTTCGGCGTAGACCCGTTCGCCGCGCAGGGCCGGCGGCGACTTCATGTGCCATTCCGCCCCGTAGGGAAAGATGCGCGCCACAACCCTGTCGTGCCCGGGCATGGAGATGCGCACGCGCACCGTGCTCGAGTCGCAGAACTCCGACGGGGCTTCGGTGACGATGGTGCCGTCGATCTTGTGGGCGGCTCTGTCGACGGCGATCGTCAGCGAGACCGAGTAGACGTGCGTCGTTTCAGCGGAGGCGGCCGGGGCGGTGGCGACAATCGCCGCACTCGAGACGATGACGATCCCCAGTAGCGTCAAGCGGCCCATCGGCGCATGGTAGCGCCGGCCCAACGCTCAGCGCAGGGTCTGAAGCTGGGGGTTGGTGGCGAGGAGGCTCTGGGTGAAGACGTAGTTGAAGGCGCCGATGCCGAGGAGGGCGATCACGACTGCGTCGTTGACTCCGCGTCCGACCCCGGCCGCGCCCCCGGACACCGTCATCCCCTTGTAGCAGCAGACGATGGCGACGATCGCGCCGAAGAGCGCACACTTCAGGACCGATCCCGCCAAATCCAAGATCGAGGCGTTGGCGACGAAGGTGGTGAAGAACCCGCCGAGCGATTCCCCGTGCAGCAGCTCGGTGAGCAGGCCGCTGCTCATCCCCGCGACGAGCGCAAAGGTGTCGAGCAGGCCGGTGACGAGCACCAGCGCCAGGAAGCGCGGCACCACGAGGTTCTTGATCGGGTCGACGCCGAGCACCTGAAGCGCGTCGAGCTCCTCGCGAATCTTGCGAGCGCCCAGGTCGGCCGTGATCGCGCTGCCGGCGGCGCCGAGCACGACGATCGCCGTCACGAAGGGCGCCAGCTCGCGAATCGTGGCGAGAACGAAGAAGCCGCCGAGCCGGTCCATGGCACCGATCTGATGAAGGAACCCACCCGCCTGAAGCCCCGGCACGCCAAAGCACACGCACACCATCGAGATGGTCAACGGGAACCAGCAGATTCGCACCGCGGCGAGGAACTGCTGAACGAACTCCTCGCCGTACGGGTACGGAGACCGCAGGGCCGAGGCGAGGGTCTTGGCGGTGAGGATGACCATCTCCCCGACCTGTCTGACCACGGAGAGCGCGGGTACCGTCCGCGCCGCCCCCCAGACCGTGGTTCGAGCAGCCCGCCTGGGCATCTGGGCACCAACAGTCCTCGTCGGCATCGCGCCTCCCGTGCCGATGAGTTCGCCTTGCCTCCTCGCCACCGGCTCTTTGAGCCTATCCAGCTGCCCACGGGCCGGGGGTTAAGTCCGTGCGAAGCCTGATCCGGCGTGAGCGTCCCCGCTGAGGTCACCTAAATGTGACCTGCAAGTCCCCCAGCGATCGTCAGCCACCCGGTGGAGTTCAGTCCCAGAGGCGGTCTCTGAGCATCTCGATGACACTCGAGACCCTCAGGTAGGCCGCGTTGCGGTCGCGGTCATAGGCATCGTCGCCAGGTTGGAGGTCAGGGTTCATCTCCTTGGCGTATCCGCTCGGCCCGGGGTAGGTGACCTCCTTGAACGCCTTCCGGAGCTTGTCCACGCTCTCCGGAAAGTACTCGTTCTTGAACGCCGGACAATCGGTGACCCATGCCGCAACCCCCTCTGGACTCGCGGCGGCGTTCAGACATACCCACGCGACGTCGTAGCCGTCTTTGGCTTCGGACCTGGTGGTGAACGCGTCAGCCTTGGAGGCGAGGAAACCGACCGGGCCGGTATGTCTGATCGTGACGTCGGCGTGGACGCCCTCGTCTAGACGAGCGGAACGCGCTCGATCTCGACCGAACGCGCGTCTTCCTCGACGATCGCGGCAGAGGACAGCGGGTACGGGCGCAGGACCACGCCGGTGTTGCCCGCCGCCACCGGATCCTCAAGACGCAGGGTCCCGTCCTCCAGATGGGTGGCCTCGGTGTCGGGCCCCATGAAGTCAACGACCAGCCGGACTCCCGCCACGCCGTCGCGCTTGCGCCAACGAAAGCCGGCAGCGAACGTTCGAAATAGGGCTCGATCGCATTTTCCAGGGAGCGGTAATACTCGCTGGTCTCCCCCTTCGTGATCGCCATCGACAGCGAGAGGTCGATATCGGCGCTTCCCCTATGTGGGCTCGGCGCCGCGAATCGTTCAGGGCCTGACCTCGCGATCGCCCCAAAGGCTCAGAAAGACATCGACCGCGGCCTCCCCACGAGCCTCCAAGAAGAGGTCGAGCATGATCCGACTTGGCGGGGCCAGGAGCTCTCCATCGGGCCTCGGGATCGCATCGACGAACGCGAGCCGATCCGGGTCGGCGATCAGGATTAGGTTTGGCCCGTCTTCGGTGCGGAATCCGCCCAGAGCCTCCGGAACGTCCTCGAGCTCCTCGGGCTTGGCGCTTACGCGTATGGTCGGGGCCGCCGCCCGCGTCAGGACCGGCATCCCGATCGCTGCTGCCCCCGCCGCTCCGGTCAGCGCAAGGGTGCGTCCAACCGCCTTGCGAGGGTGCTCGGGGTCTTCCACGAAGCAGCCGAGACGCGCCACCTTTCGCGGCCGCGCTTGGCGTGCCAGCCAACTCCGCATCTCCAAGGGGTTGCGAACCCGACGCAGCGTGCTCGGCCCTCGCCCCTCACGTAACAGCAGCCCTTCGCTCTCCAGTCGGCCCAACAGTCGGTGGGCGGTCGTCTGCGTCGTATGTCCGCGACGCGCAAGGCCCCGCTCGGTCCAAGGCTCCTGGGGATGATCGGCGAGCAACTGTGCGAGTCGCACGCTGGCTGCGTAGAGCCTGCGCTTTCCTCCCGCGGCCGTGGCACTTGCTCGCTTCGTGCGCGCCCAGCTACGCAGCCAGTGCCGCCCGGCCGCATCGATGTAGCTTGCGTTGGCGTCCTCGAGCCGTGCAGCGGAGGCATCGTCCAGCACCGCGTTTATGACGAGCAGCTCGTCATCGCCCCTCCGCTTGACCCACACCGGGTCACCGATCTCATTTGCTTCCACGAGCTGGATTCGCACCGGGGACACGGCATCTTCCGTAATCAGCACGGATTTCGGAGAGTTCTCCACGATCTTCACGTCGTCAAGGTTGCGGAGAATTCCGACGGCCCGGCTGTCGACGTCGTTGGAGATTGCGATTACCAGCATCGTTTATCGATATAGATAGCTCATTCGATTGTCAATATGTATATCGAAAAGCCTGATGCATGCTTTACGGCCTGGCTATTGATCTATCTATTGCACTTCCAAAGAGCTATCTATATCGACTAGCAAAAACGAGAGTCACGTCGGTATCTCTGGCCTGCGACAGTTGTCTTGCGGCTTTGCTAGACGAGATGTCTATCATCTTGTTTCGAGATGTCTGACATTGCAAACAAAGCCGCGGCTGAGCGGCTCCTCTCAGCCCTCGGTGAGCAGCTCGCCGCCGCGGGGCAGCGTTACGAGCTGGTGGTGATCGGCGGCTCGGGCCTGCTCGCCCTTGGGATCATCGAACGGTCGACTCGTGACGTCGACCTGCTCGCCCTGCGATCCGGGGACGAGCTCGGCAGCGCAAAGCCCATGCCGGCGGCATTGGACGCCGCTCGCAACCGCGTAGCCCGCGACTTCTCCCTCCCCGCCGACTGGCTCAACCCCGGTCCAACCGATCTGCTCGACCTGGGCCTGCCGGAGGGGTTCATCGACCGCCTTGAGCGACGGGACTACGGCCGGGCCCTCACCATCTACTTCGCTTCCCGCTACGACCAGATCCACTTCAAGCTCTACGTCCTCGTCGACCAGGGACCGGGGAAGCACGAGGACGACCTGCGGGCACTCTCCCCGACCGAAGAGGAGCTCGTAGCGGCGGCTCGCTGGAGCCGTTCGCACAATCCATCCGAGGGCCACGCGCGGATCCTTGGCGAGGTGCTCGCCCACATGGGAGTGACGGATGTCGATCTCGGAAGCTAGGAAAGACCTGCACACTCGACTCGCCTCCTTCCTCTGGAACCAGTGGGCGCAGATGGGGGTCATGGCAACCCCCGGGCACAGCGATCGCTGGGCGGCAGACCCCGAGGCCCTGCTCCTCCTGAGCTTCGAGGTCGGGCGCGAAGAGCCACGCCTCTTCGAGGAGGTGCTGGATTGGCTGGTGAGGAATGAACGGCTGGTCAGCGTGCAGCGCCTTCGCAACCTGGCTCGTGACGAAGCTGATCGCGCCCTTGTCGAGTCGGTGGTGGGATGGCTCGGGACGCGGCGGCGGCGGCCGCGCCTGGAGGCTCGGGCGGCGAAGTCGGAGGGCCCGACCCGAGCACAGCCGTTCTTCCGCAACTCGCGGCTTCCGGTCGCCGACCCGGATCCGGCATTTCTCGCGCAGGGATTCCTGAAAGCGATGTCCGAGCCATCCGGAAAGTCCCAACCCCCCAATGTCCTCCTCCCGATCAACCTGGCCTTTCGCCTCCGACTGCTGCTCGGCATCGGCGCACGGGCGGAGGCGATGCGCGTCCTGTTGACCATCGGCGCGCCGCGGGTCAACACCCAGGCGATCGCCGCCTCGACCGCGTACACGAAGCGAAACGCCCAGGAGGCCCTCACCTCACTCAGCGCCGCCGGTGCTCTCTCCAGCTTCGAAGTTGGCAACGAACAGCGCTTCTCCGCCCCTCGGGATCGCTGGGCCCAGTTCCTCGAGCTCGACGAGCTTCCCCTGCACGAGGACTGGCCCCAGCTCTTCGCCGCCTACCGCAAGGTCCTCCGCTGGCTCGCCGATCCGGCCCACGAAGGACTGAGCGACTACATGCTCTCCAGTGAGGCGCGAACCCTCGCGGAAGAAGTCCGCTCCGATCTACAGTTCGCCGGGATCGCGATCGACAGCGTCCCCGAGGACTCGCCCTACCTGGAGAGTTTCGCCCGGCAGCTGCGCGAACGCGGGCCGATTTAGGCCGTGCACTGACCGCTGGTTCCTAGTCGATGGGGTGGCGGGCCCAATCACGATCGCGGAGGAACGCAGGGAGCCGGGGGGCGGTTCACGCCTCAGGAGATGCCGGGTTTCTCGCAAGCTGACGTGCCTAAACGGGGCCGGGTGAGAACCGCTGCCTGCCCCGTCAAGTCGTAGCTGGCACTCCCATCTGGGCCAGATAGCCAGTCGCATTGAAAGGACGACGGGCTTTGGGATGGCAAGCGCGTTTCCCGCATCGATGTGACTGAGATGAGACACGAATCTAGCGGTCCGACGGTTGGGAACGTTGCCGGTCGCCACTAGGCTGGCCCTCGTGCGCAGACTTGCTGGTCGAGCCCTCCTCCTCTTCGCTGCCTATGCCGCCGTACTACTGGCGGTTGGTATCGCGGGGTTTATCGGCCAACGGGTCGGAATCTGGGCCTCTGTTCTCTGGGGAGTGGTGCTCATCGGAGGCGTCGCCCTTTACATCAGGCGACGGCGCCGACAGCCGCAGACCGAGCCCTGAAGCCGACCAGCTCTCAGCTGACGAAAGGTTCTGTCTGCAAACATGGCACCGTGCGGAACGTGGTGACCCTGAAGAAAACGTGCCTCGCCTGTCCATCTCAGTGGGAAGGAGCTCTGGGGGACGGACGGGCGGTCTATGCGCGCTATCGCCACGGCCACCTGAGCGTCGGCATCGGCGAGGACGGCAAGGGCGCGGTCCACAACTCAACGTCGGATCGAGCGCTGTATGCGGACTACCTCGGGGACGGGTTCGACGGATTCATGGACTTCGAGGAACTAAAGGTGCACCTTGCCGGGCTGTTGGAGTTCCCGGCCGACCTTGTCGTCGAGAACGAGAATCCGCCCCCTCCCGATCCAGACGCACTCAAGCGCCTGCTCCAACCACGACAGGTCGACTGAGACCACTCGCGGGCGAATTTCGGCCGATCGTTGCGAGATGTTTATCATCTCGTTTCGAGATGTCAGACATCGCAGATATGCAAGGGGCGGACAGGCTCCTCTCGGCACTTGGCGAGCAACTGGCCGCACTCGGCCAGCGCTTCGAGCTGGTCGTGATCGGGGGATCGGGGCTCCTGGCCCTCGGCCTCATCGAGCGCTCCACCCGTGACGTCGACATTCTCGCCTTACGCTCCGGAAACGAACTCGACAGCGCCAGGCCTCTCCCGCCGAACCTCAAGGCCGCCGGCGACCGCGTCGCCCGCGACTTCTCGCTCCCGGCCGATTGGCTCAACCCAGGCCCGACCGACCTACTCGAGTTCGGCCTGCCGGAAGGGTTCATCGATCGGCTGAAGCGCCGCGACTACGGAGACGCGCTCACGGTCTACCTCGCCTCTCGCTACGACCAGATCCATTTCAAGCTCTATGCCCTGGTCGACCAGGGACCGGGGAAGCACGAGACCGATCTCCGCGCGCTCTCGCCCACCGAAGCGGAGCTTGTGGCCGCCGCGCGCTGGAGTCGATCGCACGATCCGTCCGAGGGCTACGCGCAGGTCCTTCGAGAGGTTCTGTCCCACCTGGGAGTCGACGATGTCGATCTCGACGACTAGACAGGAACTGCAAACCCGGCTCGCCTCCTTTCTGTGGGGCCAGTGGGGCGCAGATGGGGGTCCTGGCGACCGCCGAGCGCAGCGATCGGTGGGCGGCAGATCCGGAGGCGCTTCTCCTATTGACCTTTGAGGTGGGCCGCGAAGAGCCCCGCCTCTTCGAGGAGGTGCTCAACTGGCTGGTGAAAAACGAGCGCCTGGTCAGTGTCCAGCGGCTCCGCAACCTCGTGCATGACGAGGCCGACCGCGACCTGGTGGAAGCAGTCCTCGGATGGCTGGGCCAACGGCGACGGCGCCCGCGCCTGGAGGCCCGACACGGAGCGAACGGAGCAGCCCGGGAGGCACAGCCCTTCTTCCGTAACTCTTCACTTCCGGTCACCGACCCAGACCCGGCATTTGTCGCCCAGGGATTCCTCAAACCGAGGTCCGAACCATCCGCGAAGTCCCAGGCTCCCGACCTACTCCTTCCGATCAACTTCGCGTTTCGTCTCCGTCAACTGCTCGGCATCGGCGCGCGTGCCGAGACCGCCCGCGTCCTGCTGACCATCGATGCCCCGCGGGTCAATGCCCAGGTTCTCGCCAAATCGACGGCGTACACGAAGCGAAACATCCAAGAGGCCGTGACCTACCTTACCGCCGCCGGTGTCCTGTTCTCCTTCGAGGTAGGAAACGAACAAGTCTTCTCCATCCCTAGGGACCGCTGGGCGAAGTTCCTCGAACTCGATGAGCTCCCCATCCAGGAGGACTGGCCCCAACTCTTCGCCGTCTTCCGCAAGGTCCTGCAGTGGCTGGCCGATCCAGCTCACGAAGGACTGAGCGACTACATGCTCTCCAGCGAGACGCGGACGCTGGCGGAGGAGGTCGCCCCTGACCTCCGGTTCGCGGGGATCAGGACCAACTCCGCACCCAATGACTCCTCCTACTTCGAGAGCTTCATCAGGGACCTGCTCGGTTCGATACCGACGTAGTTGCCACCAGGACAAGCGGCGATGTGACCGGAATGCGGCCTGTTTCCGTCTCCAAATTCGCTCGCCGAGGCTGGTCGGACACGGTCTACGATCGGCAGCCAAGCACGTGGGCAAGCTGGGACAGCGGGACTTCGGTAGCGAGCTCTTGGGCGACGCCACCAACTACATCATGAAGACAGGTCGCGGACGCCTCCTGAGCAGCGCCTCGAATCGTGGCTGCGGTCCTGCGGCCGTCGAGCCGAGCTTTCACGAGGGCACCCAATAGCCAATCTCCGGCGCCCGCGGTGAGCGCGCCTTGGGTCGCCTCGACCTGAACGCAGGTCGTACCGGACAAACCAACGTAAACCGCACCATGCTCGCTCCCGGTCAAGACAAACTCCTCTGCCCGTGCCACTTTCGCTAGCTCCTGGGCGAGATCGCGAAGCGACTCAGAGGTTTCGACGCGTAGTCGCAGGTCCTCGGTCGAAACGCAGCAGATCTCGGTGGGAAGGGACAGCCATGAGCGATCCTTCGTCGTCAGGCCGCATAGAGGGGGGAACCTATCGTCCAGATCAAGCGGCCCGAGCCGGCCAAAGTCGGCGAGCACGATGTCGGCTGAGCACCCCAAGGCGGACAGTTCGGCTGCTAGTGCCCGACGGATCCGACTGCGGCTCCAGAGGCCCTCTCTATCGTGCCGTGCGAGCTGCCAGCCTTCATTGCTGCGTCGGTAGACGCGGACTCGTAACGGTCCCGCATCTGGATCGAATGACAGCGGCGTAAGGGTCACACCACTACCGCCAACAAGACGTCGCACAACTTCTCCTGAAGGTCCAGCCACACTCCACGAAAGCAACCTCAGCCGCGAGGCCTGCACGCCTTGCGCAAGGAGTGAGCGCACGATCGTGCCAGCACCACCAACCCCAATCCAGCAGCGACCGGCTCCTCGGCAGACGACGTCGATGAAGACCTCCCCCGCAATGACAATCGGCCGACCCATCTCTCAACGGTAAAGCGCCGGACCCAGGTCCACGTACGGCCTCTCCGCCGTTAGCAGCATCCTTTCGTGGCCATAGGATTGTCGAGGCGCTGGAAACCAGCGAGCCGCGTCAGGATCGGCAGCGATGAGATCGCGCGTGAGTTCGCGAGCCCGATCCCCGAGACGCGTCGTCGCTTCAACGTGGGGCTCTAGGGCTTTGATAAACGGTGCGATGACGTATTTGCTCAGCTTGAAGTCAAAGCTGAAACTGTGGCGCTTCTGCGCGGTCGAAATATCAGCGTCGGCGTCAATCACCTTGTACGCCGGACTCAACTGCGGATCTGGCAGTGCCGCGCGGCGACGAACGTGCAGTAAGCGCTCGGCGCGGCCTAGGTCGCGCGCGACTGGGCGCAGCCCGCCATCAGATCCGGCTTCGACGAGCAAATTCTGAGCATTGATCTCTGGCATCAACCCGAACTCGAAAACCCAGCCGAAATAGCCGCGGAGGACAGACTCAAGCAACTCCCATGCACGCTCAAAGCTCGCTTGACCGAACACAGCCTCGAATGCGCTTGCCGCCCCTGCGTCCCCTGCAAGCAACGAGAACCAGGGCACCAACTCGCCACCAGACCGCCGCGGCCATGGCACATGGTCGCGCAAAACGAAACAAGTCGTTTCGCTCTCGATCCAGGCACCCCGACAGCCGACCTCCGGTAGGAAGGCGAGGAAGGCTCCTGCACCACGTTCTTGCAGCTCCCGGGAGTTCTCAATACCTGCGGCAGCCTTGAGCCAGGGCAATTCGCGGTATACGCGTCCGAGAACTCCCGGATAGGAAAGCTTTACGTGCCAGAGCTTTTCGTCTCCCCCAACCCCCACAATGACGACGGTGCGGCCGCTCGCCGTTGGATAGCAAGTGACCTCACCGGCAGGCACCCCACGCTGACGACCCAACCGATCAGTCGGATATAAGGCGACAATGTCATCGCGCAGCGGAACCGATTCGGGTATAGCCCCGGCCTGAACAAGGTTTGAGGCTGGCATCCGAACAAGCGGAAGCAAAAACGACTTAACCAAGAGGGGATCGTACTCCGGTGGCGGCCTATACTTAGTACTGAAGCCACTCGGTGAGCCAGGGTTCACCCGCTGCTCGAAGCGAAGGTATCTGTCGAGCACACTCATGAACGTCAATCGTTTTCGTTGACTGGCCGACCACGGGTGACGTCCTGCTGCACTGGGTCTGAACCGCCCCCAAAGGCGCCACGACCTGCGCTGAGCAGAACGGGCGACGTCCGAGTCAAAAGATCGTAGTTCCACACGTTGCGCTTGTAATACTCGCCATACGCGATGACCGTGAGGGCCGCAACGACGAGCGTGTACCCGAGTCCACCGAACCCTCCTGGACTGACCGGCTTCTGTACAAGACCTATGAGATCCAGTAGCGCCACGGCAACCGATGCCAGTAACAGTATCCCGTAGGTTAGGGCCGAGTTCCGCGATAGCTTCTCCCATGCGTATCGCTTCAACAGGTCGCTCCCGAGAGTCGGACTAGCGCAGAACGCATAGAAGTAAATTACCCACTTGTCTCCCCTGCGATCACTCGGGGCTCCCGGCAGGTTGAAGTACGTGTAGACATCCTCAGGCAGGCGGCAAAAGTCGGCCGACTTCATAAACGGCACCTTTTTGTTCAGCCAGATAAGGGGTCTCTGAACCAGAACGGCTGACCAAGCCTCGGCGATCCGTCCGTACTCGTAGCTGAGTAAGACAGCGAGCGTCGCCGTTGCAATCGCCTCGATTGCCTTTACGTCGCCGAAGTCCAGTTTGCTCACCCAGTCGGTGCCGTTAATTCCTATTGCAATGCCTATGCCGAACAGAAGGGTCGGCGTTACGAATACGATTAGATCGTAGAAGGCATTCGGTATTGCTGAGAGTCGGGACTCAGTCATTGCGTGGACTACTGAACGACCTCGCCGAGGAGCGACACTGTGCCCCGGTCAGCGTCGACTTCGACGTGAGCGCCAATCGGGATCGCAGGATTCTCAAGTTTATGGTGGCCGAAATTCGGGACCCGCGCGACGGGAATGTCAAAGCGGTCGCCGATGTTCCGCAGAAAGTCAGGCAGTGGCCAATCCTTGTAGCCAGCCGCCTCGGAATACGAGGTATCGCCAATAATCATTGCGATCACACGGTCCATAAATCCGCAGTTCTCCAAGCAGGTCAAATGCTGATCCAAGATCTGCGGTGGCTCGGAGCCGCTCTCCCAAAAAAACACAATCTCGTCCATTGCATTCATCCACCTCGATCCCGCCAGTCCAAGCACGAAGGTCGTGAGATTGCCTCCAAACAGCACCCCTTCAGCCCGACCACCACGGACGGTTTCAAAGCACTCCACAGCCGTGCGCCCGAATGGGGGCAGATGCTCACCGCGTAGGAGGTCAAGGTTCCAGTGATCGCTCTCATTGAGCTTTCCGGCGATGTTTGGCCCGCAGAAGGTGATCAACCCGGTCTCTGCGGTGATGGCATTCAGAAGAACACAGACATCGCTGAAGCCCACAATTGGCTTACGAGCGCTGGCGATTCGACTATACGGTAGTCCGCGGACCATTTGGTTCGCGGACTTGCCCCCCCAACATCCGAGCAGACAGTCAACGGATGGATCATCAAGTAGCTCGCTGAAATCCCCGAGACGCAACTCACACGATCCGGCTTGATAGTAGAACTGCTCGAACGCATGCGTCGCGAAGCGTGGCTCGAAGTTGCGAGACAGGAGCTCCAAGCTCGGCTCCATGCGCTCCTGACGCTCAGGGGTAACCGGCTCAGACGGCGAGAAGATTCCCACGGTTGAGCCTTTCTCAAGCTTTTGGGGCAGAATCGTCATGAAGTAGTCACCAATCCCTTCATCGGCGGTAGCCAGCTTGGGTGCGCCAGCGGGTTCATCCACAGTTCAAGGAGCTGCGCGTCCAACATTTCAGGTGCGATCCAAAGCCTCAGATAGCTCGCGGGGCGCAGGTTGAAGACCGTAGGTGCAAACTCATTCAGCTTCCAGAGCTGATAGCAGAGAATGCGCAACGCGCCAGCATGCGAGACGATCACGAGGCAATCATCATCAGCCATATCGTCGACTTGCTCGGCGAGGCCTGAGAGCATCCGGTCGGCGACGTCCCTTGCAGGTTCGACCCCCTCCGTCGTACCCCAGCCCGAGGCGATATCACCTGCCGGCAAACCCCGCCGCATCTTCTCCATCCGGACCTCATCAAGCAACATCCCCTCAAAGGGGCCGAAGGAACGCTCGGAGAATCGGCTGTCGACCGCCACCCGACTGTCGGTTAGCAGCCGAGCCGTCTCCCGGGCGCGAAGGAGCGGACTGGTCGCGATCCGTGCCTCCGAAAGGATCTCAGAAAGCTGTTCGCGCAGAACTTCCACCTGGCGGGCGGCACTCGGCGTCAGCGGTTCGTCCGTCGACCCCTGCAGCCGGCGCTGGGTGTTCAGCGCCGTCTCTCCGTGGCGGATCAGGTAAATCGATGGCACGGTCCTCAGACCCAACTCTTTGCGATTGCGTGAAGGATTGAACTGAAGACCGACTCAAGAATGCCTGGCGTTGCGCTCTGGGCGTGAACGCGGCACGCAGAATCAGCCAGCGCGGCGAGCGGCGTAGGCTTACCCGGGAGGAGCGCGCCGACCCCCAAAGAAGCGTGTCGGGCCACCCTTGCAGCGGCCACGAGGTTCGATGAGCGATCAACGCCACCGCTAGTGCTGATCACTAGAAGCGTGTCACCTTCCCGTGATACAGCCTTGAGCCAAGACGCAAGTGCAGCCTGCCAACCCTTGTCGTTCACGAGCATGCTCCGAACGCCAGGATCCGAGGGAATCGCCTGAACGCATCCTGCAAATGGGGAATTGAAGCTGTCGGCAGCGAAGTGCTCTGCGAGCAACGCTGAGCCGCCGTTCCCAATGACGAAGCACTTCCCACCGACCTCTAGGCGAGCCGTGAGCCAGATTCCAAGTTGGCAAGCCTGTGGAATGGATCTAGCTACTGCCTCCGATATCGAGCGCATGGAAGCGTCGACCGAGTCGACGCGCTGGGATAGATGTGAGGCAGATCGGAGTCGCTGGTGCACGCCAGCACGGTAACTGCGTTCGGTCAGGGTGGCAAGCGGTCGAGCCAGCGTTCGCCTGAAGTGGCGTGAATGGTCGCGGTCGCTAAACACTGTGGTTCGTATATCTATTGCTCCCAATCATGTGTCGTTAGGGCCACTTTCATGGGGCGCGGAAGTTAACGTCCAGCCTCGTGACTTCGATGAGAGGCGACACTGTACCTACCGTTGCGTGGGCTCAAATTTCGACTTGAAAGGACGGATGCCGTCCGCGCGGTCAGTGGGATCACGGCGGCGATGTGACCGAATGCGACCATCGATTCCATGACCCTCAATCGGATGGAATACGTCGGCATCATGGTCGAGGACATCGCGGCAGCGACCGAGTTTTTTCACCGAGCTAGGGCTTGAGCCGCTGAGCGAGATGAAGGTCGAGGGCCCGTGGGTGGACCGCATCAACGGGCTCGAAGGCGTCCACGTGGACATGGCGATGATGCAGGCGCGGACGCAGCGATCAGCTCGAGATCGTGAGGTACAACTCGCCACCGTACGAGGGCGACAACCAGCCCGCGCCGGCGAATGCGCCCGGCATCCGCCATGGCATTCCTCGTCGAAGACATCGAAGGGACCGTCGCCCGCCTCCGAGTCCACGGTTACGACCTCGTCGGCGAGCTAGACCGCTACAAGGACAGCTACCTCCTCTGCTACGTCCGCGGCCCCGAGGGCATCATCGTCGAGCTGGCAGAGAAGATCGGCTGACGGTACGATCCGCCGCCGACCTCGATCACAGAGACAGAGCGGCCAAAGTCAGCCCACGACTTGGAAGGTGGGTTGATAGCCGGGGCTGAGGTCCGCGTATACGCGAGTCGACGGCAGGCGGTTCCAGACATGTCCGAGCAGGACTGCGAAGCCGTTGGGGCAGGAGAGGAAAAGGTGGAGCTGCGGGGCGCCGGCTGTCTGGACCCGGACCAGGTCGAGAGCGGCCTGGACGCAGCCCCTAGCCTGTGCCGCTGATGGAATTGCCGCCCGATCCGCGCCCGCAGCTGGAGCCAGGCCCAAGATCCGCTGCACGGGCAGGTCCTCGGACTCGATGAAAGCGCAGACATCGTCGGCTATTCCGTTGCTGATCGAGAGGCAGACGGCGAGATCCGCACCGCGACCGATATCGCGTTCAAAGGCCTTGAGGACGAAGGGCTCCCTATCCCCCTCGCTGGACCAAACCTCGCCCCGCTGCTTGATTGAGAGCTGAAAACCGGACGTATCTGCGAACTCAGCTCCAAGCGCAAAACCCACGTCGAGCCTGAATGCGCCACTCAGGATGAGGTCGCTGTAGCCGGCGGCTTCGACAGCGCGGCGGGCGTCCCCAAGCTCGGCACTCATCTGCGCCGGAGCGTCCACGGCGTCCACAAGCCGGCGACGGTCGCGCGGATCAGAACCCTCGTAGCGGTCGACCCAATCAATGGTCACGGTTGGCGACTCGGTGAACCGGGGTCGATCGATGGCGGCAACGTTCAGCTGGGCGACCGGGCGACCACCGGCAAGTCCGTGTTGCTCTACCAGGGCCAGCATGGCTGCAGCGTCGAGCTGATCACAACCACTCTCGATCAGCTCGCGGATCGCCCCGTGGCCGACCATCACCGCCTCAGCGTCGCCGCGCAGTCCGGCCGCGAGCATCGCCTGCGCGCAACCATCACGCAGTTGCTCGAGACTGCCGACGCCCGCCTGGATCTGAAGATGGTCGAGCAGCTCGAGCAGCTGCTCCTCGGGGATGCCTAGGTGCTCGGCCCAAGCCGCTCTGCCCTTGCCGGACTCCGAGGTGGTGCTGGTTTCGGCCAGGCGAGGGGTCAGAAGGCCATCGCGACCCTCGATGTGGCACAGGATCGGATCCCCTGGTGCAACCGTGCGGTTGGTAACCAGCGCCATCCGTGGACGCATATCGTCCTCGGTGAGATCGATGAAGCTCCGGTAGAACCGCTGCAGGGGCGAGCGGCTTGCACCAGCGGGGTCGGTGAACCATCGGTGCTCGAGTGGCTCGCCAGCCAGGCGGGTGAACTTGACCTGGTGATAGAGCGTTGGCTTGTCGATGTAGTCGATGATCAGGTCATCGACGTTGCCAGCCTTGTCGACCTCCATCATCACCCGGCTCACCCCCCAGACGTCCTTGCGCAGTAGGCGAACCGCCTGCATCAGGGTGAAGAGGTGTTGGTAATCGTCGCCGCTCAGACGAGCGGCGCTGGCGCTGGCGAGCTCGCGGCGCGGGTCCCTCAATCCCCTGCGCCTGTGGGGCCGAACGGCGGCGTCGGCAAGTGCGCGGATACCTGATCGAGCAGCAACTCAGCACTCAATGGGCTGTCTGGATAGGCGGCCAAGATCGCAGCCGGGATCAGCCGCATGCGCAGGTCGGAGTAGGTATAGCCGTACCCGCGCCCGCCTTCGTCGCCGGTCCGACAGGCGATCTCGGTGATCTCGGCCGGTCCAATGCCGCTGCCGGTAAGGGAGGCGTTGAGGACAGCTTCACGCTGGGCCAGATCGGGACGCTCGAACTCGAACTCATCGGCCGCGCGCCGTCGGACTGCCGGATCGATCGCGTCCAGGCGGTTGGTGCACAACACGGTCAGGACCGGCCTGCCCTGCGAGGAGACCCGGTCGATTCGGCGGATCAGGGCGTTGACGCCGGCACGGTCCTCATGGTGCATCTGCGCCTCCGCGCGTGATTGAGCGAGCGCATCGGCCTCGTCGATCAGCAACACGCCGACGATCTGCGGGGCGCCGTCGGGGACCGGGATCTCGTCCTCGACGGCGCCGAAGGCGTCGGAGATCAACTTGGTCATCTCGCCGACCGCACCGCTGCCACGCGCTGCGAGGCTGAGTCTGAAGAGCATCACGTCGATCTTGTGGGCACGGGCGACGGCGTCGCCGAAGGTCTCAGCCAGCTCGGTCTTGCCGGTGCCGACATCGCCGGCGAAGAGGAAAAGAGGCCGGCGCTCGGCGAAGGCTCTGACCGCGGCGACTTGGCTGCCGTGGCAGCGCTCGCTCCATTCCTTCAGGGCAGCGGGGACCAGGAGCAACTCGCTCTCCTTGAGCAGGCGTTCCTTGACGTCGTCGAGGCCAACCAGATGCCCGTACCGATCACGTGCAACGGCGTCAGGCAGCGGGTCAACCGCGTCGAAGAGTTCCGAGGTCGAGGTCATTAGACAAGCGACTTGAAGGTTTCGCGCGAGGCGACGACGCCGCCGGCGCCGTACGTCTTGTCGGTGGTCCAGTAACCCGAGCCATTGCCCGGACCGGAACCGGGAGCACGCGAGAAGGGCAGCGTGTTCTTAACGGTCTGCTGCTCGGTACTAGTTAGCGCCTGGAAGTCACTCGAATACTCGAGGTAGGAGAAGAAGCTAGCCCCGGAGACATCGGCAGTGGCCGGAATGCTACCGGCACGATCGGGCTCATCGCTGCCGGGCCGCACCGTGTAGCGAACCGAAACCACGCGGTCGCCGTCCTTCTTGAAGCCGTACTCGGAGCGATAGAGATAGCCCCCGACAAGAAGCTCCACGAACTCGGTCTCGTATTCGTCGATTTCGGTCAGGCTAGGCCGACCATCGTAGTACCGGTGCATGAGCCGTAGATCGGCGGCCACCCTTGAGGCGATCTCGCGGGCGTGGGTGCGGGTGAAGGTCGTGGTGAACGAACTCATTTGTCAACCCTTGAAGGTCGGACCGAGGATGATCTGCCAGCAGTCGACTGCCCGGCCCTTGGTCGTTGAGTACGCGGCCTCGGCGATCGCTGACACCGCCTCGTCGGCCGCCTCAATGATCCGTCGGCGCTGCTCGTAGGTGTAGAGGGCGGCGACGTTGTTGTCGGGATTGACCGGATCGAAGATTTCGATCTCATCGGAGGTCGGCGTGGGGAGCTCGACCTCCGCGTAGAAGTCATCGAAAGCGATGCGCTCGGTCAGTCCGCCCTGCACGATGTAGGCGAAGAAAGCCTCCATCGCCCTCGGGTAATCCCTGAAGTCGGTTCCAGTGTCGGCGAGGTGGGCACAGACCAGCTCAACCATGAAACTCTTGAAACGGAAGGACTGGTCGAGGGTCTTGCGCCGCCGCACCCACCACTTGAGCAGGCGGACCACCTGGGCGAAGTCGAAAGGTGCGGCGTCCTTACGGGTGCGGAGAAACTTCAGGTGCTGGGTGACGCTGGTTCTCACCCGCTGCCCGCTGCCCGGCACGATCAGGTAGCCGATGTCGTCGGCCTCCCCCTCCCAAAGGACGGGGGCGACATCGACATCGAGCCCACTGCCCGAAAAGGAGATCGTGACGGCGTGCAGGCCCGGCTTGATCTGCTCCGGCGGGTGGTTGGGGTAGGCCTCGCGCAGGCGGTCGGCCATCCAGCCGAGCAACTCGCTCTCTTGCTTGGGCGCCTCGGAAGATTCGACGAGGACGACGAGGTCCATGTCGTTGATCGTTTTTAGCGCCGTACCCTTTGCGACGCTGCCGGCGCTGCGCATTTTCACTAGCCCATAGTCGGGGTGTTCACTGATGTGCTTCTCAAGCTTGTCGCGAAGCCTGTTGGCCTGCGCGCGGTACTCGGTCAGGTCGTCCCGCTTGACGTTGACCCGCTCTGCAGCGAAGTCGCGGATCTGTTTGTGCTCGATATGGACGGTTCTGGTGTTCATGCTGAGGCAACCTAGCAAAGATTTGCACAGGTTTCATGGAAAGCGATGAAAACGTTGGGGTTCGTTATTAGCCGAGCGAGGCCCCCAACTCGCGGAGCAGGCGTTGCAGGCTGGAGGAGATCGGGTGGCCGGCAACGAGCCGATAGACGTCCCCGTGACGCTCAAGTAGTCCGGCCTCCAAGAGCGGTGTTAGGTGAAGGTCCATTCGGGCCTTGGCGTGCTGGCCACTGACAGCCGCTAGCTGGGTTCGCGACCATCCACGATCGGGTTCTCTGAGCAGCGCCTCTAGTAGAAGACGCTTGCTCTGCTTGGCAAAGAGCCAGTCCCGAAAGGGCTCGACGTCGAGCTGTTTGTTTTGCCGTCCGATTGGTAGTAGAAATTACTACTCATGAGCGCTGCCAGCCAATTCAGTGAAAGCGATAGCCTTGCTGTCGTCGTGCGAATCCAGATGAAACAGTTCGGTGTGATCCTGGATACCCGCAAGGCAGCGCTCAAAGTCCGAACCTCAATTGAGCATGACATCCTTGCCGGCGAGCCAGGCGCAGCCGTGGTTCTCGACTTCCGCGGAGTGCGCGCAGCCACGGTGACCTTCGTCGATGAGTGCATCGGCGTGCTCCTGGCGAATCACGCCACTCGCTACTACGGCAACCACCCGATCCTGGCCATAAAGGCGAATGAGGACGTCCGTGAGACCATCGCGGTGACCCTGGCTAACCGGAAGCTTGCCCTCCTGCACCTGATGGACCCGCCTGAGCTTCTCGGCGGGGACGAGATCCTCAATCAGACTCTCAGCAAAGCCTGGAACCTCGGCAGATTCACCGCGGGAGACTTGGCCGGGAACATGGGGCTTTCGCCGCAGGCGGTCAACAATCGGCTGAAGGCATTGGTCCGTCGAGGCGCGCTACGTCGAGCGCTGGTTGTGCCTTCCGGGGGTGGCAAGGAGTTCGTCTACGCCATCCCTGAGAACAAAGGAGAAGAAAGTCGAAGCTCTTCTCGGAGACCCGATGGAAGAGCGAAATCGGGGCTGCCAAATCGAGGGATGACCCCGTCCTAAGAGCGTTATCGCCGGTGCCGCTCTACCGCCGGACCGAGTCTTGAAACCGGCGTTTGCCTCGATGATTGTCAGAGGGAAGGCGCGCCGGGGGCGTTGCCAGGCGACCGCAATGATGACGATCGCGAAATCGAGGTGGCAACCACTGAGCGGACACGGAGGCGATCAATTGATCTCGCCGCAACGCCATTCCGATCGACGCTCGCTCTAGATTCAAGCTGTGAGCTTGGAACCGCCGTCCCTGATCGCGATCTCTGGCCCGGTCTGCGCCGGCAAGAGCACTCTGGCCGACGGGCTCGCACGGACCCGCGGAGCCGTTGTCCTGACGACGCGCTCCCTGATCGCCCATCACCTCGGTCGCCCGGCGGAAGTTCTGAGCCGCAGCGAGCTACAGGAGGCCGGCGACGAGCTCGACCGCAAGCGGGGCGGCTCCTGGGTGGCGGCAGGGGTGAAAGAGCTACGCGACGGTGCCGCGGCACTAGTGGTGGTCGACGCGGTCCGAAATGCGAGACAGCTCGAGGCACTCGCGGCAGAGATCGAGTGCCTCCATGTCCATCTGAACGCCGAGGATGCGACCCTCGCCGCACGCTACGCCGAGCGCATCCGCGCCAATCCACAGCTCGAGTTCCGCGGGTTTGCGCAGCTACGCGCAAACAGGACCGAGGCACAGGTCAAGGAACTGGCGGGCCTGGCCGGCCTTGCGATCGACACCTCTTGCTTCGACCCCGCCGAGACCCTGGCCAGGGTGCTCTTGCGCCTCGATCAGGGAGAGGCCGAGGAGGAATCACCCGTCTGAGCGTCGCCCCCGCGGCTGCTCGGCGCTCGGGAGGCGCGATGCTCGAGAGTGACCTGCGTCTTCAGCTTCGCCACTTCGGCCCTGATATCGCTCTGTTCGTTGCTGATCCCGTTCAGCCCCAGATAGATCGTCACCACGATCGCCAGGATGGCGACGCCGACGCCGACGACGGCGGCGAGCGAGACATTACGAAGACGCCTTGCTTCTTGTGCCGCCTGCCTTGCCGATTCGCTCGTCTGTTGGACGAGTTGTGGAATAGAGCTCACGACTGGTTCGTGATCCTTCAGGTAGTCGGAGATGGCACGACGCTTGAGCTTCCTGGGAGGAAAGCCGGCGAAAGAGGCCCGCCGCTCGGGCGGCTCGGGAAGAGGTCCCGTCCATACCTCGTTAGGACTCAGCTTGGTGAACTCCATCCAGACCATCGCCTCGTTGGCGACGATGTCGTAATCGTTGGCCGTGTAGTTGTGAAGGGGGAGGTGGATCTGGCCGACGAAGCCCGGGTCGACCAGAGGCCCGGTCCCGACCAGGAGGCCCCTGTAAATGTCCATGATCGTCAGGTTGAACCTGGCGGCGATGTAGTTCGGAAGGTGCAGCACAGGCGCCAGGGTGACGTAGACGATCGAGTTGCGGCGCAGCCGCAGGTGGTCGCCGGGTTTCAGCTCGTAGCACCTTTCGGTCCGCTGCATGGTGCCCGAGCGCTCGTCAAAATCTTCCTGCCAAAACAGGACTTCGCCCTTCAGCGGAATCGCATAGCTGGCCGGCTTCAGCGTCTCCTCGCTCGGCGAGAAGGGATCGATCATCCCGGTCACGGCCACGTAGTCCTGTAGGTCGGCACTGTTCAGGAGCGCCGGTGGGATCTCGGGGAAGGGGTCGTGGTCCCGCCAGCGTTCCCAGCGCGGATCGATGTCCTCGCCGCTCTCGGCAGCGCTCATCGCGTCCCTAGACGGTGAGGCCCGGAAGCCGCCCGGGCGCCTCGCTCGACTCCGTATGGGGAAGCAGGTCGTCCGGTCCGACCCCAACCAGGTCGATCCGCCGACCGATCTCGAAGGCCACCGAGGAGACGAACTCCGAGACCCGTGGGGTCAGACCCTGCGCAGAGCACTCGGCGTCGAGATAGTCCGCGTGGTTCAGAACGATCTTATCGGGGCGATTGACCATGATCGCTTCCTTCACTAGGAGCGGGTCGAAACGCGCCACTCGCCGCAGGCGACCGGTGACCGAGGTGAACTCCGAGAGCGCCTCGGCGTGGCCACCCTCGGCGGCGATCGTCCCCCAGTCGAGCTCCGGCGCCCCGAAGGGCCCGGAGTCTCCCGCGACCCGGATCGGGAAGGCGCGGGTGACCAGCACCACCTCGTCTACGTCGCGTGGGCTGAGGCCGGCCTCAGCGACGACCGCGGCGGCGGTCGTGTCGCGGGAGGTCACCTTCGGATAGTGGGAAGAGTGCATCAGCGAGAGGCCAAAGCCCTGGGTTCCCTCCAGAACAACCCGGCCGCCACGATCGAGCAGCCCCCGCAGAACCTCTGCGGTCGGGGCGAGGAAGGGCTGCAGGGCGGGATGGCCATCGGCGAGCTGGTCACGGTCCAGGCGGGCGATGCGGCGGGCGACCGCGGCACCGGTGCCGCTGCAGGTCGAACCGATCCCAGGTCCCAATCCGCCCGCCTGCTCGGCGGCGATGTCCGCGCCGCTGATCAGCATCGCCAAGGGGTCGATCGCCAGGCGTTCCGGCGCGAGCCCGAGCTCGGCCACCTCGCGCAGCAGGACGTTCGGATCGATGTAGGAGCCCGGCGGCAGGACGCAGAGGACATCGGGTAGGAGCGCCGCAGTGGGCAGCTGACGAAGGACGCGGCGGCGTCCGCTGGAGTCAGAGAGGGTCGTATGACCTGAGTTGGACCCGCCCACCCTGACGACGGCGGCGGCATTGGCGCACCGGGCCCAGTGCTGGGCGACCTTGCCCTTCCCCTCGGATCCGTACTGACCCCCGACGATCACGGTGGCTGGCATGCATCCATCCTAAGGGCCCTTGCGGATGGCTGTATGCAAGGCTGCGGGCGGTGAAGAACCAATACGTCGGCGACCTGAACGACTTCGCCAAGTACCAGTTACTGCGGATCTGTGCGACGGTCTTCGAGCAGATCGTGGTCGCCTGGATGCTGACTGCCGACGACGGACTCGGCGACGGCGCCAAGGTCGGCTACCTGCAGCGAGCGGCCTGGCGCGACGCCGATCCCGAGCTCTTCGACGGACTGGCGGCGCTGGTGGGAGAGGGACAGCGCAGCGTCGCCGCGGTCGAGGCGGCGCAGCTGCTACCCCGCTGCTCTTTCGCCGCCGAGCCGGTCCCGCCCACGATCGAGCAGCGCGGTCCATATTTCGACGCGATCGCCGCCAGGGCGAGCGAGAGTGCGCTGGTCTTTTTCGATCCCGACAACGGGCTCGAGGTGGCGAGCGTTCCCAAGCACCGGCGGGCGGCCCAGAAGTACCTCTATCTCGATGAGCTGGCGCCGTTTACCGAGGCCGGGTCCTCGTTGCTGATCTACCAGCACTTCCCCCGCGTGCAACGGGGCCCCTACGTCATGGCCAGCCTGGCGCGCCTGCAAGCCGGGCTCGAACCTCACTACGCGACTTTCGCCGCTCACACCTCACACGTAGCCTTCCTGTTCGCCGTGCGCGAGCCCTACGCGGCGGCGCTCCGCGAAGCGCTGGTCAGCCGCTGCAGGAGCACGCCTCTGCTGTCCTTCCTCGGCTAGCCCGAGGGTCACGGCGTGGCGTGGCCGGCCCTCTAGGCCGCTCGATTTGAGTAGCCCTGATTCGAGGCGCCCGCCGTCGGGTGGCCCTATCTGGCTCAGTCAATGGCAGACCGAACCTGCGCGAAACTCTGGCCTACTGCGTGGGTGTATCGGGCCAGCATGGTCTCGACTCGGTGACCCACAATCTCAGCCAAGTCGGCGTCGTTGACGCCGACGGCTCGGAGATGGGTGACGTAAGAATGGCGGCACTCGTGGGGGCGGATGTCCAGGCCAGTGGCTTCCTGGGTCGGCTTCCAGACGTCACGGTAGAAGGTGCGCTCGCGCCAGAGGCGGCCTCTGGGAGTTGGGAAGAGCAGCTTGCAGTCGGGGCCGTTGAGGTTGATCTGGGCTTCGAGCATCCAGGCGAGGGTCGCCGGAATCGGGACGACGCGGCCGGCGTCGTCCTCGCCGTGGTCGGTCTTCGTGCCCTCGAGGATCGTGCCCTCATGGGCGGTTCGGCGGACCTCGAGGGTCTCGCCGTCGAAGTCTTCGGGTCGGAGCGGGAGCACCTCCCCAAGCCTCATGCCAGTGTCGATGAAAGTCCGGACCAAAGCCTCGTAGCGGCCGGCGGCCTTGGCGAAGCGGTGCATCTCCTCGAAGCTGAAGACGCGGATCGGGCGGCGTTTCTTCTTTGCCCTCGGGTCGTTGGCGCGGATGCGGATGCCCTTGAAGGGGTTGAGGTCGCAGACTTCGTCGGTGATCGCATCCTCGGCCATCGCCGAGAGGGAGCGGAGGATGCCGACGGCTCCGGTGGTGGCTCGACCTTCGTTCGTCAGCATGTGGTCGACCAGGGCGAGGGTGTGGCGGCGGCGCAGCTCGTGCATCGGCCAGTCCTTCAGGGCGGTGCCCTCGATCTCGACGTCGGTCACGCGCGAGATCCGGTGCTCGTAGGTCGCGTTGGTCCGCTCGGATCTCGGGTGCCGCTCTATCCAGGTCGCGAAGTACTCGCCGAGGGTGTCCGGCTGATCGGTGAGCCCGTATGCCTCGTCGATCGCTTGTTGAGCTTCGGCCTTGCGCGTAAACGTAGCCTTGCCACGATTCCAGCGGGGCTTGGCGTAGTGGTGTTTGCCGTCTCGGCCCGTGTAGCGGGCGACCCAGACCACGCTGCCCGAGGGGTTGCGACGTTTGGTCGGCGACTCGCGTCTCATGCCGCCTCATCTCGATGGCGGGCGAGGAAGTCCTCGACATCGGCGGGGTCAATGCGGCGGGAGGCGCCGAGCTTGTAGCTGGGCAGTTCACCGCGACGAATCCAGTTGCGGATGGTGCGATCGGAAACCGCGAGGTAGTCGGCAAGGCTGCGCTCGGTAAAGAACGTGATCGAGGCAGATTTTCGCTTCATGCCTTCTATGTCCGTCAAAAGCGGAGTTTGTACCGGGTGACTTCGATTTTCGGCCGAATCCGACCGAAGCTCATGGCTCTGCCGCCCCTCCCTACTGGCGGCCGTCGCACGGCGAAGCCGTGCCAAAATCGGCCGCCCGGAGGGGCGGCAACATGGCACCCGCCTGTCCCGCTCGATCCCTTGCTGACGTTGGTGATCAGGAAGCTGCGGCCCAGGCACGAATCCGGAGGGTTCGTAGTGTGTCGGCTGTCGGGCAGTTCGCCGTTAGGGATGGCTTTGGCGCCCTTCCGAACTGCCTCCTTGGTGCCTGCCTCTTGACAGCCTGGGTCTTCTTCTCAAATGGCTTCGGTTGGCTGGCTGCCCTTCTCGGCTTGTTTGCCTACTTTGCTCTTGGCTCGTTTCGTTCATTGGCTGCCTTGTGCGACCCCGAAGCCGCCACCGCGCAACGCGGGCGGCGACCAATAGATGCCGGCCATCAGGACCGCGTACTCGACTTCCAGGGCGCCGCAGAGCTTCGCCAGGGTGTCGACCCGCGGAATGCGAACGCCACGCTCCAGCTGGCCGACCGCGGTGCGGTGTAGGCCGGAGAGGAAGCTGAGCTCTTCCTGGGAGAGCCCGGCAGCCTGGCGAGCCGCGAGCAGGTTGGCGCCGAAGCGCTCGGAGACGGCGCGCATCACTCGCTCTCCAGGAACTCGAAGCGGAGGGCTGCTCGGCTGGGACCGATGAGGTCGCCATCGGCGGTGAGGAGGCCGACGGCGGTCAGCTCGCCGACCGCGCGCGCGATCGCGTCCTTCTCGGCGAAATCCTTGGCGTCGAGGGCGAAGGGCAGTTCGTCGACCGTCGGGCGGGTTGGGTGCTGGTCGAGCAGGAACGCGAGCACGGCACGTTCCGTTCGTAGGTCTTCAGAAGCGGGATCTTCAGCGCGGCTGCGCGTAGGGTCTTGGTTAGCCATGAGGAGGCTTGCTCTCCTTGTGGTCAGGCCCTCGGTCGGCGTTCCACCGCCAGCCGGGGGCCGCTTTCTTTTTGTGTGGATCAGCGTAGCAAGGACTTAGTACATGTGCTAAGACCGTTTGGACCGCATGCGCTTCTGAAAATGTCTCTTGAGAATGCGGCACTCATCGCGACCACAGCCAGGGCTTGGAATCGCAATCCGCCAGCTGCGCGAGAAGAGGCGGAAAACGCAGGAGGCCCTGGCCGAGCGAGCAGGCATTGCGGTCCCGACGCTTTCCCATATCGAGGCAGGCCATGCCAACCCGACCTGGGCAACGGCACGCGACATCGCGGCGGCCCTGGGGGTCTCCATCTCCGAGCTGGCGAAGCTCTCCGAGAAGCACGAATAGGCCCGACGCCGAGCGGCGAAATGCGACTGAAATGCGACTCGCGCACGCCGGAACGCCAAGGAATCGCCCGGAAGCATACGGAACGCGGATCAGAGCCAAAGCCGACGATCTGGCTCTGCACCGGGCAATCCCCGGCACCCAACGGAAAGCAGAGGAATGCGCCCGACGGGAGTCGAACCCGCGACCTTCGGCTTGAAAGGCCTCCTTCTTGGCTACTTCACGGCCGCAGATTCGGTTTCAATGCGCCAAATATAGCAATGGCTTTTACCGGGGGGAACGGCAGGGGGAACGAAGACGACGAGGTTTCGTCAGGCAGCCAGGGGGCCCGTCGAAGGGGTCATCTTTCTCCCGCTCGACGATGAACGCATCAAGGAGGCGACGGGCTCTCTCCAGCTCGCCCTCAAGGACGTGCGTGTAGCGCCTCAGGGTGATCGGCGCCACATCCGGCTGTCGCTTCGGCGCCCGATGACCCATGATCACCGAGGACACCTTTGGGCTGACGTTGGCGTGATCGAGCCAGGTGGCTGCGGTATGGCGGCAGTCCTGCATTCCGATTGGCTCATGACCGAGCTCCATCCAGACCTTGAAGACCCGCCTCTGGAGGGCGCCAAGGTTGATCCTGCCGGAGCGCGACTTCTTCCGGGGCGGGCAGACTGGCCCCGCCTTCGGTTCTCCCTGCGCGCGCCACTCCTCGTCGAGGCGCACTGCAAGAGGCTTCGCGATGGGGACGACGCGCCTCGCCGCGTCTGACTTGAGGGCTTCCTCGTCGGCTGCCAAGAGCATCATCGAACTCTCCAAGTCGACATCCTGCCAGCCGAGATATTCGACCTCCTGGGCGCGCGCGCTCCCATAGGCGGCCAGGGCGAAGGGGAGCGCATCCGCGGGCTCCAGAGCGACAAGCAGCCGTTTGAATTCCGCGGGGGTGGCGATTCGATCGCGGGACTCAGAGTCTTCGGCTGGCAAGCGCAGACCAGCGGCGGGATCACCGGTGGCAAGCTCATGATCCCGTGCCCATCGGTAAAGCGACCTGGCGGCGTGAACCCGCGAGCGTATCCGCGAAGCCGACAGGTCATTCTTGCGGCAATCGTCCACTATTCGCTGGAAATCTCCGCGGCTGACCTTGTCGACGCTCTTATCGCGAACCCAATCCGGAAGCGTCCGCAGCGAGGACTCAAGATTCGTAACCGCCTTGCGCGTGTAGGGCTTCCCGCGCTTGTTTAGGGCGACGCCAGCGCGAGCATCAGCGACAAACAGTTCCTCAACCTCCATGAACGTAAGCCGCTTCTTGACGTCGGAGAGACCCTCGCGCACCGCGATCGCCAAATCGGATCTGGCGTTGTTCGCTTCGCCCGCGGTGCCGTAATAGCGAGTCTTGCGATGTTTGTGGGCGTCGCAATCCCAGACGACGCCGAAGCAGCGCGGGGTGCAGTTGCATCGTCTGCCGCCTTTGAGCGCGCAGTGCAGCTGGTGGCGGGCGTAGACGCCTTGATAGCGGGTCTTGGTGTCTATGCCCGCCATCAGCAAATCACCTGCCCGCCGCCGGCGCGGTGATTGTCTTCTCTGCCCAGCGCTTCAAGTCCCCCGGTCGGTACAACCTCAGCTGCCCCGAATACACACAGGGCAGCTGCGCCTGCACATGCCGCTGGAAGTGCGAAAGGCTCATGCTCAACGCCGCCGCCGCCTCGCGACGGCTCAGCAGTAAACGCTCCTCGCTCACAGCCCCGCCTCCGCGCCGCCCACCGATCGCTTGTCTCGTTCTTCACTTCGCCACCTCGCATTCGTGGGGTCTCGCTTCTGTGCGCCCCCAAGCCGCGCCGTGTGCCCGCGGACGACCGGACCCCGGGGACGAGCGATCCCCGCGGCGCCCACATCCCGCCAACCGACCGAGGCGCGGAAAATCGGCGCGCAGAAGCGAGACCCCGAGCTGCCGCATCGCTCCGATTGCCTCACCGCCATCACAACCCCGGGGGATGCAGGCGGACGAAGCCGCTCAGGTAGGACTCACCGAAGGTGCTTTCGGGAATCCACCCGGGTCCGTGCCCCGGCGCGACGAAGCGGGAAGTCCCCCAGTAGCGTTTGCTCGGCGGCGTCACGCCCGGCGCGAACCTGATGAAGGTGTGCGCGTCTTCCCCGTAGGGCTTGTCGTAGATCGTCACCCACCGGCCGGGTCCCTTCTCGGCCCAACCGAGCAGCGCGATCGTGTCCATCGTCGGGTTGTGAAAGCCGCCGACCTGAAGCAGATGGCTGACCGCGCTGGAGCAGTCAAAGGGGCCGTTGAGCGGCGTGGGCGAGACACCGTGGGAGCCCCCAAACACGTATTCGGTGTTGCGTCGTAGCGCGCTGAGGCGTTCGGCCTCGGCGAACATGCGGGCGACCGCTTCGTTGGGGGCGGCGGCCGCGCACGCTTCCGCGACGGCCCCGGGCGAGGCTCCGCCGGCGCTGAATTTCTTCGCGTCGGCGAGGACATGGGCGACGTACCACTCGGCGTGGTTGTAGGCGAAGATCGCGCCGTGCCAGTCGCCCGGCGCGCCGGAGGCGCGCAGTAGGCGAGCGGCGGCGAAGATCGCATCCCAGGGGTCGTAGGGGTCCTTGGCACCGTCGCCGTCGCCGTCCACCCCGAAGGCTTCCCAGCTGGAGGGCAGAAACTGCATCCAGCCTTCGGCCGCCGCCGAGGAGACGCCCAGATCGGCGCCAAACCCGGTCTCCTCCCAATTGATCGCGGCGAGGACCGCGGCCCCCCGCTGGCCGAGTTCGTATTTGGCCGCGGCCCGCTCATAGATCGGCGCCAGCCGCCCCGGCACCTTCGAGTTGAGCGCTCCGAGCGCATCGGCGCCGCGACAGCCCTGCGCGCCGCTGAAAGCGAGGGCGACGGAGATGACGATGCCGATCACCCCCGCCAAGAGGAGAAGCGGTACGCCGAGCAAGATCGGCGCGGGCGGCAAAGCCGAGCGGTCCACCGTCGCCCCTCAGCCCGGAGGAGAGACGGAGATAACGCGCCAGCGCGAGCCGCGGCGGGCGAGCCCGAACCCCACCGAGAAGGGGGGCGAGCGGCCGTCCTCGATCTCGACGCTGGCGCGCAGGAGCCTCGCACCGAGTGCTGCGGTGCTGACCTTCACCGCGCGGGGACGCAGGTCACGCCGGCTTGGCGGAACCCGGGCGGCGGCGAGCGCCAAGTCGCGCTGCACGACACGCGTGGTGCCGGGTAGCCGGGGTGGGCGCCGCAGGTAGGCGCTGTGGCCATAGGCGGTGCCAAAGCGCGCGGCGAGGCTGGTTGCGGAGGCGAGCTGAGCCCGGGGGATTGGCCCAGCCCGCCTGCCGGCAACCAGGGAGGGGGATGCGCCGCCGCGGTGCCCGCCGCCGGCGCATCCGAGCAGAAGGAGGCTGGCCCCGAGCGCAAGGAAGGGAACTACTCGGGGCGCTGCGGCCGCCCGCAGCGAACGCTGCTTCGGGCACCGAGCGGGCTTTGCTTTTGAGCCGCGACCCTCCATTCTCGACTCGATTGACAGGGATCGAGGCGGGCTGTTCCGGGTTGTGGGCGCGAGGCCACGGCTGTCCCTTTCTGAAGCGCTCCCGGGGAAGCGAGCGCGACGGACATACGTCCAATCGCGGCGCGCGCCGCGGCCTCGGACCGTCGGTAGGGCTGAGTCCGATGCCACGCCTTGCAGAAGCCAACGCCGAACTCAGCGCCGCCGAGTTGGATCAGGTCCGTCGGGGCTTCAGGCGGACGCTGCTCAAGCTGCGCTTCTCACCCCAGTTCATCGCCGCCAACTTCGAGGAACTGCTGGCGAGCGCGCAGGTCGAGTATGCGCGCCATCTCGACAAAGGGGCGAGGATCGAGAACCCGGTCGCCTGGATCATCCTCTGCGCCTGGCACCGGACGGTGAACCACCTGGCGACCGAGAGCTCTGGACCCGAGATGGTCTCCGCCGAGCGGATCGCCGAGCTCGCCGACTCCTCGCCCCCGCTCGCCGAGCGGGTTGTGCAGGACGCCGAGCGAGCCAGGCTCAGGGCGCTGATCCAGCCGGCGCTCGAGGAACTAAGCCTGGAGGAGCGCGCCGTGATCGCCCTCCTTTACTTCGAGGACATGTCCCTGCGGCAAGCGGGCAGGGCGCTCGACTGGTCGCACTCAAAGACGGTGCGGCGCCAGCGTTCGGCGCTCGGCGCGCTTCGCCGCTCTCTCGGCGTAAAGCGCGGCGATCAGCTCTTGGTGGAGGCTGGCGCCCTGGCCAGCCTTTCGCTGCCGGGCGGGCACCCGGCCGCCGGTCTGATCGGCGACCTCGCGGCGCCCGGCGAACGTATCGCCAACGGAGCGCTCGGCCTCTGGCTTCGAGCCCACGAGCTGCTTCGCCGCCTCGGCGCCGATCCCGCGAGCGCGCTTGCCAACAGCGGCGCCGGGCGGGCGCTTGGCGTCTGCGGGGCGGCGGCCGCAGTGGCCTGCTTTGCGAGCGGGGGCGCCTTGCTCAGCGCCGGGGCCGAAGCCCCCGCCCTGCTGTCCCACCCCACCCACTCCGATGCGCCGTCCCGCCACCGCCGCGCGGGCATCTATCGGAGGGCTGAGACCACGGCGCCGATCGCCCCCGCGCCCGGGCAGATCGAAGCGCCGGCAAAAGAGCACCCCTACCGCCGCCACGGGGCAGAGCCGACGCCAGGCGGCCCACAAGCAGGCAAAGCGGAGTTCGGACCCGATGCGGTTGCGGGCGAACCGGTGCCACCGGCATCGCCGCGCCGCGGCTCAGCGCCACCGTCGGCCCCCCCGCCGCCACCAGCCGGTGAACCGGCGCCCCGTGGACGTACGTCTGAGTTCGGCGTGTAGCGGAGCGGCCACAGAAACGGCTCTGCCAAGCGGCGCGACAGCACCCCCTGGCATCGCAGCCGGAACAGCTGCGGCCTGCGCCTGTCAATCCCGGCACACATCCACCCCAACCGAGAGGGAGCCTGCCGTGGCACTCGCCTTTCTCTTCAAGTCTCAAGCGCTCGCCCAGCCGCTGCTCGCCGCGATCAAGGTCGAACCGAACGAACATGGCCTGCCGGGGCTGGCGGCGGCCGAAAAGCTCGTCGGCGGCCTCACCAAGTTCGTCCTGCTCGCCTGCCTCGCCGGAGCCCTGATCGGCATCGGCCAGTGGGCCTTGGGCAGCCGCACCAGTAACTACAGCCAGGCCGACTCGGGCCGCACCAAGGTGCTGGTGGCGGCCGGCGGCGCCTTCCTCGTCGGCGCCCTGCCCTCGATCATCAACTTCTTCGAGGCAGCCGGCGGGGGTGTCAAATGAGCGCCGCGCCGCGCCGGATCGCCCGCCTGGCGCTCCTCGTTGGCGTTCTGATCGCCGGTTGGGCGGTGGGCAGGTCCACCGCCCCGCAGGAGGGCGCGCCGAACGCGGCGCCGGCCGGCGCCGAACGTGTCCGCGCCGGCGTGGCGGTGGGCTTCCCCCGCACCGCGCGAGGAGCCGCGCAGGCGGTGGCCGCCTACCAGCGCGCCTTCGCCACGCCGGCGATCCTGCGCCCAGGGCGTCCTGCGCAAGCGGATCGAAGCGGTGGCGACGCCCGACTACGTGGCGAAGATGCTCGCCACCAACTCGCCGGGGCAGCGACGGATCGCCGAAGGTCCGATCGGCGTTGGGCTCCCCGACGGCCTGCGGACGCTCTACGCGGCGGTGCCGATCGGCTACCGGGTCGAGTCCTACGCCCCCGACCGCGCCCGCGTCCTCACCTGGGGATTCACCCTGCTCGGCAACGCCTCCTCGGTCGAACCGGCCGCCTACTTCGGCCTCACCCACACCGACGCTGCTCTGGACGCGGGGCCAGCTGGCGAATCGCCGAAACGCGCGGCGGCTTCGGACCGACGCCGAAGCTGGCGACTGCGCCCGGGCCGCTCGGCGGCTATCGAGGTGATCGACCTCGCTAACGCGCCTGCGGAGCTATGAGCTCGGCTCCGTAGATGCCTCGGCAGCGGCCGTCCTGGCGACGCTGCTGGCGACGCTCGCCGCTCCTCGCCCAGCCCTCGCCCCGCAGGCCGCGCGCGCCAACCCGCTCTGCGACGTCGGCGGCGCCCCGGCAGGCGGTCAGCGAAGCGCGTCGACGCGATCACCGGCGGGCACTCCTCGGCGGCGGCAACCCGGTCGGCGATGCCTGCAACTCGGTCAGCGGCAAGGTCGGGCAGGCGGCGATCAAGCCGATCACTCAACGCCCTCAAGAGGGTCGGCAACGGGATCTTCGAACAGATCACCACCTGGGTCACCGAAGGCGCGGCTGGCTGATCGGCAAGGTCGTCGGCGGCGATCGACGAGACGACGACGCCGCAGCTGACGCACGCAAGGGCTTTCTCGCCGAGTACGCGACAGATGGCGGAGATCGCGGCGCTGCTGGCGGCGGCGATGCTGCTCTTGGCGGTACTCGAGGGAGTCGCCCAGGGCAACGCGGCGATGCTCGTGCGCGTCCCGGTGTGGTCAACCTGCCGCTGGCCTTCGTCGCGACCAGCGTCGCCTACGCGCTCGTGCAGCTCCTGCTCGTCGCGACCGACGGCCTCTGCCACGCGATCGCCGCCGCGAGCCACGACAACAGCCGGCACTTCTTCGAGGCGGCGATCACCGACCTCGGCGAGGTGGGCGGCGACCGCGGGCAAGTCGGCGGCGGCAGCGACGGCGCGAACCGGCGCAGTGCCGCTCGGGCGAAGCCGCCGGGACGGTCGCGGTGCCGCTCTTCGTCACCTTCCTCGCGGCGATCATCGGCGCCTTCGCCGCCTTCTTCGTCTGGCTGGAGCTGCTGATGCGCGACGCCGCGGTCTACGTCGTCGCCCTGTTCATGCCGCTGGCGCTGGCCACGTCGATCTGGCCGCGCTGGTCGGGGGCGCTGCGGCGCAGCGTCGAGCTGCTTGTCGTGGTCATCGCCTCCAAGTTCGTGATCGTCTCGATCATCTCGCTCGCGAGCTGGGCTGATCGCCGAAAGCGACGGCCAGGTCGAGCACATCCTCGCCGCCCGGCGCTGATGCTGCTCGCCTGCTTCGCGCCCTTCGTCCTGCTCAAGCTCGTGCCCTTCGCCGAGGGCGCGATGAGCGCCGCCTACGGCCGCCGCTCGGCGGCGGCGGCGCGTGGGCGGGATGCAGCTGGCAAGCGACGTGCAGATGATGCGCAACATGGCCCGCTCCAACTGGCAGCCGCCGAAGGTCTGGGAGGTCGTCGAGGGCGGCGCGGGGGTTCAGGCTCGGGCGCCGAGAGCTCTGCCGCGCGGCCGGGTCCTCCCGCCGGCTCGGGCGCTGGCGTTGACTCCGCAGCTCCGACGGCGGTGGCGAGGGGCGCCGCCTCGCTGAGCTCCACGCAGCAGCCTCGGCGGCGAGCGCCGTGGCAGCAGCGCCCCGCCGCGGCCGCGGCGGGGGTCAAGCAGGCAGGGGCGCGAGCTCAGCAAACGCATCAGCTCCGAGACCGCCGCTGAGGCGAGCGGCGGAGCGGCGCAGAGCTCCCCGAAGGATGCAGAGCTGGGCGCAGCGGGCGGTGGCGAGGAAAGGACAGGTGGCGGTGAGACGCCGCCACCGGCCCACCAGGAGCCACCGGCCCGTCCCCCACGCGAGTCCCCACTGCCGACCCGCGACGGAGAAGGAGCGATGAGCGAGCGTCGCTATCGCTTCGGCCCCCTGGAGCAACGCTCGGTGGTCGGGCCGCTGCGTGCCAGCCAGGTCGCGATCGTCGCGCTGCTGCCCTGATCGGACTCGGCCCGCTGTATGTGACTGCGCAGCTTCGCCGCACTGGCACTTGCAATCGCCGCCCTGGCGCTCGCCGGTGTGGCGATTGCGATCCCGCTGCGTGGCCGCACCGCCGAGCAGTGGGCGCCGATCGTGTTGCGCTGGCTCCTTCCCGCGCCGGGAGGACGCAAGTACAGCTCAAGCGCCCCCGCCGCGGGGATTCGGGGTGGCCTTTCGGAGGCCGGCCAGCACGAGCGCTCGCTGCCGCCGCAGCTGAGCGGCCTTGAGCTTCTCGCTGTGCCCTACGGCTCGCAGGAGGTCGGGGTGATCGACGACCGACGCGGCGGCACTTACACGGCGGCGATCGCGGTCAAGGGCGGAGCCTTCGCGCTGCGCGACCCCGCCGAGCAGGCGCGCGCCCTCGATGCCTGGGGTGGCGGTGCTCTCCAGGTGCGCGCGCGAGCACGGCCCGATCCGCCGCCTACAGTGGATCGAGCGGACGGTGCCCGCCCACGGCGACGACCTCGCCTCCTATCTACAGGAAGAGCGCGACCGAAGCGTTCGCCTGGACTCCGATCTCGTTCGCTCCTATATCGAGCTGCTCGGAGTCGGCGGCGCCGGTCGACCCAGGAGCACGAAATCCTGATCGCGCTACAGATCGAGGCGCGCCGGGGCGCCCGCGAGATACGGCGACTCGGCGGCGGCGAGCGAGGCGGCCTGCGAGCTGCTCCTGCGAGAGGCGGAGAGCCTCGCGCGAGCGACTCAGCGACGGCCGAGATCACGGTGTTCGGGCTGCTGCGCCCGCGCCAGTACGCGGCGGTGATCCGCGACGCCTTCGACCCCTTCGGGCGCCGGCGGCGCAGCCGCGCGGCGCTCGGGGAGACCTGCCGCGAGGGTGTCGATCCGGCCCTGCTCGGACCGCTCGCCGCGCGGGACGGGCTGGGGGCACTACCGCACCGACTCCGCATACCACCACACCTATTGGGTCTCGGCGATGCCCCGCTCAGAGGTCGGTCCCGATGTTCCTGGCCCCGCTTTTGATGCAGAGCGCCGCACTTCGCAGCGTCTCGGTGACGATTGAGCCGGTCCCCTACTCGGTGGCGATGCGAAAGGCCGAGATGGCGCGGACCGCCGAGGTGAGCGAGGAGATGACGCGAAAGCGCCAGGGCTTCATGACCACGGCGCGGATCCGCCGCCGCCAGATCGCCGCCTCTCGACGCGAGGAGGAGCTGGCAGACAGGCCACGCCGAGATGCGGATCGCCCCTTTCGTTACGGTCTCAGACGCCACCCCGGAGGCGCTGGAGCGCTCAAAGAGCGACGTCGAGCACGCCGCGCAGCTCTCCCGCCTGGAGCTACAGCCGCTCTATGGTGAGCAGGCCGCCGGCTTCCTCAACACCCTGCCGCTTTGCCGGGGGCTCCGATGATCGGCGCCCGCCCCGCCGAGCGCCCCGGCTATTCGGCGACCACCGCGCACTTGCAGGCCGCCTATCCGTTCATCGCCCAGGGCGGGATCGGCGCCCCCGGCGCCTACGTCGGCGCCGATGCCGCCGGCGGCGCCTGGGCCTATGACCCTTGGGCAGCTCTACCACGCACGGGTGATCCGCAGCCCGAACATGCTGGTCCTGGGCGGGATCAGCTACGCCAAGTCGGCGCTGTGTAAGACCTACCTCTACCGCCAGCGCGCTCTTCGGGCGCCAGGGCTGGGTGATCGACGTCAAGGGCGAGTACGGTCCGCTGGGGCGAGCCCTCGGCGCCCTGATCCATCACCCTGCGTCCCCACGGCGAGATGCGCCTCAACCCGATCGACCCCCGCGGCGGGCGCGAGATGCAGCTTCGCCTTCTGCGCTCGGTGGCGATCGCGGCGCTAAAGCGCGACCTGCAACCCGAGGAGGAGGCGGGGCTGCGAGTCGGGCTCGATCTGGTTAACGGCGAGTGCGGGGCGAGCGAGCCGACCCTGCCGCTGGTCGTCGACGCGCTGCTTTCACCCCCGCGAGGCGATGGTCGCCGGCGTCTCGGCCGCCGGAGCGGCGAGGAGTTCGCCGAGGCCAACCGCGACTGCGCACTCGCTCTCCAGCGCCTTTGCGAGGGCGACCTGCGGGGGATGTTCGACGGCCCGACCACGCCGGGGATCGACTTCGACGCCCCGCTCGTCGTCCTCGACCTGAGCGCGATGCGCGACTCCGCCGCGCTCGGGGTGCTGATGACCTGCGCCGCCGCCTGGCAGCAGGCGATCCTCTTGGAGCGCAGGCAGGCCGCCCAGCGCGAGGGCCGCGAAGCCCCAAAGGTGATCTCCGTCGTTGAGGAGGTCTGGCGGGTAGCCGATCAGATCGGCGTCGCCGAGTGGCTTCAGTCCAACTTCAAGCTCTGCCGGGCGCTCGGCATCCAGAACATCCTCTCCGCCCACCGTCTCACCGACTTCGGGGCGGTGGGCTCGGCGGGCTCGCGGCAGGCGCGGATCGTGGAAGGGCTGATCGCCGACGCCGGGACCAAGGTCATCTACCGCCAACCGCCCGACCAGCGCCCGGTGCTGCGCAGCCGCCTTGGGCTGAGCGAGACCGAGACCGAGCTGACGATGACGCTTCGCCTCGGCGAGGCGCTGTGGGTGGTCGGGGAGCGGACCGAACTGGTTCAGCACCGGATGTCCTCCACCGAGCGCGATCTCACCTTCACCGATGAGCAGATGGGGATCCTCGGCCCGGGGGGGCCGGCGCGATGAACCAGAAAGAGCGAGCGCTCTACCTGGAGCTGGGGGCGCTGGGGGCGCTCGCATTCTTCGCGCTGTGGCTGAGCGGTGCCCTCTCCGCGGCTCTCTTCGGTTCGGGCTGGGCGCCGATCTCAGCCGCCGAGCTAGCCGCGACGGCGCTGCGGCTGCCCTCCCACCTCGGCGATCCCGGCGCCGCCTGGCCGGCGCCGGCACGGGGCGCACTGCCGGGGCCGCTGGGCTTCTACGCGACGGCTGTCTTCCTCGCAGGCGTTCTTGGTGCCGGGGCGCTCGCGCTGGCGCGGATCGCCGAGCGATTCGGCTTGGCGCAGCTCCTTGCCGGCGGTCGCGAGCGAGCGCCGAGCGTGCGTTGGGCAAGCGGCCGCGAGCTGGCGCCGCTTCGGGTGAGCGCGCCCTGCCCGGGCCGGCTGACCCTGGGGCGGTTTCGCGAGACCCTGCTCGCCGCCGAGGAGCGCCAGTCGGTGATCGTCATCGCCCCGACCCAGAGCTATAAGACCACCGGCCTGGTGATCCCGGCGATGCTTGAGTGGGAAGGCCCGGTCCTCGCCACCTCGGTCAAGAACGATCTGCTCCCCGACACCCTGGCCCGCCGCGAGGAGCTGGGATCGGTGATGGTCTTCGACCCCGCCCAGGTGACCGACGGGCCGCGCTCGCGCGCGACGCCGCTGTGGGGAGCCAAGAGCTGGCGCGGGGCAAGGCGTGTGGCCCACTGGCTCGCCTCCGGCGCTAGGACCGCCAGCGCATCGGGCCTGAGCGACGCCGATTTCTGGTTCGCCGCGGCGGAAAAGCTCCTGGCGCCGCTGCTCTACGCCGCCGCCCGCTCCGAACGACAGATGAACGACATCGTGCGCTGGCTCGACGAAGGGCCGGAGGCCAGCGAAACCAAGGTGGCTTCCCTTTTGGAGGCAACCGAGACGCCGGAGGCAACGCGGGCCTACCGAGCGACTCAGAACCGCGAGGAGCGCCAGCGCTCCTCCGTCTACACCACGGCGGAGCTGACCCTCAGCGCCTTTGCCGACCCGTTCGTCCTCGAGGAGACCTCCGGCGCCGACTACACGCCGAGCGCCCTACTGGACGGCGGCGCCAACACGCTCTATCTGTGTGCGCCGCGAAGCGAACAGGAGAGGCTGCGCCCTGTCTTCTCGATGTTCGTGCAGGAGCTCTTGGCGATCGTGGAGGAGCTGGTCGCAACCACCGAGGCGCCGCTTGATCCCCCGCTCTTACTTCTGCTCGATGAGGCGGCGAACATCGCGCCTATCCCCAACCTCGATGAAGTCGCCTCCACCGCGGCCGGGCAGGGGGTGCAGCTGCTCTCGGTCTTTCAGGATCTCGCGCAGATCAACGTCCGCTACGGCCGCCGTGCCGCGACGATCTTCAACAATCACGGCGCCAAGGTCATCGGCAACGGCAACTCCGATCCCGAGACGCTTACTCAGGTCTCCCGCATCATCGGCGTCGGCGAGTTCGAGCAGCGCTCGCGGACCGCCGGGGAGAAAGGGCGTCGCTCGACCACCGAGGGCGATCATTACCGCGAGCTCGCCGCGCCGAATGTCCTGCGAGAAGGCGAGCCCGGGAGCGGCGTCCTGCTCTATCGGGGCCTACCGCCGGCGAAACTGCGACTGCGCCCTTGGTTCGAGGACCCCGCACTTCGCGCCGCGCGGCGGGGCGCTCAGAGCGGCTCGCCGCCACGAGGGACCTGAAGATGAGCGACAAGGCCCCGAAAAGGCCGGGGGCGAAGGTGGAATCTCAGCCGAGGACGGAAGGGGAGCCCGGCGCCTTCGGCTCCGCTTGGCCGACCCTGGCCGAGGAGGCGGTGCCGGTGGGGCGGGCCGAGCTTGAGCACATCCGCGAGGTGGCGCGAGGGCACACCCGCCACCGAGCCGGGCCCGTTTCGCGGCGAACCCTCGCCCTCGGTTGCCTGGTGCTCTTGGCGCTCGGGCTCCTCGCCCAGGCGCTCGCCGGAGGCACCGGAGCGGCTCCTGGGCTCCCGCCGAGCGCGAGGTCGACGGGAGCAGTAACGCACACGTCCCCCAACGGCGAGCGGATCGGGCGCGAAAGCCCCGATCATCGGCTGGCCAGACGCCGCCCGGCCGCCCTACGTGCCCAAGGTCGGGAGGCCGGGCGGCGTCCCCACCACAGTGGCGACAAGGCAGCTCGTTCGAGGAGGGCGAGGAACGAAGAGACGGGCTCCCAGCCACTCCCCCCCGTCCCGCCTGTGGAGATGAGCGAAGCACCCCTCCCTCCTGCTCCGCCGTCCTCGGCGGCAAGTCAAGGCGGAGGTGAGTTCGGGCTGTAGCGGGGGACTTGACCGATCCGGTGAGCGTCGGGGGACTACCGGCCGCTTTGTGCCCATCCGACCTCAGCGGCGCTTGCCGTCGAGTCCGTCGACCAATTCGCCCGGCTGCACGCCGAGGCCGTGCGCCAGCCGCAGGATGGTCGTCAGGCGCGGCTCCCTGCCGCCACGCTCGATCCGGCCGATACTGGTCGGATGCACGTCGGCCTCGCGGGCGAGCCCGTCCTGGGAGATGCCTTCCCGCGCTCGCAGCTCGCGCATCCGCTCCCCGAAGGCGCGGCTTGCCCGATCGGGGTCGTCGTGAAGGGGAGAGGCCATCGGCAAGAGAGCGTCGCGGCTCCCAGCCCTTCGGTCCAGAGCTTAACGGCCGGGAGCGCATTGGCCGGGGGCGTTTTGGTCTAATACCGCGCGGAGGGTCAATGCGTTCAAAGGACGGGGGCGGCAAATGCAAGGGGACTCGGCTGCGATTGGCGAAAAGATCGAGGAGGCGCTGGCGCAACCCGGCGCTGTCCTCTCGGCCGCCGAGCTGGCAAGGTCAATCGGCGCGCCGTTGGCTCGGGTCTCCTACGCGATCCTGCGCCTGGAGCAGCTTGGCAGGATCGAGAGAGCCGGCAGGCGCGCCGGCGCGCCGGCGCGCGAACGCCTCTTTCGAGCCAGACGGCGCGTGACGGACTGAGGGCCGTGTGGGGCCGACTCGTCTCCTCGTCGACGCGATCGGCAACCTCGAGGATCGCTTCTCACGGTCGCCGAATGCGACGACCGTGAGAAGGGGCCGATCCCTTCCCCACCTACGGGTCGGGCCGAGACCGGCCCCCCGATTTGGCTACACGCTTCTACGCAGCCTTGATGACCATGTGGCTCACCTGAACAGGCGCAACCTTCTTGATCTTCATTGACTTTCACCTCCTCCCCTGTCTGAGCCCAGCGCGAGTCGCCAGGAGGGAGACGAATGCTAAAGCGATCCTAAGTATCAACTACTTGGTGAGTATCCACCAATAATGATCCGACATCGTCTATATGCTCGCGTTTAGCTGATCACATGATGTACTTCAACCGGAGGGAGGGCGGGTGAGCAAGGCAACCCGTAAACGGGTACAGAGCAAGAAGCGCATCGAGAATGTCGTTCACTATGCGCTGGGTCACCGCATTCGGGTTCACATCCTCATCGTCCTCAACGAAGGCGTTTTCACTCCGGGGCAGATTGCCCACATCATCGAAGAGCCACTGAACAATGTCTCAAACCACATACGGGAATTGGTCGACGCCGGCTCCATCGAACTCGTCAAAACCGAGCAAGTGCGAAATACCCTCCAGCACTTCTATAGAGCGGTGGAAATCCCCGAATACAGCGATGAGGAAGTCGCCGCTATGACGCCGGAGCAGCGACAGATAACTGCCGGTCTCGCCATCCAGTCGATGATTGCCGAGGTGATGGCCGGGTTGTGGTCCGGAAATATGAACAACGACCCAGAGCTGTGCCTTATGTGGGATTGGTTCAACGTGGACGCACGAGGGCGGAGGGAAATCGCGGAGGAGCAGGCCCGATCGTGGAAACGAGTTCGAGAGATCGAGGTTGAGGCCACCAACCGTCGCGTCAAATCGGGAGAGAACGCGGTTTCAATTCTGGTCTCACAAACTGGTTTCAAGCGTGCCCGCAAGGGGCCCAAGCCACCACCACCCTCAGAGGATTGTGACTAGCATTCACCGTGCGATTGACGATCGCCTTTCGCTCTGAAACGGTCCATCACTCCACCGACACATACCATCTCTGAGACTGGCGGGGATGGTTAACCGACCAACATGGGCCGGGGCGACGGGTCTCCTAAGTGACTTCATTCTCGTCGCCCCGGTGGTCGGTGGAGTGAAGACATGGCCGTCGCGTCCCCCACACCCCACCGCCGTTCCTCCTCCCTGAATCCAGGCGGGGCACGATGATGGAGGGAACCGAGGAGTTCTCATTCGATTGGGGCTCCCTCGTCCCCCACATGGTGCACCCGCTGAAGGTGGCGATCGTCGAAGCGCTGCTGTGGATCGGCGTTCCGATCTCCGCCTCAGAGCTGACGGAGGTCTTCGAGGGTGAGTTCAGCCTTTCGCTGATCGCCTACCACGTGAAGAAATTGGCAGAGGCCGGCGTCCTGGCACAGGTCCAGCAGCGCCAGGTACGCGGCGCCACCCAGCGCTTCTACTTCTTCTCGACGAGCGGCTAGGGCAGAGCGAGATGGCCCTGCGAATCACCTCCAAGCAGCGCGACGCGCTCTATGACCAATTCCTCGATCGCCTCAGCGGCATCGACGACGTCCGCCTCGCGGTCCAGGCGGGCGAGCTCGATACCGCCCAGCGCCTGGGTCAGGCGTTCTCCGACGACCTGCGCCTGGTCGTAGAGGACCTGGGCTGGGGCCAGGGAGCGGGCACCAGTATCGAGCTGAACAGCCCACCCGACGTCCTTCGCCGCGTCTTCACCCGCCTGGGAGAGGTGGCGGCGGGGGAGCGTGAGAGCGAAGAGCCCGAATGGGTTGAGGCGCGCCAGATGCAGGAGCGAAACCGCCTCGTCGCGGAGGCTTGCCAGACCGTCCTGGCAAGGCTCGGACCCCCAGAGGGGGGCGCGGGATGAGGATCCACATCATCCCCCATGCCAAAGCGCCCGACTACGCCGACATGCTGGTCGAATCGGCGGTCCTGACGCACGTTCGAGAGAGCTATCCGGACGGGATCTCGATCGGCGAGCTTGCCCGCCGGCGATTCGCCGGGCGCAGCGTGCAGACCGAAACCGCCGCCGTGGAGCGGGCGGTGTGTGTGCTTGTGCAGGCGCGCCTGCTGCGCGTGAACGGCAGCCGGGTCTTCCCCGGGCCAATAGCGAAGGACCCGCTGCCCTCGACCTCACTGCACGGGCGGTCCGCGTGACGTCTTCTCACCTTTCGACTTGCCACAGAAAAGGGGGGCGGCTTTTTCTTCTCCCTCGTCGCCCCCCTTGGCAAGCGTGGGGCGCTCGCCGCCAGCGGTGCGGCGAGTGCCCCCACAGTTACACCCCGAACATAACGTCTGAAGCCAAATGTGATACTGCGAGCGCCTTAATCGGACAAGACCTTCACAGTGTTAAATCTGAGAATACACAACTATTAGGTATTGAAGTCTTCGTCTCATAAACGTAGGAATACAAACCGAACCGGGGACACGCAACTCGCGTCCGCCAACCGATAGAGGAGGCACATACACATGGCAGGGGAAGGATTCGGCTGGACTCAACGCGTGCGCGGTGGCAGCTCCAAGCGAACTGTGAGATTGGCAGCGACCCTCCTCGCCGTGCTGCTTGTCCTCTGCTCGGGCATCGCGCTCGCCGCCCAGGACGAAGGCGCCGAATCTCCCGCGAGCGCCGAACTGAGCGCCCCACCAGCAGAAGAACCCGGGGTCGAAGTCAAGTCCGAGCGAACCGCCACCTCAAACACCTTCGAGCTCCCCGACGGAGCCAGGGAAGCCCGGATCTATGAGACCCCTGTCAACTACCGCGACGCCGAAGGGGACTGGAAACCGATCGAAGAAGGGCTCGAACCGGCGGCGGGGCAAGCGCTCAGCAACGGCGCCAACGGCTTCGATCTGCATTTTCCAGCGCAGATCGGCTCCGGCCCGGTCCGCCTCTCGGTGGGCGATCAGTGGATCGAGGAGCGTCTGCTGGGCCAGGAAACCGAACCGGCCGAGCTACAGGGCGAAGGCGCGAGCTATGAAACCGCCGACCACGGCACGACCTTTGCCTTCACCAGTCTCGGCAACGGCGTCAAGGAGGACATCGAACTGGCCGACCCCTCCCAGCCCAGCACGCTTCGCTTCGAGCTGAGCGCGTCGGCCGGCCTCACGCCGACCAAGACCGAGGAGGGTTCGATCGAATTCAAAGACCAGGACGGCAATACGCTCGCCACCCTGCCGGCGCCGGTGATGAGCGACAGCGCAGCGGTGCCGACTTTCTCCAGCGAAGTCTCCTTCAACCTTGAAGCCGACCCCCAGGGCGAGGGCTGGCTGCTCAGCGTCGAAGCCAACCGCGAATGGCTCAGCGATCCGAGCCGCAGCTTCCCGGTGCGCATCGACCCGTCAGTGAAAGTGAACGCGCCGACCAGCCTTGACTGCAACATCTTCAACCCGCCGAACGAAAGCCTTCATCTGTGCGGCGCCACCGGCTGGCCCCTGGTCGGCGCCTTCGCCAAATACAAATCGAGTGGCACCGACGAATACGCCCACTCCCTGTACCGGTTCAATCTGGCGACGATCCCCAAAAACTCCTACATCGCCAAAGCGACGGTGCTCCTGCACGCATCCAACGCCGTCAAAAACACCGCCGGGGTTGAACTGCGGGGAAACGTCGAAAAGGCTTGGACCAGCGCTGCTACCTGGAAGCTCTACAACGGGCAGCAGAAATGGACGACCGAAGGCGGCGACGCCGGGACGATCGGAGCGGAAGTGCTGACCGCAGTCCGCGGTGCCCAGCCGGGCTGGTGGGAATTCTCCTCCGCCCCGATGGCCCCCCTGCTGAGCGAATGGCTCACCGGGACCAAGGCAAACAACGGCTTCCTGTTGCGGCTGACCGATGAGAAGATCCGCGAATGCTGTATCGAACGGCTCGCCGAATTCGATTCCAGCGCCGCCGGCAACTCCGAAAACCGGCCCTACCTCGCGGTCGAGTACTACCCACCGGCGCCGGCCACGAGCAAGGTCGTCTCTCCCAGCGAAGGCACCCGCACCGCGAGGCGGCTGAAGCTGAAGGCGGCCTGGAGCGTGGCGGGCGTGACCGGGATCACCTACCAGTACCGCGAAGGGAAAACCGGCTCCTTCCAGACGATCCCCGCCGAACTGGTCCGCAAGGCCTCCGGCCAGGCGGTCTCCTGGCCGCTGCCCCTCTCCGGCGTGCAGGAAGCCGAACCGCTTTATTTCGACGCCGCCCACGCCAGCTCCAAACTGCAACAGGAAGGCGGCCCGATCCAGGTCCGGGCTCTCTTTGAAGGGCCAGCCGAAGTCGCCGGCTACAGCGCCCCGGTGGAAGCCACCGTCAACCGCTTCACCGGGGGTCCCCACGACGCCACCGCCCAGCTCGGCCCCGGCTCGGTCGACCTGCTCACCGGCAACCTCTCGGTCGGCCGCTCCGACGTCACGATCCCGGGCTTCGGCTCAGCGCTTGAATTCACCCGCACCTTCAACTCGCGCGAAGCCGGTACGCTCGGGGAAACCAGCGTCCTGGGCCAGGGCTGGAAACCGGGCACGCCGGTCGAAGAAGCGGGCGGCGCCGACTGGAAAAACGTGCGCCTGGTCAACTTCAGCGAAACGATCGAAGGCGAAACGTTCTCCTTCGCCTACGCCGTCGTCACCGACCTCGAAGGGGCAGAACTCGCCTTTGAAAAGGAAGGCGGAGCCTACCTCGCGCCACCCGACGCGACGGGATGGTCGCTGAGCTCTGAAGCGAGCGGCACGCGCTTGGTCCTCGCCGACCCCGGCGGCAACCGAACGACCTTTGAAAACAGCGGCGGCGGCAGCGAATACCTGCCGATATCGGTCTCCCAGACCGGAGGCCCGGGTAACTCGACGAGAATGGTCTACCAGCTCGCGGAAGGCAAGCGTCGACTCAGCATGGTGATCGCGCCCTCCCCCGCCGGGATCACTTGCACCGAAGGCAACGCGACGGCCCAATGGGGCTGCCACGCGCTCACCTTCACCTATCTGCCGGCGAGCACCTGGGGAGCGCCAGACACCTACGGACAGCGCCTCTCCAAGATCACCTACTACGCGCCCGGCAACGGCGGCCCCTGGGAAGTCGCCAACTACAGCTATGACGCAAGCGGGCGCCTGGTGGCCGAGTGGGATCCGCGCGTCTCGCCCGCGCTGAAAGAGACCTACAGCTACGAAAGCACCGGCCAGCTGCATACGATCACCCCGCCGGGCCAAGAACCGTGGACAATGGAATACGGCACCGCCGACGGGGAGATCGCAAACGGGCGCCTGATCAACGTCAAGCGCGCGACTCTCAGGGGAAGCCCATCGGTCGGGCAGACGACGATCGCCTACGGCGTTTCGCTGAGCGGCAGCGGAGCGCCCTATGACCTCAGCTCATCGGCAATCGCCAAATGGGGCCAGCAGGACCTTCCCGTCGACGCGACGGCGATCTTCCCGCCGACCGAAGTCCCGGCCAACCCGCCGAGCGCCTACACCAAGGCCACCGTTTACTACATGGACGCCGAAGGGCGCTCGGTGAACACCGCCACCCCGGCGGGAGCGGGCACCTCGGGCGCTTCGATCACGACCGCCGAAAGCGATGAATTCGGCAACGTGACCCGCGAACTGTCCGCCCAGAATCGCCTCCGGGCGCTGGCGCAGGGCAGCGAAGCCGAAATGATCGCCCGCTCTCACGAACTGGAGACCAAACGCCATTTCTCCGCCGACGGCACCGAAATGCTCGAGGAATGGGGGCCGACCCATCAGGTGCGCCTGGAATCCGGAACGCTCACCCAGGCCCGCCTGCATACCACGGTGCAGTACGACAAAGACTGGCCGGAAACGGGCGTGAAACCGCACCTGCCGACCCGGGAAACCACCGGCGCGAGCATCGTCGGCCAGGGCACCGACGCCGATCAGCGGGTGACCGAAACCCGCTATGACTGGGACCTGCGCAAGCCGACCGAAACCATCGTCGACCCAGGCGGACTGGAAATCAAAACGATCACGCTCTATGACAAAAACAGTGGGCTGCCGGTCCAAACGCGCCAGCCCTCCAATCCTGAAGGGGGCGGCGCAGGCACGACGAAGGTCATCTACTACTCCGCGCAGGGTGGCTCGGGCGACTCGGCCTGCGACCAGGTGCCACAGCTCGCCAACCTGCCCTGCAAGATCACCCCGGCGAAACAGCCCGGTACTCCCGGGCAGCCCGAACTGCTGGTCCGTCGGTTTATGTCCTACAACGCCCTCGGCGAGCCGACCGAAGTCAAGGAAAGTCCCGGCGGGCTGGATCCGAGCACCCGCAGGGCGATCGCGACCTACGACACGGCGGGCCGCGAAACGAGCAAGAGGATCGTGGGCGGCGGCGCCACGATCCCCAAGGTCGAAACGCTCTACAGCTCGAAACTCGGGTTTCCCAGCTTTCAGCGCTTCGTCTGCGAAGAAGGCTCCTGCGAAGGCTTCGACAACCAGCAGACGGCGACCTACTACGACACCCTCGGGCGCCCGATCGAATACATAGACGCCGACGGCGCCATCACCCGCACGAAATATGACGCGTTCGGGCGGGTGGAAGTCGTCTCGGACTCCAAGGGCTCCCACACCTTCACCTACGACGCCAACACCGGTCTTCTGACCAAAGTTCAAGACTCGGCTTTGACCTTCACCGGCACCTATGACGCCGACGGCAATCTGGTCGAACGCGGCCTGCCCGACGGCATCACCGCCAAAGAGACCTACAACGAGGCCGGGGAACCGACCAACCTCAGCTACACCAAGGTCTCCAACTGCGGAACCAGCTGCACCTGGCTCGAAGAAGCGGCGGAACGCTCGATCTATGGCCAGGTCCTCGCCCAGAGCGGCACCCTGGCCAGCCAGCAGTATTCCTATGACCACGCGGGGAGATTGACCCTGGCCCAGGAAACCCCGACCGGTGGCACCTGCACCACCCGCGCCTACAGCTTTGAAGCGAGCGCTGGCAAGGACTCCAATCGGACCAAGTTAATCACCCGCTCTGCGGTGGGCGGCGCCTGCAACACCGAATCCGGCGGCACCACGCAGAACTACGAATACGACTCCGCCGATCGCCTGCTCGGCAGCGGTCTCACCTACGACAGCTTCGGCCGCATCACCAGCCTGCCGGCCGCCGACGCGGGAGGCAAAACGCTCACGACCAGCTACTTCAGCAACGACATGGTCGCCGAACAGTCCCAGGGCGGGATCACCAACGCCTTCCAGCTTGACGCCTCCCTGCGCCAGCACCAGCGGGTCCAGGGCGGCGGTCTGGAAGGGACCGAAGTCTTCCACTACGACGGCCCCTCGGACTCTCCGACCTGGACCGAACTCGGCTCGACCTGGACTCGCAACATCATCGGCATCGGCGGGGAATTGGCGGCGACTCAGGAAAGCTCAGGAACCAAGACGCTTCAGCTCACTAATCTGCACGGCGACGTGGTCGCGAAGGCAAGCACCGAACTATCGGCGACGACACTGCTCGCCACCTTCCGCTTCGATGAGTTCGGCAACCCTGCGCAGGAAGGAACCCCTCGCTATGGATGGCTCGGTGGGAAGGGACGAAAGACCGAACTGGCGTCAGGCGTGATTCAGATGGGGGCGCGGAGCTATGTGCCGGCGATGGGGAGATTCATCTCTACCGATCCGGTTGCAGGGGGATCGGCAAGCGCCTATGACTATGCAAACGCTGATCCAGTAAATGATTCTGACCTTGGGGGGACCAAGCCTACGAGCGAGGCGGAGGCAGGACCCTGCACCGGCCACCTTCATGTCTACTCGCCGAAGAACAAAAATGGCCGCTCTGGTTACGGAAAGTTCTACGCTAGGTACAGAGTGAACTGCCGAGCTGCCGGGTACGTTGTTTCCGTTCTAAAGGTCACTAGGAGGTTCGAACAGGGGCCAGGAAGCGGGCATGTAATCGCCGAAAGCTCACGGGAACCGAGTAACCCCAGCGCTTCCCACTGGAACGGGGAATGGGGAAACTGGTATGGGAAGAGGCCTACTAGTTTTTCCTGCCTTAATGGCATTGAGTATCAATACACGTATGAAATCCAGGTGAAGTGGGCGAGTGTCGGCGGTTTCTTCAGCGATAAGGAGGGAGGAGGCCCCTTTGAGCCAGGGGAAGAGTCGCTTACGCTTACGGCCCAGGAGTACTGCGGCCACGGTCGCTACTGATCTGTTGGATTAAGTCATGACTCGAAAGCTGGAGTGATATGCACTATTCTGTCGACATGAGTACGAAAAGAATGCGGTGGGGTATCGCCCTGCTGGCTATTGCAGGCGTCTATTTCTTGCTCGTTTATGTCGTGCCGATCTTCCCGGCATCCACGCGAGACGCTACTGCTTTCGGCGGGTGCATTCATCGCCAACAGCATCTGATTGCGAAGGGGCAGAGTCCCAGTGGCGGCGTCTGGACCGTGGGGGCCACCATTCAGAATAATGGTAGCTGTAGCGATTGGCGCCTCGGGATGGAATTCGACCCTTCTGGCGCCTCTAGGGGAAGGTGGAGTGGAGCGTGGGGAATTCCCTCTGGCGGCCATCTATCGGCGAGCTTTACGATCGGTGCGCAGGACGAAGCTGCGGGCACCGAGCGAGCGTTCAGCGGTGTGGTTGGCGTGCGCGTCAAAACGCTGGCGCTGACGACCAGCAGTGGCGAACGCTTCACGATCCATCCGAAGCTGCCGCCAAAGCGATTGCTAAAGCGATTCGTTTGGCTGCGAAACCTGCGCTACTTCGTCCGCTACTACCCCACCGGACAACCTCTAAAGAGCGCGAGGCTGCTCAACTCACGGAGCGAAGTGATCTATGTCGCGAGGGGCGAAGAAGGTGGGTTTAACGGACCCTTGTAAGGCGGGCACAGCTTGAAACTAGTTCATCGCTCAATTGCGAAACCTTGCTCCAGAACTCCTGCCCGCTCGAGACCGAGCGCCTGCTGGATGCGCCGCAGCCCCATCTCTGCCTCCTGCCGCTCGCGTAGCCGCTTCGCCTCGGTGGGTCTCGGCCCAAGCGGATCGCGTGCGGTGATCCGATTCCTTTGACGGTAGGAGAGGATCAGATCGAGTCCTTCGTTCCACCTCAGCGCCTTCTCTGGATCGCTCGGCCGATCCCCCAGCGCCCCCATGACGAGCTCCGAAGGGCTCATGCGCTCCGCCTGGGCTTCGCGTCGCCGAAGTAAGAGCAGACGATCCTCGATCAGCGCCAGCTCGGCGCGCTCGGCGCGACTTGCACCGAGCGTCTGGGGTCCTTCGGCTTGCAAAGACTCGACTATCTGCCTGCGCTCCTGTTCGAGCTGGCGCAGCTGTTTGGCAGCCAGTCTCCCTTTCGACTCGGCTACGGGCAAGAGCCCACTATCTCCCTCGTCGGCCAGCGCATTCGCTCGCTGAGTCTTTGCCTTCGACAGAGCCCCGCGTTCCTTGTCGATGCGACGCTCCAGCGCTTCGATCCTCTCCTGCTGGTGCGTGGAGTCGGCGGCGTCGAGGCGCCGCTCGATCTGCTCGCGGCGTTCAGCCAGTTCGAAGGCTGAGATACCCTCGATTCGCTTTCGCGCGACGATCTGGGTCGCGGAGAACTCACCCGCCACCCGCTCTGAGCCGACGCGCATGTCGTGGGCCGCATCGCTGATCTCCCGGGCGGCGGGGCCCAACTCGGGGTCGAGAAGATCGGTCGCGGCGATACCGTAGGCGGTAGTAGTCCCGCGAGCGCGAGAGACGGCGACTACGAAGTCCTCGCGGGAGATGCCGGCGTCCAGCAGCGCGAAGGCGGAATCGAACGTCTTCGACTGCGTTGCGTAGGTCGTGAGTGCGTATGCGTGCTGGACTGCCGGTTCCCCGTTCTCGGTGTATGCATTGAGGTATTCGGGGCTGAGGACGACCGAGCGGCCGTCGGCGCCCAGATGACGCAGTTTCAGATAGCGCCCAGAGCGATCGATCCCCGTCACCTCCCAGCGCTCGCGGTTTGAGACCTGGGGGGTATTGACCCTGGTGATGAGGCGATCGCCGACGGCGAATTGCTGACCGGCGACGGAGACGTGCCTTTCGCCAAGCCGGCCCTTTGCCGCCTGGAGCGCTCGCGCACGCTCATTTAGCTCGGCGACGTCGCGTCCGCGGCGGGCGATCATCACCGCGTCCTCGCCGGCGAGGAAACGCTCATGCCAGTCGAGGGCGAGCGCGTCGAGCGCATCGAGGTGAGTGTCGGCGATCACCAACCGCTCGTGCGCGCTTAGTAGATCGAGGGCATCTGAGCCCTGGCCCTGATGGGCGAGTTCCACGATTCGGCGGTCGACCGGTTCGCGCTGGCGGCGGATCTCCCGCAGGCGCACTGGCTCAGATTCAGCAGTCAGCTGCCCGTAGAGGCCGCCCGGCCCCACCGCGCCGATCTGGCGCGGGTCGCCGATGGTGACGAGCTTTCCGTCGCATCCTTTGACGAGCGCCACCAGGGCTGCGAACTCCGGCGTCGCTGCGGTCGAGGCCTCGTCCACCACGATCACCGTCCCCGGCGGCAGCGGGCGCTTGCCGGCGGCGATCGCCTCTTCGCAGCGGATCAAAAGGGCGGTGATCGAGGTGGCCGGCAGGCCAGCGTCGCCCAGCTCCCCCGAGGCGGTACGGGCGGTAGCAACACCAAGACCGGGAATGCCGGCACTCGCCCAGGCTTCGCGCGCGGCGTCAAGCGCGGTGGTCTTGCCCGAGCCCGGTAGGGCGGCGACGCAAATGAGCCGCTCTCCCCCGGTGGTCAACCGCCGCACCATCTCGGCCTGCTCGGCGCTCAGGTAGCGGTGTCGGGCGAGAACCCCAGCCAGGGTGGCCTCGTTGACCACGGCGGCACCGGCGTCCTCTCCGCCACGCGCGAACGCCAACACCTCCTGCTCCATCGCCCACAGTCGTGGCGTCGTGAAGTAGCGGTTCTCAAACGGACCCTCGCCGCGGTAGATCTCGACCACCCTCTCGCTTGCCAGCAGGTGATCGACCGCGCCCTCCAGCTGCGCGGCAGTAGCTCCCTCGCGCATCTGGTCGGCGACGGCGCAGAGCAGTTCGCGCCGGTCGAAGTGGGAGTGCTTGGCCTCAAGTTGCCCAAGCGCGGCGTCGAGGTCGGCGGTACGAATCGGTCGCGGCTCCCGCCCCCTCCTGGGAGCCACCATCTGGTCAATCGAATCCGCGGTTAGGCTGAACTCCGCCGCGCGAGCGCGCCACTCCTCACGCTGGCGATCGGGGTCGACGCCGTAATCCTTGGCCTCGCGGGTGCGGTAGGCGGCGATTTCGGCCGCCGCGGAAGAGGACGTCCCCCGCTCGGCCATCGCGGCGAGTATCTCGGCGCGGCGCTGGCTGAAGTGCTCGATCACCTCGCGGCCGATCCCGGCGATGTCGGCGTGGCCGTTGACGACCTGCTCCCAGCCGACGCCGAGCTCACGGGTGAGGAACTCCCGGTAGGCGGCCTGGAAGACGTAGCCGGCGGTTTTTGCCTCACGCAGCAAGGGCGACTGGCGCTTTGGGTTCGCCAAGCTGAGCCAGCTCCCGTCAGGGACGGACCGGGTCATGTTGGCGGTGACCAAATGGCTGTGCAGGGCGGGGTCGCCGGCGCGCGAGGATCGGTGCATGAAGCTCATCGAGACAAAACCGGCGCCGGGCTCGATCCTCGCCCCGCCCTTACCCCGCTGGACAAAGCAGGCGTGGCGTTCGAGGTAGCCGAGTGCCTCGCCGATCGCGTAGTCGTGGCCGCGCTCGATCCTCGCCTGGACCTCCTCGGTGCCAACAGCCCAAAGCAGCGAGATCGACTTCGGCGCGCTGAAGCGGATGTCATAGCCGAGGATCGGCTCCACGCGCCGCTCGCGCCCAGTGGCGTCGAGGTAGGTGCGGGGTTTGAGACGACGCACCAGCACCTTCCCGCTGGTCGGATCCTTGCCGGCGAGGAGCGCCGTGTACTGGGCGCGGCTGACCTCCCCTGAGAGCCCCAGCTCGCCCGCCAGCTCGCCCATCCACTGTCCGGCCCCCTCGCCGGGCTTGGTGTAGTAGTCCTCGCCGCCTTCAGCGACGGCGTTGATCCAGTAGTTCGCGTTCCTTTGCCCGATCTTCGTCACTCCGACCATGCTCCTGTTGACAGGAACGCGGCCGGGCTGTTCCGCGCGAACCGGAGGGTTCGTAGTGTGTCCTGGCTGTTGGGCTTTGGGGTTGCTTCTGCCTTTATGGCTCCCTGATCGGCTTCTCTTGAGCCTGAGCTGGCTGCCTGGGGTCCTTTGGCCGTTACTTCTTGCTTGCCGTTTCTGGCTTAGCTGGATGGACTCTTGTTCGTCTTTGCTTGCGTTTCGTGGCTTGCTGCTGGCTCTGGCATTTCCTCGCCAACGCCCCTGCTGACGCGCGCCAAGGCGAGGTCGGCGGCGACCCCGCAAGGGACCGTGGCGGGACCGGCGCAGCCACACCCCGCGCCAGCGGCTGCCGCACCGGGGGCAAGCCCGAGGCGATCTGGCTTTAAAGCCAGCGCTTGAAGCGGACGCGGCTCCCCGAGCTCACAAGAGGACCGCGCGCGAAGGCGGGCTGAACCGGCGCCAGCGGGAATCACCCCTCGGCGGGCCGGGCGGGCGGTCCGCCCCGACCTGGGTGTCGCAGGGCGCGACTAAGGACCCGCCGTTATCGCTCCCACGCGGGGATGCGCCCGCTCGGCGGGTCGCAGAACCGGACGAGCGGCGGGGCGGCGCTTATGCCGCCCCGCCCGTGCTCTCCGCCCGCTCGCGCAGCTTCACCGGCTCGCGCACCACAACCTCCTGCCGGTGGCCCGATAGACGCTCGGGGCCGATGTCGCCGACGGTCTGGATCAGGTCGCCGGCTCGCAGGCCGAAGGCGCATCGCCGCGCTTCATCGTGGCGCAGCCCCGGCCCGCCATCCCCGATGTAGAGAGAGACCCTGGGTGGCGAGCTGGTCGGGCCCGACGCCTCACCGATCACCACCAGCCGGCAGACCCCGACGCCGCCCATCGTCCGCGCGAACTCTGGTGCCTTGCCCAGGCGCGCACGGACGAAGGTCCGCATCACGCTGCTGGACTGATCGCCGGACTTCACTGTCTCACCGTGCATTTCATTCATCGCTTCGTTCCTTTCTCGCCCCGTGGGGCCTTGTGCTCACTTGCCAGCCGAAAAGCCCGGGACATCCGACCCGCGCACCGAGCGCAGCGAGGGGAAGGTCGCGAAGCGACCTTGCGCGGGGCGGTGCCCGGGCTAGGCTGAAAGCAAGTGAGCACAAGGCCCCACGGGGCGGGGTCAGAGCACCAGCTTCCACGAAGGCAGCGGTGCACAACACGCAGCGAGGCCCGCGCTCTCGCACGGGCCTCGCCGGGGCTTGTGGATCTAGAACGGGATGTCGTCCTCTTCCCCGCCGACGCCGGCGGCAACCGGCTCGGGCTCCTCGCCGCCCGCCTCCTGCTCCTCGTCCTTCTTCGTGCCCAGGAACTGGACCGTGTCGGCGACGATCTCGACGGCCTGGCGCTTGCCGCCGCCCTCGGCCTCCCACTCGCGCCAGTCAAGCCTGCCGTCGATCGCGACCGGCCGACCCTTCGAGAGGTACTCCGCGCAGCTCTCACCGCGGGCGCCCCAGACCGTCACGTCGAAATAGTTGGGCTTGTCGACCCATTCGTCGTGACTGTTCTTGCGGCGGCCGTTGACCGCGACTCGTAGCTTGCAGACCGACGTGCCACTGGGGGTACTGCGCAGCTCGGGGTCCCTGGTGAGATTGCCGGTGAGGACGACTCTGTTGATGTTCTGCATTTCGGGCCTCCTTGAGAGGTGGTTCGGTTGACGAACCCAGGTAGGGCGCGCGACCGAACGCGCGGAACCGGAGCCGAAGGCGGAGGGGAACCCCCCTTGTGGGGGTTGAAGCGCGGGCGGCGCGTGCCATCCTGGCGTGAGGAGATCGGACCGCCTCTCACGGAGGCCCGGCCGAACGCCTTCGGACTTTCGCCGCCATCTATCTTGCGAAGAGACGCTCTAGTCGCCGCGCGTAGCCGTAGAGGATCCTCGCAGGAGGCGGCTCCCGACCTGCTTCGCAGCCCTCTTCGAGTCGCCCAGCGATCTCCTCGCAGACCTCTGCCCGCGACCCCCATAGCCGGTGGGCCGCGAGCCTCACCCTCTCCGCGGCTTCCCAGATCGCCTCTTCGCGCAAGTAGGGATCGGCGATTGGGATCGCGATGCGCAGGCGGTCTGCGGCGCCATTGGCGTGTGCGGCAGCGATGCTCACCGCCGATCGTCTCCGGCGCGCTCCCTAGCACGCCGCAGGACCAGCTGCGTCGTCCAGTGGTCGGGCGCCTGCTGGTAGCCCTGCATAGCGCTGACGATGGCGAGGAGAAACCGGTGGCAGAACCAGTGAGCGCCGCTCACTAGCCAGCCAGGGTCGCGACCGGCGTGAAATTCATAGCCACCGATCGCACGACACGCCTCGATCGGGTTGAGGAAACGGCCGAAGTCCGTCCATTCGTACTGTGCGGGGACGGGATTCGGCCGCGGCCCGGGGAGCTCGCCGGCGGGTCGTCGGTGAAAGTGCGAGACCGAGGAGATGCACTGCTCCAGCAACACCCGCCCCGCCAAGTCCGCCGTCTTGGCGTTGATCAAGCCTTCGTGGTCATAGCTGGCCAACAGCTCATCGATCCGTGGCGGGGACCATCTGGAGCCGATCCCCTCCGGGCCGTGGATGGCGACGCTCAGCATCACGTCGATATGGGTCGGGGCGACGATCAAGGTCATCTCTATGCCTCCTACGCGGTGCCCGCCCCCGGTGGGCGGGCGATCGCCGACCCGATGCACGGCGAAGCCGTGCCAGGATCGGGAGGCGTCGCGCGGCCGCCGTGGGCGGGAGCGATCGCGGCCCTGAGTCAGGGCAGCTCGATCGGTGGGTTGGGGTCCCAGCCGCGCCGCTGGAACTCCTCAGGCGTCCACTCCCAGGGCGCGTCGACATAACCCGCCATGCCGCCGACGAGCGAGCTGCGCAGGCGCTCGCAGAATGCACGGGCGCCGGACGCCTCCCAGCCGGGGTGCTCGCAGGACTGGTACTCGTAGCAGTGGATCGCCTTGCAGCACTCGATCGCGCTCAGCGGCCGCCCGAGGTCGGTCCATTCGTAGCGCTCGGGGTCGTAGCCGGGGTAGAGACCCGCCAGCCTGTCGGCCGGATCGTCGGGGTAGCGGTATGAGACGGAGGCGACGCACTCCCGCAGCAGCGCGCGACCGCTCAGGTTCGCGATCTCCTCGTTGACCGGACCGCTGGCGATTCCATCCAGCAGCTCGTCTACGTAGGGGCCGCCGCGCCAACTCATGTGCGAACCGTCGTAGTCCCGGGGGCCGCGGTAGTCCCAGGGACCGTTGATGGCAGCGCAGAGGATGACGTCAACGTGGACCGGGTTGACGACGAAGACGCTCATGATCGCGACCTCCAATGGGCAGATGAGCCATAACCGCCCAGCTCCTCGGGGCGCGGGGTGGCGGCATCACCGCGACGGGTGGCCATGTCGTGGCGCACCGCTCGGCTCTCACTGCGTCGGTCCGCTGCGGTGGTGCGCGCCTGAGCACACAGGCGCCTGATTTCGGCGCTGGCCTGATTGAACGTACGCGGGTAGGTGAACGACTGCCCAGTTCGCATCGCCAGATCACGCAGGTAGCTCAGCTGTTTGGGAGTCGGCTTTCTATGTATCTGTGAGTTGGTCATGGCCCAGCCCCAGCAGGCCGGAGGAGCCCGGCGCAGCCGGGCGGGGGAGGTTTGCTAGGCGTCAGGGCCGTGACCAACTCACAGATACCGGCCCGAAGTGGCGGGCCGGAGAGCCCGACGTCGCGGGCCGAGCATCGCGTCGAGCACGTCCTGGGCGTCGCGGACGACGCAGGCGCCGCCGGCGAGGAGGTTGTTGGGGCCGGCCGAGGCACGCGAGGTGACCGGGCCGGGCACCGCGCCGAGGTCGCGACCGAGGTCCGCCGCGAGGTCGGCGGTGATCAGCGAGCCCGAGCGGGCGGCGGCCTCGACCACGACGGTCATCCCCGCCAGCGCCGCCATGATCCGGTTGCGGGCCGGGAAGGTCCAGCGCCAAGGCGTCGCCCCCGGGGGCAGCTCGGAGATCACCAACCCCTCCTCGCAGATCCGCCGCCACAGCGAGCGGTGCGCCGCCGGGTAGGCCCGGTCGGAGCCGCAGCCGAGCACGGCGATCGTGCGCCCGCCGGCGTCCAGGGCGCCGCGGTGGGCGCAGCCGTCGACGCCGAAGGCGAGGCCGCTGACCACGACCATCCCGGCACCCCCCAGCTCCCGCCCCAGCTCTCGCGAGACCTCGCGCCCGTAGGCGGTGGCGCGGCGGGCGCCGACCACCGTCACCGCCGCGAACGGGTCGAGGCCGTCGAGGAGCGCCGGGCCGCCGCGGCCGATCAGCGCCCAGGGCGCGTCGCCGGCCTCGCGCAGCGAGTCGGGGTAGACGCCGTCGTGGCGGCAGCTGGCCCAGCACCCCGCCGCCGCCAGCTGCTCGACAAAGTCGGCCTCGGTGAGCGCTCCCACGCGGGCGAGAAGGGAAGAGGCGAATTGCGGCGCGACGGCGCGGGCCAGCTCCTCATCGCCGAGGCGAAGCAGCTCGGATAGCGAGCGACGGGGAACACCGCCGCCGTATCTCTCGATGTAGGGGCCGAGCAGCGCCAGCAGCCAGGAACGGCGCAGGCACCCGGGGCAGGCACGGGGCTGAGTCATGTTCTCTCCTTCTCGATGGCCCCCGCGGTGCGCGGGAGCGGGTGCCCCGCCCGGCACGCAAAGCGTGCGAGGATCGGGCTCCCGCTCCCGCGCGGCGGCTGAACCGAGGCGAAGTGGCAGACCTCGCCGCAGGAACGGCTCAGGCCGCGACCGCCTCCCTGTCGTCGGTCGGGGCGCCCGAGGCGAGGACCGCGTCCTCCAGCCGGGTTGCCAAGCGGTCGATCAGCTCCGCGTAGCGGGCGATCTCACCACCCTCCCCCCACGACGCCATGTAGGGGACCGACCAGCCCGAGGTGTCGAGGCCGACCGCCCCGCAAACGGTGTGGGCGACGCACTCCACGACGATCTCCTCCTCCCCGTAGGTGAGCTTCGGGTCCTCCTCGCGCCGGTCGCGGCGAACGAGGGCGTGGGCCAGCTCGTGAATCTCGACCCCGACCTGGGCGTTGGCCGAGAACTCCTCTGAGATCGTTTCGACGCCGATGTGCCGGCGGTCAGGGGAGCAGTAGCCGAAGGCGGAGCCGGGGATCTCCTCGACCGCGACGGTGTAGCCGATTGTCGTGGCGAAGCTCGCCAGCGGCTCGAACAGCCCCGCCAGGCCGTGGCCCTCGACCGCGGCGAGCGGCGGATCGAGCACGACCGGGCCGCCGGGGAGATCCGGTAGCGGATCGACCTGGGCGCGGTCGAAGACCTTGACCAGGCGGAAGTAGGTCCGCGGCCGCTCGTCGGGGTCCGCGCCGGCTTCGCGCCACTCACGCAGCCTGCGCTTCGACGGTGGGCAGGGAGCCCAGATTCCGATCCCGCGCTCGCCCTTGCGGACCGCGTAGCCGAGGTCGAGCCAGCGGCGAAAGCCGGCGACCCGCGTGGCGCCGGGGCGCTGGAAGGCGATCAGGAGCTGGTTGTGCAGGCTGTAGGAGTGGAAGTGGCGGCGCACCGAAAGCCAGCGCTGCCAGCCCTCGCTGGAGCGCAGCTCCTCGACGGCCTGCTCCATCAGCTTGCGCTCGGCCGCGCGCTTCTCGGCGCGCTCCTCCTCGGTTAACGCACGGCGAGCTGATCTCTTTGCCATGACGGCCTCCTTCGTCGGGCCCGCCCCGGTCGGGCGGGCGAGTGCCGACCGAGCGCACGGCGAAGCCGTGCCAGGATCGGGAGGCATCGCCCGCCCCACCGGGGCGGGCCTGAACGGCACAGAGGTACGCTCAACCGATGGCAAAGTCGCCAGGAGATCTCACCCAAGATGCGGTGCTGCTCGAAGCCGAGGGGCAGATGGCAGATCACGAGGCGGACCTTTTTGATCGCTTGGCGCAAGCAGTAGCGGCCCGCATACCCGAGGGGCTCTCCGCCGATGAGCGGCGCCATCTCATTGCAGGCGTGATCGAGGCGAATCCCGAGCTGCGCGAAATCGCTGAGCGGCTGGAGGTCGTCGAGCGATTTCGACGCGAGCCGCCGACTCGGCCATATTGGACCTAACGCCAGCGAGCGCCCGAGCCGTGTCCATCCAGCTCGTGCCAGCGGACGCGAGCGGCGTCGCCACTGCATACGGCTACTTCGGTCTTGACCACGCGATCTGCCCGACGTTGATCCGCTCGGGGCGTCCGCTCCGTTTTGAGCAGGCGACGTATTTCCCGGCTGGCCTCCCGCGAGGTCTGCGGGTAGGCGAAGGTCTGCCCTCGGCTGAGCGCGAGCTCGCGCAGGTAGTTGATCTGTTTGCGAGTGGGCGGGTTGCTCGGATGTGGCTGTGGATTGGTCATGGCCCAGCCAGAGCGGGCCGGGGGAGGTTCGGGCGCAGCCCGGGCCGGAGGAGGTCTGCTAGGCGTCCGGGCCGGGACCAATCCACAGCCCGACCGGAGAGCCGACCTGGGGAAGGGCCCAACCCGTGGACCCTTCCCCGGATGCGGCTAGTTGCTCCCCTTGCGGCGCTGGCGCCGCGGGCGCACCGACTTGATGTCGGCGGCGAGCAGCTTCTTCACCTCCGCATCTGCGCGCAGGCCGCCCCGCACCCGCTTGGACTGGGGCAGCTCCTTCTCGTCTGCGAGCAGCGAAGCGATCACAGCATCGCCGAGCAACTCGAGGACCTCGTTCACCGAGCGGGCCTTCTCGATCCGCTTGCCCAGATACTCCGCGCACTGCTCGGAGTCCGCGTAGCTCACCTTTTCCCTCGTTTCGCCGTTCGTCTTCAGCCGCTTGACCTCGACCTCCTGTAGCTGGGGCGTGACGAGACGCAGACCTCGCGCCGAGAGCTTCTCGTTATCGGCGAGGATGATCGCCGCGAGCGCCTTAGCCCGTGCCAGAGCGTGCTCCTTGCGGCTGGCGCCGCCACGGCGCTGGAGCAGCCTGCGGCCCAAATCGTCATTGAAGCGCCGCGCTCGCTCCTGAATCGCTTTCGCCTCGCCTCGTTCGGCCCGACGGGCCTCCGCCTTCTGCTCGGGCGTCGCATCAGGATTGGTGCCGCCATGCTGAGCGCGTAGCTCCTCCGCTTGCGCGGCCCACGCTGCCGACTCGGCCTCGATGCGGTCGACCGCGCGCTCAACGAGGTCGGCTGCGAACACGGCGTCGGTGATGAAGGCGACGGTGGAGACCCATTCGCCGCGGTCGTCCTGATGCTCAATCAGGCAGCCGGCGGCGCGCGCGGCGTCGATCTCAGCAACGCCGAAGCGGATTACCGGGTCGCCCTCGGCGCCGTGGGGGAAGGCCGCGCAGTAACGGTCGCTGAGATCGCGCCGCTTCTCGGCATCGGTGACGACACCAAGCGGCACCGTCCTCGGGTCGATCATCGTCGGCTTGTCCTCGAAGCGGGCCTCGGCCGCCTCCACAAGAAGCTCGCCAAAAGAGGAGACAAACTGGCTGGCTTTGACCTTGTGCCGACTGGCCAGCTCGCAGACGCACTCGGCGACCCGCGGGGTGACCTTGGAGACCCCGCGCAGGCAGCGCTCGGCCTCAACCGGAACGCTGCCGTCGGCCACGTGGCGCTGCACACCCTCGGGCAGCTCCAGCAGCCGCATGTGCTGGCTCACCCAGGCAGTCGACTTGCTCACCTCCTCGGCGATCTGCTTATGCGTGGTCAGGCCGCGCTCCTCGGCGAGAGCCTTGAGCCCGCGCGCCCGGTCGATTGGATCGAGTGCCTCCTGGTGGAGGTTCTCGACCAAATTGGCGAGGCGCGCCGTCTTGGTGTCGCCGAGAACGCCGGGGATCTGGGTGAAGCCGGCGACCTGCGCCGCCCGAAAGCGCCGGTGGCCCGCAACCAGTGCGTAGCGACCGTCCTCGCCAGGCATGACGACGATCGGCTGGACGACGCCGACCCGCTTGAAATTGGCGGCAAGGCGCTCGATGCCGTCCTCGTCCATGTGGGTTCGGACGTTGAATCCCTCGGTCACGTCGATCTTGTCGACCTCGATAAGAGGTGCGGTTGGCTGACTCATTGGGTCCTCTTTTCATCTCTTGCCCTCACCCGATGCGAGGGACGTGCCCCCGGCCCGCGCGCGAAGCGCGCGAACATCCGGGGCACGTCCCTCGCATCGGGTGAGGCAAATCCCGAACTCACTCGCCGAGGATCGCGCGCCCGCTCTCGTGTAGCTCCCGCTCAACGAGCGCGCAGACATCGTCGCGACTCCAGGGCCGGCACTCGTTCATGAAGGCGGCGATGCGGTCGAGGCTGGCGCTGTCGGCGCCAAGCCGAGCTGCGAGGCCGTTGGCCTCCTCGACGGCTTCCTCCAAGAAACGCACGGTGAAGGAGATCGGGTCCTCGTCCTCGCCCTGGCGCAGCTTCAGATCAAAGCCGAGCAGGGTCGGCCCGATGCCGGGGTCAACGGCGAGCAGCGGATCGGGCTCGCCGACCGAGAGCGGATAAACGTAGATCGCGGCGCGAGGACGCCCGCTCCCGACGAGCTGCTTCGCCTGGGCGCCCTCGATCAGGCGGTGCAGCTCGTCGGGGTCGCTGTAGGGGGTTATCGGCCAGATCGCGCCGTCCCGACGGCGCAGCTCGCTCGCCGCCAGCTTCGGCTGAAAGGTGAAAAGCGGCTCGGGCGCCGCCTCACGCGCCAGCGCCTTGGCCTCCAGAACGTTGACCAGGGCGGCGTCGGGCTGAAAGCGGGCACCGCAGTTGGCGCAACGCAGCGCTTCGGCGGAGCGCGGCGGGTCGGCGATGACCTCGGGGCTACAGCACTCAGGGCATCGAAGCTCCATCTTTAACTCCCTCTCTCGGGGCTCCGCCCAGCGCGGAGCCGCTGCCCTGGGCCCGCACGCGCAGCGTGCGAAACTCCGGGGCATCGACTCCGCGCCTGCGGCACTGAGATCACTCAAGTGTCAGGGCGATCCACTCCAACTCGCCATTGACCAGCGGCACCTCCTCTGGAAAACGCGCGGCGTAGACCGAGCGCTCTCGAAGGTTGAAGCTGTAACGAGAGGCTCTGATCCGCTCCTGCGGAGTCATCCGCAGGAGTTCACCGAGAAAACGCTCGCACCACGGCGATTTTCGATTTAAGCCCGCATCCTCGCCGAAGCTCGATACGCGGCCCTCTGCATCCTCTCTCTGAGTGTCCAAGGTCTGAGTCATCCCAGCCTCCTTGTCGTGACTCCGCCCGTCGCAGAGCCGGTGCCCCCCGGCCGCACGCCGCAGGCGTGCGAAAATCGCCGGGTGGGAGACGGCTGCTGCGGCGGGTCGCCTGCGCCGCGCATGGACTCCTGACCTGGTCAGTGAGAGATCGACTGGCTTCGCCCAGATGAACTGCTGCCCGAGTACGAATCCCAGCCGGGCAGGCGCCGCCGGGGAGGCCACACCGAATGGGCGCCCTCCCGGCGGCTCGAAATGGCGGGGCGTCTTAGTGAATCATCGGTACGACACGGTTGGCGATCTTGCCAATCGAAGCAACGATCGGGCTCCCCGTCGCCTCCACGCCACTCATCGAGACGATGCTCGAAGTCGCCTTGCTCCACCACAGCGCGTGCAGCGTCACGGTCCCACCCCTCACCGTGAGGACGCCGAGTGAGTGTTCGGCTCCGGCCTTGGCCAAAGCAACCTTGTGGCCGCCCTGGACTTCGATGAACCTCTCCCGTGCCCGCGAGGTGAGGGTTTGAACCGTGCCGTCGAAGTTCGCCAGCCAGGCGGCGGCGTTGGGGCCTTCGTCAGGGACCCACGTGTCGATTCGCAAAGCGCTCGCATCGCCGGCGGCGATCACCCGCCGTTCCTGGCTGGCGCCGGGCGGGTGCGATCCGGCGAAGGCGATCTCCCTACAGCGCACCCGAAGCACGCCGGCGCTGTTGCCGGGCTCGCGCAAGGGCGAGCTGTGCACAACCACATCGGGCTGACCGAGGATCTTGGCCAGCTCGAATTCACTGATCACCCCGCAGGCGTCGGCGAAGGCATTCGCCCGCACCGAGACAGCCGAGATCGCCGCCAGCGCCGCTACTGCGATCAGGGTCGCGCCGACGGCGCCGAGCACGATTCCTCCCCGCATTCCAGCCGTTCTCATTGAGCCTCCTTTCGTGTCGCGCCGCCGGATTTGCGGCCGGCGGCAGTCTTCCCCACTCCGAAGCGTCGCGTGCGCCGCACTGGACGGACGTCCTGTAGTTGCGGCCCCCCCACCAAGAAGGGCGGCGGGCAGCCCCGGTCGCTCGCTAGGTCAAGAATGGAACCGGCACGCGGCGCGGCATCGATTTTCCCAATGCCGACGCCAAAAACGGCGCCGCCACGGGCTGGCGCGTGGGGCGATGATCGGCGCCCGCCGACGCCTCCGCCTCGGCCCTGTGCCCGCGACTCCGCAATGCGCCTGATCGCTTCCAAGCTCAACGTTTGACGTAGAGCTACTTGCACAATCGAAAATGCTCTGGTTTGTTGCCCGTCCTCGACTAAACGTCGATTTTCTGACCTTCGCGGCGCGCGGTAGTCGGCTCGACCGTTGGGAGGGACCGAGAGGGAGCCGGCTCCGGCGACCTCTCGCCCAACGTCAAACCAGACAAGGAGAGAGGAATGCAATCTCTAGCCAGGGAGAAAACCCCCAGGGTCTTGCGAACCCTTCTATGCGTGGCCGCTGCCGTGGCGACGTTCGCGCTGCCCGCCTCGGCCCATGCCGCCCAGTTCAAGGCCGTCCTGTGCGCGGCCGGCACCGGCGCCAACAGCTTCGGCATCGCGACCAATACCGCCAGCCCCCAGAACCCCGGCGGGATCTTCAACTTCAACAACAACTGCTTTTCGACCTCCGACCCAGCCGGCGATAACGCCTTCCTGCGGATCTCCGAGAACCAGGCCGGCGGCAACGCCGGCCCCGGCGCCTACGGGGACGTCTTCTATGACGCGGGGCCCTTCGTTCACTTCAAGACCGCCGGCGGCTACACCCGCGAGCCGAACGCCTTCAACGAAGGCTGGCGGGCGCGGTTTCTCGGCATCGACTCCGCCGGCAACAGCATGCAGTTCATGACCCAGGGCTTCGGCCTTTGCAACTGCAACAACCAGTGGGCGCTTTCGGGCACCTTTGGCCCTCACGTGTGGCCGTTCGCCGACCAGCTCGATTTCGGCCGCTTCGTCTTCGAGCTGACCTGCGTGCGCCCGGCCGGCTGCGATCGCTCCAACTTCAACGCGGCCGACGCAAACACCCTCGTGTTCACCCTCAACGACGACCAGGACTCCAAGGTCGCGATCGACAACACGCCGTTTACCGGCGGCCAGTGGGTTCGCGGCCCGCAGAGCGTCAACTGGAACACCTCCGACAACGGCTCGGGCATCCACGACGAATGGCTGCGCCACGATGGCTCGGTCGACTACCACGGGATCGCGGTATGCGACACCGGGTTCTCGGGGCTAAATGGCGAATTCGCCCGCAGCTTTCATCCCTGCCCGACCGGCTCCTCGGCGCACGGCGCCCCCTTCAACACCGCCCTGATAGCGGACGGACCGCATTCGCTCTCGGTCTGCACCCAGGACTTCGGCCAGCACCAGGGGCTGAGCGGCACCGCCGGGGAAACCTGCGATGCCCGCACGGTGCGGACCGACAACACCGCTCCCGGCGCGCCGCCCGGGCTGAAGGTGACCAGCGCCAACCCGGCCCGCTACCTGGACCGCTTCGACGCCCACTGGAGCCTTCCGCCGAATGAGGGCTCGCCGATCGCCAAGGTCCACTACGAGATCCTCGACGCGGCGGGAAGGGTCGTGGTCCCCGAGAAGGCGGCGGCGGGCGCCGACCCGACCGAGCTCGCCGACATCGAAGGGCCCAAGGCCCCCGGCGCCTACCAGCTGCGGGTCTGGCTTGAGGACTCGGTCGGCCTCAGCGGGCCGGCGAGCACGGCGGCGATCCCCCACGACACGACGCCCCCGGCGGCGCCGCAGGACATCTCGGTCACGCCGCCGCGGACGGCGCGCTCGGCCCAGGGGTTCGACGTTCGCTGGCGCAACATCGCCGACGCCGGCTCGCCGGTCGACGCCGCCCACTACGAGGTCCTCGATCACGACGGCCAGGTTGCGGTGCCGGCTCAGACGGTCGGCGGCGATGGCGTGCAGGCGATCGGCGACCTCGACACGCCGAGCGCTCGGGGCCAGTTCACCCTTCGCCTGTGGCTCTCCGATGCCGAGGGCAACGTGGGGGCTCCGGCGAGGGTTCCCCTGGCCTACGAATGCCAGCGCTCGGAGGTCGCCACCGGCACCGGCCTCTCCGCGGGCCTCGGCAAGACGACCAGCACCCGCCAGGTGGTCCAGCAGGACGAGGGCTCCCTGCTGAAGGGGAGGCTGACTGGCAGGGGCGGCGCTGGGGTCGCGGACGCTTCGCTTTGCGTCTTCAGCCGCGTGGTGACCGAGGAGGACCGGGATTTCCTCGGCCTCGCCGTCTCCGGCGCCGATGGGCGCTTCCAGTTCGCGGTCCCCGCCGGCGCCTCTCGCGACCTCACCGTCGATTACCGCTCAGATCACCGGGAACTGTCGGCTCAGGCGACGATCGAAACGGTCGTGCACCCGAGCTTCTCGGTGAAGAAGAAGCGCGTCTACAACAAGCACACCGCGTTCTTCCGCGGCTTGATACCCGGGCCCGACAACGACAACGTCGTGGTCAACCTTCAGGTGAAGAAGGGCAAGGGCTGGCTGACCTTCCACCGCTACCGCACCCGGGCCAACGGCCATTACGCGGTGGGCTACAGGTTCATGCGGACCTTCGCGCCCACCCGCTATCGGATGCGCGTGCAGGTCCGCCAGCAGAGCGGCTACCCCTACGTGGAGGGGAACTCGCGAGCGCTGACGTTGACCGTGAGGCCAAAGGGCTCCTAGCAACGTGACCGGGGAGTCGAGCAAGCGCGAGAATGGAGGAGGTGCGGCCGCCCGGATGGGGGTGGCCGCACGACCTCCGACCACCCAACGCGGCGAAAGGGAGGGGCGGCTCTCGAAGTCCGCCGCAGCGATCTACGAGCGGTTGCGCAAATCGGCCGAAGCCGGCTGCCTGGGCCTGCTGCGCAGGCTCGGCGCCAGCGAGGCCGAGGCCGAGGAAGTCTTCAGCGAGACCTACGTCAGGGTGATGGAGCGGGTCGACCCGGTCAAGCTCGACCTCGCCGAGCCGCAGTTGGTGAACCTGCTGAAGGTCGCCTGCCGGCGCCAGCTGATCGAACTGCGTCGCCGAGAAGGCGTAATCAAGGAGGTGGCGATACCCGAGGTGGAGTCCTTGGTCGCAAACCCCGACGCGGGTCCCGAGGTGCTGGCCGAGCGCAGCGAGGCGATCGAGGTTGGCCGCGAGGCGCTTCTCTCTCTCCCCCAGCGCGACCGCCTGGTCTTCCAGCTGCGCTACGAGCAGGATCTCACCCCCGCCGAGGTCCAGAGCCGTGTGCCGGGACTTACCCCGAATAGGTACCGAAAGGCTATTCAGCGCGCCAACGCGAAGGTGCTGGACGCCTACCTGCGGATCCAGTCCGGCGAGCGCTGCGAGGAGCTCGACCGCGCCACCCTGACCCGGTTCATCTCCGGAGCGGCCAGCGCCGACCTTGCCGAACGTGTCGAAGCCCACCTCAGGCACTGCCGGGCCTGCCGGCGCAGCGGCATAGAGATGCGCGAGCAGCTGCGCGATGTCGCAAGCATCTTGGCCCTAGCGGTAACCAGCGCGCCGAGCGCTGGGAGCGCGCTCAGCCACGCCCTCGCCTCGATGCGAGGGGCTTCTTCTGCGCTCGGACGGGCAGCTCACTCACTCTGGGGACAGAGCAGGGTGGTTCTGCGTATCCGCGGCGCTGGGAGCGGAGGTGGCCTGGGCCAGGCTCTCGGGGTATCGGGAGCGAAAGTTGGATTCGTCTGTGCCGGGGTGGTGGGAGCCACCTGCGCGGCGGCCGGGGTCATTCCTGGCATCGGCGCGATCGACCTAAGTGCAAATCATAAGCCGACCAAGGCGGTGGTTCGGGAAGCCGGCGAGACGCCCTCCGAGCTCGACGCGACCTCGCCGAATCAGCCTCAAGCCAGGCGAGCCGAAAGAGATGCGAAAGCTCGGCGGCGACACCGGCGCCAGCGCAACCACCTCCGAAAGGCGCACGAGGTATCCGAAGCCGAGCCGAGCTCCGAGAGCCCGACGACCGCGCCGGAAATCGAACCCGAACCGCAGGCAACCGAAGTCTCGGCCGCTCCCCCGCCATCGCCCGAACCGGCTCCGGCCCCGTCGATCGAAACGGGTGAAAGCGAAGCGTCGCCACCCACTTCCCGCGCGGGGGGCGCGGCGGGCGAGTTCGGTCCGTAGCGTCGGGCCGATTCGCGGGTCGGCGAAATCGCGCGGCTCGGCCGTTAGAGCAGGTGAGCCAATTCAGTGAAGGGCCACGCGAGCGCGCAGCTTTCGAGCTGCAAGCTCGGTCGTCGCGACGGAGCGCCGGGTCGCTAGGGAGACAACCGGCGTGTCTTCGGAGACCTTCGCAAGGGCTAGCTCAAGCTCCTCCTCGCTGAGGTGGTGCTGCATGTAGCCCAACTCGTCCATAGCGCTGCGCACACAGAGAATTGGCCCAGGTTGAATGTGCCTCATCTGGGATCCTCTCCGAGTTGAAATGGGGACCCTACGAATTTAGCCTCTCCAGATGTCCCAGACCAGAAAGGCCGGCTGTCCACAGCCCATCTGGGGGGAACGCTGGGGGGAACGAAATGACCCGAAAACAGCCTTCTGCTGCCTTCTGCTGACTCGCGTTGACCTCGATCAAAAATGCGACCAAGCCCCGGCATTCCAGCCTGTGGAGTCAAATCCCGCTCTCCAAGCCGAGAATGAGGAATGCGCCCGACGGGAGTCGAACCCGCGACCTTCGGCTTGAAAGACCGACGCTCTTTGGCCCCCCGAAAGGAGCCGTTGACCACTGAGCTACGGGCGCCCACTGGGAACTGTACCCGCGCAGCCGTGGTTGAGCATTGCCGCCCGGAGTAGGGTCCCGGCATGGATCTGGGCCTGGATGGGCGCGTCGCCTTGGTGATGGGCGCCAGTCGCGGCATTGGGCGGGGGATCGCGGCGGCGCTTGCTCGGGAGGGCGCGCGGGTCGCCATCGTCAGCCGTTCGCTGGAGCGCCTGGAGGAGGCCGCGGCGGAAATTGGCGAGGGGGCTGCGCCGTTCGTCGCCGACGCGGCCGATACCGAGCGGCTGGCGGCGCTGCCGGACGAGGTCGCCGCGGCACTCGGGCCGGTCGAGATCCTCGTCGCCAACACCGGCGGCCCGCCTTTTGGCGGCGCCCTCAACCACGAGCTGGATGAGTGGGAGCTGGCCTACCGCTCGCTGGTGCTGGCGCCGCGGGTGCTCGCCGGCGCCGTCGTCCCCGGGATGCGCGAGCGCGGTTGGGGGCGGATCGTCAACGTCGGCTCCAGCTCGACGATCGAGCCGATCCCCGGCCTCAACCTCTCCAACTCCCACCGGATGGCCGCGGTCGGCTTCCTCAAGACGCTCTCGCGCGAGGTCGCCGGCGACGGGATCACGGTCAACACCGTCGCCACCGGCCGCTTCGCCACCGAACGGCTGATCGGCAACGCCGGCTCGCTGGAGCAGGCGGAAGAGGGTGCCCGCAACGAGATCCCCGCCGGGCGCCTCGGCCTCCCCGAGGAGTACGGCGACCTCGTCGCCTTCCTCTGCTCCGAGCGCGCCGCCTACATCACCGGGACCGTGATTCCGATCGATGGCGGCCTGCTGCACTCCATCCCCTGAAGCCGTAGGACCAAGCGAGGGTGTGCCGGCGGCGAAGCGGCAGTGCTCTGCACGACGCGCAGCCGACGGTGCGGCCTCGCGCAGCGTCCTACGGCTTCAGCTCCCGCATCGCGGGGTAGATGATCACGTCCCGCAGCGTCTTCGAGCCGGTCAGGATCATCATCAGCCGGTCGATCCCGACGCCGCAGCCGCTCGCCGGCGGCATCCCGTATTCGAGCGCGCGCACGAACTCCTCGTCGTGGGGGTGCGGGTCCTCCTCGGCGCCGGACTCCTGGCGTTCGCGCTGTTCGACGAAGCGCTGGCGCTGCTCGATCGGGTCGTTGAGGTCGGTGCCGCCGCCGACGATCTCCATCCCGGCGACGATGCCGTCGAAGGCCTCGCAGATCTTCGGGTCGTCGGGATGGACCTTGACCAGCGGCCAGATGTCGATCGGCAGGTCGACGATGTAGGTGGGCTGGATCAGCTTCGGCTCGACCAGCTTGCCCTGGAGGGTGTCGACCAGCCCGGCCCAGTCGTCGTTGGGCTCGGCGTCCTCCCCGGCCACCTCGGCCAGCTCGTCGCGGCTGGCCTTGTAGATGTCGATGCCGGCCTCGCGCAGCAGCTCGTCGCGCAGCGTCACCCGCGGCCAGGGCGCGGCGAAGTCGATCTCCACCCCGTCGCGCTCCACCTTGGTCGTGCCGAGGACCTTCTCGACGACGCTGGCGACCAGCGTCTCCACGAAGGCCATCACGCCGTTGTAGTCGGCCCCGCCGACGAACATCTCCAGCATCGTGAACTCGGGGTTGTGCTGGGGGGACATCCCCTCGTTGCGGAAGAACTTGCCGAACTCGTAGACGTCCTCGAAGCCGCCGACGATCGCCCGCTTCAGGTACAGCTCGGTCGCCGTGCGCAGGAACAGCTCGCGATCCAGCGCATGGTGGTGGGTCCTGAACGGGCGCGCCGCGGCGCCGCCGGTGAGGCGTTGGAGGATCGGCGTTTCCAGCTCGACCCAGCCGCGCTCGTTCATGTGCTCGCGGATCGCCGCCAGCAGCCTGGCCCGCAGCTTGAACACCTCGCGCGAGCCCTCGTTCGCCATCAGGTCCAGCTCGCGCTGGCGGTAGCGGGTCTCGACGTCGGAGATGCCGTGGAAGAGGTCGGGCGGGTCGCGCAGCGCCTTGGCCAGCAGCGTGCACTCGCGGACGCCGATCGCCAGCTGCCCCCGCTTGGTCACGTGCAGGACGCCCTCGACCCCGACCAGGTCGCCGATGTCGAGGTCCTCCACCCGCTCGAACGCCTCCTCGCCGAGGTCGTCACGGCGGGCGTAGGCCTGGATCGTGCCGGTGATGTCGCGGACGTCGAGGAAGGACGTCTTGCCGTGCCCGCGCTTGCCGGTGACCCGGCCCATGACGCGGTAGGAGAACTGCGCGTGCTCGCCCTCCCCCAGCTCCGCCGGGTCGTGGGCGGCGAGGATATCGGCCACCCTGTCGCGGCCTTCGAAGGAGTGCGGGTAGGGATCGACCCCGGCCTCGCGCAGGCGGTCCACCTTGGCCCGGCGCTGCGCCTCGGTGGAACCGTCGCTCGGCTCGGGCGCCGAGCCGTCCTTCGGCTCGGCCTCCGTCGGGGCCTCGCTCATCGCTTCAAGTCGCGCTTCATGGAGCGAAGCCGACAGTCACCCGCTCGTCACCTTCATAGTCCTGAAGGGTAACCGCGTCGCGCAGCAGCTCGCGCATCGCGGGACCGTGGTGGGTGTCGTGCTCCATCGCCATCCGCCAGCCGGACGGCGTTTCGCCGACCAGGCCGCGAATCACTCCGAGGCCGTCCTCGCCGCAGGAGCCGGTGACCGCGATCCGCGGCTCCCGCTGGATCTCCGGCGAGCGATCGAAGATGGTCGAGTCGGTGACGTAGGGAAGGTTGGCGATCACCAGGTCGATGTCGCTCAACGAGTCGGGAAGGCCGGTGGCGACGATCACGTCGAGCTCGATGCCGAGCCGCTCGGAGTTCTCGCGGGCGGCTTCGGCCGCCTCCGGCGAGAGGTCCGACGCGGTCACCCGCAGGTCGGGCCGCTCGGAGAGCAGCGCCAGCGCGATCGCGCCGGAGCCGGTGCCGACCTCGTGCACGCGCGCACCCTCGGGCAGTTCGACCCCGACCTCTACCAGCAGCTCGGTCTCCCGCCGCGGCCACAGGACGCGCTCGTCGACCGCGATCTCCAGCCCGCGGAAGGGGGTGCGGCCGAGGATGTAGGCCATCGGCTCGCGATCGACCCGCCGGCGCACCCGCTCCTCCACCGCCTCGGCGACCTCGATCGGGACCTCGCCGGCGCTGTCGACCGAGAGCTGCTCCGGCTTCACCCCGATCGCGTCGGCGAGGAGCGTTTCGGCGTCGGCCCGCGGTTCCGCGCACCCGGCTGCCGCGATCCGCTCCGCGGCGGCGTCGAGCAGGGCGCTCACGGTGCGCGCCGAGGGATCGTCCTGTCTCTGAATGTCCACAGCCGACATCGCCCGCCAAAGCCTCCCTAGTTCACTGCTCCAAAGATCCTGCGCAGGGTAACAACACGGTCCACTCTGGCACGCTCAGGCCGCGACCGCCGCGCCGGCCTCGGCGTTGGGACGGGCGATGCCGCCGTGGCGGCGGACGACGACGGCGATCCAGATCGCCCCGGCGAGCATCATCCCCAGGCTCTCCAGCTGGGCCGAGGTGAGGCCCAGGGCGGTGTCGGTGTTGCGGCGGATGAACTCGACCAGGAACCGCTCCGCGCCGGCGTAGAGGAGGTAGAGCGCGAAGAGGACGCCCGCCCGCACCCGGTCGCGCAGCTGCCACAGCACCCAGGCGCCGAGCCCCATCGCCAGCGTCTCGTAGACCGGCGTCGGGTGGACGGTGCGGTCGGTGGGCACGGTGCCGTCGGGGTAGGACATCGCCCAGGGCCCGTTCCAGGGCTTGCCGTAGTCGCCGTCGCCGGAGAGCTGGCAGCCGCAGCGGCCGATCGCGTAGCCGAGCGCCAGCGCCGGCGCGGCGAGGTCGAGCAGGGCGAGGCCGAGGAAGTCGCGGTAGTGGGCCCAGGCGAGGACCGCGAGCGCGCCGCCGATCGCGCCGCCGTACCAGACCAGCCCGGCGCCGGAGAAGAGGTTGCCGACCAGGTCGTGCTTGACCTCGTCGTAGTTCTGCGCAAGGAAGTAGACGCGGGAGCCGACGACGCCGCCGATCAGCGCGGCGAAGCCCATCTCATAGGCCCAGTCGCCCGGCTTGCCGATCTCCCGCAGCCGCCGCCAGATCAGGGCGCCGGCGGCGAGGAAGGCGAAGGCGAACATCAGGCCGAAGGTCTGAAGCGTCAGCGGTCCGAGTTCGATGTGCGGGTACATGGCTAGGGTGGGTTAGTCGGTGAGGAGCGTCTCCAGCAGCGCCTTCTGGGCGTGGAGCCGATTCTCCGCCTGGTCCCAGACGGCGGAGGCCTCGGAGTAGAGGACGTCGGCCGCGATCTCCTCGCCCGGGTGGGCCGGCAGGCAGTGCAGGACGACGGCGCCGTCCTTGGCGGCGCCCAGCAGGTCGTGGTCGAGCCGGAACGGCGCCAGGTCGGCGCGGCGGCGATCGGCCCCGGCCTCGTCCCCCATGCTGACCCAGACGTCGGTGTAGAGGGCGTCGGCGCCGGAGGCGGCGGCGCGGGGGTCCTCGGTCAGCTGGGCGCCGTGGGACTCCGGCAGCCGGTAGCCGGGCGGGCTGGCGATGACCACCTCGACCCCGGCCAGCTCGCCGAGGATCGCCAGCGAGCGGGCGACGTTGTTGCCGTCGCCGACGTAGGCGAGGCGCAGCCCCTCCAGCCCGCCGAAGCGCTCGCGCAGGGTGAGCAGGTCGGCGAGCGCCTGGCAGGGATGGTGCTGGGGGGTGAGGCCGTTGACGACCGGAATCTCAGCTGTCGCGGCCAGCTCGGCGACCGCCTCGTGGGAGGCCGAGCGGATCGCGATCGCGTCGACGTAGCGGGGCAGCACCCGGGCGGTGTCGGCGATCGACTCGCCGCGGGAGAGCTGCATCTCGTCGCCGCGCAGGACGATCGGCGTCGCGCCCAGCTCGGCGACGCCGACCTCGAAGGAGATCCGCGTCCTGGTCGAGGGCTTCTCGAAGACCAGGGCGACGCTGCGGCCGGGCAGCGAGTCGGCGCCGAGGCGCTCGCCGCGGCCGGCTTTCAACTCCAGGGCGCGGTCGAGCAGCTTGCCCAGCTCGAAGGCGCCGAACTCTTCGCCAGTGAGGAAGTCCCGCTTCAAGCAGCGGATACTACGGCCCGTGCAGTTCACGGCGATCGCCTGGAACCTCTTCCACGGGCGGGATTTCCCACCCGACCCCGGGCTGCGCAGCTGGCGCTCCAGGGTGCTGCGGATCGAGGAGAGAAATGCCACCCACGTCCAGGTCAACCGCGACCTCAGCGCCGAGTTCGCGACCGTGCTCTCAAGTGCCGCCTGGGACGTCGCGCTGCTACAGGAGTGCCCGCCCCGCTTCGCCGCGCCGCTGGCCCGGGCCTGCGGGGCCGAGGCGCACCGGGCGCTCACCTCCCGCAACTCGCTGGGGCCGCTGCGGGCGCTGCTCGCCCGCCAGAACCCCGACCTGATGGCCTCCGGCGAGGGCGGCTCCAACCTCACCCTGGTGCGCGTGCCCGGCCGGCTCGGCGGCATCGCCGAGCGGCGCGAGATGGCGATCCACGAGGGGGCGCCGGAGCGGCGCTCGATGGCGCTGACCCGCACCGCCTCCGGCGTCTGCATCGCCAACCTGCACGCGACCAACGACCGGCCGGACCTGGCGCGCGAGGACGTCCTGCTCGCCGCCCGCGCCGCGACCGAGTTCGCCGGCGCCGCGCCGCTGCTCTTCGGCGGCGACCTCAACCTGCGCCCCGCCGAGGACCCCGACGTCTTCGAGCGCCTGCGCGAGGAGTTCGGCCTTGCGGCGCCGACCGCGCCGGGGGCGATCGACCACCTGCTGGCGCGCGGCCTCGAGGTCCTCGATCCACCCACCGCCTGGCCGCCCGAGCGTCGCGAGCTGGCGCTCGACGGCCGGGCGCTGCGGCTCTCCGATCACGCCCCCGTCCAGACGCGTTTGGCCGCGTCCGCCCCACTGGCCCCGCGGAACTGAGATAGTCGAACCGAACACCGCGCGCAAACCCTCGTCTGGAGGCACCTCGCATGGCCGATAAAAAAGCTGTAGGCAGAAAAGCCAGCAAAAAAGCTAAAGCCGCTCCGAAGGCAAAAGCCAAAGCGAAAGCAAAAGCGAAAAAACCGTCCTCGCGCAAAGCGGCCGCCCGCAAACCGGCCTCCAAACGCGGCGCCAGCAAAGCGACGACCGGGCTCGACAAGAGCATCGCCCACTTCCGCGACAACCTCGAGCACAGCGTCACCCTCAGCCGGGACCGGCTACAGGAGGTAGTCGACGACGCCGTCAAGCGCGGCCGGATGACCCGGGGCGACGCCGAGAAGATGCTCTCCGAACTCCTCAACCGCGGCCGCAAACAGACCGACTCGCTGCTGCGCGAGCTCGAACGGCTGATCAAGCAGGCGCGCAAAGAGGTCGAGGGCCGGGCGCGGCCGGTACGCAAACAGGCGACCCAGGCGGCGCGGCGGGCGCGGAAAAAACTGGGCTAGATGACACAGGCCACCGGCGAGCGCCCGGCGGCCCGTGGCCCGCGCCGCGGAGAGCTGCTGGAGGTCGAGGTCGACTCGCTCGCCTTCGGCGGCCGCGGCGTCGCCCGCGCGGGCGGCCTCGTCGTCTTCGTCTCGGGGGCGCTGCCCGGGGACCGGGTGCGGGCCGAGGTGACGAAGGCGAAGAAGCGCTTCGCCGAGGCGCGAACGGTGGAGCTGCTGCGGGCCGGCGCCGACCGCGTCCCCGACCGCTGCCTGCACGGCGGCGAGCCCTGCCCCGGCGCGCCCTGGCAGGGCCTCCCCTACGAGCGCCAGCTCGCCTGCAAGGGCGAGCAGGTGGCCGAGGCGCTGCGGCGGATCGGCGGCCTGGAGGGCTTCGAGCTGGAGGAGATCGTGCCGGCGGCCGAGCAGTGGCGATACCGCAACAAGCTCGAATACTCTTTCGGCGATCGCGACGGCGAGCCGATCCTCGGCTTCCACGCGCGCGGGCGCTGGGACCTCGTCGTCGACGTCGAGGACTGCCACCTCTCCTCGGAGGCCGGCAACGCCGCCCGCAACGAGGTGCGCGAGTGGGCGCGGGTGGAGTCGGTGCCGGCCTTCGACCGCCGCGCCGCCCGCGGCGTGCTGCGCAACCTGGTGGTGCGCGAAGGCCGGCGCGGCGGCCAGATCCAGACGCGCCTGGTCACCTCCCAGACACGCTTCCCCAGGCCCCCGGTCGACCTGCACACCGTGGTCGCCGACGACTCCGGCGGCAGCGAGGGGCCGACAGGCGTGCTCGGCGAGGAGCGCCTGCGCGAGGAGCTCTGCGGGCTGAAGCTGGAGATCTCCCACGACGCCTTCTTCCAGACCAACACCGAGATGGCCGAGCGCCTCTACGCGGTCGTCGCCGAGTACGCCGGGCTGAGCGGAGGCGAGCGCGTCTTCGACCTCTTCTGCGGAATCGGCACGATCGGGCTGACGCTGGCCGCGCGGGCCGGCGAGGTCTGGGGGCTGGAGATCGTCCCCGACGCGATCGTCGACGCCGAGCGCAACGCCAGGCGCAACCGGATCGAGAACGCCCGCTTCCTCGCCGCCAACGCCCGCACCGGGGTCGGGCCGCTGCTGGAGCGGGCCAGCAAACCCGATGTCGTCGTCGTCGACCCGCCGCGGGCCGGCCTCTCGCAGAAGATCGTGCGCCGGGTGATCGAGTGCGAGGCACCGAGGATCGTCTACGTCTCCTGCAACCCGACCACGCTCGCCCCCAACGCCGCCCAGCTCGGCGAGGCCGGCTATAGGCTGCGCCGGGTGAGGCCGGTGGACATGTTCCCCCAGACCCCGCACATCGAGTGCGTGGCCCTGTTCGAGAAGGCCGCCCGGTGAGCCGCGGCTTCGGCGTCGCTGCCGGGCTCGATCCCGAGGTGGCGCGGCCGCTGGCGGCGCGCTGCGCCGAACTCGGCTACGGCTCGATGTGGTCCAACGACCATCCCGGCGCCAAGGGCTTGGAGACGCTGGCGGAGTTCGCCGCGGCTGCGCCCGGGGTCGACCTCGGCGTCGCCGTAATCGCCCTCGACCGCACTCCGCCCGAGGCGATCGCCGCCGACCTGGCGAGGGTCGGCCTCGACCCGGCGCGACTCTGGCTCGGGGTGGGAGCCGGCTTCTCCGAGAAGCCGCTGACGAAGATGCGCGAGTCGCTGCCGGAGCTGCGCCAGACGCTCCCCGGCGTCCGCCTCGTCCTCGCCGCGATGGGGCCGAAGATGTGCGCCCTGGCCGGGGCGGAGTTCGAGGGCGCCTTCTTCAACTGGATGACCCCGGCCTTCGCCGCCGGCGCCCGCACCATGGTCGAGGCCGGCGCGCGCGAGGCCGGACGCGAGACGCCGCCGGTCTTCGGCTACGTCCGCACCGCCGTCGGCCCCGACGCCGCCGAGCGCCTCGCCAGGGAGGAGGCCTTCTACCGCGACCTCCACGCGGGCTACCGCAACCACTTCGACCGCCTCGCCGAGCCGGAGGGCACCGTCGGCGTGGCCGTCCCCGACCGCACCGCGGCCCAACCCGCCCTGGCCGCCTACACCGCCCTCGACACGGTGGTGGTGCGCGGCCTGGCGAGCGCCACCGTCGAGTCGATGACCGCGGTGGCCGAAGCCGCCGCACCCTGATCCACCCCGGTTCTGATGCTTTTATGACCCCATAGGGTCATCAATGCGTCAGAAGAGGCCGGTCAGTACGGCGGCAGGTCCTCGTACCAGAGGCCCAGCGTCTTGAAGGCGCGCCAGAAGCGCTGCTTGGCGCCCTCCTCGTCGAGGGAGGCGTCGATGTCGGGGACGTAGAGGGCGTCGATGGTCGGGGTGAAGGCCTGGATCTCCCCCTCGCGTTCCTCGACCGGGCGCGAGAGCGGAACCTGGAGGCCGTTGAGGATGCGCAGCGCCGGCTCCCCCATGACGACAACGATCTTCGGCTGCACGACCGCCAGCTCCTCGACCAGGCGGGCGACGCACTCCCCCGCCGCCAGGTCGGGCTCGGCGATCGGGCATTTGACGCAGAGCGTGCCGTAGACCACCAGCGGGTCGATCCCCAGCCGCTTGAAGCTCTTCATCAGCGCGTTGCCGGCGCGGCCGTAGAAGGCGACCCCCTCCTCGATCTCCGCGGCCATCGGCGCCTGCTTGAGCATGAAGACGTCGGCCTGCGGGTGGCCGGAGCCGAGCACCGGCATCAGCTTGCCGCGCGGGCAATGGGGGCATTCCTGCACCTCGCGGCTGATCTGGTTGAGCTCGCGGATCGCCCGCTCGAGGTACTTCTCGCGGATCTCGTCGTCGGTGCCTCGCATCTGGACAGCCTTCTTTGACGAGGCCGCCACGGCTCCTTTCGCGCGGCCGCCCTGCATCAGCTCTTGCTCGCCGCAATCACCGCACGCGCTTGCGCGGCCGCCCGCCGCGAACCGGCTTGGCGTCGGGCACGCGGCGTTTGGGCGCCTTCGGGCGGCCGGCCGTCTGGAGCAGCTTCAGCGCCTGCACGTAGACGAGGTTGCGGTGCTTGCGGGTGATGTCGGCGTCGCGCATCGACTCGAGGAACTCGGCCGGACCGTCGAAGTCGTGGATCCGCATCCGCACGCTGCCGAGCCCCTGGGCGACATGGCTGTCGGAGCCGGCGCCCGGGACGATCCGGTACTTGCGGGCGAAGCGCTCGGCCTCCTCGTTGAAGGCGGTGACCGCCACCCGCGGGTTGAAGACCTCGAGGATGTCGACCTCCTCGACGATCCCGATCAGGTGCTCGTAGTCGGGGACCGAGTGGAAGCGGTCGAACGGGTGCGGCACGTAGACCAGGCCCCCTTGGCGGCGGATCTCGGCGATCGTCTCCGCCATCGTCAGCCCGCGCGGGATCTTCTCCTCGAGGAAGAGGCCGATCACCTCCCCCTGCTCGGCGGTCTTCACCTCCTCGGCGACGATCACCTTGATGTCCCCCATCCGCTCGGCGATCCGGCGCGCCTCCAGCGCCCCGGAGACCTCGTTGTGGTCGGTGATCGCGATCGCCCCGAGGCCGCGGTCGCGCGCGGTCTGGAGCAGCACCTCGACCGGCGTCGCGCAGTCGGGCGAGTGGTCGGTGTGCATGTGCAGGTCGACCTCGATCAGGTCGCGCTCGCCGATCCGCGCCCGCAGCTCGGGGTCGCCATCCTCGGGGCGCCGGCGGGCGGCGAGGCGCAGGTAGAGCGCCTCCAGCTCGGCCGCCACCGCCGCCCAGTCGCGCCCCGGCCCGTCCGGCTCCACCAGCTCGTAGGAGGCGGGGAAGTAGCGTCGCAGCAGCTCCGCGGTCTCGGGGCGGGTCACGGTGCGGGCGTCGATCCTGCCGAAGAAGATCTCCACCAGGGGACGCGCCACCTGGGTCGAGAGCACCCGCTCCTGCGGCGCGTGGAAGGTGGCGACGTTGAGGGAGAAGGAGTGGCGCAGCGCCGCCGAGGAGACGCTCGGCGCGAAGGGCTCGTGGACGTGGACGATGTCCAGCTCCCGCGAGCCGAACAGCTTCTTCACCGGGTCCCCGGTGAAGACCCGCACGACCTCGTGACCCCGCCGCTCCAGCTCCTCGCCGACCCGATCGGCGAAGCGGTTGACGGGATTCTCGACGCCGCGCCGGAAGGGCGTCACCTGGGCGATTGAGAGCAGCGCGGCCGGCACGGTCTAGAGCCAAGCATAGGAGCCCGCCGTCCGGCGGGCTCCCTCTCAGGCCTTGGTGGCGCTCGGGGAGTCTGCCGGGGCGCCGGCGGACCTGCCGCGGGCGTTGGCGTCGATGAACTGCTCGGTCTGCTCCCTCGCCTCGTCGTCGGGGCGCTGGGTGTGGGGCGACTTCATCAGGTAGCTGGAGGGGCCGTCGAGCTGGCCGGCGATGCCGTTGTTGAGCGCCAGCTTGATCAGGCGCACCGCGTCGATCACCACTCCGGCCGAGTTCGGCGAGTCCCAGACCTCCAGCTTCAGCTCGACGTTCAGCGGCACGTCGCCGAACGCTTTGCCCTCCAGCCGGATGTGGGCCCACTTGCGATCGGTCAGCCAGGCGACGTAGTCGGAGGGACCGACGTGGACGTCCTCCTCCGGCAGGTCGTGGCCCATGATCGAGGTTACGGCGTTGGTCTTCGACTCCTTCTTGGAGGCGAGCCGCTCGCGCTCGAGCATGTTGTAGAAGTCCATGTTGCCGCCGACGTTGAGCTGGCTGGTCCGCTCCATGCGCACGCCGCGGTCGTGGAAAAGGCGGGCCAGTTGGCGGTGGACGATCGTCGCCCCGACCTGGGACTTGATGTCGTCGCCGATGATCGGCAGGCCGGCCTCGCGGAAGCGCTTGTCCCAGTAGTCCTCGCGGGCGATGAAGACCGGCAGGCAGTTGACGAAGCCGACCCCCGCCGCGAGCGCCTGCTCGACGTACCACTTGGTCGCCAGCTCCGAGCCGACCGGCAGGTAGCAGACGAGGACGTCGGCGCGCGTCTCCTTGAGGATGCCGACGATGTCGGCGGTCGGGCCCGGGGCCTTGACGATTTTCTCCTTCAGGTACTTGCCGAGCCCATCGTGGGTCATCCCCCGCTCGACCCTGACCCCCAGCTCGGGAACGTCGGCGAACTTGATCGTGTCGTTCTGACCCGACCAGATCGCCTCGGAGAGGTCCTTGCCGACCTTCTCGGAGTCGATGTCGAAGGCGGCGACGAACTCGACGTCGCGGACGTGGTAGCCGCCCAGTTCGACGTGCATCAGGCCGGGGACTTCGTCGCCCGGGTCGGCGTCCCTGTAGTACTGGACGCCCTGGATGAAGGAGTTGGCGCAGTTGCCGACTCCGACGATCGCGACGCGGACCTTCTCGTCCGTGCGGCCGATGCCGTTGGCGCTGCCGTTCGCTCCGTTGCTCTCAGTCATGAAATCGAAAGTCCTCCTGGATCGCGCTGAATGGCAGAACACACCCAGCGGCCTTGCGGGTTACAGGTCCTCGGCCTTTCCGGCATCGCTCTGACGACCTCCGTTCTCGCCTGAAAGCTCGTTTCGCACATGCCATACGCGCTGGATGACCGTGACGATGGTCAGAGCGGCGATCGCGTAGATCGCCGGCGCCAGCAATTCGAAATCGCCGATCCCGGCGCCCTTGGCGAAGATCAGGCCGATCGAAAGTAGCACCACGCGGACCGGGCGGGTCGCCAAACCGACCTTGCACTCGACCCCGAGCGCCTCGGCCCGCGCCCTGGTGTAGGAGACCATCAGCGAGCCGAGCACGGCGACCACGCACATCGCGGCGGCGAAGTCTTCGCCGCGGGCGGCGAAGTAGCCGGCGACGGCGGCGAGCACGATCCCCTCCTCGACCCGGTCCAGGGTCGAGTCGAGGAAGGCGCCGAACAGCGTCCCCTTGCCCGACATCCGCGAGTAGCGCCCGTCGAGCGTGTCCATCACCGAGCCGAGGACGAAGGCGACGCCGGCCGCGAAGAAGAGCCGCTGGGTGACCAGCGCCGCCGCGACCAGGTTCCCGAACAGGCCGACCATCGAGATCGCGTTGGGAGTGAGGCGGGACTCGATCAGCCGCTCGCGGGCGTAGGAGCGGAGCTCCTGGCCGTTGCGGCCCGGGGCGCGCCCGTCGCGGCGACCGCCGGGTGCCCGTGGGGGCGCCGAGGGTTCCATCGACCTGAGGCTAGTCGGTCGGGCGGGGGTTGGGGCGAGGGAGGGCGATCACCGGCGGCTCAGGCCTCCGCCTCCTGCGGAGTCCGGGAGCGCCAGGCCCACGCCTCAGGCCGCGCTCGGGCCAGTAGGCGCTGGGCGACGAGGGCCGAGGTCAGCGCCACCGCCCAGCCCAGCGCCGCGTCGACCCAGTAGTGGTTCGCGGTGACGATCACCACCCAGACGATCAGCAGCGGCCAGGCGGCCCAGAAGGCTTTGGCGAACCTGGTGCGGCAGACCATCACGCCGGTGCCGCCGATCATCAGGGCGAAGGCGCAGTGCATGCTCGGCACCGCCGCGTAGGGGTTGATGAAGATCTTCGCCAGCGAGGAGTCGTGGTTGACGTTGGAGAAGTCGGTGATCGTGTCGACGAAGCCGCTGTCGGGGAACATCCGCGGCGGCGCGGTCGGGAACAGCGTGTAGCCGACCAGCGCCAGGCCCATCGCGACCACGAACATGTTGCGGACGAAGTAATAGGACTCGTTGCGGCGGAGGTAGAGCCAGACCAGGAAGCCGAGCGCGATCGAGAACTGGGCGTTGAGGTAGAGCTGGTTGGCGACGTCGATCAGCCAGTGGGTGGGCAGGAAGAACGCCTGGAGGCTGGGCTCGAAGAAGGTGTGGGTGGAGCGCTCCAGGTCGATCACCTGGGCGCCGTGGGCGATCGCGTCGGCCCGCTGGGAGTCGGCGATGCCGCGAACCAACTCGTAGCCGATGTCGACGCCGACCAGGATCGCGAGCTGGCGCCCGGCGTCGCCCCAGCCCTTGGGCAGCTTGGCGGTCACGGCGGCAAGGGCACGAGACATCTCGCAATTGTAATCCGCGGGTTAACGAAGGAAGGCGAGAATGCGATCGACCACGGTGGGATCGTCGATCCAGGGCCAGTGCCCGGCGCCCGCGACGATCTCCAGCTCGGCGTCCGACAGGGCCGCGGCGTAGGCCTTGGCGAAGCGGGTCGGCAGGTAGGGGTCGCGGGCGCCCCAGAGGACGAGCGAGGGACAGGCGAGCCTGCCGAGGTCCCTGCCGGCGAGGGCGAGGCGGTCGGGATCGGCGTGGCGGTAGAGGGCCAGAGTCGCGGCGCGGGTGCCCTTGTCCCAGTGGCTCCAGACCATGTCGACGAACTCGGCCGGCATCGGGCCGCGATCGCCGCTGGCCTGGCGCATCAGCAGCGCCATCGAGGCGCGGGTCGTGGTCGCGTTGAGCAGCTCGCCGATCGGGCGGCGGCGCCAGAGCTGGGCGATCCAGTGCCAGCGGTAGCCGGGCAGCAGCGGCACCGAGTCGATCACGACCAGGCGCTCGACCCGCTCCGGCCGCCGCTGCGCCCCGATCAGCGCCAGCCCTCCCCAGTCGTGGACGACCAGCTTGCGCTGGCCCACGCCCAGCTCGTCCAGGCATTTCTCGAGGAAGGCGGAGAGCCCGTACATCGAGTAGTCGAACCGCGCCGGGTCGGGACGGTCCGAGCGCCCCCACCCCGGCATGTCGATCGCGATCGAGGGACCGCCGCGCTGCATGAACGGCAGCCAGTCCTCACCATGGGTCGGGTTCCCATGGCAATAGACCACCGGCGTCCCCTCGCCGGCGACGCGGCGATAGAAGACTCGGACCCCGTCGACACGCAGCTCCGCCTCCTCGACCTTCGCCTCCATGGGCAGAACCATACGTCGGGGCCAATAGGTTTCAGCGCCCGATGCCCTGGAAGCCCCCCGACAAGCGCCGCGTCCGCGCGATCCGCGACCGCCTGCGCGAGATGTACGGGCGGCCGGTAAACGAACCCCACGGGCACCCGATCGCCGAGCTGATCAAGACGGTGCTCTCCCAGCACACCAACGACCGCAACCGCGACCGCGCGTTTGCGGCGCTGCGGGAGCGGTTCCCGACCTGGGAGGAGGTTCGCGACGCGCCGGTCGCCGAGGTCGAGGAGGCGATCCGGCCGGGTGGGCTCGGCAAGCAGAAGGCACCGCGGATCCAGGCGATCCTGGAGCGGCTGGGGGATCCGCCGGACCTCGACTGGACGGAGGCCGCGCCGCGCGAGGAGTCGCTGGAGTTCCTGCTCTCCCTGCCGGGCGTGGGGCGAAAAACGGCGGCCTGCGTGCTGATCTTCACCTGGGGCATCCCCGAGATCCCGGTCGACGTCCACGTCCACCGGGTCGGCGGGCGGCTCGGGCTGTTCCCGCCCAAGGCCTCCTTCGAGCGCGCCCACGACGAGATGCTGGCGCTGGTCGACCCCGCCGACGCCCACGAGCTGCACATGAACCTGATCCGCCATGGGCGCGAGCTGTGCCGCCCGAGGCCGCGCTGCGGGGAGTGCGCGCTGCGGCGCATGTGCCCCTGGTATCGCGAGCAATCCCGGTGAGCGAGAGCGCCAGTAGTATCCCCGCCGCCGGTCGGCGGGGACCGACCCCGGCTCCGGCGCCACACACTCAATGAGCAAGCGCACCTTCATCGTCTTCGGGCTGCTGGTCCTGGTCCTCGCGGTCGTCATCCCCTGGCTCGCGTTCCGCTCCAAGGGGGACGCGGAAACCGGCGCGCAGCAGGTCTCGGCCAACCTCAAGGGAGGCCAGTCCCTGTTCCAGACCAACTGCGGCACCTGCCACACCCTCTACGCCGCCGGCACCGACGGCAACTACGCGCCGAACCTCGACGAACTGCTCGCCCCGAACGGACCGCCGAGCGGCCCCACCGCCGCCTCGACGATCGCGTCGACCGAAAAACGGGTCCTCAGCGCGGTCGAAAACGGCGTCGACAGTTCCACCCCGGGGCGGATGCCGGGCGGCATCCTCAACAAGCAGCAGACCAAGGAAGTCGCCGAATTCGTCGCCAACACGGCCGGCGAGGGCTGATCATCTAGAGTCGTTCGCGGGGGTGCCTCCCATTCACCGACGCTCGGGCAGGGCGAGCGGAGAACGAGGAGGAGTCGAGACGTGAAGCGCAGATCCGAACCGACCCTGAGGGTCGCCAGCCTGCTGGCGCTCGCCGCGCTGGCCTGCCTGGCCCTCGCCGCCACCGCCGAGGCCAAGGTCAAGCACAGCCCCGGCACCGCCGCCAAGGAGAGCGCCGGCACGCCGATCACGGTGATGACCCGCAACCTCTACCTCGGCGCCGACCTGGGGCCGGCGATAAGCGCCACCTCCACCAGCGACTTCATCGAGGCCAACGGCGGCATCCTGCGCCAGGTCGAAGCGACCAACTTCCCCGTCCGCGCGAAGGGGCTGGCGAAGGAGATCCTCAAGGTGGAACCCGACCTGGTCGGCATGCAGGAGGTTGCGCTGTGGCGGACCGCGCCGCCCTCGCTGGGGCCGGTCTTCTCGATGAGGCCGGAAGCGACCACGGTCAAGTACGACTTCCTGAAGCTGCTGCTGGCCCAGCTCAACCGGGGCAAGCCGCGCTACCGGGCGGTCAACGTCCAGCCCGAGTTCGACTTCGAGGCGCCCGCCGACGCCAACGGCGTGCCGGGCGACGGCCCCGGCGGCACCGGCCTGCTCGCCAACGCCGAGACCAACGCCCGGCTGACCATGCGCGACGTGATCCTCGCCCGGGTCGGGGCCGACGTGAAGACCTCCCGCCCCGAAAGCGACGTCTTCGGCCAGCTACAGGTCGAGAAGGTCGCCGGCTCGACCGAAGTGACGGTCAACCGGGGGTGGGCCAGCGTCGTCGCCGAGGTCCGCGGCAGCAGGCCGTTCAAGTTCGTCGACACCCACCTGGAGTCCTTCGACAACCGGGAAATCTACCCGAGCATCCGCGCCCAGCAGGCGGCCGAACTGGTGGCCCCGGGCGGTCCGGCGACCGGGGGGCTGCCGGTGATCCTGGTCGGCGACCTCAACTCCGACGTCAGGACCGAAACCGCGCTCGGCGACGGGCAGGCCTACCGCGTGCTCACCAGGGCCGGCCTGCGCGAACGCAGCACCTACGAGCCGCTCAACTGCTGCATCGACGAAGCCAACTTCAGCCTGACCAGCGGCAGCGCCTCGGAATTCGACCACAAGGTCGACCACGTGATGACCGACGCGCCGAAGAAGGTGAAGCTGATCGCCTCCGGCGTCACCGGGCGCCGGATGAGCAACGGCTACTGGGACTCAGATCACGCCGGCCTCTGGAGCAGCTTGAACCTGATGCGTTGATCTGACATACTCCCACTTAGATTTCTTAGGCCTGTACTACGAAACCCCTGGAGGTATGCATAAAAGTGGGTAAGACGATCGGGATCGACCTCGGCACGACCAACTCATGCGTCGCCGTGATGGAGGGCGGCGAGCCGACCGTTCTGGAGAACGCCGAGGGTGGCCGCACCACCCCGTCGGTGGTCGCCTTCACCGAGGGCGGCGAGCGCCTGGTCGGCACCGTGGCCAAGCGCCAGGCGGTGATGAATCCGGAGAACACGATCTTCTCGATCAAGCGCTTCATGGGCCGCAAGGAGGCCGAAGTCAAGGAGGAGGAGACGATCGTGCCCTACAAGGTGGTCGCCGGGCCCAACGGAGACGTCCGCATCGACGTGCGGGACAAGCAGTACAGCCCCCCCGAGATCAGCGCGATGATCCTCCAGAAGCTGAAGACCGACGCCGAAGCGAAGCTCGGCGAAGTCGTCGACAGCGCCGTGATCACCGTCCCCGCCTACTTCAACGACGACCAGCGCCAGGCGACCAAGGACGCCGGCAAGATCGCCGGGCTGGAGGTGAAGCGGATCATCAACGAGCCGACCGCGGCCTCGCTCGCCTACGGCCTCGACAAAGAGAAGGCCGACCACACGATCCTCGTCTTCGACCTCGGCGGCGGCACCTTCGACGTCTCGGTGCTGGAAATCGGCGACGGCGTCTTCGAGGTGAAGGCGACCGCCGGCGACAACCACCTCGGCGGCGACAACTGGGACAAAGCGATCGTCGAGTGGCTGGTCGCCGAGTTCAAGCGCGACCAGGGAGTCGACCTCTCCCAGGACAAGAACTCCCTCCAGCGCCTCTACGAGGCGGCGGAGAAGGCGAAGATCGAGCTCTCCTCGACCCAGGAGACGCAGATCAACCTGCCCTTCATCACCGCGGTCGAGGGCCAGCCCAAGCACCTCGACCTGAAGCTCAGCCGCTCGAAGCTGAACGAGCTGACCGCCGAGCTGCTGGAGCGGATCGTCGGCCCGGTCAAACGGGCGCTCGACGACGCCGACACCTCGATCGACCACGTCGTCCTGGTCGGCGGCATGACCCGGATGCCCGCCGTGCGCGACCGGGTCAAGGAGCTGACCGGCAAGGACCCACACCAGGGGGTCAACCCCGACGAGGTGGTCGCGGTCGGCGCCGGCATCCAGGCCGGGGTGCTGGCCGGCGACGTCAAGGACGTGCTGCTGCTCGACGTCACCCCGCTGACGCTGGGGATCGAGACCAAAGGCGGCGTGATGACGAAACTGATCGAGCGCAACACGACGATCCCGACGAAGAAGTCGGAGACCTTCTCGACCGCCGACGACAACCAGCCCTCGGTCGAGATCCACGTCCTCCAGGGCGAGCGGGAGATGGCCAGCGGCAACAAGAGCCTGGGCAAATTCCAGCTCACCGGGATCCCGCCGGCGCCGCGCGGGATGCCGCAGATCGAGGTCACCTTCGACATCGACGCCAACGGCATCATCAACGTCACCGCCAAGGACCAGGGGACCGGCAAGGAGCAGAAGATCGAGATCAAGTCCGGCTCCGGCCTCTCCGAGGAGGAGATCCAGGGCATGGTCTCCGACGCCGAGGCCCACGCCGAGGAGGACCGCAAGCAGCGCGAGCTGGCCGAGGCGCGCAACATCGCCGAGAACGCCGCCTACCAGTCCGAGAAACAGCTCGAGGAGCTGGGGGACAAGGTCGATGCCTCCAACAAGGAGGAGATCGAGGCGGCGATCAAGGGCGTGCGCGAGTCGCTGGACTCCGGCGGCGTCGAGGAGCTGAACTCCAAGACCGAAGCGCTGACGGCGGCGATGACCAAGGTCTCCGAGCAGATCTACGCCGCGGCGCAGGAGCAGGCTTCGGCCGACGGCGCCTCCGCCGAGGGCGAGTCCTCCGACGAGGAGGAGGTCGTCGACGCCGAGGTGGTCGACGAGGACGACAAGTGAGGCCCGAGGAGCGCTCGCCCGCGGGTCCGGGGGATCGGCCCGCGGGTCCTGTCCCGGGGAGGGGGCCCTCGTCCTCGCGAGCTGCGGGCGAGGACCCCCTCCCCGCGCCACCCGCGGCAGATGCCACGGCCCGAGACAGCGGCGAGGCACAGGTCGAGAGCGACTTCGATGCGCTTCTCGCGGACGCTCATCGGGAGCGGGACGAGTACCTGGAACTTGCGAAGAGGACGAAGGCCGACTTCGAGAACTTTCGCAAGCGGATGAGCGCTGAGGTTCAGGCGGCTGGGCTGCGCGGCAAGGCTCAGCTGGCTTCGGAGGTGGTGCCGGTGCTCGACGACCTGGAGCGGGCGCTTCAGGCCGCCGGGTTGGATCCCGAGGGCGACTCCGAGGACGGGCTCGCCCACGGCGTGCTGCTGGTCTTTCGCAGCCTGCGGGAGACGCTGACGCGGAACGGGATCGAGGTTGTCGATCCCGCCGGGGAGAAGTTCGATCCCAACCTGCACGAGGCGCTCTCCACCCAGGCGGCCGACGGGGTCGAGCCGGGGACCGTGGTCGAGGTCCTTCAGAAGGGCTACCGGTTCGGCGAGCAGCTGGTGCGGCCGGCCCGGGTGGTCGTGAGCGAGTAGGAGACGGGTGGCCGACGAGCTCTACAAGACGCTGGGCGTCCCCAAGAAGGCCTCCGAGGAGGAGATCAAGAAGGCCTACCGCAAGCTGGCGCGCAAATACCACCCCGACCGCAACCCCGACGACGCGGCGGCGGAGGAGAAGTTCAAGGAGGTCCAGGGCGCCTACGACACCCTCTCGGACCCCGAGAAGCGCAAGGCCTACGACGCGGGCGGCGCCTTCGGCGGGTTCGGCGGCGGCCAGGGCCCGTTCGGCCCCGGCCCCGGCGGCGCCCAGCGCGGCGGCTTCAACGCCGACCTCGGCGACATCTTCTCCTCGATCTTCAGCCGCGGCGGCGGCCGGGCCCAGCCGCAGCAGGTCCGCGGCCGCGACCTCGAGACGGAGGTGCCGCTGAGCTTCGACCAGGCCGTCAACGGCGCCCAGATCGACGTCACCGTCCCCAAGTCCGAACGCTGCCCGACCTGCCACGGCAGCGGCGCCAAAACGGGCACCGCGCCGACCGTCTGCCCGCGCTGCGAAGGGCGCGGGATCGACGCCCAGAGCCAGGGCTTCTTCTCCATCAGCCAGCCCTGCCCGCAGTGCGGCGGCGTCGGCCAGGTGATCGAGGACCCCTGTCCCACCTGCGGCGGCTCGGGCCTGACCCAGCAGACCAAGCGCTACAAGGTCAACGTCCCGGCCGGGGTCAGGGACGGGACCCGGATCCGCCTCGCCGGCAAGGGCGAGGCCGGCCCCCGCGGCGGCCCGCCGGGCGACCTCTACGTGACCACCCGGGTCGCCGCCTCGCCGATCTTCAAGCGTCTGGACGACGGCAACCTCGAGGTGGCGGTGCCGATCTCGATCCCCGAGGCGCTGCGCGGCGGCACGATCGAGGTGCCGACCCTGGCCGGGACCAAGAAGATCAAGGTGGCGCCGGGGACCAGGCACGGCACCCTCCAGCGGCTGCGCGGCGAGGGCGCGCCGAAGCCGAAGGGCAAGGGCCGCGGCGACATCCGCTACCGGCTGGAGATAGACGTCCCCACCGAGCTGAGCGAGGAGCAGCGCGAGGCGGCCGAGAAGCTGGCCGAGGCGCTCAACGGCAGCGACCCGCGGGCGGCGCTGCTGCGAAAGGCGGGCGGCTGATGGCGGCCGGCACCGGGCGCGGCAGGGAGAGCTCGATCGACTCCGAACGCGGCGTCTTCATGATCTCGGTCGCCGCCGAGCTGGCCCACATGCACCCGCAGACGCTTCGGATCTACGAGGCGCGCGGCCTGATCCAGCCCAAGCGCTCGCCCAAGAACACCCGCCTCTACTCCCAGAGCGACGTCGAGCTGCTGCGCCGGATCCAGCGCCTGACCTCGAAGCAGGGCCTCAACCTGGCGGGAGTCGAGATGGTGCTGGCGATGGAGCGCCGGGTGGAGAAGATGCGCACCGAGCTGGAGGCGATGCGGCGGCGGGCGCGGGAGCTGGAACGCAAGGCCTGGAACGGAAGGGAGAGCTGATGCAGCCGGACAGATTCACGGTCAAGTCCCAGGAAGCGGTCGCCGCCGCGCAGCAGCTGGCGCGGGCGGGACGCAACTCGGAGGTCGCTCCCCCCACCTGCTGTCGGCGCTGCTCGAACAGGCCGACGGGCTGGTGGTGCCGATCCTTCAGAAGCTCGGCGCCGACCCGGCGGCGATCTCCACCCGGGCGCGGGAGGCGGTCGAGGCGCTGCCCAAGCTCTCCGGCGAGGCTGGCGAGGCACGGCCGTCCTCGACCCTGGTCAGCGCCCTCCAGCGGGCCGAGAAGGAGATGGCGAAGCTCGGCGACGAGTACATCTCGACCGAGCACATCCTGCTGGCGCTGACCGACGCCGGCTCCGGCGTCGCCGACCTCCTCCCCGGCCGGGCGGAGCTGGAGCAGGCGATCGCCGAGGTGCGCGGACCGCACCGGGTCACCTCCCCCAACCCCGAGGACAGCGTCCAGGCGCTGGAGAAATTCGGCCGCGACCTGACCGCCGACGCGACGGCGGGCAAGCTCGACCCGGTGATCGGCCGCGACGAGGAGATCCGCCGCGTGATCCAGGTCCTCTCCCGCCGCACCAAGAACAACCCGGTGCTGATCGGCGACCCCGGCGTCGGCAAGACCGCGATCGTCGAGGGCCTGGCGCAGCGGATCGTCGACGGCGACGTGCCGGAGAGCCTGCGCGACCGCCGCGTGATCGCGCTCGACATCGGCTCGCTGCTGGCCGGCTCCAAATACCGCGGCGAGTTCGAGGAGCGGCTGAAAGCGGTGCTCTCCGAGGTGCGGGAGGCGGCGGGGCAGATCGTCCTCTTCCTCGACGAGCTGCACACGATCGTCGGCGCCGGCGCGGCGGAAGGGGCCGTCGACGCGGCCAACCTGCTGAAGCCGATGCTGGCCCGCGGCGAGCTGCGCGCGGTCGGCGCCACCACGCTGGACGAGTACCGCAAGCACATCGAGAAGGACGCGGCGCTGGAGCGGCGCTTCCAGCCGGTGCTCGTCGGCGAGCCCGACATCAACGACACGATCGCGATCCTGCGCGGGCTGAAGGAGCGCTACGAGGTCCACCACGGCGTCCGCATCGCCGACTCGGCGATCGTCGCGGCCGCCACCCTCTCGGAGCGCTACATCGCCGACCGCTTCCTGCCCGACAAGGCAATCGACCTGATCGACGAGGCCGCCTCGCGGCTGAAGATCGAGATCGACTCGATGCCGACCGAGATCGACGAGGTGCAGCGCCGCATCCAGCAGCTGGAGATCGAGCGCGAGGCGCTGAAGAGGGAGAGCGACGAGGCCTCCAGGGCGCGGCTGGAGGCGATCGAGGCCGAGCTGGCGGAGCTGGGCGAGCGCGCGGCCGAGATGAAGGCGCGCTGGCAGAACGAGAAGGAGGCGATCGACGCGATCAAGGCGGCGAAGGCGAGGCTGGAGGAGGCGGGCCGGGAGGCCGAGCGGGCCGAGCGCGACGCCGACCTGGAGCGCGCCGCGAAGCTGCGCTACGGCGAGATCCCGGAGCTGGAGAAGACCGTCGCCGAACAGGAGGAGCGGCTGGCCGAGCTGCACGCCGGCGGCGGCACGATGCTGACCGAGGAGGTGACCGAGGCGGACGTCGCCGAGGTGGTCGCCAAGTGGACCGGGATCCCGGTCAGCCGGCTGATGGAGGGCGAGGTGCAGAAGTTGATCCAGATGGAGGACCGCCTGCACGAGCGGGTGATCGGCCAGGACGAGGCGATCGCCGCCGTCTCCAACGCGCTGCGGCGCTCCCGCGCCGGCCTCTCGGACCCCAACCGCCCGATCGGCTCCTTCCTCTTCCTCGGCCCGACCGGGGTCGGCAAGACCGAGCTGGCGAAGGCGCTGGCGGAGTTCATGTTCGACTCCGAGCAGGCGATCGTCCGGCTCGACATGTCCGAGTACATGGAGAAGCACACCGTGGCGAGGCTGATCGGCGCGCCGCCGGGATACGTCGGCTACGAGGAGGGCGGCCAGCTGACCGAGGCGGTGCGGCGGCGGCCCTACGCGGTGGTGCTGCTCGACGAGATCGAGAAGGCCCACCCCGACGTCTTCAACACCCTGCTTCAGATCATGGACGACGGCCGCCTCACCGACGGCCAGGGCCGCACCGTCAGCTTCACCAACACCGTCCTGATCATGACCTCCAACGTCGGCAGCGACCGCATCGTCGGCGAGGCGGTCGACGAGAAGATGCGCGAGCAGATCGAAGAGGTGCTGGCGGCGACCTTCAAGCCGGAGTTCCTCAACCGGATCGACGACACGGTGATCTTCCACCGCCTCTCCAAGGAGGACATCGGCCGCATCGTCGAGCTCCAGGTGGGCCAGCTGGTCGGCCGGGTTCGCGAGCGCGGGATCGAGATCGAGCTCAGCGAGGACGCCCGCACCCTGCTCGGCAACCTCGGCTACGACCCCACCTACGGCGCCCGGCCGCTGAAGCGGGTGATCCAGAAACAGCTCGTCGACAGGCTGGCGCTGAAGATCCTCGAGGGCGAGTTCGCCGAAGGCGACCTGATCGGAATCGACGCCGCCGAGGGCGAGCTGAGCTTCGAGAAGGCCGGCGCGGCCCAGCCGGCCACCGCCTGAGAATCCCACCGTTCGGATTTTCGGTCGCCGGGGTGCGCTCCGGCATCCCTTTATCCGGTTTCAAGAAACATGGTGGAGAATCCGACATAACCTTTTGACGGATTAGATGCTCAGACGGCGGAACAGAGAGGGCGCGGACCGGAATCCGGCCGACGCCGACGCGATCCCATCGCACTCGGCGATCGCGGATGCCGCCTGGGTGGCCCAGGACCGTGTCCGGCTCGCCGCCGCCGGCGCCCCCGGCGCCGTGGCCCACGCCGTCCGCTGGCCCCTCGAACGCGCGGCCTGGACGGCGCGGCGCTGGCTGATCTGGCCGATCGCCGATCGCACCGGCGCCCCGGCGCGGGCTCTCGGCTTCGGCGCTGTCGTGATCCTCGCCGCCGGTGCCGGCGTCGCCGCTCTGGTCTGGGTCGCGCCCGACGGCGCCAGCAATGCGGCGCCGCAGGCGGCGACGCCCTCGCAGCCGCTCGCCGCGGCCAAGCCCGCCGCCGAGCCCAGCGGCCCGACCCTGCACGGCGCCGCTCCCTCCTTCCAAGCCACCGGGGGAGCGCCCACCCCCAAGCTCGACTCCGCGACGGCGGTGGAATCCTCCCCCGCGCATGCCGCCGCGGCGCCCTCCGCCACCGACTCCGAAAAGGTCTCCTCCACCGCCTCGGACTCCACGGCCCAGACCTCGACGGTCGCCCCCGGCCCGCCCGCCGGACCGGCGGCGATCTCGGTGGCCCGCGAATTCGCCGACGCCTTCGTCCTCTATGAGACCGGCGAAGGGGGAGCCGACGTGCGCCGCGCCTTCGGGGAGACCGCGACCCCGGCCCTGGCCCATGCTCTGCTGCGTCGCCCGCCGCGGCTGCCCTCGGGCGTCTCGGTGCCGCGGGCCAAGGTCCTCAACGTCGTCGCCGCGCCCTCGCACGGCGACGTCTACCCCGTCAGCGTCTCCCTCCTGCGGGTCGGCGTGACCAGCGAGCTGAGGCTCGAGCTGGAATCGGCCAAGGGCAACCACTGGCGAGTCGTCAACGTCCTCGGCTGATGAAGGTCGCCACGAAGATTCGCGCGGTAGCCGCGGCCGCGGCCGCGACGGCGGCCCTGGCCGCGCCGATCGCCGCTGCCCGGGCCGAGGGCTCCTCCACCCCCGTCTTCGGTCCCTGGACGGGCGAACCGGCGAGCACCACGCCCGCCCCCGCCCCGTTGCGACAGGGCGCGACGCTGGCCCCGCCGGCGCCGAGCGCGCCCTCGGCCCCGACCGCCGGCGGCGGTGTCTCGGCCGGCGCCGATGGAGAATCGAGCGAAGGGGCAGAAGAACCCGGCGGGGAAGGCGAAGCGGGCGAAGGCGCGCAGCCGCCGGCCAGCCCCTCGACCGCGCTGGAAATACCGGCGCTGCCGACCTCCAGCTGCGCCGCCGCCGGCGTGCCGCCGGTCCTGGTCCCGATGTTCCGCCGGGCCGCCGCCACCTACGGGCTCGGCCCCGAGGGGCCGGCGATCCTGGCCGGGATCAACGAGGTCGAGACCGCCTTCGGCACCAACCTCAACGTCTCCTCGGCCGGCGCGATCGGCTGGATGCAGTTCATGCCGTCGACCTGGGACGGCTACGGGGTCGACGCCAACGGCGACGGGGTCGCGGATCCCTACAACCCCGAAGACGCGATCTTCGCCGCCGCCAGCTACCTCAGCGCCAACGGCATGCCCGCCGACACCTACGGCGCGATCTTCGCCTACAACCACGCCGACTGGTACGTCAGCGAGGTGCTCGCCAACGCCGGCTGCTACGCCGACGAAGTCGGCGGGCCGGCCTTCACCGCGGCCGGGCTGGGGCCGCAGATCGAAGTCCTGCGCTGCGACCCGGCGCCGACCTGGAAGGACGAAATCCCGGCCGACTACATGAGCGCCTTCGAGGACGCCGCCGCCCGCTACGAACTCGGCAAGCGCGGGGTCTGGGCCCTCGCCGCCGTCGCCCGGCTGGAGTCGAACTTCGGCCGCGGGATGGACAAACGGCAGCTGCGCCGGGAAGGCCCGCTCGGGCTCGACGCGACGGAGTGGCGCCACTACGGCGTCGACGGCGACCGCGACGGCCACGTCCGCCACGGCGACCCGGCCGACTCGGCGGCGACGCTGGCGCGGCTGATCTGGTCGCGCGGACAGCCTCCGCGCCGGCGTCTTCACCCACAACCAGGCCGAGTGGTACGTGCAGGCGGTGCTTCAGGAGGCCGAGGAGATCGAAGGCGGCTGCAAGGTCAGCTACGTCGACTGGAGGGTGGCCCCGCTGGCGACCGAATTCGAGACGCCCGGCCCCGACGCGGTGCTGATCGACAACGATCGCCAGCGCCCCGCGCAGCGCGCCGCCGGCGGTGAAGGCGGCGATCATGGCGGCCAACTCGATCTCGACCACCCCGTATATCTGGGGCGGTGGCCACGGATCCTGGTACTCCCCCGGCTATGACTGCTCGGGCGCCGTCAGCTTCGCCCTCTACGGCGCCGGCCTGCTCGACACCCCGCTCACCTCGGGCCGCTGGAGAGCTACGGGGAACCGGGCCCGGGCCAGCTGGATCACGATCTACGCCAGCCCCACCCACACCTACGCGGTGATCGCCGGCCTGCGCTGGGACACCGTCGGCGACGCCCAGGGCACCGGCCCCCGCTGGCACCCCGAGCCTCCTTATCCGGAAGGCTTCGTGGTGCGGCATCCGACCGGCTACTGAGGTCCCGTTAGCGGGTGACGGTGGCTCCCTCCTACGTGCTCATCTAGACCTTGAGAGGAGCGGGCCATGCCGACTTACGTGATGCTCACTAATTTGACCGCTGAGGGAGTGCGGACGCTTAAGAACAATCCGGCGACGCGTCGCCGAGGTGAACAAGGAGGTCGAGCAGATCGGCGCCAAGGTCCTGGCGCAGTACGCGACGCTCGGCCAGTACGACTTCGTCACCGTGGTCGAGGCCCCCGACGAGAAGACGATGGCCAAGGTCTCGGTCGAGCTGGGCTCGCGCGGGACGATGACCAGCCAGACGTTGAGCGCTATCCCGGCCGACGAGCTGGCCGGGTCGCTCTGATCCCGCGTTGAAGGTTCTGAATTGAGGGTCCTGGTCGTCGGCGGGGGCGGGCGCGAGCACGCGATGGTGCGGGCGCTTGCCCGCTCCGCCACGCTCCCCGAGCTGCTCTGCGCCCCCGGCAACGCCGGCATCGCCGAGGACGCCGAGTGCCTGCCCGACGTCGCGGCGACGACGTCGAGGCGATCGTCGCCGCCGCCGAGGAGCGGCGCGGTCGACCTGGTCGCGATCGGGCCCGAGGCGGCGCTGGTCGCCGGCGTCGTCGACGCGCTCGAGCGAGGCTGGGGTGCCCGCCTTCGGCCCCAGCGCGGCGGCGGCCGAGCTGGAGGGCTCGAAGGCGTTCGCCAAGGAGCTGATGCGGGAGGCCGGCGTGCCGACCGCCTCCCACGTCCTGCTGCGCAGCCGCGAGCGAGGCCCTCGAGCAGCATCGCCCGCGCCTCCTATCCCGCCGGTGCTGAAGGCCGACGGGCTGGCGGCCGGCAAGGGGGTGATCGTCTGCGCCGACGAAGCCGAGGCGCGGGCCGCGATCGACGTCTTCTTCACCGAGCGCCGCTTCGGCGAGATGGCCGTCGTGCTGGAGGAGTTCCTCGAGGGCGAGGAGCTCTCGCTGCTGGCGCTCTGCGACGGCGAGAACGTGGTGCCGCTGGCCCCGGCCCAGGACTACAAGCGGATCTTCGACGGCGACGAGGGGCCGAACACCGGCGGCATGGGCAGCTACTCGCCGGTGCCGGGCTTCGGGCCGGCCGAGGTGGAGGAGATCGTCGACATCGTCCACCGGCCGGCGTCGCGGCGATGGCGCGGCGCGGCGTCCCCTTCCACGGGGTGCTGTACGCCGGCCTGATGATCGGCGCCGAGGGGCCCCAGGGTGCTCGAGTTCAACGCCCGCTTCGGCGACCCCGAGACGCAGGCGGTGCTGCCGCGGATGCGCTCGGACCTGGTCGACCTGTTCCTCGCCGCCCGCGAGCCCGGCGGCCTGGCCGGCGTCGCGGCCGAGTTCGACTCCGGCTGGGCGGTGACCCTGGTGCTGGCCTCCGCCGGCTACCCCGAGTCCTCCTCGAAGGGGCGACGTGATCCACGGCGTCGCCGAGGCCGCCGAGCTGGCCGAGGTGACCCACGCCGGGACGGCCCGGCGCGACGGCGAGCTCGTCACCGCCGGCGGCCGCGTCCTCAACGTGACCGGCCTCGGCGCCAGCCCGGCCGAGGCACGCGATCGCGCATACGATGCGGCGGGCCGGATCTCCTTCGAGGGAATGCAGATCCGCACCGACATCGCCGCCCGCGCCGTCGAGCGCGTCCCCAGCTAAGTCCAGAGAGGAAGAGATGAGCGAGATCTCCGAAGAGCCCCAGCCGACCGGCTCGGCCGGATCGGTGCGAGCCGACCACGATGCCGGCAGTCGAGGAGGCCTTCGAGGAAATCGACGTCGACGAGCCGCTGGTCGGGATCATCATGGGCTCGAAGAACGACAAGCCGAAGATGCAGCCCGCCGGCGCGGCTCTGCACGACGCCGGCATCCGCTACGAGGTGCGGGTGATGAGCGCCCACCGCGACCCCGAGGCGGTGCGCGAGTACTGCCAGAACGCGCGCATGCGGGGGCTGCGGGTGATCATCGCCGGCGCCGGGATGTCGGCGGCGCTGCCCGGCGTCGCCGCCGCCCACACCGACCTGCCGGTGATCGGCGTGCCGATCCTCGGCAAGGCGCTCGGCGGGCTCGACGCCCTGCTCTCGGCGGTGCAGATGCCGCCGGGGATCCCGGTCGCCTGCGTCGCGATCGACGGCGCCAAGAACGCCGGGGTGCTGGCGGCGAGAATCATCAACTGCTGATGATCCCCCGCTACACCCGCCCGGAGATCGGCGAGGTCTGGTCCGCGCAGCGCAAGCTGGAGTGCTGGCTGGAGGTCGAGCTTGCCGCGACCGAGGCCTGGGCCGAGGAGGGGGTGGTGCCGCGTGAGGCGGCCGAGGCGGCGCGGGCGAAGGCGGCCTTCACGGTCGAGGCGGTGCGAGAGCGCGAGCGGGTCACCGACCACGACGTCGCCGCCTTCGTCGACGTCGTCGCCGCCGCGGTCGGCGAGCACGGGCGCTGGGTCCACTACGGGCTCACCTCCTCCGACGTGCTCGACACGGCGCTGGCGCTCCAGCTGCGCCAGGCCGGCGAGATCGTCCTCGCCGGTGCCGGCGTCTACCGCGACGCCCTGGTCGAACGGGCGCTGGAGCACCGCGACACCCTCTGCGTCGGCCGCACCCACGGCGTCCACGCCGAGCCGACCACCTTCGGCCTGCGGCTGGCCGGCTTCGCCTTCGAGGCCGACCGCAATCTCGCCCGCCTCACCGCGGCCTTCGAGCAGCTCGCCGTCGGCAAGCTCTCCGGGGCGGTCGGGACCTACGCCTCGATCCCGCCCACGGTCGAGGCGCGGGTGATGGAGCGGCTCGGCCTGCGGCGCGAGGACGTGGCCACGCAGGTGGTGCCGCGCGACCGCCACGCCGTCCTCACCGCGGCGATCGCGGTCGCCGGCGCCGGGCTGGAGCGCTTCGCGACCGAGGTCCGCAACCTTCAGCGGACCGAGGTGCGCGAGGTCGAGGAGCCGTTCGCCGCCGGCCAGAAGGGCTCCTCGGCGATGCCGCACAAGCGCAACCCGATCCGCACCGAGCGGATCACCGGCCTCGCCCGGGTGCTGCGCGGCTACGCCCAGACCGGGATCGAGAACGTCGCGCTCTGGCACGAGCGCGACATCTCCCACTCCGGCGCCGAGCGGGTGATCCTGCCCGACGCGACGATCCTGCTCGACTACATGCAGGACCTGGCGACCGGCGTCGCCGCCGGGATGACGGTCCACGCCGAGCGGATGCGCGAGAACCTCGCCTCACCCACGGCGCCCTCTTCAGCCAGCGGGCGCTGACCGCGCTGGTCGAGTCGGGGATGAGCCGCGACGACGCCTACCGTGTCGTCCAGGAGAACGCCCAGCGCGCCTGGGACACCGGCACCGAGTTCCGCGACCTTCTCGGCGAGGCCGCCCCCGACCTCGACCTCGACGCGGTCTTCGACTACGGCGCCTACCTAACCCACCTGCCGGAGATCTTCGAGCGCCTGGAAGCGCTGCGTGCCGCCTAGACGTTGACGACGGTGAGCCCCGCGACTCCGGAGAGGGCGTCGAAGTCGGCGTCCTGGGTGACCACCGGAAGCTCGTTGGCGGCGGCGGTCGCGGCGATCCAGAGGTCGTTGGCGTTGACTCCGCGACCCGCCGCGGCCAGATACGCGCGCATCTGGGCCCAGGCCCGGCCGACGGACTCGGTGACGGGCAGAACGGCGATCCCCAGCGCCGCTTCGAGGGTGCCCATGCGGCGATCCCGCGTGGCGATGTCGGGGGCGGCAAGCACGCCGGCGCGCAGCTCGGCGGTGGTGATGACCGAGATCGCGGCCGCGGCGGGCACCTGGTCCTCTCGAATGGGCCGCCCCGTCTCGGTCGCTATGAAGACGGAGGTGTCGAGCAGGCCCCGCGCGGGGGGCGAGGCGCTCAACGGATCGGCCCCAGATCGTCGGTCGTATCGCCAGCCAGTCGTTCGAGATCGGTACGCAGCCCCGGGTCGGCGGATTTGGTTCGGAGGACCTCCAGCAAATCCGAGCGCGTGATCCACCGCGGCTCGCCGCGGTGTGGCACCAGGTCCGCGACGGGCCTGCCGCGGCGGGTGATCACAACGGTCTCGCCGCCTTCGACCTTCCGCAACACTCCGGCGGTGTCGTTCCTCAGCTCTCTCGAAGCGACTTCTACGATAGTGCTACAAATGTAGCACTCTGTCGAGCAATCGCTCCCGCACTCGACCAGATCGCCCGAGTCACTAGGCTTCGCCGCTGTGATCCTCTACACCTGCGGACAGAAGACCCATGGGCCGGCCTTTGCCCACCCCTGCGGGAAGGCGGGCAAGGCGCTCGACCAGGCCGGGTACGAGTACGAGCTGAAGACGGTCGGCGGCTACCGGTTGATGCCCTGGACCTGGGGCAGCCGCGGCGAGGAGCGTGCCGAGGTCAAGAAGCTGAGCGGGACCAACGAGGTGCCGATCCTCGTCCTCGACGACGGCGAGGTGATCTCCGGCTCCGGCGCGATCGCCCGTTGGGCGAAGGAACACCCGAGCTCGCCGGCGAAGTCCGGTGCCTAGCGAGCCGCCCCGCCTCCCTCGCCCTCAGTGCATGGCGAGGAGGCCGGCGCAGGCGACGATCAGCGTGCCGAAGACCCCACCCATCTGAAGCATCATCCGCTGCATCGAATCGAGGCGGTCGTTGATGCGGACGATCCCGTCCTCGACGAGCTTGAGGCGGTGCTCGACGCTCTTGAAGCGCTCGTCGAAGACGGCGAGCTGCCCGTCGATCTGGGCAAGCCTCTTGTCGACCTGGGCGAACCGTTCATCGATCCGGTCGAAGCGCTTGTCAACCTGAGCGAAGCGCTTGTCGACCCGGTCGAACCGTTCGTCGACCTGGGCGAAGCGCTCGTCGATCTGGGCGAAGCGTTCCTCCAGCTGGCGGTCCATCCGCGCGAAGCGCTCGTCGACCTGCGCGAACCCTTCGTCCACGCGATCGCTCAGATCCACCACCCGTTCGTTCAGGTGGTCGAGCCTGTCGTCGGTCCAGCTCTGCCTCATCGCCTCCATGATGACGATACTGTAGACAGAAGGCCTCATATGCGTGGCGCGCAGAAACGAAGATCTCTGCGCCGAAAGAGCTACGAAAGCGTCAAACCGCGGCGAGATCGCGCTCGCGCGCCGGGCGGCGCGCGGTCACGACCACCGGGGTGCCGTCGCGCGGCGAGAGGGTGATGTTGCGGCGGCCGGTCTTCTCCGGCGCCGGGTTTGCCTTGCGCAGCTCGCAGCGGGTGAGGACCTCGCGCAGCACGATCCGCATCTCGAACTCGGCGAAGGAGGCGCCGAGACAGCGCCGCACGCCGCCGCCGAAGGGGATCCAGGCGTAGGTGTCCGGGCCTTCGCCGAGGAAGCGCTCGGGCCTGAAGGCGAACGGCTGGGGATAGGCGTCGGCGCGCGTGTGGGTGAGCCAGATCGCCGGGGTGACGTCGGTTCCGGCGGGCAGGGTCAGCCCGTCGGCGACCAGCTCCTTGGCCAGCCGGCGGCCGGCGAGGGGAACGACCGGGCGCAGGCGCAGCGACTCGGAGATCGTCGCCCGCAGGTACTCCTCCTCCCCCGCCGCCAGCGACTCGCGCAGCCGCTCCAGGGCGGGGCGGTGGCGCAGCAGCAGGTCGAAAGTCCAGGCGAGGCCGGTCGCCGTCGTCTCGTGGCCGGCGAGGAGCAGGGTCATCAGCTGGTCGCGCAGCTCGGTGTCGCTCATCCCCTCCCCGTCCTCGAAGCGGGCGACCATCAGCATCGAGAGGACGTCCTCGCGCTGCTCGAGGTCGGGCTTGGAGCGGTGCTCGGCGATCTCCGCGTAGAGCAGCTCGTCGACCTCCCTGAGCTGGCCCTCGAAGCGCGCCCACGGCCCGCGGCCGCCGAAGCGGCGGGTGGCGAGGCCGACCAGCTGCGCCCGTGGTGAGGCCGTTTCCTGAAGCACCTGACCGAGCATCCCGCGCAGCCGCTCCAGCCGCGGCCCTTCGGAGACGCCGAAGACGACCCGCAGGATCACCTCGAGGGTGATCGCCTGCATCCGCGAGTGGATCGGGAACTCACTCTGAAGCGGCCAGGAGTCGATCTCGGCGGCGACGATCTCATCGACCGCCGATTCGTAGGAGCGCATCCGCTCGCCGTGGAAAGGCGGCAGCATCACCTTGCGCCGGGCGAGATGCTCGGCCCCCTCCAGCAGCAGCACCGACCTCGATCCCAGCACCGGCTCCAGCACGATGTTCCGCCCCGGCGGCAACCCATGCGCCCGCTCCGTATATAGAGCCTTGACCGCGGCGGGATCCGAGATCATCACCATCGGCCGCTCGAACCCGAGGAACTTGACGCTGAACGAATCCCCGTACTTCTCGCGGCATTCCTGCATGAAGGGCAGCGGCCGAAACGCCCACTTCAGCGTCTGAACCAGCGGCGAGCTCTTGGGTTCCGGCGGCAACATCCGTCCACAGCTTCGCAGACCGGGGAGTACCCGGGAGGAGTCGGGTGCCCCCTGTTCAGGAGACCGTACGGCTTGCACGCGTGCAGGGTCGGGATGTAGCCGCTCCCAAAGCCTCCTGAACAGGGGGCACCCGACTCCTCTCCCCGCCTCCCTGGCAGCTAGCATCGAGAAGGTGCCAACCGTGGTCTCAGATTTGAAGCTGGTGTCCTCCGGAAAGGTCCGTGAGATCTATGCCTGGGACGACGACCTGTTGATGGTCGCCTCGGACCGGATCTCGATCTATGACGTCGTGATGCCGACGCCGATACCGGACAAGGGGAAGGTCTTGAACCGGATGTCGGAATTCTGGTTTGAGCTGACCGGGGACATCGTCCCCAACCACTTCCTCTCCGACGACGTGCCGGAGGAGGTGAGCGAACGGGCGATGCGGGTGCGGCGGCTGGAGATGTACCCGGTGGAGTGCGTGGTGCGCGGCTACCTCTCGGGCTCGGGCTGGAAGGAATACCGCGAGAGCGGCGCCGTCTGCGGGATCGAGCTGCCGGCCGGCCTGCTGGAGTCCGACAAGCTGCCGCGGCCGATCTTCACGCCGGCGACCAAGGCCGAGATCGGCGAGCACGACGAGAACGTCGACTTCGAGCGGGCGGCGGAGCTGGTCGGCGACCGGGCGCTGATGGAGGAGCTGCGGCGGGTCTCGATCGAGGTCTACTCGCGCGGCGCCGAACACGCGGCCCGGCGGGGGATCGTCCTCGCCGACACCAAGTTCGAGTTCGGCCGCCACGCCGGCGCCGAGATCGTCCTCGCCGACGAGGTCCTCACCCCCGACTCCTCCCGATTCTGGCCGGCCGACCGCTACCGGCCCGGCGCCACCCCGCCCTCCTTCGACAAGCAGTTCGTCCGCGACTGGGCGACCGAGAGCGGCTGGGACCGCACCCCGCCCGCCCCCGAGCTGCCGCCCGACGTGATCGAGCAGACGCGGGGCAAATACGTCGAGGCCTACGAGCGGATCACCGAGAGGTCGTTCTGGCGGTGAGGGCGCGGGTGCTGATCCGGCCCAAGGCGGGGATCCTCGACCCCCAGGGCAAGGCGGTCGAGCGGGCGCTGCCGGCGCTCGGCTTCGAGGGGATCGAGGGGGTGCGGATCGGGCGCATGGTCGAGCTCGAGGCCGAGGACCCCGAGCGCCTCGGAGACCTCTGCGAGAAGCTGCTCGCCAACCCCCTGATCGAGGACTACGAGATCCAGACCCTGTGATCTGGGGAGTCCTCCAGTTCCCCGGGTCCTGCGACGAGCGCGACGCGCTGCGCGCCTGCACCCTCGCCAGCGGCGAGGCGCGGCTGGTCTGGCACGAGGAGCGCGACCTCGGCGACGTCGACGGCGTCGTCGTCCCCGGCGGCTTCTCCTACGGCGACTACCTGCGGGCGGGGGCGATCGCCCGCTTCTCTCCGGCGATGGAGGCGGTCGCCGAGCTGGCCGCCGCGGGCGGGCCGGTGCTGGGGATCTGCAACGGCTTCCAGGTCCTCTGCGAGGCCGGCCTTCTCCCCGGCGCCCTTCTGCGCAACGAGAACCTCCGCTTCGTCTGCCGCCAGGTCGAGCTGATTGCCGACGGGGAGCGGCTCTCGATCCCGGCCAAGCACGGCGAAGGGTGCTACTACGCGCCGGCCGACCTGCTCGACCGGATCGAGGCCAACGGCCAGGTCGCCTACCGCTACGCGCCCGACCACAATCCCAACGGCTCGGCGCGCGACATCGCCGGGGTCGCCAACGAGGCCGGCAACGTGCTTGGCCTGATGCCCCATCCCGAGCACGCGGTCGACCCGCTGGACGGATCGACCGACGGCCTGCGCGTCTTCGAGGCAATGGCGAGGTTCGCGGCGTGACCGTCGGCGCCGCCAGGCACCGCGACCTCGGCCTGACCGACTCCGAGTTCGAGCTGATCGTGGAGAAGCTCGGGCGCGAGCCCAACGACGTCGAGCTGGCGATGTTCAGCCTGCTGTGGTCCGAGCACTGCGCCTACAAGCACTCGCGCAAGCTGCTGCGGCGGCTGCCGACCGAGGGCGAGCGGGTGGTGATGGGGCCGGGCGAGAACGCCGGCGCCGTCGACGTCGGCAACGGCCACGCGGTCGCCTTCAAGGTCGAGTCCCACAACCACCCCAGCGCGGTCGAGCCCTTCCAGGGGGCGGCGACCGGGGTCGGCGGCATCCTGCGCGATGTCTTCGCCCTCGGCGCCCGGCCGATCGCGATCCTCGACTCGCTGCGCTTCGGCGAGCTGGACTCGGTGCGCTCGCGCCACCTGCTCGACGGCGCCGTGCGCGGGATCGGCCACTACGGCAACTCGATCGGGGTCGCCACGGTCGGCGGCGAGATCTACTTCGAGACGCCCTACGAGCACAACTGCCTGGTCAACGCGATGTGCGTGGGGCTGGCGAGGACCTCGGAGATGGTCCGCGCCGCCGCCGCCGGGGTCGGCAACGCGGTCGTGCTGATGGGCGCCTCGACCGGGCGCGACGGGATCGGCGGCGCCTCGGTCCTGGCCTCCGCCGAGCTCGGCGACGGCGACGAGGCGAAGCGGCCGACGGTGCAGATCGGCGACCCCTTCGAGGAGTCGAAGCTGCTCGAGTGCTGCCTGGAGCTGCTGGAGCGGGGGCTGCTGGTCTCCCTTCAGGACCTGGGCGCGGCCGGCCTCACCTCCTCGGCGGGGGAGATGGCGGCGTCGGGGAAGGTCGGGATCGACATCGACGTCGCCCGGGTGCCGCTGCGCGAGGCCGACATGGAGCCCTTCGAGATCATGGTCTCCGAGTCCCAGGAGCGGATGCTGGCGGTGGTCGAGCCAGCGCGGGTGGCTGAGGTGGCGGCGATCTGCGAGAAGTGGCAGACCGGCTCGGCGCCGATCGGCGCCGTCACCGACAGCGGCCGGGTGCGGGTCCTGCGCGGCGAGGAGGTCCTCGGCGACATGCCGGTCGAGGCCCTGGTCGACGGCTGCCCGCTCTACGACCTCAGCCCGGCGGCGCCGGCGGGCTGGATCTACGGCAACCGGGCGACGCTCGTCGCCGGGATCCCGCCCGAAGAGGAGCTGCTGGCCCTGCTCGCCTCCCCCAGCGTCGCCTCCAAGCGCTGGGCCTTCGAGCAGTACGACTCGGTGGTCGGCTCGCGCACCGTCCGCCGGCCCGAGTCCGCCGACGCCGCCGTGCTGGCGCTGCCAGAGGCCGGCAACGCGATCGCCGTCTCGATCGACGGCAACGGTCGGCGAGTCGCCTGCGACCCCTACGCGGGGACGGTCGAGGCGGTGCTGGAGTGCGCGCAGAACCTGGCCTGCGTCGGCGCCGAGCCGCTCGGCCTGACCAACTGCCTCAACTTCGGCAACCCCGAGAAGCCGACGCCCGCCTGGCAGCTCGACCGCGCGGTCGCCGGCCTCGCCGACGCCTGCACGGCGCTCGGCGTGCCGGTGGTCGGCGGCAACGTCTCCCTCTACAACGAGGGTCCAGAAGGGCCGATCTACCCGACGCCGGTGGTGGGGATGGTCGGCGAGCTGCCCGACCCGGCGCGGGTCTCCGGCAGCGCCTTCGCCCGCGAGGGCGACGCGATCGCCCTGCTCGGCCCCTTCGAGCCCAACCTCGCCGGCTCGGAGCTGGCGAAGCTGCGTGGCGAGCTGGACATGGGGCTGCCCCAGCCCGACCTTGCGGCGGTCGCCGCCGCCTGCGCGACCGTCCGCGACGCGGTCAGGGCGGCCCGACTCTCCTCCGCCCACGACATCAGCGACGGCGGGCTCGCCTGCGCCCTGGCCGAGTGCGCGATCGGCGCCGGCCTCGGCGCCCGCGTCGACGTCCAGCCGCTGCGCGAGCGCGGCTGCTCCCCCGAGGAGGCCCTGTTCGGCGAGGGCGTCGGCGGCTTCCTGCTCAGCGGCGATCGCGCCACCCTGGAGGCGCTCGGAGCCGTCCCGCTCGGCGAGGTCGGCGGCGAGTCGATCGAGATCGCCGCCGGCGACCGCGGCATCCGCCTCGCCCTCGCCGACGCCGAGCGCGCCTGGCGCTCGCTCGGCCCCCGGGTCGAAACCGGTCCCTAGTTGTCCCGCCCACACACGTTGTGAACGCCTGAGAGGCATCCGGGCCCTCCAAGAGGCTTGTGGTTCTGACGCCCAAGCCAAGGAGGACCCGGATGAAGGTTCACGCTAACGCTGCTCTCGGACCGGCGGGAAGGCTCGCGCTGGTTAAAGCGATCGAGTCGGGGATGACGCAGAAGGCGGCAGCTGCCGCCTTCTGCGTGGCGCCGGCGACAGCCCACCGCTGGTGGCACCGCTGGCGATTGGCGAGCGCGGCAGAGCGCCTCTCGGGCGCCTGGCTGGCGGATCGCTCCTCAAGGCCCCACCGCCAACCGCGGCGCCTCAGCGCAACCGAGGAGGAGCCGATCCTGCGGGCACGCAGACAGACCAACCTCGGTCCTGGTCGACTGGCGGGAATCTGTCGCCGAGCTCGCTCGACGATCTGGAAGGTGCTCCACCGCCACGGCCTCTCCCAGCGGCGCAAGGGCGCCAGGGAGACCTACCGCCGCTATGAGTGGTCTCGGCCGGGAGCGCTGCTGCACGTCGACATCGCGCGCCTGGCGCGCTTCAATCGCCCCGGGCATGCCGTCACCGGAGTCCGCGACCTGACCGGCGCCGAGAAGCGGGCCGCAGTCGGCTACGTCTACCTGCATTGCGTGGTCGACGACCACTCCCGCTACGCCTACGTCGAGCAGCACCCAGACCAGGGCGGCGACACCGCGGCGGCAGTGCTGGGGCGGGCGATCGAGCACTTCGCCTTCCTCGGCCTGAAGGCGCCCGAGGCTGTGATGAGCGACAACGCCCTCGCCTATCGAAGGTCCAACGCCTTCCGGGAGATCCTTGAGCACCACGGCGCCCGCCACATCCTGATCCCGCCCTACACGCCGCGCTGGAACGGCAAGGTGGAGAGATTCATCCAGACCCTGAAGAGGGAGTGGGCTTACGCCCACTCCTGGCCCAACTCCGCCGAGCGCACCAGGGCCCTGGCATCCTTCCTGCGCTACTACAACCGACGTCGCCCACACAGCTCACTGGGAGACCGGCCGCCGATCAGCCGCGTTCACAACGTCCGTGGGTAGGACACCTAGCCGCGCCGGGACGACCGTCTCAATATTTTCCTGGTTGAAGTCCCAATATTTCCATGGTTTAAACTCTTATATTTCCATGGTTGAAATCCTTATATTCTTCCGATTGAAAAATGAGCTATTTGCCTCGAATCGCTGACGCGGAGCTCGAGGAGCGCCTCGCCGGGGTCGGTGCGGTCGTGATCGAAGGCCCACGAGCCTGCGGCAAGACGGAAACCGCACGGAACGTCGCCGCCAGCGAGGCGCTGCTCGACACCGACGACAACATGAGACGAGCCGTGGACGTGAACCCGGCGCTCGTCCTCGAAGGCGAGACGCCTCGCCTGATCGACGAGTGGCAGGTCGAGCCGGCGATCTGGAACCACGTTCGCCGCGCGGTCGATGACCGCGGAGTGCCGGGGCAGTTCATCCTGACCGGCTCCGCGATGCCCGCGGACGTACCTCCTCCACTGGGGTAACGGTCGCCTCGACCTTAGCCGCTGCGCGGGGGCTCGCCGGGCGCGATGAGGGAGGCCCACGGGATCGGCTAGCGGTTTTTTTTGGCGAGCTTGAACTTCACGGCGCGGATGATCGAACTGGTGGTGCCGCCCGTCGGCGGCGGCTCGATCCGCATCCCGCCGCCTACTGCGCCTGGTCGGGCTGAAGTCCAGCCGCGGGCGCGTGCCGCGCCGGGCGCAGAGCTGCGGGTCGGGCTGATGGCCGAGGCGCCGCTCGGCATCCCCACCGACCCCGCCTGCTCGACCGCGCCCGGGAGGCGGCGGGCCTGCTGGAGGAGCTCGGGCACGAGGTCTTCGAGGTCGACGTGCCGACGGTCTCCGAAGAGCTGATCCCGTTCTTCGTCGTGATGACCGCCGCCGGCCTGGCCGACTACCCCGGCATCGACTGGGAGAAGGCCGAGCCCCACATCCGCCACTCCCACCAGGTGGCGACCACCCAGCTCAGCGCCTTCGACTTCGTCCTCGCGGCGCAGACGCTGGAGAAGCTCTCCCGCGAGCAGGTCGCCCGCTGGGGCCGCGACTTCGACCTGCTGCTGACGCCGACCTCCGCCATCCTGCCCCCGTCCGCGGGCTCGATCCTCGCCGCCCAGCACGCCGCCCCCGACCAGCCCGTGCCCGAGGTCGTCGGCTCGGTCTCCTTCACGGCGTTCAGCAACGTCACCGGCCAGCCCGCGATCTCACTGCCGCTGCACTGGACCGAGGACGGCATCCCGGTCGGCGTCATGCTCACCGGCGGCCCCTTCGACGAGGCGGGCCTGCTCCGCATCGCCGCGCAGCTGGAGGAGGCGCGGCCGTGGGCGGAGCGCGCCGCGCCGGCTCTCGCGTAGCCCTTCACCGGCTGGCGCCGGGTCAGGCCGCCGGCCAGGGCGACCTACCCGCGCGAGCGACGCTCCTCGCGCCGGTGACGCCGCACCACCGGCGCCACGTAGCCGATCAGCGCCCCGATCGCCACCGCCACCAGCAACGTCACGATCAGCGGTGCATCCACGGTCACGAAGAGGACATCGATCCGCACATCCTGCGAGTTCTGCAGTGCAACGACTACCACCAAGGCGATGAGCACACTCACTGCCCAACCACGCCAGTTCGTTGCTTTCTCTCCACCGCCCGGCGGGCGCCCATCAGCCATTACGCGATCTTAGACGCGCGCAGTGGCGATCCCCCCCGCGGGTCCCTTCAGGCCACTACTGGGAACTCTGACTCCGCACCACCGGTGCCAAGCCGTCGGAGAGTTGCGCATCCAGCGCCTCGATCTCGCCCGCCAACGCATCGACTTCGGCTTGTGAGAGTTCGGAGTACTTCGAAAAGATGGCGCCAGCTGCTTTTGGTCGATACTGGCGGGGCTCGCGGGCGAGCATGCCGTATTGCTTGAGGGTTACAAACAACCTACGGAACCGACCTTCGATCCGCCCTAAGCCCTGACCTTCTTCGACTAAAAGCGGTTTGAGCGCGACAAAGGCCGCCGCCGCCCCTTCGATGTTGGCAGCGACGTCAACCAGGTCGGCATCCGCGTAGGGCTGTCCTCTGCCAACTATCTTCACCGTCGAAATCTGGCGAAGCGAACGCTCAATGTCGGTGACAATCTGCTTTGGTCGCGGCGGCACGGGCCCGATCATGCGTCGCAGGGCTTCGGAGCTCGCGCGCAATCCTCTCGCGAAGGGCTTCAGGCCATCGGTCGTTTCTTCGAGCCAGAGACCTCTTTCGATGCGGCGGAACTGAGCAGTGATCCTGAGATCAAGGTCGGAGAAAGACGCTGCCACAGGCTCGATTGCCCCGAATGGGACCCGACTGATGACATATAGAGACTCCGACCGCGGCACCTTGTGAGTGCGGATCGGCCCTAGAAGTTCCTCAACAGCCGCGGTGAATGCCGAAGCGTGTTCGGCGAGAAAAGATCGGTATCTGGCGAGGGCCTGCTGCTCACCCTCGCCTGCGCTCGCAGGCGAGCTGTCGCCACAGCCGCCGAAAGCCACGCACAGCACTGCGGCTGCGGCTGCGGCTGCGGCTGCGGCGAGGACCCCATGATGGACAGACCTCTTCACGTCTTCATCGTATCTGAATAGTTGAAAAACTTTAGTTCCTCAGTCCCCTAGAACGCTTGGAGCGCCAACTGATACACCGCGCCACAATCGCGCGCGCGAGGATCGGTCGGCCGGAACTTCCAGGGAGTTTTCATGCTCCTGCCTGCTTGAAGCCTCGGGGAACGACTCGGTTGTCTCGAAATCTTGACCACCGCTCAGGGCTCTTTTAGGTTTAGCCGTTCTCGCCCGGAGGGGCGGGCGCTTATGGGGCGTCCAGAACGCCGGGCAAACAACCAAAAGGAGCGAAGCAATGATTCGCAATCTCAGGGTCCTCGGGCTCGCGGTGATGGCGGTGCTCGCGGTGAGCGCGCTGTGGGCCTCCGTGGCCGCCGCGCACACGCCGGCGACATTCACATCGAAATCAACTAACACGACGCTGACAGCCGAGCAGGAGAACAACCAGCTATTCCAAGCCGGCGGGCAGCAAATCACCTGCAAAGAAGCAAGGTTCGAAGCGACAACGTCAAACCAAGAAGTCCAAGAAGTCACATTCCAGCCGAAAGAAACCACAGCCAAAGCAGGCGAGGTTGGCTACGGCGCATGCACTTTCGGCGTCAAAGTGCAAGTCAAAATGAACGGCTGTGACTACCTGTTCACAGCGAACAACCAAGTTCACATCCAGTGCCCGGCTGGCAAAGAAATCGAATTCGAAGGTAGTTTCATCGGGATCAAATGTCTGGTCAAAATTCCCGCACAAGGACCCCGCAGTCTAGTTACGTACAAAAATATAGGAACCGGGACGACAGAAGAAATCACAGTTGAAGCCAATGTCCAAGGAATCACATACACCGCGCAAGGAAGCGGCTGCAAAGAACAAGGCGAGAAGCAAAACGGCGTCTACACCGGCAACGCTGTAGCGACAGGTGAGGTCGACGGAAACACGACCCACACCGGGATCAAATGGGACGCGACAGTCGCGTAGGTCCCAACGGACCGCAGCTCTCTAGCTGAGCTGGAGACTGACGTGACGGCGAGGGGCCGCGGCCAACCCGCGGCCCCTCGTTTGCCGCGTTGTGGCAGTACCTTGACAAGTACATGGACATTCCCTATGTTCCGCGTTGGCTCCGGGGGGGCCGAGCTGCATCAGGAGGAACTAGGGGCTGCCGGAGACGGAAGGGGGTCGAGATGGGGCAAAGGATCGGTATCGCAATGCTTGCGGCGTGCTTTTCCACGCTCTGTTTCGCACCGCTTTCCCAGGCCGCGACGATCATCAGCGAACCGGGACCGGGAGCCGGGCAGACGAACAGCCCCCAAGCTCTTGCCACCGACTTCGAAACCGGCGATCTCTACGTCGCCGACAGGGGGAACAACCGGATCGACGTGTTCGATTCGAGCGGGGATTTCAAGCGGGCCTTCGGCGGCGACGTGATCGTCGACGGGGCCAGCGGCACCGGCAACCTCACCTCCGGCTCGGCGAGCGTCACCTCGGTGAAAACCACGAGTAGGGTCTTCGAGGTCGGCCAGACGATCAGCGGCGTGGGCATCCCGGCCGAAACCGAAATCCTCGCGGTCGGCTTTGGCACGGTCACGCTCTCCAAGCCGGTGACGGCATCGGGCTCCGAAGTGACCCTGAGCGTCGCCGAAGGCAACAACAACGTCCCCTCCAACGAGCGCCAGAGGATCGGGATCACGGGCGCCAGCGGCGGGACCTTCGCCCTTACCTACAAGACCCCCAATCCGTCGGCTAGCGAAGCCACGGCGACCGGCATATCGTTCAATGCATCCGCCGCCGCCCTTCAGGGAAAACTCGAAGCCCTCCCCAACCTCGGCGCTGGCAACGTCTCGGTCAGCGGTTCCGCTGGCGGGCCCTGGACGGTCGAATTCGAAGGCGCTCGCTATGCCGATACCGACGTGACGCAGCTACTGGCCGATGGCTCTGGCCTCACGCCCAGCAGCAAAATAGGCGTCACGAGCTCCAACGCTGAGGAGGTATGCGCCGAACCGGGGGCCGATTGCCGAACCGGGGCCAGGGGCTCGGATCCGGGGCAGTTCACCAATCCGAGTTCGATCGCCGTCGACAACGACCCGAGCAGCGCCGCCCTCCACGAAGTCTACGTCTCTGACTTCGACAACCGCCGGGTCGAGAGGTTCAATCCGGCGGGGGACTTTCAGCTCACCTTCGGCGACGGCGTCAACCAGACCACGAGCGGTAGTATCTGCACCGCGGTCTCAGGAGACCTCTGTGGGCCGGGAGCGGACGGGACGGATCCGGGAGAGCTTTCCGGAAGGGCCGGTGTGATTCCGCTGGGAATCGGCCCTGGCGGCACCGTCTACGTAGGCGACGGCCACCTCAAAGGTCAATTTGAATCGGAAGGCTTCGAAAGCAGGGTGCAGCTATTCGAAGCCTCGGGGACGTTCGGCAGCGAGCACGCACTCGGCCTGGGGGCGATGAAGGCGCTGGCGGTGAACTCGGGCGGGAGCTTCTACGTCGAGACCGCAGGCGAAGGTGGCGGCCTGCGACGGTACGATGCGGGGGGAAACCTACTGGAAGAGATCCCGCAGAGGGAAGCGCTCGGGCTCGCGGTCGATCCCGCCGATGACCTCTTCTTCTCCGAACGGGAACTGAGCGAAGGCCGGCTGCACTTCGACATCGCCGAGCGCGACTCGGCGGGGAGTGTCCTGCGACACTTTGGCTACGGGGAAATCGAATCGCGCCCCTCGGGCCTCGCCTTCTTCCACACGGGTTCCGGCGATCTATATGCGACCGAAGGCAGCAGCGTCATCTACCTAGCGCTGCCACCCCTCGGCCCGGTTATTGCGAGCCCCTGCAGCGCCATCTCCGGCAACACCAAAGCGACCCTTGAAGCCGACGTCAACCCGGAGGGCACCGAAACCACCACCCACTTCCAGTACGTCGACCAGGAAAGCTTCGAAGAGGAAGGCGGCTTCGCCAGTCCCAACACCGTGGCCACCTCCGAGGGTCCCTCGATCGGCTCTGACTTCTCCGCCCACAAAGCGAGCGCCGAAGTCGATGTCACTCCCGAGATGGTCTACCACTGCCGGGCGATCGCCAAGAACGCCGACGGCGAAGCGATCGGCCCAGAAGGCAGTTTCCAAAGCAAGTCGGCCTTCGAAATCACCCAGACCTTCTCCTCGGGGGTGGCCTCCGAATCGGCGCAGCTGAACACCAGTGTAAAGCCCTTGGGAACCCCTGCCACCGGCTTCTTCGAATACGTCGATCAGGAAAGCTTTGAAGAAAGCGGCTTTGCCGAAGCCAAACTAGCCCCCGCAGCAGAAGAACTCGACTTCGGCGCCTCAAAAGAAGAAGCGATTGCTAGAAGCACCCCAATCTCCGGCCTTTTGCCCGGCACTCGCTACCGCTTCCGGATCGTGGTCAAGGACTCCTTCTTCCCAGCCGGGAAGCCCGGCGATACCAAGACCTTCCGCACCCCCCAGCTCTCCGCCGAGATACCCGATGGGCGCAAATACGAGCTGGTCTCCCCCGGCGATAAGAACAGCGGTGAAGTCGGGGTGCCGACGTTTGCGGGCGGGCTGTATGAAGGCGGAGTCGCCGAAAAGACCCGGATCGCCGCCGCCGCCCGCAGCGGGGAAGCGGTTACCTACACCTCCTTCATCTCCTTCGGGGAGGACGCCAAGAGCGCCCCGGGTGCAAGCCAGTACCTTTCGAGGCGGGGCGCGAGCGGCTGGACCACGCAGAACGTCAACCTTCGCGGTAGCAGCGACGCATTTCGCCCGTCCTATAAAGGCTTCACCGCTGACCTCGGCTTCGCCGGGGTCGTGACCGACGAACCACCGATCACCGCGGAAGCGGTGGCGGGTTTCTCGAACCTCTACCTGCGCGAAAACGGGAGCGGGGCGCTGGCGACGATCACGACCGAAGAGCCGGAAGTTTCAGGCGGGGAGACCTTCTGCGTGGAATTCGCCGGGGCGACGCCCGACGGCCAGCACGCGATCTTCCTCGCCAACGGGGCGCTGGCGGGAGCGCCCAAAGCCAAAGGCTTCAGCCTCTATGAATGGAGCGCGGGCAAAGGGGTCTCGCTGGTCAGCGTGCTGCCGGGGGAGGTGGCGGCGCAGCCGTCGTTCAGGAGCACCTTCGGCGCGGTCGGCTTTCTCAACTGCGAGGCGGACAAAAAGATCGCCCGCAACGCGATCTCCGCCGACGGCTCGCGGATCTTTTGGACCTACGTGCCACCGGTCGAAAGCGACAAACAGCTGATGGCGCGGCTGGGGGGGAGCGAGACGATTGAGCTCGACGAAGCCCAGGCCGGGGCGGAGGGTCCCTCGGGAGGGGGGGAGTACTGGGCGGCGAGCAACGACGGCTCGAGGGTGATCTTCACCGACGAACGCAAGCTGACCGAAGAATCGGGCGAGGGGGACCTCTACCGGTATGACGTCCAGGCCCGAGCGCTAAAAGACCTCACCCCTGACCCCGAAGGGGCAGAAGTCCTTGGCGTGCTGGGGGCAAGCGAAGACGGCTCCTACGTCTACTTCGCGGCCAATGGGGTGCTGGCAGCCGGCGCCACGCCGGGCAATTGCAGTGGCCAAGGCAGTTCGGGCGCCGGCTCTTGCGACCTGTACCTCTACCACGCCGGCGAGGGGGTCCGCTTCATCGGCACCGTGGCGGGCCTGGACAACTTCGACTGGAGCAAGAGACCGATCGAACAGAGTGCTCGGGTCAGCCCCGACGGCCGTCACCTGGCCTTCCTCTCGATCGAAAGCGAAGCGCTAGCCGGCTATGACAACACGGTCGCCAGCGGCACCCACTGCCAGCCCGAAGGGGAAGAAGAACTGGGTGGCAGCCCGCGCTGCCCGGAGGCCTTCCTCTATGACGCCGATGCCGAGACCCTGCGCTGCGCCTCCTGCAACCCAACCTCAGAGCGACCCGCCGGCCCGACGATCCTGCCCAGCTGGTCCAACCCCTATGAGCAGCCCCACGACCTCTCCGACGACGGCACCCGGCTGTTCTTCGAAACGCTCGACTCCCTTGTGCCCAGCGACGAAAACGAACGCTATGACGTCTATGAGCTCGAGCTCCCCCAAACCGGCAGCTGCAACGAAGCAAGCACCAGCTTCGCCGTGGAGGCGGGCGGCTGCTTCTATCTGATCTCAAGCGGGCAAAGCGACGAGAACTCCTACCTGATCGATGCCTCCTCAGATGGCCGCGATGTCTTCTTCTCCACCCGCCAGCGGCTGCTGCCGGGCCGAGACCAAGACGAACGCTATGACGTCTATGACTTCCGCGTGGGCGGAGGGTTTCCCGAACTCTCCGAACCGCCGTCCTGCGAAACTCCCGAGGCCTGCCATCCGCTTGCCACCCCGCCGCCCGCGGCGCCCTCACCGAAAACCTCCAGCTTCAGCGGCCCCGGCAACGTGAAACCGAAGAAGCACCACAAGAAGCACAAGCACAAGCACCACAGCCACAAAAAGAGAAGGGCAGCCCGATGATCGCCCGCAAGGCGCTCGCCGCCATCCTCACCGCGCTCTTTCTCAGCGCTGCCCTCACCGCCACTGCGCCGGCAGCAGTGCCTCTGGCGCCGGCCTGGACCCTCTCCTCACTGGCGGCGCCGACCAATTTCAAGCCAAACGACAAAAAAGGCATCTACTTCTATGAAGTCGTCTTGGAAAACAGCGGTGGGGCGCCCACCGACGGCAGCCCGATCACCCTCACCGACACCCTGCCGACGGGGCTGGCGGTGAAAAGCGTCGAACTGATCCTGCCTTCCACCGAAGACTCTGAAGGAAACTTCGCCCCGAGCGCCTGCAAAACGCAAAAATCGGGCCAGCAAAGTACCGTCACCTGCACGGTCACCGAAGCGATTCCCGGCGCCAAAGAACCGGCGATCGTCGTCCCGAGCGAGCACCTGGCGGCGGTGATCCGGGTCACCCCTGGTGCCGCCGGGCCGCTGCTCAATCACGCCCAGGTGCAGGGCGGTGGCCCGCCAACCGCAGCGGCCGAATCGGAAAACGATGCAAGCGCCCAGCTGGCCCCCGCTGGCTTCACCGAGTGGCGCGCGGCGGTCACCGACGGCGAGGGCCAGCCCGTCTCAGGCGCCGCCTCGCACCCCTTTGCGCTCACGACCAGCTTCGCGGTGAACACGATGCCCGCTCCCGCCGGCTCCTTGGCGCTCTTCCTGCCGGCCCGCGGCAACGTCAAGGACATCGAGGTGGCGCTGCCGCCGGGCCTGCTCGCCAACCCGACCTCGGCCCCGCGCTGCACTCCGCACCAGTTCACGACGGTTCACGGAGTCGTCAAAGGCCTCAGTAACCACGCCATCAACGAGTGCCCAGAGGACTCGGCGATCGGGGTGATCTCGCTGCGCCAGGTCGAAGGCCACATGGGCAAGATCGGCCTTGGTGGCGGCCCGATCTACAACCTCGTCCCGCCGAAGGGGATGCCGGCGCAGTTCGGCTTTCAGGCAGACGGCGCCCCCATCTACATCGACGCCAAGCTGCGAAGCGGCTCTGACTACGGCGCAAGCGCGATGCTGCGCAACACCTCGGAGGCAAAGCGGATCTCAGCCGCCACGGTAACGATCTGGGGAGTGCCAGCCGAAGCCAGCCACGACGGGCTGCGTGGCAGCTGCGCTGAACTGGGCGGCCTCTGCCCGGCCGAAGAAGAACCGCGACCCTTTTTGCGGCTGCCGAGCTCCTGCGAAGTGGCTCTGGCGATCACGATGAGCTTCAACACCTGGACCGAACCGGGCATCATGCTGAGCCGCCAAGCGAGCCAGGAAGCGCCGAGCGGCTGCGCTCTGCCCGACTTCAGCCCCAGCCTCGAAGCCCAGCCGACCACCAACGTCGCCGATTCGCCCTCGGGCCTTCACGTCGATCTGCACCTGCCGCAGGTCGAAAACGAAGAAGACCCCGAAGGGGTGGCCGAGGCGGACCTGCGCGATGCCACCGTCACCCTGCCCGAGGGGCTGCTGGTCAACCCCGCCTCCGCCGATGGGCTCGCCAGCTGCAGCACCACCCAGATCGGCTTCGAAGGGATAAAAGAAGGCCAACTCCGTTTCTCGCCCGAGCCCCCCGCCTGCCCCGATGCCTCGAAGGTCGGCACTGTGGATGTCGACACGCCGCTGATAGACCACCCGCTACCGGGGGCGGTCTATCTGGCAAAGCAAAGCGATAACCCCTTCAACTCCCTGATCGCGATCTACATCACCGTCGGCGACCCACAATCGGGAATCGTCGTCAAGCTGCCCGCAAAAGTCAGCCCCGACCTAGCCACCGGGCAGCTCACCACCACCGCCACCGACAATCCTCAGACCCCGTTTGAAGACTTCAAGCTCGACTTCTTCGCCGGCGACCGCGCCCCGCTTCGCACCCCGTCGGCCTGCGGCCCTGCCTACACCACGACCACTGATCTAAAGCCCTACTCCTTCCCTGAATCGGGCCCCGACCGGACCCCCTCGGACTCCTTTGCAATCAGCGCCGGGCCGGCTGGCCCCTGCCCGAGCGGGGTGCTTGCGGCGAAGCTCTCGGCCGGTCTCGTCAACCCCAGCGCCGCCACCTTCAGCCCCTTCACCCTGCGCCTCAGCCGCGAAGACGCAAGCGGTGAGTTCACCGCGCTCAACGCCGCCACGCCGCCCGGTCTCGCCGCAAAGCTGGCCGGCATCCCGTACTGCCCGGAGGCCGCGATCGCCCAGGCGAGCGCCCGCTCTGAGCCGGGCCAGGGGGCGCTTCAGGCAGCCCAGCCCTCATGCCCGCCGGCCTCGGCGGTGGGCAGCACGCAGGCTGGTGCCGGTGCCGGTCCGAGCCCCTTCTTTGCCCCCGGTACCGCCTACCTCGCCGGCCCCTACGAAGGCGCCCCGCTGTCTTTGGTCGCGACCATCCCGGCGCTCGCCGGCCCCTTCGATCTCGGGGTGGTCGTCAACCGCATCGCCCTTCATCTGGACCCCGAGACCGCCCAGGTGAGCGCCATTTCCGATCCCTTTCCGACGACCCTCGCCGGCATCCCGCTCGACGTGCGCGAGATCAGGGTCAACCTCAGCCGCCCCGACTTCACCCTCGCTCCGACCAACTGCGAACCGCGCTCGATCGACGCCACCGTCTTTGGCCGCGCCGGTGCCTCCCTCGGGCTCTCCGAACGCTTCCAGGTCGGCGGCTGCGAGAAGCTTCCCTTCAAGCCCAAGCTCAGCTTGCGGCTTAGCGGTGGGACCAGCCGGGGCGATCACCCGGCGCTTCGGGCGGTGGTCAACTATCCCAAGGCCCCCTACGCCAACATCGCCTCCACCTCGGTCGCTCTGCCCCATTCGGAGTTCCTCGCCCAGGAGCACATCCGCACGATCTGCACCCGTGTGCAGTTCGCTGCCCACGCTTGCCCGAAGGGCTCGATCTATGGCACCGCGACTGCGACCACGCCGTTGCTCGATGAGCCCCTCAAGGGCCCGGTCTACCTGCGCTCCTCCTCGCATGCCCTGCCCGACATGGTGGTTGCCCTGCACGGGCAGGTCGACATCGAACTGGTCGGACGCATCGACTCCCACAAGGGTGGCATCCGCACCAGCTTCGAAACGGTTCCCGACGCCCCGGTCTCAAAGTTCGTCCTAGACCTGCCTGCGGGGGCAAAGGGCCTGCTCGTAAACTCGCGAGACGTCTGCGCCCACCCCGCCCGTGCCTCGGCGCAGATGAACGGGCAAAACGGCAAGACCTACGACACCCGCCCGCTTCTAAAGGCCCCCTGCCGGGCAAAGAAGCCCAAGCGCCGCTAAAGCGCCTTGCGCGTGTGGGCTTCTTCGGCCACGGTGCACACGTCAGCCACACTCAGTGCAAAGAATAAGGCGACACAAGGCGGCAGGCGAGGCTGACGGAGACACAAAACGGCGTCTACACCGGCAACTCTTGACCTTCATGAGATCCCCCGAGTTCCCTTGACAGAAAACATGGGATTCCCATATGCTTAGGAAGCTTGGTGGATCCAAGCGTCGGCGAGCGATGTGGGACATCATCGGCGCTGCGGGCTGCCGAGTCAGGGGAGCCGGGAGGACTGTCAACGATTTGTTCGCTCGACCTCTGACGAGACAGCTGGGGAACACAGGGCGGCTTGTCGGTCGCCATATCCTCTAAAGGGGGGGAAAGATGTTTTCGGTAATACGCAATCGCTTTGGGATACCGGGTGTGCTCTCGGTGATCGCACTTGTCTTCGCGATGGCAGGCGGAGCCTACGCGGCGAAGAAATACGTAATCACGTCGACGAGTCAGATCAAGCCCAGCGTGCTCAAGTCTCTCAAAGGCAACGATGGGCCTGCGGGCCCGAGCGGCAAAGATGGCTTTAACGGCACGAATGGCTCGAACGGAACCCCGGGCGCAGCTGGCAAAAGCGTCGAAAGCGAACCGGCGGGGCTCGAATGCCCCAATGGCGGCGCCCACTTCAAGATCGGCGGAATATCGGCCGGGTCCGCATGCAATGGGGAAGATGGGGAAGATGGGGAATCCGGGTTTACCGCAACCCTTCCATCCGAAGAAACCGAGACTGGGGCCTGGCTTGTCGACGAAGTTGGAGAAGAAAGCGTGGCTCGAATCGCGCTGTCCTTCAACATTCCTCTTGAAGAAGAACTGGAAGAATTGGAATCCTTCGAATTTGTACCCGTCGGTGGCTTAAGTACGCCTGACTGCCCCGGGAGCGCGAGTTCACCTGAAGCCGCACCGGGCAATTTGTGTCTATATGCCGCCGCGCAGGTTGGCAGCGGGTCGGAAGAATTCTCAGAAGTGGCTTCCTTCGACCCAAGCCAGGGTCTTGCACCCGGAGTCGGTGCCACGGGCGCAGTGATCGTTTTCTTAACCGAAGGAGCTGGAAACGAAGTAATCGTTGCAGACGGCTCCTGGGCGGTGACGGCCCCTTAGTCCGTCTGCATGGTTGGTTGATCTGGAGCTAGAGAAAGCGCGCGGAGGGCAAGCCCTCCGCGCTTCTACGCGGCCAAACCCAATTTTCGATAAACTATTTCTGATCGCTATCATGCATTTGAGTGTACGCCCAAAAAGAGTCCTTATCGTCCTGCTGGCCGGTGCGTTGGGGGGAACCTTCGCCGTTTCGGGCTGTGGGGGTGGGGAAGCCAGCGATGCGAATGACAAGACTCCAACGAAGAAGGAGTTTGTCAAGAAGGCCAGCGCGGCCTGTGAAAAGGCAAAAGGGGAAGAGATCGCTGCTCTCAGAAATTACCTAGACCAAGAACCCAACGGAAACGAAAAGAAATATGTGGAACGGGCAGGGCAAGAAATCGCCATACCGTTCCTTGACGGCGAGGCTGAAGAACTTGCGGCGTTCGATCCCCCTGCTGGAGACGAGAACGAAATCGACGCGATCGTTGCAGCGATCGAAGCGGGAGTCGAAAAGGCCGAAGAAGCTCCGCTCGACTTGGAAAAGCCGCCCGGTAGCAATCCCCTTGCGGAAGCCGAAAAGCTGGCTCGGGCATACGGTCTGAAAGTCTGCGGCAAGGTTTAGGAACCGTGACTCTTCAGGGGTGAGGAGCTGGTTCTTGGCCCGCGCGACTTGCCGACATCTCTCTAACAAGTCTAAGTGTTCAGACACCCCTTTGCATAAACAGATAGCATGTCTGCTGTGACCGGGAGAGCAATGCTAACCATTGTGGTATTTGCCTTGTTGGGGATCGCTGGCTGCGGCGCGAGCGACTCTTCCAGCACGGGGTCGAGCGCCGAATCCGTGTCGGCCACGGTGCCAAAGTCAACCGGAGTGAACGCACTCTCCAACCGCACTAAGCCTGAGGTGATTCCCCCGAAACGCCCGTCGCCTAAGAAACTGGTCAAGAAGGAACTGATAGAAGGCACTGGGGCGGTTGCAAAGTTGGGTGACGAAGTCACTGTTCAGTACGTCGGCGTGGGGTATAAGTCTGGCACCGAATTCGATTCTTCCTGGGCTCGCCAGGAACCGTTCAAATTCACGCTTGGACGCGGCGAAGTGATCCGCGGCTGGGACGCTGGAGTACCTGGCATGCGGGTTGGTGGCCGTCGCGAGCTGATCACCCCCCCGAACTACGCTTATGGCTCGACGGGGACCGAAATAATCGCTCCCGGCGCCACCTTGGTGTTCGTGATCGACCTGCTCGCCGTCAAGTAACGGCTCATCTATACCCGACAAGATCGCGGCCGCCCGATCGGGATGAGCCGCATCGAGCCTCCTAAAGGCGCACATCTAAATTAATGCAGGATAGTCGCGGGTGGCATCGAAACTGCGGGTCACCATGCTTGGCCCGATGGTCGACGAGAGCCCGATCCGCGAGCGGTGGCTGGTGGTGTGCGATGAACTCGACGAGCGCGGCCGTCGGATGTGGGCGGCGGCGGAGGCGAGCCCACACGGCCGCGGCGGGATCGCCGCGGTGGTGCGAGCGACGGGGATCTCCGAAGCGACGGTCAGGCGGAGGATGGCAGTGGCGAGTGGCGAGCACGCGCCCACCGACCGGGTCAGGCGCCCGGGAGCCGGGCGCCCGTCGATCGAGTCGCGCGAGCCGGGCCTGGGGGAGGCGCTGCTGGAGCTGCTCGAGGGAGCGACGCGCGGGGACCCGGAGTCGCCGCTTTTGTGGACGAGCCGCAGCGTGGCCAACCTGACCGCCGCCCTGTGCTCCCAGGGCTTTGAGGTCGCCGAGAGCACCGTGCGCCGCCAGCTTCAGGGGCTGGGGTTCAGCCTGCAAGCCAACCGCAAGACCCACGAGGGGGCCGACCATCCCGACCGCGACGAGCAGTTCCGCCAGATCGCCGCGGTCTCCGCCCGTGCGCTTGCCGCCGAGCAGCCGCTGATCTCGGTCGACACGAAGAAGAAGGAGCTGGTCGGCACCTACAAGAACGCCGGTCGCGAGCTGGCGCCCAGCGGCGAGCCGATCCTCGTCAACACCCACGACTTCCCCGACAGGGAGCTGGGCAAGGCGGCCCCCTACGGGGTCTATGACGTCGGCCGCGACGAGGCTGGGTCTCGGCCGACACCGCCTCCTTCGCGGTGGCCGCGATCGCCAGCTGGTGGAAGAGCCTTGGCGCCAAGCGCTACCCGAAGGCCACGACGCTGACGATCACCGCCGACTGCGGCGGCTCCAACAGCTACCGCACCCGCCTTTGGAAGGTCGAGCTTCAGCGCCTCGCCGAGAAGACCGGCCTTGAGATCCGGGTCATGCACTACCCGCCCGGCACCTCGAAGTGGAACAAGATCGAGCACCGCCTCTTGCGCTACATCTCGATCAACTGGCCCACCAAGCCGCTCACCAGGCGCCAGACCGTGATCGACCTGATCTCCTCCACCAAGACCAAGACGGCCTCAAGGTCTACGCCCGCCTCGATCCCAAGACCTACCCCACCAAGGTCAAGGTCACAGACGAGCAGCTGAGCGCCATCAACATCGAGGGCGATGAGTTTCACCCAGAGTGGAACTACACCATTACTCCGTCAGTAATTTAAGCGAAGTGTCCTTAGCCGCGGCTCAGGCCTCGACTTCGAACCGCGACTTCGTACTTGTCGACGGCGACCCGCTGGCCCATGCCCTGGGCGGGGGGGCTCATTTCGTTCGGCGTGGCGTCGCCCTTGGCGTAGTCCTCGTCGGTCTCGAAGAAGGTGATCCCCATCGTCTTGCCGTTCTCCTTGTCGACCAGCATCACGAAAGCCCTTGGCCGGCAGCCCCTCGGGCGGGCCATCCGCCGCTTCCTCGAGGTCGATGCAATCGTCGAGGGCCTGGACGGGCGCTGGGCCGCGTTCGAGGTCAAGCTCGGCTTCGGCCAGGTGGACGAAGCCGCCGCGAACCTCCACAGGTTCGCGGGCCGAATCGACACGGACAGGCGCGGGTCCCCCTCCGCGCTTGGCGTGATCGTCGGAAGCGGCTACGGCTTCGTCAGGGAGGACGGCGTTCAGGTGATCCCGATCGGGGTGCTGGGCCCGTAGGGCCCGAGCGCTACCTTGCCGAAGCTCCCCTGTTGATACGGGAGTTCCCCAAGAGACACAGGAGAAGAGATGCCCAAGCGGTTCGCGTTCGCCCTTGCCCTGGCCCTTTGTTCGTTGCCGCCGCTCGCCTCCAGCGCCTCCGCGGCGACCGAGGTCGGCAACGACTGCGAGGCGAACTTCGCCACCAACGTCAACGTCGTCGGGTTGGCCCAAGCGACCGGCGGCCCGCTGCCGCTGGCGGCACCGAGCGACGGCGTCGTCACGCGGTGGAGGGTGAAGCTGTTCCCGACCCCCGAAACCGTGTCCCAGGTGATGAAGGTCTTCCGGCCGGCCGGCGCTCCGAATCGGTTCCAGGTCGTGGGAGAAAGCGCGCCCGGAGCGATCGGCGCCGCTGAGGGCATCCCGACCAGGCTGCCGGTCCGCGCCGGAGACCGCTTCGGGCTCCTCGGTACGCAGAACAACACCCTGGTCTGCAAAACCGAAAACCCCGCCGACGTGCTCGGCGCTCCCGAAGAAGGCGGCGCGGCGACCCTGGGCAGCACCGTCTCGCTGCGCGAAGAACCGGGTTTCCAGCTCCCGCTCGTGGCCACGATCGAGCCCGATGCCGACGGGGACGGATACGGCGACGAGACCCAGGACCGCTGCCCGGTGAGCGCTTCGACGCAGGTCGACTGCCCGCCCGTCAGGGTCACGACCGGGCGGCCGTCGGTCAGCCGCCGCGCGATCGTGGTCCAGTTCCGGGTCAGCTCGCGGGCCACCGCGCGGGTGTTCGGGCAGGTCAGCTGGAAGGTGCGCCAGCCCCCCGGGCGCCGGACCGCGCACGCTAGGAAGGGCGATCGCGGGTTGACGGTCGGGCTCAGCGCCGGACCGCCGCGAGCGGTGGAACCCGGGGCCGCCACGCGATTCCGCCTCGCGCTGCCGAAATCCGTCCTGCGCCGGCTCGGCCGCATCTCCCCGCGCCAGGCTCTGCACGCCCGAATCACCATCCAGACCACCGACCTCGCCGGCAGGGTCGGCGAGCGGAAGCTGACGGTCAGGCTGGCGGGCCGGGCGCGCTAGTCGGGTCCCTCGGCGTTGCTACCCTGCCGGGGTAGGCAGTCCGCCTGCGCGTCCTGTCTCCTATCCAGCGAGGAATGCGCGCCTTGACTCCCCCCGGGGGGCTTTCGACCGATCGCGATGGACCGCGCGAGGAGTGCGGGGTCTTCGGCGTATACGCGCCCGGCCACGACGTCGCCCGGCTCGCCTACTTCGGCCTCTACGCGCTTCAGCACCGCGGCCAGGAGTCGGCCGGGATCGCCACCTGCGAGGGCGGGCACATCACCACCCTGCGGGACTCGGGCCTCGTCTCCCAGGTCTTCGACGAGGAGAAGCTGCGGGCGCTGGAGGGCGACATGGCGATCGGCCACGTGCGCTACTCGACCACCGGCGGCGGCTCCTGGGAGAACGCGCAGCCGGTCTGGCGCGACGACGGCCGCGAGGTGGCGCTGGCCCACAACGGCAACCTCACCAACGCGGTCGAGCTGTGGACCGAGCTGAAGGAGCGGGGGATCGACTTCCGCGGCACCTCGGACTCGGAGATCATCGCGGCGCTGCTCTCCTCCAACGGCGGCAAGCTGATCGAGGACGCGGTCAGCGAGACGATGCCGCGCCTGCGCGGCGCCTACTCGACCGTGGTGATGACCAAGCGGGCGATCGTCGCCTTCCGCGACCCGCACGGGATCCGGCCGCTCTCGCTGGGCCGGCTCGGCGAGCGCTTCGTCGTCGCCTCGGAGAGCTGCGCCTTCGACATCATCGGCGCCGAGCTGATGCGCGAGGTGCACCCGGGCGAGATGGTCTCCCTGACCGAGCGCGGCCTGGAGACCCGCCAGGTGGTGAAGACCGACCGCCGGGCGACCTGCGTCTTCGAGCACATCTACTTCTCCCGCCCCGACAGCCGCATCGAGGGCCGGGTGCTCCAGCAGGTCCGCGGCCGCATGGGCGAGATCCTCTGGCGCGAGGCGCCGGTCGAGGCCGATCTGGTGATCTCCGTGCCCGACTCCGGCAACCCCGCCGCGGCCGGCTTCGCGCGGGCCTCGGGGCTGCCCCGCGACGACGGCCTGATCAAGAACCGCTACGTCGCGCGGACCTTCATCCAGCCCGGCCAGGAGCTGCGCAAGCACGGCCTGCGGCTGAAGTTCAACCCGCTGCCGGAGATCGTCGCGGGCCAGCGGATCGTCGTCGTCGACGACTCGATCGTGCGCGGCAACACCACCCGCCAGATCGTCGGCATGCTGCGCGACGCCGGCGCCCGCGAGGTGCACCTGCGGATCTCCGCCCCGCCGATCCGCAACCCCTGCCACTACGGCGTCGACATGTCGACCCGGGAGGAGATGATCGCCCACGGCCGCACGGTCGAGGAGATCGCCGAGGAGCTCGACGTCGACTCCCTCGCCTACCTCTCCATCGACGGGGTCTACGAGGCGGTCGGGGGCGGCGCCGAGGACCACTGCGACGCCTGCTTCACCGGGCGCTACCCGCTCGGGGACCCCGAGGAGGCGAACGGGAAGTTCGCCCTCGAGGACATCGCGGTCGTCCCCGCTTCGAGCTAGATGACGAGCCCAGGGACGTTCCGAACGCCGTGAAGTAGATCCGGGCCCGCCGAGAGGCTGTGGGTGTTGACGCCTACGACCTCAAGGAGGACCCGGATGCAGCACCGTAACGCCCCGCTCACCCCGAACGGAAGGCGTCGCTTGGTGGCGCTCGTAGAAGAGGAGCGGCTCACGTTCGAGGCGGCCGCGGCCGCCTCGAACGTGGCGAAATCCACAGCCCACACCTGGGTCTCGCGCTGGCGGGAAGCCGACGAGGAGCAGCGAGCGGACCTGAGCTGCCTCACCGACCGCTCCTCGCGCCCCAAGCGCAGCCCCGCCCAGGTGCCCGACGAGGAGGCTCAGAAGATCTGCGAGCGCCGCAGGAAGACGGGCTGGAGCCCGCGCCGCCTGGCCGATGAGCCCGACATCGGCCGCCCCCACTCAACCGTGCACCGCGTGCTGCGCCGCGGCGGCTGCTCGCGCCGCCCCAGGCCCCCGGCGCCGGCGGTGATCCGCTACGAGTGGCCCTGCCCGGGCAACCTCTTGCACATGGACGTCAAGAAGCTCGGCCGCTTCACCGAGCCCGGCCACGCCCTCACCGGCGACCGGCGGAGACGGTCGCGGCGGGTCGGCTGGGAGTACGTGCACTCGATCGTCGACGACTGCTCCCGCCTGGCCTACGCGGAGATCCACGACGACGAGCGGGCCGAGACCGTGGCCGCGTTCACCCGCCGGGCCTTCGAATGGTTCGAAGAGCGCGGGATCGCCATCGAGAGATTGATGACCGACAACCACTTCAGCTACACCAAGAGCAGGGCGCTGGCCGCGCTGCTGGATGGCCGCTGCGTCTCCCACCTGACGATCAAGCCCTACACGCCGCGGACCAACGGCAAGGTCGAGCGCTTCCACCAGACGCTGATGCGGGAGTGGGCCTACGCCCTCGAATACGCCTCAAGCGATGCCCGTCGCGAGGCGCTGCCACACTGGACCGACCACTACAACCGGCGGCGCTCACACTCAGCGCTCGGCAACCGGCCGCCTATGGAGCGCGTTCGGGACGTGTTGGGGTTCGACATCTAGAGCTACGGAGTCAGGGCGGCCACCAGCTCCGCGGCGCGTCGGACGTCGTCGATGCGGGCGACCGTTTGGCCCGCGTAGAGGGGGCCGGCCTCGACCAGGGTGTCGGGACCGTCGTCGGTGGGCCCCATCGGGGTCAGGACACGGCTTCCCGGGTGCTGGACTCGGGCCAAGCGGAGCTGGGCGGCGGCGGGCATGTAGCGGGCGCCGGGTGCCATCAGCCGGTTCAGCGCTCGGTTCAGGGCTGGCCCGCGGGGGTCCCCAGCCAACCAGTGCTCGGTCGCCGCGTTGGGGACGACGCGGTGGGGCGCGGGCCAGCCGGCGCCGAACAGCTCCGTGAGCACGGTCTCCGAGGCACCGAGCAGGCGGCGCCTGTACTCGGGGTGGGCGCGGCTCTCCTCGGAGAGCAGGAAGCGGGTGCCGGCCACGGCGGCGCAGGCGCCGGCGTCGAGGGCGGCGCGAACGTCGGCGCGCTCGGCGACCCCGCCGGCGAGCAGCAACGGATAGCCGGGAGGCAGCGCGGCCCTCACCCGTGCGAGCAGCTCCAAGGCGGGCGCGGTCCCACGCACGTGGCCGCCGGCCTCCACGCCCTGGACGATTGCCGCGTCGGCGCCGGCGGCGTGGGCGGCCCGCGCCTCCTCGACCGAGCCGCACTGGTGCAGCCAGACGCCGGGCGTCCGCCGCCGCGGCCTTCCCCAGAAGGTGACGACGACGTCCGCCGCGGCCGCGGCCTCGAACCAGTCGCGGCGGGCGAAGGGAAGCAGCAGGTTGACCGCGACGGGACGGCCGCTGAGCGCCCGCGCCGCGGCAAGCTCGCGCTCGATCGACGCCGCCCCGTTGACCGCGATCGTCCCCAGGCCGCCGGCCTCGGAGACCGCGACGGCCAGCTCGTGCCGGCTCAGCCCGCCCCCCATCCCGGCCTGGACGACCGGCACCGCGACCCCAAGCCGCTCCAGCAGAGACATGCGTGCAGCCTACGACGCGACGAGTCTGCCGTCGTGCACCGTATAGGTGCACGACGGCAGACTCGTCGCGCGGCTTGCGCGAAGATGCGGCCGTGAGCCGCTTCCGCATCGTCGTCCTCGCCTCGGGGTCCGGCACCAACCTCCAGGCAATCCTCGACCAGCTGCACGGGCGCGACGGGATCGAGGTGGTCGGGGTCGGCTCCGACAAGCCCGGGGCGCGGGCGCTGGAGCGGGCGCTGGACGCCGGCGTGCCGACCGCCGTCTTCCCCGGCTCCGAGCACCCCGACCGCGACGCCCGCGACGCCGCGATGGGCGAGTGGATCGAGTCGCTGGGCGCCGATCTTGTCGTCCTCGCCGGCTACATGCGGCTGCTCGGCGACGCCTTCGTCGCCCGCTTCCGCAACCGCGTCGTCAACGTCCACCCCGCCCTGCTGCCGGACTTCCCCGGCCTCGACGCGGTCGGCCAGGCGCTCGCCGCCGGGGTCGAGACGACCGGGGTGACGGTGCACTTCGTCGACGAGGGTGTCGACACCGGGCCGACGATCCTCCAGCGCCCGGTGGCGGTGCCGCCGGGCGGCGACCGAGAGCGCCTGGAGAGCGCCATCCACGCGGTCGAGCACCGGCTCTACCCGGAGGCGATTCGCATGATCGCGCAGGGCAGGGTTAGGATCGACGCCGAGGACCCGCGCACGGTCCTGATCGATGACTGAGCCAGCCGCAGACACCCGCGAGAAGACCGCCGCCGACGGCGCGATCCGGGTGCGCCGGGCGCTGATCTCGGTCTCCGACAAGACCGGGGTCGCCGACTTCGCCAGGAGCCTCGCCGGGCTCGGGGTGCGGATCCTCTCCACCGGCGGCACCGCGACGGCCCTGCGCGAGGCGGGCCTCGAGGTGACCGACGTCTCCGAGTTCACCGGCCAGGAGGAGATCCTCGACGGCCGGGTGAAGACGCTGCACCCGCGCCTGCACGCGGCGCTGCTGGCCCGCCGCGACGACGCCGAGCACATGGCGACGCTGGAGCGCGAGGGGATCGAGCCGATCGACCTGGTCTGCGTCAACCTCTATCCCTTCGAGGAGACCGTCGCCGGCCACGACGTCGCGCGCCGAGGTGGCGATCGAGAACATCGATATCGGCGGGCCGACGATGATCCGGGCCGCCGCCAAGAACCACGACGGGGTCGCCGTGGTCGTCAAGCCGGAGTCCTACGACGCGGTCTGCGCCGAGCTGGAGGAGAGCGGCGGGGAGATCTCGGCCTCGACCCGGCACTGGCTCGCCAACGAGGCCTTCGCCCAGACCGCCCGCTACGACGCCGCGATCAGCCGCTGGTTCTCGACTGAGTACGAGGAGTTCCCCGAACACCTGGCGATCGCCTACGAGAAGGTGCTCGACCTCTCCTACGGCGAGAACCCGCACCAGCGGGCGGCGCTCTACGCCGAAGCCGGCGCCCGCAGCCACATCCTCTCCCGCGTCTCCAAGCTGCACGGCAGGGCGCTCTCCTTCAACAACGTGCTCGACCTCGACTCGGCCCGCGGCCTCGCCGGCGACTTCGAGCAGCCGGCCTGCGTGATCGTCAAGCACAACAATCCGTGCGGGGCGGCGGTCGGCGCCGACGTGCTCGACGCCTACCTGAAGGCGCTGGCCTGCGACCCGCTCTCCGCCTACGGCGGCGTGATCGCCCTCAACCGGCCGATCGGCCGCGAGCTGGCCGAGGAGCTGCACAAGAACTTCGTCGAGGTGCTGATCGCGCCCGGCTTCGAGGACGGCGGTCTGGAGGTCCTCCAGCAGAAGGAGTCGATCCGGATCCTCTGCGAGGAGGAGCGGCGCGAGCCCGACCCCGACGAACGCGACGTCAAACGGGTCCTCGGCGGGCTGCTGATCCAGGACCGCGACGGCGATCCCGAGCCGCGCGAGCTGATGGAGGTGGTGACGAAGACGCAGCCGAGCGAGCAGCAGTGGGAGGACATGCTGTTCGCCTGGACGGTCGTGCGCCGCGTCCGCTCCAACGCGATCGTGATCGCCCGCGACGGGGCGACGCTGGGAATCGGCGCCGGCCAGATGAGCCGGGTCGACTCGGTCCGCCTAGCGGTCGAGAAGTGTCGCGCCGCTCACGGCGAGGAAGCCGGCGCCCTGCTGGCCGGCTCGGCGGTCGCCTCCGACGCCTTCTTCCCCTTCGCCGACGGCCCGGAGCTGGCGCATCCAGGCCGGTTCGACGGCGCCGTGATCGAGCCCGGTGGCTCCAAACGCGACGCCGACGTGATCGCGGCCTGCGACGCCGACGGCGTCGCGATGGTCTTCACCAAGCACCGCCATTTTCGCCACTGAAATCCACGCCAAAGGTCCCGACATCGACTCACGGTCCATCGTCGACGGGGAAATGCTCAAGTGTTTCGACACCGGTTGCCGATAGCGCGAGGGCGATGCGCCCCCACGCCAGCAAAGCGAGACGACTCTCGGGGCGGTCCTCCGCCAGGCTGGTCCGGCGTTTCGCGCTGTACGCCGGAATCGCGCTCGTCGTCGCGGCCGTCGCCGCCTTCTTCTTCGTCCGCCGCTACGCCGATCGAGCACGCCGAGGGGACGGCGATCGACCACACCGAGTACCTGGCCGAATCGATCCTCCCCGACCAGCTGCGCCGCTCCGACTTCGCCGTCCCCGCGCACCGGCGCGCCGTCTCGCCGCGCTCGACCGGCCTCGCCCGCCGCGAGCTGCTCAGCCCCGGGAATCGTGCGGGTCAAGCTCTATGACGCCCATGCGGCCTCGTCGTCTACTCCTCCGACCACTATCTGATCGGCGGCTACTCGCTCGCAGCCCGAGCGACGTGCACGGAGGCCTTCCGCGGCAATTCGCTCGGCGACGTCACCCACCTCGACGCCGAGGGCGGCAGCACCGGCCCGACGAGCACCGTGCTGGAGAGCTACGCGCCGGTGAGGACTGCACGGCCGCACGCGTCGGCGTGGTCGAGCTCTACGGCGACTACAGCCCGATCGCCAAGGACGCGCGCACGCATCTTCATCCCGCTGCCGGCGGCATCGCCGTCGTCCTGATCGGCCTCTACCTCTCGCTTCTTCCCGATCCTGCGGCGGGTGACGCGGACAATGCGCCGCCAGCTCGACGAGATCGAGCACAAGGCCTTCCACGACCGCCTCACCGACCTGCCCAACCGCTCGCTCTTCAACGACCGCGCCGAGACCGCGGTCCGCGAGGCCAGGGAGAGCGGCTCCTCGCTGGCGGTGATGCTGATCGACCTCGACCGCTTCAAGGACGTCAACGACTCGCTCGGCCACGACAGCGGCGACCGCCTGCTGCAGCGCCCTCGCCGCCGACGCTCCCGCCGCAGATGCGCCACGACGACACCGTGGCGCGGCTCGGCGGCGACGAGTTCGGCGTCCTCGCGCTCGAGATCTCCGACTCCTCGGCCGTGCTCGCCCTGGCGCAGAAGGTGCGGGCGGTGCTGGCGCGAGCCGCGGATGATCGACGGGGTCGAGCTGCAGGTCGGCGCCAGCATCGGGATCGCGCTCTATCCCGACCACGGCACCGACGCCGAGACGCTGATCCGCCGCGCCGACGTGGCGATGTACCGCAGCAAGCAGACGCAGGCGCCGGCGCTCTACGACAAGGAGCACGACCACTACTCGCCCGGCCCGGCTGAGCCTCGTCGCCGAGCTGCACCGGGCGATCTCCAAGGGCGAGCTGCTGGTCAGCTACCAGCCCCAGGTCGACCCGGCGAGCCGGCGAACTGCGCGCGGTCGAGGCGCTGGTCCGCTGGCGCCACCCCAAGCGCGGCCTGCTGATGCCCGAACGAGTTCATCCCGCTCGACCGAGCACACCGGGATGATCCGCGAGCTCACCGCCTACGTGCTCGACCGCTCGCTGCGAACAGTGCCGCGCCTGGAAGGACGAAGGCCTCGATCTCAGCGTCGCCGTGAACGTCAGCCCCCGCGATCTGCTCGACTCGCGCTTCCCGGAGGAAGTCGAAACGCTGCTGCAGCGCACGAAGTCGAGGCCCGCGGACCTCGAGCTGGAGATCACCGAGAAGACCGCGATCACCGACCTGCCGCGGGCGCGGGCGATCCTCTCCCAGCTCAGCATGCTGGGGGTGCAGCTGGCGTCGACGACTTCGGCGCCGGCAACTCCTCGCTCGCCTACCTGCGGCGGCTGCCGGTGACGGGCTCAAGATCGACCAATCCTTCGTGTTCCGCATGCTCGTCCGCCCCGACGACGCGGCGATCGTCGACTCGACGATCCGCCTCGCCCACAGCCTCGGCCTGCAGGTCATCGCCGAGGGGGTCGAGACGGACGAGTGCGCCGCCTACCTCGCCGAGGTCGGCTGCGAGCTCGCCCAGGGCCACCTCTTCGGACGGGCGATGTCCTCCGAAGACATCGGACTCCCCTCCCACCCCGCTGCCGAAAGGTGACAGCAGTGCCCCCGGCGGGATTCGAACCCGCGCCGCGCGGCTTAAAAGGCCGCCGCTCTAACCAACTGAGCTACAGGGGCGAGTCGCCCATGGTATAGAGAGGCCTGGCGCCGGGCGCCCGGTCGCTCAGGAGAGGTCGGGAAGGCCCTCTTCGGGGGTCGACGCCTCGGCGTAGGTGCGGCGGGGGATGCGTCCGGCGCGCCGCGCCCGGTGTCCGGCGTCGACGCCCAGGCGCAGGGCGCCGGCCATCGCGGTCGGGTCCTCGGCGCCGAAGATCGCGCTGGCGGCCATGACCGCGTCGCAGCCGAGCTCCATCGCCAGGGCGGCGTCGGAGGCGGTGCCGATGCCGGCGTCGAGGATCGACCGGGACGGCGGCTCGCTCGGCGATGATCGCGATGTTGTAGGGGTTGCGGATGCCGGCGCCGGAGCCGATCGGCGAGCCCAGCGGCATCACCGCCGCGCAGCCGGCCTCCTCCAGGCGGCGGGCAAGGATCGGGTCGTCGTTGGTGTAGGGCAGGACGGTGAAGCCCTCGGCGACGAGCTGCTCGGCGGCGTCGAGCAGCTCGACCGCGTCGGGGTACAGGGTGCGGTCGTCGCCGATCACCTCGAGCTTGATCCAGTCGGTCTGGAAGGCCTCGCGGGCGAGCCGGGCGGTGCGGACGGCGTCGCGGGCGGTGAAGCAGCCGGCGGTGTTGGGCAGGACGAAGAGGCCGAGGCGCTCGATCGCGTCGAGCACCGAGCCCTCCGCGGCGGGGTCGACGCGGCGCAGGGCGACAGTGACGATCTCCGAGCCCGAGGCCGCCAGCGCCGCCTCCATCTGCTCCAGGGAACGGAAGCCGCCGGTGCCGGCGATCAGCCGCGAGGACCACTCGCGCCCGCCCAGCTCCCAGGTCTCCTCGCCGCCCTGGATCGCGGCCAGCACCTCGACGCTCTGTCCCTCGCGCAGCGGCGTCCGCTCCCACTCCCCACGCGGCACCACCTCGCCGTCGAGGGCGACCGCGACGCCCCGCGCCTCGGCCTCGGCGCCCGCCTCGCGCACGGCGGCGAGGAGCGTCGCGCCGTCGGCCAGCTGGCGCGGCTCTCCGTTCAGCTCGATCCTCACAGGGCCGCCCCCCGGGCCGCGCGTTCGTCGCTTGTGTCGCCATACGGGACAAGGGACGAACGCATGGGGTCGGCCGGAGCGGTCGCGGCCGGCGCCGCCTCGCCGGCGAGCAGGGCGGCGACGGCGTCGGCGGTGAGCGGCGCCAGCAGGATGCCGTTGCGGTAGTGCCCGGTCGCCAGCACCAGGCCCTCGAGCGCCCCGGGGCCGATCAGCGGCAGGTTGTCCGGCGTCCCCGGCCGCAGCCCGGCGAGCGCCGCGACCAGCTCCATCTCGGCGAGGTCGGGGAGCAGGCGGTAGCCCTCGCGCAGCAGCTCGTGGACTCCGCCGGCGAGGACCGTCGTGTCGAAGCCGCGCTCTTCCGAGGTGGCGCCCGACGATCAGCCGCCCTTCGCCGCGCGGCACCAGGTAGACCCGCTCGGAGGCGAGGATCCGCTCGCAGGGCGCGGCGCCGTCGCGCGCCGCAACTCCAGCACCTGTCCCTTGACCGGGCGCACCGGCGGACGGGCGTCCGGGGGCAGCCACTCGGCGCGGCCCGACCAGGCGCCGCTGGAGAGCACGACCGCGGTCGCGCGCAGCTCCACGCCCGCCGAGGTGCGCACCCCCGCTCAGCCGCTCGCCCTCGAACAGGCCGGCGACGACCTCGCTCCCCACTCCGCACCTCCGCGCCCGCTCCGGCGAGCGCGCCGACCAGCGCCCCGCTCAGAGCCCGCGGGTCCACGACCGCCTCCTGCGGGGCGTGGACGCCGCCGTTGAAGGACGGGGTCAGGCCCGGCTCCAGCTCGCGGCAGCGGCGCGGCGGCAACCACTCCGCCGCCAGGCCAAGCGAGCGCTGGAGGTCGTGCACGCGGCGCAGCTCCGCCGCCTCGTCGCGGTCGAGCGCGATGTGCAGGGCGCCGAGGCGGGAGTAGCCGGTCGGCACCCCGCTCGCCGCCTCCAGCTCGGCGACGAACTCCGGGTACAGCTGGGCCGAGGCGAGGCACATCTCGGTCAGCTCGGGCTCGCCGAAGGTCAGCTCGCCGACCGGGGCGAGCATCCCGGCGGCGACCCCGGTCGCGCCCGCGGCCGGCTCCGCCCGCTCCACCACGGCCACCCGCGCCCCGCGCTGGGCGGCGCGCCAGGCGGCGCTGAGGCCGATCGCCCCGCCGCCAACGAATACCGCGTCGAAATCGCGCTTCTCGGTCAAGCCATTGCCTCCGCCGGCATTACCCGGATCAGGTTCAGACGGTCGGTGACCTCGTTGCCACCCTCTCAGCCCTCGCGGGCTCCCGTACACAGACGATGCTACCCCTCCGGCGGCGGCTTCAAGCCATAATCGACGAATGAGCCTGGCGCCCCCCGAGTCCGACGGACCCCTGCGCCGCGAGCGCCTGCGCACGGCGCGGCTGTACTTCGTCTGCGACGCGCGGGCGGGCGGCGAGGACCCCGAAGCGCTGCTGCGGGCAGCCCTCACCGGCGGCGTCGACATCGTGCAGCTGCGCGAGAAGGAGCTGGACCGCGAGGAGATCGAACGCTCGGCCTCGACCTTCCGCCGCGTCTGCGACACCTACAGCGCCCTCTTCGTCGTCAACGACGACCCCGACCTGGCCCGCGCCTGCGACGCCGACGGCGTCCACGTCGGCCAGGACGACGCCTCGGCGCGGGAGGCCCGGGAAGCGCTCGGGCCCGACGCGATCGTCGGGATCTCGACCCACTCCGCGGAGCAGATCGACGCCGCCAACCGGCTGGCGGTCGACTACATCAGCGTCGGGCCGATCTGGGAGACGCCGACCAAAGCCGGGCGGCCGGCGGTCGGGCTGGAGCTGGTCTCCCACGCCGCCGAGCACGCCGAGCGCCCCTTCTTCGGGATCGGCGGGGTCGACGCGGCCAACGCCGAGCAGGCGGTGCGCGCCGGAGCGCGGCGGCTCTGCGCGGTGAGGGCGATCCGCGACGCCGCCGACCCGGCTGCCGCCGCGGAAGCGCTGCGCCGCGCCTTCGCCGCCGTCGAGGGCGTTCCGCGCAGCGGCCAGGACGAGCTGCTGGACGAGCCGGCCCCCTGGAGGGGCGTGGCGCCGGGTGGCTGAGCAGCCTCGCAAGCGCAAGCGGCGCGGCGGCGGCGAGAGCCCGATGACGCGCGGCTACGCCCGGGCCGAGGAGCGCAACCGCGAAGCGCGCGAGGCGCTTGCGCCGCTGGCCGAGGGCGAGCGGCCGACCGTGGTCACGATCGGCGCCGTCCTCGCCGGCCTCGTCGCGCTCTCGATCGTCGGCGGCTACCTGGCGGGCGTGAAGGTCGACGGCGAGACGCCGAAACTGCCCCAGGTGATCGCCCCGGCGCTGCTGATGGGAGTCATGTCGTGGGGGCTGTGGCGGGCGCGCTACTGGGCCGTGCTCGGCTTCCAGCTGATCCTCGTCTTCCTCATCTTCAGCGCCGTCTTCGGCCTCGCCGTGCAGGCCGCGAGCGTGGCCCAGCTCGCCGTCACCCTCGGCCTGCTGGTCGTCGCCGGCACCTTCTTCTTCTTCATGGTCAAGGCGATGGCGCGAATCCAGATGCCGACGCGGCGAACCGACTAGCGCCTTCTATAGGCTCAGGCGCCGATGCCCGAGTCCTTCGACACGATCGTCATCGGCGGCGGCCCCGGCGGCTATGTCGCCGCGATCCGCTCGGCCCAGCTCGGCCGCAAAACTGCCGTCGTCGAGCGCGACAAGGCTGGCGGGCGCTGCCTCAACTACGCCTGCATCCCGGCGAAGACGATCCTGCGCACGGCGGAGCTCTACACCGAGGCCCGCGACGGCGCCGAGCTGGGCGTCGTCGCCAAGGACGTCACGCTCGACTGGGAGGCCGTCGGCAAGCGCCGCGCCGCCGTCTCGGACTCGCTCTCCAAGGGCGTGCGGATGCTCTGGGACAAGAACAAGGTGACGACGATCGAGGGCGAGGGCTCGCTGACCGCCGAGGGCAACGTCAAGGTCGGCGGCGAGGTCTACGAGGCCGGCGCGGTCGTCCTCGCCACCGGCTCGGTCGCGCTGCCGATCCCCGGGGTCGAGTTCGGCGAGCGGATCGTCGACACCTGGGGCGCCTGGTCGCTGCCGGAGGTGCCGAAGCGGATCGCCGTCGTCGGCGCCGGCGCCTCGGGCTGTGAGATCGCCTCGGCCTATGGCCGCTTCGGCACCGAGGTGCTGCTGATCGAGATGCTGCCCCAGATCCTCCCGGCCGAGGACAAGGACATCGTCCGCGTCGTCGAGCGCGCCTTCAAGAAGCAGAACATCGCGATCGCCACCGGCAACCCGGTCGAGAACGTCGAGGCCGGCAAGAAGTCGGTCAAGTTCAGCTACGGAGGCGAGTTGGCCGAGGTCGACTACCTCTGCGTCGCCGGCGGCCGCGCGGCCGACACCGAGGGGCTCGGCCTGGCCGAGGCCGGGGTCGAGCTGGAGGAGAGCGGCAAGATCGAGGTCGACGCCTACCAGCGGACCTCGAACCCGAAGGTCTACGCGATCGGCGACCTGGTCAACGCCAAGGCGCTCGCCCACAAGGCCTCCGAGGAGGGCATCGTCGCGGTCGAGCACGCCGCCGGCGCCCCCACCGACCCGGTCGACCAGAACCTGGTCGCCGGCGCCACCTTCTGCCACCCCCAGGTCGCCAGCGTCGGGTTGACCGAGGTCGCCGCCAAGGAGGCCGGGCACGAGGTCAAGGTCGGCAAGTTCAAGCTCGGCGGCGTCGGCGGGGCGACCGTCTACGACGACAAAGACGGCATCGTCAAGATCGTCGCCGACTCCCGCTACGGCGAGATTCTCGGCGCCCACGTGGTCGGCAACCGCGCCTGCGACATGATCGCCGAGCTGGTCGCGACGATGGCGCTGGAGGGCGGCTACCAGGAGCTGTCCCGGATCGTCCACCCCCACCCGACGATCTCCGAGGCGATCCCAGAAGCGGCCCGCGCGATCGACGGCTGGGCCACCCACGCCTGAGCGCCTTCGCGGCTAACCGCTGGGCGGGAGCTGGATCGTCTCGATACCTAGCTCGGTCGCGACGGCGAGCACGTCGGAGTCCGAGGTCGCGATCCTGTCCCCTGGCCCCGGAGCCGCGAGCAGAATCGCGTCGGCAAGCGAAAGCGGCTGTCGTTTGCGGTGGTAGTGCGCGCTTCGCATTTCAGCAGCACGCCGGGCGAGTTCCACATCAACCGGAATCGGCTTCAGCGGGCCCTCAAGAAGAGGTTCGATTACCTCGGCGATACGTGCGGGGGAAATTTGCGCCCGACGGGCCGCCGAATCGAACACCTCCGCGAGGTTCGTTGCCGTCATTGCCGCCGAGCCTTCGCGAAGGATGGCGATCACCTGCTCCATCGCCGGCTCGCCGCGAACGACAGCGATCAGGGCGTTCGCGTCCAGCCACGTCACAGGCCGAACTTGCGCTCTTCGATTTCGGCTTCGGCTTCGCGTTCTTCGCGACGAATCTCCTCCCAGTTCAACTTCGGCCCCTCGCCGGCGAAGGCCCCGGCCGCTGCGGCTATCGGGTCGTCGGGAGCGGGTCTGAGGACGATCTGCTCGCCCTGGTCGTCGAGGGTCACGGTGGTCGTGCCCCACCGCTTCCGAATTGGGGCCGGGATCGAGATCTGCCCACCCTTGCTGATTTTCATGCGCCTCCTCATATTCATGAAGATTACCATGAGACACCTCGTTCAAGTGCTCGCTCATGGAGACATAGAGTCGTGGGATGACCCAATCTCTCCCCCCCGCCTTCTACTTCGACCTCGGCTCGCCCTACGCCTACCTCGCCGCCGAGCGGGTCAGCGGGCTCTTCACCGAGGCCGGGCTGGAGCAGCCGGAGTGGCAGCCGATCCTGCTCGGCGGTCTGTTCGGGCGCTTCGGCCGGGACTCCTGGGGCAACGGCCCGCGGCGGGCCGAGGGGATGGCCGAGGTCGAGCGCCGCGCCGCCGCCTACGGGCTGCCGCCGATCCTCTGGCCGGACCCCTGGCCGGGGAACATGCTGACCGCGATGCGGGCGGCGACCTTCGCCAAGCAGACCGGGCGCACCGTCTCCTTCGCCCTCGCCGCCTTCCGCCAGGCCTTCGCCGCCGGCCGCGACCTCAGCGACCGCCGACAACGTGGCGATCGCCGCCGCCGCCTGCGAGCTGCACCCGCGGGCGCTGCTGAAGGCGGTGCAGACCGACCTCGTCAAAGGCGCCCTGCGCGAGGCGACCGAGGAGGCCGGCGACGCGCGGCGTCCGCGGCGTGCCGGCGCTGGTCGTCGGCGAGGCGGTCTTCTGGGGGGACGACCGGCTGGTCAGGACGCCGTCGAGCGCCGGCTGCCGGCGAGACGCTAAGGTGACGTCGATGGCCGATCTGCCCGACGCCGCCACCTGTTATGAGCTGCTCGCGCGCATGGCGCTGATCCGGCGCTTCGAGGAGGAGGCCGGGCGCCAGTACCAGCGAGCGAGGGCCGGCGGCTTCCTGCACCTTGCGATCGGCGAGGAGGCGACGATCGTCGGCACCACCTCGGTGATGCGCGACGACGACTTCCTGATCGGCACCTACCGCACCCACGGCCACGCGATCGCCCGCGGCACCGACCCCAAGCGGGTGATGGCGGAGCTGTTCGGCCGCGTCGACGGGACCAGCGGCGGGCGCGGCGGCTCGATGCACATCTTCGACGCGCGAGCACCGCTTCATGGGCGGCTACGGGATCGTCGGCGGCAACCTGCCGATCGCCGCCGGGCTCGGCCTCTCCTCCCAGTACAAGGGCGAAGACAACGGTCACCGTCTGCATGTTCGGCGACGGCGCCTCCAACACCGGCAACTTCGGCGAGACGATGAACCTGGCGGCGCTGTGGACGCTGCCGGTCCTCTTCCTGGTCGAGAACAACCTCTACGGGATGGGGACCTCGGTCGAGCGCCACTCGGCCCAGACCGACCTCTCCAAGAAGGCGGAGGGATACGGGATCCCCGGCACGCGGGTCGACGGGATGGACGTCGTCGCCGTGCGCGAGGGCGTCGCCGAGGGGATCCGGGCGGCGCGCGAAGACGCCCGGCCGACCCTGATCGAGGCCTTCACCTACCGCTACCGCGGCCACTCCGCCGCCGACCCGGAGGTCTACCGCGAGCGCGAGGAGGTCGAGGAGTGGCGCGAGAAGGACCCGATCGAGACCTTCGCCCGGCGCTGCGTCGAGGCCGGCGTGCTCGGCGAGCGCGAGGTCTCCGCAGGCGCGGGAGGCGGCCGAGGCGGACGGTCCTCGCCGCGGTCGAGTTCGCCGAGGCCTCGCCGGAGCCGCCGCTCGACACGCTGTACGAAAACCTCTACGCGACGACCGACCCGGGCGGCTGGTACGCGGTCGACGAGCGCAGCCCCGAGCCGCACCGCGGCGAGCACGAGGACCGGATGCCCGACGCCGCCCGCGAGCTGGCCGAAGCCGGCGCCGCCTACGCCGGCCAGCCGGCCGGGCCGCGGCCCAACCCGGCGCTGCACGGCGACGCCCAGGACGGCGTCGAGAGCCGGGTCGCCGCCGAGCGCGAGGTCGACAGCGAGCCCGAGGAGATCCCCGAGCCCGACCGGGCCGGCGCCGAGGACGGCGAGGGCTGATGGCGACGCTGCGGATGCGCGAGGCCCTGCGCGACGCGATGGCGGAGGAGATGCGCCGCGACGAGGGCGTCTTCGTGATGGGCGAGGACGTCGGCGTCTTCCAGGGCGCCTTCAAGGTGACCGACGGCCTGCTCGACGAGTTCGGCGAGCGGCGCGTGCGCGACACGCCGATCTCCGAGAACACGATCGTCGGCACCGGGGTCGGCGCGGCGATGGGCGGGCTGCGGCCGGTGGTCGAGCTGATGACGGTCAACTTCTCCCTGCTGGCGCTCGACCAGATCGTCAACCACGCCGCCGCGATCCCCTACATGTTCAACGGCCAGGCGCGGGTGCCGATGGTGATCCGGATGCCGGGCGGCGGCGGGCACCAGCTCGGCCCCACCCACTCCCACAGCTTCGAGGCGCTCTACCTCCAGGTGCCGGGCCTGCTCGTCGCCTGCCCCTCGACCCCGGCCGACGGCAAGGCGCTGCTGAAGGCGGCGATCCGCGACGACAACCCGGTCGTCTTCATCGAGCACGAGAGCCTCTACGGGGTGCGCGGCGAGGTGCCCGACGACGGCGAGGAGGTGCTGCGCTTCGGCGAGGCCGCGGTGCGGCGCGAGGGCGACGACGTGACGATCGTCGGCGTGCTGAAGATGGCCCAGGTGGCCGAGCAGGCGGCGACCCAGCTCGACCGACGAGCACGGGGTCGAGGCCGAGGTGATCGACCCGCGCACCCTGCGCCCGCTCGACCTCGACACGATCCTCGCCTCGGTGCGCAAGACCAACCGCGCGGTGATCGTCGAGGAGGGCTGGCCGCACGGCGGCGTCGGCGCCAACCTGGCGACGCTGATCACCGAGCAGGCCTTCGACGACCTCGACGCGCCGGTGCAGCGGGTGACCGGCGCCGACGTGCCACATGCCCTACTCCAAGCGGCTGGAGCAGGCGGCGATCCCGCACGAGGAGCACGTGGTGAAGGCGGCGCTGGCGACGCTGGAGGGTTCGCTCTGATGGCCGAGGTCGTCATGCCGCGGCTCTCGGACTCGATGGAGGAGGGGACGATCCTCGACCTGGCTGAAGAAGGTCGGGCGACGAGGTCGCGGTCGGCGAGGAGCTCGTCGAAATCGAGACCGACAAGGCGAACATGGCCTACGAGAGCGACGTGGCTGGGACGTTGACCGAGATCCTGGCTGCTGAGGGCGAGACGCTGCCGATCGGGACTCCGATTGCGCGGGTTGGGGATTCGGGGGAGGGATCTAGCGCTCGCGCCGCGGGTCCTGTCGCGCAGGTGGGGCCCTCGTCCTCGCAAGCTGCGGGCGAGGACCCCACCTCCACGCCACCCGCGGCAGGAGCGAGAGAGCCGGCCCCCAGAGCCCAGGCCGAGCAGGGCGGAGCGGCGGCCGGTTCGCCCAAAGCTGAGGGAGCTGGGGCTCGAGCTGGGGAGCGGGTCAAGGCTTCGCCGGTCGCTCGGCGCATAGCTGAGGAGACGGGGTTTCGACCTTTCGCAGCTCACAGGGCTCTGGACCTGGCGGGCGGATCGTTAAGGCGGATGTGGAAGCTGCGGCCTCTGCCGCGGGTGACGCGGGGGCGGGGATCCCCCGCGGCGCGGAGGGCGCGCAGCGTCCGAGCGCCGTGGGGGATGCCGCCGCGGCAGGACCCGCGGCCCAGACCGCCAAGGGCGAAGTTCGCAGTCCAGGAGCCCACCAAGGCTCGCAGTCAGCACGATCGCGCGGCGGATGGCGGAGTCGAAGGCGACGGCGCCGCACTTCTACCTGACGGCGGAGATCGACATGACCAGGGCGGTCGCGGCGCGGGCGGCGATCAAGGGCGCGGCGAAGCGAGGGCGAGGTCGTGCCCTCGTTCAACGACATGGTGGTGAAGGCCTGCGCGATCGCGCTGCGCGAGCTCCCGAAAGCCAACGGCGCCTACCGCGACGGCCGCTTCGAGCTCTACTCGCGGGTCAACGTCGGCGTCGCCGTCGCCGCCCCGGACGCGCTGGTGGTTCCGACCGTCTTCGACGCCGACCGCAAGGGCCTGCGCCAGATCGCCGCCGACTCGCGCTCCCTGGCGGCCAAGGTGCGCGACGGCTCGATCACCCCGCCCGAGCTCTCGGGCGGCGACCTTCACCGTCTCCAACCTGGGGATGTACGGGATCGACAACTTCGCCGCGGTGATCAACGCCCCCCAGGCGGCGATCCTGGCGGTCGGCGCGATCACCGAGCGTCCGGTGGTCCGCGACGGCGAGATCGTCCCCGGCCAGCTGATGAACGTCGACCCTCGCCTGCGATCACCGCATCCTCTACGGCGCCGAGGGCGCCGAGTTCCTCGCCCGGGTGCGGGCCCTGCTCGAAGAGCCCGTCGGGCTGGCACTCTGAGCTCCGCGTACCTCGCTCCTCCCGGGGCCATGCGTCCACCGCGCCGCTGAAACATGCGTCTAGCGGCGTCGAACCGGGGCTAGCGTTCTCGAAGTCGCAGGACGACCGTCAATCCGAGCAAGGGAACGGAATCAAGATGCAGGCTGAACACGCCCACGCGGTACTCATCTCGAAGTCGCGGATCGGCATCCTGTCGATCGCGCTGGTGGTCGCGGCCGCGCTGCCGACCGCTGCCAGAGCGGACCTCATCACTCCGCATCGCACGCCCGCGAATCGCGCCCCGGTGATCAAGCCGCACCCGACCTCCGAACCAGACCCCACCTCCGCTCCAACCTCTGCTGCCAGTTCGAGTCCAGAGCCGACCGCCAGCCCTCGGAGCAACCGGAACTCGGGTTCGAGCCCACGTCCGGTCTCGGGCCCAAGTCCGGTCAGCCCAAGTCCGGCATCGAGCCCAGGTCCATCCCAGGCTCCAACGGTGAGTCCTTCGGGCCCGGCATGCAACCTCGCCTGCTTCAAAGGGTTGGTCGATCAGGCCGAGGCGAGGTACGGAAACGAGCTTCTGAAGCGCCGGTCGGACGCGACTCCGCCCTCTCCAGAGGAGGTGCTGCTGGGGGCGACGTGGGCCACGATGGCCAAAGAGCTTGAGCGGCGCCTGGATGACAACTGGATTTTGTCGAAACGGACGGGGCCGGTGGGGGATCGGCCGGTGAGCAACCCGGCCGACCCGATCTCGAGTGGTTACTCGGTGCCGGATCAGTCCGAGGAGGCCGACGGTGGACCTCTCGACTTCATCTACAACGAGGTCATGGACGCCGTCTGCGGGAACAGCTACCAGTGCGCCAACCAGCAGGTCGAGGACCGAAGCGGCACCGACGCTCGCGACTGAGCCGAGCTTGAGCTGAGCGCCTCGCCGCGAGCGGGGCGCTCAGCAGGTCTTCCTCGCCCCGGTCACCGCGTTCCAGGCGCCGGCCGAGCGAGAAGTCGGCGTCGACGCGGAAGATGCCGGGGTGGGAGGCGCGGGCGACGGTCCAGTCGCCGCGGCGGAGGATGCAGCCGCCGCCGCGGGCGATCGACCAGTAGGGGGTGAAGTTGACGCGGACGAGGAACTCGCCCGGGCGGGTGACGTCGAGGGCGAAGCCCTGGCGGCCGACCCAGAGCGTCCGCGCCGCGGCCGGCGCCGAGCGGCGCGACCAGCGGCTTCGGGTCGCGCACCTGGTAGATCCGCCAGTGCGGCGGAGCGGTAGCGCAGGCTCAGGTAGGGCGGTTCGGCTGAGGATCAGCCGCCGCTCGGCGGCCGAGGAGTAGTCGAGCGGCGCGTCGGGGAGGGCGACGTAGGAGATCGCGTTGTCGCGCAGCCAGGCGCTGTAGGTGGCGTCGGTCAGCTCGCCTTCGTCGTAGAAGATGTCGTCGCGGGTGGTGTCGAGCTGGCGCAGCCAGCCGCGGGCGAGCTCGAAGCTTCGGCGCCAGGTAGGCGGACTCCCAGTGGTTGGCGGTCGGCGGCACCTCGATCCGCATGCCCTCGCCGCCGTGGGCGCGCAGCCAGTCGCGCCGCCGGCTGGAAGTAGGCGGAGGTGGTCGAGGGGTCGCCGACGCTGCGGGCGATCTGGCTGACGCTCGCGGTCAGCTGCCAGTAGAGGCCGCCGACCAGCGCCAGCGCCAGCAGCCAGGGAGGCGACGCGGCGGCGCGGCCGGCGCAGAGCACGCACCGCCGCCAGCACCGGGCCGCCGAAGAGGGCGCCGAGGCGGACCGCGTTGCCGCCGAGCGCGTTCGGCACCAGCCAGATCAGCGGTCGAGGCGAGCAGGTAGCCGACGATCACCCGGCGCAGCTGCCGCTCCTCGCGGCAGGCCGCGGGTCACGTAGCAGCGCGCCGCGCGCACCAGAGCGGGATCGCGACGAAGGAGGAGAAGACGAAGGGGAACTGGCCCGGCTCGGGGAAGGCGAGGTTGGGGACGACGGTGAGGCCGAGCGCCAGGCCGGCGACGGCGAGCGCGGCGCGGTTCGACCCGCCTGCCCCGCTCCCAGGCCGCCGGCGAGGACGACGCCGGCGAGGAAGGCGGCGGCGACCGGGCTGGCGAGCGCGCAGGCCGGCGGCGGCGAGCGACGGCGAGCTGGCCGCGGCCGATCTGCAGGCAGCGCAGCGAGGCGAGGCCGAAGGCGACCCCGAGCGCGAAGGTGAGCTGGCCGTCGGCGAGCAGGGTGACGACGCCGGCCGCGAACCAGAGCGTCGCCCAGCGCGCCTCGACCCCCCAGCGGTCGCGGACGAGGCGGTCGAAGAGGTAGGAGGAGGAGACGACCGCGAGCACCCCCACCACCTGCGGCCCGAGCAGCGCCGCCAGCGGCGGGAAGAGGACGCTGTAGGTGAGGGTGTAGTGGCCGCCGTACCAGCTGCCGTTCCAGATCGCCAGGCCGGCCTGCTGGAAGAGCTCGGTGCGGAAGACCTGGGCGGCGAGGTCGCCGACCGGCGGGCTCCAGAGCAGCATCAGCGCGGCCAGCGCGGAGCTGAGCGCCACGGCCGGGAGCCATTCGGGTCGGAGAGCCTTGGACTGGACCATCGGCGGGGGCTCCAAGGATACGGGCGCGTCCTGCGACGATTTGAAGGGTGAGCGACGAGATCCTCGTCGTCCGCTGCGGCATCGTGCCCTACGAGGAGGCGCGCGAGGCGCAGCGCCGGCTGGAGGGCGCGGCGCCAGCGCGGGCGAGATCCCCGACGTCCTGCTGCTGCTCGAGCACCCCCCCGTCTACACCCGCGGCCGCCGCTCGACGCCGGAGGAGCTGCCGATGGGCGCCGAGTGGTACGAGACGCAGGGGATCGAGGTGCGCGACACCGACCGCGGCGGCCGCGTCACCTACCACGGGCCCGGCCAGCTGGTCGCCTACCCGATCGTCTCCCTGCGCGCCCTACGGCGACGACGTCCACGAGTACGTGCGGCGGCTGGAGCGGGTGATGATCGGCGCGCTCGGCCGAGCACGGCGTCGAGGCGCAGACGATCGAGGGGCTGACCGGGGTCTGGACCGCGCGGCCGACGGCGCCGGGCGTCCGTGCGGTCGGCCGCCGGCGAGGCGCGCAAGATCGGCTCGATCGGGGTGCACGTCAGCCGCGGCGTCACCACCCACGGGCTCGCGGTCAACGTCAGCAACGACCTGCAGCCGTTCGAGTGGATCGTGCCCTGCGGGATCGAGGGCTGCGCGATGACCTCGCTCAGCGCGCGAGCTCGGCGCCGAGCAGGACCTCGACGCCTTCGCCGACACCGTCGCCGAGCGCTTCGGCGAGGTCTTCGAGCGCGACGCCGGTCGCTGCCGAGCGCCGCCGATCTGGGCCTGGAGCCTGCCGGCCGCTACGCTGCGAGCGTCGAGCGATGACCGAGGTCCGCCGAGCGCATCCACGTCACCCGCTCCCGCGCCAAGCCCGGCGGCACCGCCGCCGAGGCCGACGGCACGGTCCCCTTCAAGCGCGCCCGCAAGCCGCCGTGGCTGAAGGTGCCGGCGCCGGGCGGGCCCAACTACCGGCGGCTGAAGGAGACGATCGGCGCCGACAACCTCCACACCGTCTGCGAGGAGGCCAACTGCCCCAACGTCGGCGAGTGCTGGGAGCGCGGCACCGCGACCTTCATGATCCTCGGCGACGTCTGCACCCGCCGCTGCGGCTTCTGCAACGTGCAGACCGGCAAGCCGACCTGGAACGACCCGCTGGAGCCGCTGCGCGTCGCCAACCAGGTGAAGGCGATGGGGCTGCGCCACGCCGTCGTCACCTCGGTCGACCGCGACGACCTGCCCGACTACGGGGCCAGCGCCTTCGTCGGCGTGATCCGCTCGATCCGGATGCTGGCCCCCGGCTGCAAGGTCGAGGTCCTCACCCCCGACTTCCGCGGCCAGGAGATGCCGCTGGCCAAGGTCATCCACGAGCGGCCCGACGTCTTCAACCACAACGTCGAGACGGTGCCGCGCCTGTACCCGATCGCCCGCCGCGGCTCCCAGTTCCTGCGCTCCGCCCGGGTGCTGCGGATGGCGAAGGAGATGGGCGGCGCCGACGTCGTCACCAAGTCGGGCCTGATGGTCGGCCTCGGCGAGAGCTTCGAGGAGATGGTCGAGACCTTCGGCATCCTGCGCGAGCACCGCGTCCAGGTCCTCACCGTCGGCCAGTACCTGCGCCCGACCGAGAACCACCTGCCGGTCGTCCGCTACTGGCACCCGGAGGAGTTCGAGGCGCTGGAGAAGGCCGCCTACGACCTCGGCTTCGAGTCGGTCGCCTCCGGCCCGCTGGTCCGCAGCAGCTACCACGCCGACCAGAACCTGCCCGAGGGCAAGCGGGCCGAGAGCCTCGTCGCCTAGGCGGGGCCGGGGCGCGGCGCCCGGCGGGCGAGCTCAGGCACTCGGGACGGCGACCGTCTCGCCGTCGGCGGGGACGTCGACGCGGTCGGAGAGGCCGGCCTGGCTCAGGGCCTCCCCCAGGTCGGCGCGGGTGATGCCGCAGTGGTCGAGCGCCTCGAGGTGGATCGCGATCACCCGGCCCGGCGCGAGCCGGACGAAGTCGAGCTGTTCGTCGAGCCTCATCAGGATCGGGGCACCGACGTCGAGCTGGGCGCCGCCCGCGTGCATGACCGCGACGTCGGGGCGCTCGCGCTCCAGCGCCGCGCGGACGTCGTCGGTGAGGACCGTGTCGCCGGAGAGGTAGAGGGAGGGCTCGCCGGGGAGCCGCAGCAGGTAGCCGACGCCGGGGCCCATCAGGCGACCGAGCAGGCCGTGACCGTGCCGTGCCGGGATCGTCCTCACCTCGCCGCCGAACAGCTCCACGGAACCCCCGGGCGGGACCGGTCGCGCGTCGATCCCCGCCCGGCGCAGCGCCCGCGCGTCGCCCGGCTGGCAGGCGACCGGCACGCCCGCCTCGGCCAGCAGGCGCTTGCCCTCGGCGTCGAGGTGGTCGGTATGGCCGAAGCGGAAGTGGGAGACGAGGCCGCCGGTGATTCCGGCGAGCTGCTCGCGAGCGCCGTCGGGCAGGGGCGCGGTCGGGTTGCGGCGCGGGCGAGAGCGCAGGAAGGAGAGCGGGCGGGCGTTCCCCGCCGGCCCCAGCGAGGGGTCGACGAGAAGTCGCTGGTCGGCGGCCTCGACGAGGAGGGCGGCGTTGCGCAGGAGCGTGATCCTCATCGCCACAAATCTACGCGCTGGGAGGCACGGGCCTCGCGGCTGGGGCGGGCGGTTGGACAAATGCCCGAGGCCGGAGCCGCCGAGCGCGAGCGCCGCGATGTACATTCAGCGGCGATGCCCTTCGCCGACTGCAACGGTCAGCGCCTCTACTACGAGGTCCACGGCGACGACGACGCCGAGCCGCTGCTCGCCATCCACGGCCTCAGCGCCGACACCCTCGGCTGGGCCCTACAGGCGCCGGTCTGGTCCCAGCGCCACAGGACGGTGATCTTCGACAACCGCGACGTCGGCCAGTCCTCGCGCGCCGACGGCGACTACGAGGTGGCCGACATGGCCGCCGACGCGCTGGCCCTCGCCGACGCGCTGGAGCTGGAGAGCTTCCACCTGCTCGGGCTCTCGATGGGCGGCACGATCTCCCAGAAGATCGCGCTCTCGGCGCCCGAGCGCGTGCGCACCCTGACCCTGGTCGTCACCTTCGGCGGCGCCGGCGAGTTCGGTCGCGTCCAGGGCCGCGTCTGGGCGGAGCGGACGATGGGGATGACGCCGGAGCAGCGGGTCGACGAGCTGCTCCTGCTCTGCCTCTCCGAGGCGACCTTCGAGAACACGAAGATGACCGCCTACCTGCGGGACATGCTGCTCTCCAACCCGCACCCGCAGGAGCCGGAGGCGTTCGGGCGCCAGCTGCACGCGGTCTCTCGCCACGAGGTGCGCGACCGCCTCGGCGAGCTGGCGATGCCGGTCCACGTGATCGGCGCCGCGCACGACGTGCTGGTCCCGATCTGGAAGTCCCGCGAGCTGGCCGAGCTGATCCCCGGCGCGAAGCTGACTGTGCTGGAGGGGGCCGCCCACGGCGTCGACCTCGAGCGCGCCGAGGAGCTGAACGCCGCCGTGCTCGACTTCCTCGCGGCGCCCGCGCCCGCCGGCTGAATAGAAACATCCAGCACAAGGTGTGATAGTCCTTCCCCTGTGAGGCGGAGCCCGGCGTTCGCTCTGGGACCACGATTTTGGGGAGGTCGAAGATGAGAATTCGTATATGCGGACCGATGGCGATGGTGGTCTCGGCGCTGGTCGTCGGTGTTTTCCTGGCGGGTTGCGGCGGTGGCGACGACACGACCAGCGCCACCGAAACCGTGACCGAATCCCAGGGGGCCGGCGGTGGTGGCGGCAAGGCCCTGGAGATCAAGATGGGCGAGTTCTACTTCGAACCCGGGAACGCCACGGCCAAGGCCGGGAAGACGACGATCGAAGCGCCGAACGAAGGCGCGGTCGAGCACGAGCTGGTGGTCTTCAAGACGAACAAGAACCCCGCCAAGCTCCCGACCGAAGCCAACGGCGGCGTCGACGAGGAGAAACTCGACAAGGAAGCCGAAGAGGCCGGCGAGATCGCCGACGTCGAGGCGGGCGACACCAAGTCCGAAGAATTCGACCTCACTCCGGGCAAGTACGTGATGTTCTGCAACATCCCAGGGCACTACGCCCAGGGCATGTACGGAACGATCACGGTCAAGTAGGGCGGCCGGATAGCGGCGACCGGACGGGCCGGGCGCCGATGGAGCCAGCCGGAATCGAACCGGCGACCTCCTGCTTGCAAAGCAGGCGCTCTGCCAGCTGAGCTATGGCCCCTTCGCCTTCAGTTTAAGCGGCGGGCGGCGCTGCCGGTGCCAGCCGGCGGCGCGGGCGCCGGTGTTCAGTCGTCGAAGTCGAAGTCCTTCGGCGGGCGCTGCTCGAACCAGAGGTCGTCGTCCTCGGGGGCGTTCTCGAGGAAGTCCGGCGTGTCCTCGAGCACGTCCTCGGCCTGCTGCTCGGTGCGGCCGCTGTCGGGCGCCTCGTGCTCCTCGGTGTGCTCGCCCTCCTCGTCGGTGGCGAGGTCGTCCTCGTCCTCGGCGTACTCCTCCGCCTCCTCGAACTCGGCGTCGTCCTCGACCGCGTGCTCGTCGCTCTCGGCGATCTCGGCCGCCGCCGGCGCTTCGTCGGTGGCGGGGGCGCCCGGCTCGTCGGGCAGGGGCGCCTCGAGCGCCTGGTTCAGCTCGTCGGAGAGCCGCTGCTCGCTGAAGAACTCGTCGAATTCGTCCTCGGGCTCCTCCTCCTCGGCGGGCTCGGGCTCGGCGGCCGCGGGCGGCTCGGCGGCGACGTCGGGTTCGGCGGCGACGGCCTGGTCCTCGAGCCCGGCGAGCGGGTCGACCGGGGCAAGCCGCGGCTCGACGAGCTCGGCGTCGACCAGGTCGTCGTCAGAGGGCCCCTCGGTCGCGGCGTCCTCGTAGGTGCCCTCGACGTCGAACATCTCGGTCGGCTGCTCGGCGATCGCCTGCCGCTCCTCGGTCGAGTGCCCGCGCTCGGCGGCGGGGTCGGCGGGCTCGGGGTCCTCGGCGGCGGGGACGACCTCGTGCTCCATCGCCGGCTGCTCCTCGTCGGCCGGCGCGGGCGGGGCCTCCTGAAGGTCGGCGATGTTGGGGGCGCGCCTGCCGCCGGTCTCCGACTCGGCGTCGGACCCCGGAGCGGTCATGAACTCGGTCGGCGCCTCGGCCAGCGGATCGGGCTCGTCGGGCCGCGCCGGAGGCCCAAAAGCCTCGTCCTCCAGCTTTTTCAGCTCGGCAGTATCCGCGCCGTGGGCGCGCTTCAGCTCCAGGTGCTCTCGGATTGCGTCGTCGAGGATGCTCATGTCGCGTTTCCCTGAGGCTGCCAAAGACTATGCGGTTATCCTTCCGCTTGCGAGGCTATGGGAGCAACTTCCCAGCCACGCCCCAAGGGGCTATAGCTCAGCTGGCAGAGCGCCTGGATCGCACCCAGGAGGTCGGCGGTTCGAATCCGCCTAGCTCCATCAGCAGAACCCCCTGCATGTCGCAATATTGGTTTTCGGCAACCGTTTAAACCGAGACCCAAAATCCGCTCCCGATCAGGCAGAAACTGTCTGATCGGCGCCATATATGCGGCGATTGGCGGCGATTGCTTGATTCTTCATCGCGTCCCTACCCCTAATGTTCAGGAGGATCGGAGGCTTTCCCTTTCCGCTTTGAATCACGCTGCCCCCGACGAGCCGCCGCGTACAACGCTCGTCTGTCGGCCGCAGAGAGACGACTCAAAGTCTGGATGAAGGCTTCTGGAAAGACCGGATCATCCTCGCCGATCCGCTCACTGAGGCCGTGGCGAGCCGCCTGTTGCCGGTTTTCGATGTAACGCAACGCGGCCTCGTTGACCGAACTAGCAATCTCCGAGGGAGGGATTGCGAGTCTCCGCGGCACCATTCGATGAAGTGCGAGCGTACGCACGAACTCGGCCTGGCTCGCAGCGTCGAACCGCACCCACTTTTCTCCAAAGAGAATGTCCGTCGGACGCTCGGGGCCCTCATCCAGGCCAAGGAGCGAGACCTGGCCAGATGGATCTGCGGTCTCGTCGGGGAGATCCCAGATGCTCCACAGTTCGTCGATCTCGTCGATCCACGGTGGCGTTGCCTCAATAGCTTCGGCAGTCTGCTCCACAATGTTTTGAATCCGCCCGCCGCCGCCTCTTGCGGTCCGGCCTGAGACCGCCATGCCCTCCACATCTGCACGCTTCGCCGTCGCGGCAGGCAGCCACTCATACAGTTCATCCACCATCTCCGAAGCCTCAACCGGATCATCGATGCCGGCCACCATCAGGGCGACCTCGTCTAATTCTCGCCTGGCCCCTGAGAGCGGCTCCTCCCCCTCGGGCGGAAACTGCTGGACAGCCTGCTTCGCAAGCCGTCTCCATATCTCCTGTAAACGAGATGCATGCTCGGCCGACGTCCGTCGTGGATCAATCGAATGCAAACGACGCCATGACCCTCTGCCACCGAATCGCACTAGTCCCTCAGTGCCAACCGACCCGGCATCAAACAGTGCCGCCAAGAAAGTCCAGGTTGAGTTCAACAGCGCCAAAGCCACCTCGGTTGAACCCCCGCGTGGTTCGAGATAGGCGTTCGGGCTAGTAGTCAGGTAGCGCGCTCCTGAATTTGCCCAGACCTTGTGCCCATACTGCGCACCGCTCGGAAAGATGATCGGTCCTGGCTCTATGTCCTCGATGCAGTACCACACACGCCTGGCTCCCGTGTAGACCCGCTGATGCTCACCTCGCTCTTCGCCATGGCGAATGTAGTCCCTGACCCGAGCCGTTCGAGGGACTCTTGCGCTCCTAGGTATCGTCACGACAAGGTCTCCAGCTTCTCGACCTAGGACCCGACCGGTCTCGTCTCCCGGCCCGCGTACCCACCGCCGCAAGTACCGAGTCTCGATTGGTCCTCTCCAGTCCTCCCCTCTAACGATTCGATAGCGCGGCGCCGTTCCCGACACCTGTCGGCGCGTAATGCCCATATCCTGAAGGTCGCCGTCGGAAGTTGACTTGGTTATGTCCTCGACCACGAACCACCTAGATCCGAACTTCGGGCCGACCCGAAGGACATATGGATCGTTGGCCTCGGCCGGTTCAGAACAAACCTCTTGAACTCCTGGAAGATTGACAAAGCGCGTATAGAGATCGGGGGCTCGCAGTGGGATCGACCAATCGTCCCCCGGCTCTAAAGACGTCTGTGAGACCAGACGCACTCGCATTGAGTCGTTGCTCTGAGGCGTGCGCATTCCGTCCAGTAGCGTCGCCACCTTGGTCCAGCGATTGCCTGACGTCGCGGACCCCATTAGCTCCGCAAGGGGGCGGTGAAGTTGGACAAATGCCACCTGATGGTCCGCCTGGCCAGACTCTGCCTGGCGCCGTTTCCGCGCGACCGTAGCTACGGTTTTCACACGGGCATCTGAAAACCAGGGCTCGACTACCGTCTCAGCGATGAACTCAATCTCGTAGTCCCTGAGTAGCAGATGTTTGAGTTGAGTCCCATAGCGGCTCTGCAGCCAGGAACTAGAGGTTAGGAAGGCGAGATAGCCACCTGCTCTTAGGTAGCGGCTTGCCTGCGGCCAGAAGTAGACATGCAGGTCCGAGAGGCCGTCGAGTTTGAAATGAGGATCTCCTGATTCTTCTCCGAATCGCTCTACCGCCTGTTCGGCAAATCGGCGAGTCTTGGTGTCGATGGCCTGCCTTCGGATGTATGGCGGGTTTCCAATAATCGCATCGAGGTCGCGAGGCAGCTCGATTGGGATCCGCGGATCGGATGGCTCTGGACCAAGGGGTAGTGACACCAGGGCATCGCCCGGATTCAACTCGAAAAAATCATGGGTCCCGACGCGCGGATAATTTTGATCGCGAGCAATCTGCCGTGCCGCGAGGTTGATGGTTGAGAGGTGTCCCGCGAATCGGGACGAGTCATTGCCGTAGATTTGAGAGAGAAGGGTTAGATGGTCAGCCTCCCCAAGGGCTCTAAGGCGCTCATACGACCTCACCAGAAACGTTCCGCCACCTGACGCGGGATCAAAGACAACGTCCTCCCTATTCTTGACTGCGGCCGCAACGAGGAGGTCGACCAGCTGGGGATTCGTGTAGTGCTGCCCGAACTGGTGCCGCTCCTCGGGCGATAGGAGCCTCTCGAATATGCCCCCGAGGACATCGAGCCCGAGTGCGAATAGGTCAAAGTTCTTCAGGACGTGTACTAGTCCTGACCACCCACCGGTTGCCGAGTCGCTGGCATAAGCAACTTCGGTTATGTAGCCGACCTCGAAGACCGTCTCGTAATCCGACGACTCGTGCATTGCTTGTCGGAAAAGAGGCTCGAGTCGCTGGCGTATTCCCCTGCCCGATCTTGCCGACTCCAGGTCAAGGTCTGGCAGATTCGGAAAGCGAGCCCTCATGGTCAGATAGAACATGAGGCGATTCATCTGCAGGTAGCAAGCGATCTTTACCGTCTGTAGTAGGAGTTCCGCTCCCTGCTTATCGTCCCATTGCCATCGTTGGTCTTCGATCATCCAACGCTTCACCGATCTCCGAAATTCGGGATCGGTACTGAATCGCTCCGCGACGTCGGGCAACGTCAGCCCCACGATCGTTTCCAGGCTTCCCTCGATCCGAGCCACAAGCTCCGATGCGGGGCGTTGATCGGGGGCTATGCCCGGCGGAACGCCCGCCTCGGCCGCAGCGACAAGTGCAAGCAGATCACGCGCCCACTTTTTGAAGGCGTCCTCAACCTGGGCCCCTTCGAGCTGGGCTAGGTGCTCAGACGGAACCACGCGCCAGTGTGCAACGTCGCGACGGTGGACCGGGACTCCGGGCATGTCGACCTGCCAGACGACGAAAGCTGCACAATTGAAGGTCCCAAAGAGAGCCACGCCCTCCGCCTCCGCCTTCCTTCGAGCATCATTTACAACTGCCTCCACGTAGGGAGATGCCCCTTCTGAACTAGTGGGGACCTTCACCTCACAGGAAAAAACCGGCTTGTTTCCTGCGTAGACGATGAGATCGTGGCGGCTTCGAGTCCCTTGAGCATGGACCTCGGTCTCGGCGCGCGTAAGCGGCCCATACGTTCCCGCAAGGAGCTCCCCGTCGAGCCAGCTCTTGAGCCGAGCACACAACGTTCGCTCGTCCAAGGCAAGCATTGCCGGAGGTTCTGGTTCTATATATAAATTCCTCCGGTCATTCGAAGAGTGCAAAGCGTTTTGCTTCGAGAGCTGGGAGCTGAATTTCAGGCCGGGCTGGTTTTGGAAACGACTCCGGTGGTCTTGGGATACGACGCGGTACGGTGACGGGCTGATGATCGCGGTACTCGACAGCAACTGCTTCAACGACGATGCCCGCGCAGCTCGCCCAAAGCTCCAAACCGTCCTCGAAGCAGCGAGCAAAGGTGCAATCGAGGTCGTCGTGCCAGAGGTGGTACTAGACGAGCTCGACAAGCAGTTCTCTAGCCGGAGCAAGCGCGCCTATAAGGCGATCCGAGCCGAGCAAGGTGAGCTCGGCAAATTGGGCCTGCCGATCCCCTCGATCCCCGCGGCTGACGCCGACTACAGGGCTTCGCTCGAAGCTGTCCTCACGGCGTCCGGGGTGCAGATCCTCCCCTACCCCAAAGACCTGCGGCCGGCGGTGCGTTGGGCCGTCATGCGGCGCAAGCCGTTCGACCAGGACGGCAAGGGCTTCCCCGATGCGGTCATCTGGCTGACTGTCCTGCACCTCGTGGAGGAACACGAGGAAAGCATCGCGCTAGTCACCGCCGACAAAGACTTTGCGGCGTCGAAGTCCGACCCACAGCTGGCGGAGGCCCTGCGCGAGGATCTTGAGGCCCGCGGCCGCCCGCGCGACCAGGTGCGGCGGGTCCCCGGCATTAGCCCCCTCGTCGAGGAGTTGGGCAAACGGGTCAAAGCATCTCGTGAACGGGGCGAGGAGCTGATCGAAGCAGGCGCCCTCGACGCTGAGATCGAATCCCAGATCCTCTACGAGGAGGTGGAGCAGGGTCCGTTGCGCCTAGGCGTTGATCTCGATAACGACCCGACCATCATTAGCTTCGACCTGGAGGACTTGCGTCTGGACGAGGCAGTCACCCTGCCGGGGAAGCGAATCTACTTGGAGGTGACCGCCTGGAGCTACGCGATGCTGAATCTGGTTATCTATCGCGCCGACTACGTCCTCGCCATTGAGGCGGACTACGTCCCGTTCACGGTGTCGAACTCGGATCTGAACCGCCACTACGTGGAGGCGGAGGCTGAGTTGATGCTGGAGCTGTCGCTGGCGATCACCGCCAATGAAGACGGGACCGATGCAGAGGTGGATCTGCTCGGAGTTAACCTAGCCCCGGTCGAGCTCGCTGCACGCGATCTCATCGAAGACCCTGACGACTTCCTCGATCAACTGCGGCCTATCTTGGTTGGAAAGGCCGTTGAGGAATACAGCCCAAACGAGCCGATCGAGAGCGACATTGAGGAGACGACTATCGAGGCCGTCAGCTTCGGGGGTTCGCCGCGGATCGGCGAGGTCTTCACCGAGCCCAGCGAGGAGCTCAGCGCTGAAGTCAAGCTGTCGGCCGAGGGGGACGTAACGTGGGTGGTGACCGCGCCGTCGCCGTTTGATTCGGAGAAGTTTGCGGGCCTCGCAGAGAACGAGGAGAGCGGAGCACCGTTCCTTCATGACATCGAATCTGATGTCCCGCTCGAGATCGAGGTGAACGCAACCTGGGACCACGGCTCGGGGTGGCACGGCTTGGAGATGACCCGGGTCGCCCTCGTCGCGGACGAGGCGAAGGCACGCGCCTCGCGGCCCACCGCCGCCGAAGCGCTTGAGACCGATCGGCTTCTCGACATGGTGGAAAAGGAAGAAGAGAAGAAAGGAGGAGAAGGTAAGAGGTAGATGGCGACTAGCGCTTTGAACCCGAGCGTGACCCGTTCAGGCAGAAATCAGCGTTTCTGCCTGGACACCCCGACAATCGCCGCATATCCGCGCATATTGGGTAGGCGTGAACGAATCGCCTGAAACTCATCGACCTCATCGAACGCGTCGGTTCTGCTGGCCATAAAGGTGAAGAAGTCATCGAGGCGGAGCCGCTGGACCGCGGCGATGTCCTCGATCACGGCCTCCTCGTCGTCGTCGCGCCTGAGGTCGATGTCTTTGGTCGGCCGCGAAGCGCCGCCCAACCGGAAGTCGAGCGCCAGCGCTCGCTTGCGAAGTCGTGCGAGGGTGATCCGGTCCTCTCGGCCTCCGTCTTCAGCCGCTGCTCCAGGGCCATTGCGAACCGCGGCAGCGCTCTCGTATCTCACGAGGTCACCGCCGCGAGGGCGCCGCTCACCGCGTCATGGCGACGGCGCCCTCGTGCCTCCTCTTCGAGTTCCCGCGCCGTGAGCAGCCCGCGACCGAGCGCCTGCCGCAGGGCCATCTCCAGCTGCTCGGGCTGCACTTCCCCGGCTACGTCGACGAGCGTCCGGGCGGGGGCGGTCAGGGGGAGTCCTTCGCGCCAAACCGTGTCGACCTCTTCCTCGTCAGGGCGGGTGTGGATGACGACGCCGGCCGGACGGCGCACGCCGCGATGTCGGCGTCCGAGGAGTAGGTGGACCGCGTCGGGAATGACGTCGCTGAGATCCAGCAGGGCGAGCGCGCTTTGGTGCGAGAGGATGGCCTTCTCGACGCCGATCGCCATCCACTTCTCACGCATCTCGTCGTCTTCGGTAGGCAGTCGTCTCAAGCCCCTGCACGTCAGGACGGTCATGCATAAGCAAAGTAAAGCTTTGCTTATGCGGACAGAGATAGGGAATGGCCTTGGCGACCAATCACTACGGTGGCGCCCACGCTCCGCCGCCTGAAAGCGACGCGCCATTTGATGACGCTTCTTCGTCGGCGACGACCTTCGGCTGGCAGAACCGCGATCCCGGTAAACCAGCGTCCGGTACGAACCATCGCCACGCCCTACTTGGTGACCTCGAGCTTGATGGTCTTGCCGGTGGAGGCCGAGTAGTACGCGCTGCCGGTGAAGGTCGCCTTGAGCTTGTAGGTGCCTTTCTTGGTGAACTTCTTGATCGTGATGCTTGCGTTGCCGTTCTTGACGGTGCCGGTGCCGACGGTCTTGCTGCCGGCCTTGATCGTGACCTTGCCGTTGGCGCGCAGGGTCGTGCCGACGATCTTGACCGTCACGGTGGCCTTGCTCGACTTGTTGACCTTGATCTTGGTCTCGGCGAGCTTGAGCGTCGTGGTGGTCGTGGCCTTGGTGATGGTGGTCGTGGCCTTGGTGACCGACAGCCAGCCGTTGGCGGTCGCGCCGAGCGCGTCGTCGGTGCCGGCGTAGGTCGCGGTCACGGGGTAGGTGCCGACGGGCAGATTGGCCGGGGTCGTGAACGTTCCGGTGCCGTTGACGACGGTCACGTCGGCCGCGACCGGACCGGCCTGGACCAGCACCGTGCCGTTGAGCAGCCCGCCGTCCTGCGTGCCGCTGACCGTGATGGTGTGGGTCGTCCCGTACGTCCCGGTGACCGGGGCCACCGAGAGAACGGACGTCTTCATGTTCGCGTTGGCACACGACATCGGCGCTATGCACGAGTTTCGGGTCCGGGTCTGGCGGACCGGCACCGCGTTCGCGTCGATCGTGACGGCGTGGAGCTGCACGAGCGGCGAGGAGGTGTCGCCGAGCACATTGTCGTTGAACTCGAGCGTATGGACGACGGCCGAGCCGGTCGGTGTCGTGTTTCCTTCGAGGCGGAAGGCGGAGTCGCTCCAGCTCCAGATGTTGTTGCCGTCGACGATGGCGCTCTTCAGCGGACTGCCGACGATCGTGCTGCGCACATAGACCCCGGCATAGCCAGCCGCCGCCTGTCCAGGGCCGATGAGCGTGTTGCCGGTGATGCTCACGCTGGTCGCGCCTTCCGCGCGGACGCCGAACGACGTGGCGCGTCCCGTCACCTGGATCCTGTTCGTCGCGACGGTGATGTTCGTCGGCATGTTGGCTGGCCCAGTGCCCTGGACGAGCACGCCGGCGACCGAGTCCTTGCTCGTCTGCGTCTGCACGCAGTCGTTGCCGGATACCGTGATGTCGGCGGATCTGCGATAGACGGTGTAGCAGGGCTTCGTCGAGCTATTCGTGCCGCGATTGCCGGAGATCTCCGAATTGTCGAGCCACACCGCGAAGACGCCGCCGTTGATGACGTTGTTCTTCACGGTCCATCCGGTGGACTGGGTGTCGCTGCTCCCGCTCATCGTGACGGCGTAGTCGTTGCTGCCATCGAATGTCGAACCCGTGACAGTGAGCCCGTTGACGGCCGTGCCGAGGCCGGGCTCGCTGTCGAGCTGCTGCGCGGCATTTCCGCTGAACGTGCTGCCCGTCACGGATCCGCCCGTCGTGCCGCCGCCGAACGTGATGCCGTTGCGGTTGTTGTCGATCCCGATCACGTTTTCGACCGTTGCGTTGTTCGAGCCGTTGTAGATGTAGAAGCCGTCACCCGTGAAGTTCTGCGCCTTCACGTTGCGCAGGACGAGATCGGGTGCGCCCGTGGCGAACACGCCGGCACGATGTTCGTCGACCGTCTGGACCGCCTTGCTCCCATCGAGGGTCAGGCCCGAGATGGTGACGCCGGCGCCGCTGACGTGGAGAAGCCGCACGCTCGGCCCGGCGACGGTCTGCACGAACGTCGTCGTGTCGCGATCGTCGCCGATGATGCTGCGCCCGGCAGGAACGTTCAGGTCGAAGGCCGCACCGCCCTGCGGCGAGACAAGATACCGGCCGGGGGGCACATCGACGACGGCGCACTGGTCGATCGCGTTCTGGAGCGCAATCCGGTCATCGGTCTTGCCGTCGCCCCTCGCCCCGAAATCGGCGGCGGAGCACGACGGGGTGAGCGTCTGGCTGAACGCCGGAGGTGCCGTGAATGCGCGGACCTTGACCGTCTCGCTGCCCTGGGCCGCGGCCTCGTCCGCGGCGAAGGAGGGCGGAGCGACGAACAACACCATGACCGACAGCGCCAACGTCGCGCGCGACAACCTCAAACTCATCCTGCCTCCGGAGCCTCGGCCCCCGTGGGGCAAGTTTTTCTCACATCGTCTGATAAGGCCCGATGGTAGGAGCGCTGTAGATTTCAGACCGCTTGTTTAGCCATATATACGAAAGTCATCTGATGACTTTCGTAGTAGTCAGGGCGATTCCGGGCGAGGCGCTCTGCGGGCTAACGGACGAGCGGCGCCATGAAAGCCCGGCGAATGAATAGCCACGACGCTGCCGTCGTCCCGCGGCGATCTCTCAGCGTGGGGAAAGCACGGCGGGCCGTCCACTCAGCCAGGCAAACTACGTCTAGGAGCATGCGGACCCCTCTGACCGGCGGCACTCTCGGCCCGAACGTCCAACGATCGCTGCTCACGTTGGGCTACGGCTCGCGCTCCAAGGAGGAGGTGCTTGCCCTGCTCAACCGCTACCGCATTGACTATCTGATTGACGTCCGTTCGACTCCTTGGTCGCGCTATCGCCCGGAATTTTCCCAGGATCGGCTCGCGCGTTCGCTTCGGGACCAGGACATTCGCTATGTGTTCATGGGAGCTGAGCTCGGCGGGCGGCCTGACGATCCAGACTGCCACGACGAGGAGGGCCGGGTCGACTATCGCGCTTGTGAAAACCGCCAACTCTTTCGCGAGGGAATCGCGAGATTGTGCGGCGCCTGGGCAGCCGGCCATCCGGTGGCTCTGATGTGCAGCGAGGGACGGCCCGAGGATTGCCATCGCACCAAGCTGGTTGCGGTGGCGCTTGTCAAGGTTGGGGTCGACATCCGCCATATCGACGAGAACGGGACACTGCGATCGCATGACGAGGTGCTCGATCGTCTGCGCGACCCTCAGACGACGCTGCTCGACAATCCCAACCTCATCGCGAAGTCGCGAAGTCGCTACCGCCCTCCAGTTTCTGCGTGAGCAAACGCGTCTTCACGATCGGTGCCTACGGCTTCGATCCGGGCGGCTTTCCTACGAAGGATCGACGATCCAGCACGATTCGATGCCGAGGTGCTGACCGAGGCGTTCGAGGTGCTGGTCGAAGTGCAGGATGCCGATGCCGGCGTGTTGGGCAGCCGCGGCAACCGTCAGGTCGGTGAGCGGGAAGCGATGGGCGCCATGGGAACCATCGGCAGCCAGCTCGCGCATCGTCGCCAGGACCGCTCGCTGCACGCCGCGATCCACGGGAACCTCTCGCAGGCCATCCAGGGTTCGCTCGACAGCGGCGATTCCGTCGGACCCTCGCGCGTCGACCGTCAGCTCGTAGCGCACCGGCCAACACCAGCGGACTTCGCCGCGCTCGATTGCCGCCAAAAGCAGACCGCGCGTTTTGGTGTCCTTGCGGGACTGCATCCAGGCGGAGGTGTCCGCCAGCATCGGCCCGGTGCCGTCCCAGACCTTGGCCGACATTAGGCCGCGGGTGGTTCGTTGAGGCGATCGACTGCTTCGAGGTCGAGGTCAAATTGCTTGGAATCCATCGCCTCGAACAGAGCCTCGGCGGCAACCCGGCGATTGCGTCCGGCCTCCAGCTCGGCCTCCGCCCCCTCCACTGCGAGCCGGCGCAGGAGAGTGGCATCGGCCTCGCGGGTGCCGGTGGCGGCGCGAACCCGCGCCAGCGCCTCCCCCAGCTCAGGGTCTGCGGTCACGGCAATTCGAGGGTGCTTGGAAGGCATCGCCAGCGCAGTGTAACTCATGAGAGTTACACCTGGTCCAGATCGGCAGCGAACCTCTGCATCGGCAACTGGCCAGCTCGTCCGCGAGATGCCTGTAGGCCGACCTCATCGGGTTTCCGTGCGCGCTCGGGAGGGTACCGGCGATTCGAGTTAGAAACCTGTTCCAAAGCGAGAGCGGCGGAACCGACGAGTCGGAGGAGAACTCTCATGGTCGGAGCTGTCATTGCTGCCTTGGTGATCGTTGCGATAGTGCTTGTCCTGCTCAAGGTCGCGGTAGCCGGAGGCATCCTTGGCTTGATCGCGATCGTCCTCTTGATCCTGCTCTTGCTGGGGCGGCTCTGATGACGATCGGGGGCTCGATATTCCTGATCGCCGTGGGAGCGATCCTCTACTTCGCCACCAACGTGCACGTCGCCCACGTCAGCATCGACACCGTGGGACTGATCCTGATGCTCGCGGGCGGGGCTGGCCTGGTGCTCGGCTTCATCCAGCAGGCGATCTGGTCGAGGCGTTCCCGCCGCGAGGTCACGATCGAGGACCGACGAAATCCCGACGAGATGAGGCGCGGACTTTGACCGCTTGGGCGAGACTCAGGTCCGCTCATTTGGAAGGCGGCGCCGGGATCGACCGGTGGAGCGCTCCTCGCGGGGCTCGAGCTGGATCTCGCGCTCGGCACTCGGGTCGCCTTCCGCGATCTCGAGGCTGCGCTCGCGCTCGGCGTTCAGCTGGTGGCCGAAGAGGATCGCCAGGTTGCTGATCCAAAACCAGACGAGCAGGGCAACCAGCCCGCCAAGCGTTCCGTAGGTCTTGTCGTATGAGCCGAAGTTGGCGACGTAGAGGGCGAAGGCAGCCGAGGTGAGGGCCCAGGCAACCAGCGCCACCACCGCGCCCGGCGTCACCCAGCGGAAGCCGCGCAGCTTGGCGTTCGGCGAGGCGTAGTAGAGGAGGTCGATCATCAGCACGAAGATCGCCGCCATCGCCGGCCACTTGGCCACGTTCCATAGATCGACCGCGGTGCTGTCGATTCCAAGCGGGTCGGCCACCGCCCCGACGATTGGCCCGGTCAGGACCAGTGCCAGGGCGAGCGCGGCCAGCGCCAGGACCATGATCAGCGTGACCAGCAATTGCAGCGGCCGCAGCTTCCAGAACTTCCTGCCCTCGGGGACCTCATAGATCACGTTTGAGGCGCGGATGAAGGCGCCGACGTAGCCGGAGGCAGACCACAGCGCGACGGCGAGCCCAAGCACGAAGGCAAGGCCGGCGGCGCTCTGGTTGGAGGCGATCGATTCGATCGGGCCCGAGAAGGTGTCGGCCGCCGACCGCGGCCCGATTTCGGTGACGATTTCGGTCAGGCTCCGGGTGGTGCTCTGCGGATCGCCGACCAAGCCGATCACCGAGACGACCGCGATCAGTGCCGGGAAGAGCGAGAGCAGCCCGTAGTAGGTGAGCGCGGCAGCCCAATCGGCGAGGTTGTCCTCCCGAAACTCGCCCAGGGTCCGTTTGAGGGTGGCGAGCAAGCCGACTCCCAGCTCGACTTCCTCGTCGACCCGGACGTCTCGTTTGCCGTGGAAAGTGAGCGCCTTCATCTCCTCCGGATTGGCGAGGAGTGAGCGAGGAGCCGCTCCCTGGGCCTCTTGGCGTATGTACCCCAAGGGGCCAGCGCAAAACGCGCCCCGTCCCGTTTCGCTCCTTCGCCGAGGGGTAAACGACGTCCATGAACCCAGATCGAGTCGAGGACCGATGGCACACCGACTGCTGGCGATAGTCACCGACGACCCGCTCGGGCCGGAGCCACTGCGCGAGATCCACCCAGGTGGTACCCCTGACCAGGGCAGCGAGGTCGACCTGCGGGTGATAGTTCCGGCGATCGAGGCCAGTGCTTTCCGACACACGCTGGGCGACGTCGACGAGCCTAAGCGGGAAGCCGAGGCCCGACTCGGGCGTGTGCTCGAAGAGCTCCGCGCGAACGGCATCGAGGCGGCTGGCGAGGTGGGCGATCCCGACCCGATCCAGGCGGCCCAGGATGCCCTGCTGATGGCACCCACGGACGAGATCGTGATCTTCGAGCACGAGCACGCACAGGCCCGCTGGTTCGAGGAAGGCCTTTTGGAAAAGGCCGAAGCTGGACTCGACCCACCGCTCCGAGTGATCGCGCTGCACAGCGACCGAACCGGCGAGGGGCATGTCGTCGGCATCGAGACCTCCGGCCCGGGAACCCGGGACCCAGCCGAGGGGCATGAAATCGCCTCCGCCTATCTCCCGGGCCTCTCGCGCGCCGACTTCGCCAGCATGGTCGCGGGCATCTTCGGCACCATCGTCGCTGCCATCCTTGCCGGTGCGGTTGCCGTCGACAAGGGTGAGGTGACCGGCCGCGCCGCCGTCGCGATCCTGATCGCGATCGGAATCGCTCTCGTCAACATGGCCCACGTCGTCGGCCTGACCCTGATGGAGAGCGTCCGCTACCGCGGCGGCTTCGCCAAGCTCTTCCGCTACCTCTCGCTGATCGGCACCCCGCTCGCGGTCCTGGTCAATTTCGTGTTCCTCGTCAGCTACTGACTCAGGTCGGCCACGGCACGCTGTAGCTGAGCCTTACTCATCTTCGAGCGGCCCTCGATGCCGAGCTTCTTGGCGTCGTTGTAGAGCTGTTCGCGGGTGCGCCTGCCGGGACCGCTGCCCGGGCGTTTGCCGCCCCGGCCACTGGCGGAGCGGCCCCTGGTCGAGCTGCGCGAGGAGCTTTTCGATTCCCCGGAGCGCGCCTTTTCCTTGTTCACGGCGCGTGCCGCGATCTCCTCCGCCCGGCCCTCTGAACGGCCGGCTTTCTCCTCACTCCGCTTGATGTGCTCGTACTGACGTGCCCGTTTCGTGCCTTTTTTCACTCCGCGAGGGGGCATCGACGGCTCCTTTCGTCGCTCTCGCCGGTTTCCTACCCTCAAAGACCCGAACTAGGCACCGCGAAAGCCGTTGTGACCGCCGCCTTGCTTGAGATGTTCTGGGGGGCCGGGCGCGAACCCCCAGACCCCGGCCCCCCGTTCTCCCTCGCGGCGCCCCCTCGCGCCGCAGGCTAAGCATCCAGCTCAGTACAGAGCGAGACAAGCACTCAGGTGAAATGGTTTCTATCTATTACGTCGACCGCCGCTGCCCCGCCGAGCGCGGGGGCAAGCGCGAGGTAGGAAAGCACCGGTGCCGCGGCCGGAAGCTGCGCGCCGCGCCCGATGGCGACGAAGTGTTGGATCACTCCCCACATCGCCCCGACCGATGCTTCCGCCGCGAACTTGCTCGGCCGCCGGGCCGGCGGAGCTTCCCGCTGAAGCCTCGCCGCCAGCTTCGCGATCAGCTCGCCACGCCACCGGATCGTCTCGGGGCCTGACGAGAAGGCCTCGAGGAAAGCGAGGCTGGCGAAGGTGGGGTCACCCGCGAGGCGCTGGCAGAGGCTGGCGATCATACGGTGGACGCCGCTGGCCCAGTCGTCGGCAGTGAGGTAGGAAGGCGCCGCCGTGGCGAGGGTGCGGCCGCTGAGCGTCTCGAGCGTCGCCTGGAAGCAGTCCGCCACTCCTTCGAAGTGGGTGTCGAAGCTGCGCCTGGAGACCCCGGCGGCGGCACGCACCCGCGGTACCGTCAGCGTCGCGTACCCTTCCTTACTCGCCAGCTTCGCCGTCGCCGCCACGATCAGCGCGCGCTCGTCCACCAACGGTAACTCGGCAGCGGTCGCGGGGGGCGGCGGCGTCCCCGCGACCCCGAGGCCGCGCAGGCGTACGACGTCCTCGTCGCAGAAGGAGAGCGTCCACTCCATCAGCTCGCCCCCGTCGAGCGTCAGCCGCCGCGGGTGTCCGGAGAGCAGCCGCGCCCGCGCCACCCGGACGCCGCCGGCGACGATGCCTTTCACCACCAGTCGCGGCAGCCGGGGCGCCCCGTCGGCGACGGCGAAGTTCTTCGCCAGCAGCGCCTCGAAGAGCCGGTTCGTACGCAGCGTCCGCTCGACCGCGCCGGCGCCGGCGGCGAAGACCTCGACCAGGGCCAGCCGCGCCTCCGCGGGGTTGCTGACGATCTGGCCGGCGAAGGCGAGAAGCCCGAGCCGAAGCCGCTCGCACCACTCCTCCTCGCCCTGGGCGGCGGCGAGGATCCCGCGCACCGAGCTGCTGACGACGGTGTCGTAGGTGGCGAGGAAACACTCCTCCTTGCCGCCGAAGTGCTTGTAGAAATCTCGCTTCGAGACGCGGGCGCGGTTGGTCAGCGTCGCCACGGCGACGGCGTTGTAGCCGTGCTCGGCGACAAGCTCGACCATCGCCCCCCGCAGCCGGCCGCGCTGGTGCGCCGCGACGTCCTCCGCCGAACGTCCGGGGCCGGGCCTCAGCCTCGGATAGCGGGAACTCCGCGATCGTGCGCCACGCGATGAGTTGGCTTTGCCGGCCACGCCGGCGCCCGCGCGTTCGCGCGAGCCATTGGTGCCCAAGGCTGCACCTCCTGACATTTCGGGAACAGTCTTGCCGCACCCGTTCCTTGATGGGGGTCAGTAAGTACCAAAACAGGGAGCGAACCTGAGTTGCGTACGCCAGGTAGGCAAAAGCCGACCGCGGAGACCTGCCTAAGCGGCACCAGTGCGCCCGTGTTGACGGTCGACCACGACTCTCCCACGCCTGCCAGGCCCGCAGGCCGCCGAGTCGCCTCCCGCCTCCACCACCATTGAACGAATCCGCGGGCTCGCCCGTACTCGTCGATATGCACAGTGAGACCACGGTCGGATCGCGGGCTACGCTGCGGGCTGCCGGTGAGTGGGATGGCGGCGTCGCGCGGGCCATCGCCCTGCTGCGGCGGGCCGACTCGGTCAAGGCCGAAATGAATCGTCGCGGCACGTTCCTGGCCAGCCGGATCGGACTTCCGGAGGAGCTGCGCCGGGCGCCTGAGGGCGCGAGCGCGACCCTGCCGACCTCGATGCTCCTGGTGCTCGACTCCGCCGACACCCTGCGCCTGTTCGCCGCGGAGCAGAAGCTGCATCTCCACCTCGGCGAGGAGGCGATGAGCTGGCCCGCGGGCAGGGCGAGCATGACCGTCCTGCCGGGCCGCGGGAACTTCCGCGCCGTCGAGATCTCCCACGAGGGCGGGCGCCTGCTCGTCGCCGCCCCCTGGAGGGGCTCCGGGACACAGGCGGCCCTGGAGCTGATCGAACAGGCCACGAGCAGGCCCGGCGCCTAGCGCGCCGAATCGCGGGTCCCGGCGGACGACTCGAACCGCCGCCCGCCGAGCCCCCCGATCAGCAGATCACTGGTTCGGATTCCTTGGTGTTGTTGGTCTCGTCGCTCTCGACCACCTGTTCGAGGTCGTCGACGAAGGCGATGTAGTTGCCGTTGCAGTTGAGGCCGGGGAAGAGGCGGGTTTCGGATTCCCCCGCGGCGAGGCCGTCGAACTCCATCGGAGTGTTGGCCGCCAGGAGGCGGAAGGGGCCGGCGTCGCCCTCGCCCTGGTTCTTCACCGTCACGGCGTTGATGTTGAAGGCGGTGACGATCAGGTCGGGCTTCGGCCCCGGTTCGGGTTCCGGCGGCGGGGGCGAATCGACGGCACCCGTCATCAGTTCGGGCGTGAGCGTTTCGAGGCTGTAGGTGATTCTCGCCCCGTCGCCGTCGCCCGAGCGGCCGCCGAGCTTGCTGCCGCCGTGGATCGTCACCCGCACCGGCGGGTCCCCGGGCGTGTAGCCGGTCGAGACGACGCGGCGATCGACGTAGGGGTTGATGTCGCCTCTGTCGTTTTCACCGTAGAGGAAGTCGTCCTCGTCGAGCTGGAGCCAGATCGGGATCTGGCTGCTGTGCGGGGTGCGCCGCACGAAGTCGGGCGCCTTCCAGGTGCGGTGGTCGTCCTCGATCCAGCGGTTGATGTGCTGGTTGTTGTAGAGCTGGACCCCGTTCACCCGCATCTTCACGCCCTCGAGCTTCCAGCCGCCGGCGATGCCGTCGTCGCTCTTTTCGATCTGCACTTCCCTGATCGCGCCGACGCCCATCCCCCTCCGCACCTGATCGTCGATCGGGACGCTGTAGGTATCGCGATCACCGCGCTCGAAGTCGTTGTAGAGCCCCTTGTCCAGCTGGACTCGCAGGGTCGGCGAAAGCCGCAGGTAGACGTCGTCGTCGGTCCCGGCCCAGAGCGTGTCGGCCGTCTTGATCTCGACTTCGATCGAGTCGACGTGTTCGGGCTCGTCCGGCACCGCCGGCACCGCCTTGAACCAGGTGAACGGCTCATAGGGATCCGGGAAGGAGAAGTCGTCGTGGCCGTGGATGATCGCCGAGGCCATTTCCTGACCGTCGATCCCGACATGGGCGTACATGTCCGCCTCGTCGGGCCCCGGGTCGCCGAGCCCTTCGCCGTGCAGGTTCAGGACGCGCAGCACGACGATCCGCATCGCCCGCTGGAGGCCCTGGCTCGACGGCACCGGCGCGATCTCTCCGGCCGGGTTGCGGTCCGCCATCCGTTCGATCAGCTTCTCGAAGCGCGCCCGGTACTGCGTTTTCACCAGGTCGCCGAAGGGGTTGGAGTGCTGAAGGGGGTTGGTGTCTGGCTGGAAGTATTCCCTGACCGCCGCGACCAGGTCCAACAGGCTCCCGCCCAACCCGTGGGCGCCGCCGCCGATCGGTTCGCCCTGACCCTGCCAGTGACCGCTGTACTGCATGATGTTGTACATGCCTTCGCGATCGTGGTCCAGTTCGGCGCGGTTGGCGCGGTAGTGCTGCGCCCGCTTCCAAAACGCCTCGTCGTTGACCCAGGAGCGCACCGCCTCGATCCACTGCCGTGAGGCGAAGTAGGCGGTGGGCGCCGCCTTGAGGTAGAGCGGGCGGCCCGGCCAGTCTTTGTTGACCGCGCTCTGCAGACCCTTGTTCCCATCGGCGTTCCAGAGCCCGTGGATCCGTTCGTGGCCGGGCGTGGCGTCGCCGTAGATTTCGACCTTTTCGCGCTCCTCCGGAGGCACGTCGAACCAGGTCGGGTAGCTGCCGAAGCCGCGTTCCTGCCAACCGGGGCCGTCGGCGCCCGGGACGTCGCCATGCCCGCTGCGCGGCTCGATCCAGTTGGTGTGCGAGTAGAAGTCCTGAAGCGGATGCAGGCTGATGCCGAGAACAGCGAGCAGCTCCGCCGGGTCGTTGTTGTCGCGAGCCTCCCGCGCCAGGGACCAGGTCGCGCGCCGCAGCCGGTTCCACTCGGCCGTGATGCCGGCGGTGTTGTTCAGGTCGGGGCGCAGCGATTCGACCGGCGACCCCGGGTTGTTGTCGAAGTGCATCCGCGTCGAGGCGCCGACCAGGGCGGTGGACCAGTGCTCCGAACGCATCACCCCGGTCACCAGCTGTAGATACGCCGGAGCGTGGCCGCTGTGGGGCATTTTGGTCGCGGACAGCTCGTGGTAGAGATCGACGAACCAGTTGTCGACCTGGGCGACGCCGGAAGCGTCGGTCCCGAAGCCCTCGGCGGCCAGAGCGCCGCTGGTGATCTCCGTATGGGGGCCCCTGTCGAAGGCCAGCGCGGGCGTTGCCGACGCGAACACGATCACGGCCGACACAACCGCGCCGACGACTCTCACACACCGATTCATTACCGACCTCCGTTGGAGCAGTCCAGGGGAACCACCATCGCGGGCGAGTCAATCAGGCCCAGGTGCGCCATTGGACAAATTCATCATTGGGTACCGTCGGTTGCCTGGACCCGAGGCCGGCGGCGCCGGATTGCTAGTTTCGGGGCACCCAAGAAGGGAGTCTCCGAATGACGCGCCAGCTCGCACGTCTCGCCGACATCGCCTATCGCCGCCGCGGCCGCATGGTCCTCGCCTGGATCGCGGCAACGGTCGTGATCATCGGCCTCGGCTCCTCGCTGGCCGGGGAGTACCACGCCGACTACAACACGCCCGGGTCCGAATCCAAGGCCGCGAGCGACCTGACCCAGCACGCCTTCGGCGGCTACTCCGGGCAGGAAATCTACGTCGTCTGGAAGGACCCGGCCGGGGCCGCGAGCCCCGCCGCCAAGCGCCGTGTCGACGCCTTCCTCGCCGAAGCGAGGCGGATCGACAACGTCGAGAAGGAGACCCCGATCCGCGTCTCCGACGACGGCACCATCGCGACCACCACGCTGCCCCTGACGACCCAGGGCTGGGAGGTGCCGAAGAGCGACGGCGAACGCCTGATCGCGGCCGCTGAGGACAACAGCGGCGGCGGCCTGGAGATCAAGCTCGGCGGCGAACCGATCTACACTGCCCAGGAAGGCGCCAGCCCGGAGGGGATCGGGTTCCTCGGCGCCGCGATCGTGCTGCTGATCGCCTTCGGCTCGCTGGTCGCCGCCGGCCTGCCGCTGGCGATCGCCCTGGTCGGCCTCGGCATCTCCTCGGGAGGCCTGATCCTCCTGCTCGCCAACGTGATCGACGTCCCCAACTGGACCACGGCGGTATCGGGACTGATCGGTATCGGCGTCGGGATCGACTACTCGCTGCTGGTGCTGACCCGCTTCCGGGCGGCGATGAAGGCGGGCAAGGACCGCCACGACGCGGTGGTCGAGGCGGTGACGACCGCCGGGCGCAGCGTGATCATCGCCGGCTGCACCGTGGTGATCGCCGTGCTCGGGCTCTTCCTCACCGGCCTCCCCTACATGTACGGGGTGGCGATCTCGGCCTCGCTCGCGGTGCTGGTGGTGATGCTCGCCGCGATCACGCTGCTGCCGGCGCTGCTCTCCTACCTCGGCCCCAGGGTCGACCGGCTCCGCATTCCCCTGCTCGGCCGCGGCCTGACGAAGGAAGGGGACGGCGAATCCCCCGCCGCGCGCTGGAGCCACGCGGTCCAGCGGCGGCCCTGGGTCGCCGCGATCGCGGCCGTGACGGTGCTGCTCGCCCTGGCCGCCCCGGCGCTCGGCATGCGCCTCGGCTTCCCCGACGCCGGCAACGACCCGCCGGACACGATGACCCGCCAGGCCTATGACCTGATCAGCGAGGGATTCGGTCCCGGCGCCAACGGCCCGCTCGTGATCGGCGTCGAACTGCCCGACGCGGCAGCGAAGGCGAAGGTGGGCGTCCTCGCGACGCGGCTCCGCCAGGAGGATGGGATCGCCTACGTTCCGTCGCCGCGGATCAACCGGGCGGGCGACGCGGCGATCGTCACCGCGATCCCGACCACCTCGCCCCAGGACGCGAAGACCGCCGACCTGGTGAAGCGGCTGCGCGCCACGGTGGTCCCCCAGGCCCTGGGCGACTCCGCGGCGAGGGCGCAGATCGGCGGCGTGGTCCCCGCGCTGGAGGACCAGAGCGAATACATCAAGGACCGCATGCCGCTGTTCATCGCCGCCGTGGTCGGCCTCTCGTTCCTGCTCCTGCTGGTCGCCTTCCACTCGCCGCTGATCTCGCTCAAGGCGGCGATCATGAACCTGCTCTCGGTCAGCGCCGCCTACGGGGTGATGACCCTGGTCGCCCAGGGAGGACCGGTCGGCGAACTGATCGGGATCGACCACGAGGTGCCGGTGGCGCCGTTCATGCCGGTGATGATGTTCGCGATCCTCTTCGGCCTCTCGATGGACTACGAGGTGTTCCTGATCTCGCGCATCCGCGAGGAGTACCTGAAGGACGGCAACACCCGGCGCGCCGTCGCCGACGGGCTGGCCAAGACCGCCCGGGTGATCACCGCGGCCGCCGCGATCATGGTCGTCGTCTTCCTCGCCTTCGTGGCCTCCCCGGAAGTCTTCCTGAAGCTGTTCGGGATCGGGCTCGCCGCGGCGATCTTCCTCGACGCCACGGTGGTGCGGATGGTGCTGGTGCCCGCGGTGATGCAGCTGCTCGGCAAGCGCAACTGGTGGATCCCGGACTGGCTGGAGCGGACCCTGCCACGGCTGGACGTCGAGAGCGCCGGGGTCGGCGTGGCGGAGGGGCGGACCTAAGGGGTCCTCAGAGCTCGACCATGGTCTCGCAGTTCAAGCGCCCAAACAAGTTCCACGCCTCTTGTGCGATGTCCTCGACCTCGTTCGCCCGGAAGATCGCTCTGACGTCCTCGTCGGAAACTCCAAATCCCTGGAACAGCTCGGTGTAGGCCCTGATTGCGTATACGGTCGGCATCAGGCCAGTGCACAGGTGCATCGTACGAAGGAACTCCCCGAAGTATTCCCTCGGTTCTGTATAAAGCGGGATGAGCTCTGGCGGGTCGCCGCAAGTGCTGGTGAGTGCCCAGTCCGGGCAGAAATATGGGCAGATATACCCCGGCTTCCGGGTGCAGGGCTTTGAGGTCGGCTGTGGTTTTGGCCCCGGTCCGTCGCTGGGCAAGTCGCCATCGGGCGAGTCGGAGACCGCGGAGGCGGGGGATGGCGGAGTGGCTGCATCGGGGACGACGACGGTACCGCCGCCCGCGCTCGACTCTTCGGTGGCGGGAACTTCACCCGTGAGTGCCTCAGGCGTCGGTGTCGGCGTCACCTCGTGCGGAGTGACGGCATCCGGGGTGACGACGTGGGGCCTCAGGGCTTCCGCGTGGGCGCTGGCCGGGAGGACCGCGACGAGGAGGGCAGCCGCGACACACAGCGCGCCGAGCATCGTTTTCGGGGTGCCCATTTCAGTGCGAACATAGCGAGGGGCAATTGGAGGCTGGACGGGTATTCATCGCCGCCCTATGACATGCGTCCGGCAGGCCGGCCCGCTGAACCGAAGGTCAGACCGCGACCTCTCGCCCTGCCGCGGCGCCTTCGAGCTGCCCTGAGCCCAAGCTTCTTCCGGCGGTGAAACCGAGGCTGTTCAGCACGCGGGCCAGGACCGGGGCCGCCGCGGGGCCCGGGGTCGGCGAGGCGAGGCACGCCTCCGAGAGGCTGAGCAGATAGCGGGTGAGGCTCGATATGTCGCGCCTCTCCACCGCCCGATGCAGCGAGCGGGAGTACTGCTGGGACTGCATCACCGCCGTGCGGGCCAGCGGAACGGAATCCGCCTGCTCCTCCGCGGGCTCCTGGGCGCGGCACCATGCCTCGGCGATGGTCCAGCCCGGGCCCGCTTCCTCCTCTTCCAGGGCAGCGCGGGCGAACGCCAGCGGCCGCGAGGCCGGGGCGCAGAGGAACGTCCCGCGGACGAGGATGTCGACGATGTCCTCCCGCGGCACGGCGCTGTCGCTCAGGGCCTCGAGGGCCGCGACCGCGGGCGCGGCGGCGATCTCGTCGAGGAAGTCGTCGATCCACAGCACGTCGCCGGTGCTGGAGCCGATCTTCTCACCCTCCGCCGAGGTGACCGAGGCATGGTAGAAGCGCTGGTGTGTCTCGTTGCGGGCGCCCGGACGCAGCCGCTCCATCACCTCGCAGAGAACTGTCACCGGCGGCTGCCACTCGAAGCCCGCCACCTCGACGTACGGTTCGCCGGGCTGGAGCTCGTCGAGGATCCGGTCGTAGGTTCCGAGCAGGCGGGCGTGCTCGGTCGGGAACCCGTCCTCGCGTATGAGGACCATCGTCGGGTACTCCGAGCGCTCGGTCCTGTACACGACCGCACCCGACTCCTCACGCTCCAGGACCCCGCGCTCGACGCCGTCCTCCAGCAGCTTGACCGCGCGGGCGATGTTCTCGGACTCGAAGTCGGCGTGGTCCATCGCCACCCCCAGGCGGGCGAAGGTGAGCTGGTGGCCCTCCAGGACCCAGTCCCGCATCCGACCCCAGAGCTCCCGCTCCCGCGCGGAGCCGGCCAGCCATTCCTCCATCAGGGTGTCGGCGAGGTCGCCGACGCGCTTTCTCTCCTCGGCGTTCGGGTCCCCGCCCTCTTCGCTGGCGCCCGACCCGGCCCGGTCGCGCGTGTAGTCGCGGCAGCAGAGCTCGACGAAGCGGTCGCCCGGGATCCCCTCGTCGTCTGGGCTCTCGCCCTTGTGGGAGGTCAGGTAGCCGCCCATCGCCTCGCACACCCGCCGCCCGATGTCCCCGACCAGGTTGTGACGCCGCACCGCGACGCCCGCCGAGGCGTACGCGGAGGACAACGCCTCCCCGAGCACGATGTTGCGCAGGTGACCGACGTGAAGCGCCTTGTTCGTGTTCGGGCCCACGTAGCTGATCGTCACCCGTTGTCCGGCGAAGGCGTCGTCCGCTCCCATGCCGGCGGGCTCGCCGGCGGCCAGGCGGCGCTCGAGGTCCGCCAGCACGTGATCTGTGAACCGGATGTGGATGGTGGACTTGCGTCGGCGGGCGCTCTCGGTCAGCGGATGATCCTCGAAGGCCGCCACCACCTCGTCACCACCGGCTGACTGAAGCCAGCCGCGATCGTCGAAGACGAGCCGCAGGTCGGCCTGGTGACCCTCGTGCCTGCGGGGTTCGACCGCGGCACAGTGCTCCAGCGCGCCGTGTTCATTCAGGATCGCTTCGCATTCCCGACGCAGGTCGTGAGCGATCACCGTCACTATTTCACCTTCCAACCCTTACTGAAACGGAGCACGCCCGACGGGACTCGAACCCGCATCTGCGGCTTAAAAGGCCGCTGCTCTTCAAACCAGATGGTGCTAGGCCTTGTTCTCCCACCTGAAACTCCAGGTGGTGCTCCGTTACTACCTTGACGACATCGATTTTGACCACGACTAGGGCCGCATGTGGTAACTAAGCGGTGAGAACGCTGGCTTTCGCCTTGTCCTGATTTTTGACCAATTGAACTACGGGCGCATGTGTGAATCCCTGCGGCTTCAGAGTTCCCTGCCGCGGGTCGAAGACTCGCTTGTCTGTGACGGGATTCAGGCATAAAACGACCTGAATGATAAAGGCCTTTTGTTTGATGTCAAGGCGGGCGTAACGGTCTCTGTCCAGGCGTGGGGCATTTGAGATTTGGCGCTACAGGCGGTTCTGAGAGAGGACGAATTGGATCGGAGGTCTGAATAAAACAAAAGATCTTGACTTTCCGATAACCGCTCAGTATTTTGCCGGGCACCGCAGAGAGGGGCCGAGAAGTCGTCTGGGCCACCGCTCGGCAGGGAAGCCAGGAAATGACCAACGCACTGGAAATGAAGGCAGCGGACCTCACCGCCCCGGGGGTGGGAACGATCTGGGACCTCTGCCTCTCGGTCGAATACGACAGGGATCTGCTCGTCGGCGGCATCGCCGCCTGGCTCGGGGACCCCGATGGCCTGGAGGTGCTCGACTGTGCCTGCGGCAGCGGCTTCCCCTCGCTGGATCTTCACCGCGCCGGCTACCGGGTCACCTGCACCGACGCGAGCCCGCAGATGCTGGAGCGCTTCCGTCTGAACGCCAAGGAGGAGGGTTCCTCCCTGCTGCCCCTTCAGGCCCGCTGGGAGGAGCTCGACTCGCTCTACCCGTCGAGGTTCGACGTCGTCATGTGCCGGGGGTCCTCGTTCATCTACGCGGGCACCTGGGACTCGGCCGCCGACCCGGACTTCTCGGCCCTCGAGCGCTCCCTGAAGAGCATGGCCGGATGTCTTCGCCCCGGCGGCCGCCTCTACGTGGACACCACCCAGGAGGAGGACCTGCTCGTCGAGGATCCCGGCTGGACCGAGCACGCGCCCCGGATCATCGACGGCCACCAGATCGAGCTGCGCGAGCGCGTGACCTCCGACCCGGAGGCCGGCGTCAGGCGGTGGATCGTGGAGCTGACCATCGACGGCGAGCCGTTCGAGGTCGAACGCAAGTCCCACTACCTCCCCCACGAGAAGCTGATCGGCCTGTTCGAGGAGGCCGGCCTCGAGGACGTCGGCCGCGCCGACGTGACCGGCGAGCGCTACGCGGTGTTCGTCGGGCGCAGTCCCGACCGCTGAGGACAGGGAAGGAGGCGGCGATCTCGGTACTGCGCGACAACGCCGCGGAGACGAGGCGCACCGCCGCGCCCGTGGCGGAGGCGCCCCTCGTCAACGTGCACAACGAATGGGACCCGCTGGAGGAGGCGATCGTCGGGATCGCCGACGGAGCCCGCGTCCCCTCGGCTGACCGCGGGCTGTTCGCCCTCGACTACGCGGACCACCTGCGGGATCAGGCCGAGATCCGCAGCGGCCCCCACCAGCAGCGCGTGATCGAGGAGGCCAACGAGGACCTCGACACCTTCGCCGAGGTTCTGCGCGCGCATGGGGTCGTCGTGCGACGCCCGGCCCCCACCGACCACGCGAAACCGTTCGGCACGCCCGACTGGACCAGCGACGGACAGTTCAACTACTGCCCCCGGGACGTGCTGCTGACGATCGGCAACACCGTGATCGAGACCCCGATGCCGCTGCGAGCCCGTTACTTCGAGCCGTTCGCCTACAGGGAGATCCTGCTCGAGTACTTCGAGAGCGGCGCCGGTTGGATCTCGGCGCCGAAACCGCGGCTGCTCGACGACGCCTACAACACCGAGGCCGAGGACGGCCTGATGCTGAACGACGTCGAACCCGCCTTCGACGCCGCCAACGTGATCCGTGCCGGCAGGGACATCCTCTACATGGTGTCCTCGAGCGGCAACATGCTCGGCTGTAGGTGGCTCCAGCGAACGCTCGGTCCCGAGTACCGCGTGCACCCGGTCGTCGACGTCTACGCAGGGACCCACATCGACACCACCATCACCCTCGTGCGCTCCGGCCTCGTGGTTCTCAACCCCGACCGCATCTCGGAGAGTCAGGTTCCGGCCCTGTTCAGGGACTGGGACATCATCTGGTGCCGGGAACCCGCCGACACCGGCTGGGTCGGTCCCCACCCCCGCTCATCGGTGTGGCAGGCGATGAACTTCGTGATGATCAACCCGGAGCTGGCCGTCGTCAACGAGCACCAGGGGCCGCTGATCGGCGACCTCGAACGTCATGGGGTCGACGTTGTGCCGCTGCCGATGCGCCAGGCCCGTACCCTGAGCGGCGGCTTTCACTGCGTCTCGCTCGACGTTCGCCGAACGGGTTCGCTGGAGGTTTGAGTCAGCGGCGCGCGCCGGCGCCGCTGACCTTCCAGCGGAAGACGGCCGGAGTCGGATCGGCGATGCCGGCGCTGTTGACCGCGCGAACCCTGAAGGTGTGCGAGCCGGGCTTCACCTTCGCCTTGAACGGCGAGCGGCAGGGCCTGAAGGGCTTGCGGTCGAGCTTGCACTGGAAGCTGGAGCCGGCCTGGTCGGAGGTGAACTTGAACTTCGCCTTGCGCAGAGCGGTCTTCTTCCGAGGCTTCTTCCCGATCTTCGTATTGGGCGCAGCGGGGGCGCCCGGGGGCTGGGGCGAGCCCCCGGGCGGCGGCGGCTGAGGGCTCGGTGGCGGGGCGGCGACCTGTAGCCGCGCGGTCCCTTGACTCGAGAGGTGGCCGTTGTCGCCCTGGTAGGCGGCTTTCAGCTGGTGATTGCCTGCCGCCTTGGGCGTGTAGGTGACCTGGCAGGAGGCGGTGCCGTCGGTGCCAGCGGGCAGGGCACAGGAGGCAGCCGAGAAGCCGCCGTTGTTGTCGCTCTGGAACTTCACTTCCCCGCCCGGGTGGCTGGACCCCGGATTCTCGGAGTCTTCGACGGTGGCGGTGCAGGCGACCGGCTGGCCGATCTCCCTCGCCGCGGGAACGCAGGCGAGCGTCGTCTCGGTCTGGTGGGGCGCCGGCCCGACGTCGAGCTGGGTCGTGCCGAGACTGGGTTCGTGGGGGTCGACCCCGGCGTTGCCGCTGTCGCCTCCGTAGACGGCGGTGAGCTCATGCTTACCGATCTCCTTCGGCAGGAACGAGACGTCGCAGGAGGACCTGCCCTGACCGAGGTCGGTGAGGATGCAGCCGCCGGGGTTGAAGGTGCCGGCATGGTCGCTGGCGAGGAATACGGCCTGGTGGGGAGAGACCTGGCTCCCGTCGGTGTTTTCCACCTCCACCGTGCAGATCGTGTCGCCGCCGACCGGTGGGTTCTGCGGCTGGCACTGGAGCGAGGTCTTGGTCGGGTGGGCGCCGTTGGGCGGAGTCGACACCGTGACCTGCGTCCCGCGCTGGCTCGGTTTATGACCGGAGTCGCCCGTGTAGAGGCCGGTCAGCTTGTGGGTGCCGCCGCCGAGCTCGGAGGGCTTGTAGATCACCTGGCAACGGGATTCGCCCGAGCCGACCGGGAAGAGCAGGCAGCCGCCGCTGCCGAAGGTGCCGGGGCTATCGCTGGCGAAGAGGACGCCTCCGCCCGGGGCGCTCGGATTCGCCGGGTCGACGTCTTCGACGTTGGCGGTGCAGACCGAGGCGCCGCCGAGAATCACACTGGCCGGCTGGCAGCTGACGCTGGTCGCGGTCGAGTGGCCCCCACCCGCGGCTGAGACCGAGATCTGGGCCGAGTCGTTGCTTTTCGCGTGCCCCGAGTCGCCCTGGTAGGACGCTTTGATCGTGTGCGTCGGGCTGGAGCCGATCTGCGAGGGCGTGTAGACGAGCTGACAACGGGCCTGGTTGGCGCCGATCGCGAACAGCTGGCAGGCGCCGTTCGCGGAGAAGGCACCCGGGCCGTCGCTGGCGAACTGGACTTCGCCTTCGGCAGCGCTGGGGTCGCTCTCGGCGTTGTCTTCGACCGTCACCGTGCAGACCGCCGCGGCGCCCAGAGTCAGGTTGCCGGGTTCGCACTCGAGGGTCGCCGGAGCCGCGTGCTTCTGAGCTCCCGAGGGCTGAACCGTGAGCGAGGTCGACTTGAGGCTCGCTTCGTGGCTGTTGTCGCCCGAGTAGCTGGCGGTGATCGTGTGCTGGCCGGTGCCGACCGCAGTCGGCTTGTAGTCGACCGCGCAGGAGGTGGTGGCGCCGGTGCCCGTCAGGTTGCAGGTGGCTCCGGCCGGGAATTCGCCCTGGCTCGCCGAGTCGTGGCCGAAGCTGACGGTGCCGCCGGGCGTTCCCTGACCGGCCGAGTTGGTGTCGGTGACTTCCGCCGTGCAATGGCTCGGTTCGCGGACCTTGACCGGGGAGTCGCAGGCGATCTCGGTTTCGGTGGTGTGCAGGGCGGGATTGACCTGCACCTGCACTTCGGTGGATTTCAGGCTCGCTTCGTGAGAGGCATCGCCCGAGTAGGACGCGGTGATGGTGTGCGTGCCAGCGCCGACCGCGATCGGCTTGTAGTCGACCGAGCAGGAGGCCGTGGGGCCTGCTCCTGCCAGGTTGCAGGTGGCGCCGCCGGGGAATTCGCCCTGGCTCTGCGCGTCCCGGGTGAAGCTGACGCTGCCCGCGGGCGTTGCCGTGCCGGTTGGGTTGGTGTCGGTGACTTCGGCGGTGCAATGGCTCGGTTCGCGGACCTTGACCGGGGAGTCGCAGGAGATCTCGGTGTCGGTGGCGTGGAGGGCGGGATCCGGCTGCACGGTCACCGTCGTCGACTTGGTGCTGGCTTCGTGTTCGGCGTCGCCCCCGTAACTCGCGGTCACGGAGTGCTGGCCGCTGCCGACCGCGGTCGGCCGGTAGTCGACCGAACAGGAGGCGGTGGCGCCGGCGCCGGTCGGCGTGCAGCTGGCACCGCCGGGGAATTCGCCCTGGCTCTGGGCATCGTGACCGAAGCTGACGGTGCCGCCCGGCGTGCTCGCTCCAACCGCTCTGGTGTCGGTGACTTCCGCGGTGCAGTGGCTCGGTTCGCGCACCTTGACCGGGGAGTCGCAGGAGATCTTGGTGTCGGTGACATGGACCCCGCCGGCTCCTTCTTCGAAGACGCCGAGTTCGAAGGCGCCGGTGCTCGAGGCGTGGGTGTCGTCGCCCCCGTAAACGGCCATGAGCGTGTGGGATCCGCCCTGCGCGATCTCGGGCGTGTAGACGACGCCGACGTCGCAGGAGGCGCTGGTGCCGTCGGGGTCGATCAGGAGATTGCATTCGTCGGGCGAGAAGGTGCCGGGGTCGCCGGTTTCGAAGTGAACCTTGCCCAGCGGAGCGCTGGCGCCGCTCGGCGCGGTGTCCCTCACCGTCGCCGTGCACTGCGAGGCGGCGCCCGCTTCGAGCGCTCCGGGTTCGCAGCTGATCGTCGTCTCAGTCGTGTCCTTGTTGCCGCCGCCGCTCCCTTCTTCGAAGACCTTCAGCGCGAAGCTGTCGGCACTCGGCGGGTGGGTGGCGTCACCCTCGTAGGCCGCTTCGAGCCTGTGAGTGCCGCTCTGAACCGCCTTGGGGACGTAGTCGAGCTGACAGCTGGCGGTCCTGTCGTCGCCACCGTCGTTGAGGTCGCATTCACCGCCCCGCGAGAACGCTCCGGGGCTGTCGCTGGCGAAATGGACCTTGCCGGTCGGCATGCTCGTCGGCCGGCTGGTCGAGATGTCTTCGACCGTGGCGGTGCAGGTGGTCGTCTTTTTCGCTTCCACCGTGGGAGGTTCGCATTCGAGAGTGGTTTCGGTGGCGACCGGGGGCACAAACTCGTCCGCGCCGATGTCGGCGCTGGGGCCGACCCTCCGCTTATCTCCGTCGATGTCGAATTCGCCGCTGAGCGCATCGGTCGCACCGGCGTCGACGGTCGGCGAACCCTCCTGCTCGTGCACGCCGTCGGCGGCGAGCTGGGGCAGGTCCTTGATGTTCGTCGTTCCCGGGCCGGTCGGGCTGACGGTCGCCGTGCCGCCACCGGTGTCGGTGTCGGTGTCGGTCGTCGCATAGTCGGAGTGATCGAGGTGGATTTCAACCAGGCCTCCGGTTCCGGGAATATGAGGGGCATCGCTGTTCCCTTCCGCGACGACGTCCGCCCGTACTCCCCTTGCGATGACACTGGCTGCGTCGATGTGGAAGGCCGCGTCTCCTCCCGTCGCGCCGTAGCGCATCGCAACCGATTCGGGTCCGGTGGAGACCGCGGTCACGTTGCGGAGCTTTGCGAAGTGATCTCCTTTGCCAAGGCCTGCTCCAAGCGCGGCACCGTTGGGCGCGCTGTTCAGGCAGACGCTGTCGCGGTACAGCCCTTCAGCCTGCGAGCAGGTGGTGCCGCTGGCCGTCGAGCGCGCTATCACGTCGTCGACGATGCCTTTGCCCGCCTGAACGGCGAAGCCGGGCGTGGATCGGTGGATTTCGACGTGGGCGAGCTCGTCGCCGGCGTTGACCCGCAGACCGAACCCCGCCGTGTCCATCGCGATCGTCGGCCGCGGCTGTCCGGCGGCGCCGTTGACCCTGATTCCCTGCTTGATTTCGACGCCTTCCGGACCCAGGTCGCCCGCGGTGTCCGCGTAGTCGCCGGGCAGCAGCACGACGTGGTCGCCGGCCTTGACGCTCGTTCCCGGTGCGGTGGAGCTGGCGGCGGTGTAGATCGAGCACGGATTCGTTCGCTCGCAGGGTTCGCCGGTCGAGCCGTCGGCGGTTCCATTCGGCGCGGCGAACCGGATCGGAGACTCGACCTCGACGAGCCTCGTTCCGCTGCTCCCCGGATGGGTGGAGTCTCCAGGGTAGGAGGCTTCGATGGTGTGGGTCCCGATCGATTCCGGTCTGTAGTCGACCGAGCAGGAGGTCGTGGGACCGGTGCCCGTCAGGTCGCAGGTCGTACCGGCGGGGAATTCCCCCTGACTCTGGGAGTCGTGGCTGAAGCTGACCGTGCCTTCGGGCGACGTGGGGCCCTGGCTGGCCGTGTCCCTGACCGTAGCCGTGCAGGTGGTGAGTTCCCCCACCGACAGTTCCGGGGGGGCGCAGACGACCCTGGTCTCGGTGGGCGGGGCCGTGGTCACCGTGAAGGTGCCGGAGCTTGGGGCGTGGGTTTCGTCGGCGGTGTAGGTGGCGGTGAGCTGGTGCTGCCCCAGCGCTTCGGGCCTGTAGGTGACCGTGCAGGAGGCTTTCTTGCCTTCCGAACCTGAGTCGAGCCCGCAGCTGGCGCCCGCGGAGGCGAAGTCGCCCTGACCGCTGGATAGGGCGAAGGCGGGCGTGAAGCCGCCTTGGTTGGTGTGCGCGAATTCGACGGTGCCGGTCGGGACGGTCGGAGTGTCCGAGGTGTCTTCGACCGTCGCCGTGCAGGTGGAGAGCTCTTCGACGCCCAGGACCGCGGGTGCGCATTCCAGCGTCGTCACGGTCGGCTTGCCCGCCAGCTCGTCGGCCCCGATGTCGGACGCGGCGCCGGCGACGCGCGGCTGGAGGTCGATATCCGCCGCGCCGCTGAGCTCGTCGCTCGCCCCGGCGTCGACCGTCGGCGAGCCCGGCAGCTGGTGGACCCCGTCGTTCAGAAGCTGGGGTGCGGCGGTGAGGTTCGTCGTGCCCGCGCCCGTCGGGCTGATCGTCGCGGTGCCCCCGCCGGCGTCGGTGGCGGGCAGGGTGGTGGCGTAGGCGGAGTGGGCGAGCTGGAGGTCGACGTTGGCGCCGGTGCCGGGCGTGTGCGGCGGCGCGCTCAGCGCCCGCGCGACGACGTCCGTTTCGGTGCCCCTGGCGATTACGCCGACTGCGTCGACGTCGACGTTCGTCTGACCGTCGACGCGGTAGTTGACGCCGAAGGATTCGGGACCGTCGGAGACTGCGGTCACGTTGCGCAGGGCCAACGACCGGCCGCTGGTCGGCGAGAGGTTCACCCCGAGCGCGGTCGCGTGCGCACCGTCGCTGAGGCAGGCGCTGTCGCGGATCAGTCCCGCCGCGTGGAAGCAAACGATCGTTCCGGCCGCGGCCGAGCTGGAGCGCGCGATGACGTCTTCGACGACCCCACCGGAGACCCTGATGTCGGTGCGGGCGATGGGGCTGTCGATCCGCAGGTGGGAGACCGTGTCGTCGGCGCCGACCCGGAGCGCTCCGAGGTCCGCGTTCCTTTCGAGGACGATCAGCGGTTTCGGCTTCCCGGCTTCGCCGTGCAGGTAGACGCCCGCGGCGAGCGCCACCGAGCCGCTCGGGCCGAGGTCTTCCTCGCTGTCGGAGTAGGTGCCGGGGGCCAGCACGATCTCGTCGCCAGGTTCGGCGATGGGGTCTTCGCCGGTCGAGCTCGCGGCGTCGAAGAGCGAGCAGGGGTCGGCTTCGTTCGCGCAGGGCGCCGAGCCCGTGCCACCCGGAGCGGCGAAGCGAACGGCGCCGACGTCGATGGTCGCGCTGGCGCCGCTGGCGCCGTGATCGCCGCTGTAGGAGGCGACGATCGCCAGCTGTTCGGTTTCCTGGGACGGCGTGTAGGCGGCCTCGCAGCGCGACCTGTCGCTCCCGACCGGGTCGAGTTCGCAGCTTCCTCCCTGGTCGAACACGCCCCCGGCTGCGCTCGTGAAGTCGACTTTGCCGGCGGGCGCCGTCGCTTCCCCTGACGGATCGCGCACGGTCGCCGCGCAGATGGTGGAGTGTCCGACGGCCACCGCGGTCGGCGAGCAGATGAGCGTGGTCGCCGACGGGGCAGGCAGCTCGTCGGCGCCGATGTCCGCCGCCGGGCCGACGATCCGCTGCCCGCCGTCGATGTCGAACTGGCCGCTGAGCGGATCGGTGGCGCCCTTGTCGACGGTCGGCGAGCCGGGGAACTGGTGGAACCCGTCGGTGTCGAGCAGCGGCGCCGCTTCGAGGTTGGTGGTCCCCGCGCCCGTCGGGCTCACCGTCGCCGTCCCCCCGCCCGCGTCGGTCTGCGCGACGGTGGTCGCGTAATCGGAGTGGTCGAGCTGGATGTCCACCTTGGCTCCGGTTTCGGCTTCGGTCGGTTTGGTGCTGAGGCCGCGGGCCACCACGTCGGCCTTGGTTCCCCTGGCGATGACACCGATCGCGTCGACGTTGAATTTCGGCTGATTGCCTTTGGTGCCCGCCAGCACCACGTAGTCCAACCCAAACGATTCGCTGCCTGACGCCACCGCGGTCACGTTCCGAAGCCTGGACACAGTGGTCGTGCCCGGTGCCGGGGTGAAGCTGGTCCCAATCGCGACGGCGCCATTGCCGTTGTTCAGGCAAACGCTGTCGCGGATCAGCCCCCCGCGCTGGCTACAGGTGAAGCTGCCGCTCGTGTGTCCCACCAGCTGCGCGACGACGTCTTCGACAACCCCTCCCAGCACGTCGATGGCCCGGAGCCCGGTGCTGTCGATCTGGAGATGGGAGACGGTGTCGTTTTCGTTGACCCTGATCGCCGCGACGACAGCGGTGGTCGTTAGGCGCGGCCGCGGCTTGCCGCTCGCTCCGTGCAGATCCACCCCGTTGGGGAGGTTGACGAGGCGACTCGGCCCGAGGTCGGTTTCGGCGTATTTACCCGGCGCGAGCACCACCTCGTCGCCGGGCTGCGCCGGTGACGGTGCCGCTTCGGAGCTGGCGGCGGTGAACAGGGAGCAGGGGTTCTGTTCGCTTGCGCAGGGGGCCGAGCCGGTGCCGCCGGGGGCGGCGAAGCGGACGGCCGCCGCCGCCTGGGTGGCGGCGAGCAGCATGAGGGCAGCGGCAACGGCCGCCGGGATCGCGAGCCCGCGAGCCAGACGCCTCCCCCTTGCCATCAGTGAGTCCTCCTGACGACCTTGCCCACCTTCCAGCGGAAGATCGCGGGGGTCGGATCGACCATTCCCTGCGGGTTGACCGCCCGCACCCGGAAGATGTGCCGCCTGGCCTTGAGCTTCTTGATCTTCCGCGGCGAGCGGCACGGCCTGAAGGGCTTCTTGTCGATCCTGCACTGGAAGGTCGAGCCGGGCTGGTCGGAGACGAACTTGAACTTCGCCTTATGCCGCGCGGTCTTCTTCCGCGGCTTTTTCCTGATGATCGTGTTGGGCGGGCTGACCGGATTGACAGCCGGGGGGGCCACCTGGAGTTGGGTGGAGCCGCCGCTCTTCAGGTGATTCGCCTCACCCTGGTAGGCGACGGTGATCCTGTGGACGCCCGGTCCAACCGCGCTCGGGGTGTAGGAGACCTGACAGGTCCCCCTGTCCGCGCCCGCGTTGCTGAGCGCGCAGGCAGCGCCGTTGGAGAAGCCACCGGGGCCATCGCTGGCGAACCTGGCTTCGCCCCCTGGCTGGGTCGGTGCCGCCGCGATGTCGGTGACCGTGACCGTGCAGGTCGCCTGGCCGCCGACCAGCAGGTTGGCCGGCGCGCAGAGGAGAGCGGCCTGAGTCTGGTGTGGAGGTACGGAATCGGGCTGAACGACGGTCACCTGAGTGGTGCCCAGGCTCGGTTCGTGGGCCGGCCCCCCACCCTGACCCGGCGCGCCTTCGTAGGCCGCCGTGATCTGGTGGGTCCCACCGCGAACGTTGACCGGGCTGTAGGTGAGCTGGCAGCTGGCTTCCCCCGGGCTGACCTCCTCGAGATGACAGCCGCCGTTGTCGAAGGTGCCGGCGCTGTTGCTGCCGAAGATCACGCCCCCGTGGGGGGTGCTCGGTGCGGTGGCCTCGGTGTCCTTCACCGTCGCCGTGCAGGCGGTGCCGGCACCGACGGCCACGGTGGCGGGTTCGCACTTGACGGTCGTCGCGGTGTGGTGCCCGCCGTTGGGCGGCACGACGTTGAGCAGCATCGAGCCCTGGCTCGGCGCGTGACCGGCCTCCCCGGGGTAGAGCGCGGTGAGCTTGTGCGGGGCGGGCCCGGTCTCGGACGGTTTGTAGATCAGCTGGCACCGGGCCCGGTTCGCACCGACCGAGAAGAGGATGCAGCCACCGGTGCTGAAGGTGCCGGGACCTTCGCTGAGGAAGACCACGGCTCCGCCCGGAGCACTCGGGTTGTTGGCGGCGGTGTCCAATACTTCGGCGGTGCAGATCGCGACCCCGCCGAGGATCACCTCGGAGGGTTCGCAGGTCAGGCTGGTCGCGGTCGGGTGGCCGCCGTTGGCAGGCGAGACCGCGAGCGCGGTGGTGTTCTGACTCTTACCGTGGTTGGCGTCGCCCTGATACGCGGCGGTGAGTTCCTGGCCGCCGACCGCCGACGGGGTGTAGAGCAGCTGGCAGCGGGCCTTGTCGGCACCGACGGTGAAGAGGACGCAGGTGCCGTTGTTGGCAAAGGCGCCCGCGCCGACGTGCTGGAACGTGACTTCCCCGCCCGGAGCGCTGGGGCTGGGCGCGGTGTCGGTCACCGTCACCGTGCAGGCGGCGGCGCCGCCGAGGATCACGGTCGCCGGTTCGCAGACGATCGTGGTCGCGGTGGTGTCTTTGGGGACGGTGGCGGTGACCGTCAGCGTCTTGGTTTCTTCGCCGGCGGCGTGGATCGCGTCGCCGGGGTAGGCGGCGGTGATCTGGTGGGCGCCGGCGGCGCTGGGGGTGTAGTTCAGCTGGCAGGAGGCGCTCTTGCCGTCGCCCGCGGGGCTCAGTTCGCAGGAGGCCGCGGGGTTGAAGGCACCCTGGTTGGAGTGGGAGAAGGAGACGCTGCCGGTGGGCGTGCTGGGGTTGGTGCTTTCGTCGGTGACACTGACCGTGCAGGCGCTCGGTTCCCCGGTGAAGAGCGCCGAGGGAGCGCAGTTGAGGGCGGTTTTGCTCTGGTGGGCGAGGATCGCCGTCAGCTGGGTTTCGCCCTGGCCCGGTTCGTGGGTGGGGTCGCCTTCGTAGGCGGCGGTCACCTTGTGGGTGCCGATCGCGCTGGGGGTGTAGGTGACCTGGCAGGAGGCCTTGTTGGGCCCGGCGGGGCTGAGCGAGCAGCTCTGGGGGCCGAAGACCCCGGGGGAGTCGCTGCCGAAGACGACCGAGCGGGTGGGCTGGGTCGGGTTGGCGTCGGTGTCGGTGACGCTGGCCGTGCAGGTGGTGGCTTTGCCGGTCGCCAGGGTGGCCGGCTGGCAGCTGAGCGCGGTCGTCGTTTTGTGGCCGCCGTTGGGGGCGGAGACGTTGATCAGCTTGGAGGCCTGGCTCGGTTCGTGGGCGCCATCGCCGGGGTAAAGGGCGGTTGCTTTGTGGGTGCCGGTGCCGACCTGGGCCGGGGTGTAGATGATCTGGCAGCGGGACTTGCCCGAACCGACCGCGAACAGGGCGCAGGTGTTCTTGTTGAAGTTGCCGGGGCCGTCGGAGGCGAAGACGACGTTGCCGGTCGGGGCGCTCGGGTTGGCGGCGGTGTCTTCGACGTTGACGGTGCAGATCGAGATCCCGCCGAGGATCACGCTGGAGGGTTCGCAGTTGAGCGCGGTGGTGGTTTGGTGGCCGCCGTTTGGCCCGACGACTTCCAGCGGGGTGGAGCCCTGGCTGGCCTGGTGGCTGGCGCTGCCCTGGTAAAGCGCGGTGATCTGGTGGTTGCCGGTGCCGACCGAGCTGGGGGTGTAGATGATCTGGCAGCGGGATTTGGCCGCCCCGGTGGCAAACAGGGTGCAGTTGGCCGAGTGGGAGAATTCGCCGTTGCCCAGGTGTTCGAATTTGACTTCCCCACCCGGGGCGCTGGGGCTGGGCGCGGTGTCGGTCACCGTCACCGTGCAGGCGGCGGCGCCGCCGAGGATCACGGTCGCCGGTTCGCAGACGATCGCGGTGGCGGTGGTGTCTTTGGGGACGGTGGCGGTGACCGTCAGCGTCTTGGTTTCTTCGCCGGCGGCGTGGATCGCGTCGCCGGGGTAGGCGGCGGTGATCTGGTGGGCGCCGGCGGCGCTGGGGGTGTAGTTCAGCTGGCAGGAGGCGCTCTTGCCGTCGCCCGCGGGGCTCAGTTCGCAGGAGGCCGCGGGGTTGAAGGCACCCTGGTTGGAGTGGGAGAAGGAGACGCTGCCGGTGGGCGTGCTGGGGCTGGCGCTTTCGTCGGTGACGGTGACCGCGCAGGCGCTGGGTTCCCCGGTGAAGAGCGCCGAGGGAGCGCAGTTGAGGGCGGTTTTGCTCTGGTGGGCGAGGATCGCCGTCAGCTGGGTTTCGCCCTGGCCCGGTTCGTGGGTGGGGTCGCCTTCGTAGGCGGCGGTCACCTTGTGGGTGCCGATCGCGCTGGGGGTGTAGGTGACCTGGCAGGAGGCCTTGTTGGGCCCGGCGGGGCTGAGCGAGCAGCTCTGGGGGCCGAAGACCCCGGGGGAGTCGCTGCCGAAGACGACCGAGCGGGTGGGCTGGGTCGGGTTGGCGTCGGTGTCGGTGACGCTGGCCGTGCAGGTGGTGGCTTTGCCGGTCGCCAGGGTGGCCGGCTGGCAGCTGAGCGCGGTCGTCGTTTTGTGGCCGCCGTTGGGGGCGGAGACGTTGATCAGCTTGGAGGCCTGGCTCGGTTCGTGGGCGCCATCGCCGGGGTAAAGGGCGGTTGCTTTGTGGGTGCCGGTGCCGACCTGGGCCGGGGTGTAGATGATCTGGCAGCGGGACTTGCCCGAACCGACCGCGAACAGGGCGCAGGTGTTCTTGTTGAAGTTGCCGGGGCCGTCGGAGGCGAAGACGACGTTGCCGGTCGGGGCGCTCGGGTTGGCGGCGGTGTCTTCGACGTTGACGGTGCAGATCGAGATCCCGCCGAGGATCACGCTGGAGGGTTCGCAGTTGAGCGCGGTGGTGGTTTGGTGGCCGCCGTTTGGCCCGACGACTTCCAGCGGGGTGGAGCCCTGGCTGGCCTGGTGGCTGGCGCTGCCCTGGTAAAGCGCGGTGATCTGGTGGTTGCCGGTGCCGACCGAGCTGGGGGTGTAGATGATCTGGCAGCGGGATTTGGCCGCCCCGGAGGCAAACAGGGTGCAGTTGGCCGAGTGGGAGAATTCGCCGTTGCCCAGGTGTTCGAATTTGACTTCCCCACCCGGGGCGCTGGGGCTGGGCGCGGTGTCGGTCACCGTCACCGTGCAGGCCGCGGCGCCGCCGAGGATCACGGTCGCCGGTTCGCAGACGATCGCCGTGGCGGTGGTGTCTTTGGGCGGGACCGCCGTGGTGACCGCGATCGGGGTGGAGCCGGTGGAGGCGGCGTGGGTGGGGTCGGCGGAGTAGGTGGCTTCGAGTTTGTGGGTGCCGGTCCCGACCGCGGTCGGGGTGTAGGAGACCTTGGATTCACAGCTGGCGCTGCGGCCGTCGCCGTTTGATTTCAGCAGGCAGTTCTGGGGGCTGAAGGAGCCCTGATCGGCGGTGTGGAAGTTGACCGAGCCGGTGGGCACGGTGGCTCCGCTGGGCGCTTTGTCTTCGACCGTGGCGGTGCATTCGGCGGCTTTGCCGACTTCGACCGTGGCCGGGCAGACGATCGCGGTGGCGGTGGTGTCTTTGGGCGGGACCGCCGTGGTGACCGCGATCGGGGTGGAGCCGGTGGAGGCGGCGTGGGTGGGGTCGGCGGAGTAGGTGGCTTCGAGTTTGTGGGTGCCGGTGCCGACCGCGGTCGGGGTGTAGGAGACCTTGGATTCACAGCTGGCGCTGCGGCCGTCGCCGTTTGATTTCAGCAGGCAGTTCTGGGGGCTGAAGGAGCCCTGATCGGCGGTGTGGAAGTTGACCGAGCCGGTGGGCACGGTGGCTCCGCTGGGCGCTTTGTCTTCGACCGTGGCGGTGCATTCGGCGGCTTTGCCGACTTCGACCGTGGCCGGGCAGACGATCGCCGTGGCGGTGGTGTCTTTGGGCGGGACCGCCGTGGTGACCGCGATCGGGGTGGAGCCGGTGGAGGCGGCGTGGGTGGGGTCGGCGGAGTAGGTGGCTTCGAGTTTGTGGGTGCCGGTTCCGACCGCGGTCGGGGTGTAGGAGACCTTGGATTCACAGCTGGCGCTGCGGCCGTCGCCGTTTGATTTCAGCAGGCAGTTCTGGGGGCTGAAGGAGCCCTGATCGGCGGTGTGGAAGTTGACCGAGCCGGTGGGCACGGTGGCTCCGCTGGGCGCTTTGTCTTCGACCGTGGCCGTGCATTCGGCGGCTTTGCCGACTTCGACCGTGGCCGGGCAGACGATCGCGGTGGCGGTGGTGTCTTTGGGCGGGACCGCCGTAGTGACCGCGATCGGGGTGGAGCCGGTGGAGGCGGCGTGGGTGGGGTCGGCGGAGTAGGTGGCTTCGAGTTTGTGGGTGCCGGTGCCGACCGCGGTCGGGGTGTAGGAGACCTTGGATTCACAGCTGGCGCTTTTGCCGTCGCCGTTTGATTTCAGCAGGCAGTTCTGGGGGCTGAAGGAGCCCTGATCGGCGGTGTGGAAGTTGACCGAGCCGGTGGGCACGGTGGCTCCGCTGGGCGCTTTGTCTTCGACCGTGGCCGTGCATTCGGCGGCTTTGCCGACTTCGACCGTGGCCGGGCAGACGATCGCGGTGGCGGTGGTGTCTTTGGGCGGGACCGCCGTGGTGACCGCGATCGGGGTGGAGCCGGTGGAGGCGGCGTGGGTGGGGTCGGCGGAGTAGGTGGCTTCGAGTTTGTGGGTGCCGGTGCCGACCGCGGTCGGGGTGTAGGAGACCTTGGATTCACAGCTGGCGCTGCGGCCGTCGCCGTTTGATTTCAGCAGGCAGTTCTGGGGGCTGAAGGAGCCCTGATCGGCGGTGTGGAAGTTGACCGAGCCGGTGGGCACGGTGGCTCCGCTGGGCGCTTTGTCTTCGACCGTGGCCGTGCATTCGGCGGCTTTGCCGACTTCGACCGTGGCCGGGCAGACGATCGCGGTGGCGGTGGTGTCTTTGGGCGGGACCGCCGTGGTGACCGCGATCGGGGTGGAGCCGGTGGAGGCGGCGTGGGTGGGGTCGGCGGAGTAGGTGGCTTCGAGTTTGTGGGTGCCGGTTCCGACCGCGGTCGGGGTGTAGGAGACCTTGGATTCACAGCTGGCGCTGCGGCCGTCGCCGTTTGATTTCAGCAGGCAGTTCTGGGGGCTGAAGGAGCCCTGATCGGCGGTGTGGAAGTTGACCGAGCCGGTGGGCACGGTGGCTCCGCTGGGCGCTTTGTCTTCGACCGTGGCGGTGCATTCGGCGGCTTTGCCGACTTCGACCGTGGCCGGGCAGACGATCGCGGTCACGGTGGTGTGCAGCGGCGAGACGACGGTGACGGTCGTCGAGCCTTCGCTCGGTTCGTGGTCGGCGCCGCTGTAGGCGGCGGTGATTTTGTGAACGCCGGTCCCCACTTCGCTCGGGGTGTAGGTGACCTGGCAGCTGGCCTTGTTCGATCCGCTGACGACGAGGGTGCAGACACCGGCGCTGAAGCTGCCGGCGCCGTTGCTTTTGAATTCGACCGTCCCGTGGGGTGGGCTCGAGCTGGCCGGGTCTTCGACCGTCGCGGTGCAGGTCGAGGCCGTGCCGGCTGGCACCGAGCCGGGCACGCAGCTGACCGTAGTGACCGAGGCCGGCGCCAGCTCGTCGGCGCCGATGTCGGGGTTCGGACCGAGCGTCCGCGCCTGGCCGTCGATGTCGGACGCGCCGCTGAGCAGGTCGATGGCGCCTGTATCGACGGTTGGCGACTGGACCAGCTGGTGCACGTTGTCCCCCGCGAGGACCGGCGGGTCGGTGATGTTCGCGTTGGCGCCCGCCGGCGTCACGGTCGCGACTCCGTCGCTGGCGTCGGTTTCAGCGGCGACGGACTGGAAGTCGGAATTGCGCAGCCTGATTTCGACCACCGCCCCGGATGCGGGGGAGCCGGAGGAGCTGAGGCCACGAGCGACCACGTCTTTGGCCGTGCCGCGGGCGATGACCGACAGGGCATCGACAACCTCAGTCGCCGGTTCGGCGGAGCTCTTGAGCTCGTAACGCAAGCCGAAGGAGGCTCCTCCGTTCGCCACCGCGGTCACGTTTCGCAGCTTCGCTCCGAAGACCGAGCCGTCTTTCGTGATCGCGGTGCCGAGCGCCGTCGCTTCCGATCCACTGTCGAGGCAGACGCTGCCCCGGAGGATCCCTTCCCGCAGATCGCAGGCCACGCTGTGTCCCGCAGTCGCCCGCGCGATCACGTCTTCGGCGGTGCTGGCGACTTCCACCAGGAGCGCGCGCTGCCCGTTGCTGTTGACCTCGAGGTGCGAGACCAGGTCATCGCGAAGGATCAGAGCCGCCTGGGCGCTCGGCTTGTTCTGCGAGATCAGGGGCCGAGGTTTGCCGGCGGTGCCGTGGAGATAGACGCCGGAGGGAACGTCGACGAACAGTTCCGAGCCGAGGTCGCCGGCGCCCGAGTAGGTGCCCGGCGCCATGATGACCTCGGTGCCCGATTCAAGTCCAAGCGAGGACTTGTCGGCAGCGGTGAAGAGTGAGCACGGTTTGGCCGGATCGGCGCATGGAACCGCGCCGGTTCCGCCAGGCGCCGCGAAGCGGATTTTTCCGTTGAGGACGAACAGCCGCGTGGAGCCCTGGCTGGGTTCATGCGGGGGAAAGCCTTGAAAGCTGGCGGTGAGGGTATGAAAGCTGGGGTTGGCGGAGGTCGGGGTGTAGCTGACCTGGCAACCCGCCGTTCCCACCGAGCTGAATTCGAGGGTGCAGGTGGGTTCGCTGAAGGTGCCTTTCGCGTTGCTGCTGAATTCGACGAGGCCCGCGGGGGTGGTCGGGGCGGCCGAGAGATCCCTGACGGAGGCCGTGCAGGTGGAGGCCTGTCCGATGACCTCGCGTTCGGGGCTACAGCTCAGCGTGGTTGCGGTATTGGGAACCTTGATGCCGAACCCTTTGGCCTGACTTTCCACGTGAGTGTCGTCGCCCGCGTAGGTCGCGTTGATCACGTGAGGCCCCACGCCAGGGGTCGTCGGCGTGTAGATGACATGGCACCTCGCCTTGCCGGAGCCGATGCTTGAGAGCGTGCAGCTGGGGGCGCTGAATTTGCCGGGCGCGGTGGTGGCGAACGAGACTTTGCCCGTGACGTTGCTGAACTGCGGCGTGCCGGTCGTATCCGTGACGGTTGCGGTGCAGATCGCCGGTTCCCCCGGCGCGACGGTCGTGGGGACGCAGGACAGCGTGGTGGTGGTCGCGTCGGGAAGGAGGATTTTGATCGAGGTCGACGCTTCGCTCGGATCCAGCGAGGGTTCGCCTTCTTCGTCCCCCGGATACCGAGCGGTGAGCACGTGGGTGCCGGAGCCGATCGCGCTGGCCGTGTAGTTGGTTTGGCATTCGGCCCTTCCGCGGGTGACTTCGGTGAGCAGGCAGCCGCTGAAGGTTCCGGAGCCGGTGCTGGAGAGTTCCATCAGGGCGTGCGGCGTGCGTTTTTCGCTGCTGCTCCCATCGAAGACGACCACCGTGCAGGGCGAGGGCTTGGTGACCACGGCCGCCTGCGTGCACTCGATCGTGGTCACCGTCGGGTGCGAGGGAGCCGCGAGCGCGCCGCTGCTCATGACCAGGGAACCGGCGAAGGCGACAGCCAGGACCAGCGGCAACCGGGCCGAGAACCGCGGGCGGGGGCTCCTGTGCGGCGAAGATCCAGACATCTGAGGCTCCTTGTGGTCGGACAGACGGGCGCTCGTGCGGGCGCACTGCGGCAATCGCGAGCCGTTCTACAGTCGTCTGACGTGTCGGGTTCAGAAACTGGACAAACGTCCTTATGCAATATGGACAAACGTGGGGCAGCCCGCATCGCGGCCAGGTCGGGCCCGGGGACGCGCGAGCGCCGGGGTTCTTTCGCCGCGCTCGCGGGTAGATGTCGATTTTGCCCCGCCCCGTTCGTCGCCCAGGGGAAGGTCAAACTCACAAGGAGGAAGTCATGGGCAGCATCGTCGTAACCGAGTTCGTCTCGCTGGACGGGGTGATGGAGGACCCGGGCGGCTCTGAGAGCTTCGAGCACGGGGGCTGGACCTTCGAGTTCGACCGCGGCGAGGACGGCGACAGGTTCAAGCTCGACGAGGTGATGGAGGCCGAGGCACAGCTGCTGGGCCGGGTGACCTACGAGGGCTTCGCCGCCGCCTGGCCCACGATGGAGGACGACGCGGGCTTCGCCGAGAAGATGAACGCGATGCCGAAGTACGTCGTCTCCTCGACCCTGAAGGAGGGGGACTGGAACAACTCGACCGTGCTGAGAGGAGATCTCGCCGAGGAGGCGGCGAAGCTGAAGCGGGAGGTCGACGGCGTGATCCTGGTCGCTGGCAGCGCCCAGCTGGTTCAGGGCCTGCTCGCCGCCGACCTGATCGACGAGCTGCGACTGATGGTCTTCCCGGTCGTGCTCGGGAGTGGCAAGAGGCTGTTCGGCGAGAGCGCCGAGAAGAAGCGGCTGAAGCTGACCGACGCGACCGCCGTGGGCGAGGGAATCGCCCTCCTCACCTACGGGCGGGCATGACCTTGACAGCCCACGAAGGCCCGCGTTTATCTTGTTCAGGTGTCTGAGCGATCCGAGCTGATACAGAACTTCGTCAGCGCTGGGAAACGGGATCTACAGCCGCTGCTTCGGGAGGCCGCCGGCACCCTTCACCTGGGTGAGGACGACGCCCTGACGGTGGGTACATACATGACCCAGACGTGGATGCGCGGCGCCCGCTCGGGCCACGCCGAGATCCTCGCCAAGGCCGACCCCGACCGCAGCGGTCCCGACATGGCGGAGATCGAACGTGACTTCCGCGAGCTGATGGAAGAGTCGGCCGACGCGCTCAACCTGAGCGTGCCGAAAACGGTGAACATGTGGGACTTCCTGGCGCGGGCCTGGATCGCCGGCATCAACTCCAGCCGCACCGAGACCCTGGCGATGGCGCTCGAAATGAACTCCGACATCGCCGAGGAAGCGTTGAGCTGGCTCGAAGAGAAGGGATGAGGGCGACGGGCCGGGCGCGCTCGGCGCCGGTGGCGACCGGGGCTGTGGTCCTGGCTGCGGCGACGCTGGCGCTCGCCGCCATCGCGGCACCCACCGCCGGCGCCGCCGCCGTCCCCTGGGGCGCGGGCTGCACGACGCCGCCGCCGGGAGGGGAGCGGACCAGCTCCGACTGCGGAGCGTCGCTGGCGCAAGGGCGGGCCGTGGCGCCGCCGGGCGCGCCGGCAGAGGTCAGGGCCGTGATCGCCGCGGCGAACCGGATCGACCACAGGCCCTATGTATGGGGCGGCGGCCACCTGAGCTGGACCGCGCGCGGCTACGACTGCTCGGGCGCGGTCGGCTACGCGCTGCACGGCGCCGGGATGCTCGAAGCGCCGATGGTGTCGGGACAGCTGGCGGGTTGGGGCGAGCCCGGCGTCGGTCACTGGATCACGGTTTACGCGAACGCCGACCACGTTTTCATGGAGGTCGCGGGCCTGCGCTTCGACACCCGCGACGACGAACCGGGCGTCTCGGGCCCGCGCTGGCACACGGGCAGCGTCGACCCGACGAGGTTCGTGGCGCGCCATTCCGTGGGCTTCTAATACCGCGCGGATTCGCGCGCGCGAAAAGCGGTCACAGGCCTGATGCAGGCAAATTGAAAGCCCTAACCGAGACTTCACATCGCGAGGGAATCGCCGTGTCTATACCTCCTACATCCGGAAGCCGGAGGACGAGGAGCGGGGGTTCGGGCGCCGGGCGAAGAGGAGGAACGTGTCAGATGACACACATTCTCAAGATGACCGGGTTTGCCGCGGTCGCAGCTCTGGCTCTGACGGGCGCAGTTGCCGCCTCAGCCCAGGCCATGGAATTCCACTCCGCGGTAGAACCGGCCAAGATCACAATCTCGGCAGACGGCGCAGACAAAACAGGGCATCAGGTGTTTCAAGCGGATGGAATGACCATCACATGCACCACGATTAAAGGCGAAGTCACAATTGCGAAAAGTCCGGTGCCGGGCTTGAACATCAACGAGACGCTGGAAAATTGCACCGCGCTCGGCACTAAAGCCTTCGTCAAAATGAACGAATGTACGGAAGACCTCAACGCATCGACTGGCTATGCATCCTTCACATGCCCAGAAGGCAAACAAATAGAAATGGGCGTAGAAGGGATATGCGTTGTGAAGGTCGGTCCACAGGAAAACGCTGTGCCATTCAAATTTCACAACATTCCCGCCGGCGAAAAAAAAGAAGTGACAATCGAAGCCGAACCTGTGGCGGGGGTGAATTGGAAAGCGCAAGGAGCCTTCTGCCCTGAAGGGAAAGGTGAAGGCAACAACGGTGAGCTCGTGACAGGTAACAGAATCCTCACAGGCGAGGAAGACAAAGCGAGTCCGAAAATGACGGATTTTTGGGTCGCATAGCTCCACCGGTTGGGCAGCATCGCGGTCCAGGCAGTGCTGCCCAACCGCCTAGGCTGTTGCCGTAGCACCAGTTATGCATAAGAATGCTTAAGTGACGATCATCGACGAGCCGCAGACGGTCGTCTTCTTCCCCGAGGGGGCAGTCGGGCCGACCAACAACTGCCTCGGGATCGCCGACGTGCTGCGCCGGCGCGGGCACCGGATCTTCTTCATCCTCGAGGAGTCCTTCGCGGGGACGATGGTGGAGCGGGGGTTCGAGGAGCGGCTGATGAGGCTGAGCCCGCCGCCGGAGGTCCCCGAGGTTCCCGGCCAGTTCTGGAAGGACTTCATCCGCGACACGGCGCCGGTCTTCCGCCGCCCGACTATCGAGCAGCTCGCCGGCTTCATCGCGCCGACCTTTCGGGCGCTGATCGACGGCGCCAAGCACGTCGACGACCGTCTGCTGGAGATCGTCGAGGAGCTGGGTCCCGACATCGTGGTCGAGGACAACGTCGTCACCTTCCCGGCGCTGATGGCCTCGGGGCGGCCCTGGGCGCGGATCGCCTCCTGCAACCCCGCGGAGATGAAGGATCACGCGGTGCCGCCTCCGTTCTCCGGCCTCTCGCTGACGGTGGACCGGCGCGAGTGGGACGAGTACTGGGCCGCCTACCACGAGGCGCTGGGGGCGATCCACACCGATTTCGACGAGTTCTGTCAGGCCCGCGAGGCGCCGCCGCTGCCCGCCGACGACTTCATCCACGAGAGCCCGTGGCTGAACATGTACATCTACCCGGGGGAGATCGACTACCCCCGAGCCCGACCCCTCGGACCGCACTGGCACAACCTGCAATCGAGCGTGAGGGCGACCGACCCCGAGTGGGAGGTGCCCGAGGGGCTGGGCGGCGAGGATCGGCCGCTGCTCTACCTCAGCCTCGGCTCGCTCGGCTCCGCCGACGTCGAGTTGATGCGCGGGCTGGTCGACTCGCTGGCCGGCGAGCGCTACCGTGTGATCGTCTCCAAGGGACCGCAGGCCGATGAGATCGATCTGGCCGACAACATGTTCGGGGAGGAGTTCCTCCCCCAGACCTCGGTCCTCCCGCAGGTGGACCTGGTGATCACCCACGGCGGCAACAACACCGTCACCGAGTCCCTGCACTTCGGCAAGCCGATGGTCGTCCTCCCCCTCTTTTGGGACCAGCACGACAACGCCCAACGCCTCGACGAAACCGGCTTCGGGGTTCGGCTCGACACCTACGGGCACACGCCCGACGAGCTGAGCGCCGCGATCGAGCGGCAGCTGGGAGACCGCGAGCTGGCGGAGCGGTTGGGGGCGATGTCGGAGCGGCTTCGGGCCGGCGGCGGGACCAAACGCGCCGCCGATCTGATCGAAGCGGCGACCGAGGCGTTCTAGGGGTGCCATGTCCCCGTACCGTCAAAGCCTCGCGGTGTTCTGCTCGCTGGCTGCGGCGGTGAGCGGTCTGTCCTGCGGTGGCGGCGGCAACCCCAGCTCATCGCCGAGCACCGCGCCGACCAGGGCGGAGTTCATCGGGAAGGGCGACGCGATCTGCGAAAAGGCCCGCCGCACGATATTCGCCGGGCTGGTCCCCTACCTGAAAAAGCACCCCGAAGCGTCGCTGTCCCTGAAGCAGAAGGAAGCGCTGATTCTTCGCTACGTGTTGCCGACCTACCGCTTCGACGTCAAGCACCTGGCGGCGCTCCGGACCCCGGACGGCGATGAAGCCCGGGTCGCGGCGATCGTCAAGGCCTTCGAAGAGGCGAACGCCCGGGTGGCGGCGAATCCGGCCAGCGTCCTTCAGGGCGCTTCCAAGCAGTACGGAGAGGTCGAAAAGCTGGCCCTGGGATACGGCTTCAGCGTCTGCGGTAGGACCTAGCGGTTGGGCCCGCCAGGCGGCCAAGCCTGGCCGAGCCTATTCGGCTGTCAGGCCGATCGCTTTGCCGCCTTCGTTGGTGGCGGTGACTGTTGTGTTGCCGGTGAGGCTGCCGTCTTCCATTTCCACTTCGGGAGTTTCACTCAGGCACCCTCCGGGCACGACTTCGTCGAATCTGAGGTTGAAGACCGAGAGGAGTTGCAGTTTCAGTGTGAGCGTCCGGGGGTTGTTTGTCATATCGGTGATCTCGGCCTTTTCGAGATTTTTCTTCGGAAGGACTGTGAGCGTGCGGACGGATTGGCCGAGCGCTGTGAATGTTGTGTCGATCTGTTTCCCCACTGGGCAGACGAGATCCACCGGGCTGTGGAATGTGTCTTTTTCTGTTGTTGTGACGGAGCGATACCGATAGGTGCAGCCTGTCATGTTGACGTCGACTGCTTGGAGCGCGATTTCACAGCCGCTGTATTCCGGAGCGACGATCAGTTCTTCCACCGGCGAGGTCGCCAATTTGGTCGTGAATTTCGCCGTTTTGCATTTGATTTCAACCCGGTTTTCTTCTGTGCCGGCGGAGAAGACGACGCCTTCCCCTTCGACCTGTTCCCCGGTCAGCGTCGCCGCGACGTTGCCTTCGGTCATGAATACCGACGCCTGCGCCGAGGTCGTTGCCATGGCGCCAACCGCGATCACGACACCGAGCGTCGCGATGAGCACCCTGGGCTTGCGGGCCACGCTACGCGTAAACGACCAGTTCGCTCTGCCCGCTCTGGGCGCCGTCGTTCTGCGTGCGCCAGCTGTCGTAGACGAAGAGGCTGCGCAGGAGCCAGCGGTCGGAGCTGGAGGGGATGATGGTGCCGCGGCCGTGCAGCCAGCGGCGGTTGTCGAAGATGAGGAGGCTGCCGGGGGTTAGGGCGAGGTCTGTCGCCACATGGTCGGTCGCCTCCACCAGGGCTGCGAGGGCGGCTTCGCCCTCCTTGCTGGCCGGCTCGGTGGTGGCGAGGTCTACCTTCAGTTCGGGCATCTCGGCGGAGCCGAAGAGGATCTGGGTCCTCTCTCCCATGCCGGTGCCCCCGAAGCTGTCGGGCATGCGGTGCCTGAAGTGGGGCTGGCGGAGGGTTTCGACCACGGCCGCGTCGGTTGCCTTCTCCAGCGCCTCGATGATGTCGGGCGTCGGCGCCAGGCGGGTCGGCGAGCCGCCACGCACGGTCAGCAGTGCCAGCCCGTCGGGCGGGTGGTCGAGGTGCTGGTCCTCCTGGTGCATCGGCAGGGTGCCTTTGCCCTTGCTGGAGACGGTGTCCTCGAGGCCGGCCGTGACCTTGATGTCGGTCAGCGGCGCCCCGTCCCACTCGTTGCGCGCCGCGACCGGGGTTGCGACCAGGGAGACGAGGCCGAGCAGAAGCGGCGAGGCGACGTCAAGGTCGGTGTAGGTGTCGGCGGAATCGCGCACCTCCCCCGGTCCCACGCCTTGGATGAAGAGCCCGCCCTGGTCCCGCCCCTGGCGGAAGCCGATCAGGGCCTCGTGGACGGCGTCGGGCAGGAGCGGCGCCAGCCTGGCGCCGATGCCGCGCGGGGACTGGTCGAGGCCGACCTCCGCGGCGGCGATCTCGACCTCCTTGGAAACCGATGGGGATAACTCGACGTTGCGCATGTTGTGACCAATCCTCCTCAGAAGCTTGTTAGTTCGGTGCGCCGCTCTGCACAGGCTGCGGCTCCCCTTCTCGTGCTGCCACGCTCGCCCCCGGCCATGGCGCCTGGCAAACGAATCCCTCTCTCCCGGCCGCCTGCCACAGCTCCTCCGCCATGTGGGGAGCTATCGGCGCCATCACCATCGCCACTTGCAACAGGGCGATCGCCAGCGCGTCCTGGTCGGCCTCGTCCAGCTCGCCGCGCGCCTTGATCGCGCGCTTCTCGAAGTCCCGCACGCGGTCGGCGAAGCGCATGATGTTGCGCGCGGCCTGGTGCGGTTCCAGCCGTTCGTAGTGACCGGTCACCCGCTCCACGCCCTTCTCGCACCACATCGCCAGCCGCGAGCGCCACTTGTCCGCGGTGTCGATCTCGGCGTCCTCGGGCAGGGGGCCGCGCGCCTCCAGCCGCGGCTGCGCGTATGACCAGAAGCCGGAGAGGAAGGAGGCGCAGTGTTTCAGCGCCAGGTCGTTCCAGTTGAACGCCCTGGAGGGCGCCGCGGCGTAGAGCACGGCGAAGCGGACCGCGTCGGCGCCGTACTCGGCGACCAGGTCCTGCGGCGCCACCACGTTGCCGAGGTGCTTGCTCATCTTGCGCCCGTCCTTCTGGACCATCTCGTGCATCAGCGAGGCCTCGAAGGGCTCGCCGTCCTCGAGGAAGTCGAGCACGCCGATGTCGCGCAGCATCTTCGCCCCGAGCCGCATGTTGAGGCTGAACTGGCCGTTGTCGGCGCCCTGCACCAGCCGCTTCATCGGCAGCCAGTGCGACAGATCGGGATGCTCGAACATCGTCTCCGAGCGCGCGTCGGGCGGCACCGCGGGCGGGACATAGGACCAGGAGGCATCGATGTGGCAGTCGAGCGTGTCGGCCTCGCGCCGCGCCGGCTTGCCGCAGCTGGGGCAGGCGCACTCGAGAAACTCGGGGAAGCGGTCGAGGCCGGCGCCGGGCTCGGAGGCGAGGTTCTCCGGCAACCGCACCGGCAGGTCCTCCAGGGGGACCGGCACCGTCCCGCAATCCTCGCAGTGGATCAGCGGGATCGGCGCGCCCCAGGCGCGCTGGCGGGAGATCGTGAAGTCGCCGGCGCGGTAGCGCGTCGCCGGGCTGAGGCTGAACTTCGAGGTCGCCTTCCACTTCATCCCCAGCCCCTGCTCGGGCACGTGCTCGCGCAGCGTCCGGTCGGTGCTGTCCTTGGACGGGATCCCGAGCAGCGCCGTCGGCCCCACCCGCGCGTCGACCGAGGGGGAGATCAGGACCGGGATCGGGTCCTTGAAGGGGGCCGCCATCGCCATGCCGCCGGTGGCGACCGCCCAGAGGCTGGCGTCGCGGCGTTCCTCCCGCCGCCCGCCGCCGTGGCGGGCCTGCTTCAGCTGCTCCTCCACCTCGGGGCTGCCGATCCAGCGCTCGACGTCGGGGTGGTTGGGGGAGAGCAGGACGAACTCGGCCTCCTCGATCGCGTCGGGGTGGGTGGTGAAGACGGTGAGGCTGGAGCCGTCGAGGCCCTGCGCCTCGAACTCGACCCCCTCGACGATCCCCAGGCTCGCCCGCTGCGCGGCGAGGGCGATCTCGCTCCAGCGCTCCGCCAGCTCGTCGAGGCGGAAGTGGCTCTCGGCGTTGTAGGCGCTGCGGCGCAGCCACCACTGGCTGCGGTTGACGAATTCGACCGGCTCGTCGCAGCGCCAGCAGAGGCCGTCTTCGACCTGGAGGTTGGCGAGCACGGTGCGGCAGTTGGCGCACCACTCGACCTGACCCTCGCGCTGGTAGACGAGCCCCATCTCCAGCAGCTTCAGGAACATCCACTGCGACCAGCGGTACATCTCCGGGTCGCTTGAGACGAAGGAGCGCGCCCAGTTCATCGAGAAGCCGAGGCGGGTGAACTGCTCCCGCATCCGCGTGGTGCACCGCTCCACCCACTCGGCCGGAGTCATGTCGTGGTCGAGGGCGCCGAGCTCCGACGGCAGCCCGAAGGCGTCGAAGCCGCACGAGTACAGGACGGCGTCCCCCTGGCGGCGGCGGAAGCGTGCGTAGGAGTCGCCGATCGAGCAGCTGCGGACGTGGCCCATGTGGGCTTCGCCGGAGGTGAAGGGCGGCGTGTTGAAGACGTAGGTGCCGCGGCCGTCGTCGGGCGGCTCGGGCGTCGCTTCGACCTCCGCCTCCCGCCACCGCCCCTGCCACCTCAGCTCCACCGCGTCGACGTCGTAGTTGTCGGCAGGTGGAGTCATCGCTATTTGGCGCAGAGCGCCCGACGGGAATCGAACCCGTATCTGCGGCGCCAAAGGCCGCTGCTCTTGAGCCTGAGTCGAACCCGGGAAGAGAGACCGTGCAGTAGCCGCAAAGCGACCGAAGGATCGTCGGCTGGGCCGAGGCCCGCCGACTTGATGATCGACGCACGACTTCTTCTTAGATCGGACATATGGCCTTTAACCGTTGAGCTACGGACGCGTGAACAGATATGAGACTAATCAAGAAATCTAGTCTAGACAACCCAGGCTTGCCTTGCTTGCCTCGGGATCGCTAGGCGCCATGGCCGGTCTCGACGCCGAGGACCGCGTCGTGCAGGCCGTCGATCAGCTCGGTCGCCAGGGCGGAATCGCCGCCGAGCTCGAGTTGGCCGGGTCCGCGTGCGACCACCGCCGAGAGCCAGGCCGCGGTCGAGCCCAGGGCCCAGGCGTCGGGATACCCATCGAGGTCGGTCGAGCAGGCGGAGACCCTGCCATCGGTCACCTGGACCATGACGCCGACCAAGCCGCTCTTGACCTGGACGCCGATGCGGCAGGAGCCTGAGAGGCGCGAGGGAAGTTGGAGCAACGGCAGGCTGAGAAGGAGGGCCGCTTCGATGTCCCTGGTGGTCACACGCGGTGCTTCCTCGCGCCGGTGTTGGTGTTCCCAACGGGTGGCCGTTATCAACGGGGCGACGGCGCGTCTGAGCCAGTCGGTGGCCCGATAGGGAGTGCTTCGGCCCGGGGACGAGGTCGCCTCCACCAGGCCCAGCTGGCGCATCGTCGTCAGCCGGCGCTCGAGCGAGGGGTAGTTGAGGCTGGAGATGACATTGTCCAGCTCGGTGAGGGAGAGCGGGCGGGTCGCGAGCGCCCGCACCACGCTGCTCGACCAGCCGTCGACGAGCGCCCTGGTCGCGTTCTTCGCCTCGAAGCTGCCGAGGTGGACGGGGCGCCCCGGCGCGGTTCGCAGCCAGGCCGCGAGGCAGCGCGCGACGCTGAGCAGATCGCGTCCGCAGCCGGTGAGCTCGTACCCGACGGTGCCGGCGAATCCGGCGCCGCGATGTTTCTCCACCACCCCGGCCTTGACCAGAGCCCGCAGATAGTCCCGCATCGTCGTGTGCGGAGGCGAGCCGGCTCCGCTGCGCAGCTCGGCAAGGGACCGGGGAGCGTCGGCAAGGCCCCAGACAACGGAGGCGTTGATCGGCACAGCCAGCAGGGACAGCGGATAACCGCCCGCACGCGTGGTTGACGCCCCCCTGGATTTGACCGCCCCACTAGTCAAGAAGCGCTGATTATGGCAGAAACAGCGTAGTTCGGCCAACTCAGCCTGCTCGGAGCAGCCTCAGGGGCTCAGTAGTAGCGGAAGCACTGCTGGAAGTTGTATTCGCGGGCCAGCTTGGCAACTTCCGTCCACGGATCATCTTTGCTTGCGAAGAGAAATGGATTCTTCTCCAATTCCGCAACCACGTCTTCCGCGCCGCCGACGATCGCGCTCACCTTCGCCTCTTCGCCCTTGGGAGCGCTCAAATCGGCAACTTCTTCCACCTCGACCTTGATCGGTGGAAGCAGAATGTCGCTCGCGAGTTCCTCTTTGTCCTTCAGGGTCATCGGATGCCCCGGGCCCAGATGCTTCTTCAGGACAAACTCGCCAAACGCATTTCCCTTCTTCTTTTCCGCTCTTCTACAGATGGTGTCTGCCTGCTTGATGAATTCAGCCTTGGTGAGTGAGGAATCGCTGCTGCCACAACCTGCCGCGACCAGTGCGATGAAAAGGACGGTGCTTACGGCAGTGAAGGCCATAAAGGCTATTTTTTGAAAAGTGGACATTGATTATTCATGATCCTAGCAAAGAAAGGCGCGGTGGGGAACCCCACCGCGCCTCACTACACACCTTCGTTTCAGGCAGATAGCCTGGAGACTAAACGCCTATTCGTAGGGGAATTCCGCGTTGACGAGTTCCGCCCCGAAATTCTGCACCGTCTCGTTGGTCCCTGCCGCGGCCGGAAGACCTGATGCGGAGTTAACCAACCCGTTGATGCTGATCGGAATGAATCCGAAAAGGGTCAGGACGCAACCGTTTGCTCCTGGCGCCGCGAAGGAATTGTCGACATAGACGCCTCCGCTCGCTTTCAGGATTTCCAATTCCGGATTGAACGTGGTCGACGGAACGGTGCCCGTGATCGGTTTGTTCGGCGCCGGCGGGCTGGTCGTCCCCGTGGTCAGATTGAGAGTGATCGGACTCGAGCTCGAGCCGACGTAGCATTTGCTGCCCAGAATGGCGTTTTCCAGATGCACCTTGATCGGCAGCTGCGCGAACGAAAAGCCTCCGATAACCACGGTGCCTGCCAGTTCGGTCGTCGCATAGAGAGTCAGTGCTTCGCTGCCCAGCAATTCAAGCAGGAAGGTCAGGCCGGTGAGTCCGATGACTCCGCCCGGGACTTTCTGTTTGACTTTGGTCAGGCCGCCTTCGGAGTTAAAGAACACAGCTCCCCCGGCGAGGGTTTCGACTCCCCCGGTCAGCGTGATCGTTTTTTCGATCGGTACTTCTTTGTTGCCCATCTTGAAGTGCCCGCCCGTGATGTCGGTCCGAATACACGTGTTGATTTTCGAGTTTTCGGTAAACGGATTCGGGCATCCCGCGAACTGTTCGTAGCCGGGGTTCGGTTTTTCGGCCTGCGCCGCCGGGCTGAGCATCGCGAAGGCCACGATCAGCCCCGCGACAGCCCCGAGCAGCTTGACATAGCGGTGTGACATATTCCTCTCCCTTGACTGGGTTGGATCTTTCGACGGTCGGTGGCCGCGCGAGCATCGCGAGAGCTTCTCGCTAGCTGTGCGTCAACTCCCTCGTCTACCCGTGGGTGCCCGTCCGTTCCTCGTCTGGCCCGAAAGCTCACCGGACCATGCCCGACCCTATCGGAACGCCAGAGTATTTGTCAAGGAATTCGTTTGGAAACAAGCACGCGGGCCAAGCTCGCTCCCGTGAGCGACATTGCAGGGCTGTTTTCAGTAGTTGAAGCGCGGGCCACCCTTCGTGGCCCACGCCTCTGCCTTGCGAATGCCGCAATCGCTTTGACGTCGCGTCACTCGGCCGGTTGTCTACGCCCACCAAGCATTGGCGTGTTCCACTTCACTAGAAGGTGGATCGGTCTCGCCTGTGGCGATCGTGTTGCCTGTTGTGTATTCGCCTCCTTTGGATTCGCCCACTTCCGGGCATCCGGCGCCTGTCGCTTGAGATTGAATCCCTTTCACCGCGGTTGAGACTGTGACTTCGTTCTGGCTGGTTTCTTCCGGGATGTTGTGGTAGGTGATTCCTTTCAGCGGCCCCTGTGCTGGGACGTGCACCACGCAGCCCGCAGCTTCGAATGCGATTTGTTTGCCTTCGGGGCATTTGATTTGGACTTCGCCCGCGGCGCTGAACAGATAGTCGCATTCGCTCATTTCAACCGTGGCTGCGACGCCGAGAAATTCACATTCGGTATATACGACGTTTTGGAATGTCAGCGACGCTTCTGTTTGTTTTTCCGCTGTCGCTTCGGCTTGGACTGCTTTGCATGTGATCGGCAGTATCTGTTTAGGCAGGTTGGACTCGAACACCTGGTGCGCTGTTTTTCCCGTGCCGTCCTGTTTGACTGTGACCGTGCAGGGTTTAACCGAGCAGTGGAATTCCACCGCCTGCGCCGAGGAGGCGCCCACCGCGCTCAATGCCGCCACCGCCATCGCGGCCAGCATCGGGACCTTGAGATTGCGAATCACTTGACCGGCTCCTTCTCTGGCCCGGCGCACGGACCCGCGCTCCTCGCCCTCCGGGCTGCCGGGAGCTTCAGGTTTAGCGGCGGGGCCGGCTCAGGTCAAGCGTCGCATGGCAAACCGAAGCGCCCGAGCTCAGCGGCGCTTTTTGGGCTTGGCGCCCTTGCAGCTGTCGTGCAGGACCGGGCGGGCGTCGTAGGTCTTGCCGTTGTGCCCGACGCTCCTCACGGTGGCGCGGTTCAGGTGGTTGCAGATGTTTCGCGAGTTGACCAAAAGGCTCTTGGCGCCGCCGGGCATTTCGAGCACGAACTTGGTCACCGGGGCGTCGGGGACGGCTTCGAAGCTGGTGCGGATACCGCCCTTGTGGGAGTCGATGCGGCCGACCAGGTCGGCGTCGACCTGGCCGTGCAGGGCGATCACCATGTCGGGCAGGGGGTGGCTGGAGGAGCGCAGGTAGACGGGGCCTTGCAGGGGCTGGTCCAGCAGCGGCGTGATCGCCCTCGCCCTGCCGTAGATCGAGCCCTTGGGGCAGGCTTCGGCGGCGAACTGCACGCGGGTGCAGATCGTGCGGATGTGGGACTGGGCGAGGAACTCGGCGTGGGGCAGCCCGACCGAGACCGAGGCGACGTTGGCATAGGGCGCCTTGGGGTAGGTGAGCACGGCGCGGAAGGCGGGGTTCTGGTTTCGCCTGGTGCCTCCCTTCAGCCTCAGCGAGAACTTAGGCTTGAAGGGAAGCTCCTTGCAGCCGCCCACCTGGAAGCGATCGGAGACCTTGGCGGCGGCGCCGGAGCGCCCCAGCACGGTCGCGTCGACGGACTTCGGTTCGCAGTTGGTCGGCGCCAGGGCGAAGTTGGGGCGGTCGAGGTTGACCCTGATGTCGCGCACGTCGACCGGGATCCCGGCGAGGATCGTCGGCAGCGGGTCGGCCACGGCGCTGACCTGCGCGGTTTCGGGGTCGATGTGGGCGGCGACGCGGTCGGTGACGACGCCGAGGTCGAAGGGCCCGGCGAGCGCGGGGATGATCGCCACCAGGGAGATCGGGGCGCCCTTGTAGGGGCCGGCTAGGTAGATCTCGCCGCCGGTGAAGAAGGGGCTGGGGCCCGCACCGGCGCCGGCGGCGGTGCCGCCCACCCGCGAGGCGGCCGGGCAGGAGGGCGAGGCGAGCTCCTCGGCGCCCTCGCCGGGGGCGGTTCGCGAGAGCGCCTGGGCGATCCCCGACTCCGGGCAGTAGGGCACCCCGGCCAGCCTCGCCAGCAGGCCCGGCGGGGGGTCGGTGGTGAGCCCGGCGAATTCATCGGTGCCGTCGGCGCGGGTGAGGCGCGCGCTGAAGGGGCTGTAGGTGGCGGCGGTGGGGTTGGCGAGGCCGGCGCTCAGCTTCGGCTCAAGGGCCCCGGAGGGGCAGGGGCCGGCCGGGCCGGCGGCGATCTGAAAGGAGTCCGAGGGTTCCGCCGCGACGCCTTCGGGGGCGGTCCAGGGCACCAGGGTGGTGGTGGTGGTGTAGGTGCCGCAGGCCGCTGGGCTGCGAAGGCCCGCGCGCGGGCCTTCGAAGAAGTCGAACTTGAAGTCTTCGACCGGGGCCTGGGGGATTTCCCCGACCACGGTGGCGAGTTGGCCGTCGGCGGGGTCGGGGCTGACCCTGCCGGCGAGCTTCACCACGACGCCGCTCTGGGGGTCTTCGAGGACGATGTAGATGGCTAGCAGGCTCTTGAACGGGTTATCGCCCTGGGCGGCGAGGTAGACCGCCCCGGGCAGCGGGTGATCTAGCAGCGGCGTCGTTGCTTCGACCCGGCCGAGCTTTGCCGCCGCCGGGCACCGCGCCGGGGCTTTGTCGAAGTGGAGCGGGACCGCCCCCGGCGCCGTCGCCAGCCCGATCTGCGCGCTGGTGCAGGCGGCCCGCCCGTTGGCGGAGGCGGGGTTCACCACCATCCCCTTGGGCAGGGTGACCAGGGCTTCGCGCTGGTCTGCCTCCCCCAGCCCTTCGGGGTCTTCGTTGGCCCCCTGGGGCAGATGCTGGGCGAAGTGAAGCCCCGCGGGGGAGTCGGCGACATCGGTGGAGGCCCGCGACTCGATCGTCGGGCTGAAGTCGGGGGCCGCGCAGCCCACCGGCGCCGGCGCGCCGGCGCTCTCGCTGGCGCTCTGGCTCGGCTGCGCCCAGGTCTCGAAGCTCATCGTCGTCAGCAGCGGGTCCGCGCAGGAGCTGGGCAGCCGCCAAAACGGCCGCGCCGTCCCCCCCTGCGCTTCGCAGGTTCCTTCGCTCAGGTCGGCGCATTCCCCCCGCAGGGAGTCGTGGCTGTGGTCCCAGGGGGTGCCCCAGATCATCACCCGCGCCGCCGTCACCCGCTGGGCCTCGGTCACGTTTTCGAGGAAGCCGCTCACCCCGTAGTCGCCGTCGCTTCTGAGCCTGGTGTTGATGTAGATCGGGGCGGCCACGCGGAAGCCGAGCTGGGCCGGCATCCCCTGCGGCGGCACCAGGTTGTAGACGGGGACCTTGAAGACCTCGCCTTTGCCTTCTTTCTGCTGGATCATCGCCAGCCCCACCGCCGAGGCGGCCGGGCAGGCGTTGGGAGTGACGTTTTCTTCGATAGAGGAGACGCCGTGGTGGGTGGTGTTGAACTGCTGGGAGGTGCAGCGCTCGACCGCGGTCGGGTTGCCGCTCAGCCCCGGCGGCAGCGCCACTTCGACGTTCTTCAGGTCCCCGCCGGCGGGGACGAAGGGAAAGCCCGAGCCCGGCGGGGAGGGCACGAGGTTGACCGCGAAGCTGGTCGAGTACTGGTAGGGGTGGGAGTCCGCGCCGGTGACGGGCAGCCCGTCGGGCCCGCTCAGATCGGCGTGGAATTCCTCAAAGCCGATCCCGGCGGGTTCTGAAGTGGCCTGGTTTTCGCCTTCCACGGAGGCCGTCGGGGCGCCGCCGCCCTTGACTTCGATCGCGTTTACCAGCGTGCCCGAGGCCGCGGGCGGGGTGGAGACGTGGATCTCCAGCAGGTACTCCTCGCCGGGGTTGACCTTCGCCGGTTCCATTCCCGGCAGAACAGCGTCGGTGACTTCGCAGGTCACGGTGGAGATTTCCCCGCTGGTTTGGGTTTCGCAGACCGGCGCCGCGGAGATGTCCTGGTTGGAGTGCCGCGGCGGGAACAGGGCGACGCCTTTGACCCCGATCCCGGGCGGCAGGGTGTCGGTGATCGTGACCTTGCTGTGGTCGGTGGGGGCGCCGCCGCTGTTGGTGAGGAAGGCCTGGTAGCGGTCCAGGCCGCTTTCATCGCCGGGGGTGAAGTTGGTCGGCGCCGCCAGCGCCTGGATGTCCCAGGCGGGGGAGCTGGGCGGCGGCGCCGCCTCGGCGCCGGCCGGCGCGAGCAGGGCCAGGGCGGCTAGGGCGGCGAGCGGCAGGGCCCGGGGCGCGCTCATCGGCTGCCCCCTGCCCTGTGCTGGCGCTTGTGGTGCTTTTTGCGGTGGTGCTTTTTGCGGTGCTTCTTCGGCTTCGGCTTGGTCGGCTTCGCGTTGCCCGCTCCCGAGAAGCCCGGGGTGGCCGGGGACGGTGGGCTCGGCTGGGCCGGGGGCGCGGGCAGGCATCCCTCGCCTTCGCAGGGCGGCGGCGGGGGCGGCGGTTCGGGGAAGCCGCCTCCTTCGCGCAGGTCATAGACGTCGAAGTTGTCGTTCTGGTCCCAGCCCACCAGCCTCTCGCGGCTGGCCAGGAAGGCGTCGCGACCGTCGGAGGAGGCGTCGAGCAGGTAGCTTTCGTCTTTGCTCGTGCCGCTTGAGAGCAGGAAATGACAGCCGCCCGAGCGGCTGTCGAAGCCGGGGCTTTCTTCGCCGCAGCTGCCCGCCCCGGGACGCTCGAACTCATAGACGTCGCGCTTTTCGTTTTCGTCGGCGAGCAGCAGCGGGTCCAGGGACTCGAACAGAAGCCGCGAGCCATCCTCGGCGAGGTAGCGGGGGCCTTCGAAGACGTTGGTCCAGCCCGGCAGCAGCGAGGGGCCGGTCGGCCGCGAGCCCGAGGGGTTGCAGGAGGCGCAGCTGAGCTGGCCCGATTCGAAATCGTAGAGGAAGGCCTGGGTGCACAGCGGGCCGACCGGTTCAGTGGCTTCCAGCCCGCAATGTTCCCCGCTGGCGATCGTGTTGTCATAGCCCGCCAGCTTCTTCGCTTCGACCGAGAGGAAGGCCAGGTGGCGCCCGTCGGGGGAGACCCGGGCGTCAAGCGTCCTCGGCTGGTCGCTGACCGCGCGTTCGACGTCCTCGGGGGCCAGCACCGCGACGAATTTGGCTTGGCCTTCGTGGTAGGCGTAGAGGTTGTCCTTGCCGGCTTCGGCTTTCTCTTCGGCGCTGTTTTCTTCTTCGCCGCTCAGCGCCGCGGTGGCGACGAAGTAAAGGTAGGAGCCGTCATCGCTCGCCCCGACCACGCCCTGAACGCCGCCGGGCACGCTGCCTTTGGTCAGGTCGGTGAGCGGCGTCGGTTTGCCCAGTTCATAGCGGTAGAGGTCGGGCGCGCCGGCTTCGGCTTTGGCGCCGGAGACGAGCCTGTTGGTATCGGTGAAGTAGGCGACCGAGCCGTCGGCGCTGGCGGTCCAAAAGACGCCTTTGCCCGAGGCTGCCGGGTTGCCGGGTTTCTCGTCGAGCTGGATCGTTTCGGTGTGGTTTACCCGCGCCAGCAGCATGCTCGGCGCCGGTTCGGGCGGCGCGTAGGTCCAAAAGATCCGCGAGCCGTCGGCGGAGACCACATGGCGCAGGGTCTTCTGGCCGGTCTGGCAGTTGCCGGCGCGCTCCCCGAAGCCGGTTTCGGCGGCGGGGGCGGCCGGTTCGCTTTGCCCCGGCAGGATGCTCATCGCAACCAATCCTTCCGCCGCCGACCATTCATAGAGGCTGACGCCCGCTTCGGTGGGGGCGTCGGCGTAGGAGTTGTTGGAGGAAAAGAAGGCGCGGGTGCCGTCCTGGCTTGAGCCGGCGTAGTCCAGGCAGAACCCCGAGCCCACCGAGTTGGGCGCGGCGGTGCTCAGGCACCGAAGCGAGCCGAGGTCATCGTCGCGCAGGTAGAGGTTGCCGAAGCCTTCCGGGCATTCTTCGGCAAGCGATGGCTCGGTGTGCTTTAGCGCCGCCAGGCTCAGGTCGGGGCTGAAGCCGCGGTAGGGGGGTTCCAGGGGGCTGGCCTCAAAGCCGAAGGGGGAGATGTTCTCGGTCGACCAGCCCCCGGCGCCGCGGCGGGAGAGGTACTGGCTGGTGCCCGGCGCCCCTTCGGCCTCCCCGAAGGAGGTCCAGGAGGTGTAGGTGATCTCCTCGCCTGAGCCCGCCGCCGCCTGGACCCGGATCGCGTTGTCGAGGACGAGGCCCGCGGCCGTCCCCGGCACCGCCACTTCGGCGCTGTTCTTCTCGCTCGGGGAGACCAGCTCCGCGCGGCGGTCGTCGGGGGGTTCTTCCGGTTCGTTTTCATAGGTGCGGAAGGTGGGTTCGTGTTCGGGGCACAGGAGTTTGCGTTCGGGGCAGACCAGCCCCTCGGGCGGGGTCCCGTTCTTGACCCGCAGCCGGTAGTGGTAGAGGGTGCCGGGAGCGAGGCCGCTCAGCTCGGTGGTGGCGGTGAGGAAGGCTTCCCCCGAGCCGAAGTCGATTTCTTCGCTGGGGGCAAGGCTGGCGTGGTCGAAGCCGTGTTCGGGACCCGATTCGGCGAGGTCTTTTTGGTAGACCGCGTCTTCGACGTATTCGAAGCGGCCCTTGGCCGGGGTCCCCAGCGGGTTTCCCTCGGCGTTTAGGACCGCCGTGGTTTCCTTGACCTCCGCCGACCAGATCGGCCCGAATTCGAATCCTTCCCTGGTCGTGAAGGTCCCCTCTTCGCCGATCGTTTCCCCGCCCGGGTTTTCCGCCACCGCCCGGCAGCGGTATTCGGTTTCCGGCGCCAGGCCCTGCACTTCGGCGGCGGCTTCGTGGACCTTGAAGTCGGGGCCTTCGGGTTCGGGAAGCGGCGTCGTGGGGGTGCTTTCGGTTGCGGGGTTGGCGAAGCCGCCGGTTTCGAACTGGGCCTGGGTCAGATAGTCGAAGTGAAAGTGGCTCGCTTCGCCCTCGGGGTTGACCTCGGCCTGAAGGGTGGCCCTGCTGCTGCGGAGGGTGCCTTTCTTAACCGCGCACGGCGTCGCCATGATCACCGGGCCCGCCGGGGGTAGGGCGAAGTAGTGGATCCCCACCGTTCCCCCTACGCTGGCGTAGACCTCGCCGTCGGCGGTGTGGTGGGCGGCCAGGCCTATGAGGCTTTCCGGGATCGACCCGTAGCCGAAGCGCGTGAGGTGGGCGCCGGCGGGCGAGTACTCGGTGATCATCCGGCTGATGTCTTCCGCAAAGCCGTCTTCTCGCCCCTGGGCGAAGAGGTTGTCTGCTTCGTCGACCGCCAGGCCGTGGGTATCGACCCCGGGGTCCAGTTCGTAGAGCAGCGTGCCGCTGGAGTCGTACTTGCGGATTTCGTTGGCGCCTTCCATCGATAGATAGACATCTCCAACCGAGTCGACCGCGAAGTCGAGGAGCCTGGCGAAGCCTTCGAACAGCTTCACTTCCCCCAGGCAGGTGCCGCTGGAGTCGAAGCGGACGATCCGGCTGACGCGGTTGTTCGCCCCTTCTTCGAACCAGTCGCCGACATAGACGTCGCCCCCCGGGCCGACCCCGAGCGGGTCGTCGGCGCGGGCGATCTGGCAGGCGCCGGTTCCCTCTTCGCCGAAGGGCGAGCCCAGCGGGGCGCCCGCCGGGCTGAACTTCTGCACCTGAAAGCCCGCGGTGCCGACGTAGAGGTCGTGGCGGGAGGCGCTGGCGGCGACGTTGTCGACCGCGACCGAGACCGGCGCGGTGACGCTGAAGGAGGAGACGAAGGTGCCGTCGGACTCGAAGATCTCGATCCGGTCGTTGCCCTTGTCGGCGACGTAGACGCGGCCGGTTTCGAAGTCCGCCGCCACCCCTTCGGGGTTTTCGCAGTGACCGGCGCCCGTGCCGGGGGGGCAGAAGCTGAGGTCCGCCGAGGCGCTGGGGGCGACGGCGAACAGAAGCAGACAGGCGCCCGCCAGTGCCACGAGAGCGAGCTTCCTTCTCAACACGTCCCCCTTCCTCCCTGTCGATGCGCTCTCGCGCGAACCCGGTCCGTCCGTTCCCCCAAAAACCCGGCCCGAGCCTAGCGGAACGTCTCGGTACTTGTCAAGGATATCGACGGGTCCCCATACGCGAAGGGCGCGGGCCACGACTGCCGTGGCCCGCGCCCTGATTTGCTTCGCCAATGCCGCTATCGCGCTGGCATCGTCACTCAATCCGGTTGGTTGTCTACGCCCACCAGACGTTCGCTTTCGTTTTTGCTTCGTTGTCTTGCTCACCCGTGACGATCGTGTTGCCTGTTGTGTATTCGCCGGTTTTGGATTCGCCCGTTTCGGGGCATCCGGCACCTGTCGCTACGGCTATGATTCCTTTCACCGCGGCCGACACTGTGACTTCGTTCTGGCTTTTTTCTTCCGGGAGGTTGTGGTAGGTGATTCCTCCAAGCGGCCCCTGTGAGTTGACGTGCACCACGCAGCCCAGTGCTTCAAATGTGATTTGTTTGCCTTCGGGGCATTTGATTTGGACTTTGCCTTCGGCAGTGAACAGATAGTCGCAGCCGTTCATGTTGACCGTCGCACTTGGATCACCGAGAAATTGACAGGGTTTGTATTGGATATTCGTGAATGTCAGTTCTTTTTCTGTTTGATTTGCCGCTGTCGCTTCGCCTTGGATTTCGTTGCATGTGATCGGCAGCACCTGTTTGGGCAGGTTGACGTCGAACTGATGGTGCGATGTTTTCCCCGTGCCGTCCGGTTTCAGTGTGGCGACGCACGGTTTGACCGAGCAGTGGAATTCCGCGGCCTGCGCCGAGGAGGCGCCCACCGCGCTCAATGCCCCCACCGCCATCGCGGCCAGCATCAGGATCTTCAAATTGCGAGTCATTCTCGCTCCTTTTGGAGTCGCCCGGCTCTCTTTTCGCCAGGCGGGAACGAGGTATCAATACATCAGGCTGGGCTAAACAGTCAAGTTTTATCGTCTGTTCCAGAATCGCGGCCCGCCGGTTGGATAATCGGGCGACGACTTCCCCTGCAAAGGGCGTGTGGCGGGATTCCGCGCGTGCCGATCGGCGCATGGCGCCGATTCGCGAGGACGCGGGCCTTGGCTTTCGCTGTTTCGCGTCCGATGTGGGGTGCCAACCGAGGCGAAATGCGACCCGGATGGTGTCCCCAAGACCATCCGGGTCGCAGCTGTGAGCGAATGAGTTGCTTTAACTCAGGGGGCGGTGACTGCGAAGCTGCCGGCGCTGACTTCTCCTGCGATGATATGACTTTCAAAGTAGAGGAGCGCGCCGCCAGAGATAACCCCTTCTTCTTCTCCAGATGACACCGGCTTATAGACGGCATTGGGGCTGCCGAAGAAAGTCGTCTGACTTTCATCGCCGGACGTGTAGACACAGAGGAACCCTGGTTCGGCCCGCGGTTCCTTCGGGCTGCCCGGACAATTAGCCGTTGGCGATGCGGTTTTGCTCAGAGTTTCGACCGCGATGCTAGCTGCATCCGCTTCGGAGAGAGGGATCGAGAAGGTGATCGGAACGTACTGGAGCGTTTCGCCGTTGCTCGCGAACCGCCATACTCCCTTCTCGGTTTTTTCTGAGGGGAGGGTTTCGGTGAAGCCCGTTTCACCAGTGGGACCCGTCGGGCCCACTTCGCCCGTGGGCCCTTGTTCGCCCGTAGGGCCCACTTCGCCCTGTAGGCCCGCTTTCCCCTGTGCGCCTTCTTTCCCGGGCGCTCCGGGAGCCCCCGCCGGGCCGGCGACACCCGGCGCACCGGGTTTGCCGGCGTACTGCTTGGCGATCTTCTTGACTTCCTTCTTCTGCTTGCCGGTCAGTGCACCCGATGCGGCCAGAGCCCCACCTGCCGTACAAAGGAGCAGGGCGAGCGCCGCCAGGACGACGCCCGCCGTTCCCATCTGTCTGTGCAGGGCCTCAAAGCGCCTGCGGATAGTCGATGACATCAGTCTGAGTCTCCTTGAGTTGACTTTCGATTAGGCCGGCGCGGGACTGGAGACCGCGACGGATTGCGGGGCGTGCCACACCACAGGCTCAGGGGTTGCTTCGCCCCGAAGCTGCGATAGCCATTTCTGGTCACGTGGATCTCTCCCATCCCCTTGACCCACCTGAGCCGCTTCCCCGCGAACCATGATGGGTCTGATTGCAGCAGGCTACTCGTAAAGTTCCCGAGGGAAGCTCCCTAAGTTCCCTGCATCGGGAATATCCCACACCAGCAGGGAAGGCGCAAGCCGAATCGGTCGTGACTGGCGTTGACCATGCCTGTTTCAGGCTGATGATCAGCTATTATTGCCCAATGTCAGGAACGGGTGCGGATGCCTCCAGGTCCCAGCTCGCCGGGGTTCGGGTGGACGGTGGCCGCCTGTCTCGCGGAGACGCGATCCTGAAAGGAGCGCTCGGGGTGGGAGCGGCCTTTGGACTTGGCGCGATCGGCCCGTACGTGACGAAGGCACTTGCGGCGGGAGGCGGAGAGGACGTCGAAACCCTCAACTTCCTGCTCCCATTCGAGTACCTACAGGCGGAGCTCTACGACCGCGGGCGGAGAAGGGTGAACGACAAAGGCAAGAAGATGGTCGTGAGCGCCGAGCAGGCAAGGATGATCGCGTCCCTGCTCGATGACGAGCGGCGACACGTCGCGGCCGTGACCTCGATGATCAGGAAGCTCGGCGGCAAGCCTGTTCCAACGGCCAGCTATGCCTTCGCCTATCGCGAAATTGAGGTGTTTCTGCAAATAGCCGCCGAGCTGGAGACGTCCGCCATCATCGCCTACAACGGCGTCATCCCCTCCCTCAAATCCGGGGAGGCGCGGGAACTCGCGGGCTCAATCGTCCAGGTCGAGGGGCGGCACGCGGCGACTGTGCTGATCCCAAGAAAAGAAGAACCCGCGCCCGATGCCTTTGACCGCGGGGTCTCCAAATATGAGGCTGTGGCTTCGGTGGAGAAATTCACCGGGACCTACTAGCCGAGTTCGCCAATGAACCTTCCGGCGAAACCCAATGAGGCGGCCCATCGCCCCGCAGGAGGCATGGTGTCGCGACGCCAGTTCGTGGCGGTGGCCGGCGGATCGCTCGCGGCGGGAGCTCTCCTCGCCGCCTGTGGGGGCAGCAGTGAGGCGGGGGGCGAACTCTCGCGGTTTGGCGATGGCGACCTCGGCATCCTCAACTACGCGCTGACCCTCGAGTATGTGCAGTCGGCCTTCTACGTTGAGCTGCTCTCGAGTCGTCTTTTGGGCGCCCGTGCGAAAACGGCGCTCGATAAGTTTCGCGAAGAGGAGGAAGCACACGTCAGCTCGCTGACCACGACGATTGAAAAGCTGGGCGGCGATCCGGTGGCGAAGCCAAAGACGAAATTCAAGCTGCAAAACACCAACGCGGCACTCGAACTCGCGAGCAGGCTCGAGAACCTTGTCGCCGCGGCCTACCTCGACCGACTGGCGAGCATAGAAAGCGAGGCGGTGCTGGCAACGGTCCTTTCGATCCACAGCGTCGAGGGGCGCCACGCCGCGGCCATCGACGACGTGCTGGGCAAGGACACGACCCCTGACGGAGCATTCGCCAAACCCGCGCGGCCGAGGGTCGTCCTGAAGGCCGTCGATCCATTCATAGTTGCCTAACCCGCACCGGGCGAAACAGCGTGTCGTGCAGCGCCCCGGCAATCCCTTCCGCAAGGGCAACGTCGCCGCCCACTGTCAGCGCATCGGTATCCCCCTCCAGAACGGCCGCGAACCACTCAGCGATCGTGCCGAGCGCCCAGGAATCGGCTGGGTTCTCGATCCTGGCCTCGCAGGTCGTGACCCGGCCTCCCTCCACCGAGGCCACGACGCCGGCCAGTCCAAGCCTTGCCCCCCCACCGACCTGCACGGCGAGACGGCAGGAGCCCGAGGCGGCGGTCGGCAGCCTCAACAGCGGCAGTGCGAGCAGGAAGGCGGCCTCGGCATCTAGAACGGTGACCGGGGGCGCCTCATGACCCAGCCGGCGTCCCTCCCAGCGGGCAGCGGCGGCGATCGGGGCGATCCCCCTGCGAAGCCATTCGGAGACGGCGTAGGGAGTCCCACGCCCCTCCGAGCTCAGTGGTTCGACGAGGCCTCCGAGACGCATGGCGCCCAGGCGTCGCTCCAGGGACGGATAGCTGACAGAATCGATAACGGAATCCAGTTCCGTGAGTGAAAGTGGGCGGCCCGCGAGCGCTCGGACCATGCTCGTCGACCAGCCGTCGAGTAGAGCTTTGATCGCGCTCTTTGCCGAGCCGCTGCCGAAGCGTGTCGGCGTCTCCGGAAAGCTGGCGAGCCAGGCGGCGAGAATCTCGGCGACCGCCAGCAGCTCGTGACCGGCTTCACCCAGCCCGTATTCGACATCTCCTGGGAAGGCATTGCGACGATGCTTCTCGATTACCCCCAGCCGTGCCAGCTCTCTCAAGTAGGTGCGCATCGTCGTCTGCGGCGGAAAGTCGACCTCGCGGCGCAGATCGTGAAGGGACTTCGTTCGATCCGTCAGCGCCTGTAGGACCGCCGCGTTGATCGGCACTGCAAGGAGCGAGAGCGCCTGCGCACCGGTGCGGGCTGCGCCGTTTCGGGCGGTCCCGGAGCCATTTTCCCCTTTGACCTGGGCAACAGTCAAGTTGGTTTGATTATGGCACCTTTTGGGTACATGTCAATATTTCTTGACTTTACAGAGTATTTTGTATATAGCCTCTATTCTTGCACTGCGCGATGGAGCCCTCCTCAGACCAGCGAACGATCACCCTGATCACCCTCGGGCCGACCGGGACCTGCCACGAGCGGGCGACGGTCGAATACATGCGCTTCCAGGGCATCGAGGACTACCGGATCGAGCTGATCACCGACTTCTTCGTCGGCCTGGAGATGGTGCGTGAACGCGACGACGCGTTTCTGATTCAGTGCAGCGCGCACCCGAAGGTACATGAGATCACCGAGAAGTACTGGACCGAGGTGTTTGTGGTCGACACCTTCATCTACCCGACCAAGCACCTGGTGCTGCTGAGCCGGCGCCAATCCGAAAGACCCCGCTCGCTCGGAATCGTCCCCGCGACCAAGGGCTACGTGGACCTCTCGGGATGGGAGGAGATCATCGACGTCGCCTCCAAGCCCCTCGTCGCCGAAGGCCTGCTGCGCGGCGACTACGACTCTGGTCTCACCCACATGGAGCACCTCGAGGAAAACACGGACAGTCTCCAGCTGGATCTCGATATCGGCGAAATCGACACGACGTGGGTGGTCTACGGGCCCGAGAAGCGCTTCCGGGGCGAGGTGATCGGCATCCCCTCCGCCGAGCTGTTCCGCACCGTGGTTCCGGCCTCTTCCTAGCCCCAAAGCGCCCTGGGGGGGCGAATCCGCCGAGGCTGAAGACTTGTGGTGGCTATGGCCCCCACAAAGGTTCCGCCATGGTCGGCCGGCGCATGGGAGCTGGCGAAGAGGCAGCATGGCGTGGTGGCGCGCGCGCAGCTGATGGAGCTCGGAATGGGGCGCGAGGCGATTCGCCACCGACTTGGCAGCGGGCGGTTGCACCCGCTGATGCGAGGCGTCTATGCGGTCGGGAGGCCAGAGGTGGGCAGACGCGGGGCCTGGATGGCGGCGGTCCTGGCCTGCGGCCCCCATGCGCTCCTCAGCCACCGAAGCGCGGCGGTGTTGTGGGGTATTCGGAAGGGGAACCCGAGGCCGATCGAGGTCGCGGTTCCCAACCGCGTGTCCAGAAGGCATCCGGGCGTTCGTGTGCACAGGCAGGTGAAACACGGCGAGGCACGGCGGCGGATGGTCGACGGCATCCCGGTCACCGATCCCATTTCCACCCTGGTCGACCTCGCCGCCGGGGTCTCCACCGGGGAGCTCGAAGCCGCTGTCAACGAGGCGGACCACCTGGATCTGGTCGATCCCGTGAGTCTGCGACGGGCCCTCGACTCGTTCCCACGGCGCCCCGGCCGCGGCCGCCTGCGCGCGCTGCTGGACGCCCCAACCCTGAGCCTCACCGCCACCAGCCTGGAGCGGCGCTTCCTCCCCATCGCACGGGCCGCGGGTCTGCCCACGCCGCAGACTCAGGTCTGGCTCAACGGTTATCGCGTCGACTTCTATTGGCCCAAGCTGCTGCTCGTCGTCGAGATCGACAGCCTCCGCTATCACCGAACGCCGCTGAAGCAGGCGGCCGACCAGCGTCGCGACCAGGCCCATATCGCCGCCGGCCTCACCCCGCTTCGCTTCAGCGAGTGGCAGGTGCATCGCGAGCCGGACCACGTGCGACGGATGCTGACGGCCACGGCCCGCCGCCTCGATACCGCCCTCCCGGCGGAGCCTGAAGACTTGAGGTGCGGATAGGCCCCACAACTCTTCAGCGAAGCCGCCTGGGCTTAACATCGCAGCCATGACCGAGCGGCGGCTGTCGGGCGATGTGGCGACGAAGGCGACGAGCTGGCGCGGCTGGGCTGTCGGGGTGCTTGTCGCGCTGGTCGTGATCGTCGCGCTACAGAACTCCCAGGACGTCCGGGTCGACGTCCTCTTCCTGACCGTCAACGCGCCGTTGATCGTGACGCTGCTGGTGACCGCGGCGATCGGGGCGTTGATCGGCTACGTGGCGCCGGTGGTGCTTCGGCATCGGCGTGAGGAGAGGCGGTCGCGGGCGTCATAGGGTCGCGGCGACGGGCACGGGTGGATACCCCCTGGAGGTATCGGTTAAGCTGGCGTGGATGGCTCCCAAGACCCCATCCCGCGGCTACACCGCCAGCAAGGACCAGCTGCTTTCGCGGCTGAGGCGGATCGAGGGGCAGGTGCGGGGGATCGCGGGGATGGTCGAGGACGACCGCTACTGCATCGACGTGCTGACCCAGATCTCGGCGGTTCAGGCTGCCCTCGACAAGGTCGCGCTGGGTTTGCTCGACGGCCACGCGAGTCACTGTGTGATCGGTGCCGAGGACTCCGAGCGCGAGGAGCGCACTGCGGAGCTGATGGACGCCGTCGGGCGCCTGCTGCGGCGCGGGTAAGGTGGGCGTCGCTCGTCAGAAGGCAGTGTTGCGACTACGTGGCCGGGGGATCGACTTGTAGCGCTCCGACCGGCCGCGGTTCCAGAGGGCGGCGTCGATCTCGGGTGGGGAGAGGGCGCCTTCGGTCGTCGCGCTGAGCAGCTCCACCGCGTGGACCGCGCAGGCGCGCAGCTCGATCTCCTCGGGGCTGCCGTGGACGAGCAGCTCGCCCGCTTCGATGCGCTCCTCCAGGGCCGGGTCGAGACGGAGGACGCCGTCGACGCGGAGCACGTGCGGCACGAGGTTGTCGGCGAAGGCGGTCAGGCGGTCGCGGTCGGCGAGGCTGACAACGCCGGCGCGGTCGAGGTCGGCGGCGGCGAGCTGGGCGCGCTTGAAGAAGGGGACCGGACGCCCCCTGTACCTGGAGATGTCGGTGAAGGACTCCCAGCCGGCCAGCAGCTCGGCGAGGGCGGCGGCGGAGCCGTCGGCGGCGTCCACGACGGCGGCGAACCGACCGCCGTGCTCGGCCGCCAGGTGGGCGCCGACGTCGCGCAGGGAGCTGGCGAAGTCGCCCATCAGCGGGTGGTCGGGGTCCTGGCCGAGCACCTCGGCCACAGCCGCGGCGCTGAGCCCGATCAGTTCGCTCGCGGACCATGGCCCAGGCGCTCGGAACCGCTCGGTCAGCCCGGCCGCGACGGTCGAGTAGCCGCTGAGCCCCGGGCGCTTGCGGATCGTCGGCCACCAGCCCGAGCCGAAGTTGATCGCGTTGAGGCAGATCGCGAAGGCGGCAAAAGTCTCGCGATCGCCGTCGAGGAGCTGGGTCGCCGGGTCGGGCTCCGCGGCCGACCCGTGGGCCGGCAACCCGCGCGCGTACTCGGCGATCGCCCCCCTCTCGACCCTCACCGAGCGCGCCTCGCCGGCGACCCAGGCGCAGGCGGCACGCACTCGGTCGGGGAGGGACTCCGGTGGCTCGGCCCTCACTCTCCCACCGCCGCGAAGGCGATCCCGCCTGGCGGCTCGACGCGGTCGGGATGGAGCAGGTGGGCCAGGAGCTCGACGCCGTCGATCAGCCTCGGGCCGGGACGGGAGTAGGTCGAGGCGGCGTCGACGGCGAAGACGCGGTCGGCGCCCAGGACCTCGATCCGCCCCCGGTGCTCGGTCGCCTGGGCGCGGGACTCCTCCATGTACCAGCCGCAGGGCATCGCGACCACTACCTCGGGGCGCAGCTCCGCCAGCCGCTCCCACTCGACCTCGACCGACTTCGCGCCCGTGGTCCCGGCGACGTCCTCGCCGCCGGCGATCTCGATCATCTGCGGAATCCAGTGGCCGCCGACGAACGGCGGGTCCAGCCACTCCAGGGCGAGGACGCGCGGTGCGGGCGCCCCGGCGACGGCAGCGCGGACCGCGGCCAGCCGCCCCTCCAGCTCGCCGCGCAGCTCGTGCGCCCGCTCCGGCACGCCGGCCGCCTCGCCCAGCCGGGTCACGTCCTCCAGCACCTCGCCCAGCGTGCTCGGGTCCTGCTGAAGCACCCGCGGGCGGCCCGGCAGCCGCGCCGCCACCTCGACCACGTCCTCGTAGGAGACGGCGCAGACCTCGCACACCGCCTGGGTCACGATCAGCTCCGGAGCCAACTCGGCCAGCCGCTCCTCGTCGAGGCTGTAGAGCGCCCTGCCTTCGCCGACGATTTCCTTCACGGCGGCGTCGATGCCGCCCGCGTCGAGACCCTCGGGCAGGACGGTGGCGGTCAGGTGGGGCAGCTCACGCGCGGCCGGCGGGTGGTCGCACTCGTGGGTGACACCAACCACGGCGTCTCCCAGCCCCAGGGCAAAGAGCATCTCCGTCGCCGACGGCACCAGGCTCGCGATCCGCATCGCTCCAAATATGACGCCCCGGACCGATGCCGGCGAGCGCCGCCAGCCCGGCCAGCATCGCCAGCTGGATCGCGATCCCCAACGGCGAGGTGAGCGAGTCCAGCGCCAGCGTGCCGAGGTTGTCCTCGGCGATCGACCCCGCGGTCACATATATGGAGTAGGAGACGAGCCGGCCGGCGAAGAAGGCGGCGGTGAGAGGGACCAGGCGGACCGTCATCAGGCCGGCGGCGACGAAGAGCTGGCCCGAGGGCAGCGGCGAGATCGCGAACAGGCCGAGGCCGGCGGCGGAGCGGCCGCGGTTGGCGGTGAGCGCGGCCTGGGCGCGATCGAGGCGGCGCAGGCGGGTGGGGGCGAGACGGGGCCGGAGCCGGCGGGTGGCGCTCGCCAGCGTCAGACGGCCCGCGGCAGCCGCCAGGGCGCCACCCAGCACCAGCGGCGCCGCGGGAGTTTCGAAGTCGAGGCTGAAGAAGACCAGCAGCGCCCAGGTCGGGGGACCGAAGGCGGGCAGCAGGTTGACGGCGAAGACGACGCCGAACGCGATCGCGAGCTGGGCGGCGGTCGACATCCCGTCCGCTCATCCTAGGCCGGCACGGCCTGGCGCACCCTGGCCCCGGCCGGGACGATGAGGACGGGACAGCCCGCCGCCTCGATGACGCCGCTGGAGACGCTGCCGTGCAGCGCCCGTCGCAGCGGGCCGCCGGGGCGCGAGCCCAGCACCAGCAGGTCGACGCCCTTCTCGGCGGCCTCGACCAGCTGGGTCGCCGGGAAGCCGCGCAGGAAGACGGCCTCGGCGCGGGCCTCGGGGGGAAGTTCGGCGACGGCCCGGGTCAGGGCCTCGCGCAGCTCCCCCGCCTCCTGCCAGGCGACGCCCTCCGGCGGGCGGCTCGGGTCGGTGGGGGTGGCGGCGGTCGGGAGGCGCGCGACCGCGAACACCCGCAGGGCGGCGCCGTTGCGCACGGCGAACTCGGCGGCGACGCGGAGTGCCTGGCCGGCGTTCGCGGTGCCGTCGTAGGCGGCGCCGATCACGCGCAGGCGCGACTCCTCGGAGTCCTCGCTGAGCGGGCGCCAGCCGATCTCCCCATCGGCGCGGCCGCCGAAGCCGCGGGGCGCGATCGCCACCGCGCAGGGAGCATGGCCGAGCAGCCGCTCGGCGGTCGAGCCGGGGAAGACGCTGCCGACCGGCCCGCGATGGGTGGCCCCGAGGACGATCGCGTCGGCTTCTTCGGAGGCGGCGAGTCCGGCCAGGCCGCCCTTCTCCAGTGTCGGGCCCCAGGCGACCAGCATCGTCGCCCCGCTGGCCTCGGCCAGGATCCGGCCGAGCGCGAGGGCGTCCTGCCCCTGCTCGGTGTCCTTGAAACCGACCAGAACCTTCTCGTACACGACCTTCTCCTTTCGAATTCCGGGACCGCTGGCGAGCGTATGACGCGACGCGCGCCGACGCATCGGTCCTTGTCCCCGAACACGGCCCGTAGAAAACCGCACGTCTCCGGCCTGCTCTCCTGCCAGCATCCACGGCGTGTTGGCGATCGAGACGCGGGGGCTGACCAAGCGCTACGGCAGCGCGCGGGGGATCGAGGACGTCTCGATCGCGGTCGAGACGGGCGAGGTCTTCGGCTTCCTCGGCCCCAACGGCGCCGGCAAGACGACGACGATCCGCACCCTGCTCGACCTGCTGCACCCCAGCGGCGGCAGCGCCCGCGTCTTCGGCCTCGACAGCCACCGCGAGAGCGTCGCCATCCGAGCCCGGCTCGGCAACCTTCCCGGCGACTTCGGCTACGGCAAGCACGTCAGCGGCCGCGAAGCGCTGGCGGTGCTGGCGCGGCTGCGGGGGGTCGACGGGCGCGAGCGCGCCGAGGCGCTGGCGAAACGCTTCCGCGCCGACCTGGAGCGGCCGCTGGGCGAGCTGTCGCGTGGCAACCGCCAGAAGGTCGGGCTGATCCTCGCCGTCTTCCACCGGCCCGAGCTGCTGATCCTCGACGAGCCGACCAGCGGCCTGGACCCCCTGATGCAGGAGGAGTTCCTGGCCCTGGTGCGCGAGGAACGCGAACGCGGCTGCGCCGTCTTCCTCTCCTCCCACGAGCTGGACGAGGTCGAGCGGGTCTGCGACCGGGTCGGGATCATCCGCGCCGGGCGGCTGATCGCGGTCGAGCGGGTGGACGACCTGCTGGACAAGACGGGACGGCGGGTCGAGGTCGAGTTCGCCGTGCCGGTCGACCCGGCGCGGCTGCGCGGCATCCCCGGCGTCACCGACCTCGAGGCCGAAGGAGCGCGGATCAGGTTCAGGGTCGCCGGCGAGGTCGACGCGGTGGTGAAGGCGCTCGCCGCTCACCCGGTCGCCGACCTCGAGTTCGCCCACCCGACCCTGGAGGAGGTCTTCCTCACCTACTACGAGGAGGGCGGGCCGGCGGAGGGGGAGGGATGAGGGCGCTGATCGCGGCGCAGCTGCGCGACCGCCGCCGCTCGCTGTTCGCCTGGGGGCTGCCGCTCGGGCTGATGGCGGGCTTCGATGGTCTCGATCTTCCCCTCGGTCGAAGACGCGCTGCGCAGGGCGGTGCGCGACTACCCGGCGGCGCTGAAGGAAGCCTTCGGGATCGTCGAACTCTCGACCGTGGAGCAGTACCTGAACGCGGAGATGCTGAGCCTGATCGTCCCGCTGGCGGTCGGCTACCTCGCCGCCCGCTCGATCGCCAGCGGCCTCTCCGGCGCCGCCGAAAGCGGGCGCCTGGACGTGCTGCTCTCGGCCCCGGTCTCGCGCCGGCGCCTGGTCTGGTCGGGCTTCGCCGCGACGGCGGTCGAGCTGGCCGAGGTGCTGGCGGTGACCCTCGCCCTCACCATGCTCGCCAGCGCCCTCTCCGGCGCCGGCCTCTCGTTCGGCTCGGCGCTCGCCGGCTTCGCCAACGTCTGGCCGCTGGCGCTGCTGTTCGCCGCCCTCGGCATCGTCGTCACCGGCTTCTCCCTGCGCACCGCGATCGTCACCGGCTCGGTCGCCGGGGTGCTGGTGGCGATGTACGTGGCGGACCTGGTCGGCCGGCTCGACCCCAGCCTTGACGCCGTCCGCTACGTTTCGGTCTTCCGCTACTACGGCAAGGCGATCGAAGACGGCGTCGACCCGGTCTCCTTCCTCGGCGTCACCGCGGCCGCGCTGGCGCTGGCGGCGCTCGGCGTGGCGCTGTTCGAGCGGCGCGACCTGACCGGCTGACCCGTCGTTTCCCACCGCCCGGTTCGCGGTCTTCTACCGACGCGCGAGGGCGGCGCCGTGCCTAGGCTGGTGGGGATGAAGGCCTACCAGCTCACCGCCTGGCAGTCGCGGCCCGAGATGCGCGAGGTGCCGGTGCCCGAGCCCGGCCCGGGGCAGGTGCTGCTGAAGGTCGGGGGCGCCGGCGCCTGCCACTCCGACCTGCACCTGATGGAGTGGCCGGAGGGGACGATGGACTTCGACCTCCCCTTCACCATCGGCCACGAGAACGCCGGCTGGGTCGAGGCGCTCGGCGCCGGGGTGACGGGATTGGAGCAGGGCGAGCCGGTCGCCGTCTACGGGCCCTGGGGTTGCGGGCGCTGCCGCGCCTGCCGCCTCTCGGCCGAGAACTACTGCGAGCGCCAGGCGGAGATCGGCGCCTTCGGCGGCGGCCTCGGCCTCGACGGCGGCATGGCCGAGTACATGCTCGTCCCCGACCCGCGGCTGCTGCTGCCGCTCGGCGAGCTCGACCCGCGCGACGCGGCGCCGCTCTCCGACGCGGCACTGACGCCCTACCACGCGATCAAGCGCTCGCTGCACCTGCTGGTGCCGGGATCGACCGCCGTCGTCGTCGGTGTCGGCGGCCTCGGCCACATGGCGGTGCAGATCCTGCGCGCGCTGAGCCCGGCGCGGGTGATCGCCGTCGACACCTCGGCCGAGAAGCTCGCGCTGGCACGTGAGGTCGGCGCCGACGAGGCGGTGCGGGCGGGCGAGGGCGCCGCCGAGGCGATCGGCGAGCTGAGCGGCGGGCGCGGGGTCGAGCTGGCGATCGACATGGTCGGCAGCGACGACACGCTCGCGCTCTGCGCCCAGATCGTCCGCTTCGAGAGCCACCTGACCGTGGTCGGACTGGCCGGCGGGAGCTTCGAGTTCGGCTTCGGGACGCTCCCCTTCGAGGCCCAGATCTGCCTCCCGTACTGGGGCAGCGCGGTCGAGCTGGGCGAGGTCCTCGACCTCGCCCGTGCCGGCAAGATCCGCGCCCACGTCGAGCGCTTCGGCCTGGAGCGGGCGGACGACGCCTACCAGCGGATGCGCGAGGGCAGCCTCGACGGCCGCGCCGTGATCTGTCCCCACGGCTGAGCCCGGCGATCCCCGACGCGATGAAGCGATGACCCGTAACAGCATCCACATCGGCCGCCTCGCCGGCATCCCGATCGGAGTGCAGCCGCTGTGGCTGGCGATCGTCGCCCTGATCACCTGGTCGCTGGGGGCCGCCTACTACCCCGACCAGGCGCCCGGGATCGCCCCGGCCGGCGCCTACGCCCTCGGCCTGCTCAGCGCGCTGCTGCTGTTCGCAAGCATCCTCCTGCACGAGCTGGGCCACTCGCTGGTCGCTCGCCGCAACGGAGTGGAGATCGAGGAGATCGACCTCTGGCTGCTGGGAGGCGTCGCCAGAATGGCGGGATACCCGGAGACGGCGGGGGCGGAGCTGCGCTTCGCGATCGCCGGGCCGGCGGTGACGCTGGTCATCGCCGCCTTCTTCGGCGCTGTCGACCTCGCCCTGCCCTCCTCGGCGCCGGCCGCGCTGCGCGCGGTGGTCGAGTACCAGGCGTTCGTCAACGCCGCGATCCTCTTCTTCAACCTGCTGCCTGCCTTCCCGCTCGACGGCGGGCGGGTCGCCCGGGCGCTGATCTGGGGCCGGATCGGCAACCTCTCGCGGGCGACGGCGATCGCCGCCTCGATCGGGCGCGGTTTCGGCTACGGGATGGTCGGCCTCGGCCTGCTCGCGACCGCGGGCGGCGCCTTCGGCGGCATCTGGCTGGCGGCGGTCGGCCTCTTCGTCGTCTTCGCCGCCAGGGCCGAGGAGGGCGGGCTGCGGGTCCGCGTCGCCCTGACCGGCCGCGAGGCGGGGCGGCTGATGTCGTTCCCGGCGGTCGCCGTTCCCGCCGCGACCAGCGTCGAGCGGGCGCTGGAGGAGTTCTTCGTCCGTTACCGCTACCGGGCGTTCCCGGTGCGGGAGGGGAGGCGGATCGTCGGCCTGATCGACCTCGGAGCGATTGAGGCCGTGCCGGAGCGGCGGCGGGCCTCGACCAGCGTGGGAGAGGCGGCGATTCGCGAGCGCTCCCTGATCGTCGAGGAGCACCAGGACGTCGCCGAGCTGGTCCAGCGCCCGGCCTTCCAGCGGGTCGGCCGGGCCGTGGTGCTGACCGGCGGCCGCGAGGTCGGCATCCTCTCGATCACTGACGTGAAACAGGTCCTGCGAGCACTCGAACTCGCCTCGGCGCCGGTCTGAGGGGGCGGAGTGGAGAGCCGCGGCGCCGGTCGGCGCCACAGCTCTCCATCGAAACGTGCGAGTGTTATTTCGCCGCCGCTACGAGTACGTTCGCCGCGCCCTGCATCCCCGCTTTGTTGGGATGGATCGGGGCCGCGAGTTCGCCCGGGACCAGCGGTTCCACCCACCGGGTCGAGGACGACTTGCAGGCGTCGTGGCCGATGCTGGCGTTGTACCAGTTGACCAGCGTGGCGCCGTTGGCCGCCGCCTGGGTCGCCAGCATCGCGTCCAGTTTCTGCTCGGTCGAGCGCAGGTACGGAACGTCCTGGAACCCGATCGGCATCTGCGGCCAGCAGCCGAACCCGGTCTCGGGGAAGATCGCCGGGTAGTTGACGACGTAGATTTTCGCCGAGGGGGAGCGGCTGTGGATGCCCTGAAGCACCGCCGCCACCTTCGGCGCCGTCGCCGCGATCCGTTCGGCCAGCTGGTCTTTGCCGCCGGAGTCGTATTTGTCCAGGCAGGGATGGCTGAACGGGTTCAGGGTGATGCAGCTCTCGGCGACTTCGGAGAAGCCGATGTCGTTGCCGCCGATCGTCAGCGAGACGATCGTCGTTTCGGCGTCGAGCGAGTTGAACTGCGGCGGGTTGGAACCGAATTCGATGCTCTGCGCTTCGGTCATGTCGACCGTGGTCGCGCCGCTACAGCTCGGGTCCCGCAGTTGGATGCCGAAGCTCGGCGCCGCCAGGTGCGCGTAGTTGTGGTCGGACTTGAGACAGCCAAGCGGCGAGATCTGGTTCGGGATCAGTGGCCCAGCGGCATAGGAGTCGCCCAGCGACACGTAGTTGGCTGCCCGCGCTCCGGTCGCGGCGACGGCGAGGACGGCCAGCGCCATGGCCGCCAGGGCCAGGGCCCGTATCCAGAGCCGTCGATGGGTCAGGGTCAAGGTGTTCATGCGCCTCTCCTTTGATTGCGTGCCCCCGCCTGGTTTCCCTGGCACCCTTAATACTCAACATAATCGGTTCTAAACCAGCCTTGCTGAGAGCTAAGGCAGGATCACCATATGGTCTACCAAATTTTAGGTAGACAAAGGTTGCGGCGGCCTTAACCGGGCGCGGACTCAGCGTGAGGGTCGGTGAGGGCGGCGACGTCGGCGAGATCCACCGGGCGGCCACGCGCCAGCTTCATCCGGATCAGGTCGTCCAGATCGACGACGGGCACCTCGATTTCTCCCAGCCGCACACGCAGCGCTCGCTCGCTGAGCTCGGCATAGGGGCGACCACCCGGCACCTCGTGCATCACGTCGATTCCACCGTCGCGGGTGACGAACTGCCAGATCGTTGCTCTGGGCAGCATGCCGGCCTCGATCGCGGTGTCCTCCTCGCCGGGATTGACCACGCGCGCGTCGAGGGCGCGCAGGGCGGCGGCGAGTCGCTCGAGGTTGGCGGGGTCCGGTGCGGGAATGAGGTCGGCGTCGTTGGTCGTCCGCACGTGGCCATGGGTCTGCACGGCGAGCCCGCCGATAAGCACGTACTCGACGCCCTCCTCCGCCAGGGAACGGAGGATGCGCTCGGCGTCGAGAGGACGATCAGGCTCGGCCACGAGCCTCGCGGCCGGCTGCCGCGAGGCGGCCGGCCATCCGGTTCCACGAGATGCCCAGGGCCAGGCGCTCGCTCGGAGATCGTTCGGCGGTCGCCCGCCGGTGGACCGGGTCGTAGTCGCGCTCCAGCGGGACGCCGGACAGCTCCAGGTTCTCCCCCATCGCCCGCATCAGCAGATCCAACGTCTCGACGCTGGGAGAGACCTCGTCGGCCTCGAGCCGGCTGATGGCCGACTGGTGTTTGCCAGCACGCCGAGCGAGGCGTTCCTGGCTGAGACCGTGACGAGCACGGGTAGTGCGGATCAACTCACCAGGCGTCACAGGAGTAGTATAACAAATTAGTGATTTTTCTCGGTTCAGCGCTCTGAAGCGGGCCGACCGCCGTTGCGCTTCAGCCGCAGCATGCGCTCGTCGGCGGCGCGCAACAGGGTCTCGAAGTCCTCGCCGTCCTCGGGGAAGACCGCCCAGCCGATCGAGGCGCTGGGGACGGGTCTGGGCGCGTCGGGCGCGCTGCCCACCCCGTAGAGGAGCACCAGCGCGCTGAGGCCGATGACCCGGCCCAGCGCCTTGTGGGAGGCGCCGGGGAGGAAGGCGGCCCCGGCGCCGACCAGCGCGGCGACGATCCAGAGCCAGCCGGAGATCCTCCCCATCCGCGCGCGCTCGTCCGGCCCTTCGGCGAACTCACCGATCCGCGATGGCCGTTGCGGCGCGAGCGTCGACACGTTCTCCTTCATCGACGGCGGCTGGGGCGTGCGTCGAGCGCCGGGTCGCCTCGTTCAGCCGATCTCCGAGTAGGCGGGCTCGGGCTCGCCCCGCTCGTGCTCGGGCGCCGGCGCCTCCAGCGCCTCGGGGGCGGGGTCGCGCAGGACGAAGACGGCGATCGCGACCGCGGTCGCGGCGAGCGCGGCACCGATCAGGTAGGCGAGGTGGTAGCCCGAGGTCAGCGCCGAGGCGTGGGAGGCGCCACTGTCGACCAGGCTCTGGGTGCGCTCGGTGGAGAGCGTCGCCAGCACCGCCAGGCCGATCGCGCCGCCCACCTGCATGCTGGTGTTGACGAAGCCCGAGGCGAGCCCGGAGTCGCTCGGCGTCGCCCCCGACATCGCCAGCGTCATGATCGACGGGAAGGCGGTTCCGACGCCGACGCCAATCAGCAGGAACGGCGGCAGCAGGTCGAGGACGTAGTCCCCGTCGACCGGGGCACGGGCGAAGAGCAGGAGGGCGACGACGATCAGGCAGACGCCGGGGATCAGCGTCCGCCGCGGCCCGAAGCGCATGATCAGCCGTTCGGAGAAGCCGAGCGAGAGCGTCCCCATCACGATAGTCGTCGGCAGGAAGGCGAGGCCGACCTGGAGGGCGTCGTAGCCGAGCACCCGCTGGAGGTAGAGCGCGCCGAGGAAGAACATCCCGAACATGCCGGCGACCAGCAGCGCCTGTAGCGCGTTGGCGCCGGAGACGTTGCGGGAGCGGAAGAGGCGCAGCGGCATCAGCGGGTTGGGAATCGTCGCCTGGCGGTGCAGGAAGGCGGCGAGCAGGGCAGCGGAGACGGCGCTGAGCGCGAGCGTGCGGGTGGAGCCCCAACCCCACTCGCTGATCTGGAGGATCGTGTAGACGCCGAGCATCAGCGAGGCGGTGATCAGGGCGGCGCCGCGGAAGTCGGCGCCCTGGTGCAGGCCGATCCCATCGCGGCTCTCGACCAGCCGCAGCGCCAGGTAGGCGGTGGCGATGCCGATCGGCAGGTTGATCAGGAAGATCCAGTGCCAGCTGATCGCCTGGGTGAGGACGCCGCCGAGGAGCAGGCCGATCGAGCCGCCAGCGGAGGCGACGAAGCCGTAGACGCCGATCGCTTTCGCCTGCTCCCCGCGCTCGGGGAACATGGTGACGATCATGCCGAGGATCACGGCCGAGGCCAGCGCCCCGCCGATCCCCTGCACGAAGCGCGCGCCGATCAGCATCCCCTGGCTCTCCGAGGCGGCGCAAACCAGCGAGGCGGTGGTGAAGATCGCCAGTCCGAAGAGGAAGACGCGGCGCTGGCCGATCAGGTCGCCGATGCGCCCGGCCAGCAGCAGCAGGCCGCCGAAGGGGATCATGTAGGCGTTGACGACCCAGGCCAAATTGCTCTGGGAGAAGCCGAGGCTGTCCTGAATCGAGGGCAGCGCGACGTTGACGATCGTCGCGTCGAGGACGATCATCAGCATCCCCGCGCAGAGCACGTAGAGGGCGATCCAGCGGGTGCGGTCGTCGGTCTTCGCTTCCGTGTTCACGTCGTTGCCTCCTGGCCGTCGTGGCTTGACCGAATCGGTCACGGATAGAGACTGCGGGGCGGGCCGAAACTCATCGCCGCCGGTCGAAATTCAGGCGCTTCGGACGGGGCCACCGAAGATAGCGAATCGGGTTGGGCTCTACGCCGGACGCAGGTCTGGTGGTGAACATGGGGGTTCGTTCGTTCCTTTAGAGTTCCTGGTTGGAATTGCACGGGTTTCGCTCGGGTCGGAGGGGAAAGTTGGGGGGTGCTGGGTGTTGACGAAGCGGCTCGCTGCTCTCCTTGCCGTTTTCGGCGCCCTGATGCTCGGACCCACGGCCGCGATGGCGGCGCCTCCGCAGATCGGGGCCACCTGGAGCACCGCCGTGGCGGCGACCTCGGCGGTCCTCCACGCGGAAATAGACCCGGTCGAAGGCAGCGCGAAATACCACTTCGAGGTCATCTCCGAAGCGGCCTACCAGGCGAATCTGAGCGGAGGGAAAGACGGCTTCGCCGGCGCGCTCAGCGTTCCGACTCCAGAAGGAACCGTTGGATCCAGCCCGATTACCGTCCAGGCGCTGGTCAGCAGCGGCCTCGCGGCCGAAACCGCCTACCGGTACCGGGCTTTCGCCAAGAACCCCTCGCCGTCGGGCTCGGCGTTCGGGCCGGTGCGGACGTTCGTCACCCGCGGCTTCGACGGCGCACTCAAGATGCTCGACAACCGCGGCTGGGAGATGGTCTCCCCTGTCGACAAAAACGGCGGTGCGATCCAGGGCGCCGGTGCCAATGCCGGGGGGGACGTTCTCCAGGCCGCGGCCGGGGGCGAATCCGCCACCTTCAGCTCGGCCTCGTCGTTCAGCGACGGCGGCGAGGGGGCGCCGATCGCGAGCCAGTACATATCGCGACGGGGCGCCGGTGACTGGTCCACCGAAAACGTCACCGCCCCGCTCTTCGCCGGCGGCTATGGAGAAAATCCGAACGGCGTCCCGTATCGCATCTTCTCGAGCGATTTGACCAGGGGCCTGCTATCGGGAGTTCCATACCCCCCGCTCGCGGGCACCGGAGCGCCGGCGGGTTACCTCGACTACTACCTGCGCGACAATCTGGTCGGGACCTTCGACGCGCTGATCGACTCCGCCGACGTCGCCGGGCTCTCCCTTCCCCCGCCGAACTTCGAACTCGAACTCGCGGGAACGAGCTCCGACCTCGGCCACATCGTCCTCTCGAGCTGCTCGGCGCTGACCGAAGCAGCGACGGAAATTCCGAACGGACCGGAACACTGCGCCGCGAGTAGCCCCAACCTGTACGAGTGGTCGCCGGTGGCGGGCCTGGAGCTGATCAACCAGTTGCCTGGAGACTCCACCGGGACCCCCGGGGCGAGCCTCGCCGCATCGAGTGGGACGGTCTCTGCCGACGGCTCAGAGGTGTACTGGACCCAGGGCGGGAATCTGTACCTCCGAGAGGACGGAGCGGCGACGGTCCAGGTGGATCAGTCGGCGGGGGGTGGGGGCGCCTTCCAGACCGCGACGCCCGACGGCTCGATCGCCTTCTTCCTCAAGGGCGAACACCTCTACCGATATGACACCGCGACCCACACGGCGACCGATCTGACCCCGGGCGGTGGGGTGCAGGGGATGCTCGGGGCCTCCGCGAGTGGCGCCTACACCTACTTCCTCACCTCCGCCGGCCTGTTCCTGAGTCACAACGGATCCAACACCGAAATCGCCGCGGCGGCCGACCCGTCGAACCTGCCTCCGAGCACCGGCACCGCGCGGGTCAGCGCCGATGGTACTCGCCTCGCCTTCATCTCCTCGGCCCCACTCACCGACTTCGAAAACATCGACAAGGACACCCACGAACCCGACAGCGAGATCTTCGTCTACGACGCGGCCGCCAACGGCGGGGCCGGTCTGCTCATGTGCGCTTCCTGCAACCCCACCAACGAGCGACCGGCCGGCCCCTCCAGCATCCCCGGGGCCGTCGCCAACGGCCAGGGAAAAGGGGCCACCCGCATCTACAAGCCCCGCGCCCTGTCCGCCGACGGGCGGCGGCTCTTCTTCGACTCCGAAGACGTGCTCGCCCTCAAGGACACGAACACCCATCGCGACGTCTACGAGTGGGAGGCACCCGGAGCGGGGAGCTGCGCGAAACCCGCCGGCTGCATCCAGCTGATCTCCAACGGCCGGGCCGACGAAGACTCCTCCTTCGTCGACGCCAGCGAAAGTGGCCGGGACGCGTTCTTCCTCACCGACTTCCCCCTCGTCCCCTCCGATCCGGGGTCGGTCGACCTCTACGACGCGCGCGAAGGCGGCGGGTTCCCCGAACCTCCGAATCCGATCCCCTGCGAAGGGGATGCCTGCCAGCCGCTGCCGGGACCACCGGACGATCCCGCCCCGGGGACCCTCGTGCCCAACACCGGCAACCCCCCGGTCCATTTCAGCTCTCACCATCACAAGCACCACCACAGGCCCCACCATCACAAGCGTCATCGCAGAGTCCGGCGCGGCGGCGGCCACGGGAGCCGGAGGTGAGGCGCGTCGCGCTCCTCGGCACCGCTTGCGCGGCGCTCGCCGCCACGCTCTGCCTTCCTGCTCTTGCGTCGGCCGCACCGCCGACGATCGTCTCCACGTCGGCGACCGACCTCCAGGGAACCTCGGCCCTGCTGCGGGGCAGCGTCGACCCGGGCGGGTTGGAAACCGACTACCGGTTCGAATACGTGGACGAGGCGACGTTCGAAGCCGACCAGCCCGAAGGGTTCGCGCACGCTGTCGCGACGCCGGCGAGCCCGCTGAGCGGAGCCGGCCCCCATCCGGCCACGGCGGCGATCGCCGATCTCACCCCCGACACCGCCTACCGCTTCAGGCTGAGAGCCCATAACTCAGACGGGACCGTCGTCGGGACCGAACAGACCCTCACGACCTTCCACGGCTTCGGGTTCCTGCCGGGGGCCGAGGGCTTCGACCTCAGGCTGACCAGCGAAGGTGGCGCCGAACCCGACACCCTCGCCGGCACCCACCCATACTCGATGGTCACCACGCTCAACTTCAACCTCGCCGGCGAACGGGAAGGACAACCCGGAGTCGCGGTCACCGACGGAGACGCGAAGGACATCCACCTCGAACTCCCCCCGGGGCTGATCGAAAACCCGAGTGCGGTCACCCAGTGCTCGCAGACGGCCTTCCACACTCCCCGCGACTCTCCATTCGAAGAAAGCGCCTCCGGGGAGAACTGCCAGGAACTGAGCCAGATCGGCGTCGCGACGATCCACACCAGCGTCGACGGCGGCTCGACCCGCACCTTCGGCATCTTCAACCTGGAGCCCCCTCCGGGCTTTCCCTCGCAGATCGGATTCAACCCCTACGGCGTGCCGATCACCCTGACGCCCCACATCCGCGACCTTGGCGGAGAATTCGGCGTCACTCTCGACCTCAGCGACCTGACCCAGCGTTTCGACGTGTACGGGTTGCGGCTGACGATCTGGGGCAGTCCGTGGGCGATCAGCCACAACGGGGAGCGCGGCAACTGCCTCAAGGAGACCGAGCCGGCCTTTCCCTACGCCAAATGCCCGACCTTCCCGCTGATCCCGGCGGCCAAGGCCTATCTGACCGTTCCCTCCACCTGCGTCGAACCGCTCGCCTTCACCGCACGCGCCAACTCATGGCAGCAGCCCTCCTTCGTCACCGCCACGGCGTTCACCCAGGATGCCTCCGAACGCCCCGCGAGCCTCGAAGAATGCGGGCTGCTGCGCTTCGAACCGATCGCCTTCGGCCAGCCGACGCTCCCGCGGGCCTCCTCTCCGACCGGGTTCGACTTCAGCCTGACTCCCAAAGAAGAAGCCCTGACCAATCCTCACTCGCGGGTGCCGTCGCAGACGCGCAAGGCGGTGGTCGCGCTTCCGGAAGGGATCACGATCAATCCGTCGCTCGCCGCCGGCCTGGAGTCGTGCAGCCCGGCTGGGTACGCCGCCGAGACCGCGACCTCGCCTCCGGGCGCGGGTTGCCCGGAGAACTCGAAGATCGGATCCTTCACCGTGCAGAGCCCGCTGTTCGAAGAAACGGTGAAGGGGGCGATCTTCCTCTCGCAACCCGACGATCCCACCACCGCCGCGCCGGGGGCGGAGAACCCCTTCGACTCGCTTCTCGCTCTCTACCTCGTCGCCAAGCTCCCGTCGCGGGGGGTCGTGGTGAAGGTGGCGGGAGAACTCAACGCCGCGCAGGGCAGCGGGCGCCTGACGGCGACCTTCGATGACCTGCCGCAGCTTCCCTACTCCAACCTCAAGCTGCACTTCCGCGAAGGCCAGCGGGCGCCGCTGATGAACCCGCCGGCCTGCGGCACCTTCTCCACCTCGATCGACCTGACGCCCTGGAACAACCCCGCCACGGTCGCCCACTCGGCCCCGCCGTATCAGATCTCGCGGGGAATCGGACCGGGCGAATCCTGCCCCACGGGTGCGACGCCGCCGTTCGGACCCGGGGCGCAGGGAGGGACGCTGAACGCCAACGCGGGCTCCTACAGCCCCTTCTACCTGCACCTGACGCGGACCGACTCCGAACAGGAGCTGACCTCCTACTCGGCGACGCTGCCTCCGGGCCTGACCGGCAAGATCGCCGGCATTCCGTACTGCCCCGACGCGGCGATCGAGGCCGCCAAGCGGAAGACCGGGAGGGAGGAGGAAAGGCACCCCTCCTGCCCGGCCGCGAGCAGCATCGGCCACACCGTGAGCGGCTACGGGGCGAGCTCGGTGCTCGCCTACGCGCCGGGGGGCCTCTACCTCGCCGGCCCATACCACGGCTCCTCCTTCTCGATCGTCGCGATCGACTCGGCGACCGTGGGGCCCTTCGACCTCGGGGTGGTGGTGGTGCGCTCGGCGATCCGGGTCGACCGCCGCACCGCACAGGTCTCGATCGACTCCGCCGGCTCGGACCCGATTCCCCACATCCTCGACGGAATCCCGATTCACCTGCGCGACGTCCGCGTCTACGTCGACCGTCCCAAGCTGGTCCTCAACCCGACGAGCTGCGCGCCGTTCGAGGTCACCTCGGAGCTGACCGGCTCGGGCGCGCGCTTCTCCGACCCCTCCGACGACAGCTCGGTGACGGTTCCCAGCCGGTTCCAGGCGTCGAACTGCCGCTCGCTCAGGTTCGGCCCCAGGTTCGGCCTGCGGCTCAAGGGCGGCACGAAGCGGGCGGAGTTCTCGTCGCTGAGCGCGAACGTCATCCCACGGTCGGGCGACGCCAACATCGGCCGTGCCGCGGTCACGCTGCCGCCCTCGATCTTCCTGGCGCAGGACCACATCAAGGGCGTGTGCAGCCGGGTCCAGTTCGCCGCCGACGCCTGTCCGCGGGGCGCCGTTTACGGTCACGCGACCGCGGTCACGCCGCTGCTCTCCCGACCCCTGAAGGGAAACGTGTACCTGCGCTCCTCCGACAACACCCTGCCCGACCTGGTCGCGGCGCTGCGCGGCGACGGGATCGCGATCGACCTGATCGGGCGGATCGACTCCCTGCGAGGCGGCATCCGCACGACTTTCGACGTCATCCCCGACGCCCCGGTAACCCGCTTCGCGCTGACGCTCTACGGCGGCAAACGCGGGATCCTCGTCAACGCCGACGACGTCTGCGCCTCCCCCCAGCGGGCGCTCTCCCGCTTCCTGGGCCACAACAACCTCGGGGTGACGATGCGCACGCCCGTGCGTGCCAACTGCCGTGGAGGGAAGCGATGAGGCGCCGGCTGTCTCCGCTCTGGGTGGCATTCCTGGTCGCCCTGGCCTGTGCCCCGCTGGCCCAGGCGGAAGGTCCCAAACACCCGTTGGTGCGGAAGATCACCGGGGTGGCGGTTCCCCCGTCCCCCATAGAGGAACCGTTCATCGATGCCTGCGGCCTCGCGACTGACAGTGTGGGAAACATCTACATCGCCGACTACTACCACGACAAAGTCGATGTCATCACCTCCAAAGGCGCCTTCCTGGCCCGGATCGGCAAAGAGGACCCGATCGGCCCCACCGGCAACCCGATCGACGGCCCCTGCGACCTGGCGGTGGATTCCAAAGGGGATCTCTACGTCAACAACTGGCACAAAAACGTGGCCAAGTTCGTCCCCTCGGAATTCCCGCCGAAAAGCGGGATGACCTTCAGCACCGGGCAGGCGATCGACTCGAACCACCCGACGAGCGTCGCCGTCGACTCAAGCGACAACGTCTACGTCGACGACAGGACCTTCGTCGCCGAGTACGACCCCACCGGCGCTCCCGTCACCTCGGGCAGCGAACCGGTGCGCTTCGGGCTCGGCAGCATCGGCAACGGCTTTGGGATCGCGATCGGCGAAGCCGGGAGCGCTACCCGGGTCTACGTCGCCGACGCCGCCGACGAGACGGTCAAGGTCTACGAAGAATTCCCCGACCCGCTGTTGCCCGTGCGCGAAATCGCGGGGGCGGGCACGCCACAGGGCGCCTTCGACCTCACCGACGCCGACATCGCCGTCGACCCCTCGGACGGCCACCTCTACGTCGCCGACAGGCTCGACCCCGGCGCCGAACATCCCGAACTCATGGTCGATGAGCTGAGCACCGCGGGGCACTATCGCGGCCGGGTCCCCTACGCCGAACCCGAAGAAGGCCCGACGAACCTGGTCAACGCCGGCCCCTCGGGCGTGGCGATTGGGAAAGAAGGCGTCTACATCACCAGCGGCAACTACGAACACGCCGAAGTGCTCGTCTTCGGCCCGGCGCCCCCGATCCCGACCCAGACTCTCACGGTCGAAAAGTCGGGGGCCGGGTCGGGCACCGTGGCCCGCTTCCCCTCGGGCTGGCTGCGGTGCGGCGAAGCGTGCGTAGGCGAGCTCGACCGGAACGCCAGCTTCGAGCTGAAAGCGACCCCCGACCCGCACAACCGGTTCGTCGGTTGGACCGCCTGTCCCAAACCCGAAGGCGGCGCCTGCGTCGTGAGAATGGAAACCGACCTCACCATCGGGGCCGAGTTCGAGCCGACCCCCCAACAGAACCTCGCGGTCTCCAGGACCGGTGCGGGTTCTGGCTCCGTCGTCAGCTCCCCGGCGGGGATCGACTGTGGGAAAGCCTGCGAAGGCGGGTTCGACGAAAGCTCCACCGTGACGCTCACCGCTAGCCCCACGGCTGGCAGCGGCTTCGCCGGCTGGACCGGATGCGACGCCGAACCGGGCCCGGGTCAGTGCCAGGTGACGATGGGCGCCGCGCGCGCGGTGTCCGCCGATTTCGAGCCGGTCCAGAAACCGCCTCCGCCCCCACCCGCCCCTCCGGTCCTGCGCACCCTGACCGTCACCCAGACCGGGGTCGGGGCCGCAACCGGGTCGGTCCTCAGCGAACCGGGCGGGATCGACTGCGGCGGGAGCTGCGCGCATGCCTACGTGAACGGCTCCACCGTCACCCTCCTCGCGCGCCCCGCCTCCGGCTCGAGCCTCCTCGGCTGGGGCGGCTGCGACAGCGCGAGCGGGAATCGGTGCACGGTCGCCCTGGGAGCGGACAAGATGGTCGTCGTCGCGTTCGGGCCGGGCTCCCCCGGCAAACTGCGACTGCGAAGCGTCGCCACCCGGGGCGCCTCCGCCACTCTGAAGTTGGAGGTCCCGGCCCCGGGGACCCTCTCGGCCTCCGGTAAGTACCTGCTTCCGTCGACCGCCCTGCCGCTCGCCGCCGGCCCGGTGACGCTGCGGGTGCGCCTGAGTCGCGCCGGGATCGCCGCGCTTCGACGGGCAAGCGGTGGGAAGCTGGACGCGAAGGTGACGCTCGGCTTCGTGCCGTTCGACGGAGCGACGAGCCTGCATGCCAGCAAGAAGGTGACCTTCGTGCGGGAAGGAACGCGCGGGTGAGGGGGCCGCGCCTCGCCGGCATCGCCTTCGCGCTGGCCGCCGCCGCCGGATGCGCGGCCTTGGCTCATGCCGAGGTCGTTCAGAAGGGCGCCTTGCGGGTGGCATTCGTGGGCAAATTCAGCCCACACGCCCTGCCGCGCCACGGCGCGGCCCCGATCGCGGTCTCGCTCGGCGGGAAGATCTCGACCAGCGGCGGCGCCACTCCGCCGCAGCTGCGCTCGATCTCGATCGCGATCAACCGCCAGGGCCATCTCGACCCGAGCGGCCTTCCCGCCTGTCGGCTGCGGCAGATCCAACCGTCGACCAACGAGGGGGCCCTCGCGGCCTGCGGAAACTCCCTCGTCGGCGAAGGGAGCTTCTCGGCGGACGTCGAGCTGCCCGAGCAGTCCCCCTTCCCCTCGAAGGGAAAGGTGCTCGCCTTCAACGGTCAGCTGAATGGACGGCCCGTGGTCTTCGCGCACGTATACGGCACCGACCCGGTGCCCACCTCCTACACCCTCCCCTTCCTGATCAAGCGCTCGAAGGGCACCTTCGGAACCGTTCTCGTCGCCTCGCTGCCCCAGGTCACCTCCGACTGGGGCTTCGTCACCGGCATCGACCTCAGGCTGGACACCCGGTCCGCTCGCGGAGGCGGCAGGAGCCGATACCTCACCGCGGACTGCCCCGCCCCCTCCGGCTTCCCGGGCGCGACCTTTTCGCTGGCCCGGGCGAGCTTCGCCTTCGCCGGTGGCCGCAAGCTGAGCTCGGTGCTCGATCGCGCCTGCAAGGTGCGGCACTGAGCCCGAAGGATCTGAGTCCTAGCTAGGTATCTAGCTAGGTAGTGGTAGGCTGACCAGATGGCACAGGTAGGGATGCACGAAGCGAAGACGCATCTGTCCCGACTCGTCGAGCGCGCGCTCTCGGGTGAGGAGATTGTGCTGACCCGCCGCGGCGAGCCAGCGGTGCGCCTGGTCCCCGAGCGCGCCGCCGGTGGCTTCGCGTCCCTGGCGGGCGTCTGGAAGGGCCGAGTTCGCATCGCCGAGGACTTCGACCGACTGCCACCCGACATTGCCGAGCGCCTCGGCGTGTGACCTTGACCCTCCTGCTCGATACCCACCTCGTGCTGTGGTGGATGGCGGGCGAAGCGAGCCGAATCAGCAAGAGGGCGCTCGCGGCGCTCGGATCCGATGGGATCGAGCCGATCGTCAGCGCGGTCACGATCTGGGAGGCGGCGATCAAGCCCGGGCTCGGCAAGCTCGACGCTCCCGACGATCTCCTGCCCCAGCTCGAGCGGGCGGGGGTCGAGCTTCTTCCGATCACCGCCCGCCACGCCGACCTCGTCGCGACGCTTCCTCTCCACCACCGAGACCCCTTCGACCGCCTCCTCGTCGCCCAGGCGACCGCCGAGGGGCTCCCCCTGGTCTCCGAAGACGAGTCGCTGCGCCGTTACGACATCGAGGTGGTCTGGTAGCACAGGCTCACCCCCGCCGGCCGAAGCTGTGGCCGGCGGGGACCGCTGTGCGCAGCTCTGTCACGGCGCGCTCGCGGGGGGTTGGCCCTCGGGCCTTGGAACGCTTCGCCGGCTCGGTGCGCTCCAGCTCGCGGACCTCGGCGACGAGGACGTTGGTCGTTCCTTCGCGGCGCTCCAGGCGGCCGCGGGCTCGGAGGAGGGGGGCGGTGCGGACGAGGGAGCGGCGGCGGTCGTAGACCCGGCCGGGGACGACCAGGTTGACGGTGCCGCGCTCGTCCTCCAGCAGCATGAAGACGATGCCCCTGGCGGTCTCGGGGCGCTGGCGGGCGACGACCATGCCGGCGACCTCGACCGTGGCGCCGTCCTCGATCCGCTCCAGATCTGTGCTGCGCGACAGCCCCGGGCCCAGGCCGGGGCGCAGCAGCCCCATCGGGTGCTCGCCGAGGACCATGCCGGTCGAGCGGTAGTCGGCGATCAGCTTGCCCCAGTCCCCCAGCGATGGCAGTGGCGGCGGCTCGGGAGGCTCGATCGGCAGCCCGAGCTGGGCCCCGCCGCGCGCGCCGCGCGCGCCTCGCCCCGCGGCGCTGACGCCGACCCGCCACAGCGCCTCGCGCCGCTCGCCGCCGGCCTCTCCACCGTCGCCGCTCCCGGCCGGGATCCCGTCCAGCGCCCCCGCCCAGGCCAGCCGTTCCAGGCTCGCCAGCCCGGCCCCGGAGCGCGAGGCCAGATCGGCGATCCCCCCGTAGGGCCCGCCCCGCTCGCGCTCGGCCACCAGCGCCTCCATCTCCTCCACCCGCACGCCCTTGACGTAGCCGAGGCCGACCCGCACCGCCAGCCCGCCGCGCTCGCGCTGGGCGCGGCAGAGGACGTGGCCACGGTTGGCGTCGGGCGGCAGGACGAGGATGCCGCGCCGCTGCGCCTCGTGGACGAGCGAGTCGGGCGGGTAAAAGCCCATCGGCTGCTCGTTCAGCAGCGAGCTGAGGAACTCCGGCCCGTAGTGGATGCGCAGCCAGGCCGACTGGTAGGCGAGCAGGCCGAAGGCGGCCGAGTGCGCCTTGGGGAAGCCGAAGCCCGAGAAGCCGCGGATCTTCTCCCAGATCCGCTCCGCCAGCTCGACCGAGACCCCGTGCCTCTCGACGGCGCCGGCGAGGAAGCGCTGGTGGTGGCGGTCGATCGCCTGCTGGGAGCGCTTGCGGCTCATCGCCCGCCGCAGCCCCTCCGCCTGGGAGGAGGTGAAGCCGGCGAACTCGATCGCCACCTCGAGCACCTGCTCCTGGTAGACGATCGTGCCGAGGGTCTCCTCCAGCACCCCCCGCAGCGAGTCGTGCTCGTAGGGGACCTCGTACCCCGGGTCCTCGCGCAGCCGCTTGCGCCGCTCTATATAGGGGTGGACGGCGCCGCCCTGGATCGGCCCCGGGCGGACCAGCGCCACCTGCACGGTGAGGTCGTCGAGGTCGCGCGGCCGGGTCCGCGGCAGCATCTGCATCTGCGCCCGGCTCTCGATCTGAAAGACGCCGGTGGTCTCGGCAGCGCGGATCGATTCGAAGGTCTCGGGGTCGTCGAGGCGGATCCGCGAGAGGTCGAGCCGCTCCCCCCGCGTCCGCTCGATCTCCTCGACGCAGCGCTCGACCGCGGAGAGCATCCCGAGGCCGAGCAGGTCGATCTTGAGGAAGCCGGCGTCGGCGCAGGAGTCCTTGTCCCACTGGACGATCTGCCGCCCCTCCATCGCCGCCGGCACGACCGGACAGACGTCGATCAGCGGCTCGGTCGAGATCACCATGCCGCCGGGGTGTTGGGAGGCGTGGCGCGGCAGGCCCATCGCGTCCTCGCTGAGCCAGAGCAGCGCCTTCCAGCGCGAGGAGGCGGCGCGCTCGGGGCCGATCGCCGCCACCACGTCGCGCTCGATCTCCGCCGAGGACTCGTGGAAGCCGACCGTCCCCGCCACCTTCTCGATCTCCGCCGGCGGCAGGCCGAGCGCCTTGCCGAGGTCCCGCACGATCCCGCGCGGGCGGTAGGTGGGGAAGGCGGCGACGAGGGCCGAGCGGTCGGCCCCGTAGCGCTCGTGCACGCGCGGGATCAGCGCCGCGCGCACGTCGCGGGGGAAGTCGAGGTCGATGTCGGGCATCGAGGTCGCTTCGTCGTTGAGGAAGCGACCGGCGAACAGCTCGGCCTGCACCGGGTCGATGTGGGAGAGGCCGGTCAGGTAGCAGACGATCGAGCTGACGCTGGAGCCGCGGCCGCGGCCGGGCGGCAGCACGGCGCGGGCCGAGGCGAGGCCGCGCACCTGTACCGCGACCTCGCGGGCCAGCTCGAGCAGCTCGTGGTGCAGGAGGAAGAAGCCGGAGAGGCCGAGGTGGCGGATCGTCCCCAGCTCCCGCTCCAGGCGCTGCTCCGCCTCGCGGCGGTGGGGACGGCCGGCGTAGCGCTCGCCGACCAGCCCCCGGCACAGCTCGGCCAGCTCGCGGTCGGCGTCGGGGTCGCCCGAGCGCGGGTGGCGGTAGCCCAGCTCTTGGGTCAGGTCGAAGCGCAGGCGCTCGGCCAGACGCACGGTCTCGGCGACGGCCTCGGGGTGCTCGGCGAAGCGGGCGGCCATCGCCTCCGGGGAGGCCAGCGCCGAGCTGCGGTTGCCGCGACGGCTCGGCTCCGACTCCTCCAGCGTGGCGCCGAGCCCGACCGCGACGAGCACGTCCTGAAGGCGGGCGCGGCGGCGGCTGTGGGAGTGGACGTTTCCGGTCGCCACGCAGGGGACGCCGAGGCGGGAGGCGAGCTGGGCGAGCCAGCGGTTGCGGGCGCGGTCGCGGCGCCAGTAGGGCCGCTGGAGCTCGACCCGAAAGCGCTCGCGGCCGAAGGCGGCGAGCAGGCGGCGGCCGAGCCGCTCCCCGGCCGCGGTGTCGCTGTGCTCCCAGGCCCCCGCCAGCGCCCCGTCGCGAGCGCATCCCGAGAGGCAGAGGAGCCCCTCGGCGTGCTCCTCCACCTGCTCCAGGGTCGCCCACGGCTGCCCGGCGCTCCGGCTCGGGCCCTCGCGCGTGTGCGAGTGCGCGGCGGTGAGGAGGCGACACAGGTTGCGATACCCGGCCGGGTCTTCGACGAGCAGGGTCAGGTGGACGCGGTTCCCCGCGGGCGGCACGGCCACGGTCAGCTCCGCCCCGACGATCGGGCGGACGCCGAGCCCCTTGCAGGCGTGGGCGAACTCCATCGACCCCCAGATGCCGTCGTGGTCGGTGAGGGCGAAGGCTGGGTAGCCGAGCGCGGCGGCCGCGGAGGCGAGCTCGGTCGGAGTCGAGGCGCCGTCGAGGAAGGAGAAGGCCGAGTGCGCGTGCAGCTCTATATAGGGGGCAGGCGCCATCAGGCTCGCTGCCGATACCAGCGGCCGGTCAGGGCGCAGTGGAAGACGACGACGGCGCGGCCGTCGACGAGCGCCAGCTCGTAGTAGAGGCGGCGCAGCCGCCGCGGCGTCCACCAGCGATCGTCGACCAGCCACTTCTCTCGGACCGCCGCCACGGCGACGCCGTCGACCGCCAGCGGGGAGCCGTCGGGGCCGGTCCGGACCGTCACCGGCAAAGGGGCGTAGAGGCGGCGCAGGCCCGGCGTCATCGTTCCGGAAAGGGAGTCAGCATCGCCCAGCGCTCGGGCACGCGCGAGGCGGCGTCGACCGGGAGGATCTTCAGCAGCGCCTCGGGCCCCTGCGCGGCGCGGACCTCGCGCACGGCAGCGGCAAGGCGGCGCCGGCGCGGCTCCCCGCCGCCGACCGAGAGCTCGAGCTGGTCGCTGGCGGCGGGGCCGAAGCCGAGCGCCCGCAGCCGCAGCGTCGCGGCCGGGCCGGGCAGCGACTCCAGGCGCGGCTGAAGGACCGAGCGCAGGACCCGGGCGGAGGCGCTCGGCCTGCCCAGCCCCTGCTCGACGCTCCAGCTGCCGCCGCCGCTGAGCAGCGCCCCGAGGCGCAGTCCGAGCAGGGTCCGGCCGCGGCGCTGGGGCGCGGCGAGGAGGCGGTCGACAAGCAGCTCCAGGGCGCGGTCGAGCTGGCGCCCCGCTGTCCCCTCCGGCAGCTCGATCTCCTCGACCAGCTCCTCGTGCGGGGCGCGCGGGCGCAACGGCTCCTCCTCGCCACGGGCGAGGCGGCGGGCGCGCAGGCCGAGCGGACCGAAGCGGTCGGCGACCTGGTCGGGCGAGAGGCGGGCCAGCGCCCCAAGGGTGGTGATGCCGAGCCGCCCCAGCGCCGTCAGCAGGTCCCCGGCCTCGCGAGCGGGCGCGTCGAGGCGGGGCAGGAGGGCCGAGACGGGCAGGGGGCCGAGGAAGCCGCGCAGCTCGGCGCGGGGCACCGTTGCGCGACCCCGGTCCGCCGCGGCGACGGCGGCGAGGCGGGTGGGCGCGAGCGCGATCCGCGGCGCCGGCCCGACCGCCTCCCGCGCCGCGGCGAGGACCCCGGCGCCGCGGCCGCCGTGGATCCCACGCAGCCCCTCGACCGCGAAGAAGGCCTCACCGGGGCGCTCCGACTCGACCGCGGCGCCGATCGCCTCCAGCGCCCGCACCATCGCCTCGGTCCGCTCCGCCGCCTCGACCGGGTCGGAAAGGGAATTGCGCCCGGGCCGAGGCCCCCCGGAACGACCCGGGCGCTCAGGAGACCACGAGCGACTGTCCATGGCGCAAGCGATCTCCATACGAACATATGTTCGTATACATGCCCGGCGGAAGTCAAGGGCAAATCCGGTTATGGTGGGGCGGTGACCGAGGCGGAGGCACTCGATCGGCTGCGGCAGGTGAAGCACCTGGTGGTGCTGATGAAGGAGAACCGCTCCTTCGACCAGATGCTCGGCTACCTGCGCCGCGACGGGATGCCCGATGTCGACGGCCTCAGGGGCGACGAGGTCAACCGCGACCGCGACGGCAACGCCTTCCCGGTCTTCGAGTGGGGCCCCGACGAAACCGTCTTCCACCCCGAGCAGGACCCGACCGGCAAGGTCCTCGACCCCTGCCACTCCCCCGACTGCGTCCGCGAGCAGCTGGGGGAGGGCAACGGCGGCTTCGTCAGGAACTTCCTCGCCACCCGCAAGGACAAGGCCGGCAGGCGGGTGCCGATCCCCCAGCGCTACCACGGGCTGCCGATGGGCTACTACAGCGCCACCCACCTCCCCGCCTACGACCACCTCGCCCGCGCCTACTGCGTCTGCGACGCCTGGCACGCCTCGATCCCCGGCGACACCTGGCCCAACCGCCTCTACTCGGTGGCCGGGCGGGCCGGCGAATCGATCGGCCACAGGCCCGGCTTCCTGCACTCGCTGGGGCAGCGCCTGCGGGGGGTGCCGGGGATCTCGGGAATCGCCAACGCGCCGATCTTCGAGGTCGAGGCGTTCACCCGCCAGCTCGAGGACTCGCAGTGGCGCTGGTACTCCCACGACCCGGCGACCCTGCGTGCCGCCGACGCCCACTACCGCGACTTCCTGCACCCGCGGCGCGGCAACTTCGCCTTCTTCAACCGCAAGAGCGTCAGCGCCGCGACCCAGGCGCTGGAGGCGCCGCTGGTCGGCCACGACAGCTTCCTCGACGACGCCGCCAACGGGCAGCTGCGCGACGTCTCTTGGATCGACCCCAACTTCATCGACCTCAACGTGCTGGACCCGAACTCCAACGACGACCATCCCCCCGCCGACATCCGCGCCGGGCAGGCGCTGGTGCAGGAACTCTACGAAGCGCTGCTGAAGAGTCCGAACTGGAACGACACGGTGCTGGTCATCGTCTACGACGAGCACGGCGGCTTCTACGACCACGTGGCGCCGCCGCCGGTGGCAGACGACGGCTCGGGCTTCACCACGCTCGGCGTCCGCGTGCCCGCCCTGGTCATCGGCCCGCGGGTGAGCAACACCGTGTGCCACACGGTGTTCGAGCACACCTCGCTGATCGCCACCATCCTGCGCCGCTTCGCCGCCGACCCCGACGCCGCGATCGCCCGCATGCCCAAACGGGTCCACGACGCGTCGCACCTGGGACAGGTGCTGGAGGCCGCCCCCCGCACCGACATCCCCGACCCCAGCCCGGTGCGCGAGCGGATGGACGGCTGGCGGCAGGCGAGCCGCCAGGGGCACCGGGCGCGGGACGGGCAGCCGTCGGCCCTGGCCGAGGGAGTCGGCCGCGAGCTGGAGCTGCACGACTTTCAGGAGGAATTCCTCAAGTTCGCGATGGCGATGCGCGAGCAGGGGCTGCCGCCGGCGCAGCCGTAGCTGTAACGGGTTGTTTTCAGAACTAACCCGTTTATTCAGCACACCTTGCGCTAACGGTTCCGGTGTGGGAAGGTGGCCGCGATGTTCGCCCACATCGCAGGCATCCCGGTCGAGGAGACGGCGCTCAGCTTCGCCCCGGTGGCGGTGGCCGCCGGCGGCCTCGCCGGAGCCCGCCTGCGCAGGCTCGCGCGCCGGACCGAGGGGCGAGAACCTCTCGCCATGCGGGAGGAAATCGCCCCGCGAGGGGCTCAGGGCCGGCACCCACGGAGGGCGCGGTGAGCACGGCGGCGCCGTCGGCGAACGCCGCCGCGGTCGCGCTGCGCCACCGGCGCAGCGTCCGGCGGCTCAGCAAAGGCCAGCTCGGCGACCTGCGGCGGGCGATCTCCCTGGCCCAGGGCATCGGCGACGACCGCGGCTACCAGTACTGGTCGGGCATTCACGGCCTGCCGCTGCCGATCTCCTGCCGCCACAACAGCCCGCTGTTCCTCGCCTGGCACCGCGCCTATCTCTACTTCTTCGAGAAGGCCCTTCAGGAACAGGTCGGGGGAGTGACGCTGCCCTGGTGGGACTGGACGGTCGAGCACGGGGTCGGGATCCCGCCCGCCTACGCCCGCGCCACCGTCGACGGCAAAAAAAACCCGCTGGCCTCCTCCCCGATCCAGCCCAGCGGCCGCCGCTTCGCCAACGAGAAAAAGACCTGGCGCCAGCCCGGCGAACCGAGCTGGCTGCCGACCCAGGCCGAAGTCGACGGGGTGCTGGGGAACGCCAGCTTCTTCACCTTCCAGACCCAGCTGGAGAGCATCCACAACGGCATCCACGGCTGGGTCGGGGGGACGATGAACGACCCCTCGGTGTCCGCGTATGACCCGGTCTTCTGGGCCCACCACGGGATGATCGACCGCCTCTGGTACCTGTGGCAGCTGCGACACCCCGGGGCGACGCTTCCCCACGACTACCTGGAAACCGCCCTGCCGCCGTTCCCGATGACCGTGCGCCAGACGCTCGACGTCACCAGGCTCGGCTACGACTACGCGGCGGCCACGGCCGCCGTCCCGGGGACCGGCGGTGGTTGATCGCTTCCACAGCAAACCGCTGGAGCTGCCCGAGCTCGGGCACGGGTTCCAGCGCGCCGACCTGGTCTTCTACGGCGTCGACCACTCCGGCCCGACCTATGAGGCGCGGATCTTCCTCGGCGCCAAACGGGGCCTCAAACGCGGCGGCGGGCCCGACCATCCGGCCTACGCCGGCTCCTTCTACGTCTTCGGCCACGGCAGCTGCCACGGCGACCCGGGCCACTGCGACGTGCCGGCCGAGCGCGACCCGTTCGACCTGCGCCTCCCCCACCACATGGAGCCGGCGGTGCAGATCGTCACCGTGACCGAGGCGGTGCGGCGGCTGGTCGCCGAAAAGAAGGCCAAGGCCGCGGTCGACGTCTTCGCTCACGGGCCTGACGGCAAGGCGCTGAAATCGCTGCGGTTCTCCCGCCTGCGCCTGCTCACCTACGCCTGAGCGCGGCGGGCGGTCCCAGCGGCGCTCCCGCTCAACCCTCGCGGGCGATCCTGGCCGCCTCCTCGGCGCCCAGGTAGGGGCTGAGGGTGAACTCGACCAGGTCGGGAAGCAGGGACTCCAGCTCCTCGGTCTGGCCGGCGAGGATGCGGCGGGAGATCAGCGACATCATGCCGCCGACCAGCGCCTCCTCGGTGGTCGGCGAGAGGCGGGCGAGGACTTCGGGCGAGCGGCCCTCGCGGCCGGAGCGGAAGTAGGGGACGAAGCTCTGGATCGCGGCGTCGTAGCGCTCGACCACGACCGGGCCGGCGACCAGCGCCTCGACGATGCAGAGGCGGGCCAGGTTGGGCTCGGTGGCGAGGAAGCCGAGCATCGCGGCGATGCCGGCCTTCATCGCCCGCGGCCACTCGCTCTCCTTCTCGAAGGCCTCCTCGACCCGCTCGCGCAGCGTCTCCATCACCGTGCCGTAGGCGACGACGAAGCAATCGTCCTTACTGCTGAAGTGCTCGTAGAAGGTGCGCCGGGAGACCGCCGCGTGGCGGGTGATGTGGGCGATCGTGGTGCCCGCGTAGCCGTTTTCGGCGACGGCCTCGGCGAGGCCGGCGATCAGCCGCTCGCGCTGGTTGTGGGTGACGAACTCGCGCGGCAGGCCGTGCCTCCCCGGCGGGAGGCGGGCGAGCTCGGGCGGGTACTGGTCGACTTGGTCGACTGGAGATTTGGCAGGGTCTGCGGCCATGCGGCGACGATACTGGTCAGCTGTTTTTAGGCCGGTACGGTGTTCTCTACCGCGGGCGCGGGTTCGGCGGCGATCCGCCTCGCCGTCTCGGCGCCGAGGTAGGGGGTCAGCGAGAACTCGACCAGCTCCGGCAGCAGCTCCTCGATCCGCTCCGTCTCGCCGGCGACGATGCGCTGGTAGACGACCCAGAAGATGCCGCCGACGACCGCCTCCTCGAGCGTGCCCGGCAGCTTCGCCCCGTGCGGGGAGACCTTGCGGCCGAGGCGGAAGAGGGGGACGAAGGCCTGAAGCGAGCGCTCGTAGCGTTCGATCGCCGCCGGGCCGGCCGAGAGCGACTCGACGATGCAGGTCCGCGCCAGGGCCGGCTCGCTGGCGACGTAGTGCAGGAAGGCGGCGAGGCCGGCCCGCACGCGCGCCGGCCAGCTGTCGAACTTGACGGCGGCGTCGACGACGCGGCGCAGGGCCTCTTTGACGGCCAGCTCGGAGGCCGCGAGGAAGCAGTCCTCCTTGGAGGCGAAGTTGTCGTAGAACGTGTTGCGGGCGATGCGGGCGCGCCGCACGATGTCGGCGATCGTGACCGCCCGGTATCCCTTCTCCGCGGTCGCCTCCGCCAGAGCCGAGACTATGCGCGCCCGCTGGTGCTTCGCGATGAACTCAGTCGAAAGCGGATGCCGCCCGGGCGGGGGCCGCATCGTAGACGCGTTTTCGGCCACGAACGGCAGAGTACCTACGCGCCGGGGGGATTCCAAGATGGACACGCTGGCTCCATACCGTTAAGGTACCGAAGTCAGACAAGCGGTTCTCTGATTCACCCAAGGAAGGCGGGAGGCATGGGAATCAGACTCGCGACGTCAGCCAAGCGAGAGGCCATTCTGGAGGGGATGCTGGAGGCCGTGGGCGCGGACGGCTACGAACGGACCTCGGTCCGCACCGTCCTCGACCGCACCGGCGCCTACCGCCAAGCGTTCTACGACAACTTCACCGGCAAGGACGACTGCTACCTACAGGCCTATGACCTGGGGGTGGAACGGGTGGAGGCACAGGTGCTCGCGGGAACAGAGGGAAAGCACAGCTGGCAGGGAAAGCTGCGCTCCGGGCTCGCAGCCCTGCTCGACCTCCTGGACGCAGAACCCGACGTCGGCCGGGCGCTGATCGTTGAGGTCCACGCGGCGGGCAGCGAGGCCCTCGCCAAGCGAGCAGCCGCAATGCAGCATCCCGCCGCCTTCCTCGATCAAGCACGAGAGGTGGCGACAGCCGAAGCCTTGAAACCCCCGCCGATCGCATCTGAGAATGTGGTCGCAGGCATCCATTCAGTCATCCACGGTCGCCTAGCGACCGGCGCCAACGACGGATTTCGCCAGCTCCTCCCGGATTTCATCTACTTCGCAACCCTCCCCTACTTCGGTCCCAAAATCGCTTCGGAACAGATGGCGCTGGCAGATAGGGGCGACGGGTAGGGGTGGAGCGTCTTGTACTTCTTCGGCGCCCCCAACCTCGGACGGCTCCAGCCGCCGCCCGAAAAAGTTAAGCGGAACCCCTACCCGTCGCCCCCACCCGCCACCCCACCTACAACCGCTCCAGGTTCTCGGCTTGGAGGTTGCGGGTTACGCCACGGAAGTCGATCACCTGGGCGGCCGTGGCGACGATTTCGGCGTAGTCGAGCTCCGGGTGGGCGGTGACTATCGCCGCGAGATCGGTTGACGCAAGAGCAGTGGCGAGATCGACTGACTCCAGGCCGAGCTCTGGGACCTTGGGGACATGGGGGTCGTGGTAGGAGACGTCGCCGCCCAGGTCTTGAAGCTGGGCGATGATCTTCAGGGCTGGGGATTCTCGGGTGTCTCCAATGCCGCCCTTGTAGCTGGCGCCGAGGATGAGGATCTTGGAGCCGTTGACAGACTTGCCGGCGTCATTCAGGGAGCGCTCGATGCGCTGGACGCAGAAGCTCGGCTGCGCCTGGTTGACCTTTCCGGCCAGCTCTACGAACTCGGGGTAAAACCCGTGTTCGCGGGCCTTGAAGGCCAAATAGAAGGGGTCGACTGGGAGGCAGTGGCCGCCCATGCCCGGGCCGGGGTCGAAGCGCATGAAGCCGAAGGGCTTGCTCGATGCCGCCTCGACCACCTCCCAGACGTCGATGCCGAGGCGGTCGCAGAGCTGGGCCAGCTCGTTGACCAGGGCGATGTTGACCGAGCGGAAGATGTTCTCCAGCAGCTTCGCCAGCTCGGCCGCCTCCGGGGTGGAGAGGACGATCACCTCGTCGCAGATCCGCGCGTACAGCTCGCGGGCGCGCTCGGCGCAGGCCTCCGTCAGCCCGCCGACCAGCTTCGGCGTGGTGCGGATGGTGTGGTCGGTGCGGCCGGGGTCGATCCGCTCGGGGGAGAAAGCGAGGTGGAAGTCGACGCCGGCCGCGAGCCCCGAGCGCTCCAGAATCGGCTGGAGCCGCTCGCGCGTGGTCCCCGGATAGGTGGTCGACTCCAGCACGACGAGCTGGCCCGGCGCCAGCACCCCCGAGAGCGCCTCGGCGGAGGCGGTGAGGTAGCTGAGGTCGGGCTCGCGGGAGCCGCTGAGGGGGGTCGGCACGCAGAGCACCACGGCCTCGCAGTCGGCCAGCTCCGCGTAGTCGGCGGTGGCGCGGAGGCGCTCGCCGAGCGGGGCCAGCTCCGCGTCGGAGACGTCCTCGACGTAGCTGCGGCCGGCGTTCGAGGCCTCGACCTTGGCCGGGTCGAGGTCGAGGCCGACGACCTCGGCGTCTTCGGCGAAAGCGACGGCGAGGGGCAGGCCGACGTAGCCGAGCCCGACTATCCCGATCTTCATCGGCCGAAGTGTAGGCGCGGTTGGACAGCTCGCCCGCGCTCCCCTACGCTGCCTGGGATGGATTCGCCATCGGCACCGAATCCTCTGCCGGGTCCGGGTACGAGCCAACCGCTGCCGAAGGCCTACGCGGTGCGCTCGGAGCGAGAGCGACTTCTGGAGGCGATGGTCCGCTCCGCCGCCGCCAAGGGCTATGAGGCGACCACCGTCGACGACGTGGTCGCGGCGGCGGAGCTCAGCCGCGAGACCTTCGAGGAGGCCTTCGCCGACAAGGAGGCCTGCTTCCTGGAGGCCTACGACGCGGTGATCGACGTCCTGCTCGCCCACGTCTCCACCGCCTTCGAGAGCACCGTCGGGCAGCCCTGGCCCGATCGCATCGCCGCCGGCCTGCGCGCCCTGGTCGACCTCCTCGCCAGCGAGGCCGACATCGCGCGGATGGCGATGATCGAGGTGACCGCCGTCGGCGAGGACGCGAGGATCCGCTACCGGGCGGCGCTTGGCCGCTTCACCTACTTCCTGGAGGAAGGGCGGGCCGCCTCGCCACGGGGCGCCGAGCTGCCCGACGACACCGCCGGCTTCGCGATCGGCGGCGCCACCTCGATGATCTTCGACGAGGTGCGGGCCGGCCGCGGCCCGGAACTGCGGCGGATCCTTCCCGACCTGCTCTACGCGGTGCTGATGCCCTACCTGGGCGCGGAGGCCGCCGAGGACGAGATGCGCCGCGTCGCCGGCCAACCCTGAGGCGGGCTCAGACGCCCTCGCCGTGGCGGCCCTCGCCGGCGGCGAAGCGGGCGGCGCCGCGGGCGGCGACCTCCAGCACCTCGAGGCCGCCGCGGCGCTCCAGCTCGAGCCCCTCGGCAAGGGGCAGGCCGAACCCCTCGATCGCGGCGCGGCGGTCGGCGAGCAGCGTCTCCTGCGGGAAGCCGGCGATGCGCTCGGCCAGCTCCAGCGCCCGCTCCAGGTGGGCGCCGGGGGCGACCACCTCGTTGACGAGGCCGATCCGCAGCGCCTCCTCGGCCTCCACCGGGCGGCCGGTGAGGATCAGCTCCAGCGCCCGGCCCATGCCGAGGACGCGCGGCAGGCGCTGGGTCCCGCCGTCGATCAGCGGCACCCCCCAGCGGCGCTCGAAGAGGCCGAAGGTGGAGCCAGGGGTGGCGATCCGCAGGTCGCACCAGAGCGCCAGCTCGACCCCGCCGGCCAGGCACCAGCCGTCGACGGCGGCGATCGCCGGCTTGGACGGGGTGAGGCGGGTCGGCCCCATCGGGCCGTCGGGATGCCCGACGTCGAGGTCCATCGCCTTGAGGTCGGCGCCGGCGCAGAAGGCGACTCCGCCGGCGCCGGTGAGGACGAGCACCCGGGCGCCGGAGTCGGCCTCGAACTCGACCAGCGCCTGGCGGAACAGCTCGGCGGCGGCGGCGTCGATCGCGTTGCGCCGCCGCGGCCGGTCGATGGTGAGGACGGCGGCGGCGCCAACTCGCTCGTAGCGAACTTCCCCTCCCATCGCGGCCATCCTCTCACAGCGCGGGTGCGGCAGGAGGGAGCGGGCGGGCTAGGTCGCGGCGAGGGCTCACGGGGTTCGCCGGCGACACCCGACTCCCGGTGCGGGGCGCCCCGGTCGCGGGCCGGGGAGGGCAGGTCTCCCAGGGCCGGGACGAACGCTAGGCGCCGGGTCGGACGTGCCCCCGCACGAAAACGGACCGGGGATGACGCTCGTCGCCTGCCTCACGCGTAGCCTTCGCGTTTAGAAGCTCGTCGCGCCACCTTCGAGACCTTGCCCCGCTTGGCTTCCGCGGGGACCGGGTCTCTCCCGGTCGCAATGCGAACTTAGCGCCTGCCGAGTCGGCGCGCCAGGGGTGCCCAGGCGTCGTTCCCGCAAACTCCGGAGTAAAGGCGAGGGGACGACCTGCGCCCGGCGCGGTTACCCTGCGCGGATGCGAATCGACGAGCTGATCGGGGCACGGCGGCCGACCTTCTCGGTCGAGTTCTTCCCACCCAAGACCGAGGAGGCGACAGCCCAGCTCTACGCGACCGCGCACGAGCTGCGGCCGCTCGACCCCGACTTCGTCTCGGTCACCTACGGCGCCGGCGGGTCGACCCGCGACGGCACCGTGGAGATCACCGCGGCGCTGAAGGACGAGCTCGGCTACGAGACGATGGCGCACCTCAGCTGCGTCGGCGAGACGAGGGAGGGGCTGGCGGCGACCCTGGACCGGATCGAGGCGGCGGGGATCGAGAACGTGTTCGCCCTGCGCGGCGACCCGCCGCGCGGGCAGGAGGACTTCGTCCAGCCCGAGGGCGGGCTCGGCAGCGCCGCCGAGCTGGCGGAGTTCGTCTCCGCCGGCTGGAGCTTCGCGATCGGCGGCGCCTGCTTCCCCGAGGTGCACCCCGAGGCGCCCGACCTCGAGACCGACCTCAGCTACCTGAAGACCAAGGTCGAGTCCGGGGCGAGCTTCCTCATCACCCAGCTCTTCTTCGACAACCAGGTCTACTTCGACTTCGTGCGCGCGGCGAGGGCGCGGGGGATCGAGGTGCCGATCCTGGCCGGGGTGATCCCGGTCGCCAGCTTCGCCCAGACGAAGCGGATCTGCGAGCTCTGCGACGCCTCGATCCCGGCGCCGCTGGAGGCCGCCTTCGCGGCCGCCGGCGGGGACCCCGAGCGGGAGTTCGAGCTGGGCGTCGCCTACGCCTCCCAGCAGTGCGCGGAGCTGCTGATAGCGGGGGCGCCGGGCATCCACTTCTATGCGCTCAACCGGGCGCCGGCGACGCGCGCGGTGCTGGGGGCGCTGCGCGCGTCGCGGCCCTGGGAGCGGGTCCGCGGCGACGCGACCACATTGACGAGTGGCGGCGACTAAGCTGGCGGATCGATGGGAAAGGCAGATCGGGAGAAGAGGGAGCGCCTGCGCCAGGAACGGCTGGAAGCCGAAGAGGCCGAGAGCGGCAACCGCTCGCGGCTGATCGTCGGCTACTCGGTCGCGGCTGTCGCGGTGCTGGCAATCGCGGTGGTGGTGATCGTCCTCGCCAGCGGCGGCGGCGACAGCTCCGCCAACGGCGACGCCCACATCAACCTCGACACCTCGATCGGCTCGACCAACGGGATCACGCCGGACGAACGGCCGGGCACCGCGCCGCCGCCGCTGAAGGTCTCCAACCTCGCCGCGGCGGCGAAGAAGGCCGGCTGCGACCTGCGCCTGAAACTTCCGGACGAGGGCCACGAACACATCCCGCAGACCGCCCACCGGCCCGAATACAAGACGAACCCGCCGACCTCCGGCTCCCACGTCGAACCCCCCTTCCAGCAAGCCGACGGCGCCTACACCGAAACGCCGGCCGAAATCGACTTCGTCCACTCGCTCGAGCACGGGCGGATGGAGATCCAGTACTCGCCGGACCTGCCGGAAAAAGACCAGCTGATGCTGAAGGGCCTCTACGACACGATGTACGGGGCGACGCTGCTCTTCCCGAACGACAGGATGCACTACGAGGTCGCGGCGACCACCTGGACCAACCTGATCGGCTGCCCCACCTACAAGGGCTCGATCACCCTCGACGCGATCCGCGATTTCGGCAAGGAAACCTGGGGGAAGTACGGGGGCGAGCCGGTGACCGGGTTCAAATTCACCGGGCCTACGCCGGCTGAACCGGCCGAATAGGGGGCGATCCCGGGAGGGGTTCGCTTAACTTTTTCGTCGTCGGCTGCCGCCGTCCGAGTTTGGGGGGGCGAAAAAGTACAAGACGCTCCACCCCTCCCGGGATCGCCCTAGCTGGCTCGGTACGTAGGGAAGAAGCGGCCGGAGGGTTTGTCCTTGCTTAGGAGGTCGTACTTCTTGGGGTCGCAGATCAGCTCTGAGGTTTGCCAGGGTTGGTGGCGGTTGGCGAAGCCTCGCTTGAATTCCTCCAGCGCGTCGCCCGGGGTTATGCCGCCGCCCAGGTTCAGCGGGAGGTTGAGTTGGGTCGAGAGGTCGACCAGGGCGGCGAGGACGTTCTTCATCGGCGAGTCGCGCAGGTGGGAGTCGGCGGTGCCGCTCAGGTAGTAGTGGAGGAAGCCGTCGCTGACGGCGGCGATCGAGGCGGCCGCCAGCGCTCCGTCGGGGGCCTTCGCGAGCGCCAGCCAGACGTTGTCGGCTTCGAGGATGCGGTCGAAGTAGGCGGCGCCGAAGAGGTAGCGCTCGGCGGCGGCGGTGCGGCGCATCGTCTGCTCGTATACGTCGAGGAAGCCGGCTCGCTCGGCGGCGGCGGTCTCGGCTCCCGGGACGAGCCTCAGCTCGTAGCCGGCCTCGGCGTTGCGGCGGATCTGGCGGCGGTCGGTCGGTCGGCTCTTCGGCGCCAGCGCCGGGTCGGCGATCCGCACGACGTTGCGCTCCGTGGCTCCCGCCAGCGGCGGGCTGCCGAGCCGGTGGCGGACGAAGACGCTGACCAGCCCCGTGGCCGAGAAGTCGACCGCGGCGGGATCGAGGCGGGAAGTGCGAGTGCTTGCGGAGGGGACGAGGCCGGGATAGCCGTAGGGGGAGATCGCGTCGCGCTCGGGACCGTCGCCGATCGGCCGCACGATCAGCGGCGCCACCAGCTCGATGTCGGTGCCCTCGATCCGCAGCGTGTGGGTGACCCCCTCGGCGTCGAGGAAGGGGCGGGAGCGGAAGAACTCCCCGCTCGCGGCGGCCTCGCCGCGGTCGGCGATCAGCTCGGCCCGTGCCGCCCGGCCGCTCACTCGAAGAGGTCCGCGGCGGCGGCGCGGAACTCGTCCGGAAGCACGCCCCAGACCTCGCAATCGTCGGCCGCCTCGCCGTCGCGGCGCAGGTGGCCGCGCATCGTCCCCTCGTGCCTCCAGCCGAGGCTGGCCACAGTCCGCTTCGCGACCTCGTTGCGCGCCGGGATCCGCCCGTAGACGCGGTGGGCGCCGTACTCGTCGAAGGCCCTGGCGATCGTCAGCGCCTCGGCGCGCCGGCCGACCCCCTTGCCGCGCACGTCGTCGCCGATCAGCGCCCCCAGCTCGGGGGCCGTCTGGCGGAAGAGGCCGTAGAGCGCGGTGAAGCCGACCGGCTCCTCGTAGCCCTCGACCACGATCGCGAACTTGCGGTCCTCGCCGGAGTCGTCCATCGCCCGCCGCTCCCAGTCCTCGGCCTGCTCGATCGAGAAGCTCTCGCGCTGCTCCATCAGCGACGCCGTCGCCTCGGGGTTGTTGAACCAGCGGTGCACCGCCGCCGCGTCGCCGGGCTCGAACCGCCGCAGGCTGACCCTTGGCCTCTCGCTCATGCCGAAACCCTAATCCGGCGCCAGGCCCTGACCGCTGACGACCAGCCAGCCGGTCTTGATCAGGATGCGGAGGTCGAGGGCGACGGAGCGGCGTTCGACGTAGGCGAGGTCGAGCTCGATCCGCTCCTCCCAGGGGATGCCTGCGCGGCCCTGGATCTGGGCCCAACCGGTGATCCCGGGGAGCACGTCGTGGCGGCGACGCTGGCGCGGGGTGTAGTCGTCGACCTGGGCCGGGATCGTCGGGCGGGGGCCGACGATCGCCATCTCGCCGCGCAGCACGTTGAGCAGGTTGGGCACCTCGTCGAGCGAGGTGCGGCGCAGGAAGCGGCCGGCGCGGGTGACGCGGGGGTCCTCGCGGGTGACGACGGTGCCGACCCCAACCGGGTCGGAGCCCTGCACCATCGTGCGAAGCTTCAGCATCTCGAACTCGCGCCCGCCGCGGCCGACGCGGCGCTGCCGGTAGAGGACCGGGCCCGGGCTGCCGAGCTTGATCGCGATCGCCGCCGCCAGCAGGAAGGGCGAGAACACGACGAGCGCGATCGATGCGATCAGGAGGTCGGCGAGGCGCGGCATCAGCGGGTCCCCTCCGCCTTCTCCCAGCGCCCCGCAGGCCCGTGGCGCCAGCGATCCCAGAGGCCGGCGACGATCGAGACCGTCGTCAGCACGTAGTAGCGCGCCGCCCGCAGCGGCGCCAGCGGCAGCCGGCGCCCGAGCAGGGCCGCCGCGATCAGCGCCAGCTGGGCGGCGAGGGTCGCCGCGTAGACCCAGCCGCGGCCGAGCAGGGCGAGGTTGGCGGCGAGGGCGAGCAGGTGCAGCAGGGGGCTGAGGTAGCGCAGCACCCGGTGGGAGGCCAGCTCGAAGGCGAACAGCGGCGAGTAGCCGCGGGGCGAGAGCATCCCTTCGCCGACGACGATGTCCCAGAGCCCGGCCATCATCCTGCGTTTGCGGGCGAGCTCCCCCTCCAGCGTCGGCACCATCTTCTCCTCGGCCCGCGCCCAGGGCACGTACAGCGAGCGCAGGCCGCGCTTGGCCAGCTCGAAGGGGAAGGAGAGGTCGTGGCTGCCGGAGGGCGCGAGCGGGATGTAGGCGTCGCGGCGGACCGCGTAGATGGCGCCGTTGCCGGCGGTGACGCCCCCCAGGGCCGACTCGCGCTCCCGCACCGCCATCTCGTAGCGCCAGTAGGCGCCCTCAAGGTTGCCGCCGCCGGGGTCGGTGAACCGCACCTGCCCGCAGACGTAGCCGACCGAGGGGTCGGCGAAGGGCTCGATCAGGCGCAGCAGCGCGTCCGGCTCCCAGGCGCTGTTGGCGTCGGAGAAGGCGAGCAGCTCGCCGCTGGCCCGCTCGACCGCGGCGTTGAGGGCGGCGACCTTGCCGCCCGGGGCCAGCTCGAGGACGAGGTCGGCGCCGGCGGCGCGGGCGCGCTCGACGGTCGCGTCGGAGGAGCCGTCGGAGGCGACGATCAGCTCCAGCCGCTCGCGCGGGTAGTCGAGGGCGAGGGCGTTGGCGACCTTGGCAGCGATCACCTCCTCCTCGTCGTAGGCGGGGACGATCACCGAGACGGTGGGCGGCTCCTCCCAGCTGCCCGGGCGCAGGGTCGGCCGGCGGCGCAGGCCGACCAAGGCCCGCAGCACCAGCGGGTAGCCCGCGTGGGTGTAGACGATGAGCCCGGCGCAGACCCAGAAGAGGACCTCCACCGCGATCACCGGCGGGCCTCGATCAGCTCGCGGTAGAGGGCGATGGTGCGCCTCGCCGCCTCATCCCAGGAGAAGGGACCGGCGGCGGCGCGGGCGGCGGCGGCCGAGAGCTCGGCGCGGGCGTCCTCGTCCCCGACCAGCTCCGCCAGGGCGGCGGCGAGCGCGGCGGCGTCGCCCGGGGGCACCAGCCGCGCCGCGCCGGTCGCCGCCACCTCGGGGAAGCCGCCGACCGCGCTCAGCACCATCGGCTTGGCGAAGGCGAGGCCGGTGTAGAGGACGCCGGAGTGCTCGGCGTCGAGGTAGGGCAGGGCGAGGACGTCGGCGCGGCGGAAGATCGCCGGGATCTCGGCGTCCTCGACGAAGCGGGTGAGGAAGCGGACGCGCCCGGGCGCCCGCGCCGCCAGCCGGCGCAGCGGCTCGACCTCCATCCGCGGGTTGCCGGCGATCCACAGCTCGGCGCCGTCGAGGCGGCGGAAGGCCTCCAGCAGCGCCTCGATCCCCTTGTAGGGGCGCAGCAGGCCGAAGGAGAGGACGACCGGCCCCTCGGCGCCGGCCAGCTCCGGCGGCAGCGGCTTCTCCTCGGGGAGGCGGGTCAGGTAGTCGAAGGCGCCGTGGGGGACGACGCGGACCCGGGCGGCGTCGAGGCCGACCTCCTCGCGCAGGCGGGCGGCGCTGTGCTCGGAGTGGGCGACGACGGCGTCCATTCGGCCGAAGACGGCACGCGCGGAGGCGAGCTGGCGCCGGCTCGGGCGCGGGGGCAGGATGTAGTGGGCGGTCATCACCCGGGGGCGCAGCCTGGGGAGCAGGCGGGCGTCGAGCGCCGGGACGGTCAGCCACTGGTAGTGGACGACGTCGGCGTCGGCGTCGCGGCGGAAGCGCAGCATGTCGCCGATGTGCTCGGCCAGCTTGAAGGGGACCCGGGCGCGGGCGTCGAGGCCGCGACGGGCGCTGCGGCGGTAGAAGCGCTCGCTCACCCGGTAGCCCTCCGCCGCGGGCACCGGCCCGTAGAGGAAGCGCGTGGTCGCCAGCTCGACCTCGGCGCCCGCGCGGGCGAGGGCCGCGGCCAGGGCGCGGTCGTAGGGCGGCGTGAACGCCGAGGGGTCGACGAGCTGCACTCGCATCGGGCGCTGGGGATTATCGTGACCCGCTTGCCGCCCACGCTCTCCTACTGCGTCGTGAACACGAACGGCCGCGAGCTGCTGCTCGCCTGCCTGGCGGCGATCGCCCGCACCCACCCGGCGGCGGTGCGGCGCGAGGTCCTGGTCCTCGACAACGCGTCGGACGACGGCTCGGCCGAGGCGGTGCGGGCGCTGGGGGGCGATGTCCGCCTGATCGCGCTGGAGCGGCGGGCCGGCAAGGCCGAGAACGACTCGACCCTGATGCGGGAGGCGAGCGGCCGCTACTGCCTGCTGCTGAACGAGGACTCCGAGCTGGGACCGGGCGCGGCGGCGGCGCTGATCGCCGCGCTCGACGCGGACCCGAAAGCGGGCGCGGCGGGGCCGCAACTGCTCGACTCCGGCGGCGGCGCGGTCCCCTGCGCCTGGCGCTTCCCGGGCGTCGGGACCGCCCTCGCCGGGGCGCTCTTCCTGCACCGCCGGCTCACCGTGCAGAGCCGGGGCTCGCGGACGCGGCGGGTGGACTGGGCGCAGTCGAGCGCACTGATGGTGCGCCGCGAGGCGGCGGCGGCAGTCGGCTACCTGGACCCCGACTTCTTCGTCTACTACGACGAGTGCGACTTCGCCAAGCGGCTGGCCGAGGCCGGTTGGCACTCGCTCTTCGTCCCCGCCGCCACCGCGGTTCACCACGACCAGCTCTCCACCGACCTCGCCAGCGGCCTGCCCCGAATCGTCGAATTCCACCGCAACCGCGACCTCTACATGCGCAAGCACCACGGCCCGGCGGCGGCGCTGGCGGTCCGCGTCCTCACCGCCTGGGCCTACGCCCTCCGAGCCCTCGCCGCCACCGTCCTCCCGAACCAGCCGGCCCGCGTCTACAGGGCCCACGCACGCCAGGCGCTGTTTCCCGGGAGGGGGGAAAGCCTCAGGGACCGAGCGGGTCGCTCAGACCGCTGACGCGGTTGGGGCCTTGATAAGCCGGCGCCCGTAGCGAGTTCCGGAAACCGACTCGAAACGACCGTAGAGAACGTCGGGATCGATGTCCACTTCTCCCGGCCATTCCACCGTCCGACTTTGGGGGTTCACCCGCACCCGCTCGAAAATCCCCCGGTCGTCCCGAATCGGGGCGAATACTCCACCGCGCGACAGCAAGTCGCTGACGTCTATCTCCATTACAGCTCCGTCTGAAAAAGTGACGCGAATCCAGTGCCCCTTCAAGGGCTCCACGTCCGTCGCTCTGATCAGTTCGTCCATCACAGGCTCATCTTTGCAAGAGACCATCTCTGCCGAATCCCTTTCCCCATCGCATACGCCCGAGTGAGAGTCAGCCGCGGGGTTTTGAGGCTGGCTCTCTAAAGACGCGCGTCTTCGTCTCGGAACTCCGCCTCGTAGGCCTCGGGGATGCCGCCGTCGACGGCGGTGGGCTCGGCGCGCAGGGCACTCAGCTGGGTGGCGAGCTCGCCGGGGTGGCGAAGTCGTGCCAGCCAGGCTCGCTCGCCCGCGGTGAAGAAGCCGCTGGCAAGAAGGGCGAGCGGGTAGGCGGTGAGGAATGCGCAGCGGCCGAGCAGGCCGGCGGGCCCGGAGGTCGGCATCAGCAGCTCGCCCGCGCCGACCAGAGCGGCCGAGGTGAAGACGACCCGGGCGAGGCGGCCCCACTGGTAGGGAACCGGGAAGAGCCGCTGCGTGAACCCGTACATCAGCGCCAGCACGACGAGGTAGGAAGCGACCAGGGCCAGGCCGGCGCCGACTATCCCCAGCGGCGGCACCAGGATCAGGTTGAGGGCGACGTTGGCGGCGAGGGCGGCGAGCGTCGCCGGGAGGTTGAACTCGGTGCGGCCGGTTCGGCCGAGGATCACGACCAGCACCATGTAGAGGGCGTAGAGGGTGACCGCGGTGGAGATCAGGCCGATCGCCTTGTAGGAGCCGAAGAACTCCGGAGCGGCGAGGGCACGGACGATCCAGCGCGAGAGCAGCCACATGCCGGTGACGACGAAGGCGCAGCCGGCGACGAAGAGGGTGACGACGGTCGCGTAGACGCGGCGAGCCTCGCCGTCCTCGCGAATCGAGTAGGCGAGCGGGGGCCAGGCGAGCTGGAAGCCGCGTACGAGGACGTTGACCGCCTGGGCGAACTTGACCGCCAGCGAGTAGAGCCCCGCCTCGGCGGCGCCGAGGGAGCGCAGGATGATGACCCGGTCGACGAAGTTGAGCAGGTACAGCGACGCCTCGGCCGGCATCGTCGGCAGCCCGAACCGCAGCAGCCGCCGCATCAGGCCGCCGTCGAAGCGGAGCGAGAGGCGGCGCCGCTGGACGACGATCAGGCCGAGCACGAAGGCGGCGCCGGCGCCGTAGCTGCCGAGGAGCAGGCCGCGGGCGCCCTCGCCGGCGCCGACGACGAGCACCACGGTCAGCCCGATCGTTGCCACCACGTTGAGGATCGTGGTGACGAAGAAGGCCCGCGCCCGCTCCTCCAGCCGGAACAGCGTCAGCAGGAACTCGAACATCGTCAGCACCCAGAGGCCGCCGATCGAGATCCGGGCGAGGCCGGGGGCGGGCCGGTCGAGCAGGGCTTCGGAGATCGGCGTGGCCAGGGGCAGCGCGACCAGCGCGGCGAGCGTCGCGAACCAGAACAGCGCCGCGAACGAGCTGGAGACGACGCGGTCGGGATCCTCGTCGTCGCGATAGTAGAAGCGCAGCAGGGCCTCGATCAGGCCGAGGCGGACGACGATGCTGGCCGAGACCACCGCCGCGAACATCACCTCGGCGACGCCGTAGTCGGCGGGCGTCAGGTAGCGCGTGTAGAGCGGCAGCAGGACGACCGCGATGACCTTCGAGAGGATGCTCGCCGCCGTGTAGGCGGCGCCGGTCGTCGCGAGGCGGCGGAGGTAGCCCGACACGGCGCGAGCCTACGTGGAGTCGCGGACCGCCGGCGCGACAGCCAGCGAGGCACCGACGGCAAGCAGCACCCAGGTGATCGGGTCCTCGAAGAACCCCGCGTAGGCCATGGTGTGGACGAGCAGTGCGACGAAGGCGGCCAGGATCGCCTGGCGCGCGGGTCCCGCGCGAGAGGCGAACAGGCTGGATGCCATCGTCCATAGCGCGACAGCGATTAAGGCCAGGTAGAGAGTGAGGCCCAATAGGCCCTGCTCGGCGGCGATGGTCACCGGCTCGGTGTGGGATATGGAGACCGGGACGTCCTTGTTGGCGGCGTGGTCGCGGTAGGCGTGCTGGAAGGAGCCCGAGCCATACCCCTGTAGCGGGCGTTCGGAGAAGAGGTCGATGCCGCCCGAGACCAGGTTGGCGCGGCCACTGGTGTCGATGTTGAGCCGGATCTTTCCCGAGCCGCCGACCAGGAGGACGACGAGGATCGCGCCGACGGCGCCGACGGCGACCGCCGCCAGGGTCCATCTCCAGCTCCACCGCAGCGCCGCCAGGACGGCGAGCCCCGCCAGCAGGGCGACGAAGCTGGACTGGGAGAACGTCAGCGCCAGCCCGAACCAGAGGATCGCCACCAGCACCGTCAGCAGGGCGAACGCGCGGCGTTCCTTCACCCACAGCAGCGCCGCCATAGCCACCACGATCACTAACGACAGGTACCGCCCGTACACGTTCGGGTCCCAGAAAACCGAGTTCACCCGAAAGTAAGTGTGGAATTCATTGGACCGAATCACCTGGTCGTTCCAGAACAAGCTCCGCGTCACGTACTCCACACTCCCGATCAGCACGAACACAGCAGCCTCGACTCCGATAACGACCAGCGCCCACGTCAGCAGCTTCCGATCCCACCGGACGTCGCTCAGCAATCCGTAAGCCACCGTGAAAGGCACCAAGAAGAAGCAAACGTTCTGAAGCCCTTTAGAGAAATCGCTTGAGTACACCGTCTGAACCGCGTACAGAACCACCGCGGCGGCCAGGATTCGGGGCAGCCAGCGGGCGGCCTGGCCAGCGGGTCCTGTCGCGGCGGCCACCCCCACGGTGCTCGGACGCTCCGCGTCCTCCGCTCCGCGGGGGTCCCCCGCCACCGCGCCACCCGCTGGATAGGCGTTCCAGTCCCGAATCAAGACCGCGACGACTGCTCCAGCGATCACCAGGTACAGCGGCACCAGCAGGTTCGCCGTGTCTCCGCCAGCGTGGAGCGGTATGCGGAAGGGAAGGGCGAGGAGAATGGCCAGGGGCATCAGCCACGGCCAGCGGCGGAAGAGATAGGCGAGTGCGGCGACCGCTGCCACTCCGATCGTGAGCAGGGCGGCGATCCGGCCGGTGTCGTGGCGCAGATCGACGATCTGGGTGGTGTGCCACTGATCGCCGAGGATGAGGATCGGGAAGAGCGCGATCGCGAGCAGCATCGCCGCCGAGCGCCAGCGGCCGGCCGGCAGCAGGATCGAGGCGGCGCTCGCCCCGGCCGCGGCGAGGACCCCCGCCCCCGCCAACAGGTCGCTCAAGGCCCGCCCCTGGAGCCGGTCGCGCAGGCGTCGGAGGCCCGCCTTTTGGCCCGGTGCAGCCGGATCGAGCCGGGGGTGACCAGGGTTCTTTCCTGGCCCTGTAGTTTGACCCGCAGCTTGTAGCGGCCCCGCGGCGCGATCCCGTCTTCGCGGCTGCGGCCGTCCCAGTAGAAGGTGAAGAAGTGGTACCGCTTGAGGAAGCGGTCGCGGGCGAGGGTGATAACCACCTTCCCCCCGGGCTTCACCACCTGCACCGTGGCGTGGTCGGACTGCGTCACCCGGAAGCGGATCCGCTCGCGGTCGAAGCGGCAGTCGCGGTTGGGGGTGAAGCCGCGGCTGGCGGGAGTGCCGAAGGTGACCCGGTCGAGAACCAGCGGGTCCCGCTTCAGCCGCTGCGCCCAGGCGAAGGCGGCGACGGTGGCGAGGACGAGCAGTGCGAAGACGAGGGCGGCCGCGCTCGCGGGAGGCCTACCCCGGTTCCGCCGCATTGTCCTCGCCGACGATCAGCGCGACGTTCGCCCCGGCCGCGGCGGATTCGATTTCGCCGGTCATCAGCTGAAGCTTCGAGATCCCCAGCTCCCTGGCGACCCGCCGCGCTTCCCGCGCGTGCCCGCGGCCGAACATGACGACGCTTTCGGAGAAGCTGGAGCTGCTGTTGGTGACCGCGCCGAGCTTGAATCCCTTGCCCTCGACCTTGTCGCCGTAGGTCGCCGCCAGCCCGGGCACGGCGGTGCCGTTCAGCACCGTCACCTCGACTTCGCTGGGCTGCATCTTCGCCGCCGCCTGCTCGCCATGCCCGCCGCCGCCCGCCGATCCCCGCGTCACCAGGTAGGCGACGCCGCCGCCGATCGCGATCACGACGACGAAGATCGCGGCCAGGTAGCGCGGTTCGGCCAGCCGCTCGCCGAAGCCGGCGGTCCGCTCGCGCAGCCGTTCGCGCCGGGTCAGTTCGGGCAGCCCCGCCTCGCGGCGCTTGCGCCGTTCCTCGCGGCGGCTGACGGCCACCTGCTCGGCCGTGCGCGCTCTCCTCCAGCCGCCGCAGCTCCTCGGCCCGTTGCGCGGCCACCGCCGAGGTCGTCTCCTTGCGCTCGGCGTCGCGCTCGGGCGCCGAGCCGGCCCACTCGCGCAGCCGCCGGATGTCCCGCCCGTGGGCGAACGACAGCAGCGCGAAGACGGCGAGGCCGAGGAACGCGGCCAGGCCGGCGAAGGAGCCGATTTGTTCGATCAGCCTCAGCAAGGGGCTGCGAGAGGCTACTCGTCGTAGACGACCGTCGCGGCGTCGCCGCCCGGTGCGGCGATCAGCTCGACCACTCGCTCGGCCAAATTAGCCTCGTCGCCGGCCATCACCAGGTGTTCGAGCGAATTCAGGGTCGACTCGACCCACTCGGAGTCGAGCGGCACCTTCGCGCACCGCCCGGTGGATCCGTTTCGCCGCGGTCGGCTGCACCTTCTCCGCCGCCGCCGAACAGCTCCTCGTGCAGCTTCTCCCCGGGGCGCGGCTGGGTGAACTCGACCGCGATGTCGCGCTCGGGCTCATAGCCGGCGAGGCGGATCATGTTGTGGGCGAGGTCGACGATCTTCACCGGCTCGCCCATGTCGAGGACGAAGACCTCGCCCTTGCCGGCGCCGATGTCCCCGGCCTGGATCACCAGCTGCACCGCCTCGGGGATGGTCATGAAGTAGCGGGTCATCTCCGGGTGGGTGACGGTGACCGGGCCGCCGCGCTCGATCTGGCTGCGGAAGATCGGCACCACGCTGCCCGAGGAGGCGAGCACGTTGCCGAAGCGGACGCGAGGCGAAGCGGGTGCCGGGGTGCCGGTGCCCGGCCGCCTCGACGATCCACTCGGCCATCGCCTTGGAGGCGCCCATCACGGTCTGCGGGTTGACCGCCTTGTCGGTCGAGATCAGGACGAAGCGCTCGACCTTGGAGGCCGCCGCGGTCTCGGCCGTGATCCGGGTCGCGATCGCGTTGTTGCGGACCGCCTCCAGCGGGTTGGCCTCCATCAGCGGCACGTGCTTGTAGGCGGCGGCGTGGAAGACGACGCTGGGCTTGAAGCGCTGCATCATCTCCAGCATCCGGTGCGGCTCCTTGCAGTCGGCGAGCACCGACTCGACGTTGGTGAAGTGGCGCTCCTCGACCATCTCGCGGTCGATCTCGAAGAGGTTGTCCTCGGCGTGGTCGACCATCACCAGCAGCCGCGGGCCGACGCGGGCGATCTGGCGGCAGAGCTCGGAGCCGATCGAGCCGCCGGCGCCGGTGACGAGGACGATCCGGTCGCGCAGGTAGGCGCCGACCCGGTCCAGCTCGACCACGATCGGGTCGCGCCCGAGCACGTCCTCGACCTGGACCTCGCGCAGCTGCTTGTTGAGCTGGACGCCGCCGCGCAGCAGCTCGAAGACGGTCGGCAGGGTGCGGACGCGGATCTCGCGCTCGCGGCAGGCGGCGACGACCTGGCCGCGCAGGGTGCCCGGCGCCGAGGGGATCGCGATCACCACCTCGTCGGGCTCGGTCTCGTCGAGGATCGTCGCGATCTGCTTGGTCGAGCCGAGCACCTTCAGGCCCAGCATCCGCATCCCCCGCTTGCGCGGGTCGTCGTCGACGAAGCCGATCGCGGTGGCGCCGAGGTTGGGGTTGAGCTGCAGCTCGCGGACGACCATCTGCCCGCCGGAGCCGGCGCCGATCACCAGCACCTCGTGCTTGGGCAGGCGGGCGCCGCGCGAGGGGCGCTCGACGATCAGCCGCACCGCCAGCCGGGCGCCGGCGATCAGCAGCATCGTCAGCACGAAGTCGATCACCTCGACCGAGCGCGGCAGGCTGTGCTTGAAGGGCCGCGCGACGGCGAAGACGACGACCAGGATCGCGCTGGAGACGGCGACGGCGCGGAGGATCAGCAGGAAGTCGCGGCCGCTGACGTAGCGCCACCACTTCTGGTAGAGCCCGAAGGCGGCGAAGACGATCAGCTTGCCGACGACGACGAAGCCGACCGACTGGGCGAACAGCAGCTCGTAGCGGTGCGGCAGCCCGTGCGGGTCGTCGAGGAAGCGCAGCCGGAAGGCGAGGTAGAAGGCGAGCGTCAGGAGCACCGCGTCGGCAGCCACCTGCAGGACCCGGTTGCGATAGACGGGGTGGTTCAACCGGCTCATGGGCCGGGTCGAGTTTAGAGGCTGACGCTCTAGGATCACGCATCTCTCCCGATGCTGAACCCATTTCTCTACGCCGACCTGACCGGCCCGATCGTCGACTTCTGCGTCAACGTGATCAACGACACCGGGCTGGCCGGCGTCTTCCTGCTGATGGCGGCCGGCAGCGCCTGCATCCCGATCCCCAGCGAGGCGGTGATGCTGTTCGCCGGCTTCAACGTCTCCAACGGGGACCAGACGCTGATCGGCGTCACCCTGGCGGGCCTCGCCGGCAACATGGCGGGCTCCTGGCTCACCTACGCGATCGGCTACTACGGCCGCATCGACCTGCTGGAGACGAAACCGCTGATCCACCTCAGCCCGTCGCGGCTGGCCTGGGTCGACAACTGGTTCAAGCGCCACGGCGACGCCACCGTCTTCTTCGCCCGCCTGCTGCCCCTGGTGCGCGCCTTCATCTCGCTGCCGGCGGGGGTGGCGAAGATGCCGTTCTGGCGCTTCACCTGGCTGACCGCGCTCGGCTCGCTGCCCTGGGTGCTCGGCTTCGCCCTGATCGGGCGGGCGGTCGGCGACAACTGGGAACAGTGGCGCCACCACCTCCAGGTGCTCGACTACCTGGTGGTCGCGGCGATCGTCGGGCTGATCGTCTACGCGGTGGTGAGGCGGCGACGCGGAGGTGGGACCGGCGAGGGAGAGGGCGAGCCCTCACCGGAGACCGCCGGCACCGGCGGCACGGCGGGCTGAGTGGCCCGAGGCTCTCGCTTCGAGAGGAAGGCGCCTCGCGCGGCGCTCGATCCCGGCCCGGCGGGCGGTGGCGCTGGGGGTGGTCCAGGGCCCGGCGGAGCTGCTGCCGGTCTCCAGCTCGGCCCACATCGTCCTCGTCCCCTGGCTGGCCGGCTGGGACTGGGAGTCGATCGACCCCGAGGTGCGCAAGAGCTTCGAGGTGGCGCTGCACGCCGGCGCCGCGGCGGCCCTGCTGATCGGCCAGCGGCGGGTGATCGCCGAGGAGCTGCGCCGAGTTCGACCGCCCGCGGGCACTGGTCCTCGGCCTCTCCTTCCTGCCCGCCGCGGTGGTCGGCTACACGCTGGAGCGGCCGATCGAGCGGCGGCTGGGCGGGCCGCGGGCGACCGCCTACGGCCTGCTGGCGGGGGCGGCGGCGATGCTGGTCGCCGACACCCGACCCCAGTCGCGCGGTCGCGGCGACGCCACCCCCGCCGACGGCCTTGCCCTCGGCCTCGCCCAGGCGGCGGCGCTGGCCCCCGGCGTCTCGCGCAACGGCGTCACCCTGGCGGCGGCGCGCTGGCGTCGCTTCTCCCGCGACCAGGCCAACCTGCTCTCGCGCACGGTGGCGCTGCCGATCATCGTCGGCGCCACCGCGCTGAAGGGCGTCCGCCTCGCTCGCCGCGGCACGACGCCGGAGCTGCGCCGCTCGCTGGCGCTCGGCGCGGCCAGCTCCTTTGCCTCCACCCTCGCCTCGCAGCGCCTGATCGGCCTGGTGGAGCGCGACCGGGCGCTGTGGCCCTACGCGGCCTACCGGGCCGCGCTGGCGGCCCTGGTGCTCGCTAAGCTGCGCAGTAGTTGAGCTGCTAAATTTAGCTCGTTGACTTAATTTAGCCAGGAGGCTTGGTGGCTGTGAATTCGCCCGACTTCGAGAATCCCTACCGCCCCGGAGCGGGGCACATGCCGCCGTGCCTCGCCGGTCGGGGACGGGAGTACGACGAATTCGATCGACTCCTGACCCAGGGCGACATCCTTGAGAACCTGGTCTTGACGGGATTGCGGGGAGTCGGGAAGACGGTCCTGCTGGAGACGTTCAAGCCGCGGGCGATTCAGCGGGGCTGGCTCTGGGCGACCGCGGATCTCTCGGAGTCGGCGACCATCAGCGAGACCGCGCTGGCCGAACGGCTGCTGGCCGACCTCGCCTTGATCACCTCGTCGGTGACCGTCGCCGATCCATCACCTCGATCGGGGGTGGGCTTCGCCAGCCCTCCCGAGTCAGAGGAGGTGCCGCTGTCGCACGAGGTCCTGGTGGGGGTCTACGAGCGGACGCCGGGGCTGACCGCCGACAAGATCAAGGCGACGCTCGAATTCGCCTGGGAAGGCCTGCGAGAGCAGGGCGACGCCCGCGTGATCTTCGCCTACGACGAGGCTCAGAACCTCTCCGACCACGCCGCCAAGGAACAGTTCCCGCTCTCGGTTCTGCTCGACGTCTTTCAGTCGATCCAGAGGAAGGGCATTCCCTTCATGCTGGTTCTCGCCGGCCTGCCGACCCTATTCCCGAAACTCGTCGACGCTCGCACCTTCGCGGAGCGCATGTTCCGGGTGATGACGTTGACCAAGCTGACCGACGACCAGAGCAGGGAAGCGATCGTCAAGCCGATCGAGGACGCGGGATGTCCGGTGAAGCTCACGCCGGAATCCGTCGAGGTCATCGTCGAGGAGTCCTCGGGCTATCCCTACTTCATCCAGTTCATCTGCCGCGAGGTCTATGACGTCTTCATCAGGCAGCATGTCGACGAAGAGACGAAGGTCGTCCCCGTCGAGGCGATCCAGCGCAAGCTCGACGCCGACTTCTTCGCCGGGCGCTGGGCGAGGATCACCGATCGGCAGCGGGAACTGCTCTGGGTCGTGGCCCAGCTCGACCGCCCCGACGAGGAATTCACGATCCTCGAACTGACCGAGAAGGCAAAGGCCGTTCTGCCAAAGGCGTTTTCGCCGAGTCACGCCAATCAGATGCTGGCCAGCCTCTCCGAGCGGGGGATGATCTACAAGAACCGGCTTGGCAAGTACTCCTTCGCCGTACCGCTCCTCGGCCGTTTCATCGTTCGCTCCTATGAGCTTCCGGGCAGCGAGCCGACTCCGGGCCTGCCGGAGCGCCTGGGAGAATCGACCGCGTGAGCGGGGCTAGCCTCGGCCCAGGTGCCCCTGCCCGGCCACTACGCGAGCGTTATCCGGATCGACGAGGGGGCCGGGGTTGCGCTATCCACCGACGGCGGCGGGATCAAGCTCGTGGTCCGAGAGCTGGGTCGGTTCTACACGGTCGGGGTCGATTACATCGCGATGGCCGTCAAATCCAAATCTTGGAGAAACTTGGAATTGACTTGGAGTTGCCTGCTCTCACGCATATTTCAAAGACCAGCTGGACAGCGTTTGTCGTTGTTCCACAGATACTCCGGCGTTAGTCGATGGATTTTCGTCCGTTCTTCTTTTCGACCAAGAGAGCTCCACTAAGGTTCTCTCGGACTCGTGGGGACGTCGCGTCGGCGCTGTAGATTTGTTCCTGTCCGTGAAAGATTTTTTGCGAGCATGCCGCGACTTTGATCGGACTCCAACAAAGTTCCGTGCCGACTAAGGCACTTCGCATCCGATGAGCAAAACCTCTGCCGCATACTCTCGCGCTGGCGTCAATCAGGATCTCGCTGGCACTGCGGTGGAAGCTTTGGTTGGGCAGCTAAAGCCTCTCTCTGATTCCTTCGAGTCCCGTCAGGCTCTTAAGAGCGGCCACTTCGCCAACGTCATTTCAATTGGGAACAATCTAGGGATCGCGCTGTCTGCTGATGGGGTGGGCACCAAGCTCCTGATCGCGGAGCAGCTCAACCGATTCGACACCGTCGGCATCGACTGCGTGGCGATGAATGTCAATGATGTCCTGTGCTTGGGTGCAAGGCCTCTCGCCATGCTCGACTATCTCGCCGTCGAAACAGCTGATCCCGCAAGGGAGCGTCAGATAGGCATCGGCCTTCGAAAAGGAGCAGAAAAGGCAGGTATCGAGATCCCTGGTGGCGAGCTTGCGCAGCTTGGTGAGATGGTTCGCGGATTCGACTTGGCCGGCGCATGCTTTGGCATTGTGCAGCTAAATGAGATCTTGACCGGGGAGAGCATTCAGCCGGGAGATGCGGTTATCGGTCTCCCGTCAAGTGGACTCCATGCCAATGGCTACTCACTTGCAAGAGAAACGCTGGACAACTTGCCTCTAGATCAAGATCCCGAAGGTCGGCTCGGTACGACCTTGGGGGAGACCCTTATCGAGCCAACTGAGATCTACGTGAAGCCAGTGCTCGAGCTGCTCGAGTCGGAGGTTGAGGTTCATGGTCTCGCGCACATCACGTCGGAGGGCTTCGACAATCTGCTCCGGTTGCACGCTGATGTCGGATATGAGATTGACAACCCGCTTCAAGTCCATCCGATCTTTCATTTGATTCAGGAACTTGGGGAGGTCTCGAATGAGGAGATGCGCGAAGTCTTTAACCTCGGTTGCGGTTTCTGTTGCGTTGTTGCGGCAGATTCAGAGAGCGCTGCGCTCGACCTCCTTCGTCGCTACTACCCCAAGGCGCAGCGAGTCGGCCGGGCAGTTAGTGGCGAGAGGAAAGTGCACTACCGCACAGCGTGGCCCAGCGGCGCCTGAACGCTACGCCGCCTCCCACATCGTCCCGGTCAGCGCTCGGATTGGGCGCAGCCTGTGCTCGGCGGCGAGGCGCCAGAGCTCGGCGCAGGTCGGTGGGCCGGCGCTCTGGCCGAGGACTTCGGCCTCGCGGGTGGCGATGCGGCCGAAGCGCGCCACCGCGTCGAGGGGCGCCATGGGACCGTTGTTGACCTGGCTCGCCCCCGTGGCGAGCGCCGCCTCGCGGTAGGCCTCCAGCGGCTGCCAGCCCCAGACCCCGTGGCGGACGCCGTCGCCGCCGAGGAAGACCGCCGAGGGGAAGGAGAGCCGCTCCCGACCCTCGGTGTGGCTGAGCTTGCCCGCCGCGCGCGCCGCCTCGGGAATCGCCCGCACCTCGTCGATGTGGTCGCTGAGCGCCTCGACCGGGCCGTGAGAGCCGAGCGCGACCTCGAAGCGGCCGGTGTCGATCCCCGCCGGGCCGGCCTCGGCCAGCAGGGCGCTCGGGTTGTCGAGCTTTCGCCGCTCGAACATCAGTCCCTCGCGAACCCGCCGCAGGTAGCGGTAGCCGGCCTCCCAGCCCTGCTCCGAAGCGGCCTCGACCGCGATGCAGGCCGGGTAGGTGCTGACGATGTGGTTCTCGGTCCAAAGGCGCGGGTCGCAGGGCATGCCCGTCTCGCCGGATACATTGAGCCAGTGGGACATCAGGTCGGCGTAACAGTCGGGCCCGGACCCGATCGCCCCCTCCTCGTCGCGATACTCGCGGCCGTAGCGGCGAGCGAGGCCGCCCATCACCCAGATGAAGTCGAGCTCCCCGTCGAACTCCCACATCAGCCTTCGCAGCACCGGCTCGGCTCCCCAGGACCAGGAGCAGGCGGGGTCGGAGTAGTAGCGAACCTCTACGGACACGTGCCCGACAATATGCAGATCTAGATGGACCCGCGCGCGACCAGCTCGCAGATGATCGGCACCGTGCTCTCCGGCCGCTACCGGCTGGAGGCGAAGCTCGGCAGCGGCGGCATGTCGACCGTCTACCTCGCCCGCGACGCCACCCTCGACCGTCCGGTGGCGGTCAAGGTGATGCACCGCGAGATGTCCGAGCAGGCCGACCAGCTCGAGCGCTTCCGCCAGGAGGCGCGGGCCGTCGCCAAGCTCTCCCACCCCAACGTCGTCGCCGTGATCGACGCCGGCGAGGACGGCGGTCACCCCTACATCGTCTTCGAATACGTCGAGGGGGAGACGTTGAAGCAGCGGATCGCCCGGCTGGGGGCGCTTGACACCCAGGAGGCGCTCGCCTACGCAATCGAGATCGCCCGCGGGCTCACGGTCGCCCACGCCCGCAACATGGTCCACCGCGACATCAAGCCCCAGAACGTCCTGATCGACTCCGAGGGGCGGGCGAAGCTGACCGACTTCGGCATCTCCCGCCAGCTCGAGCAGGACGGGATGACCGCCACCGGGCGGGTGCTGGGCACCACCGACTACGTCGCCCCCGAGCAGGCGATGGGCCACGCGGTCGACCCCCGCTCTGACATCTACTCGCTCGGCGTCGTCCTCTACGAGATGCTGATCGGTCAGGTCCCGTTCCACGCCGACAGCCAGGTCGGGGTGGCGATGAAACACGTCAACGAGGAGCTGCCCGACGTCCAGCAGCGCCGGCCCGAGGTCTCCGCGGCGACGGCGCTGGTGGTCGAGCGGGCCACCGACAAGGACCCGGACCGCCGCTACCAGGCGGTCGGCGAGCTGATCGACGACCTTTCCACCGCGCTCGAAGTCGAGGCGGCGCGAGCCGGCTCGACCACCGGCGAGGCGACGAGCGTGCTCGACGCGGTGCCGCCGCCGAAGCGCAAGCTCAGCGGCCGCGGCCGCTGGTCGTGGGCGGCGGTCGCGCTGCTGGTGCTGGTCGGCGGCGGCGCGCTGGCGGTGGTCGAGCTGATCTCCAGCGGCAAGGTCGGCGGGGGCGGCGAGAACACCGGCGGAAAGGAGGTGAAGCTCGCCTCGGCCACCGACTACGACCCCCAGGGCGACGGCGAAGAGGACCCGAGCACGATCGAACTTGCGGTGGACGGCAACCCGACCGGGACCGCCTGGAGCACCGAGCACTACGACAGCGAGACCTTCGCCGGCACCAAGACCGGCCCCGACGCCGGCGTCGGGCTCTACGTCACCACCCGCTCACCGGCGACCCCGACGAAGATGTTGATCCGCACCCCGACGCCGGGCTGGGACGCGCAGGTCTTCGCCGCCGCCTCCGGCCCCCCGGGCGAACTCTCCGAATGGGGCGAACCGGTCGGCGAGGCGGTCGACGCCGGCGCCACCCAGGAGGTCGACCTGACCGTCGCCTCCCCCGCCAAGTACTTCCTGATCTGGTTCAACAAAGCCGCCCCGGCGCGCGACCAGGAAGGCCGCTACCAGGTCGAGGTCAGCGACGTGAAGCTGTTCGGCTGAGCGTTCGGCGGAGGGAGCGGGCCGCGGGTCCTGTCAGGGAGATTGGGGTCTCGTCCTCGCGAGCTGCGGGCGAGACCCCAGATCTCCCTGCCACCCGCGGCAGGCTTCCTCTGGCTGACACTCAGCATCCTTAGCTGCGGCTGATGCATGGGGCGAGTGGGTGGGTCCAAATGAGGCTCCACGACTCGTCGCGTATGCCTGGCGCCGCCAGGCGCCATCCAAATTGCACCGGCTAGCCGGTGCTGCCTCATTGGGGCCCACCCACTCGCCCCGTTCGGCTGAGGGTTAGAACTCGTAGGAGCGGGCCTGGCGGTGGCGTTCGACGGCCAGGTGGACCAGGCGGTCGCACAGCTCGGCGTAGGGGACGCCGGTCGCCTCGAAGAGCTTCGCGTAGACGCTGGTGTCGGTGAAGCCGGGCATGGTGTTGATCTCGTTGACCAGCACCTCGCCGCCGGGTTCGACGAAGAAGTCGCAGCGGGCCAGGCCCGAGCACCCGGCCAGCTGGAAGACCGAGACCGCAAGCTCGCGCACCCCGGCGATCTCCTCCTCGCCGATCGGCGCCGGCACCCGCAGCTCCATGCCGCCCTCGGTGTACTTCGCCTCGAAGTCGTACCAGCTGCCCTGGGCGACGATCTCGCCCGGCAGCGATGCCTCGGGGTCGCTGTTGCCGAGCACCGAGCACTCGACCTCTCGCCCGGGCGAGGAGGCCTCGACGATGACGCGGGGATCGTGGCGGAGGGCCCGCTCGACCGCGTCGTCGAGCCGGTCGAGGCTCGCGACCCGGGTGATGCCGACGCTGGAGCCGAGCCGGGAGGGCTTCACCCACAGCGGCAGGCCGAGCTGCTCGCACCGCCCCCACCAATCGGCTCCCTCGACCGCGGTGAATCGCACCTGCGGCACCCCGTGGGCGGCGAAGAGCCGCTTCAGCGTCAGCTTGTCCATGCAGATCGCCGAGGAGAGGACGTCGGAGCCGACGTAGGGGACGTCGAGCCACTCGAGCAGGCCCTGGATGCTGCCGTCCTCGCCGAAGGGCCCATGCAGGGCCGGGAAGGCGGCATCGGCATCCAGCAGCCCGCCGCCCGGCGTCAGCCGCACCGACCCGCCGGCGGTGCTCCAGCCCCCGTCGCGGGAGATCGTCACCTCGATCGCCTCGTGCCCGCCGGCGCGCAGGCCGCGAGCGACCGAGGCGCCGGAGCGAAGCGAGACGTCGTGCTCGGAGGAGCGCCCGCCGGAGAGCACCGCGACCCTCATCGCGCCGGCCCTCCCCGCCGCCTCACGGTTCCCCCGGTTCGCTCGGCGCCGCGGCGGGGGCGGTGCCGACGACGATCGTCACCGCGTCGCCGGGTTCGAGTTCGGCGCCGGGCGGCGGGAACTGGTCGATCGCGCGGCCGACCTTGCCCGGCACTTCGGTTTCTTCTTCTTCCACCGTCGGTTCGAGGCCGGCGGCGCGGATCGCCTGCACCGCTTCGGAGCGCAGCTTGCCGATCACGTTCGGCACCTTCGCCTGCTTGCGGCCGGCGGAGACGACGATCGAGACCGACGCGCCGGGCTCGACCTGGCTGCCGGCGCTGGGCGACTGGCGGATCACCTCCCCTTCGGGCGAGGAGCTTTCCTCTTCGGAGACGCTGGGCGTGAGGCCGCGGCCGCGGATCTGCTGCACGGCGACGCTGCGCTGGGTCCCGACCAGCACCGGCACCTTGACCAGCTTCGGGCCGGCGGAGACGAACAGGGTCACCTCGGAGCCGTGGGTCGCGGTGGAGCCCGCCGGGGGTTCGGAGTGGACGACCAGGCCTTCTTCGACCGAGCTGGAGTTGACGCTGCGCACCCTCACCGCGAAGCCCGCCGCTTCGAGCTTTTCTTCCGCTTCTTCGCTCGGCAGGCCGGCCGTCGCCGGGACCGCCCCGCTGCCGGGACCGTTGCTGACGGTCAGGGTGACCTTGGGCTTCGAGCAGAAGAAGGTGAGGAAGGAGCAGTCCAGGGACGCCCTGTCGCCCGGGGGCGAGGCGGCGGGGTCCTGCTCGAGGACTTCGTTGCGCGGCGCTTCGCGCCGCACCCGCTTGATTTCGCCGACCGAGAAGCCTTCCTGGCTGAGCAGGGCGATCGCGACGTTGAGCTGGTTGCCGGTCACCTTCGGGACTTCGGTGCTGGTGTCCCGGGTCAGCGCCAGGCCGATCAGGATGCCGATCACGGCCGCGGCGGCGACCAGCGCCCAGAAGCGCCGGCGACGCCTGCGCTCCTCCTCCTCGGACTCCGGCTCGGAGGCCTCGGCCTCCTCGGGCGCCGCGACCACCGGCGGCAGCGGCGCGAAGGCCGCGGTGGCGCCGCCCGCCGCCCCCGGATCCTTGATCGCGGCGTCGAGGGCGGCGATGAAAGCGTCGGCGCTCTGGAAGCGCTCGCCCGGCTCCTTCTCCAGCGCCCGCATCACCGCGGCGTCGAGCGCCGGCGAGACGTTGGGGTTGATCGAGCTCGGCCGCTGCGGGGTCTGGGAGACCTGTTTCATCGCCACCGCGACGGCGCTCTCGCCCTCGAACGGGACGCGGCCGGTCAGCGCCTCGTAGAGGATCACCCCGATCGAGTAGAGGTCGGAGACGGCGGTCACGTCCAGCCCCTGCGCCTGCTCGGGCGAGAGGTAGTGCGGCGTCCCCATCACCGATCCCGTTTGGGTTATCTCCGAGACGCCGGCGCGGGCGATGCCGAAGTCGGTGACGGCGGCCTTGCCCTCGGGGTCGACGATCACGTTCTGGGGCTTCAGGTCGCGGTGGACGACGCCGTTGCGGTGGGCGAAGCGGGCGGCCTCGAGCACCTGGCGGATCAACCCCACCGCCTGTTCTGGATCCAGGCCGGAGTCGATCACCTGCTTCAGCGTCGGTCCCTCCACGTATTGCATCGCGATGTAGTAGGTGCCCTCGTACTCGCCGCGGTCGTAGACTGCGACCACGTTGGGGTGCTGGAGGCCCGCCGCCGACTCGGCCTCGCGGCGGAAGCGCTCGACGAACTCGCGGTCCTGGGCGAAGCGGCGGTGCAGGACCTTCAGCGCCACCTGTCGCTGGAGGTGCGCGTCTTCGGCGAGCCAGACGTCGGCCATGCCACCGGTCCCGAGCCGGCGCAGCACCCGGTAGCGGCCGTCCACGACGCTGCCCTCGCTGACCTCAGCCACGCGCGCCTCCCTCTCTCACGTCATTCGCCATTGAGGATCGTTTCCGCCACGTCGCGGAAGATCGGCGCCGCGACGTCGTTGCCGAACTGGGTCGTGCACTCGATCGTCGCGGCGATCGCGATCTTCGGTTCGTCGGCCGGGGCGAAGCCCATGAACCAGGCCTGGTTCTCTTCGCTGCCGCCGCCGCAGGCGACGTTGCCGGGGGTTTCCGCCGTACCGGTCTTGCCGGCGACTGGAACGCCCGGGATCGCCGCGTTGGTGCCCGTCCCTTCGCTCACCACCCCTTCCATCGCCGTGGTCAGCTCTTCGGCGGTCTGGGCGCTGACCGGCTGGCCGTACTCGGAGGGGTCGAGACTCTTGACCACGCGGCCGTCCGGATCGACCACCCGACTCCAGATCTGCGGCTTCATCAGCCTGCCGCCGTTGGCGACCGCGGCGGCGACCTCGGCCACCTGGAGCGGCGTCACCGCCAGCCGCTCCTGCCCGATCGCCACCCGCGCCAGGTCGACCGGGTCGTTCTTCCCCTGTAGTTCTTCTTCGGAGAAGACGCCGCTCTTGGAGACCTCCGACGGCGGCAGGTCGATCGCCGGGGTCGAGTTGAAGCCGAACTTTTCCATCGTTTCGAACAGCGCGTCCTGGCCGACTTTCTGGCCGAGCTGGCCGAACCAGGTGTTGACCGAGTTGGTCAGGGCGGTGTCGAGGGTGATCGGCGGGAAGCTCTGGGCGAAGTCGTTCTGGAGCGGCGTCCCTTCGACTTCCAGGGTGCCGGGCGCGGCGAAGGCCGTTTCCGGGGTGATCGTGCCGCTTTCCAGGCCGGCGGCGGCGGTCACCACCTTGAAGGTCGAGCCGGGCGGGTACTGGCCCTGGGTGGCGCGGTCGAAGAGCGGCGTTTCGACTTCGTTTTCGTTCAGCTCCTTCAGTTCGAAGGGGACCCGGTTGGGGTCGTACGGCGGGTTGGAGGCCAGCACCTTGACCCGGCCGCTGCTCGGCTCGATCGCCACCACGGCGCCGAAGCCGACCGCTTCCAGGTCTTCGGAGGCGGTTCGCTGGGCGACCGGGTCGAGGTTGGTGACGACGTCGTCGCCTTCCTGGTCGTGGCCGGTCAGCTGGTCGAGGATCGAGCCGAATTCCGATTCGCTGCCGATCAGCTCGTCGTTGTGGAACTGCTCGAACTCGGAGTCCCCCTGGCGTACGAAGCTGTAGCCGATCGGGTGCCCGTAGAGCGCCCCTTCGGGGTAGCGCCGCAGGAAGCGCAGGCCGTCGCCGTGGCCCTTGGGCACCGAGCGGGCGATCACAGTTCCGTCGGCGGCGAGGATGCGGCCGCGGCGGATCTGCTGCTGCTCCAGCAGCGGCCGCTTGTTCGCGTTTTTCTCCTTCAGCGCATTGGCGTCGAAGACCGACCAGTAGGACGTGAATCCGACCAGCACCGCGAAGAGGGCGACGACGAAGGCGAAGAGTTTGACGATCTGGCGGTTCACGTCCCCCCCAGCGCGAGGTCGCGGCCGCCGGCCTGGACCGCCTCACGGCGGGCCCGGTCGGAGATCAACAGCAGCAGCGCCAACAGGACGAAGTTGGCGACGATCGAGCTGCCGCCGTAGCTGATGAAGGGCAGGGTGACGCCGGTCAGCGGGATCACCCTGGTGACGCCGCCGATGATCACGAAGGCCTGGATCGAGAAGACGGCGGTCAGCCCGGTCGCCAGCAGCTTCGAGAAGCCGTCGGCGGCGAGCAGGGCGATCTTGAAGCCGCGGGCGGCGATCAGGAGGTAGATGAGGATGACCGCGCAGGCGCCGAACAGGCCGAGCTCGTTGACGATCAGCGAGTAGATCGTGTCGGTCTGCGCCGCCGGCAGCAGGGCCGCGTGGGTGCCCGGGATCGTGATCAGCCCCTGCCCGAACCCTTTGCCGAAGAGGCCGCCGTCGGCCTGGGCGAAGATCGACTGGAGGATCTGGTACCCGCTGCCGATCGGGTGCGCGTAGGGGTCGAGCCAGATTTCGACCCGGTCGTGGACGTGGGGCACGGTCGAGGCGAAGAACCAGGCGCCGACCACGAACATCGCCATTCCGATGACGACGAAGGAGAAGCGCCCGGTCGCGACGTAGAGCAGGGCGAGGAAGGCGGCGAAGAACATCAGCGAGCTGCCGAGGTCGCGGATGAAGACGAGCATGAACATCGAGGCGCCCCAGACGACCAGCATCGGGCCGAAGTGCTTGAGCGGCGGCAGCGTCACCCCGAGCACCCGGCGGGCGCCGACGATCAGCACCTCGCGGTGCTCTCGCAGGTAGCTGGCGAGGAAGACGACGATGCAGATCTTCGAGAACTCGGCCGGCTGGAACGCCAGCGGCCCGATCTTCACCCCGAGGTAGGCGCCGTTGATCTGCTGGCCGATCCCCGGCAGGCGCGGCGCCAGCAGCAGCAGCAGGCCGACCACCGCGATCGTGTACCGGTAGCGCTCCAGCACGTCGTACTCGCGCAGGAAGTGGATCGTGAGGGCGAAGAGGACGAGGCCGAGGACGAACCAGTTGGCCTGGTCGCGGGCCAGGCTGTCGTCGATCCGGTAGATCATCACCAGCCCGAAGGCGGTCAGCAGGGCGACAAGCGGGAACAGATAGGGGTCGGCGTCGGGAAGGCGGATCCGCAGGTAGACGTGGGTGGCGACGCAGACCGCGAGGAAGTAGGCGCCGTAGATCAGGCTGAGGTTTCCGAGGCGGGCGTTGTCCTGGGCGAAGACGGCGGCGAAGCCCGCGGTGAGGAGGACGGCGACTGGAACCAGGGCGGTCAGCTCCCGGTTCCTGGCGGAGGTCAACGAACCCCCAGGCTCTGCTGGATTTCTTCGAGCAGCGAGACCGCGTCCGAGCGCGAGCGCAGGTCGTGGCCGGTGACCGCGTCGCGGCGACGGGTCGGCAGCGACCCGGTCTGGATCGGGCTCGAGTAGCGCTCCTGGTAGAGCTTGGCGCCGAAGGGAAGTTCGTAGGGCAGGCCGCGATAGAGGGCGACGCGCCCGGCCGAGTCGGTGCCGAGGAACCAGACCTGGCGGTTGCCGTACCAGGCGCCGAAGGCGAGGGCGCCGAGCACGACCGCCACCGCCAGGACCTTGGCCGCGGTGCGCAGGCGGCGGCGCGGCTGTCGGGCCGCCAGCTCCTCGCGCCGCTTCCTCGCCGCCTCGCCGGCGGCGCGGCGGCGAACCTCGGTCGCGGTCAGCCCGGCCTCCTCGGCGGAGGGGCCGACCAGGGTCGCGCCCTCCGGCGCCCTTGCCGGCGCCGCGGCGTCCTCGAGGCGGAAGGCGACGACGGTGATGTTGTCGCGCCCTCCCGCCCGGTTGGCTTCGTCGACCAGGGCGCGGACAGCGGCCGTCATCGAGCTCGCCCGGGTGAGGATGCGGGCGATGCGCTCGTCGTCGAGCATCGTCGTCAGGCCGTCGGAGCAGATCAGGAAGACGTCGCCGGGCTGGGCCGGGACGGTTTGGAGGTCGACGTCGACCTCCGGCTCGGGCCCGAGCGCGCGGGTGATGATCGAGCGCTGGGGATGGTCCTCGGCCTGGGCGTCGGTCAGCTGGCCCTTGCGCCGCATCTCCTCGACCAGGGAGTGGTCGCGGGTCAGCTGCTCGAGCCTGCCGCCGCGCAGGCGGTAGGCGCGGCTGTCGCCGACGTGGCCGATCGCCACCTCCTCGGCCTCGGGGTCGAGGATCGCCGCCGTGGTCGTGGTCCCCATCCCGGCCAGGGACGGATCGCGGCGGGCGTGCTCGTGGATCGCCCGGTTCGCCGCCTCGATCGTCTCCCGCAGGAAGCGCTCGGGAGCGGCGCTCGGCAGCTCGCGGTCGAAGGATTCCGCCGCGGCTTTGGAGGCGACCTCGCCCGCCTGCGCCCCACCCATCCCGTCGGCGACGACAAACAGCGGGGCCCGGGTCAGCACCGAGTCCTCGTTCGCGTTGCGCTGGCGGCCGGTGTCGGTGCGGAAGGCCTGGTCGTCGATTCGGAGCACTAGGCGTCCCCTGTCCCGCGCATGCGCTTCACCCCACCTCGAGCCTGAACTCGGTGTCGCCTATCTGCACGGTGTCGCCGTCGATCAGCTCGGCCTCGCCGTTCAGGGTGGCGCCGTTCAGCAGGGTGCCGTTGGTCGAGTTCATGTCCTCGACGAAGTAGCGGCCTTCGCGCGAGAAGACCCTCGCGTGCAGGCTCGACGCGTAGCGATCCTCGATCCGCACGTCGGACTCCTTCGAGCGGCCGATCGAAAGGCCTCCGATCAGGTCGAAGCGCCGGCCCGGGTCGAGGCCGCCGCCGCGTTCGACGATCAGCCAGGCGTCGGCCCCACGGGCGACGCCGCCGAGGGCCGGCGCGGCGTGGAAACCGGTCGCGTCGGGGGCGGGTGAGGTCGTCCGGCGCAGGTCCTTCAGGGCGCTGCGGGCGATCACGAGCAGGAACAGGTACAGGACGGCGAGGAAGCCGAACTTGAGGGCTACTGAAATGGGGTCATAGGCCACGCGCTCAGCACACTAATGACGGGTTCAGATCGCCGTCTGCGGCTCACTGCTCGATGTCGAATTGGAAGCTGGTTTCGCCCACGGTCACCTGGTCGCCCGGGCTGAGGCGAGTGGAGGCGACGCGGCGGCCGTTCACCTTGACCCCGTTGGTCGAGCCGAGGTCGACGATTTGCCAGTCGCCGGACTCCGAGCGCCGCAGCTCGGCGTGGCGGCGGGAGACGTTGGGGTCCGAGAGCACGCACTCGGCCGACTTCGAGCGGCCGATCGTCGCCCGCGGGCCGTCGAGCACGTAGCGGCGGTCGTCGAGGGAGACCACCGCCCGGGTGGAGACCAGCGCCTCGACCCCCTGCTCGGGCCGCTTCGGCCGGCCGCGCTCGCGAACCGCCGAGTAGACCATCGTGTGGCCCTCTTCGCCCTGTTTGGGGCTCTCGCCGTCGTGAGCGGGGGGCTTGACCAGGCGGGTCTGGATCCCGAACTCGCCCAGGCGCAGCCGCTCGTCGGTGCTGAACTCGACCGCCGGGCGGGTCAGCAGATCGTAGCCGCGCCGGCGCGCGTGCTCCAGCAGGTATCCCGACAGCTCCTGCTCCAGCGAGCGCTCGTAGCCCTCCAGCTTGGAGCGGTCCTGCTTGGAGAGGTAGACCGTGTACTCGTTCGGGACGTAGACGCGGGCGACCGAGGCGGTCTTGTGCGCGTCCATTTCCTTCGCCAGCTTGCGGGCCAGTTCGACCGGCTGCACCTCGGAGCTGAAGGCACGGCTGAAGACCCCCTCGACGAGGCCTTCTATGCGGGACTCGAGGTTGCGTAGGACGCTGATCGGTATCGCTCCTTGAAGGGCGTGAATCGGCTCACCGGGCGTGGGAAGCCGCCTGAAATCCTACGGGAGGAAGACTCCGTGGCCGACCGCGAGCCAGGCCCCCAGGGCGGCGGCGAGGGCGAGGGCGCCGAGCCGTGGGGCGATGTGGCGGGCGGGCGGGCGGGCGTCGTCGGCGAGCAGCTCGAGCGAGTCCTCGATCGCGGCGCCGAGGTCCTCCAGCGAGGGGCGGTGGGAGGGGCGCGGCGCCAGGCAGGCGTCGATCCGCTCGCTCAGCTCGCGCGGCAGGTCGGGCCGCAGCCGGTGCAGGCGCCTGGCGCGGGCGCCGATCGCCCGCGCGGTCGCGGCGGGACTGGAGCGGCGGTGCGGGTTCTCGCCGCTCCAGCACTCATAGAGGACCAGCGCCAGCGAGTAGACGTCGGCCTCGGGGCCGGCCTGGCGGCCCTCGGCCTGCTCGGGGGACATGTAGGCGAGGGTGCCGACGACGTCGCCGGGAGCGGTCATCGAGGAGCCGTCGGCGAGGCGGGCGATGCCGAAGTCCATCAGCTTGGCGCGCGGTTCGCCCTCGGTCACCTGGACGTTCTGGGGCTTGATGTCGCGGTGGACGACGCCGCGCGAGTGGGCGTGGTCGAGCGCCTCGCAGAGGTCGGCGCCGATCTCGCCGATCTCGCGGTCGCTGAGCTCGCCGTCGCGGGCCAGCCGGGCCAGGGTCGCACCCTCGACCAGCTCGGTGACGAGGAGCGCGTTGCCGTCCTCCTCCCCCATCTCATAGAGGGTGACGATGCCAGGGTGGTTGAGCCGCGCCGCCGCCTGGGCCTCGCGCAGCACCCGGCGGCCGGCCTCGCCCCGCTGCTCGATCGCCTTGACCGCGACCGGGCGCTCGAGGCGGCCGTCCCAGGCCTCGTAGACGACGCCGAAGCCGCCGCTGCCGATGCGGCGCTCGATCAGGAAGCGGTTGAGCACTAGAGAGCCGACCAAAGCTCTTCAAGCTTCGGCTTCGCGCCCCTGTCTCCTGCGGCCCGGCTGGGAAAAACGCGTCGTTTGCTGCATGTCTTGGCGTGGCGACCCCACCAGGCTTCATACTCTCCGGCCACCCAACCAGCTTGGAGAGCCGTTTCTTGGAGAGTTCCCCCCCACCCGGGCCAGGGCGACGCCGGCGCCCGCCACGCCGACCCGAACGCCAACAGATCATGCTCCGCCGCGGCCTCGCGCTGGGCGGCGGGCTGATCCTGGTGATCCTGATCGTGCTCGGCGTCAAGGGATGCCTGGACGCGCGCGCGCACCGGGCGCTGACCGACTACGCCCGCAACGTGACCCAGATCGTCGAAGAGACCGAACAGACCAGCAAGGCCTTCTTCAGCAAACTCTCCGACCCTGGCTTGCTCTCGGTCACCGAGTTCGAGGCCGAGGTCAACGCCGACCGCAGCGCGATGGACAACTACGCCTCGCGGGTGGACGGGCTCAGCGCCCCCGGCGACATGGGGCAGGCGCAGCAGGCGTTGGAGCTGGTCTACGAGCTGCGCGCCAGCGCGATGGGCGAAATCGCCGAAAAGATGGGGACCGCGCTCGGCGAAGCGGGGTCGGCCAAGGCGACGGCGGCGATCGCCAACCAGATGCGGAAGCTGCTCGCCAGCGACGTCGTCTACGGGACGGTCGTGCGGCCCGAAATCGACGGGGTCCTGGCCGACAACGGGATCGAGGGCAGCGACGTGCCGAAGAGCGAATTCCTGCCGGAAGGGACGAAGTGGCTCGAAGAAAGCGCGGTCAGCGCCGCGCTCGGCAGCGTCAGCGGCTCGGGCGCCGGCGAAGCGGCGCCGGGCGTGCACGGGCTGGGGCTGGCGGCGAGCAGCCTGAACGGGACCGAACTGGTCGAAGGCGGGACCGCGACCGTCTCCGGTGAAGGGACGGCGGAAGTGGAAGTGCAGGTCGAAAACCAGGGCGACTCGACCGAGAACGGGGTGACGGTCTCGGTCTCCGTCGACGGCGGCCACACCCTTCAGCAGGACATCAGCACGATCGGTGCCGGCGAAATCTCCTCGGTGACGATTCCGCTCACCCCCACCCCGAGCGGGCAGGTGACGCTCGACGTCGAAGTCGCGACCGTCCCCGGCGAGCAGATCTCGACCAACAACAAAGCCAGCTACACGGTCGAATTCGAATAGGCGCGCGATGAGGATCGCCTACCTCGGCCCGGCCGGAACCTTCACCGAGGACGCTCTCAGGGAGGCCGCCCCGGCCACCGGGTTCGAGCCGCTGCGCACCGCGACGATCCACGAGGCGATCCTCGCGGTGCAGGACGGCGAGGCCGAGCGCGCGCTCGTCCCCTTCGAGAACTCGATCGAGGGGTCGGTCCGCGACACGCTCGACACGCTGGCCCTGGAGGCCGGCGAGGTGACGATCGTCGGCGAGTACGACTACCCCGTCCGCGCCCACCTGATCGGCCGCGAGCAGGTGGAGCTGGGCGCGGTGGAGGCCGTCCTCTCCCACCCCCAGCCGCTGGCGCAGTGCGCCCGCTTCCTGCGCGAGCAGCTCCCCTCGGTCGAACTTCGCAGCGTCAGCAGCACCGCGGCGGCGGTGCGGATGGTGGCCGAGTCGGTGCGCCCGTGGGCGGCGATCGGGACCCGGGTCGCCGCCGACCTCTACGGCTGCGCGATCCTGCGCGAGGGGATCGAGGACGAAGCCGGCAACGTCACCCGCTTCGTCTGGATCGCCCCGGCCGGGACCGAGCCCGAGGGGGCGGGGCCATGGAAGACCTCGCTCGTCTTCTCGGAGCTGGGCGAGGACCATCCCGGCGCCCTGGTCGACGCCCTCGGCGAGTTCTCCAGCCGCGAGATCAACCTGACTCGGATCGAGTCCAGGCCGCTGCGCCAGGGCCTGGGCCGCTACATGTTCTTCTGCGACCTGGAGGGAGCGGCGGACGATCCGACCGTAGCCGAGGCGATCGCGGCCCTGCGCGGGAAGGCCGAGTCGGTCCGCCTGCTGGGCTCCTACCCGGTGGGATAGCCGGGGCGAGGAGGGGTATCCCCGCCCCCGTCTACGGCAACGCGCGAGAAGCCCCCTACAATTCTGCGCAGCAATGGCACGGGTTCTCGTACTGAACGCGACGTATGAGCCGATCAACGTTTGCACGCTGAGGCGAGCCGCCGTGCTGCTGCTGAAGGAGAAGGCCGAGCTGCTGGAGCGGCGCGAAGGCGCCGCCCTGCACTCCGAGCACATGACCCTGGAGCGCCCGGACGTGATTCGGCTGGTCTCCTACGTGCGGATCCCGCGCGAGGCGCACAGGCGCAAGATCACCCGGCGGGCCGTGCTGGCCCGCGACTCGTGGACCTGCCAGTACTGCGGCTCGACCAAATCCGGCCTCACCGTCGACCACGTGATCCCCCGCAGCCGCGGCGGCCAGTCGGTCTGGGAGAACATCGTCGCCGCCTGCGCCAGCTGCAACCGCCGCAAGGGCAACCGCCTCCCGCGCGAGATCCACATGCACCCCAAGAAGTCCCCCAAGGCGCCGCCGCCGACGGTCTTCATCCAGGTGGCGAGCCCGAAGATCCCCACCGCCTGGCAGCAGTACTTACCCCAGGCCGCGTAGGGCCTACCCAGCCGCTCCGTCGCCGTCGGTGGAGGCGCCGTCGATCGCCGGCAGTTCCTCGGGCTCCGGCTCGACCGCCGCCCCCTCGTCGCTGTCGGATTCGACCACCAGGGCGACGGCGCTGACGCGGTCGTCGTCCTTGATGTTCATCACCTTCACGCCCTGGGTCGAGCGGCCCATCTGGGAGATGCCGCCGACCGAGGTCCGCTGCACCATCCCGTTTTGGGAGATGAAGAGCAGCTCCTGGTGCTCGCCGACGATCAGGGCGCCGGCGAGGCCGCCCTTCTTCTCGGTCAGCTTCGCGGTCAGCACGCCTTTGGTCCCGCGGCCCTTGACAGGGTAGTCGGAGACCGGCGTGCGCTTGCCGTAGCCGTTCTCGGTGACGACGAACAATTCGGTGTCGTTGCGGGCGATGTCCATCGCCAGGACCCGATTGTCCTTGGCCGAGACGTTCATCCCCTTGATGCCGCTCGTGTCACGGCCCATCGGCCGCACCAGCTGCTCGGAGAAGCGCGAGGCGTGGCCGGAGTGGGAGACCATCAGGATGTCGTCCTCGCCCGAGGTGAGGCGGACCTGGACCAGCTCGTCGCCGTCGCGGACCTTGATCGCGATGATCCCGTCGGCGCGGATCGGCGTGTTGTAGGCGAGGAACTCGGTCTTCTTGATCAGCCCCTGCGCGGTGGCGAACGCCAGGTACTTGTTCTCCTTGAAGTCCCGGGTCGGGATCACCGCCATCACCTTCTCGCCTTCGCGCAGCGGCAGCAGGTTGTTGAGGGAGCTGCCTTTCGCCGTCCGCGCGCCCTCCGGCAACTCGTACACCTTGAGCCGGTAGACCTTGCCGCGGTTGGTGAAGAAGAGCAGGAAGTCGTGGGTCGAGCAGATGTGGAGGTGGGCGATGTAGTCGTCCTCCTTCAGGTTCATCCCCATCACCCCGACGCCGCCCCGGTGCTGCTGGCGGTAGGTCGCCAGCGGCAGCCGCTTGACGTAGCCGGAGGCGGTCAGCGAGATAACCATCTGCTGGTCGGCGATCATGTCCTCGATCCCGACGTCGCCCTCGAAGTGGGCGAGTTCGGTGCGCCGCTCGTCGCCGTAGGACTCGACCACCTCGGCCAGCTCCTCCTTGACGATCGCCATCACCCTGGACTCATCTCCGAGGATCGCCCGCAGCTCGCCGATCCGCTCGATCAGGTCGGCGTGCTCGGCGCGGACCTTGTCGGCCTCCAGCGCGGTGAGGCGCTGGAGGCGCATGTCGAGGATCGCCTGCGCCTGCTCGCGCGAGAGGTCGAATTTGGAGATCAGGCCGTCGCGGGCGGCGTCGGGGTCGTCGGAGCCGCGGATCAGGGCGATCACGGCGTCGAGGTTGTCGAGCGCGATCAGCAGCCCCTCGAGGATGTGGGCGCGCGCCTCGGCCCGGCGCAGCTCGTACTGGGTGCGACGGGTGACGACCTCGCGCTGGTGGTCGACGTAGTGGTGAATCAGCTCCAGCAGGCTCAGCGTCCGCGGCACGCCGTCGACCAGGGCCACCATGTTGGCGCCGAAGGTCGTCTGCATCGCCGTTTTCTTGTAGAGGTTGTTGAGCACGACCTTGGCCGGCGGGCCGCCGCGCTTCAGCTCGATCACCAGGCGCATTCCGGAGCGGTCGGTCTCGTCGCGCAGGTCGGAGATCCCCTCCAGCTTCTTCTCGCGGACCAGGTCGGCGATCTTGGTGATCAGGCCGCCTTCGCCGCCCTTCTTGACCATGAAGGGCAGCTCGGTGACGACGATCGCCTCCTTGCCTCCCTTCAGCGGCTCCACGTGGGCGCGGGCGCGGACCTTGATGCTGCCGCGGCCGGAGGCGTAGGCGTCGCGGATCCCCTCCCGGCTCATGATCCCGCCGCCGGGGAAGTCGGGGCCCTTGACGTGCTCCATCAACCCGGCCAGGTCGATCTCCGGATCGTCGATGTAGGCGGCGACGGCGCTGGCGATCTCGCGCAGGTTGTGGGGCGGGATGTTGGTCGCCATCCCGACCGCGATCCCCGAGGTGCCGTTGACCAGCAGGTTCGGGAACCGCGCCGGCAGCACCAGCGGCTCCTGCGTGGATTCGTCGTAGTTGAGGCCGAAGTCGACCGTGTCGGCGTCGATGTCCCGCAGCAGCTCGGTGGCAAGGCGGCCCAATCGCGCCTCGGTGTTGTGACTGACGAAACCGTTGGTGAGGAAGGAGTGATCGTCGGTATCGACGCGGAGCGAGTAGACCGACTGCGTTCCGGCATCGACGACGGACTCGACCTCGGCGTAGAAGTAGTCCCCGCTGACCAGGGGAGACACCACATCTCGGACCTCATCCGAATCGATTCGATCGAGAATGGCCGTACCGCCCTGCTCCCAACGCTCGATGCGGTCGACGTTGTGGCGCCGCAGCCAATCCTTGGACTCCCAGCTCGAGCCGCCCTCCGAGCGGATGTACTCGGCCATGAACGGGACGTGGTCGCGGCTCAGCGCCCGGCTGGCGCGCGGGATCGTCTCCAGATCCGCGACCAATTTCGCCTGCTTGACGCCGAGGAAGCCGACCTTCTCGGCAAACAGCCGCGCGTCGCGGCGGTTGCTGATGACGACCTTGTGCTCACCCTTCTCATAGCGGCAGATTCGGGAGACGACCCCCGCCTCCAAGAGCAGCAGCTGCACGTCGCGGGCCAGCCTCTCGCTGTAGGTCGAGTAGGAAATCTGGATCGTGTTGCGCGGCAGCCGGGAGGAGGATCCGTCCCCGGTGAAAAGGGCGCGCAGGTAGGTGCGCTTGAACGCGGGCGAGGAGCGCCAAACAAACTCGGGCGTCTCCTTTTCCGAAGCACGACCGGACAACTCCGCAAGCGGGGTCTGTCGAAACCGCGTCAGGTTCTGCACGTCGAGCTCGTGGATGAGGCTGCCGGAGGCGATCGTGCGCGAATAGACGTAGCGCGAGCCGCCCACCACCGCGTCGTAGGCAGCAAGGACCTCGTCGAAGAACTCCTTGTCGACGTTGTTGAACCCGACCCGCGACTTCCCCACCCACCCCTCGGAGACAAGCGCGCCCGCAAGCAGCGCGAGCTGGCGGTCCGGCTCGGAGAGCGGCGCGGCGTCCTCCCTGGCGGTGCGGGAGATCAGCACGCGGTCCCCGGGGGCGATCTCCTCCAAGAGCTTCCAGAGCAGGAGCGGAACCCCCGCCATGTCGACCAGGCAGAGAACCGGGTGGTTGTGGGTGCCGGTCAGCTCGTGGCCCTGAGCCGTCCGCAGCCGCAGGGTCGGGTGCGCCCCGGAGTGGAACAGCTTCGAAGCCCGGACGGGGCGGCCGAGACGGTCGAGCACCTCGAGGTCGACGTCGTTGTCGGAGTTGGGCTCCGCTCCTTCGACGATGGAGTCGATGCGCACCGTCCCGTTCGGCGTCGCGACCCGGGTGTCGCCGGCGACGCAGTACCTCATCGCCGCTGCCGGGTCGTCGTCGATCGAGCCGAAGTTGCCCTGGCCGTCGACGAGCAGGTAGCGCAGGGAGAAGTCCTGCGCCATCCGCACCAGCGTGTCGTAGATCGCCGAGTCGCCGTGCGGGTGGTACTTGCCCATCACCTCGCCGACGATGAAGGCGCACTTGCGGTAGGCGCGGGTCGGCTGTAGGCCGATGTCGTGCATGGCGTAGAGCACGCGGCGGTGAACCGGCTTGAGGCCGTCACGGACGTCGGGCAGCGCGCGGCCGACGATCACGCTCATCGCGTAATCGAGGTAGGAGGAGCGCATCTCCTTCTCCAGCTCGCGCTCCTCTATCCGCCCGGTCAGGGCGTCGAGCGCCATCAGCGGCTCTCCTTCGCGGTCGGATCAGACATCGAGGAACCTGACCTCCTTGGCGTGGGACTCGATGAAGTCTCGGCGCGGACCCACCTGATCCCCCATCAGCATCGAGAAGATCTGGTCGGCGGCGGTCGCGTCTTCGAGCGTGACCCGGGCCAGGGTGCGGCTGGCGGGGTCCATCGTCGTCTCGCGCAGCTGTTCCGCGTTCATCTCGCCGAGCCCCTTGAACCGGGTCAGCTGGACGCCGTGGCGGGCCAGCTCCATCACCGCGCCGCGCAGCGCCTGGAAGGAGAGGGCGACGTTGCGGCGGGCGCCGAACTCGATCTCGAACGGCGGCCGGCCGACCTGCTTCAGCAGCGCCTCGTGGACCTCGGCGAACTTGCGGTAGTCGTGGTGGGTGAAGAGCGAGGCGGGCAGCCGGTGGGTGCGGGCAAGGCCGGACTTGCGTTCCACCGCCTTGACCACGACCAGCCCCTCGGAGGCCTCCAGCACCTCGGTGTCGAACGGCTCCCCCTCGGGGGCCTTCGCTTCGAGCAGGTTGGTGGCGGAGGCGACGCTGTCCGCGCCCTCGTCGAGCAGGTTGGACTCCTCGAGGAAGCGGACGGCGTCGTGGCCGAACTCGGCCTGAAGCGAGGAGCCCCAGCCCTCGTACTCTTTGGAGCGGCGCACGTAGGCCTGCCACCGGCTCGGCGTCAGCTTCTTCCTCTCGCCGCCGGCGTCGGTCAGGGTGAACTCCTCGAGCTTGTCGCGCAGCAGCAGCTCCTCCAGTTCGGACTCGCGCTCCAGGTAGGTCTCCTGGTTGCCCTGCTTGACCCGGTACAGCGGCGGTTTGGCGATGTAGACGTAGCCGGCGTCGATCAGCTCCGGCATCTGCCGGTAGAGGAAGGTGAGGACGAGGGTGCGGATGTGGGCGCCGTCGACGTCGGCGTCGGTCGCCATCACGATCTTGTGGTACCGCGCGTCCTCGAGGTTGAACTCGTCGTGGACGCCGGTGCCGATCGCCGTGATCAGCGCCTGGATCTCGTTGTTGGCGAGGACCTTGTCGATGCGGCTCTTCTCGACGTTGATGATCTTGCCGCGTAGCGGCAGCACCGCCTGGGTGTTGCGATCCCGCGCCTGCTTCGCCGAGCCGCCGGCGGAGTCGCCCTCGACCACGAAGATCTCGGCCAGGCTCGGGTCCTTGACCGTGCAGTCGGCGAGCTTGCCGGGCAGGGTCGAGTTCTCCAGCGCCGACTTGCGGCGGGTGAGGTCGCGTGCTTTGCGCGCCGCGTCGCGGGCCCTGGAGGCGTCGATCGCCTTGCTGATGATCCGCCGCGCGTCGCCGGGGTTCTCCTCGAGGTACTCGCCCAGCTTGCGGTTGACCGTCTCCTCGACCAGGCCGCGGATCGGCGGGTTGCCGAGTTTGGTCTTGGTCTGGCCCTCGAACTGGGGGTCGTGCAGCTTGACCGAGATCACCGCGGTCAGCCCCTCGCGCACGTCCTCGCCGGCGAGGTTGTCGTCCTTCTCTTTCAGCAGGCCTTTGTTGCGCGCGTAGGCGTTCAGGGTTCGGGTCAGCGCCGCGCGGAAGCCGGAGAGGTGGGTGCCGCCCTCGTGGGTGTTGATGTTGTTGGCGAAGCTGAAGATCGACTCCTGGTAGGAGGAGTTCCACTGCATCGCCAGCTCGACCTGGCCGACGTTCTCGCCGCCCTCGAAGTAGATGACCTTGCGGTGCAGCTCGTCCTTGTTCTCGTTCAGGTGGCGGACGAAGTCCTCGATCCCGCCCTCGTACTGGAAGGTGACGCTGTTGGTCTGGCCGCGCTCGTCGACCAGCTCGATCTTCAGGCCGCGGGTCAGAAACGCGGTCTCGCGCAGGCGCTCGGCCAGGGTTTGGAAGTCGAACTCGATCTCTTCGAAGATCTCGAGGTCGGGGAGGAAGGTGATCGTGGTCCCGTGCGCGTCGGTCTTCTCCCCCTGCTTCAGCTCGGTCCGCGGTTTGCCTCGCTCGTAGTCCTGGGAGAAGACGTTGCCTTCGCGGCTGATCTCCAGGTGCAGCCGCTCCGAGAGGGCGTTGACGACGGAGACGCCGACCCCGTGCAGCCCGCCGGAGACCTTGTAGCCACCGCCGTCGCCGAACTTGCCCCCCGCGTGCAGGACCGTGAGCACGACCTCGGCGGCGGGGCGCTTCTCCTTCGCCATGACCTCGACCGGGATGCCGCGGCCGTTGTCGGAGACGGTGCAGCTGTGGTCCGGGTGCAGGACGACGCGAACGCCGTCGCAGTGCCCGGCCAGCGCCTCGTCGACGGAGTTGTCGACGACCTCGTAGACGAGGTGGTGAAGGCCGCGCGGGCCGGTCGAGCCGATGTACATGCCAGGACGCTTGCGCACCGCCTCCAGTCCCTCGAGGACGGTGATGTCCTTGGCGCCGTAGGAATCCGCTTTGGCGCCCTTGGCTTTTTTCTCAGGCAATTAGTCCCTTCCGGTTGACACAGAAAACCCCGACGTCTGAAGGCCCGCTCCAGACAGGTCGGGGCTCGCGAGGAGTTGCCATAAGAATACCAGTTTGGAGCCGCGGATTCTCTGGGGCGAAGAAACAAATTCCCTGCAAATCGTGCATAAATTGTGCCTAGAAGCGCTCGGCATTTATGCGAAAGCGCAACGCCTTCGGCGCCAGCTCCCCCAACTCGCCCCGCAACCTCTCCAGCAGCTGCTCCTGCATGAGGTCCAGCTCCTGCGCCCAGACCGCCTCGGCGCACTCGATCGTCAGCGTCCCGGCCCGCTCGGAGACCGGCGTCGCGAACCTTGCCAGGGGCTCGCCGACCAGGCCCCCCCACGCGGCCTGGGCCGCCGCCAGGCCGGTGCGCGGGGCGGCGCGGTCGCGGGCGGCGCGGATCGCGCTGGCGGCCTGGCGCGGTGCGCGGCGGTGGGTCATGCCGCTGCCACCGCCGCGGTGGCCGGTGGGAACGGCATCCGGACCACCGAGCCGAGAGCGCCCGCCGGCAACGACTCCTCCGAGGCGGCGGTGATCAGCACCTGTCCCTCGCCCCCCAGGCGGTCGATCAGACGCTCGCGGCGGCCGGGGTCGAGCTCGCTCATGACGTCGTCGAGCAGCAGCAGAGGGGTCACGCCCCGGGTTGCCAGGAGCGCCTCGCGCTCGGCCAGCAGCAGGGCGAGGAGGCCCGCGCGCTGCTGGCCCTGGGAGCCGTAGCGCCGCAGCGAGCGCCCGCCGACCGAGAGCTTCAGCTCGTCGAGGTGCGGGCCCCAGGAGCCGCGGCCGAGGCGGATGTCCTGCTCGCGCCGCTCGCGCAGCCCGGCCTCGATCTCCTCGGCCGAGCCGGCGGCGCGCGGCGCGTACTCGAGGCTTGCCTCGCCCTCCAAGCCGAGCTCCGCGGCGGCGGCCGCGAAGGGCGCGCTCAGCTCGCTCGCGACCTGGGCGCGGGAGGCGACGAGCTCCGCGGCGACCTGGGCGAGGCTGGCGTCCCAGACCCCGAGATCCTCGGCGTTGCCGAGCCCGGCGGCGAGGCGCGAGAGCAGGGCGTTGCGCTGGGCGAGCGCCTGGCCGTAGCGCTTGCGCAACTCGCCGCGCGCCGGCCGGGCCGCGGCGGCGAAGGCGTCGATGTGGGCGCGGCGCTCCGACGGAGGGCCCTTGACCAGGGTCAGGCGGTCGGGAGCGAAGACGGCGACGGGTGGGCGGTTGCGGGCGAGCGTCGCCGGTTCGGCCGCGGTGCCGTCGAGCAGATGCCTGCGTCCCTCGGTCCTTCCGACCGAGGCGAGCAGGCGCCGCTCGAGGCCATCGTCGTCGCGGACCGTCGCCTCGGCGCGGGCCAGCGAGCCGCCGAAGGGGATCAGGTCACGCCGGTCGGAGGTGCGAAAGGAGCGGCCGGTGAGGGCGAAGTAGAGCGCCTCGACCAGGTTCGTCTTGCCGGCGCCGTTGGGACCGACGACGCTGAGGATGCCCGGTCCCAGCTCTACCCGCACCCGGTCGAGGCTGCGCAGCGGCCTCGCCTCTATCGCGGTGACGAGCACCGGCCGACCGCCTCACACGTTGAGGCGGATGGGCATCACCAGGTAGCGGAAGTCCTCGCCCTCGACCGGCTGCAACAGCCCCGGCCGCAGCGGCGAGATCAACCGCACCAGGACCTCGTCCCCCTCGACGCTCTCGATCCCCTCCTTGAGGAACTCCGGGTTGAACCCGATCTCCAGCGGCTCGCCCTCGAAGGCCGCCGGCATCGTCTCCTCGGCGTCGCCGACGTCGGGGGTCTCGGCGGCCACGGTCAGCTCGCCCGGCTGGAAGGACAGCCGCAGCGGCGCGTTGCGCTGCGCGAGCTGACTGACCCGGCGGGTGACGTCGAGGAAGTCGGTCCGCGGCAGCCGCACGTCGTGCTCGAAGGACTCCGGCAGGAGCTGTCGAAAGTTGGGGAACTGCCCCTCGATCAGCCTCGTGCTGAGGGTGATCGCCCCTGCCTCGAAAATGGCCTGGTTCGGCTGGAGCGAGACCGAGGCGCGCTCCACTCCCTCGGAGGCCAGGATGCGCGCCAGCTCGCGCAGCGCGCGGGCCGGGATGTTGGCCTCGATCTCACCGCCCAGCTCGCCCTCGAGCTCGGTCCGCTTCACCGCCAGCCGGTAGGAGTCCGTGGCGACCATCGTCATCTCGGAGCCGCCGGCGACGAAGAAGACGCCGGTCAGGACCGGCCGCATGTCGTCGCGCGAGGCCGCCCGCGCGACCAGCTCGATGCTGGCCGCCAGCTCCTTGGCCGGGATCGTCAGCCCCGGCGGCTCGGTGGGAGCGGGCAGCTTCGGGAAGTCCTCGGCCGGCAGGACGCGCAAGTGGAAGCTGGAGCCGCCGCTGCGGATCTCGACATCGTGCTCCGCCTCGCGCGACTCGATCTCGACCGTGGGGTCGGCGAGAGAGCGGGCGACCTCGGCCAGCAGCCGGCCCGGCAGCAGCACCGAGCCTTCGGCGCCGATGTCAGCGGCCAGGGTCGTCTCCAGGCCCATGTCGAGGTCCGTTGCGGCCAGGGTGAGGCGGCCCTCGGCGGCGGTCAACAGGACACCCGAGAGCGCCTGGGTCGCGGCGCGGGTGGAGACGGCTCTGGAGACGATCGAGAGCTTGGCTACGAGTTCTTCTCGTTTGGTCGTCAGCTTCAAGTGATGGATGCCTTCTTGAGTTGGGTTAGGACTTGTGGAAAGAGTTGGCGCCACCGGCGATTTGGCCTCCGAGCGCGGTTTCCTGGCTGTGGACGCGGCTGTGGGAAAGTGGGGATTCTTGCAGCGCCATCGGCCGTCAGGCGCCTGTCGGCGTCGGGTTGTGGATTGCGGTGCGCAGCCCCTGGACTCTGGCGGCCAGCTGCGGGTCCTCGGCCAGCCCCGCCTCGACGCGCCGCAGCGAGTTGAGGACGGTGGAGTGGTCGCGGCCACCGTAGAGGCGGCCGATCTGGGGCAGGGAGAGGTCGGTGAGCTCGCGCGTGAGGAAGATCGCCACTTGCCGCGCTCGCAGCGGAGTCGCGGCGCGGCTGGAGCCGACCAGCTCGGCTCGGGAGACGCCGAAGGCCTCGGCGACCCGCTGCTGGATCTCCTCCACCGAGGTGGCCTGGGCGGAGCGGCCCCTGGGAATCACCTCGGCGATCAGGTCGGGGCTGACCGGCCGCGCCATCAGCGAGGCATGGGCCAGAACCCTGGTGAGGGCGCCGTGCAGCTGGCGGACGTTGGCGTCGATCCGGTTGGCGAGCTCGACCAGGGCCTCGCCGTCGCCGATGTCGACCCCGGCCTCGCGGACCAGGCGGCGCAGCACCGCCAGCCGGGTCGCCAGCTCGGGCGGTTGGACCGGGACCGTGAGGCCCCACTCGAAGCGGTCGCGCAGGCGCGCGGCCAGGGTCGACAGCTCGCTCGGGATCCGGTCGGCGGAGAGGACGAGCTGGCTGCCGGATTCGTAGAGAGCGTTGAAGGTGTGGAAGAACTCCTCCTCGGTGTGGGGCTTGCCCTCGAGGAACTGGACGTCGTCGATCAGCAGCACGTCGATGTCGCGGTGGCGCGCCTTGAAGGCCTCAGCGCCGGAGCAGCGCAGGGCGGTGACGAACTCGTTGGTGAACGACTCAGCGGTCGTGTAGCGGACGCTGAGCGCCGGCGCGTTGGCCTTCAGGTAGTTGGCGATCGCGGCCAGCAGGTGGGTCTTGCCGAGGCCCGGGGGGCCGTGCAGGAAGAGCGGGTTGTAGGCCTCCGACGGCGCCTCGGCGACGGCCAGGGCGGCTCCGTGGGCGAGCCGGTTTCCGCCGCCGATGACGAAGCGGTCGAAGGTGTAGTTGGGGTTGAGCTCGATCCCTCCGGCGGCCGTGGTGGGGTCGGATTCCGCGGTGCTCTCCGCGAACCTGACCTGGCGCAGCTCGGTGCCGGAATCCGCCAGCGCTTCGGCTATCAACGACGCGTAGCGCCGCTCGACCCAGGCGCGAATCCCCTCCGGTGCGGTCAGGTAGAGGGTGTCGCCGGCGGCGTCCACAGCCCGCAGCGGCTCCAGCCAGAGGCGGAAGGTCGACTCGGGCACCGAACGCCGCAGCTGGTCCTGAATCGTCCCCCAGAGGGCGTCAAGCTCGTGTCGGGGGGAGTCATCCTGCACCTGACCGGCGACCATAGCGGCGTGCCTGGGCAGGCAGGCAGCGCCCCCCGCAAATCCCGTGGAAAAGAATTTCACGACGGCGCCGTATACTCCCGCCGGCATGAAGCGCACCTACCAGCCGAAGAAGCGGAAGCGGGCCAAGACGCACGGCTTTCGGGCCCGGATGAGCACCCGCGGCGGCCGCGCGATCCTCAAGCGACGCCGGCGCAAAGGGCGGAAGCGCCTCACCCCCTAGATGGCGTCGAAGCGACGGCGCCTCTCGCGCAGCGGTGAGTTCGACCGCGTCTACCGTGACGGCTCATCACATGCGACTCGATACCTCGTTCTCTACACCTTCCCCCGCCCCGCCGAAGAGAGGCGCGACGTGAGGCTCGGCGTCTCCGTCAGCCGCAAGGTCGGCGGGGCGGTCGACCGGAACCGGGTCAAGCGGGCGCTGCGCGAGGCGTTCTGGAGCATCTCCGAGCTGCTCCCCGAGCGACACGACTTCGTCATCGTGGCCCGTTCGGAGATCGGCGGCCTGCTCGACCGCGACGGGGTCCCGGGCGTCACCAAAAGCCTCGAAGAGGCGCTGGGCGGCGCCACCGGAGGGCGTTCCACGTGAAACGCCTCCTTTTGGCGCCGATCGCCGCCTACCAGCGCTGGATCTCGCCCTCGCGCCCGCGACGCTGCCGTTACGAGCCGACCTGCTCGGCCTACGCGGCGGAGGCGATAGAGCGGTTCGGCGTCGCCCGCGGGCTGCTCCTCGGCGCCTGGCGCATTCTGCGCTGCAACCCCTTCAGCCACGGCGGTTTCGACCCCGTTCCGAGCCACTTCACGCTCCGCGTCGGCCCGGTCGACCCCGCTCGCCACCACGGAGAGGCCCATTCGTGATCCTTCCGGCGGCGAACATCCTCCAGCCGTTGATCAACATCGCCAACGGCGTCCTCCAGTTCTTCCACGACAACGCCGGCCTCAGCTGGGGGATGTCGATCATCGCCCTCACGGTCTGCACCCGGGCGCTGCTGATCCCGCTCACCTACAAACAACTGAAAGGGATGCGGGCGCTACAGGCGCTCCAGCCCCAGATCAAAGAGATCCAGGCCAAATACAAGAACGACAAACAGCGCATGCAGCAGGAGATGATGCGCTTCTACCAGGAGAACAAAGTCAACCCCTTTGCCTCCTGCATCCCGCTGATCGCCCAGCTGCCGGTCTTCATCACCCTCTTCTACGTGCTCCGCCACGAGCTGCCGGCGGACATCGGCTGCGAAGCTGGCCACTGCGGCTCCGAAGCGGCGTTCTTCTTCATCAACGACCTGACCGCGAAGGCGACCGGAGCGGAACTGATCGTGCTGCTCGTCCTCTACGTCGGCACGCAGCTGATCTCCGGCATGGTGATGTCGGTGACGGCCGACAAAAGCCAGCGCACGATGATGTTCGTGCTGCCGCTGATCTTCGTCCCCTTCATCATCAACTTCCCGGCCGGCCTGGTCCTCTACTGGATCACGACCAACGTCTGGACGATCGGCCAGCAGTACACGATCCAGAGGATCATCCCGGCGCCGCACGTGGCCACGCCGGCGGAGGTTGCGGCGGCGAAACCTCCGCCTCCGCCGCCGAAAAAGAAGAAGAAGCGACGGTAGGTCGGGGGTTGGGGAGGGGTGGGTACTCCCTCCGGCTCAACTTGCTCGGGTGGAGCGTCTACCGCCTGTCCGAGGTTGGATTGCCCGAGAAGTACAAGCCGCCGGAGGGAGTACCCACCGCCCCAGTCGCCCGCTCCTCGCTGAGGTTGTAGGGCCGCTGCCGCTCGCGGGGCTCCGCTGTGCAGCGCTTGGGAGCTGAGGCCTGTCCCGGTGGGGGTAGAGCGTCTTGTACTTTTTCGGCGCGCCCTCCTCGGACGATCCAGGCGGTCCCTCGAAAAAGTTAAGCGCAACCCCCACCGGAACAGGCCATCACCACCCCCTGGGACGCTTCTTCGCCATCCCTGGCCTTCTTGGGAGGTTGGGTGGCGTTGGACCGGACTTTCTGATGACGTGCAGGTGGCGGTGCTTGCTGCCCGCCCGGTCGCCCACGTCTACGACTTGCTCGGGTCGCATCGCCAGCACGCTCGCCGCGTTCTCCAGCTGGCGCTCCTCGTCGGGATCTCTTTTGCCCTTCCAGGCTATTAGGACCGCATTTGGCTTCAGGAGCGGGGATGCCAGCTCGGCCAGGGTCGAGAGGCGGCCCACGGCTCGGGCCGTCACCGCGTCGTAGGCCTCGCGGCCCTCGGCGTTCGCCCAGTCCTCGGAGCGGGCCTGGATCACGGTGGCGTTGGCGATCCCGGCCGCTTCGATCGCCCGCCGCATGAAGTCGCACTTGCGGCCGACCGACTCGATCAGGTCGACCTGGGCGCCGGGGAGGGCTGCCGCGAGGGCCAGGCCGGGGAAGCCGGCCCCGGACCCGACGTCGCCGATCCGGCCGGCCTCTCGTAGCCCGGCGACCTCCAGGCCGGTGAGGCTGTCGGCGACGTGGACCTTCCAGGCCCGCTCATCGACCACGGAGCTGACCGAGGCCCGCTCCGCGGCGAGCAGCTCCAGAACCTTCCCCAGCGCCTCGCGAGCGGCCGGGTCGAGCGCCGCGACGGGGTCGCCCGTCACTCCGAGACGAGGGGGGCGACGACCACGCAGCGGTTCGGCTCGTCGCCCTCGCTGTAGGTCTCCACCCCGGCGCGCTCTTTCAGCCGTTCGTGCACGACGCGGCGCTCCTGGGCGCTCATCGGGTCCATCTCGACCACGTGGTTGGCGCTCAGCGCCTGCTCGGCCGCCCGGTCGGCGCGGCCCTCGAGCGTCTCGCGGCGCCGCTCGCGGTAGCCGGCGGCGTCGACGATCACCCGCTTGCGCTCGCGCAGGCCCCGGAACGCGGCCTGGTAGCAGAGCAGCTGGAGGGCGTCGATCGTCTGGCCCCGTTTGCCGATCAGCAGCCCGTAGTCGTCCTCTCCGCGCACGGTCGCGAGGACGCGGTCGTCGTCCTCGGCGATCTCCACCTCGCCGTCGAGGTCGAGCTCGTCGAGAACGCCCTCCACCAGCTCGCGGACGCGCTCGGCCGGATCGTCGGGCCAATCGGAGTTCTCAGCCACGCCGGGCAGGCTATCCGACCTCCGTCCGCTGCGCCGGCCAATCAGACGACCATCTAGGGTGGCCCCGAGAATGGGCACGGTCTACGCGGTGGCTAACCAGAAGGGCGGCGTCGGCAAGACGACCACCGCGGTGAACCTGGCCTCCTGCGTGGCCGCCGGCGGCGAGCAGACCCTGCTGGTCGACCTCGATCCCCAGTGCAACGCCACCGTCGCCCTCGGCGGCGGCAGGGAGCTGCACCCCTCCTCCTACGATTGCCTCACCGGCGACGTCTCGGTCGCCGAGGCCGCCCGCCCGGCGGGCCCGGACAACCTCTGGCTGGTCCCGGCGAGCCGCGACCTGGCCGGCGCGGCGGTCGAGCTGCCGCGGATCGACGGCTCCGAGACGCGCCTGCGCGAGCGGCTTGGACCGGTGCGCGAGCGCTTCGCCGTCACCCTGCTCGACTGCCCGCCGGCGCTGGGCCCGGTCAGCGTCAACGCCCTCACTGCCGCCGACAGCGTGATCGTCCCGGTCCAGGCCGAGTACCTGGCGCTGGAGGGGCTGGTGCAATTTCTGGAGACGCTGGGGCTGATCAGGCGCGAGCTCAACCCGCGCCTGGAGGTCGCGGGGCTGCTGATCACCATGCACGACGAGCGCACCCGGCTCGCCCAGGACGTCGAGTCCGAGCTGCGCGACCACTTCCCCGGGATGGTGCTGGACACGGTGATCCCACGCAGCGTCCGAGTCGCCGAGTCCCCAAGCTATGGTCTGCCCGTGACCGAGCACGCCCCCGCCTCCCGCGGCGCCGTCGCCTACCGGGCGCTGACCAGGGAGCTGGCGAACCGTGGCTAGCGGCGCCAAGCGCGGGATCGGCCGCGGCCTGGCGGCGATCCTGCCCGAGACCGCGGGCGAGGGCGCCGGCGAGCTGCGCGAGCTGCCGGTGGAGCTGATCAAGCCCAACCCCGACCAGCCGAGGACCCAGTTCGACGCCGACGCTCTGGACGCCCTGGCCGCCTCGATCGAGACCAGCGGCGTGGTCCAGCCGCTGCTGGTCCGCCCCCTGCACGACGGCAGCTACGAGCTGATCGCCGGCGAGCGGCGCTGGCGCGCCGCCCAGCAGGCCGGGCTGGAGAAGGTCCCGGCGGTGGTCCGCGACCAGGCCGAAGCCGAGCGCCTCCAGGCGGCGCTGATCGAGAACATGGTGCGGGAGGATCTCAACCCGGTCGAGGAGGCGCGCGCCTGCGCGGCGCTGGTGGAGGACCTCGGGCTGACCAAAGAGGAGCTGGCGCGCCGCGTCGGCCGCAGCCGCCCCGCGGTCTCCAACCTGATCCGCCTGCTGGAGCTGCCGGACGAGGCCCTGGCGCTGCTGGAGTCGCGCGAGCTGAGCGAGGGCCACGGACGCGCCCTGCTCGGGATCCCCGGCAACGACGTCCGTCGCCGCCTCGCCCGCGACGCGGTGCGGGGGGGCTGGTCGGTGCGCGAGACCGAGAACAGGGTCCGGCTGGCCAGCCAGCCAAAGGCAAAGCCAAAGCGCCAGACCCTCGATCCGGCCGAGGCCGTCGCGCTGGAGGCGGCAGGCGACGCGCTGGAGGTGGCGCTGGGCCACGAGGTCAGCGTCCGCGCAAAGGGGGAGGGCATCGCGGTGGAGCTGCGCTTCGACGACCTCGACGAAGCCCACGCCCTGGCCCGGGGCCTGCGCCGTCGAGCCGGCTGAGCGGCGAAATCCGATCGGCGCGACGCCGCTATCATCGCCCTCCGCGGGCGATTAGCTCAGTTGGTTAGAGCGCGTCTCTGATAAGGACGAGGTCCCTGGTTCGAATCCAGGATCGCCCATTTGCTCCCACCTATAATGGCCGTCCACTACGGCCGGGAGCGTTCTCGTGCAGCAGATGCAGATCTACGGCGTCAGCTTCGACATGGTCGGCAAGCAGCCGATCGTGTTGTTGAAGACCGTGGACGGGAACCGGTTCCTGCCGATCTGGATCGGCCACCCCGAGGCGGCGGCGATCCTGATGAAGCTCCAGGGCGCCTCGACGCCGCGCCCGATGACCCACGACCTGCTCTCCGACCTGCTCGAGCAGCTCGACGCCAAGTGCGAGCGGGTCTCGGTGACCGAGCTGCGCGACAACACCTTCTTCGCCTCGATCACGGTCTCGGTCAACGGCTCCGAGGTGGAGATCGACTCGCGCCCCTCCGACGCCCTCGCCCTCGCGGTCCGGGTCTCGGCGCCGATCTTCGCCGCCGAGGAGGTGATCGAGGAGTCCGCGATCGAGTTCGAGCACGAGGTCGAGGACACCGAGGAGGTCGTCGACAAGTTCAAAGAGTTCCTCGACGAGGTGACGCCCGAAGACTTCGCCCAGGGCGCCGACGAGTAGCGGGCGGCCCTACGCCGCGACCGGGTGCAGGGCCAGGTCGAGGATGCGCTCGACCAGCCGCTCGAAGCCCATCCCGGCCGCCTCGGCCGCCTGCGGCAGCAGGCTGGTGTCGGTGAGGCCGGGGATCGCGTTGGCCTCGAGGACCTGGGGCCCGGAGTCGGCGAGGATCAGGTCGACCCGGGCGAAGCCGGCGCAGCCGAGCGCCCGGTAGGCGGCGAGGGCGGTCTCGGTGACGGTGTCGCGCTCGGCGTCGCTCAGCTCGGCCGGGCAGACGAAGCGGGTGCGGCCGATCTCGTAGCGGGCCTCGAAGTCGTAGCTGTCCCCCTCGGCCGGGATCGCCTCGACCACCGGCAGCGCCTCGGCGCCGAGCACGCTGACCGCCAGCTCACGCCCCTCGACGAAGCGCTCCAGCAGGACCCGGTCGTCGTAGCTGAAGGCCGAGATCAAAGCTCCCGGCACCTCGCCGGCGTCGGCGGCGAACTTGACCCCGAGCGAGGAGCCGCCGCGGCTCGGCTTGACCACCAGCGGGAACCCGAGCCGCCGCTCCAGCTGGCCGAGGGCGTCGGCGGCGCCGAGCTCACGGAAGGCTGTCTGGTTGAAGGCGAACCAGTCGGGGGTCGGCAGCCCGGCCTCGCGCATCGCGTGCTTGGCCAGCACCTTGTCCATGCAGCGGGCGCAGGCGGCGACCCCGGGGCCGGTGAAGGGGATGTCGAGCAGCTCCAGCAGCTCCTGGGCGGTCCCGTCCTCGCCGCCGACCCCGTGCATGGCGACGAAGGCGACGTCGGGCCGCTCGTCGCCGAGCCGCCTGACCAGGTCCGGGCCGACGTCGAGGGCGAGCACCTCGTGGGCGAGCGCTTCCAGCGCGTCCTCGACCCGCGCCGCCGAGCGCAGCGAGACCCCGCGCTCCAGCGAGCGGCCGCCCTTGAGCACGGCGACCTTCATCCGCCGCCCTCGCCGGCCTTGCGGAAGGGAAGCACGTCGGCCCCGTCGTCCTTCGCCGCGCCGCCCGAGGCCGGCGGCTCGCCGGTCAGCGCCCCGTACAGCTCGACCTGCTCGGAGATCACCTCGCCGATGCGGCGGATCCCCTCGCGGATCTCGTCCTCGTCGACGCCGGAGAAGTTGAGCCGCATCGAGTTGCGGCCGCGGCCGTCGACGTAGGCGGCTTGGCCGGGGACGAAGGCGACGTCGGCGCGCAGCGCCTTGGCAAGCAGGTCGCCGGTGTCGATGTACTCGGGCAGGGTGGCCCAGATGAAGAGGCCGCCGCGCGGCTCGGTCCAGCTCGCCGCGGCGGGGAAGTGCTCCTCCAGTGCCGCCAGCATCGTGTCGCGGCGCCGGCGGTAGATCTCGACCAGGTCGTCGATGTAGGAGCGCCAGCGCCGTTCGGCGAAGTACTCGCGGACGAAGTACTGGGTGAGGGTCGAGGTGCAGAGGTCGGCCGCCTGCTTGCCGAGCACGATCTTCTCCATCACCGGCGGCGGCGCCACGGCCCAGCCGAGGCGGATGCCGGGAGAGAGGATCTTGGAGAAGGTGCCGATGTAGATCACGAAGTCGCCGCCGTCGAGCTGGTACAGCGGCGGCAGCGGCTCGCCGCTGTAGCGCAGCAGGCCGTAGGGGTTGTCCTCGACGATGAGCAGCTCACCCGCCCGCGCCAGCTCGACCAGGCGCTGGCGCCGCGCCAGCGACATCGTCACCCCCGCCGGGTTCTGGAAGCTCGGCACCGTGTAGATGAACTTCGGCCGTCGGCCCTCGCGGCGCAGCCTGTCGAGGACGGCTTCGAGCTCCTCCACCCGCATCCCGTCCTCGTCGCACTCGATCTGCACCACCTCGGCCTGGTAGCTACAGAAGACCGGCACCGCGCCCGGGTACGTCGGCGCCTCGCAGACGACGACGTCGCCGGGGTCGACGAGGGTCTTGCAGACCAGGTCGATCGCCTGCTGGCCGCCGGTGGTGACGATCACGTCGTCGGGATCGGGCAGCATCCCCTCGGCCCCCATCACCTCGAGGATGCAGTCCCTGGTCTCCTCGAAGCCCTCGGTCGGCCCGTACTGAAGCGCCTCGGCCGCCGACTCCTGCGCGATCCGGGTCATCTGGGCAGCGAAGCTCTGCGGCGGGAAGGTGGAGGTGTCGGGAAGGCCGCCGGCGAGGGAGATCACTTCGGGCCGGGCGGTGACCGCCATCAGGTCGCGCATCGCCGAGGAGCGCATCACCCCGGTGCGCTCGGCGAAGAGGCCGGCGTAGCGCTCCAGGTCCCGCGTGCTCGTGTGAGCGCGCCGCCGGTGGGGCGGGGGAGGCGTCTCCGTCATCCCCTCAAGTGTGGCGGATCGACACCGCGGCGCCAGGGAGGTTAGGTTTTCGCACGTGGACATTCTCAGGGACCTCGGGATCGGCATCGCGATCGGGATGCTCGCCGGTACCACCGGCACGCACGGATCGGCGCGCGGGCGGATGACGCTGCTGGCCGCGGTGATCGGCCTGATCGGGGGCTTCCTGATCGACGGCGCGCTCGGCGCCGTCCTCGCCCTGCTCGGCGCCGGCTTCGCCTGTCTGGTGATCAGCGACCTCGTCTCCGGAGCCGGCCGCCGCGAGGGCAGCGGCGCCGGCGCGCTCGGGCTCATCGTCGGCCTGGCGGCGCTCATCGTCGTCGGCCTGGCCCTCGTGGTCCCGATCCTGATCGTCCTCGTCGCGCTGGCCCTCGCCTGGCTCGGGATCTCCCGCCACCGCCGCTCCCAGCGCAAACACGCCGGCCTCCGCGTCCTGCGCTAGCTGTCCGGCCGACCGACGCGGTCGAGCATCATTCGAGCGATGCCGGCGAAGAAGCTCGTCCTCACCTACGTCGACTCGCTGCGCACCGACATGCTCCTGCGGGCGGTGCGGGACCAGCGAGCGCCGACCTTCGCGGCGCTGTTGGAGCGCGGCGTCCTGGTCCCCGACTGCGTCTCCAGCTTCCCCTCGGTGACGCCGGTCGCCTGCTCGGAGCTGGTCACGGGGGTCGGCTCGGACCGGCACTGGATCAGCGGCATGAACTGGTACCACCGGCTCGAGCGCCGCTACGTCGAGTACGGGTCCTCGCTCGACGCGACCCGGGCCTTCGGCGTCTTCCGGGCGCTCTACGACCTCGTCTACAACATGAACCTGGCCCACCTCAACCCAAGCGTGGAGACCCTCTTCGAGCGCCTCGATGCCGCCGGCGCGCGGACCGCCTGCACGCCGTTCCTGATCTACCGTGGCCGCCACCGTCACGAGGTCTCCCTCGACGGCCTGCTGCGACGCGCCGTCGACGCCACCAGGCTCAAGTTCCACCACCACACCTGGGGCCCCGGCGAGCTCTTCTACGGCGACCTCTACGCCAGCCGCGAGGTCCCCTGCAAGTCGACCTCGATCCCCGGCGGGCGCGACGAGTACGCGGCCTGCTGCGCGGCGGAGCTGGCGAGGGACGGCCGCTTCGACTTCCTCCTCCTCTCGCTTCCCGACAACGACAACTACTCTCACCGCCACGGCCCCGAAGCCAGCGTCGAGTCGATCGCCAGGGCCGACTCCTGCTTCGCCATGCTGGTCGAGGCGGGAGGCGGGCTCGACGCCTTCCTCGAGGAGCACGCCGTGATCCTGGTCGCCGACCACGCCCAGACGCCGGTCGATCGCGGGCTGCCTCTGGCCGAGCTGCTCGGCCGCCAGTGGTCGGTGCTTCAGCCCTCCGACGACCGTCCCGAGCTGGCCCAGCTCGCGGTCAGTCCGACCGGCCGCGCCGCCCACGTCTACCTGCTGCCCGGCGAGGGCGAGCGGGCCGAGCCGGCGGCGGTGGCCGCGGCGTTGACGGTGACCGAGGGGGTCGACCTCGTCTGCCGCCTGGAGGGCGCCGACGGGCTGCCGCTGCGACGCGAGCGGCCGGGGATGCCGCTCGGCGGCGGCGAGTGGGCGGTGGTGGAGCGGGCGGGGGAGGCGCTGCGCTTCCGGCCCGGCGAGGGCGTCGCGGACCGGCGCGGCGCCCGCTGGGAGGTCGAGGGCGAGCTGTCGGTCCTCGAGGCGAGGGTCGAGGAGGGAGCGCTGCGCAGCGAGACCTATCCCGACCCCCTGGCCCGCGCCTGGGCGGCGCTCACCGCGCCGCACTCGGGCGACTTCGTGGTCTCCCTCGCGCTCGGCTTCGAGGCGGTGGACTGGGGTGGCGCCAGCCACGCCGGCGGCGGCAGCCACGGCTCCCTGCACGCCGGCGACTCGCTCGGGCCGCTGCTGTTCGTCGGCTGCGGGCCGGGCTCGGCGGCGGAGCGGGAGCAGTGGACGCTGCGCGACGTGGCGCCGGCGGTGCTCGAGCACTTCGGCTTGAAGTGGAACGAGTGAGGGACAGAGCAGCCCGTCCGCGGGTCCTGTCACGGGGGGAGGGGGGCGCTGCGGGCGGGCTCGTCCTCGACCCCCCTCCCCCTGTGCCACCCGCGGCTCGGATCGCTTTGATCCTCGTTTTTCTCCTCGCCGCGCAGATGGCAGCGCCGGCACAGATCCGGGCGGCTCCAGCGCGTGTCTCCGAAGCCGCGGCGATTCGGGTTGCTGGACGGGACTCGAAGGTGGTCGAGGAGCGGGGGAGGAACGGGGAGCTGGGGCACGTCGCCAACCTGGTCGAAGGCAGGTGGGAGGTCGCCTACTTCGCCCGCGGGGACGAGGTGGCCCTTGTGATGGTCGATCCCCACAGCGGGCGGGTCCTGGAGTCGTGGACCGGCTACCAGGTGGCCTGGAAGATGGCGCGCGGCTATTCGGGCGCGTTCGGGCACAAGCTCGACGCCCCCTACGTCTTCCTGCCGCTCTGCGCGATCTTCCTGATCGGCCTCATCGACTGGCGACGGCTGTGGCGGGTCGCCAACCTCGACCTCCTGGTCCTGCTCGGCTTCGGCGTCTCCCACTTCTTCTTCAACCGGGCCGAAATCGGCGTCTCGGTGCCGCTCCAGTACCCGGTCCTGCTCTACCTCCTCGGGCGGGCGCTGTGGATCGGGTCCCGCGGCCGTGGCCTGGGCCTGCGCCCGGTCTGGCCCGCGGCCTGGCTGGCGGTCGCGGCCCTGTTCCTGATCGGCCTCCGGGTCGGCCTCAACGTCGCCGACTCCGGCGCGATCGACGTCGGCTACGCCGGGGTCGTCGGCGCCGATCGCATCGTCCACGGGGAACCGGTCTACGACAACTTCCCGCACGACATCGCCCGGGGAGACACCTACGGCCCCGTCAACTACCTGGCCTACGTGCCCTTCGAGCGGATCTGGCCCTGGTCGGGGCACTGGGACGACCTCCCGGCCGCCCACGCCGCCGCGGTCCTCTTCGACCTCGCCACCTTCGGCTTCCTGATCCTGCTCGGGATCCGCATCCGTCCCGGCCCGGCGGGACGCAGGCTGGCCGCGATCCTCGCCTTCGGCTGGGCCGCCTACCCCTACACCGCCTTCGCCCTGGAGTCCAACAGCAACGACGCTCTGGTCGCGATGCTGCTGGTGGCGACGCTCCTGGTCCTCGCCCGGCCCGCGGCCCGCGGCGCGATCGCGGCCCTGGCGACGCTGACCAAGTTCGCCCCGGCGGTGCTCGCCCCGATGCTGCTCACCCACGAAGCCAAGAGGCGCTCGGCCCTGCTCTTCGTTGCCGCCTTCCTCGCCGTCACCGCCGCCGCGATGCTCTGGCCGGCGATCGACCCGGGGCTTCGCACCTTCTACGACCGCACCGTCGCCTCCCAGGCCGGCCGCGAGTCGCCGTTCAGCGTCTGGGGCCAGGTCCCCTCCCTGGAACCGCTTCGCATCGCCCTGCTGGCGGCCACCGGCGTCCTCTCGATACTGCTCGCCTTCGTTCCACGCCGCAAGAGCCTGGTCCAGGTGGCGGCCCTCGGGGCGGCGCTGCTGATCGCCCTCCAGCTGACCCTGCACCACTGGTTCTACCTCTACATAGTGTGGTTCTACCCGCTGCTGCTCATTGCGATGGCGGCGTTGCGGGAACCATCACCTGCTCGAAGGAGTCGGCAAGTCCCCGCTCGTTGACGGTCACCAGGGCCCCCATCACCCAGACGTCCTCCTCGGCCGTCTCGAAGCGGGTGGGCATCTGCGTGATGAGGGAGGCCAGCGCCTGTTCGGGCTTGACCCCCAGCACGCTGGTCCGCGACCCGGTCATGCCGACGTCGGAGATGAAGGCGGTGCCGCCGGGGAGCACCCGGCCGTCTGCCGTCGGCACGTGGGTGTGGGTGCCGAACACAGCCGCCACGCGGCCGTCCAGGTGCCAGCCCATCGCCACCTTCTCGCTGGTCACCTCGGCGTGGAAGTCGACCACGACCGCGTCGGCGTCGAGCTGCTCGAGGATCCCGTCGACGGCGTCGAAGGGGGAGCGCGCGACCCTGAGGCCGACGGCGCCGCTGAGGTTGACCACGGCCACGCGCATCCCGCCCGCCGACACCACGGTGTGGCCGCGGCCAGGGTTGCCCTGCGGGTAGTTCGCCGGCCGCACCAGGCGCTCCTCGCGGTCGAGGAACCCGTAGGCCTCCTTGTGGCGGTAGACGTGGTTGCCGGTGGTGATCACGTCGGTCCCCGCCCCGAACAGGTCGTTGGCGGTGCGTTCGGTGATGCCGATGCCGCCGGCGGAGTTCTCGCCGTTGACGATCACCAGGTCCGGCGAGTGGCGCTCACGCAGCTGGGGCAGCGTCTCCCGCAATCCCCGCCGCCCAGGCCCACCCACAACGTCACCGATAAAGAGCACCCGCATCCCTTTGACCCTATCCGCGCGCCCCCACCCGGCGCCGCGTCGGAGTTTGACCCCACCCCGGTGGGGCGAAGGTCCGAAGCGGCGATCAGAGGGTCGCGAAGCGGCGCAGGGCGAGGCGGGCCAGGGCGCCGTAGGCGGCGATCAGGATCGCCAGGTGGACCAGTGGGGCGCCGATCCCCGGCCCGGCCGAGTCGAGCGCCGCGGTCATCGCCTGAAGCGCCGGCTTGAACGGGAAGAGGGCGGTGATCACCCTGATCGCGTCGAAGAGGCCGGAGCCGACGGTGCCCGACGGGACCAGCGAGAGGAAGGCGACCGGCAGGGTCACCATGAAGGCCAGCAGCGAGACGGTCCGCACCTCCCGCGCCGCCGCGCCCAACGCCGCCCCGGCGCTCGCCAGCGCGGCCCCGCCGACGAGGATCGCGACCAGCCACAGCCCGACCCGGTCCCACTGAAGGGGGACGAAGATCTGAAGCCCGGCCAGCATCAGCAGCGTCACCACCAGGCCGACCGCGACCCCGAGCAGCACCTTCTCGCCGAGCAGGGCGGTCGGGGAGACCAACCCGCGGGTCAGCCGCGGGAACGCGTTCTCCTCCCGCTCCAGCGCCAACGAGCCGGCGACCAGCAGCACCGCGACGAAGGCGAGGGTGAGCGTCGCGGCGACCGCGATCGCGAAGATTTCCAACGGCGGGGAGGAGCCGCCCACCGCCACCCTTCGCACCACCACCGGCTGCGCGACACGGTCGATCAGCGGCGCGGCGACGTCGAGGTTGTCGCGAGCCTGGGTCGCGAAGCGGGTCACCTCGGCGAGCGAGGCCCGCAGCGGGCCCGGCGGCAGCGCCGGTTCCAGCGCGGTGAGTATCTGTGCGGTGGCGCGGAGGCCGAGGATGTGGACGGTCTGCCCCAGCGCCTTGAAGTTGCCGCCGTCGATCAGCAGACCGAGGTAGTGGCCGCCTTCCCCGGCGATGCGGCGGGCTATCGCCAGGTTGGCCTGCGCCAGCAGGGTGGAGAGGCGATCGTTGACGAGCCGCGCCTTCACGGGGTCGCTTTCGTTGACCAGCACTTCGATCTCGGGGACGCCGGGGGTGGGGGTGGAGAGCGAGTTGATCCGATCGACCAGGTCGCCGGGCAGGATCAGCGCCGCCAGCACGTCGCCGGAGCGGACCTTTTCGCGGGCTTCGGCCCGGTCGGCGACCGTGACGCACTCGACCCGGGCGCAGACGCGGTCGCGGACGTCGATCGCCGGAAGCTGACGGCCGCCGACGCTGACCCGGGCGCTGGCGGGCACTTCGTCGAGGAAGGCGACGCGGGGATTCTCCGGGCCGCGGGAGATCGCCAGGCCGACCAGGATCGCGATCAGCACCGGGTAGGCGACGAGCAGCGCGGCCTGAAGCGGCGAGCGGCGCAGGATCTGGAGGTCCTTCAACAGCAGCCAGCGCACCCCGGCGAGGGACCAACGCGCCCTCATTCAGTGCCCCCGGTGTTGGAGGTAGGCGACGAAGGCGGTCTCGAAGTCGCGGTCGGCGGCCTCCGGGGCCTCGCGCCGGACCCGCTCGCGCAGCTCCTCCGCCGGCCCGTCGAAGAGCGACTCGCCGTCGGCGAGGACGAGCAGCCGCTGCCCGTAGCGCTCGGCCTCCTGGATGTCGTGGGTGGAGAAGATCACCGCCGTGCCGCCGCCGGCGAGGCCCGCGACGAACTCCCACAGCCGCGCCCGCTGCCTCGGGTCCAGGCCGACGCTGGGCTCGTCGAGCAGGAGCACCGCCGGTCGCGCCAGCAGCCCGATCGCGATGTTGACCCGCTGCTGGTTGCCGCCGGAGAGGCGGGCGACGACCTCGCCGCGCCGATCGCTGAGGCCGGAGAGGTCGAGCATCTCCTCGGCCGAGGCCCGCGGGTCCCCGTGACCCTCCAGCCGGGCGAACAGCATCAGGTTCTCCTCCACCGTCAGCCGCCGGTACAGCGCCGCCTGCTGAGGCACCCAGCCGACCCCCTCCTCGGCGACGGCGACCCCACCGCCGTCCGGCCTGAGGATCCCGGCGAGGATCGAGAGCAGCGTCGTCTTGCCGGCGCCGTTGGGCCCGATCACCGCCACCAGCTCCCCGGCCCGTGCCTCGAAGCTGACCCCCCGCAGAGCCTCCTGTGCTCCATAGCGTTTCGTCAACCCGTTGGCTTGCAGGGCTGGGCTGTGGGTTCGAGTTTCTCCCGCCACCGCGCCAACGCTACCCACCGAGGTACGCGTCCAGCGCCGACGGCTATTGGGTGGCCATCACACGGCGCTAGAAAAGGGTGCGTCCTGAGACCCTGGAGCCGTCTGCGCCGGTTCTTCGGAGCAGGTAGTCCCTAAAGCGAGGGGCAGTGTAGTCGTACTCGCCTTTGCGGATGCGGTACAGAACGCCGTTGTCGACGAGCCTCCCCAAAAGAACATTGACGTTGCCCGGCGTCTTATTGATCGCGTCGTTGAGCTTCGATACCACCAGGGGTGGGTAGTCGGCAAGCGCAGTGGCCAGCAGGACATCCTGCTCAGCGGGCGTGAGCGTTTCGACACGCGGATTGTAGAAGTCGAGATCGAGACGGCGATAGATATCCGGGCGCACCGTTTCCAACAGTCCGGTTGTGAGTCGGTCGACCTCGCCAATCTCGGCCGCATCCCACAGCTCAGCACCCCACAGCTGGATGAAATAGGGATACCCCTCAACCTCGGCCACGACCTGGTCGACCAGCGCATCGTCCGCAGCAAGACCGCCTTCGTGCTCTCCCAGGGGCTGAGCGAACGCCTCTCTCGCGTCGCTCTGGTCGAGAGATCCGATCTCCTCCCCTCTGAACATTCGCTCGGTGTAGGAGCGCGCCTTGAGGAGATTCCCAGTTAGGGTAGGGAGGCCGCAAAGCACCAGACCCAACGGGATCTCTCGTCGCTGAAGCGCGGCAATTGAAGAGATCAACAGAGATAGCGGATGTTCGCCATTTCGTTTGGTCTCATCTCGGACCACCTGGGCCTCGTCAAGAAGGAGGACGAAGCCGGCGCGTCCCTTCTCGACGGCCATTTCGACCACCTCGAACAATGCCTTGGTGATCTCCTCTCGGGACTGACCCCCAACTGGGTCGTAGGTAAGGGCAAATTCTCCCCAGGCAAGGCCCAAGGTTCCGGCTTGCCTTGTGGCGTTGCCTACAGCTTTTTTGATCCTCTCAACACGAGAGAGGCTTTCCTTGGAGTTCTGGGCGACGGTGGACAGGGCGGTGACCAGCGGGTCCTCAGCGTTGTGTCCAGGTTGAAACTCGAGTAAGGCGCTTGCCCAGCCGGCATCCCCAGCGATGGTCTGAAACTCCCCCAATAGAACGGTCTTCCCGACACCCCGAAGGCCCGTCAAACGCATATTGGCGGGCTGCTCAGGGGCAGCTCGGAGCATGGCCGCAAACCGCCGCATGGGCTGGTCGCGACCCGCTAAGTGCAGCGGCCGCGTTCCCACGCCTGGCCTAAAAGGATTCTTTCCCGGTCTCGGAGACATAACAGATAGCTTGTTCAGTTCTTCAACGCTAACAGAGTTCTTGTTATAAGTGCGCGTCCGAATTTAGTTAGGCCCTGATATGGGTGGCTCCGGGTCCGCCGAGCTCGAGAGCCTAGAATCCGGGTCGATGGCATTCCCCGCCACCCGCCTGCGGCGCATGCGGCGCACCGACGCCCTGCGCGGGCTGGTGCGAGAGACCGAGCTGTCGCCGGCGCACCTGATCCAGCCCCTGTTCGTCGTCGCCGGCGAGGGGGTCAGGGAGGAGGTGCCCTCGATGCCGGGGATCGAGCGCTTCTCGATCTCGGGGCTGGTCGAGGAGGCGGGGGAGATCGCCGCGGCCGGGATCGGCGCGGTGCTGCTGTTCGGCATCCCGGCCGCCAAGGACGAGTTCGGCAGTGGCGCCTACGACGAGGAGGGCGTGGTCCAGATGGCCGTGCGGGCGCTCAAGGAGGCTCATCCCGAGCTGGTCGTCATCACCGACGTCTGCCTCTGCGAGTACACCTCGCATGGGCACTGCGGAGTCTTTCGCGAGGGGAGCGCCGAGGTCGACAACGACCTCTCGGTCGAGCTGCTGGCGAAAGCGGCGATCTCCCACGCCGAGGCCGGCGCCGACGCGGTCGCCCCCAGCGACATGATGGACGGGCGGGTCGGCTCGATCCGCTTCCAGCTCGACGAGGAGGGCCACCCCGGAACCCCGATCCTCGCCTACAGCGCGAAGTATGCCTCCGCTTTCTACGGCCCCTTCCGCGACGCGGCGGAGTCGACCCCGGAGTTCGGCGATCGCCGCGGGTACCAGATGGACCCCGCCAACGCCGCCGAAGCGGTGCGCGAGGCCGAGCTCGACCTCGAGGAGGGCGCCGACATGCTGATGGTGAAGCCGGCGACGCCCTACCTCGACGTGGTCCGCCGGGTCAAGGACGCGACCGGCGCCCCGCTCGCCGCCTACCACGTCTCCGGCGAGTACTCGATGCTGAAGGCCGCCGCCGCCAACGGCTGGATCGACGAGCGCCGGGCCGTGGTCGAGACCCTGACCGCGATCCGCCGCGCCGGCGCCGACGCGATCGTCACCTACTACGCCAAGGAGGCCGCCCCATGGCTTCGGTGAAGCTCCCCCAGTCGAAGGCCCGCTCGCGCAGGGACGGCTCGGCGATCCCCCTCGACGAGACCGACAAGCGGCTGATGAACCTGCTCCAGTCGAGCTTCCCGCTGGACCCCGAGCCGTTCGCGCTTCTCGCCTCCGAGGCCGAGCTGGAGGTCGACGACGTCCTGGCCCGCACCCGGCGCCTGCTCGACGGCCGCATCATCCGCGAGATCACGCCGATCTTCGACACCCGGGCGCTCGGCTACGAGTCGATGCTGGTCGCCGCCAAAGTCGACTCCGAGCATCCACAGCGGGCGGCGCGGATCGTCAACTCCCACCCCGGCGTCTCCCACAACTACCTGCGCACCCACGACTTCAACCTCTGGTTCACGATCGCCACCCCGCCCGACTCCGAGCTGGGCCTGCCCGGCACGCTGGAGGTGCTGATGCGGGAGACGGGCGCCGCCTCGATGCGCCAGCTGCCGACCCTGACCCTGTTCAAGATCAACATGAACCTGGAGATGGAGCAGGGCACCGACGCCCTCGCCGCAGCGGTCGAGACGGCGCCGCCGCGCGAGCTGGACGCGCAGCCCTACGACGAGGACGACATCGCCCTGATCAGGGCGCTTCAGGGCCCGATGGCCGCGGTGCGCCGGCCCTACGACGAGGCCGCCGCGGAGCTGGGGATCGGGACCGATGAGCTGCTGGAACGCCTGCGCGGCATGGTCGACCGCAAGATCCTGCGCCGGGTGGCGGCGATCCTCTACCACCGCCGCGCCGGCTTCTCGGCCAACGGGATGGGCGTCTGGAAGGTCCCCGAGGCCGAGATCATGGAGACGGGAGCGCGGATGGCCTCCTTCCGCGGCGTCTCCCACTGCTACCAGCGGCCGACCTACGAGGACTGGCCCTACAGCGTCTTCACGATGGCGCACGGGCGCTCCAAGGAGGAGTGCGACGCGGTCCTCGACTCGATCGCGCGGGAGTGCGGGATCGGTCCGGAGGACCGCGCCACCCTCTACTCCTCGACCGAGTACAAGAAGATCCGCCTGCACTACTTCACCGAGGACTACGCGCGCTGGGAGTCCGAGCATTCCTAGTTCCGGAGGGCTGTACGAGCGGGCTCTGCGCGTCCTGCCCGGCGGCGTCAACTCTCCCGTCAGGGCGATGCGGCAGATCGGCCGCGAGCCGATCTTCGTCGCCCGCGGCGAAGGCCGCGAGCTGATCGACGTCGAGGGCAACCGCTACCTGGACTGGGTCGGCTCCTGGGGCCCGCTGATCCTCGGCCACGCCGAGCCGGCGGTCGTCTCGGCGGTGATCGAGGCGGCGAAGCGGGGGACCAGCTACGGCGCCGCGACCGCGGCGGAGGTGGCCCTCGCCGAGGAGGTCGTCGCCCGCGTCCCCTCGGCCGAGATGGTGCGGATGACCAGCTCCGGCACCGAGGCGGCGATGAGCGCGGTGCGCCTCGCCCGGGCGATCACCGGCCGCGAGGTCGTGGTCAAGTTCGCCGGCGCCTACCACGGCCACTCCGACGGCCTGCTCGCCGACTCCGGCTCCGGCCTCGCCACGCTCGGCGTCCCGGCCAGCCCCGGGGTCACCGCGGCCCAGGCAGCGACGACCGTGGTCGTCCCCTGGAACGACCGCGAGGCGGTCTCCCGGGCGCTCGCCGAGCATCCTGTTGCCGCTGTCATCGCCGAGCCGATCGCCGCCAACATGGGCGTGGTCGCGCCCGAGCAGGGCTTCCTCGACTTCCTGCGCGAGGCGACCCGCGCCGCCGGCGCCCTGCTGATCTTCGACGAGGTGATCACCGGCTTCCGCGTCGCCCGTGGCGGCGCCCAGGAGCTCTACGGCGTCCAGCCGGACCTGACCGTGCTCGGCAAGATCCTCGGCGGCGGCCTGCCGGCGGCGGCCTTCGCCGGCCCGCGCGAGGCGATGGAGCGGATCGCTCCGGCCGGCGACGTCTACCAGGCGGGGACGCTCTCGGGCAACCCGCTGGCGGTCGCCGCCGGCCTGGCGACGCTGGACCAGCTCGACGCCGCCGCCTACGCGCGCCTCGCCTCCCTCACCGACCGCCTCGCTGCGGGCTTCGAGGAGCTCGCCGCCGAGCGGCCGCTTCAGGTCGCCTCGGCCCCGGGGCTGCTCACGCTCTTCTTCAGCGAGGCTCCGGTGCGGGACTTCGACGGCGCCCGCGCCTGCGACACCGAGGCCCACGCGCGCTTCTGCCGCGCGATGCTCGACCGCGGCGTCTACCCGCCGCCCTCGCAGTTCGAGGCCTGGTTCGTCTCCCTCGCCCACGACGAGGCGACGGTCGACCGCACCCTGGAGGCGGCGGCGGAGGCGTTGGGATGAAGCGGGCCGCGTTATTGGGCCTATGGAGGAGAAAGGCGGCCCACTCGTGCTGAGCGAGCCCGGCGACGCGCTCCGCGCCCTCGCCGAGCGGCTGCGCGCGGAGGACACACCGATCTCCCGCCACGTCGTCGAGCCGAGCGCGGCGCCGGAGCTCGGGCCGCTGGCGGCGGCAGGCCCGCGCGCCGCCGCCGACCCGGCCGAGTACGCGCTGGTGGTCGAGGCGGTCTACGAGGGCTACCTGCTGCACTACGGCGAGCCGCGCCTGCTCGCCGGCCACGACCCCGACCTCGCCCTGCTCGCCGGCGACTACCTCTACGCGCTCGGGCTCGACCGTCTCGCCGCGCTCGGCGACGAGCGCGCGGTCAGCGTCCTCTCCGACCTGATCAGCCGCTGCGCCCAGCTCCAGGTCGAAGGCGACCCGGGGCAGATCCCGGGCCTCTGGCGCGCCGCCGCCGAGGAGATTGGCGGAACCGGGCCGCCGTCGGCCGCTCTCAGCTGAACCGGGAGGATTTGATCAGGCAGTAGTTGAATTCGAAGCCGAGCACGGTGTTGTTGGCGAGGTTGCCGTTGGCGGTCAGCCGCACCGAGAGGGTCTGCACCCGCGGCTTGTTGCCGGCCTTCAGCGCCTTGCCGATTTCCCCCAGCAGCTTCGTCTCCTGATCCAGATACCCCAGCCACTTGGAGAGCTTGGCCGTGTCCGCGGGGGGCTGGGGCACGGCGCGGATCTGCTTCACCGCCCTGCCGAAGGCGGCCGAGGCGCGGGCGAACTGACCGGCGGCGAGCTTCAGCTTGCCCTTCTTGATCTCCCTGCGGACCCCGGAGAGAATCTGTTCGTTGGCCTTGGTGTTGACCTTGCAGATCGGCTCGACCTGGGCGACGTAGCTTTCGCGCGTCTGTTCGGTGGCGGCGGGGGCCGCGGCGCAGAGCAGCGCCATGGCGATCAGCGCGGCGGCGGCGGCGGCGGCGAGGATCTTCGGGGTTCGGCGGTCGGTCGGCATCGAATCGGCTCCCTGTCTGTTCGCGGGCGCCCTCGGGGATTCCCCCCGACCGCCCGTCGCGGATGGTAGCGGCGAGAGGGGGGCGCGGCGCGACTTCGGTTCCGCGGCCAACGCAATAGACTGCTGGGTCGATTCGCGAAGCAAGGTGGCCGACGACACGGACAAGATGAGCGGGGCCGAGGAGGCTCCCCGGCAGCAGCGGGCGAAGCCCGACCCTCCGGGCTACTTCGAGGGCGAGTCGATGACCCGTCGCCGCGCCTTCACGATTGCCGCCCAGGGGATCGGCGGGCTCGCCGGCGCCGCGATCGTCCTGCCCGCGGTCGGCTTCGCCGTCGCCCCGATCTTCCACCGCGGCAAGGAGCGCTGGGAGGCGGTCGGGCCGGTCTCCGACTTCGTCGAAGACACCTACCGCCAGGTCGTCTTCACCGAAACCGAGGGGATTGGCGACGCCGGCAAGACCACCGCCTACATCCGCCGCAGCTCCAAGCAGCTCGGCGAAGAACCCGGCAAGTTCGTCGCGGTCTCCAACCGCTGCGCGCACCTCGGCTGCCCGGTCCGCTTCGTTGAGGCCGCCGGCAACTTCATCTGCCCCTGCCACGGCGGCGTCTACGACTTCCAGGGCAAGCGCATCGGCGGGCCGCCGGTGCGCCCGCTCGACCATTTCCAGACCCGCGTCCGCGGCGGCCAGGTCGAGGTCGGCCCGCGCTACAGCGTCACCTCCCAGCTCGAACCGGTCCGCGCCCGCGACCCCGGCGAGTTCACCGGGGGAGTCTGGGAATACCTCTACCCGCCGCGTCCCGACACCTTCCCGCCCCCCTAGGCGTAGACGATGAAGATCCCAGACTCCATAGTCCCGCCCCCGCTCCGCAAACCGGCCAAGCCCGGCGCGGGCGGCGCCGCCAAGGGTCAGGCGCCCTCCGACCTCAAGACCGCGCCGCCGAAGCGGCCGAGCGACGGCGAACGCCTCGGCGACCGCGCCAAGGAGGCCCCGGCGGACGTTCTCGCCTGGGTCGACCAGCGCACCGGCGCCAGCGGCTTCCTCACCGGGATGCTCTACCGCAAGGTGCCGAAGGGGACCAACTGGTTCTACACCCTCGGCTCCGCCACGCTGTTCGCCTTCATCGTCCAGGCGACGACCGGGGTCTTCCTGGCGATGTTCTACACGCCGTCGACGACCCAGGCCTACGCTTCGATCGCCCACATCAACAACGACGTCCCGCTCGGCCAGCTGGTGCACGGGATGCACAAGTGGGGCTCCAGCGTGATGGTGATCCTGATCTTCCTCCACATGGGGCGCACCTTCTTCTTCGGCGCCTACAAGTACCCGCGCGAGCTGAACTGGGTGATCGGGGTCGTGCTGCTGATCCTGACCATGACGATGGCCTTCACCGGCTACCTGCTGCCGTTTGACCAGCGCTCCTTCTGGGCCTCGGTCGTGGGGATCAACATCAACGGCACCGGGCCGATCGTCGGCCCCTACTTGAGCGACTTCCTGCGAGCGGGGCCCGAGCTCGGGGCGACCACGCTCTCGCGCTTCTACGCGATCCACATGCTGCTGCTGCCGGGGGCGATCATCGCCCTGATCGGCGCCCACCTCTACCTGGTGGTCAAGCTCGGCACCACGGCGCCGCCGTGGGCCCGGGCCGAGAAGCCCAAGATCGCCGCCCCGGTCGCCCAGCTGGACGCCGGCGTCGAGGGGAACGGAGCCTCGCCGAGCCGATGAAGCCACAGGACAAGCAGGCATATCTCGAGGAGTACGAGCTGCTGAAGAAGAAGGGGAAGCCCTTCTTCCCCTACGCCGTGCTGAAGGACTCGACGATGGCGCTGATCGTCGTCGCCGTGATCATCGCGATGTCGCTGATCCTCGGCGCCGAGCAGGGGCCGAAGGCGGACCCGACCAGCACCACCTACGTGCCGCGCCCGGAGTGGTACTTCTTCTTCCTCTTCGAGGTCCTGCGCGTGATCAAGCCGCCGGAGCTGGTCCCGGTCGCGACGATCGGCATCCCCACCGTCTGCATGGTCCTGCTGTTGCTGCTGCCGTTCTACGACCGTGGGCCCGAGCGTCGCCCCGAGCGTCGCCCGCTGGCGACCACCGCCGGCTGCCTGACGATCATCGCGATGGCCTACCTCACCTACGCCGGGGCGACCGGCGGCTCGCCGACCGAGATCGACATGAAGGTGGCGCCCCAGTACGAGGCCGGCAAGGAGGTGGTCGCCGGCTCCGGCTGCCTCGCCTGCCACAAACTGGGCGAGAACGGCAACAACGGCCCCGGCCCCGAACTGACCCACATCGCGCAGCGGATCCCGCGCGCGGCGATCCTGCGCTCGGTGGAAATCGGGCCGGGTATCATGCCTTCCTTCCGCGAACTGCCGCCGAAGAAGCTCAACGAGCTGGCCGATTTCCTCTCCTCACTCGACTAAGCCCTCCAGGGACTCGGCCCAGTTCGCCGGGCAGGTCAACCGCATGTTCGACCGCGTCGCCCGCCGCTACGACGCGCTCAACTCGGTGATGACCGCCGGCCTGCACCACCGCTGGCGGCGGCGCGCGGCCGACCGCGCCGAGCTCGCCCCGGGCGAGTCCGCGCTCGACGTCTGCTGCGGCACCGGCGACCTCGCCCTCGAGCTCGCCGGGCGCGTCGCGCCGAGCGGGCACGTGGTCGGCTGCGATTTCTCCGAGCCGATGCTCGACCTGGCCCGCGAGAAGGCGGCCCGGCGCGGCGGCGAGGGCGTGCGCTTCGAGTGGGCCGACGCGCTCGCGCTCCCCTACGACGGGGAGCGCTTCGACGCGGTCACGGTCGGCTTCGGCGTCCGCAACCTCGCCGACCTCGACCGCGGCCTGGCCGAGATGTCCCGCGTGCTGAAGCCCGGCGGCCGCCTGGTCGTCCTCGAGATCACCACGCCCACGCGGCCGCCGCTTTCGACCTTCTACTCGCTCTGGTTCGACCGGGTGGTGCCGCTCCTCGGCGCCTTCTCCGGAGACCCCGAGGCCTACTCCTACCTGCCCGAGTCGGTTCGCAACTTCCCCTCGCCCCGCCGCCTCGCCGAGAAGATGGACCGCGCCGGCCTGGAGCGGATCTCCTACACGGTGCTGGCCGGCGGGATCATCGCGATCCACAGCGGCGTCAAGTCGGCGTGACCCGCCGCTCGGCCGTGCCGCCGCCGGTGACGGCGGTCCTCGACGCGTCGAGCCGCTGGCTGCCGGCGAGGCTGGGCGAGGTCGAGGAGCAGCTCCGCCGCGCCGTCGGCGGCAACGGCGAGGCGCTGGCCGAGGACGCGACGGCGACCCTGGCGGCGGGCGGCAAGCGGCTGCGGCCGATGCTGGTCCTGCTCTGCGCCGGCGAGAAGGGGGGCGAGGCCTCGGTCCGGGCGGCGACGGCGATCGAGCTGATCCACATGGCGACCCTGGTCCACGACGACGTCCTCGACGAGGCGCCGCTGCGCCGCGGCCTGCCGACCGTCGCCGCCAGCTCCGGCCGCGCCCGCGCCGTCGCCGCCGGCGACCTGCTCTTCTCGCGCGCCTTCGCGCTGCTCTCCGACGCCGGCGACGCCCGCTCGGTCTCCCTGCTCGCCGAGGCCTCGGTGGCGCTGGCGCGGGGGGAGCTGGCCCAGCGCCACGACGCCTTCGACGCCTCGATCTCCGAACAGCGCTACCTCGACCGCTGCCGGCTGAAGACGGCGACGCTGTTCGAGTGCGCCTGCCTGCTCGGCCGCGACGAGGAGAGCCTGCGCGAGTTCGGGGGACAGGTCGGCCTCGCCTTCCAGCTCCTCGACGACGTGCTCGACGTGGCCGGCCCGCCGGAGCGGACCGGCAAGGCGAGGGGGACCGACCTGCTCGACGGCACCGTCACCCTGCCGCTGATCGAGGCCGCCCGGGCCGACCCGGGCATCCGCGAGGTCGACCTCCGCGGGCTCGACCCGGCCGCGGCGGAGGCGCTCTGCGACCGCATCGCCGCCACCGGGGCGCTTGCGAGGGTCCGCCAGCGCGCCCTGGAGATGGTCGCGACGGCGAAGCGCCGGCTCGCCGAGGGCGGCTTCGAGCCCGAACAGCGCCACCTGCTCGAGATGGTCGCCGACGGCGTCGTGCAGCGCTACAGCTGAGCCGGACCGTCAGGCGAAGTCGTCGGCGGTGATCAGGTCCGCGGCCAGCGCCGCGGCGAAGGTCTCGGCCATGTCGGCCATGTTGGAGCGCTCCAGTGCTCGCAGCTCGTCGGCGAGCTCGTGGGCGCCGAGGTCGAGCACCTCGTCGAAGGCGTCGATCTCGCGCTCGCCGTGGACTCCCTGGCATGACCACTCGCACTCCGGGCAGCGCCTCCAGATCCGCCAGTGGGCCCTGTCGTCGGTCTGCTCCCAGCAGGTCGGCTGCACCAGGTCGGATCCGCACCGCGGGCAGATGTGCAACCGCGGGGCCTGCTTCGTGCTGTTCGGACCGGGCTTGTTCATACGTCACATATCGAACCCGATTCAGACGCACTTGATCCGCAGTTTTCCGAAAGATTCGCGATAAAACCCAACTACCGGGTAGGGAAGGGCGCCAGTCGAGGTGAACCGGTCGGGCCCAGACGCCGTTACCATGGGCTGGATGCTCGGAAACATCGGCCCCCTGGAGATCCTCGTCGTGCTCGTCATCGCGCTGATCGTCTTCGGGCCGAAGCGGCTTCCGGAGCTGGGCAGCAGCCTCGGCCGCGGCATCCGCGAGTTCCGCGACACGGTCACCGGGGAGAAGCGGCACGAGGACGAGACAAAGGCGATCGGCGCGCCCGACCCGGCCGAGCCAGCCGCGGAGGAACCGGCCGAGCCCGAGGCCGTCCCCGGCAAACGCGGCTGAGGCGGGCCGGGATGGCCCGCCGCGTCAGGGCGGTCTCCCACGAGGATCGCCTCACCCTCGTGGAGCACCTCGACGAGCTGCGGGCGCGGATCGTCGTCTGCCTCGCCGTCTTCGCCGTCGCCCTGGCGCTCTGCTTCTGGCAGAACCACCTGCTGCTGGAAATCGCGTCCAAGCCGCTGCCGTCCGACCACCGCAAGCTGCTCACCTTCGGCGTCACCGAGCCCTTCACGACGACCCTCACCGTCTCCGCCTACGGGGCGATCATCCTCGCGATGCCGATCCTGCTGTACCAGCTCTACGCCTTCGTGCTGCCGGCCTTCAGCCGCTCCGAGCGCCGGGTCGTGCTGCCGATCCTGCTCTTCTTCCCGGCCCTCTTCGTCGCCGGCATCGCCTTCGCCTACTTCGTCGTGATGCCGGCCGCGGTCCACTTCCTGCTCAACTTCAACGACAACCAGTTCAATGTCCAGGTTCGCGCCCGCGACTACTACAGCTTCTTCTCGACGACGATGCTCGCCGGCGGCCTGATCTTCCAGCTGCCGCTGGCGATCCTCGCCGTCACCCGGCTCGGAATCGTCAAGGTCGAGCAGCTGACCGCCAACCGCCGCTACGCCTACCTGCTGATCGCGATCGTCGCCGCCGCACTGCCCGGCGTCGACCCCGTCTCGATGCTGGTCGAGATGGTTCCGCTGCTTGTTCTGTTCGAGTTGAGTATCTTGCTCGCACGGGCCTTTGGCAGGCCGGGAGCGGAGTCAGGAGGTCTGGCACAACCCTCTACCCAGGAGCACTGAGGAGCGGATGGCGTCAAGCGGCGGCGAGCGGAGGATGGTTTTCGACATCCGGGGACGGCGTAAGCACGTCGTCAAAGTCGTCTACGCGATCCTCGCCCTGCTGATGGGCGCGAGCCTCTTCCTGGTCGTCGGGCCGGTCAACATCGGCGGCCTGTTCGGCAACAGCGAAACCTCCAACGCCGCCGCCCAGCTCGAAGAACAGGCGCAGCGGATCGAACGCAAACTGAGCAAGAGCCCTGAAGACGCGGAACTGCTGCTCAGCCTGACCAGGGCGCGGATCAGCGCCGGCAACTCGTTGGCCGAAGCCAACCCCGAAACGGGTGCGGTGGTGCAGACGCCCGAATCCCACCAGCAGCTCGAGAAGGCGAGCGAAGCCTGGAGCAGGTACCTGAAGGCGACCGACGAACCGAGCGCCGGCTCGGCGACGCTGGCGGCGCCGATGCTCTTCAGCCTGGCGGAAACCTCGCGCACGGTCCCCGAAGCCGAGGCCAACGTCCGCGCCGCGGCGCACGCGCAGCAGATCGTCGCCGAACAGCGGCCGAATCTCGGCAGCCTCAGCACGCTGGCGATCTACCGCTACTTCTCCTTCGACTTCAAGGGCGCCGCCGAAGCGCGCAGGAAGGCAGCGACCTACGTCAACACGAAGTTCGAACGCGAAAACCTCGGCAACGAACTCGACGCCTTCGCCAAACGCGGACACGAATTCCAGAAACAGGTGAACGAAATCAGCAAGGCCGCGAGCGAAGCCCGCGAAAAGGGCAAACCGAGCCTCGCGAACCCGCTCGCCGAAAACAACCCGCTCGCCGCGCCTTAGCCGCGGCGCGGAATTCCCTGCGCTCAAACATGCGCTTACCCGGCTTGCGCGGGCGCGGCATTCGGTCAGAGTCATGGGGGTTCCTAGAAGGCTGGCCGGCCGGATGGGACCGCCCCCATGCGCCCGACCAACCTCCGCATAGCCCTGATCTGCCTCGCGCTGGCGCTGGGACTGGCCGCGATGCCGGGGTCGAGCTTCGGCCTGCCCGGTGGCGGCGCTGGCGCCCACGCCGCCAGCGCCGCCCACAGGCCCAAGCACCGCTGCCGGGTCCCTCGCCGGGGACGCCACAGGGCCAAGCACCGCGTCTGCAAAAAGCACAAGCCCCGCGGCCCGCTGGGCCCCATCCCCGAAGTCCCGCCGCCGCCTCCCGCGCCGCCCGGCCCTCCGGCCGGGACCGGTGGGCCGACGGAAGGCACCGGACCGACCGGACCGACCGGGGCAACGGGTCCGACGGGAGCCACCGGGCCCACTGGAGCGACCGGGCCGACCGGAGTAACCGGAGCCACCGGGCCGACTGGCCCCGGCGGCTCCGACTACGAACTCGTCGACCTGATCCCCAACAACGGCTTCGAGCAGCTCGACCAGCCGACCTCCTGCTTTTCCCCCTTCAACCCCAACGACGGCGCCGTCGCCTCCTCCACCACCGACCCGATCGCCGGCGCCTACAGCCTCGCCGCCACGGTCTCCACCTACGGCCGGATCGGCTGCGTGCACGAATACGGCTACGAAGCGGGCCCGATCGCCAAACAGGTGAAGCTCGAAGCGCTGCTGCGCGTGGACGATCCCGCCAGCGGCGGCCAGGGCCTGGAGGTCTGCGCTGTCATCTACTTCGCCGCCGACCAACAGGACTACAAGACCTGCCAGACGGTCCACGGCGATGAGGGCACCGTCCCGGTCGCGCTCAGCTACGACACCGAAGGCAACCGCCTCCAGCGCGCCTTCTTTCAGCTCGACGCCTTCGGCACCCCGATCGCCGCCAGCCTCGACGAAGCCCACCTCTACGTCGAACGGCTCAAAGGCAGCGAAGGCTCCGGTGGCGGTGGGGGTGGTGGAGGTGGCGGTGGTGGGGGAACCGACGCCGGGCGCTACGCCGCGATGGTCTCCCCGACCGACGGCGAGACCTTCACCACGCCGCTGAACCTGCGCCTGGTCGGCATCGGCCACGACCCCAATATCTTCACCAACGAAAACAAGAACCACGAACCGGCACCGGGCAAAGGGACCAACGCGGCCAAGGTGGAATTCCTGCTCGACGGCACCCCGATCTACGAACAGGACGGCGAAGACGCCGAGTACCACGTCTTCAAGGGCTTCGCCGAAAACCTCGATGTCGTCCCCGGCGAGCACACGGTGGTGGCGCGCGCGACCTACGAAAACCCCGCGCTCGTGCTCGAAAGCGAACCGGTAACGATCACCGTCGAGGGCCCGCCCGCCTACGCGCAGACGGTGAACCTGACCGAAGACCTGAACCTCTCCTCGAACCAGTCCTACGAACTGATCGGCTCGCCGACCGAACGCATCCGGCTCAACGGCAACGGGCACAGCATCCTTTCCAGTGGGACCGCCGGACACCTGGCGCTGAAATACGTCGACGTCTACAACCTCGGCGACCCGGTGAACACCTCGGCCCCGGGCATCGACGTCACCGCGACCGGCTCGACCGGCTCGGTGGCGATCGAAAACACTGTCTTCGACAGCAGCAACCCGGTCGACCTGCGCCTGAACGGCTCAAGCGCGGCGAACATCGAGGACAACCTGTTCCGCTCGAACATGCGGATGCCGATCGGGCAGTCCCCGCGGGAGGAAGAAGGCGGCTCGACGGTACCGGCGATCAAGGTGACCGGAACGTCATCGACGCCGAAGGTCTTCGCCGGCAACAACGTGGGTGCCGCTCCGGTGGTCTTCGACCACGTCAGCCACTGGACGATCGGCGGCGCCACCGATGCCGACAGCAACGTCCTGATCGGCCCCCGCGCCTCCTTCGAAATCCTCGGCTCCTCCGACGTGACGGTCGAGGGCAACTTCCTCGACCACGTCTACTACGGCGGCTGGAGCCAGGGCCAGCTGCTCGAGCTGCACGAAACCAGCCCGATCGAGGTGGAGCACAACGTGCTGGTCGACAGCTCCTGGCCGGTCCGCGGGCTGGAGGGCGAGTTCGCCTACAACCTGGTGGTCGAAGCGGGACACGAGTGGATGGTCCCGGGCGACAACGCCTACGTCCACCACAACATCTTCGTCGGCGGCGACAACGACATCGGTGGGATCCGCGGGGTCTACGACATCTCCGCCCGGATCGAGAACAACACCTTCGACGGCCTGCTCGGGGATCTGGCCCGCACGGGAATCGCCTGGGAAGCGGGTCAGACGACCCTGAAATCGAACGCGTTCATCGGCTTCCCGACTCATACGGCGGCCGTGGTGGACAGGGAAGGCGGAACGATCGAAGCTGGCTACAACGGCTTCTTCAACCCGCAGACCACGAACTACCTGGGCGGGGTGACGCCGGTCAACGACCTGGGGGGTGGCGCCTCCACGGACCCGATGTTCGCCGGCCCGCTGCCGACCGCGACCTTCGAAGGCGACAAGGTCGCGGTCTGGAAACGCCAGCTCCGGATCAGCGAAATCCTCTCGGGCTATCGTGCCCGCTACACGCCCAGGCAGGGCAGCCCGTACATCGACTCCGGCGATCCGGCGGGCGGCCCGGGCAACGACGTCGGGGCGATCGGCGCCGGCGCCGTCAACTCCGCCGATCTCTTCGGCAGCTTCGCGCAGAGCGGCTGGACGCCCCCGCCGACTCCGACGAGTCAGGTGGGGAGGTAGGACCCCATGCGCCCGACCAACCTCCGCATAGCCCTGATCTGCCTCGCGCTGGCGCTGGGACTGGCCGCGATGCCGGGGTCGAGCTTCGGCCTGCCCGGTGGCGGCGCTGGCGCCCACGCCGCCAGCGCCGCCCACAGGCCCAAGCACCGCTGCCGGGTCCCTCGCCGGGGACGCCACAGGGCCAAGCACCGCGTCTGCAAAAAGCACAAGCCCCGCGGCCCGCTGGGCCCCATCCCCGAAGTCCCGCCGCCGCCTCCCGCGCCGCCCGGCCCTCCGGCCGGGACCGGTGGGCCGACGGAAGGCACCGGACCGACCGGACCGACCGGGGCAACGGGTCCGACGGGAGCCACCGGGCCCACTGGAGCGACCGGGCCGACCGGAGTAACCGGAGCCACCGGGCCGACTGGCCCCGGCGGCTCCGACTACGAACTCGTCGACCTGATCCCCAACAACGGCTTCGAGCAGCTCGACCAGCCGACCTCCTGCTTTTCCCCCTTCAACCCCAACGACGGCGCCGTCGCCTCCTCCACCACCGACCCGATCGCCGGCGCCTACAGCCTCGCCGCCACGGTCTCCACCTACGGCCGGATCGGCTGCGTGCACGAATACGGCTACGAAGCGGGCCCGATCGCCAAACAGGTGAAGCTCGAAGCGCTGCTGCGTGTCGATAGCCCCGCCAGCGGCGGCCAGGGCCTGGAGGTCTGCGCTGTCATCTACTTCGCCGCCGACCAACAGGACTACAAGACCTGCCAGACCGTCCACGGCGATGAGGGCACCGTCCCGGTCGCGCTCAGCTACGACACCGAAGGCAAACGCCTCCAGCGCGTCTTCTTCCAGCTCGACGCCTTCGGCACCCCGATCGCCGCCAGCCTCGACGAAGCCCACCTCTACGTCGAACGGCTCAAAGGCAGCGAAGGCTCCGGCGGAGGTGGGGGTGGAGGCGGCGGCGGTGGGGGATCGCAGGCCTGCTCCGAAGCGATTCAGAGCGGCAAAGAACCGGTCCCCAACGGCCCGCCGGACCCGCAATCCCCCTGCGATCTGAACCAGACGCCGGCCCCAGGCGGCGCCTACTCCCCGGGCCCGCTGACCCTGCCGGCTCAGCGGCCCTTCGTCTCGCTCGCCGACTACGAGCAGGTGCCCGCGGGTGACCCGATCTTCGAACACTTCAAGGACTGGGTGAACCAGGCGGTGTTCGCCCACAACCCCGGCTACCTCTACTCCTCGACCGACGCGGTGATCATGTACGCCCGCACCGGCAACACCGCCTACATCGACGACGCGATCGCGAGGGTCGACGCCGAGGTTCAGACGGCGGAAACCGAAATCGGGGAAGGGCTGGCGCCGTTCGACGTATCCCACGACAACTACCTGGACGTGGGCGGCCTGATCGAAGAACTCGCGCTGACGTACGACTACGGGTTCGCGAGGCTGACCCCGGAGCAGAAACAGCGCTGGAAGGCCTACGGCGACCAGGCGGTCTCCAATGTCTGGAGCCCGCTCACGGCGACCTGGGGAACGAGCCCGGCGGGTGCGTTCCCATGGAGCGCCTGGGCGGTAAACGACCCCGGCAACAACTACCACTTCAGCTTCGTCGAGGCGACCCAGATGTGGGCGCTAGCCACCCAGAACCAGGCCTGGTTCCACTTCCTTCAGGAATACAAGTTCCCGTTGATCGTCGACTATTACAGCGGCATTCCGGGGGGCGGAAGCCGCGAGGGCACGGGCTACGGCGCCTCGCAGCGCAGGCTCTGGGAAAACGCGCGGATGTGGAGGGCCTCGACCGGCGAGGACCTCTCGGCGGTGAGGACGCACGCGCGCGAATCGATCGAGTACTGGGTCAACGCGACCGTCCCCACCCTGGACTACTTCGCCCCGGTGGGCGATCTGTCCCGCGTCTCGGTGCCCGAACTCTTCGACTATCACGAGAACCTGGTGCGCGAGGCGGCGATGGCCGCGCCCGGGACCGAACAGGCGAGGCACGGGGTCTGGTGGCTCACGCACAACTCGGTCCCGGACACGCTGACCCAGGGCTTCACCCTGCGCGGGGCGCTGCTGCACCCCACCGATACCGCGCAGGCGCCGACCGCGCTCACCTACCACGCCACCGGCGTCGGCCAGTTCTTCACCCGCAGCTCGTGGAGCACGGACGCGACCTGGCTCCAGCTGACGGCGGGTCCCTACGACCAGTCCCACGCGCACAAAGACCAGGGCGGGTTCACCCTGTACCGCAACACGTGGCTCGCGGTGACCTCCAACATCTGGTCGAACAGCGGGCTCCAGGGGAACGGCTACAACAACGACCTCGGCGTCGGCGCGAGCAACGTCGTCCGCTTCAGCCGCCCGGGGCTGCCGGGCTCTCCTCCGCAGGTCATCCAGCAGAACTTCTCCGACTCGACGATGAGCTACGAAACCCTGCCGGGGAACCTGGTCAAGGTCCACGCCGACCTCAGCGACGCCTACTCGAACAACTCGACCGAGGTGCACAGCTGGACGCGCGACCTCGAATTCCAGGGGAACACCCTGCACGTCCACGACGCCTGCCAGGTCGCCGCCGACGTCACCCCGACCTTCCAGCTGCACGTCCCGGTCCAGCCGGTCGACCACGGCGGCGGCTCGATCACCGCCGGCGCCCTCCAGATCGACACGAGCCCGAGCGCCGCAGTGACGCTGCTCGAAATGCACGCGCTCGACCCCGACTTCAACAAAGGCTGGCGAATCGACATCGCCAACCCGGCCGCCTGCGAATTCGACGTCGAGTTGACCGCGCTCCCCGCTTCACCCGGTCCGTAGCGCTCACGGCGAGGACGCCGTCGATACGCTGCGGCCTCCTGGCGTCGTCCTGTTCGAGCCCACTTCATCTGCCTCCTCTGACCGATGGAACTTGAAAAGCTCGCCCTCAGCCCGGTTCTCGTCGGCCGGCTACAGGGCGCGGGCCTGAAGTCGACCGACGATCTCACGGCTCTGTGCGACCGCGAGTTGCTCCAGATTCCGGGCATAGGCCGCAAGACGGTGGACGCGATCGAGTCGGCGCTGACCGACGCGGAAATGAGCCTGGCCGGCGATGCCCTCGGCCGCTACACCTGCGCTCGCCACGGGCGCCCCGCCGGCGACGCCGGCCTTTCCAGCTTCTTCCTGTGCCAGAGCTGCACCGAGGAGTGGATCGAGCACGCCTTCGCCGGGACCGACTCGGAGTGGGAGGGGGATAAGGCGACCGGCTACTGCATCGCGTGCAACGCACGCAAGGAGGTCCGCCTCAGGCAGTGGTTTCTCTGCGCGATCTGCGAGCGGGTCGCCCGCTCGATCGGGAGGAGCGTCGAGGCCGAGCGCCAGCTGGCGGACATTTGGGCGAAGAGCGCTGGGCGCGGTTGGAAGCTTCGGCCCATCGACCCGCCCCGACTGCTGCGCCCCAACTCGAAAGTCGATTCGAAGGTCGCGAGCCTGGATTTCCTGGTGTCGCGGAAGGGGAGGGAGTTGGTGGGTATCGAGCTGAAGACCGGGCGCGGCGAGATAGGCGGCACGGGGGTCGGCACCCGGATGGGCAGGTTTCAGCTCGACGTTTCCGACTGCGACGACATCCTCGACGCGGCGCGGGCCGCCGGGGTCGTTCCGTACGTCTTTCATGCCCAGGTCATCGATCGCGCCGAGCCGCCGACGGTGCGGCACGTGGCAACCGGTCTCTGGTGGGCGGAGTACCTCTCTCTGCGCTCTGCCTTTATTGAGACCCGCCAACGTCCCCGCGAGCACCGCCCCGCCGCCTACTTCGACGTCGCCGCGTTCAGCCCCGTCGGCGAGCTGGTGAGCCACCTCGCCACCACCGATCTCGACGATGAGATCGACAAGCTGAAGCGGGCGGGCTGGCCATCGCTCTATCCCTGAGCGTCCGGCCCGGAGAAGCCGGCGATCAGCGCATCTGTATCCGAATTGGAGCCAGCCGCGGCCAACTCGTGGAGCTGAGCCACGGAGGGATACCGCAGCGCTCGTAGATCGGACGCGTTGATCTGCGTGTGGCCGCTGAAGAGCCTTATGTACCTGTCGACGAACGACGAATTGAGGTACTTGGTCAAGCCGAGGCCGAGCTGGCGATCGAGGCCGTTGCCGTTTTCGTGAAAGTAGTTCAGGTGGTTCTCCAAACCCAGCTCGTCGAAGCCGAGCTGTCCCTTTTCCAGCAGGGCGGCGACCACGCGTCTGCTCTCCTCCTTGGCGGTGAGACGCCGAACCAGGACGTAGTTTCCGTCTGGAACAAGCCAGTTGCTCGCCGCGCGGGAGATCGCACACGGCTTCCGTGCCGCGCTCGCGGGCCAGGTGACTTTGGACGCCCGAACGCTGGCGGGGTAGAGGAGCGGGACGGCATCCCCGTCCTCAGCCGCTCCTCTGAGGTGGTCGCGAAGCCTGAAATCGACGATGGGGCCGGTCGAAACCGCCACGCCGAGATCCTCGAGCCGGGCGGGAAGTCCCGCCATGGTGGCCGCTATCTCGGCGTGATCCCGCTCGACGGGAAGTCGGATGAACGCCTCGGGGTCATCGGCGTCCACCACCGCGCTTTGGGCGACGGTCTGAGTGCGAATCGGCTCGCCCGGCCCCTGGCTCGCCGATACGAGCACCTGATCCAGGTCGTCGCCATGCCGGCGTGTCAGGTGCATCAGCAGGTTCTCCTGAAGTACCCCGTCGTCGCGAAAGGCGAGGTCGCGGGAGTCGAAAACGTGAAGCTTCGCGATGCTCGTTCGCGCCAGGAGGAAGCTGCGGAATCGGCGGAAATAGGTTCCGTTGGCGAAGCTGCGGGGGGTGATCGCGACCATCTGGCCATCAGGCGCGAGCGAGACGGTCGCCGCCGCGATGAACGCGGCGTAGAGATTGGGAACCTCAGCCCCGAAAGCGCGTGCCCAGGCCCTTTCGTCGGAGTCGCTTCGGATCTTCCGATAGGGCGGATTGAGAATCGCGATGTCAAAGTCCTCAAGTTGCCCGGCGGTGGCCCCGAGAGCCGTTGAACTCGAGGAAATTCCCGATCCGGACGGTTCCGGTGAATGCGATGCCCTGCTCGGCGCAAAGCGACTCGCAATCGGCGAGCGTTTCCCATAGCGGCGGTTCCAAACGGGGATCGATGTCAATCGCGGTCACGGCGAGTCGCGCCGGCGGGGCCGGCCACTCGCAGATGGACCTTACGAGAGCCGAAGTCAGGACGCCCGATCCGGCGCCTGGGTCCAAGACGCGAAGAGAGCCACCGGGGACGGGCTCGACCATGCCCGCCATCAGGGTTGCGATGTCGCGAGGGGTGAAGAATTGCCCAAGTCCAGGGCGTTTACGCTCGTCGAGCGCGAGGCTCATACGCTCTCTTCGCTCCTCGGCGCGTTCGAGAATTCCCTCGGTGCTCGGGGCTAGGTCAGAGACAGGCATTGGCTCCCAGTCTCTCTAAGTCCGCAGACGTTCGGATCCTCCCCCGCGAGGGAAATTCATGGGTCAAAGGCGTGTCTGGCTCTCCAGATCCGAGCCCCTCATGGGCCGTGAAGGACTCGAACCTTCAACCTTGAGCTTAAGAGGCTCCTGCTCTAACCAGTTGAGCTAACGGCCCGGGGCCGGCAAGTATAGGAAGGCGGGCGTTTCGGCGGGCCGGTGATCCGGAGGCTGAGCTCAGCGGGCTCGGCAGAACTTTTCCACCGCGCCGTCGACGATGGTGCCGTCGGCGAAGGAGAAACGGCCGTGGGTCTGGAGGATGCCGTCCGAGCAGCGGGCGGAGACGTAGCTGCGGGGTTGGCCGCCGACCTCGAAGCGCCTGCCGACGTCGACGTCGATGTGGGTGATCGCGCCGAGGCCGCCGGCGATGGGGGGGACGTCGAGGGTCGCCCAGTAGCGGAACTGCCCAGGGCGGCGTTCGATCGGGACGACGATGGCGAAGGTCTGGGTGGCGGGCACGGTCGTCTGGGCGTGGACGACGACCGTCCGGTGGCCGCCTTCGGGCGGGCCGTTGAAGATCGTCAGCGGCGAGCCGACGTCGACCGTGCCGCTGCCGAGCGCGATCCGCGCCCGCACCCGGCCGCTGCCGACCACCGCCCCGGCGCAGAGGCGTCGGGCTTCGGCCGGGCTCGCGCTCGCCACCCGCTCCGGGGGACAGGTCGGCAGCCCGCCGGCGCTGAGCCGCCCGTCGCGGTCGAAGGCGACGACGGCCTGTTCCAGCGCGACCGGTTGACCGCCGCCTTTGGCGGCCAGGTCGAGATGGCCCTGGAAGCCGATCGGCGCGAACCGGTGGCGCGGCAGCAGCCGCGGCTCGAAGCCGCCGCCGGCGTGCAGGACGATGCTGTCGACTTCGACCAGGGCGGCGTCGGCGCCGCCCGTCCACACCGCTCCGAGAACGCAGCAGAGGAGAGCGGCGCCTCTCAGTCGACCACGTGGCATGGCGAGGTCAGGGTCCCCTGGAAGAAGCTGCCGTCGGCGAGGTTGATGGTGCCGTGCACCTGGAGCCGTCCGCCGTCGCAGTGGGCGCTGGTGTAGCCGACCGTCCTGCCTCCCCGCTTCCAGGTCCTGCCGACCGTCGCCTTGGCGACGGTGGCCGAGCCGTAGCCTTCGGCGATTTCCGGCATTTGGATCTCGACCCGGAAGCCGTAGCGCCCGTGGCGGATCCGTTCGACCACGATCGGGACCAGCAGGGTCTTCGGCGCCGGGATCGTCTCGTAGGCGTGGGCGATCAGGCTCGGCCTGCCGCCGACCGGCGGCGCGTTGAAGAGGGTGATCGGGGAGCTGATCTGGACCGGGCTCTGGCCGGGGAGCTGCACCTCGGCCCTGCCGACCCCTTCCCCGACCAGGGCGCCGGCGCAGCGTTTGCGCGCCGCGTCCGGAGTGGTCGAGGCGAGCTTCGACATCGTGCAGACGGGCAGGCCCCTGGTGTCGATCGAGCCGTGTTTGTCGAAGATGAAGACGATCTCACGCAGGGCCGGGGGGCGGGAGCCGTCCTTGTTCTTGATCCGCGTCACGCTGCTGACGTCGACCGGCGCGTTCCCCTTGCCCGGCAGGGCAGGCGGCTCGATGCTGGCGGTGGCGCTGACGACCGTGTTGCCGATTTCCAGCGTCAGCGCGTAGGCGCCCGCGGCCGCGAGAAGCCCGAAAAGGGCCGCGACGACCATTGCTCTCAGCAGCGTCCTCCTCATCATCCCCCCTTCGACCAGGCTACCGCCCGGCCCGCGTCAGCGGTCTACTTTGCCACCGTGCAGGGTTTGAACAGCGTTCCCTGCATGACGGTGCTGTCTTTGAAGGTGGCCTGGACTTTGGCCTGTAGACGGCCGTCGGCGCAGCTGGCGTTGGCGTAGCTGAGGGTCCTGCCCTTGTAGTGCCAGGTCCGGCCGATCGTCAGCCGCCCGTAGATCGGCACCCCGTAGCCACCGGCGATCTTGGGGATTTCGGCCACCGTCTTGAACCCGTAGCGCCCGTCGTGGACCTTCTGGATTTCGACCGGGACGACGAACGTGGTCGGACCCGGGACGGTGAGATGAGCGTGGACGAAGACGGTCGGGTCGCCGTGTTTCTTCGGGCCGTTGAAGATCGTCAGCGGCGAGGAGGCGGGGATCGGGGCCTGTTCGGGGAAGTAGACCACCGCGGTGCCGAAGCCCGTGCCGACGATCGCCCCCGGGCAGAGCTTGCGCGCCTGCGGGGTCGTCGTCGCCGCCAGCTTCCCGGCACTGCACACCGGCAGCCCGCGGGTCTCGACCGCTCCGTGCTTGTCGAACCAGAACGCGAGCTGTTTGAGGATCGGCGGCGGGCTTCCGTCCGCGGTTGAGATTTTGCCGTAGCCGTGCAGCTTGATCGGCGCGAATTCGTGCTTCGGCAGCTTGGTCGGTGAGAAGCCGCCGTCGGTGGTGATCACGATATTGCCGCCCTGAATCCGCAGCGCGTACGCGGAGCCCGCGGCGACCAGCGCCAGCACCCCGACCACCACCAGCGCTCTTAACAAAGTCTTCCGCATCCGTTCGCTCCGTCCCGTCCCCCTTACCGCCAAACTACCACGCGTGCCATCGAGGAGGAGCAGGGTTCCGCCCGGGTCCGGCGCGCCGGATCGCGGCGGGCGCCGATCGTTGCTGCTGGGACACCCGCGGGCGGTGCTCGCCGTTGCCCTGGTCGTTCTCGCCGTCCTCGGCGCGATCGGCACCGGGGTGGAGGGCCGGCTTCAGCCCTCGACGCTCGACATTCCCGGCACCGAAGTCTCGGTCGCCAACGACCTGCTGCGCCAGCACTTCGGCGACTCGGCGCCGTTCCCGATCCTGCTCCAGGGCCCGCCGGCGGCGATCGACCGCCAGGGCCCGGCGCTGGTCCGCGCCCTGCGCCGCTCCGACCCCCACGTCACCACCCTCTCGCCCTGGGACCGCGGCAACGTCATCCGCCTGCGCCCCGACCCGCGCCGGGCGCTGATCCTCACCGACTTCCACGTCGACGTGAAGACCGCGGTCAACCAAACGGTGCCCCGCCTCAACCGCATCCTCGAAGAGCAGATCAAACCGCCGGTCCGGGCCACGCAGACCGGCGTCGCCACGCTGGCGCGGGCGATTCAGGACCGGGGGATCGAAGCGACCGAGCACGGCGAGCTGATCGCCCTGCCGTTCCTGCTGATCGTGCTGCTGCTCGTCTTCCGCTCGCCGATCGCCGCCGGGATCCCGCTCGCCTTCGGCGCGGTCACGGTGATCTCCTCGCGCGGGATCCTCTACTTCCTCACCTCCTGGCTGGACATAAACGCCTTCGCGCTGACCGTCTGCACGATGATGGGGCTGGCGCTGGGGGTCGACTACGCGCTGCTGATGGTCTCGCGCTTCCGCGAGGAGATGCTCGCCGGCGCCGAGCCGCTGGAGGCGGCGCGGCGGACGCGGCGCACCGCCGGCCGCACGACGATGTTCGCCGGCAGCACCCTGCTGCTCTCGATGCTGGTCTCGCTCTTCGTGCTGCCCGGGTCGCTGCTGGCCTCGCTGGCGGGGACGGTGGCGATGGTGGCGGTGCTCAGCGTGACGGTCGCGACCATCGTCGGCCCGGCGCTGCTGACGCTGGTTGGCTCCAACCTCGATCGCTGGCGGATCGGCCCGGCGCCGAACGGGGAGTCTCGCCTGATGGTCCTGGTCACCGCCGCGCTCAAACGGCCGGCGCCGGTGGCGGCGATCATCGCCGGCGTGGTCCTGGTCCTGGCGACGCCGGCGGTGGCGCTGAAGACCGGCCCGCCCAGCCCCAACCAGCTCGCCCACGACGACCCGGTGCGCGAGGACTTCGAACGGGTCGACCGGGCCTTCGGGCCGGGCTACGAAGCGCCCTTCCTCGTCGTCGCCGCCACCGACAAGGGGCCGATCACCAGCGCCACCAACCTGGCGGCGCTGAACCGCTTCCAGCACCGGATCGCCCGGCTGCCGGGGGTCCAGACCGTGATCGGCCCGGGACGGTTCGCCAAGCGCACCGAACGCCTGCGCGAACTCGGCAACAGCGTCCTCTCCTCCAACGGCAACATCGGCCCGGTCAAACTGCTGGGCCGCCTCGGGCGCAGCCTCGGGGTGGCGGCGCGCGGCGTCTCGCAGCTGCGCGGCGGCATCTCCGAAGCAAGCGACGGGGCCGGGCTGCTGGCGCTCGGCTCCGACCGCGCCGGCGAAGGGGCGCAGATGATCGCCGTCGGCCTCGGCCGGGCGAGCGCCGGCGCCGAACGCGCCGTCGACGCGCTCGACCGCTTCGCCAAGGGGACCCACCGCCTGGCCACCGCGCAGCGCCTGGCGGCGCTCGGCGTGCTTCAGATCAAGCTCGCCCTCGGCGGCGCGATCGTCCCCAACCTGCGCCGCAACGCCCTGGTGCGCTCGCGGCGGCTGGAGAAGAGCCTCAACGAAGACGCCCACGTGAAGCTGCCGCAGCTGATCGCCCCCGCCCGGGTCGCCGAAGAACAGCTGAAGCAGGCGTTCGCGCAGCTACAGGGGATGACGGTCGGCAAGTCGGACCCCAACTACGCCGCCGCCCTGGAAGCAGTGCGGCGGGCGACCTCGGCGGTGAGCGGGACCGACCCGGCCAACGGGGCACCCTATGCCCCCGGCTACACCGGCCTGCCGGCCGAACTGAGTGCCCTCCAGGCGCGGCTGCTGAAGGACTTCGAAGAATCCAAGCAGGTCAGCTTCTGGCTGGTCAGCAGCCTGCACGAACTGAGGAAAATCAGCAACGGGGCGAAGAAACTCAACGAAGGCATGATCAAGATCAAGGCCGCCGGCAACAAGCTCGCCGCCGGCTCGGCCCGGCTCGCCCGCGCCTCCCACGCGCTCGGCTCCGGCCTGGCCCGCCTCAGCTCCGGCGCGGTCGCCCTGGTCGGCGGGATCGACCGTCTCGGCGGCGGCGCCGAAGCCCTGGAACAGGGCCTGGCGGAAGCCGCCAGCCGCTCCGCCCCGCTCCAGGGCGGCATCCAGCGGGCGAGCGTGCGGGTGATCGGCGGCCAGGCGCGGATCAAGCGGCGCGCCGCCCGGGTCAGCCGCGCCACGCCGGGGCTCTTCAACTCGGGCTACTTCGTGCTCTCGGCGATCGACGGGGCGCCGCCCCGGGCGCGCAAAGCCGCCGGGGAAACGATCGACCTCGACCACGGCGGCCAGGCGGCCTCGATCCTGGTCATCTCCAGGCACGCGATCAACACCGACGGCTCGATCGCGCTCAACCACAAACTCGACGAGGAAGCGCGCGGGCTGAGCGACGAAGCGGGCCTGACGACCGGCGTCGCCGGCGGCGCGGCCCAGCTCAACGAGTTCAACCAGATCACCCGGGCGCGGATCCCGTACGTGATCGCGGCGATCACGCTCGCGACCTTCCTCGTGCTGGTCTTCGTCCTGCGGGCGATTCCGCTGGCGGCGGTCGCCGTCGGCCTCAACCTGGCCACGGTCGCGGTCGCCTTCGGTGTCTTGACGATGCTCTCCTACCTACCTTCCGGCGTGCCCCTGGGCGGTCACAGCTACGTCGAAGCGATCGGGGCGACGATGATCTTCGGGATCATCTTCGGCCTCTCGATCGACTACGCGGTCTTCCTGCTCAGCCGCATGCGCGAGCACTACGACCGCGAGGGCGACCACGTGGCGGCGATCGAGTTCGGCCTGGCGAAGACCGCACGGGTGATCACCGGCGCGGCGGCGATCATGATGGCCGTCTTCATCGCCTTCGCCGGGGCGCCGGTGGCGACGGTCAGCCAGCTCGGGGTGGGGCTGACCGTCGCCGTGATCCTCGACGCCACCGTGGTGCGGATCGTTCTGCTGCCGGCGCTGATGCTGCTGATCGGCGACAGGGTCTGGTGGCTCCCGCGCGGGCTGGCGCGGGTGCTGCCTCGGTTCGAGGCGTGAGGCCCCGCGTTTCTAGGGCCCCTTCTTGCAGCTCTGGGTCGAGAGGGCGGTCAGCGTTTCCCCGTCCTTGAAGGTGAACGCGCCGCGGGCTTTCAGCTTCCCCGAGGTGCATTTCGCGGTGACGAAGCTGCGCGGCTTGCCCTTGTAGCGGAAGTTCTTCTTGATCTTGACCTCGAATTCGGTCAGGGCCCCGGTCCCGCCCGCGATCAGCGGGACTTCCAGGTCCAGACGCGGCCCGTAGCCTTCCTTGCCGTAGTTGGAGACGGTTCCGTTCAGCACCAGCGTGGTCTGGACGGGGGTCGTGCCGTAGGTGTGCAGCAGCACGACCGGCTTGCCGCCCTGCGGCACGCCGTTGAACGCCGTCACCGTCTGGGTGGCTGGGACAACCTGCTGACCGACCGGAATCAACGCCGCGGCGTGTCCGGTGCCGATCTTCGCGTTGCCGCAGAGCTGGAGCGCCACTTCGGTCGAGGTGCTCTGGAGCTTCGCCGGGTCGCAGGTCGGGATCCCCTTCGTGAACAGCTTCGCGTTCTTGTCGAAGTCGAAGGTCACATGCACCGCCGGGCTGGGGACGCCGTTGGCCGCGGTGGTGGTCGACGTTTTGGTCGTCACCATCAGCGAGGCCGCGGTCGGCGTCGTCTTCGAGAGCTTCTTCGGCGCGATCAGCGATTCGATCGCCTGCGTGTTGCCGTCTTTGCCGAACACGGTGGGGCCGAGGCCCGCGACGGCGACCGAGGTGACGATCGCGACGGCCGCGAAGGCGACGAGGCCGGCGATCAGGGATGGACGTTTGCGCATAGCGCTCCTCCGGTTTCGATTTTGCGAGGTGCCTCCCAATTCCTCTAACCGTCCCGCCCGTCCAGAGTAGCGCGTTGATTTCCAGTTAAGTCCCCGCTGGGCGTGCTCTTGCCCGGGGGCGGCTCGGATACGATTCCCGCGCCCGTTCCACCGGGTCGGAGGGCCGGGGAACTACAAGCGACGATCCGTGGCTGCTAACCCCTTAGGCGAGGAGAAAAGCCCGGCGGCAGGCCGGGGGGTCACCCCAGCCCGCGCGGCGGTCATCGCCGCGCTGGCGGCGGCCGTGATCGTGCTCGCGATCGTCTTCCTCGGCTCCGGCGGCGGCCACAAGTACACGCTGATTTTCCAGAACGCGAGCCAGCTCGTTCCCGACAACCAGGTCCTGATCGGCGGCTCGCCGGTCGGCTCGGTCGAAAGCATCGGGCTCAGCGACGACAACCTTGCCGAAGTCCACGTCGAAGTCAGCCAGCAGCTGCACGAGGGCACGACGGCGGTGATCCGCGCCACCTCGCTCTCCGGCGTCGCCAACCACTACGTCTCGGTCAGCCCCGGGCCCAACAGCAACCCGCCGCTCGACGACGGGGCGGAACTCGGGCTCGCCGCGACCACGACGCCGATCGACATCGACCAGTTCTTCAACACCTTCCCGCCGCCGGTGCGCAGGGGCCTCAGCGACTTCATCCGCGGCAACGCGGCGATCTACGCCGGCCAGGGGGAAGCCGCCAACCGCGCCTACAAGTACTTCGGGCCGGCGCTCAACCGCACCGACGCCTTCGTCAAGGAACTCAACGCCGACCAGCGGCTGTTCAGCCGCTTCATCGTCAGCTCGAGCAAGCTCACGACCGCGATCGCCCAGCGCGGCGAAGCGCTCTCCAGCGCCATCTCCAACGCCAGCACCGCGTTCGGCGCGATCGCCAGCCAGAACGTCGCCCTGGACCGCACCCTGCGGCGGCTGCCGCCGACGATGCGCCAGGCCAACACCACCTTCGTCAACCTCCGCGCCGCCCTCGACGACCTCGACCCGCTGGTCGAAACCGCGAAGCCGGCGACGAAGAACCTGGCGCCGTTCCTGGCCGAACTGCGCCCGATCTTCTCCAAACTCGTCCCCTTCACCCGCAATCTGCGCCTCACCGTCAGCAAGCCGGGCCAGGGCAACGACGCCGGCGAACTGCTCGCCCTGCTGCCGACCGTGCAGCGCCTGGTGTCGAAGGACGTTCCCCCACGCCGAAGAATCGATCGCCGCCTTCCAGCCGAACCTCAACTTCGCCCGCGCCTACGCGCCCGACCTCCTCAACGGCCTCGCCAAGCTCGGCCAGATCACCGGCTACTACGACGGCAACGGCCACTACGCCCGCGTCGCCACGGCCGACCAGAACCTCTTCGCCTACAACGCCGGCACCCTGGAACCGATCAAAAAGAGCCAGCAGTACGACGTCTTCGGCACCTCGGCCCACTCCCCGCGGCGCTGCCCCGGCGGCGCGACCCAGACGGCGCCCGACGGCTCCAACCCCTTCGTCAACCCGCCCTTCGCGGGGAGCAGCGTCAGCTCCTCCGAATGCAACCCGGCCGACGCCCCCCCCGGACCATGATCAAACGACTGATAGTCGCGCTGGGGCTGGTGGCGGCGGCGGTCGCGGTCGTCCTGCTCCTCTCCGGCGGCAGCGGCAGCGGCAACTACATGGTCCGGGCGATCTTCGACAACGGCGCCTTCATGGTCAACGGCGAGCAGGTCCGGGTCGCCGGCGCCAACGTCGGCACGATCGAATCGGTGGGCGTGACGATGCCCGGAGACACGGTCGCCTATCGCCACGGAAAGGCGGTCTCGGTGCCGGGCAAGGCGGTGATCGTGATGAACATCACCGACCCCGGCTTTCAGGACTTCCGCAGCGACGCCAGCTGCCTGATCCGGCCGCAGTCGCTGATCGGGGAGAAGTTCGTCGACTGCCGCCCGACCCTGCCGCGGGCGCCGGGAACGCCGCCCCCGCCGGCGCTGAGGAAGATCCCCTCGGGGCAGGCGGGCGCGGGCCAGTACCTGCTGCCGCTCGGCAACAACAGCACCAGCGTCGACCCGGACCTGATCAACGACATCCAGTCGCTGCCCTACGCGCAGCGGTTCCGCCTCATCCTCAACGAACTCGGCAGCGGCCTGGCCGGGCGCGGCAAGGACATCGAGGTCCTGGTCAAGCGGGCCAACCCGGTCCTGCGCGACGCCGACCGCGTCTTCGGCATCCTCTCCGCCCAGCGCGACCGCCTCGCCCAGCTCGCCAGCGACTCCGAGACGATCCTGGGGCCGCTGTCGCGCGAACGCGCCCACGTCGCCGGCTTCTTCACCAACGCCGGCGCCGCCGCCCAGGTCAACGCCGAAAACGGCACCGACGTCGAAGCCTCGCTGCGCAAGCTGCCGCGCTTCCTCCAGGAGTTCCGCCAGACGATGCGCAGCCTCAAGGGCTTCTCCGACGCCGCCGCCCCGGTCTTCGCCGACCTCGGCAAGGCGGCCCCCTCGTTCACCGACGCGACCCGCACTCTGACGCCGTTCTCCGAAGCGACGACGGTGGCGCTGAAGAGCCTCGGCACCGCCGGCGAAGAATCCGGCCCCCTCTTCCGCGAAGCGGACCCGATCGTGCGCAAGGCCGCCGCCGTGGCGAAGTCCGGCGTCACTCCCACCAACGAACTGTCGCGGCTCTTCACCAGCATCAAGAAGACCGGGGGCTGGGACGCGCTGGTCGAACTGATCTACAACACCACCGCGACCTTCAACGGCTTCGACCAGTTCGGCCACTTCGGCCGCACCCTGGTGACGCTGACCAACTGCGTCGACTACGAACCGCGCCGGGCCGGCGCGTCGGGCTGCGTCGCGCGCTTCACCGGCCCCAACGCGAACGAATCGAGCCCGCCAGGGGCCGGAGCCAGCGAGGCCTCGCTGTCGGCCTTCCTCTACCGCCGCCTCGAGCGTGAACTGGTCGCGCGCGGCGGTGGGGTCGCGGCCGGGACGGGCCCGGCGATCGGCGTCGGCCAGGCGGGAACCGCCGGGGGCGGGCCCGCGGTCGCGCTCAGCGGGGCGGTCGGGAGATGAGGAATCGCGGCGGACTTCAGGGAGTGGCGAGCAGCCCGATCCTGGTCGGGGCGGTGACGGTGCTGGTGGTGATCGTCGCCGTCTTCCTCGCCTACAACGCCAACAACGGCCTGCCCTTCGTCTCGACCTACAACCTGAAGGCGATCGTCCCCAACGCCGACGCCCTGGTCAAAGGCAACGACGTGCGGATCGGCGGCAACCTGATCGGCACCGTCAAGTCGGTCGTCCCGATCCAGCGCGCCAACGGCGAGGTCGCCGCCGAACTCTCGATCAGCCTCGACAAGGTCGCCGAACCGCTGCCGGTCGACTCGACGATCACGATCCGGCCCAAGTCGGCGCTCGGCCTCAAGTACCTCCAGCTCACCCCCGGAAGCTCGAAGAAGAGCTTCGCCGCGGGGGAAACGATCCCGCTCCTCGCCTACAAGCCCGAACCGGTCGACATCGACCAGTTCTTCGACATGTTCGACAAACCCACCCGCGACGCGATCCGCCAGAACCTCTCCGGCTTCGGCAACGCCCTGGCCGGCCGCGGCCCGCAGCTGAACGAAGGGATCGGCGCGCTCAGCCGGCTGGTCGTCCACGCCCAGCCGGTGCTGGCGACGATCGTCGCCCCCGGCACCGACTTCGCCGGCTTCTGGCGGGCGCTGGAGGACCTCTCGGCGACGGTGGCGCCGGTCGCCGAGACCCAGGCCAGCATGTTCGCCGCCCTCGACCGCACCTTCGCCGCCTTCGCCCGCGTCTCCCGACCGTTCATCCAGGAAACGATCGAAAAAGGGCCGCCGACGCTCGACGCCGTCACCGCCGACCTGCCGAAGCTGCGCCCGTTCTTCCACGACTCGGCCCGCTTCTTCACGGCGCTGAAGCCCGGCGCGCACGCCCTCGCCGAAACCTCGCCGATCATCGCCGAATCGCTGCACGCCGGGGTGCCCGTGCTCAACGCCACCCCGGTCCTCAACGCCCAGCTGGAGCCCACCGCCCAGGCGCTGGTGGACTTCCAGAACGCGCCGGGCGTCTTCAACGGCCTCGATCTGCTGATCGACACCAACAACCTGCTGAAGCCGGCGCTGCGGTTCATCGCCCCGGCGCAGACCACCTGCAACTACGTCACCCTCGCCTTCCGCAACCTGGTTCTGTCGAGCAGCGGCAGCAGCGGCCTCGGCAACTGGCTCAACTTCATCTCCTTCACCGCTCCGAGCGGGCCCAACGGCGAGGGAGTGCCGGCATCGGCACCGGCGAACGGGCCCGAACGCGAAAACCACCTGCACTACAACCCGCTGCCCAACACCGCCTCGCCCGGCCAGCCCAAGTCGTGCGCGGCCGGCAACGAGGTCTACAAGCCCGGCCAGACTGTGATCGGCAACCCGCCGGAAAAAATCACGACCCAGACGGATCGCCAGTTCAAGTCGCAGAGGGAAGGCAAATGAGCCGCCTGCCCGAGCGCGACACCAGGCAGGGCGCGACCAACCGCCGCTTCAAATGGCGGCCGAGCAACGCCGCGATCGCGATCGTATTCATCCTCATCTTCACGATCGGCCCCTACCTCGCCTTCACCGGCCACGTTCCCTTCACCAGCTACGGGTACGAGCTGAAGGCGACCTTCTCCAACTCCGCCAACGTGGCGCTCAACTCGCCGGTGCGGATCGCCGGCGTCGACGTCGGCCGGGTGATCTCGACCAGCCGCGACGGCAACGACACCACGATCACCTTCACGGTCGACGAAAAGGGCCGGCCGATCCACGACGATGCCTTTGCCGCGATCCGGCCGCGGATCTTCCTCGAGGGCAACTTCTTCGTCGAACTCAACCCCGGCAGCCCCAGCGCGCCGGACATGGACAGCGGCGCCACGATCCCGGTCAGCCGGACCTCGACCGCGGTCCAGCTCGACGAAGTTCTGACCGCGCTTCAGTCGCCCGTGCGCGCCGACCTCAGCCGCCTGCTGGAGAGCTACGGGAAGGCACTGAACGGCAAGCCGACGGCCGCCGAAGACGCCACCCAGCTGCCCGAGGTGCGGGGCAAGAGCGGCGCCGAAGCGCTCAACGGCGCCCTCAAGTACGGCGGCGACGCGGGCCGCTACGGCGCCCAGGTGACCAACGCCTTCCTCGGCACCCAGCAGCGCGACCTCTCCCGGCTGATCGCCGGGGCCGGGCGGACCTTCGGGGCACTCGCCAGCCGCGAGGCCGACCTCCAGGGGCTGATCGACAACTTCGAAGTCTTCACCGGCGCCCTGGCTAGCCAGTCGACCAACCTCGCGACGACGGTCCACCTGCTGGCCCCGACCCTGCGAACCGCCCACGCCTCGCTTGTCAGCCTCAACCGCACCCTGCCGCCGCTGCGCGCCTACGCGATCGAGCTGACGCCCGCGGTGGCGCAGCTCCCCGACCTGATCAGCGCCTCGAAACCGTGGCTGGCGCAGGTCCGCCCGCTGCTCTCCGGCAAGGAGGGCGGCGGTGTCGCCAGGCTGCTGCGGGAATCGACCCCCGGCCTCGCCGGCGCCGCGCTGGCGAGCAAGAAGACCACCCTTCCCCAGCTCAACCAGCTCAGCCTCTGCACGACGAAGGTCCTCGTCCCCACCGCCAACCAGACGATCGAAGACCGCTTCAGCACCGGCGGCCCCAACTATCGGGAGTTCCTCTACAACCTCGTCAACTTCGCCGGTCAGGCGCAGAACTTCGACGGCAACGGGCCTTATTTCCGAATCCAGGGCGGCGGTGGCCCGCTGCTTCTTGGAGAAACCAATCCCGACCATAAGCTGAAGTCTGAGGAAGACAACTTCGCCCATAGCATTGCCGCTCCCCTCGGCACTCAGCCCCAGCTCGGTGGCAAACCGCCGCTGAAGCCGGAAGTCCGCTGCTACACGAACCCCGTCCCCGACGTCAACGGCGCGCTCGGCCAGGTCGGCGCCCCATCCCCGGCGGCGGTGAGCCCATGAGCGAGCAGACCCCGAAAACGGGCCGCTGGACCCACTTCTGGGCCTGGCTCACGCGCCAGGCCCGCGGCCGCCGGGTCGACACGATCGCGATCGTCGTGCTGGCCGTCGCCGGGGTCGTGATGATGCTCGGCATCTTCACCCAGCAGAAGGCCTCGCTGCCGTCGTGGCTGCCCTTCGTCGGCGAAGAATTCGACCAGATCTCGGCGGAGTTCGCCACCGCCCAGGCGGTCACCCCGGGTCAGGGGCAGGCGGTCGACATCTCCGGAATCCAGATCGGCAAGGTCACCTCGGTCAACCTCGAAGACGGCCATGCCGTGGTCGGGATGGACATCGTGCCCAAGTACATGAAGCTGATCCACCCGAACGCGTCGCTGCTGCTGCGGCCGAAAACGAACCTCAACGACATGGTGGTGGAGATCGAACCCGGGAGCGGAAAGGGCCACATCGAGAGCGGCGCCAGGTTCCCCCTCTCGCAGACCGAACCGAACACCAACCTCGACGCCTTCCTCGCCACCCTCGACGGCGACACGCGCCAGTACCTTCAGCTGCTCGTGGCGGGCGGTGCCCAGGGAATCGGCGGCCGCGGCCACCAGCTCTCGGGCGCGCTGCGGCGCTTCCAGCCCTTTGTCCACTACACCGCGAAGCTGAACAGAGCCGTCGCCCAGCGCCACGTCGCGCTCGCCCGTGTGATCCACGACTTCGGCCTCTTGACCACCGAACTCGGCCGCCACGACGCCGAGATCAAGCGCTTCGTCACCTCCTCCGACGCCGCCCTCGGCAACTTCGCCAACCAGCAGGAATCGATTCAGACGCTGCTGCGCGAATTCCCCTCCACCCTGCGCGTCGCCAACGCCGGCCTCGCCAGCTCCAAACACTTCTCCGACGTCGCCTTCCCGGCGCTGACCGGCCTGATCCCACAGGCGCAGGCGCTGACGCCGGCGTTCAAGGCGACCGAGCGGCTGTTCAGCCAGACCACCGCGCCGATCCGCGACCAGATCCGCCCGTTCACCCGTGAAATCCGCCCGTTCCTGACCCACAGCGCCGAAGCCGCCGGGCCCTTCAAGAAGACCGTGACCAGCTTCGGCACCGCGATCGGAGCCTTCAACACCTTCTTCAACGAGCTCGCCTTCAAGCCGAAGGGGTCGAGACAGAGCTACCTCTTCTACCTGCCGTGGCTGAACCACGACTACAACGCGAGCTTCGGGCTCAAGGACGCCGGCGGACCGGTCCAGAGGGGGCTGGTGATGTTCACCTGCAACGCGTCGTATCTCGGCTATGGGTTCGCCGGAGCAAGGCCCTACCTGAAGACCCTGCTGGAAGTCGCAAACGTCCCCAAGCCGAGCGAACTTCCCAATATCAGCGATCCCCCCAAATCCGGAAGCCACGCCAGATGCGGCGCGGGGACGACTCCATGAGCAAGCGCGCCCCGAGCACCGGGCAGCTCCTGGTCATCGCCGGGTTCGCGCTGTCGTGCTTTGGGATCCTGCTCTTCCTCTGGGTCACCTTCGGCGGGCCGACGCCGTTCAGGGCAAAGCCCTACCAGATCAAGATCCCGTTCAGGGAGGCGACGCAGCTGGCCGAACAGTCCGACGTGCGCATCTCCGGCGTCAACGTCGGCAAAGTGGGGAACATCGCCCTGGCGCCGGACCGCAAGGAAGCGCTGGCGACGGTCGACATCGACGACAAGTACGCTCCGCTGCCGAAGTCGACCCGGGCGATCCTCCGCACCAAGACGCTCCTCGGCGAGACCTACATCGAACTCACCCCGGGCTCCAACGGCGGCCCCCAGCTCGCCGACGGCGGCACCCTGCCCCCCGTCAACGTGGCCCAGTCGGTCCAGCTCGATGAGATCTTCCGCACCTTCAACCCGCAGACGCGGGCCGCCTTTCAGGAGTGGATGCAGGAAGCCGCGGTGGCGATCAACGGCCAGGGCCAGAGCCTCTCCTACGCGCTCGGCGAGTTCGAACCGACCTTCACCGACCTCGACCGGATCTTCCGCGTCCTCGACACGCAGCGGGTCGCGATCGGCCAGCTGTTCCGCAACGGCGCCACCACCTTCCGCGCCCTGCGCGGGCGCGAAGGGCAGCTCGCCGACCTGATCCGCGCCTCCGACGCGGTGTTCCGCACCACCGCACAGCGCGACCGCGACATCGAAGCCCTGTTCCGCGCCTTCCCGACCTTCCAGGACGAGTCGCGGCTGACCCTCGACCGCCTGAGGACGTTCGCGGTCAACACCGACCCGTTGATGCGCCAGCTCGTCCCCGCTGCCGAACAGCTCTCGCCGACGCTGATCTCGATCGCCAAGCTGGCGCCGGAATCGAAGGGCCTCTTCGAAGGCCTCGCCCCGGTGATCGCCCGCGCCCCGACCGGCTTCCCGGCCCTGCGCAAGATCTTCCGCGACGAATTCCCGCCGCTCCTGCGCGCCCTCGACCCCTTCCTGCGCAACCTCAACCCGATCTTCTCCGGCCTCAACCTCTACAAGCAGGAGGTCACGGCCGTGTTCGCCAACATCGCCGCCGCCACCAACGCGACGCTCACGGTCGAAAACGAAAACGGCGAACACCTCCACTACCTGCGCGCGATGGGGCCGCTCAACCCGGAAACCGTCGCCACCTACACCAACCGCCTCGCCGCCAACCGCAACAGCGCCTACAGCCCGCCCCTCTGGGCCAAGGGACTCGCATCCGGGCTGCCCAGCTTCGACACGCGGCAGTGCGGCTCCGGGATAACCGCGACCCTCGATCCCAACACGCCCAACGAACCCGCCTTCACCGAACGAACCGGCGGCGACGCCGCGAAAGCGAAAGACCTCTTCGAACGGATCGAGAAGTTCGCCTTCGCGGGCCAGACCGGCACCAGCACGGTCCCGGCCCCAGGCTGCGCCCAGCAGCCCCCCTTCACCCCGATCTACGGCAGCGGCCCGGCGACGAGCTACCAGCACACCTTCGAACAGACCGGCGAATAGGCCCGGCTCACCGACCGCTCAGGTTGCCGGCCAGATGCCCAGTAGGTCAGCGACCTCCAGCACGACCCGGTCATCGATCGCCAGTTGGGCCGCCTCGGCCAATTCGAGCTCTGAGCTCGCGCGATCGAAGAGCGTCCAGTTGATCCAGCTCGCCTCCAGCGTCGACCACCAGCGGATACCGATCGCACGGGGATGCGCGGCATACAGCTCGGCCGCCTGAATTTGCGTGGCGCTCCTACGGCGGGTCGCCACCTGGGAGGGACGCAGGCCCTCGTTGGTCAATGTGAGGGGGTCATCGAGGTCGATGGGGGTCGCACCATCCGCAAGGTCGAGCGCGGCGAGCGCCAAGGGCAGCCCGAAGCGAACCAGCATGGAGGGCCGTAGGGCCCCGGTGCCGCGGAACGGAGCAAGCTGCTCCGCGATGGCGGAAAGCGGATCCTCGGCTGCATAGAGGCAGCCATAGATTTCAGGGTTGTCGTGCCTCCCCGCCCCCTGCTGGCCTCGGGGAAACCAGAGGGCGCCGCCGGGTCGATCTGACTTCGCCCGTTTTTCGAGCGGCAGTACGCGCCACAGCCTCACGAAAAGGCACCGGAGCGCTCGGCGGCGATCGCGCCCAGCAGCTCCTGTGCCCTGCCGACGCGAATCAGGTCGATCGGGCGGCGGTCCCCCAGATGGGGATTGAGCCCCCGCAGCCACTGCTCCGCGGCCTCGGCCGGGTAGAGCCGCAGGAGACTGGCGACGGTCAGCTCCAGAAGATCGACCCGCTCGGCATTGGCGAGGTCGATCCCACCGCCTCGCCGCCAACGAGTTATCTGCGCCGGGCTCACGTCCAGCAGCTCGGCCAACCGCCGCTGCGACCCCAGGTCATGGCTGAGTGCGGCGATCTTCTCTGAGGTCGCAACCGGCATTGAGATCCGAAAGTCTAGCGCAACACTATTTGTTGCGCACCAGACCCAAAGAGAAGGGCGGCCTTTCGGCCGCCCTTCTCGGTTCCCTTGCCAGTCCTGAGGAGACTCTGGCTGGAGCGCTACCTCAACCCTTCGGGGTGCAGGTGCGGATGACTTCGGCTTTGGCCTTGGTGCCGTCGCTGAAGATCGCTTCGCCGCGGGCCTGGAGCTTGCCGTCGGTGCACTTCGCGGTGAGGACGCTGATCTTCTTGCCCTTGTAGGTGAATTTTTTGCTCACGTGGAGGTCGAAGTGGGTCACCGAGCCGTTGCCGCCGACGATCGGCGGCACCGAGGCGACCGACTTGAGTCCGTAGCGGCCGTTGTGGACTTTCTTGATTTTCACGGTGGTGACGACTGCCGCCGGGGTCGGCACGGTGATGTAGGCGTGGACGTAGAAGGTCGTCACGCCGCCCTTGGTGCCGCCGTTGAAGAGAATCAACGGGCTGTGAACCGGGATCGGAGCCTGTTCGGGGAACTTGATCTCGATGTCGGTCTTGCCTTCGCCCAGGATCGCGCTGCCGCAGATCGCCTTCGCGTGCTTGCTGTCCTGCGACTGGAGCTGGCTCGATTTGCAGACCGGGTAGCCCTTGACGTTGACTTCGCCGTTCTTGTCGGTTTCGACGATGAATTCCTTCAGCGCCGGCGGGTGGGACTGCCGTCGACCGTTTTGACGTCGCCCGAGACGTCGAGCGAGATCGGGGTCTGCTTCGGTCTTCGACAGGGCCTTCGGTGAGAAGCCGCCGTTGAAGGTGAGTTCGAGGTTGCCCGCGCGCACCTTGACCGGCTTTTCGGCCGCTGCGATTCCGGCCACGGTCAAGGCGATCAGGGCCCCCAGGGCCATCGTCAACATCAGGTACTTGCGCATATCCCTATGTCTCTCCTTTGGTAGCGGCCTGCCCGTCCAGAGCCAGAGCCGTCGAAAGCTTGCGTGGTAATCCCTCCAGCCGGTCAACCTACCACCCCCGGCTTAGAGATAAACCCGGCGCTTCGGGCAAAAGAGCGGCTTAACAGGGCGCCGCTAGCCTTTTTGCTGAGAGCGGCGCACCCGTTCGCGCTCCGCGGCGGCGCCGTCGGCGCCGAGGAAGGGGAGCGCGATCCAGAACATCAGGTCCGGCAGGCGGCTCGGCAGGCGGGCCGCCGCGCCGTGCAGGATCTCGCTGTAGAGCAGCTCGTTGACGCCGCCGGCCAGCGAGAGCGAGGTGATTCCGGGCAGTTCGACCGAGGTCTCCGAGCGCCCCGACTCGAGGAAGCCGGTGAACTGGCGCAGGGCGGCGTCGCGGCGGGCGAGCGCCTTCGGCCCCGCCGCGAGGACCTCGACGATCGCGAAGCGGGCCTCGTCGGGATGCTCGGCGAGGTGGTCGAGCAGGGCCCCGAGGCCGCCGGCGACCCGCTCGGCCCAGGGCGCGCCGGGCTTCGACTCGAAGCCCCTCGGCCGTGTCGCTCAGCAGGTTGCCGAGCAGCACGTCGTAGGCGGCGAGGAAGCAGTCCTCCTTGCTGTCGAACAGTTCGTAGAACGTCTTTCGCGAGACCCCGGCGACGCCGATCACGTCGACCACACGGGTGTCCGGGTAGCCGCGCTCGGAGACCACCTCGATCATCGCCTGATGGATGCGGTTGCGCTGGGATTCGGTCACCGCCTCCCTCGGCAAGCCGTGTCTCCCCCTCGGCAGCCGCTCGTTCAGCCTAGCCGCGCGTTTACTGGAAGCCACCCCGAGACTGTAGTGCAGCGGGGCGTGACCGGCGAATTCCTACCTAGCCCTCAGGCGCCGATCCAAACCACCTGCTCGCGGCCCGGCCCGACCCCGATCAGGCGGACCGGCACACCGACGAACTCCGAGATGAAGCCGAGGTAGTCGCGCGCCTCGCGCGGCAGGTCGGACTCCTCGCGGCAGTCGCCGAGGTCCGCGTCGAAACCGGGCAGCTCCTCGTACTCGGGTGTGGCCGAGTGGAGGATCGACTGGTGGTAGGGAAAGCTGTCGAGGATCGCGCCCTCCTTGGAGCGGTATCGGACGGCCACCCGCAGCGGCCCGAGCCCGCTGAGCACGTCGAGCTTGGTGATCGCCAGCGAGTCCATGCGGTTGAGCCGCACCGCGTAGCGCAGGGCGATCAGGTCCATCCAGCCGCAGCGCCGCCGCCGGCCGGTCGTCGTCCCGAACTCGCGGCCCCGCTCCACCATCCGCTCGCCGACCTCGTCGTCGAGCTCGGTCGGGAAGGGCCCGGCGCCGACCCGCGTCGCGTAGGCCTTGGCCACCCCCCAGACCTCGTCGATGTCGGTCGGCCCGACGCCGGCGCCGACGCAGGCCGCGCCAGCGATCGGGTTGGAGGAGGTGACGAAGGGATAGGTGCCGTGGTCGAGGTCGAGCAGGGTCGCCTGCGCGCCCTCGAAGATCACCGTGCCGCTCGCGTCGAGCGTCGTCCCAGCAGAGCTTCGCCGTGTCGGCGATGTGGGGCTCCAGCCGGTGGCCGAAGCTGACGTGTTCCTCGGTCATCGTGTGCAGGTCGAGTCGGGGGTCGGGCACGTCGGAGTCGGCCGGCGCCGCCTTCTCGGCTTCCTCGCCCGCTTCCTTGCGCAGTTTGCGCCGCTGCACCGAGAGTTCGCGCAGCGCCTGCTGCTTGGGCTCCAGCGCGGCGCGGATCTTGGTCCGCAGGATCTTCTCGTCGAGCAGGTCCTGCACGCGGATGCCGAGCCGCAGCGCCTTGTCCGCGTAGCAGGGGCCGATGCCGCGCCTGGTGGTGCCGATCGAGAGCTTGCCGAGCTTGGTCTCCCCGGCGGTGTCGAGCAGCACGTGGTAGGGCATGATCAGGTGGGCGTTGGCGGAGATGCGCAGGTTGCCGATGTCGACGCCCCGCCGTTTCAACCCGTCGATCTCCCCCAGCAGCACGGCGGGGTCGAGCACGACCCCGTTGCCGATCACGCAGGTCTTCTCCGAGTAGAGGATGCCCGAGGGGATCAGGTGGAACTTGAACTCCTCACCGTCGCGCACGATCGTGTGGCCGGCGTTGTTGCCACCCTGGAAGCGGACGATCACCTCCGCCCGCTCGGCGAGCAGGTCGGTGACCTTCCCCTTCCCCTCGTCGCCCCACTGGGCGCCGACTATCACGACTCCGGGCATGAACGGCGGATTCTGACGTGGATCGGCGCGGGGCGCGTTGCCCCGTCGCTATTGGTCAGTTTATCCTGCCTATACCTGGCGCCCTCACCGAGGACGCCTTCAGCGGCGGGGGAGAAAGGCATTTGCCATGAAGAGAAAGATCCTCCTGCTCTGCACCGCCGCCGCGCTCGCGGCGGCATTCGCGGCGCCGTCCAACGCATCGGCCCTGATGAACTACTACAAAGGGAAACCGATCGAAAAACCAATCCCGGTCGAACTCGGCGGCAGCCTCAATTTCATCACGATGTCCGGTGGTTTCGATTGCGTCGCAAAGATCACAATGGAAACCGGGACAACCGACGCCAAAGTCACGGAACTCCACCTGACGACACTGAGCTGCGTCGGCACAGGCGGCTGGTCGACCTGCAAAGTGACCGGAGACACGAAGACAAACCTGCCCTGGACAACCGACACCACGTCTTCGGGCTACACGATCACAAACATGAGCATCGACTACAAACTCGAATGCCTGCTGGGCAAAATCACGCTCTCGGTCGAAGAACTCCAGGCGACGGCCGACAATACGAAAGCGATCAAAGTCCTGACCCTCTCGGGAACGGGGGTGGCCGGCGGTCTCGCCGCGGAAGTGACCGGTGAATTCGAAGTGCTGGGGGAAAACTCGGGCGCCTTCTCGATCGCCGAATAGACGGATCGAAGGGAACGGCCGGGCCCATTCGATGACCGCCGCTACGCGACCTCGCGGTAGCTGCCGTAGCGGCGGTCGTCGCCGAAGACCGCGACCTCATCGCAGATCTGGACGAGGCGGGAGACCGTCCTCGGCCCGATCTGCTCCTCCAGCTCCGGGTGCTGGAGGTTGGTGGTGATCAGCACCGAGCGCTGAGTCTCGTAGCGCTCGTTGACCAGCGCGTAGAGCTGCTCGAGCACCCAGTCGGAGCGTTTCTCGGCGCCGAGGTCGTCGATGTGCAGGAGGTCGACGGAGGTCAGGCGCTCGAAGAAGGAGAGGTAGGAGTCGCCGCCCGGCTCGGAGTCGTAGGTGCGGCGGATCCGCGCCAGCAGCTTCGGCAGGGAGTAGATGGCGACGGTGCGGCCGGCCTCCAGCGCCGCCTTGGAGATCAGCATCGCCAGAGTCGTCTTGCCGGTGCCGGTATCGCCGAACAGCCACATCCCCCGCCCCTCTTCGAGACGGGCGTCGAGGTTCTGGACGTAGGCGCGCACCTCCTCGACCGCGCCCTTCGTCTGCGGGTTCCGCGCCATGTCGGAGACCGGAGGACGGTCGAAGGAGACCCCGCGGTAGCGGGGCGGGATCACCGAGGAGACGCCGCGGCTGCGCCCCCGGCTGAGGCGCTGGGCACGGCACTCGCACGGCCGCGCCACGTCCTCGGGGCCGAGGATCCAGCCCGAGCCGTCGCAGACTCCCAGCGGGCAGGCCTGTTCGCGGAACGGCTCGCTGCGGGCGATCGCGGGCATCAGAAGTCAGGCCCCGCGGCGGCGGCGCCGGCATCGGCGAGCGGCGAGCCCTCGCCGGCCGGCTGCTCGATCGGCTGCTCCTGCCCGGAGAAGTCGGCGAATTTCGGGAAGCGGTCGAGGAAGACCAGCTTCCTGGTCCCGATCGGCCCGTTGCGGTGCTTGGCGATGATCAGGTCGGCGAGCCCGTCGGGCTCCTCGTCGGGGTCGCGGTAGTAGTCCTCGCGGAAGAGGAAGGCGACGACGTCGGCGTCCTGCTCCAGCTGTCCCGACTCGCGCAGGTCGGAGAGCTGCGGCTTCGGCGGAGTCCGCTGCTCCGGCGCCCGCGAGAGCTGGGAGATCGCCAGCACCGGCACCTCCAGCTCGCGGGCGAGGATCTTCAGGCCGCGGCTCATCTGACCGACCTGCTCGACCCGGTTGGCGCGCGGGTCGTCGGAGCGCATCAGCTGCATGTAGTCGACGATCACCAGGCCGAGGCCGCCGCGGTCCTGTTCCTGGGCGTGCAGCCGCCGCGCCTTCGCCCGCAGGTCGAGGATGCCGAGGTCGGAGGAGTCGTCGAACCACAGCGGCGCCTCCTCCAGTTCGTTGCAGGCGCGCACCACCTTCGGCCAGTCGCGCTGGGAGACCTGGCCCTTGCGCAGCTTGTCGCCCGAGATCCGCGCCCGGCAGGCGATGAACCGCTGCGCCAGCTCCACCTCCGACATCTCCAGCGAGAAGAAGGCGACCGGCAGCTTCCGCTTCACCGCCACGTTCTCGGCGATGTTGGCGACCAGCGCGGACTTTCCCATCGCCGGCCTTGCCGCGACGATGATCAGGTTGCCGGGCTGGAAGCCTCCGGTGATCGCGTCGATGTCGCGGAACCCGGCCGGGGTGCCGGTCATCTCGGTCTCGCCGGTGGAGAGCTTCTCGAGCCGGTCGACCTCGTCGTGGAGGACCTCCGAGAGCAGTCGGAAGTCGCTCGCCTGCTCTTTGTGGGCGACGTCGAAGAGCAGCTTCTCGGCCCGCTCGGAGAGCTCGCGGGGCTCGCCGGCGCGCTCGTTCACCCAGCCCTGGATCTCCTGGCCAGCGCCGAGCAGGCGCCGCAGCAGCGAGTTCTGCTGGACGATCTCGGCGTAGTGCTTGGCGTTGCCGGCGGCCGGGACCTTTGCGGCCAGCTCCGACACGTAGTGTTTGCCGCCCGCCTCCTCGATCTTGTTGCGCTGGGTCAACGCCTCGCTGACGCTCAGCTCGTCGACCGGCTTGGAGGCGGCGTAGAGGTCGTGGACGCACTCGAAGATCGCCCGGTGGCGGTCGAGGTAGAAGTCCCCGGCGTTCAGCTTCACCTCGTCGATCACCCGGGTCAGGGCCGGCTCGGCCACCAGCATCGCCCCGAGGACCGACTCCTCCGCCTCGATGTTCTGCGGCGGCACGTGGGTGGTGGGAGGTTGCGGCATGGGTCTCTAGTAAAGGCGCCGCCGCGGCGGCATTCCACCTCGGAGGACCTCTCGTCCAAGCAAACCAGAGGAGGGTCGCGGGGACGCGAGCCTTATGTGCAAATGCCGGGGAAAGAAATTGACACTTCGGTTACGTCGCCGGCACGGTTCCGGCACTGGGATGACCGGAAGGCGAGGGGATCAACCCCTCCCGCTCCTGCTGGCGCTCGCCCCGGCGCAGCATTCGCTGGGTGAGGATGGCGATGCTGAGGATCGCCGTCGCGCCGAGGCTGAGCTGGACGCTGAGAAGCCCCTCCCGGGTCCAGTAGACGTCGCGCAGGTCGAGCAGGAGCGCGGCCTCGTCGAAGGTGAGGCCGATGCCCGCGCCCATCGGCACCGCCAGGCGCTGCTCCAGCTCGTCGTCGTCGGTCAGCAGCGCCGCCGTGCCCGAGGCGAAGGCGATCAGGATGCCCGGGACGAAGTGGTGGATGTGCCGCCCGCCGATGCTGACGTTGCGAAACGGGCCCCAGCGGTCGCGGATCCCCCAGGTGGAGAGGCGGACGAGGGCGAAGGAGCCGAGGAACCCCGCCAGCAGGTTGAAGAGGACGGTCTCGCTGCGCGGCGCCACAGCGTAGCCGCGGACCGCGACCCCGACCGTGTCGGCGGCGGCCAGGGGCGCCACTTCGAGCAGGTGCTCCGCTTCCAGCCCCTCCGCCGCCGCCCGCGAGCTCTCGGCCTCCTGGCGCTGCCGCGCCCGCCGTCCCACCATGCGGCCGAACTGGTCGGCGAGGACGGCGCCGGCGCCGCCGAGGGCGAGCGCCGCGAGGCCGACGGTCGCCCTCTCCGACCGGGCCCAGCCGAAGCGCGTCCGGGCCTTCGCGCGGCGGCTGAGGCGGGTCGACAGTCGCGGGGATGCCACCCAGCGAGCCTAGCGCCGGGCGTCGCCGTGAGATGGGGGAGGGGCTACTTCTCCTCGCTGATGATCGTCTTGACCGAGGCGACGGTGCCGTCGGGAAGATCGATCTCGACCATGAAGGTGCCGACTTCGCGCAGCGGCTGCTCGAGGCGGATCCGGTGCCGATCGATGCTGACGTCGCGGGCGTCGCGCAGCGCGTCGACGATCTCCTTGGCGCCGACGGAGCCGAACAGCTTGCCGTCCTCGCCAGCCCGCTGGTGGATCGTGAGCACGGTCTTTGCGAGCAGGCCGGCGGCCTCCGCTTCGCGCTCGGCCCGCTTCTTCGCGGCCCGCTCGGCGGCCTCGAGACGGCGCTGGGCCTCCTCCAGTGCCCCCGCCGTCGCCGGCTGGGCCAGCTTGCGCGGGATCAGGTAGTTGCGCAGGTAACCGGGGGCGACGTCGACGGCCTGGCCGCGCTCGCCGAGGGACTCGACGTCCTCGAGCAGGATCGCCTGCGCCATCAGCGCTCTCCGACGTAGGGAAGCAGGGCGATTTCGCGCGCCCGCTTCACCGCCACCGAGAGCTGTCGCTGGTGGCGGCGGGAAAGCCCGGTGACGCGCCGGCCGCGCGTCTTCCCCTTGTCGGAGAGGAAGCGCCGCAGCAGGTTGAGGTCCTTGTAGTCGACCGTCTCCGCGTTTACGCGCGTGTACTTGCGCGGCCGCGCCCGCTCGGCGCCGCGCCGGCCGCGCCTGTTGCCGTTGGTCGATGAGGACTCTCGTGCTCTTGCCATTGGGCGGGTGATGCTACAGACCGATGGACGCCCGAGGCAGCTCGGCGGCTCAGAAGGGGATGTCGTCTTCCCCGCCGCTCCTCCCGCCCCCGCCGGCACCGGCCGCGGCGCCTTCGAAGTCGGAGGTGTCGGCCGGCACGTCGCTGCTGGGCGTGAAGCCGTCGTTGGTCACGCCACCGGCGCCGCCGCCCGCTCCACCGCCGCCGCCCGAGCCGTCGCGCGAGCCGAGGAACTGGACCGAGTTGGCGATGATTTCCACCGTCTGCCGTTTGTTGCCCTCTTTGTCGTCCCACTCGCGCCAGTCGAGCCGCCCCTCGATCGCGACCGGCCGGCCCTTGGAGAGGTAGTTGGCGCAGTTCTCGCCCTGCGCGCCCCAGACGGTGACGTCGAAGTAGTTGGGCTTGTCGACCCATTCGCCGGTCTGCCCGTCCTTGCGGCGGCTGTTGACGGCGACCCGGAGCTTGCAGATGGAGGTGCCGCCCGAGGTGCTCCGCAGCTCCGGGTCCCGGGTCAGGTTGCCCGTCACGACCACCACGTTCATGTTTGAAGCTGCCAAGGCGCTCACTCCTCTGAAGTCGGTTGCTGAACTCCAGTCTAAGAGCGCCGGCGGCGCGATCTCTCCCCCCGGTGCCCGTCGTTCCCCGCAAAGAGCGGGACGGGCGGGCCCTACTCCTCGACGCTCTCCTGTGGCTCGGCCTGCTGGGGCTCGCCGTGATCCTCGCGGGCGCCGTGGGCGCTGCGCTCGCGCGGCCCCGGGCCGGCGCTGGTGGCGGGCGGGACGATCACCGGCGCGCTCGGGTCGACCCTGAAGATGCGGAAGCGAAGGACGCCGTCGGCGATCTTCAGGTTGTGATCGAGCGAGTCGAGCAGGTCGCTCGGGGCCTCGAAGCGGAACCAGCGGTAGTCGGCCTCGGTCCGCCGGTTGATCTCGTAGGCCATCTTCCGCAGGCCCCAGCCGTTCTCGTGCTTGAGGCTGCCCCCGGCCTCGATCTGGCCGCGGGCCTCCTGCGCCAACCCGTCTCGCGCGGGGGCGTCGAGTTGGGGGTCCAGCATCAGGACCAGCTCGTATTCGCGTGGGTCTGCCATCGGCGGCGAAGGACTATAGCGGCGGAAATCGCGTGAGCAGCGGTCCCCCGCTCAACGCGGCGCGAACTCGGCCGAGCCGTCGCCGGGCGGGGCCTGCGGCGGTGGGGGCGGGATCGGAGCCTGGGGAGGCTCGGGCGCCGGGGGCGGGCTCGGCGCCGCGGTCGACGCCGCCGGGAGCGGCGCGTGCGTGCGCGGCGCCCTCACGGGCCGGGCTCGACCGACCGCGACCCGCGGCGCGGCCGAGCTTTGTCGCGCTATGCGAGCGGAAGCTCGGCCACGCTCCCGCGCGGCCGGCGCATCGTCGACCGCCACCCGGGGAAGCCCGACGTCTTCGGCCAGGGGCGGCGGCGCCGGCGGGCGCAGCAGCGAGGGCAGCAGCTGTAGCGCCACCAGGCCGGCGCCGAGAAGCGCCAGGCCCCTGCCCAGGGCCGCCCACCGGATCCGAATCCCGCTCACCCCCGCTCAAGGGCGGGGACCGCGGATTCTCTCCCCCCTACGCCACCGACTCGCGCAGCTCGGCGATGTCCCGCAGCTGGTCGTCGACCCAGTCGCCGGGGTTGCGGGAGAAGATGATCTCCTTCAGCCGCTCGGCCCGCAGCCGCCGCTCGTCGGGGTCCATAGTCAGCGCCCGGTGGATCGCGTCGGCCTGCTCCTGGATGTCGAACGGGTTGACCGAGAGGGCGCAGTCGGCCAGCTCCTCGTGGGAGCCGGTGTTCTCGGAGAGCATCAGGACGCCGTCGCGGGTGTTCACCGCCGGTGCCTCCTTGGCCACCAGGTTCATGCCGTCGAAGAGCGAGTTGACCATCAGCAGGTCGAAGTGCTTGTAGCGGGCGACGGCGTCGTGGAAGTTCTCGTAGATCTTCAGGTCGATCGGCATCCAGTCGGTCGTCCCGTGGCGGTGGTTGACGACCGCGACCAGCGCCTCGATCCGCTCCAGGTACTCGGCGTACTCGGGCACGTCCTGGCGCGAGGGCTGTAGGTGGGCGATGAAGGTGACCTCTTCGTTGAACTCCGGGTGCTGGGTGAGGAAGGTGTCGAAGGCGGTAAAGCCCCGCAGTACGTTCTTAGAGAGGTCGGCGCGGTCGACGCGGATGATCAGGTGTTTGCGGCGGCGCTCCAGCACCTCGCGCTCCGCCTCCGCCACCTCCGCCGAGGCCGCCGCCCGCTCCAGGCGCCTGGCGTCGATCGAGAGCGGGTAGGCGCGCGCCACCGTCTTGCCGCCCCCGTGGCGGACCTCCCCCAGGGTGTAGTCGACCTCGGCCTCCAGCAGCTCGTCGCAGCAGCGCAGGAAGTTGATGCAGTAGGCGTGGGTGTGGAAGCCGATGATGTCGTTGGCGAGCATCCCCTGGAAGAGCACCTCGCGGATCCGGCCCGGGAGGATCCGCCAGCTGTCGGGCTGGGACCAGGGGATGTGGACGAAGTGGTGCAGGAAGGCGTCGGGCCGGGCCTCGCGGATCATCCCCGGGGCGGTGTAGAGGTGGTAGTCGTGCAGCATCACCAGCGGCCGCTCACGGCCCTCGATCTGCCCCAGCACGGCCTCGGCGATGTCGAGGTTCACCGCCTGGTAGCCGAAGTCCCAGGCGTCGAGCTCCTGCTGACGGATGTCCGGAGCGTTGGAGAGGTCCCAGAGGTAGTGCTGGATGAACCACAGGATCGGGTTCGCGATCACGTTGTAGAAGCGGTCGTAGGCGACTGCGTCGCTGCCGACCAGCAGCACCCGGTAGTCGATCTCGTCGATCGACAGGTCCACCGGCCCGCCCCGCTCTTCGGAGACGGCGATGTCCTCGTCGGTCATCGCCGAGGCGATCCAGAGCGCGTCGCGGTGGGAGACCAGCCCCGAGAGCGCGGTGACGAGGCCGCCGCCGCCGCGCCGCACGGTGCGCTCGCCTCCCTCGTCGCGCTCGAACTGAAGCGGCCCGCGGTTGGAGACGATGATCAGCGGCGAGGAGTCCACGCCGCAGAGGTTAAGGGCTGGGCCCTCGCCGTCAGCCCTCCAGGTCGCCCAGCAGCCCGAGCCAGTCCCGCAGCAGTCGCGGCGAGAGGAACTCGCGCCGGGCGTGCTCCTTGCCGGCGCGACCGAGCCGCTTGCCCAGCTCCGGGTCGGCGAGGATCTCCAGGCAGCGCCGCGCGCACTCCGAGGGCGAGTCGACCAGGAAGCCGGACTCGCCGTCGACGATCTGGAGCGGGATGCCGCCGACGTTGCCGGCCACGGTCGGACGCCCCTTCCAGAGCGCCTCGGTGACGGTCAGCCCGAAGCCCTCGCGGATCGACTTCTGGAGGCAGACGTCGGACTGCGACTGGAAGGCGTTGACCTCGATCGCGCCGACGTTGTTGAGGTTGCTGAGGATCTTGATGTCGGGATCGGCGTCGGCGTATTCGAAGGTCTTCTGGAAGAACTCGCGCCCCTCGGGGTCGTCGGTGGCCATCGAGCCGACCATCGCCAGCTGCGCCTCGGGGATCTTCTCGGTCACCTCGCGGTAGGCGTCGATCACCCCGATCGGGTCCTTCCAGGGATCGAAGCGGGAGACCTGGGTGATCAGCGGGCGGTCGACGTCGATCCCGAACTGGCGGCAGACGAAGGCCGCGTCGTCGGGGGAGAAGGCCATGTTCTTCGGCGAGAGCGGGTCGATCGCCGGCGGGATGATGTTGACCCCGTCGCGGCCGTGGTCGACTCCCGCGGGGACGTAGTCGGGCATGTGCCAGACGGTCGCGTCGTATTCCTGAATCAGCGGCAGCAGCCGCGCGATCGGCGCCGGATTGGGGGTCGAGAGGTCGATGTGGCAGCGCCAGATCCAGTGCCTGCCCTTCGCCCGTGCCCCCCGCAGGAGGCCGATCGGCTGCGGGTCGTGGACGATGACCGCGTCCCATTCGCCCTGGAGGCCGTCGGCGTTGAGCGCGTTGATCTCGTCGAACAGCCCCCACTGCTCCTCGCTCAGCGTCTCCTCGGCGCCCTGGAGCGAGTTGTGCAGGAGCTTGGTCGCGTTGAAGAACTCCTCTTTGCCGAAGATCACGTGCCAGTGGGCGTCGAGGCCGGCGTCGCGCATCAGCGGCACGATCGTGTAGAGGATCTCCGAGACGCCGCCGCCGAAGGCGGTGGCGCTGACGTGCAGGACGCGCTTGCCGCGCAGCGGCTCCGCCAGCTCGCGGATGCGCTCGGTCAGCTCTTTGCCGACTATGTGGGTGTAGTCGGTGAGCGACTTCTGTCCGAGGGCGACTTCCTGAAGCAAGCTCGGAGTTCTACACGCCGGCGCGGCGCGGTGCGCCTAGCCGCCCGTGGCGGTGTCCGGGCGCTTGCCCAGCGTGACCGCGACCTGCTCCCGTCCGCCGTCGTGCAGGACGGTGAGCATCACCCGGTCGCCCGGCTCGTGCATCGCGATGTAGCGGGAGAGATCGTCGGGCCCGACCACGTCGCGGCCGTCGACCTGGAGGATGACGTCGCCGCCGGTGCGGTATTCGGCGGCCTGGAAGCTGAGCTTCTTGTCGCCGCCCTTCAGCCCGGCCTTCTCCGCCGGGCCGCCGGGGACGACTTCGTCCAGCAGGCCGCCGAAGGTGGTGTCGAGCCCGAGCTTTGCGGCGAGCTGGGGGTAGAGCGCCTGGCTGGAGACGCCGATGTAGGCGTATTCGGCGCTGCCGTCTTCCTGGAGCTGGGCGATCGAGCGGCGGATCGCGGAGACCGGGACGGCGAAGCCGACGCCGTCGTTGGCCCCCGAGTTGGTCTCGATCTGCTGGTTGATCCCGACCACGCGGGCGCCGGCGTCGAGCAGGGGGCCGCCCGAGTTGCCCGGGTTGATCGAGGCGTCGGTCTGGATCGCGCCCTCGATCTGGAACTGGGTCAGCGATTTGACCGAGCGGTCGGTGGCCGAGATCACCCCGACCGAGAGCGACTGCTGCTCGCCGAACGGGCTGCCGATCGCCGCCACCGGTTGGCCGACCTGGAGCTCGCTGTCGTTGCCGAGGCGCAGCGGGTGCAGGGTGAAGCCATCGGTCTTCACCTTCAGCAGGGCGACGTCGGCGAAGGGGTCGAAGCCGAGGATCTCGGCCGAGACGACGTTGCGGTCGGGGAATTCGACGAAGACTTCCTTCGCCGGCTTGCGGGCGCCGCTCGATTCGTCGGTGACGACGTGGGCGTTGGTGACGATTTCCCCTTCGTCGTCGAGGACGAAGCCGGAACCCTCGGCAGCCCCCGCCGCACCGCCGAATACCGAGCGGATCGTCACCACCCCGGGCGAGGCCTGGTGGAAGACCCTGGCGGCGTCGAAGCCGGCGGCGGCGGCCTCGACGATCACCCGCGGCTGCGGCTCGGGCGGGGGCGAAGTCGGCGCCTGCGCGGTCGAGCTTCCCCCGCCTTCGTCCCCGCCCGAGCCGCAGCCGGCCAGCAGCGCCAGGCAGAGCACCAGCGCGCAGAGCGCCGCCCCCCACCTCATGCGCCGGCCCCGGAGGGGAGCGCCGCCGGTTCCCGCTCGGCCCCCGGGCGCGCCGGCGGCAGGTCGAGCGTGAACGCGGTGAAGCGGCGGCTGGAGCTGATCGTGATGCGGCCGCCCATCCGCTGCGCCAGCTCACCGGCGATCGCCAGCCCGAGCCCGGAGCCGCCGGCGGTGTCGGCGGTGTAGAAGCGCTCGAAGATCCGGCTTTGGACCCGCTGCGGGATGCCGGGCCCCTCGTCGGAGACGGTCAGCTCGGCGCGGCGGTTGACTGTGTAGGTGGTCACGGTGACCTTGGTGCCCTCGGGAGTGTGCGTGAGGGCGTTGTCGAGCAGGATACGGATGATCTGTCGCACCCGGTCGGGGTCGCCGCGGGCGATCGCCGGCCGCTCCGGGGTCCGCAGCTCCAGGCGCGAGCCGCGCAGATCCGCGCGCGGACCGAACTCGCGGGTCACCTCTCGCGCGACGGCGCCGAGGTCGACGTCGTGCGCCTCCATCACCATCGCCCCGGCGTCGAGCTGGGAGAGGTCGAGCAGGTCCGCGGTCAGCTTCGTCAGCCGCTCGACCTGCTGGCGCATGGTCCGCACGAACTCGGCCCGCTCCTCGGGGCTCGGGTCCTCGTCTTCGAGCAGCTCGACGAAGCCGCCGAGGCTGAAGATCGGCGTGCGCAGCTCGTGCGAGGCGTTGGCGATGAACTGCTTGCGGGCGCTGTCGAGCTCGGCCAGGCGGCGCTGCATCTCGTTGAAGGTCCGCGCCAGCTGGCCGAGCTGCCCTGCCGCGGCGACCGGGATCTTCGTTTCGAAGTTGCCGTCGGCGACCTTGCGGGCGGCGTCCTGAAGGCGGGCGATGCTGCTCGCCGCCATCTGCGCGTAGTAGAGGCCGAGGCCGGTGGCGAGGACCAGGGCGATCCCGGCGCCGATCAGGATCTGCCCCTTGACCGCGCCCTCACCACTGGCGGCACCGCCGATCGCCACCGCGTAGACGTAGATCACGACCGAGGTGCCGATCGCGATCGCGATCGAGATCACCGTGATCCGGCTGCCGAGGTTGGTGAGCCCGAACCGCCGCACGGCCGCTACTCCCTGAAGCGGTAGCCGACCCCGCGCACGGTGAAGAGGAACTCCGGCTCCTTGGGGTCGCCCTCCAGCTTCTCCCGCAGGTGGCGGATGTGGACGTCGACGGTGCGCGGGTCGCGGTACTCGGAGTCGCCCCAAACGTGCTCCAGCAGCGTCTCCCGGGTCAGCACCCGGCCGGGCGAGCGGGCCAGGGCGCCGAGGATCTCGAACTCGACGTAGGTCACCCGGATCTCCTCCTCGCGCAGCGTCACCATCCGCCGCTCGAAGTCGATCTTCAGATCGCCGCGGTCGATCGTCTCCTCGCCGTCGCGCTCGCCGGCCATGCGGGAGCGCCGCAGCGCCGCTTTCACGCGGCTGCGGAACTCGCGCATCGAGAACGGCTTGGTGATGTAGTCGTCGGCGCCGACCTCCAGGCCGGCCACCTTGTCGGTCTCGCTGCCCTTGGCGGTGAGCATGATGATCGGCACCTGGCTGCGCGATCGCAGCTGGCGGCAGACTTCGACCCCGTCGAGCCGGGGCAGCATCAGGTCGAGGATGACGAGGTCGAAGCGGCCCTCTTCGAAACGCTGGAGTGCCTCACCGCCGTCGAGGGCGGAGGTGACGTGGTAGCCGTCCTTGCGCAGGGGGTAGCTGAGGAGCGTCTGAATCGACTGCTCGTCGTCGACGAGGAGGATGCGGGCCGTCCCGTTAGCCACAGACGAAGGGTAGCCGTGCGTGGCTTGGACGCATGTGCGAGTACTCAGAACTAAGGATGTCTCAATTAGACGCCGATAAGAAAGGCGATGCAGGCACAGGAACTGAAGAATTTGGTCGAAACCGGCCATTACAAGCCAGATCCGTCGCGGGTGGCGGCAGCGATGCTGCGTCGTCGCGCGGTCAGGGAGCTCCTGGCCGCGGGCACTTCGAGCTTCGGCGAAGCTGGTCGAACCCCAGCGGTGAGACAAATCCGCCACCGGGCAGCCTGATTTCGACCTCCCCACCGGCGATCAGCTCTCCGATCTGGGTCAGCGGCCCTTCCTCGGCGCCGCCGACCGCCACCGCGGCGTCGGCCAGGTGCTCGGGCGCCAGCGCCGCCAGCAGCTCGTAGTCCTCGCCGCCGGAGGCGGCGAGCTCCAGCGGCTCGCGGCCGGCCGCGGCGGCGACCTCGGCGACGCCTCTGGCCAGCGGCAGGGCGCCGGTGTCGACGCGGGCGCCGACACCGCTGGCCCGGGCGAGGTGGGCGGCGTCGCCGCCGAGCCCGTCGCTGAGGTCGATCATCGCCCGCGCCCCGGCCCCCGCCAGCGCCCGTCCCGCGGCCAGCCGCGGAACCGGGTCCAGCAGCCGCCGGCGCAGCCGCTCCGCGGTGCGCTCGGGGACCGCGGAGGCCAGCTCCGGGCGCTCCAGCAGCAGCAGGCCGGCGGCGGCGCCGCCGAGCTCCCCGGTGAGGACCAGGGCGTCGCCGGGCTCGCCGCCGCCCCGTCCCACGAGCCGCTCGGCCGTCTCGGCATGGCCGACCACGGTGACCGCCAGGCTCAGCTCCGCCGCGCGGGTGACGTCGCCGCCGACGAGCGCGGTCCCGGTCTCCGCGGCCAGGGCGAGCAGGCCGTCGAGGAGCTCCAGGCAGCCCTCCTCGTCGAGGTCCGCCGGCACTCCGAGCACCACGTAGGCCTCCCCGGGCTCCGCCCCCATCGCCGCCAGGTCGGAGAGGGCCGTGGCGAGTGCCCGGCGGCCGATCCGGGGCAGCTCGGCCCACTCGCGGCGAAAGTGGACGCCCTCGACCAGCGCGTCGACCGAGGTCGCGGTGGCGCCTCCGGGGACGGTCACGGCGGCGTCGTCGCCGCTCCCGATCCGCACTCGCGGCCCGGGTGGCGGCAGCCTTTCGCGCAGCTTCGCCAGCAGCTCGAACTCGCCCATCGGCTGACTATCCCAAACCGGCGCGGCGCGGCCCCGATCGCGGCGCTCTCGCGGTCCGCGCTGCCCGCGTCACTATGGTGCGGCTGACGTGGAGCGCAGCCAACCACTTCTGCACCGGATCGGCGAGGCGGGATCGAAGTTCGGAAGCCGGCCGCCCCGCAGCCGCCGGGTCCGGCTGGCGATCCAGCTCGGGCTCGCCGTGCTCATCTTCGGCTTCCTCGTGCTCACGGTCATCGACCAGTGGTCGGAGATCCAGAGCGAAGGCGTGCACTTTCACGTCCTCTGGCTGATCCCGGCGCTGGTGGTGCTGCCCTTCTTCTACGTCTTCAGCGCGCTCGGCTGGGATTTCACCCTGCGCTTCCTCGGCTACCGGATCGGCTTCGGCCGCGCCCAGGTCGCCTGGGGCCAGCCGCTGCTGGCGCGCTACGTGCCCGGCAGCGTGCTCTACGTCCTCGGGCGGATGCTGCTCTCCGAGCGGGCCGGGGTGCCGCGGCGGATCACGCTCGCCAGCATCGTCTACGAACAGGCGATCTCGGCGACGTCGGCGATCGTCGTCGCCGCCTACTTCATCATCAACCACCCCGACCTCCAGGGCGAGCCGCTGCGCTGGGCGGTGCTGCTGCTGATCCCCGCCGCGATCGTCCTGCTGCACCCGCGCGTGTTCGGCCCGCTCGCCAACCGGGCGCTGGGGGCGTTCGGCCGCGACCCCCTGCCGGAGGTGATCTCCCTGCGCGGGGTGTTGGCGCTGATCGTCTTCTATTCGCTGAACTGGGTCGTGGTCGCGATCGGCATCTACTGCGTCGCCCGCTCGGTCAGCTCGATCCCCTTCGACGACGTCCTGCTGGTCGGCTCGGCGCAGGCGATCGGGTATTTCGCGGCCCTGGTCACCCTCGTCGCTCCGGCCGGCCTCGGCGTCCGCGACGCGGCCTTCGCCTGGGCGGTGAAGGCCGCGGTGCCGGGACAGAGCTTCGCGGTCGGCTCGCTGATCGCGATCGCCGTGCGCGGCGTGCTGACGGTCGCCGAACTGCTCTACGTGGGCACGGTGACGGCAATGGGCCGGCGCGAGGGGTGGAGCGTCGCCACCGGGGTCTTCCATCCCTCGCCCGAGGAGGAAGCGGCGGGGCCCGAGGCCGGCGCCCACTCGCCCGAGATCCTCTGAGCGGCGCTACAGGGGGATTCGGGCGCCGAGCTGGTAGGCCGTCAGCGCCAGGGTCAGGAGCTGGAGGGGGCGGTCTCTCGAGATCGCCGCCAGGGGGAGGGCCCAGATCAGGTACCAGGGGAGGAGCCAGGAGGTGGCCAGCAGGAGGCCGAGCGCGGCCCAGGCGGAGGCTCGGACCCAGTCGCCTCCGCGCCAGGTCCAGGCGAGGAGGGCCACGAGGAGTGCGGCATAGAGGGTCAGCGCCGCGCCGCGGGCGGCACCGTCGCCGCTGCCGGTGAGGCGGGCGAAGGTGGTCGGGATGCTGAGGTGGCTGGTCCGGCCCTGGTTCTCGCCGGCGAGCCCGAGGGCGTCGAGCCAGTGCGGGCCGAACGCGACCTGGGCCACCACGGCGATCGCCGTGGCCGCGAGCGCGACGCCGAGGAGCAGGCGGCCGCGCCGCCGGGCGCCGAGCAGGGCGAACGGGGCGAGGAAGGCGGCCGAGGCCTTGGTCGCGACCGCGACGGCAAGCATCGCGCCGCCGGCCGCCTCGCGGGCGCCGAGGACGGCGGCGACGGCGAGCATCGCCAGCAGCATCGTCGGGCCGTCGTTGTGGGCGCCGCCGACGACGTGGACGAGGACCAGCGGGTTGAGCGCCACGAAGGCGGCGGCCCGCAGCGGCTGGGCCCCGCGCCAGGCGGCGAGCCGGGCGACGACGAGGGCCAGGCCGAGGACCGAGAGCGCCGCCACCGCCTTCAGCACAGCGACCGCGAGCCCCACCGGGAGCCACGCCAGCGGGTAGGTCGCGAGAATGAATAGCGGGCCGTAGGCGCTGGTGGTGTCCGGCCAGGTGACGCGGGCGAAGGCCGGGTCGGCCGGGGCCGAGGCTGGTGGGTGCAGGTAGGGGTTGAGGCCGTGCAACGCCCCGAGCCGGGCGTAGTCGACATAGCTGAAGACGTCGTGGGAGAGCAGCACCGGGGCCGCGGCGAAGGCGGCGAGCAGGGCGGCGATCGTCGCCCAGACGGCGCGCCGGCCGAGCGCCGGCGCGGCCGCGAGGAAGCCGAGGTAGGCCGCGAACCCCGCCCACATCAGGGCGTAGGCGACCCCCGGATCGAGGCTCAGCTACCCGCTCCCGCCGCCCGCGGATTCGTTGCCGCCGACCCCGCCGTCCGAGGGAGATGGGTGCAGGGGAGGCGGCAGCGGCGCCGGCTTCTGGCCCGCGCCCGGGGCGTAGGCGTTGGGGTCATAGCCGCCCACGGCGGCGGTCCCGGGCGGAGGCGCGCCGCCCCTGCCGCCGCCGCTCCCGCCCGCCCGCGCCCCTCCGGGATTGGGGCCGGCCTGGGTGAACTGCCCGTAGTAGGGCGCCCAGCTGATCTTCTGCTTGGGCTGGCTGAATTCCTCGCAGGGCACCCCCGCTTCGGAATACAGCGAGTGCCAGATTTCCGCCGGGAAGGTGCCGCCGAAGACGGTGATCCCGTGCACGCTGGTCATCGAGATCGCGTTCGACTGCGGGTAGCCGACCCAGACCGCGGTCGCCAGGTTGGGCTGGTAGCCGGAGAACCAGGCGTCGGTGTATTCGTCGGTGGTCCCGGTCTTGCCGGCCTGGCCGGCGCAGCCGGTGTAGGCGGCGGTGCCGGTGCCTTCGGTGATGTTGTCGTGGAGAAGGCGCGTCACCTGGTAGGCGACCGCCGCCGGCAGCACGCGCCTGGGCTTGGCCGGCTGGGGACGGTCGACCCGGCCGTTGGCGAAGACCACCTTCTCGATCGAGACCGGGTCGCGGTGGATGCCGCCGGCGGCCAGGGTCGCGTAGGCGTCGGTCAGCTCCAAGGGCGAGACTCCGATCCGCAGGCCGCCGATCCCCTCGGCCGGGATCCCGTCGAGGTGGGTCGTTATCCCCATCGACTTCGCGGTCTGCGCCACGCTCTTGGGACCGACGTCGAGGTCGAGCTGGGCGAAGACGGTGTTGTCGGAGGTCACCGTCGCCTGCTTCAGGTTGATCGTCCCCTGGTAGCCCTCGTCGGCGGTGTGGACTTCCCAGTGGCCCCACCGGGGCAGGTTGAGGTCGAGCGGTTTGGAGGTGTAGAAGGTCGAGTAGGGGTCGATCCCCTGCTTGATCGCCGTCGTCAGCACGAACGCCTTGAAGGCCGAGCCGGGCTGGCGGTGGCCCTGGGCGGCGAGGTTGAACTGGCTGCGGGCGTAGCTGGAGCTGGAGACCATCGCCCGGATGTGCCCGTCGCGGGGGTCGATCGAGACCAGCGCCGAGGAGGGGTCGGTCGAGTAGGGGAGGGCCGAGCGCATCGCCTCCAACCCGATCCGCTGAAGGTCGGGGTCGAGGGTCGTGTGGACCCTGAGCCCGCCGCGCCGCACCGTCGCCGCGCCGTACCTTTCGATCAGCTCGTTTTCGACATAGTCGAAGAAGTAGGGCTGGCGGTGCCTGAAGTAGCCGCCGGAGACGCGCAGGCCGAGCCCCGCCGCCTCGGCCGCCCGGGCGCGCGCGGCGGAGACGTAGCCGAGCTTGGCCATCTGGCGCAGCACCTCGTTGCGGCGGGCCAGCGCCGCGCCGGGGTTGAGGACCGGGTTGTATTCGGAGGGGGCCTGCGGCAGACCGGCGAGGAGCGCCGCCTGGGGCAGGGTCAGCCGCCAGACCGGCCTGGAGAAGAAGATCCGCGAGGCGGCGCCGACCCCGACCGCGGTGGCGCCGTCGATCGTCCCGTAGGAGGCGACGTTCAGGTAGGAGCCGAGGATTTCGCGCCGCGAGTGGCGCTTGGCGTACTCGATCGCCAGCTTCGCCTCGACGATCTTCCGTTCCAGGCTGCGTTCGGGGTTGGCGATGCAGAGGTTGCGGACCAGCTGCTGGGTGATCGTCGAGCCGCCCTCGACCGCCTTGCCGGCTTCCAGGTCCTTCAGCGCCGCTCGCAGGATGCCCTCGGGGTCGACGCCGCCGTGTTCGTAGAAGCGCTGGTCCTCGATCGCCACCGTCGCCAGCCGCACCGATTTGGGGATGCGGGCGATCGGCACCGGGTCGCGGGCTTCGCTGGAGGCGATCGCGCCGAGCCTGCTCCCGTCGGCGGCGTAGACGATGGAGTTGCCGGCCCGGTCGAGCGGCTTGCAGCTGGCCAGCGAGGGGGCCTCGGCGGCGACGTTGAGGACCCAGGAGGTGACCGCGATCGCCGCGATCGCGACCAGCGCGAAGACGCCGCCGAGGGCGAACAGCAGCTTGCCGCCGAGTCCCCCTCGGCGCCGCTGCCGTCGCCGAACGCGCTGCGTCATCCCGGCAGAGGGTACGCCGCCCGCTCAGGCCTGCGTGTCTTCGGTCGAGTGGTTGTGGACGACGCCTTCGACCAGCAGCTGGTTCGGGATCACCACCGCGCTGCCGTCGCCGGGGTCGACGTAGGTGTAGGAGAGCGTGATGTCGGTGACCCGGCCCTCGGTCTCCTCGAAGGAGATCCTGTCGCCGATCCGGATCGGTTGGCTGACCGCGATCTGGACGCCGGCGACCATGTTGGCGATCGTGTGCTGGGCGGCGAAGCCGACGATCAGCCCGATCACCGCGGTCGAGGCGAGGATGCCCGTGGCCAGCCGCTTCAGGTCCGTGAACTGGCTCAGCCCGAGGGCCGCCAGCACGACCAGGATCGCCACCAGGGTCAGCCGGCGGAGGATCCGCAGCCGGGTCCTGGTCGACCTCGACACCTGGGAAACTGCCGGCGACATGGGCACCAACTTAGCCGCGGAGGAAGTCGGGCAGCGGCCGGCTCCCTTTCCCTACTCGAACTGGGGCCCATGGCTGGCACTCGCCGGGGTCTTCATCGCGCTCGGGACCGGGGTCGTGCTGGGGATTCCGGCCGCCGCCATCGGGCACAGGGCCAACGGGGACCTGACCACCTTCGGCAACGTCGGAGTGCAGCTGGCGACGGCGCTCGGGTTCCTGATGACCCCGATGGTGATCGCCGCGCAGCGGGGGGCGGACTCCTTCGGGGAGGTGCTGCGGCGGCTCGGGGCGCGACGGTTCCGGCCCTCGGCGCTGAAGTGGATGGCGGCGGCGATCGGCGCCTATCTGGTCTTCGCGATCGCCTACACGCAGCTGATCCTCGAACCGCACCAGAAGGACATCGCCGAAGGGCTCGGCGCCGTCCCTGTCCAGGTCCTGCTGATCGTGATCGCGGCGCCGGTCAGCGAGGAGGTGTGCTTTCGGGGGATGCTCTTCGGCGGCCTGCGGGAGAAGCTGCCGCGCCTGGGGGCGGCGGCGATCAGCGGGCTGGTCTTCGGCGGCCTGCACGCCCTGACCGGCGTCAGCGCGGTGCCGCCGCTGATCGTCTTCGGCTTCCTGCTGGCGCTGCTGTACGAGAAGACCGGCTCGATCGTGCCCGGCATCCTCCTGCACATGCTGAACAATTCCGTCGCCCTGCTCGGCCAGTAGCATCCGCGCCGTGAGCCGCCGTCTCGTTCCGTTTCTCGCCGTCGCGGCGTTGCTGGCGGCTCCCGCGGCCGCCTCGGCGGCGGGCGAAGGATCGAGGGGCGCGGCCGCGCCGGCCGTGCCCGACGCCACGGTGAAGATCGAGGTCGGGCACCTGCATGGCGGCCGGGCGGAGATCTACGACACCGTCCCGGTGAGCGGGACGATCGAGCCGTACGCCCCGGGGCAGCGGGTCGAAGTCGCCTTCTACCTCGACGGGCACCGGCTCGTCCGGCACAGGGTCGCCGTGGCCAAGGGCGCCGGCGACACCGGCGTCTTTCGCTCCAGCGTCATCGTCCGCGAGGACGGCAAGTACGCGGTCGCCGCCCGCCACGCCGCAACCGCCGCGCTGGGCGCCGACAGCACCGTGCGAAAGAGCTGGCGGGTCAGCTTCCCGGGGCTGCACCCGGGAGAGTGCGGAGCGGTGGTCAAGGGCTTCAAAGGGGCGATGGCGAAGATGGGCTACGCCTCCGGCGGCGGCTCCTGCTTCAACGGCCGGCTCGGCCGCGAGGTGCTCGCCTACCGCAAGGTGAACGGCAAGAGCCGCAGCGAGAAGGCCGGCGCGGGCCTGGTCAAGGCGGTGTTCGGCGGCCGCGGCGGCTACCGCGTCCGCCATCCCAAGGCGGGCGAGCATGCCGAGGTCTCGCTCGACAAGCAGGTCCTGGTGCTGGCCAAGGGCAGCAGGCCGTTCGCGATCTACCCGGTCTCCACCGGCAAGCCCTCGACCCCGACCATCACCGGCCACTACACCTTCTACCGCCAGGAACCCGGCTACAACGCCGAGGGCATGTACTACTCCTTCTACTGGCACAACGGCTACGCCGTGCACGGCTACGCCGAAGTTCCCGACTACGCCGCGAGCCACGGCTGCGTGCGCACCTTCATCGCCGACCAGCCGCGGATCTACGAACAGCTGAACTTCGGCGAGAGCATCTTCGTCTTCTAGGCGAATATCTTGCGGCCAACTCTTTTTGAGGAAAGGCGCTTGGCAGTGATCCTCATCCGTCAGATCGATTCTGATCTGACGGACTACGTAATACGCCGAGTCAAGTCAACTGCTATCTGTCTTACATCCGCTCAAACTGAGAAAGTTCAAGAATCACGGATCGCTCGCTCATACTGCCCGAGGGACACTTTCTGAAATTCTGCGTCTGAAATGAGTCCCGTCGCGACCCAGAATCAAGCAGATGCTCGGCTCCTCGAGGGCCTCAAGCATCATGCACTAAAGAAGGAGAACGTCGTCCTGAGCAATGGCACGTCCTCTCCCTATTACGTCGATGTCAAGCAGGCAATGCTGGTCCCTGCGCTTGCCCGGTTGGTTGGCAAGGCAATCGCCGAAATTGCCCACGAGGTAAGCGCCTCCGCAGTGGGCGGCATGATCGTCGGTGCGATTCCCATTGCTTGCGCCGCTCTAGTCGCTCAGCCAGGAGAAGACTTGGTCGCTTTCATCGTTCGAAAGGACCGCAAGGAGCATGGGCTCCAGCGATGGATCGAGGGCCCTGATGAGTTTCTACACCAGGGGACTCGATGCTTGGTTGTGGATGATGTCGTGACGACCGGCTCATCGACCGTAGACGCGATAGAGAGGGTCAAAGACGCAGGCTTCATTGTCGCGGGGGTGGTTTCAATTGTTGATCGTTTGGCAGGCGGGGCAAAGGCGATCGAAGCCGCCGCCGAGGCGCCCTACCGCTCGCTCCTCACCATCGACGAGATCTACCCCGAGCGGCCCGACCGCGCCTAAGCGGCTGCGGCCGGCCCTAGCCGACGCCGACCCGCTGGAGCCGGCGCCCTCCCGGGATCGCCGCGACCAGCTGCGCGGTGAGCCTGCCGTGCTGGCTCAGCAGCAGCCGCCCCTGGGCGCTGAAGGGGACGCGAAAGGCGTGGGCGTGCCTGCCGGTGAGCCGGAACGCGCGCCGCCCGAGCGAGCGGGTGACCACCCGGACCGTCGCCGGGCGATGCCGCCCGTGGGCCACGGCGATCCGGAGGCGGGCGCGGAGGGATATCTGGCCGGGGCACTGCGTCCCCGACGGCCATTCGCAGGCGATCCTCAGGTGGACGCCGGTGGCGGTCGCCCGCACGTGGGAGAGGACGATCGCGACCGGGACGCTGATCGTCCTGCACCCGAGCAGGGTGTCGGCGCCGGGCGCGACGTCGACCGCGTAGACGCATACCGGTTGCCGTCCCGACCGCAGGGTCGCGAAGCTGGCGTCGAAGCCGTGCCGCGGCCCGGCTTCGGGGTAGCGGCTGCCGACGTCGGTGCGGACCCTGCTCGCGACCGGGCCCAGTTCGTACCCCGTCGCCCCCGGCGAGCCCGCCTTGCCGCCGACGTAGGCCCGGATCGCCAGCGGCTGGGTCGGCGCGTTCGGGTCCAGCGCCCAGCCCCGCACCCGCACCTGGCCCGGCGTCGGCGAGCCGGTCAGGTCGAGCGAGCCGACCGGGTTGTCGGCCCCGGGAAGGGTCGCCGTGCCGACCGTCGCCGCGTCGACGTAGTCGTTGTCGATGTTGATCGTCGTCCCGCCGTAGGTCTCGTCGTGTCCGCCTCGGTACTGGTGGATGCGCTGGTGCCGGGTCCAGCCGCCGGCCGGGAGGTAGGGGTCGGTGGCGCTCGCCTGCCCGTTCCAGTCGGCGACCCAGACGTCGTCGGGCAGCGTGTAGCCGCTGGTGAGCTGCCCGGAGAGGTCGGCGATGCCCGAGGCGCCGCTGCTGTAGACGCCGGAGAGGTAGCCGAGGGAGTGCAGCTTTTCGGTCCAGGCCTCGAGGAAGGCGAGCGTCGCCGCGCTGGCGCTCCCCCCTGGTGCGTAGGCCTCCATGTCGAAGTAGATCGGGCTGCCGGGGCCCATCGCCACCGCGCCGGCCTGGGCGACGGCGTCCAGCGCGGCCGCCGCGCCCTGGGCGCTCGCCTGGCTGGCGCTGAGCTTGGCGCAGCTGGAGCAGCTGCTGCTGGGGGCCTGAAGGCCGACGTAGGTGGGGATCAGGTGCCAGCCGGCGGCCGTCTCCGCGCTGACCCAGCTCGCGGTCAGGTTGGGTTGGGAGCAGGCGCGGTTGACGCCGCCGATGTAGACGCCGATCGCCCGGTAGGGGGAGGAGGACCAGGCGGCCATCGAGCGCGAGGAGGGCGCGCTGCACGCGTCGAAGCCGAGGCCGGTGAAGATGCCGCTGGGGGCGGCCGAGGCGGCGGCGATCGGGGCCGACGGGGTGGGGATCGCCGACCGCGAAGCGGCGGCGGCCTGTACGAGGATCGCCCGCCGGCGCCCGATCGCGTTGGCGGGGCAGCGTTGGTTCGGCGAGGGGGTGCCGAGATAGACCGCTCGACGGTCGAGCCGCACGCACATCCCCGGATGCCGCGCCAGCCGGTAGACGGGCCAGGAGCGCGGCGCCTGGACCCGCTGGCCGGCGAAGTGGATGGTCCGGGCCGCGGCCCCGCCCGCGGCCAAGGTCAGCTGCCAGGCCGCGAGCAGCGCGAGCGCGCACAGCGCCACCCGGAGGCGTTTGCTCGGTCGGTTCATATGGCCTCTCGATAAAAGCAAGCAGCGGGAGGCGCCCATAGTTGCGCTCCTAAACACGGGAGTTCGCTGTCAAAGTACCCGCTCGTGACCCTGAGGCCGCTGCGGCACAGTGTCGGGATTCTGGTCGTGGCGGCAATCGCCCTTGCTGCCACGGCGGCGCCGGCGAGCGCGATCGTCGCGAACACCGCCGGCGGGCGGGTCTCCTACTGGCCGCTCAACGGGGCCGCAGCAGCGTCGAGAGCAGGGGCCTTGCGCACCTCTGTGCCGCCCTTTGAAGCGGAACCGCCACTGCTCTGGCATGGCGGCCCCGTCATGCACTCCCAGACGGCCTACGCGATCTTCTGGGCGCCGGGCGGCGCCTCGGACTTCCCCAGCGGCTACATCGCCGCGGTCGAAGGCTTCCTCAAAGACGTCGCCTCCGATAGCGGCAAGCCGACCAACGTGTACTCGGTCAGCGCCCAGTACGAAGACGGGAGCGGCCACGCGACCTACAGCGACACCTTCGGTGGATCGACGGTCGACACCGACGCCTACCCGACCAGCGGCACCTGTCCGCCCTACGAAGGCTTCACTGGCGTCGAATACACCTCCTGCATCAGCGACGCGAAGCTGGCCGCCGAGGCCAACGCGGTGCTCGCGGCGAAAAGCTGGCCCCACGGCCTGGGCGACGAGTACTACATGGTGCTGCCGCCTCACGTGGGGAGCTGTTTCGGCACCTCCCTCGGATCCGGGTGCTTCGACGCGGCCTTCTGCGCCTACCACAGCTACACGGGGTCGCCCGAACCCGAACCTGAACCCAACACCGTGACCGTCTACGCCAACATCAGCTACTCGCCTGGCGACGTCTTCGGCTGCGGGGTCGGCGAGTACCCCAACGGTCACGTCAACGGCAACGTCGACGACACGCTCAGCTCGCTCAGCCACGAGGCGAACGAGTCGATAACCGACCCGACGCTGGAAGCGTGGTTCGACTCCCAACGCTTCGAGAACGGAGACGAGTGCCGCAACACCCAGGACGAAAGCGACTACGGCAACCCCCTCGGCGGGTCCCCGGGCGCTCTGTTCAACCAGACGATCGGGACGCACCACTACTACCTCCAGCAGGAGTGGAGCAACGACACCGAAGACTGCGCCCAGCTGGTCACTCCGGCCGTCCCCTCGATCGCCGACCCGAGCGAAATCACCATCAACGAATCCGTGCCCTTCGACGGCAGCGGCTCCACTCCCGGGGCGGGGGGGATCGCCTCCTTCCTCTGGCACTTCGGCGACGGCGGCACCTCCACCCTGGAAAACCCAAGCCACACCTTCGCCAGCCTCGGCAGCTTCCCGGTCAGCCTCACCGTCACCGACGATGGCGGCTTCACCTACACGACCGAACGCGAAGTGACCGTGCTGCCGCCGGCCCAGCCACCCGAAGCGACCTCGGCGCCGGCGACCGGGGTGACCGACACCGGCGCCAGCCTGAACGGCAGCGTCAACCCGATGGGCCGCAAAACGACCTTCCGCTTCGAATACGGGACCACCACCGCGTACGGGAGCGTGACCTCGACGGCGAGCGCCGGCTCGGGGTCGAGCGCGGTGCCGGTCTCGGCCCCGGTCGGCGGCCTGGCGCCGTCCACGACCTACCACTTCCGACTCTCGGCGACCAACGTCGCGAACACGGTGCACGGCGGCGATCTGACCTTCACCACCGCGGCGACCCCACCACCGCCGCCCCCGGTTGTGATCTTGCCGCCGCCCGAACCGCCGCCCGGCGCCGGCGTCGCCGCCGTCCTCGCCGGGGTCGTCAAGGGCGGCTCGGCACAGCTGAGCCTGAGCTGTCAGGGAGGCGGCGCCTGCAACGGCACGCTCGAACTGATCGTCCGCGTGAAGGTCCACAGGCACGGCACGACCAGGTTCAAGAAGCAGGCGATCGGCCGGGCCACGTTCAGGATCCCCGCCGGCGCCAGCCAGAAGCTGACGATCTCCCTCACCGCCCTTGGAAAGGCACTGCTCAAGGCCGCCGGCAGGGCCGGTTTGAGGGTGACCGCAAGCGGCTCCGGCCTGAAGAGCGCAACCGTCTCCCTCAAGCGAGGCTAGGCACCCCCAAAGCGGCCGGCCCATGCCCCGAGCTGGATTCGAACCAGCGGCCTATCCCTTAGGAGGGGATCGCTCTATCCAGCTGAGCTATCGGGGCGTGGCGAAGATTTTCGCTTAGATGCGTCTTCGGTGCGTGAAGTGGCACTTTTTGCGCGCCCCACGTGCGCCCCTGTCCTGCACGATCCCGGTCATGAACGCTTTGCGGACCGTGGACATGTCCTCTCCACCCATTAATGTGGTCAACATGCCCAAGATGATCCAGATCAGAAATGTGCCGGACGACGTGCACCTGACGCTGAAGGCGAAGGCGCTGGCGGAAGGGATGTCGCTCTCCGACTACCTCAAGCGGGAACTGGCGACGATCGCCACCCAGGCGAGCTTCGAGGAGATCGACGCCAGGATCCGAGCGCGGGGGCCGTCGGGCCTGCGCACGGAGACGATCCTCTCGGCCCTTCGCGAGGTGCGGGAGGACTGATGCCCGTCGTCGACGCGTCGGTGCTGACGGAGTACCTCGGCGACGCCGAGAACGCGGAGGTCGCGCGGCGGCGGCTGGTCGCCGACCGCGCCGGCCTCTGGGCCCCGCACCTCGTCGACGCCGAGGTCGGGCACGCGCTGCGCCGCGGCGCCCGCAAGGGGGAGATCGGCGCCGACGCCGTCCGCGACGCCCTCGACGAGCTGGTCGCGATGCCGCTGCGCCGGGTCCGCCACCGCGAGCTGATCCCCCGCGCCTGGGAGCTGCGGGGCAACGTCAGCTTCTACGACGCGCTCTACGTCTCGCTGGCGGAGCTTCTGGAGCAGCCGCTGCTCACCTTTGACGGCCGGCTCGCCCGAGCCGGTGGGATCCGCGCCGAGATCGAGGTCCTGCCCTCGACCTGACTCAGCTGTAGAGACTCTCGGAGGCCAACTCCTGGGCGCGACGGCTCCAGAGCTTCACCTCCATGAAGATGTCGTCGCCGTAGGCCTCCAGGGCGTCGAGGGCGATCAGGGTGAAGCGCTCCTGGGAGATCTCCTCCTGGTCGACCGTCTCGCCGTCGAGCTCGGCCGTGGCGGCAACCGCGCCGCGGACCAGCGGGCGGCCCCAGACCAGGGTGACGGCGCCGGCTCGTCCGTTCTCCCCCCGCCAGCGCCCGATCACGTCGTCGTTGAGGTCGATCCGCCACTCGGGGTTGTCGGCGGCGAGGACGTCGGTGAAATCGGCCTTGGCCCGGAAGTCGGCCGGCTCCCCCTCCGGCGGCTGGACGTAGGAGACGTGGCCGTAGAGCTCCAGCCTCCCCTCGTCGCTGTCGCTGTGGGCCGAGCACGGCACCCAGACCCGGCCGCCCCAGCCGCGCTCGGGAAACCAGTCGACCTCGGCCGGCAGCTCGGCTCCCTTAGGCAGGTCCTCGACCTCCCCGAGCGCCGTCGCGAAGGCCTCCCGCAGCCGCTCCTCGAAACGCCCGTGGGGGATGCCCTCCTGGGTCGTGTCGGCGATGAAACGCGGGATCGGTCGCGGGTTCGGCGGCATCGGCGACGACCTTACCGGCGATGAGGGGGGAGAACTCTGTGCCCCAGAAGCCTTAGGAGGGCATGTCCACGCTCAGGTCTTGACAAGTGGGTATTGCCGAAGGTATATACTCCGCCAATGGCGAAGGTGATGATCTCGATTCCCGATGCCCTGCTCGGCATGCTCGACGCGGAGGTGAAGCGGCGCAAGACCACCCGCAGCGCTCTGCTCCAGGGCGCCGCCCGGCGCGAGCTCGGTCTGCTGTCGCGCGCCCGCGACTCCGTCCTCGCGGAGCTCGACGAGCTGAGCGCAGCTTGGACGGGGCCGATCGACACCGCCGCCATGATCCGGGCCGATCGCGGCCGAGACGCGTGAGCCCCAGGAGCGCGCAATCCGCGGGGCAGGCCTGGATCGTCGACGCCAGCGTCGCGGCCAAGTGGTTCCTGCCGGTGCGGCGCGAGCCCGAAGGCCAGCTTGCCCGCGACGCGATCGGGCGCCTCGCGATGCGAACCACCAGCCTCGCCTTCTTCGAGGTGGGCAACATCCTCACGATTCACTCCGGCTGGTCGGGCGAGAGGGTCGGCGCGGCGCTCGACCTCCTGCTGGAGATCTGCGGCGAGCCATTCGGCCTGCTCGCGGAGGACCATCGCACGGCGACGGAGCTGGCGCTCGCCCACGGCCTCACCTTCTACGACGCCTCCTACGTCGCGATCGCCCGTCGCCTCGGCCGCGGAGTCCTGTCCGCCGGCGGCGACCTGATCGACCCCGGGCTCGCGGCCAACCTGGAGGCGGCGCTGAATTAGCCCCGGCTCAGGCGGAGAGGCACTCGCGCAGGTCGGCGGCGGCGCGCTCCGGCGGGTAGACGTTGATGTCGACGCCGGTACCGAGCTCGAAGCCCGCCCTCACGGTAAGCCGCGGCGCGATGTCGACGTGCCAGTGGAACTGCTCGGCGCCGCGGGGGGCGGTGCGGACCCAGAGGTTCAGCTCGGGCGGGCCGCCCAGGCGGGTGGCGAGCAGGCGCAGGGCCGTGCGCAGCATCGCCGCGCCGACCTCGTCCCGCTCGAAGCTCGGCGCCGCCCGGCGCGGGACCAGGCGCAGCTCGAAGGGCGAGCGCGAGGCCCAGGGGCAGATCAGCGCCGCCTCCTCGTCGATCGCGACCAGGCGCTCCGCGCGGCGCACCTCCTCCACCAGGACGTCGCTGAGCAGCCCGCCCCCGGCGGTGCGCTCGCCGTAGGCGCCGGCCCGCTCGCGCTCGCGGGCGACCGCCGCCGGCACGAAGGGCAGCGCGTAGAGCTGGGCGTGGGTGTGCTCCAGGGACGCGCCCGCGCCGCCCCCCTCGTTGACGATCAGCTGCACGTAGGAGGCCTCGGAGTGGGCCCGCATCCGCTCCCGCCAGGTGGCGAGGGCGGCGGCGAACTGCTCCTCGCCGAGCTCGGCCATCGCGGTCACGTGCTGGGGGGAGTTGACGATCACCTCGTGGGCGCCGAGCGCGGGGCGCGAGGAGAAGAGGTCCGGCTCGCCGGCCCGGCGCGAGGCCAGCAGGGGGTCGCCGCTGCTGGCGAAGGCGCCCGCCTCGGCACCCGGGGTGCCGTTCGCGGCGTCGCCCTCCCCGCCCAGGGCCGGGTAGAGGTTCGGCACCACCCGCGTCGTCCAGCCCGGCCCGTCGGCGCCCTCGCCGCCGGGGCGCACCGCGAACGCCTCGGGCGGCGTGCGGTCCTCGCGTCCCTCGCAGAAGGGGCAGTTGTCGGGCCCCTTCGGCTCGGCCGCCGGCGCCGAGAAGCCCTCGGGCCGGTCAGCCCGGCCGGGGGCGAGGATCGTCCTCAGCCCGCTCAGTTGGTCGATGCGTATCTCGGGCGCGCTCAGGACCGCGAGGGGGGGAGGTCGGCGGGCGGCGGCGGCTCTGGCGGCGCGGGAGGTTTGGGCTTGGCCTTGCTCCCCCCGGCCTTGTGGTCGCCGCGGCCGATGAAGGGCTCCAGCACGTCCATCGGCAGCGGGAAGACGACGGTGGTGTTCTGGTTGCTGCCGATTTCCAGCAGCGTCTGTAGGTAGCGCAGCTGGAGGGAGGCGGGGTTGGTGCTGATGATGTCGGCGGCGTCGGTGAGCTTCTGCGCGGCCTGGAACTCGCCCTCGGAGTTGATGATCTTGGCCCGTCGCTCGCGCTCGGCCTCGGCCTGGCGGGCAATCGCCCGCTGCATCTGTTCGGGGATTTCGACGTCCTTGATCTCGACCGCGGTCACCTTCACGCCCCACGGCTCGGTCGACTCGTCGATGATCTTCTGGAGCTCCTCGTTGAGCCGCTCGCGGTCGGAGAGGAGCTGGTCGAACTCGGCCTTGCCGAGCACCGAGCGCAGCGCCGTCTGGGAGATCTGCGAGGTGGCGAGGAGGAAGTTTTCGACCTCCGTGATCGCCTTGCGGGGGTCGATCACCCGGAAGTAGGCGACCGCGTTGACGCCGGCCGGGACGTTGTCGCGGGTGATCACCTCCTGCGGCGGGATGTTGAGGGTCACCGTCCGCAGGTCGACTTTGACCATCCGGTCGACGAACGGGATCAGCAGGATCAGCCCCGGCCCCTTCTGGGCGATCAGCCGGCCCAGCCGGAAGATCACGCCCCGTTCGTACTCGCGCAGGATCCGCACCGAGGCGGCGAGGACGACGAAGAGAATCGCCAGGACGACCACCAGTGCGATCAACGCTGCCATCTAGTTCGCTCCTTCTTCGGTTGCGGCCCGCGGCCTGACCACCAGGGTCAGCCCGTCGACCGACTCGACCCGGACTCTATCCCCCACGTCGACTCGGCCCCCGCCGCCGGCCAGCCGCGCGTGCCAGATCGCCCCCTGGGCGAAGACCTGACCCTCGGGGTCGAGGGTCGAGCGGACCTCCGCGCTCGTCCCCGCCATCTCCTCATAGCCGGTGCGGACCGGCTCGTTGCGATGGGCGGCGAGCGCTTTGCGGCCCGCGAGCATAACCAGGGCGCCCAGCACGAGCGCGACCCCGACGATCACCGCGACCGGCAGGCTGTGGCCTTCGTGGCGGTAGATCAGGCCGGCGCCGACCAGGGCGCCGATCCCGAGGATGCCGAGGATCCCACTCGGCAGATGGGCCTCTGCGATGAACAGCACCACGGCCACCACCAGCAGGGCGACGATCGTCTCGGTCATGGGGACATCATGACCCGAGCGCGTAGCGGCGGACGTCCGCTTCCAGTTCGGAGTCGTGGGCGTAGGGGCCCTGTTTCAGATAGACGAGCCCGCCGGCGCTGTCGTAGAAGGCGGTGTCGGGGAGGCCGAGCGTGGCCCCGATCGAGTCGGCCAGCGCTTTGTCGGGATCGGTGTAGCTGGGGTAGGGGACCGGGGCCTCGGCGAGGAAGGTCCGGGCGGCGTCGTCGGAGTCCTGGGAGTTGACCCCGAGGAAGGCGACCCGCTTGCCGTAGCGGGCCGAGAGCTTCTGGAGCACCGGGAACTCGAAGCGGCAGGGGCCGCACCAGGAGGCCCAGACGTTGGCGACGACCGGGTACCCCCTGAGCGAGGCGAGGCGCTTTTCGTAGGCCTCGGTCCCGCCCGGCAGCAGCCGATCCGCCTGGGAGTGCAGGGAGGCCAGCGGCGCCGGCGAGCCGGCCAGCGCGCGGCCGTAGTCGGGGTGCCGACCACCGTAGTCGCCCCCCGCGGAGCCGCCGCATCCGGCGATTGCGGCGGCCGCGATCAGGGTGGCGCAGAGCGCCGAGAGAATCGAACGTCCCTCATTCATCGGATCAGTGATTACAATACGTACGTTCGGTCCGCAGGTGAGCGGGCCGCTGAGATCTCCGGGGGAAGGGGAATACCGACTCCCGGCAGCCCTCGTTCATCTGCCCCCACCGGTCGTCTCGTGCTCGGCGGGGGCAAACCGGAAGCCTTCTATGGCCAAGACCAGCGACGTTGCCGCGGGAGCGGCAGTTCCTTCAAGCGCCGACATCGAGCGCGCGGCGGGGTTTGCCCGCGAGCCGTTCCTGCTCGACGGCGAGGGCCCCGACGCCCTCGCCCCGGGCACCGCGCGCCGGCGCGCCCTCGACGCGGCGCTGAAGGAGATGGACGCGGGCGCCGAGCACCCCTCGATCGAGTGGCGGCAGGACTTCTCGATGCTGTTGGGCCTGGAGCGCCTGCTCGCCGACGAACCGCCGACGCTGCGTGACGGCGCCGAGCTCTCCCCGCACCAGGTCGACGCCCTCTCGGGCACCCTGGCCGAGCTGATCGCCCAGCAACAGGTGGTCGCCGACGACGAGCGGCGCAACGGCGGCCCGGCGACGCCGGAGGCCGAGGCGGAGGACGCGCCCGAGGCGGAGCCCGCGCCGGCCGCGCCCGATGCTCCCGAGGCGACCGAGGCCGGCGACGGGGAGGCCGACCTCGAGGACGAGGAGCTGGCCCCCGACGAGGAGCCCCAGGACTGGGAGGAACAACCCGCCGGCGAGGACGAGGAGGTCGTCGAGGAGGCCCCCGAGGACCCCGGCGCCGCGCGCCGCTTCTGGTTCGAGCACGCGACCGGCGCCGGCAAGACGGTCGCCGCCGTCGGCTTCATCGAGGCGACCAAGACCGGCGGGGTGCTGATCCTCACCCACCGGCGCAACCTCGTCGACCAGTTCATCGGCGAGATCTCCGACCGCGGCTACAAGGAGCGGCTGCGCCCGCCGCTGCTGGACGGGCGCGACGACCCCGACGGGCCGGTGACGGTCGAGACCTACCAGTGGTTCGTCCGCAACCACAAGCGCGTCTCCGACGCCTACTCGATCGTGATCTGCGACGAGGCGCACACCGCGCTGGGGGAGAAGACCAGCGCCTGCATCCGGGCCTGGACCGGGCCGGTCTTCGTCGGCATGACCGCGACCGGGGCGCTGATCGCCCGCCACGTCGCCGACCTCTTCCCGACCCAGACCTCGCGCTTCGACCTCGCCCAGGCCGCCCGCCGCGGCGTGATCTCGCCGCTGCGCTGCCTGCGCATCCCACCCGGCCCGGGGGTGCGCACGATCGCCAAGGTGCCGCTGCGCAAGGGCGAGGTCGACCAGGACTTCGACCAGGAGGAGCTGGCGGCGCTGCTGGACCAGGAGCCGTTCAACGTCGCCATCGCCGACCTCTACCGCTCCCGCTTCCGCAAGGTCCCCGGCGTCCTCTACACCGCCGGCGTGCAGCACGCCAAGAACGTCGCCAAAGCCTTCCGCAACGCCGGGATCAACGCCCGGGCGGTCTCCGGGGAGACGCCGAAGCGCGAGCTGGCCGAGATCCTCGCCGGCTTCGAGCGCGGCGACGTCGACGTCCTCTGCAACGCGATGCTCCTCGCCGAGGGATGGAACTCGCCGCGGGCGACGATCTGCATGCACCTGGCGCCGACCGCCTCGCGGCGGATCTACCAGCAGCGGGTCGGCCGCGTCACCCGGCGGGCGCCGGGCAAGGAGGCGGGGCTGGTGATCGACTTCGTCCACCCCGCGACCACCCACGACGAGGCGATCGTCACCCTGCACAGCCTGCTCGACCGCGACGTCTACCGCGGCGGCGCGATCGTGGTCGGGCCGGTGCGGCGCGGCCGCGGGCGCAAGGTCCGGGTCGAGCGGCGGATCGTGCCGGTCTCCGACCAGGAGTCGCGGCGGATGGAGGTGCTGGAACGGGAGATCTGGCGGATCGCGGTGGAGAACCTCGACTACCCCGAGCAGCACGCCTGGGCGGCGCTGGCGGGGGCGCGGGTCAACACCCAGGGCTGGCGCCGGGCCAGGGCGATGCTCCAGAACGACAAGACCAAGGAGCTGCGCCGCCGCTTCCTGCTGACCTGCGTGCAGCGCAACCGCAACTCCCAGCTGCGGCTGAAAGCGCTGGGGGAGATCGCCGACCTCGGCGACCCCGAGGCCTTCGACGACGCGATCGACATCGTCGGCACCTGGAGCCGCGAGGACAAGCGGGCCGGGACCAAGACCCTGCTCCAGGCGCTGGTCGACAAGCGGATCGGCCGCCGCGACCAGGCCCAGGCGTGGGTCTGGCGGCTCGCCTCCTACACCCGCGAGCTGCACGAGGAGTACGCGGTGCAGCGCTGGCCGGAGACCAAGCGCCTGCTCGGCCTGCTGGTCAACTCCTCCGGGCGGGCGCACGGGCGGAACGCGCGGCGCCTGGTCCACGCGGCGCGCAAACACGACCGGCGCCTGGCGGTGGCGCTGCTCGCCGCCGCCGTCTCCCACACGCCCGAGGGCGAGGAGGTGCTGCGCGGGGCGCGGATGCGGATGGCGAGGAAACCGTCGGGGGTCGCACGCGAGCTGCTGCGCAACTTCCCCAAAGCCGGCAAGCGCCGGCGCAAGAAACGCGGTCCCAAGCGCAAGGCGGGCGCGCCGGCGTCAGAGTCGAAGGTGGACCTCGCCGGCGCCGAGGGCGACGCGGTTTCCGTCGGGAGCGACGACGAGCAGGTAGCCCCTGTCGTCGACGCCGTCGGCGACGCCTGAGCCGCCGTCCCAGGCGACCTCCCGGCCGCGCAGCGCGTCGCGCTGGCGCCAGGCCTCCAGCACCGAGGAGCTGTCCGCTCCGACCCACTCGGCGAGGTGGCGGCTGAGGGCGGCAGCGGCAGCGGTGGGGGAGGCACCGCCGAGCGAGGTGGCGCCCTCGCGCAGCTCCGGCGGGAATTCGTCGGGAGCGATCGCAAGGTTGAGGCCGACGCCGACGACGGCCCAGCCGTCCCGCGGGCGGGCCTCGATCAGGACGCCGGCCAGCTTGCGGCCGTCGACCAGGACGTCGTTGGGCCACTTGACGCCGCACCGCAGGCCCGCTTCCAGCTCCTCGGCCGCGGCGCAGACGGCGAGCGGGACGGCGAGCGGAAGCAGCAGGTGGCGCTCGCCGAGGGGGCGCACCACGGCCGAGTAGAGGAGCGCCTTGCCGGCCGGGGCGGTCCAGGCGCGGCCCTGGCGCCCGCGGCCCGCGGTCTGCTCGGCGGCGGTGACGACGGTGCCGTGGGGCGCCCCGGCGGCGGCGAGCTCGCGGGCACGGGTGTTGGTCGAGTCGGTGCGCCTGTGGTGCCTATGGGGGTGGCCGAAGGTCACAGCGCGCCGGTTCGTTCGTCGCTTGTCCCGTATGGCGACACAAGCGACGAACGAAGTCCGTTCACGAGGGCCACTCGGCCGCGTCGGCGAGCAGGGCGGCGAGGAGGCCGTCGACGTCGTGGCGCTCGGCTTCGACGTCGACCCGCAGGCCGGCCTCGCGGGCCGCTTCGCTCGTCACCGGGCCGATCGAGACGACGCGGGCGCCCGTCGGGAAGCGGTCGCCCAGCGCCTCGGTCAGGTTGCGCACGGTCGAGGAGGAGGTGAAGGTGACGTAGTCGGCATCCCGCGCCGCCTCGACCGCCTCCGCCTCGGGTTCCTCGCGCACCGTCTCGTAGAGGGCGAGGACGTCTACCTCGGCGCCGCGCTCGCGCAGGGCGTCAGGGAGGACGTCGCGCGCCTCGGCGGCGCGGGCGACCAGCACCCTGCGCCCCCGCACCTCGACCGCGGCCAGGGACTCGACCAGCGCCTCGGCGACGAAGCGCTCGGGGACGACGTCGGCGGCGATGCCGTGGGTGGCGAGGGCGCGCGCGGTCCCGGGGCCGATCGCCGCGACGGTGGCGGCGGCGAGGGCGCGGGCGTCCAGGCCGGCGCCCTCCAGCGCCTCGAACAGCAGCCGCACGCCGTTGGGGCTGGTAAGGCAGATCAGCGCGTAGTCGCCGATCGCGGCGATCGCGGCGCGCACCTCCGCGCTCTCGATTCGGGGTTCGATCCGGATCGCCGGCAGCTCGACCGCCTCGGCGCCGAGGTCGCGCAGGGCGCCGGCGAGCCCGCTGGCCTGGGCGCGGGCGCGGGTGACGAGGATCCGCCGGCCGTGCAGCGGCCGCCGCTCCAGCCAGGCGAGGCGCTCGCGGCGGGCGGCGACCGGGCCGATCACGATCAGCGCCGGGGCGCCGATCCGCTCGCGCTCGACCGCCTCGGCGATCGTCCCGAGCGTCGCCTCGACGGTGCGCTGGCCCGGCATCGTCCCGCGTTCGATCGCCGCCGCGGGCTCCCCGGGGTCGCGGCCGGCGGCGATCAGCGCGGCGGCGTTCTCCGCCAGCCTCTTGACGCCCATGTAGAAGACGAGGGTCCCCGGGAAGCGGGCGAGGGCGTCCCAGTCCAGCGCCGTCTCTGCCTTCTCCGGATCCTCGTGGCCGGTTACGAAAGCGACGGCGGAGGCCTCGTCGCGGTGGGTGACCGGGATGCCGGCGTAGGCGGTCGCCGCGACCCCCGCGGTCACCCCCGGCACCACCTCGAACTCGACCCCGGCCGCCCGCAGCGCTTCGCCCTCCTCGCCGCCGCGGCCGAAGACGAACGGGTCCCCGCCCTTGAGCCGGACCACGCCGCGTCCCGCCCGCGCCGCCTCGATCAGCCGCTCGGCGATCTCTTCCTGCGGGACCGAGGGGGCGCCCGGCTGCTTGCCGACGTAGACCAGCTCGGCGTCCTCGCGGGCGCCGTCCAGCGCGCCGGGCGGGATCAGGCGGTCGTGGAAGATCGAGTCGGCGGTGGCGATCAGCTCCAGCGAGCGCGCCGTCATCAGCCCCGGGTCGCCGGGGCCGGCGCCGACCAGGTAGACGACTCCGGGGCGGGCGCTCACGCCCACGCCTCGGCGCGGTCGAGGATGTCGCGGGCGCCGGCGCTGAGCAGCCGCTCGGCGAGCAGCACGCCCGCCGCGGCCGGCTCGGCCGCCTCGCCGTCGACCCGGTCGCGCAGCCACTCGCCGCCGTCGGGGAGGCCGACGAAGGCCTCGATCTCGAGGCGCTCACCGGCGACCCGGGCGTGGACGCCGATCGGCGTCGCGCAGCTGGCGTAGAGCAGGGCCACGGCGGCGCGCTCGGCGGTCAGCTCGCGCAGCGCGGCGTCGTCGCCGATCCCGGCGACGGCCTCCGCGGCGGCCATGTCGCCGGCGCGAACCTGGAGCGCCAGCGCGCCCTGGCCGGCCGCCGGGACCATCTGCTCGGTCGGGATCGCGAAGCCGATCTCACCCTCGCGCCCCAGCCGGCGCAGGCCCGCGGCGGCGAGGAGGATCGCGTCGAACTCGCCCTCGGCGAGCCTGCGCAGGCGGGTGTCGACGTTGCCGTGCAGCTCCTGCACCCGCAGCTCGGGGCGCGCGGCCAGCAGCTGAGCCCGGCGGCGCAGGCTGGCGGTGCCGACCCGCGCGCCCTCCGGCACTCGCTCCAGCGAATCGCCGGCGCCGATCCAGACGTCGGCGGGGTCCTCGCGCGCCGGCACCGCCGCGATCTCCAGCGCGTCGGGCATCTGGCCGGGCAGGTCCTTGGCCGAGTGGACGCCGACATCGGCCTCGCCCGCGAGCAGCGCCCGCTCGACCCCCCGCACGAAGCGCGACTTGTCCCCGGGCTCCCCGTCGGAGGAGACCTCGACCAGCTCGGCGCCGCCGAGCAGCTCCGCCACCTGCGCGGCCTGCGCCAGCGCCAGCGCGCTCCCCCGGGTGGCCAGGCGCAACCTAGCCGGATTTGCGGTGGAGTTTGGCGACATTGGACGCCTCCCCCTCCGGCTCGGTCTCCACGTCGAGGCCGAACAGCTCGCGCAGGGCGCTGACGTAGAGGTAGGCGTCGTCGCTGCCGGCCGCCCGGCGCATCCGCAGCGTCGGCTCGTGCAGGAGGCGGGAGGCGATCGCCTTCGCCATCGCCCCGAGGCGCTCGCGATCGGCCTCGCCCAGGCTCTCCCAGCGCGGCTCGTTCTCGGCCAGGACCCGGCGCACGATCTCATCGCCGCGGCCGCGCAGGGCGGCGATCGTCGGCACCACCTCCAGCGCGGCGAGCCAGTGCTCGAAGCGGTCCAGCTCGGCCTCGATGATCCGCTCCGCTGTCCTCGCCTCGGCCTCGCGCCCGCTGGCGTTTCGTTCGACGATCTGCTGCACGTCGTCGATGTCGTGGACGGTCACGCCGGCGATCTCCCGGCAGGCCGGCTCGACGTCGCGCGGCACCGCGATGTCGATCGCCAGCAGCGGCCGCTCGGCGCGCCTCGCCATCACCTGGGCGAGGTCGTCGCGCTCGACGATGTGGTGGGGGGAGTTGGTCGCGGTGACGACGATGTCGGCGTCCCCCAGCTGTTCGGGCAGCTCCTCGAAGCGCACCGCCGTCCCCTCGAACCGCTGCGCCAGCCCGATCGCGCGGTCGTAGTGGCGGTTGGCGACGAAGACGGTGCGCACGCCGCGGGCGACCAGCGCCCTGGCGACCAGCTCGGCGGTCTCGCCGGCGCCGACCACGAGCACGCGCCGCTCGGAGAGGTCGCCGAGGGCGCGGCGCGCCAGCTCCACCGCGACCGAGGGGATCGAGAGGCCCTTCTCGCTGATCCCGGTCTCCTCGCGGGCGCGGCCGCCGGCGGCGAGGGCGGCGCGGAAGAGGCGGTTGAGGATCGGCCCGGTGGCGCCCTCGACCAGGGCCAGCTCGTAGGCGCGTTTGACCTGCCCCTGGACCTCGGCCTCGCCGAGGATCATCGAGTCCAGGCCCGCCGTCACCCGCAGCAGGTGTCGCGCCGCCTCCTCGGAGCGCAGCGAGTAGAGGTGGCCGAGCAGCTCGGTCGGCCGGATCTCGGCCTGGCGGGTGAGGACGCCGAGGGCCTCGGACTCGGCCTCGACCGGGTCGGAGACGATCAGGTACAGCTCGGTGCGGTTGCAGGTGGAGATCGCCGCCGCCTCGTGGATGCCGGCGGCGTCGGTCAGCTCGCGCAGGGCGCCGACGGCGCGCCCCTCGGTCAGGGAGAGCCGCTCGCGCAGGTCCAGCGGGGCGGTCTTGTGGGAGACGCCGAGGGCGAGCAGCTCCGACATCAGGCGCGCACCTCCTCCCGCTCCTCCTCGCGCTTGCGCTGCTCGGCGAAGCCGGCCAGCTCGCGCAGCTCGCGCTCGATCCGCTGGAGCTTCGCCGCCATGATCGCGACGTAGACGACGAGCAGGACCAGGAAGACGACGTAGGCGCCGGCGACGTACTTGCCGCTTTCGCCCAGCGGCAGGGCGGGGGCGCTCGCCAGCAGCGCGTGCATCTAGCTCACCTCCGGGGCGATCCGCGAGGCGCCGCCCGGCGCCGGCGCGTCGAGGGCGCGGCGCAGCCGCTTGACCTGGCCGGAGGCGCTCTTCGCGGTCAGCTCGAACTTGACCAGGGTCACCCAGAGCAGGCCGACCGCGGCGAGGGAGCAGAGGAAGGTCAGCATCATCGAGCCGGGCAGGCCGCCGTTGGTGGTGGCGAAGACGCGCGGGTGGACGAGGCTCTGAGCCATCCGCACCGCGAGGAAGTTGAGCGGGACGAAGGCGCCGGCGGTGATCGCGAAGACGGAGGCGTAGCGCGCCTGGCGCTCGGAATCCTCGATCGCGTAGCGGAACGGGTAGTAGGTGGCGTAGAGCAGGAAGACGATCAGGAAGCTGACCAGGGTCGGCTCGTCCCAGACCCACCAGTGCCCCCAGGAGGCCTTGGCCCAGATCGAGCCGGTGATGAGGACGGCGACGCCGAAGATCACCGAGATGTGGATGCAGACGTAGGAGTAGGCGTCCCAGCGCCGGTCGCCGCTGCGCAGGTGGGCGATCGCGAAGACGCCGCCGACGACGAAGCCGAGCAGCGCGACGATCGCCAGCGGCACGTGCAGGTAGAAGATCTTCTGGACGAACCCCTGGTCGGCGTCCAGCGGCGCGTAGAAGAAGACCAGCGAAAGCGACACCGCGAGCATCGCCACGGTGGCGATCGAGAGTGGTCTGAGTCCTTTGCCGTACATGCCGTCGGTGGGTGAGGGATGGGGCCGGCGGGTCAGTCCTCCAGGAGGAAGTCGAACACTGCGTAGCCGACGAGGGTGAAGATCAGATCGTATAGCCCGAGCACCAAAAGCCAGGTGCCGAAGCGGTGATAGCCGGGGCCGCCCAGCGCCAGCAGCGGCTCCGTCGCCCCCGTCGCGGCGATCGTCAGCGGCACCACCAGGGGCAGCAGGACCAGCGGCACCAGCAGGTCGCGGGCGCGCGAGTTGACCGCCATCGAGGAGATCAGGGTGCCGGTCGCGGCGAGGCCGAGGTCGGCCAGCAGGAGCACCGATGCCAGCGGTCCCAGGGCCGCCGGGGAATCGAGGAAGAAGAGGGCGAAGATCGGCACCGCGATCAGCTCCAGCCCCAGCAGGTAGACCATCAGCGCCGAGGCCTTGGCGAGGAAGAGGACGCTGCGGTCGATCGGCGCCAGGCGGATCGCGTCGAAGCCGCCCTCCTCGCGCTCGGCGACGAAGAGGCGGTTGATGCCGAGCACCGCGGCGAACAGCAGCGTCGCCCAGAGCACGCCGGCGGCGAGGCTGCCGGAGAGGCTGGTGCGGTCGAGGCCGAAGCGGAAGATGACGAAGGTGGTGATGGAGAAGAGCGCCATCGCCGGCAGCGACTGAAGCGTGCGAAGCTCGGACCGCAGGTCCTTGCCGAGGATGGCGGCGAAGGCCGCGCGCGACGGCGTCACGAGACCGCCGCCGCCTCGCCGATCCCGAGGCGCAACACCTGATCGGCCTCGGGGAGGAAGCGCTCGGGGTCGTGGGTGACGAGGACCCGGCTGCGGCCGGGGGCGGGGCCGATCAGCCCGCGCGCCAGCTCCCGCCCCTCGGCGTCGAGATTGGACTCGGGCTCGTCGAGCAGCAGCAGCCGCGGCTCGTGCAGGACGCAGCGGCAGATCGCCAGCCGCTGGCGCATCCCGGCCGAGAGCTCGGCAACCCGCCCCTCGGCGCGGCGCTCCATCCCCACCGCGGCGAGCAGCTCGGCGATCCGCTCCTCCGCCCGTTCGCGGTCGATGCCGTGCAGGCGGGCGTGGAAGCGGAGGTTCTCGCGGCCGCTGAGGTCGCGGTAGAGCAGCGGCTCGTGGCCGAGGTAGCCGATCAGCCCGCGCAGCTTCCAGGCCTCGCCTGGTAGCGAGCAGCCGAGCACCGCCACCTCGCCGCCGCTCGGTCGCAGCAGCGTCGCCAGGATCCGCAGCAGCGTCGTCTTGCCGGAGCCGTTGGGCCCCAGCACAAGCAGCGACTCGCCGGCACCGAGCCGCAGGCCGACCCCGTCCAGCGCGGTCCGTTCGCCGAAGTCCCGGCGCAGGCCGGCCAGCCGCAGCGCCGGCTCATCGGGTGGCGTCTTCTCCGAGCCCACCCGGGGATTGTGAACGGAACGCACTCCTTCTACCCTGCTTGGAACCAATCGCGAGGAGGAAGAGATGCGGAATCCGATCCCCAAGGCGTTTGTCGTGGCGGCCCTCGCGGCGGCGGCCCTTGGATCGCTCGCCGTCACCGCGACCGCGACGAAAACGATCAAAGTCCCCTCCCACGTCTCGATCAAGAGCAACGGGCTGCACTTCACCGGCAAGGTGAGCACCGCGGCGAACGCCCAACCGTGCCGGGATCAGCGCAAGGTCGTGCTGCTCAAAGTGATCTCGGGCGGGCCCGACCAGGCCGTCGGCCACGACACGACGAGCGCGAACGGGGCCTGGAGCATCACCCCGCAGGGCTCGGCGGGCATCACCCTGGCTCACTTCTACGCGAAGGCGAAGCAGCGCAGCGACGGCGCCGCCGGGACGATCCACGTCTGCCTCGCCGCCAAGTCGAAGGTGATCGGGGTGACTCCCTGACGGCTTGGGCCGCTTTTCTCCTCCATAGGCCCAGAAAGGCGGCCCAACAGCCTCAGCGGCGCTTCTTCAGGGTGCGCCGGCCGACCTCCAGCAGGGGGCCGGCGCCCTGGCGCAGCGCCTCGGTGCGGGTCGAGCCCTTGCCGTAGAGGGCCCTGGCGGAGGCCCTGATCGCTTCGCCCAGGGTGCGGTCGTAGGGGTGCCACCAGAAGTCGCGCGTGAGGCCGGGCTCCCAGGCGTTCATCTTGATGTTCACGCATTCGTAGAAGCCGAATTTGGAATGCGAGCGGCCGACGCCGGAGTCCTTGACGCCGCCCCATGCGCACTGGCAGGCGCCATGGCTGAAGGAGTGGTCGTTGACCCAGACCATCCCCGATTCGATCCGCCGGGCGATCCGCGCGCCCTTCTGGCGGTCCCTGGTCCAGACCGAGGCGCCGAGGCCGAACTCGGAGTCGTTGGCGAGGTCGATCGCCTCCTGCTCGGAGTCGACGACGACGATCGGCAGCACCGGCCCGAAGACCTCCTCGCGCATGATCCGCATCCGGTGCGTCACCCCGGTCAGCACGGTGGGGGCGATGTAGCGGTCGGAGAGCCCGGGCACCTCGGTGGGGCCGCCGCAGAGCTTGGTCGCGCCCGAGGCGACCGCGTCGTCGATCAGCTCGACGACGATCTCGTACTGGCCCTCGGAGGTCATCGGACCGATCTCCGTCTCCCACTCCAGCGGGTTGCCGAGCCTCAGCTTCTCGGCCTCGCGGGCGACGCCCTGCACGAAGCGCTCGGCGACCTCGCGGACGACGTAGACGCGCTCGATCCCCGAGCAGGTCTGCCCGGCGTTGGCGAATCCACCCCAGACCGCGCCGGAGATGGCGTTGTCGAGGTCGGCGTCGGCGCAGACGATCATCGGGTCCTTGCCGCCCAGCTCCAGCACCGAGCCCTTGAGCAGCCCGGCGCAGACCTCGCCGACCTTGCGGCCGACCCCGACCGAGCCGGTGAAGAAGACCTTGCCGACGCTCGAGCGGGCCAGGGCGTCGCCGACGGCGCCGCCGCCGTGGACGACCTGGATCAGCCCCTCGGGCAGGCCGCCCTTCTCGAACACGGCGCGGATCCGCTCGCCCAGGAGCGGGGTCAGGCTGGCCGGCTTCAGGACCACGCCGTTGCCCGCCATCAGGGCGATCGCCACCTCGCCGAAGGGGATCGACCAGGGGTAGTTCCAGGGCGCGATGACGCCGACAACGCCGATTGGCTCATAGGAGAAGTAGGCGCTCTTGGAGAGGGTGAAGGCCTGGCTCATCCGCACCTTCTCGTCGGCGAGGATCTTCGGGCCCGCCTTGGCGCACCAGTGCAGGGCGTCGACCGTCGGCAGCAGCTCCATCGTGTAGGCCTCGGCGCGGGGCTTGCCCTGCTCGCGGACCAGCAGCTCGGCGACCTCGTCGATGTCGTCGAGCAGCGCGTCGGCGGCGCGGCGCATGTAGGTCGCGCGCGTCCTCAGCGGCAGCTCCGCCCAGGCGGGCTGGACCCGGGCGACGTCGTCGACGACGCCCTGGACCTGGTCCGGGGTCAGCGTCGGGACGGAGCCGACGAGCTCGCCGGTGGCGGGGTTGAAGGACTCCAGGGTGGACAGGGCTGCTGGTTTTGCCTCGGTGGTTGCCATGGCGTCGATTGTACGGGTGGTCGGTGGGCATGGGGGGAGGCCTCAACGCAGCAACAGCTGGGAGGCTGCGTTGAGGCCTCCCCCCATGCCCTCATACTCCGCCGTGGTGGACGAGAAGCTGTTCGATACGAGCGAGGCCGAGGGTTCGGAGCTGTTGCCACCCCCTGCCGATGCGCCGCTCGCCGTGCGGATGCGGCCTCGATCGCTGGACGAGCTGGTCGGACAGGAGCACGTGCTGGGGGAGGGGTCGGCGCTGCGAACGGCGATCGAGAGCGGCCATCCCCACAGCGCGATCCTCTACGGCCCGCCGGGGGCGGGGAAGACGACGCTGGCGCGGATCGCCGCGGCGGGGGCCGAAGGGGCCTTCGAGGAGGAGTCGGCGGTCAACGCCGGGCGGGCCGAGATCCGGGCGGTTATCGAGCGGGCGCGGGAGCGGCGGCGGGCGAGCGGCAGGCAGACCGTGCTCTTCCTCGACGAGATCCACCGCTTCAACAAGGCCCAGCAGGACGCGCTGCTGCCGGCGGTGGAGGAGGGCCTGCTTACGCTGATCGGCGCCACCACCGAGAACCCCTACTTCGAGGTGAACTCGGCCCTGCTCTCCCGCTGCCAGATCTACGAGCTGCGCCCGCTGGAGCCGGCCCGGGTGGAGGAGCTGCTGCGCCGCGCGCTCGCCGACCCCGAGCGCGGCCTGCCCGAGCCGCCTCCGGTGCGGGACAGCGCCCTGGAGATGCTCGCCCAGCGCAGCGGCGGCGACGCCCGGGTCGCGCTCTCGGCCCTGGAGCGGGCGGCCGAGCGGGCGCGGGGCGCGTCGGTCGACGTGGCCGCGATCGAGGACGCGCTTCAGCGCAAGGCGCTCGACTACGACCGCCAGGGGGATCGCCACTACGACTTCGTCTCCGCCTGGATCAAGTCCACCCGCGGCTCCGACGTGGACGCCTCGCTCTACTACCTGGCGGTGATGTTGGAGGGCGGCGAGGACCCGCGGTTCATCGCCCGCCGCATGGTCATCCTCGCCTCCGAGGACGTCGGCAACGCCGATCCGCAGGCGCTGCTCGTCGCCGACGCGGCGGCTCGCGCGGTCGACCGGGTCGGCCTGCCGGAGTGCGCGCTGAACCTCGCCCAGGCCGCCGTCTACCTCGCCCTGGCGCCGAAGTCCAACGCCTCCTACAAGGGGCTGGCCGCCGCCCGCGCCGAGGTCCGCGAGAACGGCGCCAGGACCCCACCCGACCACCTCCGCGACGCCCACTACCCCGGCGCCGAGAAGCTCGGCCGCGGCAGCGGTTACCGCTACGCCCACGACGAGCCCGGCGGCGTCAGCGACCAGCCGCTGCTGCCGCCGGAGCTCGGCGACTGCCGCTTCTACGCGCCCACCGAGCGGGGCTTCGAGGCCGAGCTGGGCCGCCGCCTGGCGGAGCTTCGGCAGAGGCTTGGGAAGGCCTAGCCGCAACTTCTTAAAGGCGCCGGTGTTTTCAGGGTCGGCTTTCCAAGCTAGAGCCAGGGAGAGCCGACATACCGGCTGGAGGCCTGGACTGGGGGCCTCCAGCCGGGACTTACACAGGGGGGAGAGGACGCCGAGGGGACTGGCCTCGGCGTCCTCTGTATTTGGGGACACGACGGGACCTGGCTAAGGTGAACCGATGCCCGCGAAAGACGCCGAGCGGCTGCGGCTGGGGGGCATGGCCCTCCGCAACGGACTGCTGATCCACGGCCCCACCCACTGGGCGCTTGCCGTGCGCGACGCCGACGGCGCGATCCAGGTCGCCTCCGAGCGCAAACCCGAGCTGGCGCCGAGGCTGGTCGCCCGGGTTCCCGGGCTGCGCGGCCCGGTCAAACTCGCCGAGGCGATGGCGGTGCTGCCGGCGGCGCGTCGGCGGCTGCCGGCGGCGCGGCTTCCCTTCGAGGACTGGCGCGTCGTCGCCGCGGTCGGCGCCACCCTGGGCGCGACCGCGCTGCTGCGCCGCCGCGCGCGGGCCTCGGCGCTGCGCGAGGGGCTGGCGCAGGCGATCGGCGCCGTGCCCGCGGTGGTGGCGCTGATGGACCGCGACCTGGCCGCCTACCACGGCGTCGAGCACAAGGCGATCGCCGCCTACGAGCAGGGCGTCGAGGACGTCGCGTCGGTGCCGAAGGAGCACGACCGCTGCGGCTCCAACCTGATCGTGCCGATGATGCTGCTCTCGGCCGCCGGCACGGTGGCGCTGGAGCGGCTGGTGCCGCGGCCGAGCGCCGTGGCGCGCGCCGGCGTCGGCCTCGGCGGCGCCTCGATCGCGGTCGAGATGTTCGCCTGGAGCGACCGCCACCACGGCGAGCCGCTGGCCGAGGCCTTCCACACCCCCGGGCGCGAGATCCAGCGCCACCTGGCGACCAAGGAGCCGAGCGCGGAGCAGCTCGAGGTCGGGATGGCGGCGATGGCCGAGATCCTCCGCGTCGAGGGCGGCAACGGCGACGACGACCTGCCCCCGGCCGCATAGACTGGCCCCCTTGTTCGGAAGGATCGACCACATCGGAGTCGCCGTCGAGGACCTCGGCGCCGCGATCGAGCTGTACGAATCGAGCTTCGAGATGGCGCTGGCGCACCGTGAGACGGTCGAGTCCCAGGGCGTCGAGGCGGTGCTGCTGGACGTCGGCGACGGGCATGTGGAGCTGCTGCGCCCACTCGGTCCCGACACCGCCGTCGGCAAGTTCATCGCCCGCAAGGGCGAGGGTCTGCACCACGTCGCCTACGCGGTCGACGACATCGACGCCACGCTGGGGCGAGTCTCCGCCGCCGGGATCGAGCTGATCGACTCCACGCCGCGGCCGGGAATCCGCGGCAGCCGCGTCGCCTTCCTGCACCCGCGCTCCACCGGCGGGGTGCTGACCGAGATCGTCGAACCAGCGGGAGGGCACTGATGGCTGAAGCGCAGCGCGTCGAGATCGGGTTCGAGGGCGGCCAGGTGATCTCCGCCCGGCTCGGCGAGGGCGACCTCAAGGGCCTTCGCAAGCAGCTGGAGAAGGGCGGCTGGCACGACCTCCACACCGAGGACGGCGTCATCTCCCTCTACCTCGGCAAGGTCGCCTTCCTTCGCATCGACTCCGGCGAGCACCGCGTCGGCTTCAGCCTCAACGACTGATGCGCCCCCGCCTTTTGCTCGGCGCGGCCGCGGGGGCGACCCTGGCGGCGGCCCTCTGGTGGCGCAGCAACCCCTCGGCCTGCCCCTACGGCCAGCGCTTCTGGGTCAAAGCCCCGCACCCGATCATCACCCGCGAGCGGCTTCGCGCGGTGTTGGCGCCCGCGCCCGGCGAGCGCCTGCTGGAGATCGGCCCCGGCACCGGCTACTACAGCCTCGACATGGCCGAATGGGTCGGGCCCGAGGGCAGGGTCGAGCTCTTCGACCTCCAGCGGGAGTTCCTCGACCACACGATGCGGGCGGCGGCCGAGCGCGGCCTGACGAATCTGGTCCCCACCCAGGGGGACGCGACCGCCCTGCCCTTCGAGGACGCCTCGATGGACGCCGCGATCCTCACCGCCGTCCTCGGCGAGATCCCCGACACCGCGGCCGCCCTGAGGGAGATCCGCCGAGTCCTCAAGCCAGGCGGGCGCCTGGTCGTCGGCGAGCTCTTCGGGGATCCCCACTTCACGACCCTGAACAGCCTCAAAGCCCAGGCCCCGGACGCCGGCCTCGGCTACCAGGAGCACTCCGGCAACTGGTTCGGCTACTTCGCCCGGCTGGCGTAGAGCCCCAGGAACCCCGGATATCGCGCCGGTCGGTCTGGCTCGCCAAATATCGTTCTCAGCCATGCCGGGGCAGACACGCAAGCACCTGATCCACGAGGGCGATGCGAGAGATCTCACGTTCATTCCGGACGAGAGCGCGCACCTCGTCTGCACCAGTCCTCCATATGGCTCCCTCAAGGAGTACCCCGCCCATCCGGACCAGCTCGGCAACATGGCCGACTATGACGAGTTCCTCGATGAGCTGGACAATGTTTGGAGCGAATGCCTGCGGATTCTCGTTCCCGGCGGTCGGGTGGCATGTGTGGTCGGCGATGTGTGCATCTCTCGCCGTCAGGGTGGTCGCCACTACGTTCTCCCGCTCTCCGCGGACATTCAGGTACGGGCTAGGCAGGTTGGCTTCGACAATTTGACTCCGATCCGGTGGTTGAAGGTCGCGAATATGAAATTGGAGGCTTCCAAATCAGGTCGGTATCTGGGGAAGCCGAATCTTCCCAACGGGATAGTCAAGAACGACCTGGAGCACATCCTCTTCCTGCGGAAGCCGGGTGGTTACCGAAAACCGACGGCGAAGATGGAGAAAGCATCCCGGATAGAGACCGACGACTACGTTCGGTACTTCGCGCCGATATGGAGCGATGTGACCGGACAGCTACGTCGCGATCACCCCGCTCCGTACCCCAGCGAGATTCCCCGACGGCTGATCCGGATGTTCAGCTTTGCGGGCGACACCGTGGTAGATCCGTTCGCCGGAACTGGGACGACCGCGATCGCGGCGATGGAGACCGATAGGAATTCGATCTCAATCGAGATCGACCCGACCTATGTCGCCTCGATGGAGTCACGGTTGCTTGGCGCTGGTCTACCGGGTGAGATCTCGGTCAGCTCGGTAGAGGAGGATCCCAAAGGCCGACCAGCCTCCCCCGCCCGTGCCGCTGCCTAGTTCCTTCTTGGCCCATCTTCGGGCAGCGCCGTACCATCCACGCTCACCCAAACAGGGAGATGCTCTGGCGGAGGCGATCGTCCTGGACCTGATCGCCGCCTGCAAGGCACTTGCGGCAGCAGCATCTGCCGGAGAAGTTGTCTGGAAGCGGAACTTCAATCTCATCTACGGTTCGTCTCAGTGGAAATCCGACCTTGTCATCGGTGCCCCGCCGTATGGGACCAGCCCGCCAAAAGACGGGGAGCCGATCTTGGAGGTACCTCCATCGTCGGTGCAGATCGCGATTGAGATCAAAGGTGTGATGACCGAGCATCGCAAGGCGATCAAGAACAGAAAGCGTGACCTTGAGTCTCACCACGCTCACGTTCACAATTACAACACCAGCACCATCGCAGGAGGCGTGCTGGTCCTAAATATCGCCGAGCGCTTCAAGTCTCCACTCAGGGAAGTGGGGGATATCACCGTCCACAGAAATCCTGGCGATCTTATTCGTCACTGCATCGCCGAAGCACAGGCAATCGGCGTTCGCAGTGGTTCCTCCGGAGATGGACTGGACGCGAAGTGCGTCATCGTGGTTGACGACGACAACATCGACTTTGCTGCCACCAGCTATCGCGAGTCACCGCCGGCACCTCAGATCGGGGATCCCATGCACTACGACGCATTCATCCAGCGGCTATGCGCCGAGTGGACGAGCAGGTTCGGGTCTTAGATCCGCTAAGCGCCAGAGAGCGCCTGCCAGAGGCTCTTCTCCGCCTCGGCGACCCGCTTCGCGCCGGAGTCCACGGCGTCCCAGAGCGCCGGGGTCGCATCCTCGCTCTCGCTGGCGGCGTGGAACGCCTCCGCCAGCTCGGTCCAGCGCGCCGCCGCCTCCGCCGCCAGGGGCGCCTCGTCCCGTCCCGCCTCCTCCAGGAACCTCGAATACATCAGCCTGAAGGCGCCGCCGCCGGTGCCGCGGCGCTCGATCACCTGGTAGGCGAAGCGGGCGCACCACTGCCAGTCCTCGGCCGCCTCCGGCCAGGCGCCGGCCTCGGCGGCGAGGCGCTCCACCGCGGGCAGGCCGGCGAACTCGTCCCAGGTGGGTTCCAGCATCTCGCTCGTCGCCCGCTCGATCGCCCGCGGGACCGCCGCCTCCAGTCGCGCCCGGTCCACCGCGTCGGAGACGGTGAACATGTGGCCTTCCAGGGGATAGGCCGGGTGACCGCTGTGGCGGGCCTTGGCGAGGTGGTCGAGGCGGGTCGTCTGTAGGTCCTCGAAGGCGGTGTCGGAGAGGTGGGCGACTTCGTCGTCGTAGCCGGCGAGCACGACGGCGTGCCCGGGGAAGTGGGCCGAGTTGCCGTAGTGGTCGAGGTGGTAGATGTCGGTCAGCAGCAGCGCCGGGTTGCCGGCGTCGACCTCGGCCCGCGCGGCCTCCCAGGCCTCGCCGTCGCCCTCGCCGAAGGTCCGCATCCGAAGCGCAGCCCCGGTCAGGTCGCGGAAGCTCTCCTCCAGCCGCGCGGTGCGGCCGTTGAACCAGCGGCTCGGCGAGGCGTCCTCAAGCGTCAGGTAGTAGAAGCAGGCGCCGGCGCCGAGGCCGAACGCCATCTCCTCGCTGATCTCGATCCCGTGGAAGGCGAGCAGGTTGCGCAGCGCGGTCGACCCGCAGTGGTTGCCGGGCGTGTGGACGTAGCCGGAGACCGAGGGCATGAACGGATATTGACCGACCGCCTGGCGCTCCGCCGCGAGGCAGACCCTTATCCTGCGGCGCCGATGCGCGACGCGGACCTGAGACTGCTCCGCCTGATGCGGACCCGCGGCCACTCCCCCGGCCTGGAGTCGGCGATGAAGGCGATGGGGAGGACGGGCAACAACGCAACCGTCTGGGTCACGCTGGGCGTCGCGCTCGCCCTGCTCGACCCGTCGCGGCGCGAATCGTGGCTGATCTGCGCCGCGCTCGGCCCGATCGCGATCGCGCTCAACTACTGCGTCAAGCTCCTGGTCAAGCGGCCGCGGCCGGTGCTGGAGGGTCTGCCGCCGCTCGGCGGCGCTCCCAGCTCGCTCAGCTTCCCCTCGGCCCACGCCCTCTCCTCCTTCGCGGTGGCGACGGCGATGGTCCGCGTCGACCCGGCCACGGCGGGCGCGCTCGTGGTCGCCCTCGCCCTCTCGCTCGGCCGTCCCTACCTGGGGATGCACTACCCCTCCGACGTCCTCGCCGGCGCCCTGCTCGGCGTCCTGCTGGGCCTGGCCGTTCCCCTCTCGCTATGAAGGTCGGGATCGTCGGCCTGCCGAACGCCGGCAAGTCCACCCTCTTCAACGCGCTGACCAAGGGCGGCGCCCAGACCGGCGACTACCCGTTCACGACGATCGAGCCCAACGTCGCGATCGCCCAGGTGCCCGACGAGCGCCTGGAGAAGGTGGCGGCGACGGTGCGCAGCTCCGAGCTGGTGCCGGCGACGATCTCCTTCCACGACATCGCCGGGCTGGTCAAGGGCGCCTCCGAGGGGGAGGGCCTCGGCAACCAGTTCCTCGCCTCGATCCGCGAGACCGACGCGATCTGCCACGTCGTCCGTTGCCACTCCGACTCCGGCGTGCCTCACCCCGACGGCCGGGTCGACCCGCTCGCCGACATCGAGACGATCGAGACCGAGCTGACCCTGGCCGACTACGAGCAGGTCGAGCGGCGCCTCGGCCGGGTCGGCAAGCAGGCGAAGTCCGGCGACAAGGAGGCGATCGCCGAGCAGGGCTGGCTCCAGGCCGTGTTCGAGGCGCTCGCCGCCGGCCGACCGGCCCGCTCGGTCCCCGTTCCCGACGACGCCCCCGACGCGGCGTTCAACCTCCAGGCGCTGACGACCAAGCCGATCCTCTACGTCGCCAACGTCGACGAGGGCGACGCCAAGGTGCCGGAGGCGGTCGCCTCCCACGCCGCCGCGATCGGCGCCGGGACGGTCGCGGTCAGCGCTCGCATCGAGGGGGAGCTGGCCGAGCTGGATCCCGCCGAAGCCGAGGAGATGCGCGAGTCCTACGGGGTGCACGGCTCCGGCCTGGCGCGGCTGGTCCGCGCCGCCTACGAGCTGCTCGACCTGATCACCTTCTTCACCGCCGGCGAGGACAAGGAGGCGGTGGCGCGCACGCTGCCCCGCGGCGCCACCGCGCTGGAGGCGGCGGGGACGATCCACACCGAGATTCAGGACGCCTTCGTCAAAGCCGAGGTCGTCGGCTGGCGGGAGCTGGTCGAGTGCGGCGGCTACTCCCAGGCCCGCGACCGCGGCAAGCTGCGGATCGAGGGCCGCGACTACGTCGTCGCCGACGGCGACGTGATCACGATCAAGGTCTGACGATTAAGGTCTGAAGATGGACGAAGGCGCCCGATTCCCCAAGGTGGCGGCCAAGGCCGGTCATTACGAGAGCTTCTACGTCAAGGCCTGCCAGCCGGGCGGCGGGCGTGGCGTCTGGATCCGCCACACCGTCCACAAGCGCCCGGGCGCCGAGCCCAACGCCTCGATCTGGTTCGTCCTCTTCGACCGCGCCGCCGAGGGGCCGCGGGCGACCAAGGTGACGGTGCCGGCGTCCGAGCTCTCGGCGCCGCAGGGGTCGTGGATCAGGGTCGCGGGAGCGGAGATCGGCCCCGGCCGCGCCGAGGGCTCGGTCTCCTCCTACGCCCTCGACGCCTCCTGGTCGCTCGCCTTCTCCGGCGAGGCCGATCCCTGCAAGTACCTGCCGGCCGACTGGCTCTACGAGGCGCCGCTGCCGCGGACCAAGTTCGTCGCCCCCGTTCCCGACGCCCGTTTCGAGGGCCGCCTCGTGGTCGCCGGCGAGGAGATCGACGTCGCCGGCTGGCCGGGGATGATCGGCCACAACTGGGGCACCGAGCACGCCGAGCGCTGGGTCTGGCTGGAGGGCGGCGGCTTCGCCGATTCCCCCGGCACCTACTTCGACGCCGGCGCCGCCCGGGTCAAGCTCGGCCGCCGCACCAGCCCCTGGCTTCCCTCCGGCATGCTGATGCTCGACGGCGAGGCCCACCGCCTCGGCGGCCTCGGCACGATCCGCTCGGCCTCGATCGAGGAGTCGCCGATCGCCTGCACCTTCGTCCTTCCCGGCAAGGACATCGTGGTCAAGGGCCGCGTCGCGGCTCCGAAGAAGGACTTCGTCGGCTGGGTCTACGCCGACCCGAAGGGCCCCGAGCACAACACCGTCAACTGCTCGGTCGCCGACCTCGAACTGACCGTCGAGCGCCCCGGCGCCCCGCCCCGCCAGCTGACCCTGGACGCCGGCGCCGCCTACGAGTTCGGGATGCGGGAGACCGACCACGGCATCCCGATCCAGCCCTACCCGGACGGTTGAGGGACCACCTTTTCGAAGCTCATCCAGGTGTCGTAGCCGCCCAGCGCCACCTCCAGCTGTTCGCCGCTGACCGCGGTCACGCCGCCGCTCCCGTACAGCTTCGCCTCGACGATCCTCGGGCTGACGCCGTGCTTGGTGACGACCACCTTCCGTAGGCGTCCGTCCAGCTCGGCGCCCAGCCGCGAGCTGATCTGCGGGCCGCTGAACCGCAGGGTCCAGGTGTGCAGCGGGCAGTAGTAGTCGTAGGGGTCGGGGACGCCGACCAGGTAGGGGACCGGGGGGCCGCCGAAGACGTTCTGGATGCTCTCGGTGTGGCCGCCCGAGCAGGCGGAGAAGAGCGTCTCGGCGATCTGGCCGTGGTATTCGACCACCTGGCCGCGGGTCGATTCGGCGGCTTCGTTGCTGCGGGCGAACTCGCTTTCCAGCCCTTTGTAGACCTGGCTGCGGGTGTCGGCGTAGAGGTCGAAGCCGTTGCCGCCGACGCCGGCGGTGAGGGCGAAGGAGCGCGAGGCCACGGCCTGGGCGCGCAGCTCCGCCATCGGCCACGAGGGCGGCGACTCGTTCGGGACGACGCCCTTCACGTACTGGTCGACGGCGAGCGCGTTGACGACGTTGAGCGAGCGGCTGTCGCTTTCGGTCGGCACGGTCTCCAGCGCGCCGCGGTAGGTCCCCTCGCCGGCGATCGCGATCCGCCCGACGCCGGCGGCGCGCAGCCGGCGGCCGCAGTTGGCGAGCGGCTTGCCGTCGGCGGCCCGCAGCTGCACCGAGCGGGCGACCCGGTGGGCATCGTAGGAACGCCTGGGGTCCAGCGCCTGCCCGCAGGCGCTGGTGGCGCCGCTGAAGCCGACGTCGGTGTTGGAGATGTCGAGCAGGACCCGGACCGTCCGCGGCGCCGGCAGGGTCCCGATCGTCGTCCCCGAGTAGTAGTGGGCGAGGATGAACGGGTAGCCCTTGCCGTGCTTGGCGTAGCCGTAGGCGCCGTAGGCGCTCATCCCGACGCCGTGGCCGAAGCCGCGGCCGTGGACGACCCAGTCGACGGCGGCGGTCGCGACCGCGGGCGCGGCGAGGCTCGCCGTGACCGCGAGGGCGGCGGCGGCCCGCAGGAGCGGCGCTTTTCGGCGGTGGGGCGCCATCTTTGGAGAACAGCTTCGAGGCGCGCGAGTATCGCCCTCCCCTTGGCCGGTCGGCGTCTTGCGGGCGATACCCTGGCCTGGAGCGGCGGGGAGGCGACGACGACCACGAAAGGCTCGTATGGCAACGGAGACTGTTGAGGCAACCGACCACAAGCTTCTCGCCGCCGGCGAGTGGATCGAGACCGGCCGGTGGGACGAGGTCAGGAGCCCCTACGACGGCAGCCCCGTGGGCCGGGTCGCGAGCGGCGACGCGGCTCTGGTCGAGCGCGCGGTCGTGGCCGCCGAGGAGGCCTTCCGCACCGCCGACTTCCCCCAGCACGAGCGGGCCGCGACGCTGGACCGCGCCGCCGAGCTGGCCGCCGAGCGGGTCGAGGAGCTGGCGCTGACCATTGCCGCCGAGGCGGGCAAGCCGCTGAAGACGGCCACGGCCGAGGCCCAGCGCTGCGTCCAGACCCTGACCTTCTCCGCCGTGGAGGCGCGCAAGCTGACCGGGGGCACGGTGCCGATGGACGCATCCGCGGCCGGGGCGGGCAAGCTCGGCGTGATGCTGCGCGTCCCCTATGGTGTGGTCGGCGCGATCAGCCCCTTCAACTTCCCGCTCAACCTGGTTGCCCACAAGCTCGGCCCGGCGATCGCCGCCGGCAACGCGATCGTCCTCAAGCCGGCCGGCCAGACGCCAATCTCGGCCCTGAAGCTGGCCGAGATCCTGACCGAGGCCGGCCTGCCCGAGGGCTGGCTCAGCGTCGTTCCCGGCCCCGGCTCGAAGGTCGGCAACGCGATCGTCGAGCACGAGCTGACCGGCGCCATCACCTTCACCGGCTCGGCCGGAGTCGGTTGGGACATCCGCAGCCGCGTCCCCCACAAGAAGGTCAACCTGGAGCTGGGTTCAAACGCTCCCCTGATCGTCCACTCCGACGGGGACTGGGAGACGGCCGCCGACAAGGCCCAGCTCCATGCCTTCTCCCACGCCGGGCAGAGCTGCATCTCGATCCAGCGGATCCTCGTCCACGAGGACGTCGCCGAGGCCTTCACCGAGCGGCTCGTGGCCAACACCGCGAAGCTGAGGGTCGGCGACCCGCTCGACCCCGACACCGACGTCGGGCCGCTGATCACCCCGGGCGACCGCGACCGCGTCAAGGCCTGGGTCGACGAGGCGGTCGCGGCCGGCGCCGGGCTGCTCTGCGGCGGCGAGCTGGTCGACGAGGGCCGCTGCCTCGCCCCGACCCTGCTCGGGTCCCCGCCCAAAGACGCCAAGGTCTGGTGCGAGGAGATCTTCGGCCCGGTGGCGACGATCGACACCTACGCCGAGTTCGGCGAGGCGCTGGAGATGGCCAACGACTCCAAGTTCGGCCTCCAGGCGGGCGTCTTCACCGGCGACATCGGCCGCGGCCTTCAGGCCGCCCGCACGCTGGAGTTCGGCGGCGTGCTGGTCAACGAGGTGCCGACGTTCCGCGCCGACCAGCAGCCCTACGGCGGCGTCAAGGACTCCGGCAACACCCGCGAGGGCCCGGCCTATGCCGTCGTCGAGCTGACCGAGGAGCGCTTCGTCACCCTCCAGGGCTGAGCGCCAACGCAATTCAACGAGCCTTACCGGTATCAGCGGTAAGAAGGATAAGTTCCGAAGACAGCCACCGCCGCTCTTCGGCACACCCACTCCAGGTCGGCCGGAGAAGAGCATCATGCCGCTGGCTGGGGGGTGGGAAAGATGGTCCTGCTCAATCGAGGCACAGCCCATCTGGCTTGCTAGAGCCGAAACCGCGGGGTTGTGACATGCAATACTCGGCTAGCCGGTGCCCTCACGCAGGATGTACTCAACGGACCTACATGCCGACCAGTCGTTGATGTTCTCGCGCACGAAATTGCTTGGGTAGCCCCAGACCAAAGGGAGGTAACTCCCTCCGCGACTCCTGCCAACTACTTCGTTGTAGTGGCGGCTTTGCCGCTCAAGGTCAGGCGGCGAACGCCATCCTTGGTCACGGCATAGACATATGGCCCACCTACGGTTGATGCAACCTCTTCTATGCGATCCCAGCGGGCCGCAAGAAGCTGCAGCACCTGCCACTTCGTGTAGTTGCCAGCCCCGGTCAGACAGAAGGTTCGTAGGCCAGCATCAATCAGCGCTTTCCGCTCTCCGGGCCTGGTCCGAATTCGTTTGTCTCGCTTGAGGACGACCCAATCGTTTTCGCCTGCGGTCTTCAGCCACTGAACGTCGTGGGTGTTCTCCTTCGGACAACCCGGTCCGCCCGCGTAGCACACGTCGTCGCGAACCTCGGCCAAGGCTCGCCGAACGGCAACCGGCACACTGGCATCGACGTAGAAGGTCACGCGGCTACCGTCAGGCTCCTCTCCCACTGGAGGGCCGCACCGACCTCGCTTTTACCCAAACCCCAACTCAAGGCGGCCTCGTCTTCGGACTCGCCAGCAGCCACCGACTCAGCGACAAGCTCCGTTCGCACTCCCTTGATCTGGGGGATGCCGAAGGAAACCTCCGGGTCGATGACAACGGGCGTGCTGAGTCCGAAGGGAAAGAACCGCTTAACCGAACCGCCCGGATCAAACTCGACCTTCTCCAAGAATTCACTTACGGGCTCGGCCCAAAGCATCTGATCGTCCTCGGCGTTGACGAGGTAAAGCTCAGGACTCAGGTCGGCTTCCTGCTGGAGTTCATAGACGAGTTTCTGGTCGTCGATCATCGGCTTGAAATGGGCGAGTGGATAAGGCACCTGGAACTGCTCTCGGGCCTTCTCGATGAACGGGCGCATCTTCTGGAGCGGCATGCTCTTTGCGCGGTAGCCACGTAGCAATCCGGCCTCGACAAACTCTCCCCAGGTAACCGCGTCTGAGCCGGTCGGTTCAGGACGAATGACAGGGGGATAGACAACCCCAGCCCTCGTTGCACCCTCCAGCCAGCGCCGGAGCGTCTCAGTAGGAACCCGCAGCAAGCGGGCAGCCTCAGGGTATGAGTAGAGTGGTCGGTCGAGGACCGTCAGAGCCATTTTTCCCTTTCCAGAGCGGTTTTCCGTCCGACGGCACACGTAGTATTGCGGAAGAGTTGGCGGAATAAATGTGCCTGCGAGGCTGCAACCTCCGGGGCTCCGGACCACAGAGATTGAGGTTCCGTGGACGCACCCAAGGTAGCGCGTCGCTCTCGGGAGCGGCAGAGTTGGTAGCGATATACGAACCGTAGAAGCCGCTTGAGCGCTACTCGTGCGGGCGGGCCATGCGGCGGTGGTCGAGCGCCTGCTCGAGGATCGCCGGCTCGACGCCCTGCTCGAGGGCTACCTCGCGCAGGGAGCGGCCCGACTCCGCCGCGGCCTTGACGATGTCGGCGGCGCGGTCGTAGCCGATGTGGGGGTTGAGCGCGGTCGCCGTCGCCAGGGTGGCCTCGGCGTGGCGCTCGGTCATCTCCTCGTTGGCCTCGATTCCGGCGACGCATTTGGCGTCGAGCAGGCGCGAGGCGGAGGCCAGGAGCTTGATCGAGTCGAGCAGGTTGCGGGCGATCAGCGGCACCCGCACGTTCAGCTCGAACTGGCCCTGGCTGCCGGCGACGGTGACCGCGGCGTCGTTGCCGATCACCTGGGCGGCGACCTGGATCACCACCTCCGGAATCACCGGGTTGACCTTGCCGGGCATGATCGAGGAGCCCTTCTGTAGCTCCGGCAGCCGCAGCTCGGCGAGGCCGGCGCGCGGGCCCGAACTCATCAGCGCCAGGTCATTGGCGATCTTGTTGAGGGAGACGGCGTAGACCTTGAGGGCGCCCGAGAGCTCGACCAGGGCGTCGCGGTTGCCCTGCGCCTCGAAGGGGTCGAGTGGCTCGGAGATCGCCAGGCCGGTGTCGGCGCCGAGCCGCTCCCTGACCTTGGCGGCGAACTCGGGGTGGGTGTTGAGCCCGGTCCCGGTGGCGGTGCCGCCGAGCGGGATCTGGCCGACCCGGCGCAGCGTCCCCTCGACCCGCTGGATCCCCAGCCGCACCTGCGCCGCGTAGCCGCCGAACTCCTGCCCCAGCGTCACCGGCACGGCGTCCATCAGGTGCGTGCGCCCCGCCTTGACGACGTCGGCGAACTGCTTCGACTTCGCCTCCAGGGCGGACTGGAGCGCCCCCATCGCCGGCAGCAGCTCGTGCGTCACCTCGTCCAGCGCCGCCAGGTGCACGGCGGAGGGGAAGACGTCGTTGGAGGACTGGCCCATGTTGACGTGGTCGTTTGCGTGGGCATCGTCCCCGGCGAGGTTGGCGATCACCTCGTTGGCGTTCATGTTCGAGGAGGTGCCGGAGCCGGTCTGGAAGACGTCGATCGGGAACTGGTCGTCGTGCTCGCCCTCGCCGACGGCGGCGCCGGCCGCCGCGATCCGCTCCGCCAGGTCGCCGTCCAGCAGCCCCAGCTCGCCGTTGACCGCGGCGGCGGCGGACTTCACCCGTCCCAGCCAGCGGACCACCGGCAGCGGCACCCGCTCGCCGGACACCGGGAAGTTGTCGACGGCCTTGGTGGTCTCGCCACCCCAGAGCTGCTCAGTCAAGTCATGCCTCCATCGCTGATCGTTTGACCTCAGAGGGTATTCAGCCGCCGGACCGGCCGGCGTCGAAGCCGTGCCGGTAGGCGGCGAGGAAGGCGGGGGAGAGCCGCGTGTGGCCGGGGGTGTAGCGGGCGGCGACGGCGAGGCGGCGGAGCAGGTCGGCGTGGATGCCTTCGGTGCGCGCGGCTCCTTGCTGGGCAGCCCCGAGCAGGTACCCGAGCTCGACGCTCGCGGGCCCCCTGGGCGCGGCACGGGCCTCGGCGCTGAGCTTGGTCGCGGCCTCGACCATCGCCCCGCCCACGGTCGCGAGCTCGCCCCCCTGCTGGTTCTCGGCGAGGCAGTCGGCGATCGGCGTCTCGCCGTTCAGGCGCACCGCGCCGGGGGCGTCGCGAAGAGCGCCGAGATAGGCGCCGGCGCCGCCAAGGCAGGCGGGCGGGGTCGATCCGCCCTGGCTGCCGCAGCCGGCGGCGAGGAGGACGGCGAGGACGAGCGGTGCCGCTGCGGGTGGGACGCGCATCGGCGCCCCATCCTATGAGCCTTCGCGAGGCTCAGTCGCCGCGCGCGCCGAGGCCGCCGATGGGCGCGGAGGAGATGCCGCCCGGCGGGCTCTGGACCGGCTTCGGGGCGGGCTTCGGCTTCGGCGCGCGCTTCCCGCGCGGCACCTCGCCGCCCGGTTCAGCCGGGGCGACGGGGAACGTTTCGACCCATTCCGCGAGCTGGAACTGGGGCGCGGGGGCGTGGTTCCAAGAGAGGTGGAGATGGTTGCCGCAGCCGTGGCCGGCGTCGCCGTTGTAGCCGACCCAGCGGAACGGCGGGGCGGGCAGGTTCTGGCGCGGCTCCGCCCACATGGCGAGCCGGGTGATCGGCGCCCAGCTGGCGTCGCAGCGGCTGCTCCCTTCCAGCGGCACGATGTCCACGGCGAGGCCGTTGTAGTGATCGGAGTGGCTGACGTGACAGTCGTTGCAACCGACGTGTTCGCCGTTTGGCAGCGGCCCCGAGTAACCGTCGGTGATGTAGATCGGATAGCGCGCGGCGATCCAGCGCAGGTCGGGGACGATCCGCTTGTCGACCATGTCGCCTTCTTCATGCGGGATCGAGGCCGGGATCGGGACGATCTTCCCGGTCGCGTAGACCAGCCGGGTGGTGGCGGGGGCGGGTTCGGCCGCCGCGGCTCCGGCCAGGCAGACCAGGGCGGCGACCGCGATCGCGGCGAGCACCGCGGCGCTTCGGCCGATGCCCCGGTGGCTGACGGAGAGGCTCCTCACCCCGGGCTTATCGACCCTCCTGCCCCTCGGCCTTGAATCCTGCATCGCGGGCGCATCCTCTGGCATACCGAGAGAGAGACGCCTTCGCCCACCCTGCGTGCGGCGCGGATAGGGTTCGAATCCCATGTCCACCGTCCGCGAAGCCACGCTCGACCTCTTCCGCGCCCGCGGGATGACGACGATGTTCGGCAACCCGGGCTCGACCGAGCTGCCGATGCTGGCCGATTTCCCCTCGGACTTCCGCTACGTGCTGGGGCTTCAGGAGGCGGTCGTCGTCGGCATGGCCGACGGGTTCGCCCAGGCCTCGGGCCGGACCACCGTGGTCAACCTGCACACCGCGCCGGGCGTAGGCAACGCGATGGGGGCGATCTTCAACGCCCAGGCCAACCACTCGCCGCTGCTCGTCACCGCCGGCCAGCAGGCGCGAGCCCAGATCACCCTCCAGGCCAACCTGACCAACCGCGACGCGACGCGGATGCCGCACCCGCTGGTCAAGTGGGCCTTCGAGCCGCCGCGGCCGCAGGACGTGCCCCTGGCGCTCGCCCGCGGCGCCCACCTCGCCGGCCTGCCGCCGCGCGGCCCGGTCTTCGTCTCGATCCCGATGGACGACTGGTACGCCGAGGTCGACGAGGCCGACGCCCGCGCCGCGATCGAGCGTGTCGTCACCGCCCGGGCCAGCGCCGACCCCGAGGCTGTGCGGGCGCTGGCCGAGCGCCTCGACGCGCGCCGACAATCCGGTCCTCGTGCGCCGGCCCCGACATCGACGCCAGCGGCGCCTGGGACCTCGCCGTGGCGCTCGCCGAGCGCCAGCGGCTGCCGGTCTGGGCGACCGCCGGCGACGGGCGGCTTCCGCCTCGGCTTCCCCGAGAGCCACCCCCAGTTCCGCGGCGTGCTGCCGCCGGCGATCGGCCCGGTCGGGCAGACGCTGGAGGGGCACGACCTGATCCTCGTCGTCGGCAGCTCCGTCTTCCCCTACTACCCCCACATCCCCGGCCCGCTGCTGCCCGAGGGGGCGAAGCTGGTCGCGATCACCAGCGATCCCGACGAGGCGGTGCGGGCGCCGATGGGCGACGCGATCGTCGCCGACGTCAAGCTCACCCTGGCGGCGCTGCTGGAGGCCGTCCCCGAGTCCTCGCGCCCGGCGCCGGAGCCCAACCAGCCGCCGCAGGAAATCCCGCCGAGCGACCCGCTGGACTCCTCGACCGTCCACACCGCCCTCGGCGAGGTCCTCCCCGAGGACGGGATCGTCGTTCTCGAGTCGCCGTCGAGCACCCTCGCCCTGCGCAACCAGCTGCGGCTCTCGCGCCCGGGCAGCTACTACTTCAGCGCCGGCGGCGGCCTCGGCTTCGGACTCGCCGCCTCGGTCGGCGTCCAGCTCGCCCAGCCCGACCGACCGGTCGTCTGCGTGCTCGGGGAGGGCTCGGCCCAGTACGCGATCACCGCCTTCTGGAGCGCCGCCGCCTACAGGGTGCCGGTCACCTTCCTCGTCCTGCGCAACGAGGAGTACGCGATCCTCAAGTGGTTCGCCGACGTCGAGCAGGTCAGCGGCGCCCCGGGGCTCGACCTGCCCAAGCTCGACGTCGCCGCGGTCGCCGAGGGCTACGGGGTGAAGGCGCACCGCGTCGCCGATCGCGACGGCGTCCGCGACGCTCTCGCAACCGCGCTCGCCTCCTCCGCAGCCGGAGCTGGTCGAAGTCCCGGTGGCGCCGGGGATGTCGCTCTTCTAGACGGATAGCGATGGCACTGCTGCGGCGCGACGCCGACTCGCTCGCCCCTCCGGCGACGGAGCGCGGCGCCGGATCGCGCTCCCGACGAGATCGCCGCCGGCGTCGCGCAGCCGCTGCGCGGCGACCTCGAGGCGCTGCTCGGCGCCGACCGGGTCCTCGCCAGCGCCGGCGACATCGTCCGCTACGCCTCCGACGCCAGCCCCTACCGGCTCTTCCCGCGGGCGGTGGTCATGGCCCGCGACGCCGGCGACGTCGCCAAGGTCCTCGCCTACGGGCGCGAGAAGGGGATCCCGGTCACCTTCCGCGCCGGTGGCACCAGCCTCAACGGCCAGGGCCAGAGCGACGGCATCCTCGTCGACGTCCGCCGGCACTTCGGCGGCGTCGCGGTCGAGGAGGACGGCGCCCTGGCCCGGGTCAAGCCGGGCACCGTGCTCGGCCACGCCAACCGCGTCCTCGCCCCGCACGGCGCGCAAGCTCGGCCCCGACCCGGCCAGCACCGAGATCGCCACCGTCGGCGGCGTCATCGCCAACAACTCGGGCGGGATGCGCTGCGGCGTCACCCGCGACTCCTACTCGACCGTGCGCTCGATGACCCTGGTCCTGCCCTCGGGGACGACGATCGACACCGCCGCCCCCGGCGCCGCCGAGCGCTTCGCCGACGGCCGAGCCGGAGCTGGCCGCCGGCCTCGTCGCGATCCGCGAGGAGATCCTCGCCGACGAGGAGCTGAGCGAGCGGATCCGGCGCAAGTTCGCGATCAAGAACACGACCGGCTACCGCCTCTGCGCCTTCCTCGACGCCGACGGAGCCGCTGGAGATCTTCCGCCGCCTCGTGGTCGGCTCGGAGGGCACGCTCGCCTTCGTCGCCGAGGCGGTCTTCGAGACGGTGCCGCTGCCGGCCCATACGACCACCGCCTGGGTCCACTTCCCCGACATCGACCAGGCGATCGCGCCGGTGCGCGACCTGGTCGAGGCCGGCGCCACGGCGGTCGAGCTGATGGTCGCCCCGGCGCTGATCACCGCCGCCTGGAACATGGTCGGCGCGCCGCAGGAGTGGAAAGAGCTGCCGCCGGAGTCGGCGGTGCTGCTGGTCGAGTTCGGCGGCTCCGAGGAGGAGCGGGACGACCACGTCGGAGGGCCGGCGAGATCCTCTCCTCCCACGAGACGATCCGCCCGATCGAGTTCACCCGCGAGGCCGAGGAGATCGAGCTGGCCTGGCGCGTGCGCGAGGGCCTGCACGGGCTGATCGGCCGCCTGCGACCGCCCGGCACGGCGCTGATCGTCGAGGACGTCTGCGTGCCGCCGGAGCGGATCGCCGAGGGCGCCCGCGACCTCCAGGCGCTGCTCGGCGAGCACGGCTTCCTGCCCGGCGTCGCCGGCCACGCCTCGGCCGGCAACCTGCACTTCATGCTGACGCCGGACTTCGGCGAGCAGGAGGACCTGGAGCGCTACGAGGCGTTCATGGCCGGCCTGGTCGAGCTGATCGTCGACAAGTACGACGGCTCGCTCAAGGCCGAGCACGGGACCGGGATCAACATGGCGCCCTACGTGGAGCGCGAGTGGGGGGAGAAGGCGACCGAGCTGATGTGGCGGGTGAAGCGGCTCGCCGACCCCGACGGCGTGCTCTCGCCGGGCGTCGTCCTCAACCGCGACCCCGGCGCGCACCTGCGCAACCTGAAAACCACGCCGCCGATCGAGGAGTCGGCCACGACCTGCGTGGAGTGCGGCTTCTGCGAGCCGGTCTGTCCCAGCCGCAACCTGACCACGACGCCGAGGCAGCGGATCGTGTTGCGGCGGGAGATGGCGCGCCAGCCGGCGGGCTCGCCGGTGCTGAAGGCGCTGCTGGAGGAGTTCTCCTACGAGGCGCTAGACACCTGCGCGGCCGACGGCTCCTGCCAGCTCGCCTGCCCGGTCGGGATCGACACCGGCAAGCTGGTCAAGGAACTGCGCCAGCGGCGCCACGGCGAGCGGGCCGAAGGCGCGGCGCTGGCGACGGCCAGGCGCTGGGGGGCGGTCGAGGGCGCAGCGCGCGTCGGGCTTCGCTTCGGCGGCCCGCTCGCCCGACGGACCAAGCGCGGCCGGGCGCTGCCGCCGCCGGCGCCGGCGAAGCTGCCGGGCACCCTGCACGGGGGCGCCGCCGCGGTCTACGTCCCCTCCTGCACCAACCGCATCTTCGGCGGCTCGCCGGTGCGGGCGCTGGTCGAGGTCTCCGGGCGCGCCGGCCTGCCGGTCTGGATCCCCGAAGACGTCGTCGGCAGCTGCTGCGGGCTGCCCTGGGGATCGAAGGGGTTCGGCGAGGCCCATCGCCACAAGGCGAACGAGATGGTCGAGCGCCTCTGGGGGTGGAGCGGGGAGGGCGCGCTGCCGATCGTCGTCGACGCCGCCTCCTGCACCCAGGCGATCGCCGACCCGGGCGAGGGAGTGCTGAGCGAGGAGAACGCCGAGCGCCTCGCCGCGCTTGAGATCCTCGACTCGGTCGCCTGGGCCCACGACCACCTCCTGCCCTGGCTCGACGTCGCCGAGAAGGTCGGCGCCGCCGCGGTCCACCCGACCTGCGCGACCCGCCACCTGGGCCTCACGGGGCGGCTCGAATCGCTGGCCGCGACCCTAGCCGTGGACGTCCACGTCCCGCCCACGGCAACCTGCTGCGGCTTCGCCGGTGACCGCGGCATCTCCCACCCCGAGCTGACCGCGGCGGCCACCGCGGAGGAGGCGGCGGAGCTGTCGGGCCACGAGTTCGACGCCCACCTCTCCAGCAACCGCACCTGCGAGATAGGCCTGGAGCGCGCCACCGGCCGGCCCTACGAATCGGCGATCGTGCTGCTGGAGCGCCTAACTCGCGCTTCCTAGCCCTGCTGTCGGTCGGCGCTCTGGCGGGTCTGCCCGGTGTCGCGCTCGCGCTCCGCGTTCCGGCGGCGGATCCAGTCGTCGACATCGTTGGTTCCGATGAACACCAACTCGGGCCCTTCGCCAGCCTCGAAGTGTTCGATGTCAGCCGGATCGATTTCCGCTAGATACTCGTCGAAGTCCCCGGGCTGGGGGTCGGGATCGGTCCATGGATCCTTCTCGGGCATATTCATCTCCGGATCATCCTACGCTCGCGGTTCGTCGATCGCCATCCAGTAATGATCAGCCAGTGGGATGGATCGAGGGTTTCTTCGACGACGAGCGTAAGCCCTCGACCTCCATTGGTGAGTCCGATCAAGATCCATCTCGCGAATAGCCCCCTGTGGGCTTGGCGCCCGTCGTTACGAACGATCACCCACGGATTGTTGGCGAGCTGCTTGGCCTCAGCCACAGAAACCCCCCGCTTGCCGAGCTTTTCGACAGCCGCTTCGGTGATGAGTAGATCGCGGACGACGACTCTCATGCACCCTTGAGGCGCAGGTGGGGGCAGATTCTCCCCCTCGGGAGGCCCTAAACGGCTTAAATCGCGCTCGACGTCTGACCGGCGTCGACGCTCTTCGCGTCGAGATCGCGCAGCAGAACCGCCATTTTCTCGTCGCGTTCCATGCGGCGGTCCAGCCAGGGGTTGATCAGGCCTCGCAGGGCGGAGACGTAGCGCCACCACTTCGGCACGAAGACGCGTGGGGCGCGTTCCTCGATGCCGCGGACCAGGCCGGCTCCCGCCTCGACGGGGGTGATCCGTTTCAGCAGCCAGTCGGGGGTGAACTCGTTGAGGCGGGGGGCGTCGGGCTGGGCGAAGGCGTCCTGAACCAGTTTGGTGTCGACCCAGCCGAAGTAGGCGACGGTGGCGCTGGCGCCGTGCGGGGTCAGCTCGACCCGCAGCGCCCGCCCCAAGGACTCGACGCCGGCCTTGGCGACCGCGTAGGGCGTGTTCGCCATCCCGTTCATGAAGGCGTAGACGGAGGAGACGACGACCGCCTGCCCGCGGCGCTCGACGATCTGGGGCAGCGCCGCGCGGACCGTGCGCCACACCCCGAGCAGGTCGACCTCGAAGACTCGTTCCCACTCCTCGCCGGAGATCGCCCGCGCCGTCGCCAGCCGCGACTGGGCGATCCCGGCGTTGGCCACGGCGACGTCGAGGCCGCCGAACCTCTCCACCACCTCGGCGACCGAGGTCTGCATCGCCCCCTGGTCGGTGACGTCCGCGGAGAGCCCGATCGCCCGCGGGCCGATCCGCTCCGCCGCCTCGCGGGCCTGCTCGGCGTCGAGGTCGAGCACCGCGATCGAGGCGCCGCGCATGTGCATCTGCCGCGCGGTCTCGAAGCCGATCCCGCGCGCCGCGCCGGTGACCAGCGCCACCTTCCCGTTCAGGTCATAGAGGGGCACAGAGGCGCTCAGCGTACTCGCTCCTAGAATCACCTGCTCGTGCCCGGATTCAGCCCAGTCGACCCGAAGCAGTCCTTCCCCGAGCTGGAGGAGCGGGTGCTGGCGCGCTGGCGCGAGGGCGACATCTTCCAGCGCTCGCTGGAGCGGCGCGAGGGGGCGGAGGTCTGGAGCTTCTACGAGGGCCCGCCTACCGCCAACGGCCGTCCCGGCTCCCACCACGTCCTCGCCCGCGTCTTCAAGGACGTCTATCCGCGTTACAAGACGATGTGCGGCTACCGGGTGCCGCGCAAGGCCGGCTGGGACTGCCACGGGCTGCCGGTCGAGCTGGAGGTCGAAAAGCAGCTCGGCATCTCCTCCAAGCAGGAGATCGAGGAGTTCGGGATCGCCGAGTTCAACCGCCGCTGCCGCGAGTCGGTCTTCGAGTACGTCGAGGAGTGGAACCGGCTGACCGAGCGGATCGGCTTCTGGATCGACCTCGACGACCCCTACGTGACGCTGGAGGACTCCTACATCGAGTCCGTCTGGTGGTCGCTGCGCAAGCTCTGGGACGACGGGCGCCTCTACGAGGGCCACAAGGTCGTCCCCTACTGCCCCCGCTGCGGCACCGCCCTCTCCTCGCACGAGGTCGCGCTCGGCTACGAGGACGTCGAGGACCCCTCGATCTTCGTCCGCTTCCCGCTGCTCGGCGAGGACGGGGGAGAGGCGGGCGAGTCGCTGCTGGTCTGGACGACGACGCCCTGGACCCTGCCCGGCAACGTCGCCGTCGCGCGTCGCGCCCGAGGTCGCCTACGTCCGCGCGCGGGTCGGCGGCGAGACCCTGATCCTGGCCGAGCCGTTGGTCGAGAAGGTGCTGGGGGAGGAGGCCGAGGTCGTCGACCGCTTCCCGGGCTCCGACCTGGTCGGCCGGCGCTACGCCGGCCCGGTCTTCGCCCTGGCCGACCGCGAGCCGGCCGCCCTTCCCGGTCCTCGCCGGCGATTTCGTCACCACCGAGGACGGCACCGGCCTGGTCCACATCGCCCCCGCCTTCGGCGAGGACGACTACACGGTCGCCGCCGCCAACGGGCTCTTCGACCCGACCGAGCACGGCACCCTCTACAACCCGGTCGGGCCCGACGGCCGCTTCGACCGTCGCGTCAGCGGCTTCGAGGGCCGCTTCGTCAAGGATCCGGAGCTGACGCGGGAGCTGATCGCCGACCTCGACCGCCGCGGCCTGCTCTTCCGCGAGCAGGTCTACGAGCACTCCTACCCACACTGCTGGCGCTGCGGCACGCCGCTCCTCTACTACGCCAAGTCGAGCTGGTACGTCGCGCACCTCCGCAGGCTCAGCGAGCAGCTGCTCGCCAACAACGAGGACGATCGGCTGGCACCCCGAGCACGTCAAGCACGGCCGCTTCGGCAAATGGCTGGAGAACAACGTCGACTGGGCGCTCTCGCGCGACCGCTACTGGGGCACGCCGCTGCCGATCTGGCGAGTGCTCGGCCGACGCGGCTGCGGCGAGCTCGTTTCTGCGCCGGCTCGGTCGCCGAGCTGCGCGAGCGCTCCGGCGGCGAGGTCCCCGACGACCTGCACCGCCCCTACATCGACGAGGTCACGGTCGAGTGCGAGAGGCTGCGGCGGCGAGATGCGGCGGGTCGAGTCGGTGATCGACACCTGGTACGACAGCGGCGCGATGCCCTTCGCCCAGTTCCACTACCCGTTCGAGAACGAGGCGGAGTTCGAGGAGCGCTTCCCGGCCGACTTCATCTGCGAGGCGCATGACCAGACCCGCGGCTGGTTCTACACCCTGCTGGCCGAGTCGACCCTGCTCTTCGACGAGCTCGAGCTACCGCAACTGCGTCTGCCTCGGCCTCATCCTCGACCCCGAGGGCCAGAAGATGTCGAAGAGCCGCGGCAACGTGGTCGACCCCTGGGACGTGATCTCCGCCCACGGCGCCGACGCCTTCCGCTGGTACTACCTGACCGCGCAGCAGCCCTGGTCGGGGTACCGGTTCTCGGTCGACACGGTCGGCGAGTCGGTGCGCCAGTTCCTGCTCACCCTCTGGAACACCTACTCCTTCTGGGTCCTCTACGCGAACGCCGAGGACCTCGGCCCGACGACTTCGCCCGGCCCGGTCGGAGCGCTGATCGCCCGCCAACGACCTCGACCGCTGGGCGCTCTCGCGACTGCAGGCGACGACCGCGACCGTGCGCGAGCGGATGGACGAGTTCGACTGCACCGCCGCCGGCCGGGCGATCGCCGAGTACGTCGAGGAGCTCTCCAACTGGTACGTGCGGCTCTCGCGCCGGCGCTTCTGGGACGGCGACCGCGCCGCCTTCGCGACCCTGCGCCACTGCCTGCTGGAGACCGCGACGCTGCTCGCCCCCTTCACCCCCTTCCTCGCCGACGAGATCCACCTCAACCTCGCCGGCGGCGTGCTCGGGCAGACCGGCGAGCGCCGACGACTCGGTCCACCTGCGCGACTTCCCCGAGCTCGACCCGGCGCTCGCCGACCCGGAGCTGGAGACGGCGATGGAGGCGGTGCGGCTGACGGTCGAGCTGGGCCGCGCCGCGCGCGCCCAGGCCAAGGCCAAGGTGCGCCAGCCGCTGCGCCGCGCCGTGATCGTCGCCAACGACGCCGAGCGCGCGGGCGATCGAAGCCCGCGCCGATCTCGTCACCGCCGAGCTCAACGTCAAGGAGCTCGATTTCGTCACCGACGAGGCGGAGCTGGTCAGCTACACGGCCAAGCCCAACTACCGCGCCCTCGGGCCCCGCTTCGGCAAGCGGATGCCGCAGGTCGCCGCCGCGGTCGAGGCGCTCGACGCCGCCCACGTCGCCCGCGGTGATGGCCGACGGCGGCGAGATCGGGATCAACGTCGACGGCGACGAGCACATCCTCGGCCCCGACGACATCACCCTCGCCCTGCAGCCGCTCGACGGCTACGAGGTCGAGGCCGAGGCCGGCCACGCGGTCGCCCTTCAGCTCGAGCTCGACGACGAGCTGCGCCGCGAGGGCCTCGCCCGCGAGATCGTCCACGCCGTCCAGATCGCCCGCAAAGACGCCGGCCTGGAGATCACCGACCGGATCGAGCTCGCGCTCGGCGGCGACGAGGAGCTTCTCGACGCCGCCCGCGCCCACGAGGACTACCTCGCCGGCGAGGTCCTCGCCACCTCGGTCGCCTACGACGGCGGCGGCGGCGCAGCGGCCGAGATCGACGGTCACCGCCTGGCGATTTCCGTGGCTCGCTCCTGAGGGGGGAGAGATCGAGCCCCTCGGAGACTTAGGGGGTCATGGCGACCGCCACCGCGACCCCAATCCGCACTGTCACACCCCAGGTGTTACAATCCCTCGGGATGACCACCAAGCACCGCCGCATAGCCCTCACCGCCGACCCCGAGTTGGAGGCCGCGATCGCCGCCGCCCGCAGCGAGCTGGGTTCGATGCCCGAGTCCCGGCTGGTCCGGGAGCTGGCCCTGCGCGGGGCGCGCGAGCTGGGGCCCGACGACACGGCGAGGGCTATCGCGCAGCTCAAGGCGGTCGGGGTCGAGTGGCCCAAGCACTCGCTGGCCGAGGCCTTGAAGGCCAGGGGCCCTCTCGGAAAGCCCGATCCCGACGATCCATATGCGGGAACCCGTGCCCTCGAAGAAGTCCGCGAAGACCGGGTCTGAGCCGTGACGGGTTTGACCGACATCGCCTACATCGACGCGTCGGCCTTCGTCAAGTTCTTCGCGGCCGAGCCCGAGAGCGAGGCGCTGGCGGCCGCCATCCAGGCGGATTGGCCCCACCTCGTCGCCAGCGAGATCCTCGCCGTCGAGGTCTTCCGGGCGGCTGTGCGGAGGGGACAGGGGGCGCCGGCTCTCGCCGAGACCATGCTGCGTCCCGTGGCCCTGCTTCCCCTCTCGCCCCGGATCCGGACGGACTCGTGCCGCCTCGGCCCTCCCGAGCTGCGCAGCCTCGACGCGATTCACCTCGCGACGGCGATCTCGGTCGCCGGTCAGATCGGCGCCGTCCTCACCTACGACGAGCGCCTCGCCGCGGCCAGCGCCGAAGCTGGGCTGCGGGTCCTCGCGCCGGCCTGAGCGGCGCCGGCTACTCGCCCTTCGGCTCGCCGATGATGAAGTCGGTCTTCGAGGAGTCGGAGAACTTCACCCAGCAGTGCTCGGGGGCGGCGCCGGCAACCTCGACCAGCGCCTCCTCGATCCGCTTGGCGATCTCCGCCTTCTGCTCGTCGGTGCGGCCCTCGAACCAGTGGACGTGGACGAACGGCATCGCTTGGGACGGCGGCGCCGCTCTAGGCGAGCGCCGGCTCCAGCTCGGCCTCGAGGCGGCGCTTCGGCATCGCCCCGACCACTTTCTTGGCGATCGCCCCGTCCTTGAACAGGATCATCGTCGGGATCGAGAGCACCTCGTACTGAGCCGCCGTCTGCTGGTTCTCGTCGACGTTGATGCTGACGATCTTGAGGTCGTCGCGCTCGCCGTCGATCTCCTCGAGGACCGGGATGGACGACACGGCATGGGCCGCACCAGGGAGCCCAGAAGTCGACCAGCACGGGTCCGTCGGCGTCGAGGACCTCGGCTTTGAAGGTTGCGTCGGTTACGTCGGTGAGTTTGCCAGTCACTGGATATCGGTCTCCCAAGATCGAGTTTTGTAGCTCAATACTTCAGAAAGTATAGCGACCTTCCCCTTCCCCGGCGATCGCTTTGGGTTCTTTGAGCGGCAGCCGGCCCAGCCGCAGCAGTGGCACGCGCCAGACGGCCTCGGCGACTATCGACCGGTCCATCTTCGACGCGCCCGCCTGCCGGTCGCGGAAGACGATCGGCACCTCCACCACCTTGAAGCCGAGGCGGATCGCCCGGTAGGTCAGCTCGACCTGGAAGGCGTAGCCGCGGGCCTGGATTGAGTCGAGGTCGATCGCCTCCAGCACCTCGCGGCGGAAGCACTTGAAGCCGCCGGTCAGGTCGCGCACGTCGACCCCCAGCACGAGCCGCGCGTAGGCGCTGCCGCCGCGGCTGATCGTCCGCCGCAGCGGGCCCCAGTCGCTGACCCCACCGCCCTCGACGTAGCGCGAGCCCAGCACCAGATCGGCCCGCCGCGAGGCCTCCAGCAGCCGCAACAGGTAGGCCGGGTCGTGGGAGAAGTCGGAGTCCATCTCGAGGACCAAGCCGGCGCCGCCGGCAAGGGCGCGGCGGAAGCCGGCGATGTAGGCGGGGCCGAGCCCTTCCTTGCGCTGGCGATGCAGCACAGAGACGTTCTCGTGCCGCTCGGCGATCCGGTCCGCGATCTCGCCGGTCCCGTCGGGGGAGTCGTCGTCGACGATCAACACCCGCGCGGAGGTGGGCAGCTTGGCCCGCGCCGCTTCGACGAAGGGCTCTACGTTCTCGGCCTCGTTGTAGGTGGGGAGGACCAACCACGCGGGCCCAGCCTCGGACTGGTTCATCGGGCCCGATGCTAGTCGCGATCGCGAAGCGGGACATAAAGACGCGATCTCCGCGGCCGGCTAAGTTCCAGCCGTGACCAACGCCGAGATCGCCGCCGCACTCGACGAGCTGGGGGTCCTCTACGAGCTCGACGGCGCGGTGAAATACAGGGTGCTGGCCTACGGCGCCGCGGCGTCCGCGATCCGCGAGAGCCCGGTCTCGGTCGCCGAGCTGGCGGCGGCCGGCCGCGCGACCGATATCCCCGGGGTCGGCAAGACGCTGGCGGAAAAGATCGACGCGCTGCTCGAGACGGGCGAGATCCCCGCCGCGGCGAAGCTGAAGGCGAAGTTCCCGCCGACCCTGATCGAGGTGACGCGGGTGCCCGGGCTGGGGGCGAAAACCGCCCGACGGCTCTACGACGAGCTCGAAGTCGCCACGATCGAGGACCTCAGGGCGGCGGCGGAGGCGCACCGGATCCGCGGGCTGAAGGGCCTCGGCCCGAAGGCCGAGGAAAACGTGCTCGCCGCGCTTCAGCGGCTCGGGGAGCCGGGCGAGGGGCCGGGCCGCCTCCTGCTGTCCAAGGTGCGGCCGATCGCCGAGGAGCTGGCGGCGGCACTGCGCGAGCACCGGGCGGCGATCCGGGTCGAGGTCGCCGGCTCAGTGCGGCGCTGGGCGGAGACCTGCAAGGACATCGACCTGATCGCGACGGCCGAGGAGCCGACGGCGCTCGCCGAGCACCTCGCCGGTCACCCCCTGATCTCGGCCGCCGGCAAGCCCGGTCCCAACGGGGTGCGGGCGCAGACCCACAACGGCGTCTCGGTCGACCTGCGGATCGTCGCGCCGGCGGCCTTCGGCAACCTGCTTCAGCACTTCACCGGGTCGGCGGCGCACAACGTCCAGCTGCGCGAAGAGGCGGTCGGGCGCGGCCTCTCGGTCTCCGAGCACGGCATCACGGACGCCGAGAGCGGCGAGGTCGAGCTCTGCGAGAGCGAGCAGGCGGTCTACGAGCGCCTCGGCTACGCCTACATCGAGCCCGAGCTGCGCGAGGGCCGGGGCGAGCTGAGGGCGGCACGGGAGGGGACGCTGCCGGAGCTGGTCGAGCTCGGCGACATCCGCGGCGACCTGCACTCCCACACCACCCTGTCGGACGGGCGCAACACGCTGGAGGAGATGGCGGCCGCCGGCCGCGAGCGCGGCTACGCCTACATGGCGATCACCGACCACTCTGCCAGCCACGGCTTCGGCGACCATGTCACCGCCGAGCGGCTGTGGGAGCGAATCGAGGAGATCCGCGCCTGGAACAAGGGCAAGCGGGGCTTCCGCCTGCTCGCCGGCTCGGAGATCAACATCGGCCTCGACGGCTCCCTCGACTACCCCGACGATCTGGTCGAGGCGCTGGACTGGGTCGTGGCCAGCGTCCACACCTCCTTCTCGATCTCCGAGCGGGAGATGACCGAGCGGGTCCTGGCGGCGATCGAGAACCCGCGGGTCGACTGCATCGGCCACCTCACCGGGCGCCTGATCGGGCGCCGCGAGCCCTACGGCATCGACGTCGAGGCGGTCGCCGAGGCGGCGGCGCGGACCGGCACGATGCTGGAGATCAACGGCAACCCCAACCGCCGCGACCTCTCCGACCGCCACGCGCGCCTCGCGGTCGACGCGGGCGCGACCATCGTCCTCAACACCGACGCCCACGGCGTCGACACCCTCGGCAACATGGCCTACGCCGTCGCCACCGCCCGCCGCGCCTGGCTCACCGCCGCCGACATCGCCAACACGCGCGGCTGGCAGGACTTCAAGAAGCTCCTCGGTTAGAACTCGGTGTGCAGCCGGTCCGAGCGCAGGCCGGGGGTGCGAACCAGCTCGATCGGCCTCAGCGCCGAGTTCGGCACGACGTAGAACTTGACGCCGTCGCGGTGCTCGATGCCGAGGACCGCCGCCTCGCGGGTGTGCCAGGCGAGGGAGACGATCAGGGCGTAGCCGGCGCCGATCGCCGCCACCCCCGGGAAGAAGATCCCGAGCACGCCGGCGGCGATCGCGGTCAGGCCGATCGGCCAGAGGCGGCCGACGGCCACGCGGGCTGGGGTGTCCGGGGGCAGGGAGGTGGCGGTGCGCGCCCGGGCGAGGGCGTCGCGAACGCCGTCGGCGGCGCGGGAGGGACGGCCGAGGTAGAAGCCGATCGCCAGCGAGGCGAGCCACCAGACGGCGGCGACGAGGATCGTCCGCGAGTCCCCGTCGCGGTTGGCGGCGATCGCCGTGATCGCGCCGAGAGCGGTCGCCTCGGCGCCGGTGATGAAGACGCTGACTCGGAGCAGGTCGGTGTAGGGCATCGGGTCAGCTCGCCAGCCATTCGAGGATCGCCAGCCAGCCCTCGGGCCCCTCGACCGTCAGGTCGGACTCCTCGCGCAGCTCGGCCGGCGCCTCCTCGGAGAGGACCCCGACGCAGACCGCGGCGCCCAGCTCGCCCCCCTCGCGCAGCTCCCGCAGGCGGCGGAAGGCGTCGAGGTCGGTGCGGTCGTCGCCGGCGTAGGTCGCCAGCTCGATCCCGTCTGTGGCGAGCAGCGAGGCGACCGCGGCGTCCTTGCCGCCGCCGCCGACCGGCCGCAGCTCCAGCACCTTGCGGCCCCAGCGCGGTTCGAGGCCGGCCCGTCCGGCCTCGGTCGCGAGTTCGTGGGCACGGGCCTGGGCCGCCGCCTCGTCCTCGGCGCCGCGCCAGTGCAGCGCCTGGATCGGGCCCTTGTCCTCCAGCCGCAGCCCCACCGCGCGCAGGACCTCGCCGTCGGTCGCGGCGATGAAGTCGGCCGCCTCACGCTCGCGCCCGGCCAGCGAGGGGTCCAACCGCGGCTCCCGCTCCCCGGGCAGGAGCAGCTCCAGCCCGTGGTTGCCCGCGTAGGCGATCCCCTCCAGGCCGACCAGCCGCCGCGCCTCGATGGCCTGCCGGCCGGAGACGCAGCCGACCATGCCGAAGCGCTCGCCCAGCTCCTCGAGCGCCCGCCGCGCCGCCGGCGGGACCGCCGCGTCCTCGGCACGCTCGACGATCGGCGCCAGGGTGCCGTCGACGTCGGTGAGGATCGCCGCGCGGGCGGGGTTTTCGCGCAGCGGCCCGAGCAGCCGAGCCCAAACGCCCTCCCCAGCATCGAATTCGCGAGGCACGGCATCTAGTATCGCCGCCATCGCGCTCATCTCCCCCCGATGCACTCGAACGAGACCCTGAAGCTCGCCGCGATCGGCACCCTCGCGGGGGTGTTCAGCGGCCTCTTCGGGGTCGGCGGCGGCACCGTGATCGTGCCCCTGCTGATCTTCTGGTTCGGCTACGGCGAGCGGCTCGCCACCGGCACCAGCCTCGCCGCGATCGTCCTGATCGGGATGCTCGGGGCGGTCGCCCAGGGCGGGCTCTACGGCAACGTCCACCTCGGCACCGGTCTGCTGCTCTCGATCCCGGCGATCGTCGGCGTGGTGCTCGGCACGACGATCCAGCAGCGGATCTCCCAGCGCGCCGTCTCCTACCTCTTCGCCGCCCTGCTGGTCGCGATCGCGATCGAGTTGATCCTCTCGTGAGCGAGCTGGCGGCGGCGCTGATCGCGGTTGCCGGCGGTCTCGCGGGCGGGCTGGTCGGGGTCGGCGGAGGCGTCCTCTTCGTGCCGGCGCTGACGATCTTCCTCGGGCTGACCCAAATCGAGGCCGAGTCGACCTCGCTGCTGATGATCGTCATCGTCGCCCTGGTCGGCGCCTACCGCCAGAACGCCTACGGCAACGTCAACCTGCGCCAGGCCCTGGTGATCGGCGTCCTCTCGCCGCTCGGCGTCCTGGTCGGCGTCGCCGTCGCCAACCACGTCTCCGAGCGCGTCCTCCAGCTCTCCTTCGCGGCCCTGGCGCTGTTCATCGCGGCCCAGCTGGTGCGACGCGCGCGCTCGACCCCCTGACCGCGGCGATCGAGGGTTTCCGGATAGGCCTTCGCGTAGCATCTGTCTCATGACCTCGCCCTCGCGAAAGACGCTGCTGGAGCCGGGCCATGAGGCGGAGTGGGCGCAGCTGAACGCTGAGAAGCGACGGGCTCTGACCCCACCACCGGACACCCCCATCGGCGAGCTGCTGCGGCGGGGACAGCATCTTTCCGCCCAGGCGGCGAGCCTGCTGAGGGCTGTCGACCGGGCAAATGGCCGCCCTCGATCCTGAGCTGGACATCGCCGTCGCGGCGATGGCCGCGGAGAAAGCGTGTTTCGTCGTCGTCGGGGGCTTTTCCGTCATCGCCAACCGCTTTATCCGAGCCACCGAGGACATCGATTTCCTGGTCCCCGACGATCCTGAAAACGATCGCCGGGTGTTGGCCGCTCTCCGCCGGCTCGACGCGGTTCGCCTTCGGGACGATGCGGCTTTACGCGACGAGCATCTGCTCGACCAAACCCATCTGCGGGCCAAGACGACGGCGGGAATCGTCGATGTTCTCCGCGGGGGCCTGCCTCCACTCGACTACGAGACGGTTGCGGATGACGCGATCTCCGCGGAATACGGTGACGTCGAGTTCAAGGTCGCGAGCCTGCGCAGCATTGTCGGCTTCAAGCGCCTTGCCGGACGGCCGGTGGACCGCAACGACCTGATCGCCTTGACCGAGATCCACGGCGAGCTGCCGAACGACCCGATCCCAGGCGTCGATACCTGACGGCTGAGCGCCCGGCGCGAGGGCCGTCATCGTCTACGCTCAAAGTGTGGACTCGCTCACTTGGGAAGGCGATCTGCCGCACCTTCGATCTCCCGTGCTGGTCTGTGCGTTCCGGGGTTGGAACGACGCTGCCGCCGCCGCCTCGACGGCGCTGGGGGCCGTCGCCTCCTCGCTGGACTCCGAGCTGATCGCCAGGGTGGATCCGGAGGACTACTTCGACTTCCAGTCGACGCGGCCGACGATCACCCTCGACGAAGGCCAGACGCGGCGGATCGACTGGCCGGAGAACAACCTGATCGCGGTTCGGGTCCCGACCGCCGACCGCGACCTGGTGCTGCTCGACGGCACCGAGCCGAACCTGCGCTGGCGCACCTTCTCGGAGACGATCGCCACCGCGGCCGACGCGCTCGGGGTCGAGATGGTGATCACGCTCGGGGCGCTGATCGCCGAGGTCTCCCACACGCTGCCGGTGCCGATCACCGGCCTCGCCTCCGACGAGGAGCTGGTCGAGGAGCTGGAACTCGAGCGCTCCAGCTACGAGGGGCCGACCGGGATCGTCGGCGTCGTCCACGACCTCTGCCGCCAGGGCGGGATCAGCTCGGCCTCGCTGTGGGCCGCGGTGCCCCACTACGTCGCCGCCGTGCCCAACCCGAAGGCGGCGCTGGCGCTGCTGCGCCGGCTCGAGGGCCTGACCGGGATCGCGGTCGAGGCTTCGGAGCTGGAAGAGGAAACGACCGACTACGAAGAGCAGATCGGCCGTGCGGTCGCCGCCAACCCCGAGATCGAGGAGCTGGTCTCGCGGATCGAGGCCGAACAGGTGGACCTGCTCACGGCCGACGGCGAGGACCTGCCCTCCGCCGACACGATCGCCCGCGAGTTCCAGCGCTTCCTGCGCCAGCGCGGCGACCAGGGCTGAGAACGCCCCCTGAAGGCTCTCAGCGTCGGCGGTTTACGAGCCCGTAACCTGGCCTAAACAGGAATGCGCGGTCCCCAGTAGCCATGGCCCCGCGTCCAGTTGGTAATTTCTTCGGCATGCAACGGATCGCGGGGACCGTCTTGATTTCCGCTATTGCGGCACTTTTTGGTCTTTTCGCGGACCACTCTTCAAAACCTGACATGCCGTTGGTCAGAATGGCTGCCCTGGCAATAGCCTTCTCGGTGCTCTACCTGGCACTGACTAGCGAGATGGCCACTTCGCATTTCCGTCTCTTTGCACGAATCCCCGGAGCTCGAAGAAAGCACCAAGAACCGCCTAAACCTTCAGCTTCCACCACTTTCAAAATGCAAAGTGGTGGAAAAGTCTTCAGTCGGAGAATGCATTCAACCGCAGATGAGTTTGCATTAATTGGCGATGATGCGACGCTTGTTAGCGAGGAAGATCGTCACGAACCTCGTCGCAAAGCGTAGGAAAAAGACCAAACCGGGTCCACGGGAAAGCGGTGGAGCATGTTTTGAGCTTCACGGCAAAGAACACTTGCTCCTTGGTTGTGTGGGTGTGGGCGATACGTTTCTTTCCGGAACTGGCGAGGTCACGGCAGTCGATTGTTATCACTATCCAAAATTGACAGGCGATGGGAGCGCCAGTGGGCACTCTTTGCTAATGGACACGCTCGTACTGGCTGAAGAGGCTGATGAGAAGTCTGAGATCAAAGACAGGCATTTCAAGGATGCCATTTTGGTCGGTCCCGCTGTACTGGCCCCAATGCAGAAAGTTCAGATGCAAAACGTTAAGTTTGAGGTACCTCGGAACGCATTGTTTATCGAGGTGCCAGCAACTCAGCGAATGAGTGGTGTTATTGGTCTCAAACATGTCACATTTGAGAATTGCACCTTTCGCAATATTGCACTTATTGGACTTTCAAAGACCATCAATGAATATCGGCGAAGTATCTCGGGTTAGGTCTTATACGTTGGCCGAGAGACGTTAGGGTTAGGACTCCGCCGCCGGGCAGATCAGGCGGTAGTCGCACCAGCCGCAGACGGTGGGCGAGGGGCGCGGCTCGAAGTCCTGGCCGAGGATTCCCTCGCCGACCTCCAGCACGGTCCGCTCGACCCGCTCGGCGTCGTCGGGCTTGGTCGGCGCCGCCACCTTCTCGGCGTCGAGGACGTAGTAGTAGCTGCCGCGCGCCGCCTCGATCTCCCACGCCTCGCGCGCCGCCATGCGGTACAGCGCGAGCTGGAGGTCGCTCTCCAGGTCGGCCTCGGTCTTGCGCTCGCCGGTCTTGTAGTCGATCAGCTCGTAGTCGCCGTCGGCCAGCCGGTCGACCCGGTCGACCCGGCCGCGGACATGGTGCTCGCCGACCTTGAAGTCGAACTTGCGCTCCAACCACACCGGTTCGCTCTCGGCCACCCGCTCGCGCTCCCAGTACAGGCGCAGCGCCTCACGGGCGCGGTCGCGGAACTGGAGCTCGTCGTCGGTGGAGCCGAAGCCGGTGCGGCGCCAGCCGGTCTCGAACAGCTCGGTCAGCCGCGCCAGGCCGTCCTCGCCCTCCTCCCGAGGCTCCTTGTGGAAGCGCTCGAGCACGTTGTGGATGAGGATCCCGAAGCGCTGGTTGATCGTCGGCTCCTGTGGGATGCCGAAGACCCGCGCGAACTTGTACTTCAGCGGGCAGGTCAGGTACAGGGTCAGGTCGGAGGCGGAGAGGCTTAGCGCCCCGTCGCCGCGGCGCGGCAGGAAGGCCTCCAGCGAGGGCTCCTCGCGAGCCGCGATCAGCTGCCGGCGCCGCCCCCGCTCCTGCTCTGAGCCGAGCAGGTAGGAGTCCAGGGAGGAGGCGTCCAGCTCGGCCTGCTGCTCGGGGGTCGCGACCTGGCGCAGCAGCCCGTTGACCGCCTCGATCGCCTCGGCGGTGGGCTCGTCGCCGGGGCGCTGCGCCAGTGCCGCCAGCTTCAGCAGCTCGAGGTAGCGGGCGATCGCCCGGTTGACGTCGATCGCCGTGTCCAGGCGCGGCTCCGAAAGCTCGCGCCCCGCCCGCCAGGAGGCCTCCAGCACCTGCTCGCGCAGCTTGCGGTAGGTGGCGTGCATGCCCTCGGCGGGGCCGAACAGCTCCTCCTCGTGCTCCTCCTCCTCGCCGCCGAGCTTGGCCAGCGCCCGCTCGTAGAAGGGCGACGGTCGCGCCTCTCCCGCCTCGCCGCGCTCCAGCCGCGAGAGCACCAGCCCCCTCCGGGCCGGCCAGCCGATCGCCGCCCAGTCGGCGTCGCCCTGGAGGCCGAGCGCGAAGACGTGGTCGAAGCCGATCCCCTGGACCGCCTCCACCGCCATCCCCTGCACCGACCCCGGCGAGGGCGGCTCCTCGCCTCCCGCCGGCTCGACCCCGGCCTCGGCGACCGCGCTGAGATAGGCGACGAAGCCGCGGGTGGAGCCGTGCGGCTCGCGCCGCGCCCAGGCGGTCGCCAGCTCGGCCAGGCGCGAGAGGCCGAGCAGCCGCTCCGCCACCTCGGGCTGGGCGGCGAAGAGGCGCTGGCGGCGCAGGCCGACGCGCTCGATCAGGCGGCGGACGAAGACGTCGGCGCGGCGCTCCTCCATCGCCGCCGAGGCGGCGTTGTAGAGCTTGAGGAAGGACTGGATCCGCTCCCGCGCCTCGGGCTGGAACTGGGGGCTGTCGAGCGCCGCCTCGCAGGCGGCGACCATGTCCTGCTTGCGGCGCCGGGCGATCGTCGTCAGCCGCGCCAGATCGCCGGAGCGCAGCTCGATCGGCGGTCGGGTCAGCGCCCGCGCGGCGGCCGGCGAGTCGTCGGGGTCGGCGAGGACCCGCAGCCAGGCGATCGCGTCGCGCACCTCGGGGCGCTGGAAGAGGGCCGCCGGGCCGGTCAGGTGGAAGGGGACGCCGCGCTCCTCCATCGCCGCGGCGACGGCGCCGCCCTGACGGGCCGGGTCGGCGACCAGGACGCAGATCTCCTCCGGGGCGGCTCCCGCCACCACCAGGTGCTCTACCTCCCTGGCCACGGCCTGGGCCTGGGCGCGCTCGTTCCGGCACCTCCAGAAGCGCACGGCCGGCTCCCGAAAGCGCCGTTGGAGCGCGACGACGTCGCCCTCGGGATGCAGGTCGCGGAACCAGGAGCTGAGCTCCGCCGGCTCTTCCTCCAGGGCGTAGAGGTGGTTCGGGTTGTCCGCCGCCAGGGCCTCGAGGATCGCCCGCTGGGCCCTGGTGGTCCGCTCGAGCTCGTCGACCATCGTGAACTCGAAGCGGGCGGCGAGCTCGCGGCGGACGTCGGGGCGCTCGACCAGGAGGCAGTCGAGGGCGAGGAAGACGTCGCCGCGGTCGAGGCTGCCGCACTCGGCGAGGATGCGGTCGTGGGCTGTGTAGAGCTCGGCGAACTCGAGCTCGCGCCTCACCGCCTCCCTGTCGGCCTCCTCCGACGCGGACCCCTCGGCCTCCCTGGCGCGCTGCTCGAGGCGGGTCGGCCCGACCCGGTCGGCCTTGAGCGCGTCGATCCTGGCCAGCAGCCGGGCCAGCAGGCCGGCCGGATTGCCGCGGATCTCGTGGCGGCGCAGGGGCAGCTCGTCGAGGCGGTCGAGGAGCATCGCGAGGCGCTCGGCCGGGCCGAGCACGTCGAAGAAGGGATCGAGGCCGGCGGCGTCGGAGCGCTCGCGCAGGAGCCGCTCGCCGATCGTCTCCCAGCTGCCGATCCACAGCTCCTCGAACGGTCCCTCCAGCAGCGCCTCCACCCGTTCGCGCAGCCGCCGCGCGGTGGCCCGGGTCGAGGCGATAGTCAGCACGCGCCCGGCCGCGGTCCCGGCCGCGGCCAGCCGCGCCAGCCGCCGCGCCAGCAGCTCGGTCTTGCCGGTCCCGGCGGCGCCGAGCACCAGCAGCGGCCCCTCCCCGTGGGCGATCGCGCTGTCGCGCTCGTCCGCCTCCACCGCCGTCGGCTGCTCGTCGCGCATCGCCCCAACGCTAGCGCGCCATAGCATCCGGCAATGGACGTTTTCTCCGCAGACTGGCTGGGAATCTGCCGCCGCGCCGTCGCCGCCCAGCGGCTGATCTTCGAGCGCGCGGCGACCAGCGAGCAGCGCACCGTCTACGAGGGGGTCGGCGAGGGCGGGGATCGGACCCTCGCCATCGACCGCCTCTGCGAGGACGCGGTCTTCGCCGAGCTGGAGGCCCTCGCGGGGCAGGGGGCCTCGTTCCTCGCCGTCTCGGAGGAGCGCGGCGAGGTGCGGTTCGGATCCGGCGGCGACGTCCGGGTGGTGATCGACCCGATCGACGGCTCGCTCAACGCGCGCCGCACGATCCCCTCCCACAGCCTCAGCCTCGCCGTCGCCTCCGGGGCCTCGATGGCCGAGGTCGAGTTCGGCTTCGTCCACGACTTCGGCGCCGGGGAGGAGTTCGTCGCCCGCCGCGGCGGCGGCGCGGCTCTCGGCGGCGCCCCGGCCCGCGTCTCGGCCTCAGCCGAGAAGCTCGAGATCGTCGGGGTCGAGTCGGCCGAGCCGGAGCGGGCGCTGCCGGCGGCGCGGGCCCTGGCGGGGAGGGTCTACCGCCTGCGGGTGGTCGGCTCGATCGCGATCACCGTCGCCTATGTCGCCGCTGGGCGCTTCGACGCGATGCTCAGCCTGCGTCCCTGCCGCTCGGTCGATGCCGCCGCCGCGCAGTTGATCGCGCGCGAGGCCGGGGGGGCGGTCGCGTTTGGGGATCTGCCGCTGGGGGAAGTACCACTGGACCTCGATGCCCGCTACCCGGTCGCCGCCGCGCGCGACGAGGCGGGCCTGGAGACCGTCCGGGCGGCCCAGGCTCACGGCGAGCTGTAACTCCTCGGTCCAAGAGGTTTAAGAACATGTGTTCGCGGAAACATATGTTCGCTACACTCGCGAAAGCCAGGCAGGCAAACAAGCTCCGAAGGGATTCGACCCCATGGCAACGCAGAACAGCAGCAAAAGCAGCAAGCCCAAGACTCAGGCAAAACGAGCCACCACCGAAGCGAAGAACTCCAGCGCCGACGCCGCCAGGGCGGGCAAGCGCGCCGTCGCCGCCGAGAAGAGCCAGGTCCAGGCCTTCGCCGAGACCGCGCTCGACATCCCGGTCGGCGTCGTGCTCAGCGTCAGCGACCGCGTCACCGACCTGGTCGAGCCGTGGACCGGCCGTTCCAGCGCCGAGAAGCAGCTCAAGTCCTACCGCCAGCAGGTGCGCAAATCGCTGAAGCGAACCGAGCGCCGCGGCGCCACCGCCCGCCGCAAGGCGGCCACCGAAGCCCGCAAAACGCGCAACCGGGTCGAGCGCGAAGCGCGCCGGCGCCAGCGCTCCGTCGAGACCACGCTGAAGCGCAACCGCAACGAGGTCGAGCAGCGCGTCCGTCGCACGATCGACGAGCAGACCTCGCGCGCGCAGGGCCTGGTCGACCAGGTCAGCGACCAGCTGGCCGCTCTCAGGTAACCCTGAGGCGCCCAGAAGGGGCCCGCAATCGAATGAAGGGTTGTGGTGGTTCCAGGCACCACAACCCTTCAGCGAGCGACTCGGTTACCGGCCGAGGACTGACACGGACCGCGATCCGGCCGGCTCGTAGGGCCAGTCTTCCTGGGCTGGGACGAAGGCGCGGAACCCGAAGCGGACGCCGCGGCTGTCGTCGTCGCTGAAGGCGTAGGGGTAGCGGAAGCGGCCCCTGGCGTCGGTCTGGACGGTCCGGAACTCGGTCCAGGGCAGACCGGGGAGGCGGAACTGGAGCTCGACCCGCCAGCCGCCGGGCGGGATCGGCGCGGCGCGGTGCTCGAGCCGGCCGCTGAAGATGACCGGCGCGCCGCCGACCCTCGCCGACGCCGCCGAGGCGCGCAGCCGGACCCCGGCGAGGCTGCGCAGCCGCACCGCCCCGGAGCCGGCGCGGGTGAGGGTCGGTCCGCCGGCGAACAGGGCGTGCACGCGGCGGGAGGGACCCGGCGCCAGGCGGGTCAGGAAGCGCCCGTCGGTGCCGGTCTCGACGGTGGTCGTGCGACGGCCAGCGCCGGCGCCGGCGTCGAAGGCCTCGACCACCTCGACCGGCTGGCCGGCGAGCGGCGCTCCCGAGATCGACCTCAGCCGGCCGCCGAAGGCGACGGCGCGCCCGTAGGGCACCGTTCGCCGTGGCGCCCGAGCCGGCGCCTCACCGCCGAACCCGGCACGCAGCAGCGTCGGCGTCTTCAGCGGGTTGGCCAGCACCATCCGTGCCCCGTCGTCGCGCAGGCCCGAGGCGCGCGGGTTGCCGGCCTCGTCGTATCCGGTCGCGCGGAATTCGTAGTCGCCGGGCGGGAAGGCGTCGGAGTCCCAGCGCGCCGTCAGCCTGCCGGGCCGCACCGAGGTCGGCAGCGGCTCAAACGGCTGGCGCGATCCCACCCGCCTCAGCGCCATGACTCCGCGGGCCGGGTCGGGGCCGGAGAGCCGGTCGGCGACGCTCGCCTCGATTCGCTCCGGGTCGGCCGGGTCCTGGGCGCGGCCGAAGGCCACGCGGGGCGGAGTTTCGTCGATGCGGACGGTGGCGGCAGGAGGCTGGCCCTCGCCGGCGACGTTGCCGGCGGCGTCCCGCCCGTAGTAGGCGACGCTGTGCGTGCCCTCCCCGGTCACAATCGCGCTCACCGAGTCGCCCGGCGCGACGGTGGGGAGCCGGTCGTCGACCGCGATCGCCGTGTAGGGGCCGTTCGGGCCGTCGGGGGCCATTCCCGAAAGGGCGTCGGCGGCAGTCGCGGCGAGGCGGACCGGACCGTCGGCCCACCCCCGCGGCACCCCGTCCAGGACGACCCGCGGCAGGGTCGCGTCGACCCGGACCACGGCGCCCCCGACCGCCGCCGAGCGGATTCCAGAGCCCGAGACGGCCACCGTGTGGACGAAGGAGGTGCCCTGCGGCAGCACTCCGAGCGAGATCGAGTCGTCCCCGATCCCGCCGCGCAGGTCGGTCTCGCTGTCCTCGCAGCGCTCGGCGGCCGCGCAGGGCGAGGCGCCGGCATCGCGGTCGACCGAGACGGCGTAGCCGCGGATTCCGGCCGGCGGCTGAGCGCCGACCGGGTGCTCGATCCGAGCGAGCACGGGGGTCTCGGCCGCGATCCAGCCGCTCGGCGCGAGCGGCTGGGCCGAGCCGGGGGGAGTGTCGTCGAAGCGCAGCGAGACGCTTCCCGGTGGCCCCAGTTCCCCCTGCTTTCCTTCCAGCCGCAGCTCGGCGGTGTACAGGCCCGGCCCGTCTGGGACGTGGATGTGGTCGATCGGCGGCAGCTGGCGGGGCAGCCGCGTGTCGGGGACCACCACCTCGCCGCCGGCGTCGCGGATCCGGTACAGAACTGCGGCGACCGGCAGGTCCCTTTCTGGGATCGGTGGGCTGTCCCAGGCGATGCGGAAGTCGTTGTCGGGGTGCCAGGCGTCCTCGCCGCCCTCGACGCGCAGGTTGGTCAGGGTCAGGGGGTCGGGTTCCTCGGCGCTCGCCGGACCGCCGCCGGCAAGCGCGCCCGCGCAGGCGAGCGACACCACCGCCAAGACGAGCCTTCGGGCCGCGCTCACGGGCCGAACTCCCCCGCCGGGCTGCCGGGCTGAGCGGATGGGCTCGGCGCTTCGATCGCCGGCTCGGGTTCCGACGTCGGTTCGGCCGCGTATTCGACGCCGCCGCTCGACCCGGTCGCTTCGCTTTCGGGCGGCTCAGAGCCGGCGGGCTTCGCGGCGGGCGGCCGGGGCTGCGGCGCCGGTTCGGGCGCCGGTTCGTAGTCGACCCCGCTCCACTCGTCCCGCACGGCGGGTTCGAGCGTTCCCTGGATCCTCGGCGCCTTCGCCGGCGCGTGCCCGGCCTCGATCGGAACCGGAAGGGTCCCGGTCGCCACGCACGCCGCCGCGCCGCCGGCGGTCCCGGCGCAGATCGCCAGCAGCTTGGCCAGGCCGGCCATCCCGGCGCCGCGAGCGGTGCCGCCGCCGGCCACCTGCGCGACCGCGGACTCGCTTCCGCTGCCGAACCTCGCCACCAGCCCCGTCGCCCACTCATGGAGGCGATCCAGCGGCGAGCGGCCGAGCGACAGCACCGGGGCCAGGGCGGCGACGGCGCGCGGCGCCGCGCGGTAGGCGCGCAGGGTGGCGCGGCAGCTCGCGCAGGCACGCAGGTGCTCCCGCACGGCAGCCGCCTCCTCGGCACCGGCCTCGCCGTCGCAGAAGGCGGAGAGCGAGGGCTCCATCTCGGCGCACCGCCGGCCGTCCGCGCTGCGCGAGAGCAGGTTGCGGAACCGCTCCCGTCCCTCGGCCAGGCAGCGGTTGACCTTGGTGTGGCTGAAGCCGGTGATCTCGCCGATCTCCGCGTACGTGTAGCCCTCCGCCAGCAGGCTGAGCGCGCGCCGCTCCTGCGGTTTCAGCGCCCGCATGGCCTCGCGGCTGCGGGCGATGGTCTCGCGGCGCTCCACCCGCTCGGCAGGGCCCTCGCCGCCGGCGGGGATCAGCGTGACCCAGTCCTCGCCGCTCTCCGGCGCCACCGCGCCCGCGCCGCCGAGGATCCGCTCGCGCTCACGGCGGATCGCGAGCGCCTCGTGCTTGACCACCGTCTGCGTCCAGCGGACCAGCTCGCGGTGATCGTCGCTGGGCGCTTTCATCAGGAGGATCTCGAGCGCCCGCTGGAGGGCGTCGTCGGCGTCGTCGGCGCAGAGCGAGTAGCGGCGGGCGGTGCGGCGCAGGGCGGCCTCGTGGCGCGCGTAGGTCTCCACGACGGCGCGCTTTCGGGCCGCCTCGAGCCCGCCCGCGCGCGACGCCCGCTCCTCCCCCTGCCCAATTTGGCCCACCGCTCGGCTCCCCCCTCGCCGTTTCAATTTTCCCGACCGAACACTGCCACCCCAAGTCCCTGCCTCACCGCGGCTCTCCCCCCGAGTGGACAGGTTTCCCATCCGGAACTTCGGAAATTGCACGGTGGACGGCCCGGCGCCGTCCGGGCCGCCGCCCGATAGCATCGGCGGCGATGGGCACCTGCGTAGTCACCGGGGGCGCCGGCTTCCTCGGCTCCCACCTCTGCGAGCACCTGCTCGCCAAGGGGCAGCGCGTGATCTGTCTCGACAACCTCGAGACGGGCTCGCTGGAGAACATCGACCACATCCGCGACGACGCGTTCGAGTTCCGCAACGTCGACATCACCTCGCACGTCGACATCCCCGAGGACGTCGACTTCGTCTACCACCTGGCCTCCCCGGCGAGCCCGATCGACTACCTGCGGCTGCCGCTGCACACGCTCAAGGTCGGCTCCCACGGCACCCACCACATGCTCGGCGTCGCCAAGTTCAAGCGCGCCCGCTTCCTGATCGCCTCGACCAGCGAGGTCTACGGCGACCCCAAGGTCCATCCGCAGAAGGAGGACTACTGGGGCCACGTCAATCCGATCGGCCCGCGCGGCGTCTACGACGAGGCGAAGCGCTACGCGGAGGCGCTGACCATGGCCTACCACCGCCAGCAGGGCGTCGATACCGCGATCGTTCGCATATTCAATACCTATGGCCCTAAAATGAGGCCGCACGACGGGCGCGCGATCCCTACCTTTCTGCGCCAGGCGCTTCAGGACCGGCCGCTGACCGTCTTCGGCGACGGCAGCCAGACCCGCAGCTTTTGCTACGTCGACGACCTGATCCGCGGCATCGTCGCGCTGGCGGAGTCCGACGTGCACGTGCCCGTCAACATCGGCAACCCGAACGAGTTCACGCTGCTGGAGCTGGCCGAGGCCGTGGTCGCCGTCACCGACTCACGCTCGAAGATCGTCTACGAGGCGCTGCCGGTCGACGACCCCCAGCAACGCCAGCCCGACATCGGCCGCGCCCGCGACATGCTCGGCTGGGAGCCGACCGTGGAGCTGAAGGACGGTCTTCGCCGCACGATCGAGCAGACCGGCGTCGAGCGCCTCGTCGGCGCCTCGGACTGAGAACACTCGGGGCGCCGCCCAACGAAGAGGGGGCGGCCCGAAGGCCGCCCCCTCTTCCTCAATGCGGCGAGATCCTTGCTACTGGGTCTGCGCCGTGAACGAGATCGTTCCCAGCGGAGTACCGGCGGTGATGTGATCTGCCGCCACTTCTTCCGCCGCTTTCGCTTTGGCCTGTTCTTCCGTCAGGAGGAAGGGCGGCCCCTGGAAGACGGCCGTCAAATAGGCCTGGTACACCTTGACAAAGCCCTCCAGTACTTCTGCCGCGACCGGCTGAAGCACCGCGTTGCCCTGAACGCTGACGGTATGGGTAACGGGATTGGCGGTGACGCCGGTGACCGTCAGATCGGCGATCGAGGCACGGCCGAGGTTGCCGAGGTTCAGTTCTTTGCTGGCGTTGGATTTGGCGATCACTTCGACCGAAAGGGTTTTCGCCGCCAGGTCGACGTAGAAGTTGCCAAGGGTGATTTCGGTTTCCAGAAAGGTGGTGGGCCCAGTCTGTAGTTTCTGAAGCAGCTGGAGGCCGCCGACCGACTGCACGACTCCGGCCGTTCCGCTCGGGCCCACGGTCCCGCCGGTGATCGGGAAGCCGAACACGCCTTTGCTCGGTTCCGTGGTCGGTGGGGTGACCGGGATTTTGACTTCGACGTCCGCGAGCTTTTTGATGGTTGCTTCCGCCGTTGCGAGCAGCATCGTGCCGCCCGGCAGCACGGTCACCGTGCTCGGCTGGGTTTCGCTCGTCGAGCCGCCGAGGACCTGGTTGGCCTTGAACGGCAGGCCCTGCGCCTTGCTGGCGCTGGCGCGCTTGTGCTTCTTGGCCTTCTTCTTGCCCGTGTAGCCGAGCTTCTTGTTCAGCTGCTTGGCGGCCGAACCGGTCAGCTTCAGCTTCTTCACCGTGAGGTTCACGCCGAAGCCGTTGCGGGCGAAGCTGAAGCCGGCCACCGAGGCCATCTTCATCTTCTTGCCGGCGACCTTGGCGGTCAGGGACTTCTTGCTCGTGTCGAGCACCAGCGACTTGATCGGCGCCTTCTTGCTGCCGGCCTTGAACTGGAGCCCGCCGCCGAGGTTGACGGTGCCGAGGCCCGTGGTCGGGTCAAGCAATCCGCCGGTGACGGTGAACGTCGCCTTCTTGCCCTTGAGCTTGGCCGGGCTCAGCTTGGTCAGCTTGATCCCGAACTTCTTCAACGACTTGGTGAAGCCGCCATTGAGGGTGACGGTGGTGGTCCCGCTTGCGACCGGGTCGGACGCGGCGGAGGCAAAGGGAGCGAACGCCAGCAGGGCGACCAGCGCGGTGAGCGCCGCCGCCGCCGTGAACGTTCCCCGAGCCATTCGTGGCTGGGTCGAATCAGTCATATGGTTCCTCCGTTGATGCCGCCCCCTGCTGCCTTTGGGCGACTGACGGCAAGTCGATTGCGACCGAGACTATTCCCGGCCTTCGCACATCACAACCCCTTTACTTGGTTTTTGTTCCGGTGTACTGCGTGAGGGGGTGACCGACGCAGCCGCCCGGGCGGTCGAGCTCGCCTCCTCGGCGCCCGACGGGGCCGCCCTCAATATCCTCCCCGCAGATGGCTCCCAGCAGCGACAAGGCGGCCGAGCAGGCCCACCGCACGATCGCCCCTCTCGTCGGGCCCGAGGACGAGCGCGTCTTCACCGACTCGGGGATCGAGATCGAGCGCGTCTACGACGAGGACGACGTCGCCCCCGGCCTGCGGGAGCGGCTCGGCGAGCCGGGCGAGCCGCCGTTCACCCGCGGCATCCACGACGGCATGTACCGCGACCGGCTCTGGACGATGCGCCAGTACGCCGGTTTCGCCTCGCCCGAGGACACCAACGAGCGCTACCGCTACCTGATCGAGCACGGCTCCACCGGCCTCTCGATGGCGTTCGACCTGCCGACCCAGCTCGGCCGCGACTCCGACGATCCGCTCTGCCGCGGCGAGGTCGGGCGCACCGGGGTGCCGATCGACACGATCGAGGACATGCGGATCTGCTTCGAGGAGATCCCCCTCGACGGGGTCTCGACCTCGATGACGATCAACGCCCCGGCGGCGATCCTGCTGGCGCTCTACGAGCTGGTCGGCGAGGAGCAGGGCGTCGCCTCGGAGAAATTGCGCGGGACGGTCCAGAACGACGTGCTGAAGGAGTACATGGCGCGCGGCAACTACATCTACCCGCCGGAGCCGACGATGCGCCTCACCACCGACATCTTCGAGTACTGCCGCGAGAAGGTGCCGAAATGGAACACGATCTCGATCTCCGGATACCACATCCGCGAGAAGGGATGCTCGGCGGTGCAGGAGGTGGCGTTCACCCTGTCCAACGCGATCGCCTACGTCGAGGCGGCGCTCGACCGCGGCCTGAAGATCGACGAGTTCGCCCCCCGCCTCGCCTTCTTCTTCAACTGCCACAACAACGTCTTTCAGGAGATCGCCAAGTTCCGCTCGGTGCGGCGGATGTGGGCGAAGATCGTCGGCGAGCGCTTCGGGGCGCAGGACCCGAACTCGATGAAGATCCGCTTCCACACCCAGACCGGGGGCGTCACCCTTCAGGCGCAGCAGCCCGAGGTGAACATCGTCAGGGTCGCCCTTCAGGGCTTCGCCGCGGTCAGCGGCGGCACCCAGTCCCTGCACACCAACGGCTTCGACGAGGCGCTGGCGCTGCCGACCGAGCGCTCGGCGCGGATCGCCCTGCGCACCCAGCAGGTGCTCGCCCACGAGTCGGGCGTGGCCGACACCGTCGACCCCTTCGCCGGCTCCTACTTCGTCGAGTCGCTGACCGACGAGATCGAACTGCGCTCCTGGGAGCTGATGGAGAAGGTCGGCGAGCTGGGCGGCTCGGTCGAGGCCCTGGAGTTCATGCAGCGCGAGATCGAGGAGTCGGCGCTGAGCTACCACGAGCGCTACAAGTCGGGCCAGGACGTGATCGTCGGCGTCAACAAGTTCGTCACCGACCAGGTCGACGACGTCGACATCCTCAAGGTCGACCCCGAGTCCGAGCAGCGCCAGCTGGCGCGGCTGAAGGCCTTCAAGGAAAACCGCGACCAGGCAGGGGTCGAGGCCAGGCTGGACTCCCTGCGCGACGTCGCCCGCGGCGAGGGCAACCTGCTGCACCCGATCCGCGCCGCGCTCGCCGCCGACGCCTCGATCGGCGAGGTCTGCGGCGCGATGCGGGACGTCTTCGGCGAATACAAGGGCGGCGCCTTCTTCTGAGAACCTCGCCGAGCGAGAGGAATCGGGCCGGCGGAGGCGAAATCGCCCTTGATGATCGAGGTTTCGCGGACGCTGATGAAGTCCGAGCCGGAGCTGGCCGAGCTGGTTCCGGAGATCGAGGGCTTGGAGGTGCGGATGGCCGAGAAGGGCTTCGGCACCCGCGTCGAGATCCGCGCGGCCGACGGCTCGGGGTTCAGCGCCGCCGAACTGGAGCGGTTTCTGGACGACCTGGCCACGCCCAGCCGCCAGCCATTCGGCAGCGCCTGAGCCGGCTCCATAGAATCGCGCCCCTTCCATGCGCGAGAAGAACCCGGTGACCCACGACGAGAAGCTCGCCTATCTGCGCGAGCTGCGCGAGGCGGCGATTCACTCGGCCTCCGAGGAGGCGGTCGAGAAGCAGCACGCGAAGGGCAAGATGACCGCCCGCGAGCGGGTCGAGAAGCTGCTCGACCCGGGCTCCTTCGAGGAGCTGGACACCTTCGTGCGCCACCGCACCTACGACTTCGAGATGCAGAAGAAACGGCCCTGGGGCGACGCCGTCGTCACCGGCCACGGCACGATCGAAGGTCGCACCGTGTTCGTCTTCTCCCAGGACTTCACCGTCTTCGGCGGCAGCCTCGGCGAGGTGATGGCGGAGAAGATGTGCAAGGTGATGGACCTGGCGGCCCAGGTCGGGGCGCCGGTGATCGGGATCAACGACTCCGGCGGCGCCCGGATCCAGGAGGGGGTCGTCTCGCTCGGCGCCTACGGCGACGTCTTCGTCCGCAACGTCAAGTGCTCGGGCGTGATCCCTCAGATCAGCCTGATCATGGGACCCTGCGCCGGCGGCGCCGTGTACTCGCCGGCGATGACCGACTTCATCTTCATGGTCAAAGAGACCTCGCACATGTTCATCACCGGACCCGAAGTGATCAAGACCGTGACCGGGGAGGAGGTCGAGTTCGAGGAGCTCGGTGGGGCGATGAGCCACAACACGAAGTCGGGCGTCGCCCACTTCGCCTCCGAGGACGAGGAGAGCTGCCTTCAGGACGCGCGCCACCTGCTCAGCTTCCTGCCCTCGAACAACCTCGAGTCGCCGCCGCGCTTCGAGCCCTCCGACGACCCCGAGCGCGAAGACGAGGCGCTCGACACGCTGGTCCCCGACGACCCCTCCAAGCCCTACGACATGCGCGAGGTGATCGCCCGCGTCCTCGACGACGAAGAGTTCTTCGAGGTCCACGAGCACTTCGCCAAGAACATCGTCTGCGGCTTCTCCCGCCTCGACGGCTTTCCCGTCGGCATCGTCGGCAACCAGCCCGCCTTCCTCGCCGGCGTGCTCGACATCGAGGCCTCCGAGAAGGCCGCCCGCTTCGTCCGCACCTGCGACGCCTACAACGTCCCGATCGTCACCTTCACCGACGTCCCGGGCTTCTTGCCCGGCACCGACCAGGAGTGGAACGGGATCATCCGCCACGGCGCCAAGCTGCTCTACGCCTTCACCGAGGCCACCGTGCCGAAGCTGACCGTGGTCACCCGCAAGGCGTACGGCGGCGCCTACGACGTGATGAACTCAAAGCACATGCTGGCCGACTACAACGTCGCCTGGCCGACCGCGGAGGTGGCGGTGATGGGGCCGGAGGGCGCCGTCAACATCATCTACCGCAAGGACATCTCCACCTCGCCGACTCCTGACGAGCGCCGCCAGAAACTGATCGACGACTACAAGGCCCACTTCGCCAATCCGTACTCGGCCGCGGAGCGCGGCTACATCGACGACGTGATCGAGCCACGCCAGACGCGGCCGAAGCTGATCAAGGCGCTGCGGATGCTCCAGAGCAAGCGGGTGCCGCAGCCCAAGCGCAAGCACGGGAACATTCCTCTGTAAGCCCAGCACGGCAGCCAACATGCGGGTACGCAAGCGTACCTCTATAGATACCCTCGGTGGGGGTAAGGCGCATGACGTTGTCGCTGCGTGGGGGATGGCACTGGGCCATCCCGATCGCGGTTGGCCTCGGCCTCCTCTTCCCACTCCTGTTCAGCGACCGAACCTTCGCCAGCGACTGGGGTAACCATCTCTGGCTGATCTGGCTACAGGGGCGCAGTATCGAAGCGCTTCAGGAACCGAGCTACTTCCTCCAGACCGCGCTCGGCTTCTTCTACCCGTACTACGCCTTCTACGGGGGCACGTTCTACGCCGGCCTGGGAGTGGTCTCGCTGCTCTCCAACCCCGAAGCGGCGGTGATCGTCGCCTACATCGGCGCCTTCGCCGCGACCTACGTCGGCTGGACCTGGATCGCGCGGCAGGCGGGGCTCGAGGGTTGGTGGGCACAGCTGCCGGGCTGCGTCGCGGTCACCGCCCCCTACGCGGTGACCAACCTCTACGGGAGGGGCGACATACCCGAGATGGTCGCCACCTCGATGCTGCCGTTGATCGCCGCCAGCGCGCTCAGCCTGGTACGCGAGCCGCGCGTCCGCCTTCGCTCCTGCGCCGCCTACGTCGTCGGCGTCGCCGTGCTCACCGGTACCCACACCCTCACCTTGATCTGGGGGACGACGTTCCTCGGACTCTGCGCCCTTGTCATCCTCGCCGCCAACTGGGAGGCCGCCAGGGCGGGTGTGCGTCGCGGGCCGCGGCTGCTCTGGCTCTCCCTGCTGGGGGTCGGGATCAACGCCTGGATCCTGGTGCCGCTCTTCCTGTACCACTCGCGCCTGCGCGAGCGCGGGCCCGATGCCCTCGCCATGACCGACGTCACCTCCCCCGCGCACCTCTTCGCGCTCTTTCGCACCGCTGCCGGCCTGCACCCGGAGGTCACCGCGGACCTGAACGCGCAGCTGCCCGTGCTGGCGCTTCTGTGGGCCGTGGTCTGCGGCGCCGTGTGCTGGCGAGCGCTCCCGCGCGCCGGCAGGCGGATGGCGCTCGGGCTGGTGGCCGTGCTGGGGGCGTTCCTGTTGCTGATCATGGCGCCGTCGCTGATCGGCGACCTGCCGGAAGCCTGGCGCTACATCCAGTTCCCGTACCGCCTCCTCACTTACGCCGACCTCGCGGCGGTTGGCCTCGTCACCCTCGCTCTCGTCGGGTTGCGGCGAGCGGGCCCGCGCGGTCGGATCGGCGCGCTTGCGCTCGTGGGTATCGCGGTCTTCGCCCTGGCGCTCTCGATCGTGCAGGCGTCCCAGGTTCGCTCGTGGCTGCCGGGCCGCGCTTTCGCACACGAATCGTGGGGAGTTCCGCCCGGGTCGTGGTACACGGGGCTCCAGTTCGCGGACGCCGCGGCGCCGAGGGTTGGGGCGACGCAGCCGATACTCAGGATCCCAGCGGGCAGCGGCGCCAGAAGGAGCTACACCGTGGAGTACCCGGCTGGTCCGGCGGGCACGGTCGAAACGAACGTCAGGACCTGGACCTACTTCGTCGACGTCACCGGCGCCGAACCGGTCGGTGTGACCCGGAAGGGCAAGATGGTGCTGCGGCTGCCCGCCTCGCCGAACCGACCGCGCCGGGTCACCTTCGAGCAGTCCTGGGGCGCCGGGGTGAGCATCGGCAGGTGGATCAGCGTGATCTGCGCGGCGTTGGCCATCGTCGCGGCGGCGACCTGCGCCTTCGTCCGGCTCGATGAGATGTGGCGGAGGCGCCGCGGCGAGGCGCGCGCCTAGCCGGGCGCGGACTACGGAACGGCCGTGGCCTCGGCTTCGACCGCGCCGCCCTTGCCCGCGGCGACGCCGCCCTCTTCGCGGCTGAGCCGGTGGGCGAGGTAGACGGGGACGATCGAGATCACGATCACGACCATCGCGACGACGTTGACCACCGGGAGTTCGTGGGAGCGGAAGAGGTGGGAGAAGATCCAGATCGGGAGGGTTTCTTCTCCGGCGCCGATCGTGAAGTTGGTGACGATGATCTCGTCGAAGGAGAGGGCGAAGGCCAGCAGGCAGCCGGCGATCAGGGCGCTGCGCATGCTCGGCAGGGTGACGAAGCGGAAGGTCTGCCAGGTGTGGGCGCCGAGGTCGGCTGAGGCCTCCTCGAAGGAGCCCGGCAGGCGGCGCAGGCGGGCGACCGAGTTGTTGTAGACGACGACGATGCAGAAGGTCGCGTGGCCGACGATCACGGTCAGCAGGCTGAGCGGGATCCCCAGCACCTGGGTGAAGGTGTTGCTGAGGGCGACGCCGGTGACGATCCCCGGCAGGGCGATCGGCAGCACGACCAGGAAGGAGACCGTCTCGCGGCCGAAGAAGCTGTGGCGGACCACCGCCAGGGAGGCGAGCGTGCCCAGCACGAGCGCGATCGCGGTCGCCACCAGGCCCGCCTCGACCGAGGTGAGGAAGGCTTCGCGGACCGAGTCGGTCTTGAACGCGGCGTCGAACCAATGCAGGGTGAAGCCGGGCGGCGGCCATTCGACGATCGTGCTCGCGTTGAAGGCGTAGACCCCGATCACGATCAGCGGCACGTAGATGAAGGCGAGGCCGACGCCGACCGCGGCCCGCAGAAGCATCTGGGCTCTTCTGGAGAGTCGCATCGCTCAGACGTGCTCGAAGGCCCCGAGCCGGCGGGCGACGAGGAGGTAGGCGATCATGACCACGATCGGCACCACCGCGAAGGCGGCCGCGAAGGGCTGGTTGTTGGAGATGTTGTCGTAGATGACGTTGCCGATGAACTGGTCGTTGGAGACCAGCCTCGGGGTGATGTAGTCGCCCAGGGTGAGGGCGAAGGTGAAGATCGAGCCGGCGACGACTGCCGGGAAGGCGAGCGGGAAGATCACCCTGCGGAAGGTGGTGAAGGGCGGCGCTCCGAGGTCCTCGGAGGCGCTGATCAGCGAGTCGGGGATGCGTTCGAGGCCCGCGTAGATCGGCAGGATCATGTACGGGAGCCAGAGGTAGCTCATCACCAGCCAGACGGCGGTGTTGCCGTAGCCCGGGCCGTGCAGGCCGAACGGGCTCAGCGCCCAGTTGACGATGCCGTCGGCGGAGAGCATCGTGCGCCAGGCGTAGACCTTGACCAGGTAGCTGGACCAGAGCGGCAGCAGGATGCCGACGACGAGGATCGCCTTGCCCCGGCGGGTCGCGACCTTGGCCATGTAGAAGGCGATCGGGAAGGCGAGGACGGCGTCGGTGAGGGTGACCAGGGCCGCGGTGCGGATCGTCCGCCAGGCGATCGTCCCGTAGACCGGTTCTTCGACCAGGGTCTTGAAGTTGTCGAGGCTGAAGCCCTTGACGACCTCGCCGCTGAGCGGGTTGACCGACCAGAACGAGGTGATCAGCAGAACCGCCAGGGAGCCCAGGTAGCCGACGACCAGCCATCCGATCGGGCCGGCCAGCAGCGCTCCCACCTGGAGGCGCTTGCGGCCGTGGAAGAGGCCGGCGAGCCTGCGACCCGCCGACCTCTCCCGAACGACCGCTTCAGCAGCCATCGATCACGCCCGCCGAACTACCCCTTGATCGAGGTCCAGGCCTGGACCCAGTCGTTGTAGTCCTTGCAATCTTCTTCGCCGTTGCCGCAGTCGGCGAGCGGCGTCTCCCAGTAGTAGACGCGCTTCCAGAACGCCGGGTTGGCGGCGTGGTACTTGGCGCAGAACTGCTTGTCTTCGGTTTCGTCGCAGGCCAGTTCCTGCGCCGGCGCCTCGCCGAAGTATTCGGCGATTTCGGCGTTGACCTTCGGTTCGATCACCCAGTTCATCCACATGTACATGCAGTTGGGATGCTTGGCCTTGGAGCTGATCATCCAGGTGTCCGACCAACCGGTCGCCCCCTCCTTGGGCAGGAAGCCCTGGCTGGCCGGGCTGGCGGCCACCGGCTTGCCTTCTTCCTTCAGGGCGAAGTACTGGTACTGCCAGGTGGTGCCGACCTGGGCGTCGCCGTTGGCGAAGGCCTGGATCTGCTTTTCCGCGTCGGACCAGTATTCGCCGACGTAGGGGCGCTGTTCCTTCAGCAGGTTCACCGCCGCTTCGAACTGTTCTTCGTTCAGCTCGTAGGGGCTTTCGATGCCGAGACTCGGTTCGTGCGTCTTCAGGTAGACGGCCGCGTCGGCGATGTAGATCGGGTCGTCGTAGGCGCTGATCTTGCCCTTGTACTTGGCGGCCAGTTTCGGGTCGAGGATCACGTCCCACGAGGTCGGCGCCGGCTTGACGTCGCCCGGGTTCCACATCAACAGGTTGGCGCCGCGACCGTGGGGAATCCCATAGTGGGTGCCTTCGAAGGTGTTGTAGGGCTGGTTCTTCAGATCGCTGAAGACCGTCTTGTAGTTGGGCACGAGGCTGACGTTGACCGGGGCCACGTCGCCTCCGTCGACCAGTCGGGCGGTGGCGTTGCCCGAGGCCGAGACGCCGTCGTATTCGCCGGTTCGCATCAGCTGCACCATTTCGTCGGAGGTGCCGCCGATCTTGTCGTTGACCTTGCAGCCGGTCTTCTGTTCGAACGGTTTGACCCATGCGGGTTCGACGTAGCCGGCCCAGGAGATGAGGTTCAGTTCGCCCTCTCCCTTGCCGACCTTTTGCAGTTCTTCGCCGCCGCCGCCGTTGTCGCTCGAGCCGCCGCAGCCGGCGAGGACGAGCATGAACGCGACCAGACCGGCGACGATCAGCCATGCCGTGCGGGCGGGATGAGCGTCCTTTCTCCTCATGATGCAACCTCCTCTGTAGTTGACTTCCCACGGACGGCGGCCGCGTGCTCCGGGCGCCATCCCACCAAGACCTCTTTCCCCGGCGCGTGGGCCGCTCCGGCCGCGGCGCCCTCGGAGTTCTGCCGGATCAGCTGGAGCGACCCTCCCGCGTCGAGCGCGACCGTGTAGCGGGTGACCATCCCGGCGTAGCTGACCTCGGTCACCCGGCCGCGCTCGGTGTGGAGCCCATCGGCGGGCGAGGCGGGATCCAGCAGCCGGATCTTCTCCGGGCGGATCGTGAGGCGCTCGCCGTCGCGCTCGATCACGTTGGAGACGCCGACGAAGCCGGCGACGAACTCGTTGACCGGCTGCTCGTAGAGCTCCCGAGGGGGGCTGACCTGCTCGATCCGGCCGTCGCTGAAGACGGCGATCCTGTCGCTCATCGTCAGCGCCTCGTCCTGGTCGTGGGTGACGTAGACGAAGGTGATGCCGACCTCCCGCTGGATCGTCTTCAGCTCCACCTGCATCTGCTCGCGCAGCTTCAGGTCCAGCGCTCCGAGCGGCTCGTCGAGGAGCAGGACCCTGGGACGGTTGACGATCGCCCGCGCCAGCGCCACCCGCTGTCGCTGACCGCCGGAGAGCTCGCCCGGCTTGCGGTCGGCGTAGCCGGGCAGGCGGACCATCTCCAACGCCTCCTCGCCCCGGCGGGCCCGCTCGGCCTTGGCGACGCCGGCCACCCTGAGCCCGTAGCCGACGTTCTCGCCCACGCTCATGTGGGGGAAGAGGGCGTAGTCCTGAAAGACGGTGTTGACCGCCCGGTCGTAGGGCGGCACCGCGCCGACGTCCTCCCCGGCCAGCTCGATCGTGCCCGCGCTCGGCTCCTCGAAGCCGGCGATCATCCGCAGCGTCGTCGTCTTGCCCGAGCCGGAGGGCCCGAGCATGGTGAAGAACTCGCCGGTCTCGACCTCCAGGTCGATGCCGGCGACCGCCACCACCTCCCCATAGCGTTTGGTGAGGCCTGAAAGTCGGATGTCCGGAGCCGTGGCAGCTACCCCCCGGACGTTATCCGAGCTGGCAGGGAAAGCAAGGACAAAGCCGCCCCGGCGCTTTGGCCGGGGCGGAGTACCGAAGCGGTACGGGTCGGACTAGTAGCCGGCCGGGTGGCGGGCGATGTAACCGACGTTGTTGCGCAGGTCTTCGTGCCAGCGCGGGCCGGTGCCGCTGGCGTCGCCGGAGGTGTCCCAGCGGACGCCGGCGATCACCGCGTAGGCGTGGCCGGCGTTGGCGTAGACCGTGATCCAGCGGCCTTTGCCGGGCAGGCCCCACTTCTCCATCGGCCCCGAGGGCAGTGGGCTTTCGAGAAATTCGCCGCCGTGGAGGGCGAAGCTGACCGAGCCCGAGCAGTCATAGCCCCGGTCGTACCAGCGGGCGTGGCCGCCGCCGAAGATGTAGGGCTTGGTGCGGATGGCGTTGGCGGCTTCGATCACCTGTTTGACCTTTTCCGGCGCGCTGCGCGGGGGGATCAGTTCCCCGGTTTCGAGCAGCTTCGCTTTCGCGGTGGGGGTGCAGGCGTCCACTTCCGCGGAAGCGACGCCGCCGGTGGTGCAGGCCGCGAAGGCGCCTCCCGGGGAGGCGAGCGCGACAGCCAGGAGCGCCCCGGCCGCGGCTAGGCCAGCTTTGAGCTTGAGCTTGTTTGACAGCAAACCGATCTCCTTTGTCGGCCTACGGGGTTAGCTGTCGGGCTGGCGCGAAAGGAGCCTGCGCCCCCACCTGAACAGGCGGGTTAGCCCCGAAAACGTGGTTCCCCCGTTCCCACAGCGCCTTGGAGCGCGCGGGATTCGGCGTTTCGGTTCTACGGAACGGCGGCAGTCTAGACGATCCACCGGCTGTTTGCTCACAGAACGCAAACATCTAGTCGCGATTCGCGCTTTCATCTCAGATTCCTGTCGGCCGCACGGCTGCTAGCTTGGGCTTTGGGATGGAACTTGCCGGCGCCAACGCACTGCTCACCGGGGCCACCGGAGGCCTCGGCAGGGCGATCGCCAAGGCGCTGGCCGAGCGCGGAGCCACGCTCGCCCTGAGCGGGCGCAGCGCCGAGGCGCTGGAGGCGCTCGCCGCGGAACTTCCCGGCGACGGCCACCGGGCGCTCCCCTCCGACCTCTCCGAGCCCGGCGCCGCCGAGAAGCTCGCCGCCGAGGCAGGGCCGATCGACGTCCTCGTCGCCAACGCCGGCCTGCCCGGGACCGGGCGGCTGCCGGAGTTCACCGCCGAGGAGCTGTGCGGCGCCCTCCGGGTCAACCTGGAGGCGCCGATGCTGCTGGCGCGGGCGCTGGAGCCGGGGATGCTGGAGCGCGGCCGCGGCCATATGGTCTTCGTCGCCTCGCTCTCGGGCAAGTCGCCGACGCCGCTCTCCTCCGTCTACAACGCGACCAAGTTCGGCCTGCGCGGCTTCGCCCTGGGGCTGCGCGCCGACCTCGGCCCGAAGGGGATCGGCGTCTCGATCGTCTCCCCGGGGTTCATCAGGGAGGCGGGGATGTTCGCCGACTCCGGAGCGAAGCCCCTCCCCGGCCTCGGCACCTCGACCCCGGCCGCGGTCGCGCGCGGCACCGTACGGGCGATCGAGGCCGACAAGGTCGAGGTCGTGGTGGCGCCGGTGCAGCAGCGCTTCCTCGCCCACTTCGCCCTCGCCAACCCGGGCATGGCGGTTCGCACCGCCAGCGGCGGGGCCGGTCAGAAGGCGGCCGCCGAGGTCGCCGCCGGACAGACGGACAAGAGGTAGTGACGACGACCCCGGGGGACACCAAATGAGCAGCGACTCCTTCGGCGCCCGTTCCACCCTCGAGGTGAGCGGGCGCGACTACGAGGTCTTCCGGCTCGACGCGCTCCAGGAGCGCTTCGACGTCGCCCGCCTGCCCTACTCGATCAAGGTCCTGCTCGAGAACGTGCTGCGGCTCGAGGACGGGCGCTCGGTCAGCGCCGCCGACGTCGAGGCGATCGCCGGCTGGGACGCCGCCGCCGAGCCCAGCGTCGAGATCCCCTTCCAGCCCGCCCGGGTCCTGATGCAGGACTTCACCGGCGTGCCCGCGGTGGTCGACCTGGCGGCGATGCGCGACGCGATGGAGGAGATCGGCGGCGACCCGGCCGCGATCAACCCGCTGGTCGACGTCGACCTGGTGATCGACCACTCGGTCCAGGTCGACGCCTTCGGCAACGCGCGCGCCTTCGCCGTCAACGCCGAGCACGACTTCGAGCGCAACCGCGAGCGCTACTCGTTCCTGAAGTGGGGCCAGCACTCCTTCGACAACTTCCGCGTGGTGCCGCCGGCGACCGGGATCTGCCACCAGGTCAACCTCGAGTACCTGGCCCAGGTCGTCTACAGCCGCGAGGCCGACGGCGTCCTGAGCGCCTACCCCGACACCCTGGTCGGCACCGACTCCCACACGACGATGGTCAACGGGCTCGGCGTGCTCGGCTGGGGCGTGGGAGGGATCGAGGCCGAGGCGGCGATGCTGGGACAGCCGATCTCGATGCTCTTGCCGCAGGTGGTCGGCTTCCGCCTCGACGGCGAGCTGCCGCACGGGGCGACGGCGACCGACCTGGTGCTGACCGTCACCGAGATGCTGCGCGAGCGCGGCGTCGTCTCCAAGTTCGTCGAGTTCTACGGCCCCGGGCTGGCGACCCTGGGGCTGGCCGACCGGGCGACGCTGGGCAACATGTCGCCGGAGTTCGGCTCCACCTGCGCGATCTTCCCGGTCGACGCCGAGACGCTGCGCTACCTCGACCTGACCGGGCGCCCGACCGAGACGATCGAGCTGGTCGACGCCTACGCCCGCGCGCAGGGCCTGTTCCACGACGCCTCCTCCGAGGATCCCGTCTTCTCCGACCTGCTGAGGCTGGACCTGGGCGACGTGGTGCCGAGCATCGCCGGGCCCAAGCGCCCCCAGGACCGGGTGCCGCTGTCCCAGGCCAAGCAGTCCTTCCTGGCGGCGATGGCGGAGTTCGACCCCGAGGCGGCGGAGCGGATGGGCAACGGCCGCGACGAGGCGATCGAGGAGTCCTTCCCCGCCTCCGACCCCCCGGCCGAGGACCACGACGACGAGCGCGGCCGGCCGCGGCCGGCGGTGGCTCCCTCGGCGACGCTCGCCGAGCGCGACAGCGGCGACGCGGTCGCGGTCACCCTGGAGGACGGGACCGCCTTCGAGCTGGACCACGGCAGGGTCGTGATCGCCGCGATCACCAGCTGCACCAACACCTCCAACCCCAGCGTCATGGTCGGCGCCGGGCTGCTCGCCCGCAACGCCCTGCGCCGCGGGCTCTCCCGCAGGCCCTGGGTCAAGACCTCGCTGGCGCCGGGCTCGACCGTGGTCACCGACTACCTCGGGAAGGCCGGCCTCACCGAGCACCTCGACGCGCTCCAGTTCAACCTGGTCGGCTACGGCTGCACCACCTGCATCGGCAACTCCGGCCCGCTGGCGCCGGAGATCTCGGCGGCGATCGCGGAGAAGGACCTGGCGGTCTGCGCGGTGCTCTCCGGCAACCGCAACTTCGAGGGGCGGATCAACCAGGACGTGAAGGCGAACTACCTCGCCAGCCCGCCGCTGGTGGTCGCCTACGCGCTGGCGGGACGGATGGACATCGACCTCGCCGAGGAGCCCCTCGGGGAGGGCTCCGACGGCGAGCCGGTCTACCTGCGCGACGTCTGGCCCGACGCCGAGGAGATCAAGGAGGTGGTCGGCGCCTCGGTGGCGTCGGAGATGTTCACCCGCAACTACGCCTCGGTCTTCTCCGGCGATGAGACCTGGAACGCGGTCGAGGTCCCGGCGGGCGACCGCTACACCTGGCCCGACTCCACCTACGTGCGCCGGCCTAGCTTCTTCGAGCGGATGCCGGCCGACCCCCCGGGAGTGGCGCCGATCGCCGGCGCCCGCGCTCTGGCGCTGCTCAGCGACTCGATCACCACCGACCACATCTCGCCGGCCGGCGCGATCAAACGCGACAGCCCGGCCGGGAGCTGGCTGATCGACCAGGGGGTGCGGCCGGCGCAATTCAACTCCTACGGCTCGCGGCGCGGCAACCACGAGGTGATGATCCGCGGCACCTTCGCCAACATCCGCCTCCGCAACCGGCTCGTGGACAGGGCCGGCGGCTACACGCGTCACTTCCCCGACGGCGAGGAGACCACCATCTACGAGGCGGCGACGAGGTACGCCGAGGAAGGGGTGCCGCTGGTGGTGCTCGCGGGCAGGGAGTACGGGTCCGGCTCCTCCCGCGACTGGGCGGCGAAGGGGACCAAGCTGCTCGGCGTGCGGGCGGTGATCGCCGAGAGCTTCGAGCGCATCCACCGCTCGAACCTGATCGGGATGGGTGTGCTGCCGCTTCAGTTCGCCGACGGCGAGAGCGCCGAGTCCCTCGGGCTGACCGGGGAGGAGACCTTCGACGTCGGCGATCTCGAGGAGGGGGAGGCGAGGTCGGTCGTCGTCGTCGCCTCACGCGACGGCGAGCCCGCGGTGGAGTTCGAGGCCCGGGTTCGCCTCGACACGCCGAACGAGGTCGGCTACTTCGTCAATGGTGGCATTCTGGAGACCGTGCTGCGGAAGTTGAGAAATCAGTAGGCGCAGCGGGGTCGCGGGAGGCAGGGGGGTCCGCGCGACCCACGCTGCACCTGCGCGTCGGTAGCCAGGGAGGGATGCCGACGCGGCCGTTCCTGGACGGGACTGTCCAAGAGAACAGTCAGTACCTAGCTATACAGGCTCGACAACCCGCGGTCAAGCGCGACCGACCGGTAACAGGACTATTCCGTCGCGCTTTGGGCCGGATCGGGCCGGCCCTGGGGGAGCTCGGCGATGCCCCAACCCCTGCGCTCGATCAGTTCGATTCCGATCACACTCCCCACCGGCCCCACCGGGGTAAGGGTGGCGGCGAGCAGGGTGTAGGGGGCCTCACGCCTCACCGCCGCGATCCAGATCACCACGCAGAGGGCGAGGAACCCCAGGCCGTGCGCCCAACCGAACACCATCGTCTCGGTGTCGAACCCCGGCAGCAGCCAGAAGACGATCAGGGCGCTGAAGATCGCCAGCTCGACCCAGGAAAAGCGCTTCACCCAAACGAACAGGCGACCCGGGACCGGCTTCTCCAGCGGGCCGCCGCGCATCGTGCTCAGGGTGTGAGGGCGGTCAGGACGATCCGCTCCTGCTCCAGCGCGTGGGCTCCCGAGTAACCCTCTCCGGGGCTGGCCCGGCCCTGACGGCCGACGTAGGTGAGGGCGACGCCCTCCGGCAGGACCTCCGGCATCCGGCGCGACATCACCTTCCAGGCGCCCATGTTGCGCGGCTCCTCCTGCACCCAGGCGATCTCCTTCAGGTTCGGGTAGGAGGCGATCAACCCCTCGAGCTGTTCCTTGGCGAACGGGTAGAGCATCTCGACGCGGGCGATCGCGACGTTCTCGGCGGCCGCCCGCCGCTCGCTGGCGTCCATGTCGAAGTACACCTTGCCGGTGCACAGCACCAGCCGCTCGACCTTCTCGCGACGGCCCTCGGCGGTGGGGTCGTCGAGGATGTAGTTGAACTCGCCGTCGGTCAGCTCCTCCAGGCTCGCCGCCGCCCGGTCCAGCCGCAGCAGGCCCTTCGGCGTGAAGACGATCAGCGGCCGCGGCTTGCGGATCAGGGCCTGGCGGCGGAGCAGGTGGAAGTACTGCGCCGCCGTGGTCGGGTAGGCGATGCGGATGTTGCCCTCGGCACCGAGGGCGAGGAAGCGCTCGATCCGGGCGCTGGAGTGCTCGGGGCCGGAGCCCTCGTAGCCGTGCGGCAGCAGCATCGTCAGGCGGCTGGTCTGCCCCCACTTGGCCTCGCCGGAGACGATGAAGCTGTCGATGATCACCTGGCCGGCGTTGGCGAAGTCGCCGAACTGCGCCTCCCAGAGGACCAGGGCGCTGGGCGTCGCCGCCGAGTAGCCGTACTCGAAGCCGAGGCAGGCGATCTCCGAGAGCGGGCTGTTGTAGAGCTCGAACGGGGCCGAGGCCTGCTCCAGGTTCTGCATCGGGCAGTACTTGAGGCCGGTGTTCTCGTCGTGCAGGACAAGGTGGCGGTGGGAGAAGGTGCCGCGCTCGGTGTCCTGCCCGGTGAGCCGGATGTGGACGCCCTCGCTCAGCAGCGAGCCGAAGGCGAGGGCCTCGGCGTGGCCGAAGTCGATCCCGCCCTGCTCGATCGCATCCAGCCGCCGGGAGAGCGGCCGGCGCAGCTTGCGGTGCACGTTGAAGCCCTCCGGCGTCCTCTGGAGCTCCTGGTTGAGAGCGCGCAGCGCCTCGCCCGAGACGGCGGTGTCGACCGGCGGGCTGGCCGTGCGGTCGAGTTCGCCGGTGCTCGTCGTCACGGTGGGGTCCTCGTAGTCGCCCGCCTCCATCTTCGAGCGCAGCCGCTTCAGCGCCGCCGACATCTCGGCCTGGCGCTCCTCGCCGTCCCCGGCGACGTCCTCGGCGGTGACCACGCCCTCGCCGATCAGCTGCTCGGCGTAGATCTCCGAGACGGGCGGGTGGGACTTGATCTTCGCCGCCATCGTCGGCTGCGTGTAGGCGGGCTCGTCGGTCTCGTTGTGGCCGAAGCGGCGGTAGCCGATCACGTCGATGACGATGTCGCGGTTCCAGCGCTCGCGGTAGGCCATCGCCAGCCGCACCGCCGCCGAGCAGGCCTCGACGTCGTCGGCGTTGACGTGGACGATCGGCACGTTGAACCCCTTCGCCATGTCGGCCGCGTAGGGGGTGGAGCGCGCCTCCTCGGGGTCGGTGGTGAAGCCGACCTGGTTGTTCTGGATGAGGTGGATGGTGCCGCCGGTGCTGTAGCCCTTCAGCGACTGGAGGTTGAGCGTCTCGGCGACAACGCCCTGGGCCGGGAAGGCGGCGTCGCCGTGCAGCAGCACCGGCACCGCGCGTTTGGGGTCGTGGCGCAGCTTGGCGCCCTCGAAGTCGGACTGGAGGAACCGGGCCCCGCCGGTGACGACCGGGTCGACGAACTCCAGGTGGCTGGGGTTCGGGTAGAGGCGGACCGAGATCTTCTCGCCCGCGGAGGTCTCGTAGACCCCGCGGTGGCCGTAGTGGTACTTGACGTCGCCGGTGCCGCCGTGCGGGATCGCCGCCACCGCCTTCACCGCGTCGATCCGCTTGGACCCCTCGAACTCGGCCAGGATCGACTCGACCGGACGGCCGAGGTTGTGGGCGAGGACGCTGAGGCGGCCGCGGTGCGCCATCCCGAAGACCACCTCCTCGGCGCCGTCGCGGTGGGAGAGTGTGACCAGCTCGTCGAGCATCGGCACCACCACGTCGAGCCCCTCGATCGAGAACATCTTCTGGCCCAGGTAGGCCTTCTCGATGAAGCGCTCGAACTGGAAGACGTCGATCAGCCGCCCGAGCAGGCGCCGTTTCTCCTCCTCGGCGAGCGGCTGGCGGTGGGCGCCGGTCTCGATCATCTCCCGCAGCCAGATCCGCTGCTGGTGGGAGGAGAGGTGCTCGACCTGGTAGGCGATCGTGCCGCAGTAGGTCTCCCGCATCCGCGGCAGCGCCTCCAGCAGGGATTCGCCGGGGACGCCGATACGCAGGATCGAGGCCGGGATGCGGGACATCAGCTCGGGCGTCAGGTTGAGGCTCTCGGGCTGGATCGCGGGGTCGCCCTTCGGCTCGGAGCCGAGCGGGTCCAGGCGCGCGGCGAGGTGGCCGTGGGTGCGGTAGGCCTTGAGCAGGGAGGTCGCGGCCTGCACCGCCTGGAGCAGCTCCTGGTCGACCTCGCCGGGGACGACCGCCGCCTCGGCGCCCGGCGCGGCGGCGCCCAGCGGCGGCGCCGAGGCCGAGGCGGGGTGGGCCGCGGCGACTCCGGCGGCGTCGATGCCGAGGTCGGCGGCGACGCCCTCGTAGAAGCGGTCCTCCCCCTGGAGCAGCGCCTCGACGCGGCGCAGGAAGGCTCCCGACTCGGCCCCCTGGATCACCCGGTGGTCGTAGGTGGAGGTCAGCGTCATCACCTTGGAGACGCCGAGCTGGCGCAGTCGTTCGGGCGAGGCGTGCGACCACTCCGGCGGGTAGGCGATCGAGCCGGTGGCGATGATCGCGCTCTGGCCGCTCAGCAGCCGCGGCACCGAGGCCACGGTCCCGATCCCGCCCGGGTTGGTGAGGGAGATGTTCGTCCCCTGGAAGTCGTCGGCGGTGAGCTTGCTCTCGCGCGTCTTCGCGATCAGGTCTTCGTAGTGGGAGTGGAAGGCAGCGAAGTCGAGGCCGTCGGAGCCCTTGATCGCCGGCACCATCAGGCTGTGGGAGCCGTCCTTTCGCTCGACGTCGACGGCGATGCCGAGGTTGACCGGGCCGCCCTCCAGCGCGAACGGCTTGCCGTCGCGCTCCTCGTAGGTCCGCACCATCACCGGGAAGTCCCTGCTCGCGCGCACAATCGCCCAGGCGATCAGGTGGGTGAAGGAGACCTTCAGCCCGCGCTCTTTCAAGACCACGTTGATCGCCCCGCGTTTGGCGTCCAGGGTGTCGACGGCCACGGTGCGGAACGAGGTCGCCGTCGGCACCGCCCGGCTCTCGTCCATCGCCTTGGCCAGCATCGCCGCCGGCCCGCGCAGCTGCTTGGCCTCCCCGGCGGCGACGGGCGCCGCCCCCGCCCCGTTCCCAGCCGCCAGCACATCCTCCTTGGTCACCTTGGCCCCAGGCCCCGACCCCCGAACAGAAGCAAGATCCACCCCCCGAGCCTCAGCAACCCGCCGAGCCACAGGAGTAGCCCTGACGTCCTGGGAACCGCCGCCACCGCCAGCCCCGGCGCCGTTGCCCCCAGCCTTGGTCCCTGACGCGGTTCCAGCGGCCTCACCCGCGGGTGGCGTGGAGGATGGCTCCTCGCCCGCAGCTTGCGAGGACGAGGAGTCGTCCTCCACGACAGGACCCGCGGCCGAGCCGTTAGAACCCTCCCCAGGCTCCATTTCCGCCAACGGAGCCCCAACCGGCACCTCGTCGTCAACCGAAGCGACAAGTTTCGTGATCACGCCGTCCATCGGCGCCGGAACCTCGGCGTCGACCTTGTCGGTGGAGACCTCAACGACGGTGTCCCCCTCGTGGACGAAGTCGCCCTCCGCCACGTGCCACTCGAGGACTATCCCCTCGGTCACCGACTCGCCCATCTCGGGCATCGCGATCTGGACGGTGGCCGTCTCTGCCATTTCTTCCCCTGAGTCTATGAAACCGGCCGAACGAGCTTCCGGGTGGAGGTAGGCTGAATGTCCATGAACTATTTCGTCACCGGAGCGACGGGGTTCATCGGCCGCAACCTGGTCGAGCGGCTGCTCCAGCGCGAGGGCACGATCTACGCGCTGGTGCGGGCGGGATCGCGCGGACGGCTGGAGGAGCTGCGGACCGGCTGGGGGGCGGACGGGGCGCGGATCGTCCCGGTCGCCGGCGACCTCTCCCAGCCCTCGCTCGGCGTCTCCGAGGAGGACATGCTGGCGATGCGCGGCGAGGTCGACCACTTCTTCCACCTGGCCGCGATCTACGACATCACCGCCAGCGCCGAGGCGCAGGAGGTGGCCAACGTCGAGGGGACCGCCAACGCGGTCGAGCTGGCGGGGGCGATCGAGGCCGGCTGCTTCCACCAGGTCAGCTCGATCGCGGCCGCCGGCCTGTACCGGGGCGAGTGGCGCGAGGACATGTTCGAGGAGGCCGAACGCCTCGACACCAACCCCTACTTCCGCACCAAGCACGAGTCCGAGCGGCTGGTTCGCGAGGAGTGCTCGCGGCCCTGGCGCGTCTACCGGCCCGGGATCGTGGTCGGCGACTCGCGCACCGGCGCGATCGACAAGGTCGACGGCCCCTACTACTTCTTCAAGGCGCTACAGCGGGCGCGGCGGGTGCTGCCGTCGTGGCTGCCGACGGTCGGGATCGAGGGCGGGGAGATCAACATCGTCCCGGTCGACTACGTCGCCGCCGCGATCGACCACATCGCCCACGAGCCCGACCTCGACGGTCGCGCCTTCCACCTCACCGACCCCAACCCGAAGACCGCCGGCGAGGTGATCAACATCTTCGCCCGCGCCGCCGACGCGCCGCAGATGGGGGTGCGGCTCGGGGCCGACGTGACCGAGCCCGCGACCGGCGCGCTGCGCACCGCGTTGAAGCTGTTCCCGCCGGCCAAGCGGGCGGCGGAGCTGGCGCTGGGGCAGCTGGGGCTGCCGGCGTCGGTGCTGGCCTACGTCGACTACCCGACCCACTTCGACTCCAGCGGCGCCCAGGCAGCGCTGGAGGGCTCCGGCATCGAGGTGCCGCCGCTGGAGAGCTACGCGGCCCGCGTCTGGGACTACTGGGAGCGCAATCTCGATCCCGACCTGTTCAAGGACCGCTCGCTGGCCGGGGCGGTGCGGGGCAAGATCGTCCTCATCACCGGCGCCTCCTCGGGGATCGGCAAAGCGACCGCGGTCAAGGTCGCCGACGCCGGCGCGACGGTGCTGCTGGTCGCCCGCTCGGTCGAGAAGCTGGAGGAGACGAAGGCGGAGATCGTCGCCGCCGGCGGCTCCGCCCACATCCACCGCTGCGACATGTCCGAGACCGAGGACGTCGCCCGGATGGCCGACGAGGTGCTCGCCTACCACGGCCACGTCGACATCCTGGTCAACAACGCCGGCCGTTCGATCCGCCGCTCCGTCGCCCTCTCCTACGACCGCTTCCACGACTACGAGCGGACGATCCAGCTCAACTACCTTGGCGCCCTGCGGTTGATCCTCGCCCTGCTGCCGACGATGCGGTCGCGCAAATCGGGCCACATCATCAACATCAGCTCGATCGGCACCCAGACCAACCCGCCGCGCTTCTCGGCCTACGTCGCCTCCAAGGCGGCGCTCGATGCCTTCAGCCGTGTGATCGCCTCCGAGGTGATCGACGACAAAGTCCACATCACGACGATCAACATGCCGCTGGTGCGGACGCCGATGATCGCGCCGACCCGGATGTACGACATGTTCCCGGCGATCACGCCCGAGGAGGCGGCGGAGATGATCGCCAAGGCTATGGTCGGCAAACCGAAGAAGGTGGCGACCAAACTCGGCAACTTCGGCGAGCTGCTCTACGCGGTGGCGCCGAAAGCGAGCGACTCGATCCTCAACACCGCCTACAAGCTCTTCCCCGACTCCCAGGCCGCGAAGGGCAAGGCCGAGGAGGCGCCCGACCGCGCTCCCTCGACCGAGGCGGTCGCGTTCGCGCACCTGATGAAAGGCGTGCACTGGTAACCGCGAGGCGGCTGAAGCACTGGGGGTGGGGGTATGAGGACCAGGCGCCCTCGGCGACCCAGATGCGGGAGGCCGCGGAAGGGATCCGGGCGCGGTTCGGCTTCGGCGGGGAGGTCGAGAAGCCGGTCCCGCTGGAGGAGGTGGAGCTGCGCCCGGCGCGGCTGAAGGCGCCGGAGCGCTTCGGCGACCTCTTCTCCGACGGGCGCTACGAGCGTGTCTCCCACGCGCTGGGCAAGGCCTACCGCGACGTCGTCCGCGGCTTCCGCGGCGAGTTCCCGAACCCGCCGGACCTGGTCGCCTTTCCCCGCGACGAGTCCGAGATCGAGACGGTGCTGAGCTGGGCGGAGGCCGAGGGAGCCGCCGTTGTCCCCTTCGGCGGCGGGACCAGCGTCGTCGGCGGTGTCGAGGCGCGGCTGGGCGAGCGGCCGGCGGTGACGATGGACCTGCGCCGGCTCGACCGGGTGCTGGAGGTCGACCCCGTCTCGCTGGCGGCGCGGATCCAGGCCGGCGCCACCGGGCCGGGCCTGGAGGAGCAGCTGCGCGAGCACGGCCTCACCCTGCGCCACTTCCCGCAGTCCTTCGAGTACTCGACCCTGGGCGGCTGGATCGCGACCCGGGCCAGCGGCCACTTCGCAACCCTGCTCACCCATATCGACGACCTGGTCGAGTCGGTGCGGGCGATCACCCCGCGCGGCACCTGGGAGAGCCGGCGGCTGCCCGGCTCGGGAGCCGGTCCCTCGCCCGACCGGCTGCTGCTCGGCTCGGAGGGCGTCCTCGGCGCGATCGCCGAGGCCTGGGTGCGGGTGCGCCCCCGGCCTCAGTTCAAGGCCTCCTGCGGGGTCGGCTTCGACGACTTCCACGCCGCGGCGCGCGCCGTGCGCGAGATCTCCCAGTCGGGCCTGTACCCGTCGAACTGCCGGCTCCTCGATGCAACCGAGGCGGAGCTGACCGGTGCCGGCAGCAGCGGAGCGCACCTGCTGATCCTTGGCTTCGAGTCCGCCCACCACCCGGTCGACGACCAGCTGGAGAGCGCGCTGGAGATCGCCAGGTCCCACGGCGGCGCGGCAGACGACCTGCCGACTCCCAACCAGGCGAAGCCGTCCTCGGGCGAGCGGCCCACCGACGGTCGGGGCGACGGCGCCGTCGGCGCCTGGCGCTCGGCCTTCCTGCTCGCCCCCTACCTTCGCGACACCTTCGTCGCCTGCGGCGTGCTCTCGGAGACCTTCGAGACGGCGATCACCTGGGATCGCTTCGAGGAGTTCCACGCCGTCGTCATGGAGACGGCGCGCAGCGCGGTGACGGAGATCGGCGGGGTCGCCCCGGACGGCGGGCCGGGGGCGCCGCGGGTCAGCTGCCGCTTCACCCACGTCTATCCCGACGGCCCCGCTCCCTACTTCACCGTGCTCGCCCCCGCGGTTCGGGGCGGTGAGGTCGAGCAGTGGGACGAGATCAAGGCCGCGGTCTCCGAGGCGGTGATCGACGGCGGCGGCACGATCACCCACCACCACGCGGTCGGCCGCGATCACCGCCCCTGGTATGACCGCCAGCGCCCGGCGCCGTTCGCCGCGGCGCTGCGCGCCGCGAAGGCCGAGCTCGACCCGGCGGCCGTGCTCAACCCCGGGGTCCTGATCGATCCGGAGAGGGAGTGACAGCGGCCGGCGCTACCCTTTCGCGACCCGATGTTCGCCGCCGGCCGGGCCGAGCGTCGTGGCCTCCCATGATGGAAACCATCACCTCCGAACAACCGACCGTGCCGGCTGAGGCCAGCCGGCCCGACCCCGCCGAGTCCGCGGTGCCACGCCGATCGCCGCTGCGCGCGGCGATCAAGACGGGCCGCCCGCACGAATGGATCAAGAACGTCCTGGTCTTCGCCGGGCTGCTGTTCTCCGGCAAGCTCAACCAGTCGCCGGAGGTGTTCGCGGCGGTTCTGACCTTCATCTCCTTCTGCCTGATCTCCAGCGCGGGGTACTTCGTCAACGACCTCGTCGACGTCGAGCTGGACCGCCAGCACCCGAAGAAGCGGCTGCGACCGCTGGCAGCCGGCGAGCTCTCCGAGGCGGCCGCGAAGACGATCGCCCCGGCGCTGGCGATCGTCGCCATCGCGATCGCCTTCGCCGCGGTCAACTGGCAGGTCGGGTTGATGGTGGTCGGCTACGGCGCCGCCCAGGTCGCCTACAGCCTCGGCCTCAAGCAGATCGTGATCATCGACGTGATGACCCTGGTCGGGCTCTTCATCCTGCGCGTCGCCGCCGGCGCCAGCGCCGTCGACGCCCACGCCTCGGAGTGGCTGATCCTCTGCACCGGCATGGGCGCCGCCTTCCTCGGCTTCACCAAGCGCCGTCAGGAGGCGGTCTCCGAGCTGCACCAGGGCACCAGCTCGCGCCCGGTCCTCGAGCACTACTCGCTGCCGTTCCTCGACCAGATGGTCTCCCTTGTCACCACCGGCACCGTGATCAGCTACGCCATCTACACGGTGAACTCGCCGCTGATCGGCAGCCAGATGATGCTCACCATCCCGCCGGTGGTCTACCTGATCTTCCGCTACCTGTACCTGATCTACGACCGCTCCGACGACCGCTCCACCGCCGCGATCGTCTCCGAGGACAAGGGCATGATCGCCGCCGGCGCCAGCTTCGTCCTGATCGCCTTTCTCCTGCTCTACGTGTTCAACTGAGCGCCGGCGCCGTAGCTCGGCGGGCGTCCGCGGGCAGTGCGGCGAGGCCCTTGGAGACGAGATCCCGGGTGTCGCAGCTGACCAGCTGGCGATCGCCCTCTCTGGCGAGCGCGACGTAAGCCGCGTCGTAGACGGAGATCGCGTGGCGCTCGGCCAATTCGGCCGCGCGGGAGAGCAGGGCGCCACTTGAGGCGACGACCCCGCCGTCCTCGCCGATGCGCTCGATCGCGTCCAGAACCAGCGCCACCGACTCGGGCGCCCGCCAGGCCCGGACCGCGACGTTGGCGACCTCGTAGCGGGCCAGGTCGAGGGTCGCGAGGCTGACCTCGGAGTCGGCGAGCAGATCGCTGGCGGCCTGATGGTGGCGGTCGTCGGGATCGAACGCGGCCAGGACCGAGCTGGCGTCCAGCACCAGGGTGGTCATGCCGAGGGCCGCGTTTCCTTGACCCGCTCGGCGGAGTGCCCGCCGCGGGGGGTGGCGTCTTTAAGCAGAGACCTCAACCCGGCCGCACGGTTGGCGCGGCGCCCGCGCAGGGCGGCGTCGGCGTAACCGCGCAGCACGGCGCTCCGGTTGGAACCGGTGCGCCTAGCCTCGGCATCGACCTCGGCCAGCAGTTCGTCGGGCATTGAGACCATCACCTTCGCCATGTCCCAGGGGAGTATACCCGGGTATACCGGCGCGATGGGGCGGTCGAGGACTGCGTCGAGAGTGGACATGGCCGAATCGTTCCGAAGGCGGAATCACGAAACAAGGCCCAGACGTGCCAACTTCGTGCCAGCTCTCAGATCAAACCCTCGTCTGGGCTTGCTTCCATCAGATAGAAGCGGGCGCGGCCCAGCTCCTCGCCGTCGACCTGGACCACGGCGGCGTGGGGGCCGGAGGCCTCGAAGTTGGCGCTGGCGCCGATCGACATCACCAGCCGCTGCTCCTGGCCGGGGGGCATTCCCGGCGGGCGGCCGGTCTCGAAGTTGGCGGTGAGGCCGTCGCCGAGCTCGACGCCGTCGGGGTCGTGGATGGTCACGACCAGCTCGTGCGGGTCGTTGGTCTCGTGCCAGGCGACGTCGATGCCGAGGGCGATGTGGAAGGCCCACTCGTGCGGCAGCTCGGGCAGGCGCAGGACGTTCCAGCCGCCGCCGTTGAGGTAGAGCTTGCCGTTGACCGCCTCGCTGTGGTCGGCGAGCAGGACGAAGCCGATGTTCACCGCGCCCCCGCCTCCTCGTAGGGCACGACCGCGAGGTCGGACACCAGTCGCACCCTGCCGTCGCGGCTGAACTGGAGGTCGATCGTCTCGTCCTTGCGGTAGGTGCCGAAGAGCCCGAGGTACATCGCCAGCCAGCGGCCGGCACCGACCTTCTCCTTGACGATCGGGCGGCTGAAGACGATCTCGCCGCCCTCGATCGAGTAGTCGGCACCCTCGCTCTGCTCGACGCCGTTGATGAAGACGGTGAAGGGAGGCTCGGCGCCGCGCGGCAGCTTCACCCGCTCGCCGGCGGCGTAGCTGCCCTTCGGGATCTCGGTGCCTGGATCGCTCATCGTCGTGCCCGCAGAGTCTCGCGCACGGCGTCGAAGGGCGTCTCGTAGCCGCCCGGGTCCAGCTCCTCGCGGCCGAGGCCGCCGCGAAACGGCACGAAGGTCCCGTCCCCGCGCACGTCCACCCCGGCGATCGGCCGGCGCGGCCATCCCCGGCCGGCCAGCTGGAGTCGCGCCTGGACCTGGTCGGCGGGCGTGTAGGTCCCCAGCAGCGAGGCCGTCTTGGGCGGCGCCGCGGCCCTCAGCTCCAGCGCCCGCTCGCGCATCGCGGCGACGGCCTCCTCGAGCGAATCGAACCCGGCGTGCTCCACCTCGGACCCGTTGCGCACGGTCAGCTTCCACTCTGGGCGGGACACCGGTCCAGCGTATGGAATCGCGTACGGCGCCCGGAGCTCAGGCGCCGCGCCGCGGCCGTTTCGGGCGCCGCGCCGGCGGCCCGACGATTTTCTCCGGCCCCTCGCGCCCGTCGACCTCGACGTACTCCCGCCCCCGCTCGCCGGTGTAGATCTGGCGCGGGCGGGCGATTTTCTTCTCCGGGTCTTCCTGCATCTCCATCCACTGCGCGACCCAGCCCGCGGTGCGGGGGATGGCAAAGATCACGGTGAACATGTTGGTGGGGATCTCCAGCGCCTCGTAGATGATCCCCGAGTAGAAGTCGACGTTCGGGTAGAGCTTGCGGGAGGTGAAGTACTCGTCGTCGAGGGCGCGTTTCTCCAGCTCACGGGCGATCTCGACCAGCGAGTTGTACTCGGTGGCTTCGAACACCTCCTCCATGTGCTGCTGGATGATCCGCGCCCGCGGGTCGTAGTTCTTGTAGACGCGGTGGCCGAAGCCCATCAGCTTCTCCTCGCGCCCCTTCACCCGCTCGAGGAAGTCGGGGATGTTGTCCGGCGTCTCGATCCGGCGCAGCATCCGCAGCACCGCCTCGTTGGCGCCGCCGTGCAGCGGCCCGTAGAGCGCCGCCACGCCCGCCGCCACCGCCGAGTAGGGGTCGACGTCGGAGGAGCCGACCCCGCGCACGGCGCTGGTCGAGCAGTTCTGTTCGTGGTCGGCGTGAAGGATGAAGAGGACGTCGAGCGCGCGCGAGAGGCGCTCGTCGGGTCGATACCGCGTCTCGGTCTTCTTGAACATCATCGAGAGGAAGTTCTCGGCGAAGTTCAGATCGTTGTCCGGGTACACGTAGGGGAGCCCCATGTTGTGCCGGTAGGAGAAGGCGGCGAGGGTCGGCACCTTGGCGATCAGGCGGATCGCGGCCATGTAGCGCTCTTCGGGGTCGCCGATCTGCTTCGCGTCCGGGTAGAAGGTGGAGAGCGCGCCGACGCCGGCGAGCAGCATCCCCATCGGGTGGGCGTCGTAGCGGAACCCCTCGAAGAACTGCTTCAGGTCCTCGTGGACGAAGGTGTGGTGGGTGATGTCGAAGGCCCAGCGGTCGAGCTGCGGCTTGGTCGGCAGCTCGCCGAAGATCAGCAGGTAGGCGACCTCGAGGAAGCTGGAGCGCTCGCAGAGCTGCTCGATCGAGTAGCCGCGGTGTTCGAGGACGCCGGCGTCGCCGTCGATGTAGGTGACGGCCGAGCGGCAGGAGGCGGTGTTGGTGAACGCCGGGTCGTAGGACATCAACCCGAATTCGTCCTCGGAGACCTTGATCTGGCGCAGGTCGAGGCCGCGCACGGTGCCGTCGGAGATCGGCAGCTCATAGGTCTTGCCGGTGCGGTTGTCGGTAACCGTCAGCGACTCGCGGTCGGCGGCGTTGGCGCCGTCAGCGGTCGCGTCCCTGGTCTGCTGCTCGGTGGCCATCACCCCTCCTCGCCCTTGTTCTTCAGGAGCGGCAAGTATCGCAGCTCGGAGCGCCCGGTCGGTTGCCTCGCGGCCGGGGCAGGGCGCCTATTCGGCCGTCGCCGGGAGCGGCTCGAACTGCGTCATCGCGTGCAGCGTGGCGAGGCGCTCGTCGATCTCCTCGCGGGTCAGGCGCGCCACCCGCTCGGTTCCGAACTCCTCGACGTTGAAGGAGGCGAGCACCGTCCCGTAGCCCATCGCGCGGCGCAGGCTCGCCTCGTCGAGGGCGTCGCCGTGGCCGTCGAGGTAGCCGAAGAAGCCGCCGGCGAAGCTGTCGCCGGCGCCGGTCGGGTCGCGCACGTCCTCCAGCGGGAAGCCCGGCAGGGCGAAGAAGCCGCTCTCGGTGAACAGCGCCGCCCCGTACTCGCCCTGCTTGGCGACGACCGCGCGCGGGCCGAGGTCCATCACCGCGCGGGCGGCGCGGGCGAGGTTGGCCTCGCCGGTCAGCTGGCGGATCTCGGCGTCATTGACGACGAGGCAGTCGATCTCGGCGATCGCCGAGCGCAGCGAGTCCTGGGCGGTCTCGATCCAGAGGTTCATCGAGTCCAGGCCGCTGAAGCGGGCGCCGTCGCACTGGGCGCGCACCTGGCGCTGGAGGTCGGGCTGGATGTTGGCGAGGAAGAGCGTCTCCGCGGCGCGCGAGCGCTCCGACAGCTTTGGCTCGAACTCGGCGAAGACGCCGAGCTGGGTGTCCTCGGTGTGGGCGAGGTTGAGGTCGTACTCGTAGCGGCCCCGCCAGAAGAAGGAGCGCCCGCCCTCCACCCGCTCGATGTCCTCGGTCTGTACGCCGCGGCTCTCCAGCACCTCGAACTCGGCCGCGCCGAAGTCCTCGCCGACGGGGCCCACCGGCCGCACCTCGGTGAAGAAGCTGGCGGCCAGGGAGAAGTGCACGGCGGCGCCGCCGAGCATGCGCTCGCGCTCCCCGAACGGGGTCTTTACGCTGTCGAAAGCGATCGATCCGACGACGGTCAATGCCATGCGGACGGCAGCGTACCGTGCGCCCTGCGAGACTCAGCGGCCGATGAAGGCAATTCGTATACGGGAGTTCGGTGGGCCGGAGGTTCTGGAGCTCGCCGAGGTCGAGGATCCGAGCCCCGCCGAGGGCCAGGTTCTGGTCGACGTCGCGCGCGCCGGGATCAACTTCGCCGACACCCACGCCACCCGCAACGACTATCTGGCCGAGCAGTCCCTGCCGCTCGTCCCGGGGGCGGAGATCAGCGGCCGCACGGCCGACGGCCGCCGCGTCGCCGCGCTCGTCGGCAACGGCGGCTACGCGCAGAGGATCGCCGTCCCCGAGGCGCTCCTGATCCCGCTCCCCGACGAGGTCGACGACGACCAGGCGGCGGGAATGCTGCTCCAGGGCCTGACCGCGATGGCGCTGGTGAAGCGCTGCGCCAGGATCGAGGCGGGGGAGACGATCGTGGTCGAGGCCGCGGCCGGAGGCACCGGCGGCCTCTCGGTGCAGCTGGCCAAGCGCGCCGGGGCGAAGGTGATCGGGCTCGCCTCCAGCGAGGAGAAACGCGACCTGGTGCTGCGGCTCGGCGCCGACGCCGCGGTCGACTCCCGCGCCGAGGACCTCGGCGCCGCGATCCGCGAGGCCAACGGCGGCGAGCGCGTCGACGCCGTCCTGCACATGAGCGGCGGCGCGGCCTTCGACGCCGAGATGGACGTGCTGGCGCCGCTGGGCCGGATGGTCGTCTTCGGGATCGCCTCGCGCGAGCAGCGCGAGGTCTCCACGGCGGCGCTGCTGCGCGGCTCCAAGAGCGTGGTCGGCTTCTGGCTCGTGCACCTGCTGGCGCGCCGCGACCTCGCCGCGTCGATGATCGGCGAGCTGCTCGGGGCGGTCGCCGCCGGCGAGCTGGAGGTGACGATCGGCGGCGTCTACCCGCTCTCCGAAGCCGCCCGCGCCCACGAAGACCTGATCGCCCGCCGCACCAGCGGCAAGCTGCTGTTGGATCCGTCGAAGTGAGCACTCCGTTCCACGACCTGGGTCTCTCGCCGCCGATCCAGCAGGCGCTTGACGAGCTCGGCTTCGAGGAGCCGACGCCGATTCAGGAGCAGGCGATCCCCGAGCTGCTGGGCGGCCACGACGTGATCGGGCAGGCGCAGACGGGCACCGGCAAGACCGCCGCCTTCGGCCTGCCGCTGCTCCAGTACCTCGACCCGGCCAACGAAGAGGTGCAGGCGATCGTGATGACCCCGACGCGGGAGCTCTGCATCCAGGTGACGCAGGCGCTGCGCGCCTACGCCGAGCACCTCGACATCGAGATCGTCGCCGTCTTCGGCGGCGCCCCGATCCGCTCCCAGCAGTCCCAGCTGCGCTCCGGCGCCCACGTCGTCGTCGCCACCGTCGGCCGCATGATGGACCTGATGTCGCGCCGCTCGCTGGTCCTCACCGCGGCCCGCTACGTGGTCCTCGACGAGGCCGACGAGATGCTCGACCTCGGCTTCATCGAGGACGTCGAGAAGATCCTGCGGATGTGCCCGAGCGGGCGCCAGACGGCGCTCTTCTCGGCCACCATGCCGCCGCCGATCCAGAAGCTCGCCGAGGGCTACATGTACGACCCGACGACGATCCGGATCACGCCGAAGAAACTAACCGTCGACGCGATCGAGCAGGCCTTCATCGAGGTGCCGGCCAAGGACAAGGCGGCGCGCCTGGTCGAGCTGCTGAAGACCGAAGAACCCGAGCAGGCGATCATTTTCACCCGGACCAAAATCGGCGCCGCCAAGCTGGAAAAGACGCTGAAGGACAAAGGCCTCGACGTCAAGGCGCTGCACGGCGATCTCAGCCAGGGCGTCCGCGACGGCGTGATGATCTCCTTCAAGGACCACCGGGTGCGGCTGCTCGTCGCCACCGACATCGCCGCCCGCGGGCTGGACATCGAGCACGTCACCCACGTCATCAACTTCGACGTGCCCAACTCCTCGGAGGTCTACGTCCACCGCATCGGGCGGACCGGGCGGGTCGGGCGGACCGGCCGCGCGATCACCTTCGTCACCCCCGCCCAGCGCGACGAGATCGGTCGCATCGAGCGCGACGTGAAAACGTCGATCGGCGAGTGGGAGAGCCCCGAGGACCGGCTGGAGCACGCGCCCCGGCCGCGCCGGCGCGAGCGGACGCGGACGCGGGAGCGCGAGCGGCCCGAGCGCGCCGAGAACGGCGTCGGGGCGGAGGGGGAGGCGGCCACGGTGCCCGCCGCCGAGGAGGATGGCGAGGGGCGCGAGGAGCGCGACTCGGTCAAGCTCTTCGTCAACCGCGGCGAGCGCAGCGGGATCGCCGAGGAGGACCTGCGCTGGGCCCTGCGCGAGGGCGCCGTCCTGCCCGAGGAGGCGATCCACGACGTCCGCGTCCTGCACCGCTTCTCCTTCGTCGAGGTGGCCCCAGACCAAGCCGAGCGCACCGTCGAGTACCTCGACGGCACCAAGCTGAAGGGCAAGGAGATCCGCCTGGAGATCGCCAAGAGCTGAGGGCGGTGCGGGCGTCCAAAAGGTAGTCTAGGAGCCGTCCATTCGGTAGTCTGTTGAGCGTAACTTCTGTGCTACGCTAGGTGCCAGTCTCCCGGCAAAGGAGAACGATGGCCAAAATCCTCGACACGACCTACCACGATCACCGACTTGCTCGACGGCTCAAGGAGGACCCGAGTTTCGGGCGGAGTTCGAGCGACAGCGGCGCGAGATTGCCCAGATCGACACTGTGGTCCGCCAGCTCGATGAGCTGCGAGAAGAGGCAGGGATTTCGAAGGCAGAGTTGGCTCGCGCTATCGGGAAGGAGCCATCGAGCATCCGCCGGTTCTTCACGGCTGATGTGAATCCCGAGTTGAAGACCGTCGCCGCCGTCGCTGACGCTCTCGGCGCAACGGTGGAGGTCGTGGGCGGCGGAGCAAGTCGCGCAAAGCGGCGCCAGACGCAACGCTCTCGACGCGCTTCGGCTGCGGCATAGTCTCAGACAAAACGCCGCAGCCGCCATTAGCCTTTCGCCGATGGCATGGGGAATCGTCTATTACGAAACTGAAGACGGAAAGGTGCCGGCGGGGGATTTTCTCAACCGCTGCCCGGCGAAGGTCGAGGCCCGCTTCTACGCGGTCCTAGAGGCGGTCCGCGACGCTCCCCGCCGCAATTCAGCGGTGGTGGCTACTGGGAGGCAATGCACGGCAACATGGGCGGCTACCACGAGATTCGCCTTACCGGACCTGGGCGACGCCAGTACCGGCTCTTCTGCATCCTCGACAATGGCAGCGCCGAGGAGCTGCGCGAGCGCGGGTTCGCCGGACCCCAGATCGCTGCGGTTACCGGCATGACCAAGGAGTTCGGCGAGAAGTTCTCAGACCGCGACTACGAAAAGGTCAAGAAGCTGGGGAGCGAATATCTCAAAGAGCTGCCGCGCCATATTGCTGCTTGACTGCCTACCCGGCAGTCAGCTCGGCGATGCTGCTGAGCAGGTAATCGAAGTCGATCGGCTTGGTGACGTAGCCGCTGATGTCGAGGTCGGTGGGGGCGCCGGCGTCGGTCGCGTCCTGGTGAGCGCTGACGATCAGCGCCGGGGTTTGCACGCCGAGGGAGCGCAGCTCGCGCAGGGCGTCGATGCCGGACTTGCGCGGCATCATCGCGTCGAGCAGCAGCAGGTCGGGGAGGCGGACCGGGTCGGCGTGGTTGAGGCGCTCGGTCACCTCCTGGCCGTCGACGGCGGTCTCGACCTGGTGGCCGGCGATCTCCAGCCGGGTGCGCAGGAGGAGCAGGATCGTCTCCGAGTCGTCGGCGACGAGGATCCGGGCCATCAGCTCGCCTCGGCCGCGGCGCGGCCGGCCGCCGACTGGGCGCCCGCCGCCGGCAGGCGGATGCTGAAGGTCGAGCCCTGACCCAGCGTCGATTCGACCTCGATCGTGCCGCCGTGCACCTCGACCAGGGATTTCGAGATCGCCAGGCCGAGGCCGGTGCCGCCGACCCGCTGGGTCAAGCCGGCGTCGCCGCGCGTAAAGCGCTCGAAGATGTGCTCCAGCTGGCTCTCGGGAATGCCCGGTCCGTTGTCGGTCACGGCTATCTCGACTTCGTCTCCGACGGCTCGCGCGTTCACCTCAATGGACGCACCTTCGGGTGAATACTCATGGGCGTTCGTAAGCAAATTCACCAGTATTTGGCGAACTCGGTCGCCCTCGACGTTGACGAGGGAAGGCCGGGCTCCACCTGCTGGGTCAGTCGCTGGGAGGCGCTCTCCGTCTGAGCCCGCATCGTACGCACCGCGTCGTCGATCAGCGGCGCGACCTCGGTCGGTGTGGCGGCGACCGCGAGGCGGCCGGCGTCGCTGCGGGCCAGGTCGAGCAGGTCGTTGAGGAGGCGCACCAGGTGGCGGCAGTTGTCGAGGATGATCTCGACCGTCTCCACCTGCTTGGGAGTGAGGCTGTCGCGCTCCAGCATCAGCAGCTCGGCGAAGCCTTGGACCGAGGTCAACGGGCTGCGCAGCTCGTGCGAGGCGGTGAGGACGAACTCGTCTTTGAGGCGGTCGAGCTGGTCGCGCTGGCTGGCCTCCTGCTCCAGCTCCTGGGCCATCTCGTTGAAGGCCGCCCCCAGCGTCGCGGTCTCCGAGAACCCGCCGACCTCGACCCGCGCCGTCCGGTCGCCGCCGGCGAGGCGCCCGGCGGCATCGACCAGCTCCTCCAGCGGCCGCCGCATCGAGGCGATCAGGCCGCTGAACAGCAGCAGGGCGCCGGTCAGGCCGGCGATCAGGCCGGCGGCGACGAGCAGCGCCGTGTCGCGGGTGTCGGAGGAGATCTGGTCGCGCAGTTCGCTGCGGCGCATACCCTGGGCGATGATCGCTTCCCGCGCTTCCCGCCCGCCGCTGCCGTTCGCCAGCCGCACCCGCGCGCCGATCTCGGCCTGGTAGGAGCGCGCGATCGAGTCCTCGAAGTCCTGGCGCTGTTGAATGAAGCGGCCGACGCCGATCACCGCCATCGCGGTGAGCACCGCGAAGCCGATCGCGAAGCCGATCCTCAACCTGTTGGCAAGCGATGGACTCAAACGGCGACCTGGTCGTGAATATGCTTGCGCGGCTATGGACGACGAGGCTACAGGCAGCGGCGACGGTTCCGCCACCGCGCCGGAGGGCATCGAGCCGGCGGGCCTGGAGAGCTGGTTTGCCGAGCACGTGCCGGCCGTCCAGCCCCCGCTCGCCTACGAGCGCATCGCCGGCGGGCACTCGAACCTGACCTACCGCGTCACCGACTCCGCCGGGCACCGCTGGGCGCTCCGCCGCCCCCCGCTCGGCAAGCGCCTCGGCTCAGCCCACGACATGGGCCGCGAGCACCGGGTCGTCTCCGCCCTCGGGCCGACCGAGGTTCCGGTGGCGCCGGTGGTCGGCTTCTGCGAGGAGGAGGGCGTCAACGGCGCGCCCTTCTACGTGATGGAGTTCGTCGAGGGTCCGGTCCTGCGCGGAGTCGCCGAGGCGGAGGCCTTTCCGGACGAAGACGAGCGCCGTGAGATCGGCTGGCGCGTGGCCGACACCCTGGCCTCGATCCACGGCGTCGACCCCGACGCGGTCGGCCTCGGCGATCTAGGCCGCAAGGAGGACTACGTGGCGCGCCAGCTGCGCCGCTGGCAGGGGCAGTGGGAGAAGTCGAAGACCCGCGAGCTGGAGGCGATCGACCGCGTCCACGAGCGGCTCGCCGACCGCATCCCCGAGCAGGGCCCGGCGACGATCGTCCACGGCGACTACCGCCTCGACAACATGATCCTCACCCCCTCCGGCGAGGTCGCCGCGGTGGTCGACTGGGAGCTGTGCACGCTCGGCGACCCGCTCGCCGACGTCGGCCTGCTGATGTGTTACTGGCCGAAGCCGGGCGAGGAATTCCGCTCCCTGGGAGAACCGGCCAACCTGGCGCCGGGTTTCCCCAGCAGGGAGGAGCTGGCGGCGCGCTACGCCGAGCGCTCCGGCCGCGACCTCTCCGAACTCGACTTCTTCGTCGCCCTCGGCTACTGGAAGCTGGCGATCATCCTCGAGGGCGTCTACTCCCGCTACGCCGCCGGCGGCTACGGCGAGGTCGACCCCGGCATAGAGCACTTCGCCCGCCTGGTCGAGCGCCTGGCGGAGACGGCCGAGGAGGCCGAGGGCGGGGTTCGCTGAGCTGAGCGGTGCCTGCCTGAAGTCTTCGGGTCGACTTAGGGCGGATCACACTGCGACGGGTCCAAACGCGGGTCCGGCTGGAACGTTCGCTGAAGAAACTCCCTGAATTTGCGCATTTCGACTCCCTAAAACATATGGCTAGGCCGTTGAACTTTTTCGCGATCAATCCGTAGTGGCATAGATTCCTCTTGCGCCCTCGGGAAAGCGGGGGGCCGTTAGTCCATAAAACTTCAGCCAAAGGGGAATTCGTGAAGCAACTACGCACGAGACTGACCTACGCAAACGTAATGTCGTCGATAGCGGTCTTCCTGGTCCTGGGGGGCGCAACCGCCTTCGCCGCCAGCCATCTCGGCAAGAACACGGTCGGCACCAAGCAGTTGAAGAACAACTCGGTCACCAGTGGGAAGCTGAAGAAGAATTCGGTTACCACGGCCAAGGTTGCAGACGGAGCAATCACCGGTGCCAAGGTCAACCTCTCCTCGCTTGGCAAGGTGCCCTCGGCGTCAAACGCCGACAATGCAAGCAGTGCAGGCAATGCAAACACCGTGGCGGGCAGCACGGTGCGCAAGTTCTTCTACGCGTCAAACGCCACGGGTGGCACCACGACGATTCTAGCCCTCGACGGCCTTACCCTGACGGCCTCCTGCCCTGCCGGTACGCCTGAAGGACGAGCCCAGACCTCGGTTCCTGGCTCGTTGATTCATTCTGGTGGAACGACGCTGGGCAGTACGCCGTTCTACGCAGAGTTGGACAGTTTCAACCCGGGCGATCAGTTCGACTTCCTCGATAGCGCAGTGACTTTTGGGGATTCGGTTCAGGGAACCCTCACCTACGCCCAGCCGGGGGGCACCGTCGTGACGGCGGTCTTCGCTGCTGAGGAATTCGGCCTAGGCTCGAGTTGTGTATTCAGCGGACACGCTATCGGCTGAATCACGGTTCTTAGCTGATTTGACTGGAGGCCGGGCCTTTTTGGCCCGGCCTCTTTTCGCCATCGGCTACCTTGCCGCCCCATGTTCTGCTCCAAATGCGGCACCGAGGGCGAGGAGGGCGATCGTTTCTGCTCGGCCTGCGGTGCCGAGCTGAAGGAACGCGCCGGGGGCGGTCGATCCGGGGCGGTTGAGGGACGGGGCCTTCGAGGTCGCGGTTCTCGGGTCCTCGGCAAGGACCGCCGTACGCGGGCACTGAGGGTCGGCACGGCCGTCGCGCTCGTTGCCGCTGGCGCCGCCTTCGCCGTCCTGTACTCCTCCGGGGGGGATTCCGGGGGAGAGTCGCCCGCCGTTTCCCAGGACACCTATATAGAGAGGCTGGATGCCTCGTGCGTTACGCGGCAGGAAGAGATCGCCGCGGCTCGGGCGAGGTTGGGCAGCGGAGGTGGTGTCGCGAGGGTTAGCGGCTATGCGGACTCGCTGGTCGCGATCGCGGCCGACTGGCGCGCGGAGGTGGCCGAATCGGGGGCACCGGTCGAGCGGGCGGCCCCGGTGGAGGAACTTGAGGGGGCGCTGCTCGAAGTCGAGATCGAAGCGGGGCTTCTGGCGCGGCTGGTGCGCGAACGGGACGGCGAGGCGGCTCAGGCCGCATCGCGAGTCGAATCCCGAACGCGGAAGGTCGAGGCGGCGATCCGCTCGCTCGGCCTCCAGCGCTGCGCGCGCCTTCCCACCGCATAGATAAGGAACTCAAACGTTTGTCCGACCTCTGCTGGCGCTCGCCATCGCTGTGGTGGAATCGGCCTGCTCTCAGGTTTGAGCGGTCCCGGCCCCCGAAGGTGAGGAAGAAATGAAGACGCGATACCTGGTCCTTGGTTTGAGCATCGTGCTCGCCCTCTCGCTGGCGGCACCCGCCTTTGGCGTATCTCCACATGCCGGCGCGGGCAAGGGGGCCGGATCGAGCGCCAGGAAGCACGCGAGGAAGCGGGCCGAACGGGCCAGGGCGTTGCGGACCGCAGGCTCGGCCGCGGCCGCTTCGAGCGCCGTCGCCGCGAGCGTCCCCAGCGCCGCCGCAAGCTCGGGCGCCAGCGCCCCGACGCTGGAAGAACTCGTCTTCAAAGCCCTGGAAACCGGGGAACACGCGGAAGCCCTCGCCAACTCCGCTCAGGAGTCCGCCGACACCGCGCAGAACGCGGCGAACGCGGCGAAGACGGCGGCGAACGCGGCGAAGCTCACGGCCGCCGAAGCGAACCTGACCGCGGGAGAAGCGAAGACCGCGGCCGCGGCGGCCAACACGGTTGCCTCGAATGCGCTGTCCACCGCCAACACCGCGAAGGTCGCGGCGCAGGGCGCGCAGGAATTCGCCGAAGAAGAAGTCGCCAACGAGCACAGCTTCGCCCTGGTGGTGCAGAGCGAAGCGAAAGCCGCGCAGACCGCGGCGACCAAAGCGCAGAGCACTGCCAACAGTGCCCAGGGCGCCGCCGAACAGGCTCTGACGGCTGCGAACGGCAAGATCGCCACCGCGGTCGAAGCGAGCAGCCAGGCTACGGCGACCTCGGGCGTTCGCAACGCGCTCGCCCAGTGCCTTCCCGGCGCCGTTGTGGCTGGCGGGGGCTACGCCGTTACGGGCCCTGACAAATTCAACGCGCGCGTAATCCAGACCGAACCGGAACAGAACACGGGCTGGCACGTGAGGGCGGAACCGGTGCAGCCGGGCACGAGCGAAAACTGGCAGCTCACCGCCTGGGCCGACTGCTTGACGCACTGAGCTGACGGACGGACGGACGGTTGCGCAAAGAGGGTCCCCGCTTCTGAATCGCAGGTATCTCTGCTGCGTGCTGTTGGCGCTGTCCATCGCCGGATGCGGCGGGGGCGACGGCGGGGAATCGCAACCCCCGCCGCCCGAGGCCCCGAGCCCGGTCGCCGGCGATGCTGGAGCGGAAGGCGGCGCCCGCGCCGCCGGCGCGGAGAAGGTCTGCGCCCAGATGGTCGCGGCATTCCGTCGGCTGGGAACCCGAGCCGGGAGCGCGGGGGGAGCGAACCTCGACGCTCTGACCGTCAACACCCGCGAGCTCTACGTTCCCGCCCTGGCGATCGTCGAATCCACCGCGCGCCGTCTTCGCGCCCCGCGGCCGGCCGGCGCGAGCGTCGATTTCGACTCCTACATCAACCTCTTCGACCCGATCGCCTCAATCCTCCGAGAGCGGATTCGCGCCGGCGAGGCCGGCGAAGCCCCGCGGGCGCGGGACCTCGCTCTGCGCTTCGTGGAACTGGCCGAACTCCAGCGCGCCCTCGCGCAGAAGGCCGGCCTGAAGGGCTGCGCCCAGGAGCTCTTCGCGGGCGCCGACAACTCCGCCGGCTGAGCCCTCAGACCATTCGCGGCGCGTGCTTGGAGGTCAGCTCGCCCGCCGCGGCGGCTTCGTCGCGCTTGGCCCAGCGGTTCAGCTCGCGGCGGGCGAGGACCATCTTGTGGACCTCGTCGGGGCCGTCGGCCAGGCGCAGCATGCGGCTGAACCGCCACAGGGCGGCGAGCGGGGTGTCGTCGGTCATCCCCAGGGAGCCGTGGATCTGGATCGCGCGGTCGAGCACGTTCATGACGATGTTGGCGGCGACGACCTTGATCGCCGAGATCGACTGGCGGGCGGCGCGCTTGCCCTCGGTGTCCATCTTCCAGGCCGCGTAGAGGGTCAGCAGCCGGGCCTGGTCGATCTCCATCCGCGACTGCGCGATCGCCTCCTGCACGAACTGCTTCTCGCCCAGCGGCCCGCCGAACGCGACCCGCTCGTTGGCCCGCCGGCACATCATCTCCAGCGCCCGCTCGGCGCTGCCGATCGCCCGCATGCAGTGGTGGATACGGCCCGGCCCGAGGCGGTCCTGGGCCACCGCGAAGCCGGCCCCGCGCTCGCCGAGCAGGTTCTCCTTCGGCACCCGGCAGCCTTCGTAGCGGATCTCGCAGTGACCGGGGCCGCGGTCATGGCCCATCACCGGGATCGGTCGCACCAGGTTGAAGCCGGGCGCGTCGGTCGGCACGCAGATCATCGAGGCGCGCCCGTAGGGGTGGGCGTCGGGGTCGGTGACGACCATCGCGATCGCCAGCTCGGCGCCGACCGCGCCCGAGGTGAACCACTTGTGGCCGTCGATCACCCACTCCTCGCCGTCGAGCACCGCCCTGGCCTGAAGCAGGGTCGGGTCCGAGCCGGAGACCTCGGGCTCGGTCATCGAGAAGCAGGAGCGGATCTTTCCCTCCAGCAGCGGGTCGAGCCAGCGCTCGCGCTGCTCGGCGCTGCCGTGCTCGGCGAGGATCTCCATGTTGCCGGTGTCCGGGGCCGAGCAGTTGAAGGCCATCGGCGCCGCCACCGGGCTGCGCCCCATCTCCTCGCAGAGCAGCCCGTACTCCCAGTTGGTCAGGCCGGGCCCGAAGCGCTCGTCGGGCATGAACAGGTTCCACAGCCCCTCCGCCCGCGCCTTCTCACGGACCTCGACCAGGACCTTCGGGTAGGGGACGCCGGGGCCGACCTCCTCGTCGAGCGCTTCGGCGACCTCGCGCTCCACCGGGTAGATCTCGGCGTCCATGAAGTCGAGGATGCGCTCGCGCAGCTTCGCGACCTCGGGGCTGGGGGTGAAGTCCATCTGCTCGGTTCCTCTCTCGTGGCTTGGTGGAAAGAACGCTAAGCGATCCGTTCGCCTAGCGTCGCCGGTAGCGGACGAACAGCTCACCCTCGTCCTCCAGCAGCCAGGCCAGCTCCAGCGGCGCCACGCCGGGGAGGTCGCCCTCGAGGATGCGAGGAGCCTCGCCGCCGGTGAGCTTGGGGGCGATCGTGAGGAAGAGGTCGTCGACCATCCCGCCGCCCTGAAGCTCCCCGTGCAGGCCCGGGCCGCCCTCGCAGAGCAGCGCCCGGATGCCGCGCTCCCGGCGCAGGTGGCGCAGCGCCTCGACCAGGTTGACGAAGCGCTCGTGGCGGACCACCCGCACCGAGGTGGCGATCCGCGGCGGCTCGGCCTCCGAGGCGGTGAAGATCAGCACCCGGCCGGCGCCGGCGGTGAACAGCGGCGCGTCCCAGGGCAGGTCGAGGCGGCCGCTGACGATCACCATCAGCGGATCGTGGGGAAGCCCGACCCGCTCGCGCCGCTCGCGCTGCCCCTGGTCGCGGATCAGGCGCCCGTAGCGCTCGGCCCGCATCGTCCCGGCGCCGATCATCACCGCGTCGAAGCGGGTCCGCAGCCCGGCGAGCATCGCGGTGTCCGCGGCGGAGCCGATCGGGCCGGAGACGCCGCCGATCGTCGCCCGCCCGTCGACCGTGGCGGCGAAGTTGACCGCGACCAGCGGCCGCTCCTCGCGTGCTTCCTCCCAGGGCCGGTAGGCGTCGAGCTGCCGCTCAACCGAGGTGGGCCCGGGGTCGGGAAGGAGGCGCCGCATCGTGAGGCGCAGCCTACTTGCGGTGCCTGGGGCGCTTCGCGACCACCCGCGGCGCCCGCAGCGCCGGCGTCGGGTCGGCGTTGCCGGCCCGGTCGACGGCGGCGATCGCGATCCTGTGCCGGCCCGGCTTCAGCCTCGGCGGGGTGAGGGGGGATCGGCAGGCCCTGGACGGCCCGCGGTCGATCCGGCACCGGAAGCTCGTCCCCTCCTCGCTGGCCCTGAAGCGGAAGGTCGGGGTGCGGTCGAGGGTGGCGCCGCGCGGGCCGGTGAGGATCGAGGTGTCGGGCGCGGTGGAGTCCTCGGTGTAGCTGAGCGATCCCGCGGAGCAGGGCGAGAGGTTGGAGGCCCGGTCGAGCGCCTTGGCGAAGAAGGTCGTGGTGAAGTCGTCCGGCACCGGCACCGGGATCCCGCCGGCGTGGAGATCGCCCTCCGACCCGACCGCGACGGGCGATCCCAGGCAGAAGGCGTTGGTGAACAGCTCCACCACCGAGCCCGGCTCGGCGCTGCCTCGCACCCGCGGCCCGTTGTCGTTGGCCGGACCGCCGGGGAGGACCGCGGTGAGCGAGGGCGCCAGCGCGGTCGAGTCCTCGACGTAGGCGAAGGAGGCGCAGGGACCGGTGTTGTCGTTGGGGTCGGTCGCGTCGGCGTAGAAGGTCGTGGCGGAGTCGTCGGGGACGGTGACCGGGAACCCGCCGGCGGAGAGGGTCGACGCCGGTCCTTCGGCGAGCGGCGCCCCGGCGCAGCCCGGCGCCGAGAAGAGGCGGACCGTGGAGCCCGGCTCGGCGGAGCCCCGGATGCTCGGAGAGTTGTAGTTGGCCGGGGAGGCGGGGTCGCTGGCGAGCGTCGGGGCCGGCGGGTTCGGCTTCGCCGTCGAGATCAGCCGGGTCCGGCCGCCCGAGCGTTCGTAGACGTCCGGCTCGGCGTCGGTGTCGCCGGGGACGAGCTGCTCGGCGGTGGTGAACAGGAAGCGGTCGAAGGCGATCTCGCCCGGGACCGCGTCGAAGGCGCCGTTGCCGTTGATCTGCCCCTGTGAGAGCAGCCGGGTTTCGCCGCCGACGCGTTCGTAGGCGTCTTCGGATTCGTCGGTGTCGGCGGGAACCAGCCGGTCGAAGCTGGCGAAGATCGCCCGGCTCCCGTCCTTGCTGACGCGATGCAGGACCGGCGTCGAGGCGCCGTTGAATTCGCCCGGCCCCTGGGAGACCAGCGCCGTCGTCCCGGCAGCGCGTTCGTAGATGTCGGCTTCTTCGTCGGTGTCGGCCGCGACCAGCCGCTCCTTCGTGGTGAAGAAGACGCGTTCCCCGTCTGCCGAGGAACGGCGCAGGGTCACCGGGAACGCGCCGTTGCCGTTGATCTGCCCCTGGGAGACAAGGGTCGTCGTCCCTTCCGAGCGTTCGTAGACGTCGCGGGAGGCGTCGGTGTCGCCGGGGACGAGCTGCTCTTCGGTGGTGAAGAAGATCCGCGTCCCGTCGGTCGAGATCCGTTCGGCCTGCGCGGCGAACGCGCCGTTGCCGTTGATCTGTCCCCGGGAGACCAGGATGGTGCCTCCGCCGCGGCTTTCGTAGACGTCGACCGAGGCGTCGGTGTCGCCGGGGACGAGCTGCTCGGCGGTGGAGAAGACGACCCGGATCCCCGACGAGGAGGAGAGCACCGTGCCGACCGTGCCGAACGCGCCGTTGCCGTTGATCTGCCCGTGGGAGATCAGGCCGGTGCCCCCGCCGGAGCGCTCGTAGACGTCGACCGAGCCGTCGGTGTCCTCGGGCCGCAGCTGTTCGTCGGTGGCGAAGAAGACGGTCGCGAGCTCGGGCCGGGGCCCCGGCAGGGTCGGGACCGTCGCGTCGTGGGCGCCGTTGCCGTTGATTTCCCCCCGCGAGACGAGGGTCGTCGTCCCGCCGGAGCGCTCGTAGACGTCGACCGAGCTGTCGGTGTCCGCGGGCACGAGCTGGTCGGCGCTGAGGAAGATCGCGACCGAGCCGTCTTCCGACCAGGCCCAGAGCTCGGCGTCGTTCGGCCCGTTGAACGATCCGGGGCCGCGGGAGACCAGTTCCGGGGCGCCGCCGTCGCTCTCGTAGACGTCGATCGAGCCGTCGGTGTCGGCGGGAGTCAGCGACTCGGCGGTGGGGAAGAGGACGGCTCGGTCGCCGAAGGGGACGATGCCGAGCGATCCTTCGAGCCCGATTTCGGCGTCGAAGGGCCCGTTGCCGCACCCGGGCGCGCAGGCGGGGTCGCCGCCGCTGAGCAGCGAGAGCCGCCCGTCCGCTCGCGCGTAGACGTCGACCGAGCTGTCGGTGTCGGCCGGCAGCAGCGGCTCGTCGGTCCCGAAGAAGAAGCGGCTCTCGGCGGCGTTGGCGGTCGCCCGTTCGATCGTGAACGCGCTGGCGGCACCCGGCGCGCAGGCCAGCGCCAGGAGCGCCGCCAGGGTGAGGATCGAGATCGCCGCCGCCGACCCGCGGGTTGCTCGACTCATCGGCGCCGTCCCTCGCACCCGCGCCACGTTACCTGCGCCGGCGCCGCCTTCCACGCCGACTGGACGGTTGCGCTACTCAGGAATAGTCATGCCAGCCGGCGAACTCGCGGCCGGCGAACTTCTGAAGCGCCGCGACGTCCTCGGTGAAGCGGCCGCGGATCGTCTCGAAGAGGTCGTCGGGCAGCTTCGGCTTCGGCGCCGGCGGCTTCTCCGGGTCGTGGACCACCTTCTCGACGAGCCAGCGCATCGACTCCGGCAGGCGGTCGAAGTTGCGGTCGAAGGAGCGGAAGCCCGGCAGTTTGATCAGCTTCTCCATGAACTGGTATTTGTCGCCCTGCTTGGCGCTCGACTTCTCCCACTCGCGGTCGAACTGCTCGGAGGTGAAGCTCTCGTCGACGCCGGCGAAGGCGAAGGCCCTGCGCATCGTCTCCTCGCGTTCGCCCTGTAGCTCCTCCTGCGCGATCACCTCGATCTGCTCGCGGTCGAACAGCTCCAGGTAGGGCTGGAGCTGCATCCAGTACTTGGAGCGGTTCATGTAGGAGGAGTCGGGCTCGGAGAGGACCTCGACCAGCTCGCCGGTCTCATAGCCGGCGCCGGTGGCGTGGACCCAGTGGGAGAGGATCCGCTTGATCGGGTCCCGCACCATGTAAAGGAGGCGGGCGTCGGGGCAGTGCTCGTGGATGCGCCGCGCGACCCCCTCGAAGCGGGGCAGGTTGGTGTAGTGCGGCGACGACTCGCCGCGGACCTTGAAGCGGTCGTCGAAGCGGCTGGCGTACCAGTCGAGGCCGAGGTCCCAGTTCAGCTCGCCGACGAAGAAGTTCAGCTCCTTCGGCTTCGACATCTGGATTTCGGGATGCAGGCCGAGGTAGTGGTGGATGCTGGTCGTGCCGCACTTCAACCCGCCGACGATGATCAGGTTCGGCAGCCGCGCGTGGCGTTTGCGGCGGCGGCGGAGGCGGCTGCGGCGGTCCGCGGTATAGCGCTCGCGGGCACGCGCGCACATCGCCTCGTCGGCGGGGTCGCGGGGGAGCTTCTGGGGCGGCGTGTGCGTGTCGGTATCCGGCACGAGCGGGCTAGTGTAGCTGCGATGCCGCGCGCCGATCTCGGATCCAACATCGACCACTTCTTCAACGTCTCGGCGGAATTCTTCCGCCACCTCTCCGAGGTCCGGTGGACGCCCTTCGCGATCGCGCTGCTGTGCCTGCTGGCGATGCAGCTGGCCCGCGCCTGGGGCTGGCGCAACGTGCTCCGCGCCGCCTACCCCCGCCAGCGCGTCCCCTTCCTGCCGCTGAGCGCGGCCTACCTCGCCGGCGCCGGGATCAACGCGGTGCTTCCGGCCCACGCGGGGGACGTCACCAAGGTCTTTCTGGTCAAACGCCAGATCCCCCACTCCTCCTACCCGGCCGTCACCTCCTCCTTCCTCGTGCAGACCGTCTTCGACACCACGGTCGGGGTGCTGGTCCTGCTCTACGCGATCAGCCAGGGCCTGCTGCTACCGCTGCCGCGGATCCCCGACCTGCCCGCCTTCGAGATCTCCTTCTGGGCCGACCACCCGAAGACGCTCCTGTTCACCGTCCTCGCCCTGGCGGTGGCGACCGCGATCGGCATCTACCTGCTCGCCCACCGGGTGCGCCGGTTCTGGGCCAGGGTGCGCCAGGGGCTGGTCATCCTCACCGAACCCCGCCGCTACCTGCGTGAGGTCGCCGCCTGGCAGGGCGTCGGCTGGCTGTTCCGGTTCGCCGCCTTCTGGTTCTTCCTCGAGGCCTTCGGGATCCCCGGCACCATCGGCAACGTGATGCTGGTGATGAGCGTGCAGGCAATCGCCAACATCGTCCCCCTCACCCCCGGCGGGGCTGGGGCCCAGCAGGCGCTCCTCGTCGCGACCCTGAGCGGCCCGTCCCGCACCGCCGTCCTCTCCTTCTCGGTCGGGACGCAGATCGCGATGGCGGCCTGGTCGGTGGCGCTCGGCTTTGGCGCGATGCTGCTCGTGTTCCGCACGACCGACTGGCGCGGGCTGATCAAACAGGCACAGGACGAGGCGGCCTCCGACGCCGCCATGCTGCGTCCTCAGTCGCCCGAATAGCGCTGCTATTCGGGCTCCCTGCGTCCTTGCCTGGCGGCGTCGGAGCCGCGCCTCGCTCAGCTCGACCAGCCGGGGTTGCGGCCCCGGACGCGCCACTGCCAGGGTGGGCGTTCTTCTGGCGGGAAGTCGTAGTGGTTGCGGCCGGGGAGGGTCTCCAGGGGGACGAGCATCGGATCGTCCTTGAGAAGAACCGCAGTTTCCGACGCGGCATCGACATCGGCCTGGGTTGCGCGTCGGATGACCCGCTCCCAGCCCAGGCTCGGGCGGTAGAGCCAATAGACGACCTCGACCCAGCCCAGCGAGCGGCGGCGGTCGACGATCTCGGTGAAGGCGGTGGTGCGGCGGCCCGCCGCGGTCAGGTGGGGGCCGGCGGCGACCGCGCAGCTGGGCCGGCGGCAGCGGCGGAAGTCGACCGGGGCCAGCGCCAGGCCGGAGGGTCCGCGGCGGGCCGCCGGCGCCGGGGCGAGGGCCCGCGCGAGCCGGGCCAGGGGCCAGCCGTAGGCCGGCACCAGCGGGTGGTGGCGGCAGGCGTCGGGCAGGTGTGGAGCGCAGACGATGCGCCTGCCGATCGCCCGCGCCAGATCGCGGCCGGCGTCGACCTCGCCCCCCGCGGCGACGGCGGCGACCGCTGCCGCCAGCAGCAGCGCGACCAGCGCCGCCAGGCCCGCCTGCTCGACGCTCGCCGACCCCCGCTCCCGATCCCCTTCCAGTCGCATCGACCGGACGCTAAGCCGTGCCGGCGCACGTGTGGCGCGCGGAACGTCGAGACTTCGTGCCGGCGGGGTCGCGTCTCTGCTTACATGGGGGCATGGAGGGCAGCCCCTTCAACCTCTTCGGCGACCCCGACGAGTTCCGCGCCCGCATGGAGGAGCTCTCGGAGCAGATGCAGTCCTCCCAGCGCGTCGCCTGGGCCGACAACGCGATCAAGCTGGCGGTGGAGATGACCGTCGCCTCGATCGGCCGCCTCGACCTGACCGGCAACGCCGACGAGCAGGCGATGCAGGTCCGCGACGCGATCCGCGTCCTCTTCCCCGAGGCCGTGACGCTGGTGCGCGAGGCCCGCGAAGGCCTCTCCTAGCGGCGGCTCAGAGCAGCTCGAAGCCCAGCCGGACGATCGCCCCGCGGCCGAGGATCCCCGCCGCCAGCTCCAGCGGCAGCCCGACCGCCAGCGCCGGGATCGCCAGCACGACGCTGGCCAGGCCGTCGATCCGCCGCTGCCAGCGCTTCGCGGCCGGCGCGGCCTCGGCCCATCCGAACGCGCCGAGGGCGACGTCGTGGCCGAAGGTGACGCTGTTGAGCAGGGTCTGCCAGGTGAGGAGGAGGCTCGCGCCGGGCGCCCAGCGGTGCGACTTGACGACCTGGTCGCGGCGGGCGATCAGCCGCCGCACCGCCTCGACCGTGAACAGGTAACGGGCGCCTGGGCCGAGGGCGGCCCAGCCGGCGCCGCCGAGCGAGGCGGCGAAGCTGCCCCGGTTGGCGATCCTCACGCCGCGGGCACCGTCGACCCGATCCAGCTCCCGCAGCGCCTCCTGCGGATCGGCCTCCCCGCCGACCACTCCCATCCCGCAGCTCTCGCAGCGGCGGACCGGACCGAGCAGCCCGGGTCGCTGGGAGAGCCAGCCGAAGAGCGGCTCTCCACAGGCGGGGCAGGGCGGGTTCTCGGGCCCGGCGCCGGCCTCCAGCGGGACCACGGGAGGATGCGTTGGGTCAGGGGGGCTTATTTGGAGATCCACATCCCGCTGAATACATCAGTTCGCCGCGCCAAAGGCCAAAAGTTATGGCAAACTTGCGATTTCAAATATACGATTCTCAAACTTTGATATATATTGCTCCGCCAGATCTCCAATCGCAAGTATGTCATTTCCTCTCTTTCATTCCGAGAACAAACTTCCTCGTCCATTGGCAATGTCAGAGGCGGAGTTCAGGCGGACCTTTCCGAAGGAGGGTCAACATGTGGAGCGCAAAAGTGGAATCAGCGGCCGGGCTTTGCAGGAGGCGGTCGTCGCTTTCTCCAACTCGGAGGGCGGGGTCGTTCTTATCGGGGTGGATGACACTGGCCGCATTCTCGGCAAGCAGCTGACTCAAGGAGTTGAAGAGTCCATTCATCAGGCAGTTGCGTCGGTTCGTAATCCCGGTCGCTACGAGGTTCAGAGCTTGCTTGTGGACGATGTCCCCGTGACGATTCTGTCGGTCGAGCGACGTGTCCAGGGATTTGCGCAGACGTCGAGCGGCAGGGTCCTGGTCCGGCGCGGTGCGATGAAAGCAGCCCTATTCGATGCCGAGCTGTTTCGGTTCATTTCTCAGAGATCGCTGGAACGATTCGAGCTCAACGACTCCGGAATGGACCTATCGCAGGCAAACAGCCACCTACTCGTCGAGCTATCTGAGGCCTTCGGTTGGGAAGACGATTCTGAGGTTGAGAGCCGCCTCGATGAGCAGGGTTTGGTGGACCCCGGGACCCACCGTTTGAGCGTGGCCGGCGCTCTCTACCTTCTCGCCGACCCGAGCGAGGTGATCGCCAAGGCTTTCGTCGAAATCCGCCGGTACCCGGAGACGGGGAGCGTCGATCCCGACAAGCGGGTTGAGATCAAAGGACCCATCCACCGCCAGGTGGCCGAGGCGACCGAACAGATCGTTCGGGAGCTTGGCTCGGAGTCGGTGGTCCTCGGGCTACGACGGCACGAGCTTCCCAGGCTGCCGAAAGTGGTTGTCAGGGAGGCCATCGCCAACGCTGTGGCGCACCGGTCCTATGAGGCCAGCGGGAGTTGCGTCAGGGTCGAGATCCGCCCGGGTGCGGTTACCGTCTCCTCTCCGGGGGCGTTGCCCTCGCCGGTGACCGTCGACAACATTCGCGACGCCCAGTCCGCACGCAATCCAAAGGTCATCGCCGTCATGCGGCGCTTCAGGTTGGCGGAGGACCAGGGCCGCGGGGTTGACGTCATGCAGGATTCGATGATGGAGGAGCTGCTCGACCCGCCGGCCTTCGAGGACACCGGCCATTCGGTCGAGGTGAGCCTTCCGGTTCGCGGAGGCGTCACCGCGCAGGAGCGGGCGTGGGTTCGCGAGATCGAGGCACGCGGGGAGATCGAGCGTATGGACCGGATCCTCCTGGTTCACGCGGCGCGTGGGGAGGAGCTGACGAATGCTCGGGTCAGAGAGCTCGCGCACGTCGACCGCTTCACCGCCACCCACTCCCTTCAGCGCCTGCGGGACGCCGGTTTCCTCACTCAGCTGGGTGAGCGCGGCGGCGCGGTCTACGTCCTCGAAGGAGATCTGGAACCGCCGGCGGGGCTGCGGCTTGAGCGCCAGGAGCTCAAGGACCTCATTCTCTCCCTGGCCGAGGAAGAGCCTGTGACCAACACCGGCGTGAGAGCGAGAACGGGCTTAGACCGAGTCGATGCACTCGGCCTGCTGAACGAACTGGTCAAGGAGGGCCGCCTCGTACGCCAGGGTCGCAAGAGGGGAACGCGGTACGCCCCTCCCGAGCGGCTGGCGAAATGACGATGCGATGCCGATAGCGTACGGCCCGTGCGGCTCAGCGAGATCATGACCGCGGGCGTCGTCACCGCCGCGCCGGAGACGAGCGCGGTCGACGTCGCGCGGCTGATGCGCGACCACCGGGTCGGCTCGGTCGTGGTGGTCGATCCGGCCGGCAGCCCGGTGGCGATGGTCACCGACCGCGACCTGGCTCTCCGCACCCTCGCCGAGGGCGCCTCGCCGCAAGAGCCGGTCGACGCCTTCGCCTCCCGCCCGCTGATCTGCGGCGAGCCGGAGATGGAGCTGGACGAGGCGGCGGCGCTGATGGTCACCCACCGGGTCCGGCGCCTTCCGGTGGTCGCCGGCGAGGCCCTGGCCGGCATCGTCACCCTCGATGACATCGCCGTTCGCAGCGGAAACCTCGAGGTGGCGCAGAAGATGACGCAGGACGTGATCGAAGGGGCGCTGCCCCAGTTCTATTTCCACGAGAGGGGTTGAGTTGAACAGGAGCAAGGAGGAGGTCCTCGCCTGGGAGAGGCGCTGGGCGCTGCCCGCCGCGGCGCTGACGCTGCTGGCGGTCGTCGCCCTGATCGCGGCCGGCGCGGTTGCCGGTCACATCGGCGGGGGAGGGGAAGGCAGCGCCGCGATCCTGCGGGCGGCCCACGAGCACAGCTCCTCGGTGACGCTTCTGGGAGTCCTCCAGGGGCTCGGCTTCGCGCTCTTCGCGGTCCCGCTCTTCTACCTGTTCCGCGCTGGTCAGGCGCGCAGCGGCCGGATCCGCGCCCAGCTGGTCGGCCTGATCGTCGTCGCGCCCCTGTTCCTGGCCGCCTCGACCGTGATCGGCGCCGGGGCCAAAAGCGAAGGCGCGGACCAGTTCGTCGCCGGCGAAGCCAAGTCGACCCTCTCGGCGAAGAAGGCGAACGAAGAATGCGTTTCCCAGCGCAAGGACGAAGGGGCGAAGCCCTTCGGCGAAGAATTCGAACCGGCCAAGGGGGAAACGCCGCTGGCGGCGTGCGAAACGAGGAAGACCGAGGACGACGAAGCCTCCAACGCGCTGACCGAAGCCTCCCTGACCGGCGCCGCCACGGGCTTCGGCCTGGCGGGGGCGCTGGGGATCGCCATCGCCTTCTTCTACACCTGCCTGTGGGCGATGCGAACCGGCCTCCTCGGCCGCTTCTGGGCATCGCTCGGAATGGCTCTCGGGGTGGCGGTGCTGATCCAGTTCATCCTGCTGCCGATGGTCTGGCTCGTCTACATGGGCCTGCTGTTCGCGGGCTGGCTACCCGGCGGCCGCCCACCGGCCTGGGCAGCGGGCGAAGCCGTCCCCTGGCCGTCCCCGGGCCAAAAGGCCGCGGAGGAACTGGAACCGGAGAACCCGGAGCTGGAAATCGGCGACACCCAAACCGACGGCTCCCAACCTGAACGCAGAAAGCGCAAGCAGCGCGACTAGCCAGCCGGGTCCGGCGGGGCGGTCTGAGTAGGGGCGAAGCGTCTTGTACTTTTTTGCCGGCCGCAACCTCGGACGGCCTGCACCGATCCCAAAAAAGTTAAGCGAAGCCCCTACTCAGACCGCCCCGCCGGCCCGCTTGCGATGCGTCCGGATCTCACTGAGGATCCGCTCCAGCCGCGGCTCCTCCGAGGTGTCGACGTGGGTCATCGCCGCGGCGACGCCGGGGTGCACGGCGGCGATTCGCTCGTGCATGGCCTGGGCTACGGCGCGGTAGGTGGGGTGGCCCTCGCGGCCGGAGCGCAGCTCGATCAGGTGCATCGCCTCGCGGGCGTTGAGGTCCAGGGTGTAGCGGATCCGGTAGGCGAGGCTGAGCGCGTAGGGCGCCTGCTCGCGCAGGCCAGCGGCGAGGAGGCGCTCGTACTCGTTCCGCGAGGTCTCCAGGCCGCGTTCGAACTCGCCGGCGGCGCCGGCCTCGCGCAGCTCCGCCGGCACCCCGGCACCGAGGTCGGGGCCGAGCCGCTGCCACTGGCAGGTCAGCATCCGGTGGCGCTGTAGGTCCCGAAAGGCGCCGTAGTCGGAGACGATCTCGAAGCGGTAGCGCAGCGCCTCGAAGCCGCGGCCGGGGCGGTGGCGGCGGTTGGCGCGCTCGCCGGCCAGGGCCCCCAGCAGCTCGGCGCGCTCGGAGCGGTCGAGGACGTCGATGCGGGCGAGGATCTCGGTCTCCGGCACGTTTGCCGCCTCGAACAGGCAGGCGGCGAGGAGGTCCTCTTCGCTGCCGTCGACGTGGATCAGCTCGACCGAGGGGGCCTCGGCCCCGGCGCCGCGGCGGTCGAGGCCGAGCCGCGCCACCCAGCCCTCGGTCTGCTCTCGCCGGCGCTCCAGGTAGGAGACCCACTCGCCGCCGCGGTCGGGCCGCCGCACGCGGGAGACGAAGCTCGGCATCACCCGCTGAAGCTCGGCCAGGATCATGCCGCCGTACTCGCGCGCCTCCGGCAGCGGCGAGGCCATCAGGCGCAGGATCAGCTGCTCGTAGGCCTGGCCGGAGGCGTAGATGCCGACGTGACTGAGCGTCGCCGCCGGCAGCAGCCCGCGCAGCAGGTCCAGCGCCTTGGCTCGGATCGAGCGGCGCCAGGCCGCCTCGGGCTCGGCGTCGCCGCGCGGCCACTGTTCGGCCGCCCAGCTCTCGACCCGCTCCAGCGAGCGCGAGTAGATTGCGAACAGCTCGTCCATCGCCCGGCCGAACTCAGGCCCGAGCTCCTCGTCGCGGTAGTAGCGGTAGCCGCCGCCGGCGCTTTCGGGCAGCGGCTTGTCGTAGGGGATGTAGCGGGTCGACTGCTCCAGGTAGGCGGCGAGGCGGCCGCGCTGGAGCAGCTTGGTGAGGACGTTGGAGGCCCACTCGCAGGCGATATGAGCACCGCCGACCTGGGCGATCGAGTCGTCGCCGAAGCCGACGAAGACCCGCTCGTACAGCTGCGCCGCCCGCGCTCCCTCCTCGGCGTCGAAGGGCCGCCCGCCCGCCGGCGCGTCGGCGGCGAACTCCTCCAGGTAGAGGCGCCGGACCGTCCCCGAATATCGCGAATAGCGGGCAAAAAGCGCCCCCTTGACGGTCTCCGGCAGGTTGACCAGAGCGAACACCGGCCGGTCCAGGTTGGTGAAGTGGGGAGCGAGGATCGCCTGCTCCTCGGGGGTGAAGTCCTCGACCGGGTAGCGCATCCGGCGCATCGTAACCGCGGCCCGGGACGCCGGTGTCAGGTCGGCGGTGCCGCCATCAGCTCGACCCGGTGGCTGCCGGGGGCGGTGGCGAGGGCGCGCGGCGCGCCCCAGTGCTCGCGGCGGCGCTCGACCTCGAACCCGCGCTCCGCCAGCCTCTCGAGCGTCGCCTCGAAGTCGGGTACGACCACGGCGAGATGGGCGCGGGGAGGGACGGTTGGGCGCGGCTCGTGCATCAGGTGGACCTGGGTCCCGTCGCGCTGGAGCCAGGTGAAGTCCTCGGCCAGGCTCGGCGGCGGCTCAACCCGCTCGAAGCCGAGCAGGGAGAAGAACTCGACGGCGCGGGGGACGTCGGCGCGCTCCAGCTCGATCCCGACGTGTTGCAGCATCAGAACAGCAACGAGACTAGGGCAGCGGCGACGACTATCGCGGTCGACCAGGTGACCGCCTCGGCGGTGATCTCCATGTCGAGCCCGTAGGCGTGGGCGACGACCATCGAGTTGAGGCCCGAGGGCATCGCCGAGAGCAGGCGGTAGGCGGCGGGCAGGTCGATCAGCGGTGCGGCGAGCAGCATCAGCAGCGCCGGCACGACCGCCAGCCGGGAGACCAGGGCGACCAGCACCGGCCGGCTGAGGGGAGGCGGCATCGGCAGCGCGCCGTGCTCGGCGTTCTCGGCCAGGGTCGCGCCGACCGCGAAGAAGCCGATCGGGAGGATGGCGACGATCAGCGCCTGGGAGGCGTCGACCAGGGCGCCCGGGGCCAGCGCCGACGGGGCGAGCAGGCCGGCGATCGCGGCGTAGAGCGGCGGGTTGCGGGTGAAGAAGGCGCGCACGCGCTGGCGCGGGCTCTCCCCCGCCTCGGTCCCGAAGGCGGCGCCGACGGCGAAGGCGCCGAGCAGCAGGGACGGCCCGCTGACCAGCACGTCGTAGAGCACGGCGGTCGAGAGCTGGTGGCGGCCGAGCAGCGCCACGGTCAGCGGGTAGCCGAGGTAGCCGGTGTTGACGCAGAGCACGGCGCAGACCACCGCTCCCGTCTTCGGCGCGTCCAGGTGCAGGACGCGGCTCGCCACCCACCAGGCGCCGAACGCGCCCAGCGAGGAGGCGACGATCCCCAGCGCCAGGCCGACGCCGTGGGCGAGGTCGACGTGGCTGGCGGCGATGTTGAAGAAGATCACCGGCGGCAGCAGCACGTAGAGCAGCAGCATCAGGGCGCGGCGGGAGGCCAGCGCCGCCCCCCGCGGCCAGCGCCGCTCCGAGGCGACGCCGACCGCGACGGCGGCGACGATCGCGCCGGTGGTGAGCAGGACGCCTATGCGCTCTGCCTATCCGAAGAGCGAGGCGCCGGCGTGCGAGGCGAACTCGACCAGGGGCTGCGGGACGATGCCGAAGAAGATCGTCGCCGCCGCGGCCAGCAGAGCGGGGGCCACCAGGTGCGCCCGCCCGCCCGCCTCGGCGTCGATCGGGTCGGCCTCGGGGGAGGCGCCGGCGATGGCCGGGGTCGCGGCGGTCGCGGCTTCGCCGCCGGGCCGCATCCACATCGCCGCGACGACCCGCAGGTAGTAGGCGAGGGAGATCATCGTCCCGACCGCGATGAAGACCGCGAGCCAGGTGTAGTCGCCTTCGACCAGCGCCTCGATCAGGTAGAGCTTGCCGATGAAGCCCGCCGTCGCCGGCAGCCCGGCCAGCGCCAGCATCGAGATCGTCAGCGGCCAGGCCAGCAGCGGTCGCTCCCGGCCCAGCCCCCGGACCGAGCGGATGTCGTCCCCGAACGGCGTCTCGCGCTCGCGCGCGACCACGACCGCGAACGCCGCCAGGTTCATGAAGGCGTAGGCGGCGAGGTAGAAGACCAGCGAGCTGGCGCCGGCCCGCGAGGCGACGACAACCCCGCCCAGCATGTAGCCGGCCTGGGCGACGCCGGAGTAGCCGAGCAGCCGCTTCAGCGAGTCCTGGCCGAGGGCGCCGAGGTTGCCGACCACGATCGAGATCGCCGCCAGCGCCGCCAGCGCAGGCTGCCACTCGTTCGCCTGGGGGCCGAGGGCGACGTCGAAGAAGCGCAGGAAGACGGCGAAGGCCGCCGCCTTGGTGGCGACCGCCATGAAGGCCGTGATCGGGGTCGGCGCGCCCTCGTAGACGTCCGGCGTCCACTGGTGGAAGGGGGCGATCGAGGCCTTGAAGGCGAGGCCGACGGCGGCCATCGCGATCCCGATCAGGATCAGCGGGTCGCCGAGCACGCCGTTGTGGGCGATCCCGGCCGCGATCCCGGCGAAGTCGGTCGAGCCGGTGCCGCCGTAGAGGAAGGCCATCCCGTAGAGCAGCGTCGCCGAGCCAAGCGAGCCAACGATCAGGTACTTCAGCCCCGACTCCAGCGATCCCTCCCGGCGCACGTTCGCCGCGCAGAGGATGTAGAGCGGGATCGAGAGGGTCTCGATCGCGACGAAGAAGGTGACCAGGTTCTCGGCCGCCGCCAGCAGCGTCATCCCCAGCACCGAGCCGAGCAGCAGCGCGTGGTACTCGCCGCGCCCGGCCTCCTCGGCGGCCGGCTCGCCGACCGAGAGCGCGACGCAGAAGGCGGCGGTGAGGATCGCGATCAGGGAGATTGAGATCGCCAGGTCGTCGAGTCGCATCGCCCCGGAGATCAGGTCCTTGGGATCGCCCCACTGCCAGATCAGCAGCCCGGCGGCCGCCGCCAGGGTCGCGAGGGTCAGCGCCGGCGCGGTCCGCCGCAGCGGCTTGAAGACCGCCGTCATCAGGACGACGCAGAGGCCGACCGTCAGCGCGATCGCGGGCGAGATCCCGGCGTAGTCGACGTGTGGGGCGTGGAAGGTCATCGCTTCGCCAACTGCGCCTGGGGGGCGGGTCCGCCGGTCACCTTCGCCACCGTCTGCTGGACCGTGGGGGCGGTGCGGCGCAGGATCAGCTGCGGGTAGAGGGCGAGGCCGAGGATGCAGAGGACAAGCGGCGCCAGCACGAGGCCGTCGCGCAGCCCGATCTCCCGCGAGGCCACCCCGTCGGGCAGGCGGTTGTGCATCGTGCGCTGGTAGAGCCGCAGCGCGTAGTAGGCCGACATCGCGACGCCGCTGATGGCGACGAAGGCGAAGACGATCTTCGCCTGGAAGAGGCCGTTGAGGATGTAGAACTCGCCGATGAAGTTGGCCGAGCCCGGCATCGCCAGGGTGGCCAGGGCGACGATCAAAAACAGCGCCGCCAGGACCGGCGCCCGCAGCGCCATCCCGCCCATCTGGCGGATGTCCTCGGTGCCGGTGCGCTCTGCCAGGACGGCGACGATGATGAAGATCGGCGCCACCACGAGGCCGTGGTTGACCATCTGGAGGACCGCCCCGTCGGCGCCGTCGGGGCGCAGGGCGAAGATCCCGGCGGTGATGAAGCCGAGCTGCGCCACCGAGGAGTAGCCGGCGATCAGCCTGACGTTGGTCTGGGTGAAGGCCATCACCGAGCCGTAGAGGATCGAGGCCAGCGCGATCACCAGGACCACCTCCTGAAATTCGATCGTCGCGGCCGGGAAGAGCGGCAGCACGATCCGCAGGAAGCCATAGGCGCCGACCTTCGCCAGGACGCCGGAGAAGACCGCCAGCGCCGGCAGCGGCGCCGCCCGATAGGCGTCCGGCATCCAGCCGTGCAGGAGGAAGGCCGGCATCTTGACCAGGAAGGCGGCGGCGAAGAACCAGAAGATCCAGCGCTGGCTGCCGGTCCCGATGCCCTGCTGCTGGATCGCCGCGATCGAGAAGGTGAGGTGGCCGCCGTCGGCGGAGACGATCGCGGTGGCGACCGCCGCGACCAGCATCAGCAGCGAGCCGATCAGCGTGTAGACGATCATCTTCAGCGTCGCCGCTGAGGCGGTCGGGCCGCCCTCGCGGTCGCTCCCCCAGGCTCCGAAGAGGAAGTAGAACGGGACCAGCATCAGGTCGAAGAAGAGGACGAAGAGGAGCAGGTCCTGGGCGAGGAAGGAGCCCAGCGTCGCCGTCTCGGCGACCAGCATGGCGAAGAAGAAGAGCCGCGGGCGCGCCTGCTCGCGGAAGGCGGCGAAGGCCGTGCCGCCGGTCCACAGCACCGCCGTCAGCAGCACCAGGAAGACGTTCAGCCCGTCGATCCCGAGGCTGTAGTCGACGCCGAGCCCGGAGATCCAGGAGACGTCGACGGCGTCCTGAAGGCCGGAGTTGGCGCTGTCGAAGCCGGCCAGCAGGGAGATCGCGATCCCCAGCGTGACCACGGTCCCGAGTACCGCCCACCAGCCGGCCCAGCGCCTGGGCACGAGCAGCCCGACGGCGCCGAAGAGGAGCGGGGTCCAGAGCAGCGAGTTGATCATCGGGCCGGTCCTCTCATGAGCTGCTCAGCAGGAAGTAGAGGGCGAGGCCGGCGAAGCCGACGACGAGGAGCAGCGCGTAGCTGCGGACGAAGCCGTTCTGCACGGCGCGGACGACGCCGCCGGCGCCGCGCACCGTCTCCTCGGTGCCGCTGACGATGCCGTCGACGACGAGGCGCTCGAAGACCCCGTTGGCGAAGCGCCCGACCGCCAGCGCCGGCCGCACGACGAGGACGTCGATCGCCTCGTCGAAGTACCACTTGTTGACGAGGAAGGTGTGCAGCGGCCCGAGGCGGCGGATCAGCGCGGCCGGGACCCCGGGCGCCAGCACGTAGGCCCAGTAGGCGATCCCGATGCCGGCGACCGAGATCGCGGCGCCGATCGCCAGTCCGACCCAGGAGGCCGCCACCGAGGGATGGATCGCGGCCAGCGGCGAGTCGGCGAAGACCGGGTCGAGGAAGTTGGTGACCGTCTCGTCGAGGCCGGGCACCTGGACCAGGCCGGCAAAGAGGGCGAGGAAGGCGAGCACTGCCATCGCCGCCCGCATCGAGAAGGACTGCTCGGCGATGTGGTGCTCGGCGCCGGGGAAGCCGACGTCGGTGTCCTCGAGCTCCCCGCTGGCGGGGTTGCGCGGCTGCTCGTGGGCGACGTGCCCGGTGTCGATCAGCTCCCGCGCCTCCGCGCAGGGCCGGCCGGGGAGGACGCGGAAGATCAGGCGGAAGGTGTAGACGGCGGTGAGCAGGGCGCCGAGGTAGCCGAGCACGGTGAAGATCAGGTACATCCCGCCCCGGTCGGTCGCGTAGGCGAGGATCTCGTCCTTGGAGAAGAAGCCGGAGGTGCCCGGGAAGGCGGCCAGGGCGAGGCCGCCGCAGAGCATCGCGACCGAGGTGAATCGCATCGCCCGCCCGAAGCCGCTCATCCGGTCGATGTTCTGCTCGTTGGCCATCGCGGCGATGATCGAGCCGGCCGCCATGAACAGCAGCGCCTTGAAGAAGGCGTGGGTCATCAGGTGGAACATGCCGGCGCTGTAGGCGCCGATCGAGACGCCGACGACCATGTAGCCGATCTGGCTCATGGTCGAGTAGGCGATCGCCCGCTTCAGATCCGTCATCACCAGGGCGATCGTGCCCGCCACCAGCAGCGTCGCCAGGCCGACGAAGGCGGCGATGTCGGCGGCGGTGGGGGCGAGGACGAAGAGGATGTGGGTGCGGGCGATCAGGTACACGCCGGCGGTGACCATCGTCGCCGCGTGGATCAGCGAGGAGACCGGGGTCGGTCCCTCCATCGCGTCGGGCAGCCAGGTGTGGAGCGGCAGCTGCGCCGACTTGGCGAAGGCGCCGACCAGCAGCAGCAGGCAGATCGCGGTCACGGTCCACTCGTTGGTGTGGAAGGCGTGGGGCGCCCGGGCGAAGACCTGGCCGTATTCGAAGGTCCCCAGTTCGCGGAAGATCAGGAAGGCGGCGAGGACCAGGCCGATGTCGCCGACCACGTTGATCACGAAGGCCTTCATCCCCGCCCGGGTCGCGGTCGCGCGGCGGTACCAGAAGCTGATCAGCGCGTAGGAGGCGAAGCCGACGAAGGCCCAGCCGACGATCAGCAGCACGAAGTTGCCGGCGAGCACCAGCAGCAGCATCGAGAAGACGAAGAAGTTGAGGTAGCTGAAGAAACGGTGGTAGCCCTCGTCGGAGCGCATGTAGCCGTAGGAGTAGAGGTGGATCAGAGTCGAGACGCCGGTGACGACCAGGACCATGAAAACCGAGAGCGGGTCGACGAAGATCCCCAACTTGATCTCGATGCCGGCGGCGCTGGCGTAGTCCCACAGCGAGGAGGCGTGGTGGCGGGCCTCGGGAGAGTCGCCGAGCAGGCTGATCAGCGCCGCCACGCCGCAGGCGAAGGCGAGCCCGATCGAGGCGGTGCCGATCGCCCCGGCGACCCGCGCCGGCAGCGCGCGGAAGCCGAGCGCGACGACGACCGAGCCGAGCAGGGGGAAGAGCAGGACCAGCCAGGCCCAGGCGGTCGCGCTCACCCTCGCAGCTCCCTCAGGTCGTCGACGTTGAGCGGCAGCCGGCGGCGGAAGAGGGCGACGATCAGGCCGAGACCGACGACCACCTCGCAGGCGGCGACGACCATCACCACGATCGCGAACACCTGCCCCTGCTGGTTGCCGACCATGCGGCTGAAGGCGACCAGCGCCAGGTTGCCGGCGTTCAGCATCAGCTCCAGGCAGAGCAGGATCACCATCGGGCTGCGCCGGATCAGGATGCCGACGGCTCCCGTCGCGAACAGCAGGCTGGAGAGGACGATGTACCACTCCACGCTCATGGGAGGCCTCCAGCGGGCGAGGGGGCCGGCGACCCCTCCTCACTCGCATTCGGGGAGGTTGCGCCGGGGCTAACTGCATTTGCCCCTGGCCCCGAACGCGCAAAACGTTCGGAGGGGCCGCCGGCCCCCTCGTCGGGTCCGAGGTCGCGATTACGTCCAGCTAGGACGATCGCTCCGACCGCGGCCAGGAGCAGGAGGATCGAGGAGGCCTCGAAGGGGAGGAGGAACTTTTCGAGGAGCAGGCGGCCTATGGCCGCGGGGTTGCCGAAGCCGGCGCCTACCTTGGGGCCTTGGGTGCCGAGAGCGAGCAGGGAGGAGGAGAGGACGGCTATGGAGAGCTCGACGAAGAGGGCGATCCCGAGCAGCGGGGCGAGGAACTGCTGGCCGGGGATCGGCTCCCATGCCGACTCGCCGCCGCCTCCCACGTAGGCGACCACGAAGACGTAGAGGACCATCACCGCGCCCGCGTAGACGACCACCTGCGCCGCGGCGACGAAGGCCGAGGTCAGCAGCAGGAAGAGGACGGCGAGCGAAAACAGGTGGGCGATCAGCGCCAGCACGCTGTAGAAGGGGTTGCGCATGGCGATCACGCCCAGGGCGCCGCCGAGCGCGCCGATCGCGGCCGCGAAGAAGAGCACCGCTTCCATCAGGCTCCGCCCCAAGTCGGGTTGACCAATCGGGGGGCCTGTGTTTTGGTGGTCGCAGTGGACTCGACCCCGACGCAGCGCGAGGAGGAGAAATGAACACCTACGTGATTCTCAGACGGAGCGGCTGGAAGAGCCCGGCTGACCTCGAGGAGGCCGCGGCCCGCTCGGCCAAGGTCGGCGACGAGGAGATGTCCGACGACATCCGCTGGATTCGCAGCTACGTCCTCGAGGAGGGCGGCGGCTCGGTCGGCACGGTCTGCATCTACCAGGCGAGCGGCCCCGAGGCGGTCCGCGAGCACGCCCAGCGCGCCGGTCTGCCCGCCGACGAGGTGATCCCGGTGGTGGACACGGTCCTGGTCCGGCCGGATCCCTCCTAGGCGCGCGCTCACTCGCCCTCGCCTTTCAGCGGCGTGCGCTCGATCGACTCGGCCAGGAGCATCTCCTTGGTGAAGATGAGGTCGTCGCGCCCGTAGTCGGCCATCTCGTAGTCGTGGCCCATCGTGATCGCGTCGAAGGGGCAGGCGATCTCGCAATAGCCGCAGAAGATGCAGCGCGAGAGGTTGATCTCATACACGGCGGCGTAGCGCTCGCCGGCGGAGACCCGCTCGCCCGGGATGTTCTCCGCCGCGACGACGCGGATGCAGTCGGCGGGACAGGCGGCCGCGCAGAGCGAGCAGCCGACGCACTTCTCCAGCTCCGTGTCCTCGAAGCGGTGCAGTTTGTGACGCCCGCGGAAGCGCGGGTAGACGGGCGTCTTCTCCTCCGGGTACTCGATCGTCAGCGGCCCCTCGATCAGGCGCGCCATCGTCGTCTTCAGCCCGCGCAGGGTCTCGCCGAAGGCGCGGTAGGCGCCGCCGACGCCGCCGGGCTCGGGCCCGCGCTGGACCTCGACCACGTCGATCGAGTCCAGGTAGGGGGCGGACTTGGGATCGAAGGTCACGATGCCCCCCGTTGGGCCGCTTTATCCCCCCATAGGCCCAATAAGGCGGCCCACCCGGTCACGTCGTCACCACCAGGACGGCGGTGACCAGGACGTTCAGGGTCGCCAGCGGCAGCAGGACCTTCCAGCCCAGGGTCATCAGCTGGTCGTAGCGCAGGCGCGGCAGGGTCGCCCGCACCCAGATGAAGAGCAGGACCAGGCCGAGCATCTTGGCCAGCATCCAGATCGGGTCCAGCCAGCCGGGGCCGGGTCCCATCCAGCCGCCGAGGAACATCGCCGCGGCGATCCCCGAGACGACCAGGATCTCCATGTATTCGACCAGCAGGAAGGAGCCGAAGCGCATGCCGCCGTACTCGGTCATGAACCCCTGGACCAGCTCGGCGTCGGCCTCGGGCATGTCGAACGGGGTCCGGTTGGTCTCGGCGAACCCGGCCAGCATGAAGATCAGGAAGCCGACGAACTGGGGGACGACGAACCAGATGTCGCCCTGGGAGTGGACGACGCTGACCAGCGAGAGCGAGCCGCTCATCATCACCACGCCGAGCAGGGCGAGGCCCATCGAGACCTCGTAGGAGATCAGCTGCGCGGCCGAGCGCATCGCCCCGAGCAGGCTGTATTTGGAGCCCGAGGACCAGCCGCCCAGCAGCAGCCCGTAGAAGGCGATCGAGCCGACGGCGAAGAAGTAGAGGATGCCGATCGGGACGTCGATCCCGTAGAGGCCGACGCCGTCCTGAACGTCGCCCCAGGGGATGATCGCGAGGGCGAGGACGCCGGAGAGGACAGGCAGCAGCGGCCCCAGGATGAACAGGGTCGGGATCGCGTTGGCGGGGCGGAAGGACTCCTTGGAGATCAGCTTGCCGACGTCGGCAAGCGGCTGGAGGATCCCGAACGGGCCGACCCGGTTGGGGCCGTAGCGGTGCTGGAAGCGGCCGATCAGCTTGCGCTCCAGCACCGTCAGCAGCGGCAGGATGCCGAAGATGACGGCGAAGATCGCCAGCGACTTGACGACCATGATCCAGGTGGCTTCGACGAAGGTCGTGTCGGCGAGGGGGATCATGAGCGCGCGCCTTCCAGCCTGGCGATCTCGACGGAGACCGGGCCGCCGTTCAGCAGCGCGTTCGCGTTGCCCTCCTCGGTGCCCTCGATCAGGAAGCAGACGCCCTCCCGCACACGTTCTCTGATCCGCACCGAGGCCTCGACACTGGAGCCGTTCTGGCTCACCCGCACCGCGTCGCCCTGCTTCAAGCCCAGGCGCTCGGCGTCGGCCAACGAGATCTCCAGCCGCTGCTGCGGCCGCAGGAACCTCAGCGGCGGGTTCAGCTCGGTGATTGGGCCGGCCCATAGGTCGCGGTAGGTGCCCAGGGTCAGGGGGGTGGCGGCGGTCTCTGGGACGGTGGGGGCGAGCGAGCCTGGGTCGGCGGACGCGACTCCGCGAGTGTCGTCCCCCGCCTCCGAGGTTGCGTCTGGCGCTCCGCGCTGAGTGTCCGGCGACCCAGGCTCGCTCGCCCTACCGGCTCCGAGGTCCTTGCTTCCTGGGGTTGGGGCTGATGCGGAGGCTGGGGTGTCCTGCCAACGGATGCCTCGGCCCCCGATGGCCGAGTCGTCGATGCCTTTGTAGAAGGGGACCGCTTCGGCGAGGGCGGCGAAGGTCGACGGCTGGGAGGTGATCCCCGTGTCGTGGCCGAGGGCTGACGAGAGGTCGGCGAGGACCTGCCAGTTGGGACGGATGTCGCCGGGGCGCGAGGCGCTGGGGCGGACTCGCTGGAGGCGGCCGTCGGGGTGGGTGACGGTGCCGTCTTTCTCGGCGTGGGTCTCCAGCGGAAACAGCACGTCGGCCTTGGCCGCGGTGGCGTTCTCGTGCATCGAGAAGACGACCAGGTGATCGCAGGCGGTCAGCGCCGCCTCCCAGGCCCTGGTGTCGGGGAAGTCGCGCAGGGGGTCGACGCCGAAGAGGATCAGGGCGCTCAGCTCACCCGACTCCAGGGCGGCGCGGATCTGCTCGGTCCCCATCCCGATCGGGGCCTCGGCGAGGCCCGGTCCGGCATCGGGGAGGCAGCCCGCCTCCCGCAGGCCCCTGGCGTTGGCGAAGTCGGGGACCTCGAGCAGGCCCGAGCCCTCGCCGGCGGCCAGGTTCAGGGCCGAGGCGACGTCGAGCAGCTCCCGCGGCGCTCCGTCGCCCTCGCGGCAGATCCGCTCTCCCCAGACGATCACGATCCGCTCGGCGCCGCTCAGCATCTCGGCGACCGGGGAGGCGGCGCTCTCCGCGTTGGAGCGCAGGGCGGCGGCGAGCTCGGAGAGGAAGAGGGTGGCGCCGCCGGGGGCGTAGCGGACCGCCGCCTCGGCGCCGCCGTCGAGCGCGGTCGGGCGCTCGGAGGCGACCGCGAGGCGGGCGCCGCCCCGGCGGATCGCCTTGCGGACGCGCAGGTCGAGGATCGGCGAGCTGTGCAGCGGGTCGGTGCCGAGGACGAGGATCGCGTCGGCCTCGTCGATGTCGCGGACGCGAGCGGAGAGCTCGGGCCGGTTGAGGCGGACGAGCGCCTCGCGGCCGGCCCCGCGCGAGGGGCGCGAGTCGACGTGGGGGGAGTCGAGGGCCTCGCGCACGATGCGCTGGACCAGGTGGCCCTCCTCGTTGGAGGCGTCGCCGACGATCGCCGCGACCCTGCCCCCGGCCGCCTTCAGGCCCGCCGCGGCGGTCTCGATCGCCCGCTCCCAGCCGACCTCGGCGCCGCCCTTCAGCCGCGGCCCGGCGATCCGCGCCTCCTCGGCGAACATCTCGAAGCCGTAGCGCCCGCGGTCGCAGAGCCAGCCGTCGTCGACCTCGGCGTTGTCGCGGCCCAGCACCCGCTTCACCTTCTCGTCGCGGACGGTGAAGCTGACGTTGCACTGGCTCGGGCACAGGGTGCAGACCGAGCCCGCCTGCTCGATGTCCCAGGGACGGGCGCGGAAGCGGTAGGTGTAGCTGGTCAGCGCCCCGACCGGGCAGAGCTCGGTGATGTTGCCGTGGAAGGGGGCGACGTAGGGACGGTCGTCGAAGGTGCCGACGAAGGTGCGGTCGCCGCGCTCCAGCAGCTGAAGCTCGGCGTCCTCGGAGACCTCCTGGCTGAAGCGCACGCAGCGGTAGCAGAGGATGCAGCGCTCGCGGTCGATCGCGATCAGCGGCGAGAGCTCGACCGGCTTGCGGAAGTGGCGCTTTTCGTCGATCGCCCGGCTCTTGCCCGGGCCCCAGCCCATCGAGATGTCCTGAAGCGGGCACTCGCCGCCCTTGTCGCAGACGGGGCAGTCGAGCGGGTGGTTGACGAGTAGGAACTCGACCACCGCGCTCTGCGCGTGCTTGACCTGCTCGGTGCGGGTGTGGACGACCATCCCCTCGCGCACCGGGGTCGAACAGGAGGTCTGGAGTTTGGGGATCCCCTCGACCTTGACCAGGCACATGCGGCAGGCGCCGACCGGGTCGCCCAGCTTCGGGTC